>NZ_LMKH01000001.1:0-498922 GCF_001421415.1 Sphingomonas sp. Leaf208
TGAGGTGGCCCCCTAAATGACCTGACAGGGCCCCGCTCTTAGATAAGAGTGAGGCATATGACTGACGGTACGACCAGGCGTTACAACGATGGCGAGGTTCTCTCCGGTGTTCAGCGCCGGAGGCGGTGGACACCGGAGGAAAAGGTCCGGATCGTCGAGGAGACGTATCTACCGGGGATGAGCGTGTCGCTCGTCGCCCGCCGGCACGGCATTGGCGGCAATCAGATCTTCACCTGGCGGCGCCTGATGGCGCAGGGTGCGCTGACCGCCGCAGCAGCTGGCGAGGAAGTGGTGCCGGCGTCCGAGTACCGTGCGCTCGAGGCGCAGGTGCGCGAACTACACCGGCTGCTCGGCAAGAAGGCCATGGAGAACGAGCTACTCCGCGAGGCCGTGTCCCGGGCCGCAGGCCCAAAAAAACTGCTGTTGCGCTCGACCTCGTTGCCACGGGATGGACGGTGAGCGCGGTCGCCGAGGCGGTCGGCATTGCTCGCCCACACCTGTCCGCAATGCGCCATCGCCCAGCGGCCCGGCCACGCGGACGACCACCACTGCCGGATGCTGAGTTGGTCCACGACATCCGCGCGCTCGTCGCCGATCTGCCAACCTATGGCTATCGCCGCGTTCATGCTCTGCTGCGCCGGGAGGCCGAGAAGACCGGGCGCGAAGCGCCCAATCCGAAACGCGTCTACCGCGTCATGAAGGTGCACGGGCTGCTCCTACAGCGAGGTGGCGAACGCCGCGAGGAACGGCGTCACGACGGCCGGGTCGCCGTCGACCTCCGCAACACCCGCTGGTGTTCCGACGGGTTGGAGATCACCTGCGACAATGGCGAGAAGGTGCGTGTCGCATTCGCGCTCGACTGCTGCGACCGTGAAGCCATGGGACACGTGGCGACGACGGGCGGCATCACCGCCGAGGACGTCCAGGACCTGATGGTCGCCACGGTCGAGCATCGCTACGGCCAGGTGAACCGCGTGCCCGAACCGATCGAGTGGCTCACCGATAACGGCAGCTGCTACACCGCTCGCAACACACGTGCGTTCGCCCGGGGCATTGGGCTGATACCGCGCACGACCCCGGTCAGCAGCCCTCAATCGAATGGCATGGCTGAGGCGTTCGTTCGCACCCTCAAGCGCGATTATGTCCGTGTGAACCCCAGGCCAAATGCGCAAAGCGTCATCGACCAACTGCCTGGCTGGTTCGCCCACTATAACGAGGTGCATCCGCACCGCGCTTTGCGCTATCGATCACCCCGCGAGTTCATCGCGCAAACCTGCGAGGCCCTGTCAGGCCTTTAGGGGGCAACAACACGAGGTGCATCCGCACCGCGCTTTGCGCTATCGATCACCCCGCGAGTTCATCGCGCAAACCTGCGAGGCCCTGTCAGGCCTTTAGGGGGCAACAACAGGGGCAATCGAAGAGCCATGAAACCGACATTGCATGAGGGTGCCTGCGAGATTGCCCTACGCAACTACGAACGTCTAAAATTGAAGGCGATGGAGGCACTAGAACGGCGACCTATGGGTCTGGTCGGACACAAACTGAGTTAAGGAGGCGGCGTTCCGATGCGCCTTTTAGGCTTGATCCTTATAATCAGATATGGTCAGCCAAGCGGTTTTAGTTGAGCCGCTATGGTAAGCATTGCCCGTAAACCCGCGGGCACTTGTCGCCGTCCGGAATAATAGAGGTAGAAGCCTGGCCCCATCGTCGCCCAGTCGGTCAGCACGAGGCGGAGACGGCCATCGGCCACATGCTCGGCAAACAGGGCCTCAAGACCAAATGTCAGACCCGCACCGTTCAGTGCCATCGCCAATGTCGAGCGACTATCGTCAGCGGTCATGGCGCTTTTGATGGGCACATCGAAGTCACCGTCCGGCCCCTCGAACTCCCAGCGGTAGATGCTGTCGTCGCCGAGCCGGACGCCCAGGCAGCGGTGATGCTTCAGTTCGTCCGGGTGCGTCGGCGTGCCACGCTCGTCCAGATAACCGGGAGATGCGGCAACCACCCATCTGAGGTCGGCCGAAAGACGCTGCGCGATCATGTCTTCGGGTACGGTGCCGCCATAGCGCACGCCTGCATCGAACCCTTCGCCGACGACATCGACGATACGGTTGCTGGAGACGAGATCCACTTCGATACCGGGGTGACGGCGAGCCAGTTCGGCGAGCACGGGGCCCAGGACCAACGTTACCGCATCGACCACGGCATTGATGCGGATCTTACCGCCAGGATTGGCACGAAGCTGATCCAGGTTTTCTAGTGCGGAGCCGATGTCGGCAAATGACCCGGAGACCGACTGCTCGAGCGTCTTGCCGGCCGACGTCAACGTCACGGACCGGTTCGTCCGGTTGATCAGTCGGACGCCAGCGCGGGCTTCGAAATTCTTCAGTGCATGGCTCACCGCGGAGGCAGACACGCCAAGCTCGAGACCGGCCCGACGGAAATTCAGGTGCCGCGCGATCGCCAGGAAATAGGCGAGGTCGGTGAGGTTGGTGCGGGTGACGAGCATCGCGGCATGTTGAAGCAGATTCAACGTTGCATCAACCACCGTGGCGGTAACCGTCTCCGTGCAAAAGCGTTTAATAAGCCTGATCGGCGCCCATTGGCGCGCCCAAGGAGGATCGCCGATGGCCAGCGAGAGTTTTCAATTGTCCCGAAGAGAGATGCTGATGAGCAGCGCTACTACGGCAGCAGCATCCGCCATCGTGAGTGAAACGGCCGACGCCGCGCCGCCGGTGCAAGCCCTACCGACGTACGAGGTCGCTTTGACCGTGAACGGCAAGCCCTGTGCGCTGACGCTCGACCCGCGGACGACGCTGCTCGATGCGCTGCGCGAACATCTGCACCTGACCGGTACCAAGAAGGGCTGCGACCACGGGCAGTGCGGAGCCTGCACGGTCATCGTCAACGGCGAGCGGATCAACGCCTGCCTCAGCCTTGCCGTCCAGCATGACGGCGACGCCGTGACCACGATCGAAGGGCTCGGCACGCCCGACCGTCTGCATCCGATGCAGGCCGCCTTCGTGAAGCATGACGGATATCAGTGCGGTTACTGCACCCCGGGGCAGATCTGTTCCGCGGTTTCCGTGCTGGAGGAGATACGGCGTGGCATTCCCAGCCATGCCCAGGTCGATCTGGTGGCAGCGCCGCAACCGACTGGCGCCGAAATGCGCGAGCGGATGAGCGGCAACATCTGCCGCTGTGGTGCCTATTCCAACATCGTTGAGGCGATGGCCGACGTTGCAGGAGCCAGCGCATGAGAAGCTTCACCTACGAGCGGGCACGGACGCCTGCGGACGCGGCACGTATCGTCGCAAGCCATCCCGGCGCGCGATTCCTGGCCGGCGGTACCAACCTGCTTGATCTGATGAAACTCGAGATCGAGACGCCGACTCATCTGGTCGACGTGCAGGACCTTAAGCTAGACCGGATCGAACCGACCGACGCGGGCGGGCTGCGGATCGGTGCGTTCGTCAGCAATACGGCACTTGCTAGCGACGAGCGGGTGCGACGCGACTATGGCGTCCTCAGCCGCGCCATCGTCGCAGGTGCCTCGGGCCAGCTACGCAACAAGGCGACGACCGCGGGCAATCTGCTGCAGCGAACGCGGTGCCCGTATTTCTACGACACCAACCAGCCCTGCAACAAGCGCAGGCCGGGGTCGGGGTGTGCTGCGATCGGTGGCTATTCGCGCCAGCTCGCCGTCATCGGATCGAGCGACGCGTGCATCGCAACTCATCCGGGCGACATGGCGGTCGCGATGCGCGTACTCGACGCCACCGTCGAAACGGTGAAGGCGGACGGCAAGACACGATCCATCCCGGTCGGCAGCTTTCATACGCTGCCGGGTACCGCGCCCGAGCGGGATAATGTGCTCGATCATGGCGAACTCATCACCGCGGTCACGTTGCCCGCGCCAGTCGGTGGTACGCATGTCTACCGCAAGGTGCGTGACCGCGCGTCCTACGCGTTCGCACTCGTTTCGGTCGCCGCCATCGTTCAGCGCGACGGCAGCGGACGGGCAGCGTTCGGTGGTGTCGCCCATCGGCCATGGCGCATGGAGGCCGCGGAGGCGGCGATGCCCCGCGGCGCGGTCGAGATGGCGAAAGCGGTCTTTGCCGACGCCCGGCCGACCGACGACAACGCATTCAAGATCCCACTCGCGACGCGCACCCTCGCGGCGGTCATTGCAGAGGTGAAGCCATGATCTTCGACACACCAGCAGGCGCCAACCCGACCGACAGGATGAAGGTGCTCGGCAAGCCACTCGATCGCTACGAAGGGCATCTGAAGACCACCGGAACCGCGACCTATGCTTATGAATGGCAGGATGTCGCGCCCGGATTTGCGCACGGCTACATCCTGGGCGCCGCGATCGCCAAGGGCCGGATCGCGACGATCGACACGCGTGATGCCGAACGTGCGCCCGGCGTGGTCGGGGTCGTTACGTACCTCAACGCCGGCAAGCCCGGGGTCGGCAAGTTCTATGTCCAGAAGATGCTCGCCGCGCCGAATGTCGACCATTACCACCAGCCGGTCGCGGTCGTCGTTGCGGAGACCTTCGAGCAGGCTCGTGCCGCTGCAGCGCTGGTGCGGGTCGACTATCGGCGGACGGCGGGGCGGTTCGATCTGGCCGCGCAGAACGCCACCGCGCCGGTTCCGCCGGAGGGCGAGTTTGGCGGCCCCAACGAGAAGCAGGTCGGCGATTTCGCCAAGGCGTTCGCTGCGGCGCCGGTCAAGGTCGACGAGACCTACACCGTGCCCGACCAGGCCCATGCGATGATGGAGCCGCATGCCTCGATCGCGAAGTGGGACGGCGACCGCGTGACGTGCTGGACGTCGATCCAGCAGATGAACTGGGGAACGCGCGACCTCGGGCTGATCCTCGGTATCCCCAAGCAGAACGTCCACCTGATCTCGCCTTACATCGGTGGCGGTTTTGGCGGGAAGGGGACCGTGCAGATCGATCTGGCGCTGGCGGCGATCGCGGCGCGCGTGGTCAAGCGCCCGGTGAAGATCGCGCTGCAACGTCCGATCATGATCAACACCACGATCCACCGGCCCAAGACGATCCAGCGTGTCCAGCTGGGGGCGGGCCGCGACGGGCGGCTGACGGCGATCGGTCATGACAGCCTGTCGGGCAACCTCGTCGGTGGGCGGACCGAGCCGACCGTCACCTCGACGCGGACGCTGTATGCGGGTCCGAACCGGCTGACCCGGATGCGGCTGGCCACGCTCGACCTCGCCGAGGGCAACGCGATGCGGGCGCCCGGCGAAGCCCCTGGCCTGATGGCGCTGGAGGTCGCGATGGACGAGCTCGCGGAAAAGCTGAAGATGGATCCGGTCGAGCTTCGCGTCGTGAACGACACACAGGTCGATCCCGAAAATCCGAACAAGCCTTTCTCGACCCGAGCCTTTGTCCGCTGCCTGCGGGAGGGCGCCGAACGCTTCGGATGGGAAAAGCGCCAGAGCAAGCCCGGTACCGTCCGCAACGGCCAATGGCTGATCGGCATGGGGATGGCAGGGGCGATCCGCGGCGGCAAGATCGCCAAGGCCGGCGCGCGGGCGCGGCTCGATCGGCACGGCACGGTGACGATCGAGACCGACATGACTGACATCGGCACCGGCAGCTACACCGTCGTCCAGCAGACCGCGGCCGAGATGATGGGTGTCACGCCCGACCAGATCGTGGTCAAGCTCGGCGACTCCACCTTCCCGGAAACGCCGGGATCTGGCGGGCAGCAGGGCGCGCCTTCCGTTACGGCAGGCGTCTACGCAGCGTGCATGAAGCTGCGCGAAACCGTCGCTCAGCGGCTCGGCTTCAACACCGCCGATGTCGACTTTGCCGATGGCCAGGTGCGCAGCGGCAACCGTTCGGTGAAGCTCGCCGACGCGGCTAGGGATGGCGAGATCGTGGTCGAGGACCTGATGGAGTTCGCCAAGCTCGCCGATCAGTTCCAGCAGCAGACCTTCGGGGCGCATTTCGTCGAGGTCGCGGTCGACGCCTATACCGGCGAGGTCCGGGTGCGGCGCATGCTCGCGGTCTGCGCGGCCGGACGCATTCTCAACGCCAAGACCGCGCGCAGCCAGGTGATCGGCGGCATGGTGATGGGCGTCGGTGCGGCGCTGATGGAGGAGATGGCGATCGACAAACGCTTCGGCTTCTTCGTGAACCATGATCTCGCCGGCTATGAGGTGCCGGTCCACGCCGACATCCCGCATCTCGACGCCTTCTTCATCGACGAGGTCGATCCGACGATCTCGCCGGTAAAGGCCAAGGGCGTCGGCGAGCTGGGTCTAACCGGGGTCGCGCCAGCAGTCGCCAACGCGATCTACAACGCGACCGGCGTCCGCGTACGCGAGTATCCGATCACGCTCGACAAGCATCTCGACGCGCTGCCGGCGCTGACGTGATCGCCCGACCAACGCTGACACGCGCAGCATTCCTGATCCAGTTCGGCATCCTGCTCGCGTTGATGTTGCCCGTCAGCTCTGTTCAAGCACAAAGAGGAAGTTTCGACATGACCATCGCACGCAAGACGGAAATGAAGACCGTCGACGGACCGGAGGACTATTTCACCGGCAAAGTCACGATCACCGGCCAGTTTCAGCGCGACGAACCGTCCCGTGTTTCCGGCGCCATCGTCCATTTCGAGCCTGGCGCCCGCACTGCCTGGCACACGCACCCCGCCGGACAGACGCTGATCGTGACCGAGGGCGTCGGCTGGACGCAGATCGCGGATGGCCCGAAGCTGGAGTTCAATGCGGGCGACATCCTGTGGTGCCCCGCCGAGTACAAGCACTGGCATGGCGCGACACCGCACCAGGGCATGACTCATGTCGCCATTCAGGAGTCGGTCGATGGATCGCCTGTCACCTGGATGGAGAAGGTGACGGACGACGAATATCTCGCGCCGCTCGGAACCGAGTGATCGACCGCCGTCCGCACAACTGAAATCAGGAAGTCCTCTTATGTCCAACGCTCATCGTTTCTCCGACAAGGTCGCATTCGTCACCGGCGCGGCCAGCGGCATCGGCCGCGCTACGGCTGTTGGGTTCGCAACTGAGGGCGCCCGTGTCGCGATCCTCGATCTTACCGAAGATGCGCTTGCCGAAACCGCCGATGCCGTCAGGAATGCGGGCGCACAGGTGCTGGTCATCGCTTGCGACGTGTCCAAGCCGGAGCAGGTCGAGGCGGCGATCCGTCAGGTCGTCGAGACCTTCGGTCGGCTCGACATCGCCTTCAACAATGCCGGCGTCGAGAACAAGGCCGCACCCGTCGCCGAGATCGCGCTCGACGAGTGGGACCGCATCCTCGACATCAACCTTCGGGGCACGTTCGTGTGCATGAAGCACGAACTGGCACAGATGGTCCGGCAAGGTAGCGGCGTGATCGTCAACACGTCGTCGGGCGCCGGCGTCCGGGGTGTGGCGGGCGGTGCTTCCTATGCGGCCTCCAAGCACGCCATCATCGGTCTGACGAAATCGGCAGCGCTCGACTATGCCAAGCAGAATATCCGTGTGAATGCGATCCTGCCGGGCAACATCGAGACGCCGATGATGGATCGCTTTACCAACGGTGACATTCAGAAAGCTATCGATCTCGAGCCGGTCGGTCGCCTGGGCAAGCCCGAGGAAATCGCTGACGCCGTGCTATGGATGAGCGCAGACCTCGGCGGATTCATCACCGGTGCCGCCATCTCCGTGGACGGCGGCTGGTCGCTGTAACTAAGCGAACATCCATTCAGTTGCCGCCATGCATCGGTGACTGAATGGAGCAACGTCGCCGACCGCCCGGTGCACCGACACGAGCGGCATCACGCCCCCGCCGCACACGCTAACCGTATGTAAACGAACACGCGCTACAATCTCGCTAATCCTCAGGGACGAATGTCCCTGGAAGAGAAACGAGGGAGGCGATGGCCACCAGAGTAACTGTCCACGCTGCGGCAATCGCGCTCGCGCTCACCGCGACACCCGCCGCCGCTCAGGTCCGCGTCGAGATCGGGGGACAGATCCAGGATGTCCCCGCAAACACCGTGCGCACCGTTACCACGGTCAACGGACGTACGCGCGTTGTCGACGCGGCATGGCAGGGGGACGTGGGGACGCCTGGCATGGCGACGATCACCACCACCGAGACCACGGACGAGGACGGCGACGGTCACGTGCTGTCGCGTACCGTCGTCACCTGCATCGAGCCACAGCGCACGACGGTCGCCGTCGTGGCGTACGCACCGCCACCCGTACCCCACATCGAGATCGATCCGGCCGACCTCGACGATCCGGTCACCCTTGGGACGCCACGCGTCCTGCGGATCAATCGCGATCCCTGGGGCGGGCACTTCGTCGCGTCTATGATTATTAACGGCGTGCCCATCCGTGCCATCATCGACACCGGCGCCGCATATAGCGTCCTCTCGGCCGAAGACGCGCGCGAGACCGGTGCCGACCGTGCGGTGCAGCGCGAGGAGGTGGCGGTCGGCATCGGCGGTTACACTCGGGTCGGCGTCGCGCGCGTCGCGTCGGTCGAGATCGGCGGACAGAGCCTCGGCCGTATGACGATGCGTATCGGCCAACCCGGCATCCCCTATACGCTGCTCGGACAGCCTGAGATCGCTCGGTTAGGACGCGTCACGATCGAGGACGGCGTGATGACGATCACCCCTCGCGGGATGTCGACGCAGGTCGCCATGCGCTAGTCCGGCCAGGAGAAGGCAAGTTTGCAATGCACTGGTCCCCTATCGCCTGTTTCGAGGCGTGTCGGTCAAGACCGGGATGATAGACCAGGTCTCGCTGATCAGCGCGGTAGAGGCAATGGCGATAAAGTCGCCTGTTCGGTGCTCACCATTAGGGTGCTAAACCGGTAGCCGGCCGAGAGCGGCTGCCAGTGCGTCCATATCTGCCATCGTGTTGAACAGGGCAGGTGTCACTCGCACGCACGATCCTGCCGCAGGACCATCACGGTGAACGGTGAAGATACCGAACCGATCTAGCAAGGTCTTCGCGATCGCCACGTTATCCACCGAACTCGTCTTCCCAACGACGCGGAAGGCGGTGATGCCGCCGTGGAGCACGGGGTCTTCGGGGGTCAGTACCTCGATTCCAGGGATCGCGCGGGCCTGCGCGACCCATCGATTGCGGAGCGCAGCAAGGCGGTTGGCGCGGCGCTTGCTGCCGATCTTCTCCTGAAACGCGAGCGCGACGGGCACCGTCAGCGGCGCGGCGAAATCTACCGTGCCGGTATGGATACGCGCGTTTATGGTGTCGCGGTCGGTCGCAGGATTGGCGGGATCGCGGTCGATCGCCGACAGCGCGGACCGTCGGATATGGATCGCGCCGACACCAAGGGGCGCTCCCAGCCATTTGTGGCAATTGATCCCGACATAGTCGCAGTCGAGATCGGTCAGTGTCATGTCGAGTTGACACCAGCTATGGGCCGCGTCGACGATCGTGGCGATTCCCCGCGCACGCGCCATCGCCGCGATCTCGCGCACCGGCAGGACTAGCCCGGTACGGTGGCTCAGATGGGTCAGCAGGATCAGCTTCAGCCGCGGGTTGGCCTCCATCGCGGCGGCATAGGCGTCGATCAGCGACTGGCGCGTAGCCGGTTGGGGAAGCGCGATCTTCACCACCGACACGCCACGTCGTGACTTCAGGCTGTCCATGCACGCCTGCATGCTGTCGTAATCGAGATCCGCGTAGAGCACGGCGTCGCCAGGCGTCAGCGCATTGTATCCCAGGATCAGCGCCTTCAGCGCCTCGGTCGCGTTGCGCGTGAAAGCGACCTCGTCCGCCGGGACTTGGAGCGTGGCGGCCAGCGCATCGCGTGCCGCCATCCAGTCCTTCACCATGCCGCGCCGGGTGTAATAGCTCGTGTCGCGGTTGACCCGTTCGAGATTGCTTTCATAGGCTTGAAGGACGGGGTGCGCCATCATGCCCCAATTGCCGTTTTCGAGATGGATCACCGAGCGCGTCGGGTCGTATTGCGCTGCCACCTCTTTCCAGAACGCCGTGTCGTCGGTCGCCGACGGTGATAGAGCCGCTCCCACCGGAGCCGCCGTCATGGCGGCGGCTCCGGTCAAGAACAGCCGGCGATCGATCGGCGTCGTCATCAGAAGCTCATTCCCACCCGTACGTAATATTGGCCGCCATCGGTATCGTATGGCGCATTGCGCGAATAGATCAGGCCGCGGACAGCTTGGTTGGTGGCTTCGGCGGGATAGGTGTTGGCAACGTTCTCCGCACCGACCCGCAGCATGAAATGATCGTCGAACTTGTAGGCGGCCGACACGTCGAACAACGCGATCGAGCCGAAGCGCTGGAACAGTTCGCCCGTCGCGTTGCCGGTGACGTCGGTCCAGGCGCCGTAATACCGTGCCCGTGCGAGCAGCGCGACCGGGCCGATATCGTAGCCGAGCGTTGCGGTCCCGTTATGCTTGGGCAGCCGCTCCTCGAAGATCCGTCGTTGGGTTTCGTTGGGGATTGCGGCACTCGTGCCGCTGCGCACTTTCGTCTGGTTGTAATTGTAGGCCAGGCTCAAATTTGCACGGCCGGGCCCGACGCGGTGGCCATAGCCGATTACCGCATCGATGCCGCGCGTGCGGGTATCGAAGTCGTTCGTGAAGTAGCTGACCGCAGTGAAACGCTGCGGATTGGCGAAGCTGGCCGGGACCGCGAAGGTGCGGGACTGGCTGAACCGGTTGTCGACGTCGATCTGGTAGATATCGACGCTGGCGGTCAGGCCGAAGCGACTCTGGAAGGTCAGCCCGGCGGTTGCGGTCTTCGATGTTTCCGGCGTCAGGGGGGCCGCGCCCAATGCCACGGCAAGTGGATCGCTTGGTGACAGCCGGCCTTGGTTGAACACTTGTAGCGTGGTGGTATCGAGCCCCTGCGTGGTCTGCGACGTGTTCAGCTGGGCAGGCGTGGGCGCGCGGAACCCAGTCGAATACGTGCCGCGTGCGGCAATGCCCTTGATCGGCTCGAAACGAGCTGAAAGCTTGTAATTGAAGGTGTCGCCGAATTCCGAAAAGTCTTCGTACCGGCCTGCCGCACCGAGCGTCACCATATCGATCGGTTGCCATTCGAGATCGAGATAGCCGGCGTAGCTGGTCTGGTCGAACGTACCGGCCAAGCTTGGGCTGAAACCCGGAAAGCCGTTAGAATTGGGTGCGAGGCCGGACGCCGCGCCTGCACCGATCGCGTAGGATGCCGGATCGCCCGCCGACACCTGGTAGGTTTCGCGGCGGCGTTCGGCACCGAACGCGACGTTGACCGGCGCCGCGGTGCCGACTGGCAGGCGATAGACGAAATCGGCGTTCAGGTTGAATTCGCGCTGTTCCAGGCGGCCGAGATAGAAGCTGGTCGGGCTCGCCGGCCCGAGCGACGCGTTGAGGCTCTCGTTGAGCGTATAATCGATCCGGCTGCGCCCGAAGGCCGCGCTCAGATCATAGCTGAACCGGTCGCTCAGATCGCCGCGCAGACCGGTATCGCCCTGATAGTCGCTATAGGTCGTGCCGAAACGCGGCGAGAAACCGACCGGATAGATGCTCTTGAACGAGAAGCCGGGAAAAGCCGAACTCGCGCCATAGACGCTGCTGGTGCCCGCGGGGTTGCGCCAGTTGAAGTCGGTCACGCCTTCGCCACTTTGCGCGGTGCCGAAGACGTAGAATTTGGCGGCATCGCTAAAGGCATAGTTCGCGTCCAGCGCGCCGCGAATACGCTCCTCGTCGGGCTGGCCCCAGCGTTGCACTGGATTGGGCACGACCAAGGTAGGATTCGCCGCCTGGAACGCGATCGCGTCGGGCCGCTGGCGCGTGCGTGAGGTCGCTTCGCTGTGGTCGTATTCGCCGGTGACGACGATCGTGCCGCGGTCGCCGAGAGCGATGCCGCCGCGTGCGCCGGTCTGATACTCCTTGCCGTCGCCCTTATAATATTGGGAGAACTGGCCGAACGCATCCATCCCGGCGGTGTCGTCGAGGATGATGTTGACCACCCCGGCGATCGCGTCCGAGCCATATTGCGCGGACGCGCCGTCGCGCAGCACCTCGATCCGCTTGATCGCGAGCGATGGGATGCCCGCCAGATCGGGCGCTTGCGCGCCCCGCGTGCCGAGCAGGGCTGAACGGTGATATCGCTTGCCGTTGATCAGCACGAGCGTCTGATCCGCGGACAGACCGCGTAGGGTGGCGGGGCGTACGAAGGCTTGGCCGTCTGCTGCGGGCAGACGCTGGACGTTGAACGAGGGCAGCAGCTGCGCCAGTGTATCGGAGAGATCGCCCGATACGCTCGAGCGTACCGCGTCGCCGGACAGGACGTCGACGGGGGCGAGCGTATCGAACTGCGTGCGCGATCGGTCGCGCGTGCCGGTAACGACGATCTGGTTCTCGTCGTTCGGCTGGGACGCGTTCGCGGGAAGGTCCTGTGCGGTCTGAGCGAGTGCAGGCGTGCCTGCGAGCAGCGCGACGAGCGCGCTGCTGGTGATGAATTTCATGATGCCCCTAGAGGTTGCCGGTTTGGTTCCACCGGTTCGAGGGGCAGCTAGCCCGTGCGTTTTTCGTGGTGATGACGGAACAGCGGCACTTCGATGACACTGCGCCGGAGCGAGGCACGGAGGATTTAAGGTAGATGAGAGGCTGAAGGTGGGGGCGGGAAGGGCGCACGAACGTCGGGTTGCGGGTCTGCTAACTTCGCGCTGCCGGATGACGCCCTCCCAATAGCAAAGTCCCCGCCCCGGGGGCAGCGAGCGTCGCAAATTGGCCGCATTTCGTGTGCTAGCGGGTCGTGCATGAACTATCTCATGCTCGCAATCGCGATCGTCTCCGAGGTTTGTGCTACGACTGCAATGAAGCAGTCGCATGGTTTCACCCGCATGCCTTGGACCGTCGTTACGGTCGTCGGCTACGGTATTGCCTTCTACTTTCTCTCACTGACCCTCCGTACGATCCCGACGGGCGTTGCATACGCTATTTGGTCGGGCGCCGGCATTGTTCTTATTTCGACGGCTGCATGGGCATTCCAGGGTCAAAAGCTCGATACCGCTGCTATCATTGGCATGGGCTTGATCGTCGCCGGTGTCATTGTCATGAACGTGTTTTCGAACGCGTCGGGCCACTGAAACGGGCTGCAGCTTTCCTCTCGTTTTCAGCCCTGTCGCCAGTTGATCCGGCCGCCGCAAGCTGCGGTCCAACCGGACGACCAACTTGCTGAGACGGAAAGGGCGTTCGAAAGGCCGAGTATCGGTCTGGCGAGTAACAAGCGATACCGCCACGAATATGACCGCGCGACCGCCTCCGCATGTCTGGAAGGGCGTGAGCACACCGGCGGTCCGACTGAGGCGGTCTACTGCGACAGATGCGTTTCCGGAACGGCTGCGAATAGCTTTGCCCCCCGATAGGGTCGAGTGCGCAAAGACCGAGCGTGCGACTATCGGGGAACCAGCGAACCTATCACAGGTTGCCCTGGGTACGAGGCGTCGCGATTTTGCGGGAAGGTATCCGGTGGCACAGGAAGTTGAACTGAAATTGGTATTGGACGCCGTCGCGGCCGATGCCTTTGCGAGGGGCGACCTGTTCGATGTCCCGGCGAGTACGCGGCAAATGCACGCGGTCTATTTCGACACACCCGATCTAGCGCTTTCGCAAGGTGACGTCTCGTTGCGCATCCGCCAGTCCGGCGACACGCTGACACAGACGATCAAGGTCGCGGACGCAAAGGCGGCGGGTCTCTTCGCGCGGTCCGAATGGGAAGTCGAGGTGGCCGATATGAATCCGGTCGTTGACGACCGGACGCCCATTCCCACGCTGGTTGGCGACGAGGCAGGCACCGTCACTTCGATCTTCACGGTCGCGGTCGAGCGCCTGACGTGGATGGTCGACTGCGGCGAGGCGTCGATCGAACTGGTGTTGGATCGTGGGTACGTCGCCGCAGGTGACCGCCAGTCGCCGGTCTGCGAGATCGAGCTGGAGTTGAAGCGGGGAGAGCCCGCCGCCTTGTTTGCGCTGGCCAAGACGATAGCGGCGGAGTTTCCGGTCCGCCTGGGCGTCGTGACCAAGTCCGAGCGCGGCTACGACCTGCTTCGTCCCGCGTCCAAGGCGTTCAAGGCGGAAAAGGTCGCGTTGAGCCGGACTGCATCCGCAGCGGACGCTTTCGAGGCAGTCGTAAGCTCGTGCATACGTCAATACCGCCTGAACGAAACTGTTCTGCTCGACCAAGCCGACGCCGAGGCGCTGCATCAGGCGCGCGTGTCGTTGCGTCGGCTGCGATCTGCATTGTCGATCTTCAAGTCGTTGCTCGACGGCGACGAAGTGCCGCATTTCCAGAGCGAATTGCGCTGGCTGAGCTCGTTGCTGGGCGAAGCGCGCGACTTGGACGTGTTGCTGGCGAGGGCGAAGCCCGGCGTCGCGCTGTTTCAGGAACTCGACCGGGCTCGCAATGCTGCCTATGCTGCGGTCGGCGCCGCGTTGGGCTCCGACCGGGTTCGCGCGTTGATGCTCGATCTGACGGAGTGGCTGGTATGCGGGGCATGGCGCACCGCGCCGTCAATGCGCGATGCTCGGGACGCGCCAGCAAGGCAGTTCGCGGCGGAAACTCTTCACGCGCTGAGGCGGCGCGTCCGCAAGCGTGGTAAGTCCCTTGCCTCCCAGACGGACGAGGAGCGGCATGAAGTCCGCAAGGGCGCCAAACGGCTACGCTATGGCGCAGAGTTTCTCGGTTCTCTATTCCCGAGCAAGAAGCGTGCACGTCGCTACGGGAAGTTCGTTAAATCACTGGAGAAGCTGCAGGATCAGCTCGGCGCGCTGAACGATATGGCGACGGCGCCATCGGTTCTGGACCGGCTGGGCTTGCGGGACGATCTCGATGCCGAAAAACTATTGGCGCATCGGAAAAAGTCGAAGATCATCGATGCCGCGGCTGGAGCGTACGCCGATCTCCTCGATCGCAAGACTTTCTGGGGTTAGGGCGGGAGGATAAGCGCCGTGTCGGCCCGATCGGTTGATCGCCCTTGGTAAGTCCAGTGATAGGCAGCACCGGTCAGGCCGTTCGACATAGCTGCCAGCGTAGAGGCTAGATTGTCGTGCATCCGCGAAGATGACGTTGCCTTCCCCTACCCACTGCTTCGAGGGTGTCCTAGAGTCCATTGGACGGGGGGGCGGAAATGCTGCGACAATTTGGCAAAGAAATATGGACGGCGGACGGGCCAAGTGTTTCCGTCGCTGGCTTCGTCTTTCCGACGCGGACGATCGTTATACGGCTGTCCGATGGCTCTTTATTCGTTTGGTCGCCCATAGCACTATCCAGTGAACTCAAAATCGCGATTGATTGCCTTGGGCCGGTGCGTCACATCGTCGCTCCGAACACGTTGCATCATATGTTCGTGGGCGAGTGGCAAAGCGCATACCCGGCAGCAAAGTCATATGCCGTGCCGGCGTTGCGCGCCAAACGGCCGGACTTGAAGTGGGATCATGACCTTAAGGACGCACCGGCTAAGGAATGGTCGGGTGAGGTCGATCAGATCATGGTGGAGGGAAACAGTATCACGACGGAAGTCGTCTTCTTCCATCCAAAGCCGCACGGCGATCTTCACGGACCTGATCCAGCACTTTGAGCCCGGTTGGTTCAGAGGATGGCGATCCATCGTTGCAAAGCTCGATTTGCTTACCGCGACCAGGCCAACCGTTCCCCGCAAATTTCGAATGTCGTTTCGCAATCGGCAGATCGCGCGAACTTCGGTGCAACGCATTATAGCATGGCCGACTTTGGGAGTACTGACAGCTCATGGTGCACCGATTACGCATGACGGTCGCAACGCGATTACCCATGCTTTTGAATGGTTGCTCCGAAAATGATGCGCGTTCACGATCCCGGTCCCTGCAAACACGCTTGGCCCTGACGCCTGTCAGAGCAAATACGGTGAAGTAGTCGTCCTGATTGCAGGACTTGGCACCCAGATGTTCCGCTGGACTACCCCGTTCTGCGCCGAACTCGTAGCCCTCGGCTACCGGGTGGTGCGCTTCGATAATCGGGACGCCGGTTATTCAACGCATCTCGACTCCCACCCGGCCGTGGATTTCGGCGCGCTGGCTGCAGCGCTTCAGGTGGACGCGCTGGGGATCGGGCGAGCTTATATTGCCGGACAGTCTATGGGAGGCATGATCGCTCAGATCATGGCCGGCGAGCACAAAGATCGCGCCCTATCGCGCACTTCGATCATGTCGAGCACGCGCAATCCAGCACTCCCGCAGGCTGCGCCGGATGCCATGGCGACGATGATGCAACCGATGCCCGATCCTTCCTCCGATCGACCGGGCTTCCTGTCGCGAAGTTCAGCCTTTGCCAGACGCATCGCCGGCACAGGCTACGCTTTCAACGAGGGCGCTCACCGTGCGCTGGTTTTGGAAGAGCTCGACCGTGGTTATGATCCCGCCGGACAGACCGTGCGCTGATCTTTCATCTCGATAGCCCCGAGCGGGAAAGCCGAGCGGCAAACTTCGTTATACTAAAAGAATGGATTGGCGTCCGAGTTAAGTTGCGTCGAGCCTCCCCTGTGGAAAGCATGACGACCAGTGTGACGTGATTGGCCTTCAATCGGCCAGGACTTGGCTGGATGAGGCCTGGCTGATGACCCTGTCCGCGTCCTCTTCGCGGAGCCAACCGGTGGCGTGCTGTCGCGCTGCGGCCGCGCGGACTTTCGCGACGAAACCGGCGTGATCGCCGTAACGCTCTGCGAGGGACAAGCGAGGATCCCCGACCGCCACCCGCTCGGCCCGCGTCTTGGCGAACGGTATGAATCCCCCGAAGAACCCGCATCCGCCGCCTTTGCCGAACCCCGCGGACTGAGCGTTCCAGCCGAGATAGGTCCCGATCGGCACCTGCAGCTGGACGGAGGGCACGCCGGCGGTCTCGTTACCGTCCGCATCGACCCGGGGGACGCGCGACGGTATCGTCCCGCGGATCGCCGGTGGCTGGCGCGTGATTTGGCCGCTCACGTCGCGATAGCGAAATCCTTCCCCCATGTCGTAGTCGAGAAAGGCGTTCAGCTTGCCATCCGGACTGGGTGCTCCGGGCCAGGATGGAAATCCGATCGCCGCCGCGTTGGCCTCGACGAGATCGCCCGCGGCCAATGTCGGGTATCGGCTGGGGGGCGGTGTGATGCCGTCGCGCACCCAGGCGACCAGCATCGTCTGGGCCGCACGCAGGCTGTCCATCGAAGGGTTTGGATTGCCCGGCAATGCGCAGATTGGTAACTTGGGATCGCCACCGAGCGGAAAGCCCCCGGTCCAGGATCCGCCATGCGTGGTCGCCGGGAAGTAATAGCGTCGAACGTTGGCCGGCAGCGGGAGATCGGTCGAGGCGGCGGTGCCGATCAGCCCTGGCGACATGCGCAACCCCCAGAACTCGGCCGAGCCGAACGTCTCGATCACCTTGGGGCAGGTCCTGCTCGCGGTGCAGCGGTCGAGCAGGCTGCTGACGCCCCGGCTGCGAGCGACATCGTCGTACCGGCTCCACCACAGCGTGCCCTCGCTACCCGGTTCGTACAAGGTCGCGGCACCGCCAGGCACGGCGAAGCGCAGGTTCAACGGGACCTGGCGAGCGGCGATGTTGGGATTGACCCCGTCGAACACGCGGCGCCCATTCTCGTCCGCGTTGAAGCCCAGATTGACGAAGCTCTTCAGGAAATTGCCGGATTGCGACGTACCGCTGGCCACCGTCCAGCGAATGCGTCCGGCCGGGTTGGCATTGCCCGTATCGTCCGGCTTGCCGCTGCGCAGATAGGCGACAAGGTCCCGGGTCGCCGCAAAACCGATGCCCTGGACGAGCGGATCCTTGCCCTCGTAGATCAGCGTATAGGCGTAGGCAGGGTCGAACCCGCCTCGCACGCAGAGTTTCGCCGGATCGGGCTTGCCCGGGAAGGGCGTCGTCGCACAATCGGCAAAGGCCCAGTCCCCGGGCTTCACGTCCACGGGCGGTGCCACATCGGCGGTTTGGCGGAACAACCGTGCCTTCGTCGTATCGAGCGTCACGGGCACTGGTCGCGCAGTTGGTTTGCCGATGCTGCCGGTGATCGCAATCGACCGCGCACCGGCAGGCATATCAGTGAAGCGGGCAAGGACGGGGCCTGTGAGCGGCTTTCCGTTCTTGCCATGAGCGACCGGGACACTGGCGGTCTGGACATCCGGCCCGGGCGGAAGGTCGCCTTGCCAACCACTGGTGACCCGGACGTATCCGTCTGCATCCGCACCGATCTGCGAACCGCCGCGATTGGGTACGTCGTAGAACAATACCCCGGTGGCACGCGATCGATCGACGGGTCTGGCGATCGCGAACGTCGCCGAATACCGGACGCGTCCCTTCGCATCGCGGGGCGCGCCGTCGATATCGGTAATGACGTGATTGTGCGCATCCGCAGGATCGAGCGCGCCGAAGAACCGACCCCGCACGATCTCATACGGTATCGGCAGCGTCGAGGTAGGCGCGGTGCCGACTGGAGCCGGCGTGATGCTGTCGACCTGTATCCGCACCAGGCGCGCAGGGGCAGGGACCGCTAGCGCCGCAAGCGCAGGCGTTGCGAGAAGCACAAAGGACCGGCGCATTCGCGTCTCTTTCATTGAGGATCGATTGCGAGATCGAGGAGCTGTGCGCCGAGCGTCTTGCCGTGCGCGTCGAGCGCCAGCGACCGTGTGACCCCACCGCGCAGCGCACCCTCGAGCACGAAGTTGAGCGCGCCGAGGCCGGGCAATTCGAACCGCGTGATCCGGCGTACCGAGAGGTCGGCCAGGTGCGCGACGACGCGCTCTGCGGTCACGGCGCTGGCCAACAGCGCGAAGTCTTCGCTGCGATAGGCGATGACCGCAATCTGGGAAATGTCGCCTTTGTCACCGGTGCGAACATGGGCGAGGTCGCGCAGGATCATGTCAGGCGACCTCGTACTGGACCGAAGGGACGATCTGCGTCCGGTCCAGCAAGGTCGACGCGACCGCCAGCACCTCGCGGACGCTGGACACGGCGCCTCCGCCACCGAACGGACCGTTCGTATATAGCGCCTCGACTTCGGCGCCGATCCGTTCGGCGGCGGCGCGGGTCGGCGTCCGTCCGGCCACCCGAACGCGCACTTCGCGGGGTTCCGGCCCGTCCGACTGTCCCGTCCGGTCGATGGCGTTCAGTCCGATGAGTTCGCATCTGAGATCCGATATCGGCACGCCGGTCATCCGCAGGCGCTCGCGTACGACGTCCAACGCCAGTTGTCCGCGCGCTACGGCGCCCGGGCCGGCGTAGGAGATCTGACCTTCGCCGACGAAGCCGTCTTCGTATCCGATCGAAACCTTGACCGTATCCGGCCTCGGTCGACCGGTACCACCGCGCACATGTACGCGGTCGGGTGCCGTCAGCTCGAAGGACACGCCGGTGAAGTCGGCGACGACGTCCGCCTGTAGATATCCGGCCGGATCGAGGATCTCGTACAATAACTGTTCCTTGCAGGTGGCACAGGTCAGGCAGCCGCCGGATCCGTCGACCTTGCCCAGGACCGCGCTGCCGTCGTCGGATACATCCGCGAAAGGGAAGCCGAGCCGCGCGAGATCGGGCACGTCCTTGATGCCCGGATCGGCGAAATAACCGCCGGTTACCTGGCCTGCGCATTCGAGCAGGTGACCCACGACGGTACCGCGGCCAAGCCTTTCCCAGTCGTCCATCGCCCACCCGAATTCATGGATAAGCGGTCCGAGGAACAACGCTGGATCGCCGACCCGACCGGTGATGACGACATCGGCGCCGCCCGCCAGCGCTTCGACGATGCCGCCTGCGCCCAGGTACGCGTTTGCGGAAACGATCGCGTCGCCAAGATCGCCACTACGGCCGGGCCGGTCGATCAACGGGAAATCACCCGCTCGGATGATATCGAGGACGTCGTCGCCCGTGACTGCTGCCGTCCGCAGTCCGGTCAGGCCCAGCTCGTGCGCGATCCGCGTGACCAGACGCGCGGCGCCGATCGGATTGGCGGCGCCCATATTAGTCACGATCCGAACGCCGCGGGCATGAGCCGCGGGGAGGACCGCGCGCATGCGATCCTCGAGCAGAGGATCGAACCCGGCATCCGGATTCGTTCGCCGCACGGCTTGTGCGAGCGCAATCGTACGTTCCGCCAGGCATTCAAACGCGAGATAGTCGAGGGTACCGTGTTCGACCAGTTCGAGCGCCGGCTCGATCCGATCACCGGAAAAGCCGGCTCCGGCGCCGATACGGATGGTTCGAGCGGTCATATCGAGAATATTCCAAAGGCGACTGCCGCCAGCGTCATCACGATCGATGCGGCAAACAGCCAGGGGATCGCGAAACGCTGATGCGCGCCGAGTTCGACGCCGCTCAGCCCGGCGACGAGGAACGTGGCTGGGGTCAACGGGCTGACGGGAAAACCCGTCGTCATCTGGCCTAGTAAAGCAGCCTGCGCGACCTGGACCGCGGGTACGCCGAAATGCCCGGCGACCTCGGCAACTACCGGCAGCACACCGAAGTAGAAGCTGTCGGGATCGAACAGCAGGCTGAGCGGCATGGCGATCATGCCGAGAAGGACCGGAATACGCGGCCCGATCGCATCGGGCACATGCGCCACCGACGCCTGCGCCAGCGCCTTGATCATGCCCGATCCCGTCATGATGCCGGTAAAGGCGCCTGCCGCGAACAGGATGCCGGCCATCATCAGTGCGGCGCGAGCGTGCGCGTCGATCCGCTCGCGCTGTTGCGCTGCCGAAGGATAGTTGATGATCAGCGCCAGTGCCGTGCCCGCCATGAACACGACGACGGGTTCGATCAGCCCGGTGATCATCGTCGCCACGACCACCAAAGTAATTGCGACGTTGACGATGAAAAGCCGCGGCCGTCGCAGTGCCAGTTCGGCGTCACTGTCGCTCGGCGTGACACCGAGAGGTGCCGGAGTCTCGGCGCTTGCGACCCGGCGTCCGATGCCAAGCCGCCGTTCCTCGCGCACGCCTAACCACCAGGAGACGACGAAGACGAAAGCGAGACCGACGACCTGAACCCCGATCATCGGTGTGAAGATGGTCGCGACAGGCAGCTTCAGCGCCGCCCCAGCGCGCAATGTCGGACCGGTCCAGGGCAGGAAGTTGACGCCGGCGGCCATCGATGCGGTGCAGGCCAGTACGCGACGATCCATCCCGATCCGGTCGTACAAGGGACGCAGTGCCGGGATGGTGATCAGGAAGCACACCGCGCCCGAGCCATCGAGATGGATCAGGAGCGCCAACAACGCCGTACCGACCGTGATACGCGAAGGGCGTTCGCCGACCATGCGCAGGACGGCATTGACCAGCGGCGCCAGCAGTCCGGCATCGGTCATGATCCCGAAGAACAGGATCGCGAAGACGAACATGCCGGCGACCGGGGCGATCTTGGCAAGGCCATCGACGATGTAACCGGGGATGCCGGGCGCTACGCCGGCTGCGATCGCGCCCGCGATCGGGATCAGGATCAACGCCGCCAGCGGCGATACCCGGTTGGACAGGATGACGGCGAGCAGCGACAGGATGGTCGCTGCGGCGACAAAAGCCAGTATGATCCCCTCCCGTATCTGTTCGGTGTCTACGGATAGATATTGCCCCGCAAAGACCTATTCATCAATTACCATTATCTTATAGATCTATCAGCTTAAGCTATCGCGTCTCATGGGAGGGCTGAGCGTCGCTGCACATCGGAGCGCGACGGAAATGGCTCCCCGCCACCCGCGAGTACGCATACGACACGCCCCCTCCAGTATCGACGATGTCATCGGCAGACGCTGCGGGTCAGCGCGACGCCGCACTTTCAAGCGGATGCCACGCAGCGGGCAGAGACCTCGCGTCGAGCTTCACGGTAACGGGTTGCCCAAGCGCGTCGGACGCCCCGCCCAACATGACTCGATAAACACCTTTGGCAATCCGCCAACTACGACTGGTCTCATCGAAATTGGCGAGGAGGCGGGGGTCTATCGTCACGGTGACATTGGTCGTATCCGACGGCGCCAGCATGACCGCGGCGAATCCGCCGAGCCGCTTGGGAGCTTCCCAGCCCTCGCCAGCGACATAGATCTGCGGAACGGCCTTGCCCGCGACCTTGCCCGTGTTGCGAACGGTAAAGCTGGCTCGCAACCCCGCGCCGTCCTTGGCCACGCGCAAATTCCCGTACTCGAAGCTGGTATAGGACAGGCCGTGACCGAAGGCGAAGGCCGGGCGTGACTGCTGCCGGTCGAGCCATTTATAGCCGACCGCCGCGCCCTCGGTATAGCGGACGTCGCCCGGTGTCGGCACGGCGGGACGGGGCAGTTGCGCCAACTCCGCCGGGAAGCTGATCGGCAAGTGACCCGAAGGATTGATATGGCCGAACAACACGTCGGCGATCGCCGTGCCCCCCGCCGTCCCCGGAAACCATGCGGCAAGGATGCCGGCGACGTCGTTGCGCCACGGCGTCAGCACCGCGCCACCGGACTCGAGCACCACGACCATATGCGGGTTGGCGGCAGCGACACTCTGGATCAGCGCGTCCTGACCGTCGGCCAGCGCAAGCGACACGTCGAAAGCCTCACCCGCCCATTGCGTCGCGAACACGATCGCCACCTCGGCACCGCGTGCCTGCTCGGCTGCGGCACGCGGGTCGCTGCCATCGACGAAAATGATCTGCGCATTGGGCGCCTGACGCCGGATCGCCTCGAGTGGCGACGACGGATAATACATGACCGGCCCGGGCCAGTAGGTCGGCGCGATACCGGGCACGGCGTTGCCGCCCTTGGGATAGACGAGCGACGATCCGCCGCCGGCCAAGACGCCCTTGTCGGCATGGCCACCGATCACGGCGATCGACTTGATCGACGACGACAGCGGCAGAATGGCATCCTGGTTCTTGAGCAGCACCAGGCTCTGCGCGGCGGCCTGTCCCGTCACCGCGGCATGGTCGGCGAGCATCGCGTCGGGCAGGTCGAACGGCGCCGCGGTGATCGGGTGGTCGAACAGCCCCTTGTCGAACATCGCGTGCAGGATATGCCCGACCATGCGATCGAGCTGCGCGTCCTTGACCGTGCCGGCGGCAAGCGCCGCGTCCAGATTGGCGCCGAAATACGGTTCCTTGTCGAACGGATAGCCGGATTGCTGATCCAGCCCGGCGGCGATGGCCGGACCGGTCGAGTGCGTCCCGCCCCAATCCGACATCACATAGCCCTGCCAGTTCCAGTCGCGGCGTAGCACCTCGCCGAGTAGCCAGGGATTCTCGCAGGAAAACGGGCCGTTGACGCGATTATAGGCGCACATCACCGACCCGGGATTCGCCTTCTCGATCGCGAACTGAAAGGCGAGCAGGTCCGACACGCGTGCAGCCGCTTGGTCGATCACGGCATTGCCCGCGTTGCGATCGGTTTCCTGATCGTTGATCGCGAAATGCTTGATCGTCGAGATCACGTGGTTCGACTGGATGCCATTGATCTGGGCGGCCACCATCGTTCCGGCCAGCAACGGATCCTCGCCGCCATATTCGAAGTTGCGGCCGTTGCGCGGTTCGCGGGTCAGGTTGACGCCGCCGGCGAGCAGCACGTTGAACCCCGAGGTACGCGCTTCCGCGCCGATCATAGCGCCGCCCCGCCGAGCGAGCGCGATGTCCCATGTCGCTGCGATCGCGAGGTTGGAGGGGAGAGCGGTTCGTTCGCGCTTGCGGGGCGCACCGCCCTGGCTTGCCACGCCGATCCCGGCATCCGCCTGCCATTGCGGCGGAATCCCCAGCCGCGGCACGCCGGGCACATAGCCGGCCGATCCGTTGCGCGCTTCCGCCGGCGCCTTGAACTCTTTGGGCGGGAAATCGGTCGCGAAATATCCCATCACCATCAGCTGCTTTTCCGCGCGGGTCATCTGCGGCAGCAACAGCGCGACGCGGCGCGCCGGGGCGATCGACGCGTTCATCCACGGCTGCGCGCTGGTCGAGGCGGATGGTGCCGCGACCGGTGCCTGGCCGACCACCGGGGTGCTCGACAGCATGAGTGTGGCGATGACGGCGCCGGTGCGTAGCGTCCTGCCGGTACGTGGTTCGCTCATGGTTGGCCTCCCCCTGTGTTCGGCTGATCATGATACAGCCGCGCGGCGATCCTGAATCGGACACCTGCCCCCTCAACAAGAAGGATCAAACCCGCGACGTCCAACAGAAAAAAGTGATCGCTCGATCCATCTTCGTCATAGGTGCCAAGCAAGTATCTATGTCGGGGATGAATAGGTCGATCGGAAAATTGTATTTTTCTATTGGCTTGGCGCGCCGCATGCAGAGGCATCGACTGTCGATCCGACGCGACACCTCATCCCATGCTGGTCTGCCGGCATGACACGACGTCCCGCAGCGCGAACGAACGGTTGGTTTAGCACGGGGCGGATTAACGACCCCGGCAAACAAGGGGGGATGTCATGAATCCGAACATACGCCTGGTCCACCGCGGCGCCAGCATACTCGCACTGGTCATCGCCACGCAGGCGGCGCCGGCCTTAGCGCAGCAGGCCACCAGCGGATCGACCGAAGCGACCCAGGCCACCAGCGACGTGCCCGTGGCGCCGGCACAGGCGACTGCCGCCGATCAGGCCGACGCGACCACCGGCGCGAAGGTCACCACCGCGGAACAGCCAGCGGCCGAGAGCGCCGCGGACGTCGCGAGCGACAAAGACATCATCGTCACCGGCACCAACATCTCGGGCGTCAAGCCGGTCGGATCGCAGACGTTGGCGATCGATCGATCGCAGGTGCTCGCCACCGGCTACACCAACGTCAACGACGTGCTGCAGACGCTGCCGCAGGTACAGAACAACCCCAACTCGGGCGGCTCCGGCCCCGTCTACAGGCAGGGCGGCACGTCCGGTTATGGCGGCAATTCGACTCAGGGCAACGCGATCAATCTGCGCGGGCTCGGCACCTCGGCGACGCTGACGCTGGTCGACGGCCGCCGTGTCGTGCCGAGCGGTGCCGCCAGCACGTTCACCGAATCCATCCAGATCCCCGTCGCGGCGCTGGAAAGGATCGAGGTCGTCAGTGACGGCAACTCCGCGATCTACGGCTCCGACGCGGTCTCCGGCGTGATCAACTATGTGCTGCGCAAACGGTTCGACGGGCTCGAAGTCTCGGGTCGCGACAGTGTCGATCGCTATCACAACACCTGGGGTGTGTCGGTGACCGGCGGCAAGAGTTGGGATACGGGCAATATCATCCTGACCTACGATCACGAGGATCGTCGACCGTTCGTCAACGGTCGGTCGAAATTCCTGCGGCGCGATCTCAGCCCGCTTGGGGGTATCGATTCGCGCGCGAACAACGCCACGCTCGGCGTCACCAGCCCGGCGCTGATCGTCGGCGGCAACGGCGTCCCGTACAGCTATTTTACGGTGGCACCCGACGCGCGTCCCGGCGTCGCGTTCGCACAACTGACCCCGGGCGCCGCCCTTGCCGACCAATCCGACTACACCGATTTCCTGCCGCGACAGAAACGTGATCAGGCGGCTTTGTTCTTCAACCAGGAACTGGCACCGTCGATCGCGGTCTACCTCGAATCCTTCTACACCAAGCGTCAGACATCGAGCCGCAGCTATGGCAACTCGCGCGTCGGCAACAACCTGCTCGTCTGCCAGGGCAGTCCCTATTTTATCAGCGGCGCGCCGGCCTCTGCGTCGGCCGCCAGCGCCGATTGCGGCGGTGGGCTCGCCCAGACGGTAGCGGTCAACCCGATCACGTTCTTTGGCGGCCCGTCGGTCACCAAGAACCCGACCGAGACGATCAGCGTGACGGGCGGCGTGACCGGTCACCTGCCCAATCGGTGGAACATCGATACCTATTTCACCTACGCGCACGATACGACCTGCGGCATCTGCAATTTCGACAACAACGCCAATGGCGCGGCGCTGGCATCGCAGATCACGGCGGGAGCGATCAATCCGTACCAGTCGACGCCGCTGACTGCCGGGCAATATGGAAGCTTCCTGGGCACCAACACGCAGTTCTCGTACAACACGTTCATCGATTCCGTGGTCAAGGTCGATGGTCCGCTATTCTCGCTGCCCGGCGGCGAGGTGCGCACGGCGATCGGCGGAGAGCTCGCCTACAACCGCCAGCACCTGCTGAACGGCAGCAACAACGCGTTCGAGCAGGACCGCACCAACAATAATTTTGCGGTCACCAACGACAGCACGACGCATCGCAGCACGGCCAGCGTGTTCGCCGAGCTGTTCGTGCCGCTGGTCGGCGAGGACATGAACGTTCCGCTCGTGCAGGCGCTGAACATCGACGCGGCCGTACGCTACGACAATTATTCCGATTTCGGGGGCACGACCAATCCCAAGATCGGCGCGACCTGGACCGTGAACGATTTCTTCTCGATCCGAGGGTCCTGGGGCACGTCGTTCCGCGCCCCGGCGCTGACCGATACCAATCCCGAGAACTATTCGTCGGCGGTGATCGGCCTGCCATTCGCCAACGCGTCGGGGCGGAACGATATCGCGCTGTTATACCCGGGGTTCAGCAGCACTTATCTGTTGCTGGGAGCCAATCGGAACCTGCGACCGGAGACGGCCAAGACCTGGTCGGCGGGTTTCGACGTCAAGCCGGTGGGATCGGGTTTCCGGTTCTCCGGGACCTATTACAAGACGCGCTATGCCAACCAGATCGTCGGCCAGAATGTCGGACTGTTCCTATCGAGCCCGCAGAATGCGGCGCTATATAGCCCGTACATCACGCCGGTGAACAATCCGGCGAATTGCGTGAACGGCAGTCCCGCGACCTATGATCCGGTACTGGCGAATTTCATCGCCGCCAATCCCGCGCTCTACAATACGCCCGTGCTCAGCGCCTGCACGGTCGGGGTCATCCTGGATGCACGCAGCGCCAATGCCGCGACTACCTCGCAGGATGGGCTGGACTTCCAGACCTCCTACCAGTTCGATACCGGGATCGGAAAATGGAATGTGGGCGTAAGCGTCACCAAGATCCTGAACCAGTCGCTGCAACAGGTCTCCGGTGGTGCGAAGCAGGATGTGCTCGACACCTATTATTACCCGGTGAGCCTGCGTGGCCGTGGCCAATTGGGCTGGACGCTGGGGCGGGTCGGGGTCAACGCCTTCCTGAACTATACCGGATCCTACGACAACACGATCCCGATCACCGGCCGACCGCAAACCAAGGTGCCGTCATGGAAGACGCTGGACGTCGGCATCACCTATTCGGTACCCCGGTCGAGCGGCGTGCTGGGTGGTGTCCGCCTGAGCGCCAATTTCCAGAACGTGACGAACGAGGATCCCCCGCTGGTGCTGACGCAGGCGGGCAACAACTACGGAGCGTATGATCCGTCCAACGCCAACATCTTCGGACGTATCGCCACGTTCCAGCTGACAAAGGCCTTCTGATCCGGTCATCCTGGCCATATTCCTGCTCGTTCGGAGATTTACCGCTCATGATTGCACACCGCCTGTTCCTGACTGCCGCCATCGTCGCCTTGACGAGCCCAGTCGTCGCGACCGCCCAAACCAGTGCCACTGTTGTCGCCACCGACCGCGGCCAGGTTCGCGGCGCGAGCGCCGACGGCGTTGCCAGCTGGAAGGGTATCCCCTTCGCCGCCGCCCCGGTCGGAGCGCTGCGCTGGCGTGCCCCTCAGCCAGCTGCGGCGTGGAAAGGCGTGAAGGACGCGACCGCCTACTCGCACGACTGCATGCAGGTCCCGTTTCCCAGCGACGCCGCACCGCTCGGGACGCAGCCTGCCGAGGATTGCCTGTACGCCAATGTCTGGAAGCCGGCGGCGGCGAGCGCGTCGGCCAAGCTGCCGGTGATCGTATGGATCTACGGCGGTGGTTTCGTGAATGGCGGCGCGTCACCGCCGACCTATTCCGGTGCCAACCTCGCCAAGCAGGGCGTGGTGTTCGTCAGCTTCAACTACCGTGTCGGACGGTTCGGCACGTTCGCACTGCCGCCGCTTACACAGCAGAATGCCGATGATGGCATGCTCGGCAATTACGGCATCATGGACCAGATCGCGGCGCTGAAGTGGGTGCGCGCCAACATCGCGTCGTTCGGCGGCGATCCCGCCAACGTGATGATCATCGGTGAAAGCGCCGGCGGTATGTCGGTGCACATGCTCAACACCGCGCCGCTGGCCCGCGGCCTGTTCAGCAAGGCCTTCGTGATGTCGGGTGGCAATGGCCAGTCGGACAAGCGCACGCTCGCCGACGTCGAGCAGATCGGCGCCAATTTCGCTCGGTCGAAGAACATCGATCCCGCCGCCCCCGACGCGCTTGCCAAGTTGCGCGCGCTGAGCGCCGAAGAGGTTACCGACGGACTCAGCATGATGCAGATGTTCCGCCCGAAGGCGGGCCCGCCGACCAATACCGGTCCGTTCGTCGACGGCAAGGTCGTCGTCGATCTGGGCGGCGCCTATGCCGCGAACCGCTTCGCGCGCGTGCCGACGGTGATCGGCGCGACCAGTGCTGACATGGGTGGCAAGTCGGGCTTCATGATCGCCGGCGCGCGCGAGGCGTCGGCGGCGATCGCCGGCAAGGGCGTACCGGTGTGGGAGTATCGCTTCTCCTACGTCGCGGACTCGGTCGGTCAGCCCGGCGCGCAGCATGCCACGGACATCCCGTTCTTCTTCGATACCACACAGGTGAAGTATGGCGACAAGACCACCGCCAAGGACATCGCGGTCGGCAAGACGATCAGCGGTTACGTCGTCAACTTCGCCAAGACCGGGAATCCGAACGGAAGCGGCCTGCCGTCCTGGCCTGCCTACACCGCCGCCGGCGACCAGCTGATGGATTTCGGTGCGGACGGCAAGGCTGTGGCGCAGAAGGATCCTTGGGGTGCCGATATCGACGCCGGCAAGGCGCGGTTGGCCAGTGCGCAGGCCTCGGGGCACTACACCTCGATCACCACGCCGCTCGGCAAGATGCTCGACGACCCCGCGGCGAAGGCGGTGCTCGAACGCCAGATCCCCGACGTGATCAAGAGCGAACAGATCGGCATGGCGCGCGGCGTGACGCTGGAGGCGCTGCAATCCTACGTCCCCGCACTGACCGATGCCAAGCTGAAGGCGATCGACGCCGATCTGGCGAAGGTGCCGATGCGTCCGTGAGTTATGGGCATGGTCGACGTGCCAAACAGGCGCGCCGACCATGCCTAGACCTTGGACGTGACCGTGATGCGACGTTGGGAACGTCGCCGATAATCGAGTTTAGGTAACGCCGGCTGCGCGACCTATTGCCAGTCGTGCGCCCAGTGCGATTCACCGGCGCCAACCATAGAAAGCGCGCAGCGTTGTTGTAGAGGATATCGCGTTTCTGCTCGCTCGACAGATAGTCTGCGTTCTGGATGATGCCGACCGAATAGCGCATCAAGCCCGGCCAGATCAGTTCGTCGGTCCCGAACATGACGCGATCCTCGAACCCTGCATCGACCAACCGCTCATGTACCGGTGGACCCTCTTCAGCGGATAGCTCGAGAACCAGGCGGCACGCTCTTCGCAGTCGTCGTGCTCGGCTGCGCCTGCCAGATCGACAGCCTCACGCTAGGCACGGCGCCAGTCAGCACGGCCGCCGCCGCCATCGCCGCCACGACGGCAGGCACTGGGCGGCGGCGGATGCTCGGCATGACGGGTCTAGAACCGGAAGCCGGTTCGCACGCCATAGGTGCGCGGGTCCTGCAACGTCACGCCGCTATAGGCGCCCGACGACGCGCCCGACACGACCAGGCTGTTCTCGAGGTTGCGCACGAAGCCCTGTAGATACCAGCGCTCGCCCGCTGCGTTGTAGGTGAGCGACAGGTCGGTCTTGGTGAAGCTCGGCTGGCGAAACTGGTTGAGCGTCCCCAGCGCCGACAGGTAATAGCTATCGCTCAGTCGTGTCCGCGCCGAGGCCTGGATGTTCGCGCCGCTGGTGAGCGGGACGGTCTGCGTGATCCCGGCGGTCACCGTCCATTCGGGCGACCGATCGAGCTTCCTGCCGGCAAAGCTGACGGCAGGGGTCGGGAAGAAGTTCGTATAGCGCGCGTTCAGCCATGAGGCCGACGCATCGAAGCGCGTGTTGGGCCCGGGGTTCACCACGGTCTCGAGCTCGACGCCGTCGACCTTCGCCTGGCCGGCGTTGGTGGTCACCTGGCAAGGGCCGCCGCAGATCGTCGAGAGCTGGCTCAACTGGATGCCCGCGAAATCATAGTGGAAGCCCGACAGGTTCACCCGCAGCACGTTGCCCGCCAGATGCGTCTTGATGCCACCCTCATAGGAGGTGATCGTCTCCGGGTTATAATAGAGTGCGCTTGCGCTCAGCGTACAGCCCGCGCCGGTTCCGGCTTCGCAGCCATCGTTGAACCCGCCTGCCTTGTAGCCGGTCGAGACGACCGCGTAGAGCAGGCTGCGCGAGTTCAGGTCGTAGTCGACGCCACCACGATAGGTGACTTTCGAAAACGTCCTCGCCGCGTTGTTGACCGTGCTCGTATCGCGCGCGCCGGTGCAGGCGACCGCTCCGCAGATGACCGTCGCCCCGATCCGCGCCTTCTCGTCGTGCGAATAGCGGACGCCGCCGGTCACGCGAAACCGGTCGGTCAGCTTCAGCGTCGCCTGGCCGAAGCCGGCAAGGGATTCCGATTTCACGTAGCGCTGTGGAAAGCCGAAGACATAGCCCGGCGCACCGGGCGTGGCGTTGAGCAGGCCGAAGATGTAGTAATTCTGGAACCCGGTCTCGTGGAAATAATAGCCACCCGCCTGGATCGAGAGTGGTCCGAGGTCGGTCGAAAGACGCAGTTCCTGGCTGTTCTGCTTGTACGCCGCATCGTCGCGCGACGGGAATACGGTGGCACCGGTACCCGGCGTCAGGCTCAAATCCTCGCGACGCTCGAACTTCCGGTAGGATCCGAGATAGTTGAGCGTCAGCCCGCCAAAGTCATAGCTGAAATCGGCCAGCACGCCGTAGACGTCGTTGTCGCGACCGAGCTTGGTCGTATACGGCGCGACCACGGTACGCTGTGCCGTCTTCCCCGACACGGGATTGTAGACGGGGTCGACCCCGACGGTGTTGAACCCGGTGTAGAAATTGCTCGTCAGGACGCTGTTCACGGTCTGCCCGCCGACATGCGAATAATCGCCGATGATCAGCAGCTTGGCCGGACCGCTCGACCAGGAGGCGGACAAGCGCCCGGACACGTTGTCGCGGAACGGGCTGAGGTCGGTACGGACTCGCGGCCCGGACTCGAGGAAGCTGTCGCGGCGGTCGTAGTTGAACGCCGCGCGGACGGCGATCGAGTCTGAGAGAGGCACGTTGATCATGCCGGTCAGCAGGCGGCTGTCGTAATTGCCGTAGCTCGCGTCGACCGACGCTTCGAAGCGGTCGACCGGATGGTTGGTGATGACGTTGACGAGGCCGGCGGTCGTGTTGCGGCCGAACAAGGTACCCTGTGGACCGCGCAGCACCTCGACGCGGGCGATGTCGTAGAAGCTGACTTCCTGCGTCTGCGGTCGCGCGATGTAGATGCCGTCGGTCATGAAAGCTGCCGACGGATCGCCCTTTTCGGTGCCATCCGTGCTCGTGATGCCGCGGATCGTGATCTGCAGGCCGTTGCCCCGATCGATCGAAAGGTTCGGCACCTGCTCGCCCAGCGTGGTCGGATTGGTGATGCCTGCCGACAACAGCGCCGTCCCGGTGATCGCGGTCAGCGCGATCGGGGTCTTGGATGCGAGGGATTCATTACGGTTGGCGGTGACGACGATATCGCCTTCGGACGCCTGCAACGCGCTGTTCGATTCCGCCTCGGTGGCGGAGGCCGGAGCTTCGCCGACCTGTTGCACGCTTTGGTCGGGAAGCGTCGACGGCGGCCCGATCTGCTGGGCTGCGACCGGTGTCGCAAAGACCGCGAACGCGGAAACCCCACATGCCAACAAACGCTTGCTCATCGTCTTCCCCTCCTATTCGCTCCACCTGTCCGCCGTTCGTTTTCGAATGGTCGGAACGGTCGAGCGTCTCCGTCTCGTGTTCTTGAGAGAGAGCGTGATCGACGATTAATCTCGATCAGTAAAATACAAGTTTGTAACCGATCGATACAATGCCGTTATGCTCGTGGAGAGGTTTGGTCGGGTCTACGTCGTCCGGGCATGATCCCGTCACGAACAACGCCGATAGATCACGTTCGCCGTCAGGCCTTCCAGGCAACGCTCACGCGACGTCCCAAGTGCTCGTTGGGACCTGGCCTGACGTTGATGCGGCTGGGAAAGCTTGTCCCGGCAGGCGTGTCGGCGTCGATCAACGCCTGAGGCGCACCGCATCCATGATCCCGGCACCAACGGCGTAGAGTGGCTTGGCGGAATCGTCCGGTACCGCCGGGTCTTGCGCGCTGACGGCGGCCATCGACGATGGCAGTTCGAACGGCAGCCGGCCCGACGCACTAGCGTGCCCGGTCAGCACATCCATCAATGCGGCGTCGCTCACCCCGAAATTGGCGAGCAACACCGCGGCCTTGTCGCGAACATTGGTCAGGATCGCCGGCCGGTCGAGATAGACCGAGACGATCGTCGGGACATGCGCGCTGGCCGACTTCAGCGCCTCGTAGCCGGCGTCGCCGTTGCGAAAGTCGAGCCGGCCTTCCTTCTGACGGCTGCCGAAGAAGTTGTTGGGGTGGAGCATCTCGCTCGGCGCTTCCAGGCGGATGATCGCGACGTCTGCATCCTCCGGGCGGGCGACGACGGTAAAGCCCTTCGCGGCCACCGCGTCGGGTGACAGTCCGTAGATGAAGACCCTGCGCTTGCCCGTGAGGGGCAGGACGCCCGACCGGTTCTCCAGGAGGACCTGCGACCGTCGCTGTGCCGCGTCCGCCATGTGTTGATGCTCGGGACGCGCGGCGAAACGTTCGGCTGCGGCGGGATCGACATAGGGATCGTCGAACAGCCCTTGTTCGAACTTGGCGATCATGATCCGCCGAACGGAGTCGTCGATCCGCGCTTCCGCGATGCGACCCGCCCGCACAGCGGCGATGATCGCGGCGGGCTTGTCGACGCCGCCAAACTGGTCGAGCCCGGCGACGATTCCCTTTTCGAAGCGTTGCGCCTCGCTCAGCGTCTCGACGCCCCACGGCATCGCAATGTCTCTTACGCCTTGCGGTTTGTCGGGCGCGCGGCATCCGGGGCCGCAATCGTTGGTAATCGCCCAGTCCGACAGGATGATCCCGCGATAGCCTTTCGCGCCGCGCAACAATCCGGTCAGCAACTGGCGGTTGAAGCCTGCGCCGACCGGTTCGAGCGGGGCACCCGCGATCGTCACCCCGTGGAGAATCGGATAGGTTGGCATCACGCCGGCCACTTTCATGCGGAATGCGCCGTCGAACGCCGCGACATGCTCGGCGAAACTGCGATCGTCCAGGCGTGCGATGCGGCCATAATAGTTATGCGCATCGAACCCGTTCGGCTCCGCGCCATAGCCGACCCAGTGCTTGACGATCGCCATCACGCCGTCGCGCGCGACACCGTTCGGGCCGTGTTGGAAACCCTCGACATAGGCCGCGACGAGAGGCGAGACGAGCGCCGGGTTGGACCCGAACGTGCCCGTCATCCGCGACCAGCGCGGTTCGGTGGCGGGGTCGGCCTGCGGTGACAGCGCCTCGTGGATCCCGACCGCACGATATTCCTGCCGCGCGATATCCGCGAACGCGCGCACGACCCCGGGATCGCCGATCGCGCCGAAGCCGAGCGGATCGGGCCACTGCGAAAAGCCCTTCGATTGCGCGCTGGCGCCCAGCACATATTGGAAATGGTTGCGCGGATCGGTGCTGATCGTCACCGGAATGCCGAGCCGCGAGTCCTCGCCGAGCTGCTGGACCGCGTTGTTCGCTTCGGCGAAACGGCGCGGGGGCAACGCCAGCCGGGTGATGAAGCTGGTGATACCGCGCTGCCCGATCATCTCACCAACGCGCGCCAGGTCATAGCCTTCGGCGGAGACACCGATCGCCGCATTGGCGCCGCTGCCCGCGCCCGGTAGCGACGCGTGCATCATCGTGCCCGCCTTTTCCTCCAGCGTCATGCGACGGACCAGATCGTCGGTCCTCCGCTCGGGCGATAGTCGCCAATCCTCGTACGGATCGAGCCGTCCGTTACGATCGAGGTCACGATACTGCCTGCCCTCGACCGCCAGCATCGGGCCCTTGCGGCTCTGCACCTGCGGATCGGCGGCCGCCGATTGGGCCAGCAAGGCGACCGTCGGAAGCGCCGCGCCGATCAACCAGCGCCACGACGGCGACGACGGCGTCGACGACCGCACGGTCATGGCTTGATGGCCTGCGCCGCCACTTGCATCGTGCCCGACAGGACCGCGTCGCCCGCCTGGCGCCCGACCGTGATCGGCACGGCACCGGCCGCGACCGACCAGCCGGGCCGTGCGGTGTCGTAGCGCGCGATCAGGCGCGGATCGATCGTGACGCTGACCTGCTTGGTTTCGCCGGGTTGCAGCAGGACGCGCTGGAATCCGACCAGCCGGCGCATCTGTCCGGCGGGCGCTGCATAGACCTGCGGCACGTCCGCGCCCGCGCGCTTGCCGGTGTTGGTGACCGAGAAGCTGATCGCGTCGCCAACCACCTTGAGGTCGCGATAGGCGAACTTGGTGTACGACAGGCCGTGACCGAACGCGAAGAGCGGGGCGGCACCCTTGCGCTGATACCAGCGATAGCCGACGTCCGCGCCCTCGGGATACTCGACCGGGAACGAGGGTACGCCACCGGTCAGGTCGACCGTACTCAGGTCGAGCGTCGTCGCCTTGGGCTTGGCGGCGTTGCGCGCCTCCGCCGCCTTCACGAGCGCCAGGCCGGGGATCGTCGGTCGCGGCGCCTGCGCGGCGTTGGCGGGGAACGTGACGGGCAGGCGGCCCGACGGGTTCACGTCGCCGACCAGGATCGATGCGATCGCCTCGCCGCCCTTCTGGCCGGGATACCACGCTTCCAGGATCGCGCCGACGCGACCTGCCCATGGCATCGTCACGGGGCCGCCGGTCTCCAGCACGACCACGGTCTTCGCATTGGCGGCGGCGACCGCGTCGATCAGCGCGTTCTGTGTCCCGGGCAGGTCGAGCGTCTCGACGTCCTGCGCTTCGGTGCGCCACTGCTCGCCGAACACGATCGCGATATCGGCCGCGCGCGCGGCGGCGGCGGCGGCCTTGACGTCCGTGCCGTCGAGATAGGTCACCTGCGCCTGTGGTAGGCGCGCCTTGATCGCCGCGAGCGGCGACGATGCGTGATAGGTAATCTTGATGAAGCTGCTGAGCGGCCCGCCGCCGGGCATCGGCAGTTCGAGCGGCACGCCGCCGACCGATCGGACCTGCGACGATCCGCCGCCCGACAGCACGCCGACATCGGCATGGCCGCCGATCACGACGATCGTCTTGGCGGTCGCGGCCAGCGGCAACAGGTCGCGGTCGTTCTTCAGCAGGACGATCCCCGCCTCGGCCGTCGCCTGCGCGACCTTCGCGTTGGCGGCGTAGTCGATCGGCTGCGGCATTGTCGGGGGCGGCCGATCGACCAGCTCATGCGCGATCATCGTCCGCAGGATCCGGCGGACCATGTCGTCCAGTCGCGCAGCCGGGACGGTGCCGACGGCGACCGCGGCCTTCAGCGGCGCACCGAAGAACACCTGCTTATCGAGTTCCTGGCCCGATTCCTGGTCGAGTCCTGCGGTTGCCGCCTTGACGGTCGAGTGCACCGCGCCCCAGTCCGACATTACCCAGCCGGTATAGCCCCAGTCCTTCTTCAGGACGGTATTCAGCAGGAAGTCGTTCTCGCAGGCATAATGCCCGTTCACCTGGTTGTAGCCGCACATCACCGAACCGGGTTTGCCCGCCTCGATCGCCATCTCGAATGCCAGCAGGTCGCTCTCGCGCATCGGCGCTTCGGCCATCTTCGCGTCGAGCGCGTTGCGGCCGCTCTCCTGCGCGTTCAGCGCGTAGTGTTTGATCGTCGAGACGATGCCGTTCGACTGGATGCCCTTGATCGCCGCGCCCGCCATCACGCCGGTCAGCAGCACGTCCTCGCTCAGATATTCGAAATTGCGGCCGTTCCAGGGATCGCGGACCAGGTTGGCGCCGCCTGCCAGCAGCACGTTGAAGCCCTTCGCGCGGGATTCGCTGCCGATCATGCGCCCACCGGCCTCGGCGATAATCGGGTCGAAGGTGGACGCGGTCAGCAGGCTGCCGGGCAGGGCGGTCGCGACATCGCCCTTGCGCATCTCGCCGCCGTTCGCGACGCCGAGACTCGCGTCGCTCTCGTACAGATCGGGAATACCGAGCCGCGAAACACCCGGAACATGCCCCGCGCCGGTCCGCGTCTCGTTCGGATTGCCCCTCTTCAGCGCCGATCCGAAAGTCCCGTTCACCATCGCGATCTTCTCTTCGAGCGTCATCTGCGCGAGGATCAGCGCGGAGCGTTCGTCGGGCGTGCGGCTTGCGTCCATCCACCCCTTTGCCGGGGTGGTCTGCGCTGCCATCGGTACGCTCGTCATGAGCGCCGCTGCAGCCACGCTGGCCTGCCAGATCGTTCTCGTCATATGCCTCTCCCGCTTTTTTCTCGCTTGCACCCTTATCGAAGGCGCGCGATGATTTAAGAAATAGAGATTACGCATAGATCAATTCGTATTTGTGATTGCTCGCGACCAACGCCGTATCGATGAAGAGGTCAGCATGTCGAAGTCTCCCAGCATGTCTAGCCTTCGACTGTTCATGCAGATCGCGCATAATCTGAGCTTCAGCGAGACCGCGCGAATGACGAACGTCTCGCAACCTGCGCTCAGCCGTACGATCCGCCTGCTCGAAGAGACGTTGGACGTCCGCCTGTTCGACCGGAATTCGCGCAACGTTACGTTGACGACGGCGGGGGAGACTCTTCTGCCGATCGTCGAGCGTCTAACCGCGGACTTCGACCACGCCTTTACCTCGGTGCGTCAAAATTTCGCTGGAGAGCGAGGCCGCGTGGTCGTCGGTGCGCTGCCGTCAGTCGCGGCGGGGGCACTCCCTGGCATGATCGCGGGTTTCCAGGCAATTTACCCGTTGGTCGAGATCATCCTGCACGATCATCTCTCGGGTACGCTCTATCAGGAAATGCAGGATCGACAGATCGATCTTGCCATTACGACGCCGCCCGACGAGGACAATTTTCAGTTCGAACCGTTACTCGAAGACGATTACGTGCTGGTCTGCCGTACCGGCCATGCGGTCGATCTGCCCGGTACGGCCGACTGGTCGATCTTCGCGGAAAATCCGTTCATCGCGATGGCAGCGCGGAGCAGCGTCCGTGCCCTGACCGATACGGCCTTCATCAAGGCGGCCGTCAGCGTGAAGCCACTGTACGAATGTACGCAACTGGCGACGATGGGCGGGTTGCTCGCGGCCGGTCTCGGGATCAGCGCGCTACCCCAATCGACGCTCGCCATGCTGGGGCAGGTTACGCTCGTCTCCCGTCCGCTGACGGCTCCTATGATCAGCCGGACGATCGGCATGGCGTGGCTCGCCGATCGCACTTTGCCACCAGCCGCGTCGGCATTCCTCCAGCATGTTCTGGCCCGTTGGCCGCGTCTCGCGGTGGGTTTGGCTAGCTCTAACGATCCAAAGAGCTGATCCGGTAAATAGTGGATGCCAGTAGAATAGTCTGTGAGTCCGTAGTGCATTCTGCCTCGTCGAGTATCCTCGGCTGATGGTAGTTTGGAGGCCGCGTTACTTGACAACAGTTTCGCTGGCGATCCGCCGAACGAGCGTCTGAAGTTAAGCGGCCAGGCAGGGTGGGGAAATATCCGCTTCTGGGTCCAAACGCCCGAGGCGAGGAACCCGACCGATCCGGTGCTCCCGTCGCCGGCCATCATCGCAGCATTGGCCTCGGACGCAAAGTATCCAGGCTTTTCGTCAACCGTTATCCCGCGCAGTCCCAGTTTGGCAGCAAGCGAGCGGTCAACGCTTCGAGCCAACCCTTGGAGGCGGCACTGGAAGGCTCACCGCCCGCACGAGATCAAATAGCGCGACATGGTTCACTTCAAGCGGCGGTCGGGAGGCGGGCGGTCGAGTTCCGCGAGCGTCGGCGATCGCGCCAGATTTGGCAGACTATTTAGACGCGCACGCCAGGAATGGCGCGACGCCGACCTTCGGGGATACTGTCACCGCACCCGATTACTTCGGCTTCATGAACTTCAGTGTCATTCGGTCGCTCTCGCCAATGGCAGCGTAACGCGCGCGATCGTGATCACCGTCCGCGAAGCCCGGCGGCAGTGTCCACACCCCCTTGGGGTAGTCGTGCGTATCCTTGGGATTGGAATTGATCGCGCTCTCGCCGGCGAGCCTGAAGCCGGCTTTGGTCGCATAGGCGAGGACGGACGAACGCTTCATGTAACCGCTGCGCGCCTCCTCGATCGTACCGGACGCCTCGGGCAAGTGATGCTCGACGACGCCCAGCGTGCCGCCCGGTTTCAGCATGGCGAACATCTGATCGAAGGCCGCTTGCGTCCGGTCGGTCGCACCGAAGCGCCAATTATGGACGTTGCGGAAGGTCAGGACGACGTCCGCGCTGCCCGCTGGCACCGAGGTCGCCCCCGGTCCGGCCGGGAATGTCGCGAATCTCACGGAGCCGTACGCAGACGGCGCTGCGGACTGTTTGGCCTTGACCGCAGCAAGCCCTTTGTCGTCCGGCCCGGCCGCATACAGCGTCCCATGCGCTGCCAGATACGGACCGAGGATTTCCGTGTACCACCCTCCGCTCGGCCAAATTTCGACCACGGTGTCCGTGGGTTTCACCCCGAAGAAGCGCAGCGTCTCGACGGGGTGGCGATAGCGATCGCGCGCGACGTTGGCAGGTGAGCGCGTTGACGCCTTTACCGCTGCCATCAGGGCAGGCGACGATGCCGGCCGAGCGGCAGCGACGGAGCCGGCGGTAAGCACCAAGGCGAGGAGGGCAGGGCCAGAACGCATAACGTACCTTTCGCGAGGGAGGTGCAGTGTTACCCGATCATGGCGCGCAACAGAAGTCCGCTTTCTGGTACCCTCAAGACCATACGCAGACATTTCTCGCGTAGAGCGCGAGGGCGAGAAGTGTGTTTAATCACGGCAATAGGCTGCTACCAGGCTTCAAATATGCGACGTTGATTGCGAAACTTCCCGTTCACTAGGAACCGGCGGCCCGCACGACAACATCCTCGGCGCTGATGCAACATTGTCCGGTACCGCCATATCGGCTGGGCTAGGTCCGGCAGTCGTATTACCAGAATGTGTCCTCGTGCGAGTGCTCCAATCGTCTTGTGCACCCTATAGACGGCGATATCCGCCCCGTTGGTAAGCAGATCGTCCGGCAGCCTCTCACAGAATGCAAAGGCGTCACATTATGCGGCGTCGACAATAGGGGCGATACCGTGCTTGTGACAAACGGCGGCCAGCGTCGTTACGTCGCTCGTCAAGCCATAATAGTCGGGCCGACGACGATGAACGCCTTGGAAGTCAGCCAAAAGCCCTTTGAGGACATCGCTGAGGGAAGGGTGGCTTCTGTAAGGTCATCTTATCACGGAAATGAATGTGTGACCGGCTTATACATATGTGGGACGTCAAAACCTATGACCCAGATTACTTCGACAAGCCGGCTAGGCAGAGCAACTGCAAATCGAAACTACCGCAGCGAAATGGTTTTCGGCGCTTGTCCAATCGCTACTTGCCGTCCGTCCAAGTGTACCGCGCCGGCAATATTCATTGGCGGAATGACCAAGGTCGACGTTCCGGCTGCCGAGTCTTGAACGACGTTGGCCTGCTTACCCTTTATCCTGGCAGTGCCGGCGCCGTCCCAACCGTGGACCGTGATCGCAATGCTCTTCCACCATGGCTTGAAACCGCCCTCGGGCTTGGCGAAGTCGATCGACAGGCCGGTCGGCGTGATCGTGCAGCGTACCGTCTGGCGGAAATAGCCGCGGCGGGTGTACGCCAGGGTGCGGCCGTCGTCCTCGTAGAGCGTACCCATGCAATCCGCGCCGGGATAGACGTCGAGCCGTAGCGGGCCGTTCGGGGTTTCGCTCGTGCTCTGGACCAGCGGCTGGCGCGGCAGGATCGTGCCGGCGCGGACGAACACGGGCAGGCGATCGAGGCGCGGCGTCTCGGTCACGCGGTCGCCGAGCGTCCGTGCGGTCGGCACCGCCTGAGTCGCAGACTGGATCGGGCCGGCGGCGGCGGATTCGGGCGTGCCGACGTGCTGGCCGGTCCAGTAATCATACCAACCACCAGCGGGTAGGCAGACGTCGTAGGTCTGCGGTGATTCCGGCTTGGGCGGCGGCGCGATCAGCAGCGATTTGCCGAGCGTGAACGCCATCGACTGGTCGCACGACGCGGTCGCGGCGGCGGGGTAATCGTAGAACACCGGGCGCATGATCGGATCGCCGAACCGCGCATTCTGGTCCGCCAGCGCGTAGAAATACGGCATCAGGCGATAGCGTTCCTCGATGAACCGGCGGCGGATCGCAAGGTGGTCGGGGCCGTCGACCCATGGCTCGACGCGCGGCGTGCCGGTCGCCGAATGGTTGCGGAACACCGGCGTGAACGCACCGATCTCGGTCCAGCGGGTGAGCAGATCCGGGCTCGGGCCGCCCGCAAAGCCGCTGACGTCGGCGGCGCTGTAGCCGAAGCCCGACAGGCCGAGGTTGATGATCTGCTGCACCGACAACTTCAGGTGATCCCAAGTCGCGCTGTTGTCCCCGGTCCAGGTGACCGCATAACGCTGCCCGCCGGCATAGCTCGCGCGGGTCATCACGAACGGGCGCTCGTCGGGGCGGAGCTTGAGTAGCCCGTCGAACGTGGCGCGCGTATTCTGCATGCCGTAGACGTTGTGCGCCTCGCGGTGATCGGTGATGCGGGCGGCGAAATCGTCGCTGTCGATGCGGTGGCGGGTGTCGAGCGGCATCGTCTTGGTCGGCGTTTCGAAGATCGCCGGCTCGTTCATGTCGTTCCAGAATCCTGCGATCCCGGCGTCGAGGAAGACCTTATATTGCGTGCCCCACCAGGTCCGGGCGGCGGTCTTCGTGAAGTCCGGGAACACCGACGGGCCGGGCCAGACCGGCGCGACATAGGGGGTGCCATCGGCATTCTTGATGAACGCGCCGGCCTTCATCCCGCTCTGATACGGCGCATAGCCCTGCTCGACCGCGGCGATGTGGAGATCGGTGATCGCGACCAGCTTGATCCCGTCGGCCTTCATCTCGGTGGCGAGCTTGGGGAGGTCGGGGAAGGTCTTGGCGTCGGTGGTGAACGGCCGGTTGCGATCCTGATAGCCGATGTCGAGCCAGATGACGTCGGTCGGCACCCGGTCGCTGCGCAGGCGCGCGGCGATCTGGCGAACTTCGTCGGCGCTGCCATAGCTGTAGCGCGACTGCTGGTAGCCGAGCGCCCATTTCGGGGCCAGCGGGGCGTGGCCGGTCAGGTCGGCATAGCGGCGCGTGACTTCGGCCACCGATGGGCCGGCAATGAAGTAATAGTCGATCGGGCCGTCTGGGCCGCCGAACGAGAGCGTCTCGGCATCGCGGTGGCCGAAGTCGAACCAGGTGCGGAACGTGTTGTCGAGCAGGATGCCGTAGCTGCCGCCCGCACCGCCGGTGCCGATGAAGAAGGGGATCGACTTGTAGATCGGATCGTCCGCGCTGCTGAACCCGAACGCGTCGGTGTTCCAGTCGACGAAGCCGTGGCCGCGGCGGTCGAGCCCCTGCGTTTTGTCACCAAGACCGTAGAAATGCTCGGCGATCGGCAGCGTCTTCGAGATCGTGAACGCCTTGCCGTCGGTCGTGACGGGGGCGGCATCGGCAGAGATGATTTTGCCGTCGAGCGTCTCGAAGGTGATCGCGCCGCCGGCACCGACGCGGACGCGGACGCTGGCGGTGGTGAAACCGTCGGGGGCTGCGCTCACTTTGGCGGTCTGCTTGCGGGTCGCCGCCGTCACCGCCCAGCTCGCATCCTCGGCGAACGCGCCGTTCTTGGCGACGCGCACGCGGACGAGGCCATCGGTCATCGCGGTGATCCGCATGGTCGTCGCCCCCGCACGAACCTCGACGCCATCATTGCGCGAGGTGAGCGTGGGGGCGGCGAGCGTGGTCGTCTGGGCCTGGACGGGTGCGCTGCAGATGGCGGCAGTGGCGGTGAGCAGGAGGGCGATGCGTTTCATACGTGATCCTTGTGGTCCGCAGCGGCGCGGAGGCGAGAGGCGTGCGACCCGAAATTCGATGCGCAACGGGTCAGGAAATCGTCGATCTTCGGCAGGTTGATGGGATCGATGTCGGTGCCGGGCGGGATCAGCCGCGCGGTGTCGGGAAAGGTGCCATAGCCTGCGAACAGGCAGTGCCAGCTGATCGCCGAATAATAGCGGCCGAGCCCGGCGCGATCGATCGCCGCGACCATGTCCGCGCCGGTGAACCAGGTCGACATCAGCATCTTGAGGTCGTCGGACAGGGCGTCCACGCGGAGCGCTTCCGCCCAATAGCCGGTCGGGTCATCGTGGTGCTGGTTCAGCCGGTAGTGCGCGACGATATAATCGCGGACGCCGTCGTAGCGCGCGGCGATGCGCGTGTTGAATGCGGTGCGGACCGCGTCGGTCGCGCCGCCCCCGTCAATCCCGTCGAGGAACGCTTCGACAGTGGCGATGACGAGATGCAGCGCGGTTGCCTCGAGCGGTTCGAGGAAGCCTTGGGCCAGCCCAACGGCGAGTGCGTTGTGCGACCAGCTATCGCGAACCCGGCCAACGCGCATCGTGAGGTGGCGCGCTTCTCCGGTGTCGACGCCGATATGTGCGCGCAGTTCCGCTTCCGCCTGTGCTTCGGTCAGGTGGCGGCTTGAGTAGACATAGCCGTTGCCGTTTCGGCTGGTCAGCGGGATGTGCCACGCCCAGCCCGCCGACATCGCGGTCGCGCGCGTCTGGCTGGGGATCGGCGCGCCGGGGGTATGCGCGGTCGGCATCACCACCGCGCGGTCGTTGAACAGTACGTCGGCGTAGCTGACGAACGGCACGTCCAGCGCACTGAAGATCGTGCTGCGAAATCCGCTAGCGTCGATGAAGAAGTCGCCGGCGATACGCTCGCCATCGGTATCGATCAGTGCGGTGATTTCGCCGGTCGAGGCACGCTCGACGCTGGCGATCCGGCGCTGGAGATGGACGACGCCCTGCGTCTCGGTCGCATGCGTGGCGAGGAACGCACCGACCTTGTACGCGTCGAAATGATAGCCGTAGCTGACCTCGAACGGGAAGTTTGCGGCGGGCTGCGGCGCGCGGTTCTGAGCAGCGAGGCGGGCAGGGAGCAGGAATTGGTCGGGGTGCGCGTCGACATTACGTCCGGTGCGGCGTGCCCGCGCGTTGTAAAAGAACTGCGGCGCGGTGTGGCCGTCGAGCGCGGTGGGGAACGGGTGGAAGTAGCGCTCGTACCCTTCACGGTCGGACCAGCCCTCGAAGCCGATCCCGAGCTTGTAGGTCGCATCGCACGCCGGCATCCATTCGGCTTCGGCGATACCGAGCGTGTCGAAGAAGTGCTTCAGCTGCGGCGTCGACCCTTCGCCGACGCCGACGATGCCGATCTCCGGGCTTTCGACCAACGTCACGCGGACGCCGCGACCCCGCCAGCGATGCGCGATCAGGCACGCGGTCATCCACCCGGCGGTGCCGCCGCCGAGGATCACGATGTGCTGGCCGAGCCCGTCCATCACCGCCGCAGGACCAGCCCGGACAGCGGCGGCAGCGTTGTCGTGTCGGCGCTGTCGGTCGCAAACAGCATCTCGCCGTCGGTCGTGATGCCGGTCGGCCAGCCACGCGCGTCATCGCCGAGATTGAACACGCAGAGCAGCGTTTCGCTCTCGGACTTACGCTCGAAAGCGATCACCGCGTCTTCGCTGTGGACGATCCGCAAGCTACCCAACCGCAGCGCCGGATGCGCCTTCCGCGCGGCGATCAGCGCTCGCGTCCAGTGCAGCAGCGATGTCGCGTCCGCTTCCTGCGCGTCGACCGCGATCGCGCGGTGATCCTCGCCAAACGGGAGCCACGGCTCGGTGCTGCCGAACCCCAGATCGGGCGCCGCGCCGATCCACGGCATCGGCGTACGCGCGCCGTCGCGGGACAAGGTGAGCGGCCAGTTCGCGATCGCCTCCGGGTCGAGCAGGTCGTCGAACGCGATGTCGACCTGCGTCAGGCCCAGCTCCTCGCCCTGGTACAGGAAGATGTTACCGCGCAGCGCGACGAGCAGCAGGATCTTCATCCGCGCGAACGCCTCGCGCTGGTCGGGCGTGGTCCAGCGCGACACCGCGCGCGGCGCGTCGTGGTTCTCGAACGCCCAGCTCGGCCAGCCGAGGCCGGGCGTATCGGGCCAGTTGCCGACCGCATCGACGATCAGCTCGGGCGTGAGCCGGTCCGCGTACAGGAAGTCGAAGCCGTACGCGCTGTTGAGCCGGCCATTGCCGCCGGTGAACAGCTTCATCTCGCGGTCGCTGTCGTCGCCGCCGACTTCGGCGACGGTGAACCCGGCGCCATATTCGTCGAGCAACGCACGGATCCGCTCGATGAACCCGACGATGTCCGGATGGCTCTGGTTATGCAGCTTCTGCTGGAAATCGAACGACCGCGTGCGTGCGCGATTGGTCGCGGGCGCGGGCGGATTGTCGGTCAGCGCCGGATCGTGCATCGCGAAGTTGATCGCATCGAGGCGGAAGCCGTCGACGCCGCGATCGAGCCAGAACCGCGCCGTCGCGATCAGCTCGTCCTGAACCGCGGGGTTGTGCCCGTTGAGCTGCGGCTGGTCCTTCAGGAAATTGTGCATGTAATATTGCCCGCGCCTGGCATCCCAAGTCCAGGCGGGGCCGCCGAACACCGACTGCCAGTTCGATGGCGGCGTGCCGTCGGGCTTCGCATCCGCCCAGACATACCAGTCCGCCTTGTCGCCGCTGCGCGAGGCGCGGCTCTGGCGGAACCAGTCATGCTCCTCCGAGGTGTGCGAATAGACCTGATCGATGATGATCTTGAGCCCCAGCGCATGCGCGCGCGCGATCAGCGCGTCGAAATCGGCGAGCGTGCCGAAGATCGGATCGACATCGCGGTAATCCGACACGTCGTAGCCGAAATCCTTCATCGGCGAGGTGAAGAACGGCGACAGCCACACCGCGTCGACGCCGAGGCTGGCTACATAATCGAGATGCGCGGTGATACCCGGCAGGTCGCCGATCCCGTCGTCGTTCGAATCCGCAAAACTCCGGGGATAGATTTGGTAGATCGTCGCGCCTTTCCACCATGGGAGGTCGGCAGCGGACTCAGGCAATCGTACGGGCATCAACGAGTCTCCGCGGCGCAGACGGCATAGCCGAACGCGGGCAGGGTTAGTGTGACGCTGCCGGGGGCGGCAGCGCGCGCTGCGCATGTGCCGGCAAGCGTAGTGAAGCGCGTGGAGCCGACCTCGACCTGCACCGCCTGCGTGAGCGGCTTGGCCGAGGTGTTGAACGCGAGCAGGGTTTCCGCACCGGTCGTCGGATCGAAGCGCGAAACCGCAAGCAGACCCGGCGTTTCGCTACGGCTGCGGATCAGCGTACGGCCGCGTGTAAGTGCGGGATGCGTGACGCGCATTTTCGCCAGCTCGGCGATCTCGCGAAACAGCGGATTGGTCTCGCCAAAGCTCTCGGTCGCGGTCGTCTTGGTCGTGCCGAGCAGGCGGTTGTCGTTGTAGATCGCGACCTTCGACGCGAACATATCCTCGCGCGCGTCCTGGTCGTTGCCGTCACCGACGAAGCCCTGTTCGTCGCCCGAATAGATCGTCGGCACGCCGCGCAAGGTGAGTAGCATCGCGTTCGACAGCAGGACGCGCTTCAGGACCTCGTCGTCGGATGCCTGCGGGAACGCCTTCCGTACGAACGTCGCGAACCGCCCGTCGTCGTGGTTGCCGGTAAAGGTCGGCAGGATCGCCGCGGTGTCGGCGCCCTTCGCATACAGCACGTCGCCGTCGAACAGCGCCTCGAACGCATCGGTGCCGCGCGTGCCTGCGACCGTCTCGACCACCGCCTGGCGGAACGCGAAGTCGAGCACCGCGGGCAGCTTGTCGACGATCGTGTGCTGCGCGAGCACCGCCGGGCGGACCTCGTGATCGGAGACTTCGCCGAAGATGTGGAAGTTCGGGATGCCGTTCGCCTGCGCCCGCGTCAGCATCGCCGGCACGAACTGCGCCCAGAATTCGGGGTTCACGTGGCGTGCGGTATCGATGCGGAAGCCGTCGACCTTGAAGCGGTCGATCCACGAACCGAAGATGTCGATCATCCCGCTCACGACGCGCGGGTTCTCCGTCATCACGTCGTCGAGACCCGAGAAATCGCCCATCGTCGAGCTCTCGTTCATGAAAGTCGTGTCGCCGCGATTATGGTAATAGATCGGGTCGTTGAGCCACGCCGGCACCTTCACAGTGCGTTCGGCGGCCGGCACGTACGGCGTGTAGGCATAGGTCGTGTCGGTCAGCCTGGCGAAGTTCGCCGCAGTCTGCACGCCGTCACCGACGAACCCCGGATTGATCGCCTTGCCGCCGACGCCGCCTTTGCGCTGGTACGGATAGGTCGCGCGATCGCGGTACGGGCAGGGCATGCCGACCGCGCATTCGCGGTACTGGATCACGTCCGCGGTGTGGTTGATGATGATGTCCATATACACCTTCATCCCGCGCTTGTGGGCGGCGTCGACGAAGGCGGTCATGTCGGCGTTGGTGCCGAGATGCGGGTCGACCTGCGTGAAGTCGGTGATCCAGTATCCGTGATAGCCCGCGGATTCGTGGCCCAGCGACCCCTGCACCGCCTTGTTCTTGAAGATCGGCCCGAGCCAGATCGCGGTCGCGCCGAGATGCTGGATATAGTCGAGCCGCTTGGTCAGGCCCTTCAGGTCGCCGCCGTGATAGAAGCCCTTGGCGGTCGGATCATAGCCGGTCTTAAGTCGATCGCCCGCGATCCCGCCGCGATCGTTGCTCGGGTCGGCATTCTCGAACCGGTCGGGCAGGACGAAATAGATGACCTCGTCCTGCGGCGCGCGCGCGCGGTAGTCGGCGGGTGGTACGGCGGCCGCGCCGGACAGCGCGAGAAGGATGGCGGCGGCAATGCTCATGCGCCTAGCCCAACTGGCGACGCGCAATGCTGGGCGACGAACGCCGCGTGGTCCTGCATCTGGCCCGCCTCGCGCGCGTTGAGCTTGTCGATCGTGTCCAAGAATTCCCCCAGGTCGCTCGTCGATATCGCGTCGGCCAGCGGGTGGTGACCCGCCGGCATGATGCCTTGCCCCGCCAGCACCTGAAGCCAGCCGACTTCGGTGAACAGCTCCTCATGCTCGCGGACGATGTGCCCGTTGCCGCGCCACAGGTCGATCTTCGCGGCGAGCGTGTCGGGGACGGCCATGTCGCGGCACTGGCGCCAGAACGGCGTGTCGTCGCGCGCTGTCGCCTTGTAATGCAGGATGATGAAGTCGCGGATGCGTTCGTATTCGAAGTCGCTCTGGCGGTTGAACTCGGTGCGATCGGCGTCGGCGATGACGCGGCCCGGCAACAGCTTCAGCAATCGCGAGATCGCCGACTGGATCAGGTGGATGCTGGTGGATTCGAGCGGTTCCATGAACCCCGCGGCGAGCCCGAGCGCGACGACGTTGCGGTTCCACATCCGCTTGCGGCGGCCGGTGCGGAACGCGATCGTCCGCGGATCGGCCTTCGCCGGCGTGTCGAGCCCGGCGAGCAGCGTCGCGGTCGCCTCGTCCTCGCTCATGTGCGCGCTGGAGAAGACGACGCCGTTGCCAGTCCTGTGCTGCAACGGGATCTGCCACTGCCAGCCGGCGGCATGCGCGGTCGAGCGAGTATACGGCGTGAACTTTTCGCTCCGCGCCGACGGCACCGCGATGGCGCGGTCGCACGGCAGCCAGTGCGTCCAGTCCTCGTACCCGGTGGCGAGCGCCTCCTCGATCAGCAGCCCGCGAAACCCGGTGCAGTCGATATACAGGTCGGCGGCAACGGTGGTGCCGTTCTCCAGCACGAGGCCGGAGACGTCGCCGCTTTCGCCGTCGCGCGTGACCTGGACGATCTTGCCCTCGATCCGGTTGACGCCGCGTGTTTCCGAGTAGCGTCGCAGGTACCGCGCATAGAGTCCGGCATCGAAATGGTAGGCGTACGGCATCGACGGCAGCGTCCGCGCGGTACGAGCCGGCCCCCGCTGCATTCGCTCGGCGAGCGCGGCATGCGTGTTGAGCGAATAGGCGCCGAGATCGCCGGCCAGCCCGAGCGACCGCGCGCGCAGCCAATATTGGTGAAACGGTAACAGGCCGACGTCGCGACCGACATCGCCGAACGCATGCATGTAGCGATGGCCCGGTTTGAACCAGTCGACGAACTCGATGCCGAGCTTGAACGTGCCGCCGGTCGCACGGAGGAACGCGTCCTCGTCGAGACCGAGCGCATCGTTGAACAGATGGATCTGCGGGATCGTCGCCTCGCCGACCCCGACCGTGCCGATCGCGTCGGACTCGATCAGGTCGATCTCGTATCCCGTCTCCAGGAACCGCGCGAACGTCGCCGCCGCCATCCAGCCGGCCGTGCCGCCACCGACGATTACGATACGCAAAGGGTGATTGGCCATCGTCTGCGTCCCCGCTTCGAAACCGTCAGGTGCCGCCACTGCGGGGCAAATGCGGGGCGGCGTCAACCGCCCCGCCATCGACTTCAGAACTTGTACGTAATGCCCACATAGTAGTCGCGACCATAGCGCTGGTAGTCGATCACCTGGCGCGGATCGTCGTTCTGGTAGGTCACGAACGGCCGGTCGGTCAGGTTCTTCGCCTGCGCCAGGATCGCGAAGTTCGCGAGCGGACCGCTCTGGAACTCGTACCCGATCTGCGCATCGAGGATCCCTTCCGATCGCGCGGTGCGATAGGTCGGGTTCGCGGACAACCCGGCGACTTCGGCGAGGAAGCTCGAGCGGTAACGATAGTTCGCGCGCGCCTGGAAGCCCCATTTCTCGAAGTAGATCGTGCCGCTGCCGGTCCACTTGGACAGGCCGGGCAGGGTGATCGCGTCGGTCGGGTTGCTGCCGTACTTGATCGTCGACTGCGTGTAGTTGCCGCTCGCGAAGATGCCGAAGCCGTCGAGCGCGGACGTGATCGCCTTGAACGGCAGCGACACCGTACCCTCGACGCCGAGCACTTCGCCGCGACCGGTGTTAGCTGGCGACGAGACGTTGCCGATCGTCTGGCCCGCGGCAATTACCTGCGCCTGCTGCGCCGCAGTCAGTGCCGGCAGCAACGCCGAGAAGTCGTAGGGCAGCGAGTTGTTCGGATCGACGAAGTCGGTGAGGTGCTTGAAATACCCCGACAGCGCGACATAGCCGCCACCGTTGAAATATTTCTCGAACGACAGATCGATGTTGGTCGACTGATACGGCTTCAGATTGACGTTGCCACCGGTCGACGTGAACACCGGGAACAGCCCGGCGGGCGTCTGGCCGATGTTGGTCAGGTTGATCGCGACGTCCTGCGTCACGCGCTCCTGGTCGAGACGCGGACGGACCATCGTCTGCGAGGCGCCGACCTTGACGAAGCCCAGCGGGATCAGTTCGACCGACATCGTCGCCGAGGGCAGGAAGTTGGTGTATTTCAGCGACTGCGTCACCGGTGCGATCGTCACCGCGCCGCCGACGACGCTGGCGATCTGGCCGGTCGAGCTCTGGTCCGAATGCACCACCTGCGCACCGATCGAGCCCTTGAGCGGCTTGTCGCCGACCAGGCCGTCGATCGTGACCTTGGCATAGCCGGTCCAGACCTTCTCGAGCACGACATTGTCGCGCACCAGCGCGGACGGACGGCCATCGAACGCCGCGTTAAGCGAATTATTGTAGAGATATAGCGGATCGAGCGTCAGCATCTGCGGGATGCCCAGATAATCGAGCGCCACGTTCTTGCCGAGTAACGCCTCGCTGGGAACGTTGCCGCTCAACGGCGAACCGCTCGCCACGGTACAGTTGGTGCCGCCGCCGGTCGGGCAGAGGAAATAGGACGTGTACGCGCTGGTCTTCTTGCGCTGGCTGTAGTTGCCGCCGGCTTCCCAGCCCTTGACGACGCTGTCCGAGAACTCGCCGTTGAGGCTGGCGCGGAGCGACTTCAGATCGTCCTTGAAGCTCGGCCGGTTGAGGAAGCCCGATTGGACGACCTGCTGCGTGCCGTTGTTGCCCCAACCCTGCGGATCGGTCAGCTTGAAGATGTTGGTGTTGGTGTAATCCAGCGTCGGCGAGAAGGTGTAGGTACCGTTGCCGTTCTGCCTGACGGTGACGGTGTCCGCCGCGCCGCTCTTGGCGAAGCCGGTACCGGTGTTGGTCTCGAGCAGGAAGTCGGTACGCTTCGCACGGCTCCAGCTCGCATCGACGTTCAGGTGAACCGACTCGGTCAGCTTGAGATCGTTGTTCCAGCCGAGCGAGAAATTGTCCGCCTTGCGCTGGTTATAGTCGTTGCGCTGCACCGCGAAGACGTTGCCGAACGTCGCGCCGGTCGCGAAGCCGTCGGCGACGGTCACGCCGGTAGCGGTCGTTCCGCCGGCCGTACCGGCGCTCGCGAGCTGCCCTGCGAGCGGGAATTCGATGCCGCGCAGGATCTGCGTTTCCTCGAAGTGCGAATACAGCGCGTCGAACGTCGAATGGAAGCTGTCGGACGGCTGCCACTCGATCGTCGCGACGCCACCATAGCGCTTCAGCTCGTTCGACTGGACATAGGGCTTGGCGCCGTTGAGCAGGAACGGGCTGGCCGCGGTGCCGGCGCCGCTATAGCCCCACGCGTTGTAGCGCTCGTCCTGCGACGGCGTCTGCGTTGCGGACACGCCGATCGCGATGCCGAGCGTGTCGTTGGCGAACTTGTCGACATAGGTCGCCGACGCGCGATAGCCGTAGCGATCGCCATCCGGGTTCAGCTTGTCGATGCCGTTCATCTGCGCCCGTGCGCTGACCGCGATGATCCGGTGTGCCTGGTCGAGAGGACGCAGCATGCGCAGGTCGACCGTGCCGGCGACGCCGGCGGCGATCAGCGAGGCGTCCGCCGACTTGTAGACGTTGACGGTCTTGAAGAATTCCGACGGATACTGGTCGAACTCGACGCCGCGGTTGTCGCCGGTCGTCACCTGTTCGCGGCCGTTGAGCAGGGTGGTCGAGAAATCGGGGCCGAGGCCGCGGATCGACAGGCGTTGGTCGCGACCTTCGAGACGCTGCGCGGTCACGCCGGGCAGGCGAGCGAGCGAGTCCGCGATCGACACGTCGGGCAGCTTGCCGACGTCTTCGGCCGAGATCGAGTCGACGATCAGGACCGACTGGCGCTTGATCTTGGCGGAGGATTCCAGGCCGGCGCGGATACCGGTGACGACGATCTCGTCACCGCCGGCGGCATCGTCCTGCGGTGCGGGTGGCACGGCATCGGCGGGCTGTAGCGTCGGTGCGGCGACGGTCGGGACCGCGTCGATCTGTGCTGGTGCGGTCGGATTGGCATTCGCGGTACCGGGCGTCGCTTGCGCGAACGCAGCCTGGCCCGGCAGCATCAGAGCAGCGGCGAGCGCGGTCGCGCTGACGTGCAGTGCGAGGCGGCTATGCGCGGAAATGCCGGACGCGACGCGCAGGCGGCACGGAATAGACTGGCTCATGAAATCCCCTTCAGGCGAGAATAATCCCGCGCATCCTCAATTGCTTGTTTTGGTATCCCCGACGTCGTGCTGACGCGTCGGGTGTCGCAACACGGCTATATTTCGGGTGGAGGCGTTGCAAAAGGGACGGGCATACGTATTCACTGTTTCATGCAAACCGTGTCTCCTCAGGACCACGCCCGCCCACAGTGGCGCCGGCAAGGGCGCTGACGGTGGGTCGCCGTCCGACATCGTTCGACATCGCGCAACTCGCCGGCGTGTCGCAGCCGACGGTGTCGCGCGCACTGCGCGGATCGAAGTCGGTCAACGCGCAGACCCGCCAGCGGATCGAGGCGATCGCGCGCAGCCTGCACTACGCGGTCGACAAGCACGCCTCGTCGCTGCGCAGTCAGTCGGCGAACACGCTGGCGCTGCTGTTCTTTGAGGAGCCGGCGGAAGACGAGTCGACGATCAACCCGTTCTTCCTGTCGATGCTGGGCTCGATCACGCACGCTTGTGCCCGCGCCGGCTACGACCTGCTGATCTCGTTCCAGCAATTGTCTGGCGACTGGCACGTCGATTACCAGGACAGCCGCAAGGCCGACGGCATCATCCTGCTCGGCTACGGCGATTACGAAGCCTACCGGGCGCGTCTCGATCACCTGACCGAACAGGGTACCAAGGTGGTGCGCTGGGGCGCGGTCGGGACCGGGCCCGCCGGGATCACGGTCGGCTCGGACAACCGCGGCGGCGGCGAGGCGGCCACCGCGCACCTGATTGCGCGCGGCCGACGGCGGATCGCGTTCCTGGGCGCCGCGGACGGGCGGTATCCCGAACTGGAGGACCGGTATCGGGGATATCTCAACGCGTTGGCGGCTGCGGGGCTGACGGCGGACGCCGCATTGCAGGTCGATGCAATCACCACCGAAGACGCCGGACAGGACGCGATCGCCGAACTCGCGCGACGCGGCGCCGACTATGACGCAATTTTCGCGGCGAGCGACAGCATCGCGATCGGCGCAATGCGCGCGCTGGCGGCGGCGGGGCGATCGATCCCGGACGACGTCGCGATCGTCGGCTTCGACGATATCGCCTCGGCGCAACTTACCAACCCGCCGCTGACGACCGTGACACAGGACGCGCGCCGGGCAGGGGAGGCGCTGGTTCGAACACTGCTGGCGAAACTGCGCGGCGAAGTCTCCGACGACCCGCCCTTGCCGACTCGCCTGGTGATCCGCGCGAGCAGCGGGGCGTAGCCCAATACGATCCTCTCTAGCGAAAAAGGATCGCGTGTAAGGACGGCCGCTCAGTCGTCGAACAGGAACAGATTGAGCGTCAGCCGCCCGGCCAGCGGCTCCGAACTCAGCGCCACCTCAGGCGGCAGATACGCACAATGCAGCGTATTCCCCTCATAGACGAGCGCCCGGTTGAAGCGCGCCGTCTGGACCGCGATGCGTTCGTACAGCGCCGTATCGCCCGCGATGTAGGACGCCTCGGGCATGCCGTGCGCCTGCACGCCCGCTTCCAGTTCCGCCCTGAACCGGTCGAGCCGCGACGCATCGACGGTCTCGAACGCCGTCGATCGCTGGCGGTAGAACGCGGTGCCGCCCTGTTCGCCGTGCCCCAGGAACAGCAGCACCGCGATCCGCCCCCGCTCGATGCCATCGAAATGCGGCAATCGCTGGATCGGCGCGAGATCGCGAGGCGCCGTGGTGACGAGTGAATAATAGGCTTCGGACACCGCCGGCGCCGGATCGAGCCCGAAATGCTCCGCCAACATTGGCGCGATCCGGCGTCGCATCGTCTCGGCGAGGCGCGGTGGCACTTCGGCGCGGACACCGGGATAATGCGGGCCGATCGGCGCCATCCGCAGGCTCGCCGCATCCTCGCGCAGCGCATCCGGATCGGGCCAGAAATCATCGATCGCGATCAGCGGGCGCTGTTCCTCCCCCTGGAGGTGAAGCGTGGTGTTCGGCGATTGGGTCATGCCGGCCTTCATGCCGCGCGGCGCCGCGGCGGGGCAAGGTATTCGTATGCATAGTTGTTTTGCCGGTCGCTTGGGGTCAAGCCGGTCCGTCAGATCGCCACGCATACAAGCGGCGACCGATCAGGAGAGCCGCGTTTTGACCGAGAAACCAGTCCAGGGCTTTGCCGGCCTGTGGAACATCAGCTTCGGCTTTTTCGGCATCCAGATCGGCTTCGCGTTGCAGAACGCCAATATGAGCCGGATCTTCCAGACGCTCGGCGGATCGCTCGACGATCTCTCCTATCTATGGGTCGCGGCACCGCTGACCGGTCTGCTCGTCCAGCCGATCATCGGCCACTACAGCGATCGCACCTGGACACGTTTCGGCCGCCGTCGTCCGTATTTCTTCGCCGGTGCCGTCCTCGCAGCACTCGCGCTGTTCGTGATGCCCGAGGCGAAGATGCTGTGGCTCGCCGCGCTGACGCTCTGGGTGCTCGACGCCTCCGTCAACGTGTCGATGGAGCCGTTCCGCGCGTTCGTCGGCGACATGCTGCGGAAAGACCAGCACACCGCAGGCTATGCGCTCCAGACCGCGTTCATCGGCGCCGGCGCCGTCGTCGGCTCGATCTTTCCGTTTGCGCTGGCGCATCTCGGCGTGTCGGGCGATGCGCTCGCGGGCGTTCCCGACACCGTGCGCTACAGCTTCTGGTTCGGCGGCGCGGCACTGCTGCTCGCGGTCCTCTGGACGGTCGGCAACACGCGCGAATACAGCCCCGAACAGATGGCATCGTTCGCTGAATCTGACCGTGACGAGGCGCACAGCGCTCCGGTCCGCGCGCTCGCCAGTCGCAGCTTTGCGACCAGCATCGCCTGGATCGCCGCCGGGATCGCGGTCGTCGTCGCGGTGCCCGAACTGGCGTTGCAGAAGGAAGTGTACCTGCTCGGCGGCCTGCTCGTAGCCTATGGCGACGCCAGCCTCGCGGCCATCGTCCTCGCGCGCGGTGGCAATGGCGACAACGCGCTGAGCCAGATCGTCGGCGACTTCGCCGCGATGCCCAGCGTCATGAAGCGCTTGGCGCTCGTCCAGTTCTTCAGCTGGTCCGCGCTGTTCATCATGTGGATCTTCACCACGCCCGTCGTCGCGCAGTATATGTACGGGTCGAGCGACGCGACGAGCGCCGCCTACAATGCGGGCAGCGATTGGGTCGGCGTGCTGTTCGCAGTCTACAACGCCGTCGCCGCGCTGGTCGCGTTACTGATACTGCCGCGGTTGGCCAGCCGGATCGGCCGGGTCAAAACGCATATCGCCTGCCTGCTGTGCGGCGCCGCGGGATTTGCGAGCTTCCTGATGGTGCGCGATCCAACGCTGCTGATCGTCAGCGAAGTCGGCGTCGGCATCGCCTGGGCGTCGATCCTCGCCATGCCTTACGCGATCCTCGCCTCCAGCCTGCCCCAAACCAAGCTCGGCATCTACATGGGATTGTTCAACATCTTCATCGTCTTGCCGCAGTTGCTGGTTGCGACGCTGATGGGGTCGGTGCTGAAGGCGTTCTTCCCGACCGAACCGATCTGGACGATGGCATTCGCCGCCATCGTAATGATTCTCGCAGCCCTCGCGATGCTGCGCGTCCCCGAGGTTCCCGACAAGTTTGCCTGCTTGAGCAGCAGTAAACCGGAGCTGGACGGCTAGAGATGGGGCCGCGCGATGGGGGCGACGTATGCGACGTCTTCGGTGCGCGCGTCGCTGGACATCGGCGATCTGTCTGATGCGCTTGCCAACCTTGGGGACGAAACCTCGATCGGACTTGCGTAAGCGGCGATTTCTCAAGACCCGATGCGGTATGTGACGGCCTGGATCTTCAGAGCGCCCCGCTGATTACTCAGGGCTCGGATGGCACGCAATCGTCGCATAGCCGCCTTCTGCAGGTAACAATATATAATCGCGCAGTCCGAGCTGTATCATTCGAGCAAGGCTAAGGACGTTTGCCCCCGTTTAATGAGGGTCGAAAGTTGCGAACCCGAAAATCCTCGGAACTTCGCTTTGTGGATCTTCCGGTTTAGCCTCCGTGTTCAAACCATCCATCAGTCCCATTCGCTTTGATTGCTCAGCTGGTCGGAACGGAAGGAACGGTGCCCTCGAACCGTGTGTTGCCGGGGAGAGAATGGGCGAGGCTGAGATCGCCGTCGTGCCCCCGGAAGATCTGCCGGGCGAGCGCTAGACCCACGCCCGTGCCCTCGGTCTTGGTCGTGAAGAAGGGGCGGAAGATGTCGACCTGGTTTGCGACGGGGATACCGGGGCCGGTGTCCGTCATCGTGAACTGCGTTTGGCCGACAAGGGCGGAGATGGTGAGCGTGACCCGCGCATCGAACGAGCCGTGCAACGCCTCGGCTGCGTTCTGCAACACCGCCCAGAGCGCTGCGGTCAGTTGATCCGGGTCGGCCAGCAGATGGGCCGGTGCGTCCAGGAGGTCGGTCGTAAACGCGACTCCCGGCCATCTCGTCGTAAACAATGCTGCCAGATCGCTGACGAACCCGGCCAGAGGAATACGCTCCACCGAGGGGGCGGGCAGCTTCGCCAACGCACGGTAGCTTTCGCCGAACCGGTGCAGACTGGCGGCGCGGCGCGCGACGGTCTCGACCGCGTCGCGTACCTTGGGCAGCGTCGGGTCCGGATCGTCGAGCATCGCCACCGCGGTCTCGGCTAGCGAGGCGATCGGGGTGAGGGCGTTGACGATCTCGTGGCTCAGGACCTGGACGAGCTCGCGCAACGCGGCGGCCTCGGCGGCCTTCAGTTCGGCGTCGATGTCGATCAGCGCGCCGATCCGCGTCATCCGCCCTGCCAGCGCAAGGTCGCCGGTGGCCAGCGCGAAGCTCCGGATGTCGGTGTCGTGCCCGATCTCGATCGTGGCGGTGCGGCCCGGGCGGGTGTCGGCGAGCGCGGAAACGAGCTCCTCAGGCGGATCGACGACAAGATCGCCCGCGCCGAGCAATCGCCGCGCGGCGCGGTTGACTGCGCGCAACCGGCCGTCTTCGAGCGCGACCAAGGGCGCTGGCGACAGATCGAGATAGGCGTTCAGACGGCGCCGTTCCTCCTCTCCGGCGGACGCGGCCGGGATTGGTGGCGCCGGCATCGGCGAGCGCTGACCAGCGTCTACCATGTCGAGTGCGGCGATCCAGATCGCGATCATCGCCGCGAGGAGCGCGGTGGCGTACAGACCGCGTGTGGCCGCCACCGCACCACTGGCACCGGCCGCAGCTATCACCAGCGCGCGTACCACCGCGCGCATCCGGTTAGAGGCCATAGCGCGCCATCCGGCGATAGAGCGCCGCGCGAGTCAGTCCGAGCTGTACGGCGGCGCGGCTGACGTTGAAGGCGTGGCGTTCGAGTGCTGCTGTGATCAGCGTTTCCTCGTTGCGCGCGAGTGACAGATCGGGGGCAAGCGATTGCGGCTCGGCGCTGCCGGGTGAACGCAGCAGGTCGCCGATCGCGTAAGTCTCGCCATTGCCGAGCAGCACCGCGCGTTCCATCGTCTGGCGCAGGCCGCGGACGTTGTCGGGCCAGCGATCCGCCGCGATCGCCTGCACCGCGTCTGCATCGAGTGGTTTGAGGGGCTTGCCGTGGCGGTAGGCGAACAGCGCGAGGAAATGGCGTGCGAGCAGCACCGCATCGCCCGCGCGATCGACGAGCGGCGGGAGGGCGATTTCGATCGTTCCGACCCGGTCGAGCAAATCTTCGCCGATCGCCCCCTGAACGCCGGTGCGATCCAGTCGCGTGGTCGCGATGACGCGGATGCCGTCGAGCGCTGACAGGAGAACGCCGTTGAGCGCACGAGGCAGGCGGTCGATATGGTCGATGACCAACAACCCGCCAGCGGCCGCCGCCGTTTGCTGGGCGATGACGGCGGCGTCCGCGGCCTCGGCGTCCAACGTGATGAGCGGCAGGGCGGCGTGGGGCGAGGTCTGATGAACCAGTCGGGCGATCAGCGTCTTGCCGGTGCCCGCAGCGCCGTGGATCAGGATCGGGGCCGCGGTCGGCGCGACGCGAGCGACCAGGTCGCGCGCGCGCGTGATCCCGGCGCTTTCGCCGAGCAGGATGCCGTCATGGACGGGCGGTGTCGCCGCTGTCTCCAGCTTCGCGCGGCACAGCGCCAGCCCGCGCTCTACCGTGGTCAGCAGGCGTTCGTTGTTCCAGGGCTTGATCACGAAGTCGGTCGCGCCGCTGCGCATCGCCCGGACGGCGACCGCGATCCCGCTATGCCCGGTGACGACGATGACGACGGCGCGCGCGTCTGCTGCGATCAGCCGGTCGAGCATCGCGAACCCCTCCTCGCCGGTGGTCCGTCCGCGCGCGAAGTTGAGATCGAGCAGGATGACGTCGATCGGTTCACCCGCGAGCAGCACCCAGGCCGCCTCCGGGTTCGCCGCGGTCGAGACGCGCATGCCGTGCCGTTCGAGCAACAACCGCGCTGCCTTGGCGATGTCGGGATCGTCGTCGATGACCAGGATATGCGATTCGGTTGACATGGCCGTCATAGTGTCCGGAAACGGACAGTTGGTACAGTCGGGTGCGTGATTCAGCTACGGGGCGCGGAATTATGCAGCGTTGGCAGTAGCTTAGGATCTGGTTGATCCGTCCCGTACACTGTCCGCATGACAGAGACGACCCTGCCTGGAACGGGCGCCGCGATGGACCGGCGTATCGAGCGTCCGCACGCCAAGCGGCGCAAGCGTATCGTGCGCGGTGCGCTTGCAATCGCGGTGGTGGCTGCGGCGGTGTTGCTGTGGCTGCTGATGCCCGGCGCCAATGCGCTGACCGTCGACGCCGCCGCGATCCGTATCGGCGATGTCGTGCGCGCGCCGTTCCGCGATTTCGTGCCGCTCCGCGCCGAGGTGGCGCCGTTGCGCACGGTGTTCGTGACCGCGATCTCGGGCGGGCAGGTCGCCGACCTCGCCACCAGCGATGGCGCGATGGTCGCCGCCGGCACGCCGCTCGCACGTTTGTCTAATCCGTCGCTCGAACTCGACGTGGCCAGCCGCTCGGCGGAGATCGTCGGGCAGTTGAGTGCGATCAGCGGCCAGCGGCTGTCGGTCCAGAACACGCGGCAGGATGGCGCGCGCGATCTGGCCGAGGCGCGCAACGCGCTGTCCAAGGCGCGGACGTTGCTCGCGCAGAAGCAGGTGCTGTTTGACCGGGGCATCATCACGCGCGCCGCTATCGATCCGGTGCGCGAGGATGTCGGGTATCAGCAGGCGCGCGTTGCCGCGCTCGATCGTGGGACCGCCGAGGCTGGGGTGACGTTGGCGGATCAGTCGTCAGGCATCGCCGCGACCGCGCGGCAGTTGCGCGAGAGCCTGGCGATGGTTCGGGCGAGTCTCTCCGCGCTGGTGCTGCGCGCGCCCGTCGCGGGACGGCTTACCGCCTTCACGCTCCAGCCCGGGCAGACGCTCAAGGCCGGCGATCCGGTCGGGCAGATCGACTCCGAGGGCCAGTGGAAGCTGACTGCCGATGTCGACCAATTCTATCTCGGGCGCGTCCGGGTAGGGCTCGGCGCGGCGGCCGACATCGACGGTCGGAGCTATGCGATGTCGGTCATCAAAATCCTGCCGCAGGTGACCGAGGGCCGGTTTCGCGTCGAACTCGGCTTTCGCGGCGCGGCACCCACGGGACTGAACCGCGGCCAGACGCTCGACGTCCGCCTCGTGCTCGGCGCGGACCGGACCGCGGTGGTGGCGCCGTCGGGCGGCTGGCTCGATGCGGGCGGTACCACCGCTTTCGTGCTCGACGGGAACGCGAAGGCCGTCCGGCGGGCGATCGTCACCGGCCGACGCAATCCCGATCAGGTCGAGATCGTCTCCGGCCTCGCGCCCGGCGAGCGGATCGTGACCACCGCGCTTGGCACCTACACCCCCTTCCAGACCCTCCTCATCCGATAGGATTCGATATGATCCAGTTACAGGACCTCAGCCGCACCTATGCCTCGGACGAGGTCGAGACGACTGCGCTCGGCGGCATCGACCTAGCGGTCGAGGCGGGTGAATTCGTCGCGATCATGGGGCCGTCGGGCTGCGGCAAATCGACGCTGCTCAATATCATCGGCACGATCGACCGGCCCACGGACGGACGGTATCTGTTCGAAGGGGCCGATATCGCGCGCGCGCCCGAAGCCGAACTCGCCAAGCTGCGCCGTGATCGACTGGGCTTCGTGTTCCAGAGCTTCAACCTGATCGACGAGCTGACGATCGCCGAGAATGTCGCGCTGGGTCTCGCCTATCGGACGATGCCCGCGCGCGAGAAGAAGGACCGCGTGGCGGCGGCGATGGACAGGGTCGGCATCGCCCACCGCCAGCGCCATCACCCGCATCAATTGTCGGGCGGCCAGCAACAGCGCGCGGCGATCGCCCGCGCGATCGTCGGCGAGCCGCGGCTGATCCTCGCCGACGAGCCGACCGGCAACCTCGATACCGAGAACGGCGCGCAGGTGATGGACATCCTCGGCCAGCTGAACGCCGAGGGCGCGACGATCGTGATGGTCACACACAGCCCGTCGCACGCCGATATCGCCAAGCGGACGGTGCACATGCTCGATGGCCGCATCCTGTCGTCGGCACGGCGCGCCGCCTGATGCGCCGCTCGCTCCAGATGCTCGTGCTGATGCTGCTCGTGGTGGTCCTCGTCCGCCATCTCGCCGCGACCAAGTCCGGCCCCAAGCCCGGCCCCGATGCCGCAAGCGACGCCTGAAGGAACCGCCATGTCCGCACTCACCAGCCTCTATCGGTCGCTCGCGCATCACCGCCTGTTCGCGCTCCTCAACATCGGCGGTCTCGCACTGGGGATCGCGACGTTCCTCGTGCTGTTCCTCTTCGTCCGGTTCGAGACCGGGTACGACCGCGTATTGCCGCAGCAAGACCGGTTGTGGGTGATGGAGGAACGCTATGTGATGCCGGGCTATCCGGCGGACACCAACCCGAACACGATGGGCAGCGAACTCAAGATCCTGCAGGCGGATTACCCGCAGCTGGTCGGCACGCGCTACATGAACATGGCGGCGACGGTGCAGCAGGGCGGGCAGGCGACCGCCGAGGATTTGGGCACGGTCGACCCGAACTTCTTCGATCTCATGCGCTTTCCCGCGGTCGAGGGGAATCCAGCGGCAACGCTCGCCGATCCGAACGGCCTGGTGGTCACGCAGAAGACCGCGCGGAAATATTTCGGGAGCCAGTCGGCGATCGGCCGGACGCTGCAACTGTCGATCGATGGGACGACCTATCCCTACAAGGTCGGGGCGGTCCTGCGCGACATGCCCGACGACGTCACGTTCAAGAGCGAGATGTTCGCGCAAATCTCACGGACTCGCTTCGGCAACGAGTGGTGGGAGCATTGGGGCAGCGCGTCGCTGACCACGTTCCTGCGGTTTCCCGATGCGGTGGCAGCGCGGGTGTTCGAGGCGCAGTTGCCATCCTTTCTCGACCGCCATGCCTATGCCGGCGGCAATCTGAAGAAAGGCGAGTATTTCCAGTCGCTGCGGCCGCTGACCGCGATGCATCTGTATAGTCCGGGTGATCGCGCGATCGTTACAACTCTGGGTGCGGTCGGGTTGCTGACGCTGCTCATCGCCATCGTGAACTACGTCAATCTCGCGACCGCACGCGCTGGGCTACGCGCGCGCGAAGTGGCGATGCGCAAGGTCCTGGGTGGCACGCGGCGGTCGCTCATCCGCCAGTTCCTGGGCGAGGCGCTGGCGACGGTCGCTGTGGCGGCGCTGATCGGGCTCGCGCTGGCCGAGATCGCGCTGCCTTTCATCAATGCGCTTGGCGGAACGACACTGGCGATCCGCTACGTCGGATGGGACGGCGTCGTCCTGCCGCTGGTCCTGCTGGTCCTCGGCATCGCTTTGGTCGCGGGGCTGTATCCCGCGTTCGTGCTGTCGGGATTTCGCCCTGCCGCAGTGCTCGCCTCGACGCGAGCACCAGGTGGCGGGCGTAGCGGGACTCGTCTACGGAGCGCCCTAGTGGTCGTGCAGTTTGCGATCGCAATCGCGTTCGCCATCGCGACCGGAGTCATGCTCAAACAGACCGAGCATATCCGTGACGCCGATGTCGGGTTTCGCCGCGACGGCTTGATGATCGTCCGCTCGCTGATGACCGGCGGGATCGACTCCCCACAGCGCGCTGCGATCCTGCGCAGCCTCGCGGCGGCCCCCGGCGTCACCGGCGTCACCGTCGCCAACAATGCCCCGGGCGACCAGAGCACGACCAATTTCTCGGGATACAGCCGTGCAGGCGCGTCGGGCAGCAAGATATCGTTGATGGATGTCGGCACCGGCCGCGACTATTTCCGCGTGTACGGCGCGCGTCTCGTCGCGGGGCGCTTGTTCGACGCCGCGCATGCCGACGACCGCGGCCTGTTGACGCTTGCCGAACGCAAGAGGGCAGGGCCTAATGTGGTGATCAACCGGACGGCGGTGACAGCGCTGGGCTTCGCGTCGCCGGCCGCAGCACTGGGGCAGTCGATCAACGACGGCGAGCGGGACTCGACCATTATCGGCATAGTCGACGATCTGCGCTTCAGGAGCCCGCGCGATGCCGTCACGCCGGTCGCCTACACCTACAACACCGTCGATATCCTCTCGCCGTTCGCGGCGGTGCGCTATGCCGGCCGCGATGCGAAGACGATGATGGCGGCACTCGAGGCGGCGTGGAAGCGCGTCGTTCCCGGCGTTCCGTTCGAGGCGCGCTCGGTCGAGGACAATCTGTACCAGCGCTATTACAAGGCGGATGCGCAACGCTCGCGGCTGTTCACGATCGGTGCGGTGCTGGCGATCCTGATTGGCTGCATCGGGCTCTACGGCCTGGCGGCGTTCGACACCGCGCGACGCGTCAAGGAGATCGGCATCCGCAAGACGCTCGGTGCCTCGACAGCCGAGGTGTTGCGGCTGTTGATCGGGCAGTTCCTGCGCCCCGTGATCCTCGCCAACCTCGTCGCGTGGCCGCTCGCCTATGTCGCGATGCAGCGCTGGCTAGGCGGGTTCGACGACCGCATCGCGCTGTCGCCGTTGTTCTTCGTCGGCGCGTCGTTCGCCGCAGCGCTGATCGCGAGCGCGACCGTCTTCGGCCAGGCATGGCGCGTCGCCCGCGCCGAGCCCGCGCGCGCGCTACGCCACGAATAGGGGCCGGTCGATGTCCTCAGCCTTCCCGACGCTGTACCGTTCGCTCGCCCGCCATCGGCTACACGCCGTCCTCAACATGGGCGGGCGGGCGCTCGGCATCGCGTGTTGCCCCAGGACCAGCCGTCAGACGGCGCGCGCACGTTCCTCGACGATCCGCTCCAGCATCGACAATGGCATCGCACCGGCTTCCAGCACATCGTGGAAATGCTTCAGGTCGAAGCGATCGCCGGCGATTGCCTTGGCCTTCTCGCGCGCACGCAGCCACGCCGCATGACCGATCTTGTAGCTGCATGCCTGACCCGGCGAGACGCAATAGCGCTCGACTTCGCGCTGCGAGCGCCCGGGGGCGAAGCCGACCGTATCGACCAGATACTTCGTCGCCTGATCGTGGGTCCACCGCTTGGTATGAATGCCGGTATCCACGACCAGGCGTGCTGCGCGGAACAGGAATGATTGCAGATAGCCGGCGCGTTCCACGGGCGAGGCATAGCCGCCGAGTTCGTCGGCGAGTTGTTCCGCATAGAGCGCCCAGCCTTCTAGATACGCGTTAAAGAAGGCGATCTTGCGCAGCGGATGGGTGGGCGCACGCTGCGCGGTCGATATCTGGAGATGATGCCCCGGCACGCCCTCGTGATAGGTGAGGCTCGGCAGCGTGTATTTTGGCCAGTCGTGCACGCTCTTGAGATTGATCCAGTAGATCGCGGCACGCGAGCCATCGAGCGGCGCGCGGAAGTAATAGCCGTTGGGTGCACCGTCCTGGATCTCGGGCGCGACGCGGCGGATTTCAAGTGCCGCGTTGGGCGGGTTCGTAAATGCCTTAGGCAACCGTGCCTGCATCGCCTGGACGCCTGCGTTGAGGCTGGCGAGCAGCTCGGCACGGCCGGCGTCTGTGTTCGCGAACAATTGCGCGGGCAGGCGGTTGAGCTGGTCGAGGCGGGCACCGACGCTGCCCTGCGTGAGGCCCTGTCCACGCAGGATCTGATCGAGCTGCGCGGTGAGTTCTGCGACCTGCTGCAGGCCCATGCGATGGACTTCGTCGGGCGACAAGCTGGTGGTTGTCGCCTGGGCCAGCGCGGCGGCGTAGATCGCATCGCCGTTGGGGATCGCCCAGATGCCGGCGGCGCTGCGCGCCGAGGGCCGCAGCGAGCGCAGCAAAGCGATCTGGCGATCGAGCGCCGGATAGACCTGGGTCGCGACGATCCGGGCAGCGCGTGCCTGCCAATCCCCGGCGATCTTCGCGGGGCCAGTGCGGCTGGTCAGCGCCTGGACGAGCTGGTTGTCGGCCGGGCTTGGTGACCGGAGGTTCGCCATTTGGCCTAGCGCGAGATCGAGGGAGAAGTCGGGCGCCAGCCGGCCCTTGGCGGCCTCGCGACGCTGAACCTCGGTTTCGTTATCCAGCTGCCGGCCCATCATCGCCAATCGATCCAGATAGGCTTCTGCATCATCCGCGGTCTTCACCGGGTGGGTCGAGGCCAGGAAGTCCGGCATGGAGAAATAGACGCCGTCCTGCTGGGTGATCGGATAAGGCCCCTGCGGCGAGGAGAGGCCGAACTTCTCCGGGCCGACCATGTTCGACTGGATGCTGTAGAGGACGACTTCGCGATCGATGCGCGCCTGCGGCGACAGCGAGGCGGGATCGACCGCGGTGACGAGCGCCTTTGCCTTGCGGTTCCGAGCCAGATCCTTCGCGATGGCGGCGTAGCTGTTGTCGCCCAGCATGTGGCGCAGATCGACATCCTTGCCGGTATCGAGCCCCAGCGAGGTGGCGAATTCCGGCGATTGGCGAACGGTTTCGCGCAGGACCTGATCGAAGGCCGCGTTCAGCCGGGCGTCGCCCGGCGATGGTGCCGCTGCTGTTCCTGCCGAAGTCTGCGCAAACGCGGATCGTGTGGGTAGCACGCTCAGCGTGGCGGTAGCGGCACTGGACATGATAAAAGCGCGACGATCCATGCCGATGTTCCTGACTGTGAAGCTGATGGCGCCACGCTAGGCGACAGTAGGGCAGCCGCGCAACCCTACTGCATTGGACAGCCCCAGCAGTACAGCCTCACGCATCGTGCAGTCAGGCCAATGCGCAGCCAACCCCGCTCTGTGACGTCCGTACATCTTCCTGGACTTCGCCCGCTAAAGGGGAAGCATTTCCGGGTTTAGGGATTGATACGAGGCATGGATGATGTCTGATGTAGCGCAGTAGCCAATCAAACTCCCTCTCCGAGTGTTCCAACATCTTGACGATTAATGTGCCCCGCGTGACAAGGGAAATAGTGTCCTTAAACGGTCCATCAGCCGGCCTAAGACGTGCGTATAATGATGAGAGGATCGACCTGTGACGCCACGGCTATTAGCGTTGGCATGCGCTGCGACCGCACTGATGGGGGCCAGGCCCCCTGAGGTTCGACCCGCAATCACGGGGATCTCGCATCTCGCTGTCTACTCGCGCGACATGGCGAAATCGGAGCATTTCTACACGCACGTACTCGGCGCACGGAAAGGTATGGACCCGCAGAACGCAGCCGGCGTCCGCTTCTATTTCAGCTCTCGTCAGTTCGTCGAGGTGTTGCCTGCGCCTACCGGACACGGCGCCAGCATGCTCGCCCATGCGGCCTATCTCACGACGGACGCAGCGCGCCTGCGCTCATGGTTCATGGCGCAGGGCATGACGGAGCTTGGTCCGGTCCGGGGCGTGGCTGGCGGCGATCGTTGGTTCGTTACGCACGATCCGGAAGGTAACGAGGTCCAGTTCGTTCAATCCGCCAGTCCGGATGCCACTGCGGTACCTGGCGCGATAAGTAGTCGCGTCATTCATGTCGGCTATGCGGTCCATGATCGCGCTAAACAAGACAGCTTCTACCGCCGCCTGCTCGGCTTTCGACCCTATTGGTTTGGTGCGTTCGAGCCGACAAAGGTCGACTGGGTATCCCAGCAGGCGCCGGATGGGCGTGATTGGATGGAATACATGATGGTCGGGCCGGGATCAGACGTGCCGATCGCCAAGGTGAATGCCAACCAGCTTGGCGTCCTCAACCATTTTTCGCTTGGCGTGTCGAACATGCAGGCAGCCGTCACGACATTGTATCGGGAAAGCCGCTTGAGCCCGCATCACGATGGACCCCAGATGGGGCTGGATGGCAAGTGGCAGGCCAACTTCTACGATCCGGACGGGACCCGGGTCGAGTTGATGGAGTTTCAGCCAGTCACCAAACCATGCTGCTCCCCCTTCACCGCCGAAAGCCCCACGGACTGAGGCCAACGTGATCCTCCGGCGCGTATCGCGTCAACGCGCCGCCGAAACCCGCCAAACGACGTTGCCGGTATCATCGGCAACGAGGACCGCGCCTGTTCGGTCGACGGTAACGCCGACGGGACGACCGCGAACCTTGCCATCGGGCGACACGAAGCCGGACAGAAAGTCCTCGGCCTTGCCGCTTGGACGCGCGTTGCTGAACGGTACGAACGCAACCTTGTAGCCATTCAGTTCGTCGCGATCCCAACTGCCATGCTCGCCGATCAGGGCACCGCCGCGGTAGCGGGGCGGAAGAGACGACCCGGAATAGAATGTGAGTCCAAGCGCCGCGACATGGCTGCTCAGCGCATAGTCCGGAACGATCGCCCGAGCGACCAGATCGGGTCGCTGCGGCATGACGCGTGGATCCACGTGACGGCCGTAATAGCTATAGGGCCAACCGTAAAAGCCGCCATCGCGTACCGAGGTGAGATAATCCGGGACAAGGTTCGGCCCCAGTTCATCGCGTTCGTTCGCGACGACCCAAAGCGTGTTGGTCCCTGGGTAAAAGTTGGGGCTGTTCGGATTGCGCAGTCCCGTGGCGAACACGCGGGAGCGGCCCGATGACCGGTCGATTTCCCACACCGCCGCACGGTTCCTCTCGGCCTCCATGCCGTTCTCGGTGATGTTGCTGTTCGATCCAACCGTCGCATAGAGCAGTTTCCCGTCCGGGCTGAGCGTCAGGCTCTTCGTCCAGTGATGGTCGATTGGCCCCCCGGGCAATTCGGTCAACCGCACGGGGGCGGCCGTGATCCGGGTCTGACCGAGCGTATAGGGATATCGCAGGACCGCGTCGGTCGCTGCGACGTACAGATAATTGTCAGCAAAGACGACGCCGAACGGCGAGAAAAGATGGTCGACCAGAACCGTACGCAGTTCGGGTACGCCGTCACCATTGGTGTCCCGTACCAGCGTGATCTGATTGGTCCCGCCCTTTGGTTTAGCACCGTTCTGCCCTGTGGCGCGCTTTTGAACCCATGACACGATAGGGTTCTTCGGGCGCGTGATCGGATCGAGGTTCGGGCCCTGGGACTCGACGATGAGTACGTCGCCGTTTGGCAATGCCAGGACGTTTCGCGGATGGTTCAGATCGCGTGCCAGCGCCTGTACGCGAAGGCCAGCCGCAGCGGTGGGTGCTTGGCCGGCACGCCATCCCACGACCTCGGCGACGTGGATGGGCGGAACCAGATATTGCTTTGGCGCAGGCAAGACGGGATTCGATCCGATCTGCGAATTGCGATCGAACTCTGCGCCGCCATCGTTGCAACCGGAAAGCGCGATCACCGATACCACCGCGACACCCGCGAGAAGGTTCCGGGCGCGCGGCTTTGCGACGATCACGACCGCACCCCGACGCGATGCTTGTAGACGAGCGACCCGCCAAGCCACGCACTGACCCCGAGCAATACCACCGAGATCACCGATAAGGTCAAGCCTGTCGGTACCACGCTCGTCCAACCATCGCGGCTGTGAATGAATGCGTTGAAAAGCTCGATCACGAACACCCCGAGGTTGATGATCATATGCGGGGTCGCCGGACGTGCCGCGCGCACTCGGCGGTCACCGGCATAGTCGATCATCCCGGTCACGGCAGCTAGTCCACCCATCACCAACCCGGCGGTGATCAGCCAGATGGAAAAGTTGCTCCACATGATGTTTGCCGACTTTAGATAAGCAAGATCGGTTAGCAGCGCGCCTATGAAGCAAACGATCGGGAACGGTACCAGCATGGGATGGAGGGGGTGGCCAAAAAGCTTGGCCGTGGACCTAGGGTTTCCCCCGTCGCTGCGATGCTCTTCAAGTCGAATGCTCATACTGTCTAAGCGTTAAACTGGGCAGTCAGTTCCCGGCCATAAAGTATCCGAGCAAGTATCGATCGTATTTAAATGTAGATCAGTACGTTTTCCCCCAAACTAACCGCCGTTCTTCGGACATACTAACGACGATGGTACACGAGGCTAAGTAACATGAAATTTCTGACATGTTGTCGTGGCGCGCGCTTCGCGTGGTCGGCAATTGCCGCGCTGGCGTCCATCGATGCGTCAGCGCAGTCGGTGCCGACGATCGATACCGAGGATGCGACGTTAGGGTCGGCCAAAATATCCGGGGGCGGCGACCTTCACCCTCAACTGGTGTTCGACGTCCGCAATGGCGACTTCGCGCGAGGCAATTACGATGACGATCGTGCGGACCTAGACCGGCTGCCTGCTCATGCGCAAGTCGCGGTCGGGATCGATCTGTCGCACGGCTCGGATGGCGTGGCGACTAGCTGGCTGGTGTTGCGCTCCTCCAATGGTTTTCATGCGCCGTCGACGGGAGAAATGTCGACACCGCGGATATGGTACGAGAGCAACAACCTCGCCGCTCTGGTGTTCACGCCGCTGAAGGGGCTGAGAGCCGCCGGGGTCTATACGATCAAGACGAGTCCGAACGGCGTGTCGGCCACGACGCACGAGGCGAGTCTGTCGCTTGCCTATTACGGCGATGACGTAGTTGGCAAATTGTCGCCGACCTTGGCCGTCACGATGCGACCGAAGGGAGACAACGGAGTCTTCACGCTGGCGGCGATCGAACCGAGCTTCGACCTTTCCGAGCGCAAAGACGGGCCGAAATTGAGCATACCTATCGCGATAGGGCGAGGGTGGGGCGGCTTCTATGGTTCGGGAAGTGGCAGCCGTAGCTACCTCAGCGCCGGCGCCGCCCTTGAGCAGCCATTTCTGCTGGGCGCCATGCAGTGGAGTACGCGCCTTGAGGCGCTGGCAGTCGTACGTGACGATCGCCTTGCCGCGTTGAGCGGTCCGCGCGGGGAAACCGGTACCGTCGTGCCGCTGATCACGTGGTCAGTGTCGACGGCATATTAGTCCATGATGGCTATCGGGAACCAATACGCCGCCGATAAACGACGCCGCCGGCCGCGGCTGCTGAAACCGACACCCGAACGACATTCGAAGGCCGAGGCGACAGCAGCGACTGCACGGAATAGTGCCTAAATCAGCCATTCGAAGGCACGCTTCAATCGTGCCGCACCATCGCTGTCGAATGGGCGCCCGTGCGCGAAGATCACCCGGTCAGGCTCGAGCGCCACGATCGCCTGCACGGCCTTTTTGGCGTTCGCTCCACCTAGCCGTACCGGTAGGCGCAGGTACCGTGCGGTCGTGCCGTGCGTCGCAGCGGAGGCCTGCATCACCATTCGCGTGATGGGCGGAAGCTTTTCAGGATCTAGGTTTTCGATGAGGTCGACGAGAACGAGCGTCTTGGTTGGCCGGTGGAAGAACCAGACCTCGTTGAAACCGGCACCGCCATGCACGATGCCCTGATCGAGCGTGCCCGACCATTCGGCGGGGGCTGTCTCACCCAGTTCGGCATCGAACCGGACGGACGATGCACGGACCGGCGCCCGGTCCCGTAGCCCCGGCGCGGCCCAGGTGGTCGCTTCGGGGTGGGCGCGTTGCCAGTTGGCAAGGAAAGTCCAGTGGGCCACGTTGGGTGCGACGAGATGCCGCACCCGACCCAGCGCCTCGACGGCCTGGGCCAACTCGGTCGAAAAGGGGGTGGGCGAGTGTAACAGCAGATCGCCGTTATCGAGCCGAAGGATCGTCATCCGTACAGGTAACGCGAAACCCATCGCATCGATCGGTCCGCTGTCGACGATCCACACACCGTCGGCAACTGCTTTGGGGACATCCAGTGGCGGGTAGGTCGCGCGGCGCCGGCCCTCTGTATCGTCCGAGCGTCGGCTACCGACTGCCAGTGCCCAAAGGCCTATGGCGGCGGCGCCAGCGAGGCCAGCCGCGCCGATCAGCCGATGGCGTCTGCCCCTCTGTGAGGATGCTTGGTCCGCGAAGAAGCGTCGCATATCGGCCAGCAGGAGCTCGGGCTGCTCGAGTGCAGCAAAATGGCCGCCGGCCTTCATCTCGTTCCAGTGGACGATGTTGTAGGTCTTGCGTGCGTGCGATCGTGGCGGCGGCGGGAAGACGGGGTCTGGGAAGGCTGCGACGCCGGTCGGCACCTTGATGCGGCTGCCGGCCGGAAATTGGCCCGACCCCTCCAATACGCGACCGCGATACATCCAGGTCGATGTGATGAAGGACCCCTCGACAAGGTAAAGCATGATGTTGGTGAGGAGCGTGTCCTCGTCGAAGGCTTGCCAAAGATCGGGCCGGCCCTGTTCGTCGCGCGGCACGTCCGCCCATGCACCGAACTTTTCCAGGATCCAGGCGGCAACGCCGACGGGGCTGTCCGCCATGGCAACTCCGAGCGTCTGCGGACGCGTGCCCTGCTCTTGCGAGTAGCCGGTCTCCTCCTTGGCCAGCGTCGCGCGTCGTGCTGCCCAGGCGAGTTCGTCGGGCGTCTTCGGCGATACGTCTGCAGCCTGGATGAGAACCATGTTGAGGTGCAGCGCGTCGATGGTTTCAGGATGATCGTGCGCCATCCAGCTTCCGATTGCTGCGCCCCAGTCGCCGCCCTGCACCAGATAGCGAGCATCCCCGAACAGTTCGGTCATCAGGCCATGCATGATCCCGCCAGTTCGACGCGGTCCGATCGGTGCGGCAGGACGCCCGGAGAAGGCGTAGCCCGGGAGCGAGGGCACGACGACGTCATGGCCGTCGGCCACTAACGGGGAGATCAGCGCTTCGAATTCGATGAACGACCCCGGCCAGCCGTGCAGCAGGAGCAGCGGTGCGCGTGAACCATCGCCCCGCGCATGAACGAAATGAAGCGCCTGGCCGAGCACTTCGCTGGTGAAGTGGGGTAAAGCATTCAACCGACGTTCCTGCGCACGCCAGTCGAACCGAGTACGCCAATAATCCACGAGCCGCTTGAGGTCTGCGAGGCCGACACCCGACTGCCAGCCTCCGGCGTCGGGCAGCGCGCCCCAGTCGAACGATGCGACTTTGGCGTTGATGCCGGCGAGCCGCTCGTCCGGTACTGCAATCGTGAAGGGCTTTGCCATGTCGTGTCCTCGCGCTCCGAGGCGACGCGCCCCTTCTTGATCGACAACGCGCTCGCGCACCTCGCGTTCAATCATTCGGTAGCCACGGGCAAAGTCGAGAGACGGCGGAGGTTGCGTCAACGTCTGCACGGCAAATCGCCAACGGAACTCGATCGCTTCGCATCAAGCCATGACAAGCTCGATGTTCGGATGATCGCTGAAGATCTCCATGACGATCTCGAAATAGGTTTGTCCAGTGCCACGCTCGAGTGCGTCCAGTTGGCGACCAATCGCAGCCACGTCGAAGCCGGCCGGTCGCTGCAACTTTCTGGCGAGGAACGTTCGGGTCGTCTCGACACCGAGCGCCGACCTGCTGGCCGCAACGTCCTGCCAGACGATACGAACCCGTTCCCGCCCCTCGATCGCGCCGTAGCCGCCATAGAGCAGGTCGTTCAGCGCATCGAGGCTTTCGCCCAATTGCCAACCTTCCTTGGCCATAAACACCCGGTTTATCTCGGCGTAGAAGGTCGGGATATCGCTGATATTCCGGCCGATGATGGTCAACGTCTTCATCCACTTACTCCCGGACCATGCCGTCGATGGGCCGTAACGAACTTGGCCAGTTCTGCGCCTCCCGCTTCAGTTGCCGTCGAAGGCCCAGCGCAACGTTTTCGCCATCTGTCGTGTACCGGACCGAACGACCGGCCTCATGAATATCGGCGACGCATGCAGGCCATGCATCCGACGTGCCCAGCTCGGGAGAAGGTCCACCGCCGCCTGGGCGATGGTTCGTTGAAGCGGTATTGCCAGTGGGTTGCCCGGTGTCTGATTGAGCACCAATCGCGCGACCTCGCGCGTGCGACCGTCTGCGATCAACGCCGGCTGCATATTGCGAAGCGCCTGATTCGTGCCCGCACGGTTCCGCGGGAGGGCGTCGGCACCCAGTGCCGATCCTATGCTCGCGAACTCGGCGTAGTAGAGATCCTCCTGCGCGAGCGTCAGTCGACGATCTCCGTAGTGTTGCCACGCCGCCAGGAAGGACCACGCTTCGGATACATGGACCCACGCCAGTAACCTGGAGTCGTCGGCACGGTAGGGCGTACCGTCGGGAAGCGCGCCACCGATGTGCGAATGGACCGCGCGGACTCGCGCTATTGCCGCCTCTGCCTCCGCGCGCTCGCCATATGTGGTCGCAGCGATGAATCGGGCAGTGCGCCGCAGCCTGCCGAGCATATCGGTTCGGAAGTTCGAATGGTCCCAAACCCCGGCTAGAACGGCTGGATGTAGCATCTGCAGGAGCAACGCGGACACGCCGCCAACCATCATGCTGACAACGTCGCCATGCACACGCCAGATCATGGAATCGGGCGGAAACAGCGCATCATCGCTCCGCTTCACCGGCTCCTCGCCACGAGCCTGGTCATTGAACAGAGTCCGCACCTGTCGCACGATGCCGGTCTTGGTCTGGTCGCGGATCGATAGCAGGCTGTCGTTCATGCCGTCACGAACGCCCGAGCACGTATTTAGCAACGGCGGATCGGTCATCGACATGCTGAGACCTGTCATAGATGCCGTCCTATATTGACGGCCCCTGCCATCTGAGACCATCGCGTTGCCCATGACAAAGAGCAAGGGACGCACCGGCGCGCATGCACGCGCCAATATCCAGCCTGCACCGACGGCGACCGAGCTCGATGCAGCCAAGCGAGAGGTCACGCAGATCGAGGGGCGGCTGGTCGGCCTCGCTGCCGGGCATCCGTCGGTCAAGATCTGGAAGGCCCGTCTTCGTGCAGCTCAAGCCGTGATCGCCCGCGCCCCGCGCGACGGTTAGCCGCTGCGACTACGGTGTCTGACGGAGTCAGCTTCGGTGGACGGACGCTGTAGCGACGCGGGCGCTATCAACCCCTTGTACTCGCTCATAGAGCCAGCGAAGATCGGGCATCAGCACCGGGAGCGTCCTCTATGCGTCGTCGAACTTTCATTGCCGCCTTGCCGGGGGCCGCATTGCTACCGGGCATAGGTATGGCGCAGGGCGGTCAGGCCGGACCCGGCGTTCCGGGCAAGCAGGGCGTTCCGGGACCGGGACAGGGTGGTGCGCCTCGGCCGAAGACCGCGACGCTCCCCCCGCGCTGGGTTGCCGGCGAGGACCGCTTCCTGCGTCCCGACGTGGCGGCGGGCGACCGTCCGGTCGGCGCGAGTTTCGCCTCGCGCACCGCTGCCTATGGCCTCAACGGCGCGGCGGGGACCGCACACCCGCTGGCGACGCAGGCCGGGATCGACATCCTGCGCCGAGGCGGATCGGCGGTCGACGCTGCGATCGCGATCAACGCGTGTCTCGGTTTCCTCGAGCCGACATCGAGCGGCATCGGCGGCGACGCCTATGCGATGATCTGGGATCCGAAGCAGCGCAAGGTCGTCGGCCTCGCCGGATCGGGCGCGTCGCCGCGGGGCCTGAGCCTGGAAACGGTGCGGTCGCGGGCACGCGGCGGGGCGCTGCCGCCGCTGGGTGCGGTGTCGGTATCGGTGCCGGGCGCTGTGGATGCCTGGTGGACGATGCACCAACGCTATGGCCGGCTGCCCTGGGCGCAGTTGTTCGAGCCGGCGATCGCGCATGCCGAGGCAGGCGCGCCGGTGCCCGACATCATCGCCTATTACATCCGGCGCAGCATGGCGGCATTCCGCCGGCCGGGTAACGGCATCGAGGAAACCGCCAACGCCCTCAGGACCTACGGCCTGGCCGACGGCAAGGGCCCGGCGATCGGGCAGGTCTTTCGCAACCCCGATCTCGCTCGCACCTATCGCGCGATCGCAGCGGGCGGACGCGATGCGTTCTATTCCGGCGAGATCGCCCGCGTCATCGATCGCTACTTCAAGCGGATCGGCGGCTGGCTGCGCCTTGAGGATTTGGCCGCGCACCGCTCGGAATGGATCGCGCCGCACCGGACGGGCTATCGCGGCGTGGACGTGCATGCGCTCGGTGCCAACACGCAGGGCATCGCAACGCTGCAGATGCTGAACATCCTCGAGACCTTCGATCTCGGCGACGCAGGCTTCCAGTCACCGCTGTCGATCCATCTGCAGGCGGAAGCGAAGCGGCTCGCCTATGAAGACCGAGCGCGCTTCTATGCCGATCCGCATTTCAGCAAGGTCCCGGTCGAGTGGCTGGTATCCAAGGACTATGCCCGCGAGCGCGCGACACTGATCCGCCGCGACCGGATCCTCGATCCCGTCCATCCCGGCCAGGCGCCCAGCCACGGCGACACCACCTATTTCAGCTGTGCCGACAAGGACGGCATGATGGTGTCGATGATCCAGTCGAACTTTCGCGGCATGGGGTCGGGACTGGTCGCCGATGGGCTCGGCTTCATGTTCCAGGATCGCGGGCAGCTGTTCAGCCTCAGGGACGGCCATCCCAATATCTACGCGCCCGGCAAGCGGCCGTTCCAGACGATCATCCCCGGTTTCGCGACGCGCGGCGGCGATCCCTGGATGAGCTTCGGGGTAATGGGCGGCGACATGCAACCGCAGGGGCAGACGCAGATCATCGTCAACCGCGTCGACTATGGCCTCGAGATTCAGTCGGCGGGCGACGCGCCGCGCTGGCACCATGAGGGCTCGTCGCAATCGATGGGGGAGGACAGCGCCGGGCTGGGGCCGCGTGGATTGCTGCGGCTGGAATCGGGCGTGCCTGTCGCCACGAAGCAGCGCTTGGCCGACATCGGCTGGACGATCGGTGAGCCCGATGGCGGCTTCGGGCGCTACGAATGCGTCGAGCACCGCATGGACGGTGACACGCGTGTCTATGCCGCGGCGAGCGAGATGCGGGCCGACGGCTGCGCTCTGGCCTATTGAGGGGATGACGATGCGCTACCTGATCCTTGCCGCTCTGGCTGCCGCGACGACGCCCGCGGATGCCGAAACCTACGAATTGAAGGCGACGCCACAAACGGTCGCCTGGGGGCATTACGATGCCACCGACAAGCCGGTGCTGACGATCCGGTCGGGCGACACGGTGGTGATCCACACGTTGCTTACCAACAGTCCGGCGGGCCTGGAAAAGGCCGGCGTCGCGCCCGCGCAGATCGAACCGGCGCTGCGTGCGGTCTATGACGGTGTCCCGGCCAGCGCGCGCGGCCCCGGCGGCCATATCCTGACCGGACCGATCGCGATCACCGGCGCGGAACCCGGCGATATGCTGGAAGTGCGCATCCGTAAAGTCGATCTGGCGATACCCTATGCCTATAACGCGTTCCGGTACGGGGCGGGGTTCCTGACCGACGATTTTCCCTATGCGCGGATGAAGATCGTGCCCTTGGATGCCAAGCGCATGGTCGGCCTGTTTGCGCCCGGCGTCGAAGTGCCGTTGGCGCCGTTCTTCGGCAGCATGGGCGTTGCGCCGCCGCCGGCGTTCGGCCGCTACGACAGCGCGCCGCCGACGATCAACGGCGGCAACATGGACGACAAGGCGCTCGTCGCGGGAACGACCTTGTTCCTCCCCGTCTATGCCCCCGGCGCACTGTTCCAGGTCGGCGACGGCCATGCCGCGCAGGGTAATGGCGAGGTCGATATCACCGCTCTCGAGACCTCGTTGACCGGGACGTTCGAGTTCGTGCTGCACAAGAAGGCGGCGATCACCTATCCGCGCGCCGAGACGCTCAAGGCCTATATCGCGATGGGCTTCGACGACGATCTCAGCCATGCGACCCGCAAGGCGCTGCGCAACATGATCGATTTCCTCGTCGCGGAAAAAGGCATGACGCGCGATGACGCCTATATGCTGATCAGCGTCGCAGGCGACGTCGAGATCACCGAGCTCGTAGACCGCAACAAGGGCGTCCATGTCGTGTTGCCAAAGGCGGTGTTCACGAAGCGCTAGCGGCCGGCGGCCTCTGCCTGAGAAGCTCACGGTAACGTCGCAGCGACGTCGGCGGCGAAGCGCGCGATGTCGAACCGCGCAGCGCCGGGATCCTCGCCGCGCCTGACGATCACGAGCTGCCGGGACGGGATGACCATGACATACTGTCCCCGGTTGCCTTGCGCGGCGTAGCTGCCCTCGGGCAAGCCCTGCTTGGGGCCGAACAGCCACATCGTTGCGCCATAGCCCGGTCCGCTCTCGGGCTGCGGCCCGCTAGGCGTCGTCATGGTGCGCATCCACCCAGCCGGTAGCAGGCGCTTGCCTTGCCAGACGCCGTCCTGCGACCAGAACAATCCCAGCCTCGCCAGGTCACGCGCGGTCGACCAGACCTGGCTGGAGAGGATGTAATTACCGTGCCAGTCGGTCTCGGCGACGGTATGCGCCATGCCGAGCGGGCCGAACAGGCTGGCCGGCAACGCACGGTACCGCGCCTCTCCGATCGCGTTTCGGGTGGCATAGACCGCGAGCAGGATATCATTATTGGCGTAACGGAAGCGTGTGCCGGGCAGGGCCTCCAAAGGCCATGACACCGCCTGTTCGTCCACCGTAGTCCCGCCGAAATAGATCGCATCGGTGCGATTGCCGGCGGTGTCGCTGTGCAGGCCGGATGCCATGCGCAGGAGATTGTCGAGTGTGATGGCCTGCCGTGGATCGCCGGCCTTCCATTGCGGCACGGCGGCGGGGGCCTTCAACGCGCCTGCATTGGTCAGGCCGATGAGCGTGCCGGCGATTGACTTGCCGACCGACCATGTCCGATTGGACACGAACGGCCCGAAACCCTGGCCATATTGCTCGGCAAGAACTTCACGGTCCTTCACGACGATCACGCCGACCGTCTTGGTGCCTACGCCATAGCTGGTCCCGAATGCCTGGCCGACGACGCCGGTCAGCGTCGCCGAAGGGCGCGGTGCGATGCCGGAGTCACCTTGCGGCCAGCGACGAGGATCAGCTGCTCGAACCGACGGTGCCGCCGTCGACTTGCGGCCGGATGGTGCCGTGCTGCCGATCGGCAACGTCACGCAACCATGCCCGCTAGTCCACTCCGCGCGCCTCGGAGGTAGCTTTGGATCGAACCTTACGGAGACGGATTGGCGGGTGCGGTCGACGTTCGCCGTGAGCGTCGGCACGATCTTGTCATAGTCCGGGTAGATGCCGGCCAACTCATCGGCATCGATCTGCTCCGGCGTGCGGCCTGCACTGAAGATACCCGAGCAATAAAGCGCCGCCTTGTAACCGGCCGCGACGGCGCGCTGGTATGTTCCTGCCGAGGGTTGTGCGACGATCTGCGCACTGGTGGGAACTGACGCGAGGAGGGCGAGACCGGCCGCTTTGAGTATCTGCATGATCGCATTCTCCCATCACGCAATCAGATCGGCAATCCGTTTCTCTGCCATGCGTGTGAGGGGAGCGGCACGGTCTGGCGCATCCAGCGGAGACCGGCACGGCAGCCGTGCAGGTCCCCCAGCAAGCGCCTAGTCTCGCATGAATTCCGCAAAGACATCGCGCCAATCCGCATGCCAGCGGGACAGGGCGGGGCGGTTTTCGATCAGGTCCCCCGCCGCCCACGCTATACGCTTCGCATCCTGTTCGGACGTTGTCTCGTTGTCCGGGCACAGGATGTAGAAGTCGCCCGCTGCCACGCGCTCCATCATCAGCGCCATGACCTGTTCGGGCGTCCACGCGCCGGGCGGTTTCTCGGCCAGTCGACCACCCGTCATCCCCGTCCAGGTGAAGCCCGGCACAAGCAGGTGGGCGCTGACCCGGCGTCCGGTCCGTTCGCGCAGGCTGTGGGCGAGGCCCTCGGTCACCGCTTTCACCCCGGCCTTGCTGACGTTGTAGGCGGTGTTGCCGGGCGGCTGCGTGATGCCCTGTTTGGAGCCGGTGTTGATGACGAGGGCAGGGGCCTCGCCTTCGGCCATGCCCGGGACGAAGGCCTGGACGCCGTGGATCACGCCCATCAGGTTGACGCCGAGCACCTCGTCCCACTTTGCTGGGTCGGCAAAGACATCACCGCCCCCGCCGATGCCGGCGTTGTTCATGAGCACCGAGACGGGACCGTGACGGTCGACCACCTCCTTTGCCAGCGCGGCCATCGCGGCACGATCCGCGACGTCGGCGGACAGCGCTATTGCGCCGTCCATCGACGCCGCGGCCTCCTCCAGCGCTTCACCGGGATGGTCGACCAGAATCACCCGCATGCCCGCGTCCGCAAAGGCGCGAGCAGCGGCCAGTCCAATGCCGCCGGCCGCACCCGTCACGACCGCAAGCTTGCCCGGTGCGATCGCTGCGAAAGATGGCACGCTCACGCGTCGATGCTCGCCATCGAGGCGTCTGGGTAGCGGGTCCCCTGCGCCGCGCCGGGCGGGAGAATGTCATCGATACGGGCGAGATCGGCATCGCTCAGCTCCACGTCGAGCGCGCCTAGATTGTCCTCGAGATACTTGCGCCGCTTGGTACCCGGGATCGGCACGATATCCTCGCCCTGGCGCAATACCCATGCAAGCGCCAGTTGGGCTGGCGTGCAGCCCTTGTCCGCCGCCATAGTGCCGATCGCTGCGACGAGGTCGAGGTTCTTCTGGAACGCCGCGCCCTGAAAGCGCGGGTGGTTGCGGCGCGTGTCGCCGGCGTCGAGATCGTCGGGTGTCTTGAACTGGCCTGTAAGAAAGCCGCGGCCGAGCGGGCTGTACGGCACGAAGCCGATCCCCAGTTCGCGCACCGTCGGCAGGATTTGGTCCTCGACGTCACGGCTCCACAGCGAATATTCGGTCTGCAACGCGGTAATCGGATGCACGGCATGCGCTCGGCGGATCGTCGCGGGGGCAGCCTCGGATAGGCCGAGATACTTCACCTTACCCACGCGGACGAGATCGGCCATCGCGCCGACGGTCTCTTCGATCGGCACGTCAGGGTCGACGCGATGCTGATAGTAGAGATCGATGACATCGAGTCCGGTCCGCTTCAGGCTCGCGTCGCAGGCCGACCGCACATAGTCGGGGCGACCGTTGATCCCCTTGAAGCTGCCATCCGACCCGCGGACGTTGCCGAACTTGGTCGCGACCACGATCCACTCGCGCCGCTCGCGCACGACGCGACCGACCAGCTCTTCGTTGGCGCCAGCGCCGTACATGTCGGCGGTGTCCAGGAACGTCACGCCGAGATCCAGCGCGCGATTGATCGTCGCAATGGACTCCGTCTCGTCGCGGCTTCCGTAGAAGTCGGACATGCCCATGCAGCCGAGACCCAGCGCCGAGACTTCGAGGCCTTGCTGGCCCAGTTTGCGGGTTTCCATCAGATCAGTCCTTGTTGGCGGGCAATATGATTGGCGGTTGAAGGGTTACGGCCTGCGGGATTGCGAAGGTTCATCCCAAACGTCGGCGGCCGTGAGCAGGACTGGGGGCTCCCCGCCCAGCCGGCTGACAAACTCGCGTCGCGCGATACGATGTATGTCGGACTCGAATTCCCCATACGTCTCGATCGCGGTATCGCTGTCGATGCCGTCGAGGTCCGGGTCGATGAACTCCGCCAACGCCTCGCTCGTGATCAGGAACTCGACCATGCCAAGGTCCGTATGGCCGAGGAACAGGACGCCGTGCCGTTCGGCAAGCCATTCATACTCGCCGGGCTCGAAGCGAACGCTTGCAGATGCCATGGCTCAGCCCTCATCGTTCGCGCTGGGCAGCCGCTCGGCAAGCGCGGCGATACCGTCACCGGCGAGGGTTGCATGAGCCGCACCGTCGATTTGCAAAGGGTGCTCTGGCGTAAGCACGGCAGCGTCGCGATGCTCGGGATCGAGCGTCATCCACGTACGCACAGCGCCCTCCAGGCTCGTTACCTCGGCAAGGTTCTCGTCACCACGCGGCACGTTCTCCAGCGCAGCACTCATCCGCCAGTCGATATCCGGCGTCTTCGCATCGTCGCCCCAGGTCGCTTCCGTCATGCTCAAATCCCAAATTGACCGGGAGTGCCGGCTTCCTGATGGCTAAAGCGCTCACCTTCGAAGGCTGGTTCCAGGTAATTCGCATATCGGCCGGACGGATCACGTCGGGTAGGTCCAAGCCGCGACGTAGTTCAGCATGAGCTATTAGAAATCGACGGCGGCGGGTGTCGCCTGCTAGCCGGCGCAGGGGAACGATGGGAACCACTGTGCGGCTATCGCTGTGCCTCGTCGGACGCGACCGTACCCATCGTCATCGCCAGCAACGACATGCCGCGGTGTTCGTGATCCAGCTTCAGAAGCCTGACCCAGTGCGCGATATGCTTACCGGCTGCCTCACCGGCCTTTCGCAGATGCTGCGGGGTCGACAGATCCGTGTTGTTTTCGATCACCGCGGCGATCGACAGCGCAAAGAAGTCGATGATGTCATCTGCAATCAGTGCTCGATCCGGGGAGTTCGCGGCGAGATACTGCATTACGATGGGTGCGATAACCTGGAACAGGTCGATCTTGGCTTGGTCGTCTACCTTCATCGTGTTTGCGGTCATGCTCGTCTCCTCCGTTCCTGACCTGTATCGTTCGAGACTGGGGGGCGAAAGGCGCAGGCCATCGGTCTCGCCAAGATCGAAGGCGCGATGATCCGCCCACAAGAGAATAGCTTTGCCGCAAAGTCTTAGCGATTGGCCGGACGCCTCGAACCTGGAACGGTTCGGCGATCAGCGTTTCCGCAACCGCGGTCGGCGCCGTTGTCGAGCGGATAGAAATCGCCCAACCATTGGAGTGTCGCTACACGGGCGTCAGTAGATTGCCGCTCAGTTGGAGTTGCTCGATATCACGACGCGGAGGAGCGCCGAACAGGCGCGCATATTCGCGGTTGAACTGTGATGGGCTTTCATAGCCCACGGCGAAACCTGCGCCGCTTGCCGTCGTGTTCCCTGACAGCATCAGGCGTCGTGCCTCCTGTAGCCGCAATTGCTTTTGATAAGCCAACGGCGTCATTTTCGTCACCGCCTTGAAGTGTTCGTGGAGTGACGATGGGCTCATACCGGCGGCGGTAGCGATGTCCCCGATGCGGAGCGGCCGATCGAACCCGGTGCGGATCGTCGCGATAGCACGGCTGACCTGATTGAGGTGGCTGTCGGCGACTGCCATGTAGCGAAGCGCAGCCCCGTGGGGACCCACGAGCAAACGGTACAGGATCTCCCGTTCGATCAGCGGCGCTAGCGCAGCGATGCTGTCCGGCCGATCCAGCAGCCGCATCAGTCGGCACGCCGCGTCGACCAGATCGTCGTCGCTGCGATAGACCGCGAGCGCCGGCAGATCGGCTTTCGGCGCCCGGCCGCCTTCCGCCAGGATGAGGTCCGCCAGCACGGACTGGTCGATGTCGATCTTGCAGCAGAGGTACGGCGCGTCACGATCCGCCTGGACGACGTGTCCGACGAGCGGCAGGTCGACCGAGACCAGCAGGTAATGCGCGGCATCGTAGAGCAGGCTCTCTCCGCCGAGCGAGACCCGCTTGGCCCCTTGGGCAATTATGCAAAGCGACGCGTCATAGACCGCGGGCAAGGGCACGGTCGGCTCATCAGCCCGAAACAGTGACAGTCGATTGATCGCCGTGCTGACCATGCCGGTTCTCGGGACATGGCGCGCAACCAGCGTGGCGAGGTCTGCGATCGTACTCATCATGGGACTGTGTCCGCTGCCAGCCATTCTCACAAGCGGAGGTGAGACCGTTTCGGAGGATCGTTCAAGGATTGCGGGGGATCGGTCTCACGCTGGTCGGCAATCCGGTTCCATCTGAGTCCAGCCTTCGAGGCGACACGAAAGGAACAATCATGAACGACGTCATCGACAAGACAGTGCTGATCAGCGGCGCCTCCAGCGGTATCGGCGAGGCCACCGTGCGCGAACTGGCGGCCAAGGGCGCGCGCCTCTTCATCGGAGCGCGCAGGACCGATCGCCTCCAGGCGCTCGCGGCGGAACTCGGCAACAACGTCGCGTGGCAGGTACTGGACGTGACCGACGCGGCAAGCTTCGCCGCGTTCGCCGATGCGGCGGAAGCGCGGTTCGGGCGCGTGGACGTACTGATCAACAATGCCGGCGTGATGCCGCTATCGCCACTTGCGGCGCTGAAGCAGGACGAGTGGACGCGGATGATCGACGTCAACGTTCACGGCGTGCTGAACGGGATTGCCGCCGTGCTGCCCCGCTTCATCGCGCAGAAGGCGGGCCACGTCGTGAACGTCGCATCGATCGCCGCGCATTTCGTGATGCCGAGCGCCGCGGTTTACTGCGCCACCAAATACGCGGTCTGGGCGATCACCGAAGGATTGCGCCAGGAGCATGACGACATCCGCACGACGATCATTTCGCCAGGCGTCGTGGCAACCGAACTGGGCAACGACATCTCCGACCCTTATATTGCCACTGCGCTGACCACATGGCGGCAAAAGTCGCTGACCCCCGACGCGATCGCACGCGCGATCCGCTACGCTTTGGAGCAGCCCGAGGGGGTGGACATCAACGAGGTCATCGTCCGCCCGACCGCAGCCGGCATGTAGGCGACGGTGCCAAACTCCGTCCGGGCGGACTTTCTGTCCCCCGGACTGGTCGTCAGGTGAACGACCGTCTCCTAATAGGTCATCGAAAGCCATCAATGTCAGTTCACAATGAAGAACGCGGATCGTTGCCCGGCATGATCAGCCCCAAAAAACGAAATCATCCGTGCATCATTTCGCAGGTCGAGGCGAAAGCCAGCCGCCATCCGCTAGCCAGTCTTGCAGGCGATCCGGCCAGTGCAGGATTGAGATCCGGTTCGACTCGTCCAGATTGAACGCGTGGCCACTGTCGGCATACATATGAAGTTCCGCCGATACGCCACTCTTGCGCAACTGTTCGTAGAGCGTGACCGTCGGTGCTGCGCAGCAGGGATCGCGGCTGCCGGCTACGAGGAACGCTGGGGGCGCGTTGGCGATGGCGGTCGCTGGGATGCCTCGCGGTCCGGGGAAGACCAACACCTGGAAATCGGGGCGAGCGGACTGACGGTCGATCGGATCGGCGGGTCGACGTCGGGCAGGCTCGGGATTGTCCGCGATCAGCGACACGAGTTCGCCGCCTGCCGAAAAGCCCATCGCACCGACGCGCGACGGATCGATACCATAGTCTGCGGCATGCGCGCGGACCCAGCGCATCGCGCGCCGCGCGTCGTCCGCAGCATCGCCGTCGACCGAATATTTCGAGCCGGGCTCGTTCGCCAGGCGATATTTGAGCACGAACGCGGTCACCCCCATGCGGTTCAGCGCGGTCGCGACCTTCGTGCCCTCATTCGTCCATACGAGTAATTTGTGCCCACCGCCGGGCATGATCACGATCGCGGCTCCGTTGCGGTTCGCTACGTCGGCGGGAAAGGCGAGCAGCGACGGATCGTGGATGTTGCGGACCCAATAGTCGCGGCCGATCTCCGCCTCGCCGCGGCGTGCCGCCGACCCGGGCGCGCCGTTGGGCCACAGCTTGATCGCGGTGTAGCGGGGCGGCTGCTCCGGCGCCGGATCCTGTCCAGCCAATGAAGTGGTTGCGACGGCAGCCGAAGCCAGCAGCGCAATGGCGGTGAAAAGGGTGCGCATCACTTCACCTCCGCAGTCACCGCCATCGCCGAGAAGCGGATCGGGCTCGACTGGTTCTGGTCGACGATGACGCTCAACCCCTGCGCCTCGAGCGTTTCGGCGGGGCTAATTGTCAGCGATTGCGCGTATGTTGCGCTGGAAAATGCACAGACGCTTACCGAAGCGAGGGCGGTGGCGATGCTCTTGCGGGACACACGTCTCTCCTGTCGAATATCGTGGCCGGAGGCGCGCTTGGTTGCGCGGCTCTCCGGCGGAAATGTCGTAAAGCTCGTGAGACGGAGTTTACTGCGCCGGTTTCAGCCAGCCGTGCATCGCCATCCAGCGGGTGAATTCATCGAACCAGCCCGTGCTCGTGGTGGTCTTCGGGTACATGCCGAAGCCGTGACCGCCCTGTTCGAACAGGTGGAACTCGACCGGGCGCTTGGCCGCACGCCAGCTGTCGATCAGCCCATAGCCGCCATTGCCAAAGAAGGGATCGTCTGCCGCGAGCGCAACGAACATCGGCGGCGCGTCGGCCGGCACCGTCATCGCGGCGAGCGGACCGTAGATGTTGCCGATGAAGGCCGGCTTCGCGTCCTGCCCGGCGACGGTCGTTGCCATCGTCAGCATTGCACCTGCCGAAAATCCGACCATGCCGATGCGGCTGGGGTCGACATGCCACTCGCCCGCACGCTTGCGGACCGTGGCGAACGCCGCCCTCGCATCCGCGATCTGCGGCGCAAGGCCCGCCATCATCGCAGCGGCGTTCGGACGTGGCGGGCGCATACCCTGCGGCACCGGTCGCGCGAACGTGGCAAGATCCTGCGGGGTCGGGTTCAGGCGATACTTCAGGACGAAGGCAGCGACGCCTCTGGCGGCAAGTGCACGCGCCACGTCCCAGCCTTCGTTCTCCATCGACAGCGTCTGGAATCCACCGCCCGGTGCAACGATCACTGCTGTCCCGGTGGCCTTGGCGGGATCCGGCAGGAAGGGGGTTAGGGTCGCGACGGTGACGTTGCGGGCGAACACGCTGCCATATTGGCTGTGCCACGCTTCAGGCGCGGTCGCCCCCGGGAGTTTACCGGTACCAAGCGCGATGGCGTCGGGCTGCGCCGGAGTGGCGATAGACGCCATCTTGTCGGTCTGTGCCAGTGCCGGCGTGGTCGAGGCAATCATCAGGCTGGACAGGCACAGAAGCGGGTGTCCCACCCATCGACGAACGGCGTTCATGCGGAACCCGAATCCCATAGTCGCTCTCCCATTTTATCGTTCTTTTCGCGACGATATCGATAGCGCTACCACAGTACAATAGGTTCTGAACAGGTTTCCCCGGTAACCCGTCTACCTTGAATACTAGCGAAAGTTAGAGTGCCCGGGATCATATGATCGCCGCCATGGGAGCCGTCCAGATGGCAGGACTTGGGAGGCATCAAAGGTCTACTGAACGTCTCCCCCGAGGTCATTGCGCTTTGCAAACGCTGTCCGGTGAGGCTCCCGATATTCGGCAGTGTTGACCATTGCGGTGACGCAAGGTGGCGGCTAGCGCTGGTCCGCAACCGATAGAAAGACTCTGTGATGCTCACCAAGCGCGCGTTTGTAGGAATGCTGTTGGCGGGCGCCGCTCTGCCGCTGATCGACCCACAGATTGCCATGGCGGCAACCGGGACCGCCGATGACGACGCCCGGCTCCTGCGCTTCCTCGATGCCGCGTTCGATGCGAGTGTCGCGCTCAGTCCCGAGACACAGACCAGCCTTGGGCTGAAGACCAACTACGACAGGCTCGACGATTATACCGACGCTGCCGCACGGCGCGCACAAGCTTTGCAGGATGCGCAACTCGCCGACCTGCGACGCGGCTTCTCGGTCGATCGGCTTGGACCCGATGCTCGGCTGAGCTATCGATTGTTCGAAGCGCAGGTCGCCACGGATCGCCGCCAGTTCGCGTTCCGCGACTATGCCTTCCCGGTATCGACGAACGGCAGCCCGGCGGGCAACATCCCGGTTTTCCTCATCAACCAGCACCGCATTGCCACGGTAGCCGACGCTCACGCCTATGTGGCACGGTTGCGTGATTCCCTGCGCGTCATGCGCGAGGTCGCTGCAACCATGCGCAAACAGGCGGCCAAGGGCATCGTGCCGCCAAAGATGGTTTTCACGCCTGCCCGTGGCGATGCTCGCCAAGTTATCACCGGAGCGCCGTTCGATAGCGGCGCGGACAGCAGCCTGCTCGCCGATTTCAAGGCGAAGGTCGGCAAGCTTGGGGTGTCCGAGAGCATCAAGGCGGCGCTGATCGCGGATGCGGTCGTGGCATTGAAAGGGCCGTTCCGCCAAGGCTTCGACATACTCTTTGCCGCGCTCGATGAGATCGAGCCACTCGCCAAGGGCAATGACGGCGCGTGGAGCCTGCCGGGCGGCGAGGCCTATTATCAAGCGCGGCTCGCCTATTACACGACCACCGACATGACAGCGGAGCATATCCACCAACTGGGGCTGGATCAGGTACGATCGATCCATGCCGAGATGACGGCGGTGATGAAAAGGGCGGGCTTCACCGGATCGTTGCAGGATCTCTTCGTGGCGCTGCGGTCCGATCCGAAGTTCAAATACCCCAACACCGAGGCCGGCCGTCAACTCTATCTCGCTGACGCACGGGCGGCCATCGCGCAGACCATGGCCGCCGCACCTCGCTTCTTTCGCCGACTGCCAAAGGCGCCGCTGGAGGTGCGCGCGGTCGAGACGTGGCGACAGGAAACTGCCGCGGTGGCCTTCTATGATCAGCCTGCCCCGGATGGCTCGCGGCCGGGTATCTTCTACGTCAATCTTGCGGACATGACGCAGGTGCAGAAGACTCAGGTCGAGGGGATCGCCCATCACGAAGGCGCACCGGGGCACCACTTCCAGATTGCTCGCGCTCAGGAGCTTACCGGCGTGCCGAAGTTCCGCCGCTTCGGCTATTATGGCGCGTATACCGAAGGCTGGGGCCTGTACTCGGAACGGCTCGCCAAGGAGATGGGCGCCTATCGAGATCCGTATTCGGAACTGGGGATGCTGGCGTTGCAAGTGTGGCGCGCGTGTCGCCTGGTGCTCGACACGGGCATGCACGCCAAGCGTTGGAGCCGCGATCAGGCGGTCGCCTATTTTACCCAGAATGCGCCACTTTCGGCACGCGACGTGGTCAAGGAGGTCGATCGCTACATCAACAATCCTGGCCAGGCGACGAGCTACATGGTGGGCCAGCAGCGTATATCGGCACTCCGGCATAAAGCGGAGACCGCATTGGGCGCGCGCTTCGACATTCGCGATTTTCACGAGGTGGTGCTGGCGCATGGCGCGCTGCCGCTCGGGGTGCTGGCGGAACAGGTCGATGCCTGGATCGGGGTGGCCTGAGACCTACGCCAAGGCTATCACGCGGCGAGGGGCGAATCGACGAACCTCGCCGCTTGGTTAGCGATACAAAGGTCAGAATTTGGTGAGGCCAGACCAGCACGCGAGTTCTGGGACGAGTATCTGAACGCCTGGATTTGAACACGCGTTGACTACGATCAATGGAGCAAGCGTAGTGGGTTACCCCGCAAAATCGAGCTATCGCTGCTCGCCTGCATGCTGATAGTGAGCGGTCAAACGAGACGGCGACGGAAAGCTCCACGGCATTGACGGTCAATCGGCGACATATCGCCATCATCGCGCCGCCAACGGCCGGGCATATCAATCCGCTGGTGGCATTGGGAACATCGCTCGTCGAAGCGGGGCGTAGAGTCACGATAGTCCATCTCGCCGACGTCGCCTCGCTAGTGCCCAACGGCAGTGTCGGTTTTGCGGCGCTCGACCACTCGGCGGACTGCCAAGGCTTGTTGGCGGCATATTACCGGAAGCTGGCGCAGCCATCGGGCCCTGTCGGACTGACCAGAATGATCCGCGGCACGGCGTCCGTGACGGAACTGCTATTGGAGGCTCTTCCGGCGGCACTGTCGAGGCTCGAGGTGGATGCGGTACTCGCCGACTCCGTCGAGCCGGCCGGTGCGCTGGTGGCACGACATCTCCGACTGCCGTTCGTGACAGCCGTCACCGGGTTGCCCTTGCTCCGAGAGCCGATGGTGCCGCCACCGTTTCTCGGGTGGGAATATCGTCCCACTGCGGCTGGCCTTCGTCGCAACAATGGCGGGTACGCCGTCAGCGACCTGCTGATGCGGCCGATCGCGAAAGTCGTGTCGTCCTATGCGCGCCGGTGGAGGCTTGACCCCGACCCTAAGCATCATTGGTCGGACCGCCTGCACGTCGCACAATGCCCGGCAGGTCTGGATTTCCCCCGCGCGGCATTGCCGCCGAGCTTCCGATACGGCGCGCCGTGGCGGCTGGACGAACCTGACGTCGATCTTCCGGAAGACGACGGCCGACCCCTCATATTCTGTTCGCTGGGGTCGTTGCAGGGCGCGCGCCGATCGTTGTTCGCCGCGATGACGGCTGCCTGTGCCGCAGTCGGCGCTCGTGCGGTGGTCGCGCATGGCGGCGGGCTGAGCGAGGCCGAAGTCACTTCGCTACCCGGGAAGCCGCTGGTGCGGGCATTCTGGTCTCAGACCCGCATCCTGCCAAAATGTTCGGCGGCGATTTTGCACGCCGGGTTCAACACGGTGCTGGACGCGCTGGCCGCCGGCGTTCCGATCGTTGCGGTACCGCTGGCATTCGAACAACCCGCTACGGCCGCGCGGCTGAAGCGGATCGGGGCGGCGCGTATCGTATCGCCCGGCGAAGCAGACAAGGGCGGTCTCGAAACGGCGTTGCGGCTCGTGCTGTCGGATCCGTCGTACCGCCACGCGGCAAATTTGCTCGCCGCTGAAATGGCGGGGGCCGGGGGCGCTGCCGAGGCTGCCGCGCTGGTCGATGCAGCCCTCTTCGACGATGTCGACGCTATGCCGGCAGGGCTGAGTCCATTAGATGGGGAGCCCGCCTGCGCCGCGTGATGTGGCGGCTTGCAATGATGGCAGGTGGTGCGAGAAACAGCCCCATGATGACGTCGACCCCGTAGTGACCGCCGAAGACCGGCGTCGCGACGATCGTAAGTACAGCCCATACCCGGCCCGGAACCGCAAGCCGCGGCATCGCGCCGAACGCCCAGATGAAGATGGCGGCGAGCGTCGCATGGAAACTGGGAAAGCTGACGATCCCCATGAGCATGGTGAGATCGAGCACGCGTAGCGACCCATCGCGAAGCCCGGATATCAGCCCCTGTTCGAGCCAGGCTATGGATGGCCAGAGATGCGCGTAGCGGGATGGGTCGAACAGATTGCCCATCGCCGGAGTGAGCCCTGAAATCAGTATCGTGACGAAACCGGACAGGATCGCGGCACAGACCATCGTCCTCAGTGGGTCGAATTTGCCCATGCCGCTCAACGCTACGATGACGACGATCATCTGCAAGGTGAGACTGTGATACGCCAGTCCAAGCAGCCAAATCAAAGGAGGGGATTTGTCGAGCAACGCCAGCACGACCGGCCAGTTGAAACCGATCGCGCGGTCGGCGGTGGCTAGGCGGGCATCCCACAACGGCCCTGCGTTTGCTGCCAGGGCATACGCCAGAACGACGCCGAGCACCGTAAACAGCGTCATTTGGAGAAACGCTCGCGCGCCGGCCGCGAGGCGCGGCCGCGCGGTGTACTTGCCGATTGCCAGCGCGAGGGAGAGTGTCGTCACCGCTGCCATGGCAGGAGCGGCTCGGATCGGATCCACGGTGAAGCGGTGATGATATTGGGCGACGAGGAAGCTTATCAACATGGCCCCGATCAAGACCCAGGAGGCAGTCTCTCGGTGGTCGGCGCGGAACAACGGGGCAATCATACCGGTCGAACGCAGCATGCCACCATGCGGTGCCCAGGCAAGTCGATTTCGACCACATTACATGGACATCACGCGATACAAAGACGATGTGGTCCGAAGCGGAGAATGGCTTCGACGCCACCGGCTCGGGATATTTTTGTCGCGGAGCGCCCTCGCATAGCCCGCGGGTAACGGTTATGTGTGCATCATGCTGAATTCGCTGCACCCGTCCACCGTCAATTCGTGCGATCGCGCAAAGTGACCTGGTTCGAGAAACTCGCGATCGTCGTCTTCATGGTGTTGTTCATGGAGTGCTTCGCGTGGGCGGCGCATCGCTATGTCATGCACGGCTGGGGCTGGGGCTGGCACAAGTCGCATCACGAAGATCACGAGGGCTGGTTCGAGAAGAACGACCTGTATGCGGTCGTCTTCGCGATCGTGCCGATCGTGTTGTTCGTCGTCGGGCTCTGGTGGGAGCCGTTGTGGTGGGCGGCGCTCGGCATCACGGTGTACGGCGGCATCTACGCCTTCGTGCACGACATGCTCGTGCATCAGCGCGGCGGCTTCCGCTGGGTGCCCAAGCAAGGTTATTTCAAGCGCCTGCTGCAGGCGCATCGCCTGCACCACGCGGTAGAGGGCAAGGACGGTACCGTCAGCCACGGATTCTTGTTCGCGCGCAAGCCTGCGGTGCTGAAAGCGCAGCTACGCGCTAACGCCGATCCGCAGCGACGAGCGGTACGTCCTGACAAAGCCGGAAACCTCGTCTCGGCCGATGCAAAGAAGTGAGCGTGACGGTTCGCCAATCGGAGGCCCTGCGGCATCAGACCCGTGTCGGCGTGTCGCTGTCCGCCGCGATCGTCGCGGCGTGGCTGGCGATCCACATAACCGGCATCTTCTTTTGGCGTTGGGGCCTGGACACAATTCCCTTGGCCATCGTGATGGTCATCGTCCAGACTTGGCTGAGTACCGGATTGTTCATCGTCGCGCATGACTCAATGCACGGGGCGCTGGCGCCCGATCGACCACGCCTGAACCGGGCGATCGGCGCGACCTGTCTTTCGCTCTATGCCTGCCTGTCGTACGCATCACTGTTGCCGCAGCATCATCTGCATCACAAGGAAACCGGAAGAGCGGGGGACCCCGATTTTCACGGTGGCGATCCAAGTCTCAGCGGCTGGTTCATGCAGTTCTTCAAGACCTATTATTCGCACGGGCAGATCATCCGGATCACCGTGGTCGCGCTGATCTATACGCTGCTGCTCGCGGCGCCGCTCGGCAACATCGTCATTTTTTGGGCATTGCCGGCCTTAGGTGCCGTGGCGCAGTTGTTCGTGTTCGGGACGTGGCTGCCGCACCGGGAACGCGAGACTCCTTTTGCGGATGCACACCGCGCGCACAGTATCGACGTGGGCCCGATATTGTCACTGCTGACCTGCTTCCACTTCGGCGGCTATCATCACGAGCACCATCTCTCGCCGGGAACACCGTGGTGGGGGCTTCCCTCGCGGCGCCGCGCTCTCACGATGCGAGCAGCCGATCGCAGGGTCGTCGAGGATCAAGCATGACGCTTGCCATCATCCTCTCCGCCGTCGCGATGACCGTCATCGTCGGCGTTCGCTATCTCCTCGTGTCGGGCGCGTTCGCCTGGATCACAATCCGCAAGCATCCGGGGCTGTACCTCGGGCTGGACCCGCAGGTCCGTCGCGAAATCATCTGGAGCCTGGCATCCGCAGCGCTCTACGGCATTCCGGCGGGCGTCGTCGCTTGGGGATGGCAGCATCATGGCTGGACGCAGGTATATTCCGACATCCACGCCTATCCGCTCTGGTACCTGCCCGTATCGGTTTTCCTATATCTGCTGCTGCACGATGCCTGGTTCTACTGGACGCACCGCTGGATGCACCGTCCGAAACCGTTCAAGCTGGCGCACGCGCTGCATCATGCCAGCCGCCCTCCGACGGCATGGGCCGCAATGGCGTTTCACCCGATCGAGGCGCTGACCGGCGCGGTGGTCATCCCGCTGCTGGTGTTCTTCGTTCCGATCCATATCGCCGGTCTTGGCATCGTGCTGACGATCATGACGGTGATGGGGGTCACGAACCACATGGGATGGGAGATCTTCCCGCGTTTCATGTGGTCGGGCCCGCTGGGAGGATGGCTGATCACGGCCAGCCACCACCAGCGGCACCACGAACTCTATGGCTGCAACTACGGCCTGTATTTCCGCCATTGGGACCGGTTATGCCACACCGACCGCGGCGTCGGCGATTTCACGAAAGAGCATGCGCGCGCGGCACGTCGCGTTGAAGTGGCGAACTCCTAGGCGGGCCGATGAACGAGCGCCGAAGCGCCCGTTCGCTCGTCAGTTGATCGGCACGCCACCGGTGACCGCGATCACCGCGCCGGTCATGTAGCTTCCCTCCGACGACGCCAGGAGGACATACGCCGGAGCAAGCTCGGCCGGCTGTCCTGCGCGACCAAGCGGCGTATCCTGGCCGAGTTTTTCCAGTTCCTCCTGCGACTTCGCGATCGGCTGGATCGGCGTCCAGATCGGGCCCGGCGCCACGGCGTTGACGCGGATGCCCTTCGCAATGAGCAGATTCGAAAGTCCGACCGTCAGGCTGGAGATCGCGCCCTTGGTCGCGGCGTAGACGATCATGCTCTTGGTCGCGACCTTGGCCTGCTCGCTGGTCGTGTTCACGATCGCCGAACCCGGCTTCATATGCGGCGCCGCAGCCTTCGCCAGACGGATCATCGCGAACACGTTGGCCGCGAACGCGCCTTGCATCTCGTCATCGTCGATGCTGTCCAGATCCTCGTTCATCGTCTGCGCCGCGGCGTTGTTGACCAATATATCGATCCCGCCAAGGTCGCCGACGGTGCGCTCCACCAGCGTGACGCAGTGATCCCGGTCGCGAATGTCGCCCGGCAGCAATATGCACCGCTGTCCCGTCTTTTCCACCCAGGCGCGTGTATCTTCGGCATCCTCCTGCTCGACGTCGAGATACGAGATCGCGACGTCCGCGCCTTCACGTGCATAGGCAATGGCCACCGCCTTGCCGATGCCGGAATCACCGCCGGTGATGAGCGCGACCTTCCCCTTCAGCAGCCCCTTGCCGACATAGCTTTCCTCGCCGTGGTCGGGCTTGGTCTTCATGTTGGAGACAAGCCCGGGGCGCGGCTGCTGCAGTTCACCAGGGAAGCTCGTCGGGTGGCTGGTGCGCGGATCATCGGTCATGGAAAGCGTCCTGCTGTTCGGGTCGCTGAAGGAACGGTCCTCCGATCGTTAAGTGCCGCTGACTTAAAAGACCGTTGCCGATGACGATCTACCGACGAGGCCGGTGCACTCAGCGGATATCGGCGCGGCGGGTGGGCGCGTGAAAGTCCGCAGGCTTGTCGGCGATCCAGCGCAGGAAGCGACTGATATCCGGGCGCGCTTTCAAGACGTCGAGATCCGCGAACGTCGTCGCCAGATCCTGATTCGAGACACTCGCATGGATGATACGGTGACAGATCGGATGGACCGGGATGACCTCCGTACCACCCCGGCTTTTCGGAATGCGGTGATGCCATTCCACCTTTCGCCCCAAGGGCCGCTCGCACAGCCCGCATCGCCCGGCATCTTCGGCAGCGATCGTCCGCGCCTCCGCCTGCAATAGTCCTGCCATCCGCTTCACACGTCCGCCCATGGTTCGAATATGGTGAATCGTGGACGAAAGAACAGCAATACAGCGGTTTATCCGATGAAACGTGAGATGTTTCGCCGGAGGGCGACCCACCAGAAGTAGGCAAAGCCCCGGGCCTTATGGCGTAGCCGGAACCAGTAGAACCGCTTGATACCCGCGTGCGTGTTCACGGGCCGAGTCCAGTCGAAGCGAACAGCAAGGATATCCTCGACGATGGCGCGCAGCGCGCGTCGGTCGGAGACGAGATACTTCGCGTACAGCGCCCCGTCGCCAAAGCTGTAGCCCGCCAGCAACCGGGTTTCGTCGTCGATATGGCGGCGCCCGTGATGATGATCGACGACCATCAGCGGGTCATAGAGTATTGCGACGCCAGAGCCTGCTGCACGAAAGAGGAAATCCGTATCCTCCGCGGACACGAATGGCGCGCCGGCCCCGAACCGTTCGTCGAAGGATCCCGTCAACCGCAGGACATCCGCGGTGAACGCCAGATTTGCCCCCATGATGAACCCGCCCGGAAACCCGCGCGACGGCGCGACCATCGGGTGGTCTTCGAGCTTGATCGTGACGGGGAGATCGGCCGGGTTGCCGAGCAGGATACGGCCGCCGATGATCGCGGGCCCGCTGGCCCGTTCGAATGCCGCGCAGAGTGCGGCGAAATAGTCTTCATGCAGGACGCAGTCGTCGTCCGTCATCGCGATGATGCGTCCGGCGCAGTGTGCAAGCCCGGTGTTGCGCGCGCGGGCGAGCCCGGGATGCGGTTCGTGGACGAGGTGGACCGGGAAAGTCTGCCGCGAGCGCCATTCCGTTAGTCGGTGCGGCGTGCCGTCGACCGAGCCATTGTCGACCAGGACGATCTCCACGGTCGTGTTTCTTGAATACGCTGCCGCGCGCTCCACGGACTCTAGCGTAGCCGCCAGCGATACGGCGCGATTGCGCGTGCAGACGAGCAGGCTGACGTCGATGGCGGCAGTCACCGCGTACCGACGCGCTGCTTGGCGAGAACCATGGCGTGTTCGATCGTCTTGGCCCTCGTCACGATTGGTTCCGCAACGGGCCATGCGTCGAGATACGCGGCGATCTTGCCGTAGTCGTTGTCGAGAACGACGTGCGGAATACCGAGCAGGTCGGCAAGGATATGACCGTGGAGCCGGTCCGTCACGACGACCCGGCCTCGGACGAGCAACCGTAGCCCACGGTCGACGCGTGCGACGGCTTGAGCTTCGCGTGCTTTGGCGTCGACTCCGACCGGTAGATCGGCATCGTCCTCCAGCCAGTCGACGACGGTCGCCGTATCGGCCGACGGCAGCGCATAGCCTTGCCGTTCGTCGTCGGTACGCATGAGCATCAATACGTCGCATTGCGGCGCATCGCGCGATTGCTCGCCCAGCGCATACGCCGAGTCCGGGGCGAGGTGCGAGGGGCAGGCCAGATGCTTGCGCGCGAAGTCCAGGCTGCGGGTATCGCGGACGTACAGGACGAAGTCCGGATGGTCTGCGACGAGCGCGGCAAACCGATCCACCTGCGCCGGCACGCGAAAATGGATCGACTGCGGTAGCTGCACGACCGGTCGATCGCGGACATTTGCCAGGATGTCCTCACGGAATCGCTGGTGATGCGGCCAGATGTCGCCGAGGTTTCCGCCGCCATGCAGGAACAGCACGCCGTCGGGGCAGGCATCGCGAAAGGCATCGAGATCGAAATCGTGCCAAGTCGAGACGTAACACGGATCGCGCGCCGTCACCTGCCGCAGCATGGCGAGTTCACCGAGCCAGATAGCGCTGTCGCCGACGTTCGCATGATCCGGAAAGTCGACCAGCGCATAGCAAGAACCAAGCGCGACATGCGTCCGGTATAATGCGGTGAGCAACGCGCGCTGCTCACCCAGATGATCGCTGGCGGTCATGCGCGCTGCCCGAGTTCGCAACCGACCACGTCACGGTAAAGGTCCTCGCATCGATCGAGCCACCGATCACGGGTAAAGGCCGTCTCGACCCGCTCGCGTTGTGGGGCGCGGGGACGTTGGATGGCCGCCGTGATCGCTTCGGCGAGCGCCGGAACATCGCCGGGCGGCGCGAAACACCCTGTCTCGCCGATGACTTCGCGCAAGGCGCCGCGGTCGAACGCTGCCACCGGCAGACCGCAGGCCATCGCCTCGACCGCGACCAAGCCGAATGGTTCGTCCCAGCACGGCGTGAACACGAACACCGAGGCGCGGCCCATCTCAGATGCCAGTGCCGCTGCATCCAGATGCCCGCCATATCGAATGCTGCCGTCCAGCAGCGGCGCGACGTCGGCGTCCCAATAGTCGCGATCCTCGATCGGTCCGAACAGCGTGAGCGGGACGCCGGCCATCCGGGCCGCCTGCGCTGCCATATGGGGTGCCTTGTCCGGCGTCATCCTGCCGCACCAGACCGCGCTGCCATTGCCTTGTGCGACGAACGGCCACGCGGCGAGGTCGATGCCGTTGTAGAGGATCGAGGCTTCACACGGCGAGCCGTCCGGCCACCAGGCGGCAAGCTGGTGGGCCGAGGTCGCGGTCAGGCGGTGGGTCGGCGCGACGCTGGTGTGCACGAACCAGCGCAGCGCGTCGTAGGGCGGGACGTGTAGCGACGTGACGGTCGGGACCGCAGCGGTCCGCGCCGGCTCGAGCGGGAAGCGATGCAGGCTGTTGTTGTGGATCACGTCGAAATTACCGGCGGCGATCCGGTCGCAGGCGGCGGCGTAGCCATCGTCGAGATGTGCGATCAACGGCGCGAAGCCGCGGTGCTCGGCGCCCGGAAAGGTCCGTTCGTAATGCTCGGGGATCACCGCATCGATCGTGAAGCGCGGATCGCTGTCCCCCGATGCGAAGAGCACGACGTCGTGGCCGCGCGCCTGAAGACCCGCTGCCAGATGCCAGCATTGCGATTCCATCCCGCCAGCAAAGGGTTGGGCGATAGGCTGGCGGACATGGCAGAGGACCGCGATCCTCATTCGGCCGCCGCCGCTCTCTCGCTTGCCGCCAATCGTTCTTCGAGCAGCCGGATGACGGTAGCGGTATTGGCATAGGGCTGGTGGCTCTGCTGCCCGGTCAGCGCGAGATCGGCGGCATCCGGACGCCGCAAAATACGGATCGGCCGGCCTGGGGTCGGATCGATCAGCCCCATCAGGCGAAATGCCTGGAGCCAATGGCCCATCGTCCGATAACCCCATTTGGTCTCGAACAGTTCGGCATTGCGCACGACGCTGTCGAGATGGTGCACCGGCGGCATGTGGTGCGGATGATATTGGTGATAGGCCAGACCGCCCTTGATCCACGCGATCGGCACGCCGGCCTCGTCGAGTGCCTTGCCGAAATCGGTATCCTCGCCACCATAGCCGACATAGCGCTCGTCGAAGCCGCCCAGACCGAGAAACGTCGTCCGCCGCATCGCGAAGTTGAGCGACCAGAAACAGCGATAGTCGGTGCAGATCTCGATGCCCTGCGACGGGGGACCGCGGCGGTCCGAATGCTTCACCGCGATCTCGGCGAACCGGTCATACTGCCAGTCGCCGTCGGTCGCGCCGCCCGGCAGGTACAGGACCTCGCCCATCAACAGTCCGTCGAACGTGTCGAGGAACCCGGCATAATCGGCCAGCAATGTGGGCGTCGGGATGCAATCCATGTCGAGGAAGACGATGACGTCGCCGGTCGCTGCGCGGGCCGCGGCGTTACGCGCGGAGGCGAGAGGAAGGGCGTCGGCGACGACCTGCATCTGGCGGATCGGGAACGGCGCCTCGGGCAGGTCGTACAGATCGTCCTGCATCACGGCGACGATCAGTTCGGTCGGCATCAGCGTTTGCCGCATCAGCCCGCGGACGACGTTGACGAGATGGTCTGGACGCCCCTTGCCCAGGGTAACGACGGAAACTTCGGTCATGATGATGGCTCTGCTTGGAATTGGGGACGCGCGGCGGTGGTGGCCGGTCGATCAGAACGCTTGAAGGGGGTAAAAACGTTCCTCGACGATCCGCTCGGTCCGCTCGGTCATCGCTTCGACCCCACCGAACTGGAAGCCGAGCTGCGACATGTACGCGGCACAGGCGGCGATCCGACGTGCGCGTGTCTCTGGCGTGAGGTATTCGATCACCGCGGGCATGGCGGCAACGCGGTCTTCGCGATCTGCATAAGGCCAGTCTTCCCATAGCAACACGGTGTGATCGGCAGAGGACCGCCGGATCGCCTCCAGAACGACGTGATGGTCGACATGGTTGCCAAGGCACAGTGGCCCGAGGACGAGATCAGGCCGTTCCGTCGCGAGAAGCTCGGCTAATGAAGCCGCGACATCGACGACGATCCGGTCGTCGGGCAGCCGTGCCGCGAACAGCATCTTCGCCGAGGTGTAACCACGGTGCGGCGCCTCCAGGAACGGCAGATGGATCGCGCCCGCACCAAGCGCTTCGCATGCTGCGTGATCCTCGGCACGACGCAAAGCCATGTAGTCGACGTCCGCGCCAAGCCCCTTGTCGAGCTGGCAGGCGAGCGCGAACCCAGTCGGCTGCGCGACGTTGCCGGTGAAGCAGGTCGCGACGGTGACGTCCCAGCCCTGGTCGACGCGCGACGCCAGCAGCCCGCCGGCGGAGAAGGCGGCATCGTCCAGATGCGGCGATATCGCGAGCAGCTTCATTGGTCGGTCACAGCAGATGCGGCTCGCTGCGGAAACGGCAGGGCGTGATCGGCAGGTCGGTGTCGAAGGCGGCTTGGGGCTGGTTACGCAGGTCGCGGTAGATCCCGACGATCTGCTGGCCGACCGCATCCCAGCTATACACCTGGCGGCATTCCTCCAGCGCCGCGGTCGCCAAGCGCGTGCGCAGGTTCGTATCGGTGATGACGCGGGCCAGCGAGGCGGTAAGCGCGGGCACGTCGCCGGGATCGGTCAGCAGGCCATTCTCGTCGTCGCGGACGCAGTCGACGACGCCGACGGCGTGGCACGAGACGACCGCGAGGCCGCACGCCATCGCCTCGAGGATCGTGTTCGAGAACCCCTCGGCATAAGTCGGCGACACGAACACGTCGTGTGCACGGTAGAGTTCGGGGACCGCGTCATAGTCCGCATAGCCGCTGAACGTCACGCGGTCGGTAAGCCCGAGTTCGGTCGCGAGCGCCTGCGCGGGGTCGACGTCGGGACCGATGCCGGAGATGGTCGCGTGCCAGTCGCCGCGCACGTCCGGCAGCGCGTGGAGGAAGTCGAGCACGCCTTTGCGGCGATCGACGCGACCGTGATAGAGCAGGCGGACCGGACCTTCAGGCGCTGCCTTGGATGCCGGCGTGAAATGGTCGGTATCGACGGCCCCCGGAACGATCGTAAACCGGTCGAGTGCGGTGCCGAGCCGGTCGTGGACTTCGCCCGCGAAGCTGTTGCCGCCGATCAGCAGCGCACCGGCATGGTCGAGCACGCGGACCATCGAAAGCCGGTGCGTCTCGCAGCATGAGCCGACCCAATGCCCGTCACCGCCCTGGATCGACACGACGCAGGGCAGGCCGAGGAGGCGGGCCGCGATCATCGTCGCCCAGCCGGTCGGATAGCCATATTGCGCGTGGAGCATGTCGAACGGATTCACCGCATGGTCGCGCGCGATAGCCTCGACCAGCGCGTCGATATCGCGTTCAAAATCACCGCCATCCTGTTCGCCCAGCGCTTCGAGGCCGACGACGCGCACACCCGGTACCGGGGGCGGGGGGCCGCCGCCATAGACGCGGGCGCGTGCCGGATCGCCGTAATATTGGCTGATCATCGTCACGTCGTGGCCCGCCGCGACAAGCTGGCGCAACAGGTTGATCGCGTAGATCGACATGCCCGATATCGCGGGGAAAAAGCGGCGCGAGACGAAGCAGATCCGCATCAGGCAAGTGCCGCACGAAGATAGGCGATCGATTCCGGAATAGCCTGATGCGCGCGGGGGCTCTCGCGCGACAGTTCGACGCAGACCAGCTTGTCGAAGCCGATCGACTCCAGCGCGGTGAGGATGGCGGGAATGTCCATGTCGCCCTGGCCGAAGGGGAGGTGGCTGTGATCGCCGCGGCGCATGTCCTCGACCGCGACGGTGCCGAGACGGTCGGCATAGGCGCGCACCGCGGCCTCGGGGGCGATATCCTGCGTGACGAGGCAGTGGCCGGTGTCGAGCGCTAGCCGCAGGTCCGGGTGGCGGATCGCGAGCCGCGCATAGTCCGCGACGGTCTCGATCAGCATGCCGGGTTCGGGTTCGAGGCTTACGGGAATGCCGGTGCGCGCGGCATGCTCGACGACCTTGCCGAGGCCAGCGTCGAGCCAGTCGAGTGCGTCACCATGCGCTACTCCGGGCTTCGGCACGCCGGCCCAGAACGATACGGTCTCGGCATTCAGGATCGCCGCGACCTCGAGCGCGCGCGCGAGGAACGCAACGCGGCGCTCTCGGCCTTCGGGATCGGCCGTGACCAGCGTCGGTTCATGCTTGTCGCGCGGGTCGAGCAGATAGCGCGCGCCGGTCTCGATCACCGAACCCAGCCCGAGCGACCGCAGCAGCGCGCCGACCCGCTCCGCCTCGCGTGCCCAATCGTCGGCAAAGGGATTGAGGTGGTGATGATCCAGCGTCAGCGCGACGCCGTCATATCCGGCGTCCGCGATCAGGTGCAGCGCGTCGTCGAGCCGGTGGTTGGCCGCGCCGTTGGTGTTGTACGCGAACCGCAGCGTCATCGTGCCGCCTCCGTCTCAAGGCCCTGTTCGGACCAGGCGACGTGATGCGCTTCGGGTTCGCGGTAGAGCGGATAGAGCGGGCCGATGATTTCATCCGCCAGCGCGGTATCGAAGAACGGCTGACCGCCGAGCCGCGCGACTGCTTCCTCTGTGAGGCGGACGGGCCGGCGGGTTGCGCTTTCCTCGCCGCCGAAGCTGACCAGCGGGCTGCCGAGCGCGACCAGCTTGGCGACGTTGCGCTCGCCGATCCGGTAATAGCTCATCGTCTCGACCTCCATGCCCGGCACGATCACCTTGACGACCGCGACGCTGGCATCCGCGGGGGACATGTCCACGTAAAGGATGTCGAAGCCGGCCGCCTCGACCGCCTCCCGTGCCAACCGTCCGCGAGCCCGCGCATCGGGAACGTCCGCGCGCGGCAGGTCGGCAAAGGCGCGGCGGCTGCGCTCGGCGAGCATCGTGCCGGCGAGCCAGTCCCTGAGCGTCGCTGCGTCGACATCGGTCCAGCGCTGCATCTCCGAGAACGCGCGGCTGTCGCTCGATTTGGCGGCGCCGCCGGCCTGCGCCATGAACCGGTCGATATAGCCGAGTGGCGCGATCGTCTCGGCGAGCGCCATTGGGCCGTGTGCGAAGGCTTTCCGCGCGCGGCTGGCGGCGTATTCGGCGATCGCCTTGGCCAGCGCCTGCACCGCGTCGGGATGCGCCGCCTCGCCGCACGCCGTCGCCATGATCGGCACCGCGGGCTCGCGCGCATCGACACCGACGCAATAGACGTTGGCGAGGCCGAACTCGTCGGTTGCGAACTTCGGGATCACGCGGACATCGGCAGCGGCGAAGCGGTTGATCAGGTCGCCGATCTCGCCGGGCAGGCTCTCCGGCATGTCGATCGCGACGCCGCGGTCGAGCGCGCGGAACAGCAGCCCGTTGCCGTCGCGCTGGAGGATCTCGCACAATCCGTGGCCGATCGCCCAGTCGAGATCCGGCCCCGCGCCCATCCCGTTCGAGATGATCGTCGTGAACGGCACGTAGCCGGGTTCGAGCTCCTTGGCGGAATAAGCGGCGAGGTCGATCGGCACGAGGACGCTCGAGCCGTCCGCCCACCGCCTGGCCTCGACCCAGTCGAGCGGCGTTTCGCGGCCAACCGGGGAACCGGCAGGCAGGCACAGCGTCAGCGGATCGGCGATCCCGCTCTCGCCGCGTTCGCGGACGAGCTCGGCGTAGCTGCCGTGCGTCTTGCCGCGCGCCGACAGGGTGAGCGTCGGCCAGACCATTTCGGCGATCTCGCCCAGCGCACCCAGGATCGCGCCCTCGTCGGTCGCCCCATAGCCGACGCCGTACGGCATGATGCCGTTGAGGTCCGCAGTCTCCGGGAACAACGCGACCACCCAGACTGGGATGCCCACGCGGTCGATGCCGTCGATCGGAAACGCGACGATGTCGCCGGCGGGAAACGCGTCGAGATAGACGTGGCAGGCCGTGCCCAGCTGTTCGGGCAGGCCGGTGATAGTGCGGGTCATAGCGGGATCCTCTTCACGCCCGGCGCACGGGCCAGCGCCTCGTCGAGCACGGCGACGGCGACATCGCGACCGATTTCGGGGGCATATTCGAACGGGGTCAGCACGGCATCGAACGCCAGCGGTGCGATCACGTCTCGATATTGGCGGATCTCGCCGTGCGTCAGCGGGATGTCCTTGTGGAACGCCTTGTGGCTCGAGATCGCGTGGCTGACGCCTGCGGCGTCCTGGTCGATCTTGAACATGTCGCCGCAAAACAGGCGCTTGCCGACCGCATCGTGGAGCGCCGCCTGGCCTTCGTAATGGCCGCCGACGTGATGCAGCGTGTAGCCCGGCGCAATCTCCAGCACGTCGTCATACGGCGTCGTAACGCGGAACGCCTTGGTCATGCCGAGGTCGTTCTTGTGGATCGCGAGCATGTCAGGGTTGCAGTCGCGCTGGAGCTGGAACAGCGCGCCATAGCCATGCGCATGGCTGGCCGCGAGATAGCGGATCCCGCCGAGCCGCGCGATCTGCGCGAGCATCGCGGCGGAGTAATAGGGGGCCGCCTCGAACGCGATGTTGCCGCCCTCGCGCACGATCAGCCAGCCGGTGCCGCCGAGCCCGAGATGCGGCGTGGTGGTGAACGCCCAAAGATCGTCGGCGACCTGTCGCCAGCTGCCGTCGTGGGTTGCGGCGACATCCTGTTCGGGGAGGAAGCACCAACCGTCCTCGGGCAGGTCGTTGCGCGTATCGTTGCACACCGGACAATCGGCGGGCGCGAAATGGCGCTGCCAGAATCCACAATGCGCGCAGGCATACCAGCTCAGAGGCATGATCGCGCCTCGGTGTAGGCGGCGTCGAAAAGGCGCATCAGCGACAGGTCCCGGTCAATGGAGAAATCATGCGCGCCGCCGCGGACGGCGGCGGCAAACGCGGCGGCCTGCGCGGTGAACGGCGACAGCGCGGCGTCGAAGGGGAGGGCGGTCTCCTCGCCGGTGCGGGCGCAACGCCGGATCACGGTGCCGCCCTCGGTCTGGCCCATCGTGTCGGTCGCGACGAGCAGACCGTCCTCGCCGAGGATCTCGAGGCGACGGCGGGGCAGGACTTCGGGGCAGTTATAGGCGACGTGGCTCTGGACCAGGATGCCGCCTGCGGTGCGACCCGACAGGATGCCGCCATCGTCGACCGGATAGTCGTGGATGCGCCGTTGCAGGTCGATATGCAGGCGGGCGAGCGGTTCGTCGACCAGCATCGCCGCGAGATCGAGGCCGTGGAGCGCGAGATCGATGACGGCGCCGCCGCCCGCGGCCGCCGGATCGGCGCGCCAGTTGCAGCCGCCGCCTTCGCTGGAAGGCGACCAGCTCGGGTCGACCCAGCAGGCATAGACGATCCGTACCGCGATCGGTCGGCCGATGGCGCCGTCGCGGATCGCCTGCGCCATCGCGCGATGTGCGGGGTGATGGCGCTGGTCGAACGCGGTGCCGTAGAGGTGTCCTGCGACGGCCGATCCGATCGTCTCGGCATCGTCCAGCGTCGCGGCGATCGGCTTTTCACACAACACGGGCACGCCCGCCGCAACGGCCGCGCGGACCGGGTCGGCATGGAGATTGTTAGGCGTGGCGACGTAGAGGCAGTCGAGCGCGGCATCGGCCAGCATCGCCTCGGCGGTATCATAGGCGAGGATCCCGCCGGACATCGCGCTGGCCTGCGCCATCGGCGAGGGGTCGGCGATGGCAACCAGCGTCCCGCCCGCCGCGGCGATGCCGGGCGCCATATAGTCGCGCGCGACCCAGCCGAAGCCGACGATCCCCCAGCGCATGCTCACCACCGGGCCGGCAGGTCGAGGACCCGACGGGTTCGTGTGTCCTCGCCGGTGTCCGACAGCCATGTGGCAGCCGGGCCATATTCCGTCCGGTAGCGATCGGACGGCCAGCGCGGCGTTTCGCCGTCAAGCAACGGGTTCAATTGCAGGACCGCATCGGCAGTCGGCATCGCCAGTCCGCCGGTCAGCGGACGCGCCGTGCCGCCATCTGCCTCGACGATCGACCATGCCTCGATGGCGGGATCGTCGGACCATCGGGTCGATACGGGCGCGTCGATGGCAAGCAACGCCCGACGCAACTCGCGCTCGTCGTAGACGACGGCATCGGGAAACAGTCGTGCCCATTCGGACGAAGCGCGTGCCGGTCCCATTGCCCCGCCAGAGACGGCGGCGTTGTGGAGGTGGCTTACCGCAAGCATGCCGCCGGGTGCGACGGACTGGCGCAGCAGACCGGCAATCCGCGGCGGGTCGGGCAGGAAATAGAAGGCGTCGTGACATGCGACCAAGTCAAACTTCCGCGTTTCGACCGGCCACAGCGCGGCAGCGTCGAACACGACATACTCCGCGGCCGGTGCGACCCAGTGCTTCGCGAGCCAGCATTTCGAGAACACGACGTCCGCGCCGACGCACGCGACCCCTCGCGCTGTCAGTTCGCGGAGATAGTGACCGATCCCGCAGGCCAGTTCGAACGCAGTACCCGGCTCCCGCCAATGCGCCTCGAGTAGCGCGAGCCCGGCAAGATACGTCGGATCGCTCCAGCGATGCGCGAAATAATCCGCGACGGGCCCCATCCGCAGCAGCTCCATCGCCGCGCGCAGCGTCAGCGTGTTACGCTCGCTCACCAGCTGTTTCAGCTCGCCCAGATCGGTCGCGGGGCCGGTCCACCACGCATCCTGGTCGGTCAGTAACGCGACCAGCGCATCGTCCGGGCAGCCTGCGTCGAGATGGTCGAGTGCCACCCCAACCAGCCCCTCGCTGTCGGTCCGCAGATACGGGATGCCATCGACCACCGGCCAGCGCTCGCCGGGTGCGGCCAGCGAATGCGGCGTATCCGCGACGAGCGGCCGTCCGGTGACGGGCGAGCGATACGTCAAAACAGGCCGACGTCCGCCAGCACGCGGTCGTGGAACGTCTTGACCGGGCCGGCGTGGACGAGTTCGTAGGTGTGCAGGACGCTGTCCATCGTCGTCGAAGCAGCGCGCAGGTGCTGTTCAATCTCGAGTACGCGGTCGAGCACGTCGGCCGCATGGAACGCCCGCGCCGTCGGCGACGCGTCGCCAGCGATCGGCGCGATCGCCGCGCGAACCTGCGCCGCGACCGCCGGATCGAGCATCGCCATCGCCTGCTCGCGCGCGGCATGGATCACCCGGTCGAGCAGGTCGCCGAGCAGCACCTCGCCGGTGAACCCCGCGTCGGGCATCGCCGCATTATGGAAATGATGCGCCATCGACGCGAGGAACACCTCCGCCGGGTCCGCGCCGTAACCGGGTGCCGCGAGCACGCCGTACACCGCGACGATCAGGCAGTGCTCGGCATGGTTCTCCGGCGGCTGGAGCAACAGGCGCGGCCGACCCGGACAGGTGACGCCCGCACGCGGCTGCGTCGCGAGTTGCGTGACGAACCGCGGCACCGGCCCCACCGCCGGTGCGCCCTCGGGCAGTGCATTGCGGAGGTCGGCCGCGAGCGCCGGGTCGAGCAACACCGCCACCTCGTCGAACCCGCGTTCGAGCACGGCACACGCTTCCGCATCGGACAGCCCAAGCTCGGCCAGCGTCGCGCGATCGAGATCACCCAGTCGCGCCGCGGCGAGCGCGGCGGCGACCGTGCGACGCATCACCACCGCCGGCGCATCGCCCGCGGCCAGCGCCGCCCAGCCGCGCGCGAACAACCGGTCGGCGATAGACCCGTCGCGCTCCGCCGACCGGATCCGCTTCAGGTCGCCCAGTTCGCGCAGCAGCGGCAGATGCGCCGCACCCAGCGTCACCGGCGGTCGAGCCAGGTGTCGAGGATCAGCTGCTGCTCGCCGAACGCGTGGATGGGCTCACCGCCGTCGGCGGTCTGCGGCATCTTGAAGAAGATGCCCATCTGATCCTGCACGCCGCCTTCGCCGCGAGTCTGCGCCAGCGCCAGGCAGCGCGCGATCTCGATCGCCAGCGGTGCGGCGAGCACCGAATCCTTGCACAGGAAGTTCAGCTTCAGCTGCATCTTCTGGCCGAGGAAGCCGGTGAGATCGATGTTGTCCCACGCTTCCTTGTTGTCGCCGCGCGGCTTGTAATAGTGGATCATGATGATGTGATCCTCGACCGGATAGCCAAGGATCTGGTCGAGCACCGACTTCTTGGTATCGACCTTGGACGCGAGGCTCTTGGGATCGTCGAGCGCGAGGCCGTCCGAATTGCCGAGGATGTTGGTGGAGAACCAGCCGTCGACGTGCAGCGCGCGATCACGCAGCGCGGGCGCAATCACCGTCTTCAGCAAGGTCTGCCCGGTCTTGCCGTCCTTGCCCGCAATCGGCACGCCGCGCTGGCGCGCGAGTTCGGCGAGCGGTGCGACGTCGGCGGCGACCGACGGCGTGAAATTGGCGTAGGGCGTGTCGCTGGCGATCGCGGCATAGGCGTAGAGCATCGCCGGGCTGATCGCCGCGTCGTCGGCATCGAGACCGCGTTCGAAGCCCTCCACGCTGGTCAGCGCATCCGCACCAAGATCGGCCTTGCGCTCAGTCGAGGCGAGATTGATCATCACCACCCGGTCGAGGTTCTGCTCGGTCTTGAAGCGCGCGAGATCGTCCTGGATGTGCTGGACCGCGGCACGGTGGCCGGGCGCGGCGATCTTGTTGGCGCCGTCGATGTTCGCACAGAAGTCGGTCGATCCGACTGCCGGCCAGGGCCGCATGTCCGACAGGCTGGACGCCCCGTTGGCGAGCTCGCTCTCGCTCAACACGCCGTGCTTCAGCGCAGCGGTCGCCAGGTCGTCATGGCTGAGGTCCCAGCCGCCGAAATGGAGGTCGCGGTATGCTGCCATGCCGTCGACGTCGCGGCTAGCGAGCGGCAGGCCCGACAGGTCGTTCGACCCCGCACGGATCATCGCGATCCCCGCCGCCGCGGTGGTGGCCACCGCGCCATTCAGTCCGATCACTGCGATCCCGACCCGTTCGCCCATAATTACGTCCTCTCAAAACTGAGCGCGTGGCTAGCTGTCCGTAAAGTAAAGTCCACCGAAGTCTGCGGAAATTGCTGCTAAACTGCTCCGGGAATTACATATGTTGCTGTCGAGAGAGGGGAAGACGATGAGCCCTCGTCGGGGCGCCACCTCGTCAGGAGAGCCTTGTTGGCTTGATCGGATTCTCGACCCATAGTGTTGACCGAAAACCGCCAGATTGAACGTCGGGTCCGCTATCCGCCAGGGGGGCCGCAATCAGATCATTGGGATCGATGCCGTCGATAGGTCGATAAAGTTTCCCATCCCATGGTCCGATACAACGCCCGGCCAACCCCTTTCCGGCGGTGGTCGAGAGCTGTCAGGGTGCGGTCGTAAACAAACGCTTCCGCGGTGTCGGCCGCCAATCCGCTTGTCGGGACTCTCCAACTTTCGCAACGACGCACCGTCGTCATGAAGTCCCCGGTAAGCTCCACGTGCCACCTTCCGGGGAGCGCTGACCGCAGCGCATCGGGTGGGCTGCAACCTGGAGCAAATGGCCTGGGCGGCTAACCCCTTGAGCCAGTTCGACAAGGCCCAGTACGATTCGAGATTCCGTACGTTCTGTTCGGTGCGATCTGTGGCCGATCGGGCTTCTGCTTGATCATGGAGCGACCAACGAGCCCACGCCTTTCCTGCGCTAAGCGGGGGGCATTGTCGCATTGCCCTTCCGATCCGACCGCGTCATTGTCGCGCACTCAGGGGAGAATGGTGTGCGCGACAACATCTGGCGAGCGTATGGGCTGGCAATGCTGCTCGGATCGACGACGGCGAGCGCCCAACAACTGCCGCCCCCCGCCGACTCGCCGACCGCGGGTAGCGCGCAGGGGGACGTGTCGGTCACCATCTACAATAACGACATCGCGCTGGTGCAGGACGTGCGGTCGCTGGCCCTGGCAGACGGGCGAGTGCGGCAGAGTTTTCCCGACGTGAGCGCGTCGATCAGGCCGGAGACGGTATCGCTGACGGTGCCCGATGCCGCGATTGTCGAGCAGAACTTCGACTATGATCTGCTGAGCCCGTCGAGCCTGATGGAGAAAGCGGTAGGCGAGACGATCACGCTGGTGCGCACCAACCCCGCTACCGGCGCCGAGACCCGCGACCGTGCGAAAGTGTTGGCAGTCAATGGCGGCGTCGTGATCGAGGTGAACGGTCATGTCGAGGTATTGCGCGACGACGGACTGCCCGTGCGCGCGATCTTCGACCGGGTGCCCGATGCGTTGCGAGCCCGTCCGACATTGTCGGTGACGCTGGCCAGCACGCGTGCGGGATCGCGCCCGGCCACGCTGTCCTACCTGAGCCGTGGGCTAGGCTGGAGTGCTGACTATGTCGCTTTGTTCGACGACAAGAGCGGGACGGTGGACGTTCAAGGCTGGGTGACGTTGAAGAACACCAGCGGTACAACGTTCGGCAACGCCAGAACGTTGCTGGTCGCTGGCGAGGTCGGCAGCACGGATGATGACGGGAACGGCAATTACACCCCGCGCCGCCGCCGCATGACGACGACTCTGCCTGGAACCGAAAGTACCGCGCGCGGACAGATTGGCGACTTCTATCTGTACCCTTTGGCCGAGCGCACCACGATCGCCGACAAGCAGACCAAGCAGGTCAGTTTCCTCGACGCAAAGGGCGTTGCGGCAAGCGCGGGCTATCGTTTCGAGAATGGCTGGCTGGGCAGCTCGGACGAGCCACGAAGCGCGCAGTCGGTGCTCCGTTTCAGCAACTCGGGCGCGGCCGGCCTGGGCGACGCGCTGCCGGCGGGCGTAGTCCGGGTCTATGTCCGCGACGCGCGTGGCCAACCACAGTTCACGGGCGAGAACCGTATCGAGCATACTCCACAAGGATCGACGATCGCGCTGCCAACAGGCGATGCCTTCGACGTGAAGGTGCAGCCGACCACCGTATCGCGTACGCGGCAGGGTGATAGTCGATGGCGTACCGCGATGCGGTATACGCTGACCAATGCACGCGGCCGACCGGTGACGGTCGAACTCGTGCAGGGGGGGCTCGACGGGGGCGACGTGCGCGTCGTTGCGGATAGCGCCAAGGGCGAGCGTCTCAACGCCGGCACGATGACGTGGCAAGTCCCAGTGCCGGCCAACGGCACCGCGACGGTGACTGTGACCTTCGATACCCGCTACTGATGCGGCTTTGGCTGCTCCTCGCGCTGTTGGCGGGCGTGTTGTTGTCGGGAGGGGCGGAAGCGCAGACCCGCACGGCCATCGTTACGTCGTCCGCGCCCGATCACGTCGCGTTGACGGTATACCGCTCGCCTTACGGCAAGGGCGCGATGAACCTGCGGTATCTCGGTGGCTTCGCCCTGGTGACGGAGACCCGTCGCGTACGATTGCCTCGGGGATCCGCAGTGATCCGGTTCGAAGGCGTGGCGGAGGGGATCGTCCCTGTCAGCGCCATTGTCGACGGTCTACCTGGCGGCACGATCGAAAAGAACCGCGACGCCCGCCTGCTGTCGCCCGCCTCGCTGGTCGATGGCACGCTTGGTCGCGAGGTAACGCTGACCCGCACCGACAAGGTGAGCGGAAGGTTGGTGAGCGAACCCGCGACGATCGTCGCCGGCCCGACACCGGGGGTTATCCTGCGCACGACTGCCGGGATCGAGGCGTTGCGCTGTTCGGGTCTGGCCGAGCGGTTGAACTTCGCGCGGGTGCCAGCGAGCCTGTCGAGCAAGCCGGTGCTGAGCGTAACGACGACCAGCCCGACGGCGCGCACGGTCAAGGTGCGACTTTCCTATCTGTCCTCGGGCTTCGACTGGCGAGCGAGCTACGTTACGTCGCTTGCCGCCGACGGTCGCACGGTCGACCTGTTCGCTTGGCTGACTCTCGCCAACGGTAATCCGGAGATCTTCGCGAACGCGGACGTTCAGGCTGTCGCAGGCCGGCTCAACCGCGTCGCGGTTCCGGCGATCCCTGCGACGGCTGGTGCGCTGCGATTGGTCTGCTACCCGCTCGGCACGACGACCTCCGACCTACGGCAAAAGCAATTCGAGCTGGCCGAAGAGATCGTGGTAACCGGATCGCGAGTCATGGAGTTCGCGCTATCTGCGCCGGTTCCGGCACCGCCACCACCACCGCCACCACCACCACCGCCACCCGAGGACCTGGGTGACCTCAAGCTGTACCGCGTGCCGATGCCGACCACCGTCGCGGCCAGGGGACAGAAGCAGGTTGCCCTGATCGTTCAGAAGGCGGTGCCGGTCGAACGGCGCTATCGGCGCGCGGTGTATCCCGGACAACAACTCGACGGTGTGCCGACGTCGATCGTGCTGGTGCTGAAGAACGATAAACAGCACAGCTTGGGCGTGCCGCTGCCCGCCGGCAGCACTGCGCTCTACGCGGAGCAGGCAGGCGGGCGATTGCTTCTCGGTTTGGGAACGATCGGCGACCGCACAATTGGCGAGACGGTTCGTCTGGCCGCCGGCGTTAGTAGCCGTGTGACGCTAACCCAGGCAGTCGCCGTGCTGAGCCCGCTGGGGGCGCTGGCATCAGGAACCGCGGGTTCGCACGAGGCCGTCGTGACGGCGAGCAACGGCAACTCGTTTCCCGTGATGCTCGACGTGGCGATCGGCGCCGCGGGCCAGGCGATCGAAGCCGACGGCGACGAGGTTCGTCGTAGCGACGGAATTTCTACTTGGTCGCCGCTGCTGCCACCGGGTGGCAAGGCCGTGTTGCGTTACCGCTACTGACGTCCTGAGCTGACCAGCACGAAGGTCGTTGTCTCGGGCGGCCGTGTTGGCCTTGAGCGGACACTATGCCGAACGGCTCAACCGGTAATAAGATGAAGGGTGCGGGTGGCGGGGGCGATGGTGACGCCGCGGCCCCAGTCGAAGGCGAAGAAGTCCTGTTCGACGCCGTCCGCGAAGATCACCCCGCCGTCGTTCATCCGCGACGTGACCGCGAGCGGCACGCCCGCGAGTTTGCCGGCACGAAGCGAGGTTGCGGTCGCCACGCTGGGGAAGGGTTCACGCACGAAGAACCCGACTGCGCGCTCCTGCGGATCGAGGGGGAGGGCGGCATGCGTCGCCTCCATGATCGAGCGTGCCCAGCCCGTCGCGCCGGTCCCCGACGCAACGATCAGCCCGCTCGACGAGTGGTCCTCGGCCTGGTCGCCGCAGGTGATCCGGTAGCGCGCCGACTGGTGGCTGCGATGACCGACGAACACCTCGTTCAGCGCCAGCAGCCGCTCGCCGGTATCCAGCCGTGCCTCGACCATCGTCCGCTGCTCGGCCGGTGCCGCACCCGCTACGCTCGCAGGCAGCAGCGCGGACAGGCGCGCGAGCGGCACGCGCACCAGAACGCCGTCGTACAGATCGGGAGCGGGGTTGAGCCCGAGCACGGGCTGCCCGTCGAGATACTTCGCGACGTTGGCAACCAGCCCGTCCTGCCCGACCGCGACGATCACGTCCTCGGGGCCGAACAGGAAGCGGTCAAGGTCGGTACGAGCGACGCTCGCCTGGCGCCAGTCGTCGGGAACGAGCGAGCGGGCTTCGTGCAGCGTCGCGTTGAAGCGGCGGTGCCGGTCCTCGATCACGTCGATGTCCTGGCCCCGCGTCTCGAGAAAGAACTTTGCCTGCCCGCGCGTCGCGTGCCGCGCGAGCAGGAGGTCATAGTCGGTCTCGCGGGTGACGAAGACCGCGCGCGGGGCGTTGGTCGCCATCAGCGGGGCAGCGCAGTGTGCGCTGCCGGAGCGGCCGAGGCATTGCGGAATTCGCCGAGCACGGTCGCGAGGAGGTCGGGCGTGATGTTCAGATGCTCGATCGTATCGAGCTTGCCCGCCAGTTCGCGCGCCGCGAGCCCGAGCATCACCCCCGGCGGCAGGTCGCGGTAGATCGTCATCCGGGCCTGCTCCGCTTCCGCCTTGGCACTCTCGACCGTGCGGATGCGCTCGGCTTCCGCTCCCGCCTCGACCTGCTGCGCCTCGGCGAGACCAGTTGCGCGGTTGCGTGCGTTTTCCGCTTCCTGCGTGATGAGCAGCATCTCGCGGCGCGCGAGTTCGGTACGGTTGGCGAGTTCGTTCTCGGCGATCGCGCGTTCCTTCTCGACCGCGAGCGCGCGGCGTTCGAACGTCGCCTGGTCGGCCTTCTGCTGCAACGCCTCGAACGTCGGAGTCTGGAGCGCGCGTTCGAGTTCGCTCGATGGCGCGAGGTTGGTCAGGCGAACCGCGGTGACCGCGATGCCGATTTCGTTCAGCGCCGGATCGTTGGCGAGCGCAGCCTCGAGCTGGTGGCGCAGCGGCTCGGGACCGGCATCGAGCAGCGCCCGCACCGAGCCCTGCGCGAGATATTGCAGCGCCGCCTGGTTGACGAGCCCCGCGAGCCGGGTCTCGATCCGCTGGATCGGTTCGCTCTTATAGGCACCGGTTAGCAGGCCGAGACTGAAGTCGACGCGCGAGGCGAGCAGTTCGGGATCGGCGACATGCCAGGTCAGCGTTCCCTGGATCGCCACGCTCTGGAAATCCTGGCTGCGGCCCTTCACGAAGATCGCCATCTCGCGGTCGTCCATCGGCAGCTCGGCGATGCTCGCGGTCTCCGGACGGAACCAGAAGACCAGCCCGCGCCCGCTCTGCTTCACCTTGCCGCTGCGGTAGCGGATCACGTGGTTGCTCGCATCGCTGCGCAATTGGGCGAGGAAACCGAGGTTCTTGATCGAGGCCATGACGGTTACTCCTGTGTCGAATGGTGGCGGAAAAGCTCGGCGGGACGGAACGAGGCACCGGTCTCGCGTTTGCCGGTCGCCACCAGCAGGTTCGCGGCGAGCATGCGGCGGCGAAAGGCGGGCTTGTTGAGCGATCGCCCGAGTATCGTCTCGTGGACGTCCTGCAGCGCCCGCAGCGTGAAGCGTTCGGGCAGCAGCGCGAAGGCGACATCCGAGTAATCGAGCTTGCCGCGCAACCGCAGCATCGCGAGCCCGAGCATGTCGGCGTGGTCGAATGCGAGCGGCAGCGCGTCTCCATCCTGTGACCGCGCCTCGACCGGCCCGCCGGTCTCGCCGGACCACGGGACGACGAGTTCGGCCAATGTCAGGTCGGGAGAGGCTTTCAGCGCGGCTGCGAAGCGGGCAGGGGGAAGTAGTGCGAAATACGCGACGCTGATAACTCGGGTGCGCGGGTCACGGTCGACCGTGCCGAACGTGTAGAGTTGCTCGACATACGCGTCCGCCATCCGCACTTTCGTTTCGAGCACGCGGTGTGCCGCGGCATCGAGGCTCTCGTCGATGCCGACGAATCCACCGGGCAGAGACCACGTGCCGAGACAAGGATGCTCGGAACGCTGCATGAGCAACGCGGCGGGCCGGCCGTTGACGACGCTGGCCAGGATCAGATCGACCGCAACCGATGGGCGCTCGTACCGGTGTGGATCATATCCATCGAGAAACTCAGTCTCGTTCATCTCGCACCCATATATCCTTCTTGCACATTACTAATATGCGGGAGGGATATATGTCAAGGGTGGTCGTGCTAGGGGCGGATTACGGTTTGGACTGACGCGACGAGTTCAGCGTATCCCCTGCAAGGCGCCGTCCGATAGGTTGGCAGCCGCAGACAACTCCTAGATCACGTCAGAAGTGATAAGGATGACGGTCAGAAGGTACCGACGGATTTCGCCTGGGCGCGACTCGGTTGAACATGGCGAGGGGCCAGAGCCGCGATATCGTTCACGCCTGCCAGGGTCATCGTACGCTCGAACTCCTCCGTCAGCAGCGTCAATACGCGGTCGACCCCTGCCTCCCCGCCTGCTGCCAGGCCATACAGATAAGGGCGCCCGATCGAACACGCGGTTGCGCCCAGCGCCAGCGCCTTCACGATGTCCGAGCCGCGCCTGATGCCGCCGTCGCAGATGACGTCCGGCGCATCGCCGACGACGTCGCGTACCGCGGCGATCTGGTCGATCGGCGCGGGCGCGCCATCGAGCTGGCGACCGCCGTGATTGGAGACCATCACGCCGGTTGCGCCCGACGCGATCGACCGGCGCGCGTCCTCCGGCGTCATCACGCCCTTGATCGCGAGCGGGCCGTTCCATTCTCGCGCAAGCCATTCGACCTCCCGCCAACCGACTGACCGATCGAACTGGCCGCCGATATAGTCGAACAGGCTCATCGGCCCCGATGCGAGCGCGTCGATCTTGTGGCTGACGTTCGCGAGATCGAATTTCGATCCTGTCAGCGCGGGCAGCGACCATGAGGGATGACGCGCAAAGCTCATGAGCGACTTGAGCGTCAGCTTGGGCGGCAGCGACAGTCCGCTGCGCCGGTCTCGCTCGCGGTTGCCGGCGACGGGCGTATCGACGGTCAGCGCCAGCCCGTGGAAACCTGCGTCCCGGCAGCGTGCGACGAACTCCGCGGTCAGGCCGCGGTCCTTGAAGATATAGATCTGGAAGACCTTCGGCCCGGCATATGCCTGGGCAAGGTCTTCCAGCCGCGTCGTTCCCATCGTCGACAGGCTGTAGAGGATGCCGTGCCGCGCGGCAGCGCGCGCCACGGCGAGTTCTGCATGGCCGTGGAACATCCGGGTAAGGCCGGTCGGCGCCAGCATCAGCGGCCAGCGCGATGGCTGTCCGAACAGCGTCGTGCCGGTCCGGATCGTCGAGACGTCGTTCAGCACGTCAGGCACCAGCTCGTAGTGCGAGAACGCATCGACGTTTCGGTGCAGCGACACCTCGTCGTCGGCGCCACCGTCGATATAGTCGAAGATAGGGCGCGGCAGCCGCTCGCGCGCCATCAGGCGCAGGTCGGCAACATTGTTCGCCCGTCGAAGTCGCGTCATGGTTTCGCGCTCATTTGCATGTCTCGGCTATCACAAAATGAAGTCTCGTGGCGTTAACGTAATGGTTCCGCTCAGCCGGATGATGGAATCGGGTGACGGGTCGCCGTCCAGGTTGACCATCACCAGCGTGGCACCGCCTTCGAACGCGATGCGGACCTGGCCTGGTCCGGTGAACGGCGCTGTGCCTATGAACTTGAGTGGCAGCACGGCGAGCGCCGACAGGTCGATGCGATCGCCTTCGGACTGCGAGAAGTCGGTGATCCGATCTTCGCCATCTGGCGAGGTGCCGCTATCGTTGCGATCGAGATAGACGAACCGATCGGCGCCAGCCCCGCCGGTCAGCACGTCGGCGCCGCCATGGCCGATCAACCGGTCTGCCCCCGCCAGTCCCGCGACCCATTCGGCCTTGCCGCTGCCGTCGACCGTCAGTGGCATGCCGCTCGCCGGTCCGTAGGTGGGGGAGATCGAATTGCCCGTCTTGAACTGTGCGCTGAGTGCGTTGGTTGCCGCCGTCTGGTCGGCTACCGACAGCCAGTCGGGCAGGCCGAGCGCGGCGGCGTAGGTGGTCGGCCAGTGCGCGCCGATGACGTCGATCGCGGCGCCGAGCCCCGGCAGCCCGGTGAACGCGGGCAGATAGTTGTTGATACCGATCCGCACCACGCCGTTCAGCAGTACCGGATCGTTCGCGGCGGTGAAATCGACCATGCGCGCCGCCGCCAACTCCGGGTCGACCCCGAAGTGCGCTGCGGCCGAGGCGAGCCAGTTAGGCGCGCCGAATGCGAGGAAGTCGGACCGCGCGTCGGTTGCGGCCACGCCGTGCGTCTTGAGCGCATAGGCCAGGATATATTGGGTATAGCCCGTGCCCAGCGAATGCCCGGTGACGTGAATGCGCGCATTGGCATAGCGCGGATCGTTCAGCAGCCGCTCGTAGACCTGCGTCGCGCGCGCCGCCTCGTCGAGGGGAATGCCCGCGAGGATCGATTCACCCTGGACGGCGTCGAGCCCCTGCGCGCCGGCGAAGGCGAGAATTACGTCCGTAACCCGGCCGTCGGCGTCAACCTTGTCGACGATGCCGTCGAAGAAGTCGCCGCCGCTGGTCCGTTCGACGCGCGCGTTGACGTAGCCGCCGCCGAGGATGATCGGCGTGGTGAGCAGCTGCCAATAGGCACCGAACCACACGCGATCCTGCAAGGTTACATGACTCGGCAGGCCGCACTTGGTCGTACCTGGTGCGGGTTCGGTCGAGCCGGCGGAGCTGGTGAGCGCAGTGCAGGGTTCCGGGGCTGATGCGGTCGAGGCGGCGGGTGACGGCGTGGCTACCGATGCAACGATGCTGCCGCTGACGATACGAATTGGCGCCGACCCCGACACAAGTCCCGATCGTGCGGACAGGCTCAGGGTCCCGGCCATCGCCAATCCGGCGCCCGCCACGATCGCTACTGATAGCAGAAGCTTTTTCACCGTCGCTCTCCCACGCCATACCGCCTCGCCGATGTTCGGGATGGCAAACGCGGCAGGATGACGTCGTCCCGACGCGTCTCCCCCGTGATTCGGATCTCGGGGGAGCGGTCGCAATCTGCGCGCGTTCGGCGCAAGCGGCGAAACCATTTGCTGTGCCCATCCGCTGCATGGCTGTGCTCGTGGATAGGCATACGGCGCGTCGAACCAGGTTTTCGCGTATACTTGCGAAGTGGCGATCAGCGGTGGGGGAATAAGCGCGTGAGTGTACGTCATCGACTGATCGGCAAGGCGGCGCGGCTGGTCTGGCGTATCGGCAAGCCACGCACGATCGGCGTTCGCGCGCTGCTGCTGGACCGCGACGGGCGGGTCGCGCTGGTGCAGCATACCTATGCCGATCACTGGTATCTGCCGGGCGGCGGCGTGAAGAAGGGCGAGAGTATCGCCGCCGCGCTGTTGCGCGAGCTTGCCGAGGAAGTGGCGATCGCCGACCCGGTGATCGAGCGGGTGCTCGGCGTCTATCACAGCCGCGGGGAGGGCAAGGACGACCACATCGTGATCTTCGTCGTACGAACCGCGGCGAGCGGTGTTCTCGCCCGCGCCGACTTGCGGGAGATCGAACAGGCAGGCTGGTTCCCGCTGGGCGACCTGCCGGAGACAACATCGCCGGCGACCCGACGGCGCATCGCCGAATACCAGCAGGGCGCGACCGGTACCGGGGCCTGGTAACGCGGGCGCTGGTCGGCCCACCGGACTGCACGATAAAAGCAACGATGCGCATAACGTGAGTTCGCGACGTACTTTGCCGGACTGCTACCTTAGTCCTCCGACCGCGGCTGCGGATTGGGAGGAGAGAACATCGTGAGCCAACCCATCGTCTCGACCGCCGACGGTATCGTGCAGGGGAGTGCCGCGGGCGACGTACGGCGGTTCGTCGGCGTGCCCTACGCCGCGGCGCCGGTGGGTGCGAACCGGTTCGCGCCGCCACAACCGGTCGTGCCGTGGCGAGGCGTGCGCGACGCGACGGTGACCGGCCCCAATGCGCCGCAGCGGACCAAGGCGTTTCCCGGCCTCGATACCGTGCCGCTGATCGGCGAGGGTTGGGCGCCGGGCGACGACTATCTGACGGCGAATATCTGGCGGCCCGATGACCACCGGACTGGCCTGCCGGTGATGGTGTTCATCCACGGCGGCGGGTTCGTGATCGGTAGCAAGGATGCGCCGGTGCAGGACGGCAGCACGTTCGCGCGAGACGGCGTGATCTGCGTCGCAATCAATTACCGGATGGGCGTGGACGGCTTCCTGCCAATCCCCGGCGTGCCGACCAACCTTGGTCTGCGCGACATGATCGCGGCGCTGACATGGGTACGGGACGGGATAACCGTGTTCGGCGGCGACCCGGGCAACGTCACCGTGTTCGGTGAGTCCGCGGGCGCGATGGCGATCGCCGACCTGATCGCCTCGCCGCTCGCCAAGGGATTGTTCCGGCGCGCGATCATTCAAAGCGGGCATGGCGGAATGACGCGCCCGGTCCCGGTGATGCAGCGGCTGGTGAAGAAGCTGGCCAAGATCCTGAAAATCACGCCCGACGCCGCCGGTTTTGGCAGCGTAGCGTATGACCGCCTGATCGACGCGGTCGAGGCGGTATCGACACCGACCGCGCGGATCGATTTGCGCGACGAGGCGGGTCGCGAACCGGTGTTCGGGATCAGCCGCTTCGTTCCCGTCCACGGCGACGACGTGCTGCCCCAGCGTCCGCTCGAAGCGCTGGCGAACGGCGCTGGCGCGGAGGTGGACCTGCTGATCGGTACCAATGCCGAGGAGATGAACCTGTATCTCGTTCCCACCGGCGTGCGTGACAAGATCGGGCGGTTGCTGGCGACCTATGTCCTCCACAAGTCGCAACCGCAGGCGCGCAAGGTGCTGAAGGCCTACGGGATCGGGACGAAGGGCAGGAAGCCGGGGCAGGCGCTGACCGATGCGATGAACGATCTCGTCTTTCGCTGGCCCGCGCGTAGGTTTGCCGAGGCGCACAAGGGGCGCACGCACATGTACGAGTTCGACTGGCGCTCGCCGATGTTCGGTGGCGAGCTGGGCGCGTCGCACGGCATGGAACTGCCGTTCGTGTTCGACGCCTTGGCGTGTGCGACCGGCGAGCAGGGTCTGTGCGGACCCAATCCGCCACAGGATCTGGCCGAACGGATGCACGCGCTGTGGATCCGGTTCGCGACCGACGGCCGCCTGCCCTGGGGCGAATTCGATGCCGAGACGCGGCAGGTCTATTCGCTTGTCCAGCAGAATGCGCGACATGAGCCCGTCATGCCGGCCGCACCCTTCCTGCCCTGAGGACCGACGATGTATTTCGAAAGACTGAAACTGACCGGCCGCCGTGCCCTCGTGACGGGTGGCGCGGCGGGGATCGGCCTCGCCTGTGCCCAAGCGCTGGCGGAGATGGGTGCGCACGTGACGATTGCCGACCGCGACGAGACGGCGATCGCGGCAGGACAGGCGGCGCTCTCAAGCAAGGGCTATGCGGTCGAGCGTATCGCGATGGACGTTACCGATTCCGCCCGCGTGACCACCGTCGCCGATCAGCTCGGGGCGATCGACATCCTCGTCAACAACGCCGGCATCGCACGCAGTGAAACCCCAGCCGAAGACGTCGCCGACGAGCATTGGCTGAACGTACTCGACGTCAATCTCAACGGCACCTTCTGGTGTGCGCGCGCCTTTGGCCGGCACATGCTGGCGGCGGGGAAGGGTGCTATCGTCAATGTCGGGTCGATGAGCGGTTTCATCGTCAACCGACCGCAGCCGCAAAGCTATTACAACGCGTCGAAAGCCGCGGTGCACCAGCTGACCAAGAGCCTCGCTGCCGAATGGGCGCCACGCGGCGTCCGCGTCAACGCGGTTGCGCCGACCTATATCAACACCGTTCTCAACAGCTTCGCGGACCGCGAAGGTGAAATGTACAAGCGCTGGATCGACGGCACGCCGCAGGGCCGTCTTGGCGAACCCGAAGAAGTCGCGTCGATCGTTGCATTCCTAGCGTCGGATGCGGCGAGCCTGATGACCGGCAGCATCGTCCTCGCCGACGGCGGCTATAGCTGCTGGTAGCGCACCGATCGGCGAAGCCCGCGAGCCGGACGGCATAGCGCGAGACCTTTCATACAGGTAAGCTATCGGATAGCTCTGACTGTAGAAGTAGCCGGCGATGGATCGGCGCTCTAAAGGGATGAGGATCCAATGCGCTTTAAGACATTGCTCGCCGCAGGATGCGCCGCCGCCGCCTTCACCACCGTGCCAGCCTTCGCTCAGGACGCCGCCGTATCGGCGACGCAGGACGCTGCCGATACGGCCAAGATCGCAACGCCCGTCAGCTCCGATGACATCGTCGTCACCGCCCGCCAGCGCCAGGAGTCGCTGAAGGATGTGCCGATCGCAGTCACCGCGATCACGGGCGACCGGCTGAAGGAGCTCCAGGTCAACACCGTCAAGGACGTCGCGTCCTACACGCCGGGCCTCAACATCAATTCGGACAGCGTGGGCCGCGCGTTCGTGTCGATCCGCGGCATCGGCACGACGCTGATCGACACGGTGCAGCCAGGCGTCGGTATCTTCATCGACGGCGTATATCAGCCGAACACTTCATATTTAAACTCGCCGATCGTCGACGTCGCGCGGATCGAAGTGCTGCGCGGACCGCAGGGGACGCTGTTCGGCAACAACACGCTGGGCGGCGCGATCAACGTCATCACACGCCAGCCGGGCAACGAATGGGAAGGGCGGTTCGACGCCGCGGTCGCCGGCACGGACAATTACGCGTCGGTTTCGGGCTCGGTCAGCGGGCCGATCGTGCGCGACCTGCTGCAGTTCCGCCTGGGCGCGTCCTATCATGAGCAGGACGGCTTCATGCGCAACACGCTGACGATCGGCGACATGAACCCGCTGAAACAGCAGAGCGTCGGCGGCACGTTGCGCTTCACGCCGGCCGACTGGGCGGTGTTCACCGTCAACGGCAATTACGACCAGACCGCGGGCGGCAGCACGTCATATATTCATGTCGCCGGGCCGACCGATTACCGCCTCGACGGCGCGACCAACGTCCTCAACCGCGCGGTGATCGACTATTACGGCGCGAACGTGAAGGGCGAGTTCGATGCCGCCTCGCTGAAAACCAAGATCACCGCGATCGGCGCTTACAACCAGAAGAATGTCGCCGGAATCAACGACGGCGATTTCGGCCCCGTCGACCTGCTCCGCACCCGCGGCGGTTCGACCTTGAAGACCAAGACCGCTGAACTGCGCTTCGATACGCAGTGGAGCGATGCGTTCTCGACATTGATCGGCCTGTACGGCAACCGCTACACGCAGACGAGCGACCAGCTCACGACGATCGATTTCCGTGCGCTGCTGGGGCCGACCTTCCCGGCGCCGGCCTCGACCACGCCGTCGTCTACCTATGTCCGCAACGACACGCGCGCGATCTTCGCCACCGCGTTCCTGAAAGTCGGCACGCTGGATCTCGCCGTTGGCGGCCGTTACGATCACCAGAAGCTGGTCGCGAGCCAGGTCAACGGCACGACGCCGTATACGGCGCCCGAGTACAAGAAGGACCAGTTCCAACCGCGCGTCACGCTGACCCAGCACTGGACACCGGCGGTGATGAGCTACGCCTCGGTCGCCAAGGGTATCCGCGGCGGTGGCCAGAACGGTCCGGGTACGCGGCCGGAGGATGCGACCTACAAGGGCGACAATGTCTGGACCTACGAACTTGGCACAAAGTTCGACGCGTTCGACCGTCGCCTGACGATCAACGCCGACGTGTTCTACAACGACTATAAGGACTTCATCGGCCAGAACTCGCTCGCTCCCAACACCAGCGGGGGATTCGTTGCGATCAACCTCAACACCGGCACCGTCGAAAGCTACGGCGCCGAAGTGGAGGCACATCTGCGCGTGACGAACCAGTGGCGGATCGATGCCGGCGCATCCTATCTCCATGCCCGCATCACCGACGACAGCCAGTATTTCGCGACCACCGGCGTCCACGTATCGAGCGATCGGATCATCTTCACGCCCGATTACAACTTCAACTTCAATACGACCTACACCGTGCCGGTCGGCGCCAATGCGGTGCTGCTCGACGCCGGCATCTTCGGGAAGGGCAGCCGGATCGGCTCCTCGCTCGATCCCAATGTAGCGCCGAAACTATCGGCTTATGCGATCACCAACGCCTCGCTCGGCTTCCGTTTCTCGAGTGGCCTGACCGTAACGGCGTTCGGCACGAACCTGTTCAACACCAAGTTCATCGAGAGCTATATCGACAAGTCGGCGCTGGTTCGCGCCGGGCTCGCGCCGCTGGCGTCGAACCTCGCCATCCAGGGCGACCGCCGCCGCTACGGCGTACGCGCCAGCTTCCGGTTCTAGGATGACCATGCATTTCGACCCAATAGAGCGCGCACCGCTCGACCCGGCGTTCGTCGCGGCGCTCAAGCAGCGGTTCGGCGATGCGCTCCAGATGAGCGACGCAATGCGGCTTCACCACGGCAGCAGCGAGGCGCATTTCGCACCGATGCTGCCCGACGCGGTCGTCTTCGCGCGATCGACCGAGGAGGTGGTCGATCTCGTCAAGCTGTGTACCGCGGCCAAAGTGCCGATCGTGGCGTTCGGCGCGGGCACCTCGATCGAGGGCAACACGCTGGCGGTGCAGGGTGGCGTCTCGGTCGACTTGTCCGAGATGACACAGATCGTGTCGATCAACGCCGAGGATTTCGACTGCACGGTGCAGGCCGGCGTCCGCCGCGAGCAGCTGAACGAACATATACGCGACCTGGGGCTGTTCTTTCCGATCGATCCCGGCGCCAATGCGACGATCGGCGGGATGGCGGCCACGCGGGCGAGCGGCACCAACGCGGTGCGCTACGGCACGATGCGCGAGGCGGTGCTGAGCCTGCGCGTGGTGACGCCCGACGGGCGCGAGATCCGCACCAGCCGCCGCGCGCGGAAGTCGGCGGCGGGATATGATTTGACCCGGCTGTTCGTCGGCTCGGAGGGCACGCTCGGTATCATCACCGAGGTTACGCTGCGGCTGCACGGCATTCCCGAGGCGATCTCGTCCGCGGTGTGCAGCTTCGACACGCTGAACGGCGCGGTCGATACGGTGGTGCAGGCGATCCAGATCGGCGTGCCGCTCGCCCGCGTCGAGATCCTCGACGACATGCAGATGAAGGCGGTCAACGCCTGGTCGAAGCTCGATTACCCCGAACTGACGACGCTGTTCTTCGAATTCCACGGCTCGCCGCGCTATGTCGACGAACAGGCCGAAACGGTGCGTGAACTAGCGGCCGCGAACGGCGGCGGCGATTTCCGCTGGTCGAACCTGCCAGAAGAACGCTCGAAGCTGTGGAAGGCGCGACACGAGGCGTATTACGCGGCGGTCAACCTGCGTCCGGGCGCGGTCGGCTGGGCGACCGACGTGTGCGTGCCGATCAGCCGCCTGGCGGAGTGCATCGGCGAGACCAAGGCCGATTTGCAGGCGTCGTCGGTCCCCGCCACGATCCTGGGGCATGTCGGCGACGGCAATTTCCACGTCGTCTTCTCGATCGATCCTGAGTCCGAGGCGGAGCTCGCCGAGGTGTCGGCGATCAACGCACGGATGGTCGAGCGGGCGCTGGCGATGGACGGCACCTGCACCGGGGAACACGGCATCGGCATTGGCAAGCAGGACTGGCTGGTCGCGGAACTGGGCGATGCGGTCGATCTGATGCGGACGTTGAAGCATGCGCTCGATCCCGACAACCTGTTCAATCCGGGCAAGATCTTCGCGTTCTGAACTACCCCCCCTGCCTGAAGGGGGGCTGGGGGTGGGTCGGCTTGTTGGCAGGCGCTAGTGTGCGCCCCGAGCCGACCCACCCCCGACCCCTCCCTTCCAGGGAGGGGGAAGAAGGATTTGATATGGACAGCCTGCACCTCGTCGACCCTACGCTCCGCCCACTGCTGGATATGTTGCCGCGGATATCGCTCACGGACGACATCCTGCCGGCGATGCGCGACCGGCCCTCGATGTTTCCCCCGGCCGACGAGTCGCTGGCGACGCTGGAGATCCATACGGTTCCAGGGCCTGCCGGAGCCCCGGATATCGACCTGCACGTCTTCCGTCCGGTGGGCGTCACTGGCGTCCTGCCCTGCATCTACCACATCCACGGCGGCGGCTATGTGATGGGCAAGGTCAGCGATTATGATCCACTGGTCCGTCCGCTGATCGCCGACCTGCAATGCATCATGGTGTCGGTCGAGTATCGCCTCGCGCCCGAGACGAACTTTCCAGGTCCGATCGAGGATTGCTATGCCGGGCTCGCCTGGACGATCGCGAATTCCGACAGGCTCGGGATCGATCCGACGCGACTCGGCCTGATGGGGCAGAGTGCAGGCGGCGGGTATGCCGCGGCGCTGGCGCTGATGGTGCGCGACCGTGGTGAGTATGCGCTCGCGTTCCAGCACCTGATCTACCCGATGCTCGATGATCGCACCTGCACAGCGCCACCGCATCCGTACGCCGGTGAGTTTATCTGGACTGCGCAGAGCAATCGCTTCGGCTGGAGTTCGTTGCTCGGCCACGCGCCCGGTGGCGACGACGTTTCGCCCTACGCGGCACCAGCCCGCGCGACCGATCTCGGCAACCTGCCGCCTACCTATATCGCGACCGGCGCACTCGATCTCTTCGTCGACGAGGACATCGATTACGCGACGCGGCTGATCCGCGCGGGCGTGCCGGTCGAGCTTCACGTCTATCCCGGCGGCTATCACGCCTTCGATGTCTTCGCCGACGGTCCGGTCTCGCAACAGGCGCGCCGCGACAGCCACGAGGCACTGCGCCGTGCGCTTGCATAAGGACCTCCCATGACCGATTTCGCCCGACCGTTGGATGCGGCCTCTCCGCCGTTCGCAAGAACGCTGTTGCCGTTGCTCGCGCTCGCGCTGGCGATGGCGGTCGGCTTCACGATGATGGGCTCGTTCGGGACGGTGCAGGAGGGCGCAAAGGCCGAACTCCACCTCAGTGATTACACGCTGAGCTTGATCCAGGGACTGTCGGCGGCACTGCCGCTTGCCGTGTTCTCGATCCCGATCGGTATCCTGGTCGATCGCTACAACCGCGTGCGGGTGATGATCGCGCTCGCGCTCGTGTGGACGCTGGGCACCGTGCTCACCGCCTTCGCGCAGGGCGTGCCGGTGCTGTTCGTCTCGCGCATGCTGACCGGGATCGGCACGACCGGCGCGCTGACCGCGGCGCTATCGCTGTGCGCCGACTTCTGTGTCCCTACGCAGCGGGGCAGGGCGATGTTGATCGTCAACCTGGGCAAGTCGCTCGGCGTTGCGCTCGCCCTGGGCTTGTCAGGCGCGCTGTTCGGCCTGTTCGCCCATGGCGGCGCGCCGTCATGGTTCGCAGGCATGATGCCGTGGCGCAGCGTCCATCTGGGCCTTGCAGTGATCAGCGTGTTTGCCATCCTGCCGCTGTTGCTGTTGCGCGAGCCGGCACGACAGGAGGTTGCGAAGGGCACGCATGCCCCGTTCAAGGTCGTCGCTGGCGAGCTCTGGGCGCGTCGTGTGTTCCTGATCCCGTTGTTCATCGGCCAGATCAGCGTGGTGATGGCCGATGCCGCCGCGGGGATCTGGGTCTCGCCGGTCCTGTCGCGTAATTTTCATCTGCAGCCCGACCAGTTCGCCGGCTGGATGGGCACGCTGCTCTTTGGCTCGGGCGTCGTCGGTGCGATCGTCGGTGGCCTGTCCGCCGACCGGGGGCAGAAGAGCGGGCGGCGTGGCGGCCTGCTGATCGGTGCGATCGTTGCCGCGGCGGTTGGCGTGCCCGCGGCGTTGTTCCCGATCATGCCCTCGGTCCCGCTGTTCGGGGTCGCGGTCGGCCTGCTCGTGACGTGTGGCGCGGTGACGGGCGTGGTGACTTCGGTGGCGTTGACCGTGCTCATTCCCAACGAACTGCGCGGGTTGTGCATCGGCGCGTTCATCGCGATCGCCGGGCTGATCGGCTACGGTCTCGCACCGACGCTGGTCGCGGCGGCAAGCGGCATGCTGGGCGGCGAGGCGCATCTCGCGCAAGGTCTCGCGATCGTCGGCGTCGTGACCAGCGCGATCTCCGTCATCGCGTTCACGGTGGCGATGCGGCGCGCACCGGTATCGGCAACCGCCTGACCTGTAAGATAGCTCTTGCGTGAGCTATCGGATAGCTGCATGATCTACCCAATCCCGGCAATCGGGAACAGGAGATCGGTGTTGGGCGAGGGTAGCATGCAGAAGGAACGGGTCACGGTGTCGCCCGAGATGGCGGCCTTCATCGGCGAAGGCCTGGTCGACCCGACGGCTGTTTCCGCCGACGCGGTAGTCCTCTGCTTCACGGTAGGCGAGGACGCGCCGGCGCAAGTCACCGTCACCACCGACACGGTTCCTTCGGAGGAGCGTGCGATCCTCGTCCTTGCGGTCGAACGTGGCGCTTGCCTGCGGGTCTTCGATTACGCGCCCGACGCGAACATCGCGTGCCATCTGCCGAGCGAATTGCGAATGATGGTCGCGGCGATCCTCGATTGCACGCTGCCCGAACCCTGGCGCAGCACGCATCGTTCGGCAAAATGCATCGAGCTCCTGTCCAGTACGTTCCAGCGGATCGTCGAGGACGACCTTGTCCCGCTCGCAGGTGCCGGGCAATTGTCCGCCCGAGACAGCCAGCGGATCGTCGCGGCGAAGCGGATGATCGACGAGCGCTGGGGCGAGAAGATGACGCTCGACTCGATCGCGCGCGCCTGTGGCCTGAACCGGGCCAAGCTCACGCGCGGCTTCCGCGACATGTTCGCCTGCACGGTCGCCGACGCGCTGCTCGACCGGCGGCTCGGGGCGGCCCGTCAGCTGCTGATCGCGACCGACCTGCCGGTATCGTCGATTGGGTACCAGTGCGGCTATCTCAACAACGCCAGTTTCACGCGGGCCTTCTCGCGCCAGTTCGGCACGACCCCGTCGTCGCTGCGCGCACCACGGCTCGCGGCATGAGCGCGGCGAGCCTGCGACTGGTCGAGGGCGGCTCGCTCGTCGACCAGGCGGTCCACGCGGTCCGTACGCATATCCGCGCCAATGACATGAAGGTCGGCGATACGCTGCCGTCCGAAGGTCATTTCGCGACCGAGCTGGGCGTCAGCCGGCCGGTGCTGCGCGAGGCCTTCGGCGCTCTGGCGGCGTTGCGGCTGATCGACGTGGGCAATGGCAGGCGTGCACGGGTCGCGGCGATCGACGGATCGGTGATGGCGACGTCGCTCGATCACGCGGTGGCGACGGCGCAGATCTCGATGGTGCAGATCTGGGACGTGCGCCGCACGCTGGAACTGCGCACCGCCGAACTCGCCGCGATCGAACGCACCGACGACGAGGCGCGGATGATCGTTGGCTTAGCCGAGGCGATGGAAGCGGCCGGTACCGATGTCGATGCGCTGACCCGCCACGACATCGCGTTTCACCAGGCGATCGCGCAGGCGGGGCGCAACATGCTGTTCCTGCAGATCGTCCGCTCGTTCGCACCGATGATGGTCCACGCGGTGCCTGCCGCCTGGGCAACGCGGACCACCGCGCGGCAGCGTACCGCCGTGTTGGCGCACCATCATAACCTAGCGCGCGCGATCGCCGACCGTGACCCGAAAGCGGCGATCGCAGCAATGAGCACGCATTTCGTCGCGTCCATCGGCGATCTTTTCGCGCGTCTTTGAAGTGCGCCAGGCCCGCATCGTTTTCTCCGGGGTCGGTAACTTTTGAATCTTTCGACTTCGACGCGTACGCGCAGGCGTGGGCATCATCTACCGCATGGGACGTGGTCGCGGCGACCGCTGCCATATCAAAAGCGACGGGCGGAAGAGCAAGATACCGGACATGGCTGGCTTCGCTACCCGTCGCATGCCATTCGCCGTTGTTCGTTCCTCAGCGGCATGCAACATGATGCGTTCATGTTTTTCGGTCTAGCATCTCCACTTCGACGACGGACGACATTCAAGGACGACTGATGCGCGCACCTCGGCTTTCCTGCCTGTTTCTCTCGAGCATCGCCGCTAGCCTCCTCGTTGCGACACCGGCGACTGCAGACTCGATTGCGCCTACCGGGCTCGAACGCGTGTTGAGTTTGCTGGTCGCGGAACGCTCCGGAGACTACGGCATCGCAGCCCTGGACCTTCGCGATGGCTCGACCGCGTCCGTCAGGGGGGACACGCCGTTTCCGATGGCGAGCACGGTCAAGATCGCGATTGCCGCCGCCTACCTTGCGGATGTCGATCAAGGTCGCCGCACCCTCGGCGATATGATCGTTGGTCGTCCTGCCGCGAAGGTCATGGAATTGATGATCGTCCATAGCGACAACCAGGCGACCGACCAATTGCTTGCCGCTCTCGGGGGCCCCGTCGCGATCCAGCAGTGGCTCTCGTCGCACAGGATTACCGGCATCCGAATGGACCGGACTATCGCCCAGTTGCTGAGGGAGCGTGGCCACCTTGCCGACAGCAAGGATGTTGCCACGCCGATCGCGATGGTCACGCTGTTGAACAAGCTCGACAACGGCACCGTCCTGGCGGCCCAAAGTCGTCAATTCCTGCTCGAATTAATGAGCCGTTGCCAGACGGGCACGCGCCGTATCCGCGCCCTGCTTCCCGCGGGTACCAGGGTGGAGGACAAGACGGGTACACTCGACGGTATCACCAATGACGTCGGGTTCATCACTATGCCTGACGGCCGCCGCGTCGCGATCGTGGTGTTTGCGCGAGGGGGGCGCGACCGCCAGCCGGTTATCGCCGAAGTCTCACGCGCGATTTACGACTATTTTGCCGATAGCGCCCGCAACGCGCTCGCGCTCTTCATGCAAATGCGGTGACCTAGGTTTAGTTTCCGGACTGCTACGAACTGTGGGCGGCACTGTTTTTGCCAAACCGCAAAGCATGTATCTGGCCTACGCGGAGGTTTCAGAGGGCGACACCGATGCGCGCATCGTCACGCGGGTCGTCGCAATCGCGCCCAGCACCATCAGCGCACCGCCGAGGTACAGGATGTTGCGCGGTTCGCCGCCCATCAGCGAGTGGTAGAACAGCGGCACGGTCAGGCTCTCGATGATCATCGGGATGACGATGAACATGTTGAAGATGCCCATGTAGACGCCGTTGCGCTCGGGCGGGATCATGTCGATCAGCATGATGTACGGATTGCCCATCATGCTCGCCCAGCCGATGCCGATGCCCAGCATCGCCACGAATAGCGCAGGCTCGGTGCGCAAGCCCGGGATCGCCAGCATCGCCACGCCCGACGCGAGCAGGCACGCGGCGTGCGCGCTCTTTGCGCCCCACCGGCGGGCGAGCGGGACCAGCGCGATCGCGGCGACGAACGCCACCGCGTTGTAGAACGCGCCAAGCTGGCCGACCGTCAGCACGGTATCGCGGAAAGCCTCGCTCTTGGCGTCCGACGTCCCGTGCAGCGACCGTGCGACCGCGAAGGTGATGAACTGCCAATAGGCGAACATCGCATACCATTGGCACAGCATCGCAATCGCCAGCTGTCGCATCGGCCGTGGCATCTCGACCAGCGCGGTCTTGAGATCGCGCAGCGTGCCGCCGAGCGTCAGCGGTTCCTTCGCCAGCCGTGCCTTCTCCTCGGCCGGCAGCGGCAGTTCGGGTACGCGGACGACCGACCAGACGATCGTCGCCAGTGACAGCACCGCGCCGATCAGGAACGCGATCTGCGTGATATCGGGGATGCCGTTGCCATCCACGGCGTCCTTGTTGAAGCCGATCCACACCAGCAGCGACGGCGCCAGATAGGACAGCGTCTGCGCGAGCCCGGTGAACGCGGATTGCGTCAGGAAGCCGGCGGCGCGCTGGTCGTCGGGCAGGCGGTCGCCGACATAGGCGCGGTATGGCTCCATCGTCACGTTGTTGGCGGCGTCGAGTACCCACAACAGGCTGGCCGCCACCCAAAGGGTCGGGCTGTATGGCATCGCCAGCAGGCACAGGCTGCACAGCACCGCGCCGACCAGGAAATAGGGGGTGCGGCGGCCGATCCGGGTCGAGGTCCGGTCGCTCATCGCGCCGATCAGCGGCTGGATCAGCAGCCCGGTCATCGGTCCGGCGAGCCACAGCAGCGGCAGGCTCGCCTCGTCCGCGCCGAGATAGCCGTAGATCGGCGCCATGTTGGCTTGTTGCAAACCGAACGAGAATTGCAGGCCAAGGAACCCGAGGTTCATCTCGATCAGCCGCATGAGCGAGAGGCGGGGTTTGGTCATGAGGCCGAGGTTCATTGTCATGCCTCTTGTGCGAGTTGATCCGGCGTGGACCAATCGATCCTCCCCCGCCAGGGGGAGGTGGCGCCGAAGGTGACGGAGGGGGAGGACACGGAACCTGCGTTTCGCATGCCTCTCCCTCCGTCTGGCAAGAGCCAGCCACCTCCCCCTTGCGGGGGAGGATTGTAAATCCGCCGGATGTTCATGCCGCCGGGCCTGCCCATATGACGCCCCAGGGTTCGACGGTGAGGGTGGCACCGCAAGACTGTTCGGACAACCGATCCTGCCAGCCCGCCAAACCCTCGATCGAGACGGGCGTGTCGGAGAAGTTGAGGAAGACGCGGTCGCTGCTGCAACCGATCCCGAGCAGTGCGGGGGAGCCCGTCGCGATCGACCTCGGCGAACCTGCGCCACCGCTTGCTATACGTGCAGCGCGCAGTGCTTCCAGATCGCCACTGATCCGCCGCGCGGCTGGGCCGTCGAGCGCCGTCCAATCCATCTCCGGCCGATGCAGCCAGCGGCCTTCATGCGCGCGCTCGGCGTCGTCCAGATAGCTGGTGTCGTTGAGCAGACCCGCCTCGTCGCCCATGTACGTCGTCGCCAGACCGCCACTTGCGATCGACAGCGCGTTGAGCAGTGCGATCCGCCGAAACGCCATTTCGCGTGCGTCGTCGTCCATCGCCGCTTCGAGCCCGGCGAGCGACGCCATCGTGCCGTTCGAGCCATGCAGAACCGAACCGTCCGACTGGAACGGCGCGCCGCGGGCCCAGCTGCCGTCACCGCCTTCGAGGAAGCGCGCCGCTACCTTGAGCCGCGCTACCGGGTCGGGATCGATCCGGGCGAGGTCGCCGATCAGTGCGCCCCAGCCGATATCGTCGTGGCACCGCGCGTAACTTAGCCAGTTGGCACCACGCGGCAGGCCACCGCTCGCCTCGACGATCGCGTGGGGCAGGGTGGCGGACTGTTCGGCCAGTGCGACCCAGCCGGCGACCATCAGTGAGTTGTTGTAGACGAGATGGCATTCGGGCTCGAACCCGCCATCCCAGTCTGTGCCTTCGTCCGCGCCGAAATACGGTGGTACAAGCGCGGTCGGGACGATCGCCTCTGCCTTCAGCAGCGTTGCCGGCGCGACGATGTCGAGTGCCGCCCTGAGCGCGCGGACGATGAAATGCGCCTCCGGCCGATTGCGGCAGTCGGTGCCGATCTGCTTCCAGAGGAACGCGATCGAATCGAGCCGGAACGCCTCGAAGCCGTGGTTCGCCAGCCGCAGCATCGTGTCGATGATCGCCAGCATGACTTCGGGGTTGGACCAGTTCAGGTCCCATTGGAACGGATAGAAGGTCGTCCAGACCTGCCCGCCCATCGCCGGCACATGCGTGAAGTTTCCCGGTGCAGTGGTCGGGAACACCTGCGGGAGATCGGCCTCGTACGCCTGCGCCTCGTCCTCGCTCAGGACATGATAAAAGGTACGATAGTGCGGATCGCCGGCCAGCGCAGCCTTCGCCCAGGCGTGATCGTCCGCAGTGTGGTTAAGTGCAAGGTCGACGCACAGGCTGATCCGCCCCTCGCGCAACCGCGCGGCGAGGCGTTCGACATCGGCCATCGTCCCCAGCCGCGGCTCGATCGCGAGATAGTCCGCGACCGCGAACCCGCCATCGCTGTCGCCCTCGCGCGCCTTCAGCAACGCGAGCAAATGAAGATAGCGGACACCGAGCGATTCGAGATGGTCGACGCGGTCGATCAGCCCGCCGACGGTGACGGCGAACCGATCGACATAGGTCGAATAGCCCAGCATGTCGGGCGCGACGAACCAGTCGGGATCGGCCAGCCGCGCTTCGTCGAGCGCGACCATTGCCGCTGGCCGTTCGCCCGCCCGGTCGCGGAGGATCGTCTCCATCCGCGGCCAGAGCGTCGCCAGTCGATCGGTGCCGTACAGCCGTTCGAGCTGGCGTTTAAGCAGGGGGGCGAGCGCGTCGAGACGGCGCTCGGTGGAGGAGAAAGTCACGCTCACCCGCCCTATCAGAAGCCGACGCGGACCGCGGCGGAGATCGTCCGGCCGGTGATCGAGCGTGCCCGGACGATGCCATTGGTCGGGATCGCGCCCTCCTCGGCTTCGGTGATGCCCTTCACGTCGAACAGATTGTTGCCGTTGACCGACAGCGTGACGTTCTCGGTCGGGTGCACCGACACGAATGCGTTGACCTGCGTGTAGCCTGGCATCTTCAGCCCGTTATTGTCCTGCGCGAAGCTGTCGGTGGTGCCGATCACGTTCGCGCCGACGGTCAGACGGCCGACATCGACCTGCGGGGTCGCCTGGAAGATGAACTTGGCCTGGCGACGCGGGCGGTTGCCCTCGACCGCGGGGTTGAGCACGTCCTTGGTGATCTCCGCATCGGTGTAGGTGCCGCCCGCCGACAGCGAGAACGGCCCGCGTGCGATCCGACCCTCGAGCTCGACGCCCTTCGCTTCATATTCGCGGTTGAAGAAGCGCTGCGTCGTCGCCTCGAAATTCTGCTCCTCGGTGCGCGCCCAGAAGCCTGTGGCGTAGAGCGAGAGACCGTTCTGGCGGAACTTGAAACCACCTTCGAGCTGGCGGACGAAATCGACTGCTGCGCCCTCATCGGTCAGGTCGCCGGTGGTCGTGTTGATCGACGGGCCGAACAACAGGCGATCGGCGTTGGCGCGACCGCCGCGGCTGTAGCGGGCGAACACCGCGGTGCTGTCGGTCAGGCGATAGTTCGCGCCACCCGAGTAGGACAGGTAATCATAGTTGTAGTTGAGCGGCGAGCGGCGGTTCGGGATGATCGCGACCTGACGCTCGGGCGCCGAGATCACGTCGTCGCCGTTGATGTCGAAGGTCGTGATGCCGCTGCCGAAGCCTGCACCCAGATCGGCGCCGGCGACGCTGCCCCGTGCCCGACCGAAATCGTAACGCAGCGAGCCGTCGATGTTGAAGCGGCCGATCTCCAGCCCGAGCTGCGCGAACGGCGCGTAGGTCGTGTAGTCGAGATCGTACGACCGGCGGCAGCAATTGCCGAAGCCGAATGCCGAATAGCCCGGCGTGCCGTTCTGCGTGACCGGAACGCCCGCCGCGGTGCGGACATCGACGAGCTGCGAGCGGCCGTCATCGGCGACGGTCTGGACGAACGAGTTCCACAGCCAGTCGCTCTTGATGTCCTGACGCGAGGCGTAAAAGCCGCCGGTGATCGCCAGCGTTCCGGTACCCACCGGCACCGAACCGTTGAGGCGGATGTCGTTGGTGATGTTGTTTAGGCTCTTCAGGTCGACGTCGAACAGTACGACGTTGGCGAGCAACCCATTGCCGTTGAGCGATGCCGGGTTGGCGATCCGCTGACCGTTCTGCGGTCCGCTCGCGTAGAACAGCTGCGCGCCGGCGCCACCGATGCCGTTGGCGATGGTCTGCGCCGAGCCGACGGCCGAGGGGAACGGCGAGGTGAAGCCGCCCGAGATGTCCGAATAGCGGAACCGCTCGACGATGTTCCAGCCGTCCGCGACCGGGATCTGCGTCTCGAGACCGGCCGAATACACAACGGGGTGCTGGCCGTCGCGGATCGAGCGCGTGACGAGCTGGTTGTTGCCGTCGAGCGTCTGCACGGTGCGGATGTCGGCGCTGTGCAGCGTGCCGTTGTTGATCGAGAAATTGGTGATGTTGTTGTAGGTCGGATCGCTGTTCGTGCCGGTTACCTGTACCGGGTTGGGCAGATAGCCGATCGCGCGGTCGTCGAGATACTTGCCGTACAGGCGGACATAGCCGCCATTGCCGAACGACTTGGTGATGTTCCCCTTGAACTGGCCGCCCTTGACGCCATCGAAGCCCACTTCGCGCTGGCCGTCACCGATCCGGTAGAAGCCGCCGAAATGATAGGTCAGCGTGTCGGACAGCTTGCCGCCCTGGTCGAAATCGACACGGAATTCACGGTAGTCGAGCCCGCTGCTCAGCTGAAACGCGCCGCCTTCCTGCTCGCCGGTCTTCGAGATGAAGTTGATGACGCCGCCGGGCGAGTTCGACGCGAAGGTCGAGGCCGAGCCACCGCGGACCGACTCGACCGTCCGCACGTTGAAATCGGCGCGCAGGAAGATGTCGGCATTGCCGAACGTGATGTCGCCGAATTCGAGGATCGGCAGGCCGTCTTCCTGCAGCTGGAGGAACTTCGAGCCGCCCGATGCGACTGGCAGGCCGCGGACCGAGATGTTCGCGTTGCCGTCGCCGCCCGATGCCTCGACCCGGATGCCGGGGAGGTTGCGGAGAAGTTCACCCGAGGTGCGCGGCGCAAGCTGGACCAGCGCATCCGACGTGATCGAGCTGGTCGTGATCGAGGTGTTGAGCTTGTTCGTGCCGCGCGCGACGGCGGTCACGACGATGTCGTCCTGCGGGACGTCGGTGGCGGGGGCTTGATCGGCTGGCGTTGCGGCCTGATCAGCTTGCGGTGCGGTCTGTGCGGCGCCTGCGGTGGCGAACGATGCGGCGGCGATGCCGGCCAGCAATGCGTGACGTACTTTCATGCGACTCTCCCTGCGCGACGGCTTTCTGAGAAGCCCAAGGCCGCCTCCTACCTCCACTGCAATCGATTGCAAGATATATTCACAATCGATTGCAGAAATCAGGCGGACTGTCTCTTTATCAGCGCAGGGGGGACGATCGCGGACTCGGCTGGCTCGCCGGCGACCCGCTTCAACAGGCGGTCGACCATCAATTCCGCCCCGATCGCAAGATCTTGGCGGATCGTCGTCAAGGACGGGGAGGTATGTGCAGCCAGAGAGACGTCGTCGTAGCCGATGACCGAGGTTGTGGTGGGAACGTCGATTCCCGCCTCGGCCAGTGCGCGCAGCGCGCTCATCGCCGCGACGTCCGATGCGGCGAAGATCGCGTCGGGAACGGTGCCGCCCGCGAGATGCGTCGCGACCGCGGCATGAACCGCCTCGGGGCTCATCGGCGTCGCGAGGACCGTGTACGCAACACCGGCCTCGTCGGCCGCCGCAGCGAACCCGGCAAGTCGGTCAGCAAACTCGGGCGGGGCAGGGTCGCCGACGAACAACAGCCGCTGCCGGCCTTGTGCAATCAGATGCTCGGCAGCCAGCCGCCCGCCCGCGACATTGTCCGATCCGATCGTCAGGTGATGCTGACCGGGGCGGTTCGCACCCCACACGATCAGCGGACGGTAGCGCTGCGAAACCCGCTCGATCGCCGCGAACTGGTCCGACTGGCCGACCAGCAGCAGTCCATCGATGCGGCCGCTGTCGACCAGCCGCTCGAGCCAGTCGTCGGCATCGGGAATCACCCGCGACAAGAGGATGTCATAGCCGCGCTCGACGAGCAGGTCGGCGAGAAATCCGAGCAGCGACAGGAAGAACGGGTCGGTCAGATGCTGCGTCTTCGCGTGGCCCAGCGGCAGGACCAGCCCGATCGCACCGGTGCTCTTCATCCGCAGGTTGCGCGCCAGCTGGTTGGGTCGCACGTCGTGCTCGCGCGCCAGCACGCGTATCCGCTCGCGCGTCTGCTCGTTCACGGAGGAATGCCCTGCAAGCGCGCGCGACACGGTTGCGGTCGAAACGCCCGCGAGTGCGGCTAGGTCGGCGAGTTTCATTGTGGTGGAGTTCCTCGTCGGTACGCGCGTAGGCCACGTCCTACAGTCCGCACCGGGGGCCTGCAATTGACGGGCGAACTACCGACGGACTTGTACGATCCGGTAATCGAGAGAGTGCCAACGGCTATATGGCAATAGGATCGCTATGCGATCGCGAACACTGCCGTAGCGTCATCGTCCGCTTGCCGAATGTATCATCGTGGCGTTCGACGCGACCTATCGCACCCTGGCCGGGGCGGTGCCCGGAGCTGCAAGGTAGCGCTCCAGGAACTGCTGGTGCGTCGGCATGCCTGCGACTGCGTCTGCGATCGTGCTGCGAATATTGGTCAAGACGCCAGCCAGTTGCGGGCCACCCATGATGCTGCCTAGGCGGTGGTGGTCGCGCGGGGTCAGGCGCTGGCCGAGCATCACCTGCACCCAGCTGGCGACACGGAACAGGTCATCGCCGCCCTGATACGCCTGCGCGCCCTCGGTGAAGAGCGCGATGCGCTCCACGAGCGTGTCCGGGATCGGCATGTCCCGGCGCGCCGCCCAGAAGGGTTCGGGACGTTCGTTCAGGTGGTAATGGAGGATGATAAAGTCGCGGACGCGCTCGAGCTCGGCCTGCGCCTGATCATTGTACCGCTTGACCAGCGCGGGTGCGATTCCGCCGAACGGGAAGGTCTGCATCAGCCGCGTAATGCCCGTCATGATAAGATGGATGCTGGTCGACTCGAGCGGTTCGACGAACCCGCTGGCAAGGCTGAGCGCGACGCAGTTCCCCATCCATACCTGTCGCCGGCGACCCGTGCGGAACCGGATCAGCCGCGGCTCGGTAAGCGGCGTGCCGTCGATGGTGGCGAGCAACCGTGCATGGGCCTCGTCGTCCGACAGATGATCGCTGGCATAGACCAGCCCGTTACCAACGCGGTGCTGCAACGGGATACGCCAGCGCCAGCCCGCGTCATGCGCTATCGCGCGCGTGTACGGATGCGCCGGGCCCGCCGCGGCCGTCTGCACGGCCAGCGCGCTGTTGGTGGGCAGCCAGTGCGACCAATCCTCGTATCCGGCGGCGTAGGTGCCCTCGATCAGCAGCCCGCGAAAGCCGGTGCAGTCGATGAACAGGTCGCCCTCGACGCGCTCGCCGGACTCGAGGACGAGCGCGCGGATGAAGCCGGTCTCACCGTCGCGATCGACGCTGGCGATCCGCCCCTCGATCCGTTTCAACCCATTCGCCTCGCTGCGCGCGCGCAGGAAGCGGGCGTACAGGCCGGCGTCGAGATGATAGGCGTAGTTGATCTGGCCCTCGGAGGGGAGCGCGAACCGCTCCGCTTTGGCCGCCTGAAGTTCCAGGCAATAGTCGCCGATCTCGCTCGAATTCCCATCGGCCTTTGCGGCAAGCCAGAAATGGTGGAAGTCGCCCATCCAGGTCGATTTGCCGATGTCGCCGAACGAATGGATGTAGCGATCGCCGTCGCGTGCCCAGTTCTCGAACGAGATGCCGAGCTTGAACGTCGCCTTCGTCGCGCGCATGAACTCGCGTTCGTCGAGGCCCAGGATCGTGTGGAACGCGCGCATCGTCGGGATCGTCGCTTCGCCGACGCCGATGGTGCCGATCTCTTCCGATTCGACCAGCGTAATGTCGAGCAGTTGCCCCAATTGTCGCGACAAGGCGGCGGCGGCGAGCCAGCCCGCGGTACCACCGCCGGCGATGACGACTTTCCTGATGCGCTGCTCGGCCATGTTCGGCTCCTATCGGTTGATGCGCTGGAGGATCTTGGCGCGCAACCGGCGTGCCGACATCGCATCCAGCGGCGCGAGTTCGCCATGTGCGTGCTCGGGCAGGTGCTCCCTGGCCTGATCAGCAGGGCCGAAGACATAATGGTCGAACATCGCGCGCCATGCCTGCTTTTCGTGATCAGGCCGATCGCGCAACGACAACAGGCCGTGAAGCAGGGTATTCATGGGCGTATCCATGAACCGTGGCACCGCGTTCCACCAATAGTTGATCATCACGTTGAAAGGGTCCAGCGCCTCGACATTATGCCACCACAACGCCGGGTAGAGCAGCACGTCGCCCGGCTCGAGTTCCGCGACCTCGGCATCCGCCAACGCCTCCGCAAAGTGCGGGTATCGGTCGAGATCCGGTGCGCGGAGGTCGACCATGCTGACCACCTGTCCGGCCGGCGTCGGCTCCAACGGTCCGGGGTAGAGGTTGGCGACCTGGTCCGGCGGGAACAGCGTGAAGCGTCGTCGGCCGACGATGCAGCACGCCAGATTGTTCGACATGTCGTAATGCGTCGAGGCGGTGGTACGATTGCCGATCCAGATGCTGACCAGCGGTGGGTTCTGGGCGAGTTGTGGGTCGCCGAACGGCAGCGCCGCCTGCGCGCGAAGGCCAGGCAGGTACAGATCGATGTCGGTCGAGCCGATATAGATGGCAGGGGCTTCCGGATCGCCGACCCCGGCAAGAAGCTGGTCGAGATAGCCGGACAGCGAGCCGCTCTCTCGTTTGAAGTTCAGCGCGGTGCAGTCGTCGGAATACCCGAAGCGGCCGCCGATCGCCGGATCGCCGACGTACGCCGTGACGGGACGGCCACCGTCGAACTGCTTGAGCCACGTCATTGCGGGCTCCGCACCTTCCAGCCCGACAGCCACCAGCGGCAAGTGGCTGCCGATCCCGCGCAGGATCACCGGAACGCCATCGGCGATCAGGTCGGCGATCGGCACGCTGATCGCGCTCGCGCCATCGATGGCACGCGTACGGCGCGTGATACCTGCCACTGTGATCAACCGTTCTGGCTCAGCAGAGATTGCTTGCGCGCAATCAATTGCTGGATGTTGCCAAGCGACGCTGCGGCCAGGATGGCGAGACGCAGCACGCCCGATCCATGGAGCCGCTCGAGTGGCTCGCCTTTGAGACCAGCTAGATGCTCGAGGTCGACGACCAGCACGTCGGCTATGGTATAGCGACGTTCTTCGCTGACATCGACGGTGAGCGTTACCGGCGTGAGCAGGCCAGCCTCGTCAAGCGCGGTATAGGCAGCCGGCGCGGTCTCCAGTCCCTCGTACAGCAGGCGGAGCACGCCGGTGATATGTTCCAGGTACGGCGTGTTGCCGCCATGTTCCAGGAACAGCGGAAGGCCGGCACTATCGCCGACGCGCCCGTCGTCGAGATCGACGTGCAGCATCGGCTCGCTGACATCGTCCCCAGAGCCCCGGACCATCCCGATCGAGAAGGGGCCGCGCTGGTGACTGGCGGGCACATAGCGGCTTGTCCAATAATCGCCGGACAGGAACAGGTTCTCGTCGCGGTCCAGACCCAACAGGGCATAGGCCTGCAATCCCTCGTCACGGCGGCGGAATATGATGGCGAATTCGCGCTGCACCGCCTCGAACTCTGCGGGGAATATCAGCGTCTGATTGGCCGCGTCGCCGAATGCGGCGCCCGCCCGCGGGCTTACGCGTAAATCGGCATGGTCGACGTTGTTGATCTGTACGGGATTCATCCGCTCCGGTCCTGTTGTTGCCTCACGCTTATCAGCGCGACGGCGACCGACAAAGGAAAAGGCCGTTGCACGGCACGGCGGCGGCCTTCTTCGTGGGGTCGGGAGTGGACCAAGATCCACTCCCGCCGTCATCAGAAACGATAGCGCGCGCCGAGATAATAGCGTGGCTTGAGTTCCTGCACATACACTAGGTTCGTCTCGGTGCGGGCATATTGGCGGAACGGTTCGCTGGTCAGGTTGACCGCTTCGAGCGAGACCGAGAACGCCTTCGTGACGTCGTAGCTTATGCTGCCGTCCAAGGTACCGAACGCGGCGGTGAACAGCGGATTGCGATTGCCGCCTTGGTTCGTAGCCGCGAGATACTTGTCGCGCCAGTTGTACGAGACGCGAGCCGAGATACCGCCCTTGTCGTAGATTGCCGTCAAGTTGGCGCTGTCGCCCAAACCGCTCAGCGCGAAGATGTTGACGTTCGGATCGGCATAGGGATCCACGTTCACGTCGCCACTGACCTTCGTGTACGAAACCGCGAAACCGAAGCCGGTCTGACCGAAGAAGTTGGTCCAGGCGACTTCGAAGCCGTGGATATTGCCTTCCTTGTTGTTGACCGGCCCGCTGATTGCGAAGTTCACGAGCGGATCATTGGCGTCCCCGACAAGATCGACCGCAAGGGCGAGGGGATTGTAGACCGCATCACTGATTTCGCCCGTGGCGGGATTGAGCGCGCCGCGGAAGGCCGCCGTCGCCGCCGCCTGATTGCCGCCATTCTGCTGCAGCAGCGCCGCGTAGGCGAACAGATTTCGATCGGTCTGGGTAATCCCATTGTTCCTGAGGTAGGCCTGCGCAATACCCGACCGCGATCCTGGCGCGCCTGAACCCGGGTCGCGCAGCCCGAACAGGTTACCGTTGGTTATCTGGTTGCCGACAAAGTTGCGCACGTTCTTGTTGAAGAAGCCGACCGAGACGAAACTCGTGGGCTTGTAATACCACTCGAGCGATACGTCGAAATTGTCCGAGATCAGCGGCAACAGCGCTGGATCCTGGCGCGTGGCGGGGGCCGGGGCCGCACCGAGTGCTGTCGGACGGTTTGGAGCGTTTGCCGTCACGGATGCGAACAAATTGCCATAGTCCGCCCGGGCCAGCGTACGGCTGAACGAGGTGCGCGCCATGACGTTGTCGAGCACTTCGATATTGAAGTCGAGCGACGGCAGCAGGTTGTCGTACTTCGACTTCACGATCACCGCGGCGCCCGGAGGTCCGCCGATCACCGTGAAGTCATTGTCCGATTGCCAGGCCAAAGCCGTCGGGATCGACTGAAGACCGACCGACTTGACCCGGGTCCGTTCGTAGCGAACGCCGATCAGCGCGTTTGCACGGCGTCCGCCAATGTCACCGCCCCAGGCCATCTGGCCATAGACCGCCAGGTTTTTCTCGCCGACGGTGTCGTCCGACGAACCCTGCAAGGCGTCGGGGCGTCCCAGCTTCGCATAATAGGGTGAGAAAATGTCCAGCAGGTCGACCGCATCGCCACGAAACGCGACCAGCGCCGATCCGGTCGAGTTCGGGTTATACTTGTCGAACTTGCAGGTCATGCAATAGGTCTTGATGAGATCGCCGGCGAGCTCTTGGACGCGGCCAGTGTCCGTGATGCTCCAGTCGCCGAGGATCTGCTGGTTATTGGAACTGGCCGAGCGGGTCGTTGCATCGACATAGTTGCTGCCGACCACGAAACGGCTATCGTTGCCGAGATCCCAGCCCAGTTCGCCACTGAACTGGTTGACCCTCGACTCCTGCTTGGAGAAGATCCGACGCGCGACCTGCGTGCCCAAGTCGCCGATGTCGAGGATGTTGTTGCAATTGCCACCACGGCCGCCGTTGGTCGCGTTGCAATCGTTCAGAGTTTCCGACTGCTGTGGGAAGCCGCTGCTAAAGTCGACTTTGTGCGTAGCGCGAACCGGAGCGCCGATCGAGATCGTCGTCGCCGACGTGCCGTTCGCATTGTCCGGATTCGTGGTCGACTTCGAATGGTTTGCATCAAGCTTCAGCGACAGCACGTCGGTGAAGTTCCACTTGATGTTCCCACCAACCGAGTACAGCTCGGTCTTCGTGGCGAACCGCTGCTGCTCGTACCCCTTATCCGCCTGTTTAGCCTCGGCCAAGATGATCGCAGTCTGCATCTTCTTGTTGTCGTCGAAGGTTACGTCACTGAACGGCCGCTGGAACCAGTTGGTCTGCTCGCTACGCTCGTCGCTCAACTTGTTGCGCGCATACAGACCATCGATCGTGATCTCCAGCCGATCCGTAGGCTTGAACTGGATGTTGGCCTGACCGTTGATGCGCTCGCGGCGGTTCTCGGAGAACTGATAGCGGCTGTCGTTCGGAATTTGCACGTACTGCGTAGTAGGACGGTTCGTGATATTCGTCGTCGGCGTAATGTACGCACCCGCCGTATTCAAGAAATCGGCCAGCGGGACGATATTCCAATAGTTCGGATTCGACTGGATCGATGTCGACTCGCGTAACTGATAGCTGCCGAAGACGTTGACGCCAAAGGTTTCGCTTGGATTCTTCCAGTTGATCAGGCCAGAGAGTTCGGGCGTGACCTTCTTCAGATTGGCCTCCGCATTCTCGACCGAGCTGTCGTACAGTGCCTTGGCGCCAATCGAGCCCGACAGGCCGTCTTCGCGCGCGTCGAGCGGTCGGCGGGTGACGACGTTGATCGCGGCGCCGATGCCGCCCGTCGGAATGTTCGCCCGGCCGGTCTTGTAGACTTCCAGCGTGGCGACGCCTTCGGACGCTAGGTTCTGGAAATCGAACGAGCGGCCCGTGCCGACCGCGAAGGCGTTGCCCGTGCTGGTATCGATGCTGGTCGACGCCAGCTGACGACCGTTCAGCGTCACGAGGTTGAAGCCGCCGCTAAAGCCGCGGACCGCGACCTGCGAGCCTTCGCCATTGGCGCGGGTGATCGACACGCCGGTGATCCGCTGTAGCGATTCCGCGAGGTTGGTATCGGGGAACTTGCCGATATCCTCGGCCGAGATGGCATCGACGACGCCCGCGGAATTACGCTTGATGTCGATCGCGCGATTGAGACTGGCGCGGATGCCGGTAACGACGATCTCGTTGGCCGGACCGGCCGTCCCTTCGTCGAGCGTGCTAGTCGCGGGCGCCGCGTCGGGTGCGGTCTGCTGCACGGTCGTCGTCTGAGTGCTCTGGCCGGTCGCAACAGTGTTCGTCTGCGCGATCGCAGTGCTGGAAGCTGCCAGCCCGGTCACGACCGCGATGGTCGATACCGAATGCGCGAGCGTGCGCGAAAATTTCTTCATAAATCCTCCCCCATTCCCGGCCGCCCTGATCAGGCCGGATTGCACACGGTCGTTGCCGTGTATGATAGGGCTACCATGAGGGGCGCGGGTGTCAACCGGGAGGGAAGTAGACGTGTACGGTCCGTCAGAAGTTGATCGGCCGACGTTGCGAACAGCCCTCATGGAATACCATTATTTACAGGGGTTTACCTGATCGGGTTGCTGCGCTTGGATATTCCGTACCGATTTCATCAGTAATGAACCTAATGGAATCTGTCTCGGCTGTGATAAATTAAGCACTATTACGATAGTGTGCGGGCAGTGTGCGGAGGACAAGCGCTGGAAAGTCCAACTATCCCGGAATGCCGGTCTTTAAGGTCAGCCATTATTACCCAATTGATCCAATATCGCCATGGCATACCTATAGACATGTACGTCGACTTCAAAGCGAGGCGAGTGAACTTGAAGTAGATTCGTGCAGTTGGATAACGGGCATATGATCCCGATCGTAAGCGATACCTGTCCTTGCGACAGAAGCGACTTAAAGGGACCACCAACGCGCGATTCAATCGATGACGGAAGGTGAGGGGTGCTAGCGGTTCGCCTGTAAAGGCGTGCGGCAGGCTAGTCGCAGTCACCGCTCAGTTCGGCAAGGCGCGCCATCGTGGCGCGCCTTCCGTGGTTTACATCCGGAACGATACCGACGCGACGTACGTGCGGCCGTTCTTGTAGAACGCGGTCGGGCGATCGCGCGAGCCGCTATACTGGGTGTAAGTCGAGTCGAGCAGGTTCTGCGCGTTGACCGTCAGCGTGATCGCCTTGGTCAGGTTGAAGCCTGCCGAGAAGTCGAGCTGGCTGTACGGCGCGACCATGTCGATCGAGTTCAGGCGACCGATCGCGCGAAAATACGACGAGCGGTAGTTATAGCTCAGGCGCGCCTGGAACGGTCCGTTCTCGTAATACGGGATCACGTTGACGGTGTGCTTCGACAGATAGGGAAGGTTCAGCCCCTCGTCGGTCGAGCTCTCGGCGTAGGAGTAGTTCGCCTGCAGGCCGAAGCCGTGCCAGATCTCACCCTGTGCCGAGACCAGCGCACCGTTGACGTTCGCCTTGCCGCCGTTGAGCGGCTGCGACACGAGATAGGACGCGTTGCTCTGCGTCAGCTCGTTGAAGAACGTCTGGCGGCTCAGGCCGTTGAGGATGTAGTCCTTCACCTCGCGGCGGAACAGTTCGAGCGACAACAGCGTCCCCTCGCGCGGATAATATTCCGCCGACAGTTCGTAGTTGGTCGACTGGTACGGCTTCAGGTTCGGATTGCCGCCGCTCGCATCGAGCGTGATGTCGTTGCGACCGACCGATCCGCCGAGCTGTTCGTAGCGCGGACGGGCGATCACCTTGGCGACGCTGCCGCGGAAGATCAGGTGCGTGCCCGCTTCGTACGCGACGTTCAGGCTTGGCAGGAACTTCAGATAGTCGTTCTCGACCCGCTGCGGCACGATCGTCGGCAGGCTGCCGTCGGTGCCGGAGACCTGGTCGGCATAGTTCGACACGTTCTTGGTATAGACGAGGCGTCCACCGATGTTGCCGCGGAAGCCGCTCTGGTCGAAGTTCAGCTGGACGTAGTTCGCCGCGACCGTCTCGTCGACGATGTACGATGCGGTGGGCTTTGCGACGGGGATGTTGATCGAGTTCGCGAGGATGTCGATCACGGTCTGCTGCGACAGGTTGATGTACTTGGTCGCGTTGCCGGTGCCGCCGGTGCCGTCGAACGTACCGTTTGGCGTCGTCATCGTGTCGACGCCCAGGCTCGCCAACGTGTAGTTCGACGTCGAGTAGTTGTTAAAGCCGCTCGCGTTCAGGCGGTTGCGGTGATCGGTGAACTTGCCGCCGATGCGGATTTCCTTGAACGGCCCCGCCTCGAACGGAATGACTGCGTCATAGCCGGCGTAGTAATCGCGATCGATCGTCTTGGAGAAATCGATGCCGCCCGCGCGCGCCGCATTCAGCTGCGTGCCGTTGACGATCACCGGCGCGCCGTCGATCGTCTGCAGCTGCGGACTGTTGCTGCGGCGGTAATTGGCCGGGTTGGTCAGGTCGCCAACGTAATCGACGTTCGCGCTGTCCGACGTGAAGCCATAGCTGTACGGAAGGTCGGTCCGCACATCGAGCAGATATTCGGGATTGCGCCCGCCGATCGCCTTGCTCCAGCCGCCGGTCGCCGACACGGTCGCGCCGCCGGGACCTTCCCACTCGGCGACGAAGTTGAGGTTGTCGGTGGTCAGCTTGGTCTTGCGGATCAGCAGGTCGAGCTGCGCGCTCTGGCTGCCGGCCGAGGCTGCGCCGAAGCTCGCATTGGTGACGACGCCGTTCGCGACCGTCGCCGACTGGAGAACGTCGCCGCTCCATGCGCCGGGAATGACGTACATCGACTGGCTGCTGTTGTTGTAGTTGCCGTCGATGTGCAGCCCGTTGAGCGTCAGCGTGATGTCGTCGGTCGGCTTGGCCTGGACCGTGCCGACATAGCTGATGCGCTTTCGCTCCTGCGTGAAATACGCGTAGTTGATGCCGAACGGCGACACCGCGTTGGCGAGATCCTGACGCGTGCCGCCGGTCACGGTCGCACCCGGGTTCTTCAGGACAGGCTGACCGCTCGCATCGCGGACGAGGCTCCCGTCGGTGTTGGCCTGGAAAAATCGGCTGCCGGCATTCTCGAATCCGAAGAATTCGACACCCGACCGCGTCAGGCTCTGCTTGTCGTAGGTGACGGCACCGAGCACGCCGAAGGTGCCACCCTCGTTATGCCAGCTGTACAGGCCTGACGCGCGGACGTTTCCCTTGTCGGCGCGGTCGTTGTACGAATAGCCGCCCGATGCGAAGATCGAATTGGCGGGCGTGTCGAGTGGACGGCGCGTGCGGACGATGACGGTGCCGCCAATGCTGCCTTCCTCGATGCGAGGCTCGGGCGACTTGTAGACTTCGAGGCGCTCGACGAGTTCGGGCGCGAGCAGCGAATAGTTGAAGGTACGGCTGGTCGGGTCATTGTCGTTGCCGCCCCAGTCCGCCGAGGCGACCGCGTGACCGTCGAGCAGCATGCGGTTGAGCGCCGGATCGGTGCCGTGGATCGCGACCTTCTCGCCCTCGCCGAAGCGACGATCGATGCTGACGCCTGGAACGTGCGAGAGGGATTCGGCAACGTTGCGGTCGGGGAACTTGCCGATCGCCTCGGCGCTGATGACATCGACGATCGCGTTGGCGTTGCGCTTGACTGCAATCGCGCTGCGCAGGCTGCCGCGGATGCCGGTGACGACGATGTCCGTATCAGCGCCGTCCGCTACGGGATCGCCCTGGGGCGCGGTGGCGGCGGGGGCGGACGATGGCGCGGGCGCCGACTGCGCGAGAACGGGTTGCGCGAAAACTGGTACCAGACCGAATATCGCCGCACCGGATGCGAGCAAAACCTGCTTACGAAAAACCATCGTCAAAAGCCCCTTCCCATCGACGCCGCAGCGTCACCCTTCGACACGGTCCTGCCCGTATCGCTCGACTCACCTCACTGGCCGGACCTCTAAAGGGCACTGTCATCGCAGCGTGGTATTGGTAATATATAACCAATCTAATTCCTGACGCTATCGGAAAATTACAGTTTCGCGTCGGCTTATGGCCCCGCAAAACTTGCGATCACCATGAGATAGCGATGCGCCGCGTCGACTGATTAGATTTGAAGCTGGCACAGGTGACCCGGCAATCTCAAAATGCCACTACAGAACGACCTTACCAATCTATAGCATACAGCAAGCGGCGTCCGTCGTCCGCATTGTCCATCCGGCTGCCGAACTCAAAAAACCGCCGGGTTAGTCATCCGGCGAGTGTGGGCAGCTTATGGAATCGCGCCTGTTCGGCTAGATCGATTGGTCCGAAATGCGACCATCCGTGATCTGCGTATGACGATGCGCTGCGGATCGCGTGCGACTTGATGTCGAAAATTCGAGTTCGGTCGTGGTTTGGGTTGGAAGGCAGGCGAGATCCAGCGTCGCTGATCGGCAATCTATGCCGAACGATCGCGCCCGCCGATCGTCTCCGACTCGTTCGCGGGCCCGCCGATCATGTAGAGTGCCAGCTGCAGCAAACTGGCGAGGTGTTCCATCGAAACACCTCGCCAGTGGCGATCATCCGCGCGTCTTCGCCCGGCCGACCGATCGTTCGTTCGTTCGTTCTAACGTCTCAGAAGTTGATCCTCACGCCGACGTTGCCGGCATAGGATCGCTGTTGCGAGGACAACACGCCGGTTCCCGTGGCGTAGAGGACCAGCGCGGAGGCCAGCGGCAGTTGGAGTCCGGCCTTGCCGACGAACGCGCTTTGCGAAGGTCGAGCGCCTGCGATCGTGAACGAGGGATCGGCCAGCGCGACAAAATCGACTCCGATATCGCGGTCGCGGCGGAACTCGTGGAGGTAGCTCGCTTCGATCATCGGCCGCAGCGCGAGGCCGTTCCCGAACGGCACGCTGCCATCCATCCGCAACCCGACATTCACCGGGAGCGACGTCGTGGTCTGCTTGCCCGCCTGCAACGCCAGCACACTGCCGCGCTCTGCGAACGCATCGGTGTAGAGACGCGCATATTCCACCGCGACGAACGGCGTCAGGTCGAACGACTGGACTGCGATGCGCTGACCGATTTCGCCGCGCAGGCGCAACTCCGCGGCGTCGTACCGTGCGATCTCGGTTTCGCTGGCGACTCTGCCGATCCCGCCCGCAGTCCGCGTCGTACGGATCGCATAATGGCCATAGCCCAGCGACCCGAGAACATACGTGCCCGTCGGCAGCGCATACGAGGTGTAGGCCGAGACGTGATAGCTCGACGCCTTGCCCTTGGTCGCGCGCGCCGCGGTGTTGAAACGGGTATCGAGCCCGCCCGCGACGAAACCGGCACGCCACCCGGTCGAGACCTCGCCGTCGAGCCCGATCACGCCGCCCCAGCTGTTGCTGCGACGATCGACCGTACCGTCGCCGTCCCGGCCATCAGTCCATTCCCGACCACCCAGCGGCCCGCCCCAGAGGTGCATCTGGGTGTCGGTCAGGACCGCACGCTGCTGATCGGTCACGGCATCGCCGAATACCCGCCCGGCAAACAAGGCCGCGCTGTTTGCATCAGCAAGGCCTTCACCCGACAGGGTGTCGAGCGCTGCAGTACCCGCCGCCGCCGAGCCCTGACCCGTGGCATAGACCGTATTGAGTAACGTTGCCGCACCGGCACCGCTCGCCAACGGCACCGCACTCGTCAGCGCCGCCGCGACGCGTTGCTGGTTCGCGGTAACCCCGAGTGCGCGATAGTCGATATCGGTCCGGTTGAGGTTCAGGCTTGCCGCCGTCGTCGAATAGTCGAGCACGCCGCGCAGGTTGGCGGGAACACCCGTGACGTTGGCGAAGCTGCCCGAAACCCCACCGGCTGCCGTGACCAAAGTGATGCGCGTGACCGGTAGCGTGCCGACCGAACCCTGGACGCGCACGGTGCCGTCGAGCTTAGCCGCGCCGGATACGACCGTGCGGCTGGCAAGCGTAGGCGATACCGTCTGCACCAGCGTCGCACCACTGGCGAGCGTGAGCGGACCGTTGATCGTCAGCGTGCCCGGCGTGGTTCCCATGCCCGGCACCAGCGTACCACCGCTGTTGACCGTGACGGCGCCGGTGCTACCCGTGCCACCAAAGACGGCCCCGGTGTTGACGGTCGTCGCCGAGACGATCGAACCGGTGATGGCCAGCGCGCCGCCATTGACGATCGTCGGGCCGGCATAGCTGTTCTTCCCCGTCAGGGTCAGGCTGCCGGTGCCGTTCTTGGTCAGCCCGCCGGTTCCGCCGATATCGTTGCCCCAGCTGTCGGCGGCCGCATAGCCACCTTGCGCGGCGTCCATCGTCACCGCGACCTGGCCGTTGAACGCGCCATAGCCGTCGTTCGCGGCATAGAGGTTCAGCTGGCCCCATCCGTCCAGCGTGTTGCCGGTAAGCACGGGATAGCCCGAGGGGAGGGCGGTGGTCGCGAGGATCTCGGTCCGCTGTGCATCGGTCAGATACCCGAACCGCGTCAGCAGCAGCACTTGCGCCTGCACCGGCACGTCCGCGGCCGTCATCGCCTTGACCGGACCGACCGGCGCGAAGCCGTAGGTCATCTCGGCAAGGTACGTTGCCTTGTTCTGCGCGACGTTGGCGTACGGATCGGCGGCGGTTGCGCCGGACGCGTTGGCAGCGGCGATGCATGCCGTCACGGTCGCGGTGCCGCAGGCCGACGCTAGATACGACTGGGTCTGGGTATAGGCCTGGTAGACAGCATACGCGCTGGCGTTGGCGGGGTTGGTCCAGTCGAGGCGAATGCCCTTCGCGTCATACAAGGCAGCGTAGATATTCGTCGCCGACAGCGCCGTCGCCTCGATCCGCGCACCCATGATGTCGAGCGGCGAATGCATCCCGGCGAGGATGCGATTGGTGCCCAAGTCCGCTGCGCGCGCGAGCAATTCCTGCCCTTGCTGCGGGATCAGGAACGCCGTGCCCAGCGCTTGCAGCATGCCCGAATTGGTATGCCCGCTCGGATAGGCGCCGTCCGCATAGGGGTTGGACGAGTTGATGATCTGAAGCATCGGCGTCGGTACGTTGACGTCGGTCGTCACGCGGTAAGGTCGCGGCGAGGCACCGATGCCGGGAACATACTCACCGACCTTGAACGTCGCCGCGGTGAACTTGCCCGCGGAATCAAACGTGCCGAAATTGGGTGCGGTGATCGGCTTGCCGCCATTTGCCGCAACCATGTCCGCCGTCACGACGAACCCGCGTACCCACTGCGTCGTGGAGGCATAGGGTGTCGGCGTGGTGAAGCTCGACAAATACGACGGCACGATGATCGCCGCGGTGTCCGCCAGCGTCAGCGCGCCGCGATTGGTGTTGACGTTGTAGTTGGCGAACCGTGGGTCGAGCGGATCGATCGGTGGGTTCTCGCCCTGATACCGCGCGAACGTCCGCTTCGCGGGCTCGGTCGACGAACTCGCGCGGACCGTGTTGTTGATGAACGCGACCGCGGCGGCCAGCGGCGTGGCGGTACCGTTGCCGAACTTCTCGGCGCCGGGGCTGAAGCTGTTGCCGAGATTGATATTGGCGACATAGTCCGCGAGCGTCGCGGTCGCATAGCTGGTCGGGGTAAGCGTGTTCGGCGCCGACCCGCTGGTCGAGGCACCGGCGCCCGCCATGTAAAGGTCGGTCAGCGCGCCCAGGCCATTCAGGATGCTGTACGCCTGATTGGTGCGATCGTCGTGGATCGCCGCGAGGGTCTGGCTCGGCGTGCGTGCGTTGGTCATCGTGACAACGGTCTTGTAGTTCTGCACCATCACTTCGGGATGGTCGCGGATCAGCTTCACATAGCTGTCGAGTAGCTTCGGAACGATGCTGCCGATCGCCGGATTGCTCTCGTTGACGTAGTTGACCGGTGGCGATGTCGGGATCGTCTGCGCCGCGATCGACAGCGGCGTCAGCATCGTTGCCGACGCTGCACAGACCATGAATTTACTTAAAGACACACCATTCCCCTTACGCGTTTCGAAGCGGGGCATGGCATCGTGCGGCGACGGTTTTATGCGACTTATGTTGCAGGTGCGTCATAAAGACGGGGGTCGCGGAATGATCGCTTGGGCGGTCAGGTTGCTGGACGATAAGTCCGACATCATGCAAACTGTGTCAGAGCGAGGGCCGCCAGAGTGGGTGCTTGCGGCGCTCAGTTTATCTTCCGCAGTGCGGCGAAAACTGCCCGATGGGCATCGGACGCTCGCATCAGACCCTCAAGTCATGGCGGGATTGGCCACGCTAGGATGCCGCGTTGGACGTGCCGCGAACGCGTTACGCCCGTCTAACCAAGACCGTCTCGCCGTTCGACGAGGGGCATCGCACCCTCGTCGAACGGCGGAGCGCCATCAGGCGGCCTTCGCGGCCATCCGTGCGGCGAGCTTCTCTTCATCGGTCCAGACCTTCCGCTCGCGCGGTGCCTTCGCCGGCTTGACCTGCTTGACCGGACCGCCACCCAGCACGGGGGCGCGCTTGGTCGAATGGCGCGCCACTTCGCAGTGCCATTCGTGATCGTCCTGGACGGTCAGGGTCCGACCGATCTCGCGCTCGACGTCGTGCAGCCAGGCGCGCTGCTCGGCATCGCACAGCGTGATCGCGAACCCGCTGCGACCGGCGCGACCGGTGCGGCCGATCCGGTGGACATAGCTTTCCGGGAGGCTGGGCAGGTCGTGGTTGAACACGTGCGTCACGGTATCGACGTCGATTCCGCGCGCCGCGATATCGGTCGCGACGAGCACCTGGACGGTACCGGCGCGGAAGGCGTCGAGCACACGCTCGCGCTGGCCCTGCGACTTGTTGCCGTGGAGCGCCTCGGCGGTGATGCCCGCCTCGCCGATGAACGCGCAGACGTCGTTGGCGATGTTCTTCTGCAACGTGAAGACGACCGCCTGACCCATGTTGGGGGTCTTGAGCAGTGCCAGCAGCGCCGCTTTCTTGTCGGTCGCATCGAGGAACATCACCGACTGGTCGATCCGGTCGACGGTGGTCGACGGCGGGGCGATCTCGACCTTCGCCGGATCGCGCAGCAGGCTCTCGGCCAGCGCCGCGATCGACGTCGGCATGGTCGCCGAGAACAGCAACGTGTGGCGATCCGTCGGCAGCGTCGCGACGAGCCGCTCGATCGGCTTGGCAAAGCCCATGTCGAGCATCTGGTCGGCTTCGTCGAGTACCAGCGCCTCGAGTTGCGACAGGTCGCAGAGCCCCTGATCGACCAGATCGAGCAGGCGACCCGGTGCGGCGACGATGATGTCGACCCCGGCTTCGAGCGCCTTGACCTGATGGAACTGGCTGACGCCGCCGAAGATCGTCATCACGCTCGGCTTCAGATGACGACCGAAGCTCTCGAACCCGGCAGCGATCTGCGACACGAGTTCACGCGTCGGCGCGAGTACCAGGATGCGCGCGCCGCCCTTGGGTGCAGGGCGGGGGTCGGCAGCGAGGCGGTGGAGCAGCGGCAGCGCGAAGGCGGCGGTCTTGCCCGTGCCGGTCTGCGCCATGCCAAGCATGTCGCGTCCCTGCAGCAGCATCGGGATCGACTGCGCCTGGATCGGGGTAGGGTGGGCGTAGCCTTCCTCAGCTAGCGCCTGCAGCAAAAACGGCGCGAGGCAGAGATCGGCAAAGGTCATGGTCATGGTCACGCGGCGCCTCCAGCGCTGAGCTAAACTGCGCCGAGTAGGCAAGCATCTTGTGAGCGCGGGCTGGTAGGTGTGATGCTGCACTGCGTCAATGTTGAAAGCGAGGCGCGGGTGGTCGCGGGGAAGCACTGCCCCAACCCGACCGCAGCGTCATCGGCCGGGTTGCTGATCCCGCCAGATCCAGCGCAGCACGTCAGGCAGGATCGATCCGCCATCGGCATCCGAATGCATACCTTCGGTCCAGGCATGGTTGATGTCGTATCGCGGCCCCGCGTGCTTTTCCGCGTCCGCATGCGCATTGGCCCATTCGAGCGCTTTCAGCATCTGCTGGTTCGCGAGAAACCAGTTGCCGTGTTCGTTGTCCAAGTCGTTGCGTCCGTCCTGAAGAAAGACGCGCAAGGGGCGGATCGCGCTCTTCCGGATCAGGCCGGGATAGGTATCCCCGCCATAGGCCAGCGGCGTTCCGTCCGGACCAAGTTTCATGCCGATCGAGGTATAGCTGCCGATGAAGCTTATGACGTTGCCGAACGCGTCCGGATGGCGCCATGCGACCGTCCATGCGGCGATCGCACCACTCGACGTGCCGCCGATCGCGCGCCGCTTCGGATCCGCCGAAAATCGCCATCGCCGCGCCACGGCGGGCAGCAACTCGTCCAGTGTCATCCGGGCATAGGCGTCGGAAACCGCGTCATATTCCTCCGGCCGATGGTCCGGGTTCTGCATGCCGAGCGTATCTGGATACCAGACGGAGACATTCCCCGGCGTGACGAACACGCCCAGCGTCTGCGGAATCTCCTTCTGCTCGATCAACGCATCGAGAACCGCAGGAAGCCTCAGCGACCCTTCCGGGTTGACCGCGCGCTGGCCATCCTGGAACAGCAGCAGATTGGGTGGCCTCGACCCGTCGTAGCCTGCTGGCACATACACCCAATAGCGCCTGACCGTGCCCGGATAGACCCGTGAGTGAAGCTCGAACGGGCCCTCGACCCTGCCGTGCGTCAACGAAGTTTGAGCCGCGGCGTCGGCCACCCTGACGGCAGCTACCGACGTGGTACCCGATGCCAGCGCCAGCAACATCGTCGCCATGATGATCGTCCGCATCGCCGTTCCCCAATCGTCGCAGCGGTTCTACCACACGGGGATCGGCAAGATAGACGGGGTAATCGATCGCGCCCTCGGACATCCGCCACACTCGCTGCGGTAGCGTAGCGTCATTAGCCGCGAATGGGTTAGGTCAAGGCGGTCCATACGACGGACGCGTGCTTGTCGGAACGCCTGGTGCGAGCGCCGTACCAGCCCGTCATTTGCCGTAGTTGCTGGGAGCGGATCGGTGCAGGTCCCACGCCGCCATCGCGTGTCTGATTGCGGCGCAGATCGTTTCCGCAGGTATGCCGTCGCGCGCCTGGATCGAGATACCGAGCACCAATCCGTCGTACAGCGCGACCAGCCCTGCGACATCGGCACCGGGGTCGAGATCGCCTGCGTTCACGCCAGCGGTAATACACCGACGCAACGCTTGCCGTGTGGCATCGCGCTCGATCCGCGTCAGCGCGCGCGTCGACGCACTGGCTTCGGACGAGATCATCGCCGACAGCGTGACCATGCAGCCAGTGGGATGCGCGACGTCGGTTTGTACCGCAACCGACGCGATCAATGCTTGTTCGAGCCGCGCGCGGGGCGGCAGCCGTTCGTCATCGAGCGCGTCGATGATGCTGCCATGCCGGTCCAGGTACCGCGTCAGCGCTTCCCGGTAGAGCGCTTCCTTCGAGCCGAACGCTGCGTAGAAACTTGCCGACGAGATGTCGCCCATCGCGTGGCGCAGCGTCAGCAGCGACGCGCCCTCATACCCGTGCTCCCAGAACAAGTGCATCGCGCTGTCCAGCGCCGCATCCCGGTCGAAACCGCGCGGTCGTCCGCTCCGTGCCATAAGTCTCCGCTCCTGACGTTGTGGACTAATCGATCCATTATTCGTTGACAAGCCGCGTTCGGTCGTCGACTGCACTGGACCAGTCGATCCAGAAGTGAGTATTCCGTGCGTCCAAACCCTATTCCGACCGACGCCGGCGCGAGCGAGACGCTGCCGATCTCAGCCTTGCTGGCGCTGGCGATGACCGGCTTCACCGCGATCCTGACCGAGACGCTGCCCGCCGGTCTATTGCCGCACATGGCAGCGGGGCTGGACGTATCGGAGTCCCTCGCGGGGCAGACGGTCACTGTGTATGCGGTCGGGTCGCTGCTCGCGGCGATCCCGCTCACGCTGTACACGCAAGGCTGGCGTCGCAAGCCGACGCTGCTGGTTGCGATCGTCGGGTTCCTGATCTTCAACTGCTTTACCGCGGTGTCGACCTCCTACGCGCTGACGCTGGTCGCGCGGTTCATGGGCGGCGTCGCGGCGGGGCTCGGCTGGGGGATCATCGCCGGCTATGCGCGGCGGATGGTCGTCGCCCCTTTGCGCGGCAAGGCGCTGGCGATCGCGATGGTCGGTACGCCGTTGGCTCTGTCGATCGGCGTTCCGCTGGGGGCGATGCTGGGCACCACGCTCGGCTGGCGCATGGCGTTCGGGCTGATGTCGATCACGACGCTGGTCCTGATCGGCTGGGTGCTGTGGCAGGTGCCGGATTTCCCCGGACAGCCGGCGGAACAGCGACTGTCGATCGCGCGCGTCTTCCGCACGCGCGGCGTACGCACCGTGCTCGTCACGCTGTTCGCGTGGATCACCGCGCACAACATCCTCTATACCTACATCGCGCCGGTTGCCGCATTGTCGGGCGTGCAAGGCCGGCTCGACCTGCTACTGCTCGGGTTCGGCGTTGCCGCGCTGGTCGGGATCTGGGTGACGGGCGTGCTGGTCGATCGGGCGTTGCGGCCATTGGTACTCGTGAGCCTGACGGTGTTCGCGGCGGTGTCGCTCGCGCTCGGGCTGTTTGCAGCCAGCCCCGTCGTGACGATCGCGGCGACGATCCTGTGGGGCCTGTCGTTCGGCGGTGCCGCAACGCAGCTCCAGACCGCGCTGGCCGATGCTGCGGGCGAGGGCGTCGATCTTGCGAACGCGATGCTGACGACGACGTGGAACGGCGCGATCGCCGCGGGCGGGATCGTCGGCGGCGTGATGCTCGACCATCTCGGCGCGGGTTCGCTCGCTTGGGCCGTGCTGGCGCCGACGTTGCTGGCGCTCGTAATCGCATCACGCGCCCACCGTTACGCCTTCAAGCCCGGTCCACGGGCATTCGATTGATGCGCCGGTCGCGCAGCTAACTCAGGAGATTTCGATGAAAGCCTATCAAGTCGGCGCGCAGGACGGCATCGACGCGCTCGTCGCAACGACCCGGCCGGACCCAGTTGCCGGCCCCGGCGAGGCGCTGGTCGCACCGCGTCTCGTCGGCCTCATCAGCCGCGACGTGCAGCTGTTGCGCGGCACCTATGGTCCTCGCCAGCCCGAGACCCGGATCCCGATGTCCGAAGGCGTCGGCGAGGTCGTCGCGATCGGGGAGGGCGTGACCGAAGTCGCAATCGGCGACCGCGTCGTCTGCGGCCATTTCGCGAGTTGGCTGGACGGCGCGTTCCGGTCGGACGTCTTCGCGCACGATATCGGCATCACGCACGACGGCTGGCTGGCCGAGCGCATCGTCCTGCCAGCGGCGGCGCTGATCCGGGTCCCGGATGCATTGGCCGACGCAGACGTCGCCGGACTCGCGTCGGCGGCGTTGACGGCCTGGAACGCGTTGGTCGAGATCTGCCACGTAAAGGCTGGCGACACCGTCCTGTGCCTCGGCACCGGCAGCGTCTCGCTTGCCGCGCTGAAGATCGCCAAGGCACGCGGTGCGCGCGTCGCGATCACCTCGTCCCAGGATGCGAAACTCGAGACGGCGCGGACGCTCGGCGCGGACATCATTGTCAACTACCGGACCTCCCCCGATTGGGCAGCCGAGGTGATTGCCAAGACGGACGGCAAGGGCGCCGACATCGTGATCGAAACCGGCGGCGTCGATACGCTGGGCCAGTCGATCGCAGCGGCCGCGGCAAACGCGCGGATCACCGTCGTCGGCGTGTCGCCGGGTGAGGGACCGGCGATCCCCGACTATCTGTCGCTCATCATCAAGAACGTGACGATCCGCGGTATCGCCAACGGCAGCCGCGCGATGTTCGACGACCTGCTCGACGCGATGGTGGCGGACGGGATGACGACGGTGGTCGACCGGACCTTTCCCTTCGACGACGCGCCGGAAGCCGTCCGCTACTTCGCCGCCGCCGGGCATCTCGGCAAGGTGATGATCGCGTTCTGACCGCGCCTGATCGCCGGCATCACGCGATCTTGTCGGCAAAGGCGCGAGGTACGCGCACGACCGTGCCGTGGCGCGCGTTCTCGGGAAACCGGATGCGCGCGCTTTCATCGGTCCAGTGGACGAAGTCCGTGGTCGAGGCGCCACCGAACCGATGCTGCTCGTACACGTCGTAATAGACCATGTAGCGGTCGCCGAGCCGTATCGCCGTCGGCCCCTCCGTCATCGGTTTGGTGAACGGCGCGCTGACTGGCCCGAACGGACCGGTCGGCGAGGCCGCGGACCGGCTGACCAGCCACCGCCGCGTTTCGGTGTCGTGCGTCTCGTCCTTGTAGATTAGTCGCAACCCGCCGTCGGCCAGCCTCAGCCAGGTGAAGTCGATCGAGTCGGTACCCGGATCGAACAACAACTTGGTCGGCGTGAACGTACGGAAATCCTTGGTGCGCGTATAATAAGGACGCAGCTTGATCCCCGCGAACTTTTCGCCCGCAGTCGCCCCGAAACGGCCGTCGATGCTGCTCGACCACATGAGGACGAAGTCGCCCCGCGCGCGATCGTAAATCGCCTCGGGCGCCCAGCTGTTACGGGCGCCGACAAAGCCTTTCATCACCGGAATGGTCTGTTGCGGCGACCAGTGCATCAGGTCGCGCGACGTGGCGTGACCGATGACGGGGCCGAACCAATCGCTCGTCCAGACGAGATGCCAGAGCCCGTTCGGTCCCTGCAACAGGTTGGGATCGCGCATCAGCCTGTTCTCGCCGACCATCGGCGTCAGGAAGCCACGACCATTGCCCAGCGCGCGAAAGACATACCCATCGTCGCTGCGGGCGAGCTTGAGCCCCTCGCGCCCCTCATCCTGGTCGGTGAAGTAGCTGAGCAGGAACACGTCGTCCGGCGCCGGACGTGCGGAGACGGGCAGGGCGGCACACCCGATCGCCGCACCGATACCGGTAAGGGCCGTACGCCGGTCGATGAAGTCCATGGTCGAATGCTCCGATACGGCGCACGCGCCCGAGTTCAGCGATCAGTGTGACAGCTGGATCGGCCATGTAAAGCACGCAGCATTTGGAGCACCTCGGGGCGGGCATAGCCCTACCTCGGATCACGCCCGCATTGCGTACTGGCGGCAATGTTCCAGATATCCCGCCTCATGGCTTCCCGCCAAGGACACGACGCTCTCCCACAGCCAGTTCGGCGCATCGATCGCGCCGCGACGGTCCGCATCGAGCACGCTCGCCCATTCGTGACGCGTGTCCGTATCCATCTGGCGTGCGTGCGCCTTGCCGACAACGAAGGCGAGATACCGCGCCGCCTTTACGGCCTGTCCCGCGCTGAACTGCTCGACCTCCAGCTTCAGGTCCTGCGGCGACAGTTCGCGAACGAACAGCGACCGATCGAGCGCACGCGCCGCGACCATCCGGCTACCGAGATGAGGAGACAGCGCGCGCGCAGCCTCGACGACGCGCGCCGCCTGGTCGGCCGGCATTTTCGCACCCTTTGCGGCAGGCGCGATCGGTGTCGTCGCTTCCTTCAGGTCGATCAGCGCGTAGTCCGATCGCCCCTTCGCGTTCTTCAACCCGACCAGAGCCGCAAACCGCAGCAGCCCAAGCGAACTGCATCCCTTCATCCAGTAGGCGGCGTCGACCAGCCGGACGGTCCGGTCCCGGTCCTTCGCGTCCAGCGAGAGAACCAGGGTGGCGACGTCCGGCTCGGTGACCAGTTCGGCGAGCGCATCGCGTTCGGATTGCTCCAGCGGCCAGAACTTGTCGCCGAGCGGGATCATTGGCTCCTGCGTCGCGAACCGCTCCTTGGCGAGATGCCGCCAGCGGCGTCCCAGCGCGCGACGCTTGACGCTGCGGACCGCCTCGGGCTCGGGGCCCGCATCGTTGCTCGCGGGATCGGCCATCGCGCTGGCATAGCCGGTGACCATCTCCTCGATCATGTGCGCGGTCGTCACGCCGGGCAGGTCGGAACCTCGCGCCGCAGTCGCGAGCGACAGGCCGAGGCGGATCAGGTCGTGCGCCGGATTGCCGATCACCGCTTGGTCGAGGTCGCGGATCTGGATGGCGATCCGCCCGCCACCATCGTTGATCGGGCCGAGGTTACCGAGATGGCAGTCGCCGCAGATCCAGATCGCCGGCCCCTGCGGAACGCGTCGCGACGCGGAAGACTCGTCGAGCCATTCGTAGAACTTGGCCGTGTTGCCCCTGACATAGGCATGGGTCGAGCGCGCCATCTTAAGCTGGCGCTTGGCGGCCAAGATAGCCGGTCGCTCGGCCAGTGTCGGTTTCGTCATATCAGTCCTTTATGCCGCGACGGGCGGTCCGTCGGGCAGAATATGCTCGTTACGCTCGGTGGACTTGATGCGGCCAACTCAACGGTAGCCGGCCGCAGATCGCTTACGAAAAGCCGACGACCGCATGCGGGACATAGGGTTCCTCCAGCCGCGCGATCTCGCGGTCGGTAAGGCCCAGTTCGAGCGCCGCGATCGCATCGTCGAGATGCGCGGTCTTCGACGCCCCGATGATCGGCGCGGATACCTCCGGTTTCGCCAGCACCCAAGCGAGCGCCACCTGTGCCCTAGGCACGTCGCGTTCCTTGGCGATCGTCGCGACCGTCTCCACCACCTTGCGGTCCGCCTCGACGGTATGCGCGTACAGCGTCTTGCCGAACTCGTCGGTCTGCGAACGTCCGGTGGTCTGGTCCCAGTCGCGCGTCAGGCGTCCGCGGGCGAGCGGGCTCCAGGGGATCACGCCGACCCCTTCGCCCTCGCACAGTGGCAGCATCTCGCGTTCTTCCTCGCGGTACAACAGGTTCAGATAATCCTGCATCGTCGCGAACCGCGTCCAGCCATTCGCCTCGCTGACGTGCAGCATCGTCGCGAACTGCCACGCGAACATCGACGACGCACCGATGTATCGCGCCTTGCCTGCCTTTACGACGTCATGCAGCGCCTCCAGCGTTTCCTCGATCGGCACGTCGTAATCGAACCGGTGTATCTGGTAGAGATCGACATAGTCGGTGCCGAGCCGTGTGAGGCTGGCATCGATCTCGGCCATGATCGCCTTCCGGCTGAGACCGGCGCCGTTCGGGCCCGGACGCATCCGCCCGTGCACCTTGGTCGCGATCACCACTTCGTCGCGGCGGGTGAAGTCCTTGAGCGCACGACCGACGATCTCCTCCGACGTGCCATCCGAATAGACGTTGGCGGTGTCGAAGAAGTTGATCCCCGCCTCGACCGCGGCGCGCAGGATCGGCCGACTGGTTTCCTCGTCGAGCGTCCACGCGTGATTGCCGCGATCGGGGATGCCGTAGGTCATGCAGCCCAGGCACAACCGCGAAACGTCCAGGCCGGTGCTGCCGAGTTTGGTGTAGTCCATGGTTCGTCTACCTCAGAGGTTCACGTGCCGAACGAACGGCACCGCGATGCGGTCCGGTATGATCGGCGCGATTGCGGAAACGCAGCGTCGCGGAGCTCGACGTACGCGGCAAACGCGCGAAGAATGCAACGATCATGGTCGTCCGTCGTTCGCCCTGCATTCCCAAACTACACCGAAGGACCGATATGTTCGGACACAAGAAGAAGGTGCGCTATGCCGTCGTCGGCGGTGGCCAAATCTCTCAGCAGGCATTCATGCCGGGCATCGGTCGCACCGACAACTCGGAACTCGCTGCGCTGGTCACGGGCGATCCGGTCAAGGCGGACAAGCTCGCCAAGCTCTACGGTATTAAGGCGTGGTCGTACGAACAGTATGACGAACTGCTCAAGTCGGGCGAGATCGACGCCGTCTATGTCGCGACGCCGAACTTCCTCCATCTGCAATACGCGGTTCCGGCGCTCGAAGCGGGCATCCACGTCCTGCTCGAAAAGCCGATGGCGTCCAGCGTCGCCGAAGCCGAACAGATCATCGCCGCGCAGAAGAAGGGCGGCGCCAAGCTGATGATCGCCTATCGCCTCCACAACGAACCGGGCACGGTCGAGATGATCACGCGCGCCCGCAACGGCGAGTTCGGCGAGTTGCGCAGCTTCGTCTCGGTGTTCGCGCAGAATGTCGCTGAGGCCAATTCGCGCGGTCACAACGGTTACTGGGGCGGTCCGGTGCCGGACATGGGGACGTACCCGCTGAACGCGGTGCGCAACCTGTTTGGGCAGGAACCCATCGCCGTGCACGCGATCGGTACAAAGACCCCCGGGCGCGGCTTCAACTTCCACGACACCGTGGCGGTCACGCTGCGCTTCCCCGATGAACGCGTCGCGCAGTTCAGCGTCAGCTACGCCACTGCATCGGCCGAGTTCTTCGAGCTCGTCGGCACGAAGGCGAGCATCCACGCGTCGCCCGCCTTCATGTTCGGGCCGAAGATCGGCATCACCTATGTCGAGAAGACCAGCGCCGGCAGCAAGACGCACAGCTTCGATCCGGTCGAACAGTTTGGCAACGAGACGCAGTATTTCTCGAACTGCATCCTCGAGGATCTCCATCCCGAAGCCGACGGCGAGGAAGGCCTGTTCGACATGCGTGTCCTGGCCGCGATCGAGCGATCGCTCGACACCGGCGAGACCGTGACGCTCGAACCCGCTTCGCGAAGCCGCCATGTCGAACCGGACCAGGCGCTCAAGCTCAAGCCGGCGAAGGAACCCAGCGAGGACGAGATGATCAGCATCATCCCCCAATCGGCATGATCGAGGCCGGCGTCCGTCTCTTTCTCCGCGATGAATAGCGGGGCAGGGGATGGATGCCGGGCGATTGCCGTGGTGCTTCCGCGAAGGTCGTTTTCCGGTGACTGACTCGACCTGCGTGATCGGCACCGCCGGCTGGAGCATACCGGCCGCGGATCGGCCGAACTTTCCGGAAACGGGCACCGCGCTACAGCGTTACGCGGCCGTGATGCACGGGGTCGAAGTGAACTCGTCCTTCCACCGGCCACACCGGCAATCGACCTGGGCTCGATGGGCCGCCAGCGTTCCCGACGATTTCCGGTTCGCGGCAAAGATACCCAAGTCGATCAGCCACGATCTTCGCCTGCACGACGCCGCCGCGCCGCTCGATCGCTTTCTCGACGAGGTGTCCGGCCTGAGTGGCAAGCTTGCGCTCCTCCTCCTGCAACTACCGCCAAGCCTCGTCTTCGATCATGCGACGGTCACCCGCTTTCTTGCGGACGTCGGCGAACGAACCGACACCAGCATCGTGTGTGAACCGCGCCACGCCAGCTGGTTCGAGCCCGATGTCGACAGCCTGTTAGCGGCCCAAAAAGTAGCACGGGTCGCTGCCGATCCCGCCCGGGTCCCGGCGGCGGCACGGTCGGGTGGTTGGCGCGGGCTCACTTATTACCGGCTGCACGGGTCGCCGGACATGTACCGAACCGCGTACGGGCGCGACCGCCTACGCGACTATGCGCGCTTGATTGCCGAGGACCGCGCAGCGGGGCGCCCGGCATGGTGCATGTTCGACAACACGGCCGCCTCTGCGGCGCTGGGTGATGCGCTTCAGTTGACCGAACTGGTCGGCGCATCGTCGGACGGCAGGGCGGGCTAAAACCCGATCTTCGCCAGCGCGGCGGACAATTCCGCATTCGACGCAGTATCGTCCTTGGGAGAAAGCCGGTTCAGCACGGTCTGGACGCGCGTTTGCGCGACCTGGAGCGTCTTGTGCCGCACCTCACGCGTGGCGTTGGTCCGCCAGGATGCACTTTCGCCCAGCAACGCCGCCCATTTGGCCTCTTCTGCGGCCAAGATCGCCAGCGCCAGCCGCAACCCGTCTCGCCGGCCATGCGCATACTCGTCCGACATCAAGCGGTTTTCTCCGTGCGACCCGACACCATTCACCGTCACCGCCAATCAATAGGCCGAGCGCCCCGTGAAGGGCTACCCGATACCAATGATCAGTCCGCCTTGATGCCGTAGCGCGCATACCGCCTGTCGACGCTCGGTAGAAGCCGCCGTGCAATCGCGAATTCCTTCGTCGCTTCGGGTCGCCGGTCCGATTTCGCCAACACGATTCCGCGCATGAAATGGCTTTCCGCCTGATTGGGTGTCGACGCCAACACCGCGTCGAGATCGGCCAGCGCCTGCTCGTACTTTCCGAGCCGATACCAGACCATCGCCCGGCTATCGAGCGGACCACTCGTGTCGGTGCTCAACTCGATCGCCCCCGTACAGTCTTTTAACGCGCTGTCGATCATGACCATGCGCGTTCCCTTGGCCCAGCATCGTGCGTTCATCAGCGACGGCGAACCCGGCTTGTCCGCGATCAGGCTGTCGAACAGCACGAGTGCTGCGGTGACGTCGCCATATTCTCCGAGCAGGCCGGCCTTGGCTTCGCGAAACGCGTTGCGCATGCTGCCGCCCAGCGCAATGCGCTGATCGAGCAGCGCCAGCGCGCCGGGCATGTCGCCACCTTCGGCCTTCAGGTCGCTGAGCTGGCCGATCGCCTGTTGCGACGAAGGATCCAGGGCACGCGCTGCTTCCGCGTCCTTGAGCGCCGCTGCCATGTCGCCCAGCTCGTGCGACTCCGTCGAGCGTTGGAGATAGAGATCGATCGTCGGGGTGATCGCGATTGCGTGCGTCAGGTCGGCGACGGCACCGCGGCGATCCCCCACGCCGCTTCTGAGTGATGCGCGGCTGGTATAGCCGCTGGCTTCGTCGGGATCGTCGGCGATCGACTTCGCAAAGATCGCCTCGATCGCCCTCAGTTGCGTGGCACCGGGCGGGTCGCTGGCGTTGATGTCCCAGCGACGCCGCGTGTCGGCCGAGGCGACGATACGTGGCGCGCGGGCCTTCGCGGACGTCAGGGCATCGCGCTCCGCCGGAATGCGGGCAACCGCGATCTCGCCGCCGACCGTGTCGATCCGCTCGTCGAGCGTGAACGTCCCGTTCGCAAGGCTGGCGCTGCGAACGATGTCATACCCGGCGATGTTCGCCTTGAGATCGGGTTCTCCCTCTAGTGCGAACGCCCGGCCACCGTCGGGGAGGCGCAACCGCAAGCGATAGCGCATACCGTCGGGTTGGTTGACCAGAACGGGAACGGACGCCCAGGTCGCCTTGCTGCGGTCGGGATCGAAGTTGACCTGATCGATCAGCCTATCGACCGCGCGCTTGCGGCGACGGTCGTCGGTCGTCCAGATCGTGCTCGTCGCGCCGCGTGCCTTCAGCGTGACCGCACCGGTGATCGGATCGGACGTGATCGACGTATCGACGAATTGCCCCTCGCCCAGAAACCCCTGCAGGAACTGCCCGACGGCCTGACGCTGCTCCTTCTCGCCCAATTGAGTCTTGGCCATCGTCAGCATCGCCGCCGGTCGCCCGTGGACGATCGCCGTCGCCTCGAACGCGCTTGGCAGGTCGACGCTGGCGGTTTCGTCCGCCTCGACGATCAGGTCGATCACCGGACGCGCATTTGCGTGCGTCGCGATTCTGAGCAACGCGGCACCGTCGGCGCGGATCGGCAGGACATAGCCGACGTCGGGTGTGTCGTGGATATCCGCAAGCCTCGAACCGGCGCCCGTCCCATCGAGCCACAGGGTCTGGCCGCCGATCGTCGCCTTCACGAAGACGTGGTTAAACGCCGCCGCGCTCGGCAGCCTCTCGGCCACGAAGTCTCCCGATCCAACGGCGGCGAGGATCGGCTCGGCATCGATACCCATCGCCCGCAGCATCGACAGCAACAGCACGGTCTTCGCCTTGCAGTCGCCGTAGCGAACCTCCCACGTCCGCGCGGGTTTCTGCGGAACATAGTTCCCGCCGTCCATCCCGACGGCAAGATAGCGGATCTTGTCCTGGACGAGTTCCAGCGCGCGTTCGGCCCTGCCGATCGGCGTCGCATCCGCCTTCATGATCGCGTCGACCTCGGTCCTCAGCGGGGAGCCGGGCGCGATGGCGTTGGCTTCCGGGCCATATAGCGGTTCGAAGGTCTTCGAGACGTCCGCCCAGTCGGCGAACGTGGCGAATTCGATCATCGGCGGATGCCGGAACCGACTTGGCGCATCCTGCGGCATCTCGACCGGCTTTGGCGCGGGCAGGGCTAGGTCGAGCACGGTGTATTGCCCGTCGCGGATCGGCACGGCCTTGACGCCGTCGGCTTCCAGCTTCCAGCGCGGTGGCGTCGCGGTCGGCCACGATATGCGTGCGCGGGCGAAGGCAACCCGAGCGGGCAGGGCGATCATCGGAACGACGTTCTGCACGCGCCCGCCCAACGCGGCGTCTTTCGATGTCGTCGACGCCCTCAGCCGCAGGATGTCGCCGACCTGAAGACCTTCGACCGCCAGCGTCGCCGTCAGGATACCCGTCAATTCGCGCTGTTCGAGCGCCTGTTCGCGTCGCAGGACCGTGAACTTCTGACCGTTCGCCAGCAAGTCGATACGCTGGCTCCCGCGCCAGATCGCTAGTTCGTGGACGATGATGTCGCCCTTGTCCGGCGCCCAGGGCAAGGCGAGCGACGTCGCCTGCGCCAGCATCTCTGGCGACGTGATGTGAGACGCGACATCGATGTAGGACCACAGCCGCCCGTCCTCGATCCGTTGCTGCGTATCGAAGATCACCAGCGCCGGCGTATCTGCGCCCGTCTTCGCCGCGTCCGGCAGCACGGCCGGAATGACCCAGCCGGGCGCGGGCTGATACAAGGGAAGGTCGCCGGCCTGCGCCGCAGACGTCGCCATGCACCCCAGCGACACCGCCGCAACCACTATACTTCGCACAATTCGGCCCCCCGATAGTCCCCGCGATAACGATATCGGCAAATTCGTCCGCAAGCCCAGAGAAATCGAAGATCGATGATCGACATGCGCAAATCGCCATCACTGTAAGTCAACTCTTTCCGCATCTCGGGAGACGGGATCGATCCGCCAGCTCTCTATTCCGCGGGCAAGTGATCGCTCTTGGGCGGCGTCGGTTCGCCGATCGCGTCCAACATTGCCGTGATCCGCCGAAACTCGTCCCGCAGTGCCGGCACGGCATGGTCGATGAACGCGCGAACGACGCCTCGGCTTCCCCGGTCCGGATGGAACACGAGGTGCGCCGGCTGCGGTGGCGGCTCGAATGCTGTCAGGACAGTGACGAGGCGGCCTGTCGCCAGATCTTCCGCCACCTGATATCCCCGCGTGCGCACCAGCCCGAGGCCGCGAACCGCCGCATCGATACCCGCGCCCGCATTGTTCAGGCTCAGGCGGGTCCGAACCCGGATCGATCGGACGCGGGCGCGCTCGGTCTCCGATCCGAACGACCATAGTTCGCCATCGCCTTCGACGTTCAACCCGACGCAATCGAACCGACCCAGATCCTGCGGCGTCGCCGGTATGCCGCACCGCGCGATATAGTCGGGCGAGGCGCAGACGAGCGTCCGAACGTCGCCAAGCTTGGTCGCAGTCATCGTCGAGTCCGGCAGTGGTGCCAGCCGAACCGCCATGTCCACGCCTTCGCCGACGAGATCGACGAGGCGGTTTACCAGCAACACGCGCGCACTAGTCGACGGCTCGCGGCGCAGGAACGCTTCGAGCACCGGCATCACCTTCAGCCGTCCGAAGAGCTCCGGGGCGGTCAGGACGAAACTGCCACGCATCGGGCCTTCAGACGGGACGGGCGCGATGTCGCCGAGCCGCAGCAACACGTCGCGCCATACTTCCACGTGCCGTTCCCCCGCCGAGGTCAGGTGCAGCCGACGCGTCGACCGGAGCAGTAGCGCTTCGCCGGCAATGCCCTCCAGCAACGCGATGGCGCGCGTCACGCTGGCCGCAGACCGACCATGCCGACGCCCGGCGGCGGCGAGCGATCCTTCATCGACCGAGGCCACAAACAATTTCATCGCATCAAGCCGGTCCATCGTTGCGAAACCTGCAACTGAGCCGACCGGCATGCAAGCATTATGATCCTTGGTGAAACGATTATCTGGAGTGTGCAACAAAGGACAACGCCATGAGAACGAACCTGACTACGCCGACCCGCCGAGGTGTCATGTCTGCCTTGGCCACGGGTCCTGCAGTCCTGGCGGCGGCGCGCTCGACCGTCGCGGACGCGTCGCGCGTCGCCACGTCACCGAAGAATGCGGCGGCAGCATCCGTCCGGTATCGCAGGCAGAAAGTCGGCGACGTCGACCTGTTCTACCGAGAGGCCGGGCCGGTTGACGCGCCGGTCATCCTGCTTCTCCATGGGTTCCCGACGGCGAGTCACATGTTCCGCGACCTGATCCCGCAACTGGCCGACCGGTTTCGGGTCATCGCGCCGGACCTGCCCGGGTTCGGCCAGACCAAGGCGCCGCCGCGCGGGACATTCGCCTATACGTTCGATGCCTTGGCGACCGTGGTCGGCGGTTTCGTCGAGGCACTCGGCCTGACGCGGTACGCGCTCTACATCTTCGATTATGGCGCACCCGTCGGTCTGCGTCTCGCGATGCGCCATCCCGAACGCGTCTCGGCGATCGTCTCGCAGAACGGCAACGCGTACGTCGAGGGCTTCAGCGACCAATGGGGACCGTGGGAGGCGTATTGGCGCGATCCGAGCGCAAGCAACCGCGAAGCCTGCCGGTCTTCGCTCGCGCCCGACACGATCCGGAACTGGCAATACGGCACTGGTGCCGATCCGGTCCGGCTATCACCCGACGGCTATGAGCTCGACATCGCCTATATGGCGCGACCGGGTGCGGACGAGATCCAGCTCGACCTGATCCTCGACTACCGGACCAACGTCGCACTCTATCCCGCCTTCCAGGCGTATCTGCGCAAACATCGTCCGGCCTTGCTGGCAGTCTGGGGCCGGCATGACCCCGCGTTCCTGCCAGCCGGCGCCACCGCGTATCGCCGCGATGTCCCGGACGCGGAGGTCCACCTTCTCGACACCGGCCACTTCGCGCTGGAAACGCACCATGCCGAGATCGCGGCGTTGATGCGCGACTTCCTCGCACGGAGGACCTGAGACGATCCCCGGGCGGGGCTGCAAAGTCAGCCGCGTTCGGGCTCGGCCGCCGTCTCGCGCGCCGCAAGCCAGATTGCGAACGGCGCGGCTTCCATCGGGCGCGCGAACCAGAACCCTTGCGCCTCCTCGCAACCGAGCTGCGTCAGGATGGCGGCGGCCTCTTTGGTCTCGATCCCCTCGGCCACCACACGGTAGCCGAGCTTGTGTGCCAGCCCGATCATCGTCTCGACGAGGACGAAATCGGGCCCGGCCGGTTCGGTGAGGTTGCGCATGAAAGCCTGGTCGATCTTCACGATCCGCGCGGGCAGGCGCTGGAGATAGGCGAGGCTGCTGTGTCCCGTCCCGAAATCGTCAATCGCAAGGCAAATGCCCGCTTCCGCCAGTTCGCGCAGCATCGCCAGCGCTTGGTCGGGCTGGTCCATGATGGCGCTTTCGGTCAGCTCGATCTCCAGCCGCTCGGGCCGCAGATCGCGCTTGGACAAGGCCAGCTGGATTCGGTCGATCAGGTCGGCCTCGCCGAGATTGGCGGCGGAGATGTTGACCGACAGGACCGGCGAGATCCCGGCACAATTCCAAGCCGCCATCTGATCCATCGCCGCATCGATCACCCACTGCGTCGTCGCACGCGCCAGCGACGTCTCCTCGATGATCGGGATGAACTCGGCGGGCGATACCTCGCCAAGTCGAGGGTGTCGCCAGCGCAGCAACGCCTCCGCGCCCAGGCACCGTCCCGTCGCGAGCTCGATCCTTGGCTGGTACACCAGTCGCAACTGGTCGCCGGCTTCGAGTGCCGCACCGAAATCCTGCAACAGGCCGTATTGGCGGCGGTGGGCGATGTCGTTGGCGGGCGAATGCAGCGCGATCGCGCCATCGGCGTTGCGTGCGTCCTGTGCAGCGCTGGCCGCCCCCCTCAGCACGTCGTCGGCCGAAACGCTGCCGATCACGAACGACCGGACGCCGATCGCGACGTTCGTGACGAAGCGTACCGACGACGTGGCATGCATCGTTTCGAAGCTCGACCGGAGCAGCGAAACGTAAGCCAGCTCCTCGACATCCGGCGGCGAGATGAACGCGAACTGCGCGCTACCAACCTGATAGGCGACCCGCCCGGGCCCCAGCGCCACGCGCAGCGCCTGCGACGCTTCTCGGATGAAATCGTCGACGCGGGCAACACCCAACGCACGCACGATCCGGCTGATCTGATCTTCGCGCGCCATGTCGACCACCACCGCGAACCGGTGCTCGCCCGGATGGTCCCGCTCCAGATCCATCAGGTCGTCGCGGAACTGGTTCCGGGTCGGCATGCCGGTGACCGGATCAATCCGTCCGAAGGCGTGCTGCAGCTCGATCTGCGCCATCACCATCGCCGCCAGATCGACCAGCGCGGCAAGCTCGGCCTCGGTCGCCTTGCGCGGTTCGGTCCCCAATACGCAAAGCGATCCGAGGCCGTAGCCATCGCTGGTCACCAAAGGTGCACCCGCATAGAAGCGCGTTCCGGCACGGCCAAGCACGCTGTCGGCGTAACACGCGTCGGCCTGGAAATCCTCGATGACGAGCGGCTGGGTCGTCTCGGCGACCTGCGCGCATGGGGCCTTGTCGCGCGGGATGCTGCGATGCTCGACGCCGACGCGCGACTTGAACCATTGCCGGTCGCGATCCGTCAATGACACCGCAGCCACCGGCAATCCGAAGATCTGGCTGGCCATCCGGGTTATCCGATCGAAGCCCTCGCTGGCCGGGGTATCGAGCAACTTCAGCTGGTACAGGGCGTCCAGCCGAGCCTCTTCGTGATGGTCGCGCACACGATTCCTTTCACGTTCCCCTCTATAATCAAAACCTTAATGGTTTAATCCATGTCAGACTAGATAAATGAAACCTAGGTTTATCTAGCGCTAATCGTGCGCGGCCCGGTTAAGTCTGGACTAGCGCCGTCCGCCCCCTATTCTGTTGGCGGGGAGAGCGGGCATGCGATTTGCGAGACTGTGGGCGGCGCTAGCGATCGTCGTCGCGCCGGTTGCCGCGTTCGGAGGCGATACGCCGCACGTCACGCTTGCCACGCCCAACGTCTCGGACGGCGCGATCACGCGCTTTACCGTGCGGTTCAGCGACGCGATCGTCCCGCTCGGCGATCCGCGCGCCGCCTCGCCGTTGAAGGTCGAGTGCGTGGTGTCGGGCGAAGGGCGCTGGGTCGATCAGCAGACCTATGTCTGGGACTTCGCGCAGCCCTTGCCCGGCGGAACGCGCTGCACCCTTGCGACGCGCGAAGGGCTGAAGAGCGTGGCCGGCTACGGCGTCGATGCGGAGAGCTTCACCGTCGATGCCGGCGGTCCGATCGCCCGCGCGGTGCTGCCCGGCGAAGGCGATATCGAGGAGGACCAGGTGTTCCTGGTCGCCGCGAACATGCTTGCGACCCGTGAATCGATCGCGGCCAACGCCTATTGCGCGGTCGACGGGATCGGCGAGAAGATCGCTGTCGACGTGCTCGCGCCCGACTTGCCGGGCAAGCTGCTCGCCGGGTTGGGAAGCAACTACTCGGTCACCAGTTTCCTCGAAAGCGCCGGGCTGCCCAAGACGGTCCCCGCCGATGCCGCGTCGCGCCAGCGTGCACTTGCCGGCATTACCGCGCTGAAATGCCGTCGCCCCCTGCCGCCCGGCCGCGACATGGCGCTGGTGTGGGGCGCGAACACCGCCAGTGCGGGGGGCAAGCTTGCCGGCGCCGACCAGCGGTTCGACTTCACCGTCCGCAAGCCCTTCACCGCGCGGTTCGAATGCTCGCGCGTCAACACCGCGGCGGGATGCAGCCCGGTCGAGAAGGCGTATCTGCGGTTTTCCGCGCCCGTGCCGATGAGCGCGGCGACGCAGGTCCGCCTGACGCTCGCCGACGGCAAGTCGATCGCGCCTGTGTTCAGCGACGAGGAGAAGACCCGCGCGACGATCGAGCAGGTCACGTTCGCCGCGCCCTTGCCGGCCGCGACGCGCGGGACGGTGGCGATCCCCGCCGACCTAAAGGACGAAAGCGGCCGCATCCTCGCCAACCGCGAACGTTTCCCGCTCGAGGTGAAGTTCGACGATGCCCCGCCGCTCGTGAAGTTCGCAGCCGATTTCGGCATCCTCGAAGCGAAACAGGGCGGCGTGCTGCCCGTCACCGTGCGCAACGTCGAGCCGTCGCTGCAAGGGCAGACCGCGGGCATCGGTGGCCAGCGGCTGCGCGTGGGCGGCACCGATGGCGAGATCGCCGCGTGGCTGCGCCGCGTCGAGGAGGCTGGGAAGACCGACTACCAGACGATCGAGCGCAAGGGTGCCGAGCCGCTCCAGATCAACCATACCGGCGAGAAGCCGCTGCTGTTCGGGAGCGGGGGCGGCGGGGCGAGTGGCGGGGCGGGCGATCCGTTCAAGCTTGATCTGCCGGGCAAGGGCAAGGACTTCGAGGTTGTTGGATTGCCGCTCGGTAAGCCTGGTTTCTACGTCGTCGAACTCGCCAGCCCGACGCTGGGGCGTGCGCTGCTCGGTCGCGACGTGCCGCGCTATGTCGCGAGCGCCGCGCTGGTCACCGATCTCGCCGTACATTTCGAATGGGGGCGCGATCGCTCGCTCGCCTGGGTCACGCGACTGTCGACCGGCAAGCCGGTGGCGAATGCGGTGGTGCAGGTCAGCGACAGCTGCACCGGCAAGCCGCTTGCGCGCGGCGCGACCGACAAGAGCGGCGGGCTGATGGTGGCGCGCGGGCTCCCCGAACCCGAGACCTATGGCAGTTGCAAGGGCGAGGGTGGGCCGCACCCGCTGATGATCTCGGCGCGTACTGGCGACGATTTCAGCTTCACGCTGACCGACTGGGGCGAGGGCATTCGGCCGTTCGATTTCGACCTGTCCTATGGCTATTTGGCGGCGACCAACATCATCCACACTGTGTTCGATCGCGCGTTGGTCCGTCAGGGCGAGACGATCCACATGAAGCACATCCTGCGCCGCCCCGACGCGCGCGGCTTCTCGTTGGCGCCGGGCTTTACCGGCACGCTGCGGCTTTCGCATCGCGGCTCCGACACGCAGTTCGAGATGCCCGTGACGATCGGCGCGAACGGCACCGGCGAAACCGTCTGGACCGCTCCGAAGGGCGCACCGATGGGGGATTACGACCTCGTCTTTGTCGTCGGCGACACCACCACCGAATCCGCGCAGTCGTTCAAGGTCGACGAATACCGCCTGCCGACGATGCGCGCGAGCGTGACCGGGCCGAAGACCGCGCTCGTCAAACCACGCACCGCCCAGCTCGATCTGTTTGCCGGCTATCTCTCGGGCGGCGGTGCCCCCGGCTTGCCGGTCGACGTCCGCATCGGCTGGTTCGCCCACAGTGCGACGCCTGTCGGCTACGACAAGTTCCGCTTCGGCGGCGAACCGATCACTGAAGGTGTCAAGCCGCTCGACGGCGAGGGCGAGGACGCGAAGACGCCGTTGCCGCCGACCCAGATGCTGCCCGCGACGATCGGCAGCGACGGTACGCGGCGGATGACGGTCGACATGCCGCAGACCCTCCCCGGCACGACCGATATGCAAATCGAGATGGATTACCGCGATGCCAATGGCGAGACGCTGACCGCCTCGAAATCGATCCCGATCTACGCCTCGGGTGTGCAGCTCGGCGTCGCCACCGATGGCTGGATGATGCGCGCGGATGATCTGCGCCTGCGCTTCGTCGCGCTCGATACCGACGGCAAGCCGATCAAGGGGCAGAAGCTGTCTGTCGCGCTCTACAGCCGCCAGATTCTGACTGCGCGTCGTCGGCTGATCGGCGGGTTCTACGCGTACGACAACCGGATGCGGACGACCAAGCTGTCGGCTTCGTGCAGCGCGACGACCGATGCGCAGGGGCTCGCGCAGTGCAAGGCCGATCCGGGCGTCTCGGGCGAGATCTACGCGGTCGTCACCACCACCGACGCCGATGGCAACGTCGCGCGTGCGGTGAAGTCGGTATGGCTCGCGGGGAACGACGACTGGTGGTTCGGCGGCGACAATGGCGACCGGATGGATGTCGTCCCCGAGAAACTCACCTATGCGTCGGGCGAGACCGCACGGTTCCAGGTACGGATGCCGTTCCGCTCGGCGACCGCTCTGGTCAGCGTCGAGCGCGAGGGCGTGTTGTCGAGCTTCGTCACCGAATTGTCGGGCAAGGATCCGGTGATCGAGGTGCCGATGGACGCGGCCTATGCGCCCGACGTCTATGTCTCGGTGCTGGTCGTGCGCGGCCGGGTCGAGAGCGGGTTCTGGAGCTGGATCCACCGCATCGCGCGGACGCTCGGGCTGTCGGACACGCCCGAGGATGCAGCGGAGCCGACCGCGCTGGTCGATCTCGCCAAGCCCGCCTACCGCCTCGGCATCGCCAAGGTGAAGGTTGGCTGGGAGGGGCATACGCTCGCCGTCGCGGTCAAGGCTGACCGCGAGCGTTACGCGCCGCGGGGAACGGCCAACGTCGCGATCCAGGTTCGGAAGCCCGACGGCAGCCCCGCGCGCGAGGCCGATGTCGCGTTCGCCGCGGTCGATCAGGCGTTGCTGCAACTCGCACCGAACGACAGCTGGAACATCCTCGACGCGATGATGGGCGATCGCCCGCTCTCGGTCCTGACCGCGACCGCGCAGATGCAGGTCGTCGGCAAACGGCATTATGGACGCAAGGCGCTCGAAGCGGGTGGCGGCGGTGGCGGCGGCGACCTTTCGGGGCTCAACCGCGAAAATTTCCAGCCGGTGCTCCTGTGGAAGGGCCATGTCCCGCTCGATGCGCAAGGGCGTGCGCGCGTGTCCGTGCCGCTGTCGGATGCGCTGTCGTCGTTCAAGCTGGTCGCGATCGCCACCGACGGTGCGCAGGCGTTCGGTACCGGCAGCACCGACATCCGTACCGCGCAGGATCTGTCGCTCTATGCCGGGATGCCGCCGCTAGTCCGTTCGGGCGATTTCTACGGCGCGCGCTTCACGCTGCGCAACGGATCGGACCGTACAATGACGGTCACGGCGAACGTCGACGTCTTCCCGCGGATCGCGCAGGGCAAGCCCCTGACCGTCAATATTCCCGCGGGTGGTGCGGCACCGGTGGCGTGGAACCTCACTGCGCCGTCCGGAGTCGATACGCTGCGCTGGACGGTGCGGGCTAGCAGCAACGATGGCCGCGCGACCGATCAGGTGACCGTGACGCAGGACGTCATCCCGGCGGTTCCGACCGAGATCTGGGCAGCAACGCTTGCGCAGGTCGGTGAGGCCACGATGATCCCGATCGCGCCGCCGATGGGCGCGCTGCCGGGTCGTGGCAGCGTCGACATACACCTTGCCGATACGCTGGCGCCGTCGCTCGCCGGGGTCCGCGACTATATGAGTCGCTATCCGTTCAACTGTTTCGAGCAGCGTCTGTCGCGGATCGTCGTGCTTGGCGACATGGCGGGCTGGGCGACGCTGGCGGGTGAGATCCCCACCTATCAGGCGCCCGACGGCCTGCTGCGCTACTTCCCCGGTGACAGCCTGCAGGGGTCCGAGGCACTGACTGCCTATGTCCTGTCGATGACGGGCGCGGCGAACCTGTCGCTGCCGCCGGTGCAGCGCGCGCGGATGATCGAGGCGATGAAGGCGGTGCTCGACGGGCGCTTGCGACATGAGGATTATGGCGATGTCCGCCTGACCAAGGTCGCGGCTCTGGCGGCGCTCGCGCGGCAGGGCGAGACCACCCCGGCGATGCTCGGCCAGATCGGCATGACGCCCGCGGAGATGCCGACCGCGAGCCTCGCCGATTACATCACCGCGCTGACGGCGATCCCCGGCGCGTCGACCGAAGCGAAAGCGCAGGCCGAGGCGGTGTTGCGCACGCGCCTGGTGTTCGAGGGCACCCGGCTCGATCTGTCGGACTCGGCCAACGCGTCGTGGTGGTTGATGTCGTCGGCGGACGAGGCGGCGAACAAGGCGACCGCGGCGGTGCTCGGGCGGCCGGGTTGGCAGGACGATGCGCCGCGCCTGATGGTCGGCACGGCGCTGCGCCAGTCGCGCGGGCATTGGGATACGACCACCGCCAACGCCTGGGGGGCGATCGCCGCGCGGCGGTTCGCGCAGGTCTATCCGGCGCAGGCGGTCACGGGGACGACGATGCTGTCTTACGCAGGGCGTAGCGTTGCGCGCGGCTGGCCGCTGGCGGAACCGGCGCGGACGGTATCGTTCCCGCTCGCTGCCGCCGGACCGCTGCGGTTGGCGCAAGGCGGCGGAGCGGGGCCGTGGGCGACCGTGTCGATCTCGGCGGCGGTGCCGCTGCGGCAGCCGCTGTTCGCCGGCTATCGCCTGACGCGGAAGGTCGATGTCGTGCAGGCGCGCACGGCAGGGCGGCTGACGACGGGCGACGTGCTCCGCGTGACGCTGTCGGTCCAGGCGACCGCCGAGCGCAACTGGGTCGCGATCAGCGATCCGGTGCCCGCCGGCGCGACCGTGATCGGCGACCTCGGTGGCCAGTCGCAGCTGCTCCAGCAAGGCGGCGCGGCAGATGGGGAGGGCGGCGGCCCGAGCTATGTCGAACGTGGCCGCGATACGTGGCGCGCCTATTTTGCCTGGCTGCCCAAGGGGACCACTACCGTAACGTACACGCTCAGGCTCAACGGTGCCGGCCGGTTCCAGATGCCGCCAAGCCGGGTCGAGGCGATGTATTCGCCTGCAATTCGCGCCGCGGTGCCGAACCAGACGATGGTCGTCGCGGATCGATGAAGCAGCGCGCGGCGCTTGCCGGACTGCTGGTGCTGATCCTGGCCGCGGTCGGGTTCGACTGGGCGACGTTCCCGCCGCCCCTGCCGGGCTATGCGCAGGTTCGCGCTGCGTGGAAGCCGTCGGAGGCGTGGCTGTACGATCGCCACGGCGTCCTGATCGACAGCGCGCGCGTCAATTTCGCCGCGCGACGGCTGGCATGGGTGCCGCTCGACCAGATCGCATCGGTCGTTCCTGCCACCGTCGTCGCGGCGGAGGACGCTCGCTTCCGCAGCCACGGCGGCGTCGACTGGCTGGCGATCCTCGGGTCGATCCGGTCGCGCGCGAAGGGCGAGCGGGGCAGGGGGGCCAGCACGCTGTCGATGCAGGTCGCCGCGTTCCTGTCGCCGACGCTGGCGATGCCCGGCGCGCGCGGCTGGCGCGACAAGCTCCGTCAGATGCGCGCGGCCCGAGCGCTGGAGATGACCTGGAGCAAGGACCAGATCCTCGAGGCGTACTTGAACCTCGCACCGTTCCGCGGCGAGGCGCAGGGGATCGGCGCGGCGGCGCTGTCGCTGTTCGGCAAGACCCCTGCGGCTATGGCACGCGACGACGCGCTGCTGCTGACCGCGCTGCTGCCCGATCCCCAGGCGCCCGCTCCCCGCATCGCCGCGCGGGCCTGCCGATTGGGGGGCGTGGGTGATTGTACGCGGTTCGCCAGCGAGGCCGCGTCGATGCTCGGCCCGGTGCGGACGCTGGCGCTCGATCCGGGCCTCGCGCCGCATCTCGCCGATCGCCTGCTGACCAAGCCGGGCCTGCGGATCACGACCACGCTCGATGCCGCGCTCCAGCGCACGGTCGCCGCCGCGCTACGTCGCCAGCTACTCGGGCTCGGCGGATCGCGCGCGCGAGACGGGGCCGCGGTGGTGATCGACAATGCGAGCGGCGACGTCCTCGCCTATGTCGGCGGGATCGGCGGCGCCTCGACCGCGCCCGCCGTCGATGCCGCCAACGCCTATCGCCAGGCCGGGTCGACGCTGAAACCGTTCCTCTACGCGCAGGCGATCGAGCGCGGATACCTGACCCCGGCGTCGGTGCTCGACGATTCGCCGGTGCAGCTCGATACCGCGTCGGGGCTTTACGTGCCGCAGAATTACGATCGCGGGTTCAAGGGACGCGTGTCGGTGCGCAGTGCGCTGGCGGGATCGCTCAACGTGCCTGCGGTGCGGACGCTGCTGCTGGTCGGGGTCGAGCCGTTCCGCGATCGGCTGTGGGATACGGGCTATCGCGGTCTCGTGGAGGACGGCGATTATTACGGCTTCAGCCTCGCGCTCGGATCGGCGGAGGTGACGCTGCTCGAACAGGCCGACGCGTACCGGTCGCTCGCGAATGACGGACGATGGTCCCCACTACGGCTCACCGCCGACGCGCCCCGCAGTGCGCCACGCCCGGTCACGACGCCCGCCGCCGCGTGGATCGTCGCCGACATGATGGCCGACCCCAACGCACGCGCCGCCACCTTCGGCCTCGATTCGGCACTGCGCTTGCCGTTCTGGACCGCGGTGAAGACGGGCACTTCAAAGGGCATGCGCGACAATTGGTGCGTCGGCTTCTCGCGCCGCTACACGGTCGCGGTCTGGGTCGGGAACGTCGAGGGTGACCCGATGCGCGCGGTCTCGGGCACCAGCGGCGCGGCGCCGGTGTGGCGCGACGTCATGCTGGCGCTCGGACGCGACGAACGCAGCCCCCCCATGCCCGCCGGCGTCGAGCGCCGCCGCATCGCGTTTGCCGACGGGATCGAGCAGCCACGGATCGAGTATTTCCTCCGCGGCACCGGCCAGTCGCTGATCGCCGCGGCGCCAGCCACCGCCCGGCGCGCGCGGATCGTCAACCCCGCCTCGGGCAGCGTCTACGCGATCGATCCCGACATCCCCGCCGACCGCCAGCGCCTCGCGATCGAGACCACCGGCGACGTCCGCGCGCACCACGTCTTCCTCGACAATCGCGACCTCGGCCCCGCCGCCCAGCAACTGCTGTTCTTCGCGCCTCCGGGCCGGCACCGATTGCGGCTCGTCGACGCAGCCGGTCGCGCCGCCGACCAGGTGATCGTCACGATCCGCTGAGCGGGACCGTTCGCTTTCTCCGCCAGGCAAGCGAACGTCGGTTCAGGCCGGCAAGGTCCACTTCATCGGCAAGCGCCGCCTCGGCCAGCGCGATGGCCCGGTCCAGCAGCCCGCGGTCGGCGTACGCGTAGGCGGGGCGGCCCGGTATGCGGTCATACCACACGCCGTCGCACGCATTATCGAGGAAGATGCGCTGGAAGCAATGATCGGCCGCGACCGGCCAGCGGCGTGTACGCGCCACCGCCGGCAAGGCCTCGCGGGTCAGTTTCAGCCACCGGGTTTCGGCGGCAGGACGGTCTTCGGACTCCATCCGGTGGCAACGATCGAAACCCGAGAAGGTCGCGCCGTCTTCTACCGGATCGATCGGTCACCGCTCGACGGCGGGGGAAGCGTTGCCAGCGCGGTCGAACACGATCAGCGTCGGCGCGTCGGCGACGAACGTGTCGAGCACGCCGTCGGCGATCTTGATCGGCCCGTCGAACCGCGTTGCACCAGGAATGCTCTGAATCGCCGCCGCTTCGGCCGCCAACCGCTTGGCATCGGCGAAATAGCGCCCCGCGGCGCTGCTGCCGTGATCGGCCGCGTCGAGGCCGGCGGCGGTCAACTGGAGCGCACGCCCCCAACGCTGCATCGCGTCCAGCCACGGCCGCGACTGCGCCGCGAAACCCGGATCGACCGTGCCGGACCGGATGATATCGGGTGCATTCGCGATCTCATCGGCGCGCGTAGTCAACTCCGCGATCGCTTCACGCCGCGCCGCCGCATCGCCACCGGCCAGCGCCTCCCGCACGCCGTCCAGCGCCGCCTTCAATCGTGGCGCCTGCTCCTGCCAGGGCTGACTGCCGAAGGTCGGTGCCATGTGCTGCGTATCGAAGAACGTCAGCAGCGCGGCGGTCGCTCGCTCGTCGCCACCCGCCAGTTCCCGCGCGGAGAAATGCCATGTCCGTTGCGCATCATACGCCTTGTCGTTCCAGCCGAACGCGGCGACACCGGTGACCGCCGGGCGGCTCGGGGCCTCCTGGTTCATCGGGTTCGACAGGATGCCGGTCAGTTCGCCCGACAGCCCCGCCTCGCGCCGCGTATAGGGCGCCATCAGCAGCCGGCCGGTGGTCTGCGCATAATCGTTGACCGGATAATTGTCCCACAACAGCGTCTTGCGACCGAACGCCTTGGTCGCTGCCTTGGCGTCGGGGATCGAGATCGCCGGCGGCACGACGTCGGTACCGGTCCACTGCACGACGATCCGCGGATCGAGATGCTTGCGCAGCGCCGCCTTGTACAGCGTTTCCTTCGCGTCGTAATATTCGGTCGGTACCATGATCAGCGCCCGCGCCGACGGGTCCTTGGCCGCAAGGTTGGCCTGCACCACGTTCAGCAATTGCGACTGCGCGATGCCTGCCGCCTCTGCACCCGACGGACCGAACGCCGCCTTGTCCTTCTCGCAGTTCCACTTGGTGTATTCGATGTCGTCCAGCGCGACGTAGAAGCTGCCGACGCCGATCGCTCGCATCGCGTCGAACTTGCGTTCCAGTGCCTGCACGTCCGCTGGATCGGAGAAGCAGACCGAAGGTCCCGGCGAGACCGCGTAGACGAAGTCGACATGGTTCCGCCGCGCCGTCGTCGCGAGCGTACCCAGCGCCTTCAGCGTCGCCGCGGGATACGCCTCCCGCCAGCGATCGCGCGCATACGGATCGTCCTTCGGGCTGTAGACATAGGTGTTCGCCTTCACGGTGGCGAGGAAGTCGAGATGCCTGGTGCGGTCCGCCATCGACCACGGCGCGCCGTAAAATCCCTCGATCGTGCCGCGGATCGGCATCGCCGGATGATCCTGGATCACCATGGCCGGGATCGCCGACCGCCGAGCAAGCTGACGAAACGTCTGGGCGGCGTGGAATAGGCCGTCCGCATCGTGCCCGGCCAGCGTGACGACGCCGCCCGATGCCGAAGCAAGGCTCGCGATCGTGTAACCCTCCGCATGGCTGTCGGCTACCGCGCGGCTACGGGCGAGCGCGTCGCGGACGATCGGCGCGGTGGCGGCGCCGAGTACGACATATGTTCCGTCGATTACGGAAGGCAGGCGTCGGGCGGTCGTGATCGTCTCGACGCCGGATGCCGTGAGGATGCTGCGCACGAGCGCGATCGTGTCGGCATCGACGCCGGGCGCTGCGATCAGCGATACCGAACGGCCGAGCGCGATCGTCCCCGACCCGAGCTCGACCGAGGTCGGCGTCGGGAACAGCGCGGGCATCGTCACCGGACCAGCCGAAGCCGACTCCGATGCCAGACCCGCCAAGCTCGCGGCAACCATCAGCGAGGGCACGAGGCCGAACTTGCCAATCTGTCGCGTCATGCTCGTCTCCGGTATCATAATGGTATTATGAACCCGGGATACGGTAGCCGCGGGACGACCGCAACCCGTACGGAAAACCCTCAGCGGCTGGCGAGCATCGCCGCCATCTTCGGCCGAACGGCGACCCCGTCGAGCCTGTAGCTGACCATCACGCCGATATGGTCGGACAGCATGGTCTTGTCGCCAGCAAGGCCGAACGGCGCGCTGAAGGCGACTGGTTTCACCGACGACGCATCCGACGCGCGGTACATAAGCCAGTCCTTTGCGCGACCGGTCGAGGTCGCGACGTCGGCGGCTTGCGTCACCAGGCATGTCGGGGTCGACCGGCACCGCTGCTCGCCGCCCGTCAGCGGCATTGCCCCGCCGAACATGTGCTGCGCGAAATACGCGCGGCGCGCGATATCCTGCCCGACGTTGAAGTCGCCCGCTACCAGCAGCGTCTCGTGCGGCCGTTCCATCGATCCGATGAACGCGCTCAACAGGTCGATCTGGCGCTTATACGCGTAGAGCGCGCGGGGCTCTGATACGCCGGTGGCGCCGTTCGAATTCAGGTGCGTGTCGATCACCGTGACAGGTCCGGCCAGTCCGGGCACCGCGATCATAGCCGCCATCGCCCCCTTGTTGGCGAGGCAGTCATAGCCGGCGCAGACGGGATAGCTGATCCGCCGCACCGCGAGGATCGGATAGTCGGAGAAGATCGCGAGCCCGCTGTCGACATGCTTGCCGACCTGTTCGCCGCGGAACATGCTGCCGGCCGATACGAAGCTGCGGTCGGTCGACGTCTCGGCGGTCGCGGAGGCGTCGGCGGAAGCGCCGAACGCGATGTAGCGATAGCCCGCGGCGGCACCGATCGCCTTCGCATCGGGCACGAACGCCTCCTGCAACGCGACGATCCTCGGCTGATGCCCGGCGGAGCGCATCGCCTTCAGCTGTGCCGCGATCGCCGACAGCGATGCCGTCCGATCCTCCGCGATCGGCCAGGGTAGGCCGTGCACATTGTAGGTCATGACCGATACCGTCGACTGCGCCCCGCTCGCGGTTGCGGGCGATGTGGCTGCTGCAAACAGCGCTAGGGAAGGGGCAAACCGACCGAGACGACGCGAAACCATTGGCGATCCAATTTCTGTATGTGCGGGGGAGACGCCACGGTCCGGCCGGAACCGCACCTGCCCGGGCTTATTTATATGCGCGTCAGCGCTTTAGCGGCGCGAACGAGAACAGCCCGCTTCGGTAGTTCATCACCACCGTCGTCGGCGTGATGCCGGCATGCGCGACGACCCGCGCCGCCTCCGCGCTCGGTTTGGAATGGCCGAGCCGCGGGTTGCCGGCAAAGCCGATACCGTCATGGAGCAGGCTGAACCCGTGACCGCCGCTGCGGGCATGGACGACGCTGAGCGCATACGCACCCTCGCCCGGAACGCGCAGGCACAGCCGGGCCGGACCCGATGCCGGAACCGGTATCACCGCGCGGCGAAACGTCTTGCCCTGCGCCACCAGCACATTGTCGTCGGCCAGGAACTCGCCCTCGACCGCGGGATAGACCTCGGCGCGAAGGTTACCCGCGCGGTCCTTCAGCCCTTCGACGGTCACGACGATCGCCGGGCCCGGCTCGTGCGGTCGGCACTGTGCCGCAGCGGTCCCCAGCGCAGGGGTCGAGGCGATCGGCGTTGCGGCGAGGGCCAAGAGCGCGACGATCATTGGTTATGCTCCGGATTGAGAAGCTCGACCGCGGTCAGTGCCGCGCCGAGAAGGAGGTGCGTGACCAGCCAGAGTGCCGCGATCATCGTCAGCATCGCGGCGACGTTGGAAGCCTGCCCGACGGTGAACGCGACGAGGCCGGCAAAGACGATGTCCTTGTTCGGCAACAGCGGCAGGCGGGAGACGAGCAGGCGCAACGTCGCCAGCACCAGCCACCAGGCGAGCGGTGCCGCGGGCAGCGCGACTGCCCACAGCGCGGCGGCGAAGACCGTCGTCGCGACGATCCGCAACAGATGGATGACCGCGATCCGGCCGAGTTCATCGCGGGGCAACGTGAAGAGCCGCTTGCGCATCACGAGCGCGACGACCGACGGCAAGGCGATGCTCGCGGCCGATACGATCATCACCTTGGCATCGGTGCCGAGGTTCAGCGCGATGAGCGACTGCCAGCTGCCCGCCGCGAGAGCCAGCGTGCAGACATTGGCGACGACGGCGGACAGGATCGACACGTCCTTGATCGCGCCGAACGGAGTGCCGACCAGCGACGCATGCCGCCGCGCCCATGCGTAGAAGTATAGCTCGCCCGAATAGCCCGCGATGATCTCGTTGCTGATCCGCTTGCGCAACAGCGCGAGGAACCCGCGCGGCGGCAAGTTCCACAGGCGGCGGTAGATCACCCACTCGCTCGCCGGCAGCGCGAGATAGCCGGCGGCGAAAAGCAGCCAGAACAGCGGCGAGCGCGGCACCATCGCGATCACGCCGCGGACATCGAGATACCGCAGCTGCCACAATGCCGCGATCAGGATCGCCGCGGACAACAAAGGCGTCAGGCCGCGTGCGACGATCCCCTTGCGGACTCCGATCGTCTTCAGCGGAAGCTTGGGGGCGGGCAGTGCCACCGGGTTGAGGGCGTTGCTCATGCCGCCCCACGCCGTCCGGTGATCGGGATGGCGATCAGTTTTCCATGACGCAGCGATGCCGCGACGGCGGGGGTGCCGGGATGTGTCATGGGCTCTGGACGTCACCGCATCGCAGCATCCGCAGCCCGAAAAATTCCGCGCGAAAAAATAATCTGGCGGACTGCGGTTCGGATCGCGCGGTGCCGTCTCCGGGGCATGTGTGTACCAAAGCTGCCCGGACCTGCATCATGACCGCCTTGGCAAAGGCGGTGCGCCCGCCGCCACCGGACCGGCGCCTCATCGTGTCGATCCACGATGTCTCGCCGGCGTTTGCCGAGCCCATCGAGCGGCTGGCTGAGATGATCGGCGCGATCCTGGGCGGGCCGCGGTTCGCGATGCTGGTCGTCCCCGATCACTGGGGCGCGGCGCCGCTCGACCGGACGCCGGCGTTCGCGCGCCGGTTGCGGGAATGGGCCGATGCGGGGGTCGAGATGTTCCTCCACGGCTGGTTCCACCGCGACACCAGTGCGCACCGAGGGACGGCGGCGACGATGAAGGCGCGCTACATGACCGCAGGGGAGGGCGAGTTCCTCGGGCTCAGCGCGGACGAGGCCGAATACCGGATGCGCGCCGGACGCGACATGGTCGAACAGGCGATCGGCGGACCCGTCGCGGGCTTCATCGCGCCGGCGTGGCTCTACGGCCCGGGCGCGATCTCGGCGCTGAAGGCATGCGATTTCGCGCTCGCGGAGGATCATTTCCGGGTCTGGCGTCCTGCCAACGACGCTGTCGTCGCGCGCGGTCCCGTCGTCACCTGGGCGAGCCGATCCCCCGCGCGCACCGCCAGTTCGCTCGCGGTCGCCGCCGCCGCGCGCACGCTCCCGGACTGGCTGCCGACGCTGCGCGTGGCCGTGCACCCCGGCGACGTCACGAAGGAGTCGCTGATGACCAGTATCGATCGGACCATCCGGTGTCTGGCGGGCCGCCGCACGGTTGCCCGCTACGCCGATCTGTTGCCGGGCGCACCTATGTCGGAAGGGGAGGGCCGTCATGAAGATCGTTGATGTCTGCGCCTTCTACACGCCCAGCGGCGGCGGGGTCCGGACCTATGTCGACCGCAAGCTCGTCGCCTTTGCCGACCGTGGGCATGAGATGGTGGTCGTCGCACCGGGCGAGCGCGACGGCGAGGAACGCCGTGGGCCGAACGCGCGGATACGCTGGGTTCGCTCGCCGCGGTTTCCGCTCGACCGATCCTACCGCTATTTCTCCGATCGATCGGCGCTACACCGCGTGCTCGACGAAGAGGATCCGGACCTCGTCGAAGTCTCTTCGCCGTGGCGCAGTGCGTCGATGGTCGCGGACTGGAAGAATGAACGCGGCGCCCGGGCCCGCCTCGCGCTGATCGCGCATGCCGACCCGCTGGCGGCCTATGCCTATCGCTGGTTCGGCGGCGTCGCCTCGACGCAGACGATTGACCGCGCGTTCGACTGGTATTGGCGCCATCTGCGCCGGCTCGACCAGCGCTTCGACATGGTCGTCAGCGCAAGCGACAGCCTCAGCAACCGGTTGCGTGAGGGTGGCCTGCAAAAGGTGCTGACCGACCCGATGGGCGTCGAACCCGGACAGTTCTCGCCAGCGCTGCGCGACATGACCGTGCGTCGCGATATGCTGGCGCTATGCGGCCTCCCCATAGACGCGATGCTGTTGATCGGGGTTGGACGCCACGCACCGGAAAAGCGCTGGCCGATGATTGCGCAGGCAGCGACCATGGCGGGGGCACAGGCGCCGGTAGGCCTCGTCATCGTCGGCGGCGGATCGCGGCAGCGGCCAGTGATCGAGGCGATCGACGGCAATCCGCACGTCCGCCTGCTCGAACCGACCACCGATCGCGCGGCACTTGCCCGAATGATGGCGAGCGCGGATGCCTTGATCCACGGATGCGAGGCGGAAACCTTCTGCTTCGTCGCCGCCGAGGCGATCGCGTCGGGCCTGCCGCTGATCGCACCCGATCGCGGCGGCGCCGCCGACCTCGCGCGCAAATCCGGTGGCGTCTTGTATCGGTCCAGCGACGCGCTGGCGGCGTCCGAGGCGATCCTTTCGGTCGCCCGCACCAGTCGTATGCCACGGGCGGCGGCGCCGGTGCGCACGATGGACGATCACTTTGACGCGCTGCTGACACTGTACGCGAACGAGAATCTGGTGAGGAGAGAAGGATCATGTCGATGACCGCGACCCATTTCGTCCTGCAACCGATACACGTTCCGGATCACGACCCAGCCTGGGAAGTCGAGCCGCCCGAGGCTGCGGTGCCGCTCTGCGATTTTCGCGGCGACGGACGCCTGATCGATGCCTTCGTACACCAGCGCTCCGCCTGGACTTGTCCGCTGTTCTACCTTGCCATTCCGGCCTATGCGGTCCTAACCCTTGCCGCCGCGGCGATCCGATTTTTCGGCCGTACCGGGATCCTGCCCAATCACTCGGCATCCTGATCCGCTGATCCGCTGATCCGACGCCGACGGTCTTATTTTTCAGGGCGACATCCCGAACGGGCAGGAGCAAGACGCTCTCTCAGCGACGATGAGCCTCGGAGGAATGCCGTAGCCGACCCCGATACAATACCTTCCGCGGGCCAGTCCGAAGGTCTGTCCGCCGTACTCGCTGCCAACCGTGGCCGGCTTGTCCGGTTCTTTGCGGCGCGGACGGGCAGTGTCGCGGAAGCCGAGGACGTCGTGCAGGAAATCTGGCTCCACACGGCGCAGCCGTCGCTGGGACAGGCAACGGGACCGATTGCCAATCCGCTAGCGTATCTGCACCGCGTCGGCATGAACATCGTGCTCGACCGTGTCCGTGCGAATGGCCGTCGTCAGCGTCGCGACATTGGCTATGTCGACGCGACGACGTCGATCGTCGGTGTGGAGGCGGTCGACGATGCGCCCTCCGCATTCGACGCGGTCGCCAGCCGCCAGCGGTTCGATCGGCTGGCCGCTGCGCTGTCCGGCCCCCCCGAGGGAGCGATGCGCGTATTCCGCCGACATCGTGTCGACGGCGTGTCCCATGCCGACATCGCCGCCGAACTCGGTATTTCGCGTAGTGCTGTCGAAAAACACATCGCCGTCGCCCTACGACATCTGAGAAAGGCGTTGGATGAATGATTTAGGGGGAGGGGTGCGGTTCGATCCGCGCCGCGGCGTCTATCAAGCGGTCCGATATTCATCGGGAGAGGTTTGCCGGATGGGCGCGGGTTGCGTCGATCCTGACGCAGGCGGGGGGCATCCGTCGGAAAGGGGGACGCATGACTGACACGCACGCTGCGACGGATAGCGCGGTCGAAGCCGCTGCGACGTGGCATTCGCGGCTCGACGCGCCGGATATGGACTGGGACCGGTTCGGCGAGTGGCTGGCGGCCGACCCGGCCCATCGCAATGCCTATGATTCGGTCGCGAGTCTCGATGCTGAGTTCGTCGCTGCCGCGCCGGCGATCGCCGCGCGCCTGCCGGCGAATGACGACAATGCGGACATTGCCGACCAAGACGTCATACCCTTTGCAGCATCGCGCGGTCGCCGGTGGCAGTGGGCGGCGCTCGGTTCCAGTGGAGCGCTTGCCGCGGGGTTGGCGTTCATGCTGGTCGCGCCGTCGGGCGACGACGCGGCACAGGCCTATGAAACGGGTCGCAGCGAAACCCGGTCGGTGACGCTTGCCGATGGCAGTCGCATGCAGATCGATCGCGGCTCTCGCGTGTCCGTCAGTGGCGGCGGCAGTCCGGTGATCGAGATCGCCCAGGGCGCGGCGAACTTTACCGTCCGGCACGATCCTTCGCGCGTCCTGATGGTGCGAGCGGGCGGATACGAAGTACGCGACCTCGGCACGACGTTCGATGTCGTGAGCGCGCGTGGACGGGTCGCCGTCACCGTCGCCGAGGGTATGGTCAGCGTCACGCCCGTCGGTGGCACGCCGTCCGACGCAACGATGCTGCACGCAGGCCAGAGCCTGGATATCACGGCGGACAAACGGATTGCCGAACAGCGGAAGGTCGATCCTGCACGCGTGTCCGACTGGACCGACGGCCGCCTCGACTATGACGGCGCACCATTGCCACTGGTTGCGGCGGATATCGCGCGGTATGCGGACAGCCCGTTGACCGTCGACCCTTCGGCGGCGAACCTGCGCTTTTCCGGGGTATTGACGATTGGTGACGGATCGCGGCTCGTCGATCAGCTACAGGCAGTGTTGCCGATACGCGTTCGTCGGGTTGCTGGCGTCGTGCATCTGGGTGCCGCCGGCGGACGCTGAACCGGCTCCACCGTCCAGGCGTTCGATCACGATCCCTGCGGGACCTTTACGGTCTGCGCTCGAGTCGCTTGCAAGCCAGACAGGAATCTCGATCGGGATGGCGGGCGGATTGCCGGATCTCGTCGTCAAGCGGGTCGACCATTCAACCAACGTAGCGCAGGCCGTGCGCCGCATGTTGGCCGGCAGCCGGCTGCGCGCGGTGCAGGTCGATGCGACCACATGGCGGATCGAAGCTATTCCGGCAAAACGACTGCGCGAGCCGGCGCGGCGCGATGACGCCGCGGGGGCGCTGGTGACCGGCGATATCGTCGTCATCGCCAGCAAGCGCGACGAACGGCTGTCCGATCTTCCCGCCTCGATCAGTATCGTCGGTGCACCTACTTTGGGACGGCTGGCGGGACGGCGTGGACTGACGGACGTCACGGCGACGACCGACGGGGCATTTTCCACGAACCTGGGCCCGGGCCGTGACCGGATATTTCTCCGCGGGGTTGCCGACAGCGCATTCAACGGCACCAGCCAGTCGCTCGTAAGCCTGTATCTGGACGATGCGCGGATCGGCTATTCGTCGCCCGATCCCGACCTGCGGCTCGTCGATGTGGACCGGATCGAGATCTTGCGCGGACCGCAGGGTACACTCTACGGCACCGGTGCACTCGGCGGGGTCGTTCGTGTCGTAACCGCCGCGCCGGACCTGGATCGGCTCGCGGGCGGCGTCGCGGTCGAGGGGACGGGGATCAACAACGGTGCGGTCGGTGGCGCGGTCGAGGGGATGCTCAACCTGCCGATCGTCACCGGCACGGTCGCGCTACGAACATCAGCTTGGGCCGAGACGATGCCCGGCTGGATCGATGATACCGGGCGCGATCGGCGCGACGTAAACCGCACGCGGCGGGTCGGTGGCCGTGCCGCGCTGCGCTGGTCGATCGGCGGGGGGTGGTCGGCGACCCTGAGCGGGGTCGCCCAACGCATCGACGCGCGCGACAGCCAATATGCGACCAGTGGCCTGTCGCGCGCCACGCGGATCGCCGAGCCGCAGGACAACGACTTCACATCCGGGGCGCTGACTGTGCGGGGGCCGATCGGCAAGCTCGAGGCGCAGGCTACGACGGCCTATGTCGACCAGGAGTTCGGCAGCACCTATGATGCGAGCATCCTGGCATCGTCGCTCGGCGTGGCATCACCGGTCGCGTATATCGAGGATCGCTCCGCGCGGCTGCTGTCGCAGGAGGTCCGGCTGAGTGACCCGACCGCGCGCCATCCCTGGATCATCGGTGCGACCATCCTGCATTCGACCAGTCTTCTGAAGGGGCGCTTCACGTCGGTCGGCGACGACACCATCGACGCGCGACGCGACGAGGAGGACGTCACGGACCTCGCCGTGTTCACCGAGGGTACGCAGCGCCTCTCGAACGCGCTCGATTTCAAGCTTGGGCTGCGGGCGTTCTCGACGTCGAGCCATCTCGAACAACAGGCACCCGGCCGCGTTCGCGCCAACCGTATCGGCATTACCCCCAGCGGAACGCTCAGCTGGCATCGCGACGATCTCGGCCTGGTCTGGCTTCGCTATGCCAGCGCCGTGCGTCCCGCGGGGATCAGCCGAACCGCCGATCCGACCAATCTCCGGATTCCTGGCGACGAACTTCAGAGCCTTGAACTCGGCTGGCGCATACATGCTGCTGGCGATCGGCTGGCCTTGCACGGCGCGGTGTTTGGTTCGGCGTGGCAGCATTTGCGCAGCGATACGGTCGGCCCCGACGGACTTCTCGGTACGGTCGATGCGGGCAATGCAGTAAACTACGGCGTCGAACTCGGCGGTGTCCTGAACCTGTCCCCGATCACGATCGATTTCGGGACCACGCTGCAACGCGCCCGCCTGACGTCGCCGTCGTCGAACACCGGCCTCGATCGCGACGATCGGCGCCTGCCGGTCGTTCCCGACATCTCGTCTCGACTGACGGCATCGCGAACCCTCGTCGCGTTCGGCTCGCCCGCGTCGGTTTACGGTGTCGCGCGCTATACCGGTCGCACGCGACTTAGCTTCGATCCCTTGCTGGATCGCCCGGCGGGGAACTACGCGACGATCGACGCCGGCGCGACGATCGACCGCGGGCCGTGGCACTGGTCGATCGCCGTCGACAACTTGCTCGACAGCCGCGGCAACAGTTTCGGCTTCGGCAATCCGTTCACGCTGGCCACGAGCACGCAGACCGTTCCCATCCGACCGAGGACCATAACCCTGCGCGCCACGATCGGGCTGTAAAGTCCCGAACGCACGACCAACCACCGCAATTGCCGACCGAATCGCAGCTTGGATTTCGGATTCCGACGTAAACTTTTCGCGCAGCAGATCGCTGCTTGTAAAAAAGGACGTCGCAATGACCTTCGAATATTCCCCCTCCATACCCTCCGAAAGGCACCAAGAGCTTCACGAGGCCTCAATTCATTCCTTAAGCGCGGTGCCCAGCCGGCGCCCGTTCGAGTTCGTCGACCTGGAAACGCATTTCGACAGCGAACTCGAAACCCTCTGGACCTACATGCGCCAACGCAGCCGGCCGAGCTTCAACCCGAGTCTGCTCGCCGAGTTCACCCAGTGGCAGAACGACATCGCAGCCGCACGGTCGTCGGCTACCATGCCGATCCGGTATGTCGTCCTCGGATCTCGTTTTCCCGGCGTGTTTTCCCTGGGCGGTGACCTCGATCTCTTCTCGGCGCACATCCGCAACGGCGATCGGGAGGCGCTCGTCCGCTACGGCCGTGCATGTGTCCATATCCTGCATCGCAACATGCTGAGCCTCGATCAACCGATCATCACGATCGGGTTGGTGGAAGGCGATGCGCTGGGGGGTGGGTTCGAGGCGCTGTTGTCGTTCAACGTCGTGGTCGCCGAACGCGGCACCCATTTCGGCCTGCCCGAAACCAATTTCGGTCTCTTTCCAGGCATGGGGGCGCATTGCTTCCTGTCCCGGCGCCTGGGCGCGGCGCGGGCGGAACAGATGATCCTGAGCGGCCGGTCGTACACCGCCGAAGAGCTGTACGATCTCGGCATCGTCCACGCGCTCGCCGATCCCGGCATGGGCCGTGCCGAAGTCGAGCGCTACATTCGTCAAAATCGTCGACGGCATAGCGGCCACTGCGCGATCTACGAGGCTTCTCGGTCGGTCAATCCGCTGCCGCTCGTCGAGCTGCAGGCGGTCGTGGATCTATGGGCGGATGCCGCGCTCAGGCTTAGCGAGGCGGACCTCAAGCTGATGCGCCGCCTGGTTGGTGCGCAGACGCGGCTGTTGGACAAGGCAGCGTAGCGTCCCGCTCAGGAGCGGCCTGACGCCTTGACGTCTTTGCCGGCAAGCATCGTCATGACCATGCTTGCCGGCATAGGATGTGCCAGCAGAAAACCCTGCACCGCATCGCAGCGGGTACGGCGCAACTGTTCGAGTTGCGCCTGCGTCTCGACCCCTTCGGCCACCGTCTGCATACCCAGCTTGGCTGCCAGTTCGATCACGGTCTGGACGATCGCAACCGATGCCGGGCTCTGCTCGAGGTCCGTGATGAACGATCGATCGATCTTCAAAGTCTGGAAGGGAAACTTGGTCAGATAGCTGAGCGAGGAATAGCCTGTTCCGAAGTCGTCGAGCGTGGTCCGGACATCAAGGCGGTTGATCGCGTCCAGTGCCGCCAGCGACGCATCGATATCCTCGAGAAGGACAGATTCTGTCACCTCCAGCTCCAGGCGGTCCGCTGCCAGGCCACTGGCGGCCAGCGCGCTCATGATGACGGTCGGCATGTTCGTCGATCGCAGCTGGATCGGTGACAAGTTGACGGCGACGGTCACGTCCTTAGGCCAGTCGTTGGCGGTCCGGCACGCTTCCCGGATTACCCAGTCGCCGATCACGACGATCAACCCATTCTCCTCCGCGATCGGTATGAACTCGGCGGGCGAAATCGCGCCGTAACGGCGGTTGGTCCAACGCAGCAACGTCTCGCAAGACAATATGCGCTGGCCGGTCAGGTCGAAGATCGGCTGGAACATGAGATGGAACTCGCCACGCTTCAGCGCCCCCTGCATCTCGGCGCCCAGATCGCGCGTCCGTTCGATCTTCTCGTCCATCAGCGGTTCGTAGAACCGCATCTGGCCGCGGCCGCTCTCCTTTGCGCGGTACAAAGCGAGATCGGCATTCTTCAACAACGTGTCCGCGTCGATGCCATCGGATGGTGCGAGCGCGATACCGAGCGATGCCCCGACGCACAACGCGCGGCCGTCGTGATGGACTGGTTGCTCGACGAGCGCGATGATCCGTTCGCCCTTCGCGACGGCTTCTGTTTGCGAGACGACGTCGCAGATCACCGCGAACTCGTCGCCGCCCAGCCGGGCCACGATCCCGGTTGCGCCGAATTCGGTGTCGAGCCGCTTTGCCACCCCTGCGAGCAGCGCATTACCGGCCAAATGCCCGAACGAGTCGTTGATCTCCTTGAACCGGTCCAGATCGATCCAGAATATGGCGAGGCGTCGGTCGCCGTGACCTAGAGCCTGCAACCGCGACTCGAACTGTTCGCGGAACGCCGTCCGGTTGGCGACGCCGGTCAGGTCGTCGCGGCGGGCGACGGCAGCATGATGTTCGGCGAGCGCCGCCTTCTCGCGGGATACCAGCGTCGCCTTCAGGATGACGCCATAAGTCTGTAAGGTGATGTCCATCATCGCCACGACGAACAGGACTATCACCGCAGCCAGTGCCATTTTCAGCGGCTGCATCGAAACGACCAGCCCGACGGTCAGGGGCAGCGAGGCGAAGCATAATTGGGACAGCGCTATCCACGGCCGTCCAGCGTTGCGACCGGCAATCCCTGCAGCGTATCCGATCGTCGTCGTCACCGCGAGCAGTTGAAGGACACCGTCGTCGCTATGGACGAGCGTCAAAAGCCCGAACGTGCCGAGCAGGGCCGAATACCCCAGTGCGCCCGCCCGATAGATAAATTCCTGCCGTGCCGCCCAGCTGTTTTTCGACGATCTCGTGCGGGCGGCCCGACCCGGTCGCTTCAGCGCGTCGATCATTCGTATTCCCGCAACCAGCGCGATCGCCAACGCACAGACGACCAGCCATCGATTGCCACTGACGTAAGCGACGATGCCCGTAATACCGCTGCTGGTAATCGCGCCGATGATCAGCGATTGCGGGGATGCGTATAGCGACTCCAGCAGGGTGGCACGAACCGACGCGGCGATCGCCTGGTCAGATTGCCGTAGCTGTCTGAGACGAGAGATTAAGCCACTCATTCAATCGTCCATGGACGTCGAAGATTTAAAAGAAACGAATGAAGCGAGATTTGCCCCCGTTCGGTACGTGAGTCAGGGATGTCGAAGACACCGTGATGGAGACCCTGCGCGTCCGCAGAACACGCGTGGTCAAGCGGATCGTTACTGCGCTCCGCGTATGCGTCAGACCGGTAAGCCAATCGCGACAAGGGTCACCGACTCCGAGTGAAGTCGAACGACCGGTTCGGACAGCGACCCTTGACGCCCAACCACATCAGATCAGCCCCTCATGCTGCATCGCCGTCTGAACTGCGGGACGCGCTTTCATCCGTTCCCGGAATGCTTGCAGTGGCGCCGGCACGTCGATTTGGTTCTTCGCCGCCCACAACAGCATCACGAACAGATAGCAGTCCGCCACGCTGACGGTGTCGCCCAACAGATAATCGCCCTCGATCGTGTCGGCGAGATAGCCCATCCGCTTGATGATCGTCTCGCTGGCCTTCGCCTTCTCCTCATTGCTTCCGCCCGAGAAGAACGGCTTGAAGCTCTTGTGGATCTCGGTCGAGATGAAGGCGAGCGCCATGAGCAGATGGGTATGCCCCATCGCTCCGCTCGGTTTCAGCGCGCTATCTTGATGCGCGATCCAGTCGAGGATGGCGATATTCTCCGTCAGCGTCTCGCCCGAGTCCAGGGTCAGGGCGGGGACGTAACCCTTGGGGTTGATCGTCGCATAGTCGGCGCCGCTTTCGGTCCGCTTGGCCTTGAGATCGACCTTCTCGTGCTTGAACGAAAGCCCGGCTTCGTGCAGCGCAATGTGATCTGCGAGGCTGCAAGCGCCGGGGGAATAATAGAGCTTCATCGATGGTCTCCGCGTTGATCTTCCTGAACGCGCAAGCACGCCGATAGCTGCGACCGACACCTGATCCCCGCTATTGCAGCACCGCTGCGCGCACCCATCTCCGGTCGATGAACGACAATCTGATCCGCCTCGGTCTCCTCGACGAGGACGACATCATTCTCGATGAGGCCGCGCTTTCGCTGGCGTTGCTCGATCATCCAGACACCGATCCGACACCCTATCGTGCGCTGATCGATGCTGTGTCGCAACGTCTCGATACGGTCGGCCGAGGCGCCCGTACCGCCGAAGAGCGCGCCAATGTCCTGTCGGAAGTGCTGGGCGAGGAGTTCGGCTTCGTCGGCGACCGCGAGACCTATGACGACCCCGCCAACGCCGACATGATCCGTGTGATCGACCGGCGCCGTGGCCTGCCGGTAAGCCTGTCCATTCTCTACGTGGGTGCGGCACGCCGAATCGGATGGACGGCCAACGCGCTCGATGTTCCCGGGCACGTATTGGTGACGGTGGGGGCCGAAGCTGCACCCGTGATCGTCGATCCGTTTCGCGGCGGGATGCGCGTCGATCGCGAGACGCTGGCCGCCCTGGTGCTCGCATCGAGCAACGGGCCTGCCGCCGCGGTTAACCACATCGCGACGATGCCGAACCGCGCGATCCTGGTGCGGCTGCTGCTGAATCAGGCGACGCGCGCCGAGCAGGCGGGGCATGGCCGACGCGCTCTCGAACTGTACGCGCGGATGACTTTGATGGCGCCTGCCTACGGGCACGCGTGGTGGGAGCGCGCGCGCCTGGAACTGGTCGACGGCGACGTGACGGCCGCGCGCGGCAGTCTGAGCGCGATGTTGGAGATCACGCGCGATCCCGAACTGCGGCGGCGCGTGACGGATACGCTGGGGTCTCTGCCTCCGGCCTAGCTCTCCTTTTTCGTGTCGGGGCACGGGGTCCCGACCTAACAAAGCTTGGCGTCGGCGCGCTGTCGGCGCTAACCGCGCGGGAATGGCCGCGCTGTCGATCCTCATCGTCCTCCATGATTTCGCGCTGGGCGGCACCGAACGCGTTGCCGTGCGTCTGGCCGAGGCTTGGGCGAAGCGGGGTGTCCAAGTCACCATCTTTGCCGGTTCGGATGCCGGGCCGCTTCGGGCGTTGGCCGGCGAAGCGGTCGAGATCGTCGTTGCCGAGCCTCCGATCCCGCGTGGATCGGCCTCGCGGCGGCGATTGGCGCAGGCCGCGCGCGTGTTCGTCGAGCAGCGACGGTTCGACAGCGTCTTCATTCCCGGTAATTTCCATTGGCCGATCGCCGCCGCGCTGGCCGGATCGGGCATACCCGTGGTCGCGCAGGTCAGTGCAGCGCTCGACAAGCCGCAGCGCGGTCGGCTGCGGCAATGGGCGTTCGAGGTTCGGATGCGACACCTTCTTCGCGGGGTGCAGGCAGTGGTCGCGCTGTCGGACGTCGCGCGCGATCAGGCGGACCGGATCCTGCGCCGTCCCGTGACGACGACGATCGCGTTGCCCGCGCTGAGCGACGACTCTGCGCCGCCTTTGCTGATCCCCGAAACGAAGCCGCCGATCGTGCTCGCCGCGGGACGACTGGTACCCGAAAAGGGGTTCGCGCGCTTGATCGAAGCCTTTGCAAAACTGCCGAAAGGTAAGGCGCGTCTAGTCATCGTCGGCGACGGCCCGGAGGCGGATGCGTTACGTCGGCAGAGCGAGACACTGGGTCTGGCCGATCGGGTAGAGCTTGTCGGGTATGTCGCGGACATCCGGCCCTGGCTCGATACCGCGCGGCTGTTCGTGCTGGCATCTGATTTCGAAGGCTATCCGGCGGTCCTGGTCGAGGCTCTGGCAGCGGGGCGGCCGGTGGTCGCGACCGACTGTACCCCGGCAACACAGCTGCTCGACGCGCCGGGCGCGGGCATGGTCGTGCCTCTGGACGACAGCAATGCGCTGGCTCGCTCGATCGCGGCAATGCTCGCGCAGTCTCCGCACGATCCGGAGGCACTGGCGGCGTTGGTCGCGCATCATCGAATCGGCGCAGTTGCATCCGAGTATCTCGATCTGTTTGCAAGGCTGCGCGCGTGACCGATCGCCCGATGCGGATCGCTTACGTAATCAATTCAGTCGAGGGCGGTGGCGCCGCGTCCCCCGTGCCCGCAGTGCTCAGCGTGTTGCGCGACGGCGGCGCGGAGGTGGCGGTGTTCGCACTGACCGCACGCGACCGTCGCGGCGAGACCGCGATGCGCGCCGCCGGGCTAGACGTGCATGTCCGTGATGGCGGCGAGACCGATCACGCGGCCGCACTCCGCTGGCTCGACGCGATCCTGAAGGACTGGGCGCCGACGCATCTCTGGACCTCCCTTACCCGCGCGACCCTGCTCGGCCAGATCGTCGGGGTCCGACGCGGGTGGCCGGTCGTCAGCTGGCAGCACGCTGCGTTCCTCAAGCCGGCCAACCGCATCTTGCTGCGCGCGATGCAGCGCCTGTCGCGACTGTGGGTCGGCGACTCCACCGCGGTGACGCGACTGACCGCGGAACGTCTCCACGTCCCCCCCGAGCGGCTCGTCCAATGGTCGATCTTCCGCGCGGATCCAGAAGCGCTTCAGGCGACGCCGTGGCAACCGTGCCAGCCGATCCGGATCGGCAGCCTCGGCCGCCTCCACCGCGTGAAGGGCTACGACGTACTGGTCGAGGCGTTGGCATTGCTAGACACGTCGACGCCGTACGAGATGGTGATCGCGGGAGACGGCGCAGAACGGGACGCTCTCGAAGCTCGCGCGGTCGCGCTCGGTATCAAGACGCTGAGGTTCGCGGGCTATGTAGCTGACCCTGCGGCATTCCTGGCAAGCTGCCATCTCTACGTGCAGCCATCGCGCTCGGAAGGCCTGTGCGTCGCCGCGCACGAGGCGATGCAGGCAGGGCTCCCGGTGATCGCTTCGGCGGTCGGCGAACTTCCCGGCAGCATCGTCGAAGGCGAGACCGGCTCCACGGTCCCACCGGCCGATCCGGTTGCACTCGCCGCCGCGATATCTCGCGCGCTTGCCAAGCCGGCGCAACTCGCGACCATGGGGCAGGCGGGTCGCGAGCGTGTTCTCGCGACGTTCGGGCCGGAGCGGTTCGCTGCGACCGGCCTCGCTATCCTCGAACGGATGCGCGCCTTTTGAGGCCCAGTTTCTTGACCTCGCGTACTGCCTCGATCGAAAGCCCGTGGAGCGACAATTCGGTACGCTTCATATCGACCAGCGTCACCGGCCCCGCCGCCGACAGCGTGTGAAACCCCTCGACGAACGGCGCGGAAGAGGCCGGCGGGACCATCGCGTCGCCCACTTCGGCCTCGAACCGATCGGGCGTCAAGACCGTCATCGTCAACGGTCGGATCGCGCCACCATAGGTCCGGCTGCAATCCTGCACCGGCAGCACGATCCGGCCATCGATCACCAGCGGCATTCCGCCCGGTCGCGCGCTCGCGACGTCGACCCGCACAGGGTTCATCGGATGCGGCATCCACGGTCCCGCCAGCCGGTCCGCATAGGCCACGTGCAGCGCGCTCATCTTGTCCGGCTCGCGGTCGGCCGAGGTGTAGAACAGCCACCACCGTCCGTCGTGGAACACCGGCGTCCCATCGACCGCGACATGATCGAGTTCGATGACATGCGCCGGCTCCCACCGGGTCGGGAAGTGAGCCGCACGATACAGCGTTAGCCGGTTCGAGCGATGCGCTTCGGGCAGCATCCACGTCTCGCCTTTCGCTTCGAACACAAGTGGGTAGGACAGGTGCCAGGGCTCGTTCAGCACCGGCTGACGGTCGACCAGGCGGAAGTCGGCATCATAGACCAGCACCTCGATCGCCCCGATCCGGACGCGGTAGTCGTAAGTCTCGACGAACACGTACAGCCGTCCGTCGCGCCACAACCCGAACGGGTCGGCGAGAAACTGGAAGCTGCCCATCGGCGGCAGCCACATCAGGGGGAACCCCTCGATCGAGCCGCGCGCGACGATCGCCTCGGCGGTCGCCATCACGATCGCGGGGCGCCAGATATCCTTGCGTAGAGCCACGGTGGTCGATCGATCCCAAACGCACCGCCCGACAGGGGCGCCGCGCGGGCCTTCTCGCGGCGGATTAGGCTACGCGCAACCCCTGCAGTCCGGTTGCCGTCTCCAGTTCGCGCTCGAGCAGCACGGCCGGGGCGGTATCGCCGAGCACGCTCATCACCGCGCGCGCCGCACGCACGGCGGAACGTTCCGCGGTCAGTTCGAAGCTGCGCTGGAACAGCGCGCGCTGGACCGGACGATAGCGGTCGTGTTGCGCCACCGCGCGATCGAGCGCGGCGCCAAGGTCCTCGGTACCGGTGACGACTTCGCCCGCCTGCCAGTGTGCATAGTTCGCATCGCCGTCCCACGGCGTCGCGTGCGCATCGAGGAACAGGCACGGACGCGGCGTGTGGAGGAATTCGTACACCTGGCTGCTGACGTCGCCAAGATAGATGTCCGCCGCCGCGGTATAGGTCATGTCGGTCGACGCGGCCGACCCGAGATCGACATGGATGTTCGGCGCGTCGAGAAACCGCTGCTCGATCACGCCGGCGCGGTCGATCCGGAACTTGTCGATCGTCAGCACGAACTTGCGGTGGAACAGCATGACGTGCGGCGCGAAGATCAGATTATAGCGGTCGTCGTGCAGGAAATGCTCGAGCACCGCGCGGCCCTGTGCGTACCAGGACGACAGATGCGGCGACGGATGCGGGTTGTAGAGCACGGTCGGCTTGCCGTTCGCCTGGAACGGCAGGCGCGGCGCCGGCTCAGGCATCAGATCGAACTTGGGATAGCCGATCAGGCTCATCCGGTTGAACGGCACGCCGGCCTCGCGGTGCAGGCGCTGGCGGATCTTGCTACCGGAGACGAGGACGTGATCGAACGTCGCGCTATGCTTGTTGAAGCCGATCGCGCGGTCGCCCGCACCGTGGCGGGTGTGGATGATCTTGAGATCGTCGAGGCCATAGCGCGTCTTGAGCAGCAGCGACGTCTTCTCGGCGACGACCAGCGCATCGAGCGACCGGAAGAAATCGAGATTGTCGCGGTAGATACCGATCTTGGTCACCGGCAGTGCCCATTCGAGCGCGCCGGACAGCGCACGCGTCGATGCACGACGCAGGCCCAGTTCGACCAGCGGTACGGTGACGCCAAGCCGCGCGCATAACCGTCGCACTTCGTCGGTCAGCCGTGCGTTGGTGGTCACGACGACGATCTCCGCATCGGGATAGCCCTCCGCCATCGCCAGCGCGGTCGGGAGGGCATGCGCGACCTGATGAACCTGGTCGTGATTGAACAGAAAACCGATCTTCATCGCCGGTAGACGTTCCGGGCACCGGTCATCCTCACTAAATATTTTGTCATCTGGCCAATCGCGCGGAACTTTCCGTTCGTCGGCGCAACGCTGGGCGTCTAAGCGCTCGCGATGCGTTCGCTTCTCCACCGTATGACGTCCCGGCAGGCGGACTCCGCCAGAGCTGGAGCAAGACGCGGCGATCGGTCGGGGTTATGGCTGGTGCTGGCGAACCTCGGCCACCTGCTCGGCGGTAAGGCGGCGGCGGGCGTCATGAGCCTTGTCTACCTGGTGCTCGTCACGCACCGGCTGGGCGCGGCCGATTACGGCGTGCTGGTGCTGGTCAACGCCTATGCCGTGCTAATCGGCAGCGTCCTGGCGTTCTCCGGTTTTCACGGCGTGGTGCGGTATGGCGGGCTCGCGCTGGAGGCAGGCGATCGGGCCGGGTTCGCGCGGATCGTCCGGTTCATGGCGGTGATCGAGCTCGGCTGCGGCGCCATAGCGGTCGTCGTGGCCGCGTTGCTGGTGCCGCTGATCGGACCACGGCTCGGCTGGTCGCCCGACACGATCCGGATTGCCATTCCCTATTCGCTCGCGGTGATCGCGACGGTCCGCGCGACTCCACAAGGACTGCTGCAGATCGCCGACCGGTTCGACCTGATCGGCATCCACCAGGCGGTGTCGCCGCTGATCCGCCTAGTCGGCGCTCTGGGAGTCTGGTTCGCGGGCGGCGGGTTGATCGGCTTCATCGCGGTCTGGCTCGTCGCTGCCGTCGCCGAGGGTCTGGCGATGTGGGGCTTCGGCTGGGGCGCGTGGCGCAAGCTCGCCGCCGGCGAGCGGTTGCGCGGACCGTGGCGCGGCACTGCGCGCGATACCGACGGGCTCAAGCGCTTCATCCTCATCACCAACTTCGACATCACAGTCCGGGAGCTCGCGCCGAACCTCGCGCCGTTGACGGTCGGCTGGTTGCTCGGGCCAGCGGCGGCAGGATTGCTCGCATTGACGCAGCGCGCGACGTCGTTGCTCGCCCAGCCGACGGTGCTGCTGAGCCAGGCGAGCTACGCCGTGCTCGCCGCCCAGGTCGCGCGCGGTGATCTGAAGGCGTTGCGGCACACGGTCTGGCGCAGCGCGGGACTGGCTCTCGCAGTAGCGCTGCCGATCGTTCTGGTCCTTGCCTTTGCGGGCAACCGCCTGCTCGTGACGCTAGGCGGCGCGAGCTTTGAGGGCGGCACGGTCCTCTTGATCCTCATTGCCGGCGCGCGGGCCGCGGGGCTCGCAAGCGCACCATTAGCCTCGGGACTGACCGCGCTCGGGCTGCCGGGCCGCTCGATGACCATCGGCCTCGTCACCAGCCTCGCGCTTTACCCGCTGCTGCCCGCGATGCTGTGGGCGTTCGGGACCGACGGGGCAGGGTGGCATGCGCTGCTCCAGAACGGTGTCGCGATCGTCGCGCTGGCGGTGCTGTTCCGCCGCGATGCGAAGGCCGACCCGGCGTGACGCTCGGCGGGCTGCGTGCCGTATTCCTCGCCGAGCGTGCGATGCTCCTCCGGTTGCTCGTCGCGCGGTTGGGCAGCGTCGAGGAGGCGGAGGATGCGTTGCAGGATCTGTGGCTGAAGCTGGAGACGGTGACCGGCGGTCCGATCGCCGAACCGCTCGGCTACATCTGCCGGATGGCGAACAACATCGCGGTCGACCGCCGCCGTCGCGCGGCGCGGCGGGCGGACCGCGACACCGGCTGGCTCGAGACTCAGGCGACCGCCGACGAACATCCCGATGCCGAACGCGCGTTGATCGCGCGCGAACGGCTCGGTCGGGTCGAGGCGACGCTCGCCGGCCTGCCCGATCGCGTCGCGACCGCGTTCCGGCTCTACCGGTTCGAGGACCTTCCGCAGAAGGCGATCGCCGAGCAGATGGGGATCACCGTCAGTGGCGTCGAGAAGCTGCTGCACCGCGCGTACCTGCGAATTCACTTGCAACGGAGCAATTCCGGTGCGGATATCCCGCAGGCAGGACGTCTCACTCATGAGGAGGACCAGCGCGATGGTCGGTGAGTGGGGCAAGGACGGCGATTACGGCCCGGGTTACGGCGAAGACGCCGCGGCCGAGGCGGTCGCGTGGCACCTCCGCTTGGCGACTGCCGATGGAGGCGCATGGACGGCGTTCGCCGACTGGCTGGAGGCGGATCCTCAGCACGCACGCGCCTATGACGCGCTGGCGGTCGCGGACGCGGAACTGACCGACGCGCTGAGCCCGCCAGACTGGTCGCAGGCGATCCCCCCGGTCGCCGCCAATGACGACCGACCGACACCGCGGCGGCGCTGGGTGATGGGAGCCGTCGGCGGACTGGCGGCCGCGGGGATCGTCGGCGTCATGCTGCCGCTGGAAAACCCGTCAAAGACGGCGGCACGGATCATCGAGACACCCGCCGGGGTTCGCCGCAGCGTAACGCTCGCCGACGGCAGCCGTATCGACCTGAACGGCGGCACCAGGCTAGCGGTCGACGACGGTAATGCGCGGCTGGTCACGCTGGAACGCGGCGAGGCGATCTTCCGGGTCACGCACGACGCCGCGCATCCCTTCGTCGTCCAGTCGGGGACGATGCGGTTGCAGGACGTCGGCACCGTCTTCAACGTCGCGCGCGTCGGTACGCATCTCGGCGTTCAGGTTGCCGAGGGTGCGGTGATGTTCCAGCCTGAACAGGAACGCATCATGCTGACCGCGGGTGCGGCACTGTCGCATGTCGATGGCGGCGCGCCGCGGATGTCGGGTATCGCGATCGACGACGTCGGCAGCTGGCGTAAAGGCCGGCTGGTGTTCCAGCAGACGCCGGTGCGGCTCGTCGCCGCAGCATTGGAACGCAACACCGGTACGGTCGTGCGCGTCGCACCCGGACTGGCGGAAACGCGATTCACCGGATCGATCGGCGTGACGGGCGGTGCCGACAGCCTGATTCCTCGCGTCGCAGCGCTGATCGGTGCTCGAGCGGAGCATGTTAATGGCCGCTGGCGTCTGGTTGGGGGCCATGCCGGTCCGTAAAATCAACCTGGCCGTATCGCTCATCGCCGCCACTCTTTTTACGCCGTCGCTGTCTACGCCCGCTGATGCAGCGGAGCGCCGGGCGCTCGCCGTTGCGCCGGGGCCGCTCGATCGCGCGATCGCGGTGCTTGCGCAGCAGTCGGGCGTAGACATCGGCAGTGCGGAGCCTGGATTGTCACGGGTCATGACGCGGGGGGCGAGGGGCCGACTAACCGCGGCCGCAGCCCTCGACCAAATGCTCGCAGGCACCCCGTACACCGCGCAACGGCTTGGCGGAGGCAGCTTTAGGATCGTTCGTCGCGCCGTCGTCCGGCAGCCAGTCGCACGCGAACGCCAACCGAAACGCCCCCTGACGCCACCGCCGGTCGAAGTGTCGCCCGAAATCATCGTCACCGCGACCAAGCGCGCGACGTCGCGACTACGCTTTCCCGGCGCGCTCACCATCCTGCGACCGGCAAGCGCCGTGAACATCCGCAACGATGCCGCGAACGGCATGGACGAGGCGATCGCCGCGACGCCGATCCTGCAGAGTACGGCGCTGGGTGCTGGTCGCAACAAGCTGTTCATTCGCGGGGTCGCGGACAGCAGCTTCACCGGACCGACGCAATCGACCGCCAACGTCTATTTTGGCGAGGTGCCGGTCGCGTATAACGGTCCCGAACCCGGCCTCAACCTGTACGACGTCGATCAGGTCGAAGTGCTCGAGGGGCCGCAGGGCACGCTGTACGGCGCAGGCGCGATCGGGGGAATCGTCCGGCTGGTGCCGCACGCGGTGGATCTGTCAGGGGTGTCGGCCAATGTGTCGGGCGGCGTCAGCGCGACCAAGTCGGGCGATCCGGGCGGCGATATCGCCGGGATGGTCAACATACCGATCAAGGCTGGCGTCGCTGGCGTACGCGCGGTCGGCTACCGGGTCGTCGAAGGTGGCTATATCGACGATATCCGCCGCGGCCTGCGCAACGTCAACCGCGTTGCGACGACGGGCGGACGCCTGGACGTACGTGTCGTTCCGGCAAGCGGGTGGACGGTCGACGCGGGCGTCGTGATCCAGGATTTGACCGCCCCCGACCTGCAATATGCCGAGCGCGGAATGGGATCGCTCTCTCGCGCGTCCCTGCTGGCGCAGCCGTTCAGCCAGCAATATTTCCTCGGGCGTGTCGTGGTCGACAGGCGTTGGGAGGACGGGCTGCACCTCGTTTCGGCGACCGGGTTCGTCCACCGCGATGCGGAGAGCCGGTTCGACGCCACGCGGCCGATCCGTCCGAACGCGCCAATCGCCTATGACACGGACGAACGCAGCCGCTTGTTCTCGCACGAGACACGGCTCTCCCGCGCAAAGCCGAACGGCGCCGGTTGGCTGGTCGGCGTCGCGCTGATCCACGCGCGCGATGCCTATGCGCGCAAATACGGCGAGCCCGACAAGCTGCGCGACATCGTCGGCGTCACCAATCGCACGCTCGACGCAGCGGTGTTCGGCGAGGCGGGGCTCGCGATCAGCCCGGCGTTGACGATCACCGCGGGGGCACGACTGACGCATCAGCGCACCGACGGTGATCCGATCGCCAAGCTCAAGACGACGACATACATCCGCGGACTAAGTTCGACGCGCCTCGATCCGACGCTCGGCGTATCCTGGCTGCTGACTCCGACGCTGGCAGCGTATGCGCGCTACCAATCGGGTTTTCGGACCGGCGGGATCACCGTAGCGCCGGGCGTCGGACGCGTTACCGACCTTGTTCGCGATACAATCCATGTTGGAGAGATCGGACTGCGCAAGGAGCGGCATGGACCGCTTGGGCTTTCCGCATCGATGGGTGCTTCGCTGACCGACTGGCGGCATATCCAGGCGGATCTGGTCGACAAATCCGGCTTTCCATTCACCACCAATCTCGGCAACAGCCATATCTATGGGCTGGAGGCGAGCGCCAACTGGGTGCCGCTGTCCGGCTTGAAGATCGACATGGCGATGTTCCTCAACGAGACGCGCGTCACCGATCCCGATCCGGCATTGCGTCGGCAGGTCGGCGCCCGACTGCCCAATACACCGCCGTTCGCAGTGTCGGGGAGCGTCGGCTATGATTGGTCGATCGGCACCGATGCGCGCGCCAGCGTCGATGCGGGTTGGCGGTATGTCGGCCGATCGACCGTCGGCACGCAGGCGCCGCTCGACGTCTCGCAGGGCGAATATGGCAGCGCGCACCTTGGCGGCACGTGGACGCGCAACAACGTTCGGCTGACCGCGACGGTCGAGAACGTGTTCGACGTGAAGGGAGACCGCTTTGCAGGCGGCAACCCATTCGCGCTCGCCGCCCGAAACGAATACACGCCGTTGCGCCCGCGCACCTTTAGGCTGGGCGGCTCGATAGGCTGGTGATCGCTCAGCGGATCGGCTGCAACGATCCGCCTTGCAGGTAGGTGAGGGTGACCGGCACGACCGTCGTACCCGATCCGACACGCACCTGTACGATCTTCGGATCGGGTTTGCGCGAGAACAGCATGTCGAACAGCGTGACGTGCGGGTTGCCCGACGCCCCGCCGCCGTCACTGCGGTCGGTCTTGTCGTTCGCGTTGATGTCGTGGCGTACGTCGACTGCATAGACGCCCGGCCGATCGACCGGCATGCAGATCGCGACCCGGCCTTCGCGCGGCGTCGGAACTTCGGTGCGCAACAGAGTCTTTTTCTTGTCGAAATAGGTCGAGGGCGATCCCCCGAACGTGCGGACACGAACGGTTCCGGTTCTCGCCTTGAACCCTTCGACAACGACCAGCATCGCCGGATGGGTGCTACCCGCCATGCATTTCTCAGCATCGGGACCGATCGGTTTCAAACCGGCGTTGGGCGTCATCGACAACGCCGCGATATAGAGGGCAATCATGGTTCGTGGCTTTCGGCTCTTTCGGATCGGGATGCAACGTTAGCGCGTCGTACCCGGATCGGTGGACGCACCGCTCGTTACAGGACTACCGCATTTTCAATATCTTATGGCGGACAGTTCGTATCGTCAGAGAGAACCTCGCGCATGTCGAACATGACGAATTTCTCACGGAACACGGTGGCGGCTTGGTCGGTATTTCAGGTCTTCATGCAGTGCTTTCAAGGATACCGCCATGCGCTTCATTACCCTGCTCGCTCTTCCGCTCCTCGCCATGACGGCGTCGCCCGTACTGGCGAAGGGCTGCATCCGCGGCGCGGCGGCCGGCGGCGTTGGTGGGCATTTCGTCGGCAAGGGACACGCGGTTGCCGGTGCCGCCATCGGATGCGTCGTTGCGCATCATCACTACGCCAAGCAGGCGCGCGCACAGAAAGCCGCCGCCCGCGCGCACGGCTGATGATCAAGGGTCGCGGACGGTATGCCGCCCACGACTTTTCTCTGTGGTCAGCGGCTATAGCGTGCGATCAACGCGCGCCGGAGCATGCGGTCCTCAAGCGAATAATAGAGTGCGATACGGTCGCCCTTCGCGGCGGTGGACGCGGCGAACGCGATATCTGTCGCTTCGCGGCTTAGCGCGGGTGGCGGCACGAGCATCGGTTCCAACCCGCGCCCCGTGACCCGCGAGAGATCGGGACTAAAGCTGATCCAGCCAATCCGCCACCGTGCGTCATGCGTCGCGCCGTTGTAGAACATTACCGGGTCGGCGCCCTCCGCCTGCCAGATCGGCCCGGTCGACAGGTGCCAATTGTCCCAGCTATCCTCACGGATACCGAACGGATCGGGCAGCACGGTCCATGGGCCCTTCGCAGTGGGTCCGTTCGCCATGCCGATCCGCGACGCGCCATCCGCGGCGTATTCGTAGAACAGCCGCCAGTCGCCAGCACTCGTCTGCACCAGCGTGGCTTCCTTGATGTTGCCCTCGCCCGGCGGCGCCTTGAGGACCAGATCCTCCTTGACCAGCGCCGTCAGGTCGCGGCCGGCAGCGAGGATCATGCAGCCTTGCGAACGGTCCGCATCGACGCCGGTGTAGTAGATCAGGTATTCGTGATCGGGCGTCACCAGCACGGTCGGGTCCTCGCATCCGCCCATGTCCTCCGCGCCGGGGCCGGGGGTGATCGCAAGCCCCGGATCCATCGTGAACGACAGGCCGTCGCGACTTTCGCCGCGGGCGATGATCCCCGTCGGGTCCTGCGGTCCGAGCGGATGGGGAACGCCGCGGACCAAGATCCGGTACAGGTCGCCTTCCTTCCAGACGAACGGGCTCATCAGGTCCATGCCGTCGATCACCGAATTGGCCGAGATCGCGACGGTGTCGAGTTGCTCGACCGCGTAGGTGACCATCACGCGCCCTGTGCAACGGTCAGCGACAGCGCGCCGTCGATCGTCACCGTCGTGCCGGTGATATAGTCCGCGGCGGGCGAGAGCAGGAACGTCACCAGCGACGCCACCTCGTCGGGCCGTCCGGCGCGCTTCCAGGGGATCGCGGCCTCCTTGGCGGCGAGTTCGCCCGGATGATCGAGCGCGGACTGGTTCATCGGCGTCAGGATCATGCCCGGTGCGACACCGTTGACCGCGATGCCCTTCGGCGCGAGTTCGAGCGCCAGCGTCGCCGTCAGTTGCGACAGGCCGCCCTTAGCGGAGTCATAATCGACGCCGCCGGGTCGCGGCGCGCGTTCGTGGATCGACGAGATGTTGACGATACGGCCCTTGGTATCCTTGGCTTCGAGTGCGCGGACCATGCGGCGGCAGGTCAGGAACGGGCCGTAGAGGTCGGAGCGGATGACCCGGTCGAACTGCGCCAGTTCCATGTCCACCAGCATCACGCCACTCATGTTGAGGCCCGCGGAGTTGACGAGCAGTGTGACCGTGCCGAACGCCGCTTCCGCCTGTGCGAACAGGTGTTCGATCGCGGTTTCGTCGCCGACGTCGGCCTGGACGGCGATGGCACGGTCGGTGCCGCCGATCGCCGCGCATATCGCCTGCGCCGCCGCCGCGTCCTTGAAATAGGTGATGACAACGCGCGCGCCGGCCTCGCCGAGCGCCTTGGCGCAAGCGGCGCCGATGCCGGATTCACCGCCGGTAACGATGGCGATTTGATCGTTGAAGATGGTCATCCTTCCCCAACAGGCGATGCCACCCCGAGTTGCAGGAAATGGCGGGATGACGCGCTTTTCACCTCTTCGTCATGCAATCCGAAGTCCGCTGGTCAATGCATCGAGCAGCGCATCAACCTTCGGGCTCAGTTGACGTCGCCGGGGCCACACCAGATGCAGGGGAAGCCCCGCCGTCGCCAGTTCGGGAAGGACCTCGACCAGGTCGCCACGCGCGAGTTCGTCCTCGATCAACCAGGTCGCGAGTTGCGCGATACCGAAACCGGCCTTGACCGCTCCGACCTGGGCCTCCGCGCTGCCGAGGATGATCCGGCCATCCATCGCGCGCTCGTCGATGCCACCAGCGCCGTCGGTAAAGCGCCACTTGATCGTGCTGCCGTCGCCGCGACCGTACAGGATGCAGTCGAACCGTGCGAGATCGTCCGCGGATGCCGGTGTCCCACGCCGCGCGAGATAGGTCGGAGCGGCGCAGATTATGACGCGCTCGCTGCCGAGATAGCGATGGCCGAGATTGTCCGGCCAGGGCTCCGACGCGCCGATCCGGATCGCGACGTCGATGCCCTCCTCGACGATGTCGATCTTCCGATCGGTGAAGGTGATGCTCGGGCGTAAATTCGGATGGCGTTCGGCGAAGGCGAGCAACAGCGGCATCGCCTGCATCCGCCCGAACGCGATCGGCACGTCGACCTTCAGCCGGCCGACGATCTCCGATCGGTGCGCCGCGAGCACGGCTTCGGCGTCGGCGAGATCCTCGAGCACGCGGACGCAGGTCTCGTAGAAGGCAGCACCGACGTCGGTCAGCGTCAGGCGACGGGTGGTCCGTTCGAACAACCGGCTACCCAGCCGCGCCTCCAGCCTGGCGACGCTCTTGCTGATCGCCGAGTTGGTCAGGTTCATCCGCACGCCGGCCGCGGTGAAGCTGCCGGCGTCGGCGGTACAGACAAAAGCTTCGATGCCCTTGAGGCGTTCGGAGGGGATCATGCGGGTCCATTCTGGAATTATTGTCCCGCCATACGCGAAAAAATGCCGCAGGACGTCGCTTTTCGTCGCGCGTAGAGACGGAAGCTACAGGAGTTTGCCAATGTCGTCCCCCGTTCGTCCCATCGCTGCCGCGCCGCCCGGTGCAAAATCCGCCGGGCATGGCCTTGCCGTGCTGCTGCTGGCGATCTCCGCCTTCGTGATCGTCACGACCGAATTCATCATCGTCGGCCTGCTCCCGAGCCTGTCGCGCGACCTCGGCATCTCGATCACCGTCGCGGGGCAGCTCGTGACGCTGTTCGCGTTCACCGTGATGCTCGCCGGGCCGTTCCTGACCGCGATGCTGTCGCATTTCGAGCGCAAAAAGCTGTTCGTCGTGATTCTCGTGATCTTCGCAGGCGCCAACGCTCTCGCCGCGGCCGCGCCGGACATCTGGGTGCTGGGCGTCGCGCGGTTCCTACCGGCCCTGGCGCTGCCGGTGTTCTGGGGCACGGCGAGCGAAACTGCGGGCGAACTCGCGGGGCCTGAGAAGGCAGGCAAGGCCGTCGCCAACGTCTATCTCGGTATTTCCGGCGCGATGGTGCTCGGCATTCCGCTCGGTACGCTCGCATCGACCGCATTCGGCTGGCGCGGGACGTTCTGGGGATTGTCGGGACTGTCGCTGCTGATGGCGGTGCTGTTGCTCGTCGTGATGCCGACGCTGGCCCGCCCCGCGCGCGTCAAGCTGGCCGAACAGGCGCGCATCCTGAAGGACCCGTATTTCCTCGGCAACGTCGTGCTGTCGGTGATCGTCTTCACCGCGATGTTCACAGCCTATACCTATCTCGCCGACACGCTGGAGCAGATCGCGCATATCCCGGCGGGGCAGGTGGGCTGGTGGCTGATGGGCTTCGGCATCGTCGGTCTTGCGGGCAACTGGCTCGGCGGACAGTTCGTCGGTCGCGGGCCGTTGCTGGTGACGGCGATCACGGCGCTGGTGCTGGCAGTCGGCATGGCGGCAACGACGTTGGTCGCGGGATCGCATGCCTGGCTCGCGGTAGCGTTGGCCGTCTGGGGCATTGCCAACACCGCGCTCTACCCGATCTGCCAGGTCCGCGTGATGCAGTCGGCGAGCCACGCGCAGGCACTGGCCGGGACGCTCAACGTGTCGATGGCCAATGCCGGCATCGGTCTCGGTGCGATCATCGGCGGCTCGGTGATCCAGCATCTCGGGCTCGGCGCGGTCGGCTATGTCGCCGCCGCGATCGCCATACTCGCGGTGCTTGTCACGCCGGTAGTCGACCGGCTGAAGACCCAAAGCATCGCGTAACGATCTGGTTTCGTGCGGGAATTTACGCACCCGCACGGACCCTGCATTCTATCTTCGCGCGTTCGACCCTTCCGTCATCAGGAACCCAGTCATGCCCAAAGCCTCGACCACGACCGACTATGCACAGCGCGATGCCAGCATCGTCATCAACAGCTACACGACGGTATTGCGCCGTCCCCGCGTGCCGCACGACGTTTTCGCGACCTATTGGCGCGACGTTCATGGCCCGCTGTGTTCGCGCATTCCGGGGCTCGGCTGGTACGTCCAGAACCACCTGAGCCGCGAGCAGGACGCGCATCTCTGGCCGGCGATCGACGGTATCGCACCGTTTGCGGACTATGAACTCGATGGCGGGGTCGAGATCGGCTTCGCCTCGAAGGCGGATCAGGACGTCTTCAACGCCGCGAGCCACATCCTGTTCGCCGACGAACAGAACATGTTCGCCGCCACCGTCGCCTATGCGCTGCCGAGCGGATCAAGCACGCTGGTCGACCGGATCGCGGATCCGATCCCCAACGGCGACGACGGCTTCGACCGTATCCACGTCCATTTCGGCGCGGCAACCGACGATGCGGACGCGTTTGGTACGTTCATGACCGAGTTTGCCCGGACGCTTGCCGCTGACCCTGCGGTGCTGAAACTGCGGCTGCACTTGCCGGACCGCTACGACAATGCCGAGCCCGCGCCGCCTGCACCCAACGTCGATCATCTCGTGCCGGCCGAGCGTACACTGATCGCGGTGATCGAATTGGCATTCGAGAGCCCGCTCGCACGCCGCGCATTCTTCGAGTCTGACATTTTCGTCGGGACGCAGGCTGCGCAAAAAGCGAACATCGCGCATGTCCAGGCGTTCGCAGTGAGCGGCGTCTACACCTATGTCCGCGACAAGCAACTGACGACGGCAGGCCTGCGGGGCAGCCGTCAGGCGCAGTTGATCGAACGGCTCGGCGCCAACAATCAGGTCGCCGACGACGTGCGTCACCTGATGCATACGGGCTCGACCGAGTAGCGGATCAGGCGTGCGGGAGGTCGTCGGCGATCGGCGCGCCGATGGTGACGCGGAGGCCGGGATCGTTGTCGGCCTCCTCGATCGTGCCGGACAGCCGCGCGACCATGGACGTGAGCATCCGGGACCCGAACCCGGTCCCGGAACTCGCCTTGCCCCGACCGCGGTCGGCGACGATCAACCGGAAGCGGTTGCGATGCTGTTCTAGCGCGATCGTGATCGGTCCCGACGCGCCCGCATAGGCATATTTGTTGGCGTTGATCACCAGCTCGGTCAGGATCAGCCCGACGCTGACCGCACGATCGGTGGAGATCAGGATCGGCGCGAGCTCCAGCTCGATCTGGCCGCCCCATGACTTGTCCATCGTCGATTTGATCTCCGTGCAGAGGTCGCCGATGTACCGCGCCAGATCGACCGCCTGGACGTGCTCGTCGGAATGCAGTCGGCGGTGGACCATCGCGACAGCAGAGAGCCGTCGCTGCGCCTCCGCCAGATGCGCGGTCAGGACGTCGTCGCCGACCGCTCGCGCCTGAAGGCCGAGAAACGCGGAGACGAGTTGCAGGCTGTTCTGGACGCGGTGATGGACCTCCTTGATGAGATAGTCCTTCTGCAGCAACAGGCTCTCATTGTCGGCGATCGTCGCGGTCAGCTCACGGTTCACCTCGAACAGGCGACGGTTCTGGCGGGCGTCGAACATCGTCCGCTTCAACCGGCCAGCGGCCTCGATCTCGAACAAGGTCCACGGAACTGATCGGCCGCGAACCGCCTCGCTCCAGCTTTCGAACGACGCGCGGGGTGTCAACGGGATGTGAGGATCGACGCCCAGATCCTTGTGCGGGTTGCCGGCCCAGTTCATCACCTCGATCTGCTCGGCACGAAACCAGATCAGGATCGTCGGCTCGTCGGTCGACATCGTCACCGCGAGAACGCCGCTGGCGAGATCCTGGAAACCGGTGGCGGCGGGCAGTTGTTCCGACAGGCGATCCGTCGAGAAGGGCAGCGCCCGGCCGAGATCGATCACATGAGCGGCGACCGCGCGGATGTCGTCGTGCCGCGGCGAGCGGCCGGCGACGAACAACTCGGTCCCGCGAACCGCCGCGAAACTGTCGGCGCCCAGCATCCGGCACATGTCGTCGCCCGCAGTCGCGAAGAAGCCGGCGAGCGAGATGTCGCTGCCGAGCCGAAGCACGACCGCGTCCTCCGCGGTACGGAGGCGAATGCGCTCGCGGTAAAGCTCGGCATCCTCCTTCGCGCGGATCTGGCGGGCAAGGCTCCCGGCGAGCGCACGGCAGGCCATGCGGACATGCAGTGGCAGGAACTTCGGTGTCGGATGGTGGCAGGCGACAAGGCCCCACAGCGCACCGTCGCGGACGATCGACACCGACGCCGACGCCGCGACGCCCATGTTGGCGAGATATTGCAGGTGGATCGGCGATACGCTGCGCAGCGCGAGATCGCTCATGTCGAGCGGCGTCGAACCGGCTGGACGGAGCAATGCGGGTTCATAGGCTATGTCGGGGATGATGCGGACGCGGTTCCGAACGTACAGCGCGCGTGCCTGTTTCGGGATGTCGGACGCCGGGAAATGCTGATTGAGGAAACTGCCGAGCGCGGGATCGCGGTCCTCGGCCAGGACGACCCCGGCGTCATCGTCGAGAAAGCGGTACAGCATCACCCGGTCGAACCCGGTCAACTGGCGAAACGTTCTCGCGGCGCGTTCGCACAGTTCGCGCAGGCCGAACGCCTGTTCGAACGTTGCCGCGGCTTCCTCCATCTCCACCAGAACGTCGATCGGGGACGGCATCGCTAGGGGGGCGGGCTCGAGTTCGACGACGATGGTGTTCGACACGCGGTGCGCAATCGCGTCGAACGGCGTTTCGGTGCCGACGATCCGCGCGAGCACGACCGTGCTGGCGTTGGGCTTGGCCGCGAGTTGCGCGGAGACAGGTTGGCCGAGCAACTCGTCGAGGTTCGCGCCGAGCCAATGCGGAGCCAGCAATTTTTCGATGTCGCCCGCGCCCGCCATGATCTTGAACGTGCAGGCGTCGGCGACGAGGACGAGGCCGTGCGGCTGGATCGATCCTGGCCGGTGGATCGGTTCGCGGTCGCAGGCGGAAACGTCCGGGCCGTGCGACCGTGCACCGCCGTCTATCGCCTCGGGCAGGGAACCAGGCATGGCGGGTGCAATCCAGACGGAGGCGATCCGACACCGCGATGAGCCGTATCGTTACGCTAACGATACAGAAGCCGTCGGTTCGATCTTGTCAACGACCTGGATCAGCCGGAAGTAGTTATTGCGTTATCGATACCGAACTAGCGCCACAGTCTTGAGTTTCCATTATACGCTGGGATCGCTGGACTATCGTGCGAAGCAAGCGTCCATTGCCACGACCCGCGCTGCGCCGTCGGTGTGCGTCGCATCACCTGGATAATAGCGCATCGTTCCGCCCAGCTTCGACAGTTCGTCTCGGGTGAGCCAGCCCTGGATCTTGCCCTGTTGTACCGCCCAGCAATCCGCGGCGGCCTCACCCGGACCGAAGATCTGGTGCGCGCATTCGTGCGTGTACCAGAAGAGTTGCTGTGCGCGCGGCAGGTCGAGGACACGCGGGTGGAGGATGATGCGGCCCTTGTACGCGGCGGCGATGTCGTTGATCGGCTGGATCATCGTATCGACCGGTCCGCAGGTCGCACGGTAGCCGGCGAGCAGGAGCGCGCCCGGCAATACCACCGTCTGCGCGGCCGAGGGTTGCGGGATGACTGCGAGCAATGCCGCGGCGGCGCCGGCGAGAAGATTTTTGAACATGACTATCCTGGCCCCGCGAGGCGCGAGGACGAGCAAGAGCAGATTTGGGGAAGCGTTGGTGGGTCGAGCGTCCGGCGCGCGACCCGCGAGCGCCTACCGAAAGCGTTCGGTCTGCCGGTCCTTGATCCGCTGGGGGATGCGCTGGTTCTGCGCTTCGGTCGCGACCGCCAGGGTGGTGTGCCCGCCGGACCAAAGTCCAGCGCCCACGAGAAATCTCGGGTTCATGAATAGTCTCCGCCGATGTCGTTCAATCGCGTCACCCAGGGCTCACGCCGGCAGCGGAGCGGGGGATGTTCCCGAACTCTTCGGTAGGTGCGACTTATGCGCATCCATGAGGGCTGCGGTTCGCGATGTAGTCGCGCAACCGGCCTAACCTATGTTGGTCGTACAGGATAAACGTCGGTTATCTGATAAGGATGCACGTTGTACGAAACTTAACCTGCTTTATAGATCCAAGTCATAATCCATATCGTGATTCTTGTGAGTATTGCGGACTTTATGACTAATATTGAAAGCCTGGGCGCCAATTCGTACGCACGATCCACCGATCGTCGCGATGGTCAAAGCGAAGCGCTCGGCAGGGCGAACTCTGCCGAGCAGGTGCGCGATCGGATCCTTTGCTATCCCGGCGTGGTCCGCATGCCGGCGAACGGCATGGAGCTTTATATCGTTCGCGATTTTCTCACGCTCGACGAATGCGCCGCGGTGATCGCGCTCATCGAGGCCAATCGCGTGCCCTCGCCGGTCGTGGGCGATGCCCCGGTGTCCCCGCACCGCACCAGCGAGACGTGCTACCTCTATCCCGGACCGGCGCCCGTGACCGTGGTCGAGAGCAAGCTCGACCTGCTGACGGGACTCGAGCCGCGCTACGGCGAGGCGTTGCAAGGGCAGCGTTACGCCGTTGGGCAGGAGTTCAAGCCGCATCACGACTTTTTCGATACCGAACAGCCTTATTGGCTGGATCAGGTGACGATGGGCGGCCAGCGGACTTGGTCGGCGATGACCTTCCTCAACGAACCCGAGGCAGGGGGGCGGACGAACTATCCGACTGCGGGGGTGATGATCGCGCCGAAAGCGGGCAATCTGGTGATCTGGAACAACATGGACGAGTATGGCGCGCCGAACCTGGGGTCGCTTCACCAAGGCATGCCGGTCGAGCAAGGCGTGAAGTACGTCCTGACGAAATGGTACCGCGAACGGCCTTGGTGCCAGTGACGTAACGTTTGATCCTCCCCCGCAAGGGGGAGGTGGCGCCGAAGGCGACGGAGGGGGAGGGCACGATCAGGCCCGTTCCGTGTCCTCCCCCTCCGTCTGGCAAGCGCCAGCCACCTCCCCCTGGCGGGGGAGGATCAGGCGTCAGTTTGGCACGGCGAACACGGTCCGGAGCGGTTTCGTTTCTGGCAGAATATAGACGATTCCGACGGTGCCGGTGAACAACGGCTTCACCACATCGTCGTAAAATCCCGGCGGCACGTTGACGCAGCCATACGAGATCCGGTTATCGCTCGGCGTCGCCGATGCGAGCCGTCCGGCGCGATCGTCGACGCGGCGCCCTTTGATCACACGGTGCAGCGACAGCGCGGCATCATAGTCGATCCACAGGATATCCTGTTCGAAATCGCGCCCGAGCGAGGCCTGGAAGCGACCGGCCGGCGTGGTGCGCTCCGCGGGCGTAATCGTCGCTAGCTTGCGCTGGCCGATACCCGGCACGCTGGCGTCGCCGCGCGCCATCCCGAGCAACGCCGGTGCCCGCCCGCGTAAATTGCCGCTGCCATCGAACGCGAGCACGACCGCATTCACCTTGTCGATCACGACGAACGGCAGCGCGTGATTGTCGTGCGACGTCGACACCCAGTTCACCGTGTCGCGCACGTCGTCGGACGTTGCCACGCCGCCGAACCGGCCGGCATCGTCCGGCGCCGCGGTCGCGACAATAGCAGCCGGCGCGGGGGACGCCGCGATGCCCGGTGCCGCCGCGCCGCTTGCAACGATGCCCCAGCCTAGCAGTGCCTGCCAGCGCGAAAACCAGCGAGCGGGCGCCGAGACGCGACGCCGCACGGTCCCGATCATGTCAATGACGCGCCTGCTTCCGCGGATAATTGGGCACGGCTGGCGTGTTGGGCGGCGTAGGCTGCACGAACGGGCGTTCGACGACCGGTTGCACGACCTGCGGCGTTTCGGGCGTTTCTACGATCACGGTGCCGGGCCGTTCTGGCGTCGGATACGTCACGCCACCCTCGACCACCTCGATCGTCGGCGGCGTCGGTACGCGCACCGTCACCGGCGGAACCTCCAGAAACGGCCTCGTAGCATTGGGCAGGTTCGGAACAGGAGTAAGGGGCGGCGTCGGGGTTGGCGACGGCGTGGATACTGGTGGAGGTGCCGGAGCCGGAGCCGGAGCCGGAGCCGGAGCCGGAGCCGGAGCCGGAGCCGGAGCCGGAGCCGGAGCCGGAGCCGGAGCAGGCGCTGGAGCCGGAGCAGGCGCTGGGGCAGGCGCTGGTGCAGGGGCAGGCGCAGGCGCTGGTGCAGGGGCGGGCGCTGGTGCCGGGGCTGGCGCTGGCGCTGGTGCCGGGGCTGGTGCCGGAGCAGGCGCTGGTGCCGGAGCAGGCGCTGGTGCCGGAGCAGGCGCCGGTGCTGGAGCGGGCGCTGGTGCCGGAGCAGGCGCTGGTGCCGGGGCAGGCGCTGGTGCCGGAGCGGGCGCTGGTGCTGGAGCGGGCGCCGGTGCTGGAGCCGGGGCGGGCGCTGGTGCCGGAGCTGGAGCTGGTGCCGGAGCAGGCGCTGGTGCTGGAGCGGGCGCCGGTGCTGGAGCCGGGGCGGGCGCTGGTGCCGGAGCTGGTGCCGGAGCAGGCGCTGGTGCTGGTGCCGGTGCCGGTGCGGGTGCCGGAGCAGCCGTAATCGTCCCCGTCGTCCGGAACCCGGCGACGCAGCACGAGCTCGCCAGCGCATATTGATCCGCGTTCGCGCCGGTCAGCGTGTAGCCGCTGAAGCTGACGCCGATGCCCGTGCCTTCGCCGGTGCTGTCGAACGTCGCGGTCGCGTTCGGGCCGGCGACCAGCGATACGCCGGTCGGCGTGCCGGAGGTGCCGTTGGTGTTGAACCCGCTCAAGACCGCCGCATTGGTGCCGTCGGCGACCTTCTGCGCGGTCGGGAACAGCAGCATCCGCTGCGTGATCGCCGCGCCCTCGGTCAGGACGAACTCGGTCGAGAAGTCGGTCGGCGTGGTGTACGAGACCGGGTTGTAGTTGATCGACACCGGCGCCGCGGTGACCGTGGTCGGCGGCGACAGCGCGGAGAACACGATAGTGCCACCGTTGACGCCGGGGCCAGTGCCGTCTGACCCTGCGATCAGCGTGAGGCCTACCGGCAGGCCGAGGCTCTGCGCGGGGATCGTCGTGCCGCGGGTCAGCGTCACCGCGGCGTCGATCATCACGTCATGCCCTGCGCACAAGGCGATGTTGCCGTCGGTTGTCGTGATCGCGTGGAACACCTGCACGTTGCGCCCGGCGTTGAGCAGGATGCTGCCGTTGGTCGTGGTCAGGTCCGCGTTGACGTTCACGTCGCGGCCACAGCAGGCGACAATGTTGCCGTTGGTCGCGGTGATCGGCGCGTTGATGTTGACGTCGCGAAACGCGTTCATCGTCAGCGTGGTCGGCACGCCCGACGCGGTCCAAGCTACCGCGTCGTTGACGAAGATGTCGCCATTGCCGGTGGTCGTGTCGCCCGCCGCGGGGATCGTGCTGATCGTGATGCTGGTCGTGACAAGCTGCGCCGACAGCGTCGAGCCAGAGATATTGCCGCCTGCGCCGATCACGTAATCCTGCGGATCGATCAGCCACATGCCCGTCGCGCCGGACCGCGCGAAGGTCGAGACCTTGGCGCTGTCCGCAACGTTGACGGTCGCCGCCGACGTCTCGATGAAGCCGCCATTGCCGCCGACCGGCGCGCTGGCGTCGAGCGTGCCGGCGAGGCTGACCGTACCGGTCTTCATGTCGCCGAGCAGCAGGATCGTGCCGCCGCGGTTCTGCAACGTACGCGCCTCGACGATGCCGGTGTTGTTGACCGCGGTGTGGAGCAGGTCGCCGGCCCCTTGCGCGGTCATCACGACCTTGCCGCCGTCGGCGCGGATCAGCCCGCCGTTGCGGACCAGCGCGCCGACCGCACCCTTGTCGACCGCGACGTTGAGCAGCCCGTCACCCGCGACGTCGAGCGTGATCGCTTCGCCGCCCGCCAGCACGACGGTGCCGAAGTTCGCCTTGATCGTGCCGCCGTTACCGACGTTCGCGCCGAGCAACGCGACATAGCCATTCTTCGCGGTGATCGTGCCGTCGTTCTGAACGCTCGCACCGCTTGTCCCTGCGAAACTGTTCTTGCCCGCGAGGAAATCGGCGTCGGAAATATTCAGCGTCGAGGCCACCAGGCCGCCGACGTTGACGTTGGCGGTCTGGCCGAACAGGATGCCGTTCGCGTTGACCAGGAACACCTTCCCTTTCGCGGACAGGTTGCCGAGGATCACCGAAGGGTCCGCGCCGAGCACGCGGTTCAGCGCGACGGAGCTGCTGGTAGGCTGCTCGAAGACGACGCTCTTGCCCGTGCCGATCGAGAAGGACTGCCAGTTGATCGCCGCGCGGTCGCTAGTCTGTGTCACGGTCAGCGACTTCGTGCCGGTCGCGATGCTCGCCTGGCCCGCGACGACTTCGCCACCGGTCGGCAGCGTCTGCGCCTCGACCGGGCGCGCCGCCACCGTGCCGGCGAGGCTGAACCCGATCAGCCAGGCAAACCGCGCGAGGCCGGTCGTGCCGAACAAGCCGCCGCGCTTGGTGCGCGTGACGGTGGGAGCTGGGCGACTGGTATTTCTGATCGACGAAGGGATGGGGGTCATGTGCGGTATCCTCGGTGGCGGCCGATGGCCGCTGAATTTCGGGGGGTGCTGGTGCGCTCAGAATGTCTTCGAGACCTGGAACCAGGCGCGGCCCGACTTGTCGGGGGCCGACGTCGCATCGGCATCGCCGAGTTTCCGCGCATAGGTCGCCTTGGCGGCGATCCCGTAGGGGCCCGCCCAGCTCAGCCCGGCACCGTACGCGCTACGCTTCGCGTGGTTCGATCCGTCGAAATACGGGTGCTTGACGTAATCGACCTCACCGACGTCGACGAAGCCGAACAGCTGGAGCGCACCCGGCACGACCTGCGGCAAGGCCAGCCGCGCCTCGGCGGTGGCGACGTAGCCCTGGTCGCCGTACGCCTCGCCCTCCGGATAGGCGCGCACCGCATAGGCGCCGCCCAGCTCCATCTTCTCGGAGATGTCGAGGTTGCTGAACGCGATCTGCCCGCGGGCGGAGGCGAACAGCGACAGCGGGCCGGCGATCGTCTGCAATCGCGCGAAGCTGAACTGGACCTTCCCGTAGCTGCCGCCGGTGCGTGCGGTCAGCGCGTCGACCGAACGCTCATAGGCGCCGCGGATGTCGAGATTGCCGACCGAATAGCTGAGCGAATACGCGCTCCAGCCGCCACCCAGAAGCGTGTCGTGCTCATCGCCGCTAAGTCCCGCGGTGACGACCTGCGCGCGGCGGAAAGTGGTGACGTCGACGATGCCGATCTTGTCCTCGAACCACTTCACGTCGCCGCCAAGCGTCACGTACAAATTGTTGTCGCGCGACCGGATCAGCGGATAGCTGGCATAGACGCTCGCGACGTCGGCATTGCCGCTGCCGTCGAGGCTGTCGAATTCCTTGCCCAGCGAGTATTCGAGATGCGCGAACGCGACGCCGAGTGTGACCTGGCCGATCGGCGCCTGGTACGACGCGCGACCATAGGCGAGCCCGGAGAACGAGGTCAGCGCGCGCAGGCTCAGCACGTCGCCCGAGCCCGTCGGGTTGTTCCAGTTGACCACGCCGCCGACGCGGTAGGCGCCGGTGTAGCGGTTGCCGGCATTGTCGGCCTCGACGCTGCCGGTGATGCTCTGGCCTGGGGTGATCGCGACCAGCAAGTCCGACGTGCCGACCGCGGTGCCGGGGCTCAGCGTAGAGGATACGCGCACGCCGGGCAGGTCCGACAGCATCAGCAGGCGGCGTTCGAGCGGTGCGACCGCGACCGGATCGCCAACGTCGAGCCCGGCAAGGATGCCGTTCGCGACGCTGTCGGAAAGTCGTGACTCGTTCTTAACGCCGACCGCGCCGAAGCGTCCCTCGATGACGGCAATCGTAACGGCGCCGCTCCGTACGTCCTGTGCGGGCAGGTAGGCGTTCGCGACGAAATAGCCGCGACTGGTGTAATAGGCGGTGATCCGTGCGGCGAGCGTCTTCAGGTCGGACAGGTCGAGCTCACTGTTCGGCGTGAATTGTGATGCGGCGATCAGGTCGGCCTCCGGGAACAGCGTCGCCCCGGTCACGCGCAGCGACCGGACGCGCGTCTTCGGGCCACCCGTGGCGGCAACGACGACGGGCGTCTTGCGCTCGAACCCGAAATCGGGCGCGGGCGTCTCGTTCAGCGGTACGGGCGGGATCTGCTGGAGCTGTCCACCGGCCCCGACGGGAACCTGCGCCTGCGCCGATTGCGTCGAAATCAGCAAGGCAGCCGGGCTCACAGCCGCAAGCGCGGCCGCCCAAAGGGTCGACTTGTACATGAACACCTCGAAAGTCACCGCGGATGGAAGGCACGGGTCTCCCATCCGCAGCAGCGGGAGCCATGTTCAATGAATGTGGGGAGAGCGTCCGAAGCAAGGACGAAGCCTTCGAAGACACTGGAGCCCGATTATGATCGGTTCTCAAGAATCTGTATGCAAACAGGCATCATGGGGCTGAAACGGTCCGTCGCGACGTTCGCAACGCTTGGCCTATTCCACCATACTTGATCTATGTATGTTACTAAGATCAATTACAAGCCGAATGTATGATTAATTGATTATTAATTTACAACTATTGCAGTAGAGTAGCAATCGTCGGCGTGACCGGGGCTTGTTACGTGAGCGTGTAGATGACGTTGACGTAAAGAGCAGGGGGATACTGTCGGTCGGGATGGTCGGCAGCGGTATGCTGTTGCTGAAAGTGGTTAGGATCCCACAGCGCCGGTGTCATGACCAGCATCTCTCGCACGCGGGGGCACGGTACGCCCGCCACCGACTGTTTCGTGGCCGTGGCGCCATAGCGCGCCGCAGCTATCCTCGATCGTTCCGCTATCGCCTCACCGCCGCGAGCAATACCAAGCGGTCGATCAGGAAGATCGCGATCACCGACATTCCCAGGATCGGGAATAGTACCCCGGCGAGAATCAGGATGGCGACCGCTCCCTTGATCCTCGTTGGGGAGACGCGCGCTGGCGTGGCAAGGCGGCCCGTCGGGCGGCGTTTCCACCACATCATGACGCCGCTGATCACGAGCAACACGATCGCGATGCACGTCGTCAGCATCACGAGTTGGTTCGCCAGCCCAAAGTTATTGCCCATGTGCAGCTGGACGCCGAGCTCGATCGCCTTCGCTACCCAGCCATAATCAGGGTTAGCCGACCTCGCGGATCAGCCCGCCGGTCCAGCGATCGAAATACAGCGTACGCTGCCCCTGCGGGTGATCGGGATAGGTGTAGGCGGTATAGACGCCGGTCGGTCCGCTCGGCAGGAACAGGCGATACGCACCCGCGACGTGATGATCGCGCGTCACGGAGGTTGCGATCCGGTCGATCCCGGCCACTGCCGCATCGTCGCGGACCGCCATGGTCATCTCGTGGCCAGCATGACCGGCATGCTCGGAGGCTGCGGTTGATGTCGGCATCGGCGCGAGTTCCATCGTCCACGGTGCTTCGCCGAGCGCGGTCTTCATCGGCACGCTCGCCGGGGCATTGTGCGTGCGGTTCGATGCCGGGTAACCGATGCCGAGCGCCGCCGTACCGCGGTTGAGCAGGTCGCCCTGGATCCCGGCCCAGGGGAGACCGGTGAGCAACAGGAATGCGATGAACGCGACGGACCAGACGCCGATCACCGCGTGCAGGTCGCGCCAGAACAGGCGCCCCCTCGCGCCGAGCCTGGGATAGAGGATACCGCCGAGCCCACCACGCCCGCGCGGCCACCACAGATACAGTCCGGTGACGATCAGGACGAGCGCCCAGCAGGCGGCAAGCTCGACGATCCGATCGCCGACCGTGCCGAGCATCAGCGATCCGTGCGTTTCGCGCGCAGTCCGAAGACCGACGAATCACGCGGCGGGGAAGGGCGGGGGGCCTCGCAAGGGTGGCCGAAGATAGGGTTGCGCGGCGATCGGTACCGCGGTTCTCACGTGGCGGACGAGGCCGACGATGAACGCGATGGCGATCGCCAGCGGCACCGGATCGACCGCTGCCAGCGACGGCGCGGTCAGGCCGGAAAACGCGCAGGGCATCTCCCGCTCCTGATGATCGGACTTGCCCGAATGATGCGCCATGCCCGTCATCGTTATCGCCATAATCGGTGCCATCACCGTCTGCGCGGGCGCGATGCCGCCGCATATCTCGATCGTCACGCGCCCCCCGGAGACGACCGGCATGAACCCGGCGGGCACCAGGATTTTCATCACCAGCGCGCACGCAAGCACCCACGCCACCAGCTGGCGATGGTCCAGTAGAAGGCGACGGAGTGCTGCCACGGCGCACGACTACGCGCTCGCGGTGGCGCTGTCACGTGAACGAAACGTCCCGTTAAGGCCTGGATCAGCCGCGTCTCAGCCGCTTCCAGCCAACCCAGATGCCGCTGACGGACGTCACCATGCCAACCAGCGAGAACAGCCAGATCAGCAGGTCCCACGCCGGCCGGTGCCGCGTCAGTATGGTCAGATCCCAATTGTGCAGCAGGTCGAACGCCCAGCGATAAGCCCGCCTCCGCCGATCGATCCTCGCCATCACGTCGCCGGTCGCGGGATCGATATACAGCCACGTCGCGGCGGGATCGTCGAAGCGCAATCGGAGCATCGGCAGGGGAGGGAGACCGCCGGGGTCGTACCAATATGCGTCAGGCTCGGTGAGCCGGTCGATCGCGACCGGCGACGTGCCAGCGACGAGCACCCGTGCGGCGGCAACGATCGCATTTGGCTTTGGCTGGGACGGCACGAGCGTCGCGGCGTCGAGGATCCGACGTCGACCATCCGGATATTCGAGGACCACGAGGGGTGTCGCCGCATAGTCGGTAATCCTTGCACGGACGGCTCCCGCGCCGACATGACGCAACCGGTCGAGGGGGACGGCCGGCATCACGCCAGCAGCAGCGTAGGCACGCACCGCTCGCGCATCCGGTTCCGCACTTTGGAACAGGTGCCAGGGATCGACCGACAGCCATCCGCTGAAGATCCACGCGATCAGGAAACCGCCGCCGACCAGCCCCGCGACATGATGCCACAGCATCCACCCGCGATACGGCGTCATCCGTCCCCCCTTGAACCGGCGCGGACCGATGCGCGCGCGGAGGATACCGATCCAGATGCCCGCGAGTGCCGCGGCGATACACGGCCCCGAAACCCACATGACGACCTGTCGCCAGGCGGCGTTGTCCTGCCGCAGGACGGTCGGATACAACCAGTGCGGCACCGACCCCAGCCAGTTCCAGAACCGCTCGGTCCGGTTGGTCGACTGGACGATCCCGCCGGTCGAAGACGACACGTAGAGGTTGGTGCCGCCCTCGTCTTCCAATGTCGCTTTCCACAGCGGGCGATGCCGGTCGAAACCACCCGACACCGTCCACTGGTCCCGCATGATCCGCTCGACGTTCAGGACGCGTGCTCGCCCGAAACGGCTTGCGACGCGGACGACATAAGCCGCGTCCACCGGAGCAAGATGCCGGCCCTTGCTTGCGGAAACGGTATGCAGCCCGTCGTCCCAGCCCTGGCTCCGCCAGACCGGTACGCCGTCGCGCATTTCGAGCAACACGTCTTGCGGCAATCGCCCCCCATCGAGCGGTGGCGGCACGGTCACGGCGGACCAGTCGATCGCCTCGGCTCTCGCCAGGGTCTCGGTCGGCGAGAGCGAAGGATAGGGCACGTACAGCATCACCAGGCCCGACCCGAACCACATCGCGAAGAACAGGCAACTGGCGATGCCGACCCATCGGTGCACGAGGTACAGCCACCGGCGCGCAAGCCTGCCGGCGTTAGAAACCGGCACGAAGCGACACGTCCAATGAGCGGGGCCGACCCAGCACCCATTGCTGCGCGCCGTAGCTGTTGATCGCATAATCCTTGTCGAACACATTATAGACATGCACGTCGATCGCGACCCGCGGCGTCACCGCGTAGGACAGCGTCGCGTCGACCGTCGCATAGCCCGGAATGCGGAAGACATTGGCGTTGTCGGAGAATCTTCGCCCGACATAGCGCAGTCCGGCACGCGCCTGGACCGCCGGTGTCGCGCTCCAGCTAAGCCACAGGTTCGCCGTCGTCTCGGGGACGTCGGGTGGCGTGTTGCCGGCAAAACTTCTTTCGCCCGAGACGAAGTCGTCGAACCGCGCCTCCAATACACTGCCGTTGGCATCGATCCCGAACCCTGCCGGCAAGTCCAGCGACACCGCGGCCTCGATACCCTTCGCGGATCGCTGCCCGACCTGCTCGATCGGGCTCGTCGGGGTCAGTTGCGACAACAGTCCTTTCTTGACGATGCGATAGGCGGCGATCGTCGCGGTGCCGCGGCCACCCAGGAACACGGCCTTGGCGCCCGCCTCGACCTGGTCGCCCGTCGCGTTGCTGAACTGGACCTGCCCGGTGGTATAGGTCGTCAGCGTCCCCAGCGGATCGACGCCGGTGGCATATTGCGCGTAGAACGAGACCGTCGGGACTGGCTGATAGACGGTCCCGACCCGCCATGTCGTGTTGCCGAGCCGCTTGTCGAGCGCGAAGCTTTCGGTCGGGACGGCGGCAGTCGAATCGATCGTCCAGCGCCGTATCCGATCGCGCTCGTAGCGGATGCCGCCGACGATCGAGACATGCTCGCCAAGCTTCAGCCGGTCCTCCGCGAAGATCGCATATTCGTTCGTCCGTGTGCGATACCGCGGCGCGATCCCCTGCGTGTCGACGATCACGCCAGGATCGAACACGAACGGATCGACCACCGAGACCTGCGGGTCGGCGCCGAAATTGTGCGAATAGGTGAGCTTGACGAGGTTTACGTCGAAGCCCGTGACGACGTCGTTGGTCACGCCGTTCGCGATCCGCGTCTTGAGCGTCACGCTACCCTGGTCGCCCCATTGCGTCTGATCGTGGACGATCCCGGTCATGTCGGTGCGATAGATCCCACCAGGCGTGGCGCGCACGTCATTCGCGCCATTGGGGCAGAAGCCGTCCGCCGCCAGCCAGCAATAGCTTTCGAGGTTGAGCCACGCGCGCTTGGAGGTGAGCCGGTACGCTTGATTGCTGACGGTGAGCGTCTCGCTCGGCTGCCAATCGACCTGAATGCTGGTCCGGTTGTCGCGGTAGCGGACATGGCCGTCGCGCGTGTTGTAGTTGCGGTCGCGATTGTCGTGGTCGAGCCGTCCGTCGATCAGCGGCGTGCCGAAATAGCGCATCGGTTTCTGGTTCCCGTAATCGTCGCGCACCGTGACGACGAACCGATCGGTCGGTGCCCAGCGCAACGTCCCCGACAGCGCGTAGCTTCGTGATTGCCCGCGATCGACATACCCGTCGGACCGCCTGTAGCTGCCGTCGACGCGGTAGGAGAGATGATCGTCGAACGGTCCACCGGCACCGGCTGCGACGTGGAAACTGTCCTGCGATCCATAGCCGATCTCGCCGTCCACATCGGTATGCCGTGTATTCGGCTTGCGCATCAGCACGTTGACCGCGCCGCCTAGCGCACCTTGACCGTACAGGACGGAGGCCGGACCGCTGAGCACGTCGATCCGCTCGACCATCCACGGATCGCTCGGAAAGGTGATCGTGCCGGCCGCAGGAAAGAGGCGAATACCGTCGATCAGTTGCAGCACCGAACCCTGACCGCTGAACCCACGTGCGGCGAGCGCGGTGCCACCATTGCCGAGATTGGCGACGCTGGTGATGCCGGGCGCGCGGCTGGTCGCGTCGTTCACGGACACGTCGCCGCGCGCCCGGATCGTATTGCCGTCGATCGTCGACAGCGTCGCCGGCGTTTCGAGCGGCGACAGGTTCAGGCGGCTGCCGGTCGAGTTCGGAACCGTCAGGTCGGCCTGATGGCGGCCGGTGACGAGGATATCGTCGGCGCTACTCGCCGAACGATCCTCACTGGTCTGCGCGCTGGCCAGGGATGGTAGGAAGGTGACGAGCAACGACGCGGCAAACGCGGCATACGGTGATGGAAACGACATATAAAAGCCCCCGAGGCGTCGGACGAACCGGCAGGGGCCTGTCACCGAGCACGAGGCTCGAACGTGCGCCGGCGAGCGCGCCACGAGCGGATTGCCCGAGCACGTCCAAGCGAACGGGAGCAGCCATACCCGACGGACGCCATCGCGACCGGCACGCCTGCCCATGCGGTCCCCACCGCACACATCGTCGCTCAGACGGAGTACCGTGCCTCGGCCATCCCCTGGACCAGGCAAGAGCGACCACACGCCGGCAGGTCTCCTGGCTCACGGGTCAACGCCCGATGCACAACCTTCCCAGACCGATCGGTCCAGTGGCTGGTGGCCGGGGACTTTGCCCGACCACGCACGTGCATCACGCTCGCCGCTTACAGTTGCAGGGACAGCCTCGGCATCAGGTGGTCGAAGCCACCCTCACCGCGTTCCCTATTAAGCTCCTCGCGGAGCACCGGTGCGATCATGCTGACCCATCCGAGAACGGGCCGACGGGCAAGGTGTAGCGTGACGTTCCGACGCGGGCAATCGACGATCGCGTAACGATCTTGGCGCTTGGTCGACCTATCGCCCCCGCGTCGCGTCCAGGAAGGCGGCGGTCCAGCAGGTTTGCGGTGCGCACCCCTTCATCGGGCCGGTGGGGGGTGCCGGATAGCGTCTGTCCGCCGCAGCGGCTCAGAAGCGGTGGTGCGGGTGCTGCACCGGGCGCGTGCCGATGCCGGTGACATAGGACCGGTCGAGCGGATTGCGGCCGAGGAGATAATCGAGGCTCGCCACGACCGCATCGCGGTAGGCTGGCTATCGGTGCGCCCACATCTCGGGATGCGCGTCGATATAGCCCGACAAGGAGGTCGTGATCCGCGCATCGTCGGCGATCGACGGATGCGAATGGCATCCCGTGAACGCGAGCCCGGTGACGGGCACGAACGCGATATTGCGCTGCCCTTCCGCCTTCAACCTCGCGGCGACCTTGCCCACCTCCGCCGCGATCTCGCCCCCGGCCATGTCGGTCGCCCACAGGACGACATGTGCGTCCGGATCGCGCGCGCGGAGGCGTTTGACGAAGTCGACATAACGCTGCTCGTAATCGGCATGGAGCGCCTCGCGCGTCCTCCACGGCTCGCCGGGATGGAGCGGAGTGGTGAAGTCGTTGGTGCCGAGCGCGATCACGAACAGACGCGGATGCCACGCCGGATCGACGTAGCGCGTCGCCTTGTCGAACAGCGTGAAGGGATAGGCTACGGGAAGCGTGTCGGCTGCCATACCATTGTAATTGCGGACGATCCCGCGGCCAGAGACGGCGTTGACCTGATAGTCCGCGCCGTATCGCCTCGCCGCCAGCGCCGGCATGGCTTGCGAGGTATCGGTGGTCGCCCACACCTCCGCTTCGGTGCAGTCGCGCTTGGTCGAGACGTTGCCGTAGCCGACGGTGTGGGAGTCGCCGATGAACTCGATCTGCCGCGCTCGGGCGGGGGCGGGCAACGGGCGCGTTCCGGGCGCCGCGTAAAATCCACCGAATACGGTCGGTGCAGCCTGACTCTCGCTGGCGACGTCGACGCGTATTGCGTGGCGCCCGTCGGCGAGGCCGGCGACGCGGTAGAGACCTGGCTTGGGCTTGAAGAGCGTCGTCGGGGAGGACGCGTCCACCGTGATACGCATGATGACATTCCCGTCGCCGATCTTCAGCAGGATGCCTGCGCCATGAAAATTCGTCTCAAAATAGGTGCCCGGCCATTGGCGTCGATAGCCGTCCGACGTCCGCTCGACCCGGCCGCCGATATGCATCGGAAGCGCGGCACCGGGCTTGCTCGATACCGCGGTGACGGTGATCGGCGTCGCGACCGCCGACGTCGACAGCAGCGCTGCACCGAGCAGGCCCAGAACCGTACGCATACCATGTGCTCCAGTTCGATCCGACAAGGCCGGCATCAAAACGCCGCCATTGCTGAGGCATGCGCCCGGATCACGTTTTGGGTCGAGACGTCGCTGTCGAACACGCCGTACCAACCCTGCGGCTCGTGCGGCGGGTCGCCCATATAGCCGAGGTCGCCGCGCTGGAACCGGTGGTCGGCATGCGGCGTGCGAGCCTCGCCGTTCCACGCCCAAAAGTTCGAGCCCGCGAGCGGTCCGCCGGACTTGGCATCGGCTTCGATCGCCGCATAGATCTGGCGGTAGAAGCGATCCTTATAGACCGTCGTGATGGTCGGATCGTAGGCGGTCTTCCCGTCGCGCGGATAGCCGAACTCCTCGATCACCAGCGGCTTGCCGAGCGTCGTCGCCAGCCAGATATGCGCGTCGATATAGCCGGCGACCTTGGCCGCGCCCGCGTCGTAGGTGCCGGCGAGATCACCTGCGTCCATCCAGGTCCAGTTGTTGGGCCAGATATGCGTCGTAAGGTAATCGATCGACGGTGAGCGGTGCGCGGCGAGTACGACGTCCTCCCGCTCGATCGAACCCTTCAGCCCTTCCGAACCGGTCGAGACGAGGTGGTTGGGATCGAGCGTCTTGATGTACCGCGCGGTCTCGTCGATCCAGCGGTAGAAGGCGGGCAGGTTGGGTATGGCGACCGCAGGTCCGCCGGCCGGACGCGGCTCGTTCGCCAACTGCCACGCCATGATCGTCGGATCCGCGGCGTAGGCGACGCCCGTCACGGTGTTCGTACGCGAGACGACCGCGCGGATATAGTCGCGGTACATCGCCTGTGCCTGGCCGTTGGCGTAGAACGCGGCGTTCCAGTCGGCAAACGCGGGCCAAGGGTGCGCGGGGTCGTTCATGTTGATGAACTTGCCGCCGTTGACCCACGACAAATACGTCATCATCCCGCCCGACCATTCCCAGAAGTTGGTCAGGTAGATTACCCCGGTCATGTCACGCTTCGCCATCTCGGCGAGCATCCAGTCGAGGCCCTTGAGGAGGTCTTCGTTATAGGTCGCGGTCCTGTCGCGGAAGCCGGGCGTGATCGAGTTCTTCAGCGGCGACAGTTCGGCCGAGCCGAGGATGCGCAGGTTGCGCACGCCGAGCGCCTTCAAGCGGTCCAGTTCGCGGCCGAGACGCGCGCGGTTGCCGTACGCGGTCTCCGCGCCGAGCCATGCGCCGTACCAGATGTTGGCCCCAGCATAGCGGTAGGGCTTGCCGTCGCGCCGGAAATGGGTTCCGTCGACCGTGACGAACGCCGGCATTGCGGGCAATCCAGCCAGCCGACCGTTGTTCGTGCAGCCAGCGGCCAGGGCAACGCCCCCCAGCAACGCCGCACGGCGACCGATAATCGCGTCGTCCACGCCATTCCCCTTATACCGCCACCGCGTCGAGCGTCCCCGCCGGACGATTGATCAACCGGTCGGGTTGTTCAGCGCCAGGGCCATTGTCCTTAGGTTTGCATGGCGCGGTGCGCTACCGCGATTTATCATACTTCAAGCCGAACGCGTCGGATGCTGACTGTCGGGACGGTGCACCTGCATTCCGTGCATCCCAATCGTACCAGAACGCGTTTGTCCTCTGCCGTCTCGCTAGCCGAGTTGGGTCGCCATCACTGCCGGAGTTGCTCATGTCCAAGACCATCATCGCCGACCTGTTTGCCGAGACGCTTCACCTGGCGGGTGTCGAGCGGATCTACGGCGTCGTGGGCGACAGCCTCAACGGCTTGACCGACAGCTTGCGGCGACAGGGCAAGATCGAGTGGATCCATGTTCGCAACGAGGAGGCCGCTGCCTTTGCGGCGGGTGCGGAGGCGCAACTTACCGGCAAGCTGGCGGTATGCGCCGGATCCTGCGGTCCCGGTAACATGCACCTGATCAACGGGCTCTACGACTGCAACCGGACGCGCGTGCCGGTGCTGGCGATCGCGGCACAGGTGCCGAGCGGGGAGGTGGGCTCGAACTATTTCCAGGAGACGCGCCCGGAAGCGCTGTTCCGTGAATGCAGCGTCTATTGCGAGACGATCTCCGATGCCGACCAGATGCCGCGGACGCTGGAGACCGCGATCCGGGCAGCGGTCGGCCACCGCGGCGTATCGGTCGTCGCGATGCCGGGTGATGTTGCGTTGCGATCGACGACGGGTACGCTGGCACGGTCGAAGGGCTCACTCTTGCCGCCGCCTTCGGTGACGATACCCGCGGAGGCGGACATCGCCGAACTCGCCGCGCTGTTGAACGGTGCGCAGAAGGTGACGATCCTGGCGGGGCGGGGGTGCCGCACCGCGCATGCCGAGCTCGTCACGCTCGCGGGCGTGCTTCAGGCGCCGATCGTCCACGCGCTGGGCGGCAAGGAGTTCGTCGAGTACGATAACCCCTATGACGTCGGCATGACCGGGCTGATCGGCTTTGCGAGCGGCTACGACGCTATGATGGCGTGCGACGTGCTGCTGATGCTCGGCACGGATTTTCCCTATCGGCAATTCTATCCAGAGAAGGCGAAGGTCGCGCAGATCGACCTGATCCCTGAAAATCTCGGTCGGCGGACGGCGATCGATATCGGGCTGGTCGGCGATGTCGGCGCTACTCTTGCGGCGCTGATTCCGCGCGTGAAGACCGGGCGCGATGGCAGCTTCCTCAAGTCCGCGATCGAGAATTACGCCGAGTCCCGCAAGGGGTTGGACGATCTTGCCAACGGAAAGCCCGGCAGCGGTGTGATCCATCCGCAGCACGTCGCCCGCGTCCTCAGCGAGCAGGCGGCGGACGATGCGGTCTTCGCCTGCGACGTCGGCACGCCGACCGTATGGGCTGCGCGCTACCTGAAGATGAACGGGCGGCGGCGGTTGATCGGATCGTTCAACCACGGATCGATGGCGAACGCGCTGCCTCAGGCGATCGGCGTGCAGGCGGCGTACCCGGAGCGACAGGTCGTGACGCTGTCGGGCGATGGCGGGCTGGCGATGCTGATGGGCGAGTTGCTGACCGTGCGCCAACTCGGCCTGCCGGTGAAGATCATCGTCTTCAACAACGGCACGCTCGGGTTCGTCGAGATGGAGATGAAGGCTGCGGGCTTGGTCGAGACCGGCGTCGCGCTCGACAACCCGGACTTTGCGGCGATGGCGCGGGCGATCGGGATTCACGGCGTGCGCGTTACCGATCCGGGTGACGTCGAGGCCGGCATCCGCGATGTGCTCGCGCATCCGGGGCCGGCGTTGCTCGACGCCGTCACCGCGCGCACCGAATTGTCGATGCCGCCCAAGATCACGCTGGAACAGATGAAGGGCTTCACGCTCTATATGGCGAAGGCGATCATCAGCGGCCGCGGCGACGAGGTGGTCGAGCTGGGCAAGACCAATGTCGGCTTGCTCAAACGTTTGTTCTGAGCGAGCCGAGATCGGTCGGTGCCGGGTCCGTCAGAGCGAAAGACGGGCCCGCGCCGCGCGGTATTCGCGTTCGAGGCGATCGACGCGATCGGCAACGCTTTCGACTTCGGTGACTGCGCCAATACCCTGGCCCGATCCCCAGATATCTTTCCACGCCTTGGGCTTGGAACCGTTGCCGCCGCCGAAGTCCATCGTCTTGAGGTCGCCCTCGGGGAGGTTGTCCGGGTCCATCCCGGCCGCCTGGATCGACGCGCGCAGGTAATTCCCGTGTACGCCGGTGAAGAGGTTGGAATAGATAATGTCGGACGCCTTCCCGGCGACGATGCCGTCCTTGTACGCCTGGTCCGCGTTCGCCTCGGTGGTCGCGATGAACGGCGAACCGATATAGCCGAAGTCCGCGCCCATCGCCTGCGCGGCGAGGACGGCGTCGCCGGTTGCGATCGAGCCCGACAGCGCCAGCGGGCCGTCGAACCACTGGCGGATTTCCTGGATGATCGCGAACGGTGACAGCCGACCGGCATGGCCGCCGGCTCCGGCTGCGACTGCGATCAGGCCGTCGGCGCCCTTCTCGATCGCTTTCCGCGCGAACCGGTCGTCGATCACGTCGTGGAGCGTGATGCCGCCCCAGCCGTGTACCGCGGTGTTGAGATCCTCACGCGCGCCGAGCGAAGTGATGACGATCGGCACCTGCCACTTCGCACACGTGGCAAGGTCGCTTTCGAGCCGGTCGTTGGATTTGTGGACGATCTGGTTGACCGCGAAGGGGGCTGCCGGGCGGTCGGGATTGGCGCGGTTGTGTGCGCTGAGTTCCTCGGTGATCCGGTGCAGCCACTCGTCGAGCATAGCCTGCGGGCGCGCATTGAGCGCGGGGAACGAACCGACGATACCCGCCTTGCATTGCGCGATCACCAGATCGGGGCCGGAAATGATGAAAAGCGGCGAGCCGATGACGGGCAGGCGCAGGTTTTTTAGAATAGCGGGTACGGTCATGCCAGTTTTCTAGCGCAACCCATTCGCGCGCGCTAGAGCCGGTTTTGCCCTCCACCCAGGCTGCTGATGTCGCCGGGTGGAGGGCAGGGTATCAGGCCATCTTGCCGATGACCTTGTCGAGCGTCAGCGGGTATTCGCGGATACGGACGCCGCAGGCGTTGTAGACCGCATTGGCGATCGCCGCGCCGACGCCGCACAGACCCAGTTCGCCGATGCCCTTGGCCTTCATCGGCGAAGACTTCTCGTCGAGTTCGTCCATGAAGAACACGTCCTGCATCGGAATGTCGGCATGCGCGGGCACGTGATATTCTGCGAGGTCGTGGTTGACGAAATAGCCGAACCGCGTGTCGACGATCGCGTCCTCCATCAACGCCGCACCGACGCCCATCGTCATCGCACCGATCACTTGGCTGCGTGCCGATTTAGGGTTGAGGATACGACCGGCGGCGAACGCACCGCTCATCCGGCGAACGCGGATCTCACCGGTCGCCGAGTCGACGCCGACCTCGACGAAATGTGCGCCGAACGTGGCTTGCGCGTACGTCTTGGTGAGGTCGCCGAACTCGATCGAATCCTCGGCGGAGATGCCGGCATCGCCAGCAGCTTCCGACAGCGAGACGCTGCGGTTGCCCGACTTCACCTTGCCGTCCTCGAACACGACGTCGGTCGAGTTGAAGCCGAGTTTCTGCGCGACCCGCTCGCGCAACGCCATGCACGCCGCATAGACGCCCGCGGTCGAGCTGTTGCCGCCCCACTGGCCGCCCGAGCCCGACGAGGCCGGGAAGCTGCTGTCGCCGAGCAGGACGATGACCTTGTCCATCGGCACACCCATCATCTCGGCCGCGGTCTGCGCGATGATCGTGTAGCTGCCGGTGCCGATGTCAGTCATGTCGGTAGCGACGGTGACGACGCCCTTCTTGTCGATCCCGACGCGCGCACCAGACTTCATGGTGACGTTGTCGCGGAACGCCGACGCCATCCCCATACCGACCAACCAACGGCCGTCGCGAACCTGGCCTGGGACGGGGTTGCGCTTGTTCCAGCCGAAGCGTTCGGCGCCGGTCTTCAGACAGCCGACGAGGTCCCGCCGCGAGAACTGGCGCGACGGCTTTTCCGGATCGACCTGCGTATCGTTGATGATCCGCAGCTGGACCGGATCCATCTTCAGCTTCTCGGCAAGCTCGTCCATCGCGGCTTCGAGCGCGAGCAGGCCGACGGCCTCGCCAGGCGCCCGCATCGCGTTGCCCTCGGGGAGATCGAGCACGGCCAGACGCGTCGCGGTCATGCGGTTGGCGCCGGCGTAGAGCAGGCGGGTCGCATTCGGCGCGGTCTCGGGACCACCACCGGGCAAATCGCCCGACCAGCTCTCGTGCGCGATCGCGGTGATCTTGCCGTCCTTCTGCGCACCGATGCGCAGGCGCTGGATCGTTGCCGGGCGATGCGTCGTGTTGTTCATCACCTGCGGCCGCGCGAGCGCGAGCTTCACCGGACGCCCGCCGATCGCGCGCGAGCCGAGCGCTGCCATCACCGCATCGCTGCGGACCCACAGCTTCGAACCAAACCCGCCACCCACATAGGGCGACATCACGTGGATGCTTTCCTTCGGCAGCAGCAGCGTCTCGCTCATGTCGCCGACCGCCCAGTTGATCATCTGGTTCGACGTCCAGAGCGTGAGCTTGCCGTCCTTCCATGCTGCGGTGGTGGAGTGCGGCTCCATCATCATATGGCTCTGGTCGGGCGTGGTGTAGCGCTCGTCGAGCTTGACCGGCGCCTTGGCGAACGCACCGGCGAAGTCGCCGACGGCGGTGTCGGGCGTGCCGCTCTTCGGCTTGGTCGCCGAGGATTGCGATGCGGCGAGATCGAACCGCCCGGCCGTGCGCGCGTAGTTGACGCGGAGCAGCTTGGCACCGGCGCGAGCTTGCTCGAACGTCTCGGCGACGACGACCGCGACGGCCTGGTCGTAATGCTGGACGTCCGGGCCAGCGAGCATCCGCGCCGTGTGGTTCTTGGCTTTGCCGAGCTTGCCGGCATTCTGGTAGGTGACGACCGCGAGCACGCCGGGGGCGGCCTTCGCGTCGGCGTCGTCGATGCTCTCGATCCGGCCCTTGGCGATCGCCGAGCCGAGAATGTAGCCATAGGCGGCGTTCGGCGCAGCATCGTTGCGCTCATAGGCGTAGTGCGCGGTACCGGTGGTCTTCAGCTTGCCGTCGACGCGGTCGAGCGGCTGGCCGAGCACCTTCATCCGGTCGGTCGGATTCGCCGTGGCGGGGGTATCGAACTTCATGGCGATCAGGCCTTCGCTTCTTCGAACACGGCGCCGATGGTGCGTTCGACCAACGGCAGCTTGAACGCGTTCTGTGATGTGGTGCGGGCGCCGGCGAGGACTGCCGATGCGGTCGCCTTGGCGCCATTCGGCATCTGTGCCTCGGCAGCTTCGACGCGCCATGGCTTGTGCGCGAGGCCACCGAAGGCGAGACGGCCGCGACCGCCGGGCTGGATCACGGCAGCAACCGAGATCAGCGCGAACGCATAGGACGCACGATCACGCACCTTCTGGTAGATGTGCGTGCCGCCGATCGGCTTGGGCAGCGTCACTGCCGTGATCAGCTCACCTGCCGCGAGCGAGGTTTCGATGTTCGGCGTGGCACCGGGGAGACGGTGGAAGTCCGCGATCGGGATCGCGCGCGTTTGGCCAGCGGCGTTCACCGTCTCGACCGTCGCGTCGAGTACGCGCATTGCGACGGCCATGTCGCTCGGGTGTGTCGCGATGCACGCGCCACTCGTGCCCATCACGGCAAGGTTGCGGTTGAACCCGCCGATCGCCGCGCAACCGCTGCCGGGCTGACGTTTGTTGCAGGGCTTGGTGGTGTCGTAGAAATACGGGCACCGTGTCCGCTGGAGCAGGTTGCCCGCGGTCGTCGCCTTGTTGCGTAGCTGGCCCGACGCGCCGGACACCAGCGCGCGGCTGAGTACGCCGTAATCTTTCCGCACCCGCGCGTCGGCAGCGAGATCCGTGTTGCGGACGAGCGCGCCAACGCGGAGGCCACCATCCGAGGTTGGCGTGATCTTGTCGAGGCCGAGGCCGTTGACGTCGATCAGGTGCTGCGGCGTCTCGATCTGCAGCTTCATCAGGTCGAGCAGGTTGGTGCCGCCGGCGATGAATTTCGCGCCCGGCGTACGGACTGCCGCGCTGGCCGCTTCCTTGGCGGAAGTCGCGCGCTCGTAGGTGAAGGCCTTCATGCCGTACGCTCCGTGCCGGCGACGTCGTGGATCGCGTCGATGATGTTCGCATAGGCACCGCAGCGGCAGATGTTGCCGCTCATCCGCTCGCGCAGTTCATCGGTCGAGACCGTCGGCTGGGCCGCAATGTCGCCTGTAACGTGGCTGGGGATGCCCGCCTTGATCTCGCCGAGCGTCGCGACCGCCGAGCAGATCTGGCCGGGGGTGCAATAGCCGCACTGATAGCCGTCATGCTTGACGAACGCGGCCTGCATCGCGTGCAGCTTCTCGGGGGTGCCGAGGCCTTCGATCGTCGTGATCTCTTCGCCTTCGTGCATGACCGCGAGCGTCAGGCAGCTGTTGATGCGGCGACCCTCGACGATGACCGTGCACGCACCGCACTGGCCGTGATCGCAGCCCTTCTTGGTGCCGGTAAGCTTCAAATTCTCACGCAGCGCGTCCAGCAACGTGGTCCGCGTATCCACGTTGAGCTTGGTCGTGCGGCCGTTGACCTTCAGCGTAACGGGCATCGTCGGCGGAGCCGACTGCGCGGTACCCTGCGTCTGCGCCTGTACGGCAGGCGCCGCCGCCAATGTAGCCGACGCGACGCCACCGGCGATCACACCACGGCGTGACACCGGAAAACCTTCATCCTGATGCATATCAAATCCCTGTATTTGCTACCGTAACGGGCGAGAGCGGGCAAAGTTGCGCTGCTTCGCAATTGGTTCCGTGAATTTTGCGTCATAAAAATCTGCGATAGGGTATTGAAATGCGGACAGTTTCTTCCAGCGTGTCGGTGCGGCTGTATCACCTCGACGACAGCGGCGAGGGCGGGGCGGCAACGACACTGTTCTATGGTCCGCTCGGGGAGGCCCTGGCGATCGCAGCGCAGCAGGAAGAAGATGTGCAGGCGGGGCTGTATCTGGCCACGGAGAACGACGTCGTCGCGTATCTCGATCTGGAGGAGTAGCGCTCACCTTGCGATCCTCCCCCGCCAGGGGGAGGTGGCTGGCGCTTGCCAGACGGAGGGGGAGGTAAGGGAAAACCTCTGCTCCGTGTCCCCCCCTCCGTCACCTTCGGCGCCACCTCCCCCTGGCGGGGGAAGATCGAGTATTACGTCCCCGGCGTGAACCCGTCATCCCGATCCGGCGGCGTAGGCGAATGCACCTCGCTGCAGATCGAACGAAGCGCCCCCTTCATCCCCTCCTCAAAGGTCGGATGGTAAATCGGCAGGTCGAGCACTTCGGTCGCGGTCCAGCCGCTCTGAATCGCCCACGCGATCAGATGCGCGCTATGCTCGACCGCAGGCCCCGCCATAGTCGCACCGGTCAGTCGGCCATCGCGGCGATCGGCGTAGAAGCGGACCAACCCCGCATTGCATGCCTCGACCTTCGCCCGGCCCTGATCGTCATACGACGCGGTACCGATGACAGTGTCGGCATCGTCATCCTTGGCGATCTTGCCGATGACCGCGACGTTGGGATGCGTAAAGGTGATCGCGAACGGCACGGTACGCTTGCCCGGCGTCACCTCGGGATAGCTCGCCGCGTTCCGCCCCGCGATCATGCCCTCTGCCGATGCCTCGTGCAGTACCGCGCGGTCATGGTCCGCGTCGCCGGCGATGAAGATCGGTGCCGTGCCGCACTGCATCGTCTCGGGGTCATAGTCTGGCATGCCATGCTCATCGAGCGTGAGGCCAGTCGTCTCCAGGCCAATGCCCTTGATCCGCGGCGGCCGCCCGGTCGCAACGAGTAGATAGTCAAAGTGCTGCTCGCCCGATGCAGAACCACTCCAGGCCAGCTTGACGCCATCGCCGTCCGGCTCGACCGTCAGTTCGACGCCGAGCAGGATCGGCATCTCGCGCGAGAGGATCGCGTGATACGCCTCGGCGACGTGGCGGTCCTTCAGTCCGCCGATCGTCTCGCCCGTGTCGAACACCATCGTGTGGACGCCGAGCCGCGCCATTGCCTGCGCCAGTTCCAAGCCCAGCGCGCCCGCGCCGACGACGCCCAGCGACTTCGGAAGATCCTTTAGTTCGAAGACGCTCTCGTTTGTCAGCACCCGGTCGCGCACCGCGCCGAACATCTCGGGGATCGCAGGGCTCGATCCGGTCGCGATCACCACCGACTTCGCATGGACCTCGCGACCGTCACTCAGCGACAGAATTGTGGCACCCGTAAATTTTGCGCGTGCTTCGATCTTCACCTCCTCGGGCAGCTTGTCGATCGAGGTCTCGACACCCGCGACGAACGCATCGCGCTCCTTCCGCACGCGTGCCATCACCGCGACGCCGTCGACCTTGCCCAACGCCTCGACCCCGAACATCGACGCGTGCTTCACCGCGTGCATCGCATTTCCGGCCGCTATCAACAGCTTGGAGGGCATACATCCCACGCTCGCGCAGGTGGTACCGCCAAAGCCTTCGTCAATCAGCAGCGTCTTGGCGCCATTGCGTCGGGCGCTGCGCTCGGCGGCGAGGCCGGCGGTTCCGGCACCGATGATTGCCACGTCGCAGGTCAGCTTGGTCATAAGTCTCTCCGTTGCCGGAGAATTCCGGGGCCGCGGTCAACGAAACCTTCGATGCCGCCCAGCCGTTCCGCGGTGCTACACATTCCTAGTCGAAGGACGCTTATGTTAACGCTCCACCACCTGAACTACTCGCGCTCGATCCGCGTGCTCTGGCTGCTCGAAGAGTTGGGTATCGAATACGACCTCGTCAAATACGAGCGTGACGAGAATTTCCGCGCGCCGGCAGAGCTCAAGGCGATCCATCCGCTCGGCAAGGCGCCGGTGCTGGTCGACGATGCGCTGACGCTCGCCGAGAGCGCGCCGATCCTGTCGTACATCGACGAGCGTTACGGCGACCGCCGCTTCTCGCCGCCGGTCGACAGCGATGCGGCCGCCGTGCACGACGAATGGCTGCAATATGTCGAAAGCTCGGCGTCGTTGCCGATCATGATGACGTCGCTCGGCAAGCGGATGGGCGGCCTGCCCGACGCCCTCAGCAAGTTCACCGGGCCCGAAGTGGCCAAGACGCTCGACTATATCGGCGCGGGGGTTGGCGATGGCCCGTATCTGATGGGCGACCAGCTGATGCTGGCCGATATCCAGATGTGCTACATTCTAGCGATCGCCGAAAGTGCCGCATTGCTCAAGGAGCACCCCGACGTCGCGGCGTATCTGAATCGCCTGCGCGCCCGTCCCGCGTTCATCGCCGCGACGGAAATCGGTGGCCCGCTGATGCCGGCCCGCCGCTAAACACGACGGAAGGGGGTAGCGGCCGCGTTACCCCCCGAAGCTGCGACCACCGAAGCCGCCGCCGAAGCCACCGCGCGAGATCACCGAACTGCGCGACTGTACGCGGGCAGGGGCCCTAGCGGTGGTCGGCGTGAAGGCATCGGAGCCGACGCGGGTCCGGCCCGTCACATAGTCCCGGTTGATCCGGCCGCCGGCGCCACCGTAATAATTGCCGTCGCGGTCGCGGTACATCGGGGCACCGCGGTTGCCGAAACCACCGTTGAGCGCCTGCCCGACCAAGAAGCCGGTCAGCAGCGGCGTGAAGAAGCTCCCGCCGCTGCCGTTGTTACGCGGCTCGCACTGCGCGGCGCCGTATTGCTCTTCGCACGTCTGTCGGTCCTGAAACCTGGGTGCAGTCTTCGCCGCGTCGGCCTTGGCCTGCTCGAACGCGGTATCGCACTGGACTGCCGACAACGCACCCGCCGCGCGGCACTCCTGTACCGACGCATAGCTCTGCGCCTCGACGGGCTTGCCGCCGACATCGCCGTCGCACGCGGTCAGCGAGATGCCCGAGCCTGCGATCAAGCTGGTGAGGACGATCGATCTGGAACGCTTCATCGCTATGCCCCTCAGTTCGTCATGCAAGCGGCGTTGAGGATGCCGACGCACAGCGAGATGCTGCCCATATAGGTCGCCGCCGCGATTTCGCCGCGAACGATCCGGTCGTTGAAGTCGCGCATCACGAAATGCTGGACCACCAGGAACGTGACGATCTGGATCACGCCAGCAAGCAACGCCCACACCGCGAACTCGAGCAGCGACACGGTATGCGTCAGCGCGGACGCGAGTGGAAGGACATAGCCGAGCAACGCCGCGCCGAGCGTGATCGCCGCGGCGGTATTACCCTCCCGGATCAGCGACTTCTCATGATACGGCGTCGCGACCTGATAGACGATCTTGAACAGTATCGTGAACGCCCCCGCCGCGACGAACGCGATCAGGAAGGCGAGCGCGCTGGCGCCGAAGCTGTATTGGTCGATCATGGCATTTCCCCCGGAGTCGTCTGCGCGCGACGCTAGGCCCTGAACTCGCCGAGTTCCAGTGCTACGCCCAGCATGATCTCGAACGAGACGTCGCCGGACTCGGTCTCCATGTCGATCGCGAGCAGCAGTTCGCGGCCATCGTCGCCCGGCAGGTCGCGGCTGAACAGCATGCAGGTCTGGAAGATGCGGCGGTCGACGATCCCGTCGCGGTCGTCGTGCAGTTCTTCCCAGAACGTCACGGGCTCCTGCTCGCTCGCTTCGGGGCCGAACCATGCGCGGCTGTATTCGGGCAGTCCCTCGGCGGTGAAGGTGCGTGCCTTGAGCCGGCTCTTCCACGCCGGGCGCTCGGCAGCAGACGACGGATAGCTGCTGTCCCACGGTGCGAACAGCGTGACGTCCGTCACGTCCTGCCCGTCGCGATCGTTCGACACCGCCTGGAACATGATGTCGTCGTCGGTGTAGAACCGGTGGACGAAGCCGCCTTCGTTGAGGTCGATCAGCCCCTGCGCAACGATCACCAGCGTATCGCGGTCGAAGGGGAACAGGAGTTCCGACCCGAACCTGCGCCAAGCCAGCGGATCGACGGTCACGGTCCGCCCCAGCGTGACGTTGCGGACGACGGGCAGGGCGTTGCCATCAAGCGCTGGCTTGCGGCCGAACAGGCGATCGAACATGCAATCCTCGCGTCTCTGTGGTTGGCGTGCCTCTTAGGGCAAAGCGGGCGGGCTCGCAAAGCGCAACCCCCGTCATCCTGACGAAAGTCAGGACCCAGAGCCAACAGCGCCACCCTCCTTGACCCTAGGTCCTGACTTTCGTCAGGATGACGGAAGTGGGGAGGGTGGCAGGTGCTCGCGAAAAGCCTATGTGTGCGGTCGAGCGACAAGCACGGGAGTTCTTGCATTGACCGACATCTGGACCGTCCGCAGCCTGAAGGCCGCGCTCGACACGTCCGAGCCTGCGAAAGCCGGCGAGTTTTCCGCTCGGATCCTGGAGGGCGCGGACCCGGTGCTGCTGGTGACGATGCACCACCACGGCGACCTCGAATTGTTCGTCAACGTGAGCGAGGCGCAGATCGCGTGCTCGACGTTGCTGTGGCCGTGCGACGAGCAGGAGGACCAGCTGGCGTTCAATACCTTCCTGCTGAAGTCGCAGAAGCTGGTGCCGCTGTCGAACTTCGGGATCGGCACGGTCGATGGCCGCGATTATTACGAGTTGTTCGGCGAACTCGCGACGTCGAGCCGGCTCGATACCGTAATCATCGAACTGCGCACGCTTGCCGAGAATGCGATCGATGCGGCCACCGATCTGCGCCACGCGCAGATTCCCGCCGCCTGATTTAGATACAAACGGAGAGACTGGCATGGCCATCTGGAGCAAGCTTTTCACCCTCGGTCGCGCCGGTGCGCACGAAGCGGGTGCGGCGGTCGTCGATGCGAACGCGCTACGCATCCTCGACCAGGAAATCCGCGATGCCGACAAGGCGCAAGGCAAGGCACGCGACGATCTCGCGGGGCTGGTAGCGCGTCGCCGCATCCTCGAAACCGAAGTCGAGAGCTTCCGCGCTCAGGCGACCAAGTACGAGGCCTCGGCCCGGATCGCGGTCGAGAAGGGCAACATGGATCTCGCGCGCCAGGTCGCGCAGCGGATCGCCGATCTCGAACAGGATATCGCGCTGAAAAGCCCGCAGGTCGAGGACATGCGCGCTGCCGAGGAACAGATCCACACCGCCGTCGCGCAGACCGACCGGAAAATCGAGCAGCTCCGTCGCGAGGTCGAGGTCGTGAAGGTCAACGAGTCGGTGCAGAAGGCGCAGGCCTCGGTCGCGTCGGGCAGCATGGGTGCTGGCAACAAGCTCGGCTCGGCGGCGGACAGCCTCGCGCGCATCCGTGAGCGGCAGGCGATCCGCGGCGAGCGGATCAAGGCTGCAGGCGAACTGGAAGACCGTCGTACCGGCGCCGACCTCGATGAGAAGCTCCGGCTCGCTGGCATCGGACCGGGCCAGTCGTCCGCGGACGACGTGCTCGCGCGCCTGACGGCCCCCAAGACCGGGCAGCTCGGCCAGACGTTGCAGATCGAGCAGCGCGACGACTCCAAGACGTCGGACTCCTGATGCGCCGGATCGCGGTCGACCCGCGCGGCGACTGGCGCGAGCGGGCCGACGCGATCGGGTTCGTCTATCACGACACCGACGGCGAACCCTATTGGGACGAGGGCGCGGCATATGCCTTCACGCTGGCGGAGATCGAGGACGACCTCGAACCCGCCGCGGAACAGCTGCACGCGATGTGCCTCGATCTGGTCGACGAGGTGGTGCGCGACCAGCAGTTGATGGAACGCCTCGCGATCCCCCGCGAGCAGTGGAACTACGTCGCGGAGACGTGGCGGACGCGCCAGCCGTCGCTCTACGGGCGGTTCGACTTTGCCTATGACGGGACCGGACCGGCCAAGCTCTACGAATACAACGCCGATACCCCGACCTCTGTGTTCGAATGCGCGACGTTCCAGTGGATGTGGCTCGAGGACCTGCTCGCCAGCGGCGCGCTGCCGGCGGGGACGGACCAGTTCAACAGCCTGTTCGACAAGCTGCGCGAGCGGTTCCGTGCGCTGTTCCCGAGCGGCGGCTTCGTGCACTTCGCCGCGGACGCGTCGGCGATCGAGGACCGCCAGACGGTGCGGTTCTTCGAGGACCTGGCGTCGCAGGTCGGGATCGAGCCGAAGTTCGTCGAGATGAAGGATATCGGCCTCGCTGCGGACGGGCGCTTCGTCGATACCGATGGCTTCGAGGTGCAGGCCGCGTTCAAGCTGTACCCGTGGGAGTTCATGCTCCGCGAGCCGTACGCGCCCAACCTGTCGCGCGCCGACGTGCGCTGGATCGAGCCGGCGTGGAAATCGATCCTGTCGAACAAGGGCATCCTGCCCCTGTTGTGGGAGCGGCATCCCGAGCATCCGAACCTGCTCCCCGCGTTCTTCGACGACGATCCGTCCGCGAAGATTCTCGGGCCTAAGTATGTACGCAAGCCTTTGTTCTCGCGTGAGGGTGCGAACGTCGAGGTGATCGGCGAGGACGGCCATGCGGTGCTCGACCAGGGCTATGGCGCGGAGGGCGCGATCCGCCAGGCCTACGCACCACCGCCGGTGTTCGACAGCCGCCATCCGGTGATCGGAGCTTGGATGGTCGGCAACGAAGCCGCAGGGATCGGCGTTCGGGAAGATGACACGGTCGTGACGCGCAATCTCGCGCGGTTCGTGCCGCATATCATCGAGGCGAATGATGACTGACGCGCGAGACCTGCCCCCGCTGCCGCCGATGGAGCGGCTGGTCGAACTGATGTTCGACGCCGCGCGGACTGGGCGGGATGAGATGATCCCGGCGCTGCTGCAAGCGGGCGTCGATATCGAGGTGACAGATGCGAAGGGCTACACGCCGTTGGTGATCGCCAGCTACAATGGCCAGGCGGAGGCGACCGCAGCGCTCCTCGCGGCCGGTGCGCAGGTCGATGGCGCAGCGGATGCTCGCGGCAATACCGCGCTGATGGGCGTCTGCTTCAAGGGCTATACCGAGATCGCGCAGATCCTGCTCGATGCTGGCGCCGGCGTGAACCGGCGGAATGGCGTCGGCCAGACTGCGCTGATGATGGCGGCGCTGGTGAACAAGACGGCGATCATCGACCTGTTAGTGGAGCACGGCGCGGATGCGACGATTGTGGATGCGGCGGGAAACAGCGTGCATTCACTGGCGGTGTCGCAAGGTAATGCAGCGTTGGCCGAGCGCTTCGCAACGACCAACTAGCCCCCCATTTGTTCACCCGCGAAGGCGGGTGCCCAGACTGGGCACCCGCCTTCGCGGGTGAACAAGCTTACTGCACTTCGTTAGCCTCGACCTCGAGCGCGGCTCCGGCATGCATCTTTGGCAAAACCGCCCCGACATGCGCCTCGCCTCGAGCCTCGGCCAGCCGCACCTGCCGCTCGCGCTCCGCATAGCCCGCCCGCTGCGTCTCATCCCGCGCATCATGACACGCCGGGCAACTCACTCCCTCGACATACAGCGGCGACGAACGATCCGCCACGCTCACCGGCATCCGGCAAGCATGGCACAGCACATGACTTCCCAACGCAAGCCCATGTCCGACCGCAACCCGCTGATCGAACACGAAACACTCCCCCTCCCAAAGGCTCTCCGCCTCGGGCACGGTTTCCAGATATTTCAGGATGCCACCCTTGAGATGGTACACCTCGTCCAGCCCCTCGGCCTTCAGGAACGCGGTCGACTTCTCGCACCGTATCCCCCCGGTGCAGAACATCGCGATCTTCGGCGGCGTGCCGTCCCCGACCAGTTCGTCACGATGTTCCCGAAACCACGCTGGAAAATCGCGGAACGTCCGCGTCTGCGGATCGACCGCGCCGGCAAACGTCCCGACCGCGACCTCATAGTCATTGCGTGTATCGATCACGATCGTCCCAGGCTCGGCGATCAGCGCGTTCCAGTCCTCCGGCTCGACATAATGGCCGACGCCCGTCAGCGGATCGATCGCGGGTTCGCCCATTGTCACGATCTCGCGTTTCAGCCGAACCTTCATCCGGTGAAACGGCATCGTCTCCGCGCGCGATTCCTTGACGTCGAGATCGGCAAATCCCGGCAGCGCGCGGATATGCGCGAGCACCGCATCGATGGCCTTTTCGGACCCGGCGATCGTCCCGTTGATCCCCTCCGCGGCGAGCAGCAGCGTCCCCTTCACCCCGTTTGAACAGCAGGCGAGCGCGAGCGGCGTCTGGATCGCGGCAATGTCGGCGAACGGCGTGAAGCGGTACAGCGCCACGACGCGGATGGGCAGGGTTTCGATCATCGGTCTATCGTGCAGGGGAGGGGGTGCGCTCCCTTAGCGCAAGTCGCCCGCCACGTCAGCCTGCGGTGACGATCATCCCGTCGACCACCGCGACGGGCCATGGCGTCAGCCGCGTGCCCCCGCACGGTCCGCCGACGCACGCGCCGCTGTCGATCTCGAACAGCGCGGAGTGCCAACTGCATGCGATCAGGTCACCGCCCGGCGTGAGATAGTCGTCGAGCACCTGCGCGAGCGGCAGGCCCATGTGCGGGCAGCGATCGACATAGCCGAACGCCGCATCGTCCTTGCGTACGACGAACCCGTGGAAGCGACCGGCGCGCATCTGGAGTACGAAGTTCCGCGCCTTGCCGTCGATGATTGCATCGAGCGGCGCGAGTTTGATCCCGCCGGGCGTCGCGGTCAGCCGTTCGCTATCGCTCATGCGCGGTCGGCGTCGGGCTGGCGGTCCGGATGTGCAGCGGCGAAGGCGGGGAGGGCGCGGGCCTTGTCAGCGGCGGCTATGAGGCGGGGGTAGGGCGAAAGATCGACCGCGAACCGCTCGGCCGAATAGACTTGCGGCACGAGATGACAATCGGCGATCGTCGGTGTCGCACCGAACGCGAAGCCGTCACCGTAGCGCGCGATCAGCGTCTCGAGCGCAGCGAACCCATCGCCGATCCAGCGCGCGATCCAGCGGTTCACCGCAGCCTCGTCCGCCCCGAACTCGGTGCGCAAGGCGCTCAGGATGCGGAGATTGTTCACAGGGTGGATGTCGCAGGCAACCGTCGCCGCCATAGCGCGGACAATCACCCGGTCATTCGCGCCAACGGGAAGCAGCGGTGGATCGGAATAGGTCTCGTCGATCCATTCGAGGATCGCGGGGCTCTGAGTCAGGATCGCGTCGTCAGTCTCCAGCGCCGGCACGAGTCCCTGCGGATTAAGCACGCGATACCCCGCCTCGCGTTGCGCACCTGTGCGAAGGTCGTGCGTTACCTGCGCATACGCCACGCCCTTCAGGGCCAGCGCGATGCGGACGCGGTAGGCGGTGGTCGAGCGCCAATAGCCGTGCAGCGTCAGGCTCACTTCGGCAGGATCGCCTTGGGGAAATCCGACCAGACCGCATCATAATCGAGTTGCGAATGCTCGATCGCATAGGCGGTCGGCTTGTACGGCCAGCAGCTCTCCAGCATGAACGCCATCGTCCCGTCGATCTTGTGCGGCTTCAGGTCGGCTGCGCTCGCACCCTGCCAACTGGCCAGATCCGGCCCGTGACCCGACATCAGGTTGTGCAGCGAGATGCCGCCCGGCGCGAACCCCTCGGCCTTCGCATCGTACGCGCCGGTGATCAGCCCCATCGCTTCGGACATGACGTTGCGGTGGAACCATGGCGGGCGGAACGTCCCCTCGGCGACCATCCACCGCGGCGGGAAGATCACGAAATCTGCGTTTGCGCGACCGGGCACGTCGCTCGGCGAGGTCAGCAGCGTGAAGATCGACGGATCGGGATGGTCGAAGCTGACCGTGTTGATCGTGTTGAACCGCGACAGGTCGTAGCGCCACGGCGCGAGATTGCCGTGCCACGCGACGACGTCGAGCGGCGAGTGATCGAGCGTAGTCGTCCACAGCGACCCCATGAACTTCTGCACGACCTCGACCGGCTCGTCGCGATCCTCGAACCAAGCGACCGGCGTCTCGAAATCGCGCGGGTTGGCAAGGCCATTGGCACCGATCGGACCGAGATCGGGCAGGCGGAACAGCGCGCCGTGATTCTCCGCGACATAGCCGCGCGCTTCGCCATCGGGGAGTTCGGCGCGGAAGCGGACGCCGCGCGGGACGAGCGCGATCTGGCCGGGGGCGATGTCGATCCGGCCGAGTTCGGTCAGCAACCGGAGCCGTCCGGCCTGGGGGATGAACAGCAGTTCGCCGTCCGCATCCATGAACACGCGGTCGGTCATGTCGGCGTTTGCGGCATACACGTGCAGCGCGACGCCTTCGAGATCGGCGGGATCGCGGTTGGCGAGCATCGTCGTCATGCCGTCGATCAAATCAGTGCCGGGGGCGGGGGCCTCGATCGGGTCCCAGCGCAGGCGATTGGGTGCTAGCGGCGCGTCGGTGGTGCCAGGCGCGAACCGCTGGGCGCCGGCGTAGCGCTCGAACGGCGGATGCTCGGCGGTCGGACGCATCCGGTAGAGCCAGCTGCGGCGGTTCTCATGCCGGGGCGCAGTAAATGCGGTACCGGAGAGCTGCTCGGTGTAGAGGCCGAACGCGGGACGCTGCGGCGAATTGCGGCCGATCGGCAGCGCGCCGGGGATCGCCTCGGTCGATACGTGGTTGCCGAAGCCGGGCTGGTACTCGGTCTGGCCGGCGGTCTCGCCTGCGGCGTTGGTCGGCTGGTGGATTGTCATGGCTTCCTCTCCGTCACCTGTTCCGATCAACGCCCGAACCGCCGGCCATTCAAACTCTTTCTTGTCCCCCTCCCCCGGGGAGAGGGAGGGAGACGCGCGCTTGCGCGGCGGAAGGGTGAGGGCACGTGCTGGCGTCGCGCGTGCCCTCACCCTCGGCGCTGGCGCGCCTTTCCCTCTCCCCAAGGGAGAGGGTTTAGAATTTACGCGTCGACCGTGATTACGCCTCTACGGATCTGATCCAACTCGATGCTCTCGTACAACGCCTGGAAATTGCCGTTGCCGAAGCCCTCATTCCCCTTGCGCTGGATGATCTCAAAGAAGATCGGCCCGAACATGTTCTCGGTGAAGATCTGCAGCAACAGCCCCTCCTCGCCGACATTGCCGTCGATCAGGATGCGGTTGCGGCGGAGGCGTTCGAGGTCGTGGCCGTGGTTCGGGACGCGCTTGTCGACCAGCTCGTAATAGGTCTCGATCGTGTCCTGCAGCTTGACGCCGCGGGCGCGCAGCTTCTCGACCGTCTCAAAGATATCGTCGGTGGTAAGCGCCAGATGCTGGATACCCTCGCCGTTGTAATCCTTGATGAATTCCTCGATCTGGCTCTTGTCGTCCTGGCTCTCGTTGAGCGGGATGCGGATCGCGCGGTCGGGCGCGATCATCGCCTGGCTGAACAGCCCGGTCGCCTTGCCCTTGATGTCGAAATACTTCTGCTCCTCGAAGCCGAAGATCTGGCCGTAGAACTCCGCCCAGGTCCGCATCTGGCCACGCTTCACATTGTGCGTGAGGTGATCGAGCAGGTCGAGCCCGACGTTGTTCTCGGCCTCGGCTTCGGCCGCGCCCGGAACCGCATTCCAGTCGTCGTACAGGCTGCCGGCCGCGCCATGCTTGTCGACCAGATACAGTAGTGAACCGCCAATCCCTTCGAGCACATAGCTGCCCTCGCCGAGCGCGCCCATGCTGGCATCGGCCGCCCTAGCGCCGCGTGCGAGCGCCGCGTCGAACGCTTCCTTGGCGTCATGGACGCGGAACGCCATGCCGCTCGCTGACGGGCCATGATCCGCGCGGAACGCCGCCGAATGGCCGCCGTCCTCGCGATTGAGCAACAGGTTGATCCGGCCCTGCTTGTAGCGCGTGACGGCCTTGGTCGGGTGGGTCGAGGCGGCGACGAAGCCGAACTGCTCGAACTGCGCGGCCATCCGGTCGGGATCGGGCGAAGTGAATTCGGCGAACTCGAACCCGTCAAGACCCATCGGGTTTACGTCCATATGGTCCATGATCACATCCTGACAGTTGGTATCCGTTGTTACCAATCTGGCGGGTTGAACAACTGGTGTCAATCGTTACGATTTCCACATGGCTCACCGTGCACTCGTCCTGGACGATTTCATCCCGTATCGCCTGTCGATCACCTCGAACCTCGTCAGCGAGGCGGTGGCCGATACGTATGAGGCGCTGTTCGGGCTGACGATCCCGGAGTGGCGGCTGGTGGCGGTGGTCGCCGAGGCGGACGGCATCACGCAGCAACAGGTCGGCCAGCAGACGCGGATGGACAAGGTGACCGTCAGCCGCGCGGCGATCGCCTTGGTCGAACGCGGGCTGATGCAGCGGCATGCGAACCCGGAGGATCGCCGCTCGCATCTGCTGAGGCTGACCGACGACGGTCACACGCTCTACGCGTCTGTCGCACCGAAGGCGCTCGATCTGGAGCAGCGCATCTTCGCCGGGTTCTCAAGCGCGGAGGTCGAGCAGTTCGTCGCGATGCTGCGGCGGATCGATGCGGTGACGATCGACTTGGTTCAGGACTCCCACGGCGGCGTTGGCGACCAGAGACCACGCAGGTAATCGAGTAGTGCAGCGGTACCCGACGACACCGGGCCGCGCGCATGGACTGCATAGATTCCGACGTCCGCAGACCCGGCCAGTTCCGGCAGGATGCGGACGAGGCGGCCACTCGAAAGGTCCGCGCTCACGTCCCACAGCGAGCGCAGCGCGATGCCGACGCCAGCCAGCGTGAGTTCGCGGACGACTTCGCTGGAGTTCGTCGCGACGTAGCTCGGACGGTCGATCGTGACGTCGCCATCGGCTCCGGCCAGGCGCCACGGCATCTGGCCTTTCGCCGCGAGCAGGCGATGTTCCGTAAGGTCGGCCGCACCGCGCGGGGCACTGTAGCTCGGTGCGGCGCAGAGGACGCGACGGCTGTCGGCGAGGCGATGGCCGGTCAGGCTTGGCGGCACGCCGGGGGCGATCCGGATCGCGAGATCAAGCCGGTCGCCGATGACGTCCGAAAAGCCGTCCGACAGATCTAGGTCGAGTTCGATCGCAGAGTGCGCGTCGAGGAACGGCTTCAGGTGGGGCGCGATATGGAGACGGCCGAACGAGGTTGGCGCGCTGACCCGAAGCGGCCCCGCCGGCGTCTCGGCGCGGTCGGACACGCGCGCCTCGGCATCGCGGATCGCGGCTAGGATCTCGACCATGTCGCGGTGATACGCCGCCCCGCGTGCTGTCAGATCGAGCCGCCGCGTCGTCCGGTTGAGTAACCGCACGCCGAGCCTCGCCTCAAGCCGCGCGATGCGCTTCGAGACCATAGCCGGCGAGATACCCATCGAACGCCCCGCCGCGCTGAGGCTGGCGGTGCGGACGACTTCGGCGAAGAGGACGATGTCGGGATCCATTCGTTCTCCATGCGATCAACAGCTTTCCGTTTATACTGTCTAGTGGCGAAGGTGGCGGGCGTCTATCGTCCCGACAGAGCATAGGAGAGCAGCATGACCGAGATGATCGAAAAGGCAGGCCTGAAGGTCGCCGCATCGCTGGTGGACTTCGTCGAAACGCGCGCGTTGCCGGGGACGGGGCTTGAAGCCGCCCCGTTCTGGAAAGGCATTTCCGATATCTACGCGCGGTTCGCGCCGGAGAATGCGGCGCTGCTCGCGGTTCGCGACGACCTTCAGGCCAAGATCGATGCCTGGCACGAAGCCCGCGTCGGCAAGCCGATCGACCAGGCTGAGTATCAGGCGTTCCTGCGCGAGATCGGCTATCTGGTCGACGAGCCTGCGCCGTTCGCGGTCGCCCCGACCAACGTCGATGCGGAGGTCGCCTCGCTCGCTGGCGCGCAGTTGGTGGTGCCGATCCTAAACGCCCGCTTTCTGCTGAACGCGGCGAACGCGCGTTGGGGGAGCCTGTATGACGCGCTCTACGGGACTGATGCGATCCCGGGCGCGGCGTCCGGCAGGGGGTATGATGCGACGCGAGGTGCGCAGGTAATTGCGTGGGCGAAGGCGTTTCTCGACGATGCCGTACCGCTGGCGAACGGATCGTGGACCGACTGGACGGGTGGCACGCCTGAGCTCGCCGAGCCGAGCCAGCTCGTCGGGCATGCGGGCGACAATATCCTGTTGCGTCACAACGGCCTGCACATCGAACTCGTGATCGACTCTGAGCATGCGATCGGTCGCGACGACCATGCGAACCTCGCCGACGTCGTCCTCGAATCCGCACTCAGCACGATTGCCGATCTTGAGGATTCGGTCGCCGCGGTCGATGCCAAGGACAAGGTGGCCGCCTACGCCAATTGGCTCGGCCTGATGAAGGGCGACCTGACCGCCAGCTTCGACAAGGGCGGTCGCACGGTCACGCGCGCGCTCGAACCGGACCGGCAGTACACCGCACCCGACGGAAGCGCGTTCACGCTCCCCGGCCGCAGCCTGATGTTCGTCCGCAACGTCGGCCACCTGATGACGACGCCGGCGATCCTGCTCGCGGACGGCAATGAGGCGCCCGAAGGCATCCTCGACGGCATCGTCACGTCGCTGATCGCGCTGCACGACCTGAAGGGCACCGGCCCGATCCGCAACAGCCGCGCGGGCTCGATCTACATCGTCAAGCCGAAGATGCATGGCCCCGACGAAGCCGCCTTCACCAACCGTCTGTTCGACGCGATCGAGGATCTGCTCGGGCTCGCACGCCATACGATCAAGGTCGGCGTGATGGACGAGGAACGGCGGACCTCCGCCAATCTCGCCGCGTGCATCGCCGCGGTGAAGGACCGGGCCGTATTCATCAACACCGGCTTCCTCGATCGTACCGGCGACGAGATGCACACCTCGATGCGCGCCGGCCCGATGATCCGCAAAGGCGACATGAAGGCCTCGTCGTGGATCAAGGCGTATGAGGATCGCAACGTCCAGATCGGGCTCGCCTGCGGGCTCAGCGGCAAGGCGCAGATCGGCAAGGGCATGTGGGCCGCGCCCGATCGGATGGCGGACATGCTCGAGCAGAAGATCGCGCATCCGATGACCGGCGCGAACACTGCCTGGGTACCGTCGCCGACCGCGGCGACGCTGCACGCGACGCATTACCACCGCGTCGACGTCTTCGCGCGGCAGACGGAGCGGCAAGCAGAACCGATCGCGTCGCTCGATGCGCTGCTGACGATCCCGGTCGCGACCGGCCACAACTGGCAACCCGACGAGGTTAGCGAGGAACTCGAGAACAACGCGCAGGGCATCCTCGGCTACGTCGTGCGCTGGGTCGACCAGGGCGTTGGGTGTTCGAAGGTGCCCGACATTCATGACATCGGCCTGATGGAGGACCGCGCGACGCTGCGGATCAGTTCGCAGCACATGGCGAACTGGCTGCTCCACGGCATCGCGACGCCCGACGAGGCGGATGCGGCGCTGCGACGAATGGCGGCGAAGGTTGATGCGCAGAACGCGGGCGATCCGCTGTACCGGCCGATGGCGGGGCATGAGGACGACAGCCTCGCATTCCAGGCCGCCCGCGCGCTCGTGTTCGATGGTCTCGCGCAGCCGAGCGGTTATACCGAGCCGCTGCTCCACGCGTTCCGCGCGCGGGCAAAGGAAAGGGACGCTTCCTGATGCCGCTCTACGAGATCGAGGGTAAACGGCCGACGCTGGCCGACGACGTCTGGATCGCGCCGTCCGCCGACGTGATCGGCGACGCGCGGCTGGGGGAGGGGGTGAGCGTCTGGTTCGGCGCTGTGATCCGTGCCGACAACACGCCGATCCTCGTCGGTGCACAGACCAACATCCAGGAGGGCGCGATGCTGCACTCCGATCCCGGCGCGCCGTTGACCGTGGGGCAGGGCTGTACGGTCGGTCATCATGCGATCCTCCACGGCTGCACGATCGGCAGCAACGTGCTGGTCGGGATGGGGGCGACGATCCTCAACAAGGCGGTGATCGGCGACGATTGCCTGATCGGTGCGAACGCGCTGGTGACCGAGGGGAAGGTGTTTCCTGCCGGGAGCCTGATCGTCGGCGCGCCAGCCAAGGCGGTCCGCGAACTGACTCCGGAAGCGATTGCCGGCCTGAAGATGTCGGCGGCCGGTTATGCAGCCAAGCAGCGCGTTTACGCCGAGGGCTTGAGGCTGGTCGAAGTCTAAAATCCTCCCCCGCCAGGGGGAGGTGGCGCTGAAGGCGACGGAGGGGGAGGATACGGAACAGACGTGTCGCCTGCCTTCCCCTCCGTCTGGCAAGTGCCAGTCACCTCCCCCTAGCGGGGGAGGATTATTCACTAGAAGCTCAGCCGGCCACCGAGCGACAGCACGACGGCCGACGCATCGCGAAGTGCGCCGGAGGTCAGGATGTTCGTCTGTGCGGCGGTGCCGACATAGGCGGCCGTCCTGCGGTCGATCGTGGTGTTTTCGAAATCGACATATTGCGCGGCGGCGTCGAGCGCGATGCGCGAGGTCAGCTGGTACGAGCCACCCGCCGCATAGGTCCAGCGGTCGGCGTCGGGTACGCGGGCATCGCGCAATCCGTCCTGCGTCGGCGTCTTGGTACGCTGGACACCCGCGCGGATCGTCGCTTTGGGGGTGACGGCGTAGTCGAAGCCGCCCGCGAGGCTCCAGCTGTCCTGGTAGTTTTCGGGGATCGCGGTGTTCAACGGCGCGCCGAGATCGATCGTGTCGAACTTGCTCCAGTTGTAAGCGACGACCTGCGCGTTGAGCGTCAGCGCGTTGGTGGCGCGGATGCGACCAGCGACGATCACCTGGCCCGGCGTGTTGAAGCTCGCCTTGGCGCCATCGATCGAAACGTTCGAGCTTGCCAGCGGACCGACCAGTCCGGTGACGTTCAGGCTGCCCTTCAGATTGTGGCGGATGCTCGACTTGTAGCTGACACCGACGGTGGCGAAGTCGTTGTGCAGCTGAACGCCTGCGGTCCAGCCGAAGTCCCAGCCGTCACCCTTCAGCTCCTGGAAGCCGTCGGGCAGCGCCGCCGACAGGTTGGGGAGCGCATTGTTGAGCGTCGCATCGGTATATTCGACGTTCAGCGCACCACCGACACGCAGCCAGTCGGTCACCGCAACGCCGATCGACGGTTGGATATCGATCGTCCGCAGCCGCGTCTTGTCCGCGCTGTAGCGTGCCCAGCTGTTCGCTTCGTAGTTGGTTGTGAAGCTGAAGGGCGACGTCACCGCGACGCCGATCGCGATCCGGTCGGTCAGCGGATAGGCGATCGCGCCCGACGGAACGACACCCTTGTTGATCGGATCGCTCGACGTACCGTTGCCGCCGACCGGCGCGTAATTGAACCCCGTTGGCCGGCCGGTCGTCGGCGAGAAGATCGGGCGGCCGATGAGCGTGCCGGTGTCGACGACGTCGCCCTTGGGCAGGATCGCGCTTGCACTCAGTGTCGCGCTGCCGTCGCGGATACCGGCGATCGCGGCCGGGTTCCACCACAGCGAGTCAGGGCCGGTATCGGCGCCTTCACCCGAGAATGCGCGACCGGCGCCGCGTGCGGACTGTGCCTGGAGATAAAAGGCATCAGCATAGGCGGTGCTGGCAAATCCGAAAGCGGAAACGAGTGCTGATACCGCCAGAAGCGGAGCTTTGGTGCGAAGCGTCATGGGTAAGGTCCTGAAAGCTATACTGATAATAGGGAGGTGGAAGCCGCGCCTCAGCGCACGCGGGTCCAGGTCTGGGTCTTGCAGAGCGGGAAGAAGACGCAGCCGCGCAGCTTCAGCTGGTTCGCACCGAGCGGCGTGATCTTGCCGCTATACGTCTTGCCGTCCTCGGCGTTGTAGACTTGGCCGCTGCTCCAGACGCCGCCTGAGTCAGACTTGAACCCGCTGAGCATCTGCAGGCCCTGGATCGGGCGGTTGCGCAGCGCGGTGTTGGAGTTGTTCGCATCCTTCATCGAAGGATTGGCGCGCAACGCATCGGAGGTGAGGATTTTGCCGCAGATCGACGGGCCACAGCGGGCGATCTCGACGACGGCGTTGTGCGTCTCGGTCTTCCAGCGGCCGATGACGGTCTCGGGCGTGGCGGACGCGCCGGCGAGCAGGGCGGTGGCGATCAACAGGGACATCTTCTATCCTCTCCTAGTGTCGTTGGGTGCGCCGTATGCGTACGGTCGCTAAAATCTCGTAAAGTCGCCGACGTTACCGCGACCTCGTTGCCGTATACGGCAGTTATCGGTCCCGACTAGAATTGTACGAAGACAAGTCAAGTCTTCTTACTGATTTCGTGCGGTGAAAAAGTGTTCACGTGCCTTTCCCTGTCATTCCCGCGGAAGCGGGAACCCATATTGGCTGACGTTGCGATCGTGCACATAGGCCAGCCAGTATGGGTCCCCACCTGCGTGGGGATGACGGAGATCAGTTCCGCAGCGGCTTGCCAGTCTGCAGCATGTGCACGACTCGCGCCTGCGTCCGCGGATCCTTCACGCTCGCCATGAACGCCGCGCGCTCCAGATCGAGCAACTGGTCCTCGGTCACATTGTCGACCAGATCGGCCTCGCCGCCGGTGATCACCTCGGCAAGCCGATCCGCGACGATGAGGTCGTAATCGGTCGCCATGCCCTTCTTGTGGAAGTCCGCGACCGCCATGTTGAGACCCGTCCGGCCGCTCGCGCCCGCCAGGCGGAAGGTCGGCTTCTCCGGCGCGACATAGCCTTCGACCAGCGACAGCGCCTTGGCCTTCGCATCCGCCAGCAACCGGTCGCGGTTCATCGTGATGCCGTCGGCCTTGCGCAGGATCATCATCTCCTTCGCCTCCGCTGCCGACTTGGCGACCTGCGCGGTGGAGACCGCCTGGAACACCTTGGTCAGCACCGGCATCGGCCCGTTCGGCAGCGTGCGCGACTTGGTCCAGCGGTCGAGCATCTCGCCATTGCCGCCCCAGCCGGGGACGAGCCCGACGCCGCATTCGACGAGGCCTGCGTAGGTCTCGGCATGCGCCTGCACCGCGTCCGAATGGAGCAGGATCTCGCACCCGCCGCCGAGCGCCAGCCCGGCGGGCGCGCTGACGACCGGGAAGGGCGCGTATTTGAGCGCCTTGTACGCCTGCTGACCGCCCGAGACGCTGGCCTCGACCATGTCCCAGAGGCCCGCACCGACCGCGAACATCGCCGCGCCGAGGTTCGCGCCCGCCGAGAAGTTCGACGCGTCGTTATACACCACCAGCGCCTTGAAGCGCTCGCGGACGACCGGGATCGCTTCGTAGATGAGCGCCACGACCTGATCGTCGAGCGCGTTCATCTTGGTGTGGAACTCGAGCGCCGCGACGCCGTCGCCGACGTCCCAGAGCGACGCTGACAGGTTTTGCAGGATCGGTTGCGAGCGAAGCTTGATGTCCTCGAGCAACTCGACGCCGTCAGCGCGCGGCACGTCGGCATACTCACCGCCAGCCGTGAGGTACTGACGCTGGCCGTTCTCTACGCGGTAGAACGGACGATCGCCCGCGGTCGTCAGGATCGCAGGAACGTCGCGACCTTCCTCGGCGAGGCGCGCAGCGAGCACGCCGGGCCCCATCCGGTCGACCAGCTCGAACGGCCCGTATTTCCAGTTATAGCCGAGCTTCATCGCATCATCGATCGCGACGACATCGTCCGCCGCCTCGCCGACGAGCATCGCCGCGTAGGACAACGTGTTGCCGAGGATTGACCACGCATAGATGCCGATCTTGCCCGGCTCCGCGATCAACGCGGCGAGATCCTTGCCGGTCTTGCCCGGCAATTCCGCCGGCTTGGCTTCAGGGCGATACTCGCCGGTCGCGAGATCGAGCGACAGCTTAGTGCGGGTCGCCTTGTCGAACCGGTAGAAGCCACCCTTGCCCTTGCGGCCGGTGAACCCGTCCGCGATCATCTTGTCGACCAGCGGCAGCGGGCGGACCGTATCGAAATACGGATCGCCAGCCGGAAGCGTGGAGGAGAGGCTCTTCGACAGCAGCGGCATGAGATCGACGCCGACGAGGTCGACCAGCCCGAAGATCCCGGTCTTCGGCACGCCCATCGGACGGCCACCGATCTGGTCGGCTTCCTCGACGGTCAGCCCCTGGTCCATCGCCGCGTTGATCGCGATCGCCAGCCAATAGGTGCCGATGCGGTTCGCGATGAAGCCCGGCGTGTCCTTCGCGCGGACGATCCGCTTGCCCATGAAGCGATCGACGAAATCCTCGACCTTCTCGGCGACCGCGACGTCGGTTGCCACGCCGCGGACGATCTCGACCAGCCGCATGTAGCGCGGCGGATTGAAGAAGTGCGTGATGAGGAAGTCGGCCTTGAACTGGTCCGAGCGCCCCTCCACCAAGTTGCCGAGCGGGATCGTCGAGGTGTTCGACGACACCGCGGTGCCGGGGCGCTTCAAAGTCTCGAGCTTGGCATAGAGCGCCTGCTTGATGTCGAGCCGTTCAACGATCGCCTCGACGATCCAGTCACACTCGGCGACGCGATCCAGATGATCGTCGATGTTGCCCGTCTCGACCAGCTTGGCCGCGCGCTTCGACATGAAGGGGGCGGGATCGGTCTTGAGCATCTTCGCGACCGCGCCCTTGGCCACTGCGTCACGATCGTCACCGTCGCGGGGGACGATGTCGAGCAACAGCACTGGGATGCCGGCATTGGCGATCTGCGCGGCAATGCCCGCACCCATCACGCCCGCGCCGATGACGCAGACCTTCTTGACCTGATCGACCATTATGCGCGCTCCAGCACCGTAGCGATGCCCTGACCGCCGCCGATGCACTGCGTGGCGAGCGCATAGCGGCCGCCTTCACGCGCTAGCAGCGATGCCGCCTTGCCGACAATCCGCGCGCCGGTCGCGCCGAGCGGATGACCGATCGCGATCGCGCCGCCGTCGAGGTTGATCGTCTCGTCCTTCAGCCCGAGGTCGCGGATGCAGGCGATCGCCTGGCTCGCGAACGCCTCGTTGATCTCGACCACGTCGAGGTCCGCGACGGTGATCCCGGCACGCTCCAGCGCCTTCTTCGACGCACCGATCGGGCCAAGCCCCATCGTCTCGGGCGCGCAACCCGACACGCCGATCGACTTGATCCGCGCGAGGATCGTCAGACCGTGCTTCTTCGCGAATTCCTCGGAAGTCACCAGCACTGCCGACGCACCGTCGGTCAGCGGCGACGACGTGCCAGCGGTCACCGAACCGTCCGCTCTGAACGCAGGCTTCAAGCCGGCGAGCGCTTCGGTGGTCGTGCCGGCGCGGATCGTGCCGTCCTGGCTGACCGGGCCCGCCTTCGTCTGGATCGTCACGATCTCGTCGGACAAGCGGCCATCGGCGCGCGCAGCCGCCGCCTTGTCCTGGCTCTTCACCGCGAACGCATCCTGCTCGGCGCGGGTGATCTGGTACTGCCGCGCGACGTTCTCGGCGGTCTCACCCATGCCCATGTATGCGCCGGCGCTCTTCTTCGCGAGCTCGGGGTTGGGGAGGGGGTTGTAGCCGCCCATCGGTACGCGGCTCATCGATTCGAGGCCCGCGCAGATAAACGCCTCGCCCGCGCCGACCGCGATCTGGCCGTAAGCGATGTGGATCGCGCTCATCGACGAGCCGCAGAACCGGTTGACCGTCATCCCGCCGACCGAGATCGGCAGGTCGGCGATCTGCGCGATCAGTTTGGCGACGTTGAGGCCCTGTTCCCCCTCGGGGAACGCGCAGCCGAGGATGATGTCCTCGATCTCGGCCGGATCGACGCCGGTCTTGTCGAGCAACCCGCGAATCGTCTGTGCGGCGAGATCGTCCGGACGGACGCGGGCGAGTTCGCCCTTGCCGGCGAGGTGGAACGGCGAACGGGCGTACCCGGCGATGACGACGTTGGTCACGATGATCCTCTCATATTGCGGTCGACCCGGTTAACGCTTGCGGGTTACCCTTAAGGTGCGATACCTCACCTTTACGTCAAGGTGAAGCGGCCGACAATATGGCTTACGCACACTGAGCAATGGAGAGCGAGATGCAGGACACTTCCGGGGGCAAGGCGATCGGCGTTCCGCTGCTGGGCGAGCCGCGGCTGCTGGGCGACATGCTCGACCTGTCGGTACAGCGGTTCGGGTCGCGCAACGTGCTCGACTTCATGGGCCGGACGCTGACCTATGCCGAACTCGGCGAGGCGGTGGATCGGGCAGCGCGGGGGCTCCAGGACATGGGTGTCGTCAAGGGCACGCGTGTCGCGCTCTGCCTGCCGAACACGCCCTATTATCCAATCCTGTTCTTTGCGATCCTCAAGGCCGGCGGCGTCGTCGTCAACGTCAACCCGCTCTATGTCGAGCGCGAGCTTGCGCATCTGCTCGAAGACTCCGGCGCAACGATCATCGCCACCTGCGACATCGCCGAGATCCACGCACGCGTGCTCAAGGTCGCGGGGCAGATGGGCGTGAAGCACGTCATAACCTGTCCGATCGCGGGCGCGCTGCCGACGCTGAAGTCGATCGCCTACCGCATCTTCAAGCGCGCCGAGATTGGCCATGCGCCTAGCGATGCGCGCCATTCCACGTTCGACTCGCTGCTCAAGGCGAAGGGTGCGCCGTCCCCCGTTACCGTTTCCCCGGACGAGGTCGCGGTGCTGCAATATACCGGCGGCACCACCGGCGAGCCCAAGGCAGCGATGCTCAGCCACGCCAACCTCGTCGCGAACGCCGACGCGATGGTAGTGTTCGTCGGTGGCGAGCAGCCCCACCAGGACCGCGTGCTCGGCGCACTGCCGCTGTTCCACGTCTTCGCGCTGACCACAGTGCTGACCTATTCGATCCGCACCGGCGCAGAGATGATCCTGTTGCCGCGCTTCGAGCTACAGCAACTGCTCAAGACGATCGAGCGGACCAAACCGAGCTATTTCCCCGCGGTGCCGACGATCTATGCGGCGATTACGACAGCCGCCGAGACGCAGAAGATCGACCTGTCCTCGATCCACGCCTGCATCTCGGGCGGGGCACCGCTTCCTGCGGAGGTGCGGATCGCGTTCGAGGCGGCGACCGGCGCCAAGCTGTGCGAGGGGTATGGTCTGTCGGAAGCTTCGCCGATCATCACCTGCAACCCGATCGATGGCCTCAACAAGCCGGGCTCCGCCGGGCTGCCCTTTCCCGGCACGACGATCGAGATCCGCGACCGCGAGGACCCGACCCGGCTGCTGCCCGTAGGTGAGAATGGCGAGATCTGCGCGCGTGGGCCCCAAATCACGCAGGGATACTGGCACAAGCCCGCCGCCACCGCCGAGTTGTTCGCGGATGGCGCGCTACGCACCGGTGACGTGGGCCACCTCGACGCGGACGGCTATCTGTTCATCGTCGACCGGATCAAGGATCTGATCCTCGCCGGCGGGTACAACGTCTATCCGCGCGTGATCGAGGAGGCCTTGTACGAACACCCCTCCGTGCTCGAAGCCGTCGTCATCGGCGTCCCCGACAAATACCGCGGGCAGGCGCCGAAAGCGTTCGTCGTGCTGGCCGAAGGTGCGGCCGCTACCCCGCTCGAACTACGCGATTTTCTCCGCGACAAGATCAGCAAGATCGAGCTTCCCCGCGAGGTCGAAATCCGCGACAGTCTCCCCAAGACGCTGATCGGCAAGCTATCCAAAAAGGAACTTGTCGCTGAAGAGACCGCAAAGGCGGCGGCGTCGGAGGCGAGGGGAGTGGACGCGTGAACGACCGACAGGACGATCTTACCGGCATACAGGAAGTCTCACGCATGCTCGGCGTGAGCGCGCGGACGCTGCGGTTCTACGAGGACAAGAGGCTGATCGAGCCCTGCCGGATCGGCACCACGCGGGTCTACACGCGGCGCGAAGTCGCCCGGATGCAGCTGATTTTGCGTGGCAAGCGGCTGGGTTTCACGTTGCGCGACATCGAGGAATTTCTCGACCTCTATGACGCCGATCCGCAGCATGTAGAGCAGATGCGTGCGCTGGCGGAACGGTGTCGCCAGCGGATCGACCTGCTCGACGCGCAACGCGAGGCGATCGTCCAGACGCGGGATGAGTTGGAGAAGATCGAGCAGGAGGCTCTCGCGCGGATTCCGGCGGGAACGGTTTAAGGCCTGCGGGACGCGGCCCCCCTGAAATTGCACCACCCCTCGAAACTGCCCCACCCCGGCGAAGGCCGGGGCCCAGTTGGAGCGGTGGCAATAACGAAGCGTAGCGCCATTCAGCGACGTCTCCCAACTGGACCCCGGCCTCCGCCGGGGCGGGGTTTGTCGGTGTGATCGAGGGGCACTAAAATCCTCCCCCGCCAGGGGGAGGTGGCTGGCACTTGCCAGACGGAGGGGGAGGACACGGAAACTGATGTTCCGTGTCCTCCCCCTCCGCCACCTTCGGTGCCACCTCCCCCTTGCGGGGGAGGATCGGGAGTCCGCCCCCGAAGCTTAAAGCCCGACCACACCCCCATCGGTCTTCGTGATCACGATCGTCGCAGACCGCGGCCGCGAAGGAGCCGTCACCGTACCCGCCTGGTTGGCAGGCCAGCTGCTCGTAATGTTGGTCGGCCCGCCATTCTCACCCGGATGCTGAATGTTCACGAACAGCGACCGCCCATCCGGCGTCGTATGGATACCGGTGATCTCGCACTCCTTCGGCCCGACCAGGAAGCGACGCAGTGCCGCCCCAGGTGCCTTGCCGACGCGCGTCGTCACCGAGCCGGTTGCCGCACCGATCGTGTTGGTCACCGTCCGCGTGCCGCCATCGTTGACGATCCCCGGTACCGAGGCGAGCAGCATGCAGTTGGTGACGTCCGTGAATGCGCCGTCATCCGTCTCGATCCACATCACCGGTGCGATCGTCCCCGAAGCATTGCTCGGCAGGCCGAACCACAGGCCGTCGGGCGACGAGAAGTCGTTGGTCGCATCGAGACCCGACAGGTTGATGTTGGTCGCATCCAGATCGGAGCCGGCACCGAACGCGTAGATGTCCCAAGCGAACGTCGTTGCCTCGGATGTGTCACCGGTCTCGCGCAGGCGGATGATGTGGCCGTTGGCGTTACCCGTGGTCTGGCCGCCCGTGGTCTTGGGATCGACATAGGCGCGCGGGTTGGGCGCGTCCGCGGTAGCCACCGTCCGCGACGAGTTGTTGGTGAGCGTGCAATACATCTCGCCCGTTGCAGGATTGACCGCCGTCCACTCCGGCCGATCCATCCGCGTCGCACCCAGCGCATCCGCTGCCAGTCGCGTGTTGATCAGCACATCGACCTGGCTCGAGAACGGATAGGCTGCGTTGGCCGAGGTGAGGGGCCCTTGGCCGAACACCAGCGGCAACCACTGGCCGCTGCCGTCGGCTGCGAGCTTCGCGACGTAGAGCGTTCCAGCATCGAGATACTTGTCACCGATCGCGAGACGGTTCGCGGCGCTCGCATCCGCCGCAGACCAGGGCGTCGCCGATACGAACTTGTAGATATACTCGTTCTGCGCATCGTCGCCCATGTAGAAGGCCGGCTTCACGCCAGCGATCGTCCGCCCGATCTGGCAGCCTTCATGGTTCATACGGCCAAGCGCAGTCCGCTTGCGCGGCGTCGAGGCCGCGTCGAACGGATCGATCTCGACCACCCAGCCGTACTGGAAGATCTCGTTGCGGAAATCGCCCGTGCCGTCGGCCGGCGCGCTGGCCTGTGCGGTGATGTTCCAGCGCGAATAGATCGTGCTGGTCGTGTCCGTCGGCGTGACCGTCGACCACCCATAGTTGCCGCCGGTGTTGCTCTCGCCCTTGCCGTAGCGCGTCAGCGAGGTGTTCGCCTTTACGCCCACGGGGCCAGTTGCCGCGCGCCGCGCCGCGTCGCCGACCTCACGCTTGAAATAGCCGACCCAGTTCTCTTCGTTTGTCAGGTACGTGTGCCAAGGCATTGTACCATTGGCGCAATTGTTGATCGTGCCCCGACCCGTGGTGGCATCCGGCGAATAGCGCGTCTTGAGGCTGTCGGCACCGCGCACAGGGCCCGAGAAGCTCATCGGCGTCAGCGGGGTAATACGGCGGTTGAAGGACGACGCGGTCGTGTAGCTCCAGGCGGCGGCGCGGTTGACCTCGATCACCGACACGCCGTGGCACTCCATCTCCTTCAGCGCTTCGGCTTCGGGACGGGCGCCTGCGGTCGTGGTCGGGCCGTTCGGATGGAGATAGGCTTGCGTGATGTTCTCATGGTTGAGCACGAGCAGGCCGCGCGTGTTGCCGTTGGCGTCCGGGGTACCGGTGGCCGACATGCCGAAATAGCTCATGCCATCATGATGATCGCCCGCACGCTTCGAGAAGGTCGTGTCGGTGCCATCATTGGCATACGTGCCGACCCCGCTGCCGATCGGATCGCCGAGCCGGTACAAGACCGTCACCGCGTAACCCGCAGGAACCGCAACGACATCCGCGAGGCTCTTCGCAACCGCGGTGAAGCCCAACGAGGCCGCGCCGACGGTCACGCTGGTCGTAGCGCTGACCGAACCGCTGGCCGATACTGCGGTAAACTGGAAGCTGAGGACGGTCCCGGCAGCAGCACCCGGTACGACGAAGGTCGCGGTGGCGGTCGAGGCACCGGCGAGCGTGACGGCGGGGCCGGCGGTCTGCGTCCAGGTCACGCTGTCGACTTGGCCGATCGCCGCACCGGTCAGCGTCGCGACGCGACCCGCGGTGGAACTGCCACCAGCGGTCGCCGTCACCGTGACGGGGCTCGAGCCGTTGCCGTCATTGTCGTCGTCGCAGCCGGTCAGCAACATGCCGCCGAACACCGCCGCAGCGGTCGCGGACATGCCGCCCATCAAGGTCTGGCGACGCGAATAGCGCGACTCGATCAGGTCGTTGATATGCGGATTGGCGGTCGGGTTGGTATCGATATCGCCGTCGGTATAGATGGTCTCGAACGTCATGCTTGGTCCCCCCGGGGATGGTTGCGTGGTGTGTAACGATGCGTGGAAATCAGAATTTCGCGCCCAGCTCGACGCCGTAGAAGCGTGGCTCGCCGGCTATGTAGGTCGGGATGCCGAAGCCGCCGCCAGTGTTGCCCGCGTCGATCAGGTAGCGCTTGTTGGTCGCGTTCCGGACGAACCCGCCGACGCTGTAGCGACCTTGCGCGAACTCGATCCCGGCGCGGGCGTTGACCAGCGTGTAGCCGGGCGTGCTGATGGCCGGGTTGTTCGGCAGCTCGAAGAACGCCTTGGTGCGGTAGGTAACGCTCGGCGTGGCGTAGACCGTCGCGCCGCCGACCGGCAGGCGAAGGATCACGCCGCCCGACGCGGTCGTGTCCGGCTGGAGGCGGAAGCGGTTGCCGGCGAACACACCGTTCGCCGCTTCGTCGCCGATGCCACCGTCGATGTAGGCAAACGTCCCGAATACCGAGAGATACGATGCGAGCTTCAGATTGCCTTCGAGCTCGACGCCGAGGTTCTTGGCCGATCCGGCGCTCTGTGTCGTCGTCACGCCGTTGTTCGTCACAGACACCTGGAAGCCGTCATAGGTCTGGTAAAAGACCGATGCCGCGCCGCTGAACGGGCCGACGCGACCCTTGATGCCGCCTTCGTAGTTCCAGACGTTCTCCTGCGGTACGACCTGCAGGTTGGGACCGACCCCAAACGCGGTGCGCTGAGCGGCGAGCTGGACCACCGGCGAACGGCGCCCCTTGCTGATCGTCGCGTAGAGATTGACCGCGTCGTTGAGCTTCAGCAGCGCGTTGAAGCGCGGCAGGATCGCGGTGAAGCTCTTCTCCGCGACGAACTTGTTGCCGTTGGTGTTGGCCGTCCCGAGCAGACTCGACTGGATGCCGAGGGCTGCCAGGATCACCGAGTTCGGCTGGACCGACGAATAGCCCGACTGGCGGTCCTCGATCAGGATGCGCGCGCCGGCGGTCAGTTCGAGCGCGGGTATTGGAATGTACGTCGCGTCGGCGAACACGGAGTAGGTGTCGTTGTTGCCGTAGTTCGTGAACTCCGCGGCGTAAGGTATTGCGGTAGCACGACCACCCGTGAGCGCTGCGGTTGCGCGCGTCGCCGGAACCGTGCCGTTCGGTGCCACGCATCCTGTCCCGGTCGGGATGCCCGCGCCGTTCAGCGCCGCGCGGATCGGGGCGTAGGCCGCCGCAACCGAGCAGGCGAGATACGTACCCTCTTCGGTCGCGAACGGGACGCGCTGGAAGCCGTTCTCGAAGAATGCGTTCCAGCCGACCGAGGCGCGGTACTTGGGCCCTTCGAAAGCAAAGCGGCTCTCATGGCTCCACTGGTCGCCCTTCGCGTCTTCGGCGAACTCGAGATACGCAGCGGGGCCACCATCGGCGTCGAACACTTCGAGTGCGTCGAACTTGCGATACCCGTTGACGGTGGTGAAGGTGATGCCCGGCGACAGGTCCGCGGTGATCGTCAGGTTCGCGTCATAGACGTTGCGGTCGAGACCGAGCTTGCGTGCGCCGAGAGCCGCGGCGCTGTATGGCGAGCCGGAGAGTTCCGCGTAGCCATAGTCGCCGGTCTGGCCGCCGGTCGGGGCATGCGCGCGGCTTTTGAACGCGGTGCCGGGGTTGCGCTGTCCGTCATAGGTCAGGACGAGGTCGGCGGTGATGCTGTCGCTCGGGCGATAGCGGAGCGAGCCGCGGATGCCGCGCTGGTCCTGGCCGTTCAGATCGTCCTGGTCGACGCCGCCCTGGTTCTGGTTCGGCACGTTCGCGTCGCCGGCGATGTTGCGGACGTAGCCCTTGCGATATTTATACGCGAAGGCGATGCGGCCGGCGAGCACATCGTTGCCCGCATTCAGGAAGCCCGACACCTGGGTTCGGTCGAAATTGCCGTACGTGCCGTTGATCGCGCCCGACACGCCGGGCTCCGGCTTGGCCGAGACGAGGCTGATCGCGCCGACCGCAGCCGCGGTGCCGAACAGGGTCGCCTGCGGACCCTTCACGACTTCGATCCGCGAGAGGTCGAACAGGTCCTGGTACGCGCCGCGCGAACGGCTGATGTCGATGCCGTTGTAATAGAGCGTGACACGCGCGCCCTGCTGCGACGAGCCGTTGTCCGAGGTGATGCCGCGGATCACGAAGCCCGGGTTGTTGGCGCTCTGCTCCTGGATCTGGAGGCCGGGAATATAGGCGGCGACTTCGCTCAACGAGTTGACGCCGATCGACGCCATGCGAGCGCCAGTCAGCGCGGTGACGGTAATGGGGACGTCTTCGATCCGCTGTTCGCGCTTCTGCGCGGTGACGACGATCTCGTCGTCCGACGTTGCGGCTTCGGTTTCGGCTTGGGCAGTGGCTGGCGTGCTGGCTTGTGCGAGCGCCATGGTCGAGCAGGTCGTGGCGAGCGTCGCAACCGCGAGCCGCGTGAAGATACGTGTCATTAAGTCCCCCGTGTCGTTGCCGTCGCACTACGGGGGCGAGGTGACGTTTCGATGGCGTCTTCATGAAAGCAAAATGACTATTCCGTAACGACGCTGTCACATCGTTGCCGCCGGGGTGTCTTCGATCGTGGCTAGCAGGCGGGCAACAGCCGTTACGAAAGCCCGAGACGATGACGATCAACCGCCGCGATGCGCTCAAGTATGCCCTGAAACTTACGGGCTCGGGTGCGACCCTCGCGCTTCCCGCGGTAGCGACACAAGCGGCCGACGCGGCGAAAGCGCGCTTCGATCACGGGGTGGCGAGTGGTGATCCTTCGGTCGACGGCGCCATTCTTTGGACGCGGGCGACACCGGTCGATGCGGCGCAGGCCGGCGACATCGCGCTGACCTGGCACGTCGCGGAGACCGAAGACGGCAAGCCGATCCGCTCGGGCACGGTCAAGGCCCGCGCCGCGCGTGACTTCACCGCCAAGGTCGAGGCGACCGGGCTCCAGCCGGGGCACGAATATCGCTACTGGTTCGACGCCGCGGACGGCACGCGCTCGCCGGTCGGCCGGCTCCGGACGCTGCCGAAGGGCAAGGTCGCCGACGTCGTCATGGCGGTCGTTTCGTGCCAGCTCTACGCCGGCGGCTTGTTCAACGCATATGACGCGATCGCCAAGCTCGACCGGCTCGACGCCGTCCTGCACCTCGGCGACTATATCTACGAATACGGCGTCGACGGGTACGGCGCCGACATCGCCAAGAAGATCAATCGTCTAGTCGAGCCGCGTCACGAGATCGTCAGCCTCGCCGACTACCGGATGCGCCACGCTCAGGTGAAGCGCGACGTCGACATGCAGGCCGCCCATGCGCGCGCTGCGTTCATCTGCGTGTGGGACGATCATGAGGTCGCCAACGACGACTGGATGCACGGTGCCGAGAACCACGACCCCAAGACCGAGGGCGACTGGGACGCGCGCAAGGCGGCGGCGATGCAGGCGTATTTCGAATGGATGCCGATCCGCGACCCCAAGCCCGGCCAGCCTTGGGCGGCGATCAACCGCAGCTTCGATTTCGGCGATCTCGCGACGCTGGTGATGGTCGAGACGCGGTTGCTCGCGCGCAGCCATCAGGTCGTGTCGAAGGGCGAGGCGATCACACCCGCAGAATACGCGCCGATGCTGGCGGAACGCGCGCGGCCCGATCGCGAACTGCTCGGGCCGGCGCAGCTTGCCTGGGTCGAGAAGACGATGGCGGCATCGGTGACCGCGGGAAAGCCCTGGCAGGTGCTGGGCAACCAGATCGTGATGGCGAAGGTCGCGGGGCCCGACATGGAGCGGCAACTCGGGCCGGTGAAATTCGGCGAGACGATGGCGAAGCTGCCGGCGATGTGGCGCGAGCGACTGGCAGCAGGCATCGCTTCGTACCGTGCCGGCATGCCGTTCGGCCTCGACAGCTGGGACGGCTATCCGCCCGCGCGCGAGCGCCTGTACGCGGCGTTCCGGCGTGCGAAGTCGCGGCCGATCGTGCTGTCGGGCGATAGTCATGCGGCTTGGGCGAACGATCTGCACGACGATGCGGGCAAGCTGGTCGCGGTCGAATTCGGCTGCACCGCGATCACCAGTCCGTCCTACGGTTCGCTATTGCCGGGTATCGGCACGTTGATCGCAGACGCCAATAAGGGCGAAGTGCGGTTCTGCGACCAGGACGCCAAAGGCTTCACGCTGCTGACGCTCACGCCTGAGCAGGCGACCGCGGATTTCGTGACCGTGTCGACGGTATTTGCCAAGCCGTTCACCCAAGCGACCGTGAAGCGGTTTCGTGCACAGGCTGCGCGGCCCGAACTGCCGCTGGAAGAGATCGCCTGAAACGATCTGCTCCCGCGAAGAGGAGGTGTCGCCGACGGTGACGGAGGGGGAATACGGAACATCGGTTATCGCTTGCCGCCCCCTCCGTCAGGCAAGCGCCTGCCACCTCCCCCTGACGGGGGAGGATCAGAATGATCGTCGGTGGCTGGCCCTACTGCCTGACAATCAAAGTTTTTCCGTCGCGAAGTTCAATCGACTGTCAATTCCCATTCTCTCAGGGGATATTCATCTCCTCGGACGGAGATGGGAATGCAGCGAGAGGCTTCGAGTTCGACGGTAGGATGGCCGACCGTCCTTCTGGCAGGTATCGTGTACGGCGGATGGATGGTCGCGACGGCATGGCATGTGGTCATTCCGACGCCGTTGCTGGTGCCGATCGGCGGGTGGCTACTTGCCTGGCAGGAATCGCTGCAGCACGAGGTCATTCACGGGCATCCGACGCGGATCCGGTGGATCAACGACGCGATCGGGTTTGCACCGCTGTCGCTATGGCTGCCCTATCGCCTGTACCGCCGCAGCCATGTCGCGCATCACCCCGCGGAGGTCATCACCGATCCTCGGCATGACCCAGAGTCCCGCTACCGGGTACAGGCGCGTGGTTTCGCCGCAGTCCTCGGCCGGCTTCAATCCACGCTTCTCGGTGAGATGGTCTTCGGACCTGCGATCTCGGTCGGCCGGCTCTTCCTGCAAGAGTCCCGCCGACTGGCGCGCGAACCGGCGTGCGTAGCGCGCGACTGGGCGCCACACCTCGTCGCGGTCGCGCTGGTGCTCTGGTGGCTCGACCATGTCGGTCTTGGCGTCGGCCGTTACGTGCTCTGCTTCGTCTATCCGGGCATGGCGCTGACCATGGTGCGCTCCTACGCCGAGCACCGCGCCGATCTCGCGAGCCCCGGTCGCGCCGCCAGCGTCGAGCATGGCGGGCTCCTCGGGCTGCTGTATCTCAACAACAATTTGCATGCCGCGCATCACGAGCGGCCGTCGCTCGCCTGGTACGACCTGCCAGCGTACCATCACCGTAACCGAGCGCGGTTCGCCGACGCGGGGGCACCGATCTATCAGGGGTATGGCGAGATCGTCCGGCGGTTCGCGTTCAGCGCGCATGACGACATGGTCCATCCCCTCCACCGCGAGCCCGTCTCTTGACGGACCGGATCGCCTCGCTTGGGATGTACGATCACCCCGCGCAGCATGATGCCAACGACCGGCTGTGGTCGGCGATTGCCGCCGTCCTGCGCGAACGCGGTGTCGCGGAGGTGCCCGATCGGCTCGATCGAACACGTGACGTCCATGCGATCTGGCGCGATCCGGCGCTGCTGTTCGGCCAGGCCTGTGGCTATCCGTTGATCGCCGATCCGACGCTGGATCTGCGCGTGATCGCGTTCCCGATCTACGCCGGGCGAGAAAGCGGCAGTGTGATCGTGGCGAGAGCGGACGATCCCCGCGGTTCGGTCGCGGTGTTCCGCGGTAGCCGCGCGGCCATCAACGACCGCCAGTCGAACACCGGCATGAACCTGTTCCGCGCGACGGTAGCGCCGTTTGCAGGGCAGGGGCCGTTCTTTGCCGAGGTGGTCGAAACCGGCGCGCATCGAGCCAGCATCGTCGCGGTCGGGACGGGCAAGGCGGATCTCGCCGCGATCGACCGCGTAACCTATGCGACCATCGCACGGTTCGAGCCGGCGTTGGTCGCGCGCCTGAAGATCGTCGCGCCCAGCCCCGCATCGCCGAGCCTGCCCTTCGTGACCGCGACCGGGACCGACGCCGAGACGGTGGCGGCATTGCGAAGCGCGCTCGATCATGTCGCCGCCGATCCCGCGCTCGCGGCGGTACGCGAGACGCTGCTCCTCGCCGGGATCATACCCGCCGAGCCAGGCGCGCTGACCCCGATATCGACGCTGGAAGCCGAGGCCGTCCGGGCCGGCTATCCCACGCTCCGCTGACATGAAGGACAACGCCGTGTCATCAGCATCCGACCCGATCGACCTCGCCGCGACGATCGACGAACTGCGCAGCGCACGTCGCGCCTGGCGGCAGGAGCAGGACGGCCGACATAGCGTCGCGCGCTTCCCGTCGCTGGACGAGACCGGGCGCGCGCTCGACGATCTCGTCGCGGCGCTGTTTCCCGGGCGGCTCGGCATGTTCGCAGGTCCGGTCGAGCGCGAGGACGCGTTCGTCGAGACGCGGCTCCGACAGGCGCTGGAACGGCTGCAACGGCAGGTCGAACGCGAATTCGCCTATTGGCAGGAAGAGGCGGTGCTGTCGTTCGACGTCAGCCATGCGAGCATGATCATCGGCCTGTTCTGCGCCGAACTGGGGCCGATCCGCGAACTGGTCGACGACGATGTCCGCGCGGCATTCCTCGGCGATCCGGCGGCCCGCAGCGCGGACGAGATCCTGATCTGCTACCCCGGCATCGTCGCGATCCTGTATCACCGGATCGCGCACGCGCTCTACGGCCTCGGCGCGCCGATCGTCGCGCGGATCATCTCCGAACTCGCCAACAACCGCACCGGCATCGACATCCACCCGGGCGCGACGATCGGCCGCAGCTTCTTCATCGATCACGGCACCGGCGTCGTGATCGGCGAGACCGCGATCATCGGCGACCGGGTGCAGATCTACCAGCACGTCACGCTCGGCGCGCGCAGTCCGCTCGGCGTGACCGACGTGTCGGCGCGTGAACGGCTCGCGCGGCATCCGATCGTCGAGGACGACGTGGTGATCTATGCCGGTGCGACGATCCTTGGTCGCGTGACGATCGGGCAGGGCGCGACGATCGGCGGTAATGTCTGGCTGCTCGAAGACGTACCCGCCGGCAGCGTGGTCGCACAGCCGACCGCGATGATCCTCGCGGGCGATGCGGCGGACCAGTTGCACGAGACGCTGAGAGGGCGCGCCGCATGATGCGTTTTGCCTGCTGCCGTCGGGAGGATGGGCCGCCCAAGCCCGTGATCGGCGTGTTGTGCTGCAACGAAGTGGTCGATCGTCCGATCCAGGCGGTCGCCACCCGCTTCGTCGAGCCGCTGGTGCGCTATGCCGGCGCAACCGTCCTGCTGGTGCCGGCCGTGGCGGATGCGATGGACACGCGGGCGCTGGCTGGACGCCTAGATGGCCTGTTGCTGACCGGGTCGCGCTCGAACGTCGCAGGGGCACGCTACGGCAAGTCGGACGCGGCCGACGATGCGCTCGATCTGGACCGCGATGCGGTGGCGCTCGAACTCGCGGGCCGGATGATCGAGGCGGGGCGGCCGGTGTTCGGTATCTGCCGCGGCTTGCAGGAGTTGAACGTGCTGTTCGGCGGCACGCTGACCGATGCGCTGGACGATGGCCATCACCGATCGACCGACGACGCGACCGCGTACGAAACGCTGTTCGACCATGTCCATGACGTCACGCTGCGATCTGGCGGGATGCTCGCGGCCGCGATCGCCGAGCCCAGCATCTCGGTCACGTCGGTCCACCGCCAGGGTATCGATCGGCTGGGCGAGGGGCTCAGCGTCGAGGCGCATGCGGTTTCGGACGGGCTGGTCGAGGCGTTCTCGGCGCGCCCGTGCGGCGGCGACGTGCTGGCGGTGCAATGGCATCCCGAATGGGACGTTGCAGCCAGCGCAGCCAGCCGCGCATTCTTTTCACTTATCGGCCAGTCGCTTGGGACCTATCGGGACCGATGACTGCGACCGTTCGTTTGGTTCGCACGGAGATCGTCGCAGAGCGATCCACTAACAGGGACACTATCATGACTGCTTATCGTACCGCGTTGACGCTCGCCGCCTCGACCCTCGCCTTCGCCAGCGCGCATGTTGCTTATGCGCAGGACGTGCCCGCGCAAACGGCGACGGCGCCTGCCGCAGACCCCGCTGCGGCGCCCGACACGGGAGACGATATCATCGTCACCGGCACGCGCGCCGTCGGTCGCTCGCGGCTCGACAGTGCCTCGCCGATCGACGTGTTGAGTTCGGCCGCGATCCAGCGCCAGGGGACGACCGAGCTCGGTGCGGCGCTGTCGGCGGTCGTGCCGTCGATCGACTTCCCGCGGCCGTCCGCGGTCGATGGCACCGACGCGATCCGCCCGGCGACGCTGCGCGGCCTGTCGCCCGACCAGACGCTGGTGCTGGTCAACGGCGTGCGCGGCCATACCGCGGCTTTGCTCAACGTGGGCGGTTCGGTGGGGCGCGGGTCGGCCGCAGTCGACCTGAACACGATCCCGACCGTGGCACTCGATCGTATCGAGGTGCTGCGTGACGGGGCGTCCGCACAATATGGCTCTGATGCGATCGCCGGCGTCGTCAACCTGCGGCTGCGCGAGGCCCGGTCGGGCGGCGGCATGACGGTCAATTACGGCTTCTACAACACCGATATCGACACCGCGCGCGGCAGCCGCAGCACGAACGGCGAGCATGCGCTGACCGTGTCCGGCTGGCAGGGTATCGGCTTTGGCGATGACGGTTTCCTGACCGTTTCGGGCGAGTATCTGGATCGCCAGGCGACCAACCGCGCCGACTTCGACACGCGCACGCTCGTCAAAATCCCCGGCACGCCGGGCCGTGTGACCGGCCTCTTCGGCGACCCCAAGGTCGAGCAATACAGCATCTTCGCCAACGCCGGCACGACGCTGACCGGCACGTGGAAGCTGTACGGCTGGCTCGGCTATCAGGACCGCGACACGCGCAGCGCGGCCTTCCCGCGATTGCCGCTGCAGTCGGACCCGGTAGCAGTCGCGCGACTGGAGCTGGCAGGGCTGTCCGATGGCTTCCTGCCGCTGATCAATACCAAGTCGCGCGACATCAACTCGGCGATCGGCATCAAGGGCGTGGTCGCCGACTGGAACGTCGACCTGACCGCCAGCTATGGCCGCAACAAGATCGGGTTCCGCACGCTGGATTCCGCGAACTATGCCTATGGGCGCGCCACGCAGCGCGACTTCTCCGACGGTGCGCTGATCTACGACCAGTACATCGTCGGGCTCGACGTCGATCGTAAGTTCGATGTGTTGCAGGGCGTCAACGTCGCGTTCGGGCTCGAAGGGCGCCGCGAGGGGTTCAAGATCCAGTCGGGCGAACTCGCATCCTATGGCTATCCCGCCGCTGGGACAGTGACCGGCGCACTGCCGAGCGCACCCCCAGGCGCGCAGGGCTTTGGCGGATTCTCACCGGACAACGCGATCGAGCGGAGCCGTCGCAACGGCAGCGTCTATCTCGATGTAGAAGCGCAGGTGACGGACAAGTTGCTGCTCGGACTCGCCGGACGCGGGGAAGACTATTCCGATTTCGGCTCGACCGGCACCGGTAAGGTCTCCGCGCGCTATGACTTCGCGCGCTGGTTTGCGCTTCGCGGAACGGCATCGACAGGCTTCCGCGCGCCGGCTCTGCAGCAGCAGTATTTCACGTCGGTCGCAACCGTCATTCAAAACGGAAACCCAGTTCAGACCGGAACCTACCCATCGGTAAGCCCCATTGCGGCTAGGCTCGGAGGCCTTCCTCTCGAGCCTGAGAAGTCGACGAATTTCTCGGTCGGTACCGTCATTCGCTTTGGCGGGTTCGACCTGACAGTCGATGCGTACCGCATCCGCATCCGCAATCAGATCGGTCTTTCGGAGAACATCACCACGTCGCCGACCCAATCCGCCGCGGTCAATGCGCAGATCCTCAACTTGCTCGCGGGATCAGGGGCAACGGCAGCGCGGTTCTTCGTCAACGGCATCGCCTCGACCACCAAGGGCATCGACGCGGTCGCGCATTACCGGCTGCCGACCGATGCTGCCGGGACGTTCGACCTGACGATCGCCGGCAACGTCAACGACGTGGACGTGACGCGCGTGCCGACATCGACCTCGACGCTCAACCCGGCACCGACGCTGTTCGCTCGCAACCGCATCGAATCGCTGGAGAACGGTACGCCGGGCGAGAAGGTGACCGGGTCGATCGATTGGTCGCTCGACCAGCTCGGCGCACTGGCCCGCGTCACCTATTATGGCGACGTGACGCAGCCCGGCACGACGGCTGCCGGCGACGTGCACAGCGGCAAGCACCTGATCACCGATCTCGAACTCCGCTACCAGGCGAAGAAGGGCGCGCAGATCGGGCTCGGCGTCAGCAACCTGTTCGACGTCTATCCCGACGCGACGAGCATCGCGAACAACCCGACCGGGGTGATCGGCTACCCGTATTACTCGCCGTTCGGGTTCAACGGCCGCTACGTCTACGCACGCGCCGGCCTGAGCTGGTGATTAAATCATAGTCGTGCGATAGGGTATTGCGTTCGGCCGCATCGCTGGGTAGCTTTCGGTTCCAGGATCGATTTCGCGCATTGCAGTCGTAATTCTGCACTAGTCATCACGGAGACCATTCGATGAAGAAGATCACGATCGTGCCAATGATTGCAGTCCTGGCGCTTGGCCTTGCCGCCTGCACGAAGCCCGCAGCGACCGAGAACGTTACCGACATTCAGTCGAACACGGTCGTCGAAGAGTCGGACGCGAATCTTTCCGCGGTAGATGGTATCGAAACGAGCAACTCGGCTGATCTCGAGAACTCGGTCGATTCGAATTCGAGCGGCAACGCGCTCTGATCAGTGACTTCAAATTGTAAAAGACGGCTTGGTTCGGTAATCGAACCATCTGTTTGAAGACTAGAAAGGCGACGTACTTTCCGTTCTGGGGAAGTCGTCGCCTTTTGAATTTTTGCGCTGTAGAAGTACGTTTTCAAGCCGATGCATTTCGGCGTAATTTATACTCTACTCACCGAGGGTAGGGAATAACTCTATTCCTATTTGATAAGTGGGTATTACAACGGGGCAACGTCAGGCGAAGTGAAGCTCCCTAGACGGAACCTAGTGGTCCAGTGGAGCCCTTCTGCTGGGCCACCATTTTTGAGCGCGAGCTCTGGAAGAGTTCGCGGCCTGCCGGCATCTGACAGGGGCCGTATTCTCGAATATTCCCTATTAGTCAGCTGGTCTTCGGTACCGCGTTGGATCGACGTCCGCGCCAATAGCGGATCGCGGTCATCACCACCGCGACAACGACTGCGAGGATCGCAACGCCGGCCAACTTATGCCTCGGCATGATGCTGTGGACCGCGTCGAGCAGCGTATCCCCGAACAGATAGCCGATGCCGGTGAACATCACGCCCCAGACTACCGCAGAGATCGCATTGAGCATCATGAACGTGCGTGCGGGGACATGCGACGTGCCGATAGCTATGGGGCTGATCGTGCGCAGGCCGTAGAGGAAGCGGAAGCCGAGGATGAAGACGGTCGGATGGCGTTCCAGCGTGTCGAGTGCCTTGGCGAAGGCCGGCTTGGCGGCGATCTTGCGAACGCGGGCCGTGTCGCGGAAACGACGCCCGGCGAGGAAGAAGAGCTGGTCCGCGGCGAACGATCCCGCGACGGCCGCAGCGGCGCTGCCCCAGAGCGGCAGCAAATGCTGATGCGCCAACACACCGCCCGTGACGACCGCGGTTTCGCCTTCGAGCCCCGCACCCAGGAATATCGCGGCGAGGCCGTATTGGGCGATGAGCGTTTCGATCGACATCGCTCGCCCTTGCCGCAGCGCGGAGTTCTCCGCCAGTATCATTTATCCGCCTCGCTACAGGCGGTTATCGACGTCGATGCAGGCTTCTACCGACCGAGATAGTCCATCTTGCCGATCGGCACGCCGCGCATCCGCAACAACGCGTAGGCGGTCGTGATGTGGAAATAGAAATTGGGCAGCACGAACCCGAGCACGTAGTTCTGCCCCGTAAAGTCCAACGTCCGGCTGGGCGTGACGATCGTGACGACGGCATCCTCCTTGCCGTCGATCGCCTCGCGCGGCACGCCCTCGAGGAACGCAACCGTTGCGGCGATGCGCTGCTGCAGCGCTGCGAAACTCGTTTCGTCGTCGGCCATCGCGATCGTCGGGACGCCGCCAAGCCGGACCATCGCGCCCTTGGCCGTGTCGCTGGCGCGCTGGACCTGCGCGGTCAGCGGCGCCATGTCGGTGATCAGTCGCGTGCCAAGCATGTCCGCCTCGGCGATGCCGTGCTCCTGTGCATAGGCTTCGCCCGATTTCAGGATCGCCGAAAGACTGGCGAAACCGCGGCGAAACGCGGGGACGGTGAGGTCATAGAGCTGGGTCATGGACACAGACGTAGGCGCGCAGTCACGTCCGGTCGAGGAGGAACGCGGCGAGCTGGTTCCAGGCGGGCTGCTTTGCCGCGACGCCGATCGTGTGCAGCGGGCTGCTGGAGGGAAGCGCGACGATGGTCGGTCTAGCATAGTTCGGTCCGAGCAGCTTCAGGCCCTGCTTGAGCGCGGTACCGCCGTTGAAAGCGACTGCGCGAAGCTTCGGTAATCGTCCGATGAGCGCGACGATGTCGTTGCCTTCGGCGTCAAGGATCGCCGCGTCGCTGCTTCCACTCCGCCGCGCCGAGCCGATTACGTCCCACAGCGCCACGCCGCTCGCCCGCAACGCCGCCAACCGATCCTCATAGTCGAGCGTAACGAGATCGCAGCCGACGACCGGCGACATCAGCTGCCAGAACTGGTTCTGCGGATGCGCATAATAGCGCTGGGCAGCGAGTGACCGGTCGCCCGGCAGGCTGCCCAGAACCAGAACCCGCGCTTCAGAATCGAAAATCGGCGGAAACGAGTGCTTGAGCGACATTAAGATCCCCGGACTGTCACGACCGCAAGACTATGCGATACGCCGGTTATAACCTAGGGTCGGCACATATGGTCGCACCACGCGCGGTACGATCACAGGAAGGACTGCCACTTGGCACTGAACGGACAATTACCGGCGCTCGCACGGACCGGTATCGACGGGCTCGACGACATTCTGAATGGGGGGCTGACACCGGACCGAATGTACCTTGTCGAGGGTACGCCCGGCACGGGCAAGACGACGCTCGGGCTTGGCTTCCTGCTCGCCGGCGAATCGGTCGGCGAGGCGGGGTTGTATATCACGCTGGCCGAGACCGAAGTCGAGTTGCGCGCGGTGGCGCAGACGCATGGCTGGTCGCTGGACCCGCTGACGCTGTTCGAGATGGTGCCGGCCGACGGCCTTGGCGAAGACCATGAACAGACGTTGCTGCATCCAAGCGAGGTCGAGCTCGGCGAGACGATCCGCGACGTGATGGCGAAGGTTGACGAGCTTCGCCCCAAGCGCGTGGTGATCGACAGCCTGTCCGAACTGCGCCTGCTCGCGCAAAGCCCGATCCGCTATCGCCGCCAGATCCTCGCGCTCAAGCACTTCTTCTCGACGCGGGCCTGCACCGTGCTGTTCCTCGACGACAAGAGCGGCTCGGGCAGCGATCTCCAGTTGCACAGCATCGCGCACGGCGTCATCTCGCTCGAACAGACCTTGTCCGGGTTCGGCGCGCAACGTCGCCGCATGCACGTCGTGAAGATGCGCGGCGTACGGTATCGCGGCGGCTATCATGATTTCGAGATCGAGCGCGGTGGGCTCTGCGTCTATCCGCGCCTCGTCGCGTCCGAGCACGTCATGAAATATTCGGACGAGGCAGTTTCGACCGGCTCGACCGAACTCGACACGTTGCTGGGTGGCGGTCTTATCCCGGGCACCGCGACGTTGCTGACGGGGCCTGCCGGTGTCGGGAAGACGACCGCGTCGGTCCAGTCGGTGATCGCAGCGCTGGAGCGGGGCGAGCGCGCGGCGTACTTTCTGTTCGACGAGCGGTTGCCGACGTTGCTGAAGCGGAGTGCGTCGCTGGGCATGGACCTGATGCCGTTCGTCGAGAACGGGCAGCTCGAGCTGCGGGCGATCGATCCCGCCGAGATGTCGCCAGGCGAGTTCTCCGGCGCGGTGCGGGCTGCGGTCGAGCAGCACAAGGCTAAGATCGTCGTGATCGACAGCCTCAATGCCTACCTCCAGGCGATGCCGAACGAACAGTTCCTGATCCTGCAGATGCACGAGATGCTGACGTATCTCGGTCAGAAGGGGATCGTCAGCCTGCTGATCCTCGGCCTGCACGGGATCACCGGAGACGTCCGGTCCGACGTCGACCTCAGCTATCTGTCCGATACGATCGTCCAGCTCCGCTATTTCGAGGCGCATGGCGAGGTGCGGCAGGCGATTTCGGTCATCAAGACGCGTACCGCACGGCACGAACGCACGATCCGGGAGTTTCAGATCGGTAGCAACGGATTGCTGGTCGGCGAGCCCCTTCGCGAATTCCAGGGCGTGCTGACCGGCGTTCCGACATTCTCGGGCGAAGGAAAGACGTTGATGGCCAGTCGGATGGGGATGCAGGACTCGCGCGTCTGACATGGACGATCGCGTCCTGATCCTGGCGCCCCGCGGGCGCGATGCGGCAATCGCGTCGGACCTGCTCGGGCGGAATGACATCGTCGCCTACGTGTGTCGCGACCAGATGGACCTGATCGCCGAACTCGCCAAGGGCGCGGGCGCGGTGATGCTCACGGAGGAAGCACTCGCGACCGAGGAAGTTGCTCCGCTGGCGGAATGGGTCGCGGCGCAACCCAATTGGGCGGATATCCAGTTCGTCGTGCTGGCCAACGGAACGCGGACGCCGCGCACGCCGCGGGCCACCCAACGCCTTACCGACCTGGGCAATGTCCTGCTGCTGGAGCGCCCGTTGCATGCCGAGGCGATGCTGGGTGCGATCCGGTCGGCGCTCACGGCACGGCGGCGACAATATGAGTTGCGCGACGTCGCGGTGACGCTGGAACGCGCGGTACTTGACCGGACCAGCGAGCTCCGAACCGCGCGCGAGAGCCTGGAGATCGCGCTCGAAGCTGCTGGCATGGGAAGCTGGGACATCGACCTGACGACCGGCGAGTCCCGGCGGACGCTGCGGCATGACGCGATCTATGGCTATCCGGAGGGCCGACCCGACTGGACCATGGAAACGTTCCTCAGCCATATCGACGTGAAGCAACGCGGTATCGTCACGCGCGCGATGACCGAGGCGACCCGAACCGGCGTTATCGACGTCGAGTACCGCATCGATGCGGCCGACGGTGCTTCGCGATGGCTGGTCGCCAAGGGGCGGGTCCAGTATGACGATGCCGGCAAGGCGGCGCGGATGACCGGCGTGGTCTCCGATGTCACCGATCGGAAGGAAGCCGACGCGCAACTCGCGCAGGCGCAGAAGATGGATGCGATCGGCCAGCTGACCGGCGGTGTCGCGCATGATTTCAACAATCTCCTGACGCCGATCGTCGGCAGTCTCGATTTGTTGCGGCGGCGGCACAAGGACGACGAGCGTACGCAGCGGATGATCGGCGGCGCGTTGCAGGCGGCGGAGCGGGCGGCGACGTTGACGCAGCGGTTGCTGGCGTTCGCGCGACGGCAGGCGTTGCAACCGCGGGCGGTCGATATCGGCGCGCTGATCGACGGGCTGGTCGACCTGATGCGGCGGTCGCTCGGGCCGTCGATCGCAGTGACGATCGAGATTCCCCGGCATTTGTCGTCGGCGCGGGTCGATCCCAATCAGCTCGAACTCGCACTGCTCAACCTGGCGATCAACGCGCGTGACGCGATGCCTGGTGGCGGCAAGCTTACCCTTACCGTTAGCGAAGTCGTGGTCGACGAGCGCAATCTCATTGGTCTGGCGCCAGACAGGTATGTCCGGATTGCGGCGATCGATACCGGCGTCGGCATGGACCGCGCCACGCTCGCGCGCGCGACCGAGCCGTTCTTCTCGACCAAGGGCGTCGGCAAGGGCACCGGGCTGGGGCTCTCGATGGTCCACGGGCTCGCCGCGCAGTCGGGCGGCACGCTCCGCCTGACCAGCGAACCCGGCTCCGGCACGACGGTCGAGCTATGGCTGCCGGCAACCGAGGAAGCGGCGACCGAGACGGTCGAGAACACCGCCGAGCCGGTCATCGCGCGGCGTGCGGCGAAGGTGTTGCTCGTCGACGACGAGGATCTGGTACGCGCCGCGACTGCCGACATGCTGCGCGACATCGGCTATGTCGTGGTCGAGGTCCCGTCCGCTAGCCAAGCGCTGTCGGCAATCCGATCCGGCGTCGATGCAGACATACTCGTCAGCGATTATCTGATGCCGGGGATGACCGGCGGACAACTCATCACCGAACTCTGGTCGTCGGGCAATCGCATCCCGGCTTTGCTCGTGACCGGCTATGCCGCGGCGGGCGAGGACGTGCCCGAGGGCGTCACTCGTTTGTCGAAGCCGTTCCGCCAGACCGATCTCGCCGCGCGGGTCGACGAACTGCTGCGCCAGTCGCCGCCGGGCCGCCCCAAGCTGCGCGCGGTCGAGTGAGATCGGACCGGGCGAACGTCGCCCGGTCCGATATTCTTGCGGACTTTAGAAGCCCTTCTTCAACGACACGAAGAACTGCCGTGGCGCGCCAGCGAGCAACGTCTGGTTGTCACCGCTGGCGGTGAAACCATTCGATCCGATCGTCGAAATATACTTCTTGTTGGTAAGGTTGGTCACGTTGCCCTCGATCGCGACGCCGTGAAGCGCACCGTCGCCCTCGAAGCGGTAGCCGATGCTGGCATCGACCAGCACGCGGCTCGGCACCGACTGGTCGTTGAGGTAGGTGAAGTAGCGCTTGCTCATGTAATCCGCGCCGACCCGGCCGGTGAAGCCCGACTGTTCGAGCACGATCTCGCCCTTGACCATGTGCTTGGGCGTATCGACGACGGTGTCGCCCTTGCGAACCTGGACCGAGCCGGAAGCGTCGGTGACCGTGTCCTGATATTCCGCGTTGGTGTAGGAATAGCTCGCGAACAGCGAGAGCGGGCGGAACACGCGGTAATTGGCGGAGACTTCCGCGCCGTACGTGCGCACGCTGCCCGCGTTGTTGAGCGTCGGGGCGTTGCCGAGGATGCCGACACCGTTCGCAAAGGCGAGCAGGCGGTTCGAGAAGTCGACATAATAGCCGACCGCCGAAGCCTGGAACGGTCCGCTGTGGAGGCGGACGCCGCCCTCCGCAGTCTTCGAGCGCTCGGGCTTGAGGCGGCCGCGGACGGCGTTGAAGCCGGCCTGCGTCGCCGCGAACGGTCCGGTCGTCGCCGATGACACGAACGCCCGCATGTTCTCGGTATAGTCGGCAAACACTTCCGCCGCCGGGGTCAGCTTGAACAATATGCCGGCCTGTGGCTGGAACCAGTCCTTGGCGGAGATACGGCCGACCGACAGCGGCGAGCTCGTATCGGGCAGCATCGTCGCGCTGTTGACGACATAGGCGCCCTTCCACCCGGCGTTGACGATCAACCGGTCGTTCATGAGCTTCAGCGTGTCCTCGACATGATACTGCATCGTGTCGGTGCCGTATTTGCCGTCCCACTGCGTCGCGTAGGAATTCTTCTGGAACTTCAGCACGTCGCGGTTGGGCGTCGCGCTGTCGGTCATGCCGTAGAAGCGCCGCGCCTGCGTGAAGGTGTTGATCTCGAGCCAGCCGCCCACCTCGAAGGTGTTCGCACCCGTCTCATAGGCGATGTTGCTGAGCGCACCGCCGCGCTTGATGCTGTATTCGGTCGTCCGGAAGCCGAGCGGGCTGGGCGCAGTGATGGCGCTGCCGTCTTGGTTCAGCGCACCCGCCGGGGTCGGCGAATAGGGCGTGATCCACGACCCCTGACCCTTGTTGTCGTGATAGTAACCGGTCGTGGTCATCGTTAGCTCGGGCGTCAGGTTAGCATCGAGCGTGACGCCGCCAAGGTAATCGCGCCGGACGCCGCCTGCATCGAAATACGCATCGTCGACCGTCCCGAACCCGGTCGGGAAGGTCGTGCCGGTGCCGGCCCACGGTGCGACGAAGCCGACCGACGAGCCGTTGTTCGCCTTCGTATACGTCGCGAGCGCACCCTGGTTCTGGTAGGTTTTCGCGATCTGCAGCGCGAGCGGATAGTTGTCGGCGATGTTGTCGTTACGCAGGCCGCGACGACGGATGATGTCGTAGCTGAGATCCTGGTAATCCTGCTCGCGACGATCGGAGAAGTTCAGGAACGCGGACAGGCTGCCGAACGCACCCAAATCCTTGACGATCTTGCCGTTCGCCTGGTGCTGGCGCTGGACGCCGTCGCCCTTCCACTTGTCGGTGGTGAGGTAGCCGTAGCTCAGATAGCCCTTCAGCCCGCCGCCGAGATCGCCGCTGTCGATACGCGCATAGCCGCGGTACGTGTTGTCCGAGCCATAGGTGCCGCCGCCGGTGACGTTGGCGGTGTCGCGCGGTTTGTCGCTGAAGAACTGGATCGTGCCGCCGAGATTGCTGGTCGATGCGGTGCCGAGCGCGCCCGCGCCCTGCGCGACTTCGGTGCGGGCGACGTTCTCGGAGATGATCGCGCGGCTGATGTGCAGGCCATTGACGTTGCCGTAGCTCATGTCACCGAGCGGCACGCCGTCGAGCGTGAAGCCGAGCTGGTTCTGGTTGAACCCACGCAGCGAAATCCGGACCGCCCATTCATACGCGCCGAACGGGTCGGACGCCTGGAAATTGACGCCGGGAAGCTTCTCGATCGCTTTCAACGGGCTTGAACCGGGGGTGAGACGCGCGAGGTCGACGGCGCTGACGCTCTGCACCTGGCGGCTCTGGCCAAAGCCGAGCACGACGATGTCGGACGACGTCTCGGGTGCCGGATCGGCTTGGACTTCTGCCGGCGCAGCTACCGGGGTTTCCGGTGCGGCCTGGGCAAACGCGGCAGGCGTGGCGAGCGCCGCGAGTGCGACACCGGCGAAGAGCGACGATATGGTCTGCATGATGTCCCCTGAAGCGCGACGGCGCTCAGCGGCCCTTTGCCGATCGACGTGACGCGTCGGCGACAGATCCAAGACGATTTCGAGACGGTCGGCGATATTGTTACGGTAGTGACCTGAATGCCTCGCCTAACGGGAGAGAGAAGGGGCCCGCGGCTACTTGGCTGCGGGAAGGGTGAGGGCACGTGTGCCAGTCACGAAGGCCATCACCCCCGCATCATCCGCGCGATCGTCTTCGCCGCCGCCGCGCCATAAGGCGGCTTGAGCCCGGCAATCTTGGCGACGTCCAACTTCGACTGCTTGTAGACCGCCCGCGCATGGCTGAACGTGCGGAAGCCGTCGATGCCGTGATAGGCCCCCATCCCCGACGGTCCGCTGCCGCCGAAGGGAAGGTCCTCCATCGAGACGTGGAAGATCACGTCGTCCAACGTCACGCCGCCCGAAATCGTCCGGTCCATCACCCGCCGGCGCTCAGTGTCATCGGTGCCGAAATAATAGAGCGCGAGCGGCCGGTCGCGGCGGTTCACCTGCGCGATAGCGTCGTCGATGCCGTCGTAGCGGCGGATCGGCAGGACCGGGCCGAAGATCTCCTCCTGCATCACGATCATGTCGTCGGTCGCGTCGCGGACGATGTGCAGCGGCATTTTCCGCGAATTGGCGGCGCCGAAATCCTCGTTGGCGGGGTTCACGACCTCGACCGTCGCGCCCTTGGCCTTAGCGTCGGCGATCCAGTCGGTAAGTCGCTGGTGGTGGCGATCGTTGACCACCGACGTATAGTCGGCGTTAGCGAGCAGCGTAGGGTACATTGCGCTCGCCGCCGCCTTGATGCCGTCGACGACCTGCGCCTCGTTTGCGGAGGGCACGAGCAGGTAATCGGGCGCGAGGCAGATCTGACCGGCGTTCATCATCTTGGCGAGCGTCACGCGTTCGGTGGCACGCGTGATATCCGCCGACGCCCCGAGGATGACGGGCGACTTGCCGCCCAGTTCGAGCGTGACGGGCGTCAAATTGTCGGCGGCGGCATGGAGGATATGGCGACCGATCGCAGTTGCGCCGGTGAAGATCAGGTGGTCGAACGGCAGCGCGGCGAACGCCTTCCCGACATCCGCACCGCCCGAAATGACGGCAAATTCGTCCTGCGCAAAATACTTCGGCACGACCTCCTCGAACAGCGCGGCCGTCGCGGGCGTGTACTCGCTCGTCTTCGCCATGGCGCGATTGCCCGCGGCGAGCACGCATGCGAGCGGCGCCATCAGGAGGTTAACCGGGAAATTCCATGGCGCGATGATGCCGATGACGCCCTTGGGCTGGTACTCGACCCACGCCCTCGCCCCGAGCAGCCCCAGTGGAAACTGGACCGCGCGCCGCTCCCGCCGCAACCACCGATCGAGATGCTTCGCGGCATGCGCGATGGGCGCAAGCGAAGCGCCGATATCGGTGATCATAGTCTGCTCGCGGCTACGGTGCCCAAAATCCTCCGACACCGCGTCGCAGAACGCCGCAGCATTGTCCCGAACCATCGCCGCCGCACGCTTGAGCCGATCGAGGCGGACGGCTTTGGTCACGGGCAGCTCGGCCATGAACGCATCACGCTGGCCGGCGAGGATAGTCTGCATATCGGTCATTGGCGGTCCTTCAGGGCACGAGCACGATCTTGCCGACATGCGTTGCGGCAGCCATGGCGGCAAACGCGTCCCGCCATTCGGCCAGGGGATATATGGCATGGACGCGGGGGCGGAGGCGACCTTCGCCCGCCATCGCCCATATCGCATCGAGGTTCTCCGTGCCGAGCCGCGGGTAGCGGCGGGCATATTCGCCGGCGCGGACGCCGATGACGGAAAAGCCTTTGATCAACGCGATGTTGGTCGGCAGCGTCGCGATCCGGCCCGAGACGAACCCGACGACCATCAGGCGTCCGCCGAATGCGATGCAGCGCGTCGACTCGTCGAACACGTCGCCGCCCACGGGATCGACGACGATATCCGCGCCCCCGCCGGTCAGGTCGCGCACCGCTTCTCGAAAGCCGGGTGCGGGCAAGGTTACGGCGGGTGCGTACGTGTCGGCAACGACCTGCAACTTCTCAGACGAGCGCGACGTGGCGATCACGCGCGCGCCCAGGGCTTGCGCGAGATCGACCGCGGCAAGCCCGACGCCGCCGGTAGCACCGTGGACCAACACCCAGTCGTTGGTCGCGAGTGTACCCAGGCGGACGAGCGCCACATAGGCGGTCAGGTAGGCGACGCCGATCGAGGCTGCCGTCACATAGTCGAGGCGCGGGGGAATGAGGCGGGCGGCGCTGGCATCGCACGCGACGATCTCGGCGAACGCGGCGAGCCTCGTGCCGCACACCACCCGGTCACCGGGAGCGAAACCGCTAGCTGCATCCGCTTCGATCACGTCGCCCGCGACTTCCATGCCCGGGACGAACGGGAGCGGCGGTTTCAGCTGATACTCGCCGCGCGTCATCAGCAAGTCCGGATAGTTGAGCGAAGTCGCACGCATCCGCACAAGCAACTGGCCCGGCGACCGCTTCGGCTCGGGTATGTCGTCGAGCGCCACGCCCGACAGGTCCGCCGACAGCGCTGAGACGCGTACCGCTCTCACGCGCCGACCGGGAGGTCCCGGAACGCCTGATCCTTGTCGACGCGGATTTCGCCGGGAAGGCCGAGGACGCGTTCGGCGATGATGTTCTTGAGAATCTCGTCGGTGCCGCCGGCGATGCGCAGGCCTGGTGCCCACATCGTCGCGGCGTGGAACGCGCCTTTCAGCGGCGTGAGCGCGGGGGCGGATATGATGCCGTATTGATCGCCCGCCTCGACCGCGGTGTTGCCGATCGCTTGCAACTGGTTGGCGGCGACGATCTTGCCGATCGAGCTTTCGGGACCGGGCACCTGTCCCTTCGACAGCGCGGTGATGGTCCGCATCCGGGTGTTGCGCAGGCCCTCAGATTGCACCCACCAGTCGGCGAGCGTCTGGCGAAACGCGGCGTCCTTCAGCAGCGGGCCGTCTGCGCCATTGGCCTGGGCGGCGAAGGCGAGAATGTCCTCGGGGCCGACGCCGCCGCTCGTGCCGATCGCGAGACGCTCGTTCATCAGCGTGAACAGCGCGACTTTCCAGCCGCCGTCGACCGGGCCGAGCCGTTGCGCGTCGGAGATCCGGACGTCCTCGAACCAGACTTCGTTGAAGCTCGACCCGCCGGACATCTGGTGGATCGGGCGGATCTCGATCCCCGGTGCCTTCAGGTCGAGCCAGAACATCGTCAGGCCCTGATGCTTGGGGACGTCGGGATTGGTACGAACGAGAACGATGCCATAGTCGCTGTAATGCGCGCCCGAGGTCCAGAGCTTCTGGCCGTTGATCACCCAGTCGTCGCCGTCGCGCACCGCGCGCGTGCGGATCGCGGCGACGTCGGAGCCGCCGGCGGGTTCGGAGAAGAGCTGCGACCAGATCTCGTCGCCGCGCACCGCGGGGCCGACGAAGCGGTGCTTGGTCGTGTCGTCGGCATAGGCCATCACGGTCGGCACGCACATGCCGAGGCCGATCGTGAAATAGCCGCCGTCGACCGCGTGTTTCGCCTCTTCCTGGCCGAAGATGACGCTTTCGATCGGCGTGCCGCCGCCGCCGCCCCATTCCTGCGGCCAGGTGATGCACGCATAGCCGCCGGCCGCTTTCCGCGCCTGCCATGCCTTCGCCTTGGTCATGTCGTCGGGGTAGTGACCGGCGGCATGCTCGGCGATGTTCGCATCGAGCCAGTCGCGCGCGGCGGCGCGATACGTGGCTTCGGCGTCGCTGTCCTTGAAGTCCATGCTCGTCCTTTCAGGCGGCGTTGCGCATTTCGAGTTGGCCGACGAGGCGTTCGCGCCACGCGGCGGGGCTGCCGGCGACGAGCGCGAGCTGGCGCGAGCGGCGGTAATAGAGGTGGCAATCGGACTCCCAGGTGAAGCCCATCCCGCCATGCGTCTGGATGTTCTCCTTCGACGCGAACCAGTAGGCGTCGGAGGCGGCGACCCGCGCGGTCGCGGCGGCGAGCGGCAGTTCGGCGGCGCCCGCGTTCAGCGCCCATGCGCCGTAATAGGCGTTCGAGCGCGCGAGTTCGTTCTTCACGTACATGTCGGCGAGCTTGTGCTTGATCGCTTGGTAGCCGCCGATCTGTCGGCCGAACGCGTAGCGATCGAGCGCGTAGCCCTTCGCCATCTCGAGACAGCGATCCGCGCCGCCGAGCTGCTCGAACGCGAGGAGGACGGCGGCGCGGTCGAACACCGCCTGCATCGCGGCGATGCCGTCGTCGGTGCCGAGCTTCTCGCACGGGGCGTCGGTGAAGGTGAGTCGGGCGGCGCTGCGAGTCGGGTCGAGTGTTTCGAGGACTTCCGCTGTGACGCCAGCGCCCTTTTCTATAAGGTAAAGACCGTCGCGGGCGAGGACGACGATCAGGTCGGCGACGTCGCCATCGGTGACGGGAATCTTCTCACCGGTAAGTTTTCCACCGGCGACGGTGGTGCGGATCGATCGTGCGGTGACCGGGCCGGCGCCTTCGGAGGTTGCGAACGCGCCGATGACGTCGCCCGCCGCGATCCTCGGCAGCCATCGGACCTTCTGGGTGTCACTGCCGTACAGCATCAGCGCCTCGGCGACGAAGTAGACGGTCGACGCGAACGGGATTGGTGCGCAGGCGCGGCCGAGTTCCTCGGCGATCGCGCAGAGTTCGATATGGCCGAGGCCTAACCCGCCGAATTCCTCGGGGATCGCCGCGCCGAGCCAGCCTTGTGCGCCGACCGCCTTCCACAGCTCCATGTCATAGGCCTTGGCGGGATCGTCGAGTACCGCGCGGACACGGTCGCTGCCGCAGTGCGCGGCCAGGAATTTGCGCGCTTCGTCCTTGAGGAATTTCTGGTCGTCGGAATAATCGAAGTTCATGCGGACTCCTTCGAATGCGCCCAATATTCGTCGCGGAGCAGGCGCTTGTAGAGCTTGCCCGTCTCGTGCCGCGGCAGCGTCTCGCGGAAATCGATCCGGCGCGGCGCCTTCACATGGCTGAGGTTCGCGCGGGCGAAGGCGCTGAGTTCGGCGGCGAGCTGCACGCGGTCTTCGGACGGGTCGGCAGGGCAGACGATCGCCACCACCTGCTCGCCCATCTCGTCGTCGGGCGCGCCGATCACCGCGACGTCGGCAACTTTTGGGTGGGTGACGAGGAGGTTCTCGATTTCGGCCGGATAGATGTTGACGCCGCCCGAGATGATCATGAAGCTCTTGCGGTCGGTGAGGTAGAGATAGCCCTCTTCGTCGAGCCAGCCGACGTCGCCGAGCGTCGTCCAGCCGTGTGCGTTGGCGGCTTCCGCGGTCTTGGCGGGGTCGTTGTGATATTCGAACGCGCCGCCGCCCGCGAAATACACGTCGCCTTCGGCACGCGGTGGCAATGCGTTGCCATCCTCATCGCAGATCATCGTCTGCGCGGTAAGATTGCGGCCGACCGAACCCTGGTGCGTTAGCCATTCCGCGCTGGAGATCGCGCAGAACCCGTTGCCTTCGGTACCGGCGTAATATTCGCCGATGATCGGCCCCCACCAGTCGATCATCGCCTGCTTGACCGGGAGCGGGCAGGGGGCCGCGGCGTGCCATACCGCCTTCAACGACGATACGTCGTAGCGCGCGCGGACTTCGGGCGGCAGTTTGAGCAGGCGGATGAAGTGCGTCGGTACCCATTGCGCATGCGTGACGTGGAACCGTTCGATTGCGGCAAGCGCGGCTTCCGGGTCGAAATGCTCCATCACGACGACGGTGCCACCAACCTGATGCACCGCCATCGACCAGCGCAGTGGCGCCGCGTGATAGAGCGGCGCGGGCGAGAGATAGACCATCTCGGGCGTGAACCCGTACAGCCCCTTGCCGAGCATCACGAGGGGCGAGACGTTGGTGCCGAACGGCTCGTCCGACAGCGCGTGCTTAACGCCCTTCGGCTTGCCGGTGGTGCCCGACGAATAGAGCAGGATACCGCCGGGCGAGGGATCGGCAATGGGCGTGGCGGGTTTCGCGTCGCGCACCGCTTCGTAGGACGCGTATCCGTCGATCGCGCCGTCGACGACGTAGCGGCGCACGTCGTCGAGCATCGGAACCAAGGCCGCTGCCACCTCTGTGCAACCCTTGCTCGCGATCAGCACGCGGCAGTCGCCATCTCCGATGATGTACGCTGCCTCTGCCGCGGTCAGTTTCGACGAGAGGCACGTGCAATAGACGCCGGTGCGTTCGGCAGCCCACATCACCTCCAGATAGCGCGGCGAATTGTCCATCAGCACCGCGATGCCCTCGCCGCGCTTCAGCCCGAGCGACCGAAACAGATGCGCGCCCTGGTTCGCCCGTTCGTCGAGGTCGCGATACGTCACCGTCTCGCCCGTCGCCGCCATGATATAGGCGGGTTTCTCGGGGGTCGTCAGCGCGTGCGCGACGGGATGCATCAGACGCGCTCGATGATGATCGCCGGCGCCATCCCGCCGCCCGCGCACATCGTCACGAGCCCGCGCTTCAGGTCACGGCGTTCGAGCTCGTCCAATATCGTGCCGATCAGGATCGCCCCGGTCGCGCCGATCGGATGGCCGAGCGCGATCGACCCGCCGTTGACGTTCACCTTGTCGCGGTCGAGCTTCAGGTCGCGGATGAACTTCTCCGCGACCACCGCGAACGCCTCGTTGATCTCCCACAGGTCGATATCGTCGACCGTCAGCCCGGCCTTCGCCAGCACCTTTCGCGCCGCGGGAACGGGGGCGTTGAGCATCAGCGTCGGATCGTCGCCCATGTTCGCCATCGCGACGATCCGCGCGCGAGGCTTCAGCCCGTGCTTGGCGGCATAATCGGCGCTTGCAAGCAGCACGGCGGCGGCGCCATCGACCACGCCCGACGAATTGCCGGCATGATGAACGTGCGCGATTTCGAGGCCGGGATAGCGGCGGTTGATCTGCTTGCGATACGTCGTGCCCTTGTCGTCGAGCGGTATGTCGGCGATCCCGGCGAACGAAGGGCGCAGCGCGGCGAGCCCCTCGGCGGTGGTGTCGGGCCGTGGATATTCGTCCTTTTCGAGCACCAGTGCGCCGGTATCGTCGGTGACGGGGACGAGGCTGCGATCGAACCGCCCTTCCGCGATCGCCACCGCAGCGCGGCGCTGGCTTTCGAGCCCGAGCGCTTCGAGCGTTTCGCGGTCGATCCCCTCGATACTGGCGATCGCGTCGGCGCAGATGCCCTGGTTCGATTGCGGATGCGCCGCGTCTAGCCGTGCGTTGCCCGAACCGATCCCGAGCGGGCGCTTGCCCGCCGCCATGTCGTCCTGCATCATCGTCGTGGTCAGCGACATCATCTCGGTGCCGCCAGCGATCACGAGGTCTTCCATCCCGCTCATGATCTGCGCCGCGGCGAAGTTTACCGCCGTAATCCCACCGCCGCAGAACCGGTCGAGTGTCGTCCCGCTCGCCTTCACGTCATACCCCGCATCGAGCGCCGCCATCCGCCCGAGATCGCCGCTCTGCTCGCCGCGCTGAGTCGAGGTCGACCAGATGATGTCGTCGACATCGGCGGTATCTAGCTTGTTTCGCTCGGCAATCGCCTTCAGGACGGTCGCGGCGAGATGTTGGGGGTGCATGTGCGCAAGCGCGCCCTTGCCGGTCATGCCGATACCGCGCGGGGTACGGACGGCGTCGATGATCAGTGCCTCGGCCACATCGCTCTCCTGTTGCACCCGCCGGTTCGGTCGTGGTGCCTGATGCCGGATTGCGTCCGGCTTCGGTACGACGTAACATTCGTTATGGGGAATGGCTTGTCAAGCAGGGTATTGTTGGAAGACGGGGCGGCACCACGCGCAGATCTGGCGCCGCGCGACTGGTTGGAAATCGGCTTGCAGTTGCTGAAGAATGGCGGGCTCCGCGCGCTGAAGCTTCGCGGCCTGGCGCAGGCGCTTGGTGCGTCAACGGGAAGCTTCTACCATCATTTCAAAGACTTCGATGGATATCATGCGGCACTCGCGGGGTATTTCGTCGAGGCGCATATCGATCCGTTGATCGTCACGCTGTCCGCCTCGGAGCTTCCACCGGTCGAGCGGATCCGCGCATTCGCGGATCATGTTCGCGACCACGACATGGCGCAGCTGGCCTTGGCGATGCGGGCCTGGGCGAAAAGCGACGCGCGGGTGGCCGCGGCGATCCGCGAGCATGACGACACGGTGATGGCGTTCCTCGTCGAGCAGCTCGTTGCGCATGGCTTCGAGCCTGCCGAGGCGGGGATTCGCAGCTATGCGCTGTTGGCGATCGGCCTCAGTCAGGTCCATGCCGCCGAAGGGATTGAGCGCAGCGTCGTTCGAGAGGGATTGCTGACACTGCTGTGCGAGCGCTAGCGTAGTGGACTGACGCGACTCCGTAAAAAAGCGGAGCGCGAACAAGAGGATGCGGGCATGCAGACGTATGACTACGTAATTATCGGCGCGGGCTCGGCCGGCTGCGTGCTCGCCGCGCGACTGACCGAGGATCCGGCGGTGAGCGTGCTGCTACTCGAGGCGGGCGGACGCAACGACGGCGTGCTGGTGCGAATGCCCGCGGGCGTCGGCGAACTCATCAAGAGCAAGAACGCGAGCAACTGGGGCTTTTCGACCGAGCCCGAGCCGCATCTCGACAACCGTCGCCTGTGGTGGCCACGCGGCAAGGGGCTGGGCGGCAGTTCGTCGATCAACGGCATGATCTACACGCGGGGCCATCCGCAGGACTATGACGAGTGGCGGCAGATGGGCTTGCCCGGCTGGTCGTTCGACGACGTGCTGCCGTATTTCAGGCGGCTTGAGGGGCATCATCGCGGCGAGTGCGACCTGCATGGCGGCAGCGGGCCGCTGACGATCTCGGGCGGCGAGTCCGACAGCCCGTTTTACGACGCGCTGGTCGAGGCGGGACGGCAGGCGGGCTATCCGGTGACCGAGGATTTCAACGGCGCGAGCCAGGAGGGCTTCGGGCGCTACGACCTGACCGTCGCGGACGGGAAGCGCTGGAGCACCGCGGCGGCGTATCTGCGCCCGGTATTGTCGCGGCGCAACCTGACCTGCGTCACCGGCGCGCGGACGACGCGGATCCGGATCGACAAGGGACGTGCGACCGGCGTCGATTACGTGCTCGACAAAGGTGCGCGCGCGGAGTCGGTGACCGCCACGCGCGAAGTGCTGCTATGCGCGGGCGCGGTGCAGTCGCCGCATATCCTTCAGCTATCGGGGATCGGCGATCCGGACCGGCTGACCGCGGCGGGTGTCGGCGTGGTGCACGCGCTGCCCGGCGTCGGCGAGAATTTGCAGGACCATCTCGATGTCGTGATGAACTGGAAATCGCGCGGGCTGCGCACCGGCTATGCGATGACCAAGGGCGTCGGGATGATCGGCGTAGGGCTCAATTACCTGTTGCGCGGCAAGGGCGCGGGGCGGCAGCAGTTCCTCGAAGCGGGTGCGTTCGTGTCGTCGCGCGAGGGGCTGTCGCGGCCCGACGTGCAGATCCACGCAGTGCTCGCGATCATGCAGGATCACGGCAAGGTGAAGGCAACCGAGGACGGCTTCACGCTGCATCTCTGCCAGTTGCGGCCGCAGAGTCGCGGACGGATCGGGTTGCGCTCCGCCGATCCGTTCGCCGATCCGACGATCGTCGCGAACTATCTCGCGACCGCGGAGGATCGCCGAGTGATGCGGGCCTGTGTCGGGATCGGTCGCGATGTCGCGCGGCAGGCGGCGCTCGATCCATACCGGGCGGGGGAGTTGTCGCCGGGCGAGGACGTCCGCACCGACGACGAGATCGACGCCTGGGTAAGGCGGACGGCTGAGACGATCTACCACCCGGTGGGGACGTGCAAGATGGGGACCGCGGACGATAAGCTGGCGGTGGTCGATGCGACGTTGGCGGTGCGCGGCTTGCAGGGACTGAGGGTGGTGGATGCGTCGGTGATGCCGACGCTGATCGGATCGAACACCAACGCGCCGACGATCATGATCGCGGAAAAGGCAGCGGACATGATCAAGGGACGGCAGTTGGCGCGCGCGGCTTGAGGGCGGTCGGTATTTGCATCCTCCCCCGCCAGGGGGAGGTGGCACCGCAGGTGACGGAGGGGGAGGACACGGAGCCGGCGTTTCGCTTTCCTCCCCCTCCGTCTGGCGAGCGCCAGCCACCTCCCCCTGGCGGGGGAGGATTAGCAGGTCGCGTTCACCTGGACGGAACGTTTTGACCCTTTGCCGCCTTTGGCGTGGAAGGGGGGCGGTCTATCTCACCGCGGCGCCATCCGGATCGCGCCATCCAGACGCACATCCTCCCCATTAAAATACCCACACTCGATCATCGTCAGCGCCAGCGCCGCAAACTCCTCGGGCCGGCCCAGCCGCTTCGGAAACGGCACAGAAGCCGCCAGCGCATCGCGCACCTGCTGCGGCGCGGCGGCCAGCAAAGGCGTGTCGAAAATCCCCGGCAGGATCGTATTCACCCGGATCCCCTCGCTCATCAGATCGCGCGCGATCGGCAGGGTCATGCCGACCACCCCCGCCTTCGAGGCCGAATAGGCGGCTTGCCCCATCTGGCCGTCCTCCGCCGCAGCACTCGCGGTGTTGACGATCGCCCCACGCTCGCCGTCGTCGCCAGGCTCGAGCGTCAGCATCCCCGCCGCCGACTTCGCGAGACAACGGAACGTGCCGACGAGATTGATCTGGATGATCCGATCAAACGCATCGAGCGGAAAATGCTTGATCGATCCATCCTGCTTCGATCGTCCCGCGGTCTTTGCCGCATTGCCCGTGCCCGCGCAATTGACCAGGATCCGCTCCTGGCCGTGCGCCGTGCGCGCCGCTGCGAACCCAGCATCGACGCTGTCGTCGGACGTGACATCGACCTTGCAGAACAGCCCGCCAATCTCGTCCGCGAGCGCTTCCCCCTTGTCCGCCTGCAGGTCGAAGATCGCCACTTTCACCCCCTTGGCGGCCAGCGCGCGCGCCGTGGCGGCACCCAGGCCCGACGCGCCGCCGGTCACGACGGCAGCAGTGTTTGCGAGGTCCATGCATCTCTCCTGTCAAAGCCCTGGGATCCGCGCCCCGGTTGCAGAACATTAGTTATGCCGGTATTCGAGGCTTGCCAAGCCGGCATGTCGCTGAGGATCCGACGATGAGCCACGCCATGTTGCAGAACGCCAGCCCGCACTGGCTTCCGCGCCAGCCCAAGGGTGCGCTCGATCATATTCCGGGGAGCAACGGCCTGCCGTTCGTCGGCAACACGTTCAAGTTGCTGGCCGATCCGATCGCGTTCTCGGAAGGCATGGCGGCGCGGTACGGCCCGATCTATCGCAATCGCGCGCTCGGCGGGACCGGCGTCAACCTCCTCGGTCCCGATGCGAACGAACTGGTGCTGTTCGATCGCGACAAGATCTTCTCGTCCGAACAGGGCTGGGGGCCGCTCCTCAACATGCTGTTCCCGCGCGGCCTGATGCTGATGGATTTCGACAAGCACCGCGCCGACCGCAAGGCGTTGTTGGTTGCGTTCAAGCCGGAACCGATGCGGCATTATGCGACCGAACTCGATGACGGGATCGAGTCCGCGATCGGCGGCTGGGCCGGGCAGACCTTGCGCTTCTACGATGTGGTGAAGAAGCTCACGCTCGATCTCGCCGCGACCAGCTTCCTTGGCGTGCCGCTCGGCGCGGAGGCGGACCGGATCAACCAGGCGTTCGTCGACGAGGTGCAGGCGAGCGTCTCGCCGATCCGCAAGCCCTGGCCCGGCACACAGATGCGCAAGGGCGTGCGTGCCCGCGCCTATCTGGTCGACTTCTTCGAGCGCGAGATCCCCGCGCGGCGGAGCGGCGACGGCCAGGATTTCTTCTCGCAATTCTGTCGCACGACCGATGACGACGGCGCGCCGCTGAGCGCGCTGGCGATCGCCGACCACATGAATTTCCTGATGATGGCCGCGCACGACACGATCACCTCGTCCGCGACCAGCCTGGTCATGCTGCTCGCGCGCAACTCGGAATGGCAGGAGCGGCTACGCGAAGAGGTCGCTGCGCTCGACCCAGACGTGCCGCTGACCGAGCAGCTCGATCGGCTCGTCCTCACCGAATACGCGTTCAAGGAATCGCTGCGGATGATGCCGCCCGTCCCGTCGATCCCACGCCGCGCGCTCAAGGATTTCAGCTTCGGTGGTTTCGATATCCCCGCAGGTACGAGCGTCAACACCGCCATCACCTATACGCACCGAATGGCGGAGCACTGGCCCGATCCCGACAGGTTCGACCCGTTCCGCTTCACGCCCGAGGCGTCGAAGGGCCGCCACCGGTTCGCGTGGGTGCCGTTCGGCGGCGGCGCACACATGTGCATCGGCTTGCACTTCGCGACGATGCAGATGCGGCTGCTGATCGCGCATCTGCTCACGCGCTACCGGATCGAGGCGGCGGCGGGCAGCGGCGACGCGTGGCAGGTCTTCCCGATCCCGCGGCCGAAGGATGGTTTGCCGGTTACGTTCGTACCGCTTGCCACCCCGTAATAGTGTGTCATCCTCGCGCGGTTCATTCGAAGGAGCCGTTCGTTGCGCTTGACCCTTGCCCTCCTCCTGCTCGCGGCGACGCCGGCCTATGCCCAGCAACAACCGGCCGCCCCGGTGCCCGACGGCCCGACGCGGAGCTTCACCGGGAGCGACCTGTTCGGGCTGACGATCGCGGCCGATCCGCAGATCAGTCCGGACGGCAAGACGATCGTCTATGTCCGCCGCACCGGCGACGTGATGACCGACAAGATGCAGTCCTCGCTGTGGCTGATCGACGTCGCGAGCGGTCGCCAGACGCCGTTCGCCACCGACGGCAGCAGCCCGCGCTGGTCACCCGACGGGGCAAGGATCGCCTATGCCGCGCGCGACGGCGAAGGATCGCAGCTGTTCGTACACTGGATCGGCGGTGCGCAAAGCGCGCGCGTGACGAGTTTCCCCGGTGATCCGCAGGCGCTCGCCTGGTCGCCGGACGGGACCAAGCTCGCCTATATCGCAACGGTGGCGGGCGAGGGGACCAAGCTCGGCACGCAGCCGCCCAAGCCCGAGGGCGCGAAATGGGCCGAGCCGCTGACGATCATCGACCGCGTCAATTATCGCAACGACGGGCCCGGCTATGTGAAGCCTGGCTACGACCATCTGTTCGTGGTCGGCGCGGATGGGGGCGCGGCTCGGCAGCTCACATACGGCAAGTTCGACGATGGCGGCCCGCTGTCGTGGACGCCCGACGGCCGCAGCATCGTCTTCGCCGCGATCCGCGGACCCGCCGCCGACCGCCAGGTGATGAACTCCGACGTGATCGCGGTCGATGCAGCGAGCGGCGCGATGCGGACGCTTACGACACGTGACGGCCCCGACGCCCAGCCGCGCGTGTCGCCCGACGGCAGCAAGATCGCGTGGCTCGGCTTTGACGACAAGCGCCGCAGCTACGAGAATACGCAGCTCTATGTCGGCGACCGCGATGCCGCCTCGCCGCGCTCGCTGACCGCCACGCTCGACCGGGCGATCGAGGACGCGGTGTGGTCCGCCGACGGCCGCAGCCTCTATGCGAGCTACGACGATCACGGCCAGCGCCGCGTCGCGCGCGTCGGTGTCGATGGCCGCGTCACGCCGCTGATCGACAATGTCGCGGGCGGCGGGCTCGACCGGCCCTATACCGGCGGCGAGTTCTCGGTCTCGAAGGGCGGCACGATCGCCTATACCGGCGGCAACGCGAGCACGCCTGCCGACGTCTGGGTGCTGGCGGGCGGGAAGCCGCGTCGCCTGACGACGCTCAACGCGGTGCTGACCGGATCGAAGGCGCTCGCGCAGGTCCGCAAGATCGCGGTGACCGCGCCCGACGGTCGACCGATCGACGCCTGGCTCGCCACCCCGCCGGGCCGTGCCGCAGGCCAGCGCGTGCCGCTGATCCTCGAGATCCATGGCGGCCCGAACGCCGCGTACGGCCCCGGTTTCGCCACCGACATGCAGCTCTACGCCGCGGCCGGGTACGCCGTGCTCTGGACCAACCCGCGCGGCTCGACCTCCTACGGGGCCGAGTTCGCCAACCTGATCGACAAGACCTACCCGGCCGCCGATTATGACGACCTGATCGCCTCGGTCGACGCGGCGATTAAGGACGGCACCGCCGATCCGGAAAACCTGTTCGTAACCGGCGGTTCTGGCGGCGGGCTGCTGACCGCGTGGATCGTCGGCAAGACCGACCGGTTCAAGGCCGCCGCAACACAAAAGCCGGTAATCAACTGGATCAGCGAGGCGCTGACGATGGACAACACGCTGTTCACCTCGCGCTACTGGTTCACCAAGCTGCCGTGGGAGGATCCGATGAGCTATTGGAACCGCTCGCCACTGAGCTTGGTCGGCAACGTCAAGACACCGACGCTGGTGGTGGTCGGCGGCGACGATTACCGGACGCCGGTCAGCGAATCCGAGCAATATTACGCGGCGCTTCAGATCCGCGGCGTACCGACCGCGCTGGTCAAGGTGCCGGGCGCGAGCCACGGTGGCCTTGCCGCCCGCCCGTCGCAGTCGGCCGCGAAGGCGTCGGCGATCATCGCCTGGTTCGATCGATACCGGAAGCCGGCAGTCGCAACGATGCCGGCACAGGGAGCAGCACAATGACGATACGATACATGTTGCTGGCCGGCGTGGCGCTGGTCTCGAGCGCGGCGGTCGCACAGGTCCAGCCGCCGCGCGTTGCGAAGAAGCCGTTCCAGGTGACCTCGCCCAACGGTGCGCGCGAGGACGATTATTACTGGCTGCGCGACGACATCCGCAAGAACCCGGAGATGCTCGCCTATCTCGCCGCGGAGAATGCGTATGCCGATGCGCAACTCGCCTCGCTGAAGCCGCTCCAGACCAAGCTCTACGAAGAGACCGTCTCGCACATCAAGCAGGACGACAGCTCGGTCCCGTACGCGAAGAACGGCTATTATTACGGCTCGCGGTTCCAGACCGGCGCGGATTATCCGATCCTCGAACGCCGCAAGGGCAGCCGCACCGCGCCCGCCGAGACGCTGTTCGACGAGCCGGCGATGGCGAAGGGCCACAGCTACTTCGCGCTCAGCGACTGGGCCGTGAGCCCCGACAACCGCCGCGTCGCCTGGGCGGAGGATACCGTAGGCCGTCGCCAGTATGTCCTCAAGGTAAAGGACCTCGCGACCGGCGCGACGATCGCCGACACGCTCTCGAACATCGAGCCGAACGTCGTCTGGGCCGACGACAATAAGACGTTGCTGTACGTCGAGAAGGACCCAGTCACGCTGCGTGGCTACCGCGTGAAGGCGCACGTCCTCGGCACGCCCACCACCAGCGATCGCCTGCTGTACGAGGAGAAGGACGACACCTTTTCGATCGACGTCTCGCGCACCTCCGATGATGAGTTCGTCTGCATCGGCGTGAGCAGCACGGTCAGCGACGAGCAGCGTTGCGCCCCCGCCGCCGCTCCGACGAATTTCACGATCGTCGCGCCGCGCGCGCGCGAGTTCCGCTACAGGTCGGATCACATCGGCAATCGCTGGATCATCCGCACCAACAAGGACGCCAAGAACTACAAGCTCGTCACCGTTGCCGACGCCGATCTGGCCAAGGGCATGGCGGCATGGCGCGACCTGACGCCGGCCAGCGACACCGTCTTCATCGAGAGCTTCAAGCCGTTCGACGGGTTCGTCGCGATCGACCAGCGCGAGGGCGGCAACCGGATGATCCGGGTGCTGAACGACGCGGGCAAGTCCACGCCGGTCACTGCGGACGAACCCGCCTATCGGATGGCGCTCGAGGTGAATGAAGAGACGGCGACGCCTTGGGTTCGCTACACCTACGGCTCACTCGTCACGCCGACGACGACCTACGAGGTCAACGCAATGACCGGCGAGCGCCGCGTATTGAAGGTCGCCCCGGTACCGGGCTACGACCCTGCGAAATACGTCACCGAACGCGTTTGGGCGCCGGCGCGTGACGGCACGCGGATCCCCGTGTCGCTGGTCTACGCCAAGGGAACCAAGCGAGACGGCACCGCGCCGCTCTTCCAATACGCCTATGGCAGCTACGGAATCTCAAGCGATCCAGGCGTCGACCCCGGTCGCATCGGCCTGCTCGATCGCGGCGTGATCTACGCGATCGCGCATATCCGCGGCGGGCAGGAGATGGGGCGCGGCTGGTACGACGACGGCCATCTACTCAACAAGAAGAACAGCTTCACCGACTTCATCGACGTCACCCGCTATCTCGTCGCGCAGAAATATGCCGCCAAGGACCGCGTCGCGGCGATGGGCGGCAGCGCGGGCGGGCTGCTGATGGGCGGCGTCGCGAACATGGCGCCGGCCGACTACAAGCTGATCATCGCGCAGGTGCCGTTCGTCGACGTGGTGACGACGATGCTCGACGCGTCGATCCCGCTGACGACGTTCGAGTACGACGAATGGGGCAACCCCGCGCAGAAGGCATCGTACGACTATATGCTGAGCTATTCGCCGTACGACAACGTCAAGGCGAAGGCGTATCCCGCGCTCTATGTTGGCACCGGGCTATGGGATAGCCAGGTGCAATATTACGAGCCGACCAAGTGGGTCGCGAAGCTGCGCGAACTGAAGACCGACAAGAACCCGCTGCTGTTCCGCGTCAACATGGAGGCGGGGCATGGCGGCAAGTCCGGCCGGTTCGAACGCTACCGCCAGAATTCGGAATGGCAGGCGTTCATGCTGCAACAGCTCGGCCTCGCGAAATAGCACGCCCGTTGGCACGCGACCCAAAGCAGGGTACCGATCGCGCGGGACGCGGCTTCGAGCCGTTTCCCGTGATCGCGTCGGTGCCCGGAAGGGCTTGATTGGGAATGCGGTGCGGACGGCTTGCCGTCCCATGCCGCGGCTGTCCCTGCAACTGTAAGCGGTGAGCGAGACGCACGAGCCCTTTTCGCGAGGGCAGCCACTGGGTCGACGACCTGGGAAGGCGTGGCGAGGAGCTTTGACCCGCGAGCCAGGAGACCTGCCGGCGTCTGGTCGCTCTTGTCCCGGTCCAGGGGGTGGCCGAGGCACGGTGAACGCCGCCTGCGTGACACTGGCTGAGCGACGACCATGTGGCGGGGGCCGCATCGGCGTCGTGCGTCGGTCGCTCATGGCGTCCGGTCGTCGCATGGCCCGGCCGTTCGCGGCAGGCCCCGGTCCTCGTCGGACGCTGCGGGGTTTGTGCATGACGACTTTGACGATGGAACGACCGACACGGGTTTCGACACGAAAACGCATCGGCTGGATGTTTGCAGGCCTGGTCGCGGCCAACATCGCCGCATGGTGCTGGGCGTTCTCGCTGTTCCACGCGCAACCGCTGATGCTGGGCACCGCGCTGCTCGCCTGGGGCCTCGGCCTGCGCCACGCGGTCGATGCGGATCACATCGCAGCGATCGACAATGTGACGCGGAAACTCATGCAGGACGGTCAGCGCCCGATCGCGGTCGGCTTCTGGTTCGCGATCGGGCATTCCGGCATCGTGCTCATCGCGGCCGTCGCGATCGCACTGACCGCCAATGCGCTGTCACAGTTCGAGGCATTCAAGCAGGTCGGCGGGGTGGTCGCGACCGTCATCTCCGCTGTGTTCCTGTTCACGATCGCCGCGATGAACCTGATCATCCTCCGCTCGGTGTGGCGCACCTTCGGCCATGTCCGGGGCGGCGGCACCTATGTCGAGGAGGACCTCGACCTCCTCCTCGGCAACCGCGGGCTGCTCGCACGTCTGTTCCGCCCGATGTTCCGGCTGGTCACGCGGAGCTGGCACATGGCGCCACTCGGCTTCCTGTTTGGCCTGGGTTTCGACACGGCGACGGAGGTCGCGATCCTTGGCCTCTCAGCAAGCCAGGCCGCCGACGGTCTTTCGATCGGTGTCGTCCTAGTCCTCCCCGTGCTGTTCGCGACCGGCATGGCGCTGGTCGACACCGCCGACGGCGTCGTCATGCTTGGTGCCTATGAATGGGCGTTCGTGAAGCCGATCCGCAAGCTCTACTACAACATAACCATCACCTTGATCTCCGCGATCGTCGCGATCGCGATCGGCGGGATCGAGACACTCGCGTTGCTCGGATCGAAGCTCGGCTTCACCGGCGGCATATGGGATGTCGCAACGGCGCTCGGCGAGAACTTCAACGGCCTCGGCTTCTTGATCATCGGACTGTTCGTCCTCTGCTGGGTGCTGAGCTTCGCGATCTACCGCTGGAAACGCTTTGACGAGATCGAAGTCGTGCACGGATAGCGCTCCCGCCGATTTCGATCCTCCCCCGCCAGGGGGAGGTGGCTGGCACTAGCCAGACGGAGGGGGAGGACGGCGATCACGTTTGTTCCGTGTCCGCCCCCTCCGTCACCTCCGGCGCCACCCCCCCCTGGCGGGGGAGGATCGAAAACTAGCGATATGCGAATTGGCAGTCCCGCCAAACTGCTCTAACCAAACCTCGAGGCTCGGTTTCACCGAACCTCACAGATCGCGCCGGTGCCCTTCGGGGCTTGAATGGGAATGCGGTGCGGGAGTTCCTCCCAATGCCGCGGCTGTCCCTGCAACTGTAAGCGGTGAGCGAGACGCACACGCCCTTCGCGAGGGGGGCAGCCACTGGGTGAAAACCTGGGAAGGCGTACGTCGAGCCTCGACCCGCGAGCCAGGAGACCTGCCAGCGCAACGGTCGCTCTTGCTACGATCCAGGGGATGGTCGCGGCACGGTACTCCGTCTGAGCGACGAACGCGTGCGGCCCTATGGTCGTGCGTGCGTGTGCTCGCAGGAGAATACCAATGCCCGATCTTTCAAAGGTCCCCGTCACGATCGTCACCGGCTTTCTCGGAGCCGGCAAGACCACGCTCATCAGCCACCTGATCCGCAATGCGAACGGCCGCCGCCTCGCCGTCGTAGTCAACGAATTCGGCACGCTCGGCATCGACGGCGACATTCTGAAGGGCTGTGCGATCCCCGATTGCCCGGCCGAGAACGTGATCGAGCTGGCGAACGGCTGCATCTGCTGCACGGTGGCGGATGATTTCATCCCGACCGTGGAGGCGCTCCTCGCGCTCGACCCGCGCCCCGATCACATCCTGATCGAGACCTCCGGGCTCGCGCTGCCGAAACCCCTGCTGAAGGCGTTCGACTGGCCCGCAATCCGCTCGCGCATCACCGTCGACGGCGTCATCGCGCTCGCCGATGCGGAAGCCGTCGCCGCGGGCCGCTTCGCCCCCGACGTGGCCGCGCTCGACGCGCAACGCGCCGCCGACCCCAGCGTCGATCACGAGACGCCGCTCTCGGAAGTGTTCGAGGATCAGCTTGCCTGCGCCGATCTCGTGCTGCTGACCAAGGTCGATCTCGCCGGCCCCGAGGGCGTCGCCAAGGCACGCGCCGTCATCGCCGCGGAGTCCGCACGGCCGCTCCCGGTGATCGACCTGACCGACGGCATCATCGATCCCCGCGTGATCCTCGGCCTCAACGCTGCGGCCGAGGACGATATCGCCAGCCGCCCCTCGCATCACGACGGCGAGAACGACCACGAGCATGACGATTTCGACAGCGTCGTCGTCGAGCTTGGCGAAATCGCCGACCCCGCCGACCTGACCGCGAAGATCGAAGCACTCGCCCGCAGCGCCGACATCCTCCGCGTAAAGGGCTATGCCGCCGTCACCGGCAAGCCGATGCGCTTGCTCGTCCAGGCGGTCGGCGCGCGCGTCCGTACGCAGTACGACCGTCCCTGGCGCGCAAGCGAACCGCGTCGCACGCAACTGGTGGTGATCGCCGAGCACGACCGGATCGACGAGGCCCGCATCAAGGCCGCGCTGGACGGCTGAGGCGCACGATGCACGTCGTCTTCCGCGAGACCCACGGGCTGGAGGAAAGCGCGGCCCCACAGGACCTCGCCCAATCCCCCGCGGACCTCGTCGTGCTCTCGTTCTCGGACGGTGACCTCGGCGCGTTCGCCGCGGGCTGGAAACGTGCGGACGCCGCCGGAAGTCGGCTGCCGTCGTTGCGCCTCGCCAACCTGACCGCGCTTCAGCACCCGCTTTCGGTCGACACCTATGTCGAACAGACGCTGGCCCGCGCGAAAGGCATCCTGATCCGGCTGATCGGCGGGCGCTCCTACTGGAGCTACGGCCTGCAACAGGTCCAAAACCTCGCGCAGGAGAGGGGCATCGCGCTCGCCGTCCTCGCTGCGGACGGCCGCATCGATACCCGCCTCGACGCCGCCTCGACGATCACGCTCTCTACACTCCACCGCCTGGCCCATCTCTGTGACACTGGCGGCGCGGTCGCAGCGCAGGCGGCACTGGCCCAGTTCGCGCTCGCGGCAGGCATCTACGCCGGCCCGGTCACCGGCGTGCGAGCGATCGCCGACGTCGGCGGCTGGCAGCCGAATGACGGCGTGACATGCCCGGCGGCCTTCCACCTGAACGCGACACGCCCCCGCATCCTGATCGTCTTCTACCGCTCGTACCTGACCGCCGCGGACCTCCACCCGATCGAAGCGCTTCACGCCAAGCTGACCGCGCGAGGCTTCGACGTCATCGGCCTCTTCGCGCCCTCGCTGAAAGCCCCCGACGCAGCCGGCTGGTTGAGCCGCTGGGTCGAAGCCCTGAAACCCGCCGCGATCGTCAACGCAACGGCGTTCTCCGCACGAGGCGCTACCGACACCACGCCGCTCGACGGTGCCAACGTTCCGGTCTTCCAGATCGCGCTAGCCACGTCCGACCGCGCGGCTTGGATCGGCGCGACCCGAGGCCTGTCACCCGCCGACCTCGCCATGCACGTCGTGCTACCCGAAGTGGACGGCCGCCTCTTCGCCGGCGTCGCCAGCTTCAAGGAGGCCCTAGCGCGAGACGGCGACCTCGAATACACCCGCCGCGAACACCGCGCCGACCCAGCCCGCATCACCGCGATCGCCGCGCGGATCGAAGCCTGGACGAACCTCGCCAGCAAACCCGTCGCCGACCACCGCATCGCGATCATCCTCTCGACCTACCCCGGCAAGGCGTACCAGATGGCGCACGCCGTCGGCCTCGACGCGCTAGCCTCCACGCAAGCGATCCTCGCCGACCTCACGGACGCGGGCTACGCGATCACCCCCGACGCCAGCGATCTAGCCATGTCACGCATCCACTGGCCGCTCGCCGAGTACCGCAAAGCCCTCGCGCACCTTCCCGAAGCTCTGCACAAGGACCTTCTGGAAACTTGGGGCGAACCCACCGAAGACTTCACGTTCACTGCGATCGACCAAGGCGGGGCACTCGTCGCGCTCCAACCCGAACGCGGCCGAACCGAGCAACGCGTGGAAGAATATCACGACATCTCGCGTTGCCCCTGCCACGCCTATGTCGCCTTCTACCTGTGGCTCCACGCGCGCGGCACCGACGCACTGGTGCATGTCGGCGCGCACGGCACGCTCGAATGGCTGCCCGGCAAGTCGGTCGCGCTATCCGACGCCTGCTGGCCCGAAGCGCTAACTGGCGCGATGCCCGTCATCTACCCGTTCATCGTCAACGACCCCGGCGAAGCGGCCCAAGCCAAACGCCGCATCGGCGCAGTCACGCTCGGCCACGTCCCGCCGCCGCTGGAGCGCACGCGCACCGGCGCCGGTCTCGGCCGCCTCGAGGCGCTGCTCGACGAATTCTCCAACGCCGACGGCCTCGATCCAGCCCGCCGCGACCGCCTGCAACGCGACATCCGCGACGAAGCCACCGCCACCGGCCTCGCCGCGACGCTGGGTCTCGACGACGTACAGTCCCAAGCCGAAGCGATCACCCGCATCGACACGTTCGTCTGCGACGTGAAGGAGAGCCAGTATGGCGACGGCCTCCACATCTACGGCCGCGGCGAGCAAGGCGATGCCGAACGCGCTGGGCTAATGTCGGCCCTCAAAGGCAAGCGCGTCGCACCCGGCCCCTCCGGCTCCCCCTGGCGAGGTCGCGCCGACGTCCTCCCGACCGGCCGCAACCTCTACACGACCGACCCCCGCGCGGTCCCGTCGCGCGCCGCCCATACCCAAGGCGTGAAGCTCGCCGACGAACTCGTCCGCCGCCATTTGCAGGATCACGGCGACTACCCGCGCAACCTCGTCGTCGACTTATGGGCATCGGCGACGATGCGAACGGCCGGCGAAGAGTTCGCGATGGCGCTCCACCTGCTCGGCGCGGAACCGGTATGGGACATGCAATCCGACCGCGTGACGGGCGTCGAGATCCTCCCGCTCGCCAACTTCGACCGCCCCCGCATCGACGTCACCCTGCGCGTATCCGGCCTGTTCCGCGACGCCTTCCCGACACTCTGCACGATGTTCGGCCAGGCCGTGCGAGCCCTAGGCGCACGCGACGAACCGGCCGACTGGAACCCGTTCGTCGGCAAGCCAGCCACCGCGCGCGTCTACGGTCCCGAACCCGGCCGCTACGGCCTCAGCATGGGTGACGCCGCCGAAACCTATACGCCGGAGGCGCGCCTGACCGCCGGCCAAGCGTGGCTCTCCGCCTCCAGCCACGCGGTCGACGCCGATGGGGAAGGGGGCCAGGACAGCTTCGACCCCGCCGGCATCCGCGACCGCGTCGCCGCCGCCGATGCCTTCGTCCACGTCCAGGACCTGCCCGAAACCGACCTGCTCCTCGCCGCAGATTACGCCGCACACGAAGCCGGTTTCGCCGCCGCGCAATCGGTCGCGGGGGGCAACGCCACGCTCTACCATCTCGACGCACGCGATCCGAACCAGGCCAAGGCCCGCCCGCTCAACGAGGAGATCGCCCGCGTCGTCCACGCCCGCGCGGCACACCCCGCCTGGGTCGACGGCATGATGCGCCACGGTTTTCGCGGTGGCGCGGAGATCGCCGCCACGCTCGATCATCTCGGCGCCTTCGCGCATCTCGCCAGCGCAGTCCGTCCCGAACTGATCGACCTCTATTACGACGCGACGCTGGGCCGCGACGACGTCCAAGCGTTCCTCGCGGACGCCAACCCCGGCGCACTCGCGGCGATGCAGGCGCGCTTTGCCGCCCTGCACGCAGCCGACCTCTGGCCGACCCGCCGCAATTCGATCCTCGCGAGCCTGGACCTGCCGGCATGAGCGCATTTGTCGTCAAAGGCTGGTGCCCCGACGCATGGCGCCCGATGATGGCCGGCGACGGCCTGTTGGTCCGCATCCGCCCACCGCTCGGTCGCCTGACGCGCGAGCAAACCCTCGGCCTGTGCGAGGCGGCGACGGCGCACGGCAACGGCCTGATCGACCTCACCAGCCGCGCGAACATCCAGATCCGCGGCGTCCGCGAGGAAAGCTGGCGTCCATTGATCGACACGCTGCTCGACCTCGGCCTCATCGATCCCGATCCGATCCGGGAAGCGCGCGCGAACATCCTCGTCGCGCCAGAATGGCGGACAGGCGACGACACCCACCGCATCGCCGAGCTTTTACGCGCGCGTCTGGCGGACTTGCCCGAACTCCCCGGCAAAATAGGCTTCGCGATCGACGCTCGGGTAGAGCCGGTGTTGCAAGACGCCCCCGCCGACTTCCGCATCGAGCGCGCTGGGTCTGGAACGCTTATCCTCCGCGCAGACGGCCGGACCCTTGGCACGCCGGTATCGCCCGGCACCGAAGTCGACCGGTTGATCGCACTCGCGCACTGGTTCGTCGACAGCGGCGGCACCGCCAGTGGTCGCATGGTACGCCACAGCGCCATACTGCCGGACTGGGCAGCCCCAACAACCCCTCCTGCCGCAAGCGCGCCACCGCTTCACGTCGGACAGCATTCCCTAGGACTCGCGCTAGGCCTGCCATTCGGTCGCATCGCAGCGCGCGCGCTGGCACGCTACGTCGACTCCGAGCGAGCAATTGCAGCGATCCGCATCACGCCTTGGCACATTGCCATCTGCGAAGCCGACGCGGCGCTTCTAATTGAACCCGACCCGGTCGACTTCATCACCGACCCCGCCTCGCCAGCGCTTCACGCGGACGCCTGCGTCGGCGCGCCAGCCTGTCCGCAGGGCAGTGTCGTGACGCGAGCGCTCGCCCGACGCCTGGCGCCGCATATCACCGGCCGCCTCCACGTCTCCGGCTGCGCCAAGGGATGCGCGCGCGCCGCCCCCGCCGACGTGACGCTGACCGGCCGCGAAGGCCGCTACGACCTCGCGTTCGATGCGCGTGCCGGCGCACCACCCTCCCGCGCAGGCCTTAACGTCGCGCAGATCCTCGCCCAGTTCGGAGCCGCCTGAATGCCGTACGCCTATGAAACCGACGGCGCGGCGATCTACCGCCAGTCCTTCGCGATAATCCGCGCCGAAGCCGATCTCGCCCGCTTCTCGCCCGAGGAGGAGCCCGTCGCGGTCCGCATGATCCATGCCGCCGGGCTCGTCGGCCTAGCCGAGCACATCCGCTTCACGCCGACGTTCGCAGTGGAGGCTCGTCGCGCGCTTCAAGCCGGCGCCCCGATCCTGTGCGACGCCCGGATGGTCACCGAAGGCATCACGAAGGCCAGATTGCCTGCCGACAACCGCATCGTCTGCACGCTCCACGCGCCCGAAACGCCCGAACTCGCGCGGACGATGGGCAATACCCGATCCGCCGCCGCACTCGAACTCTGGCGCCCGCATCTTGCCGGTGCCGTCGTCGCGATCGGCAATGCGCCGACCGCGTTGTTCCACCTGCTCAACATGCTTGAAGACCCCGATTGCCCGCGTCCCGCGGCGATCATCGGCTGCCCGGTCGGCTTCGTCGGCGCGGTCGAATCCAAGGCGGCGCTGTCGACCGACCAGCCCGTGCCTTGCGTCGTCGTGGAAGGCCGGATGGGCGGCAGCGCGATCACCGTCGCCGCGATCAACGCGCTTGCGAGCGGCACGGAATGACACCCGTAAGAACTGGGGGCACGATCCACGGCGTAGGCTTGGGCCCCGGCGCGCAGGACCTGATGAGCGTCCGTTCGGACCGCCTCGTCCGCGGTGCGCACCACATCGCCTATTTCCGCAAGGCCGGTCGCCCCGGCCAGGCGCGAAAGATCGTCGACGGCATGCTCCGCGACGACGTGATCGAATTCCCGATGGAATACCCCGTCACCACCGAGATCCCGGTCTCGGACCCGCGCTACAACGACTGCCTGTCCGCTTTCTACGCCACCTGCATCGACCGACTCGCAACGCTTGCAAACGCGGGCGAGGACGTTGTGGTCCTCTGCGAAGGCGACCCGTTCTTCTACGGTTCGTTCATGCATCTCTACACGCGCCTCCAGACGATCGCGCCGGTTAAGGTCGTGCCCGGCATCACGGGCATGTCCGGCGCATGGACGGCCAGCGGCGCGCCGATTACCTGGGGCGACGACGTCCTGACGGTCCTGATGGGCACGCTTCCCGAAGACGATCTTGTCCGCCGCATCCGCGACACCGACGCGCTGGTGGTCATGAAGATCGGCCGCCACCTCGCCAAGCTCCGCCGCGCCGTCGCCGCTGCGGGGCGCGAAGCCGAAGCGTGGCTGGTCGAATACGCCGCGATGGCCGATCAGCGCGTGACTAGGCTGTGCGATGCGGAGGCGATCACGCCCTATTTCTCGATCCTGCTGATCCACGGGCAGGGGCGGCGGCCATGACCGGCTGGCTCGCGATCGCCGGCCTTGGCCCCGGCGACGAAGCGCTCGTGACGCCCGAAGTCACCGCGGCGCTCGCGGACGCGACCGACGTCATCGGCTACATCCCCTATGTCGCGCGCGTCGCCCCCCGCGAAGGCCTGACGCTCCACCCGACCGACAACCGCGTCGAACTCGATCGCGCCACGCACGCGCTCGAACTCGCCGCCCAAGGCCACCGCGTTGTGGTGGTCTCGTCGGGCGACCCCGGCGTGTTCGCAATGGCGGCGGCGGTGTTCGAAGCCCTCGAAGCCGGTCCCCCAGACTGGCGCGACATCGATATCCGCGTCCTCCCCGGCATCACCGCGATGCTCGCCGCCAGTGCACGTGCGGGCGCACCGCTCGGGCATGACTTCTGCGCGATCAACCTGTCGGACAATCTGAAGCCGTGGGGCGTGATCGAACGCCGCGTGCGCCTCGCCGCCGAAGCCGACTTCGCGATCGCCTTCTACAATCCGCGATCGAAGGCGCGCTCCGACGGCCTGATCCGCATCTTCGACCTCCTTCGCGAAACCTGCGCCGACGACCGCCCCGTCCTGTTCGCCCGCGCGGTTTCCACGCCCGAGGAAACGCTCCGCATCGTGCCCCTGACCGAAGCCCGCGCGGACATGGCGGACATGCGGACGATGATCATCATCGGCTCCAGCCTGACGCGCGTTATCGAGCGCCCAGCGGGACCGATCCTCTACACCCCTCGGTCGGCAGCATGATCGAGCCAGCGCATCACATCCGCCACCGCATGCACCTCGCGTCGAGCGGGCAGGGCAGGCCGATCGATCATGATCACCGAGAGGCCAAGCGCGCGCGCCGCATGCAGTTTGGCCGACGCCCCGGTGCCACCAGCGTTCTTGCAGACCACGACTTCGATGCCGTGCGCCTCCATCAACTGCCGATCGCCCTCGACATCGAACGGCCCACGGTCGACCACGAGATGATGACGCGGCAACCCCGGCGGCTGGTCGGGGATATCGACGAACCGCAGCAGATAATCATGCTGCGGCTGCTCCGCAAACGCGTCGACGTGCATCCGCCCCAGCGCCAGCATCACGCGCCGCGGCGGTCCGTTCAGCGCCGCAATCGCAGCGTCGATATCGGCCACGCGCGCCCACCGATCGCCAGCGACCGGCAACCAAGCAGGCCGCGTCAGTGCAATATGCGCAACACCGGCGCGCTCCGCCGCGAGAACCGCGTTTGCGCTCATCCGAGCCGCGAAGGGGTGCGTCGCGTCGACCAGATGCGTCACGCGATGTTCGCTCAGATAGCGGACAAGCCCCTCGATGCCGCCAAACCCGCCGATGCGCACCGGGATCGGTTGCGCTTTCGGTTCGGCGACGCGTCCGGCATAGCTCAGCACCGCATCGTTGCCCCGCGCAGCCAGCGCCGCGGCAAGCGCGCTGGCCTCGGTGGTGCCGCCCAGCACCAGGATGTTCGACATGGCTGACACTCCCTGGCTGACGATCATCGGTATAGGCGAAGACGGCGCGGATGGCCTGTCCGCGTCGGCGAAGGCCGCATTGGCGCAAGTCGAGCTCGTGACTGGCGCGCCCCGCCACCTCGCGTTGCTCCCGGATCTTAAGAGCGCGGTCGAACCCTGGCCAGTCCCGTTCAGCGACGGTGTCACTCGGCTGCTCGCGCACCGTGGCAAGCGCGTCGCGATGCTCGTATCCGGCGATCCGTTCTGGTTCGGTGCGGGTACGTCGATCACGCGCCACCTCGATCCCGGCGAATGGGTAGCGCACCCCGCGCCCTCGACATTCGGTCTCGCCGCCTCGCGCCTCGGCTGGCCTATCGAGGAAACCAGTTGCCTGGGTCTCCACGCCGCACCTTTTACCCGCCTCCGCCGGCATATCGTACCCGGTCGTCGCGCGATCGTGCTGGTCCGCGACGGCGCGGCGGTTGCCGGATTGGCACGGTATCTCTTCGACCTCGGCTTCGGGCAATCGCGCCTGCACATTCTCGAAGCGCTCGGCGGGCCGCGCGAGCGTGTTCGCGACATCGCGGCAGCCAATCTCGATGATGACGACATCGTGCATCCCGTCGCGGTGGGGATCGTCTTCGCGGGGCAGGGCATGGTCGTGCCTCGCACATCCGGCCTGCCGGACACTTGGTTCGATCATGACGGCCAGCTTACCAAGCGCCCGGTTCGCGCGCTGACATTGTCCGCGCTCGCCCCAAGGCCCGGCGAGACGCTGTGGGACATCGGCGCGGGCTCTGGCTCGATCGGCATCGAATGGTTGCTGGCTCATCCGTCAACGCACGCCACCGCATTCGAAGCCGACCCCATCCGCGCCAGCCGAGCCAAGAGCAACGCCGCAGCCCTGGGCGTCGACCAACTTCGTGTGGTCCTGGGCCGTGCACCGGAAGCACTCGAAGGTCACGCGGCACCAGATGCGGTCTTCGTTGGCGGCGGCCTCTCCGAAGCCTTGCTCGAAACATTGTGGGCCAGGCTGCCGATTGGCCCACGCCTGGTCGCCAACGCAGTGACGCTCGAATCCGAGGCGTTGTTGTCGCGCTGGCACGGACTGAAGGGCGGCACGCTGCTGCGCGTGGAACTGTCGGAAGCCACCCCGCTCGGCACGCGACGCGGCTGGCGTGCGAGCTATCCGGTCGTTCAATGGAGCGTCACGCTGTGATCGTGGCTGGCTTCGGGTTCCGCGCGGAGGCCACGCTGGCATCGCTGCAAGATGCGCTCGCCAGCGCGCGGCAGGGCCAGCCGCAGATCACGCGGCTTACCACCCCCCGCGACAAGGCTCCGTTGGTCGAACGGCTTGCCGAAGCGCTGGATCTGCTCCTGGTCGCTATCGACCCAGATGCGCTACGCGCTGCACAAACGGCCACGAAGTCGGCTTTTAGCCTGAAGATACGCCAGACTGGCAGCGTCGCCGAAGCTTGCGCACTCGCTGCGGCAGGACCCGGCGCGCGGTTGCTGACACCGCGCCACATTTCCCACGACCGCATGGCGACGTGCGCCATCGCAGAAGGATTCGCATGACCGTCCACTTCATCGGCGCAGGCCCAGGCGCGCCCGACCTGCTTACGCTCCGCGGGCGCGACCGGATCGCCGGATCGCCCGTATGTCTCTATGCGGGCTCGCTAATTCCTGCGGCGATGCTCGATCATTGTCCGCCCGGCGCCCGCATCGTCAACACCGCGTCCTTGTCGCTCGACGAGATCATCGCCGAGATCCAGACCGCGCACGACGCCGGCCAGGACGTCGCCCGGCTCCACTCCGGCGACCTGTCGATCTGGTCGGCGATGGGCGAGCAACTCCGCCGCCTCCGCGCGCTCAACATCACGTTCACGATCACCCCCGGCGTACCCGCCTTCGCCGCCGCCGCCGCCGCGCTGGAGGTCGAACTGACGCTGCCCGAACTCGCGCAGTCGGTGGTGCTCACGCGCACGCCCGGCCGCGCCAGCACGATGCCGCCCGCCGAGACGTTGACCGCGTTCGCCGCTACGGGCGCGACGCTCGCGATCCATCTTTCGGTCCACAATCTCGCGCAGGTGATCGCGGACCTCACGCCGTTCCACGGTACCGATTGCCCGGTCGCTATCGTCTGGCGTGCGAGCTGGCCAGACCAGCAGATCGCGCGCGCGACCCTCGCGACGATCGCCGATGCCGTCACGGGCAGACCCGATCGCACCGCACTAATCCTCGTTGGCCAAGCACTTGCCGCGCAGGATTTTACGGAAAGCAGCCTCTACGCGACAGGCTACGACCGCCGTTTTCGGCCACAATCAGCGGACTCGAAGTTCGCGGGAGGCGAGGCATGATGCCCGGCTTGATGGTCGCCGCGCCCGCATCGGGCATGGGCAAGACCACCGTCATGCTTGGCCTCCTCCGCGCACTCCGTGACGAAGGCGTTGCGGTGCAGCCGTTCAAGAGTGGCCCCGACTATATCGACCCAGCCTTCCATCGCGCTGCCAGCGGTCGCGCATCGTTCAATCTCGACAGCTGGTCGATGCCTGCAACAATGCTCGACACCCTTGCGGCTAAAGCCGACGACGCGGACTTCGCGCTCTCGGAGGGATCGATGGGCCTGTTCGATGGGGTCGCGAAACCGGGCGCGACCGGCAACGGTGCCAGCGCCGACATCGCCCGCCGGATGGGCTGGCCGGTCGTGCTGGTGATCGACGTCTCGGGGCAGGCGCAGTCTGCCGCCGCCACCGCGCTCGGCTTCAGCCGCTACGACCCCAGCGTCCGGATCGCCGGCGTAATCCTGAACCGCGTCGCCAGCCCCCGCCACGAACGCCTCGCGCGTAGCGGCATGGACGCTGTAGGCATTCGCGTGTTCGGGGCATTGCCACGGCGCGGCGACCTTAAGCTGCCTGAACGCCATCTCGGGCTGGTGCAGGCGGTGGAACATCCCGATCTCGACGCGCGGATCGCCGAATATGCCGAATTCCTGCGCGCGCATGTCGACATCCCCGCGCTCCGTGACGCCGCGACCGCCAACATCAGGCCGGCAAGCGCGCCAAACTGGATACGCCCCCCGGCACAACGTATCGCCCTCGCGCAGGACGCAGCCTTCTCGTTTACCTACGCGCACGTCCTCGAAGGCTGGCGGCGCGCGGGGGCAGAAATCCTGCCCTTCTCCCCGCTTGCCGACGAGATGCCCGCCGTGGATGCCGACCTCGTCTGGCTCCCCGGTGGCTACCCCGAACTCCACGCGGGCAAGCTCGCCGAAGCGCACCGGTTCCATGCAAGCCTGACCGAGTTCGCGAAGACCCGCCCGGTCCACGGCGAGTGCGGCGGTTACATGGCGCTCGGCGAAGCGCTGATCGACGCGGACGGCGTGAGCCACCGGATGACAGGCTTGCTCGGCCTCGCCACCAGCTATGCCCAGCGGAAGATGCACCTCGGGTATCGCCGCGCGACATTGCTTGCGCCGATGGGGAGCGTCGCGGTCGGCGCGGCGCTGACCGGCCATGAATTCCATTACTCCACGATCATCGATCAGCCCGACGCTCCGCTCGCGCACGTCACCGATGCGGAGGGCAACGCCGTTCCCGAAACCGGCTCGTATCGTGGCCACGTCTCGGGCAGTTTCTTCCACATGATCGCCGCCACGCCATGACCGGTTTCGTCTCGTTCGTCGGCTCCGGGCCCGGCGATCCCGAATTGCTGACGCTGAAGGCGGTGTCTCGGTTGCAGGCAGCGGACGCGGTCCTGTTCGACGATCTGTCTTCGGCCGTTCTGAGCCATGCCCGCTCCGGCGCCGACCTGATCGCGGTAGGGAAGCGCGCCGGTCGTCCGTCGCCAAGCCAAGCGCATGTCTCTCAACTGCTCGTCGAATACGCCCGGACCGGAATCCGCGTGGTCCGCCTGAAGTCCGGCGACCCGGGCATGTTCGGCCGCCTCGAGGAGGAGATCGTCGCGCTGAGAGCAGCGGGCATAATGTTCGAGATCATCCCCGGCATCAGCGCCGCCAGCGCCGCGGCTGCCGTCGCACAGATCCCGCTCACGCGGCGGCTCAGCGCGCGCCGCGTCCAGTTCGTCACCGGTCACGATGTTACGGGCGACCTTCCCGAACAGCGCAACATGGCGGCGCTCGCCGATCCCGACGCGACGACGGTGGTGTTCATGCCAAAGCGTACGTTCCCCGCGCTGGCCACGTCGCTGATCGAGCACGGGCTTTCCCCCGATACGCCCGCGCTGATTGCAGAGAATGTCGGCCACCCCGACCAAGCCCTGACACGCACGACGATCGCCGACCTCGCCGCACAGTTGGAGGCAGGCTTTTCCAGCAAGCCCGCGCTGATCCTCTACGGTCCGCTGATGGATCACGAGGCCGGGGAGTGATCGACCTTCACCTCATCGGCATGGGCACCGGCAACCCCGATCACCTCACGCGCGCCGCGATCGCTGCGATGAACGCAGCCGACCTGATCCTGCTGCCGCGCAAGGGTGAGGCGAAGTCCGACCTGATCGACCTGCGCCGCACCATCTGCGCAGACGTTCTGACCGCTGCCACCCGTGTCGTCGAGTTCGACCTACCCGAACGCGACACGGCCGCGCCGTATCTGAGTGCGGTCGAGCGATGGCACGACGCGATCGCGCTCGCTTGGCGAGACGAGATTGCACGGCATTTGCCGACCGGTGGCCGCCTGGCGTTGCTCGTCTGGGGCGACCCATCGCTCTACGACAGCACGTTGCGGATCGCCGATCGGTTGCGCGCTGATGGCCTAGCGATCACCGTGACGGTCGAACCTGGCATCACCAGTCTCCAGGCGCTGACCGCAGCGCATGCCATACCCTTGAATACGGTCGGCGCGCCGGTTCTCATCACGACGGGACGCAAATTGAGGGCAGGGGGGTGGCCGGTGGGCGTCGATACGATCGCGGTCATGCTCGACGGGGATTGCGCATTCAGCACGCTGGATTTTCGCGGTATCGAGATCTGGTGGGGTGCCTATTTAGGCATGGCATATCAGATGCTGATTGCCGGTTCCCTGGACGAGGCGGCCGAACGGATTGTCGAGGCTCGTGCCAGCCTCAGGGAGCGGCATGGCTGGATCATGGACATCTATCTTTTGCGCCGCGTCGTTCCGATCGACGAACTCAGGTTACGCTGAACCTCCGATTGCTACTACGTTCAGGGAGTATCCGGACGGTGCGGCGTATGCGCCGGGCAGCGAAATACGACCGGAGCTCGACCAAGATGAAGATCGTCATCATCGTCTTCGCGGCGATATGGGGTGTATCGATGCTGTTCGGCGTGACCTTGCTCGTCGGCAGTCGCTACTCGACCCGTATCCGAAGGTTCGTGACCGGCGACTGAAGCGCGCGCGCCAATCGCGCTCCAATCTATCGTCGGCAAACCGGGGCGGATGACGGCGCCAACGGGCAGCCGCCATCCGCCCTCGTCGCTGTTATTCGAGATCGTCTTCGTCGACGATGATCGTCGATGCATTCGGCTTACGCTCGATGGCCGCAAGGCAGGCATCGACGATGTCGTCGTTGAAACGATTGAACAGTTCGATGCCGTCGTCCTCGGGTTCGTCGCCGCTCAGTTCCTTCAGAACCGCGTACTTGACCGCGAACTCATATTCGTCGCCGTCGAACTCGCCGGAAAACTCGATCTGCTTCTGGATGTCGTTGTCGACGACGCTCGCCTGATCGATTTCGAGGGTATTTGCCATGTCGGAACTCCTGGGGTTTGACCGCCTACTGCCTGCGAGCGGGCGGCAGTGCAAGCGCTCAACCGGGCGGTTTGCTAACCGATTGTAACAAGGGCTGCGGCAGGGCAAGGATAGGGGCATCACTCCTGCCATTGTGAGTCGTCAATGTCGCGTTCCAGCCTGCTTCGTTCCGCCGCCATCCTCTGCTGCATCGCCAGCGCCGCCTCCGCGCAAACCCCCGCCAAATCGTCGCGCGTCAATCCGCTGACCGTCCCCAGCACGCTGCCGTTCCAGGCGCCGCGCTTCGACCAGATCACCGACGCCGATTACCAGCCCGCGCTGGAACAGGGCATGGCGGAACAGATCGCCGAGATGAAGGCGATCGCGAACAATCCCGCGGCACCGACCTTCGCGAACACGATCGAGGCGATGGAGCGCTCGGGCCGCACGCTCGACCGCGCGAGCCAGGCGTTCTTCGGCGTGTCGCAGGCGAACACCAACGACGCACTCGACGCGGTACGGTCTGCCGAGGCGCCCAAGCTCGCGCAGCACAGCGACGCGATCTATCTCGACCCGAAGCTCTTCGCACGCGTCCAGGCACTGTACGCAAAGAAGGATTCGCTAGGCCTCGATGCCGAGCAGAAGCAGGTCCTCGAGATCTATCACAGCGATTTCCTCCATGCCGGCGCGCAGTTGAACGATGCCGACAAGGCCAAGCTGCGGTTGCTCAACACACAGATCTCGACCGCGACGACCGACTTTCAGCAGAAGCTGCTCGCCGGCACCAAGGCGGGTGCCCTAGTGGTTGACGACAAGGCCAAGCTCGCCGGGCTGAGCGATGCGGAGATCGCCGCCGCTGCCGAGGGCGCGAAGGAGCGGGGGATGCTCGGCAAATACGTGCTGTCGCTACAGAACACGACGCAGCAGCCGGCGCTCGCCTCGCTCTCCGACCGCGCGACCCGTGCGGCGCTGTTCGAGAAGAGCTGGAACCGGTCGAAGCGCGGCGACGCCAATGACACGCGCGCGCTCATCCAGAAAATCGCGCAGTTGCGCGCGCAGAAGGCGCAGCTGCTCGGCTATCCGAACTACGCCGCCTATTCGCTGTACGACCAGATGGCGAAGACACCTGCGGCGGCGAAGGGGTTCATGACGCAGCTCGTCCCCGCGACCGCCGCGGAGCAGCGTCGCGAGGCGGCCGAGTTGCAGAAGACGATCAACGCGACCGGCACCTCGTTCCCGCTCGCGCCGTCCGACTGGGATTTCTATTCGGACAAGGTGCGGAAGGCCAAGTACGACCTAGACCAGAACGAGCTGAAGCCGTATTTCGAGATTTCCCGCGTGTTGACCGACGGCGTGTTCTTCGCCGCCAATCAGCTCTACGGCGTCACCTTCAAGGAACGCCGCGACATCCCGACCTACCAGCCGGATATCCGCGTGTTCACGGTGTTCGACAAGGACGGCTCCGAACTGGGCCTGATGTATTTCGATTACTGGAAGCGCGACAACAAGGCAGGCGGTGCCTGGATGTCGAACTTCGTCGGCCAGTCGAAGCTGCTGAAGACCAAGCCGGTCGTCTATAACGTCGGCAACTTCACCAAGCCCGCGCCGGGCCAGCCCGCGCTGATCACGTTCGACGACGTCACGACGATGTTCCACGAATTCGGCCATGCGCTGCACGGCCTGTTCGCGAACCAGACCTATCCGCTGGTGTCGGGCACCAACACCGCGCGCGACTGGGTCGAGTTCCCGTCGCAGTTCAACGAGCATTGGGCGCTCGATCCCAAGGTGTTCGCGAACTATGCCAAGGATTACCGCACCGGCGCGGTGATGCCGCAGGCGCTCGTCACGAAGATCAAGAATGCGGCGAAGTTCAACCAGGGGTATGAGCTTGGCGAGCTGGTCGCGGCGGCGACGCTGGATCAGGACTGGCATTCGCTGCCGGCGTCAGCCGGGCCGCAGGACGTCGACGCGTTCGAGACCAAGGCGCTGAATTCGATGGGGCTGGACACGAAGGACGTGCCGCCGCGCTATCGCACCAGCTATTTCGCGCACATCTGGGCGGGTGGCTATGCGGCCGGCTACTATGCGTATCTGTGGACGCAGATGCTCGATAACGACGCCTATGCGTGGTTCATGGCGCATGGTGGGCTGACGCGCGCGAACGGCCAGCGCTTCCGCGACATGATCCTGTCGAAGGGCCATACCGAGGATTACGGTCCGATGTTCAAGGCGTTCTACGGCAAGGACCCCGATATCGGTCCGATGCTCGAAGACCGGGGCCTGACGGCGGGCGCGAAGTAATGCAGCGGCGGTGCAGCGGCCTTTTGGACCGCTGCACCGCACCATATTAAATCTGTAGCGTAACGGTCATCCGACTGTCTCGTCGTGCCAATAGGCGCAGCCCCGGGAGTGACGATCGATCGATCTCGCTAGGGGTTTTCAAGAATGACGATGTTTTCTCGTACGGCCGCGCGGCTGTTGTGCGGCGCAATCGGGTTTGTCGTGGTCGGCGTGCCAGTCACCGCAACGGCGCAGTCGCTGGTTGCCAAGGACGTGGAGCCGGGTTCGCCTGCTTCGATCGTCGATCTCGCCGATACAGCCACCCCGCCCGCCGGGCAGGATGATACGATCGTCGTCACCGGCGCCAACACGCGGTCGGTGACGCAGGTCAGCGGCGTCGACATCCAGAAGATTCTTCCCGGCGTCAGCCCGTTGAAGGCGCTCCAGACGCTCCCCGGCGTTACCTTCCTCACCGCCGATCCATGGGGCAACAACGAGCAGAACATCTCGCTGTTCGTCCATGGCTTCAACGCGCAACAGCTTGGCTACACGCTCGACGGACTGCCACTGGGGGATCAGAATTACGGCAATTACAACGGCTTGTCGCCGCAACGTGCGATCATCTCGGAGAACGTCTCGCGCGTGACGCTGGCCAGCGGCGCGGGCGATCTTGGCACTGCCTCGACCAGCAATCTGGGCGGCACGATCGATACCTTTTCGAGCGACCCGAAGAAAGATCTCGGAGTCCAGGTCGACCAGACGCTCGGCAGCCACTCGACCTCGCGACTGTTCGCGCGGATCGACAGCGGCGACCTTGGCAACGGCAACGCGTTCTATATCTCGGGCTCGCGGCAGAAGGCCAAGGCGTGGGATTTCAACGGTATTCAGGGCGGCTATCAGGCTAATGCGAAGTTCGTTCATGACGACAGCAACGGCAAGCTGACGCTCTATGGCGCGTTTTCGGACAAGACCGAACCGAACGAGGATGCGACCGTCGTCACGACGGCGACGGAAGGCACCGCGCCGTATGTCCGCCCGTTCGTCTATCCCAATTTCAACGCAATGCTGACCTATCTCAACTCTGGCGCGTACAAGGCGGACGGGTCGAACTACCGCAATTATTACGGCGTCGCGGCGCGCACCGACTATCTCGGCTACGTCAAATACGACTGGAACGTCAGCGACCGAGTGACCTTCTCGAACCAGGCTTATTATCATCACAATGACGGCGTCGGGGTCATCGGCGGCCCGATCGACGTCGCCGGCCTGCCCAAGCTGTTCTCGTTCTATTATCCCGGCCAGAACCTACCCAAGTGTTCGGTGGCTCAGGGCTCGCGACGCGCACGACAGAATATCGCATCGACCGCGGTGGCCTCGTCTCCACCGTCGCGCTCGATCTCGGCGCGCATCATGTCGAGTTCGGTGCCTGGTACGAGCATCAGAGCTCGTCCGCGTATCGCCGCTGGTATCCGTTCCCGGTCAACGATCCGAGCACGCCGTACCAGCGTCCGCGTGAGGAACTGACACCGCTGATCACGCAATATCACAGCGAAGTCCGCGTCGACGAATACCAGGCACATATCCAGGACAGCTGGAAGGTCTTGCCAACGCTCACGATCCAGGGCGGCGTCAAGAGCACGTTCCAGAACGCGTCGCAGCGCGTGCCGACGCAGCCTATCCCGGGCTCGTTCACCGGCTCGGTCGCGCTGCCGGTCGGCAAGATCGACACGCACAAGTACTTCCTGCCGCAGCTTGGTGCGCTGTGGGATGCGACCGACAACGAACAGGTATTCGTCAACGTCCAGAAGAACATCCGCCAGTTCCAGACGAGTGCCGCCGCCGGATTGTCGCCGTTCGCACTCGGCAGCCAGGCGGCGTTCGACCTGTTCAAGCAGGATGTCGAGCCCGAGACGAGCTGGACCTATGAGGCGGGCTTGCGCTCGCACCATTCGCTGAACCTTGGCCCGCTCACCGGCTTCGACGGCCAGATCAGCGTCTATCACGTCGACTTCAGCGACCGCCTGCTCGGGATCAGCCCGAACCCGGTAGTGACCGCAGTCGTCAGCGGCGCAGCGATTCTGCAGAACGTCGGTGCGGTGAAGACCGACGGGTTCGACGTCGCCGGCACGTTCCGGTTCGGCTCGCACTTCTCGTTCTACGATGCGCTGTCGTACAACAACTCGCGCTACGAGGAGAACTACATCAGCGGGACGAGCATCGTCGCCACGGCGGGCAAGAAAGTGCCGGGCAGCCCCGACTGGCTGAACAAGTTCACCGCCTCGGCCAATTACGACATCTTCGACGCGCAACTCGTCGGCGACTATATCGGCAAGCGGTTCGCGACCTACACCAACGACCTGTCGGTGCCGTCCTACTTCACGCTGTCCGGCCGCATCGCCGCGCACGTACCGTTGTCGGAAGGGGAGATCGTCAAGACGGCGACGGTCAGCCTCAACGTCACTAACATCACCAACAAGCGCGCCGCCTCGACGCTCAGCATCGGCGCGGCGAGCGGGACGTTCAACCAGTTCCCGGTCGCACCCCGCCAGGTGTTCGGGACGATCAGCGTCGGCTTCTGACGCGGGCAGGGGGCCTCGGTCTTGCCGGGGCCTCCTACTGGATCGGGAATAGCATCGGTGGATCGCCCGGTTGCCAAGGCGTTGGGCGTATCATGACCTTAGCGAACGGCGACGATGCGAGGTGCATCGCCAGCCACGCATGCAGTCGCTCGAACGGCAGGCCGTCGAAATAGGATCGATCGGTTTGCGCGAACTGGCGGACGAACGGCATGATCGCGAGATCGGTCATCGACTGCGGGCTGGTGCCGAAACTGTCGCTAGCACGCAACCTCTCGTCCAGATCGCGGAGCAGCACGGTAGCCGCATCGCGGTGCTCGATCGGATCGACGCCGTAGCGATCGGCATATTTGTAGCGGTCGAGATGGTGTTTGAAGGCGCCGTCGTTCGTCGCGATCAGTGCGGCGTCGCTACCGGTCGGCCACTCGGCGTCGCCTGTGTTCGCACAGGCCCAGCGCATGATGTCGAGGCTCTGGTCGATCACCGTCCCGTCCGGCAGCACCAGCACCGGCACGGTTCCCTTGGGCGACGCGTCGAGCATCGCCGCCGGCTTGTCCCGCAAGACGATCTCGCGCAGTTCGACACGACGGTCGTTCGCCGCAATCGCGAGCCGTGCGCGCATCGCGTAGGGGCACCGTCGGAAGCTGTAGAGGATCGGCATCATCGGACCTGCATAATGCGAGCGAGCGTCCAGGTCGCCTGATCCCGAGAACAGTCGGCGCGACCGCAATCGATACCGCGGAACGGCATCGATCGCGGCAAGGCCGTCAACTCAGAAACGGTAGCCGATCGTCGCCTGCACGGTCCGGCGGTTGCCGTACCAGCACCAGTTATAGTTGGCGAAGCACGACGTCAGATACTTCTTGTCGAAGATATTGGCACCGTTGACGGCGAGGCTGAGGCCCCGGAGCGATGGGGCGAACTTCTCCAGGTCGTAGCGAATCAGTGCATCATAGACGGTGTAGGACGGGCTGTTGCGACCCGCGGTCTCGCCCGGCGTTACTCCCGCATAGACCTGGTCGACGTGACGCACCGCGCCGCCGATCGTCAAACCTTCCAAGGCACTCACGGGCGGCGCCCAGTCGAGGCCGAGCGACGCACCGCCGCGCCCAACGGTTTCGAGCCCCCGTCCGACGCGCATTGGATCGTTCACGTCCTGCGTCACCTTCACGCGCTGACGGCTATAGGCGGCACGGGCTTTGAAGCCGTACGGCAGCGGCGCGCTACCTTCGAATTCCACGCCCTGCGAGCGGACCTTGCCGGTCTGCGTCGAGACCGAGAACGTCGGCGTCGAGGTCAGCACGTTGGTCTGGTCGATGCGGAACCACGCTCCCGAGAGCAGGATCTGCGTGCCCGGAATCGTGAACTTCGCGCCGGCCTCGAACTGCTTGCCGAGCGACGGATCGGCGATGCCGAACGATCCATCGGGACGGAGCACGGTGCCGGCCTGCTGTTCGAACGACGTCGAATAGCTCGCATACGGCGCGAGGCCGAATGGCAGCGTGTAGAGCGCCGCTGCACGGTAGGTGAACTTCTCGTCGTGCTTCGCAGCGCCGCCGATCTGTTGCGCGCGCGCCCAGTCCTGGCGGCCGCTGAGCACGACGCGAAGCGCGCCCAGCGCCATCTGGTCCTGCGCGTAAAGACCCTGCTGGCGCTGGCGGATCACTGTATAGCCGCCGAACGGATCCGGCACTGCCGCGACGCTCTGTGGCGGAATGACGGTCCCATAAACTGGGGCGAACCCGTTTAGCGATGGCGCCGAACCGAACGCGAAATCCTCGATCGAATGCGCAACCTGGCGGTCTACACCGAACAGGAGCGTGTGCTTGATCGGGCCGGTCTGGACGGAGCCGGAGAGCTGGTTGTCGAACGTCCAGTTGTTGAGCTGCTCGCGGGTCGCGTAGGACGCGCGACTGAAAGTCTGCTGCGTCGGGTCGGTCGTGTCGAGGCCGCCTGCGGTATAGATGAGCCCGAGCGCCGACTTCACATATTGATAGCGACCCGACGAGCGGAATGCCCAGCCGCCACCGAAATCATGACGGAAGATATAGGTGAGCGCCGCCTGCTCACGGCTGAAGCGGTTGCCGGCCTCGCCGCCATCGAAGCTGGTCGGCAACTTGCCGTTGGGGTTGGCGAGTAGCGTGCCGCTGGCTGGAAACACGCCGTAGTCGCCGTTGTAAGGGTCATGCGAATAGGCGCCGAGCAGCGTGAAACTAGTCGAACTGCCCGCGCCTGCCGTCACTGCGCCCGAGATCGTCTGGCGTTCGCGCTTGCCGAATTTTTGTTGCGTGTCGGCACCGTTCGCGCTGCCGTTGATTCGCCACAGAACGCCTTCGCCGGCTCGGCCACCGATGTCGGCATCGACGCGGTAGAGATCGTAGTTGCCGTAGGTGCCGCTGATCGCGCCGTAGAGCGCTTGGTCGAGCGGGAGCTTGCTCGACTCCGCAACAAGGCCACCGGGGCTCGACTGGCCGTACAATACTGATGCGGGACCCTTGATGACTTCGATCCGGTCGAGCCGGGAGACGTCCACCTGCGGAACCGCGTAGCCGGACGGGCTGCCGAACTGCTTCAGGCCATCGAGATAGACCGGGGCATCGAAGCCGCGCAGCTTGAACTGGTCATAGACCTCGCCGCTCGACCCACGCGTTTCGGGGGTCACGCCGGCAACGAAACGGAGCGCCTGGTTGAGGTTCTGCAAACTGCGTCCGGCAATGTCGTCGGCGGTGATGACGGTGATCGACTGGGGCGTCTCGGCGAGCGGCGTATCCGTCTTTGTCCCGGAGGATGCCTGGTCTCGCGGATGCTGTCCGGTAACGACGATCACGTCCGAGGCGTCTTCGTGCAAAGTCTGCGCATAGCCCGGCGCGACGGCGAAAGCAGCGGAGCCCAGCAGGATGGCGATGCCAAGACGACGTGTCATATGATTCCCTTTACGTTATCGCGCCCCGCTAATGTTTTTGATAACTATTATCAATAGCCGCGTTCCGACCGAGCCAGATAGCTCTTGCCTCTGCGGCAATATGGCAACACCAGCCGCGAAACGTAACGTGATGGACGATAGACATGAGCGGCAAGATACTGGCGGTCGAGATTGCAACGGCGGGGGACGCATCCTGGTTCGAGAAGCATCCCGATCGCCGGCTGCGGATCCGCAACATGGTGATGGGCGAGTTCGGCGACGTGAGCGGCGAGCCTCCGGTCGGCATGGCGTGGCGAACGATCGTCCTGGAAGCGCAGCCTGGCGCCCGTAGCCGCCAAGCGATCGCACTCCCGATCGGCACGGATGTCGAGTCGTTCGACGACGACGATCTATTCGATCTATTCCGGCGCGTGGCTCCGCCCGGCGCGCGGAAAATGATTGCAGCATTGCGCCAAGTTAAGTTGCCCGGCACGCCCGAAACCTGAGTCCGTCTCGCGCGGTTCAGCACCATGATTATGGGAACAAATATCGGGCAAAGCGGGGCTTTCCCGTGATGGACTGCGCTTCTAACTTCCCCGCCGCCTGCTAGCTTGAGTGACAGTGACGCGCTGCCGAAGGGCGCTGCGTCCTCGGTGCCCTGCCCGGATACGAGAGTGTCGCACGGACGGGCGGGGCACCTCGTTCATTTCTAATTCACCTTCGAACGGCATATCGCGAATTAGAGGCATCGCCCAAGTAACGCGTACCTTCAGCGCCCCGTCGGTTTCAGTCACACGGACGGACGGGGCGCTATTTCGCGCCGGTTAAGCCAAGCCCTGCCGCGACAACCGCGCATCGATCAGGTCGAGCTCGCGCCCGAGTTGCTCCGCCAGTTCCACCCCGATCTCCCGGCGCCTTGCAAGGTCGAAGATCGCGTTGCGCTCAGCCCGCACCGCCGCAAGCCGCATGTCCCGTTCGATCTTGACGTCGCCCTGCCGCGCGCGGTCCTCCGGCCGTGACGACAGGCTATCGATGCGTTCGCGGTACTGGTCCATCAATCGCGCCGCGACATCGGTGAAACGATCGGGATCGTCACGCCCCTCGGCCATCCGATGTTGAACACGGTCGAGTTCGGCGATCGCGGCGTTGGCAGCGACCAGCCGAGCCTGATCGCGCGCGGCACCGATGCCGGTTTCGGGCGGCAGACTGAGGCCCCGCAGCAGCAACGGCAGCGCGACGGCGGCAATGACCAGCGACGACAGGATGACGCCCGACGCAAGGAAGATGACGAGATCGCGCGCCGGGAAGGGCGTACCGTCGGCTAGGCTCAACGGCAGCGTAAGCGCGCCTGCCAAGGTGATGGCACCACGCGCGCCGGCGCATGACATCGCCGCAATGATACGCCGCGGCGGGCTTTCGCCCGCGGTCGTATCGTTGCGACGCCGTGCGCGGAGAAGCGTGAACTGGAGTGAAACCCAGACCCAGCCGTAGCGAAGGATCGCCAACCCGGCGACGACGGCAATGACATAGACGGCCAACCACCACGGGCTGACATGCCCGGTCGACGTAACCGTGTCGCGGGCGCGAACGAACACTTCGGGCAGTTGCTCGCCGAGCAGCACGAAGATTACGCCGTTCAGGGTGAACTGGAGCATGTCCCACACCGCGCGCCTGCGGATGCGCGTACCGGCGGCGACCGCCGTGGTCGCGTCCGTGAAGGTCATCGCGATACCCGCGGCGGCGGCAGCGAGAACGCCAGACGCGTGGATGTGTTCGGCCAATAGATAGGCGGCGAACGGGATCAGCAAGCTGACGAGGATGTTCGAGCCGGCCTCGTCGCCGAACCGTCGTGCGAAGGCGCTCTTGGTCGCGACGATACCGAGCGCGACGCCGACGCCGATCGCAACGCCCGCAATCGCCATCCACGCGAAGGTCGCGGCGGCATCGGCGAACGAGAAAGTGCCGGTCAGTACGGCGGCGATCGCAAAGCGGACGCAGACCAGGCCGGACGCGTCGTTCAGCAATGCCTCGCCTTCGAGGATATGCATCATCCGCTTCGGGATCGGCGCGTTCTGGGCGACCGCGGAGACGGCGATAGGATCGGTCGGCGACACGACCGCTGCGAGTGCGAACGCGACGCCGAGCGGCATCGCCGGGATCAGCCAGTGCACGAACAAGCCCATGCCCAGCACGGTGAGGAAGACGAGCCCCAGTGCGAGCCCCAACACTGCTCCGCGATCGCGAAAGAGTTCGTCCTTGGGAATGCGCCAGCCATCGAGGAATAGGAGCGGCGGCACGAGCAACAGGAAGAAGAGTTCGGGATCGAGTTCGACCCGGACATGCGCAACCATGCCGATGAGTGCGCCGAGCGCGATCTGCACCAGCGGACGCGGCAGCGCCGACGGCAGCATGCGCGACGCGATGCCGCTGACCACGACGGCAAGCAACAGAAACAGGCACAAGGTCACAATCTGCAAACCGGACTCCCCAAGGTTTTGGACGCGCGGCAGGCACGCAGGCGCGCGATCAACAGGACCGGCAGGTATCCTCGATCAGATAGCAGAGAATCGGAAATTTCGGAAGCGTGCGCTACCTTTCCCCACAGCGTCTACGCCGTCCGCAGCACCACGCAGCCGCCGCGGACGTCAAGGTGGTAACCCGACACTTCCATCCCGCGATCGAACCGATGCCAGGTTCGGCCGCCGTCGCCGCTCATGGCGTACGTCACGATGTGGCGATTGTTGGTCACGTGGATCTGCATCGAACGACCATGCGGGTTGGCGGGGCGGCCGCGTTGGGCGCCATATTGATGCGTGACGAAACGATCGCCGTCGAAGCCAGGACCGCAATAAAGCTTGTCGTCGTAGAACAGCAGGAGCCCAGCGGTCGTGCCGGGAGTCGCAGTCGAAGCGGTATCGCGTATCCCCGGCGATCAGCTACAGCGGAGATGAGTTCACGGGCGCGGAGCCGTTAGCGGCGAGGGTCAGCGTGTTGCCGGAGATCGATGCGCGCTTTGCCTCGTTGGGACGCAGGCGAAAACTCCATTTCGTGCCGAGCGCGAGCTTATCGAAGTTGTCGGATTTGCTTGGCCGTGCGAAACTAAGGCGGATACGATCGCCGCCCGAGAGGAAGAGCCACATCCTCGCCGTCGATGGCAGCTGGCTCGCTCGGTGACGTTCGTCCCCGCACGGAAGCGGGGGCCAATCTCACGCTAACGGGAAGGGGCTTCCGCTGGCGTATCCATCGTGGCACGCACGCTCCACCACGACCAAGCAAAGGCCTTCCTCCCTTTGCTGGGCGGATCAGACGAAAGGGTAATATGACGAAATTCCTGGCGTTCGGCGAGATCATGTTACGGCTTTCCCCGCCGGGTCGCGAGTTGCTGTTGCAGACGCCGAAGCTCGACGTTTGGGTCGCAGGCGCCGAGGCGAACGTCGTGACGCAGCTTGCACGGCTCGGCCATGACGTCGGGATGGCAACGATGGTCCCCGACAATGATCTCGGCCGCGCGGCGATCACGACGTTGCGTGGTCACGGTGTCGACACGTCGACGATCACACTGGGCGGCGACCGGATGGGGCTGTATTTCGTGACGTCGGGCGCGGGCCTCCGCGCTACCGAAGTCATCTACGACCGGGCCTGGTCGTCGTTCGCGGAAGCGCCCGCCGACACCTGGGACTGGACTTCGCTGCTCGACGGCGTCGATCGCCTGCATCTGTCCGGCATCACCCCGGCGCTCGGCCCGGTCCCGGCGGAAGCGGCGCTGGCCGCGGTTCGTGCCGCGACCGAACGCGGAATTGCGGTCTCGTTCGACGGCAATTGGCGGGGCAAGCTGTGGGAACGGTGGGACTCAAACCCGCGCGCGATCCTGACGCAACTCGTCGAGCATGCGGACCTGATGTTCGGCAATCACCGCGACATCGCCCTGCTGCTCGATCGCGACTTCTCCGGCGAGGCCGAGGATCGCCGACGCGAGGCGACGGAGGCGGCGTTCGCTGCGTTCCCTCGCCTGCAGACGATCGCGTCGACTGCGCGTCATGTCGAACACGTCGATCTCCACCGCCTTTCCGCGCGGATCGATACGCGCGACGCTAGCGTTCAGACCGACGAGGTCGTGCTGGCCGGTATCGTCGATCGGATCGGCGGCGGCGACGCGTTCGCTGCGGGTATCCTGCATGGCTTGCGGTCGGGCAAGGACATCGCCGAAACCGCGCGCATCGGCTTGGCGCTTGCTGCGCTGAAACACTCGTTACCTGGCGATGCGAGCCTGTTCCGCCAAGCGGATATCGACGCATACCTGGCCGGCGGACTCGATGTCCGGCGATGATGACTGGACGCTTGGGGCGGCGATAGGCGCTAATTCGTCCAATGGCGCCGGGGCGAATGCGTCGTGCTCGGTGCGTTGCCGAACGCGACGCGCACGGCATTGCTCTACGGCCTGTCGAAGCGCGCGTATAACGGCACGCTCTATTACGAAGACAAGACGTTCAGCGCGCGCGGATCCGTCAGCTATCGCAGTCCGTACATCGACGGCAGTTCGGCGACGGGCAACCTGTTCGAGGGGTATGATTCGACCCGGAACGTCGGTGTAGTCTGAATCCGCAAGCGACCCGGTGGCGCACTCCTGGCGAGAGTGCGCCACCGATCAGATCTCGTCGGGGCTGAAACCGAGCGCTGTGGTCAAGGCCGAACGGGCACGGAGACACTGCTCCCAAAGATGTGGATTACCCAGATCATCGGGCGCAATCGCTTCGGGCCATTCGCGCGCAATGACCGCTTCGATCCGGTCGCAGGCCGCATCATCGAGCAGGAAGCGGCGATCGATCGCCGCAAACGCTTCCGCATCGACCTGAACGCGAAGCCGGAGACACGCAGGACCGCCGCCGTTGCGCATCGATTCGCGGACGTCAACGATCTCCAGTCGGGTGATCGGCCCCCCGGCTGCGATCAATTCCGACAGCCAAGTCCAGACATCGGCATGCTCACGTGCTTCGGCAGGCAGGACAAGGGTCATTCCCCCATCCGGCATCGTGACCAGTTGGGAATTGAACAGATACGTCCGGATCGCCGTGTCGAGGCTCACGCGATCTGCCGGAACCTCGACGATCACCGCGTCGGGGACGAGCGCCGCCACCGCATCGTACAGCGCGCGAGGATCGGCGAACGCCTGCTCATGCGCGAACAGGACGTGACCGTTGGCCACTGCGACCACGTCATTGTGGAAAGCACCCGCCGCGATCGCCGCCTCGCTTTGCCGAACCATCAGCGTATGGCGGGGATCAAGGCCGTGGCGGCGTGCGACCGCCTCGTTCGCGCTGCGGTGCTGACGCGAGGGGAAGCCACCAGCCTGACCCTCGCCATAGACGAACATCTCTACCGCAGCGCCGCCTGCGGGCGAGACCAGCCGCATGAAGTTGGCTGCACCTTCATCCCCGAATGCGGCGGGCAGGGGGGGATGCACCCGGAAATACCGTGCGTCTGAAAACGCGAGGCGGAGTTGTCGTTCGGTCTGCACTGCCTCGGTCGCGCGGTGCGGCATCGTCGACAGGTTCGCGACCGAGATATGGCATAGGCCGTCATCCGTGTCGGTCGCCGGGGACACCGTGCCCGCATTCGCCGTCCACATCGACGACGCCGACATCGCGTTGGCGACGAGCGCTCTGTCGGCAGCCCACGCGGACCCCAGGACTTCCGCATCGGAACCCGCGAACCCTAGCGTCCTCAACCAATCGACTTGCGGCCTGACGTGCGGCAGAAAGACGCCTTGCTTCAGGCCTATCGCCATCAGGCGACGCATCTTGCCCATGCCCTGAAGCGCGGCAAGACGGGGGGCGGATACCGCGCCGGCGTTGGCGGACGACGCGCGGTTGCCGATCGAGAGCCCCGCGTAATTATGCGTCGGACCGACGATTCCATCGAAATTGACCTCGATCACGGCATCACTCCTCGTCCCGTCGGTCTCGGTGTTTGCCACCGCCGTCCCGCGAATGGCAGGCCGATAGCCGGAATTGCCGACAGGGTAAAAGGTGCCGTGCCCGATGGAGGATAGCTATCAGGCAGCGCCAACGGTCTCGAGCGACGGGGCGGGTTAGCGCGATAGGCTTCCGCTCTGCGCCATCAAGCGCCTGTGCGTGGCAACCGTGCGACGGTGCGAGGTTCCGATCCGCTGGTGTCTGTGGCACATCCTTCGGCATGGGTGGGGTAACACGAGCAGCAACTTGGCTGCGCAACGGCGCTTTCGGCGCGATCGCAATGCTGTCCGTCGGCGGACCGGCGGTCGCGCAGGACGACGCAGGGTTTCAGTCGTATATGCGCGAACTGCGTCAGCAGGCGCTGGCCGATGGTGTCAGCGCGCGTACGGCGGATGCGGTCTTTCCGACGCTGACGCTCAACCCCCGCGTGATCGAACTCGACCGGGCACAGCCGGGCGCAACGAACTCCAGCGCGATACCCGCCTTCGCGCCGTATCGAACGCAGCATGTCGACGCGGCACGGATCGCTCGCGGTCGCCAGACCTATCAGGCGCAACGCTATCGGCTCCAGCGGATCGAGCAGCAGACCGGTGTTCCCGAATCGGTCATGGTCGCGATCTGGGGCCATGAGACGAACTACGGCAGCTACACGGGCGACTTCGACCTCCTGCGGTCGCTCGCGAGCCTTGCTTATGAAGGCCGGCGGAGGTCGCTGTTCGCGGGCGAGTTCATCGCCGGGTTGAAGATGCTCGATCGCGGCGTGACGCGGTCGCAATTGAAGGGAAGCTGGGCAGGGGCCATGGGCAACCCGCAGTTCCTGCCGTCCATCTACCTGCGGATCGCGCGAGACGGCGATGGCGATGGCCGCGCGGATATCTGGAACAGCCCCGCCGATACGCTCGCGTCGATCGGCAACTATTTCGTCGACGCCGGCTGGCGCGCTGGTCAGCCCTGGGGGGTCGCGGTCAACGTGCCCGCCGGGTTCGATCGATCGCAGGTCCGCAACCGCCTCGTCTCGCCGCGCTGCCCGCGCGTGTTCGAACGACATAGCGGCTGGCGAACGATTGCCGAGTGGCGCGCGTTGGGGGTCAGCCCGCAAAGCGGTAGAGCGCTGGACGGTTCGGTGATGGCCACGTTGCTCGAACCGGATGGCCCCGGCGCGACGGCCTATCTGCTGACCAGCAACTACCGCGTGATCCTCGATTACAATTGTTCGAATTTCTATGCGCTGTCGGTCGGGTTGTTGGCCGATGCGGTCGAGCGCTAGGGCCCTGAGCCTGGCGTTCGCGCTCGCGGCCTGTGGTCACGCGCGCGAAAGCGGTGGCGCGATACTGTCGGCTGGCGGCGGACTGTACGGCAGCTATCAGGATACCGGCACGGCAAGCTGGTACGGCGACGAATTGTCGGGCAACCGCACGGCATCGGGCGAGGCGTTCGATCCGGATGCGATGACCGCGGCGCATCGCACACTGCCGCTTGGGTCTTTCGTCGAAGTCACCTCGATCGAGACCGGCCGGTCGATTCTGGTCCGCATCAACGATCGCGGCCCCGGTCGTCGTGACCGGATGATCGACTTGTCCCGCGCCGCAGCGCACATGCTCGGCACCGACCGCCATCAGGTGGCAACCGTCCGCATCCGCGCGATCGTGCCGTCGATGCGGGACGCTTCACTGCTGAGGGCGGGTAAGGCGGTCGCTCTGCAACCCGCCACCTATACCCGCGCGATGAGCATCGACACCTTGCCGTCTCGTGCACCGGTGACGCTGATACCCGGCCGTCGGTATCTGTTGCAGGTCGCGACCTTCTCGAACGAAGCGCGCGCGACCGCCTTGGCCAAGCGCCTCGATGCCGACGTGGTCGAAGGCGGTGGTCTGTACCGCGTCCGCATCGGCCCGTTCAAAGATGCTATCAGCCTGCAACGCGCGCGTGACGCGGTCGCCGAGCGCGGCTATGGCGATGCCCAGGTCCTGCCCACGGATTGAGTTCCCTTTTGCTCACGGAATACCCCATGAAGAAGCTGATCGTCGCACCGCTTGCCGCCCTCGCGCTGGCGCATCCGTCCATCGCCGCTGCGCCGCAGTTCCAGACCGCGGCGCCGATCGCGTACATGGAAGACCTGTCCTCCGGCGCGGTGTTGTTCTCGCGTGATGCCGACCGCCGCATGCCGCCGGCGTCGCTCGCCAAGATGATGACGGTCTATGTCGCGTTCGACATGGTCAAGAAGGGCGAGCTGAAGCTTGACCAGATGATGACCGTGCGCCCCGAGACCTGGGCGAAATGGCATGGCCCGACCGCGGGTTCGACGATGTTCCTGTCGTCCGGTGAGAACGTCAGCGTGGCCAACCTGCTTTACGGTATCGTCACGCTATCGGGTAACGACGCGTGCATCGTGCTTGCCGAAGGGATCTCCGGTTCCGAACAGGCATTCACCGAGCGTATGAACCGCAAGGCAGCCGAACTCGGCCTCAAGGACAGCCATTTCGGCACCGCGAACGGTTGGCCCGACAACGGCGTCACCTACGTCACCGCGCATGACCTTGCCGAGCTCGCTGCCGCGACGATCAACAACTATCCAGACCTCTACAAGCAGTTCTACTCGAAGCGCGACTTCACCTGGGGCAAGACGATGGGCGGCAGCGCCATCACTCAGGCAAACCGCGATCCGATCCTTGGTCGCGTCGCCGGTGCCGATGGCCTGAAGACCGGGCATACCGAGGAAGCGGGCTACGGCTTCACCGGCTCGGCCGTGCAAAACGGGCGCCGCCTGGTCATGGTCGTTGCCGGCCTGACAAGCGCGGGGCAGCGCGCAGAAGAATCAGTGCGATTCATGGAGTGGGGCTTTCGCGCATGGCAGTCGAAGCCGATCGTCGCCAAGGGCAAGAAGGTCGAGACCGCAGCGGTCCAGCTCGGCGATGCCTCGTCGGTCGGTCTCGTTGCGCCCAAGGCACTGACCGTGACTCTGCCCGCCGGTACCTCGCCGAACCTCACCGCCAAGGTCGTGTACGAGGGCCCGATCAAGGCGCCAATCAAGGCCGGCCAGCACATTGCAGATCTCGTCGTAACGACGTCGGACGGCCTGCAGCAGCGCATGCCGCTCGTCGCAGACAAGGATGTCGCCGTTGCCGGCTTCTTCGGACGTGCCTGGGCTGGCCTGACCGGGTTCTTCGGATGACGATGCATGTCCCGGACGCGCGACGGGCATGACTGAGATATTCGGCAACGCCGCCGCGCAGTCCGCTTTCCTTTCGGCGATGCGCGGCGGCGCGTTGCATCACGCCTGGCTGCTGACCGGACCGCAAGGCGTCGGCAAGGCAAGTTTCGCGCGGCTGGCGGCGATGCGGATGCTTGCTGACGGCGCCAATCCTGATGCCACTCCGGCTGGGTTCGACGTGCCGCAGGGCGACCGCACGCGGTCATTGATCGAGGCGGGGTCTCACCCGGACTACCGTGTGCTCGCGCGTCTTCCGAAGGATCCGGAGAAACCCGACCAGGACTTGGCGCGAAGCATCACCATCGCACAGGTCCGCACGCTCCAGCCGCTGTTCGCGACGACGCCGTCAATGAGTGCGCGCCGCGTGGTGGTGATCGATGCGATCGACGATCTCGAACGCGGCGGTGCCAATGCGTTGCTCAAGAACCTCGAGGAGCCGCCCGCCGGAACGATCTTCCTGCTTGTCAGCCACGCACCCGGGCGACTGCTGCCGACGATCCGGTCGCGGTGCCGATTGCTACGGTTCGAAGCACTGGGTCAAGACGAGGTGACGAAGGCGATCCGCGCACTCCGCCCCGAAGCGGATGACGAAGAGGTCGCCGCACTTGTCCGTGCCAGCGACGGGGCACCGGGCAGGGCGCTACGCTATGCCGGCCTGGACATCGCCGGCATCGACAGCGCGCTTGCCGAGATCGCGCGCGACGGTGACCGTGATAATGGCCGGCGCCTGAAATTGGCGAAAGCGCTGGGGAGCAAGGCGTCGCAACCGCGATACGAGGCGTTCCTGGACCGCGCGCAAGCCTTTGTCGCCGACCAGGCACGCACGCGATCCGGACCCGCTTTGCGTACCGCGCTCGATGCCCATGCGGCTGCGCGCGATCTCGCCGGCGCGGCGGTTGGACTGTCGCTGGACGCGCAGGCGACCGTTTTCGAAATGGCCGGGATCGTCGCGTCGCTGCGCCAGTAAGCGGCGGAATCGCACAAGCGTCCCGGCGGGGTCATAGCGCGGGCTTCACCTGATCGGACCGATGCTCTAGGAGCGCGGCATGGCCGACCCCTTTTATATCACCACCGCAATCCACTATCCCAATGGCCGGCCGCATATCGGCCATGCCTATGAGATGATTGCCGCCGACGCGATCGCCCGGTTCCAACGTCAAGCCGGACGCGACGTGCTGTTCCAGACCGGTACCGACGAGCACGGCCTCAAGATGGCGCAGGCCGCGCGCGACCGGGGCATTCCGGTACGCGCGTTCGCAGACGAGATGTCGTCGCATTTCAGCGTGATGGCCGATCGTCTTGGCATCTCCTATGACCGTTTCATTCGTACCGTGGACACGGATCACTACGCCGCAAGCCGTGCCATCTGGCAGGCTATGGCGGACTCGGGCGATCTGTATCTCGATCGCTACGAGGGCTGGTATTCGGTTCGCGACGAAGCGTTCTACGATGAATCCGAACTGACCGGGGAGGGCGATGATCGCCGTTCGCCGCAAGGCACGCCGGTCGAATGGACCGCCGAGGAAACGTGGTTCTTTCGCCTGTCGAAATACCAGCAACCCCTGCTCGATCTCTACGCCGCCAACCCGGACTTCATTCGCCCCGAAAGCCGTCGCAACGAGGTGATGCGCTTCGTCGAGGGTGGTCTGAAGGATCTGTCGGTGTCGCGTACCAGCTTCGACTGGGGCGTGCCGGTACCCGACAGCCCCGGGCACGTCATGTATGTGTGGGTCGACGCGCTGACGAACTACCTGACCGGTATCGGCTATCCCGACATGACGGGCGACAAGGCGAAGTTCTGGCCCGCCGATATCCATTTGATTGGCAAGGATATCGTCCGGTTCCACGCGGTGTACTGGCCCGCGTTCCTGTTGTCCGCGAACATTCCGTTGCCGAAAAGCGTGTTCGGTCACGGCTTCCTGCTCACACGCGGCGAAAAAATGTCCAAGTCGGTCGGCAACGTCGTCGATCCGATGGCGTTGGCAGACGCGTTCGGCGTCGACGCCCTCCGGTATTTCTTCCTGCGGGAGGTCAGCTTCGGTCAGGACGGGAGCTATTCTCCCGAGGCAATCGTGACCCGTGTGAACGCCGAACTGGCGAACAGCTTCGGCAATCTGGCGCAGCGGACTTTGTCGTTCATCGCCAAGAACTTGGAAGGCGTGTTTCCTTCTGCTGGCACGGTCCAGGAAGCGGATGGCATGTTGATCGAGGAGGTCATCGTCGCGTGCGCCGGCCTCAAGGCAGGCTTTACCGATCTGGCCTTGTCGCAGGGTATCGAGGCCTGGATGCGTGGCGTGTTCGCTTGCAACCAGTATATCGACGCACAGGCGCCCTGGGCACTGCGCAAGACCGATCCCGACCGGATGCACGCCGTATTGCGCACGCTGGTGCGCGCGATCCGCATGCTGGCGATCGCGATCCTGCCGGTCGTGCCGGACTCCGCCGGTAAGGTTCTTGATCAGATCGGCGCGGTCGAGCGCGATCATGCGGCGATCGACGATGATCGCTGGTACGACCGGGTAGCTGCGTCCGACTTCCGGATTACGCCACCATCCCCCGTCTTCCCCCGTCTCGAACTGCCCGCGGAGGCCTGATGCTCGCCGACAGCCATTGCCACCTCAACTACAAGGGGCTCGTCGAGCATCAGCAAGCCGTACTTGCACGGGCGCGAGCGCGGGGCGTGACGGCGATGCTGAACATTTCGACCCGCGAGAGCGAGTGGGATGATATCGTCGCGACCGCAGAGCGCGAGCCCGACGTCTGGGCAACGATTGGCATCCATCCGAACGAGGCGGACACCTATCCCGACGTCGATGCCGCCAAGCTGATCGAACGGGCACGTCATCCTCGCGTGGTGGGGCTGGGCGAAAGTGGCCTGGATTATTTTCGCGACACGTCCGATCGCGCCCGCCAGCAAGCGAGCTTTCGCGCGCACATAACGGCATCGCGCGAGACCGGGTTGCCAATCGTCGTCCACACACGCGATGCCGAGGACGATACCGCTGCGATCATGGCAGAGGAAATGGGGAAGGGGGCCTATCCCGGCGTCATCCACTGTTTCACCGCAAGCGGAGCTTTCGCCGACAAGGCGTTGGACATGGGCCTTTATATCTCGATATCGGGTATCGTCACCTTCAAGAACGCACGTGATCTGCAAAAGACGGCCGCGCGCTTACCCATCGAAAGACTTCTGATCGAGACCGACGCACCGTTTCTCGCGCCGGTCCCGCATCGTGGCAAGACCGGAGAGCCGGGCTTCGTCGCCGACACGGCGAAATTCCTGGCCGACTTGCGCGGTGAGGATGTCGAAGACTTATCGCGCCGTACGGCCGAGAATTTCCACACGCTGTTCGGCAAGACGCGCGCATGAGAATCACGATTCTCGGATCGGGCACGTCGTCCGGCGTCCCGCGGATCGGCAACGACTGGGGCGATTGCGATCCTGCCGAACCACGCAACCGCCGCACGCGCGCGTCCGCGCTGATCGAGCATGATGGTACGCGCATCCTGATCGACACGAGCCCGGACATGCGCGAGCAACTTCTCGCGGCCGACGTCGACCGGGTCGACGCCGTTATCTGGACGCACGATCACGCGGATCACTGCCACGGTATCGACGATCTGCGCCAACTCTACCACGCTGCGGGAACGCCGGTACGTGGCTATGCGCGACCTGCCACGCTCGCGGCGCTGGACTCGCGTTTCACCTATGCATTCCATGGCCGAGCCGGCTACCCGCCGACGATCGCGGCAGAAACGCTACCCGATCGGCTGACGATAGGCGGGATCGAAATTCGCGTTACCGATCAACCTCACGGTAGCATCCACGCGGCTGGATTGCGGTTCGAAGCGGGTGGCGCTTCGATCGGATATGCTACCGATTTCAATATCATGACCGACGATATGGCCAAGCTTTACGAAGACCTCGACGTCTGGGTCGTCGATGCATTGCGGCGACGGCCGCACCCAACGCATATGGAATTGCCGGCCGTGCTTGGATGGGTCGACCGACTGCGGCCGGGGCGAACCGCGCTCATCCACATGGACCACAGCATGGACTATGCGAGCTTGGTCGGCGAACTTCCGAAGGGTGTCGAGCCTGGTTATGACGGGCTCGTGCTCGACGCATGACCGCCGACCGTGCAGCCCAGTTCGCGCTGTACGCCGTGATGCTGATCCTGCCGCTGTCGGCGCTGGTTGCGCGGCGAAGCGCCGTCAAGCCGATGCTCAAGATGGCGCTGGCATGGGTAGGCATCTTCGCCGTCGGTCTCCTGATTGCGAGCCAACGGGATCGACTGTCCGGCGTCATTGCGATGTTCGACGACCAACAGGTCAGCGGAACCGAAACCCGCATACGCATGGCTGACGACGGTCATTTCTGGGCGAAGGTGGAGATCAACGGGGTCGGTCGGCGCATGCTGATCGATAGCGGTGCCACGACGACGGCACTGTCGATGCAGACCGCGAAGGCGGCGAGTCTCGACTTGGACGAAAGTCCGTTTCCCGTAATTCTCTCAACTGCCAACGGCCAGGTCACCGCACGGTCGGCGACCGCGAAACGCGTAGCCGTCGGAAATATCGTCATGACCGATCTTGGGATCGTGACGTCGCCGGCCTTCGAAGAGACGGACATCCTCGGCATGAACTTCCTGTCGCGACTAGGTTCGTGGCGGGTCGTCGGCAAGACGCTCATCCTGTCGCCACCGCCACCCCGTATTTAACATAATGTATATTATCGATCTTATATTGTGTGAAGCATATCGGTTGATTCCGAGGTGCTCCTAGGCATCTCGGTAGCCAAGCAGCTTACGTATAATGACGACGCTCTGCTCGTCATGAGCGCTCATCCCTGGCTCAGCGTATGCGGTTCAACGGTGAACGCTGCCAATGATAGCGCCACCGATCCGGCACGATACCGTATCGAAGGTATCGTCCGGCGTATGAAGAGGCTGAGGCAGCGCCACGCCGCGCTGCCTCAGCCCCGTCCTTGCGCGCTACTTCGCGTTCGCAAGAGCCGCTGCGATCTCCGCGGACTTCGCCTGGCGCAATACACCGCAATGGCGAATGCTCTCCAGCGTGCGCTGATAATTTAGCAACCCGACGTTAGCCTTGCGGATCGAGGCGCCGACCTTGGCATCGATCCGGTCCGCCTGTTCGGCACCGCACTGGACCGCGAGCGCCTGCGGCAGGCGGCTGGTGATGAAGATGCCGTTGCCACCGGCGAGAAGCTTGTCGTAGTTCGCCAGGATCCAGTCGATGCCGAGATCGCGCGTTTCCGCATTGCCGGCGACGCCGAAGATCAGCCCGATCCTGTCATAGCTCCGCATCCGCTTGTCTTCGAGCGACAGGAGATAATTGGCGGCGTCGGGCCGCCCACTGGACGCAGCGGCGCCGAGAGCAGCCTGGCGGAAGCCCGGGTCCTCGCTCGATAACGCCTTGTCGACCAGCATCTTCGCAGCAGGCAGACCGCCCTCCTCTGCCACCACGGTCAGCGCAGCTCCGAGAAAGCCGGAGTCGAGCGCCGCGGTGTCGCCCGCCAGGTATTTTTCCCCCGCTGACTTCAGTTTGTTGCGGACGGCGGGATCGCGCGCATCGTCCGCGACGAGATTGACCAGTTCGTGGCGCAGGTTCTGCCGACCTGGATCATCCTTTGCATAGGCGCCGGCTGCCGGGTTGAACCCCAGCGCGGTCAGGCGCGGTGTGTAGATCGAGGCCAACAGTGCGCGGTAGGCAGGCAGCGAAGCGGCCGAGATCAAGCCGCGCGAGCGCAACCCAGCAATCCGCCGCCCGCCGTCGATGCTGGCGGTCGAATCCGGGTTCGCCGCGACCGCACGCGCTTCCGCGAACAGCCATGCGGCCGGTGCCTTGCCAGCGCGGAACGCGGCCCACAGGCTATCGGTGGTGGCGAGCGCCTCGCCCGGGGACAACGTGCCCGAAGCCGCGATCAACGCCTGCCAATCCGCCGGTGCCATGTCGAAACGGTAATAGCCCGCACCACCGACGTTCGGCATGATCACCCCTGAGGCGGGCGCGGCGATCGACGTCGTGGTCTTGTCGAGCAGCGTGCATTGCTTCGCCGCGCCGACCCGAACGCAGAACGGGATCGTCCAGCTCAATGGCGGCGGAGACGATCCCAGGAAGGCATAGCGCGACTGGGACGCGACGATGCCGTTACCCTGCCGCCGGACGTCGATGACCGGAACGCCCTGCTGGTCGACGAACGATTTCAGCGCGGACAGCACGCGCGGATCCTTCGCCGCATCCGAGATCGATTGAAAGAACTGCTCGGACGTCGCATTGCCATACGCGTGACGCTTGAGGTGAAGGCGGACCCCCGCCTTGAACTTCTCGTCGCCGAGATAGGCCGCGATCATCGCGACCACCTGCCCGCCCTTTCCGTAGGTTATGCCGTCGAACGCGGAATCGATCTGGCCGTTGTCGGTGATCGGCTGGTGGATCGGGCGTCCCACCTCCAGCGCATCGGTGTTCATCGTGCCGAAGCCCTCATCCAGCGCACCGACGCCGATGTTGAGCTCGGGCCGCCAGGCGTTGCCGATGCGATAGCCCATCCAGTTGGCGAAGCTTTCGTTCAGCCAGATGTCGTCCCACCATGCCGGCGTGACGAGGTCGCCGAACCATTGATGCGAGAGCTCGTGCGCGACGATCATCCCGAACGCCTGCTTGTCGGACGTCGTCGCACCGGCCGAGAGGAAGATGATGCCGTCGCCATAGGTGTCCGCGCCCGCGTTTTCCATCGCGCCCGGCATGATCGGCGTGCCGATCTGGTCGAGCTTGGGGAACGGGAACGGCTCGCCGAAATATTGCTCGAGCAGGGACACGATGCGCGGCGTCTCCGCCATCACATAGCCCATCTTGTCCTTCTGCGCGTGCGTCGCGACGGCGCCATACGGCATCGGGGTTGGTCGTTCGGGAGTCGCCGGGATCGTCCCGATCTGGTGAACGAACGGCCCCGTATCGAACGCAACAAGATAGGTCGGCAATGGCTTGGTAACCGCGAGCTGATGCTTCTCCATTCCCCCGGCGACCTTCGTGACGGACACCTTCGGCGCGTTGCCGATCACGACCAGACCTGGATGGGTCGTGACGGACACGGTGAACGGCGTCTTGAAGCCAGGCTCGTCGAACCCGGGAAACGCAGCGCGTGCATCGATGCTTTCGAACTGCGTCCAGCTGTACCAGGCATCGCCGACCTTGACGTGGAACAGGCCGGAGGCGCTGTCCCCGAAACTGCCCGTATAATCGAACGCCAGCGTCGCCGCGCCGGCGGGCAGGACATTCGCGAAGTCCAGCCGCGCCGTGCCACTCTGATCGACCTGCGTGAAGATCGCCGGGGTAGCCTTGCCACCTACCATCGCGACCGCCTTGCCAATTTTCAGGTCGCGGCCGTGGATATACAGGGATTTTGTCGCAGCCTTCAGCGTGACGTCGATCTCGTCATGTCCCGAAAACCGGTCAGCCTCGGGCAAAATGGTGAAGTCGAGGCGATACGCCTTGGGTATCGCCGCATCGGACAGACGCCCCTTCGGTGCGTTCGCATCGGGTACGATCGCCGCCTTGGCGGGCGCTTCCGTCGTCGCCTTCGGACTTGCATGCGCGGTCGACGACAACAGGAGAGCGGTGAAACCGATGAGGCATGAGGCGCGCATGTGAAGATTCCCGACGAAGGTGTAGTAGGGGTGTAAGTCAGCACCGAAGGCGCCGCAAGCCTTGTCTGGCCATGCCCTCGATCCGCGCCGGGCGGAAAATTTCGAAGGTTTTCCTGCACGCCGATGACGAGTAGCAAATGGCGTTCGACATCGTCTAAGGCTTGAGTATGCAGCAAGACACGCCGGTAAGCCCTTCCGATACCGCCATTTTAGCAAGGACGGCTTACCCGTCGATCGCCCCCGCCCCTGCGTTGCGTGCCGCAGAGCCTTACGCCCGTGACGAACTGCTGCACGAGATCTTCGACGCCACGCGCGCGGCGCATCCCGACGCGATCGCGCTGCGGCTTATCGGCGCAGACGAGGAATACGACCGCAAGACCGCCTGGACCTATACCGACCTCGCCACGCGCAGCCTCGCGCTCGCGCACCGCCTGCGCGCGATGGGGATCGGCCGCGGCGACCGCGTCGTGCTGTGCCTGCCGCGCGGGCTTGACCAGTATATGGCGATCCTCGGCGTGCTGCGCGCAGGTGCCGCCTATGTGCCGGTCGACTGGGGCTATCCGCAGGACCGCATCGACTTCATCGTTGAGGACAGCGAAGCCGCCCTGACGATCACCGTCGCCAACCGCGTCGCCAACCTGAAGGGGAAAACGCTCGCGCTCGACGCGGCGCTGGGCGATCTCGCGGCTGAGCCGTCCGAGCCGATCAGCCGCGACGTCACGCAAAGCGATCCGCAGGACCTCGCCTACATCATCTACACATCGGGCACGACCGGCCGGCCCAAGGGCGTGATGATCTCGCACGGCAACGCGTGCCACCTGGTCCGCTCGGAAAGCGCGATCCTCGACCTGACCCCGGCCGACGTCGTGTTCGGCGGCTTCAGCCTCGCGTTCGACATGTCGGTCGAGACGATGTGGAGCGCGTTCTTCGTCGGTGCGGTCGTGCTGGTCGCGACCGAGGCGCTGGCGACCAGCGGGCCTGACGTGGCGATCGCGCTCGCCGAGGCGAACACGACGATCTGGCACGTCGTCCCCTCGCTGATCGCGCTCGTCGAGCATCCGGTGCCAACGCTGCGCCTGCTCAACATGGGCGGCGAAGCGTGCCCGGCCGACCTGCCACGCCGCCTCGCGCGTCCGGGCCTCCGCCTGCTCAACACCTACGGTCCGACCGAGACGTCGGTCACCGCGACCTGGACCGAGGTGTTCCCCGGCCATCGCATCACGATCGGCAAGCCCCTCCCCGGCTACACCGCCTGGGTGGTCGACGAGCATATGCAGCCGGTCCCCGACGGCCAGGAAGGCGAACTCGTCATCGGCGGGCCGGGCGTCGGCGTCGGCTACGTCAACCGCCCCGACCTGACCGCCGAGAAGTTCATCATGACGCCGTTCGACGGCCCGTCGGGCGCGCCTGAGCGGATCTACCGGTCGGGCGACCTGGTGAAGCTCGACGCGGCGGGCGACATCGATTTCGTCGGGCGCATCGACACGCAAGTGAAGATCCGCGGCTTCCGCGTCGAACTCGCCGAGATCGAGGCGGTGATCGGCGAATGGCCAAGCGTCGCGCAAACCGTCGTCCAGCTCTTCACCGACGGCGATGGCTCCGAATTCCTCGCCGCGTTCCTGATCGCGCGTCCGGCGGAGGAGATCGACATGGTCGGCCTCAAGGCCCGCGTCGCCGAGCGGCTCCCCAACTACATGCGCCCCGCGGGCTACCAGTTGCTGTCGCACATGCCGACGCTGCCCGCCTCGGGGAAGGTCGACCGCAAGGCGCTGGTCAAGCCCGAGATCACCGTGACGTCGGACCGCGAGATGGTCGCGCCCGCCACGCCGATGGAGGAAAGCCTGCACCGCGTCTGGGCCGAGGCGTTCGCGCCGCAGCCGGTATCGGTGCTCGACGACCTGTTCGAGGATCTCGGCGGCCATTCGCTGAAGGCCGCCCGGTTGGTTTCGGCAGCGCGAAAGGTGCGCGGGCTCGAAGGGCTGTCGCTCGAGGACGTCTACGCCGCGCCGACGATCCGCGCGCTAGCGCTGCGGATCGGCGGCACCACGCCCGTCGCGATCCTCGACGAGACCAGCTTCCACCATATCGCGCCGTGGAAGCGCCGGCTGTGCGTCGCCGCGCAGACGCTCGCGCTGCTGCCGATCTACACGCTGGCGGGGCTGCAGTGGTTCTCACCCTATCTCGCCTACACGCATCTCGCCGGCGACATGCCGCGGGTCGACGCGCTGATCCTCAGCGGGCTGTTCTTCACGGTCGTGCCGATCGCGTCGATGTTCCTGTCGATCGCGCTCAAATGGCTGATCGTCGGGCGCTTCAAGGCGGGCGATTACCCGCTCTGGGGCAGCTATTATTTCCGCTGGTGGCTGGTCCGCCGAATCATCGGCGTCACCGCGACGCCGTATCTCGCGGGCACGCCGATGATCCGCGGCTATTACCGGATGATGGGCGCCAAGATCGGCGAGCGCGTCCATATCGGCACCGGGATCATCGACACTGCCGACCTGCTCCACGCAGACGACGATGCGATCATCAGCGACCAGTCGGTGCTCTCGACCAGCTCGGTCGAACGCGGGTTGTTGCGGCTCGGCACGGTAAAGCTCGGCAAGGGCGCGTTCGTCGGGTCGATGGCAGTGGTCGGCCGCAACGCCGCGCTCGGCGACGACGCGATGCTCGACGATCTGTCCGCGCTACCCGCGGATACGACGATCCCGGCTGGCCAACGCTGGGCAGGTTCGCCTGCCGCGCATGACGGCGATGCGCCCCGCCGCCCGGCCACCGCAGCGCAGCGCAGCGCGGGCCCGGCGATCGGCCTGTTCCTGTGCGCGCTGATCCTGCCGCTGGTCGCGATCCTGCCGATCGCTCCCGGGCTGATCGCGCTGATCGAGCTCGATTGGGCGACCAGCGGCTATGCCTATGTCGCGGTCGCGCCGCTGCTCGCGGTCACCTATGTCGTGATGATGTGCGTGCTGACCGTGGCGGCCAAGCGCCTGATCCTCGGCCGCGTCGCGCCTGCGGTCTATGCGCTCAACAGCGGGTTCTACGTCCGCTACTGGTTCGTTCAGCAGATCAACGACCTCGCGCTTCGCCTGCTCCACCCGATCTTTGCGACGCTGTACGTGGTGCCTTGGTACCGTGCGCTCGGCGTGAAAGTCGGTCGTCGCGCGGAAATCTCGACCGCCAGCGCGATCGTGCCCGACCTCGTCGAGATCGGCGAGGAGAGCTTCATCGCGGACTCGGTGATCTTCGGCGCGGCGCGGATCGGCCACGGCACGATCGAACTCGCGCACACGAAGATCGGCCGCCGCAGCTTCATCGGCAACTCCGCACTGCTGCCGAGCGGCACGCAGATCGGCGACGAGGTGCTCGTCGGCGTCCTCTCGAAGCCACCGAGCGATCCCGCGCTCGCCACCGAAGCGGGCAGCACCTGGTTCGGCTCACCCGCGATCAAGCTGCCGGTGCGACAGGTCAACACGATGTTCGACGAAGGCGCGCGGTTCAATCCGTCGCGCGCGCTGATCGCCACGCGCCTGTCGATCGAGGCGGTTCGCACCACGCTGTCCCTGACCGCGTTCCTGGTGTTCTTCAGCTTGCTTCTGTCGGTGGTCGGCGACCTCGACGATCTCGACAATGGCGCACTGGTCGTCGCGGCGACGTTCCCGTTCCTGTACGTCGGCTTCTGCCTGGCCTGCGGGATCTTCGTCCTCGCGCTCAAATGGCTCGTCGTCGGCCGCTACAAGGTCACGACTGCGCCGCTCTGGAGCACGTTCGTCTGGCGCACCGAACTGGTGACCGCGACTTACGAGAACCTGGCGGTCGCCAACCTGCTCGAACCGCTTCGCGGCACGCCGTGGATCGCGCTCTATCTCCGGCTGATGGGCGCGCGGATCGGCAAACGCTGCTACATCGACACCACCGACCTGACCGAGCACGACCTCGTCGACATCGGCGACGACGTCGCGCTCAACGACTTCGCCGGCCTGCAGACGCACCTGTTCGAGGACCGCGTGATGAAGGTCGGCGCGATCCGCGTCGGCGACCGCGCGACGATCGGCTCGCTCGCGATCGTGCTGTACGACGCCGAGATCGGCGCAGACGCACAGCTCGGCGACCTGTCGGTGGTGATGAAGGGCGAGACCTTGCCCGACGGCACGAGCTGGGACGGGAGCCCGGCGCGGATCGCCGTCGCGACGTGACGCCGGTCTGGCACTACGGTCCGCTCGACGCGCTCGTCTGGGACGGGCGGTCGCCAATCGCGTGGAGTGTTGCCGAGACCGGACCGTACGCTGCCGGCCTGCCCGGCGATGCGCGCGCGATCCGACACGGCCTGGCCGTTGCGCTCATCCGCAAACTGGCCGGCGACTCTGACGATGTTCGACTGACACGCAGTGCGGCCGGCGCGCCGATCGTTTCCGCCCCCGGCGGCTGGTATCTCAGCCTCTCCAGCCGCGGCGCACACGCCCTGATCGGCCTTGCGCGCCAGCCGATCGCGGTCGACCGCGAAGTCGTCGACGACCACGCTCCGCTCTGGGACATGCTAACCCCGACCGAAGCCGACGCGCTCCGCCGCCTGCCCGCCCTCGCCCAGCCCCACGCATGGCTCCGTCGGTGGACGATCAAGGAAGCGCACGCGAAGCTCATCGGCGAACCCCGCCGCATCCGCCCCGAATCGATCGAAACCATCGTCACCGATCCAACCCACGCGACCGCAACGTTCGAAGGCACTTCGCGCTGCTGGAGCCGTTCCATCCCCGACGCGATCGAAACCATCGCGCAGTGGAGCCAGCCATGACCAGAATCCTGACCCGCCGCTACGAGGACAAGGACCGCGCTGCCGTCCTCGCGATCTTCGACTCGAACCTCCCCGAGTATTTCGGCGACGGCGACCGCGATTGGCTGGAAGAAACGCTCGACGACCCCGACGGCCCGGCATTCGTGGTCGACGTCGACGGCATCCCGGGCGCGTTCGGCGGCTACGAAATCTGGGAGCATTACAACAAGGCACTGCTCTATTGGGGTATGGCCGCGCGCGCATATCACGGCGCCGGTCTCGGCAAACTGCTGCTGTTCGAACGCCTACTCCACGTCGCCACCTCAGGCGAGCCGCCCACGCGCTACGTCACAGTCGATACGTCGCCCCAGGTCTCTCCGTTCTTCCAGCATTGCGGCTTCGAACTGACCAGCGTCTGGCCCGGGGGCTACCGGTCCGGCATGGACATGCACGAACTCCGCTTCGATATTGCGGGGGTGTCGCTCGAAGACCTGACGGGCAGACGCGACGCTGCTTTTGCGCGATGTACGGCCTGATACGGTTCAGTCTTCATCTACCACGCCCTCGATGTTTCGGCGTACGTTCCGGATCGAAAAATCCCGTTCTATAAGGCTTCTCTATGATCGAACGTCTCGTCGCCATCATGGCCCGGTTGCGCGATCCCGTCGAAGGTTGCGACTGGGACCGTGTGCAGACCTGGTCGACGATCGCACCCTACACGATCGAGGAAGCCTATGAGGTCGCCGACGCGATCGAACGGAACGATCCCGGGGACCTCAAGGACGAACTGGGCGACCTTCTGCTTCAGGTCGTGTTCCATAGCCGCATTGCGGAGGAAGCCGGTGCGTTCACGCTGGCCGACGTCGTGACCTCGATTGCCGACAAGATGGAACGGCGTCATCCGCATATATTCGGGGACGTGGAACAGTCACCTGGTTGGGAAGCGATCAAGGCGCAGGAGCGTTCGGCCAAATCGGACAGCAGCGCGTTGGCGGGGGTCGCACTTGGCCTTCCGGCACTGTCTCGCGCCGACAAGTTGCAGAAACGCGCAGAGCGGGTGGGCTTCGACTGGCCGGATGCGAGCGGGCCGCTGGCGAAAGTTCACGAGGAAATCGAGGAGGTTCGCGAAGCCCCTTCCGATAAACTCGCGGAAGAAGTTGGCGACCTGCTATTCGCGGTTACCAACTGGGCGCGGCATCTCGGAGTAGACGCGGAAAGCGCGTTACGCGCCGGCAATTTGAAGTTCGAGGCGCGGTTCCGGGCGATCGAGGATCTCGCCGGCGATGCGTTCGCCGGCATGACCCTCAATCAGAAGGAAGAACTATGGCAGGTGGTCAAACGTCGCGGCGGGTGAACCGGTCATAGTCCGCATCGGACAGTCGCACGTCATATGTCGTCTCGAGCTCGTCATCGACGCTCCCGAACACTTCGCCATGCGCATGCAGCCAAGCAGCGCCCGCGCCATCGCTGGCATCGAGCGTGATCCGGTAGCGCCGATGCGCCCCCGTCAGCTTTGCCGCGATCTGCTCGATCAGATGCGGCACCCCTTCCCCGCTCAGCGCCGATATCGCCACGACATCGTCGCGCCGCGCCGCTTCGCCGGCAATCTCGTCGTGCGCGTCGGGGTCAAGCAAGTCGAGCTTGTTCCAAACCTCGAACCGCGGCGTATTGTCGTCGACACCGATCTCGGCCAGCACAGTCTCGACATCGGCACGCTGCGCCTCCGAATCCGGGTGGGCGATATCACGGACATGGACCAACAGATCGGCGGAGACCACCTCTTCCAGAGTTGCCTTGAACGCGGCGACCAACTGCGTCGGCAGGTCAGAAACGAAGCCGACGGTGTCCGACAGGATCGCCTTGTCTAGCCCAGGGAGCTGAATCTGACGTAGCGTCGGATCTAGCGTTGCGAACAGCAGATCCTCCGCCATCACGTTGGCACCAGTCACGCGATTGAACAACGTCGACTTACCCGCATTGGTATAGCCGACCAGCGCGATTACCGGCCATGGCGCGCGCTGGCGCCGTTCACGGTGTAGCCCGCGCGTCCGGCTGACCTGCTCAAGCTCACGCTTCAATCGCGCCATCCGGTCGCGAATCAAACGACGATCCGCTTCGATCTGGGTTTCGCCCGGACCGCCAAGGAAGCCGAAGCCGCCGCGCTGGCGTTCGAGATGGGTCCAGCTCCGCACGAGCCGGCCAGCCTGGTAATCAAGATGCGCGAGTTCGACCTGCAAGCGCCCCTCGGCCGTCGCGGCGCGTTCGCCGAAGATCTCGAGAATCAGTCCGGTGCGATCGATCACCTTCACCTCGAGCGCTTTCTCCAGATTGCGCTGCTGGATCGGAGTCAGGCTCGCATCGAAAACGACCAGTCCCGCCTCTTCCATCCGAACTTGGGTGGCCAACAATTCAACCTGCCCGCTTCCAATCAGCGTTGCGGGCTTTGGCTGGCGGACGCGGTAAGCGATCCGTTCTACCACCTCTACACCGATCGCAGCGGCCAACCCCGCGGTTTCCTCCAACCGGGCATCTACGTCGCGCGCAGCGTCGCCTTGGTCGGGAAGAACGACGATCGCTCGTGTTCCACGGGTGAACTCGTCCCGATCGCGTTCGAAACCACTACTCAATCGTCATCGTCCGTTTCATCCGTATCGGTGGGCTCTTCGGCAAGGTTCAGCGGGCGGGCCGGCTGGATCGTCGAGACAGCGTGCTTGTAGACGAGTTGTGCCATGCCTTCGCGCTGGAGCAGCATGCAAAACAGATCGAAGCCTGCGATCTGGCCCTGCAGCATGACGCCGTTGATGAGGAACATCGTCACGCTATCTTCGGATTTGCGCACCGCGTTGAGAAATATATCCTGCAAAAGCGGGTGCTTCTTCTGGTTTTCTCCCACCGCATCGACGATTGCCGACACGTCCATGGGCCCAGCAGGCATGATCGTCGAGATCGCATGCTTGTAGATCAGCTGCGACTGGCCATCGCGGCGGAGCAGGACGGAAAAATTATCGAACCATGTGACGATGCCCTGGAGCTTTACGCCCTTGACGAGGAACATGGTGACCGGCGTCTTGGAGCGCCGGAGTGCGTTCAGGAACAGATCCTGAAGCGAGCCTGGTTTATCGGCCAATGGGATAACCCTTTGTTTTTGGCGGGACTTTGCCCGCAAGGCGCCGTTTCCCGGCGTCGGAGATGCACCCGGTTACCGGGCGCGGTACTGATCTATGATCGCCGCCCTGCTATATCCAGAGGGCGGCGAAATTACGGCGTCTATTCCTCGCGGCTTTCGGTGATGCCGAGCAGCTTCAATTTTCGATGAAGCGCCGAACGCTCCATGCCGATGAAGCTGGCCGTCCGTGAGATATTTCCCGAGAAACGTCGGATCTGCACCCGGAGATATTCCCGCTCGAACGTCTCGCGCGCTTCCCGCAAAGGCGAGCCCATGATCGCGGTCGATCCGGCCGATCCGATATCGCCTTGATCGCCCAAGACCTCGGCCGGCAACAGGTCGAGGTCGATCCGCCCGATCCGGTCTCCCGGCGCCAGAATGATCGTGCGCTCGACGACGTTGCGCAGCTGCCGGACATTTCCCGGCCAGTCGTAGGATTGCAACGCAACCATCGCGTCCGGCGCGATTTCCGGCGTCGGCACGCGGCGCTCGGATGCGTAGTGCGCAATGAAATGCTGGACCAGCGCGGGGATGTCCTCGCGACGATCGGACAGCGGCGGGATCATCACCGGTACGACGTTGAGCCGGTAATACAGGTCCTCGCGAAACCGTCCTTCGGCGATTTCGAAGACGAGGTCGCGCGCGGTCGCGGAGACGACACGAACGTCGACCTTGACGACGCGCGTACCACCTACCCGTGTAAAGCTCTGGTCAGTCAGAGCGCGCAGGATACGGGCCTGCGTCGCGATCGGCATGTCGGCGATCTCGTCGAGGAACAACGTACCGCCATGCGCCTGTTCGAACAGACCGGGACGGACGAGATCGCCCGCTTCCTCGACACCGAACAGTTCCTCGTCCATTCGCTCGGGCGTCATCCGCGCGGCGCTGACGATGATGAACGGCGCGTCGGTCCTCAGGCTCCAACCGTGTAGCAGGCGCGCGGCGACTTCCTTGCCGACTCCCGCCGCGCCCATGATGAGGACGCGGCTGCCTGTTGCCGCCACCCGCTTCAAGGTCGCGCGAACGCCATTAATCGAGCCCGAACTGCCGGTCAGGTCGGTTTCGCGGCCGACCGTAGCGCGCAGCGTAGCGACCTCGCGGCGGAGGCGTTCGGTCTCGGTCGCGCGGGCTACCATCAGTAGCAATCGTTCGGCCTCGAACGGCTTTTCGATAAAGTCGGACGCCCCGCGGCGAATTGCGGCGACGGCGGTATCCAGATTGCCGTGACCCGAGATCACCAGAACAGGGATCGACGGATCGCGCCGCTTGATCTCGTCGAGCAGTTCGAGGCCGTCGAGACGCGAACCTTGCAGCCATACATCGAGCAGCACCAGCGACGGACGCCGCGCCGCGATCGCTTCCAAGGCGGAATCGCTGTCGCCAGCGTCGCGGGTCTCATAGCCTTCGTCCTCCAGGACGCCGGCTACGAGTTCGCGAATGTCACGTTCGTCGTCCACGACGAGAATATCGAGCGCCATTAAATCATGTCCGGTTGCGGGTCATCGTGTCGAGTCGGCCCTCCCCAGCCAACTCGGATGCGGATGCCCCTTGGTCGAGCGCGGCCAGCGCCTTGGCGTCGAAGGTCATGGTGACGAGTGTACCGCCCCCCGGCCGATCGGAAAAGCCGATCGTCCCGCAATGCTCCTCAATGATCTTCTTGACGATGGCAAGGCCGAGGCCTGTGCCGCGGGCACGGGTCGTTACATAAGGTTCGACGATCCTGTCCCGCTCCGCGGGTAGCCCGATGCCGGTGTCTGCCACTGCGATGCCGAGCGTGTTGGCATCGCTCGTCAATGTCATCGTCACCGATCCGCCGGGTCCACCACGCGTTTCAATAGCTTCCACCGCGTTCTTGACGATGTTCGTGAGCGCCTGACCGATCTGGCGGCGGTCGCAAACCAGCGTGAGGCCCGGATCGTCCTGCACCAGTTGGAAGCTAATCGCGGGATGCGCAACCTCGTGCAGAAACAGCGCCTGGCGCGCGGCATCGACCAGCGATTCCTCGCGAAATACCGGCTTCGGCATCCGCGCGAACGAGGAGAACTCGTCGACCATGCGACGAAGATCGCCAACCTGGCGGATGATCGTGTCGGTTAATCGCGAGAACGTGCCGTCCTGCGCCTCGATCTTCCCACCATAGCGGCGTTGAAGCCGCTCGGCCGCAAGCTGGATCGGTGTCAGCGGGTTCTTGATCTCATGCGCGATCCGGCGAGCGACGTCCGACCATGCCGCGCGGCGCTGATCGAGCAGCTGCTGCGTGATGTCGTCGAACGTCAGGATCGGGCCAGTAGCTGGTCGGGCGATCCGCACGGCAAGCGTGCGGACCTCGCTCCCCTGGCCAACTTCGACGATCGCTTCCCGGTCGCCACCATCGAGCATCGCGTCGAGCTCGGGCGCGACATCGACCAGGCGCCGTCCGACCAGCCCGCCAGTATCGGTGCCCAGCAACGTCGTCGCCGAATCGTTCGCAATCGTGATCGTCCGCTCGCGTCCGGTTGCGACGACGCCTGCGGAGACCCCCGCCATCACCGCCTCGATCAACGCGCGACGGCTTTCGAGCTGGCCGTTGGCGGTGACGAGTTCGGTGTTTTGCGCCTCCAGCTGCCCGGTCATCTGGTTGAACGCGTTGGCGAGCGTGCCGACCTCATCGCGGCTGCGCGGATCGGGGACACGCGCGGTCAGGTCGCCGGCTGCCACCCGGCGTGCGGCGTCGACGAGCTCGCCAACCGGCCGGACGAGGCGATCCGCAACCGCCAGCGCGATCCACACCGCAATCCCCACGATCAGCAACGAGATCAACAACAGTGCCGCATTGAACTGCAACTGGAGACTGCGTGCCCTGGCCAGAAGTGATCGATAACTCTTGAGCACGTCGTTCGCACGCGTGGTCTGTTCGGAGAGTGATTTCGTATCCTCGACGCGCCCCGCATAGAGAAACAGCTCGTCAGATCCAGGCAGCATCGTGATCGTCTGGATACGATCGCCCGTCACCGCCACGACCGCGCTTTTGCCCGACCGCAACTCGGCGATCGCCGAGGGTGTGACACGGCGCGTAAAGTCGATCTCGTACGGGTTGACGATCGCCAGCGTCTGGATGCCCTGCTGAGGGGACAGCTTGAACAACGCCGCTTCCGAGAGGCTGCGAAAATAGACCTGTTGGAGAAACCAGCCGGAAAAATCTGGGCTCTGCAGCGAGCGCTCTCGGAGATAGGCAGACATGTCGCTCGCCATCGTCACGGTGGCTTCCTGCCATCGGTTGAGCTGGCGTGCGTAGGACGACTGGGCAAGCCCGGTTGCGTTCTCGAGCATCCCCCGCGCCTGATCGGAATACCAGAACTGGACGCCATATTGGAACAGCAGCGATGCGAAGATCGTCACCAGCAGCATCGGCACCGCGGCGACGATCGAGAACAAAGCGACGAGGCGAACGTGGAGGCGACCGCCACCGCCGACCGGCGAACGCGCTGCACGGCGCATGGCCACACGTCGCCCTAGCAACATGAGGAGTGCGATGCCGGGCACGAGGTTCGCGACCAGCAGCAGCGCTACCAGGGGTGGCGGGATCAGGCGCTGCGGTGCGTCGCTGCCGGTAATGATGAAGTAGCTCGTGACGGCGATCGCGATCGCCACGCCGAGCACGACCGCCTCTACCGCAGGCGTCACGGCAAACCGGTGTGCAGGCCCGTCATCGTCCATCGGTAGCGTCGCGGAAGCGATCATCGTTGCCCCGATACAACGTCAACCGTTGCCGTGAAACCACATAATGACAGAATTACCGCCGTTCCGGTTCGTCTACGCGAGGCGCGTCGCCGCCGATCGCACCGCCGATATCGATGCCGAGCGTATCGAGGCGTTTGCGAAGCGTATTGCGGTTGATCCCCATCGCGCGCGCGGCCCGAAGCTGGTTCTGACCATGCCGCGCCAGCATCGCCTCGATCAGCGGCCGTTCGACTTCGCCGATCACGCGGTCATAGAGCGTGCCGTCATCGAGTGCGGCTGGATCGTCATGAGCGATGCGCTCGATCATCGCGCGGACCGCTTGTCCGATATCGAGGTCGACCGGGTCGGTGAGCGTGGCGTGGCGGCCGATCATGATACGGATCGCGTCCGCGTCGATGACTTCGTCGCGCGACAAGACTGCCAGCCGCCGCATGAGATTTTCGAGTTCGCGAACGTTGCCCGGCCAGTCATGCCCGCCAAGCGCGACCAGGGCGTCACTGGCAAGCTTACGCCGCGGGAGGCCCTGTGCAGCCGCGTGATCTAGAAAATGCCGTGCGAGCAGCGCGATGTCCTGACGTCGTTCGCGCAGGGGCGGCAACGTGATCGGGACAACATTGAGCCGGTAGAACAGGTCTTCGCGGAACTGCCCCGTCGCGACCTGTGACGCGAGATCGCGGTTGGTAGCGGCGACGATGCGAACGTCGACGCGGATCGTCCGTGCGCCACCGACGCTGGTGAACTCGCCCGACTGGAGCACGCGGAGAAGGCGGGTCTGCGCTTCCATCGGCATGTCGCCGATCTCGTCGAGGAACAGCGTGCCGCCCGACGCCTGTTCGAACCGGCCGGCGTTGCGCGTCGCTGCACCGGTGAACGCGCCGCGTTCATGTCCGAACAGTTCGGCTTCGATCAATTCGCGCGGGATCGCAGCCATGTTGATCGCGACGAACGGTGCCGCGCTACGCGGGCCAAGATCATGGATCGCGCGCGCGACGAGTTCCTTGCCGGTCCCCGATTCGCCCGAGATCAGCACGGTCAGGTCGTTCGAGACGACGCGAGCGATGATCCGGTAGACGTCCTGCATCGCCGCCGAGCGCCCGATCAGGGGCAGCGCGCGGTCCGCGTCGTGGAGCGTATCCTCAGATACCATCCCGCCCCGCGCGAGCGCACCGGCGACCGCGCGAGTCAGCACGTCGAGGTCGAACGGCTTGGGTAGATATTCGTACGCGCCAACCTCGGCCGCGCGGACCGCCGTGGTCAGCGTGTTCTGCGCCGAGAGGACAATGATCGGGAGCAGCGGAAACCGCGCGGCAACACTGCGGACATGATCGATACCGTCGCCGTCGGGGAGGATGACGTCGGTGATGAGAACGTCCGGCAGCGACGCCGCGAGCGCGCGTTCGAGTTGCGCGAGGCTGTCCGCAACAGTGACCTCATGCCCGGCGCGACGAAGCGCCTGCGCGACGACGGTCCGGATCGCGGCATCGTCATCGACGACCAGGACTGTGCTCATGACGCGGCTCTCGGCAGCAGGAGGCGAAGGACGGTCATCTCGGGGTTTCCTTCGCGGCCGTATTGGACGATGCCGCCCATGTCTCTGGTCAGCTTGTCGACGAGCGCGAGACCAAGCCCCTGCCCTTCGCGCCGCCCCGATACGAACGGGTCGAACAGGTGATCGGCGATGTCGGCGGGGGCGCCGGGACCGTTGTCAAAGATACAGATCTCGATCGGCAGCGGCAGGCGCGGCTTGCCGGGTGCCGAACTCACGGTGATGCCGTGTCGGTACGCGGTGGTCATCACGATCCGCGGTTCGCGTACGTTGCGAACGGCTTCGCGCGCGTTCTTCAGCAGGTTTATGACGATCTGCAGCAGCGCGTCGCGGTTGATCTGGGCAGGCGGGAGCGAGGGATCGAAGCGTTCCTCGATCGTTATGCCGCGCGCGAAACCGGCGAGTGCGAGCCGGCGGGCGTGACCGAGCAGCGGATAGATGTTCTCGCTGGCGAGCGGCAAGGGGCGGGTGTCGCTGAAGTCCTGCATGCGGTCGATCAGCGCGGCGATGCGATCCACTTCGGTCACGATCAACGTGGTAAGTTCGCCCGCACCGAGCAGTTGCGCCGCGCCGCGGATACCAGATAGCGGATTCTTGATTTCGTGCGCGAGCATCGCCGCGGCACCGACCGCAGCCCTGGCTCCAGCGGCGCGATCCGCCGAGTGTCCAAGCCGCCGCGAGGTGGCGGATGCGTGCAAGGTGATCGCCCGCCAGCCCGGGTAGTCGGCGATCTGCGTCTCGGCGAAATCTGCACGGATCTTGACACCGCGCGCGGTCGAGATTTCGGTGTCGTAGACGGCGAGAGCGTGGCCGGCCCGATTTCGCGGATCGTCTGGCGGCGGGATGATAGCATCGAGCGGTTGTCCGATCATCAACCGTTCCGACAGGTTCAACAGTTGCTCGGCGAGTGCGTTGGCATGAGCGACCTTGTGGTCGGGATCGACGACGACCACGGCCACCGGCAGTGCGGCGAAGAGTTCTGCGAACCCCGGCCGATTGCGCGATGGCGTATCAGGCCGCTTCAAGGTCGCGCCAGGGAGCGTAGAACTCGGCCAGCATCGCCTTGACCTGCTTGGGATCGGGAACCTGGTTGACCTTGTTGCGGAACTCCGCAGAACCGGGGAGGCCCTTGGTGTACCAGCCGATGTGCTTCCGCGCCATGTTGACGCCGGTCTCGATCCCGTAATGTTCGAGCATCGCCTCGTAATGCCCTGCGATCGCGTCATATTGCTCGGTGATCGACGGGTCTTCGATGCGCCGTCCGGTGGCGAACCACTCCATCACCTGGCCGAGCACCCATGGGCGGCCGTAAGACCCGCGACCGATCATCAGGCCATCGGCGCCGGACTGGTCCATTGCGGCTTCGGCATCGGCGATCGTGCAGATGTCGCCGTTGACGATCACCGGCACGCTCACCGCGTCCTTGACCTTGCGAACGAAGCCCCAGTCGGCGCTGCCCTTGTACATCTGGTTGCGTGTGCGGCCGTGGACGGTGATCAGCTTGATGCCGAGGTCTTCCGCGATGCGCGCGAGATCGGGCGCGTTCAGGCTGTCGTGGCACCAGCCCATCCGCATCTTCAGCGTCACCGGGACGTCGACCGCCTTGACGGTTGCCTCGATGATCGCGCTGGCGAGCTTGGTGTCGCGCATCAGCGCCGAGCCTGCGTCGCCATTGACGACTTTGCGCACCGGGCAGCCCATGTTGATGTCGATGATCGCCGCGCCGCGATCCTGGCTGAGCTTGGCGGCCTCACCCATCTCGTAGGGGGTGCAACCGATCAGCTGCATCGACACCGGCTCTTCGAGCCGATCCCATGCCGCCTTCTGCAACGACTGCCGCGTCTCGCGGATCGCCGCCTGGCTGGCGACCATCTCGGTGACGTTGAGGCCCGAGCCATAGCGTCGCACCAGAGTGCGGAACGGCATGTCGGTGACGCCGGTCATCGGCGCGAGCACGACGGGGCTTTCGATCCGGACAGGACCGATCTGGATAGGAGCAAGGTTACGCATGGATGTGCCTGAAAAAGAGGCATCCCCCTACCTCAACCTGCCGTTTCAGGCAAGGCTGGCGAGGGCCGGAGCGAAGCGCTAGGTCGCGAGGATGACACAGGCACAGCGTATCGTCGCGATCATCGTCGCGGCCGGAACCGGCGTGCGCGCCGGGGGATCGGTTCCCAAGCAGTTCGCGCTGATCGCCGGCAGGCCGATGATCGCCTATTCCCATGAGGCGTTCGCGACGCATCCGGCGATCGCCGAAACGATCGTCGTCGTCGCCGAGGGCCAGCAAGGCTTGGCGACCGCAGCATTGGGGGACGTGTCGATCGTCGTTGGCGGGACGACGCGCCGCGAGTCGGTCACCAACGGCCTCGCGACGGTCGGCGAAGCGACGCACGTATTGATCCACGACGCCGCCCGCCCCTTCCTTTCGCATGCGGTCATCGATTCGCTCGCCGCCGCTTTGAAGACCAGGGACGCGGCCATTCCGGTGCTGCCGGTGACCGATACGCTGGCGCGCGGCAGTGTCCTGTTGGGCGATATCGTGCCACGCGCGGACCTCAACCGGGTGCAGACCCCGCAGGCGTTTGCCGTGGAGGCACTGCGTGCCGCCCATGCCGTCTGGCCGGCGGACGAGGAGGCGACCGACGACGCGCAGATGGTGCGACGGCTTGGCGTCGGCGTCGCGTTGGTGCAGGGCTCGGCGATGCTCGAGAAAGTCACGCACCCAGAAGATTTCGCGGCCGCCGAAGCGCGTGTTGCCTACGAGACCCGCACCGCGATGGGCTTCGACGTCCACCGCCTCGAAACCGGCGAGGAACTGTGGCTCGGCGGCGTGCTGATCCCGCATGACAAGGGCTTGTCGGGGCATAGCGACGCCGACGTCGCGCTCCACGCGCTGACCGATGCGCTGCTCGGGACGATCGCCGCGGGCGATATCGGCACGCATTTCCCGCCGAGCGACCCACAGTGGAAGGGTGCCGACTCCGCACAGTTCCTCCAGCATGCCGCCAAGCTGATCGCCGACAAGCGCGGTCGCATCGATTTCGTCGACCTGACGATCATGTGCGAGGCGCCGAAGATCGGGCCGCACCGTACGGCGATGACCGCGCGGATCGCCGACCTGCTCGGGCTTACGCTCGACCGGGTCAGCGTCAAGGCGACGACGACCGAACGCCTCGGCTTCACCGGGCGCGGTGAGGGTATCGCCGCGCAGGCCGTTGCGACCATTCGCTTGCCCGGATCTCCGCTGTGAAGATCGTCGGCGCACTTGCCGCGATCGCACTCCTTACCAGCCCGGCGGTCGCCCAACAGCGTTGCATCACCGGGCCCGAGGCCGAATCGCTGACGCTCGTCGCGATGCCCGACATTCTCCGCGAAACCGGTCGCGTCTGTGCGGCGCAGCTTCCCGCCAGAAGTCTCATCCGATCGCAGTCGAGTGCGTTGATCGACCGGTATCAGGTCGAGTCCGACCGGGCTTGGCCAGCGGCCCGCGCGGCGATCGTCAAGCTCAGCGATCCTGCCGTGGACGCGATGCTCGATTCGGAGTTTGCGCGACCGCTGCTGACGACGTTGCTGGTGCCGCAGATCGTCGGGCGGATCGCTACGCGCGATTGCGGGACGATCGACCGGATGGTGACGCTGCTCCAGCCCTTGCCACCGCGCAACACGGCGGGCATCGTCGTCGAGACGTTGCGGTACCTCAAATCCCAGAAGTCGCGCAGCGGTGATATCGCCGCGGTGGCGATGCTGCTCTGCCCGGTGGAGACTCGCTGATGGATACGATCCTTCCCGCCGAACTGGTCGACGCCGCCCGCAAGGTGGTCGAGCAGAACCGTGCGATTGGTCGCCGCGTCGCGGTCGCCGAGAGCTGCACCGGCGGGCTCGTCGCGGCTGCCCTGACCGAGATCCCCGGCTCGTCTGACGTATTCGAGGTCGGCTTCGTCACCTATTCGAACGCCGCCAAGCTCGGCGTGCTGAAGATCAGTTCGGACGTGCTCGAAACGTTCGGCGCGGTCTCGATCGCGGTGGCGTGGAGCATGGCGCAGGCCGCGCTCAAGCAGTCGGGCGCCGACATCGCGGTGGCGATAACAGGTGTGGCGGGCCCCGGTGGCGGATCGCTCAAGAAGCCAGTCGGTACCGTCGTGTTCGGTCGCGCCGAGAAGGGTCGCGACCCGTCCGACGTTCACGCCGATCGCAAGGACTTCGGTGATCTCGGTCGTGGCGGGATCCGGCTTCAGGCCGCGTTGTGCGCGCTCGAACTCTTGTTGCCGGACGCTTCGGCGCCATAAAGCTCGGCGGCGCGGGTCTCGAACGCGCCGATCATCTTCCGCAATGCCACGCCGAAGACCTGGCCGGCGATCATCTCGAACATCCGGTTCTTGAACGCGAAGTCGACGGTAAAATCGACTGCGCAGCCCTGCGGCTCTGGCCGGAAATGCCATTCGTTGCGCAGATACTTGAGCGGGCCATCGACGTAATCGACGTTGAGTTCGCTCGGCCGGACCTTCTGCACGCGCGACGTGAACGTCTCGCGCAGGCCCTTAAAGCCGACGATCATGTCGGCGAGCGTCTCCGTCTCGCTGTTCGAGCGCACGCGCATCGCGCTGACCCACGGCAGAAACTCGGCATAGCGACCGACATCGGCGACCAGGTCGAACATCTGCTCAGGCGTGTAGGGCAAGTGGCGCGTTTCCGAATGCTTCGGCATCAGATGCGCGCGACGCCCAGCTTGGCGTCACGGTTCGCGCGCAACCGCTCGAAGTCATCCCCCGCGTGATAGCTCGACCGCGTCAGCGGCGACGATGCGACCAACAGGAAGCCCTTCGCGCGGGCAATCGAGGCATAGGCATCGAACGCCTTAGGCGGCACGAACTCGGCGACCTTGGCATGGCGCGGCGTGGGCTGGAGATACTGCCCCATCGTCAGGAAATCGATGTCGGCGCAGCGCATGTCGTCCATCACCTGATGGATCTCTAGCCGCTCTTCGCCGAGCCCGAGCATAACGCCCGACTTGGTAAAGATCGACGGATCGTGCTTCTTGACGCTCTCCAGCAGCCGCAACGACGCGTAGTAGCGCGCACCTGGGCGGATCGTCGGATACAGCCGCGGCACCGTCTCGAGATTATGGTTGTAAACGTCGGGACGCGCCTCGACGATCGACTCGATCGCGGCTTGGGCCTTGTTACGGAAGTCTGGGGTCAGGATCTCGATCGTCGTCGTCGGGTTCGACGCACGGATCGCCTGGATCACCTTGACGAATTGCGACGCACCGCCATCGGGCAGATCATCACGATCAACCGAGGTGATGACGATGTGGTTCAGCCCCATCTGCGCGGCTGCATCGGCGACGTTCTGCGGCTCCATCCGATCGACCGCGCGCGGCATGCCGGTCTTGACGTTGCAGAAGGCGCACGCCCGCGTGCATGTGTCGCCGAGGATCATGACCGTCGCATGCTTCTTCGACCAGCATTCGCCAATGTTTGGACACGCCGCCTCTTCGCACACGGTGGTGAGGCTTTTCGAGCGCATGAGTTCGCGGGTTTTTGCGAAGCCAGCGGAGGTCGGCGCCTTGACGCGGATCCAGTCGGGCTTGCGCGCACGGACCGGTGCAACCATCGGGGTCATGTCGTTCATGCACGCCAGATAGCCCCGCCCTGCCGCTGAGACAATGGTGGCGGGCCATGTCGACGGGTTGGAACCATCGGACGAACCGGATAAAATCATGGAACCAGTTCCAACATGACAAGTTTGTCATGTTGCATCGCAAACTGATATGGAAGGCTAACCGTGCCAACTCACTTTCCGGAAATGATCGAAGGCTATCACCGCTTCAAGGACGGCCCCTGGGAGGAGCAGCGCGAGCGCTGGAAGGAATTGCAGGACGGCCAGAGCCCCAAGGTGATGATCATCGCGTGCTCCGACAGCCGCGTCGAACCCGCGCAGATTTTCGATACGCTCCCCGGCGAAGTGTTCGTCGTCCGCAACGTCGCCAACCTCGTACCGCCTTTCGAGACGGGTGGTGGTTATCACGGTGTCTCGGCTGCGATCGAGTTCGCGGTTACCCAGCTGAAGGTCGAAGAGATCGTTGTGATGGGCCACGAGAAGTGCGGCGGGTGCAAGGCTGCGCTGACGCAGGCGTTTGCCGATGCCGATCACGGTGCAGGCGGGTTTGTGTCCGACTGGGTCAGCCTGCTCGACGGTGCCCGCGAGAAGGTCATCGCAAAGTACGGTGAGGGCGCCGAGGCCGGCCGCGAGATGGAACTCGAATCCGTCCGCACCTCGATCGCCAATCTGCGGACGTTTCCGTTCGTGGCTGAGGCCGAAGCCGCCGGCAAGCTGGCCCTTCGCGGTGCCTATTTCGGCATCGACAAGGGCCAGATGCTGCTGCTCAACGAGGATGACGAGTTCATCCAGGCAGAGTCGACAGAAGCCAAATCCGCGAAAGCCTAACGGGTCAGCGAAGGCCTAACGCCTTCTCCGCCACCTTCTTGACCTTCGGGTCGAGTGGTGGCGGCACCATCGATACGCCGGCTTCGAGGCGGTCCGCGATCAGCGTCAGCGCTGCGATCCGGGCCGCCTTCTTTTCGTTGCCGTCGATGACGGTCCACGGCGCGGTCGCGGTGTCGGTGCGCGCGAACATCTCGGCCATCGCCTCCAGATAGTCTTCACGCCGCGATCGGTTGTGAAAATCGTCGAGCCCGGTCTTCCAATGCTTCCACGGATCGTCGAGCCGCGCTTCCAAGCGCCGGTCCTGCTCCTTCTGCGTGGTGTGGATGAACAGCTTGATCAGCGTCGTGCCGCTCTCGACCTGCTGCGCCTCGAACGCGTTGATCTCGTCGTAACCGTGGCGCCATTCGGTCTCGCTGGCGAACCCCTCGACGCGCTCGACGAGGACACGGCCGTACCAGCTGCGGTCGAACACCGCGATGTTGCCATCGGCTGGTAGTCGGTTCCAGAAGCGCCAGAGGAAATGATGCGCCTTCTCGTCCGCGGTCGGCGCCGAGATCGGCCAGACCTTGTAGTTGCGCGGGTCCCATTCGGCCGACAGGCGCTGGATGATGCCGCCCTTGCCCGCCGCGTCCCAGCCTTCGAACATCACGATCGCGCGCGTACCGCCGACGATGTGCGCGACCTGGATATGCTCGAGGCGCTTTTGCAGCGCGGCGAGGTCGTGCTTGTACTTGCCGTCGTATTCGTCGCCGTCTTCGTAGTCGGCCAGGTGTATCGTCATGCATCGCGCTCCGTCGCAAGGGTCGGGATCTGAACGTTCCAGGCGCCCCGTCGGCGCAGGACGAACCAATAATAGGCGATCGACAGCAGGATCTGCGCGGCCGTCATGATCATGCCGGGGCGGCCCTCCTCCAGATCGGACCAGCTCGTCCAGCAGACATAGCCGAGCGCGAGCAGCGTCACCACCGGTGCGAGTGGGTAGAACGGCATCTGGTAGGGGGCGTGGGCGGTCATGCCGGTACGCCTGCCGACCATCGCCGCGACGCAGATGCCCGCGTAGATCGCGACGAGGCCGGTGCCGCTGAGCACGAGCAGCAACTGGAGCGGCAGGAAGCACGCGACGATGCCGAACCCGCCGACCAGCAGCGTGCCGACCCAGGGCGAGCCGAACTTCGGGTGAACCTGTGTCATCCACCGGTCGAGCGGACGGCCCCAGCTTCCGTCGCGCGCGGTGCCGTAGAAGAAGCGTGCGCAGGCGAGGATGCAGGCGATCACCGCGTTGACGATCGCGACGACGACGCCGATCGAGATCCAGTTCGCCGTCGTGGTTCCGCTCCGGAGGGTGACGAGCAGGCCGAACGGATCGCTGGCGGTGAGCGTGGCGTGGAGATTGGGCGTTCCGACGAGGACCGCGACGATCGGGATGCCTTCGAACAGCAACGTCAGCGCGAGCGACGCCATGATCGCGCGCGCGATCAGCCGGGGGGCGTCGAGCATCTCCTCGCCGAAATACACTGCGGCGCCGTAGCCGTTGAGCGCGAAGATCGCGATCGAGGTGGCGAGGCCGATCGAGGCGGCGGACGCGGGGACGAGATTGGCTCCTTGCGGCATTACCGGGTGGAGCAACAGGTCGCCGATCGGGCGAACGGTATCGGCGAACCCGAGCCAGACGACCGCGCCGATCGCCAGCATCTCGACCAACAGGAAGAGCCCGGTGAGCCAGGCGTTGACGCGGATCTGGAGGATCGCGACGAGCGTCGACCCTGCGACCACGGCAATCGCGATGGGGATCTGCGGCAGGCCGGGGACGAGCGTGCCGAGCACCGCGCTGACGCCGAGCCCTGCGACTGGCGGGAAAAGCAGGTTGTTGAAGACGTTGACGCCGAGCATAACGAACCCCGCCATCGGCCCGAGCGTGTGCGCGACCGCAACGTACTCGCCACCCGCGACTGGCCATGCGGAGGATAGCTCGGCGTAGACGAACGCGGTCGCGACGCAGACGAGTCCGGCGATCAGCGTTGCCCACACCGCACCGGTGCCCGCGACCTGAAGCATGCCGGGGACGATGACGAACACCGACGATGCGGGGGTAGCGACGGAGAGGGTGAGGAACAGGACGCCTGTCACGCCGAGGCTGCGGACGAGGCTTGGCGCCGGTGTCATCTGATCGTCGCGCATGCCAACCCCTTATCTTGCAGGGGTATTTGCACGGTTGAGGGGGTTGAGGAAGCGTAGGTCGTCTTTCTCTCGCCCCTTAGGGGAGAGGGAGGGGCCCGCCCGCACTTGCGGGTGGGAGGGTGAGGGGAAGTTGGCGCGCACCAACCGCCCCTCACCCTCCCGTGGCCAAGCGGCTCCTCCTTCCCTCTCCCCGTAGGGGCGAGGGACAGAGAGAAGTTACCCAGCGCTCGGCGCGACCACCTTCGTCGCGTCCTTCGGGCCATCCACCGTCAGGCGGATGTTGAGTTCCTTCAGCTGCTTCGCGCTGACCGGGCTCGGTGCGCCCATCATCAAATCCTCGGCCTTCTGGTTCATCGGGAACAGCACGACCTCACGGATGTTCGGTTCGCCCGCGAGTAGCATCACCATCCGGTCGATCCCCGGCGCCGAGCCGCCATGCGGCGGTGCGCCGACCTTGAACGCGTTGATCATGCCCGCGAAGTTCGTGTCGACGTCGGCCTGCGTGTAGCCGGCGATCTCGAACGCCTTGTACATGATCTCGGGACGATGGTTACGGATCGCGCCCGACGACAGCTCGACGCCGTTGCAGACGATATCGTACTGATACGCCAGGATATCGAGCGGATCCTTGTTCTCCAGCGCGTCCATCTCGCCCTGCGGCATCGAGAATGGGTTGTGGCTGAAATCGACCTTCTTCGCGTCCTCGTCATATTCGAACATCGGGAAGTCGACGATCCAGCAGAACTCGAACCGGTTCTCATCGATGAACCCCAAGTCTGCGCCGATCCGCGCCCGGGCAGCGCCCGCGAGCTTCGATGCGGGCAGTTCCTTGCCGGCGGCGAAGAAGATGCCGTCGTTGGGACCGAGACCCATCTCGGCGATCAGCTTCCGCGTCGCTTCCTCGCCGTGGTTCTTGGCGATCGGGCCGCCGAGCTCACCGTTCTTCTGCGTGATGTAGCCGAGCCCGGCATGACCCTCGGCGCGCGCCCAGTCGTTCATGTCGGTGAAGAATTTGCGGCTCTTGTCGGCGGTGTTCGGCGCGGGGATCGCGCGGACCACGTCACCGCCGGCGACGATCCCCGCGAACAAGCCGAAGCCCGAGTCGACGAAGTGATGGCCGACGTCGTGGATCAGGATCGGGTTGCGCAGGTCGGGCTTGTCGCTGCCGTACTTCAGCATCGATTCGCGGTAGGGGATGCGCTTGAACGGCAATGCCGAGACCTGGCGTCCCTTGCCCTGCCAGTCGGCGAACTCCTCGAACACGCCGTGGAGGACGGGCTCAATCGCCGCGAACACGTCGTCCTGTGTGACGAAGCTCATCTCGAAATCGAGCTGGTAGAACTCGCCCGGCGAGCGATCGGCGCGTGCGTCCTCGTCGCGGAAGCAGGGCGCGATCTGGAAATAGCGATCGAAGCCGGCGACCATCAGCAGCTGCTTGAACATCTGCGGCGCCTGCGGCAGCGCGTAGAACTTGCCCGGATGGACGCGGCTCGGCACGAGGTAATCGCGCGCGCCTTCGGGCGACGACGCGGTCAGGATCGGCGTCTGGAACTCGGTGAACCCCTGCGAATTCATCCGGTTGCGCAGCGACGTGATCACCTGGCTGCGGAGCATGATGTTGGCGTGGAGCCGCTCGCGACGGAGGTCGAGATAGCGATAGCGGAGACGGATATCCTCGGGATACTCGGCCTCGCCCGCGACCGGCATCGGCAGTTCGCCGGCCATCGACTGGACGGTCGCGGCGGTCGCGCGGATCTCGATCCCGCCGGTCGGCAGGTTCGGGTTCACGGCTTCCGGCGCCCTTGCGGTGACCTTGCCGGTGATCGTGACGACGCTTTCGCTCTTCAGACCTTCGATGACCTTGAACACCGGGCCGCTGACGTCGGTGACGATCTGCGTGATGCCGTAGTGATCGCGCAGATCGATGAAGACGAGGTCGCCGTGATCGCGCTTCTTGTGGACCCAGCCGGAGACACGGACCTCTTCGCCGACCTGTTCGGGGCGGAGGGCGGCGCAGTTGTGGGTGCGATAGGCGTGCATGATGGGTCTTCTCGGACGATAAACAGGTGCCTCGCGCTTCCCTTCCCTACCGGGCTTTGTCAACCCGGACGAGGCTCGCTATGGACAGGCGATGCATATCCACCCGCTTATCTCCGACAGTGCCACGCTCGCCAATCTGTGCGCGCGCATGGCCGACGCCGACTATGTGTGCGTCGACACCGAATTCATGCGCGAGAGCACCTATTACCCGGAACTCTGCCTGATCCAGATCGCCGACGACAAGGAAGCCGCCGCGATCGATCCGATGGCACCGGGGATCGACCTGAAGCCGCTGCTCGACCTGCTGGTCGAGAATCACGACGTGCTGAAGGTTGTTCATGCCGGCGGGCAGGACATCGAGATCGTCTATAATCTGACGGGCAAGACGCCTTTCCCGCTGTTCGACACGCAGGTCGCGGCGATGGCGCTCGGCCAGGGCGAGCAGATCGGCTATTCGAACCTAGTCGACAGCTGGCTCGGGATCGCGGTCGACAAGGGCGCGCGGTTCACCGATTGGGCGCGCCGGCCGCTCGACGCGCGGCAGATCGAATACGCGATCGGCGACGTTACGCATCTCTCGAAGATCTTCCCGAAGATGCTGGAGCGGTTGCGCAAGACTGGGCGCGGGGTGTGGCTGGATCAGGAGATGGAGCGGCTCGGCGATACCGCGAATTATGCGAACGATCCCGATCTGGCTTGGAAGCGCGTGCGAATTTCGGGGCGCAAGCCTGATGTGCTGGGGCGGTTGAAGGCGCTCGCGCGCTGGCGGGAGCTGGAGGCGCAGGCGAAGGACCTACCGCGCGGGCGGATCGTCAAGGACGAGACGCTGGGCGACATGGCGGGGCATCCGCCGAAGAAGCAGGCGGACTTAGCGCGGGTGCGTGGGCTTTCGGCGACTTGGGCTGGGAACGACATCGGTGGCCGCTTGATGGCGGCGATCGAGGGCGCGCAACCGCTTGGCGACGATGAACTGCCGCCACGTGACGATCGCAAGCCTGGACTTGGCAAGGAGGGTTCGCTGGTGGCGGACCTCCTCAAGCTGCTGCTGAAGATTCGCTCGCGAGACATTGATGTCGCGTCGAAACTGCTCGCGCGCACCGATGAACTCGAGGCTCTGGCGGCGGGTGTTCGGACCGGGCTGCCTATGCTCGAAGGCTGGCGGTTCGATCAGTTCGGCCGCGATGCCCTTGATCTTGTCGAAGGGCGACTGGCGTTCGCGGTCATCGGCGGGAAGCTCAAGATGACGCGTACGGAGGATGCCGCATGAGGATCATTCTGGTTGCGGCGTTACTCGCCTCGGCGGCGTGTACGCCGGTCGAGATGCGTGGCGAGACGCCTGCCGCTGCTCCGATGGCTGCGGCGTGCAATGCAGACTCGCTGGGCAATCTGGTCGGCAAGCGGGCTAGCGATGCTCGGGCTGACGTGATGCAGACGCGGTCGGGCGCACGCACGCTCCGCTGGATCGCACCGAACACGGCCGTGACGATGGATTTTCGGCCCGATCGGCTGAATGTCTATGTGGACGCCAAGGGCCGGATCGAACGCGTCAGCTGCGCTTGAACCCATTGATCATCCCCTAGAAGGGGAGGATTCAGGAGAGACCCAGTACGGGCTTGCGTCCCAGGGCGGCGGCAAGCGCGTTATGGCGACGTTCCACCGCCTCGCCGTAGAGCCCACGATCATCAGGGCGCAGCGTCAGCGTAAGTGATACCCCGTCATCTGCGAGCCCTGATCGCTTCAAAGGTCCTGCTAAGCCACCACTCATTCGCTGGCCTAGTCGCATAGCGAGGCCCCAAGCAGTCGCGCTTTTCACCGCTGCCGGAGACGCGAGGAGACCCACTGTTTCACCGGCGGAGAGATCGCCACCAAGGCTCGTATAAAGAGCTTGCGCCAGCATCCCCCGGCCGGGCGCGTCAATCGCGACCCAGTTGCCGTGCAACGCGACCTCGACGCCGCGTTCGGCGCGGAACTCGGGGTTGGCGCGCCAGCCAACGTCCGCAAGCAAGCATGCCGTGTGGCGAATGCGCGCCATCGCGGGTGGCTCGGTGGTGAACAGCGGTGCGATCCAGCGGTCGAGGAGATCGCCGTGCTCGGGAAAGCGACCGAGGAGGCGACCCTCCTCGCGGGCGGCGACGATCAGTGGATCGAGCGTTCGGTCGGCCGGCTTCAGGTTTTCGTAGAGAAGGCCTTCGCGCAGGCCATACGCGGACACGATCGTCGTCCGGCTGCCGAGTTGTCGCATCAGTACGCCGAGCAACGCCGCAGCGTCCGCGAGCGTTGCCGTACGGCCCGACGACAGCCCCGGAATTGCTTTCAGGCGCGGCTTGGAAAGCTGCGGGATCGTCCGACTGAGCCGGGTAATCGTCGCCGCGGTCATCGAATATTGGTGGATGATCGGCAACGGATAGTCCGACAGCTCCATGTCGAGCCGTGCCAGCGCGCGCCACGATCCGCCGACCAGATAGAGCGGAAGCCCCTGCCCCTTTGCCGTCCAGCCGGCTTCACGCACCAGGCGTGCCACGTAACGGGCAAGCACCTTGCCGCGCTTGGCGCGGATCGGGCCGATGCGGAGGACGCCGAGCGGGAACGAGACGCGGTCCTCGATCTTGCCGCGACGAACGCGGACGAGTTCGAGACTGCCACCGCCGAGATCACCGACGATGCCATCCGCCTCGGGGATCGCGGACAGCACACCATAGCCTGCCGCGCTGGCTTCCTGTTCGCCCGACAAAGTCTCGACGGTCAGGCCGAGTTGTTCAGCCGCGGCAATAAGTTCGCCGCCGTTCTTCGCATCGCGTACCGCCGCGGTCGCGACCGTGCGGAGCGTCGAGCATTCCATTTCTTTCGCCACCGCCGCGAACCGTGCCAGCGCGACGCGTGCCGTCTTCAGCGCGGATTTCTCGATCGCGCCGGTGGCGGCGAGCCCGCGCCCGAGCCCCGCCAGGACCTTCTCGTTGAACCGGATCGCGGGGAGCCGCGGCGGCCCTTGATACACCACCAGACGGATCGAGTTCGAGCCGATGTCGATGATCCCGGTACGCGGGTGATCGTCGGTCTCGGCCTTGGGCGGGGAATTGCCGAACAGGATATTCGTGACGCTCATCGTTTTCGACGGAGCGACAGCGTCGGTACGGCATTGCTGGTCGCGAGCGAGGCGCCGCGGCCGGAGAGCGAAGGATTCGTCATGAAATACCGATGCAGGTTGAACGGGCGGTCGCCGGGATCGACGCGGCTATATTCGCCGTCGGGGCCTAGCTCCCAACTCTGCTCGTTGTCGATCAGGTTCGCGACCATCACCTGATCGAGGATCTGGTCGTGGACGGTCGGATTGAGGATCGGCAGCATATATTCGACGCGGCGATCGAAGTTACGCGGCATCCAGTCGGCCGACGAGATGAACAGCTTCGCACCGTCGTTGGGGAGCGCCTTGCCGTTGCCGAAGGCCCAGATCCGGCTGTGCTCGAGGAAGCGCCCAATCACCGACTTTACCCGGATCGTCTCGGACAACCCAGGCACGCCGGGTCGCAGGCAGCAGATGCCGCGAATGATGAGGTCGATCTCGACCCCCGCCCCGCTCGCTTCGTAGAGCTTCTCGATCACCGCAGGGTCGACCAGCGAGTTCATCTTTGCCCAGACGCCGGCTGGCTTGCCGGCGCGCGCGTTGGCGATCTCGACGTCGATCAGGTTCATCAGGTTCTGGCGAAGGTCACGCGGGCTTAGGCTGACACGCGCCATGTCGGTCGGTTCGACATAGCCGGTGATGTAGTTGAACATCTGCGCCGCATCGCGCCCGACCGCGGCGTCGGCAGTGAAGAAGCTGAGGTCGGTATATATCTTGGCGGTGACCGGGTGATAATTGCCCGTACCGAAGTGGCAGTAGGTGCGGAACGCCTGCCCTTCGCGGCGGACGACCAGCGAGACCTTCGCGTGCGTCTTCCAGTCGATGAAGCCGTAGACGACCTGCACGCCCGCGCGCTCCAGCGCAGACGCCCAGACCATGTTCTGCTCTTCATCGAACCGCGCCTTCAGCTCGACGACCGCGGTGACGGACTTGCCCGCCTCAGCCGCGGTGATGAGCGCGTTGATGACCGCAGGCTGCTTGCCGGCGCGGTAGAGCGTCTGCTTGATCGCCACCACATCCGGGTCGTTCGCCGCCTGCTTCAGGAAGGCGAGCACCACCTCGAACGTCTCGTACGGGTGGTGGACGACGATGTCCTTCGCCTTGATCGCCGCGAAGCAGTCGCCGCCGAATTCGCGGATTCGCTCGGGAAAGCGTGGCGTGAAGGGCGGAAATTTCAGGTCGGGACGATCCTCGTCGACCAGCCCGTCGAGGTCGACGATGCCAAGCAAATTGCCGCTCTCGGTGATGATCGCGTCGGCGCCGCCGAGCTCATCCTTAAGGACCGCGGCAAGCACGTCGGGGATACCGGTTTCGAGTTCCAGACGGATCACGCGGCCGCGGCGACGACGCTTGATCGCGTTGGCGAAGTAGCGGACGAGATCCTCGGCCTCTTCCTCGATCTCCATGTCGCTGTCGCGTAGGACGCGGAAGCTGGCGGCGGCGAGGACTTCGTAACCGGGGAACAGGACCGGCGCGAACCGCTTCAGGATCGATTCGATCGAGATGTAGCGCGCAGGCTCGCCGGGAAGGCGGACGAAGCGCGTCATCGTGTGTGGAAGCATGACCAGTTCGCGGACCGGCTCGTTATCCGAACGGCGGACGAGGTCGAAGATCACCGACAGCCCGCGGTTCGGGATGAACGGGAACGGGTGTGCGGGGTCAAGCGCCTGCGGGGTCAGGATCGGGAAAATCTGATCGCGGAAATGCGTTTCGAGCCACTCGTCGGCCTCACCCTCGACCGCCTCGCGCCGGAGGACGAACAGTCCGGCTTCGTCGAGCAGCACGCGGAGATCGCCCCACACCGCCTGCTGGCTCGCCATCAGTTCGTCGGCCTCGCGGACGATCGCGGTCAGCTGCTGGCCCGCGGTTAAGCCGTCGGCGGATCGCCGATCGACGTCCTGCGTCTGCTGTCCCTTCAGGCCGGCGACGCGGACCATGAAGAACTCGTCGAGGTTGGAGCCGGATATCGACAGGAAGCGGAGCCGCTCGAGCAGCGGATGCGCGGGGTTGCACGCCTCCTCCAACACCCGGCGGTTGAACGCGAGCCAGGAGAGCTCGCGGTTGAAAAACCGGTCGTTCGGCTCTGCGCCGATGGGATCGTCGTCGTCTTCCGATTGGCGGACGATATGGGCTGGACGGTTCATCGGGCCTCTTGGGGGCTTATGGTGGCGTGAAGAGCGGAAGGTCGAGAGCGAGTTGCGGCCGAAGGATCAGCCCGGCCTCGGTGAGTGTGGTTCGTGCAAGAGGAATGGACAAGCGCTTGCGACGTTCCATCGCCTCCTGATCGAGCGCATCGACGGTTCGCGTTACGGTAATATGACTGCGCTCGATTCTGGTCGCGAGCCAGTCGATCAGATCGGGCCGCGCATCGAGGCTGCGGCGCTCGAACAGATGCGCGAGCAACAGCCGCATGAGCTCGTCGTCGGGCGCGCCGATCGCCGCGATCGGGCTGGCGGCGAGGCGCGAGCGCAGGTCGGGAAGTTTCACCTTCCATTCGGGCGGCGCGGCGTCGGCGACGATCAGCAGCGGCTTGTGCTCCTCCTGCGCGCGGTTCCAGGCGTGGAAGAGCTGCGCTTCGGGCACGCGCTCGGCGTCGTCGATGATCGTCCCGCCGCTCTTCGCCGCGAAGATCCGCGCGAGCAGACTGCGGCCCGATTTGCGCGGGCCGGTGAGGATGGCGGTCATGACCGGCCACGTCGCGGTATGCTCCAGCGTGTGGACGGCCCGCGAGTTGGAGGGGGTAACGAGGAAGGCGTCGTCGCGAGGGTCCGCCGGCCACCCGAGTGGCAGCGCAATTTGAGTCATCTTGGTCGCGCTCACCCTGTCGTCGCATTGTCCGCGGGCAAGTCCGGCGGAAGAAGTTGGGCGACCCGGCGGATGCGGATCGTCTGGCCGGAGCCGAATACCTGATAGCCGCGGGCTTCGAGCGCGGTCTTCAGCGCAGCCGGGTCGCCATCGTACGCGACGCGCATCAGCGAGACGCCGCCGAGTGCTAGGCTGGTCGTTGCAGCCGAGCGGACACCGGGGATCGCGCGGAGTGCGGCTTCGGTCGACGAGACCGCGGTGGCGGCGGGCGTGTCGAACTGGACGATGATCGAGATGCCCGCGCCACCCGTCAGGACGGCGGTGTTGGCGTCCGCGGTCTCGTCGGCGGGCAGGTCGTCGATCACCGCGGCTTCGGGCGGCGGCGGTGGCGACAGGCTGTAGTCGACACGGAGCGAGCCGTTGCGACGCGCCTGCTGGTAGAGGTCGTCGATCCGCTTCACGCCGGTGTCGAGCAATTGAGCGATGCCGTCGGGCGTACCGACTCGCAGCGTGAAGCTGCCGATCAGCTCGTTGTCGGGGCCATGGCGCGCTTCGAACACGCCGATCACCGGGCCGCCGGGCCATTGGCGGTAGAGCTTCACGACCGGGGTGAGCACGTCGCTGGCGCCATATTGATCGAGGATCGTCCGCCACCAGCCGCGGCCGGGGCGCTGGGTCTGGCCGACGTTGAGCAGCAGCGCGTCGGGGCCGGAGCCGGACGGGCGGACATAGTCGATGCTGCTGTTGCCGGTGCGATAGCGCGCCCAGGCCTGCTGCCACTGCGTGCTCTGCTCGAACGCCTGGCCGACGCCTCCTGAATATTGGATTGGGATCGTCAGCATCGGCTGCGAACGATCGGCGTAGGTCGAAATGCCGAGGATCGATCCGGCGCGGCCGCGATCGAACAGCACGCCGAGCTTGGCGATGTAGCGCTGCGGGCCGATCTGTTCGTTCTCGACGACGATTCCCGAGACGAGCGAATCGAGCGTGCCATCGGACACGAGGCCGCCACCACCGCCGAGCCGGTTCGACAATTGGACCCAGGCCTTGCGCTGGGCGAGCCGCCAGCCGCTGTAGCGCGCGGCGTCCGCCGTCTTGCCGGCGACATCGACCGTGACGCCGCTCACCTCGTACGCGCTGCCGCTGTCGACCGGGGCTGCGCCTCGGCTGCCGCCTTCGATCTGCGCGAGCACGGCTCCACCGCTCAGCAGGAGAGCGGCGCCAGCAAGCGCGGTGGGAAGGGTACGGATACGCATCAAGCGGGCCTTTTGGCGAAGCAGACGTGGAAATCCAAGCGCGATGTGGCTAGCAGCACCGATCATGACCGATACGCCAGACTCCGCCGCTCCCGCTTCGGGCCCTTATACCTACGCTCAGGCGGGCGTTTCGATCGCCGCGGGCAATGCGCTGGTGCGGGCGATCGCCCCGCTCGCGCGCTCGACCCGTAGGCCGGGGGCGGATGCCGATCTCGGCGGGTTCGGCGGGATGTTCGACCTCAAGGCGGCAGGGTTCGTCGATCCGTTGCTGGTCGCGGCGAACGACGGCGTGGGCACCAAGCTGAAGCTGGCGATCGATTGGGATCGGCATGAGGGCGTCGGCGTCGACCTCGTCGCGATGTGCGTCAACGATCTGATCGTGCAGGGCGCCGAGCCGCTGTTTTTCCTCGATTATTATGCGAGCGGGAAGCTCGATGCGGCGGTCGCCGAGCGCGTCGTCGCGTCGATTGCGGAAGGCTGCAAGACCGCCGGCTGCGCGCTGATCGGCGGCGAGACCGCCGAGATGCCGGGCATGTATGCCGATGGCGATTACGATCTGGCGGGCTTCTGCGTCGGTGCGGTCGAACGGACCAACGTTCTCACCGGGCGCGAGATCGCAGCGGGCGACGTGATGCTCGGGCTGGCGTCTTCGGGCGTGCATTCGAACGGGTTCTCGCTGGTTCGGCGCCTTGCCGCCGATCGTGGGTGGAAGCTCGCTAGGCCTGCGTTGTTCGATCAGGACAAGTTGCTGATCGATCATCTGATGGCGCCGACTCGCATTTATGTGGCGAGCCTGCTGCCGTTGCTGCGTGAGCGGCGGATCAAGGGGCTGGCGCATATCACCGGTGGCGGCCTGCTCGAGAACATTCCGCGCGTGCTGCCCGAAGGCGTGCATGCGGTGGTTGACGCGGATGCTTGGGAGCAGTCGCGGTTGATGGCGTTCCTGCAGGCGCAAGGCGCGATCGAGCCGGAGGAGATGGCGCGGACGTTCAACTGCGGGATCGGCATGGTCGTGATCGTGAGTGCCCACGAGGCCGAGGCCGTGACCGCGGCGCTGGAGGCGGCGGACGAAACGGTGTGCACGATCGGGCGGATCGAGACTGGCGCGCATGGCTGCACGGTGCGTGGGTCGGCGGGTACGTGGAGCGCGCGCGAGGACTGGACCGCGACGCATGGCTGAGAAAACGCGCGTCGGCGTGCTGATCTCCGGGCGCGGATCGAACATGATGGCGCTGGTCCGTGCGTCGCGCGCTGCGGAGTGTCCGTACGAGATCGCTCTGGTCGCGTCGGACAAGCCGGACGCGGCGGGGCTCGAATGGGCGCGGTCGGAGGGGGTGGCGACGTTCGCGCTCTCGCCAAAGGGTTTGGGGAAGCCGGCCTATGAGGCGGCGATCGATGCAGCGTTGCGCGAGGCTGGTGTCGAGGTCGTTGCACTCGCCGGGTATATGCGACTGTTGTCCGACGGGTTCGTCGCGGCGTGGCGGGATCGGATCGTCAACATCCACCCGTCGCTGCTGCCAAAGTACAAGGGCCTCGACACGCACGCCCGAGCGATTGCGGCGGGTGATGCGGTCGGAGGCTGTTCGGTGCATGTCGTGACCGAGGAACTCGATGGCGGCGTGGTGCTGGGCCAAGCCGAGGTGCCGATCCTTGCCGGCGACGATGCGGATGCGCTTGCGGATCGCGTGCTGGCGGCGGAACATGCTTTGTACCCGAAGACTTTGGCGGAGTTCGTGACGCGATGACCGATCTGTCCCCCCTCGACCGCGTTCGCGCGGCGGCTTTGGCGCTGCCGGAGACCGAGGAGAAGGTGTCACACGGTCAGCCGACGTTCTTCGTGGCCGACAGGCAGTTCGCGCAGTTCCGGGCGGATCATCACGGCGATGGATTGACCATGGTGTGCGTGAAGACCAGCGGCACCGATGAACAGACGACGCTGATCGAGGCTAACCCGGCAATGTATTCGCGGCCAGCGTATCTTGGCGCGACTGGTTGGGTCGGGATGAATGTCGCCGGCGATCCGGACTGGGCGCTGGTCGAGGACCGCATTGCGCGGAGTTGGGAACTGGCGGCGCCTGCCCGCTTGCTGGAAGCTGGCGGACGATGAGCACCGAGACTCCGACCGAACGCCGCGAGGCTGCGGCTACGCGGCGGCGTTGGGTGACGCTAGCCGAGGTCGTGGCGGTCGCGGGCGTGCTGATCGCGGCGCTGACGCTGTGGACCAACTGGTCGGATCACCGTGCGAACGAGGCCGACAAGATCGCCGTGCAGTCGAGTGCGGCGCGCGAGCGGACGAAGATCGATCTGTCGGCGATCGTGCAGGATGGCGGCAACACGCTGTTGCTGAAGGATGCGCGGCATGACCTTCAGGACGTGACGATCATCTTCCCCCGCGCGCTGGGCGTCTCGCCGCAGCGGCCACCGGCGGAACCGATTATTGATGGGGCGTGGTTTTCGGCACCGTTGCTGAAGCTTACCGACGGTGGCTCGGACGATCGTGCGGGGCGGTTGCCGGTGCTGGTCAGCGTGCAGTATTTCGATGGGGATACGACGCGGTCGGCTAGCGGGATCTACGATGTGATCTGGAAGACCGAGGGGCGGATGCTGCGCGGTCGCGCGCTTAAGCTTGAGGGCTTACGGGTTCGTCAGCGCGGTGGCGATCAGGCGAAGCTTGATGCGATCTGGGCGAAAGAGAAGCCGGCGGCGTAAGCTGCACTGCCTGAAAAGTAAGCGTGTTCCCCCGCGAAGGCGGGGGCCCAGTCTGGGCTCCCGCCTTCGCGGGAGAACAAGGAGGTGTGGGCTCCGGCTTCCTCAGACCGCTCGCGCGTAGACCGGGTCGTTGTGGAGGGTGGCGCCGACCGTGAATTGGCGGGCGCCGATTACTTTGAAGCCCTGGCGTTCGTAGAAGGCTCGGGCGCGGGTGTTCTGGTCCCATACGCCTAGCAGGACGCGGGTTCGGCCTGCCGCCGTGGCGTCTTCAAGGGCGCGCGCCATCAGGGCGGCGCCTAGGCCTGTGCCTTGAGCTTGCTTCATTAGGTAGATGCGGCGGAGTTCGATGTCCGCGGGGCCGGGCTCGATCGGGAAGTCCGGCGCGGTCAGCACCGTGTAGCCGATCGGTGCGTGGCCGGGCTCGTATTCGGCGAGCGTCACGATCGTCGTCGGATCGGCCAGCCACGTCTCGAACGTGGCGATGCTGTTCTTCATCGTACAGTGGGCGACGATGTCGACGCCTGACAGCACGGTCGCATAGGTATCGAGGAACGTGGCGGATGCGACGAGCGATAGCGCGGGCGCATCGCCCGGCCCGGCCCGTCGCAGCCGCCAAATCATCAGCCGACGATTTCTTCGGGCTTGAAGAAGTACGCGATCTCGATCTCGGCGTTCTCGTCCGAATCCGAACCGTGGACCGAGTTGGCTTCGATCGACTCGGCGAGTTCCTTGCGGATCGTGCCGGCGTCGGCGTTGGCGGGGTTGGTGGCGCCCATGATGTCGCGGTTGCGCTGCATCGCGTTCTCGCCTTCGAGAACCTGGACGACGACCGGGCCGGAGATCATGAACGAGACGAGCTCGCCGAAGAACGGACGCTCCTTGTGGACCGCGTAGAAGCCTTCGGCCTGCTCGCGGGTCATCTGGATGCGCTTCGAGGCGACGACGCGCAGGCCGGCTTCCTCGAGCATCTTGGTGACCGCACCGGTCAGGTTGCGGCGGGTTGCGTCGGGCTTGATGATCGAAAAGGTACGGTTCGCGGCCATGATGGTCACGGGCTCCTGTGTTGACGGTAATCGGATGCGCGGCGCTTAGGCGGGGCGCGGCGCTAAAGCAACCTATGCGGCCTGTTCCCAGCGGCCGGAGTCGTTCTGTTTCCAGTAGCGGCGCTCGACGTCGTCGCGGTCGGCTAGTGCCTTCCAGGCGAGGCGCGCTTCCTGGATCGCTTCGTCGTCGAAGAGGTGGAAGCCGCGGTCAAAGGTTAGGATAAGGTCACGCCAACGTCCGTCTACCACCGCGACGTTGCGGGCGGCATTTGCCGGGGCGGTTTCTTGTATATCTTGAGCAATTAGAATGGGTTGGGCGGTGTCGTCGTTGCTGCCGGCCTGGGCGTGGGGGAGGAAGCTCTCGGGGGCGTAGGACCAGAGGAGGCGGTCGAGCGCGACGCGTTGTTCTTCGGGTTCGGCTACGATCAGGAGGCGGCCGCCGGTTGCGACTACGCGTTCGGCGATGCGTGGGAGGACGCGGTCGAGGGGGCTGGTTAGGTGGTAGAAATCGACCTGCATGCTTACTCCCCTTCCGCTTGCGGGAGGGGTCGGGGGAGGGCTTTGCCTCGCTCGACGCCGCTCGCGGTTGGCCCCTCCCCTAACCCCTCCCGCAAGCGGGAGGGGAATTCATGGCCTCAGACCTCGAAGTTGTCCGCTACGAACTGGTCGAGCAGGCGGACGCCGTAGCCGGTTGCGCCCTTGTCGTGGTTGGTGCCCGGCTTGTCCGACCAGACCATGCCGGCGATGTCGAGATGCGCCCACTTCACGCCCTCGTCGACGAAGCGCTTGATGAACTGCGCGGCGGTGATCGAGCCGGCGCCGCGCGGGCCGACGTTCTTCATGTCGGCGATCGGCGTGTCGATCAGCTTGTCGTAGGCGGGCGACAGCGGGAAGCGCCACAGCGTGTCGCCGGTCGTCTTGCCGGCCGCGATCAGCTGGTCGGCGAGCGCGTCGTCGTTGGCGAAGATGCCGCCATTCTCGGTGCCGAGCGCGACGATCATCGCACCCGTGAGCGTGGCGAGATCGACGATCGTGGTCGGCTTGTGCGCCTGCTGTACCCAGGTGACGCAATCGCAGAGCACGAGGCGACCCTCGGCGTCGGTGTTGAGCACTTCGATGGTCTGGCCCGACATCGAGGTGATGACGTCGCTCGGACGCAGCGCGGCGCCGTCGGGCATGTTCTCGACCAGGCCCATCACGCCGACGACGTTTGCCTTCGCCTTGCGGCTGGCCAGCGCCTTCATCGCGCCGGCGACGGCGCCTGCGCCGCCCATGTCCCACTTCATGTCTTCCATGCCCGCGCCGGGCTTGATCGAGATGCCGCCCGAATCGAACGTCACGCCCTTGCCGACGAACGCGAGCGTCGGCGCATCAGCCCCTGCCCCGTTCCACTTGAGCGCGAGAATGCGTGCTTCACGGCGTGAACCCTGGCTGACGCCGAGCAGCGAGCCCATGCCAAGCTCGGTCATCTGCGCCTCGTCGAGCACGGTGATCTCGAGCCCGAGACCCTCGACGTCCTTCGTCACCTTCTCTACGAAGCTCTCGGGATAGACGACGTTCGGCGGCGAGGTGACCAGCCAGCGCGTCAGGTCGAGACCGCCGGTGACGGCGGACGCTTCGGCCCAAGCCGCATCGGTGCCGTCGGGCGCGCCGGCGATGGTGATCTCGGTCAGCGTCGGCTTCGATTTCTCGGCGAGCTTGGTGCGGTACGTGTCGTAGCGCCATGCGCGCTGGGCGGCGGCAGCGGCGAAGTGTGCGGCGGCCTTGGCGGTCGGCGTAGTACCAGCCGAGAGGTCGGCGACGACCGAGGTTGCGCCGGAAGTCAGCAGGCGTGCGGTGATCGCACCGCCGGCCTTCTCCCAATCGGCAGTCTCGCCCGCGCCCACTCCGACGAGCAGCACTTGGCGAACCGCACCGTCGACGGGCACGAACAGCTCGACGACCGAACCTGCTTCGCCCGCAAAGCGTGTCGCAGTCGCTGCGCTGGTCGCCACCGCCTCGCCATCACCGCCGATCGCGCTCCACGTGATCTTCGCTAAGCCGTCCTTTGCAACGGGGACGGCGAGGATCGGGGCGTTGGCGGGAACGGTCGGGGCGAAGACGATCTGCATGAAGAAACCTCGGGGAGCTTTTGAACGATAGGATGGGCTTGGCCCTAAGTTGATGCCGCGGGCTTGGCAAAGCAAGGTGGCGGCCTGTCATCTCACGGCGATTGCAGCGAAGCGCCGGTGATGCGATAGGCGGGCGCTATGGCGGCAAACGGCTGCCCAGTGCCAAAGGGGTTGGTTCGGATCGTGTTGCGTATCGACCTTTTGACGGGTTGCGCCCTTTCGCTCGCGTTGGCGACCGGACTAGCGGCTGCTCCTGCCCAGGCCCAGGACTTCCAGAACCGCCCGGTCGCGCCTCCGGTGCAGGACCCGCCCGTCGCCAACGCGTCGACCGCAACGCCGGCCGAAGACCAGGTGCAGTTCAGCTCCACCGCGCTGGAATACAACACCAACACCGATATCGTCACCGCGACGGGCGAAGTCCGCATGTTCAGGCAAGGCAGCCGCCTGCGCGCCGACAAGGTCGTCTGGAACCGCAAGACTGGCAAGGTCGTCGCGACCGGCAACATCGCGGTCACGAATCCCGAAGGCGACATCGCGTACGGGGACGAGATCAACCTGACCGATTCGCTGAAGGACGGCGTGGTCGACAACATGCTCGTCGTGCTCGAACAGGGCGGACGGCTTGCGGCGAAGCAGGGCACGCGCGACGCCGACGGCACGGTCAATTTGAAGACCGCCGCCTACACGCCCTGCAGCGTCACCAACACCGCCGGGTGCCCCAAGGAACCGACGTGGAAGATCACCGCGGTCCGCGTCACCTATCGCCCCGAGCGCAAGCGCATCTTCTACAAGGGCGCGCGGCTGCACTTGTTCGGCTTGCCGAGTCTGCCGCTACCCGAGTTCTCGAACCCGGTCGGTGGCGGCAGCGACAGTGGCCTGCTGTCGCCGAATGGCGGGTATAGCCGCGTCAACGGCGTCGAAGTCAGCGTCCCCTATTACTGGAAGCTCGCCCCGAACCAGGGGCTGGTCATCACGCCGCACATCTACAGCAGCGTGCTGCCGATGGCGCAGGTCGATTATTCCGCGCTCAATTCGAAGGGCGCGTTCAAGGTACGTGCCTACGCGACCGAAAGCCGGCGCAGCGACGACCTGACGACCGCCACCCCGACCGACACCAGCATGGCGTTCCGCGGCTATATCGACGGGATGGCGCGCTATCAGCTAACGCCGAACTGGACCGCGAGCGGGTCGCTCCGCCTGACGACCGACCGCACGTTCCTGCGCCGCTACGACATTTCGCGCGACGACCGGTTGCGCACCACCGCGAGCCTGGAGCGGATCGACGACAGCAGCTATTTCTCGCTGAGCGGCTGGTACGCACAGACGCTGCGCGTCGCGGACAGCCAGGGGCAGCAGCCGATCGCGCTGCCCGAGATCGATTATCGCAAGCGATTCAACGATGGCCTCGTCGGTGGCCGGTTCCAGCTCCAGCTGAACACGGTCGCGCTGACTCGCACCGATGGGCAGGACACGCAGCGCGCGTTCGCGAGCCTGCAATGGGATTTGCGCCGCTTCACGAACTGGGGCCAGGAAGTCACCTTCACCGCGTTCGCGCGGGGCGACCTGTACAACAGCAACGAGATCGATGCGACGATCAACCCGACCTATCGCGGGTTCGGCGGCTTCCGCCAGCGTGCCATCGGTGCGGCCGCAGTGGACGTGAAATGGCCGTTCATCGGCACGTTCCTAGGGGGTACGCAGCGCTTTACGCCGCAGGTGCAGTTCGTCGCAGCACCGAAGGTCGCCAATCTTTCGTTGCCGAACGAGGATTCGCGCGCCGTCGACCTGGACGACACCAACCTGTTCTCGCTCAACCGGTTCGCCGGCTATGATCGGTTCGAGGATTCGTCGCGCGTCACCTATGGTGGCGAATGGGCACTCGACCTGCCGGGGATCGCGTTCACGACCAATGTCGGCCAGAGCTATCGTGTCGACAAGCGGCCGACGATCCTGCCGGACGGTACCGGCCTCAGCGACCGGTTCTCCGACATCGTCGGGCGCAGCGAGCTTCGATTCCGTGACTTCGTCTCGATCGTCCACCGCTACCGGCTCGACAAGGATGGCTTCGCGATCCGCCGCAACGAGCTCGACGCCACGATCGGCTCGCGCGCGACCTATGTGCTGGTCGGGTATCTCAAGCTCAACCGCAACATCGATGCCTCGATCGAGGATCTGCGCGACCGCGAGGAAGTCCGCGTTGCCGGCCGGGTGCAGTTTGCGCGGTTCTGGTCAGCGTTCGGTTCGGGCGTGGTCGATCTGACCAACGCGTCGGAAGATCCTCTGTCCCGCAGCGATGGCTTCACGCCGATCCGCCACCGGCTGGGCGTCCAGTATGAGGACGACTGCCTGCGTCTCGGCGGAACGTGGCGGCGGACGTACAACGACACCGGCGACGCGCGGAAGGGCAACAGCTTCCTGTTGACGCTGGCCTTCACCAACCTCGGCCGCTAAGCCCGCGTTCAGCTAGTTTGAGGCAAACGTCGCCGGATATGCGCCGCCATGGCAATGACGGTGCGGATTACGGCGTGCGATGATGGGATACCGACACTTGAAGCATGATGTTCGACTGGCGGCGCGTGGCGGCCGTGTGATCGGTTCTGTGGTTCTGGCTGCGCTGGCGGCGGGCGCGATCGCTCAGGCGGTGCCTCCCAAGGCCGTGCAGGGCAAACGCGGCGCGCGACCTGCGCCGACCCAGCCGGCTCAGGCCCAGCCGGCCCAGGCCCAGCCGGCGCCCTCGGCTCCGGGGCAGACCGTCCAGGACCAGAGCGTGCCGGACAATACCGGTCTCGACATCCCGACCAACCTCCAGATCTTCGGCAAGGTCGATCCCAACGTCCGCAAGCCGACCGCGATCGTCAACGATACCGTCATTACCGGTACCGACGTCGACCAGCGCGTCGCCCTAGTGGCAATGGCGAACGAGGCGAAGCTATCGCCCGAAGATCGCGAGCGGCTGAAGCTGCAGGTCCTGCGCCAGTTGATCGACGAGACGCTCCAGATCCAGGAAGCGAAGACCGCCGACATCACGATTACCCCTGCCGAGCTGACGCAGAGCTATGACGGCGTATCGAAGCGCTTCAATCGTACGCCGGTCGCGATGCGCGCCTATCTGCGCGAATCGGGATCGTCCGAGCGGTCGCTGAAGCGCCAGATCGAGGGTGAGCTCGCCTGGCAGCGTTATCTGCGTCGCCGCGTCGAGCCGTTCGTCAACGTCGGCGACGAAGAGGTGAAGTCGATCATCGATCGTCTCCAGGCGGCCAAGGGCACCGACGAGTTCAACCTCAAGGAAATCTATCTCGCGGCGACCCCGGCGAACAGCCAGCAGGTCTATGCGAACGCCAAGCAGATCCTGCAGGAGATCCAGAAGGGCGCGCAGCCGTTCGAATATTACGCGCGGCAGTTCTCCGAGGCGTCGACGCGCGCGGTCGGTGGCGATCTTGGCTGGATCCGAGCGGCGACTTTGCCGGGGCAGTTGGCTGAGGCGGCTACGACGATGCAGGTCGGCCAGGTGGCTGGACCTATCGAGGTCTCCGGCGGCTATTCGATCCTGTACCTGACCGACAAACGGCAGGTGCTGACGGCCGATCCGCGTGATGCGAAACTCAGCCTGAAGCAGCTGACGTTGCGTTTCCCGCCGAACACCAACCAGGCACAGGCTTCTGCGCGTGCGCAGGCGTTTGCCAAGGCCACGCAGGAATTGCGTGGCTGTGGTACCGTCGAGAAGGTCGCGGCCGGGATCGGTGCTGACGTGGTCGACAACGACACGGTGCGGATCCGCGATTTGCCGCCGCAGCTTCAGGAAGTGATGCTGAAGCTCCAGGTCGGCGAGTCGAGCCCGCCGTTCGGGTCGGCCGAACAGGGCGTTCGCGCGCTGGTGCTCTGCGGTCGCGACGAGGCGGCTGGCGGTTCGGTGCCGAACTCCGAGCAGATCCAGGGGCAGCTCGAACAGCAGCGCGTCAATTTGCGCGCCCAACAGAAGCTGCGCGATCTGCGGCGTGACGCCGTGGTCGAATATCGGTGATCGGATCGTGAGCCGCACCCCGCCGCTGGCGGTGTCGATGGGCGATCCTGCCGGGATCGGGCCCGAGATCATCGCCAAGGCGTGGGATGCGCGCGAGACTCATGGCCTTCCGCCGTTCGTCGCGGTGGGCGATGCGCGGGCGATCGAGCGGGTCTGGGCCGGGCCGATCGCGAGGATTGCGGATATGGGCGCGGCAGCAGCCGTTTTTAGCGAGGCGTTGCCCGTCCTGACCGTAGGCGACGCGGGCGCGATCGTGCCGGGTGAGCCTGATGCGGACGGCGCGCGGTGTGCGCTGCATTCGCTGGAGTTGGCGGTGGGTCTCGTTCGCACCGGTGCCGCGCGGGCGCTGGTCACCGGACCCGTGTCGAAGTCGCAGCTGTACGCCATCGGCTTCACGCATCCGGGGCAGACCGAGTTCGTCGCCGAGCGCTACGGGGTTGCGGGCGATAATGCTGTGATGATGCTGGCGGGACCGTCGCTGAAGGTGGTGCCGATCACGACCCACGTGCCGTTGAAGGACGTTTCGGCTTTGCTGACGGTCGAACTGATCGTCGCCAAGGCGCGCGCGACTGCTCGGGGATTACTGCGAAACTTCGGGATCGAGAACCCGCGGCTGGCCTTTGCCGGCTTTAATCCGCATGCGGGTGAACAGGGTGCGCTCGGGCGCGAGGAGATCGAGATCATCGCGCCGGCGATTGCGATCCTTCGCGAAGAAGGCATCGATGCGACCGGGCCGTTTGCCGCGGACACGATGTTCCATCCGCGGGCGCGGGCGACCTATGATGTCGTGATGTGCTGCTATCATGATCAAGCGCTGGTGCCGCTCAAGACGATCCATTTCGACGAGGGCGTGAACATGACGCTGGGCCTGCCGATCGTGCGGACCTCGCCCGATCATGGCACGGCGTTCGCGATCGCGGGCAAGAATCTGGCCGAGCCCGGTGCGATGATCGCGGCGATCGCGATGGCGGGTGAAGCGGCGGACCGGCGCGCGCAGACCGCTGCCCAGTGGTGAGCGAGGCTGCATTGACGGAGCTTCCTCCGCTACGCGAGGTGATCGCGCGATATGGACTGAACGCGAGCAAGGCGCTTGGGCAGAATTTTCTGTTCAACGGGCAGTTGTTGAAGCGGATCGCGGCGGTGCCGGGCGACCTTCGGGATGCCGAGGTGCTCGAAGTTGGCCCCGGTCCTGGAGGCCTGACGCGCGCATTGCTCGCGGCGGGAGCGCGGGTGACGGCGATCGAGCGTGACCGGCGGTGCATTCCTGCGCTGGCGGAGCTTGGCGAGGCGTATCCGGGGCGGCTGCGGGTCATCGAGGGCGACGCGATGGAAGTAGACGCGCCGGCGTTGTTCGAGGGCAAGCCGCATATCGTGTCGAACCTGCCGTACAACATCGGCACGGCGTTGCTGGTCGGGTGGCTGTCGACGTCGTGGCTGCCGTGGTGGCAGTCTTGCACGCTGATGTTCCAGAAGGAAGTCGCCGAGCGGATCGTCGCGAAGACCAACGACGACCATTACGGGCGGCTGGCGGTACTGGCGCAGTGGCGCTCGACTGCGCGGATCGCGATGCCGGTTCATCGGTCGGCGTTCACACCGCCGCCGAAGGTTATGTCCGCGGTGGTGCATTTGACGCCGGTGGAGGCACCGGAAGGTGTGAATTTTGCGGTGTTGGAGCGGCTGACGGGCGCGGCCTTTGGGCAGCGGCGGAAGATGTTGCGGCAGAGTTTGAAGGGTGTGCCGGGCGCGCTCGATGCGCTGGAGCGGATCGGGGTGGAGGCTACGCGCCGGGCGGAGACGCTGTCGGTTGCCGACTTCACGGCGCTGGCGAAGGCGGTCGGCTGATCTTCCCCCTCCCTGGAAGGGAGGGGCCGGGGGTGGGTCGGCTTCCGTATGAGGTGACGTCGGCGACACGAGCGGGCCTACCCACCCCCTGCCCCTCCCTTTCAGGGAGGGGAGCGCTTTAGTCCTTGGCGGCGACCGGGGTCTTCTCGACCTGTGCGGTCGCGATCGGCGGGCCCTTGGCGATCACCGCCGCGAGTTGCGTCGCTTCGGGGCAGACACCCTTGCAGAGCGTGCGGATCTTCACGAGGTTGTCCTTCGCGCGGACCACGGCGCCCTTGGCGACTAGCGCCTCGCCCTGCCCCTTGAGCGCCACGACGTCGTTCGGCTCTAGCAGCAAGGCCTCGCGGTACAGGCGGATCGCCTTGCCTGGCAGGTCACGCGTTTCCGCGACGCGGGCGAGCAGCAGGAACGCGGCTCGGTTGCGCGGATCGACTGCGACCGACGTTTCGAGCACATCCGTGGCACCGTCTAGATTGCCAGCGGCGACCAGCGAACGACCCTGCGCCAACAACTGCATCGAGCGCGCGTCGATTTGGGCGTCGGGGCGCTGCCCGCTGAGCGACGTCGACACGCATACGACGGTCAGCGCGGCGGCAAGGGCAACGGACGAAAAACGCATCATCGTCTCCAGGCGGGATACAGGTTTGGCCGTGAGTTGAGCCATAGATCGGCTGGCTAGCACGCAGCCCGGAGGCGCGCGACAAAAAAGCCGTCGGTGCCGTCGCGGCCCGGTTCGAGGCGAACGCCGTGGCCGTGCTTCGCGCCGGCGGGAAGCGACAGGGCTTCCGTGGTCCAGCCGGGGTGTGCGTTCAGGAACCAAGTGACCTGTTCCGTCCCCTCGGCGTCGAGAAGGGAGCAGACGATGTAGACAAGCGCGCCGCCGGGCTTGACCAGCGTGGCGGCGACGGAAAGCACCTGCTGCTGCGTCGATTGCAGCCGCGAGACGCGGTCGGGGGTAAGCCGCCAGCGCGCTTCGGGGTTGCGCCGCCAGGTGCCGGTGCCCGAGCAGGGAGCGTCGACCAGCACGCCGTCGGCGCGACCGGCCCATTCGCTGAGCGCCTCGATCTCGCGCGTCGGGTTGAGCAGGCGGCTTTCGACGATCGTCGCTCCCGCTCGTGTAGCTCTCGGCGCGAGGCGAGAGAGGCGGTTGCGGTCGGTGTCGCAGGCGAGGATCACGCCTTCGTTCTTCATCGTTGCGGCCAACGCGAGCGTCTTGCCGCCGGCACCTGCGCAGAGATCGACGATCCGCTCGCCGGGCTCCGCCTGCATCGCGAGGCCGACGAGCTGGCTGCCTTCGTCCTGCACTTCGAGCGCGCCTTCGTTGAAGAGCGGTAGCGCTTCGACGTTGGTGCCTGTGGGGAGGCGGATGCCGTCTGGGGCGTGGGGGGTGGCTTCTGCTTCGGGGAGCGCGGCGAGGACGGTCGCGCGGTCGGAGATCAACGTGTTGACGCGCAGATCGAGCGTGGCGCGACCGGCTAGGTCGGTGAGTGCGGCGCCGTCTAGGCCGGAGGCGCGGAGGGCCTTGCTGAGCCACTGCGGGGCGACGCCGGCGCGGGCGCGGGGTTCATCCTTAGCGATCGGGGCGGGCGCGTGGGTGGAGCCGTCGAAGGTTGCGGCGACTTCCGGATCGGCGTCGGCGACTAGCAGCATGGCGGTGCGGCCGTTTTCGGGGCGGTCGCCGGCTTTGCGGATCGCGGCGTAGACGAGTTCGCGGACCGCGCGGCGGTCCTTGGAGCCGGCGTAACGGCGGGTTGCGAAGTAGCGGGCGATCAGCGTGTCGGCGGCGGCGCCGGACTCGCGGGCGGCGGCGATGATCTGGTCGAGGAGCTCGATCGCGGCTTGCGTGCGTGCGGGGGGAGTCACTTGTTGGCTCCCGACTTGGCTTGGGTTCGGGGGGAAGCTTGGTAAGGAGTGTTCGTCATCATCCCCTCCCCTAGCCCCTCCCGCGCGCGGGAGGGGAATAATTTCGGGGTTTGGGGCGAGTCGGGTGGTTAGCACCCTCTCCCTCCGTCATCCCGGCGGACGCCGGGACCCATGGACACGGCGTACCCGGCGATAGCGTGCAACCACCACCCAAACCGCAACCATGGGTCCCGGCGTTCGCCGGGATGACGAAAAATGAAATGAGAGCGTTGGATAAGAGGAGCGAGCGCGGATAGCGGAGATCCCCGCGAATAGTCGTGGGCTCTGGCCACGACGGCGATTATGGCGCCACGTAGCGACGGGAACGACGATCTCCCCTCCCTGAAAGGGAGGGGTTGGGGGTGGGTTGGTCCACTTTAGCCACCGACCGAGGAGCTTGCGGAAACCGACCCACCCCCGGCCCCTCCCTTTCAGGGAGGGGGGAAGTTTCGGCCTTTACCGCGTCGGGTAGTTCGGCGCTTCCCGCGTAATCGTCACGTCGTGGACATGGCTCTCCATCAAGCCTGCACCCGTAATCTGCACGAACTCCGCCCGCGCCTGGAGATCCGGGATCGTCGCCGAGCCCGTATACCCCATCGCCGCCTTGATGCCGCCGACCAGCTGGTGAACGACATCCCTCGCCGGGCCCTTGTACGCGACCTGCCCCTCGATGCCTTCGGGAACGAGCTTCAACTGGTCCTTGATGTCGCCCTGGAAATAGCGGTCCGCCGAGCCGCGGCCCATCGCGCCGACCGAGCCCATGCCGCGGTACGATTTGTAGGCGCGACCCTGGTACAGGAACGTCTCGCCCGGCGCCTCGTCGGTGCCGGCCAGCAGCGAGCCGATCATTACGGTCGACGCGCCCGCCGCGAGCGCTTTCGCCATGTCGCCCGAGGTACGAATGCCGCCATCGGCGATCACGGGGACGCCAGCCTTATGGCCCGCCTCGGCGCAATCCATCACGGCGGTCAACTGCGGCACACCGACGCCAGCGACGACGCGGGTGGTGCAGATCGAGCCGGGGCCGATGCCGACCTTGATGCCATCCGCGCCCGCACCGATCAGCGCGCGCGTCGCTTCGCCGGTTGCGACGTTGCCTGCCACCACCTGCACCGAGTTCGACAGCTTCTTCACGCGCTCCACCGCGCGACCGACGTCGCGGTTGTGGCCGTGCGCGGTGTCGATCACGATCAGGTCGCAGCCGGCGTCGACCAGCTGCTCGGTCCGGTCGAAGCCCTTGTCACCGACCGTCGTCGCCGCGGCCACGCGCAGGCGGCCCGCCTCGTCCTTGGTCGCATCCGGGAACATCACCGCCTTCTCGATGTCCTTGACGGTGATCAGGCCGACGCAGCGATACTGCGCATCGACCACCAGCAGTTTCTCGATGCGGCGGGCGTGGAGCAGGCGACGTGCCTCTTCCTTGCCGACTTCGGTCGAGACGGTGGCGAGGTTCTCGTGCGTCATAAGCTCGCTGACGGGTTGTTTCGGATCGCCCGCGAACCGCACGTCGCGGTTGGTTAGGATGCCGACGAGCTTGCCGTCCGCCTCGACCACCGGGATCCCGCTGATCCGGTGGCCCGACATGAGCGCTTGCGCCTCGCCGAGCGTGGCGGTCGGCTTGATCGTGATCGGGTTGACCACCATGCCCGACTCGAACCGCTTGACCTGGCGGACCGCGATGACCTGCTCCTCGACCGTCAGGTTGCGGTGGAGCACGCCGATGCCGCCGAGCTGCGCCATGACGATGGCCATGTCGGCCTCGGTGACGGTGTCCATCGCCGAGGACAGGATCGGGATGTTGAGCGCGATGCCGCGCGTCAGCTGAGTCCGGGTATCGGCCTGGCTTGGCAGCACGTCCGATTCCCCCGGATACAGGAGGACGTCGTCGAAAGTGAGGCCGAGGCGGATATCCATGAGAGCTGCCGTTCCTGGGTGTGAGGTGGCGCGCCATGTAACCAAAGGCGCGGCGTACGGCTAGGCCTGTCCTTCGCGCACGTGCTATAGCGGTGCGATACACGGATGGGGATTGTTCGATGGGCCTGATCGTTGCCGCGCTCCTGCTGGCGCTGGTGCTGCTGTACCTCTTCACCAGCATCAAGATCGTCCACCAGGGCTATCAATACACGATCGAGCATTTCGGCCGCTTCACCACGGTCGCGCGGCCCGGCTTCAATTTCTATCCCGCGTTCTTCTACCGCGTCGGGCGGAAGGTGAACATGATGGAGCAGGTGATCGACATACCCGGCCAGGAGATCATCACCAAGGACAATGCGATGATCTCGACCGACGGGGTCGTGTTCTTCCAGGTGCTCGACTCGGCGAAGGCGGCGTACGAGGTGTCGGACCTGTACCAGGCGCTGTTGCAGCTCACGACGACCAATCTGCGTACGGTGATGGGGTCGATGGACCTCGACGAAACGCTGTCGAAGCGCGACGAGATCAATGCGCGGCTGCTCAACGTGGTCGATCATGCGACGACGCCGTGGGGGGTGAAGATCACGCGGGTCGAGATCAAGGACATCCGTCCGCCGGCCGACATCGTGAATGCGATGGGGCGGCAGATGAAGGCGGAGCGCGAGAAGCGGGCTAACATTCTCGATGCGGAAGGTTCGCGGGCGTCCGAGATTTTGCGCGCCGAGGGGCAGAAGCAGGCGCGCATCCTCGAGTCTGAGGGGCGCAAGGAATCGGCCTTCCGCGATGCCGAGGCGCGCGAAAGGGCGGCTGTGGCGGAGGCTTCGGCGACGCGCGCGGTGTCTCAGGCGATCGAGGAGGGTGGCGCGCAGGCGATCAATTACTTCATCGCGCAGAAATATGTCGAGGCGATCGGCAAGTTCGCGACCTCGCCCAATGCGAAGACGATCCTGTTCCCGGTGGAGGCTACGCAGTTGATGGGGACGCTTGGGGGGATTGGCGAGCTGGCTAAGGATGCGTTGCGCGATGCGGTCGCGTCGCCGCCGGCCAAGCCTGAACCGCGGAAGGGTCCGTTCGAGTTGCCGAAAAGCTGATGGACGCAATCGGGGCGGCCGGCGCGTGGCTGATCGCGGCGCTGGTGCTGGGGATCACCGAGCTGGCGGGGCCGGGGGTGTTCCTGGTGTTCCTCGCCATCGCTGCGGCGGTGACAGGGGTAGCGGTGTACGTGTTGCCGGATCTGCCGGTGGCGGCGCAGTTGGCCGCATTTGCGGTGTGGAGCGCGGTGACGGTGCTGATTGGTAAGCGCTGGTATCGGGATTATCCGGTCGAGGGCGGGGATCCGATGTTGAATGATCGGTCTGCTCGGCTGGTGGGTCAGGTTGTGGTGGTGGAGACTGCGCTGGTTGGCGGGCGTGGTCGAGTGCTGGTGGGCGACGGAAGTTGGCCGGCTCGGGGTGAAGATGCCGCGGTTGGAGTGCGGGTTCGCGTTGCTGCGGTTGTCGATGGCGAGGTGGTGGTGGAGTCTCTCTAAACCCTCTCCCTTCAGGGGAGAGGGAAGCCGCATAGCGGCGAGGGTGAGGGCACGCCGTATCACGTGCCCTCACCTTCCCACCCGACTTCGTCGTGCGGGCCCCTTCCTCTCCCCGAGGGGAGAGGAGTTTAGGCCGTCTCTCTCACCTTTGGCGCCGCTTGCCGGACACCCTCGTCGACATGCTCCGCGAACTGCGCGAAGTTCTCGACGAACAGGTCGACCAGTTTCGCCGCGGTGGAGTCGTAGGCGTCCTTATCCGCCCAGGTCGTGCGGGGATCGAGGATCGCGCTGTCGACGCCTGGCACGCTCACTGGCACCTGGAACCCGAAGTTCGGGTCCGTACGGAACTCGGCATCGTTAAGGCTGCCGTCCAGCGCCGCGTTCAACAATGCCCGCGTGGCCTTGATCGGCATGCGGTTGCCGACGCCGTATTTGCCCCCGGTCCAGCCGGTGTTGACCAGCCAGCAGTCGACGCCGCCCTTCGCGATCCGCTCCTTGAGCAGATTGCCGTACACCGACGGATGCCGCGGCATGAACGGTGCGCCGAAGCAGGTCGAGAAGGTCGCGTCGGGCTCGGTGACGCCGATCTCGGTCCCGGCGACGCGCGCGGTATAGCCCGAGAGGAAATGGTACATCGCCTGGTCGGGCGTAAGCTTCGCGATCGGCGGCAGCACGCCGTACGCGTCCGCAGTCAGCATCACGATGTTGCGCGGCACTGGGCCCATGTTCTCGGCCGACGCATTCGGGATGAAGTCGATCGGGTACGCGCCGCGGCTATTCTCGGCGAGCGTGTGATCGTCGAGATCGAGCAGTCGCGTCGCCGGGTCCATCACGACGTTCTCCAGCACCGTGCCAAAGCGCTTCGTCGTCGCGAAGATCTCCGGCTCGGCATCGGCCGAGAGGCGAATCATCTTGGCGTAGCATCCGCCCTCGAAATTGAAGACGGCCGTGTCCGACCAGCCATGCTCGTCGTCGCCGATCAGCGTGCGGCTGGCATCGGCCGACAGCGTCGTCTTGCCGGTACCCGACAAGCCGAAGAACACCGCGGTGTCGCCGTTCGCGCCCATGTTCGCCGAGCAGTGCATCGGCATCACCCCGGTCGGTGGCAGCAGGTAGTTGAGCAGGCCGAACACCGACTTCTTCATCTCGCCGGCATACTTCGTGCCGCCGATCAGGATCAGCTTGTCCGTGAAGTTCACCGCGATCACCGTCTCGCTGCGGCAGCCATGACGCGCGGGATCGGCACGGAAGCTCGGCAGGTCGACGATCGTATAGTCGGCGACAAAATCCTTCAACGCCGCCTGCTCGGGTCGTACCAACATCGTCCGGATGAAGAGGTTATGCCACGCGAGTTCGGTGACGACGCGGACGTTCACGCGGTGGTCGGGCTGCGACCCACCGTACAGATCCTGGACGAACAGCTCATCCTTGGCGGCGAGCGCGGCGAAGAAATCTTCCTTCAGCGCGGCAAAATGCGCGGGCTCCATCGCCTTGTTGCTCTTGCCCCACCACACGGTCGCGTCGGTCTCGGCATCGCGGACGATGAACTTGTCCTGCGCCGATCGGCCGGTATGCGCGCCGGTCTCGACCACCAGCGGGCCGTCCGCGGACAGCGTCCCCTCGTTCCGCTCCAACGCCGCCTCGACGAGCTGCGCAGTGACCAGGTTCCAATGCAGATTGGCGCGGGTTTCGATCCCCTGCGCGGATAGGCCGACGGCCGGAATACGCTCGCTCGACACGGGCTCTCTCTCCTAAGTTTTATCGCATACGTATGTATGTCGTTGCGGCCGGCTGTACGGGGCAGTTTTCCGCCGGTCAAATCCACTAATCTGCAGCGCCGGCCCGATACGGCTCTAGTTGAGTGCGGCGGCGGTTTGCCCTACGCCGACACGCCAACGACCGAGGCTAACCAACCCAACATGACGGCAACGATCGCGCTGGTCGACGACGACCGCAACATCCTGACCTCCGTGTCGATCGCGCTGCAGACCGAGGGCTTCGTCACGCGCGTCTATTCGGACGGCGAGACCGCGCTGAAGGCGCTGACCGACAACCCTCCGGACCTCGCGGTATTCGACATCAAGATGCCGCGGATGGATGGGCTCGAACTGCTCCGTCGACTGCGCGAGAAGAGCCAGATCCCCGTGATCTTCCTGACCAGCAAGGACGACGAGCTCGACGAGGCGCTCGGGCTCGCGATGGGCGCGGACGATTACATCGCCAAGCCGTTCTCGCAGCGACTGCTGATCGCCCGCATCCGCGCGATCCTGCGGCGTACCGAGCTGACGCAATCGCCGGGGACGGAGACCGAGGCTGAGGCTGCCGGGCCGCTCGATCGCGGTCGTCTGAGCATGGACCCGGCACGGCACCGGACTTTGTGGGGCGGCGAGCCTGTTACACTGACCGTTACCGAGTTCATGATCCTCGAAACGCTCGCCCAGCGCCCTGGCATCGTCAAGACGCGCAACCAGCTGATGGATGCGGCGTACCAGGACGACATCTATGTCGACGACCGGACCATCGACAGCCACATAAAACGACTCCGCCGCAAATTCAGGCAGGTCGATCCCGCGTTCGACGCTATCGAGACATTATATGGTGCCGGGTATCGATTTTCTGAGGAATGAGCTGGGGGTCGACGGGCGCGATCTCACGCTGCGCTGGTCGGGACAGATCTCGCTCACCCGGCGCATCCTGGCCGTCAACATCTTCGCGCTGTTGCTGCTCGCGGGCGGGTTCTTCTATCTCGACTCGTATCGCAGCCGGGTGGTCGACAACCGGGTTGCGCAGACGGCGCGCGAAGCGCGGCTGATCGGCGAGGCAATCGCCGCGGTCGATCCGGCGTTGCGCGATCCGCTGGTGTTGCGGCTTGCACGCGATACGGGGTCGCGGATTCGACTGTTCGATGCGGCAGGGCGGACGGTCGCCGACAGCCGCGCGCTTGGCTTGCGCAACTTCGTGCTGATGGATCCGGACAAGGAAGACTGGGACCAGACGATCGCCCGCTTTCTCGACGCATCGATCGACGTGATCGTGATGGCTCCCCGCCCGCCGCTGTACCGCGAGCGCAGCGGTCCGCAACAATGGCCCGACGTGACGGCAGTCCGCGGCCGCAGCGCCGTCTCCACAACAGTCTGGCGCGCGCCCGACCGGACGCCCGTGCTGACTGCCGCCGCGCCGCTCAGCGCCGGCGGGGTCGTGATGACGACGGTCAATGCGCGGGACATCACGAAGACGGTGCGGATCGAGCGGTTCCGGCTCAGCATGGTGCTGCTAGGCGTGTCGATCGTCTCGATCCTGCTGTCTTTGTTCCTCGCCCGCACGATCGTCCGCCCGCTTCGTCGTCTCGCCCGGGCGGCGGTGCGAGTCAGGTTAGGTCGTGCACGTGAAGTCGTCGTGCCGCGCCTCCCCTCGCGCCGTGACGAACTCGGCATGCTCGCGCGCGCGCTTTCGGACATGAGTCTCGCACTCCGCGCTCGCATCGACGCGACCGAGGCGTTCGCCGCCGACGTCACGCACGAGATGAAGAACCCGCTCGCCTCGCTTCGGTCCGCGGTGGAGGGATTGTCGCGCGTGAAAGACCCGGCGCTTCAGGCGCAGTTGCTTGCGATCGTCCGCGACGACGTCCACCGGCTCGACCGGCTACTCTCGGATATCTCCGAAGCCTCGCGACTCGATGCCCAGCTCAGCCGTGCGAAGTTCGAGCCGGTCGATATCGCCGCGATGATAGACGGGCTGGTCGCGCAACGCGATGCGCGTGGTGTAGAGCGCGGTATCCGCCTCCGGTTCGATCGCAACCCCGACGATCGAACGATCATACTCGGCGAAGGCGCGCGGCTCGAACGCGTATTCGAGAACCTGATCGACAACGCGCTGTCCTTCTCTCCCGACGCCGGCCTGATCGCGATCTCCGCAATCCGCGAGGGCGAAGACCTCGTCATCCGGGTCGAGGACGAGGGTCCGGGCGTTCCTGAGGACGCGCGCGAGGACGTGTTCAAGCGCTTCCACTCGGTCCGCCCCGACAGCGAGACGTTCGGCCAGCATTCCGGGCTAGGCCTCGCGATCGCCCGCACGATTGTCGACGGCCACCAAGGGGCGATCTTCGTCGAATCGCGCGAGGACCGGCTCGATGGCGCGCGCTTCGTCGTAAGGCTACCGCTCGCCGAATTGCCGGAGTAAGGACGCCTCGTGGTCGTCCCCTCCTCCGACAGGCTCCACGCCACCACGGTCGCGATCGACGGCATGGCCGTGATGATCGAAGGCGCATCGGGATCGGGCAAGTCCGACCTCGCGTTGCGCCTGATCGATCGTGGCGCGATCCTCGTCAGTGACGACCAGACGCTCGTCGTGCGCGACGGCGATACCTTGCTCGCGCGTGCACCGATGACGATCGCAGGACGGATCGAAGTCCGCGGGATCGGCATCGTCGCCATGCCGTACGTCGAGGACGTTCCCGTCGGGCTCCTCGTCCGCGTCGATGGCGCGGTCGAACGGATGCCCGAACGCCGCGTATGTAACATTGCCGGGATCGACGTCCGCCAGTTCGCGGTCGATCCCTTCGAAGCCTCCGCCCCAATCAAGGTCGAACTCGCATTGCGCAATCCGGAGCCCATAGAATGACGCGTCCCAAGGACATCCTGCTCGTCACCGGCATGTCCGGGGCGGGGAAGTCCACCGTCCTCAAGACGCTGGAGGATCTCGGCTGGGAAGTGGTAGACAACCTTCCGCTGTTGCTGCTCGACCGCCTGCTCGACGCACCGCTTCCCGAAGGATCGACCAACGACTCGCAGCCGCTGGCGATCGGCATCGGCGCCCGCACGCGCGACTTCGACCCCGAACGGATCGTCGGCCGCATCCGTGATCTCCGCGACCGTCATGGGCTCGAGATCGGAATGCTGTTCCTCGACTGCTCGGGCGCCGAACTCGAACGTCGCTATTCCGAGACCCGTCGTCGCCACCCGCTCGCGCTGGACCGTCCCGCAAACGACGGGATCAGCCGCGAGCGCGAGTTGCTCGCGCCACTTCGCGACTGGGCGAACCGCCTGATCGATACGACCGACATGGCCGCCAACGAACTCGCGCAACAGATCCGCGCGAGCTTTGCGGGCGGGGAACTCGGCGCGCCGACGCTGTCGATCCGCTCGTTCGGTTTCGCCCGCGGCCTGCCCCGTAACGCCGACCTGGTGTTCGACATGCGCTTCCTGCGCAATCCGCACTGGGACCCGGAGTTGCGCCCCGGCACCGGGCTCGACGCCGACGTCTCCGCCTACATCATGGACGACCCCGCCTACGAGGCGGCCGTAAGTCGGATCGAGGAGCTGCTGATGCTGTTGCTTCCGCGGTACAGGGCGGAAGGCAAGTCGTATGTCACCGTCGCGTTCGGGTGTACCGGAGGGAGACACCGGTCGGTCCACGTCGCCGACCGCGTGGCGCGACGGTTGCGCGACGCGGGATTTTCGCCCAGTATCGCACACCGCGACCTGGGGGCCGCTCCACAAGATGCGCTCGAAGGATCACCGGTCGTCTTATGAGTATGAAACGCTGACATGATCGGCCTTGTTCTGGTAACACACGGTCGACTGGCCGAGGAATTCGTTCGCGCGATGATCCACGTCGTCGGCCCGCAGGAGCGCGTCGCGCCGATCGCGATCGGTCCCGACGACGACATGGAGGAGCGCCGCGCGGATATCGCCGCCGCCATCCAGGCGGTCGATGTCGGTCGCGGCGTGATCGTGCTGACCGACCTATTCGGTGGCACGCCCTCCAATCTCGCTATCTCCTTGATGGAGCGCGGCCGGATCGAGGTGATCGCGGGCATGAACCTGCCGATGCTGATCCGGCTCGGCTCGGCGCGCAAGTCGATGACCGTCGTTGCGGCGGTCGCTGCGGCGCGTGAGGCCGGGCGCAAATACATTTCGGTAGCCTCCGAGGTTCTCGGCGAGGCTGCGGCGTGAGCGAGGTCTCGCGCACCGTCCAGATCACCAACCGTCGTGGGCTCCACGCGCGCGCGAGTGCGAAGTTCGTGACGCTCGCGTCTTCGCATCCGGTCGAGGTCAGCGTGACCAAGGATGGGTCGGATCACGTCACCGGCACCTCGATCATGGGGCTGATGATGCTGGGCGCGGCGATGGGCGACGCGATCACGATCAGCGCGAGTGGCGATGGCGCGGAGCATACGGTCGCGGCGCTCGCCGAACTGGTCGAAGCGAAGTTCGGCGAGGATTGACCGTCTTTCTCCCCTCCCGCTACACGGCCTTCCGACGGCGAACCGCTGTTCTTGGTACCAGAAGATTCCTAAATGCCCCGCGAGATAACCGCCTTTTCGAACCCGCTGATCAAGTACGTCCGCGACCTGCGCGACAAGCGGCATCGGCGTGCGGCCAAGCAGTTCCTCGCCGAGGGCCTGCGCATCCTCACCGAAGCGCGCGAGACCGGTCGCCTGCCGCGTACGCTGTTCTACGCCGCGGCCAGCGCGAACCATCCGCTCGTCCACGCGCTGTCGATGGACGTTGAGGATGCAGGCGGCGATTCGATCCAGACCACGCCGGACATTCTCTCGAAGCTGTCGGGCAAGGACAACCCGCAGGCTGTCGTCGGCGTATTCGACGAGTTCGACGCGACGCTCGAAGACCTCGATCGCAACTCGTCGGGCATCTGGCTGGTCGCGGAGCGGCTGCGCGATCCGGGCAATCTCGGCACGATCCTGCGCACCGGCGACGCTGTTGGCGCGGGCGGGCTGATCCTGATCGGCGAGTCGGTCGATCCGTTCTCGGTCGAGGCGGTCCGCGCAAGCATGGGCGCGCTGTTCACGATCCCCGTCGTGAAGACCGAGTGGGAGCCGTTCCAGGCCTGGCTGCGCACCGGCCCCGGCCAGCTCGTCGGGCTCAGCCTCGACACCGACACCGACTACAGGGCAGCGACCTACACCGGCCCGACCTTCCTGCTGACGGGTAACGAAGCGCAGGGCATGCCGCCCGAGATGGCCGAGGCGTGCGACGTGCTGGTGAAGATCCCGATGCTCGGCAAGGCGGACAGCCTCAACGCCGCCGTCGCGACGGCCGTGATGGCCTACGAAGTGCTGGCCCGGCAGGAAAAACCCGCCCCCCTGGCCTGAACCGTTAATTTTGCCCGATTGGCGATGCTTAGCGAGTCCGGTTCAGCTAAGGGAGAGCTACGTCGTGCGAAAGCATCGACCGGATACAAGACAGGACGATTATGGCTCGCGGTTTCGATGATGGACGAATGAAGACTGGCGTGATCCGGTCGGTGCTCGCGGCAACACCGCTGTTAATGGCGACCGCGTCGTTCGCGCAGGTTACGCCGCCGCCGGTCGTCCCGACCGCGCCTGCTGCAATGCCGACGCCGACGCTGGCGCCGCCGGTGATCACCGTGCCGCCGCTCAGCGACGCGCAGGCCGTGTTGCTCGACAGACTGCTTAATGGCGACATCGTCGCGCAGGGCCTGAAGTCGGCCGCAACCGCGTCGACCACCGCGCCGAGCAAGGACGAACTCGTCCGCGCGGCACTCGATCATGCGCGCGCGGTGCATGCGGGGCGGCTGAGCGAAGCCGACTTCCAGCGGGATTGGGGCCTGCGTCCACCGGCCTATGATCCGACACCTGCCTTTGCCGATGCCGTGCGGCTCGACCGGATCGCAGCATGGTTCGCATCATTGCCACCGCCCTATGCGGGGTATGACGGCCTGCGGAAGGGCCTCCAGAACTATCGTTCGATCGCGTCTGCGGGCGGCTGGGCACCACTAGCCTCCGGTCCCGATTTCACGATCGGCGCGACCGGTCCTCGCGTCATCGCTCTACGCAAGCGTCTCGCGGCCGAGGACAAGGACGTTGCGACCAGCGGCGACCGTTTCGACTCGCCGCTGGTGGAAGCGGTACGCCGCGCGCAGCGTCGCTATGGCCTCAATCCTAGCGGGATCGTCTCGACGCAGACTCTTGCCGCACTCAATGTCTCCGCCGGCGACCGCGTGCGTCAGATCATGGCGAACATGGAGCGCTGGCGCTGGCTGCCGCAGGACCTGCCGCGCGATCGTATCCAGGTGAACATCGCCGCCGCCGTGCTGACGGTGTTCGACGGCGATACGCCCGTACAGTCGATGCGCGCGGTGACGGGGCGTCCAGGCGACGAGACGCCGATGCTCTCCTCGACGATCCACAGCATCGTGATCAATCCGCCGTGGAACGTGCCGACATCGATCGCGACCAAGGAGCTTTGGCCGAAGGAGAAGGCCAACCCGGGCTATTTCAAGCGCAACGGCATCAAGGTGATCGACGGCACGCGGCTTCAGCAGCAGGCCGGCGACCAGAGCGCGCTGGGCCGGTTCAAGTTCGATTTCGCCAACGACTATTCGGTCTATCTCCACGATACGCCCAGCCGTGCGAAGTTCGCGAGCTTCAGCCGGCTTGCGAGCCATGGCTGCGTTCGCCTTGAAAAGCCTGCGGAACTCGCGGACCTGCTGCTCAAGGGTGATCCGTCCTGGACGCCCGAGATGGTCGACGCCGCGGTCGCCAAGGGTGACACGGTCCGTGCTCGCCTGACCAAGCCTGTGTCGGTGTACCTGCTGTATTGGACCGCGTTTGCCAGCGGCAACGGCCAGATGAACTTCCGCGCCGATCCCTATAACTGGGACGGCACCCTCGCTTCCAAGATCGAGGCGCGCACCGCTCGCCAGACGATCGCCGCTCGTTGAGAGGACCAGACATGACGATGTCCACCCGCACCCGTACCGCCATCGCCGGCGGCCTGCTCGCCGCGATGGCACTGGCCGGTTGCTCGCGCTCGGAGCCCGACCAGCCGCCGACCGATACCAACATGGTCGAGGATACCGGCGTCACCGAGTCCGAAGCCGCGCCGACGCCTGCGCCCGCACCGGTCGAGACTGCACCGGTCGAGGCTCCCCCGACGGGGAACGCGGTAGAGCCTGAACGCGAACCGCCGGTCGCACCCGACGAGCAGATGCGCGACGATGCCGATGCGACAGGCATGACCGCACGCGTGACGCGCGACGAAGCGCCAGTCGAGAACGATACGGTTCCGCAGCAGTAAGCAAAACTACAGTACGACAGCGGCTTGGCAGCGTTACCTCGGTAAAGCTGCCAAGCCTCTACGTTGCTCAACGTTAGTCGAGCAGCAAGGGCGCGTGGCGATCGACCAGCGTCTCGCTCGCCGTGTTCAGCCCGACGACTTCGACGGTCGTGCCGTGACGCCGCAGCTTGGCCACCACGTCCTCCAGCGCCGCGACGGCAGTGACATCCCAAAGATGCGCGCTCGTTAGGTCGATCCGCACTGCACGCGCGGTCTCGCGAAGATCGAAGCGGTCCGCGAAGATATCGGCGCTGGCGAAGAACACCTGTCCGCCGACACGGTAGATCCGCGTGTCGCTCGCCCCGTCGTGCTCGACCGTGACGTCCATCAGCCGCGTGACCTTCCATGCGAAGAACACGCCGCTGAGCAGTACGCCGACACCGACGCCGAGTGACAGGTCGTGCGTCGCGACGGTGACAACCACGGTCGCGACCATCACCACGCTCGACATCTTGGGATGCCGCGCAAGGTCGCGGATCGAGCCCCAGGAGAAGGTGCTGATCGACACCATGATCATGATCGCGACCAGCGCCGCGACCGGCACCTGCGCGACCCAAGGCCTGAGCGGTACCATGACAACCAGCAGGAACACGCCTGCGACCAGCGTCGACAGCCGTCCTCGCCCGCCATAGCGGACGTTGCCGACGGTCTGGCCGATCATGCCGCAACCGGCGATACCACCGAATGCGCCCGCGGCGATGTTGGCGAGGCCCAGCCCGGTGCACTCGCGCGCCTTCGAACTCGTCGTCTCGGTCAGATCGTCGACCACGCTGGCGGTCATCATCGATTCGAGCAACCCGACCGCGGCCATCGCCAGCGCATAGGGGGCGACGATCCGCAACGTGTCCCAGGTGAATGGCACGTCGGGGATCCCGAACGACGGCAGCGTGGAGGGCAGCTTGCCGAGATCGCCGACCGTCTTGAGGGGCATCGGCACCCACATCGCGATCGCGGTCAGCACGACGATGCAGATCAGCGGCGACGGGATGGCGTTCGAGATGCGCGGCATGAGGTAGATGATCGCGAGACCACCGGCGATCATCGCATAGGCCGGCCAACTGACGCCGACCATCTGCGGCACCTGCGCGGAGAAGATCAGGATTGCGAGTGCGTTGACGAACCCGGTGCGGACCGACTTCGAGACGAACCGCATCAGCACGTCGAGCTTGGCGAGCCCGAACGCGATCTGGAGCAGCCCTGCGAGCATCGTCGCGACCAGCAGGTATTGCAGGCCGTGGGCGTGGACCAGCGCGGCGGCCACCAGCGCAACAGAGCCGGCCGCGCCGGAGATCATAGCTGGGCGCCCGCCGGCAAAGGCGATGACGATGCCGATCACGAACGACGCGAACAGGCCGACTTCGGGATCGATGCCCGCGACGAACGAGAACGCGATGACTTCGGGGATAAGCGCGAACGTGCCCACCATGCCGGCGAGGATGTCGCGGCGTGCGGCGGTCGGGCCGCTGAACCATTCGGCTCGGTAACGAGAAAGATATAAGGATGTCATGGATGTATCCGCATAGGACGCACGAACCGCGGCGCTGTCTTGGCAGGCGGTTCACTTCAGAGGCGTCGTTGCGTTGTCCGGCGGATCGGCGGCCGGAATAGCCACCCGGAATTGCACCGGGTCCAGGGCGAATGGGTGCTCGTTAGCGGCGACTGGGGCTCGATGCAACTTTCGGCCATGAACCCTGCACGTCATCCTGACGAAGCGTTTGACGCGAGTTCGACCTTTCCTAGGTAAACAGATCCACCACTTCAGCCCCCTCACCCACCGCCTGCAGCAGCAAGGTGCGGTGGCAGTGGCAAGGGTCGCGCTCGTAGCAGAGCAGCGCGCTCGGCTTCTCGGCTGCCAGCCCGAGCATGATCGCTGCCGCCGCCTGAGCCTCGGGAAGCTTGAGCTGTTCGTCATAGACCGCGGTCAGCGTCGCGACGTCGCCCTTCTTGGCCGCATCGCGCCCACGCTTCGGCGTTCCCAGAGCCTTCAGGTGCACGTAATCAATCTCGACCTCGCGTAACGACGCGGCGAGCGAGGTCTTCGAAAATCCTGGTCGGCGCGACAACGGGAGCGCCCGGACGTCGATCACACGCTCCACCCCCGCCGCCTTCAATGCCGCGAGGAAATCGGCCATCGTCGTCGCTTCATAGCCGATCGTGAAGATCTTCGTCGGGTCTGTCATGCAGTCGAAGTGGTATTGCGGACCTGACACGGCAAGCGTCCGACGCTATCTGAGCCGAATGACCCACGATATTCACGTCATCGGCGGCGGGCTCGCCGGTTCCGAAGCCGCCTGGCAACTCGCCGAAGCCGGCCTTAAGGTCCGCCTGTCCGAAATGCGCGGCAGCGGTGAAGAGACGCCTGCGCACCAGACCGACGGCCTCGCCGAACTCGTCTGCTCGAACAGCTTCCGGTCGGATGATGCCGAAGCCAACGCGGTCGGGCTGCTCCATCAGGAACTGCGTACGCTCGGATCGCTGATCATGCGCCAGGCGGACATCCACCGCGTCCCCGCCGGCTCCGCGCTCGCCGTCGATCGCGACAATTTCTCGGCCAGCGTGACGGAGGCGATCGACCAGCACCCGAACATTACGCTCGTCCGCGAACGCATCGATGCACTGCCCGACAGCCCGACGATCATCGCCACGGGTCCGCTCACCGCCGCCTCGCTTGCCGCGGGGATCGGCGCCGAGACCGGCCGCGAGGCGCTGGCGTTCTTCGACGCGCTCGCGCCGATCGTCCACCGCGACTCGATCGACATGGACACGGCCTGGTTCGCATCGCGCTGGGACAAGGGCGAGGGCAAGGACTACATCAACTGCCCGATGGACAAGGACCAGTATCTGGCCTTCCACCAGGGCCTGATCGATGGCGAGAAGACCCCGTTCAAGGAATGGGAGAAGGACACGCCCTATTTCGACGGCTGCATGCCGATCGAGGTGATGGCAGAGCGCGGTGTCGACACGCTGCGCTATGGTCCGATGAAGCCAGTCGGGCTCGATAACCCGAAGACCGGGCGCTGGCCGCACGCCGTCGTCCAGCTTCGCCAGGACAATGCGCAGGGCACGCTGTGGAACATCGTCGGCTTTCAGACCAAGATGAAGCACGCCGACCAGGTCCGCTTGTTCCGCACGATCCCCGGTCTTGAGAACGCCGAGTTCGCGCGGTTGGGCGGTCTGCACCGCAACACGTTCATCCGATCGCCGGAACTGCTCGATGAGACGCTGCGGTTGAAGTCGCGCCCGAACATCCGCTTCGCCGGCCAAATCACCGGGTGTGAGGGATATATCGAGAGCTGCGGGATCGGCATGCTCGCGGGGTTGTTCGCGGCGGCCGAACTCACCGGCAAGGCGCTGACGCCGCCGCCCTACGCGACCGCGCTCGGCGCGCTGCTCGGGCACATCACGGGTGGCGCAGAGGTCGAGACGTATCAGCCGATGAACGTGAACTTCGGGCTGTTCCCGCCGATCACGGGCCGCACGAAGAAGGCGGATCGCAAGCGGATGTACACCGATCGCGGTCGAGCGGCGCTTGCAGAGTGGCTCAACTCTCCTCGGCAACAGGCTGAACTGGCGGACAATTCACCCGAGCTGGCCCCTTCCGCTTGACCGCCGTCGTAGCAAACTCCGGGGCGGTCATCGCGCCGGATTTGTCACGATCGGCGTCCGCGAACTTGGTCGTCGCCTTCACCGCCCATTCGTCGAACGACAGCTTGCCGTCGCCGTCCACGTCCAGCCGCGCGTAGGCCTTGCGCCGCTGGACCAGATATTCCTCGCGCGTGATCTTGGCATCGCGGTCCTTGTCGTAGCGATCGAACCGCTTCTGCTCGCGAGTCTTGTCGGTCGCCTCGGGCGCGGTATCGGGTAGCGGATCGGACGCGCTCGCGGCGCCGCTCACCTGCGCCATCGGCTGAGGCGGCAGCAGCGGACCCGGCCGCGCCTTCCCGCTAAAAAACATGAACCCCGCAGCAATCAACGCGATCACGGCCGCCCCACCCGCCAAATATCGCCACATCGCCGCCGCCCCCATTGCCCAGCGCACACGCTAGGCCTCGCCGCAGACGATCCCCATCCGATTGGTCAGTATCCGGTCAATCTGTGCCACGCCAACCGCGCGACGCGCTTCGGGCTGCCGGATCCAGTGGCTCCGGACGTCATGTCGAACCGGGCTGACACGGCAAGCGCCCCCAGAGCGCGCGCCGATGAAGGCCATCGTCCCTGCAAAGCTTGATCGAGTGCCGCTCTCGCCCGAACACGGGCCACCTCACGGCCGGCGGTCTCCGTCAGCTTTTGCGCGAGATCGGCCAGCGCCCACCCCTCTCCCGCAAGGCCGATCCGGTCGTCGGTCACCGAAACGATCGTCGCCGCGAGATCGAACAGACGCCGTCCACGATCGCGTGCGAAACGCTCGATCGCGCCTGCATCGAGATCGGGCTCAAGCAGCGCTTCCCAACCATCGGTCAACTTGCCCAGCATCGCGCCCGATACCCCGAATGGCAGTACCTCGTTCTGAAGTGCCGCCAGCACGGGTTCGGCGGGCGCCGGAACCGTATCGAGACGGCCGAGCGCTTCGTACCACCATGTCAGGCGCATCTGGCCGATGATCGGCTCGCGCGTCGTTCGGACGATTGCCCCCAGGGTTTCATCGAGCAAAAACAGCGTTTTGAGCGCCTGACGTGTTTCTTGCGGGGCGTAGCTGAGTGCAAGCTTTTGCTCGGGATTGGGCGATATCATCCCGACGCAATAGCGAAGCGTAAGGCGCACCGCATCTATTCCTGGGTTTGTTAACCATGTTCCTTGAGCCGGGCTTACCGGATCGTCGCGCAAGGAGGCAGCGTGGTCGATACCGATCGACGTCAGGGACTTAGCATGCGCATCAATCACAGCAAACGGGCGGATACGCCGACCACCGTGCTGGGCCGGCTGAGAACGGACGTCCGCGGCAATACGCTTGCGATCATGGCGGCGTCGCTGATCCCGTTGGCGGCGCTGGCGGGATCGGCGATCGACGTGGCGCGCATGTATGTGGTCAAGGTAAGATTGCAGCAGGCGTGCGATGCCGGCGCACTTGCCGGTCGCAAGTTCATGACGAGCAGCAACGCCACCACGCTCGACTCAACTGCAACAGCGCAGGCCAACGCGTTCTTCAAGAACAACTTTCGGTTGGGCTGGCTGGGTACGAAGACTGCGGATTTTACCCCGTCCAAGACGTCTGATCAGCAGGTTGCCGGTATCGCCAAGTCGGTCGTTCCGATGACGATCATGAAGATGTTCGCGGCGCCGGACGTGACGCTCACCGTGACGTGCGAAGCGCGGTACGACGTGGCCGACACCGACGTCATGTTCATCCTCGACACGACCGGGTCGATGACCTGCGCGCCCTCCGAGACGGGTGGGTGCACGATGACCAACGAGACCTATACGCGTCCCGACGGGACTCCGGGTTATTCCTACACGGAAAAACCGACGTCACGGATCGTCGCGCTCCGCAACGCCGTCATGGTCTTCTACGACACGCTCGCCGCCAACGCCGATCCGTCGACGCATATTCGCTATGGCTTCGTGCCCTATACTTCGACGGTGAACGTCGGCGCGGCGATCACGGCGATCGACCCCAATTACCTCGTCAAGAACTGGTCCTATCAGTCGCGGCGGATCGTCGGGGATGACGCGGTCGGGAATCCGCGGTCGTCGACTACCACGAGGACGTCACAGGCCAACTGTACGGCAGCGGGAGGCCGGTACCCACCGACCGGATATAACAGCGCGGGCGAAGCGCTGGTTCGCAGATCCAGTTGGGGATCCTCCAATGGCGGCACGTGCACCGTATCGGAACAGACGGTCGTTCCGCTGTGGCGCTATGCCAAGACGCCATTGATGGACGTATCGCGATATGTTGCCGGGGACTACGTCGCCGATCCCAGCAAGCTGAACGGCCCCAACGACAATCGGTGGCAGGGATGCATCGAGGAACGCGATACGACGCCGAGTACGTCGTTCGATCCCGCAAACTTGCCTGACGATTTGGACCCCGACTACGTGCCCGATAGCGACGCCACGCGCTGGAAGCCATTATGGCCCCAGCAATACTATTACCGGTATGATTACGACAGCATCGATGTCGGCGACCGTGATTACCCTGGATCGTTTCAGAATTACGGTGGTGATCCCGCATATCTGAAGTCAGGTTACGTGTCGTGCGGCAAGCCGGCGCGGAGGCTCGCGCCGATGAGCCGTAACGATGTCAGCGGTTACGTGAACGCCGCGGACTTTCGGGCCATTGGGGGCACGTATCACGATACCGGCATGATCTGGGGGATGCGGTTCATATCCCCGACGGGTATATTCAAGGACGATACCGCGGCCTGGCCCGGCCGCAACGCGCCCAACCGGTATATCGTGTTCATGACCGATGGCGCGATGTTACCGAACGCCAGTATTTACGGGATGTACGGCGTCGAGCGGTATGACGAACGAGTAACCGGCGGCAACTATCCCGACATGGACGATTATACTGCACGGCATAACGCCCGGTTCCTCGCAGAGTGCGACGCCGCGCGGGCTCGAAACATCCGAGTCTATGTCGTCGCGCTGGGCGATGCCATCACTAACGAGGAAAGGGCTTGCGCGACCACGACGGCGATGGCGTTCGCGCCAAAATCCGACAAGGATTTGCGGGATGTCTTCCAGAATATCGCGACGCAGGTTGCGATGCTGCGGGTGTCCAAGTGACCCGGCGCCGCAAGGTCTCTTCGCTTGCACCCGATCGGACCGGTGCGACGATCATCGAGTTCGCGATCGTCCTTCCCGTCATGCTGGCGATGATCATGGGCCTGGGTGAGCTGATCTATCAGACCTATGTCCAATCCATTCTCGACGGTGCGCTGCAAAAGGCTGGACGGGATTCCGCTATCCAGGGTGGTTCGGAGAACACTGCGGTCATCGATTCCAAGGTGGCGACGATGGTGCAGAGTATCGCCGCGCAAGCGACCTTCTCCGCGACCCGCAAAAGCTACGCCAGCTTCAGTTCGGTCAATCCGGAACCGTTTACGGATACCAACGGCAACGGCGTTCGCGATCCGAAGGAATGTTTCGACGATATCAACGGGAACAATACCTATGATCTCGATCCGGGCAAGACTGGTCAAGGCGGTGCCGACGACGTCACCCTGTATACCGTCACCGTCGTCTATCCCCGCCTGTTTCCGGTCATGAGTTTCTTCGGGGTCGCGCCAACCCAAACGATCCGCGCCAAGACCCTGCTCAAGAACCAGCCCTATGCGACGCAAACCACGATTACGGTAAAGTCGGTATGCACATGACCAGGATCGCACGTGTTTGCCAATCGGCGCGCAGATTGTCGGGCGACCGCTCGGGGCTAGCGCTGCTCGAGTTCGCTCTGTCGATGCCGATCGTTCTCGCGCTCGGTCTGTACGGCGTCGAGACGGCAAATCTTGCGCTGGCAAATCTGCGCATCAGCCAGATGGCGCTGAACCTCGCCGACAACGCATCTCGCGTCGGCGTGCAGAGTTCGCTTGCGACGGAGCAACTCCGCGAGGTCGATATCAACGACGTTCTGGCAGCGTTGCGCAACCAAGGCGCGGCGATGAAGCTATCGACCCGGGGGCGCGTGACGCTATCGAGCCTGGAGGAACAGAACGGCAATCAGGTGATCCACTGGCAGCGCTGTCTAGGACTGAAGTCAGGGGTTGGCTATGCATCGAGCTATGGCGCCACGTCGGCGACCGACGGCACCGATACCAATGCCGCCAACGATGGCATCATATCGGCGGGGGGCATGGGCGACGCAGGTGCCAAGGTCATCGCGCCGCCGAATTCGGGGCTGATGTTCGTCGAGATAAACTACGACTATATGCCGGTCGTGGGTACCGCCTGGCTGCCGAGCGGCGCCACCAAGCTCCACTATATCGCTTCGTTCATCGTCAGGGACAGACGGGATTTCTCCCAGATCTTTAATCCCGCGCCCGCAACCGCCGCAATCCGGTCGACCTGCGACAAGTTCACGACATGACGGCGGTATAAGCCGGGGTTCCTCGCAGAACCCCGGCCCATCTTCTTACTTGTACGTAACCTTCTTCACCGCCGTCACGACCTTTGCGACATCGACCAGCATCAGCTTTTCGAGGTTCGCCGCGTAGGGCATCGGCACGTCCTCGTTGGTCACGCGGAGCACCGGTGCGTCGAGGTCGTCGAAGCCGTGCTCCATCACCACCGACACGATCTCAGAGGCGATCGAGCAGGTCGCCCAATTTTCCTCGACGATGATCATGCGGTTGGTCTTGGCGAGGCTCTTCAGGACCGTCTCGGTGTCGAGCGGGCGCAGCGTGCGCAGGTCGATGACCTCCGCGTCGATGCCCTCTTCGGCAAGCTTCTCGGCGGCTTCGAGGCTGATGCCGACGCCGATCGAGTAGCTGACGATCGTCACGTCCTTGCCCTCGCGGACGATCCGCGCCTTGCCGATCGGCAGGACGTGGTTGTCGAGCTTGGGGACGTCGAAGCTGCGGCCGTACATCAGCTCGTTCTCGAGGAACACGACCGGATCCTCGGTGCGGATCGCGGCCTTGAGCAGGCCCTTCGCGTCCGCCGCGTCATACGGCGCGATCACGATCAGGCCGGGGACGCTCGCATACCACGCCGCGAAGTTGTGCGAATGCTGCGCACCCACGCGCGACGCGGCGCCGTTGGGACCGCGGAACACGATCGGGCAGCGCATCTGGCCGCCCGACATGTAGTTGGTCTTGGCGGCCGAGTTGATGATGTGGTCGATCGCCTGCAACGCGAAGTTGAAGGTCATGAACTCGACGATAGGGCGAAGGCCGCCCATCGCCGCGCCCGCACCGATGCCGGCAAAGCCGTATTCGGTTATCGGCGTGTCGATCACGCGACGGTCGCCGAACTCGTCGAGCAACCCCTGCGTGACCTTGTACGCGCCCTGATACTGCGCAACCTCCTCGCCCATCACGAAGACGCGGTCGTCCTCGCGCATTTCCTCGGCCATCGCATCGCGCAGCGCTTCGCGGACAGTCGTCTTGACCATCTCGGTGCCCTCGGGAATCGCGGGGTCGGAGATACCGACCTTCTCGGCCGATGCGACGAGCTGCTGCGTGCCGCTCTCGGCCTTGGCAGGCGAAGCGCCTTCGGGAACCGGTGGTGCCTTGTCGTCCGACGGCGTCTCCTTCGGCGCGGCGTTGGCCGCATCGCCGGAGCGCGCCTCGGTTGGCTTGGCGTCGCTCGCGCTCTCGCCCTCTTCGAGGATCGTCGCGATGACGGTGCCGACCTTCACGTTGTCGGTGCCCTCAGGCACGCTGATCGACCCGATCGTGCCTTCGTCGATCGCCTCGAACTCCATCGTCGCCTTGTCGGTCTCGATCTCGGCGAGGATGTCGCCCGACTTGACGCTGTCGCCTTCCTTGACGAGCCACTTGGCCAGCGTGCCCTCTTCCATCGTCGGGGAGAGCGCGGGCATCTTGATCTCGATCGCCATCAGTACTTCTCCACCAGAACGTCGGTGTAGAGCTCGGCGGGATCCGGCTCGGGCGTCTGTTCGGCGAAATCGGCGGCTTCGTTCACGATTTTCCTGATTTCCTGTTCAAGGGACTTGAGGTCCGCCTCGGTCACGCCCTGCGCGTCGAGCAGCTTCTTCATGTGATCGATCGGATCCGACTTGTCGCGGACCGCCTGGACCTCGTCACGCGTACGGTACTTGGCCGGATCGGACATCGAGTGGCCACGATAGCGATACGTCTTCATCTCGAGGATGACGGGCCCCTTGCCCGCACGGACCCACGCCAACGCTTCCTCGGCGGCACCGCGGCAGGCGAGCACGTCCATGCCGTCGACCTGGATGCCGGGAATCCGGAAGCTCTCGCCGCGGCGATACAGCTGGTCCTCGGCGGAAGCGCGATTGACGCTCGTGCCCATCGCGTACTGGTTGTTCTCGATCACGAAGATGATCGGGAGCTTCCACAGCTCGGCCATGTTGAAGCTCTCGTACACCTGGCCTTGGTTCGCGGCGCCGTCGCCGAAATAGGCCATGCAGATGCCGCCGTCGTTCGAGTATTTGTGCTTGAACGCGAGGCCGGTGCCGAGCGACACCTGCGCCCCGACGATGCCGTGGCCGCCGTAGAATTTATGCTCGGTCGAGAACATGTGCATCGACCCGCCCTTGCCCTTCGAGATACCCGAATTGCGCCCGGTCAGCTCGGCCATGATCACCTTCGGATCGATCCCGTAGGCAAGCATGTGGCCGTGATCGCGGTAGCCGGTGATCACCGAATCGGTCTCGCCGTTGAGCGCGGACTGCAAGCCGACAGCGACGGCTTCCTGGCCGATATACAGATGGCAGAAGCCACCGATCAGGCCCAAGCCATAGAGCTGGCCCGCTTTTTCCTCGAAACGGCGGATCAGCAGCATCTGCCGATACATTTCGAGCAGTTCGTCCTTCGACGCTTCGTACGGCTTCGGTTCGGCCGGTCGTTCGCGGTTCGTAATCGGCGGTTCGGCGATTGCGCGTGCTGGTGGGGGGGTCTTGGCCACGATGTGGGAAACCTCGTTTTCCGTAGGGGAGTTGAGGGAGCCTATAGGCGCGGACGGGGCGGAACATCAATTCCCGTCTGGGGTATGTTAGTTTGCGGGGTGTGGGATGGGGTCTTGTCCCACCTGTTGCGGTTCGAAAGGCTACCACCCCGGCGAAGGCCGGGGCCCAGTTGGGAGGTCGTAGTAACGACGCGCTGTTCTCAGTTAGCAACGTCCCCCAACTGGGCCCCGGCCTTCGCCGGGGTGGTCCTGAGGGGACGGAGGAGATGATCGCACGCACACGCGCGGCAACGTAGCCCCCCGCCCCCTTGTTCTCCCGCGAAGGCGGGAGCCCAGACTGGGCTCCCGCCTTCGCGGGGAAACAAGCTTTCTTCGGTAGGACATCTTCGGCCAGGCTACTATCCCCAACCCCAAGCAAAGCTCCGGTTGCCCTCGCCGCGCACCCCAGCCTAAAGCCAACAGCAATGGACTCCACCGCAGCCCCCCACCAGCATCCCTTACGGATCGCCAATTTCCGCGCCTATTGGCTGTCCCGCTTCACCGGCACCATCGCGGTCAGCGCGATGTCGATCGTGATCGGGTGGCAGGTCTACAACATCGCCCGCGAGACGATGGACATCCGCCAGGCGGCCTTCATGCTCGGCATGATCGGGTTCGCGCAGTTCGTGCCGCTGTTCCTGCTCACCCCAATCACTGGGCTCGTCTCGGACAGCTTCGACCGCCGCTGGATCGTCCGCGGCACGACCGCGCTGCTGGTGCTCACCGCCGCGACGTTGTGGCTGCTGACCTGGACCGGCCACCTCACGCTCGGCGTGCTGTTCGTGGCTGCGGTAGCGTTCGGCGTCGCCCGAGCGTTCTCTGGCCCGGCCTATTCCGCGCTCGCTCCCAACCTGGTCCCCCGCGCCGTCCTCCCAACCGCGATCGCGATCAGTTCGATCGCCTGGCAGGTCGGCACCATCGCGGGCCCCAGCGTCGGTGGCCTCCTCTACGCGATCCACCCGGAGGTCGCCTACGGCGTCGCGACGATCCTGTTCGTCGTCGCGCTGCTCTTCATGTTCCTGATCGGCCCGGTGCCGCAGCCCGCCGCGCAGACCGATCACCGCCCCCTCGCCCGGATCATCGAGGGCTTCACCTATGTCCGCCGTAACCGCCTCGTGCTGGCGACGATCACGCTCGACCTGTTCGCGGTGCTGCTGGCCGGCGCGACGTCGCTGCTCCCGGTCTATTCGCGCGACATCCTCCACGTCGGCTCGCAGGGGTTGGGCGTTCTCGCGGCGGGCATGGGCATTGGCGCGGCGGTGACGGCGATCTGGTTCTCGGTCCGCCCGATGAGCACCAATGTCGGCGTGAAGATGCTGATCGCCGTCGTCGTGTTCGGCCTCGCGATCCTGACCTTCGGCGTCGCCACGCCGATCGTGAACCTGCTCGGCATTGCGCCCGGTACGATCGGCGGCATCCCCGTCCAGCCCGCCTTCGTCCTCAGCCTCGTCGCGCTGATCGTCGCGGGCGGCGCGGACATGATCTCGGTCTATGTCCGCCAGTCGCTGATCCAGCTCCACACGCCCGATGCGATGCGCGGCCGCGTCAGCGCGGTGTCTCAGCTCACCATTTCTGCGTCGAACGAACTGGGCGAATTCGAGAGCGGCGTGATGGCCTCGTTGCTCGGCCCCGTAGGCGCAGTGGTGTTCGGCGGGGTCGGTGCTATTGCGATCACGATCGGCTGGGCGCGACTGTTCCCGGAACTAGGCCGCGCGAAAACCTTTGATCCCCCAGAGATCCTAGAGACCGAACCCAAACACGGAGAAGCCAAGCCATGAAGGCCAACTCGATCCTCGATACGATCGGCAACACGCCGCACGTCCGCCTGTCGAAGCTGTTCCCCGAATCCGAAGTCTGGGTGAAGTCCGAGCGCTCGAACCCCGGCGGTTCGATCAAGGACCGCATCGCGCTCGCCATGATCGAGGCGGCCGAGAAGGACGGCCATCTCCAGCCCGGCGGCACGATCATCGAGCCGACAAGCGGCAACACGGGCATCGGCCTGGCACTCGTCGCCGCGGTTAAGGGCTACAAGATCGTCCTCGTCATGCCCGAGAGCATGTCGATCGAACGCCGCCGCCTGATGCTCGCATACGGCGCTACGTTCGACCTGACCCCGCGCGAGAAGGGCATGAAGGGCGCGATTGAGCGTGCGAAGGAACTGGTCGAGCAGACACCCGGCTCCTGGATGCCGCAGCAGTTCGAAAATCCTGCGAACATCGCCGTGCATGTCGCTACGACCGCGCAGGAAATTCTCGCCGACTTCCGCGATACGCCGATCGACGTGATCATCACCGGCGTCGGCACCGGCGGTCACATCACCGGCGTTGCGGAGGCGCTGAAGAAGGAATGGCCGTCGCTCAAGGTCTACGCGGTCGAGCCGGCCGCCTCGCCGGTGATCGCCGGTGGTCAGCCGGGACCTCACCCGATCCAGGGCATCGGCGCGGGCTTCATTCCGGTTAATCTGCACACGCAGGCGCTCGACGGCGTGATCGAGGTCGATGCCGCAGTGGCCAAGGACATGGCGCGCCGTTCGGCGACCGAAGAGGGCATGCTGGTCGGCATCAGCTCGGGCGCGACGCTCGCAGCGATCCTTCAGAAGCTGCCCGATCTGCCTGACAACGTTCGGGTTCTCGGGTTCAACTACGACACCGGCGAGCGCTATCTGTCGGTCCCGGACTTCCTGCCCGAAAAGTGACAGCAGAGCTTTCCGCGCGCGGCACGAAGGTGCTGCGCGCCACTCTCGTCGGCATCTCCGCGCTGGCGATCGTCGGGCCTGCGCTGGTCGTCGCCGACCCGCCCACGATCGTCCACGCCTCGAAGCGGGTGAAGCTGCCCGCGGGCCGGGTCGTGCCGCAAGCCGAAGTGCCCGAGGTCGAGCCGGTGAAGTTCGTCGATCTCAGCCCCGAGGACGCGCGTGCGTTCAACGCGACCGTGCCGTTCTCGACCGATCCCAACCCGGCGGCACGGCCGTTCCGCTTCGCCGGCGGCCCGGATGATCTGGCGCGCGCGACGGACTGCATGGCGGCGGGCATCCTCTACGAGGCCGGCGACGACACGCTCGGCGAGCGCGCCGTCGCGCAGGTCGTCCTCAACCGACTGCACCACCCGGCCTTTCCGAAGACCGTGTGCGGCGTGGTGTTCGAGGGGCAGGACCGTTCGACGGGATGCCAGTTCAGCTTCAGCTGCGACGGCGCGCTCACCCGCTGGCATCCGACGGAGGACGCTTGGCGTCGCGCGCGCGAAGTGGCGGCGGCGTCGCTATCCGGGGCGGTGTTCAAGCAGGTCGGCTATGCGACGCATTACCATACCGACTGGGTCGTGCCGTACTGGCAGTCGAGCCTCGACAAGATCACCGCGGTGAACACGCATCTGTTCTTCCGTTGGTCGGGCTGGTGGGGCACGCCACCTGCGTTCGGCCGTCATCCGGAGACGGTCGAGCCGGTCATTGCGCAGATTGCCGAGCTGTCGGACGCGCACAAAACCGGCGCGGCGTTGGCTGAGGCGGATGCCGCGCTGGCGGAGGCTTCGATCGCGATGGGGTTTGGACCCGTTACCGAGACGACACCTGCTCCCGCGGTGCCAGTCGATGGCGATACGATCCTCGTAGCCCTGCCCCGTGGCCAGACCGCGGACGGGCTCACCACGCTTGCGGCACAGGCGTGCGGGGACAAGCCGTTCTGCCGCTACATGGCGTGGACGGACGGTAGCAAGGCGGCGACATCGCTCCCGCTGGCACCCGCCCAGACCGCCGTGCTGGGCTTCAGCTACCTGCGCGACCGGTCGAGCAATTACGAAAAGTCGTTGTGGAACTGCCGCCAGTTCAAGCGCGCCGATCCGACGCAGTGCATGAAGGTTCAGGCGACGCTGACGGCTGTGCCGGTGCCTGCTGGGGTTATGCCGACTGCACCAGCGGCCGCCGAATTAAATGGGGTGCGGCGGAAGACGGTGGTGGCCACGCCGCCGCAGCCGGCGAACACGCCAGCCACTGCCGCCGCTCCTAAGTAGGGAAGCGCAACCTGCCCCCCTCCCTGAAAGGGAGGGGTTGGGGGTGGGTCGGCCCGCTTGAGCCACAACGGTTCGGATCCGCGGAAACCGACCCGCCCCCTGCCCCTCCCTTCCAGGGAGGGGAGCAGAAGGCAGATCCGATCAGGCGGCCATGAACATCTCGGGCGGCAGCGCCATCAGCGACTCCGCCCCACCCTCGATCTTCCGACGCAGCGCGCCTGCATCCGGCAGGATCCGCTCGGCGTAGAAGCGCGCCGTCACCAGCTTGGCGTCGAGAAACGCGGTCTCGCCCTCACCCGCCGCCTTCAGCTTGGTCGCAGCGACCGCCATCCGCAGCCACATCGTACCGACCGCGACGATCCCCATCAGGTGCATATAGCTGACCGCGCCCGCGCCGACGTTCTCGGGGTTCTTCATGCCGTTCGCCATGAACCACATCGTCGCCGCCTGAAGCTGGCCGTTCGCCTTCTCCAGCGCCTCGGCGAACGATGCCGTTGCCGGGTCGCCCTTCGCCGCAGCGACGTCGTCCGCGACCAGCTTGAAGAACGCCTGGATCCCGCGCCCGCCATTCTGCGCGAGCTTGCGGCCGACAAGATCCATCGCCTGGACGCCGTTGGTGCCCTCGTAGATCATCGCGATCCGGGCATCGCGGACATATTGCTCCATGCCCCATTCGGCGATGTAGCCGTGACCGCCGTAAACCTGCTGCGCGTTGGTCGCGATCGCATAGCCCATGTCGGTGCCATAGCCCTTGATGACCGGGGTCAGCAGGCTGATGATGTCGCCGGCAAGCTGGCGCTCCTCCTCGGTCTCGGCATGATGCTCAAGATCGGCCTGGAGCGCGGTCCACAGGATCAGCGCGCGCAGGCCTTCTGTCAGCGACTTGCCCTCCATCAGCATGCGGCGGATGTCGGGATGGACGAACAGCGTGTCCGCCTTCTCCTGCGGCTCCTTCGGCCCGGTCAGCGCGCGACCCTGGCGACGATCATGCGCGTACTGGACGGCATTCTGGTACGCGACTTCCGCCACGCCGAGACCCTGGAGACCGACGCCGAGACGCGCGGCGTTCATCATGATGAACATGGCGGCGAGGCCCTTCATCTCCTCGCCGACGAGCCAGCCGGTCGCCGAATCATAATTCATCACGCAGGTCGAGTTCGCGTGGATGCCCATCTTGTGCTCGATCGACCCGCAGGTGACGCCGTTGCGCGCACCGAGCGAACCGTCCTCGTTAACCAGGAACTTCGGCACCACGAACAGCGAGATGCCCTTCGAGCTGTCCGGCGCGCCCGGCGTCTTGGCCAGCACGAGGTGGATGATGTTCTCGGTCAGGTCATGCTCGCCAGACGAGATAAAGATCTTCGTGCCGGTGATCGCGTACGAGCCATCCGCCTGCGGCTCGGCCTTGGTACGGATCAGGCCGAGATCGGTGCCGCACTGCGCCTCGGTCAGGTTCATCGTCCCGCCCCATTCGCCCGACACCATCTTCGGCACGTACATCGCCTTCTGCGCGTCCGAGCCCTTGGCGATCAGCGCGGCGATCGCGCCGTGCGTGAGGCCGGGATACATCGCGAACGCCATGTTCGACGAGATCATGTATTCCTGGAACGCGGTCGACACGACGTGCGGCATGCCCTGCCCGCCATATTCGGGCTGGTTGCCGAGCGTCGCCCAGCCGCTCTCGACATACTGCTTGTAGGCTTCCTTGAAGCCGTCCGGCGTCGTCACCGAGCCGTCCTCGTGCCGCGTACAACCCTGCTGGTCGCCCGACAGGTTGAGCGGGAACAGCACTTCGGCGACGAACTTGCCGCCTTCCTCCAGCACCGCGTCGACGACGTCGGGCGAGGCCGCATCGAAGCCGGGGAGGTTATTGTAGCGATCGAGCCCGACGACATGCTCGAGGACGAAACGCGTGTCGCGGACGGGGGGCGTATACTGGGGCATGGTTTATCCTTGGTTGTCCTGGGCGCGGCTCACTTCGAGGAGGGCCACGAAACTGGTGAGTTCGTCGATGGCGAGATCGATGTCGCGCTTCTGCGCGGTCAGCAGCGCGATCCGCGCCTGGCTGCGCTCGATCACGACCTGGCGCTGCGCACGCCGACCATCGCCGAGATCGTAGAGGTCGATCATCTCGCGGATCTCGCCGAGGCTGAACCCGACGCGCTTGCCGCGCAGGATCCAGGCAAGACGCGCGCGATCACGGTGCGAATAGATGCGCTGCGTGCCACGACGCTCGGGCGCGATCAGGCCCTCGTCCTCGTAGAAACGGAGCGCCCGCGCGGTGACGTCGAATTCGGCCGACAGGTCGGAGATCGTGAAGCTCTCGCGATCATGCCGCGGCTCGATCACCGCGTAGGATTGCGGGGTCGCCTGCAATCGAGGGGATGCTTGTGTCGCCATCCCCGGAGAAATAACTCTCGTTTACGTCAACGTCAATTGTCGCAAAGCAACTTTCCCTTCGTCGACCGTAGCGTCGCGGCCTCCGATCGCGATTCGCTCATCCGGTCGACGGCCAGTGCCGCGAGCGAGGTGCGGCCGGTGCAAAGGGACTCGCAGGCTTCGGGTACTTCGGCCGGAAACACGATGCGATCGCCGTCGAAACGCGCGTCGAACTTGCAGGTGCCGAACGCGAGCTTGAGCGCTTCGCCCGACCGTTCGACGGTTCCCGACGCTGCGCACGCCTGATCCTCGCCATAGTCGACGCTCACGCCGATCCGTGCGGTCTTCTCAGTGCCGACGACGCAGACCCGGTCCGTATCGCGCGCCCATGATCCTTGCAGCGGCGCGTTCAAGTCGGGCACGATCCCCGCCGTCTCCGCCGCAGCTTCGAGCCGAGCGCCCGCGCTGTCCGCCGCCGCAGTCTTCGGCTCGCGCCCACACCCGCCGATTACGAGCGCAAACAACAGCAACGCCCGCTTCATTCGGCCGGCACCAGTCTGCCCCCTTCGATCCGCCGGAAGAAGCACGTCCGCTCGCCGGTATGGCACGCTGGCCCCGCCGCATCGACGATCACCCACACCGCATCCTGATCGCAATCGATCCGAAGTTCGGCGACGCGCAACACGTTCCCCGACGTCTCGCCCTTCTTCCAGAGCTTTTCGCGGCTTCGCGACCAGAAATGCGCCTCGCCGGTCGCCTGCGTTTCCGCGAGCGCCTCTGCGTTCATATGCGCGACCATCAGCACGTCGCCCGATACGCGGTCGGTGACGACCGCGGTCAGGAGCCCGGCGGAATCGAATTTCGGATCGAGCGTCAGGCCCGTGTCGCGGCTGTGTGTCATGCTCCGGATATACTCGAAACCTGCCCCGATGCGACCGCCCCCTCAAAACGATCCGCGCAATGTTATTACAAACAGGCGACAAGCCGGCGATCCGCTCGTATAGGGCAGCTTCCGCACGACGTGAGAACCGGCATGCTGACGACAAACCCTTATGATGACGACAAACTCCGCGAAGAATGCGGGGTGTTTGGCGTTTCGGCCACCGATGGCGCGGCCGCACTCGTAGCCTTGGGGCTGCACGCGTTGCAGCACCGCGGGCAGGAAGCCGCCGGCATCACGACCTTCGACGGCGCGCATTTCCACACGCATCGCGCGATGGGCCATGTCGCCGGCAACTTCGACCGCGACGACGTGATCCGCTCGCTCCCGGGCACCGTCGCCTGCGGGCACGTCCGCTATTCGACGACCGGCGAGACCGCGTTGCGCAACGTCCAGCCGCTCTATGCCGAGCTGTCGACCGGTGGCTTCGCGATCGCGCATAACGGCAACATCTCGAACGCGATGCGGCTGCGTCGCGAGCTCGTTCGCCGCGGCTCGATCTTCCAGTCGACCAGCGATACCGAGACAATTATCCATCTCGTCGCGACGTCCAATTACCGCACGCTGCTCGATCGCTTCATCGATGCGCTCAAGCAGATTGAAGGCGCCTATTCGCTGATCGTGATGACGCCGGAGGGCATGATCGCCTGCCGTGATCCGCTCGGCATCCGCCCGTTGGTGATGGGCAAGCTCGGCGACGCGGTGATCTTCGCGTCCGAGACGGTCGCGCTCGACGTGGTCGGCGCCACCTTCGTCCGCGCGATCGAGCCGGGCGAGCTGGTCATCGTCCAGGGCTCGGAAATCCGCTCGATCCGGCCGTTCGCGCCGATGGCGGCACGGCCGTGCATCTTCGAATGGGTGTATTTCTCGCGCCCCGATTCGATCGTCGACGATCACTCGATCTATTCGGTCCGGAAGGCGATCGGCGCACAGCTCGCGATCGAATCGCCGGTCGATGCCGATCTCGTCATCCCGGTCCCCGACTCGGGCACGCCGGCGGCGATCGGCTATGCCCAGCAGTCGGGTATCCCGTTCGAGCTCGGCATCATCCGCTCGCATTATGTCGGCCGCACGTTCATCTCGCCGGGCGACAAGGTCCGCCATCTCGGCGTGAAGCTGAAGCACAACGCCAACCGCGCGCTGATCAAGGGCAAGCGCGTCATCCTCGTCGACGACTCGATCGTCCGCGGCACCACCTCGCTCAAAATCGTCGAGATGATGCGCGAAGCCGGCGCCGCCGAAGTCCATATGCGGATAGCCAGCCCGCCAACGCGGCACTCGTGCTTCTACGGCGTCGACACGCCCGAGCGCGAGAAGCTGCTCGCGGCCAAGCTCGATCTCGGCGGCATGACCGGTTTCATCCATGCCGACAGCCTCAACTTCATCTCGATCGACGGGCTCTACAAGGCGCTCGGTGAGGCGAAGCGCGCGGATGTCCGCCCGAAATATTGCGACGCGTGCTTCACCGGGGATTACCCGACGACGCTGACCGACCATGACGAAGGCTCGGAAGTCGACCAGTTCGCGATGCTCGCCGAACGCGTCATCTGATACTGGCGGAGCTGATATGACGGACAAGCCTCTCGAAGGCCGGCTGGCCTTGGTCACCGGTGCCAGCCGCGGAATTGGTGCCGCAACCGCGATCGCGCTGGCGGCAAAGGGTGCGCACGTCGTCCTGACCGCGCGTACGCCGGGTGGTCTCGAAGAGGTCGAGGCGACAATCCATGCCGCGGGTGGTTCGGCGACGATCGCGCCGCTCGATCTGGCCGAGAGCGAAGCCATCGGGCGGTTGGCGACAGCGATCGGCGATCGTTGGGATGCCCTCGACATCCTCGTGCTGAACGCGGGCATGCTGGGCTCGTTGTCGTCGGTCCCGGCGATCGATCCGAAGGAAATGGCGCAGGTCCTGACGCTCAACGTCAGCGCGCAGGCGGCGTTGATCGCAGCGTTCGATCCGATGCTGAAGAAGGCCAAGTCCGCGCGGGTGATCGGCGTGACCTCCAGCGTCGGCCGCAAGCCTCGCGCGTATTGGGGCCTCTACGGTGCTTCGAAGGCTGCGTTCGAGACGCTGCTCGGCGCGTATGGCGACGAAATGGCCGAGATCAGCGCAATCCGCACTGCGATCGTCGATCCCGGCGCAACGCGGACGAAGATGCGCGCGCGAGCGTATCCGGGCGAGGATCCAAACTCGGTCAAGGAACCGACTGTCGTGGCCGACCGCATCGTCGCGCTGGCGATCGAGGGCTTCGAAGCTGGGCACTTCGAGCGCGTCGCGTAACCGTTCTCCTGCGCACGCAGGAGTCCAGGATACCAAACGTAGCGCTCCGTGACCCTGGATTCCTGCGTACGCAGGAAAGCCCTACCGCTTGACCAGCGTAACCTGCGCTACGTCGATCCCGCCGCCGAGAAACCCGCCTTCGCAGTACATCAGATAGTAGCGCCATAACGCGACGAACCGCGCATCGAACCGCGCCGGCAACCGCCCTTCCGCAACCGCGGCATCGAACGCAACGCGCCACCGCCGCAACGTCTCGGCATAATGCAGCCCGAACCCACGCCGGTCCTCCCACGCGAGCCCCCGCGCCTCCGCCAGCGCGCGAAACCGTGGTTCGGACAACAGCATCCCGCCCGGAAACACGTAACGCTGGATGAAGTCGACACTCCGCGAATATGAGTCGAAGATCGCATCGTCGATCGAGATATACTGCAACGCCGCACGCCCACCTGGCTTCAAGGCGCGCGCGATCGCGTCGAGATACACCGGCCAGTATTCCTCGCCGACCGCCTCCACCATCTCGATGCTCGCCACCGCATCATAGGTACCGGTGACGTCACGGTAATCGGTCAGCGCCACCTGCACCCCGTCGAGCCCCGCCGCCGCGATCCGCTCGTCGACCTGCCGCTTCTGCTCGGTCGACAGCGTCAGCGCGTGCACGCCGACCCCCGCGCGCGCAGCCATCTCGGCGAACGATCCCCAGCCACAGCCGATCTCTAGGATCGTATCACCAGCCCGCGCCCCGGTCCGGTCGAGGATCGCACGCAGCTTGGTCCCCTGCGCAGCCTCATGCGGTTCGGCATCGTTGAACGGCTCGGCGAATATGGCGCTCGAATAGGTCAGGCTCTGGTCGAGCCACGTCTCGTAGAAGTCGTTCCCGAGGTCATAATGCGCGGCAATGTTCTTGCGCGATCCGGTGAGGTCGTTCCGCCGCATCCGGTGCCAAGCCCGCGCCGCCAGCCGCACTACGCCCCCCGACCGTGCCGCGCCGCCGAGCGAGCGCCGGTTGCGCATGAACAGGTCGAACAGCGGCACCGGGTCTGGGCTCGACCAGTCGCCTGCCGCCCAGCCTTCATACCAGCCAACCGACCCGGCCGTCGCGAGCCTCACCAGCGCGCGCCAGCGATGTACGACGACGACCGGCAAAGGCCCGGGCGCGCGTCCGCCGATCAGCCGCCGCGTGCCGTCGGGCAGTCGCGCATCGATCCCGCCGCTCTCAAGCCCTGCGTCGATCCGGTCGAGCAGGTGGTGAAACACCGGCGCGACGACGCGCGCGACCGGGGAAACCTGCGCGGTGGGCACATCATCGAAAGCGGGAACGGCAGTCATCGCGGCGCTCCATGCAACACGGGCGGCGGCTAGGAAAGAGTTGTCCGCGCGGAAACGGCTGGAACGTAATCAAGGCTACAACGTCCTCCCCTTCCTGGAAGGGAGGGGAGACGCGACCCTATCGCGCGTGCCGCCCGGCTTCGAGCGCTCGCTCGCGCCCTTCGCGGTGGCCGACGATCTTCGCCGGATACGCCTTCGGCCGACATCCGGACTCGTCCGGATCATGGATCGCCTCGCCGGTCACCTTCGCCAGTTCCGGCACCCACTCGCGGATATAGTCGCCCGCATCGAACTTCTCCGACTGCGTCAGCGGCGCCATGATCCGCCCGAACATGTTCGAATCCACCCCGGTCCCGGCGACCCATTGCCAGTTCACCGAATTATTCCCGTAATCCGCATCGACCAGGCAGTCCCAGAACCACCGCTCCCCCTCGCGCCAATCGATCAGCAGATGCTTCACCAGGAAGCTCGCCGTGATCATCCGGACACGGTTGTGCATCCAGCCGGTCGCCCAGAGCTGCCGCATTCCGGCATCCACGATGGGATAGCCGGTCTTGCCCTCCTGCCACGCCTTCAGGTCGGCCTCGGCCGCCTCGCCCGACCGCCATGGGAGCTTGTCGAACTTGGGTCGCCCGTTCGTATCGCCGTAATCCGGCATCGTCAGCACGACGCCATCGGTGAAATCGCGCCAAGCCAGTTCCTTGCGAAACGTCGTCGCGTCGCCGTGGCCATCGACCGCATGCCACACCGCACGCGGCGAAATCTCGCCGAAATGCAGATGAGGCGACAGGCGCGAGGTGCCCTCGATCGACGGCATGTTGCGATCGACGTCATACGCCTCGACGATCGGCGCCATCGCCTTCGCGTTCTTCAACGCCTGCGCCTCGCCCGGCGTCCAGTCGCCGAATCCCGTCGACCAGTCCGGCTTGGTCGGCAGCAGATCCCAGTCCGCCAGCGTCTCGCTCTTTGGCCATTTCGATGGCGCCGGGATCGTCTGCGGCGCCGGCTCGGGATCGCCGGGCGGCATCATCTGGTTCAGCGCCTTCCAGAACGACGAATACACCTTGAACTGCCCGCCCGATCCCGTCCTCACGTCCTCGATGCGCGCAAGATGGTTGCCATCATGAAGGCACAGCCGATCGCCAAGCGCCGCCTCGGCCTTCCGCCACCACGGCTCGTAATGCCGGATCGCGTGCACCTGCTCGGCACCGGTTTCCTCCATCAGCGCCGTCAGTACCTCGACCGCACCGCCGCGTCGCAGGATCAGCTTCGACCCCTTGTCCGCCAACGATTTGCCGAACGAGTCGAGCGTGTGGTGCAGCCACCAGCGCTGGGCGCCGCCCATTTTCCATTTCCCCGGCGCGTCGTCATCGAGCACGTAGACCGGGATCACCGGCCCGGCATGCGCGGCGACGATCAGCGCGGGTTGGTCATGAAGGCGGAGGTCCTGGCGCAGCCAGAGAAGCGTGGGAGTCGTCATCGCATCCCCAACGCAGCAAGCCGCGATCCAGCATCACGCCACTGCGAAAGTTTCCCCCAGCGTCATGATCGCCGCCACATGCCGCTCGGCGATCGCCAGCGCGTCCTCGCCGTAACCACCACCCACCGTGCTCGCGAGCGGCACGCCGCGTGCAATCGCAAGGCTAGCGACCAGCCGTTCCCGCCGCGCCAGACCGTCCAAGGTCAGCGCCAACCGCCCGAGCCGGTCGCCCTCGAACGGATCCACGCCGGCTTGGTAGAGGATCAGCTCCGGCCGGAACTCGTCGAGCAAAGGCACTAGGGTCGTCTCCAGCGTTGCCAAATACGCCTCGTCGCCGACCTTGTCCGGCAACGGCACGTCGACCGTCGAACGCGCCTTCCGCACCGGAAAATTCTTCTCCGCATGGATCGAGTAGGTTGCGATCTCCGGCCGCCCAGCGAGCAACGCGGCAGTCCCGTCGCCCTGATGCACATCGCAATCGACGACGAGCACGCGCGCCACGCGCCCCTCGTCGATCAACCGCGCCGCCGCTACCGCGAGATCGTTGAACACGCAGAACCCCGCGCCAGTGTTCGCCAGCGCATGATGGCTCCCGCCCGCGGTGTTCGCCGCGAACCCGTGCTCCAGCGCAAGACACGCCGCAAGCCACGTCCCATGCGGCACGATCGCCGCGCGCGACGCCACCGCCGCGGTGACCGGAAAGCCGATCCGCCGCTCCTTCTCCTTCGGCACGTCCGCGCGGAGCACCTCGGCGACGTAGTCCTCGTCATGCACCGCCTCCAGCCACGCGGTCGGCGTCGTCTCGGCGCGGTGCCACGCCACCGCATCGCCCTTTTCGAGCAACAGATCGCGGATCAGCCCGTTCTTGTTCCAGCGATAGGTCGAGCGCGCCGGCGCTGGGGTGACATAGTCGGGATGGTGGACGACATGGATCATGCTCCGTAGGTAGGAGCGCGCCTGCCAACCCCCAAGTTGCCCGAGCCCCAAGCCCCTGCGTTGCGGAGACTATTTTGACCGACGTTTCGACCCTGCCCTACCGCCCCTGCGCCGGCATCATGCTCATGAACGCGGAGGGGAAGATCTTCGTCGGCCAGCGCAACGATTCACCGCTGGAGGCATGGCAGATGCCGCAGGGCGGGATCGATCCCGGCGAGGACGCCGAAGCCGCCGCACTGCGCGAGCTCGGCGAGGAAACCGGCGTCATGCCGGACAAGGTCGAGCTGATCGCGGAAGCGCCCGGCGAATTCGTCTACGACCTTCCCCCCGAACTGCTGGGAAAAGTCTGGAAGGGCAAATGGCGCGGCCAGACGCAGCGCTGGTTCCTGTACCGCTTCCTCGGCACCGACGCGGACGTCAACATCGCCACCGACCACGAGGAATTCCGCGCGTGGCGCTGGAGCGATCCCGCCGACCTTCCGCGGCTGATCGTGCCGTTCAAGAAGGCGCTCTACGAACAGGTACTCGCCGCCTTCGCGCCACATCTCGGCGCAACCTCGACACGCTGAGCAGTTCCCATTCCGTCACGCTGCCGTTACGGAACGGCTGTGCGCCGCTTAGCCCCTCTTCTGCTCGCCCCGCTGCTGCTGGCGAACGCGCCCGATCCGCAGTCGGTGATGATCCCCGAGACGATCCGCGCGATGCTCGACGCGGCGCTGGAGGCGGGGAACGAAGCGGACGTCAACACGATCGCCAAATACGCGCGCGCCGCCGATCCGCTCAGCGGCGACGCGGTGCTGGCGATCGCCGAGAAGTGGAAGGCCGACCGCGCGGCACAACGTACGCAGGTGATCCGTCAGGCCAGCTTCCTCGACCTGTGGAGCGGCAAGGCGGAGGTCGGGGGCTATCTGACGACGGGCAATTCCGACACGGCGGGCGGTACCGCGGTGCTCGACCTCAACCGCGAAGGTCTTCGCTGGCGCCAGAAATTCCATGCGCAGGCGGACTATCAGTCGAACCAGAACATCACGACGCGCGAACATTACCTCGCCTCGTACGAACCCAACTACAAGATCGACGACCGCGCCTACATCTACGGCGTCGCGCAATATGAAGGCGATCGGTTCCTCGGCTATTTCAACCGATATTCGACCTCGGTCGGTGCTGGCTACAGCGTGATCAAGACCGCGGGCACCAAGCTCGATCTGGAACTCGGGCCGGCGTATCGCTATACCGAATTCACCGACGATACCGAGCAGAGCAGCATCGCCGCACGTGGCACCGCGAATTTCAGCGTGCGGATCCTGAGCGGCCTGTCGGTCAGCCAGGTCGCCTCCGCCTATGTCCAGCGCTACAACAGCACGCTCAGCGGCACGACCTCGCTCAACGCCAAGCTGATCGGGCCTCTGTCGGCCGCGCTATCGTACAGCGTCCAGTATGAAAGCGAGCCGCCGGTCGGGTCGGTCTCGACCGACACCACCAGCCGCGCGTCGTTGGTCTACAGCTTCTGACGCTGTTCCCACGCGTGTCCAGCCTCGCTAGGGTCGCGTGATGAGGGGACTTACACCGATAGAGCGCGATGCCGTCGACACGGCGGGCGCTGCACCGATGCTGGCGCAGGTCGAGGCCTGGGCGGCCGTCAACAGCGGTACGCGCAACCTTGCCGGGCTGGCGGCGATGGCCGGATTGCTGGGCGACGCGTTCGCGGCCCTGCCGGGCGAGATTAAGCTGGTCGAGCCGACACCCGTCGACAATGTCGGCTCGGACGGCGTGGTCTCCGCGATCGAGCACGGCAAGCACCTGCACCTCGTCGTGCGTCCCGACGCACCCGTCCGCATGCTGTTCACCGGCCACATGGACACGGTCTATCCTGTCGGTCACGCGTTCCAATCGCTGCAATGGCTCGACGACGGCCGGCTGAACGGCCCCGGCGTCGCGGACATGAAAGGCGGGCTGGCGGTGATGCTTGCCGCACTTCAAGCGGTCGAGGCCAGCCCCCTCGCCGCGCGGATCGGCTATGACGTCGTCATCAACTCGGACGAGGAAACCGGCTCCTTCTCCTCTGCCGCCCTGCTCGCCCGCGCCGCGCACGGAAAGATCGCCGCGCTTACCTACGAACCCGCGCTCGCCGACGGCACGCTGGCGGGAGCACGCGGCGGTACGGGAAACTTCTCGATCATCGTCCACGGTCGCAGCGCGCACGCCGGTCGCAACCCCGAGGACGGCCGCAACGCGCTCGTCGCAGCCGCCGACATCGCGGTGCGCTTGTCGAAGGTCCGCGGCCCCCGTCTCGCGGTGAACCCGGCGCGGATCGAGGGCGGTGGCCCGAACAACGTCGTCCCCGATCTCGCCATCCTCCGCATCAACTTCCGCCCCGCGACGCTCGACGAGATCACGCGCGCGCAATCGCATATCGACTCCGCGGTCGCGATGGTCGCTGCCGAGCACGACGTCCGCATCGAGGTGCATGGCAGCTTCAACCGCCCGCCGAAGCCGATCGACGACGGCGCCGCGCGGCTGTTCGATCTGGTCAGGGCATCCGGCACCGACCTCGGTCTCGACATTGCTTGGAAAGCCACCGGCGGCGTCTGCGACGGCAACAACATCGCAGCCGCAGGCGTGCCGGTCGTCGACACGATGGGTGTCCGCGGCGGCGCGATCCATTCGACCGACGAATTCATGATCCCCGACAGCCTCGCCGAACGTGCGGCGCTGTCGGCGGTCACCATATTGCGTATCGCGGAGGGCCGGTTGTGAGCTTCAGGATCCGGGCCGCGGTCGACGACGACCTCCAGCACCTCTACGAGATGGCCAAGCTGACCGGCGGTGGCTTCACCAATTTGCCGCCCGATCGTCGTGCGCTCACCGCCAAGCTCGAACGCAGCCACACCGCCTTCGCGCGCACCGACGGCCCGGTCCAGGACGAGCTATTCGTCCTCATCCTCGAGAACATCGAGACGAAGGAAGTCCGCGGCACCTGCCAGATCTTCACGCAGGTGGGCCAGAGCTACCCGTTCTACAGCTACCGGATCGGCCAGCTCACGCAGCACAGCCGCGAGCTAAACCGCACCTTCCGCGCCGACATGCTGACGCTCGCGACCGATCTCGAAGGCGCGAGCGAAGTCGGCGGGCTGTTCCTTCATCCCGGCGAACGCGCCGGCGGCCTCGGCTTGCTGCTCGCGCGCAGCCGTTATCTCTTCATCAAGATGCACCGTGCCCGCTTTGCCGACCGGATCCTCGCCGAACTGCGCGGCGTCATCGATGAGGCCGGCGGCTCGCCGTTCTGGGACGGTCTTGCTGGCCGCTTCTTCGGAATGAATTTTCAGGACGCGGACCAGTTCAATGCCATCAACGGTCACCAGTTCATTGCCGACCTGATGCCCAAGCACCCGATCTACACCGCGATGCTGACCGAGACCGCACGCGCCGCGATCGGACTGCCGCATCCCTCGGGCCGCGCGGCGATGCGGATGTTGGAGAACGAGGGGTTCGCGTTCGAGAACTATGTCGACATCTTCGACGGCGGCCCGACGATGACCGCGCGCACCGATCAGGTCCGCTCGATCGCCGACGCTCGCGAGAGTGATGTCGTCGGGATCGGTGGCGACGACGGCAAGGACGCCCTGGTCGCGACGGGCAACTTTGCAGACTTCCGCGCGGCCTTCGGGAAAGTCCGCGAGACCGAGGACGGCGTCGTGCTGGCCGAGGATTGCGCGCGCTCGTTGAGCGTTGGAGAAGCGGACCGGGTCACGCACGTCGCTCGCATCTGACCGCCGTAATCCAACGTAAAACGTCGAGTTAATTTACAGGTAACCATATTTTCAGACGTCAGAACCGCGCATATTAGCCATTGGCACGCACCTTGCTGCTACGCTCGCCATGTGGACTCGCTTTGCTCGCCTCTTCATCATCAAGACCAAGTTCGAGGCCTTTCTCGTCATCTACGGCCTCGGCGTTGGCGCGGTCGAACGCGGGATGCACTACCTCCAGCAATATCCCGGATACGGCGGCTGGCTGCTATTCGCCGCCTGCCCGATCGCCGTCTTCATGGCTGGGGGGCGGATCATCGATTCGGTCGATCACGCGCACCAACGATAGGAGCGTCAGCTGGTCTGCTGGGCGAGATGCAGGTAGCGGCTCGAAAAATCCGCGAGTTCGCGTAGCGCATCCCATTGCGGAAAGCTGATCCGGCGACGATTGCGCCCGATCAGACCATCCGCTTCAAGCGACTTTATCGTGCGGTTCACATGTACCGCCGTCAGTCCGAGTGCATCGCCAAGCTGCTCCTGGCTCATCGGCAACTCATAGCCATCGGCGCCGGTCAGCCCCTGCATGTCGAGCCGGATCGCGAATTCGCACAGGAAATGCGCCAGCCGTGACCGCGCATCGCGGCGACCGATGTTGAGAATCCATTCGCGGAAGATCGATCCCTCGACCAGCGTATTGACGAAGATCGCGTTGCTGATAGCCGCACGGTTCCGCGCCAGTTCGCGTAGCGCCGACCGCGGGATCGTCGCGATCTCCGCGCGCGTAAGCGTCTGAACGTTGTGGTCCGCGACGTCGAGGAACAAATGCTGGAAGTCGAGCGGCTCACCCGGAATGTGCAGCGACACGATCTGTCTCATGCCGGCGCCGGTCAGCTTCTGGCGATACGCGAACCCCGACAACAGTACCGCGCATTGATCCGGCGCATCGCCTTCGCGCACGAGGTAGGAGGACGGCTCGAACGTGCGAAGGGTATATGGCAGCGCGAGCAGCGCCTTGCGGTCGCCGTCGTCCAGCACAGCGTGCGTTTCCAACTTCCGAACCATCAGCGCCAAGGGGCTGAGCGTCGTAGCCATGAGAGTAATCCCGCAAAATTCGGGGCGGGAGCACATGCATCTCTCGGTCGTCAGGGCCCAAAAATCGGCTGGCGATAAGCTCTTTTAACATAGCTCGAACGGAAATGTTTTAATTAATGTTTGAGCGGACCGATCTGCTCCAATTAATTTTGGGGTCGCACAAATAAAATTAAAAATATCGGTTTCGCGATCTGCCGATCATATTGCCGAAATTCGAGATGCTAAAAACCAGATCAGTTTTTTGTATCGCACAAATGATCGCTTCCGGTCACCGCGAATACTTGACCATCGTGAGAAATGTGATCGCTAGTCATTCATAGATCTCTAATCCATGTTCGGCGTCTTCCAGCGCCGAACCAGCCCGGCCATGACCATGTCGACGGAATCGACCTCCGCGGCGATCCGCTGATGCAGCAACCCTGCCGCATCCCGGAAACGCCGGGCCAACACATTGTCCGGGACGATACCCAACCCGACTTCGTTCGACACGAGGATGACGCGGCCTTGCAACCGCGCGATCGTCTCGACCAGATCGTCCACGCGCGCGGCTACAGCCTCGTCGGCTAGCAACAGGTTCGACACCCACAGGGTCAGGCAATCGACCAGCATCACGACGTCAGTACCATCCTCGCTGCTCAGTGCCTCGCCAAGCGCCAGCGGAGCCTCGACGGTCCGCCACCGATCGTCGCGATCGGCACGATGGCGCGCGATCCGATCCTCCATCTCGCCGTCGAATGCCTGCGCGGTTGCGATATAGACGAGCCGCGTCGCGTGGTCCGTCGCCGCGGCTTCGGCCAAAGCTTGAGCGTGGCGGCTTTTCCCAGAACGCGCGCCGCCCAGCACGAACAGGCTTTTTCCGAACGGCGTCCAGACCGATTGCATCCTACCGTTTCCTTCGCGCTTGCTCGACGGGCCCGGAATGACGATGACGCCCGGAAGATCAAGCGAAAGACCGCGGGTCCGAGTGAAAGACAGTATGAACGCCCTGCGCATCCACGGTGGACGGATCGATCTCGCCGCCGTCCAATATCCGGATGCGCCGAGACCCTGGCTCGACCTGTCGACCGGCATCAACCCCTGCGCGTGGCCTACCGATAGTGTCCCGACGGTCGATATGCTTAGCCTCCCCTCGCCCGCAGCGATCGCCGATCTGGAAGCCGCCGCTGCTGCCGTATTCGGTACGACCGCGGACCGGGTCGTCGCGTTGCCCGGCAGTGAACTCGGTCTGCGAATGCTGGCGGCGCTGGACCTGCCTAGCCCCGCCCGGTTCGTCGTGCCGAGTTACGCCACGCATGCCGAAGCGATCGTCGGTGCCGTTCCGATAGCCCGGGATGCGATCGGAACGGTCGCGGACGGCACGCTGCTGCTGGCCAACCCCAACAATCCGGACGGCCAGTGCGACCCGCCGCAACGCCTGCTGACGATCGCCTGTAGCGGTGCCTTCCTGATCGTGGACGAGGCGTTTGCCGACGTCGCGCCCGGATCTAGCCTCATCCCCCTGCTCCGCCCCGACGACCGCGCGATCGTGTTTCGGTCGTTCGGCAAATTCTTCGGCCTGCCCGGCGTGCGGCTCGGGTTCATGATTGGGCCGCTGGAGCACGTCGCCGAGATACGACGGCGGCTCGGCAGCTGGCCGATATCGGCGCACGCCGTGGCCTATGGCATCGCGGCCTACCGAGACGCCGAATGGATCGCTGCCGCGCGGGTCTCGATCGTCGAACGCGCAGAGAGGCTCGACACGATGTTGGCACGTCATGGCCTCCAAGCCCGCGGCGATTGCGCGTTGTTCCGACTAATCGAAACCGACACGGCATCCGCGCTGTTCGAACGGCTTGCGCGGGGCGGCATCCTGACTCGATCGTTCGATCATTCGCCCCGCTGGCTTCGTATGGGCGTCCCGGGCAGCGACGAAGCCTTTGCACGGCTCGACGAGGCGCTTGGCAGTGGTTGAGCCGGTCGCCGTGCTGGCGATCATCATCGACGCCGCGATCGGCTGGCCGGCGCCGCTCTATGCGCGGATCGGTCATCCGGTTGGTGGCTTCGCGCGGATGATCGGCTGGGCTGAGACGCGCTGGAACCGCCCTGCGCTATCGGACACGATCCGCCGTTCCGCCGGTGTCTTTACGATCGTTGCTCTCATCGCAGTGGCGGTCGGCGTAGCGCTCGCTGCGACTTCCCTCGTGCGGCTCGTGTTCGGTCCCATGGCCTGGATCGCGATCGGCGTAATGGCGGCGCCCGGTCTCGCGATCCGTAGCCTGTACGACCATGTGGTGCCGGTCGCGCGCGCCCTCGAAACCGGCGACCTCGAAGCCGCACGCACACGCGTCGCGATGATCGTCGGTCGGGACGTCGCGACACTCGACGAGGCGGGCGTCGCGCGCGCCGCGATCGAGAGCCTCGCGGAAAGCGTCTGCGACGGCGTCGTTGCACCGCTGTTCTGGCTGCTGGTCGCCGGCCTGCCGGGCCTGTGGGCGTACAAGGCGATCAACACCGCGGACAGCCTGATCGGACACCGCGAGGCCCGATGGCGCGCATTTGGCTGGGCGGCAGCGCGGACCGACGACGTCGCCAACCTGATCCCGGCGCGCATCAGCGGCATGCTGCTCTGCCTTGCCGGATTGGGTGGTTGGCGGACGATGGTACGCGATGCCCGGAACCATGCCTCGCCCAACGCAGGATGGCCCGAGGCGGCAATGGCCGGCGCACTCGGCCTTCGTCTCGCCGGACCGATCGCCTATGACGGCATCGTCAACGCCAAGCCCTATATCGGTGACGGTCGCACCGACGTAACCGCCACAGACCTCCGCGCGGCGCTCGGCATCTATCGCCGGGCCTGCATCCTTCTCCTCGTCATTGCCGGAGTACTCGCATGGCGGCTCTGATGCTGCAGGGCACCGGCTCCGACGTCGGCAAGTCGGTACTCGTCGCGGGATTGTGCCGCGCGTTCGCCAACCGGGGACTGTCGGTCCGCCCGTTCAAGCCGCAGAACATGTCGAACAACGCCGCCGTAACCGCCGATGGCGGCGAGATCGGGCGTGCACAGGCGACGCAGGCGATCGCGTGTCGGGTCGAGCCGAGCGTCGACATGAACCCGGTGCTGCTCAAGCCACAGGGCGATCGCACGTCGCAACTGATCGTCCGCGGGCAGGTCCGCGGTACGCTCGCCGCCGCACGGTGGCGCGAGGGACGCGAGGGGTTGCTGGTCGACGTGCTCGACAGTTTCGAGCGGCTGTCGGCCAGCTGCGATCTCGTCGTCGTCGAGGGTGCGGGGAGCCCAGCTGAGGTCAACCTGCGCGCAAGCGACATCGCCAACATGGGCTTCGCCCGCGCCGCCAATGTCCCCGTGATCCTGGTCGGCGATATCGACCGCGGCGGTGTCATCGCCTCGATCGTCGGCACGCGCGCGGTGATCGACCCTGCCGACGCGGCAATGATCCACGGCTTCCTCGTCAACAAGTTCCGCGGCGATCCTGTGCTGTTCGACGATGGCTATCGGGCGATCGAGGCGCGCAGCGGATGGCGCGGCTATGGCGTCGTGCCGTGGCTCGGCGACGCGGTACGGTTGCCGAGCGAGGATGCGGTGATCCTCGAACGCCCCGTCGCAAGTGCGAAACGGCGCGTGACGATCGCCTGCCCGATCACGCCAAGGATCGCCAATTTCGACGATCTTGACCCGCTTCGCCTCGAATCTGGCGTCGCACTCGTGATGGTCCCGCCCGGCACGCCGATCCCCGAGGCGGACATGATCGTGCTTGCGGGCTCGAAAGCCACGATCCCCGATCTCGCCTTCCTGCGCACGCAAGGCTGGGACATCGATATCCTTGCGCATCACCGTCGGGGAAAGCCGGTGTTGGGGCTCTGCGGCGGCTACCAGATGCTCGGTCGTAGCATCGCCGATCCGCACGGTATCGAAGGCGCGGCGACGACGGTCGCGGGGCTGGGGCTGCTCGATGTCGACACGGTTCTCACGGCGACGAAGACGCTCGAGCGGATCGAGGGGATCGCCAACGGCGCGCGCTTCGAAGGGTATGAGATGCACATGGGCGCGACGACCGGCGGTGACCTGAACCGCCCCGTCGGTCATCGCTCCGACGGCAGCGCGGAAGGTGCGACGAGCGCCGACGGACTGGTCCATGGGAGTTACGTCCACGGCCTGTTCGGCCTCGCCGACCAACGCGCGGCGTGGCTGGCCCGGCTCGGCGTCGACGCGGTCGGACCTGACCATGCGGCCTCGATCGATGCCGCGCTCGACGCGATCGCGGCGACGCTCGAACGTCACGTCGACCTCGATGCGATGCTCGACCTAGCCCAGCGCGCCGGCTGACGCACCGGCGATGGCAAAAGCAAGCAGGACGCCGGTCTCGACAAGCTCGATTCCCGCCCCGTACGCGTCTCCGGTCACGCCCCCCAATTTACGCCGCAACCACGCAGCGACGGCCAGGATCAAGAGCGGAACCGTCAACAGCGCGGGAGCAGCGACGGCAGCCAGCGCCAGAAGCAGCGCCCAGCCGATCAGGTCGCGCAATCGGACTGCACCGGCGACCGCAGCGCCCAATCCGCCGGCCCGTAACGGCGGCAACAGCACTGCCCAGGCAAGCGGCCCCACGCGTGCCGCAAACGGTACCAGGATAACCAGCCACCATGCCGTCAGCCCGACCGCGTGCAGCAGAACCAGCTTGGCGGTCATCTGGGCGACGATCGCGACGACACCGAAGCTGCCGATATGCGGATCGGCCATCACCGCGAGCAACCGCGTCCGATCGCCATGCGCCGCGCCCAGCCCGTCGGCGAGATCGGCCAGCCCGTCGAGATGCAACGCGCCCGTGACTGCGATCCACGTAAGCAATGCGGTGCATGCCCCAGTCCAGGGGTCGATCGATGCACCTGCCCATCCCGCCGCGGCGACGAGCACGCCGATCGTCAGTCCGACCAGCGGATAGCACCGGATCGCCGCGGCAAAGTCGTGAGCCCCGGCCTCGACGCGCGGCATCGGCAGGCGCGTCAGGAAACCGAATGCAACGACCAGCCGCTTCACGTCGCCAGCCCGACGATCTGCACCGTCCGATCCGGCCCCGGCCAGATCCGCAACGACACAAGCGCGGCATAAGGCAGGTCGAACGCCCATGTCTGACGACGATCGAATTCGCACAGGTCCGCAAGCGCCGCCCGGATAGCGCCACCATGCGTGACGACCAACGTCGGCACCGGCGGAAGTACCGCCAAAGCATTGCCGACCCGGTCCAGCAACGACGACCATCGCTCACCGTCCGGCGGCGGGGCGGAGTCCGGATCGTCGTGGAACCGCGCGAAGGCGGCCGGATCGATATCGGCTGGACGTAACCCGTCCCACGCGCCGAAGTCGAGTTCACGCCACCGTCGATCGACGTTGTAGACGATGCCCCGCGCGTTGCCGATCGCCCTCGCGCAATCGCGTGTACGCATAAGGTCGGACGACACGATCACGGCGGCCTCCAATCCTGCGGCGCGCTGGACGCATGCCGCAACGCCGGCCTCCGTCACCGGATCGTCCGTTCGCCCCAGCAACAGGCCTTCGCGGACGGGAGCACCATGCCGCATCAGGTACAGCATGTGCGAACCGGTCACGCGACCGAGACCCCCGCCTCGGCAAAGGTCGCCATCTCGTCATGCGCCGCCAGCGCCGCGCGAACGAGCAACGTCGCAGTCGCCGCGCCGCTTCCCTCGCCGAGCCGCATGCCCAGCGACAACAGGGGATCGAGGCCCAATGCCCGCAACAGGCGCATATGACCCGGCTCGGCCGACACGTGGCCGGCAAGACAATGCGCGAGGATATCCGGGCACGCAGCGGCGATCGGCGCGACCGCGGCACAGCATATGAAGCCATCGAGCATGACGGGCACGCCTGCGAGACGCGCAGCTATGACCGCGCCTGCGATCGCCGCGAGCTCACGTCCGCCCAGCCTACGTAGCGTCTCTAACGGGGTGGTCAGTGCGTCCCGGTGCAGCGCCAGCCCGGCCTCCACGGTCGCGATCTTGCGGGCCATGCCGTCGTCGTCGACTCCGGTACCGGGCCCGACCCAGTCGCGTGCCGATCCATCGAAGCTGGCAAGGCACAGCGCCGCGGCGGAGGTCGAGTTGCCGATCCCCATCTCGCCGAGCACGATCAGATCGGGCGCGTCAGCAACGACGGCGGCGCCCGCGTTGATCGTCGCGAGGCATTCCTCCTCCGACATCGCCGGGGCGACGGTGAAATCGATGGTCGGCCGGTCGAGATCGAGCGGGACGACTCTGAGATCGAGCCCCGCCGCGCGCGACAGCGCGTTGATCGCCGCGCCGCCATGTTCGAAATTGGCCACCATCTGCGCGGTGACGGAGGCCGGAAACGCACTGACGCCGCGATCGACGATGCCGTGATTACCCGCGAAGATCACCACCCGGCCGCGATCGAGCCGCGGGCGTTCATGGCCCTGCCAGCCGGCCATGAAGACGGCAATCTCTTCCAACCGCCCGAGCGAACCCGGCGGCTTGGTCAGTTGCCCCTGCCGCGCCACCGCTGCCGATCGAGCGGCTTCGTCCGGCTGCGGCAACGCGCTCAAGGATGATAGAAATGCCCCGGCCGTCGGAAAAGAGGTCATTCCACGACGAACCCAGCGGGCGGCGTGCGGGTGATGAAGTGGCCCTTCACCCCCTGCGGCCATTGCTTGAACGGCACCTGCCCGAACGCACTTTCGCCGTAGAGCTTCGCGTAATCGAGGATCGCGCGCGCGGCGTCTTCGGTCGGCTCGAACCGGCCGAGCACATAGCCGACCTTGGCGGGTGCGCGCAGGTGGATCGTGCAGAAATCCTGGCACGCGAACAGGCACGGCATTTCCTGCACCGCGACGTCGGCATAGGCGGGATCGCTCGCCTGCACCGCCTTCAGCGCACTGACCAGCCGCGCGCCGCCACGCTGGCCCTGCTCGTCATCGCGCGAGTCCGTGGAATGGCGACACGTATTGCACGCGACCACCGCGACGCCGTCCTCGACCGGCTTCAGCATGTCCGTACCCGGACGATCTTAGAATCACGTGAAATTGGCATAGGAACCCCTTCGGACAGTCGGTCCCGCACCGCGCAAAGGGCGAGAAGCGGACGCCTCCTGCCTTCGCGCGACGCGAAGCGATGTCGTCGCTCGGGGTGTTACCCGTCCGTTCGGCGCACCCTGGCCGGACGAAAGACGACCGCGACGGGCAGGTCTCCTGGCTCGCGGGTCAACGCCGTCCGCGCCGCCTTCTCGGGAACATCCCAATGGCATGAGGCACGATGGCTCGCCGCGTACAGTTGCAGGGGCAGCCGGGTGTTGCCCGTTCCCATTTCATCCCCCTCCGCGCGAGCGTCGGGGGAACCTGTCGCGGAGGGAGCGATACGCGGGGGGCGGAGACGACGCAAGACACGGCTACGTCCGTTAGAAGTCCGCCAGCCGTCCCCACGCCCTCCCGTCATCCTGACGAACGTCAGGATCCAGGGTAACGGGTGGTGGTCTTCGTGGCTCTGGGTCCTGACTTTCGTCAGGATGACGGACGGTGGTTGTAACGGATCGTAGAGTACGAAGCCCCCTAGAACTCCACACCCGCCTGCGCCTTGACCCCCGACCGGAACGGATGCTTCACCTGCGTCATCTCGGTCACGAGGTCCGCCACCTCGATCAACGCATCGGGCGCGTTCCGCCCGGTCACCACGACATGCGTCATCTCCGGCTTCGCCGCCAACACGGCGAGAACCTCGTCGACCGGCAGATACTCATACCGCAAAACGATGTTCAGCTCGTCCGCGACCACCATCGCATAGGACGGATCCGCGATCATCCGCTTCACCTCGTCCCAAGCCTCGCGCGCCACCGCGATGTCGCGCGCGCGATCTTGCGTGTCCCAGGTGAACCCCTCCCCCATCGGCTTGAACTCGCAAAGCTCCGGGAACGCATCGAAGATCGCCTTCTCGCCGGTCGCCATCGCGCCCTTTACGAACTGCACCACGCCGACTTTCCGCCCATGCCCGATCATCCGCACCGCCAAGCCGAACGCGGCGGTCGACTTGCCCTTGCCCTTGCCGGTGTGGACGATGATCAGGCCCTTCTCGATCGTCTTGCTCGCGACGATCCGGTCGTGGACCTCCTTGCGCTTGGCGCTCTTGGCATTCTGCTCGTCGTCGGTCCGCATGATCATGTCCTCTCGCGCACCCGATGGCGGATCGCGCCGCGCGGCGCTAGAGCGACCGACATGCTCCGCATTACCGACCTCAAGCTGCCGCTCAACCACGCCGACGAAGCGCTCCCCGCCGCGATCCGCGACCGCCTGCGCGTCACCCCGCGCGACCTGATCCGCTACACCGTCGCAAGGCGCGCGCACGATGCGCGCGACAAGATGGACATCCAGCTCGTCTATTCGGTCGACGTCACGCTGAAGAACGAGGACACAATCCTCACGCGCTTCCGCAAAGATCGCCACGTCCAGCGCACGCCGGATACCGGCTATCGCTTCGTCACAAAGGGCGGCCCGAGCTATACCGGCCCCCGCCCGGTAGTGGTCGGCGCAGGCCCCTGCGGGCTGTTCGCCGGGCTGATCCTCGCGCAGATGGGGTTCCGCCCGATCATTCTCGACCGCGGGAAAGTCGTCCGCGAGCGCACCAAGGACACCTGGGGTCTGTGGCGCAAGAGCGTGCTCAACCCCGAATCGAACGTCCAGTTCGGCGAGGGCGGCGCCGGCACCTTCTCCGACGGCAAGCTCTGGAGCCAGATCAAGGACCCGCGCCACTTAGGCCGGAAGGTCCTGACCGAGTTCGTCAAAGCCGGCGCGCCGCCCGAAATCCTCACCGAAGCGCACCCGCATATCGGCACCTTTCGCCTCGTCACGATGGTCGAAAGCATGCGCGAGACGATCGAGGCGCTCGGCGGCGAATACCGCTTCTCGACGCGCGTCGACGGTCTCGACGTCGTCGAGGAAGCCGGCATGCGCCAACTCCGCGGTCTCCATCTCAGCACCGGCGACTATCTCGAAGCCAACCACGTCGTCTTCGCGGTGGGCCACAGCGCGCGCGACACGTTCGAGATGCTGCATGCCAAGGGCGTCCACGTCGAGGCCAAGCCGTTCTCGATCGGCGTGCGCATCGAACATCCGCAGTCCTGGATCGACGAAGCGCGGTTCGGCCCGTGCGCGGGCCACCCCGACCTCGGAGCCGCGGCATACAGCCTGTCGCACCACTGCAAGAACGGGCGGACCGTCTACAGCTTCTGCATGTGCCCGGGCGGCACCGTCGTCGCCGCGACCTCCGAGGAGGGCTGCGTCGCGACCAATGGCATGAGCCAATATTCGCGAAACGAACGCAACGCGAACTCGGGGATCGTGATCGGCATAGACCCGGAGCGCGACTATCCCGGCCACCCCCTCGCCGGGATCGAACTGCAACGCCATTGGGAATCGCGTGCGTATGTCGCGGGCGGCTCGAACTACAAGGCACCCGCGCAACGCATCGGCGACCTGCTCGCGGGCCGCGCGTCGACTGCGCTCGGATCGGTAATTCCGTCGTACAAGCCGGGCGTGCACATGACCGACCTGTCGCAGTGCCTGCCGGAGTTCGCGATCACTGCGTTGCGCGAGGCACTGCCGGCGTTCGGGCGCGAGATCCCCGGCTACGATCATCCTGATGCGGTGCTCACGGGGGTCGAGACGCGGACCTCGTCGCCGGTCAGGATCACGCGCGGCGATGATTTCGTCAGCCTCAACACGGCTGGCCTGTTCCCGGCGGGTGAAGGCGCAGGCTATGCTGGCGGGATCCTGTCCGCGGCGGTTGACGGGATCAAGGTCGCGGAAGCGGTTGCGCTTAGCCTGGTGGCTTAACTCGGACATTCCTTGTTCCCCCGCGAAGGCGGGGGTCCAGGAACCACAAACGCCGACGTCCGTAACCCTGGGCTCCCGCCTTCGCGGGAGATCAGATAAGGCTGCGACACTGAGGTTTCAGGCCTGATTGTCAGGACGACTTCAGGGCACCTCCCCGGCGGAGGCTGGGGTCCAGTTGGGGGACAGCCGTGACTGCGCGAAGCGTTCGCTTACTAAGGTTTCCCAACTGGGCCCCGGCCTTCGCCGGGGAGGTGCGTGGGCGGGACGACGATTGTATTCGAAGGCTGCTAAGTCGTTCGCGGGCAAGAACCGTGGTGCTCCCGGTGCGCTCAAAATAAAAGCCCGCCCACCCCTCACCTCCGCCGCTGCGGCCCAGTCTCGATCAACCACGCCCGCGGCAGCCCCGTCGGCTTCGCCATCCCATCCAGCCGCCGCGCGCTCACCAGAGCAACCCGCTTCAGGATCATCTGGTCCTTGAACGCATCCATCCCGCCGCCGGTCGGCTTGGCGAGGATGCGCTTCACCACATCCATGCCCGCGACGACATGCCCGAACGCCGCGTAACCCGGATAGCCGGCGCGTGCGTCCATCGCTGGCGCCGGGCCGATCGTGATAAAGAAATTCCCGCCCGCCGATGCCGGCGTCATCCCGCGTGCCATCGAGATCGTCGCGTCGAGATGCTTGATACCCGTCATCGCGGTGGTCTCGAGCGGAAACGGCGGTAGTATCCGCCGCGCGTCGGTGCGTATGCCCGCCTGGATGAAGCCAAGCTTCGGCGCGGATTTCTGGCGGCTCGCGCGGTAGAAGTCGGTGCCGTCGAACCGACCGTCATCGACATAGGCGAGGAAATTCGCGGTCGTCTTCGGCGCGTGGCGGGCGTCGAGTGCCAGCAGGATCGGGCCCTCCGACGTGACGATGCGCACGCGGACAAGGCCGGGCTTCGGTCCCGGTTCGGCGCGCTGTACCGACCGCCTTGCCGGCTGCGCCGTTCCCGCAGTCGCCAAGGCCACAATGGCTACGAAGCCCATCATCAAACGCCGCATTTCGATCACCCACGCCTTTACCGATTGGCGGCGGCTACCTGTCCGTTTGCGGCGAGGCAAGCGCGGGGGGATATCTAGTGACGTGGAGTAAACCGGTTATCACCGTTGGTACCAACGTCAGTTTTGCACCGCTCAGCATGCACCAGCGAGCGCTTCGGCTTAGTTCCATTCGTCCGAGTAGGCTCCTCCCCGGCGGAGGCCGGGGCCCAGTGGGAAACGTCGGTGATGTAGGTTTGCGCTTTGTCACTCAGGCCATGCCAACTGGGCCCCGACCTTCGCCGGGGTGGTGTACCTGTGGGCAGTTCGTCTTAAACTTTCTTGTGCGCAGGGTCGCTCGTAATGCCGAATCACACCGCTACGACCGCACTCCTACCCCTCAAACATAGCGCGGAATCGGCCCCACCTGCGGCGTCTGGTCCGGGAGGTTCACCATCGTCTCGTCCACGAAGCACCAGCCCCAGCCCTCCGGCGGGTCATACCCCTCGATGATCGGATGCCGCGTCGCGTGGAAATGCGCGGTCGCGTGGCGGTGCGGGGAGTCGTCGCAACAGCCGACATGGCCGCATTCCCGGCACAGCCGCAGATGCACCCATTCGCTGCCGATCCGGAGACATTCCTCGCACCCCTTGGCGCTCGGCGTCACGTCGCGGATCGTATCCGTATGCGTGCAGCCGTAGCTCATTTCGCGTGCCTTTCCGCCATGTCGGCCAAAACCGTGTGGATCTGCGCGACCACGGCCGCGCCTTCGCCGACCGCCGCCGCGACGCGCTTGGTCGATCCGGCGCGGACGTCACCGATCGCGAACACGCCCGCGCGGCTCGTCTGCAACGGCAGCGCGGCGGCGCCGGTGACGATGAACCCTTTCTCATCGGTGTCGACGCAGCCCTTCAGCCAACCCGCATTGGGGTCCGCGCCGATGAACAGGAACAGGTGTCGCATCGCGCACCGCGTCTCGGCGCCGTCGCTGCGTTGGCGGAAGATTGCCCCGGTCAGCCCGGTCGCACGCTCGCCCTCCAGACCGACGATCTCGGTGCCGACGCGGATCGTCACGTTGGGCAGCGCGGCGATCCGGTCGATCAGATATTTCGACATCGTCGCGGCCAGCGGGCGGCGGACGATCAGGTGCAGGTGTTTCACGCGGGGCGCTAGGAACACCCCCGCCTGCCCGGCCGAGTTGCCGCCGCCGACCAGCGCGACCTCCTCGCCCTCGCACAACCGCGCCTCGATCGGCGATGCCCAATAGGACACGCCCGCGCCCTCGAACTCCGCCAGGTCGGGGATGTCCGGCCGCCGATACCGCGCGCCAGATGCGACGATAACGGTCCGCGACTGGACGCGTCGATCGCCCGGCAGTTCGAGCGCTAGCGGGTCGCCTGCGGGCCGATCCTCGTCGCAATCGAGATGTTCGACGGTCAGCGGGATCGCGATCTCCGCGCCGAACTTCAGCGCCTGGCTGAACGCGCGCCCGGCCAACGCTTGCCCCGATATACCGGTCGGGAAGCCCAGGTAATTCTCGATCCTAGCCGACGCCCCCGCCTGCCCGCCGATCGCGCGCTCGTCGAGCACGATCACCGACAACCCCTCGGACGCCGCATACACCGCCGCCGCCAGCCCCGCCGGCCCCGCGCCGACGATCGCGACGTCGTACACGGTGTCGGGATCGAGTTCTGGCGTGATCCCGAGGCACGCGGCGACCTCGATATCCGACGGCCGTTTCAGCACCGTACCGTTCGGACAAACGACCAGTGGCAGATCGCTCGATGCAACACCCGTCCGCTCGACCAATGCTCGCCCCTCGTCATCGGATGCCGCATCGAGGACGATGTTCGGATAGCCCGACCGCGTCAGAAATCCCTGCAGCCGGACGACGTCGGGACTGTCCGGCAGGCCGACGATCACCGTCCCCCCGCTGCCCTGCTCGATCAGGCCGACGCGGCGCAAGATCAGCGCGCGCATCACGATCTCGCCGACGTCCGCGGAGCCGACCATCAGCGCGCGCAGATGCGCTGGATCGAACGGCAGCGCGGTACAGCCTTGGGGGCCAGCGGTGCCGCCCGCGATCGTCGGGCGTCCGGCAAGCTGGTTGACCTCGCCCGTCAACTGCCCGGGGCCGTGCGTAGTGATCGGCGCCTCGTGGCTGAGCCCGTCGCGACGGACGACGTCGATCGTTCCTTCGAGCACCAGCCATGCCGCAACGCCGTGCTCGCCGATCGCATAGACTTGCTCGCCCGCGGCAAACACGCGCGCCGGACCGCTCGCAAAGCGCTTGGCCGTCTGAAGCTGTTCCGCGTTGAGCACCGGGAACATCTGGTGGTCGCGCGCGCCGGGATCGCTCATGCCTGCACCACCGGTTCGAGCCCGAGCAACAGCGTCGGGATCAATTCGGACACGGTCGGATGGATCGGCACCGCCCAACGCAACGCGGACACCGGCTGGTCGGCGTTCATCATGTCGAGGATCCCGTGGATCGCCTCGCCGCCGCCGGTGCCGAGGATCGCCGCTCCCAAAATCCGTTGTGTATCCGCATCCGCCACGATCTTCATGAACCCCTTCGTCTCGCCCTTCTCGACCGCGCGCCCGACGCGGGTCATGGGCCGCTTCGATACGAGGATCGGCCGCCCCGTCTTCTCCGCCTGCGCCTGCGTCATCCCCACCCGGCCGAGCGGCGGATCGGTGTAGAGCGCATAGCCGACCAGCCGCTCGCTCAGCGTCCGGTCGTCATGATCGAGCAGGTTCGCCGCGACGATCTCGAAATCGTTATACGCGGTATGCGTGAACGCGCCGCGCCCGTTGCAATCGCCCAGCGCCCAAACGCCCGGCACGTTGGTCTGCAGCATGTCGTCGACGGTGACATAGCCCTTCGCATCGGTCGCGATCCCGGCAAAATCGAGCCCGAGATCATCGGTATTCGGGCGGCGGCCGACCGCCAGCAGTACATGGCTGCCGATCACCTTCGGATCGCCCGCCTGGCAATCGACCGATACCGCGACGCCGTCCGCATGGCGCGCGAACGCGATGCAGTTCGCGCCGGTGCGCACCGTGATCCCCTCGTCTTCCAATATGCCGCGCACGGCGTCCGACACGTCGGCATCCTCGTGCGCGATCAGCCGTTCGCCACGCTCCACCACCGTCACCGCGGCGCCGAACCGACGATACATCTGCGCGAACTCGAGCCCGACATAGCTTCCGCCGACGACGACAAGATGCCCGGGAATCTGTTCCAGCGCGACCATGTCGGTGTTGTCGAGATGCGGCACGTCGCCGACACCGGGCATGTCCGGCACGCTCGCGCGCCCACCGACGTTGAGGAAGATGCGCGCCGCGGACATCTCTTCGCCGTCGACCGCGATCGTCCGCGGTCCGGTAAAGCGGGCGTGGCCGCGCAGGAAGGTGAGGCCCGCCATCCCCTCCAGCCAGCGCTCGTTGCCCGATCGCGCATCCATCACGACTTTCCGCGCACGCGCAGCGACCGCAGGCATGTCGACCGTGACGTCGCCGGTCGCGATCCCGAAATCCGCCGCACGCCTCGCGAGGTGCGCGGCATAGGCGCTCGCCACCAGCGTCTTGGTCGGCATGCAGCCGGTGTTGACGCAGGTTCCGCCGACCAGCTTCCGCTCGATCAGCGCGACCGTCATGCCCGCAGCAGTCAAGCGGCCCGCCAGCGGTGGTCCGGCCTGTCCGGCACCGACGATGATCGCATCGAAATTCCGCATCAGATCGACAGCACCACCAGCACCGCCAAGAGGATCGCGACGGCATCCTCGATCAGCGCGGCCGGTCGATCGCTGCCGAACGTTGCCGCCAGTCGCGCGCGCAAAGCCGCGCCGCCATAAATTCCGAAGACCGCACCGACGATCCCGAGAACGATCCCCGGCAACGGCACACCGATGCCGTAGCCGACGGCCGCACCCGATACCCCGCCCGTGAGCAGCCGCGCGACGAACTGCGGCGGCACCTTGCGGCTGGGCGTCGACGGCAACTGATCCGTGACGAGTTCGGTGGCCGCGAGCAGCGTGAAGATCCACGGCGTGAACCGGTAGCCGAGGAACGCCAACCACGTGCCCTGCAACGGCAGCATACCCTTGCTCGCAACCCAGGCTACCGCAGCCGGCGCCAGCATCGCGCGCAACCCGGCGACGATGCCGATGACGAAGGCGAGGATCAGTCCGTGAACGATCTGGGGGACGAGCATGGCGGTCTCCGATCCGGTGTGTCCAACATCGTCCCACGCACCGCCCCGAGCGTCAATTCGTTACGCATCCGATCTGGCCTCGATCCAGTCGCGGGTTACCGTTCGCCAACCACCCGACCGGACCAAGCACCTGATATCGAAAGCGAACACGAGGCCATTTTCGCTCGAAATTATTTCGCCGCCGTCGCCTCGATCTCGACCAGGAACGCCGGCCCCGCCAACGCTGCCACCTGAACGGTCGATCGCGCGACGGTGTTGGGGTTCTCTGCCGTCCCGAAATACATCTTGAACGCGTCGTTCATGCCCGCAAAGTCCATCTTTCCGCCGAGCTTCGGATCGCCCGCGACGAACACGGTGAGCTTGATGATGTCGCCCATCGCATAGCCCTGCGCCGCGAGTATCGCCTTGATCTTGCTGAAGACGCTGATCGTCTGCGTCTTGGTATCGCCGAAATCGGCGGTCGTCATTTGTGCCGGCGGTGTCTTGCTGGCCGGATCGATGGGAGCCGCCAGCTGCCCGCTAAGATACAGCATCTTCGCCCCCGCCGGCACGGTGACGCCCTGAAGGATCAGCCCGGGCGGCGTGTTGGCGTGCCGAACGATCGCCGGCTTGGAATCGGCGGCCATCGCCAAGCCAGGCAAGGCGAGCACCGTGCAGATCGCCACGGCCAGCGCGATGGAGTTCGTCTTGATCGTCATATGTTTCTCTCCCCGTTGCGGATGCGAATGGTTCGGGCGCGGCACGGTTTGGCACCGCGCCCGATCTCTTCGAAGCTGACCGTCTCGCGGGCGGAATACTTACCCTTCGATCCTGTCGAGCCGAACGTCCACGTCATGCCGCGCGTCGCGAGCGGTCCGCCCCCAATGCGGCCCGGTTAGCGCCTTGCGCCGCAACCCGCCTGGCCAGCGCCATGACTTGGCCCTGGGCGGACTGGATGCCGCCCTCCTGCCAGCCCGGAGTCTGGCTGAGTGCGGCGGAGGCGAAATAGACGCGGCCGTCGGGCTTCTGCAGCAGGCGGAACTCGGGCGTGTCGATATGCCCCTCCTGCCGCCCGTTCGCGCTGCCCGCATTCCAGTCGGGCCACGGCCCCAGGCTGTACGGGATCTTGTGCCAGTTCACCGCGATGCCGTTGACCAGATCGCCGCCATGCCCCGGATGCAGCCGGTCGATCACCCCGCGCGAGAACGCGATCTGCTCCGCGATCGGCCGCTTGGCGAACTCGGCGGCGTTGGGGCCCGACGAATAACAGCCGAGAATCATGCCGCGCGCGGAATGCAGGCCGGCGGACGGATACCAGATCAGCGTGGTAGGGCCGCCGACGAACGAGATGCCGCCATAGATCTGTTCGCGTTCCCAGAAGCGCGGGCTTTCGAACGCGACCTTGTTCGAATGATCGTAGACCACCCCGGCGATCGTCTTCTTCAGCGCGGGCGAGAAGTCGGCATCGATCGTCGCGAGCACCGGGAACGGGATCGTGCAGATGATGTAATCCGCCTTCACGGTGTCGACCACGCCGCTCGCCTTGTCGCGGTAGATCACATCGACGCCGCGCGCGGTGTGACGAATTTTCGTGACCTCGGCGCCGCGGATCGCCGGGCGGCGCAGGTTGCGATCGAACCCGGCATGGATCCGGTCCATGCCCCCGACGGGCTCGAACATCGTCGCCTGCATGTAGAGATTGTCCTCGAACAGCGTCATCGGCAGCCGTTCGTTCGCCAGCAACTGGTCCATCGGCACCGCGCTGCCTGCCGACGAGAAGGTGACGCCTGCCCCCGGTGCAGTCCCGAACCCCGATCGTTCGGTGCCCGCGAACGCATAATCGGTGCCGAGATCGCCGTATGCCTTGAGGAACGGCAAGAGTTTCTGCTTGTCCGCCGCCGTCACCGACTGGTCGAGCGCACCCTGGTTGATTGCCTTCGCCAACAGTTCAGCGATGTGGCCGCGCATGTCGTTGATCGCGGTCCGCATACGGATCTTGCTGCCGTTCTCGCCCATGACATAGGCAGAACGGCTCGAATTGACCTCGACCTCCAGCGGCACGTCGAACTTCTTCGCGTACCCGATCAGTCCCTGGTGAAAGCTCGGGATACGCGCCGGCCCCGCGTTGAAGTAGATTCCGTCGGAGAACTTGGCAGTCTGCGTCTGCTCCCCGATCATCTCGATCTTGTCGCCGTCCCGCACCGTCCAGGCGCGCCCACCGACCCGGTCTCGCGCTTCGAGCAAGGTGACCCGGAAGCCAGTCTGCTCCAGCTCGTAGGCGGCGGTCAGCCCGGCGATCCCGGCCCCAAGCACGACTACGTGCGTTCCCTTGCCCAAATTCGGCGTCAGCGTGGCGAGCGCTTCGGCATGCGACGTGCCGATCAATCCTTCGGTTAGTCCCAGCGCCTGCATCGCACCGAGTGTCGCGCTCAGCCCTCCCATCAGGCCAAGTCGTCGCAATATCGTCCTGCGTGTAATCGCGGCGTGTGTAGTCATCGAGGCCCCCCGAGGCGACAAGCCTTCCCAGCGCTTGCCGGACGTCAGCAACACCGCCGGGTCGAACCCTTCAGCGGCCTCGCAGGATCATCATCCCCCGATCAATCCCGATGGACGTCAGACCAGGAACGGAAAAGAACACATCGTTCCTTTCCGCGCGGTAATCCGACACGTTGCATCTTTTGACTGAACGAATCGGATTGAAAATTGCTTCAGCATGTAACGCAAATGAAATCTTTCTTGCCGGGGAACTCAACCGTCGTTGCCGATCCACGACTTGTCCGGCGGACCTACAGGTCTTGAATTCCGCTCGACCTCCGGCCAATTCTCGGACTGATCCTTTCACCAAGAGACCGTCACATCCTATGACCACTGAAACCGCCCCAGCACCTGAAACCTCCGCCCCCAAAACCCATGCCTTCGAGGCGGACGTCGCGCGGTTGCTCCACATGATGGTGCATTCGGTCTATTCGGATAAGACCGTATTCCTGCGCGAACTGATCTCGAACGCCGCCGATGCGTGTGAAAAGCTGCGGTATGAGTCGTTGAGCGCGTCCGAGTTGCTTGGCGACGAGACCCGGCTGGCGATCGCGATCACGCTCGATCCCGACGCCAAGACGCTGACGATCGAGGACAACGGCATCGGCATGACCGCCGATGACATGGGCGAGGCGCTCGGCACGATCGCGCGCTCGGGAACCAAGGCGTTCATGGATCGGATCGCGGCGTCGAGCGGTTCGGATGGCGCGCAGTTGATCGGCCAGTTCGGCGTCGGCTTCTATTCCGCGTTCATGGTCGCATCGAAGGTCGACGTGATCTCGCGGCGCGCTGGCGCGGACATTGCCTCGCTCTGGTCGTCGGACGGCCTCGGCACCTACACGATCGCCGACATGCCGACCGCCAACGCCCCTGCCCGCGGCACCCGCGTCGTGCTGCACCTGCTCGAAGACGCGACCACCTACACCGACCGGTTCACGGTCGAGCGCCTGATCAAGGACCAGTCGGGCCACGTACCCGTGCCGATCACGCTGCGCGAAAAGCCCGATGCCGAGCCGGTCGACATCGCCGACGGCGCCGCGCTCTGGACCAAGCCGAAGGCGGATATCTCGGTCGAGGACTATGCCGATTTCTACCGCAGCGTCTCCGGCCAGTATGACGAGCCCGCGCTGACGCTCCACTACCGTGCCGAGGGGCTGCACGAATATTCGGTGCTCGCCTATGTGCCGGGCGCCAAGCCGTTCGACCTGTTCGACCCCGACCGCAACGGCCGCATGAAGTTATACGTCAAACGCGTCTTCATCACCGACGATGCAGAAGTCTTGCCCCGCTATCTCCGCTTCATGCGCGGGCTGGTGGATTCATCCGACCTGCCGCTCAATGTCTCGCGTGAGATGATCCAGGAAAGCCCGATGCTCTCGGCGATCCGCAAGGGCGTGACCGGCCGCGTACTGTCCGAACTCGAGAAGCTCACGACCCGCGATCCTGACGCGTATGCAAAAATTTGGGAGAATTTCGGCGCGGTCCTGAAGGAGGGGCTGTACGAGGATTTCGAACGGCGCGAGGCGCTGCTGAAGCTCGCCCGGTTCAAGACCACGACGTCCGGCGGTGCTTGGCGTTCGGTTGCTGACTATGTCGCGGCGATGAAGGACAACCAGACCGCGATCTATTACGCGGTCGGTACCGATCTCGACCGCCTCGAAGCCTCGCCACAGCTCGAGGGGTTCCGCGCGCGTGGGATCGAAGTGCTGTTGCTGCCGGACTCGGTCGACGGCTTCTGGGTGACGGCGGGCATCGATCATGACGGCAAGCCGTTCAAGTCGGTCACACAGGGCGCTGCCGATCTCGGCCTGATTCCGCTCGTCGACGGTGCCGAGCAACCGACCGCCGATGCTACGCCGGCGGTCGCCGACTTCATTGCATTCGTGAAGACGACGCTCGCAGATGCCGTTTCGGAAGTCCGCGCGTCCGAGCGCCTAACCGACAGCGCGGTCTGCCTCGTTGCAGCGGACAGCGGCATGGACCGCCAGCTCGAACGCATCCTCGCGGCGAGCGGTCAGGCGATGCCGGCGGCCAAGCCGGTGCTGGAGATCAACCCGCGCTCGGCATTGATCGCCAAGTTGGCAGCGCTCGGCGAGGACGAGACGGCCCTGCGGGAGGACGCGGCGCATCTGTTGTTCGACGAGGCGCAGATCGCCGACGGGGAGCGCCCGATCGATGCCCGGGCATTCTCCGCTCGCCTGACGCGGCTTTTCACGCGCGCGCTGGGCTAACCGCCCCGACCGCGGTTTCGCAAGTTTGCGGAACCGCGGTCCAGCGACTACCCCGCTCCAAAGACTGAGGAGCAGGATATGTCGCCCATTCTAGACCGTCGCCAGATGCTGACCGGCGGCGCGGCCATCGCTGGCCTGTCGCTCGGCTCTACCGCCGTGTTTGCGCAAAGCGACCGGATCGAGAGCCTGATCGCCAAGATGACGCCCGCCGAAAAAGCGGGCCAGCTCAGTTGCTTCTCGGATCAGATCCGCCCGATCGGCGTCCCCTTCAATCCTGGCCTTGCGACGGGTGGCGCAGCGGAGCAGCTTGCTCGGATCAAGACCGGGCAGATCGGCATGCTCTTCAACGGTGTCGGCTATGCCGGTGCCAAGGCGGCGCAGGACGCCGCGCTCGCGACCCGCTTGAAGATTCCCCTGATATTCGCTGGCGACGTGATCCACGGCTTGCGCACCGCCTACCCGCTGCCGATCGCGGAGGCCTGCGCGTTCGACCCCGACTTGGCAATGCGCACCGCACGCGCGGCCGCGCTTGAGACCACGGCGCTCGGCATCCACTGGACCTTTGCACCGATGGTCGACGTTGCGCGCGATCAACGCTGGGGTCGTGTCGCGGAAGGCTCAGGCGAGGATCCGTATCTCGGCATGGAACTGGCTAAAGCACGCGTCCGCGGTTTTCAGGGCAACGATCTTCGCGACCCTACGCGCGTCGCTGCCTGTGCCAAGCATTTCGCCGCATACGGAGCGGTTTCCGGGGGCCAGGATTACAACTTCACCGAAATATCGCCCGCAACGCTGCACGAAGTCCATCTGGCGCCGTTCAAGGCTGCGGTCGATGCTGGCGTGGCGACTTTGATGAGCGCGTTCAACGACATCGATGGCGTTCCTTCCAGCGGCAATCACTGGCTGATGACCGACCTGCTGCGCGGCGAATGGCGGTTCCGCGGGATGGTGGTCGGCGACTATACCGCGGACGAGGAACTGATCGCGCACGGCTATGCCGCCGATGGCCGCGACGCCGCGAAGAAAGCGTTCATGGCGGGGATGGACATGGCCATGCAGTCCAACCTGTTCAATCTGTGGCTACCCGACCTCGTCGAGAAGGGCGAGGTCCCGCTCGCGCGGCTCGACGAAGGCGTTCGACGCGTGTTGCACCTGAAGGATGCGATCGGCCTGTTCGACAACCCCTATCGCTCGGTCAGCCAGAAGGCGGAACGCACCAGCGTCTCGACGCCCGCCATGCTGAAGCTTAGCCGCGAGGCCGGGGCGCGTTCGATCGTATTGCTAAAGAACGACGGTAACCTGCTGCCCTTGAAGAAGAACCCGGGCCGCATCGCCTTGATTGGCCCGTTCGGGGAGGATCGCAAGAACGTCGTCGGCACCTGGGCGTTTATGGCCGACGAAAAGCTCAACGTCTCGATCGCGCAGGGGCTCCGCGCGCGCGGACTGACGGTCACGACGGAGCCGGGGTCCGAAATCGAAGCCCCCCTGCCCGGCGGAATTGCCGCCGCCGTCGCCGCTGCGCAAAACGCGGACATCGTCCTGCTCGCGGTCGGTGAATCGCAACTTATGTCGGGCGAAGCGCAATCGCGTACCGAAATTACTATCCCCGCACCACAGATGGCGCTCGCCGAAGCCCTCACGAAGACCGGCAAGCCCATGATCGTCCTCCTCCGCCACGGCCGTGCTCTTGCTCTCCACGGCGCAGTGAAGGCCGCACCAGCGATCCTTGCGACATGGTTTCTTGGATCCGAAAGCGGCAACGCGACCGCCGACGTTCTGTTCGGTGACGTCAACCCTTCCGCCAAGCTTTCCACCAGCTTTCCCAACGAGAGCGGGCAGGAACCCTATTTCTACAATCACAAGAACACTGGTCGCCCGGCGCCGGATACGGGTAGCCAGGAATACAAATCGCGCTACCGCGAGACCAAGAACGAAGCGCTTTATCCGTTCGGTCACGGCCTGAGCTACACCAGCTTTTCGGTCTCGAACGTAGTCGTGCCAGCGCGGATGACCAGTGCGCTCACGGTGACCGCCATCGTGACGAATACCGGTGCCCAAGCCGGCGACGAAGTGGTGCAGCTCTACATCCACGACCGGGTCGCCAGCCGCACCCGACCGGTCCGCGAACTCAAGGGGTTCACGCGCGTCTCACTGGCGCCGGGCGCATCGAAGCGCGTGACACTGACCTTGAAGCGCGAAGACCTGCACTTCTGGGGTGACGGCGATTGGGTGATCGAGCCGGGCCTGTTCGACCTGTGGGTTGCGACGAGTTCGGTCGATGGCGAGAAACAGAGCTTCGAACTCGTATAACCTTGCTCGTCCGCGAAGCTACATCCGCACGACCCTGTTTCCGATCCGCTCGGCCTCTTCAGGGTCGTGCGTGACCATCAGGATCGGAAGCTTGAGAACGTCGCGGACATGCTCGATCGCCAGCATGATCTCCTCGCGGCGCGCACGGTCGAGCGACGACAGCGGTTCGTCGAGCAACAGGAAGCGCGGTTGGCTGAGCAGCGCCCGGCCAATCGCCACCCGCTGTGCCTCGCCGCCGGAGAGTGTGCGCGGCCAGCGATCGAGCAGATGGCCGATACCGAGAAAGCCGATGATGTCCTCGAACCGCTCTGCCTCGCCACGGACGCCGTACAGCAGGTTCGCGCGCACGCGCATATGCGGGAATAATCGCGCTTCCTGAAAGACATATCCGGCCTTCCTGCGCTCGGGTGGTACGTCCAAGCCGTCACCGAACAGTGTTTCGCCATCGACCGCGATCCGGCCGCGATCAGGGCGGAGTAGCCCGGCGACCATGTTAAGAACGCTCGACTTGCCGACGCCCGACGGACCGAACAGCACCGTCGCCCCCGCGCCTGCCTCTAGCTTCAACGACACCTGCGTGTCCCCGAGGCGCTTCTCGATATCGATCTCAAAGGACATGGAGACCCCGCCCCGCACGGCGCGTCAACAGCTCCGACGCGATCAGAGCGATCAACGACAAGCCTACGGATACGCACGATAATCGCCACACAAGCGCGTCGGCGCCGGGTTGTTGGAGCGCGGAATAGATCGCCAGCGGCAACGTCTGCGTCTCGCCGGGCACGTTGGAAACGAAGGTGATCGTCGCGCCGAACTCACCGATCGACCGCGCGAACCCGAGCACCGCGCCGGCCAGTACGCCGGGGATACTGAGGGGCAACGTCAGCGTCCAGAACACGCGCCACGGACCCGCACCCAGCGTTCGCGCCGCATTCTCGAGCCGCCTGTCGACCGCCTCGATCGAGATCCGCATCGCACGCACCATCAATGGCAGCGCCATGACGCCCGCCGCGATCGCCGCCCCGGTCCAGCGGAACAGGACCGTCACGCCGAACAAGTCCTGCAGCCAAGCGCCGATCGGGCCATTGGGTCCGAACGCGAGCAGCAACAGCCAACCGGTGACGACCGGCGGCACGACCAACGGCAGATGGATTGCCGCGTCTACGACGACTTTGCCCGGAAAACGGACGCGCGCGAGCAGCCAAGCGAGCGCAAATGCGATCGGCAAGGTCACCGCCATCGCGACGCCGCCGACCTTCAACGACAGCGTGACGATCCCCCATTCGGTCGCGTCGAGCACTAGCGCGTGGAGAACCCGTAGCGGACGAAGATTGCCTTGCCCGCAGGCGAGACGAGGAAGCGGCGGAAGCCCTCCGCCTCCGGGTTTGTGGACGTCTTCAGCCGCGCGATCGGGTAAGTGATCGCGGGATGCGTCGCCTCGGGGAAGACGCCGGCAATACGAACCTTGGCCGACGCCTTGGCATCGGTCGCGTAGACGATCGCGAGCGGCGCCGCGCCACGCTCGACCAGCGCCAGCGTCGCGCGGACATTTTCCGCGCGCACCACCTTCGGCGACACCTGTGCCCAGACGCCGAGCTTCTCGAGCGACGCCTGCCCGTATTTTCCGGCGGGCACGGCGGTATCCGCCATAGCCAACGGTCCGGCGGTCAGTACGCGAACGAGCGCAGCGGGTGGGCGCACCGGGATTCTTACCTTGCTACCCGCCGGCGCCGCGACCACGAGGCGGTTCCCGAGGAACGTGACACGGGTGCTGGCGATGATCAGGTTCTTCGCGGCAAGTGCGTTCATCCAGTCCTCGTCCGCCGACACGAACAAATCCGCCGGTGCACCGGACTCGACCTGCCGCGCGAGCGCCGACGATGCCGCGAACGAGATCGTCGGCTTCACATGCCCCTTCTTTGCCCATGCGTCCGCGGCCGCGGTTAGCGATTCCTGCAACGAAGCTGCGGCGAGCACCAACGGAGGGCGCTGTTGTGCGTGGGCACCCGACGCCCCAAGACTGACCGCCATCACCACCGCCGACGTCAGATACCGCATACTGCTTGCCCCTCGAACTCTGCGCGTACCGATATATAGCGCCGGGCCATAACGCCAGCCGGTTCGATATGTTGCGTGCTTAGTTCGCCGTGACCCGCCCGGTCCGCGCCAGCTTACCCCAGCCGACCAGCGGTCCGCGCAACGCCTGCGCGATCGCCTTCAGCACTACGTAGTACATCACCTGACGGTAGCCGATCCGCTGCGGGATCAGCAGCCAGAGCAGCCGCCAGCGCTCCTTGCGCTCCAAGGCGAACGCGATCGTCGCGGCGAGCAGGTCGATCGCGGTGAAGATCAGCCAATAGGCCAGCATCGTATAGACGTCGTGGCTGGTCTGCTCCCAGCCATGCGCCTGCACTGCAAGATACGTTGACGCGAAGCTGACGAGCAGCGCGAGATCGATGATCGGCGAGATCGAGGCGAGGATGATCTGGAACACGATCGCCTGCGGCAATCCGACCCAGCCGAGCCCACGCGGGTGCGACCGGCCGATCGCTGAGCGGTGCTTGTAGAGGCACTGCAACGTGCCGAACGCCCAGCGGAATCGCTGTTTGGCGAGCGCACGTATCGTCTCGGGCGCCTCGGTCCAGGCGATCGCGAACTGGTCGTACTGCACCTTCCAGCCGTGACGCTGGATCGCGATCGTGAGGTCCTGGTCCTCGGCGAGCGTATCGTCGGGATAGCCGCCAACGCTGCGGATCGCCTCCAGCCGCCATGCGCCGACCGCGCCTGGCACGACGGTCATCGCGTTCAGCCAAGCGAGCGCGCGGCGTTCGAGATTCTGTGCGGTGATGTATTCGAGCGCCTGCCATTTGGTGATCAGGTTGACGCGATTTCCGACCTTCGCGTTACCCGCGACCGCGCCGAGCTTCGGATCGTCGAACCAGCGCGCGAGGCGGGCGATCGTCATCGGTTCGAACTGCGTATCGGCGTCGAGCGCGATCACGATCTCGCCGCGTGCAAGTTCGAGTCCGCGGTTGAGCGCGCGTGCCTTGCCGCCATTCTCCAACGTCAGCAGGCGGACGCGGTCGTCGCCGGCGAACGCCTCGGCGACGACGCGGCTGGTGCCGTCGCTGGAACCGTCGTCGATCACGATCACTTCGATCGCGACTTCCGCCGAGGCGAGCACCCCCTGCACAGCCCGGACGATCACGCGCTCCTCGTTGAACGCGGGGATCATCACCGTGACGAAACGCGACGGATCAATCGCCGGGAACACCGTCTTCAACTCGCGCCGCGCCTGGATCAGCGCGAGCGCCGACAGGGCCAGCGCGCGGATGATGCCAATCGTGATCGCGATCCCGAAGATCCAGCGAAGCGCGACGACGATGCCGCCGAGCGTGCTGAACAGCGCGAGATCGGCGACCGCGGCGACGCGGTCGCTCGACGAGATCACCGGCATCGACTGGTTGCGTGACAGCCCGGCGAGTGTCGAGACGGGAACGAAGCTGTAGCCCATCGCCCGCAACCGCTCGATGATGATCGGGAGTGCGGCGACGGTCTCGGCGCGGTTGCCGCCAGCATCGTGCAGCAGGATGACGTTGCCGCTGCGTTCCGGGTTGCCGGCCTCGACGCCGGCGATGGTGCGGTCGATGATCGCCTGCACGCCGGGGCGCTTCCAGTCGTCGGGATCGACGTGGAGACCGACCGAGATATAGCCGCGCTGCTGCGCCTCTAGCGCGGGCAGGATCTCGTCCGCGGTGCTCGGCTCGGCATCGCCGAAATAGGGGGCGCGGAAAAGGCGGAGCGAACGCCCGGTGAACGCCTGGAACAGGCGCTGCGTCGTGTTCAGTTCGTACTTCACCTGCCGCTGCGAGACGTTGGCGAGATTCGGATGCGTATAGGTGTGGCTGCCGATCTCATGGCCTTCATCGACCATTCGTTGGAGCAAAGGCCGCTCGGTCAGCGCATTCTCGCCGATCACGAAGAACGTCGCGGGCGCATGCTCGCGCTTGAGGATGTCGAGGATCTGCGGCGTCCATTCGGGATCCGGCCCGTCGTCGAACGTTAGCGCCAGTTGCTTCGGACGATAGCCGGTCCGCACCACGACATAAGGCGACGGCATCCGCGTGAAGTTGACGTCGGCGATCGTGCCGTCCTTCGCCGGCACCGCGTCGCGAATGCCGGTGACGGGCTCGGCGGCGATCTTGAGGATTTCGCCGCTGCCCTCGATATCGACATTGGTGCCGGCCGGCATGTTATCGATGGCGTCGGGGATCGGTAGTTTGCGATGATCGCGGCCCCAGATCGACCAGAGCCCGGGATCTTCCGAGCCGAGACGCCAGAGCGCCACGCTGCCGAGACCCGCCTTTTGCAGGAACGCGATCTGGTTATAGGCAGACGCCGCGTCGAGCAGCCAGACCTGGTGCTGCACGCCGCCCTCGGAATAGGCGAAGCTGCTGTTGCCGCTGGTCTTGTCGAAGGTCGGCATCGTGCCCGAGTCCGCTGCGGCCTGCCAAGCTTCCTCGACGTCGAGCGCATCGCCGTTGCCACTGTCCGCACCGGCATGCCAGTCGTACGCGTAGGAGCCGATCGCCACCACCAGCTTCGACGGGGGAATGCCGCGCGCGGCGTCGGCGACCATGCGCGCGAACCAGCGTTGCGACGCGATCGGGCCGGGTGCGCCGCTCGTCTCGTGCTCGTCATAGGCCATCAGGAAGACCTTGTCGGTCACCTTGGCATACGCGGGCAGGTTCCAGTCGGGGTTGGCGACCGGCGCCGCGATCGCGACGACCCAACCGCGCGGCGCAAAGCGCGCGCGCGTTTCGGCGAGAAAGGTGCGGTAATTGGGCTGCGCCGATGCGGGCAGGTCCTCGAAATCGTAGAACACGCCGCCGGCATGGTTTGCGCTGAGGAACGGCACCAGCTTGTCGAGGAAAGCCGCGCGCGCCTTCGGATCGGCGAACAGCGCGGCACTGCCGGCGCCATCCCAGTTGCCGTCGACGGCGTTCTGCACCATCGGCAGGATCATCGGCCGGTGGACCGCCTTGTTGAGGATGTCGCGTCCGGCCTGGTCGCGGAACACCGTGATGTGGTGATCCTTGCCCGTGATCGAGACCCAGCCGGGGATCAGCCAGTCGAGTTGTTCGACGTGCCGCGCAAGGCTAGCCGTGCTGGCTTCGTCCCACGGCGCGTGGAAGGCGATCGCGAGCGGCGGGTTGGCGCCGTTGCCGACACCGGGCTTGGCCGCGCTCGTCCCGAACAGCTGCTTGGCGTAGTAATTGAGGTCGCGCCGGGTCTCGCGGAAGATGCCGCCGCGCGGTGCGGGCAGCTTGTGGAGCGCGGGATGCTCTGGCTCGATCGGGAGCAGCGGCGCAGTCGGCACCGCACCGATCGAGACGGCGAACATCGCGATCGACAGCAGAAGCAGGGCGATGAACGCCGCGACGCCAAAGGTGAACCGCCGACGACGACGGCCGCTTGCATCATAGAATACGGGATTGAGCGACATGGAGCGAGTATCAACCGGCCGAAGGAAAACGGCAACTCGCCGTGACGTTTGCGCTACAATGCCGTTTGCGCCCGCGCTGCTGAAAAATGCGTCACGCTTGGTTTAGGTAGCGACGTCAAACTCACTGCATCCCCTCCCGCGTGCGGGAGGGGACCGAGGGGTGGGCGCCCGGCCCGAACACATGCTGCGCTTGACGATAGCGCGAGCCCACCCCCGACCCCTCCCGCATGCGGGAGGGGGGAAGAGATCAGCGGAACTTGCCGCTGAGCGAAACGCCGATGATCCGCGGTTCGTTGAAGACCGCCGCCATGTAGTTCTCGATCACGCCCTTGAGGTTCTTCTCGCCGGTGATGTTGCGGGCGAACACAGCCAGTTCGTACGCATCGTCCGGGGCCGCGTAACCGATCTTCAGGCCGCCCTCGAAGTTGCCGTTCGCGGTGAACTCCTTGGTCTTGTACAGCACGAACTGCGTGTAGCCCTGGATGTTGAAGTCACCCGCGATGAACGCGCGACCGCCATTGCCGAGCGGCTGGTCGTAGCGCGCAGTGAGGTCGACGTTATACTCCGGCGCGTTGGGCAGCGGCTCGCCGTCGATCTTGACCAGGTACGTCGTACCGAACGCGCCGACGATCGCGCGCGGCGTTCGCGAGGGCGTGCAGACCACGATGTTGTTGAGCGCGCAGATCTGCACTTCGGTCGTCTTGTCGCGGATCGCGCTGTGCAGCAGGCTCAGACCTGCACCCAACGTGAGGTTCGGGACCGGCCGCCAATTGGCTTCGGCTTCCATGCCGTATGCCTCGGCCTTGTTGCCGTTGAACAGGATGCCGTTGCCGTTCACATCGTTGCCGTTGAGCTGGATGTCGTTGACGCGGTAGCCGAACACCGTCGCATTGAGGCTCAGCGTGTTGTCGAGCAGGCGCGTCTTGATCCCCGTCTCCCATGACAGGATCGTCTCCGAGTTCGCGGTCGAGAAGTCGGAGTTGAACACCGCCGAACGACCCTGGATCGTCGGTCCGCGGAAGCCCTGGGCGACGCGCGAATACAGGCTAATGTCGGGGCTCGCCTGGTACAGGATGCTCGCATCCCAGCTCGGCTTGGTCGACTTCAGCGTGACGTCGCGGCGGAAGTTGGTCGGATACTGATTGACGCCAGCCGCATTCTGAACGGTCTTCAGCAGCTGCGTACGCTTCTTGTCCTCGGTGATGCGGCCGCCAAGCGTTACCGTCAACTTGTCCATCAGCTCGTAGCTGACCTGGCCGAAGCCCGCCCACGAGGTGTTGACGTCATGCAACCGCACCCAGTTGTTGGGATTGCGCGCCGCCGTGGTCAGGAAGAACGTCCGCTGGTAGAAATCGGTGATGTCGCGGTTGTCGAAGTACAAGCCGCCAAGCTGCCAGTTGAGGCGGCCACCAGGGGTGCCGGCAACGCGCACTTCCTGCGACCATTGATCGAGATCGCGGATCTGGCCCTGCGACTGGCCGAAGCCGTTGGCGACGCCGCGGATCGGGAAGTTCGCACCCGCACCACCATCGGTATCGCCGCGGCTGAACCCGGACGTGGTCTCGTATGCCGTGATCGAGGTCAGCGTGGCTGGACCAAAGTCGTAGGACGCACGCGCCGAGCCGCCATAGGTATTGTAGCTCTGCGGGTTGTCGTTCCCCTCGTCGAGCGACACGGTGTTGCGCGGCTCGGCGGAGACGTCGTTCGAACCCTTCTTGAGCGCGCCGCGGTGGAACAGCGTCGAGGTGCCGTCATACCAGCGCGCGTGGCCAGACAGGTCGAGGGTGAAGCGCTCGCCCGGTGTCAGCGCAAGCTGCACGCGGACGTTGCGATCGTCGAAGCCACCCATGGCGTCCTTGCGCGGCGTCGCGGTGCTGTCCTGGCTTACACCGGCATAGGCGTTGTCGATGTAATCCGAGCGGTGCTGAAGCAGCGTCGACAGGCGGATCGAGAGGAGGTCCTTGATCAGCGGACCGCCGACGCCCGCGTCGAGGCTGACGCTGCCGTAGCTGCCGACCGAGGCCGATGCACGGCTCTCGAAGTCGTTGGTCGGCTTGTTCGTGTCGAACTTGATGATGCCGGCGGTGGTGTTGCGCCCGAACAGCGAGCCCTGCGGACCGCGCAAGACTTCGACCTGGCGTACGTCGAACACCGGGTTCGACTTCAGGACGACATGCTCGAGGATCACGTCGTCCTGGATGATCGTGACCGGCTGCGACGCGCCGAGGTAGAAATCGATGTTGCCGAGGCCGCGGATGTAAAAGCGCGGGAAGATACGGCCGGTGGTCGATTCGACGTACAGGCCGGGGACGCGACCCGACAGCGCGAGCAGCGTGTCGTCGCCGCCTGCGGTATAGGCGCGCAGTGCGTCACCCGATGCGACGCCGACCGAGAGCGGGACCTTCTGGAGGTTTTCCGACCGGCGCTCGGCGGTGACGACGATGTCGTCCAAGCCTTCCTCGGGGGCAGCCTGCCCAGCCTGAGTCTGGGCCTGATCCTGGACCGGCGCGGCCTGTGCGAACGCAGCCGATCCACCCACAACCGAACCAAACGCGACGCCGAGCATCAACGCCGACTTAACGACCGAAATCTTCACGATGATATTCCCCAATAGTGCAGCGGCGTCCCTGACGACCGGCCGCACATCCCAATACGCAACGTCGCTACGCGCCATCGACCGCCCTCCCCGGACGGCCCGACGACGCCTCGCGACGCTCACTCCCCGGCTCGGTGGTTAGGCGGGGATTGTGTTGGTATGATGACAGTTGGTTACGGCGTTTTGGGGCGAGTGCAGGTTTGCGACACAGTGCGATAATTTTGCCGATGGCAGCGAGCGGAAATGCCGTGCTAGCTTCGCCCTATGGACTTCGTAACGCGATTTTGGCTGACCATTCGGCGTTCGGGTTGGTTCGAGCCCAGTGCGCTGGGCGACATCTTCCCGTTCCCGTTCGCCTGGCAGGCTTGGTCGATCATGGCGGCATTTATCGCCGCGATTGCAGCGAGCGTAGTACTGCACGGCGAAGCGGCGTGGCTGACGCGGATTATCCTGTGCGTCGGCTACATCGCGTTTGGGGTCGCGACGTACGAGTGACGGCGACGGGCGGTGATGCGCCGTTCCAGCGCGGGTAGGCATTCGGGGTTTGGGTTGACGAGTGTTTCAACGTCGCTCCTCCACTCCGGACAGGTTCGGCGTCGATGCCCACGGGCTAGGGTAGCATGTTTCCCCGCGAAGGCGGGGACCCAGACTGGGCTCCCGCCTTCGCGGGAGAACAAGGAAGAGCGAACTGGCTTTCGAACTCAACCTAAGCCGCGCCACGGCAAAGCCGCGTCGTCGGACGACACGACCGAGGACAAGCTCGGCCGGTCGCCGTCCGGCTTGGCGCAAGCCTCACCTAAGCTGCTGCGCCGCTTAGCCTCGGACGCCTACGCGTCGTCGCCCATCCTCAGCGCTGCGATGAAGGCCTCCTGCGGGATGCTGACCGAGCCGTATTCGCGCATCTTCAGCTTGCCCTTCTTCTGCTTCTCCAGCAGCTTCTTCTTACGGCTGGCGTCGCCACCATAGCATTTGGCGGTCACGTCCTTGCGCATCGCGCTGATCGTCTCGCGCGCGATCACCTTGCCGCCGATCGCCGCCTGGATCGGGATCTTGAACAGATGGCGCGGGATCAGTTCCTTCAGGCGCTCGACCATGCCGCGGCCGCGCACCTCGGCGGTGCCGCGGTGGACGATCATGCTGAGCGCGTCGACCGGCTCCTCGTTGACCAGGATGCCCATCTTGACGAGATCGCCCTCGCGATAGCCGATCTGGTGGTAATCGAAGCTGGCATAGCCCTTCGACATCGATTTCAGCCGATCGTAGAAGTCGAAAACCACTTCGTTCAGCGGCAGTTCGTAGGTCGCCTGCGCACGACCGCCGACATAAGTGAGGTTCTTCTGGATGCCGCGACGGTCCTGACAGAGCTTCAGGACGCTACCGAGATACTCGTCGGGAACGTAGATCGTCGCCTCGATCCACGGCTCGCTGATCGTCGCGATCTTGTTCGGCTCGGGCATGTCGGCGGGGTTGTGCAGCTCGATATGCGTCGTGCCGGACGGATCGGGGTGGGTCAGCTCGATCTCATAGACGACGGACGGCGCGGTGGTGATCAGGTCCAGATCATATTCGCGCGTCAGCCGCTCCTGGATGATCTCCAGATGCAGCAGCCCGAGGAAGCCGCAGCGGAAGCCGAAGCCCAGTGCGGCCGAAGTCTCCATCTCGAACGAGAAGCTCGCATCGTTGAGGCGCAGCTTCGAGATGCTCTCGCGCAGCTTCTCGAACTCGGCGGCATCGACCGGGAACATCCCGCAGAACACGACCGGCTGGACTTCCTTGAAACCCGCGAGCGCTTCGAGCGCAGGCCGCTTCGCATCGGTGATCGTGTCGCCGACGCGCGTTTGCGCAACCTCTTTGATCTGCGCGGTGATGAAGCCCATCTCGCCGGTGCCGAGTTCGGTCAGCTGTTCGATCTTCGGACGGAAACAGCCGACCCGGTCGACCAGGTGCATCGTCCCGGTCTGCATGAACTTGATCTGCTGGCCCTTTTTCAGGACGCCGTCGATCACGCGTACCAGGATGACGACGCCGAGATACGGATCGTACCAGCTGTCGACCAGCATCGCCTTCAGCGGCGCCTCCGGGTCGCCGCTGGGCGGCGGGATCTTGGTGACGATCGCCTCGAGGATCTCGACGATGCCGATCCCGGACTTCGCCGACGCGAGTACCGCCTCGGATGCATCGATGCCGATCACGTCCTCGATTTCCTTGCGGACCTTCTCGGGTTCCGCGGCGGGCAGATCGATCTTGTTGATCACCGGCACGATCTCGTGGTCGTGCTCAATCGACTGGTAGACGTTGGCGAGCGTCTGCGCCTCGACACCCTGCGCGGCATCGACCACCAGCAGCGCGCCTTCGCACGCGGCCAGGCTGCGGCTCACCTCATAGGCGAAGTCGACATGCCCCGGCGTGTCCATCAGGTTGAGGACGTAATCGAGACCGTCCTTGGCGTGATAGGCAAGGCGCACGGTCTGCGCCTTGATCGTGATCCCGCGCTCCTTCTCGATGTCCATGTTGTCGAGCACCTGCTCGGACATTTCGCGCGCGGTGAGGCCGCCAGTTTCCTGGATCAGCCGGTCGGCGAGCGTCGACTTACCATGGTCGATATGGGCGATGATGGAAAAATTGCGGATGCGGTCGAGCGGAGTCATGGCGCGCTCCTAGCAGCGACACCGCGTGCGCGATAGATCGCGGACACACTCCATAATTGTCTTGAACGTTCGGGATGTCGCGGCTAGGGCGCTCACCGGCAATGTTGTCGGGGCGTGGCGCAGTCTGGTAGCGCACTGGTCTCGGGGTCCAGGGGTCGTAGGTTCGAATCCTATCGCCCCGACCATTGCCGATTTTACGGGGTGAGTTTGCCCCCTCCCCGAACCCAAACTCTCCGTGATGATGTAAGCGCGCACCGCCCGGCGGGCCGCCCTGCTGCCGAGTCAAAACTCAGCGCTCTAGAACGCGTTGGCGATCCGCTTCTGCATCGACCGAACCGGGCTCGCGATCACCTCCGGCATATCCTGCGCCTCATCCATCAGGGCCACGCGTCGATGCAGGTCGGTGCTGGACCCGATCATCTCGCGCGCACGCGTCGGCAGCATCGCGAGCAGCGCCGCATCGGTAATCGGCGCATCGCCCAGCCGCCGCGAGGGATCGAGCGCGTCGCGGGGGCGCAACTCCCCGGCCTGGACCGCGCGCTGCGTCAGCAGCCACGCGATGACGTGCATCAGCCGCGTCGTTACCTTGAGCGATTCGCAACTGAAGCTGACCCGGATCAGCGGATCGAGCGCCTCGCGTTCGACCCGCCCGGCTTCGTCGAAATAGGTCCGCGCCTCGTCGGCCAGCAGCATCGCTTCGCTATACAGAGCGTCGATCAGGCGGCGCTGCATCCGCGATTCATAGCCGGCGTGGGTCATCGATTGGACAAATGGCACACCGGCCAGACGTCATCCAGAGAGGTTAACGACGCGCTAACCATTACCTGTCCCAAAATGCGCCAGTACGTGCGCGTTCCAGTTTAGGACGTTGCAATCACGCGATAATATCCGGGATCAGCAGGTCTTCCAGCAAGGCAATTTCGTCGCGAAGCCGCAATTTGCGCTTCTTGAGCCGCGCCATCTGCAACTGGTCGGGCGTCGACGCTAGCGCGAGGGCAGCGATCGCGTCGTCGAGATCGCGATGCTCGATCCGCAATGAATCAAGTCGAACTCTTGTCTGCGCGTCGTCCACTCGCCCCCCGATGGCTGCCGTCGTGTTCGGTGCCCTTAGCAAACGCAGCGCAGTGCGCGAGTGCGAAACCGTCCCTGCAAGGCGGACCGGGGTCGAAAACGTACTTCACGACGAAGCGCGACCTCTCCGCGCATAATCGGTCCGTCGCGCCAAATCGTTCGCCCAATCGATTTGGTCCGTTTCCGATGAAGACATTTCGATGACGGAGTGGTTTACTCCGTTCCCCAACCCGAATGCAGGAGGCAACCCACCGTGCAGACGACTCATCAGACAGCCCTGGAAACCAAGCATGCCGTGCTGGAGCAGCGGATCGCCGACGAAACGCACCGTCCGCTACCCGACGCGAACCTGTTGGCGAGCCTGAAGAAGCAGAAGCTGCGACTGAAGGAAGAGATCGTCAGCGTATAACGGTCGCCGAAACTGCTCCCCGGGTCGATCCGGGGAGCCACTTGCCGGAGTTACAGTGGCTTCGGATTGCGCAAGGCGTACGCGCTGTCCGACGCCTTGACAGTATAGGACGGCGACGAGGGTTTGGTCCCACCGGGAGATTTGCGCACGAGCAGCGGATCGATCGGCGAGTCGAGCGATATGCCCATCCGCCCCTCGGTACACCACGCAACCGTGCCGGCGACCTCGCCGATTCCGCGCAACGTCACCGTGACCGGCGTCCCGACATCGACGACCTTGGCAAGCTCGGCCATCAAACCCGTCTCGGATAGATTACGAACCCTAGCCTCGCGCGCGATCGTCTCGTCGCCGATCCGCACCTGCGCGACCAGCAGCAAGCTGTCCCGCTCGCGCTGTCGCCGGTTCTCGTTGCCGCCGGGCGACCCGGTGTCGATGCTCATGCCGCGACCGATTTTACCATGATCGAACACAGCTTTCTCTTCCCCGTCGGTGGGCGCAATCAATCCTCGCGCGACACCTTCTCGTTACGCTCGTGCCGTTCCTGCGCCTCGACCGTCATCGTCGCGATCGGTCGTGCCTCAAGTCGCGCCAAGCTGATAGGCTCGCCGGTGACTTCGCAATAGCCATATTCGCCTTCGTCGATCCGCCGGATCGCGGCTTCGATCTTGGAGACGAGTTTGCGTTGACGGTCGCGCGTGCGCAGTTCGATCGACCAGTCGGTCTCGCTCGACGCACGATCGGTGAGATCCGCCTCACGCAGCGAATCGACCTGCAACTGCGAAAGCGTTTCCTGCGACTCCCGCAGGATCGATTCCTTCCATTCCTGAAGCTTGCGGCGGAAATACGCCTGCTGCTTCAAGCTCATGAACGGCTCGTCCGCGTCTGGACGATAACCATCCTCGCCGCTGTCGTTGGCGGCCTCTCGACTGGAATTCCCGGTATCGTCCACACGATTCATTACGGTCGCCATACCACTCTCCCTCTGGCCCCGTCGCATCAGCCTCGCTGATTTCCAAGGACCGCCCCCAAATGGTGAAAGCGCCTATAGTCTCACGGGCATGCGACCACAAGCGACAGCGCTTGCGCATTCTGCCCCGAAACCGACATTATTGCGGCGCCCGGATAACGCATGTCGCGTCAGCGTTTTTCGGCACGGGACGGATTCGTGGGATGCCTGGGCTATACTTTGTCCCAGCCCGGCACGTTAACGATGACGCACTGGTTTCCGCATAAGTAAATCCTCGTTTAACCATCCGGAATGTGGTTAAGCCACTTGCGCTTAACGCTTTGTTTTGCAGTTAGTCGGATAGCAGTTCCGAATACTGCGTACGGGGATCCGGCAACACGAGGGTGCCGGCAACGAAAGAGTGACGATATGTCGGTGAGGATGGCCCTGGCGAAATTGTGCGCGTGCGCGTGCGGTGGCGCTTTGATCGGCGGCGGCGCGGTGCATATTGCCGAGCGCCCGCAGCGAACCGCCAATACCAAGCGAGTCTTGGTCAAGCGAGTCGCGCGGCCACAGATCGCCGCCGTGACTCGGCCGCGCGTCCGCCGCGTGGTCACCACGACTCGCCAGACGTGCGCGCCGACCGTTGTAACTGTCGCGAACGCAGCGCCCGTCCCGGTTCCGGTCGGCACCGGTTACATTGGCGGCGGCGGCGCGGGTCCGGACCCGATCGCGGTCGGCGGCAGTGGCGGGTTCTTCGGTACGCCCGGCGGATTCGGCGGCGGGTTCGGTGGTGGCTTTGGCGGCGGGTTCGGTGGCAGCGGCGGATCGAGCGGGAGCATCGTCATCTCCTCGACGTCGAGCGGCGGATCGACCTCGACCGGTGGATCGTCGACCAGCAGCGGCGGGTCTTCGACATCGAGCGGCGGATCGTCGACCAGTACGGGTGGCGCGACCATTTCCAGCACATCGTCGACCGGTGGCTCGAGCGGCAACGTATCGTCCGCATCGGGTGGCTCAAGCGGCAACGTCTCTTCGGCCTCGGGCGGATCGAGTGGCGACGTATCGTCCTCGACCAGCAGCGCATCGTCGGCGTCGTCGGCCTCCTCCGCGTCGTCGGCCAGCAGCGGCAGTTCGTCGGGGTATGGATCGAGCAGCAAGGGTTGGGGATCCAGCGGCGGCTGGAACTCGACCGGCGGCTGGAGCTCGAACGGATCGTCCGGCAGCTCCGGATCGTCGGGAAGCAGTGGCTCGTCCGCGAGCGGATCGAGTGGTTCGAGCGCAAGCAGTGCCAGCAGTGCGTCGAGCGCGAGCAGCGCAAGTTCGAGCGGCAGCACGGGATCGAGCGGCGGTCCGCCGGCACCCGTTCCCGCTCCGCCGATGGTGTTGCTGTTCGGTGCGGCAGCGGCAGCGCTCGTCGCGCGCAAGCGTTTTGCCAAAACGAAGGCGGTTGCAGCTTAACCTCTGGAACTTCGCATAGAAAAGGCCCCGCCGGAGATCCTCCGACGGGGCCTTTTTCTTGATCTGCGATCAGGCGTTCATGAGGGCCTTCTCGATGTCCTTGATCGGGTGCCCGGTCAGGTCCTTGTCTAGCTCGCCCTTGAGGCGGCTGGTGACTTCCTTGTGGTAGTGCTTGCGCAGTTCGCCGAGCGTCTTCGGCGGCGCGATCACGATCAGCGAGTCATATTTGTTCTTCAGCGCACCGGTCTTCAGAAAGTCGGCCGCGTCGGCGGCAAAGCGGTCTTCCTCGATCTGGTGAAAGTCGGTCGGCTCTACCGAACTCTGGACACCGCCCTGTGGCGACGAGGCACGGCCTGCTGAATCGGTCGCCTGGTCACGCGTCGCCGGATTGTCCTGCTCCTGCGCTTTCTCGACGACGAGATTGGGGAACTCGGCGTCGCCCTCGTTGCGCAGGAACAGCATTTTCCGGCCGTCCGCGACGAGCACGACGGAGTTGTGGGGAAGATGCATGCGTGTCTCTCCTTTTCGCTATGCGTATGCGGGGTGAACGCGCCGCCTACCGGGGAGGTTGCGCCGCCTTGCGTACGCCCCCGCCGGTCGGCATAGCCCGACCATGCACGACATACGCCTGATCCGCGACGATCCCGCCGCCTTCGACGCCGCCCTCGCCAAGCGGGGTGTCGCACCGCAGTCCGCATCGCTGGTGACGATCGACGAACACCGCCGCGCGACGATCGCGGACTCACAGACCGCGCAGACCCGACGCAACGAACTGTCGAAGGCGATCGGCCAGGCCAAGGCACAGAAGGACGAGGCCAAGGCGCAGGCGCTGATGGCCGAAGTCGCGAGCCTGAAGGAGGCGCTGCCCGCTCTGGAAGCCGATGAGGCGCGGCTTGGCAGCGAACTCCAGGCCATGCTGGCCGCGATCCCCAACCTTCCCGCAACCGACGTGCCCGAGGGCGGCGGCGAGGACGACAACGCGCTGGTCCACACGCGTGGCACGCCGACGACGTTCGCGTTCACGGCGCGCGAGCATGACGCGATCGGCCCTGCGATCGGCCTCGATTTCGAGACCGGGGCGGCGATGTCGGGCGCGCGCTTCACGCTGGTTCGCGGGCCTGCCGCCAAGCTGCAACGTGCACTCGGGCAGTTCATGCTCGATCATGTCGCCGACGCCGGTTTCGAGCAGGTCTCGCCGCCGCTGCTCGTCCGTGACGAGGCAGTGTTCGGCACCGGCCAGCTGCCCAAGTTCTCGGAAGACCTTTTCCGCACCACCGACGGCCGCTGGCTGATCCCGACTGCGGAGGTGAGCCTCACCAACATCGTCCGCGAACAGATCCTGAGCGAAGCCGAATTGCCGCTGCGCTTCACCGCGCTGACGCCGTGCTTCCGCTCCGAGGCGGGCGCTGCGGGTCGCGACACGCGCGGCTACATCCGCCAGCATCAGTTCGACAAGGTCGAGATGGTCTCGATCGTCACCCCCGACATGTCCGAAGCCGAGCATGAGCGCATGACGGCGTGCGCGGAGGGCGTGCTCGACGCGTTGCAGCTACCGTTCAGGCGGATGCTCCTATGCACCGGCGACATGGGCTTCACCGCAGCACGCACCTACGATCTCGAAGTCTGGCTGCCGGGCCAGGCGCGCTATCGCGAGATCAGCAGCGTCTCGACCTGTACCGATTTCCAGGCGCGCCGGATGAACGCGCGCTATCGACCCGAGGGCGAGAAGGGCACGCGGTTCGTCCACACGCTCAACGGCTCCGCGCTCGCGGTCGGCCGGACGCTCGTCGCGGTGCTGGAGAATTACCAGCAGGAGGACGGCTCGGTCGCAGTGCCGGCGGTGCTCCAGCCGTATCTCGGCGGGCTGACCATATTGGAGCCCAAGCGCTGATGCGGATTCTGCTGACCAACGACGACGGTTATCATGCGCCCGGCCTGAAGGTGCTGGAAGCGATCGCCCGGACCTTGTCCGACGATATCTGGATCGTCGCGCCCGCCGAGGAACAGTCAGGCGCTGGGCATTCGCTCACGCTGTCGCGACCGATCCGGGTGCGGAAGCACGGCGAGAAGCGGTATGCCGTCGCGGGCACGCCGACCGACGCGGTGATGATGGCGCTCGCCAAGATCATGAAGGATTGCCCGCCCGACCTGATCCTGTCGGGCGTCAACCGGGGCGCGAACCTTGCCGAGGACGTGACCTATTCGGGCACGGTGTCGGCGGCGATGGAGGGCGCGCTGGGCGGCATCCGGTCGATCGCGCTGAGCCAGATCTACAGCCGCGAAGGCATGGGCGACAGCGTGCCGTTCGAGGCAGCGGCGGCATGGGGCGAACGCGTGTTGCGGCCACTGGTCGACGCACCCTTGGCCCCGCGCACGCTGGTCAACATCAACTTTCCCGCCGACCCGGCTGACGCGGTGAAGGGCGTGCGCGTCGTCGGCCAGGGTTTCCGCGATTACGGCCGGTTGCAGATCGTCAGCAACACCGATCCGCGCGGCTACGAATATCACTGGTTCGCGCTTGGCCGGACCGTCGAGACGCCCGCGCCCGCGACCGATCTCGAAGCGACGGCGGCGGGGTACGTCTCGGTCACGCCGCTGCACCTCGACCTGACGCATTTCGAGTCGATGGACATGCTGACGCAGGCCTATCGTTGATGCGGCGTGCGGGCGTCCTGGTTCCACTGGCGACGCTCGCGCTGACCGCGTGCATTCCGCACGTCGATCGCCCCGCCGGCTACGATAACCCGCCACAGCGTCCGTACCGTTCCCCGCCCCGCCGTGACGATCCGCCCCGCCCGCGCGACGATTCGCCGCGTGAGGATATGCCGCGCGACGACCGGCCACCGCAGGACATTCCCGGACGCGACACCGGTGAGGTCACCACCCTGCCCGCCCCGCGCCCCGCCTGGGAGGCACGCCCCGTCAGCGCCGATGCGAAGACGATCCCCGACACGACCTATGTAGTCCGGCCCGGCGATACGCTGAGTCGCGTGGTCGATCGCAGCGGTGCGAGCCTCGAAGCGATCGCGCGCGCGAACGACCTAGAATCCCCCTATTCGATCCAAGCCGGCCAGCGGTTGCAGATCCCCGGCGGCCGCTATCACCAGGTCCGCCGCGGCGAGACCGGGATCGCGATCGCTCGCGCATACGGGGTCGAATGGTCGCGGATCGTAGCCGCCAACGCGCTCGTCGAACCCTACGTGCTCCGCGCCGACCAGCGTATCCAGATCCCTGGCGAGCCGAGCGGCGGCACCGCGAGCGCATCGGAACGCGCGCAGGCTTTCACGCTCGACATCGACGACATCCTGACCGGCGGCGAACCCGCGCTCGCCAGCAACCAGGCGCCGGCAAGACCGATCGCGACACCGCGGCGCGTGCTGCCCTCGAACGCGGTCGTCACCGCGCCGGCGCGACTCGCAAGCGGCGGGTTCCTCTGGCCGGTCGACGGCAAGGTCGTGAAACGCTTCGGCCATGGTGCGAGCGGCGAACGCAACGACGGCATCAAGATCGCCGTACCGGTCTCGACCCCGATCCACGCGGCCGCGGACGGCGTCGTCGCGTATGTCGGCGATGGCATCGCCGCGCTCGGCGGGTTGGTTATCATCAAGCATGGTGGCGGCTGGACGAGCGTCTACGGCCACGCGTCGAAGCTGCTCGTGCAACGCGGCCAGAGCGTCAAGCGGGGCCAGACGATCGCGCTGTCGGGCGATACGGGGTTTGCGGATCGCCCCGAACTGCACTTCGAACTTCGCAAGGGGCGGACTCCGGTGGATCCAACGTCGCAGCTGCCTCGAACGTGATTCTCCCCTCCCGCTTGCGGGAGGGGTCGGGGGAGGGCATGGGGGCGAGGAAGCCCCTCCCCTAACCCCTCCCGCCAGCGGAAGGGGAACGAGACGCACCATGACCTACCAGTCCGACCTGCTCACCACGCTGACCTCGCGCGGCTATGTCCACCAGATGACGGACGCCGCCGCGCTCGATGCGCTCGCCGGCAAGCAAGTGGTGCCCGGCTATATCGGCTTCGACCCGACCGCGCCGTCGCTTCACGTCGGCAGTCTCGTCCAGATCATGCTGCTCCGCCGGCTGCAGCAGACCGGCCACAAGCCGATCGTCCTGATGGGCGGCGGCACCGGCAAGATCGGCGATCCGAGTTTCAAGGACGAAGCGCGCAAGCTGCTCGGCGAGGACGGAATCAAGGCCAACGTCGCCTCGATCCGCCGCATCTTCGAACGCTTCCTGACGTTCGGGGACGGCCCGACTGACGCGGTCATGCTCGATAATGCCGAGTGGCTCGACGCGCTCGAATACATCCCGTTCCTGCGCGATGTCGGCCAGCACTTCTCGGTCAACCGGATGCTCGCCTTCGACTCGGTCAAGCTCCGCCTCGACCGCGAACAGTCGCTGAGCTTCCTCGAATTCAACTACATGATCCTCCAGGCGTACGACTTTCTCGAACTGTCGCGCCGCGCCGAATGCCGCCTGCAGATGGGCGGCTCGGACCAGTGGGGCAACATCGTCAACGGCATCGAGCTCGCGCGTCGCATGGACTCGACCGAGGTCTACGGCGTCACCACGCCGCTGATCACGACCGCGGACGGCGGCAAGATGGGCAAGACGATGTCGGGTGCGGTCTGGCTGCACGAGGACCAGTTGCCGACCTTCGATTACTGGCAGTTCTGGCGGAACACCGACGACCGCGACGTCGGCCGCTTCCTGAAGCTGTTCACCGACCTTCCGCTCGACGAAATCACGCGTCTCGAGGCGCTCGAAGGCGCGGAGATCAATGCCGCCAAGATCGTGCTCGCCAACGAAGCGACCGCGATGTGCCGCGGCCGTGAGGCAGCCGAACAGGCCGCCGAGACTGCGAGGAAGACGTTCGAGGAAGGCGCGTCAGGCGACTCGCTGCCGAGCTACGCCGTTTCCGGTGGCTCGATCGGTGTCGTCGAGGCGCTGGTGGGGCTAGGCTTCGTCGCCTCCAATGGCGAGGCCCGCCGGAAGATCGCCGAGGGCGCCGTGCGTGTCGATGGCGAGGCCGTCCGCGAACCGACCACTAGCATCGACGTCGCATCGCCCGTCCGGCTCAGCCTCGGCAAGAAACGACATGGGATGCTAACCCCCTCATAATAGACGCATTCTCGTTTCGAAGAACGTCGCGTTAAGCATCACCGTTCGTATCGGGTTCACGCCGCACGCCGTACACAGGCGGCATGGTTATTCCAGGGGAGCGATCGATGCCACGTTATGCAATGGCCGTTCGCGATGCGCGCGGCGAGCCCCGCGACGAAGTGATGCACCGCACGCATGCGCTCGACGGCGACGACCATATGGTCAAGCTGGTGCTGGTCAACATGTCCGCCAACGGCCTCATGGCACGGTGCGACGGTGATCCGGCCGCGGGTGATCGATTGCGGATTCGCCTGCCGATCTTCGGCTATGTCGACGCGGTCGTACGCTGGTCGCTTGGCGGTCGGATCGGCTGCGAGCTCGAACGGACGATCCCGCTCGCCGAATATTACACGATGTTGACGGTGATGATCCGCAACAGCTGACGCCTCAGCCGGAGCGGAGCAACGCCACGCCGGCGTCGCGGTCGAACAGGTATAGTGCTGTCCTCGCCGCCTGCCCTCGCGGCCCCTCCAGTCCGCCATCACGATCGATCAGCAGGCGCGCGTCGTCGTGCGCGCATTGCAGCAGGTCGGCCATCATGTCGGGCGTCGCGAGCCGGAACGCCATCTCGCCCGATTGCTTGGTGCCGAGCAGTTCGCCGGCCCCGCGGAGGCGGAGATCCTCCTCGGCGATGCGGAATCCGTCGTTGGTTTCGCGCATCAATGCGAGGCGGGCGCGCGACGTCTCGCTGAGCGACGATCCGCGCATCAGCAGGCAGATCGATCGCCCGGTGCCGCGCCCTACCCTCCCGCGAAGCTGGTGGAGCTGGGCAAGGCCGAAGCGGTCGGCGTGCTCGATCACGATCAGCGTCGCGTTGGGGACGTCGACGCCGACCTCGATCACGGTCGTGGCGACGAGCACGGACGTACGGGCGGCGGAGAACTCGGCCATCACGGCATCCTTCTCGGCGGGCTTCATGCGACCGTGGACCAGCGCGACCTTGTCGCCGAAGCGCGCACGCAATGTCTCCGCGCGCATCTCGGCGGCGGCGAGGTCGCTCTTCTCGCTCTCCTCGACCAGCGGGCACACCCAGTATGCCTGCCCGCCGTCAGCCAGATGCCGGCCGAGCGCGTTGACCACGTCGTCGAGCCGGTCCTCGGATATGACGCGCGTCTCGATCGGCTGGCGGCCCGGCGGCATCTCGTCGAGGCGGCTGACGTCCATCTCGCCGTATTGCGCCAGCGTCAGCGTGCGCGGGATCGGCGTCGCGGTCATCGCCAGCAAATGCGGTGGGGCGACGCCCTTCGCCTGCAACGTCATCCGCTGTGCGACACCGAAGCGGTGCTGCTCGTCCACCACCACCAGACCCAGGTCCTTGTAGCCGACCGCATCCTGGAAGATCGCATGCGTGCCGACGAGGATGTCGATCTCGCCACTCGCCAGCGCCATCAGTGTCGCCTCGCGCACGCGGCCCTTGTCGCGGCCGGTGAGCACGCCGATCTCGATCGGCAGCCCGGCGAGCGTTTTCCGGAGCGTCTCGTAATGCTGGCGCGCGAGGATTTCCGTCGGCGCGAGCATCGCTGCCTGCGCACCGGCCTCCACGGCGATCAGCATCGCCATCGCCGCGACCAGCGTCTTGCCCGAACCGACATCGCCCTGCAGCAGTCGCAACATCGGTGCGGTCTGCGCGAGATCGCCCTCGATCTCGCCGACCGTCCGCGATTGTGCGCCTGTCAGAGTATAGGGCAGCTTCAGCATGTCGCGCAGCCGGCCGTCGCCTTGCAGCGCCCGCCCCCGCCGCTTGCGGGTATCCGCGCGGACGATCGTCATCGCCAATTGGTTCGCGAACACCTCGTCATAGGCCAGCCGTTCTCGGGCCTTCGCGTCCGACGGGTCGGCGTGGATGCGCGCAAGTGATTCGTGCCAGCCCGGCCATTCGCGTTTCGCCTTCAGCCCGGGTTCGATCCACTCGGGCAGGTCCGGCGCGCGCGCGACCGCCTGCCTGGTCAGCGCCGCCAGCCGCCGCGACGTGAGGCCTTCCGACAGCGGATAGATCGGTTCGCGCTCGCGCAACTCCTCGTCCGGCTCGACGATGTCGGGATGGACGATCTGCAATTCCTGGCCGTATTCGTCGAGCCGCCCCGAGATCCGCTTGGCCTCACCGATCGGCAGCAGCTTCTTCGCCCACCCGGAACTCCCGCCGAAGAAGACCAGGCTGACGTAATTGCCAAGCTCGTCGGTCGCCTGCACCCGCGTAGGCCCCCGCCCCGCACTGATCCTGTAGTCGCGCGGAGTCAGCGTGATCGTGATGATCCGGCCCGCATCGCTCGACATCAGCTCCGTACGCGGCAGGCGATCGACATAGCCGGTCGGCAGATGGAAGGCGACGTCGACGACGCGCGCGAGCCCGAGCCGGTCGAGCGGCTTGGCGAGCGCGGGCCCCACCCCCTTCAGGACGAGGGTTTCGGCGAACAGCGGATTGAGGATTTCGGGTCGCATGACTATCTGGCCTCTATAGCCTAGCCGACGCTCGCTACCAGCGGGTCGCCGGCTCTTCGTGTTTGGAGTTCGAAATGGACCACGAGACTCGCCTCAAGCGCCTGGGCTTTCGCAGCTCGCACCGCGGCACGCGCGAAGCCGACATGATGATCGGCGGCTTCTTCGCGACCTATGGCCGGACGTGGACGCCGGAAGAGCTCGACTGGTTCGAGGCACTGCTGGAGGAACAGGACGTCGACATCATGGGCTGGGCGATCGGCTCGATCGTGTGCCCGCCCGAATGGGACGGCCCGATGATGCAGGCGATGCGCGATATAAATTACGTGACGGTCGTGAAGTAACGCGTCTTCGCCCCTCCCTGGAAGGGAGGGGTTGGGGGTGGGTCGGCCGCTTGACGGTCGTGACACGCGCCTCATACCAACCCACCCCCAGCCCCTCCCTTTCAGGGAGGGGGGAGTTCGAATGCCAGACCTCAAGACGATCCTTTCCGCGACAACCCCGCTGATCCTCTCCGGCGTACCGTCCGGCTTCCAGCCGTCGCTACTTGCCGACCTCGCGCGGGCCGCGAAGACGCGCGCGGTGTTCATCGCGCCGGACGATGCGGCGATGCGCGCGGTCGCCTCGACCGCGGCGTATTTCGCGCCCGATCTCGAAGTGCTGAGCTTCCCCGCCTGGGACTGCCTGCCCTACGACCGCGCTTCGCCCACGCTGCGCATCATGGCCGAGCGTGTCGCCGCACTCCAACGCCTGCAAGGCAAGCCCAAGGGTCCGCAGCTCCTGCTGACCACCGCCAACGCTGCGACGCAACGCGTCCTTACGCCGTTCCGCATCCGCCAACTCGTTGCGCGTCTCGCGCCCGGCGAACGGATCGGCCGCGACAAGCTCGCCATGCTGCTCCAGGCGAACGGCTATGTCCGCACCGACACCGTTCACGACCAGGGCGAATACGCGGTGCGCGGCGGGATCGTCGATCTCTACCCGTCCGGCGAAGACCATGCGCTGCGTCTCGATTTCTTCGGCGACGAGATCGAGAGCGTCCGCACGTTCGACGCGGCGGACCAGCGCACCACCGGGCGGATCGACGGCTTCGTCCTGCTCCCCGCGTCCGAAGCGCTGCTCGACGAGGACTCGATCAAGCGTTTCCGCACCCGCTACCGCGACGCGTTCGGCGCGACCGCGACTGGCGATCCGATGTACCAGGCGATCTCCGAAGGCCGCCGCATCGCGGGCATGGAGCATTGGCTACCGCTGTTCGAAGAGAAGATGGCGACGTTGTTCGACCATCTCGGCTCGGACGACGTCGTGGTCCGCGACAACGGCGTCGCCGCGGCGGTGGAAAGCCGGCTCGAATCGATCGCCGACTATTACGAGAACCGCAAGCGCGCCGAGGCAGCTCAGCCCGGCAGCTATCGCCCGATGCCCGCCAAGGCGCTGTACCTCGACGCGCAGGAATGGTCCGGCGGCGTCGAGGCCTTCGCCGCGCACATCACCTCGCCGTTCCACGAACCGCCGAGCGACACCGTGCTCGACTTCGACGTCGACGGCCCGCGCGATTTCGGCCCCGAGCGCGCCGCGCAGGCGAACATCTACGAAGCCGTCGCAGATCACGTCGAGAAGCTCCGCAAGCAGGGACGAAAACCGATCCTCGCCAGCTACTCGATCGGCGCGCGTGAACGCCTGGGGAGCCTGCTCGCCGATCACGGCATGAAAGGCGGCAAGCACGCCGAGACTTGGCAGGATGCGCTTGGCATCGCCGACACCGCGCGCAGCTTCGGCGTCGCGCTGATCGTCCTGCCGCTCGATCACGGCTTCACCGCGCCGGGGATCGCGGTCCTCACCGAGCAGGACATGCTTGGCGACCGCCTCGTCCACCGCAAGAAGCGCAAGAAATCCGCAGACGCGTTCCTCGCCGAACTCGCGACGCTGACGCCGGGCGACCTGGTCGTCCACACCGAGCACGGCATCGGCCGCTACGAGGGCCTGACCTCGATCCCGGTCGGCCAGAGCCCGCACGACTGCGTCGCGCTCAGCTATGCCGGCGGCGACAAATTGTACGTGCCGGTCGAGAATATCGACGTCCTCTCGCGCTACGGCTCGTCCGAAGAAGGCGCGACGCTCGACCGGCTCGGCGGCGAGGGCTGGCAGCGCCGCAAGTCGAAGATGAAGGAGCGGATCCGCGAGATCGCCGGCGAACTCATCGCGACCGCCGCCGAACGCGCGCTGCATCCGGGCGACGTGCTCGAACCCGATGCGAGCGGCTATCCGAGCTTCGTCGACCGCTTCCCGTACGAGGAAACCGAGGATCAGGATCGCGCGATCGAGGACGTGCTCGGCGATCTGGCCGCAGGCAAACCGATGGACCGGCTGGTGGTCGGCGACGTCGGCTTCGGCAAAACCGAGGTCGCGTTGCGCGCAGCCTTCGTCGCGGCAATGGGCGGCAAGCAAGTCGCGATCGTCTGTCCGACCACCCTGCTCGCGCGCCAGCACTACAACAACTTCGTCGCCCGCTTCGAGGGCTTCCCGATGAACATGGGCCGTCTGTCGCGCCTCGTCACCGCGAGCGAGGCGAAGGCGACCAAGGAGGGCCTCGCGAACGGCACGATCGACGTCGTCATTGGCACGCATGCGCTGCTGGCGAAGAACATCGACTTCAAGCGCCTCGGCCTCGTGGTGGTCGACGAGGAGCAGCGCTTCGGCGTGACGCACAAGGAGCGGCTGAAGGCACTGCGGGCGGACGTGCACATGCTGACGCTGACCGCGACGCCGATCCCGCGCACGCTGCAAATGGCGATGTCGGGCATCCGCGAGCTTTCGGTGATCCAGACCCCGCCGGTCGATCGCCTCGCCGTGCGGACGTACATCATGCCGTTCGACCCGGTCGTGCTGCGCGAGGCGTTGCTCCGCGAGCATTACCGCGGCGGCCAGAGCTTCGTCGTCACGCCGCGCGTTGCGGACTTGCCCGAGATCGAGGATTTCCTGCGCGAACAGGTGCCCGAGATCCGCTTCGTCGTCGCGCACGGCCAGATGTCGCCGACCGAGGTCGAGGAGCGCATGTCGGCGTTCTACGACAAGAAGTTCGAGGTGCTCGTCTCGACCACGATCATCGAGAGCGGGATCGACATCGCTTCCGCCAACACGATGATCGTCCACCGCGCCGACCGCTTCGGTCTCGCGCAATTGTACCAGTTGCGCGGGCGCGTCGGACGATCGAAGACGCGTGCTTACGCGTATCTGGTGACGCCGCCCGAGCGGCAGATGACAGTGACAGCGGAGAAGCGATTGAAGGTGCTCTCCGATCTCGATTCGCTCGGGGCTGGCTTCCAGCTTGCCAGCCACGATCTCGATATCCGCGGCGCGGGCAACATGCTCGGCGACGAGCAGACCGGGCATATCAAGGAGGTCGGCTTCGAACTCTACCAGGCGATGCTGGAAGAGGCGATCATGGACGCCAAGGCCGGCGGCATGACCTCGTCGCGACCGCGCGATTTCTCGCCGCAGATCACGGTCGATGCGCCGATCCTCATTCCCGAGGACTACGTGCCCGATCTCGACTTGCGGATGGGGCTGTATCGCCGCCTCAACGATCTCGACGAGGGCCAGGAGATCGAGGCGTTCGCGGCCGAGATGATCGACCGCTTCGGCCCGTTGCCGGATGCGACCGAGAATTTGATCAAGGTCATCGAGATCAAGCTGAATGCGAAGCGCGCGTGCGTGTCGAAGATCGACGTCGGGCCGAAGGGCGTGTTGGTCTCGTTCCACGACGACAAGCCGCCGAACATCGACAAGCTGCTGGCGTATGTCGAGCGGCTGAACGGCGTCGCGCGGTTGCGGCCCGACAGCAAGCTGGTGCTGCAGCGGGCGTGGGGTGATCCGAAGGCGCGGCTGCACGGCGCGCTACAGCTGTCGAAGGGGCTGGCAAAGGCTGCTGGGTAAGTTCTTCTTAGCCCTCTCCCCTCCGGGGAGAGGGTTGGGTGAGGGGCTGCCAAGTAGGACGTCGCTTGGGACAGCCCCTCACCCCGGCCCTCTCCCCGACGGGGAGAGGGAGCAACGTAACAAAAAGGCCGGACTACCTTGGGGTAGCCCGGCCTTTTTACTGTTTCGAAATCGACAGTTTACTTCGGCAACACGACGCTCGGTCCGATGCTGTCCACAACCTTCCGCGCATCAAACGCACGGATGTTGTCGCGCGGGATCGGGCCCTTGCGCATCACGATCTCCGCGGTCGCCTCATAGCGATCGATCGTGCGGATATCGAAGTCGTTGCCCCACGGGCCACCACCGAACCCGCCATAGCCGCCGCCCAAACCACCACCGAAGCCGCCATAAGGGCTCCAGTTGCGCCAGCCGAAGCCGCGGCCGTAATAGCGCCACGACGGACCCCAATAGCCGCCGAAGCCGCCATAGCCGAACCCGCCACCGATCCCCGGCGTCGAATAGGTCCGCGACTGGAGATTGGTGTCGCGGTCGGCCATCAGGTAATAGTCATAGCCATTCTGCAACGTCAGTTCGGCGGCGCGGAAGAACAGGTAACGCTCGACGGTATCGCGCGACGTGACGCTGTTGCCGGCGAAGCTGACGAGGAAGCGACCCGGCTCTACCTGCCGGTCGCTATAGCCGGTGCGGCTGAACCCCTGGCCCGTCGCCGGCCGATAGGTGGTCTCGGTCGCGCAACCGGCCAGCAATAGAGCGCCCGTTGCGAGCGCTGCCAATGCGACCTTGCGACCAGGTTTCATGAACATGGTATGTCTCCGTTCGCGGCGAGTGCGGCGAAACGCCTCTTAATAGCCGTCAGTGGTGGAACGGTTGATGAACGGGTTCGCTCCAATGCGCCACCTTACTGACTCATTTTTCACGTTTCGTCTAAACGCCGATCAAGTGTAGCGCCAATGTGCGGCGATGCGGGCGGCGGCGATGCTCAAAGAGGTAGATGCCCTGCCATGTGCCGAGCGCGAGTCGGCCGTCGATCAGGGGGATCGAGAGCTGGACCTGCGTGAGCGCAGTGCGGAGATGCGCGGGCATGTCGTCCGGGCCTTCGTCGTCGTGGAGATACTCGCGCGACTCCGGAGCGATGCGGGCGAAATAGGCTTCGAGGTCGGTGCGGACTTCGGGCGCAGCGTTTTCCTGGATGAGGAGCGAGGCGGAGGTGTGGCGGCAGAAGATCGTCAGCAGGCCTTCCGACATGCGTTGGTCGCGGGTCCACCGGGCGAGCTGGTCTGTGACGTCGACGAGGCCTTGGCGGCTGGTGTCGATGGTTAGGATCGTGGTGGCTTGGCGCATCGGGTCCTAACGATTGGTCGGGAGGGTTGCTCCAAGTCCTGTTCCCCCGCGAAGGCGGGGGTCCAGGAGTCCCATAGGCCATCGCCGGTAGCCTGGACTCCCGCCTTCGCGGGAGAACCTGAGGGTGCGTCATATAGTGTATGCACGCCGACCGAGTATTGCCCCACCCCGGCGGAGGCTGGGGCCCAGTTGGGGGACGTTGCTAACTGCCGGTGCGCTTCGTTACTCCGACCTTTCCAACTGGGCCCCGGCCTTCGCCGGGGTGGTAGTAGATCGGGAGGATCTCTTTAGTTCATCCAAATATCAAACAGCCCCGTGGCACTGCTTATACTTCCGCCCCGACCCGCAAGGGCACGGCGCATTACGGCTCACCACGCCTTCCCAGTTCGCTGGATCCTCGCCGATATCGGCCTCCTGCGGCTGAGGGATCTGCAACGGCGGCATGGTCGAGGTGATGTGGCCGCGCGTCCCCGCATCGAAATCGTTCGAGTCATCCTCCCCCGTGAACGGGTCGAAATGCGTCGTGATGAAGTCCGGCAGTTCGGGCAGGCCGACCGGCGCCTGCATCTGGAACTGCGCGTGCGCGATCGTCTTGGTCACGTCCTCGCGGATCGTCTCGAGCATCCGCTGGAACAGCGAGAACGCCTCCTGCTTATACTCGTTGATCGGCGTCTTCTGCGCATACGCACGCAGATGGACGACCTGACGAAGCGCATCGAGCGTCGCGAGATGCTCCTTCCAGTGATGGTCGAGATTCTGGAGCAGGATCGACTTCTCGACCGACGTCCACGTCTCCGCATCGAGATCGGCGGACTTTTGCGCGATAGCCTCGTCCGCCATCGCCCGCACGCGCTCCTCGATCACCTCGGGGTCGACCGACTCCTCCAGCAGCCACGCGTCGATCTGCGGCTCGAGGTTCATCACCTCGGCAAGCCGCGTCTTCATCCCCGCGACGTCCCACTGCTCGGGATACGAGTTGGGCGGGCACGCATCGCCGACGATCACGTTGACCGTCTCCGCGCGCATGTCGGTGACCACGTCGCCGACGGTGTCCGCGTCCATGATGTCCGCGCGCTGCTCGTAGATGACCTTGCGCTGCTCGTTCATCACGTCGTCATACTCGACGACCTGCTTGCGGATGTCGTAGTTGCGCGCCTCGACCTTCTTCTGCGCGGTCTCGATCGCCTTGCTCAGCCACTTGCTGCCGATCGCCTCGCCGTCCTCGATGTTGTTGCGCATCATCTTGGCGAACAGCGTGTCCGGCCCGAAGATGCGCAGCAGATCGTCGTCGAGGCTCAGATAGAAGCGCGACAGGCCCGGATCGCCCTGGCGACCCGAACGACCACGGAGCTGGTTATCGATACGCCGGCTCTCGTGCCGCTCGGTGCCGAGCACGAACAGGCCGCCCGCGGCGAGCACCGCCTGCTTCTCGGCCTCGATCTCGATCGTGATCCGCTTCGCCGCCTCGTCATACTCTGGCGTGCCTTCGACTAGATCCGGATGCTCGTCGAGCATGCGGAATTCGAGGTTGCCACCGAGTTTGATGTCGGTGCCGCGGCCCGCCATGTTGGTAGCGATCGTCACCGCGGACTTGCGCCCGGCCTGCGCGACGATGTGCGCCTCCATCTCGTGGAAGCGCGCGTTGAGGACCTTGTGATCGACGTTCTCGCCAACCAGGAACTCGCTCAGCATCTCCGACTTCTCAATCGACACCGTGCCGACCAGCACCGGCTGGCCAAGGTCGGCGTGATGCTTGATCTTCTTGGCGATCGCCGCGAACTTGTCCTTGGTGTCCTTGTAGAACTCGTCTTCCTCGTCGACGCGCTTGACCTCGACGTTGGTCGGGATGCTGACGACGTTGATCTTGTAGATGTCGTAGAATTCGGCCGCCTCGGTCGCCGCGGTGCCGGTCATGCCGCCGATCTTGGGGTACATGCGGAAATAGTTCTGGAACGTGATCGAGGCCATCGTCTGGTTCTCGGGCTCGATCTGGACGCCCTCCTTCGCCTCCACCGCCTGGTGCAGGCCGTCCGACCAGCGCCGGCCGTCCATCATGCGACCGGTGAACTCGTCGATGATGATGACCTTGCCGTCCTTGACGATGTAATCGATGTCCGACTTGAACATCACGATCGCGCGCAACGCCTGGTTGAGGTGGTGCACGACCTGCGTGTTCTCGAAGTCGTACAGGTTCTGCCCCTCGAGCAGCCCCGCCGCCTCGAGCATCCGCTCGACCTTCTCGGTGCCGTCCTCGGTTAGGATGATCGTCTTCTGCTTCTCGTCCTTGTCATAGTCGGCCGGGTCGAGCTGCTTCACGACTGCGTCGACCTGCATGTACAGCTCGGACTTGTCGTCGGTCGGGCCGGAGATGATCAGCGGCGTGCGGGCTTCGTCGATCAGCACCGAATCGACCTCGTCGACCACTGCGAAGTTGAACGCGCGCTGCGTCATCGCGCTGCGTTCGTACTTCATGTTGTCGCGGAGATAGTCGAAGCCGAACTCGTTGTTGGTGCCATAGGTGATGTCGGCGGCGTAGGCGGCGCGGCGTTCCTCGTCCGACAGGTTCGGGATGATGACGCCGATCGTCATGCCGAGGAAGGTATAGACCTGCCCCATCCACTCTGCGTCGCGCGCCGCAAGGTAGTCGTTGACGGTGACGACGTGGACGCCATCACCAGGGAGCGCGTTGAGATAGGTCGCGAGCGTGGCGACGAGCGTCTTGCCCTCGCCGGTGCGCATCTCGGCGATCTCGCCGCGGTGGAGGACGATGCCGCCGACCATCTGGACGTCGTAGTGACGCTGGCCAAGCACGCGGTGCGCGGCCTCACGGACGGTCGCGAACGCCTCGGGGAGCAGGTCGTCGAGCTTCTCGCCCTCTGCGAGCCGCGCCCGGAACTTGACGGTCTGCGCGGAGAGCTCCTCGTCCGACATCGCCTGGAGCGACGGCTCGAACGAGGCGATCTTGGCGAGGATCGGGTTGAGCGACTTGACGTAGCGGTCGTTGGACGATCCGAACAAGGATTTGGCGAGGCCACCGAACATGGGCTGATTTCCTGAATTTGAGACGCGGCGGCACGCGATCGGCGCACGCGGAATCGGATCACATGGATCCAAAGGTTACGTTAAGGTCACACCAAGACGCTATTCGCGGCGGCGCTCTGCCCATAGCGGTAGCGAGACGACTGCAATCGCGCGCAGCGTCGTTGCGACTGCAACCTGCGGCAGCACGGGAAGGCCAGATACGGGCCTTATCAAGACCTTGGCCGGCGTTGCTGCCACCGACTGCGAGCAGACATTGCCTTGCACCACGGCTTGGGCGGACTGCCCACGCATACCCGGCACCGCGCCGGTCAGCGCGGAGAGCAGGGCAGAGAGGAGTAGCAGCAGGTTCATGCGGAACCGGCTGTATGCGAGCTTGCACGATAAATCTACCGTTCGTCTCAGGGACGCACCCGGCGGACGCGGCAGTGGAGCATGCGCCCAGGCAATCTGCGCGCGCGTCGTCTTGCCGCCCGCCCGGCAGCGACTATGAAGGCGTCATGCAGACCTCGCCCCTCGCCTTGCCCTTCCCCGACGCCCCTTCGATCGACGGAGTCGCGCTGCATGTCGCGCGGGCGCGGTACAAGACCTGGGATCGTTGCGACCTGACGTTCGTGACGCTGGAGCCGGGGACGGTGGCGGCGGGGGTGCTGACGACGAGCAAGTGTCCTTCGCCCGAGGTGGAATGGTGCCGTGCGGCGCTGACGCTTGGGCAGGCGCGGGCGCTTGTCGTGAATGCGGGCAATTCCAACGCCTTCACCGGTTCGCGTGGGCGAGCGGCGGTCGAGGCGATTGCGGCGCGGACTGCGGCGCATCTGGGGTGTCAGCCTTCGGACGTGTTCGTGTCCTCGACCGGCGTGATCGGCGTGCCGTTGCCGATCGACAAGGCGGAAGCCGGGCTCGACAGCGCATTCGCCGCCGCGCCGTGCGGCTGGGAGGATGCCGCCGCGACGATCATGACGACCGACACCTTCACCAAGGGCGCGGTGACGACCGCGGTGATCGGGGACCGCACCGTAAGCCTCGTCGGGATCATCAAGGGCTCGGGGATGATCGCGCCGGACATGGCGACGATGCTTGGCTTTATCTTCACCGACGCCGCGGTCGAGCCGGAATTCCTGCGAGCTTCGCTGTCGAAGGCGAATGCGCCGAGCTTCTCGTGCATCACCGTCGACAGCGATACATCAACTAGCGACACCGTGCTGGCGTTCGCGACGGGCAAGGCCGGTAACGTCGCGCTGGCGGACGACGACAGCGTGGGCGCAGATGCGTTCCGCGCCGCCTTGGCCGACCTGTGCCACCAACTCGCTATGCTCGTGGTTCGCGACGGCGAGGGCGCGCAGAAGCTGATCGAGATCCAGGTGACCGGCGCGGACAGCGACCGCAGCGCACACCGCATCGCGATGAGCATCGCCAACTCGCCGCTGGTGAAGACTGCCATTGCCGGAGAGGACGCGAACTGGGGGCGCGTGGTCATGGCGGTCGGCAAGGCCGGCGAACCAGCCGATCGCGACACGCTGTCGATCCGGTTCGGGAATACGCAGGTTGCCGAGGGTGGCTTGGCGCTGAGCGGCTACGACGAGGCGCCGGTCGCTGCGCACCTCAAGGGCCACGAAATCGAGATTGGCGTCGATCTCGCGCTAGGCGAAGGCCAGGCCACGGTTTGGACCTGCGACCTCACGCATGGCTATATCTCAATCAACGCCGACTATCGCAGTTGAGAGCAGGACGCTCGTTCAATGCCGTTTAGTAAAGGCATTCCCGCCCGAATGCGCGAGCAGCCAACCATATTCGGCGGCCCGACTCGGATCGGTTAAATTTGGCACCAGATGCCACAACGTCCGGATCGACGTTCGTGAGTCGTTAGGATCGAATGTGCCATTCGGACGCTGATCGGGAAGATATTGCCCCGCCCATGTACAGGTCGATCGATGCTCACCATCTTCGTCGATCCGGTTATAGCTCACGCAGAAACTGATGAGATTGCCGGTCACAAAGCCGACCATCGGAAAGAATTCACCGTTGTTTTCGACACCTACACGCGTTCTGTACGTGCCATCGATCTGAAGATGCTCAAGTGTCGTAGACGGAAGCGATAATGGAACAGCGCGGACAATGTCCAGTTCGGATCCTAGTTCATTGACCCCGTTGCCGACGAATGCGTTCATAGCAGTCTCCCCGTTTCCAGAAGACCTTACCGCATCGCCGACAACAGAGAATAGTTCTATAATACGTAGCCCGTATCTACAGGCGAAGGCGTATCATCAGGCCAGCTCACCCTCGAGCCATGCCTTCAACCGGCCCTTGGGCTCCGCGCCGACCTTGGTCGCCGCCGGTGCGCCGCCCTTGAACAGGATCATCGTCGGGATACCGCGGACACCGTACTTGCCCGGCGCGTCGGGGTTCTCGTCGATGTTGAGCTTGGCGATCGTCACCTTCTCGCCGAGTTCTTCCGAAATCTCCTCGAGCGACGGCCCGATCATCTTGCACGGGCCGCACCATTCCGCCCAGAAATCGACGAGCACGGGGCCGTCGGCGTTCAGTACGTCCGCATCGAAGCTGGCATCGGTGATCTGCTTGGTCGCCATCGTGAATTCTCCTTGGTTCAGTCGTATCTAAGGTCGCTCGCGTGTGCGCTCAACCACCGGGGCGCTAGCTTTGCTCCGTGGGCCGATAGTGCGGCTTGTTCGCGGCCATCGTCTCGTCGTCCAGCATGATCAACCGCGGGCCGGCCGTGTATAGCAATGCCGCCTCGACCGACCGCCCCGGAAAGATCACGCTCAAGGCTTCGGCATAGGCCGCCATCTGCTTCAAATGGTATTCCGGCACGTCGTCGAGGCTGCGCGGTGCGCGGCGGCCGGTCTTGAAGTCGACGACGCGGATACGATTTGCCTCGATCAGCAGGCGATCGACCGTCCCCGACACAACCATGCCGTTCGCGAGGGTCGCGGCGATCGGCGCTTCGGCCAACGTATCCGCGCTGAAAAGCTCGGCAAAGCGCGGGTCGTCAAGCACGGCGACCACGCTCTGCACGATTTCGGACCGTGCTGCGACATCGTCGACGCCGCCCGCTTTTGCCAGCCAGCGATCGGCTGCCGTCGCGCGGTCGGTGGCGGCAACCGCCGGCAGACGCTCGAACAGCGCATGGATCAGCCGCCCCCGCTCGGCCGCGACGCGCATCGCAGGCGTCGGCGGTGGATCGGACACCGCGTCGTCGCCCAACGCCGAAGGCGACAGGGGACGAGGCGGACGCGCTTCTTGCGGTGCGGGTTCGTGCGCCCAGGCCGGTAGCTGCGCGTTCGCCGCAACCTCCACCGATGCCGAAGCCTTGGCGATGACCGCAGGCTGAGGCTCGACCCCGGCGAACGTCCGCGCGCCCTCACCCGCCGCAACCTCGAGCGCCGTCAGCGCCCGATCGGAGGCAGCGTACCAGCTATTCTCCGGCGGCACCCCCTTCGCGCGAGGCCCGAGTGCACCGGCGATCACCAGCCGCTCTTCCGCGCGGGTGGCCGCGACGTAGAACAGCCGCCAATGCTCTTCCAGTTCACGTTGCTCGGCCGCCGACACGACCGCATCCAGCGGCCCTCCGCGCTCGCTCGACCGCGGCCGAAATACCGGGATCGGCGCTGCCCCAGGCTCGGGCGCCCATTTCAGGATCGAGCGCGGCGCCGCCGACGGGTCCGCCGTCGCATCCGCCAGGATCACCAAAGGCGCCTGCAACCCCTTCGCGCCGTGTGCGGTCATCACCCGGACCGCGTCGAGCGGCGCGGACGGATCGCGGACGATCTCGACATCGCCCCGATCGAACCAGTCGAGGAAGCGCTGTAGCGACGGCGTCGTCGTACTCTCGAACGTCAGCGCGGCGTTGAGCAGTTCCTCGATCGGATCTCGCGCCTCGGTCCCCAGCCGCCGGATCAGTTTGCGGCGACCGTCGAGCGGCCCCGACAGCAGTTCCTCCAGGAACTGGTAGGGTGTGGCGATGTCCGCGCGCGCCAACATCGCCAGCAACGGGGCCAGCCTTGCCGCGGGTTGCGTGCGTTGCAGGTGGCGCCACAACGGCCCGGCCTCGCGCGGGGCCGCCGCCATCAACTCGTCCTGCGTCCAGCCGATCAGCGGCGACACGAGCAGCGCGGCGACGCTTAGATCGTCCTCGGGCTGCAACACGAAGCGGATTGTCGCGAGCAGATCCTGTACTGCGAGCGGCGCGTTCAGCCGCAAGCGATCGACGCCCGCCACCGGCACGCCCTCGGCATAGAGCCGCGCGACGATCAGCGAGGCGAGATCGCCGCGGCGCTTGACGAGGATCATCACGTCTTCGGGCCGCAACCGCCGCCCCTTGCTCTCCAGCATCAGGCCGGTGTCAGGCGCGAGCCAGCCTTTCACTGCGCGCGCGATGTCGCTGGCGAGTTTGCGCACCGCGTCGTCGACCCAGCCCTCTTCGTCGTCCTCGCTGCCGCCTGCCGATACCGGCGGCCAGAGGGTCACGGTGCCCGGGCCGGCGACCTCGCTGGCGTGCTGTTCGACTTCGCCCGCAATCCCGAGCCCCGGCTCGCCGATCGCATCGATCGCCGCGTCGACGAACTCCAGCACAGTCCGCGTCGATCGGAACGAGTGGCGGAGTGACAGTCGCGCCAAAGGGAGCCCGCGTTCCTCCTCGGGCCAGTCGTCATCGCCTTCCGCCTCGCTCGCACGACCGCCGAAATACTGCTCGGCCGCCTGGAAGTTGAGCGGGTCGGTGCCCTGGAACCCGAAAATCGCCTGCTTGTAGTCGCCGACCGTGAACAGGGTGCGCGTCGATGGGGCATAGATGCCGCGGCCGACGAAGAACTCGTCGGCCAGCGCGCGCACGATCCGCCACTGGTGGCCGTTGGTGTCCTGCGCCTCGTCGATCAGCAGGTGCTCGGTTGCCTGATCGAGCTTGTAGCGGACCCACTCGCCGATCCCCGGCTGGTCGAGCAGCGCCACCGTCGTCGCGATCAAGTCGTCGAAATCGACCGCTCCTGCGCGGCGCTTGGCCAGCGCATAGCCCCGCGCATAATCGCGCCCGACCTCAAGTCCGTCGGCGAGCAGGTCACAGTACGTCGCGCGCTGGACCATCGACAGCACGTCAGTACAGGCCTCGCCCAGATCGCGCGCGAGCACCTCGTAGTCGGGCTCGGCATCGATGAGTTTCTTCGACGCTTTGCGCTGCGTGCCCGTCCCGGTCAGCACGACGCTGGCGAGTTCATCCAAGGTCGCCGCGCGATCCTCGGTGTCGAGCCAGCGCTGTACGGTCGCAGCTGCGGCCAGCCCGGTGGCGGTCCCCCAGGCGCGATTGGCCGCGGCAATTCGCGCTATCGCGTCCAGGTCGAGCGCGTCGCACCATTCCGCGATCGCCTCGTCGATGTCGCCAGACGGAAGCCCGAGTTCGCGTCGGAGCCACGGCTGGATCCCGACCGGGAGGGCCTCCAACGCCGGCAGCGCACGGGCGCAGGCGAGCAGGAACGCTTCCGCCCCGCCCTCACCCATCCGCAGCGACAGGCGGCCGACGATCTCGACCGGGCGTTCGCGGCCTTCGCGCTCTGCGTCGGACAGCATCGATGCTAGCGCCTCGCGTGCGAGCCCCGCCTCTTCGCGTGCCTCCAGCGGCCGGAAGCCCGGCGTCAGGCCGGCCTCGACCGGGAACGCGGCCAACAATCCCTGGCAGAAGCCGTGGATCGTTTGAATGCGCAAGCCCCCGCCCGGCGCGTCTAGCACCTTGGCGAATAGGGTGCGCGCGCGATCCTGCAACGGCTGGACCGGGCTCTCGCCGAGCGCGATCAGGTCCGCCGCCAACGCCGGCGCAGGCATGCGCACCCATGCAGCGAGCCGCCCGTTGATGCGCTGCGCCATCTCGGCCGCGCCCGCCTTGGTGAAGGTCAGGCACAGGATCGCGCCGGGATCGACACCGCGCAAAAGCAGCCGGAACACGCGGGCGGCCAGCACTTGCGTCTTGCCGGTGCCGGCCGAGGCGGACAGCCAGACGTGCGACGCCGGGTTGCTGGCATCGGCCTGCGCGCCCCTCAGCCGGGGCAGCGTGGCGAGCGCGTCACCGCTCACGGCCATACCATTCGTCGCGTCGCATCAACTGGTCATACTCGGCATAGGGGGCGTATTCGGGGACGAGTTTCGCGGTGAACGCGGCGCTGCCGGTCAGCCATTCGCCGATGACTTCGGTGAAGTTGTGCGCGGCGATTGCCGTGAAGTCGGCGGTCGGGATCTTGTCGCGCTTGCCCTCGGGATCGACCGGGCTCTCGATATAGCCGAACGCGTCGCGCTTCTTGCCGAGCGACCAATATTCGAATGCGCCTGCGGTGCCGGAGACGTCTGGGAACCCGCCGCGCTCGGCGATAAGGCCGAGCAGCCCGAGTTGCAGGCTGTAGCCTGCGCGCACCGCGGTCGGCGATGGCGGCTTGCCGGTCTTGTAGTCGATCACCGCGAGGCGCCCGTCGGGGAGCTTGTCGATGCGGTCGTAGCGGCCCGACAGCGTCACGCCGGCGATCTCGATCTTGCCCTTGCCCTCGGCGCTGGCGACCGTCCGCCCATCCTCGCCTTGCGCGACGATCGCGCCGGCGATCCAGTCGATCGCCTCGAGCAGGCGCGGCTGCCACAGCGCGCGCATCATCGGGTGCGTGCGCTCATCGTCAAGCATCGCCTTCGCGCGTTGTCGCAGCGTGTCGACGGTGCAGTTGTCCTGCTTCCACCATTGCTCGAGGATATCGTGCACCGCCGTCCCGCGCCACGCCGCGCTCGGATCGGCATCGACGGGGTCGAGCGGCATCAGCCCGAGCACGCGGCGCGCGTAGAAGGCGTAGGGATCGGCCTTGAGCCGGTCCACCTCGGTGACGGAGATGGCTTTCGGACGTAGCAGCGCAGGCGGCGACGGCGCGGGACGGTCGGCGGGCAAATGTTCGCCCGGATCGTCTAGCGCGCGCGTCCAGCCTTCCAGTGCAGATGCGCGCTCAAACCGATCTCCTGCGAGTGCCTGCAACCGGAGCCAGAGGCGCGAGGCTAAAGCGGGTGACTTCGCATCTCGCCGCGCTCGGGTGACGACCGCCCGCGGGGCACCCAACGCTTGCGCAAAATCATGCGCCGCCGTGCCGACACGCCGCTCCAGACCCGGTAGGCCAAGCTCAATGCGGATGCGGGGCGCCAGCCAGGGGTCGGGCGCGGGCCGACCCGGCCACACGCCTTCGTTCAGCCCGCCCAGCACCATGACGTCCGCGGTCTGCAACCGCGCTTCGATCAGGCCGTAGATCGCGAGCCGTGGGTGGCCGCCCGGCGCCGGCCGGACCGCGACCTCGTCGAGCAACGTGCGCAACAACTGCGGCAGTTCGCGCGGATCGATCCGCGGCGGTCCGGCCGGTGCTTCCGCTTCCAGATCGGCGAGGAACTCCGCCGCCGCGCGCCCTGCGAGCCCCGACCAGAGATTGTCGCCGCACAAAGTCTGCGCCGTCTCGCGCAGGCACGCGAGCACCGACGCCAGGGGCTGCAGTCCCTGGTCGAACGCGTTCGCCAGCGGCGTCAGCAGCGGCTGGACGTCGGTCCACCATGTCGCCGCCGTGCCCTTGCGCTCCTCCAGATGTCCGGCGATCCCGTCGAGCCCCGCCGCCGGCCTCGGCCCGCGCAACCGACGGTCGAGCGCACGTGCGCCGTCGAGCCAGAGCAAGCGATCCTCGCCCGCGCGGACCAGCGGATGCTTCAGCAACGCCAGCAACGCGAGCGGCGAGAAGCGCTGCGCCGCCGCTTCCGCCAGCGCGAGCAGTAACGTCCCCGGCGGCAGGATCGACAAGGGTCGCCCGGCGCTATCGTCGATGCCGATCCCCCAGCGCCCGAGATGCGCGGCCACCCGCCGAGCCAGAGCGCGATCCGGCGTGACGAGAGCGGCGGTCCGCTCAGGCACCTCCAGCGCCTCGCGCAACACGAGCGCGATCGCCTGCGCCTCCTCAGCAGGGGTTGCGAGTTCGGCGGCGGTAACGCCCTTCAAGCGGCGATCCTCCGCGGCGATCTGCGTCCATTTGCCGGTGAAATCCGCGGGTGCCAGCGCGTTGGCGATCGCCCGGCCGCGCGCGGGGTCGGCGTCATGCCCGCCGCCTTCGCGCCACGTCTGCACCTCGCCCCGCGCGACCCCCATGCGCAGTAGCATTAGCTTCGCATCGAATTGCGGATGCGTCTCGATCGAGCGCCGCGTCAGCCCGGTTACCGGGTGCGGATCATGCGGGCCGAGCGCATCCCACTCCTCGTCCGGCAGCGCGAGGTCGAGACCGGCGAACACTACCATGCCCTGCGGCATGTCGGCGATGCAGCGGAGCAGACGCGCGACCGCGGGCGCGGAATCGGTCACGCCTGCCGCGCAGACGATGCCGGCTGGCGGTGCACTTCGCCAACGCTGGGCGAGCCGATCGAGCAACGCCGAGCGCCGCGTCGCCGCATCGATCCGCTCCAGCCGCGCGAGTTCTCCCGGCCAGCGTTGCAGCACGATCTCGAACGTCGCCAGCGCGCGGCGCCAATGCTCGGTCAGTTCGGGCCCAAGCTCGATATCGCGCAGCTTGGTCGGCGGCACTTCCTCGACCAGCAACTGATCGAGCGTCCGCGCGAGTTCGCCCGCTAGCCGTACCGCCTCCGCCGCATCGACCGGATGGCCTTCGCGCGCGCGCTCTTCCGACACCAGCCGCGCGAGGATCATGCGGCGCTGATAGGGCGGTACCGCGGGCAGCGGCGGATCGATGTCGTCCGCCGGATCGAGCGCGGCGCCTACCGCCTCGCCCATCTCCGGATCGCCCAGCGCCACCAGCCGCGGCAAGACGAGCCCTCCGCCGCTCGCGCGCACGAACGCCTCGGTCACCGCCTTCACCGCGCGGTTGTTCGGCAGCACGACCAGCGCGCGGGCGAGCGCCAACGGATCGCGCCCCGCCCGCCGGGTCAGCCCGGCGACCAGCGCGTCCGCAAACGCCCGGTGCGCCGGGATCGTGTAGAGCGTCGGGCGATCCGCCGTGGCGACGTCAGCCATCCGCGAGGAGCGCCTCGGTCTTCGGGATCGCGGCCGGCGTGCCGACGTCGAACCAGAGGCCCTGGTGGACCTGGCCGTAGGCGCGGCCGGCGTCGATCGCTCGGTTCCAGAAGATGTTGGTCGAGAACGGTCCCTCCGGCCAGTCCGCGATCAACCGCGGGTGGAGAATCTGGATGCCGGTATAGGCGAACGGCGCGACGCGGCCGGGCTTGCGGCGGCCGACGATCCGCCCGTCGCTGCCGAGATAGAAATCGCCCATGCCGCCGTGATTGTTGGCGCGCGCGAGCGGCACCATCAGCAGCAGCGCATCCATCTTGTCGTCGTCCCAGCGCGACGCGAGCAGCCTGATCGCGTCGACCGGCCCGTCGATCCACAAGTTGTCGCTATTGACGACCAGCACCGGCGCATCGCCGAGCAGATGCCGCGCCTGGACGAGCCCGCCGCCCGTCTCCATCAGCATTTTCCGCTCGTCGGAGATCACCACGTCAATCCCCGCGAACCGGTCGGTGACGTGCGCCTCCAGCGTGTCCGCGAGATAATGCACGTTGACGACCGCGCGCTTGATCCCTGCGGCCTGCAAGCGTTCGAAGACATGGTCGATCAACGGCTTGCCCGCGACCTTGACCAGCGGCTTGGGTCGCGTCGCGGTCAGCGGCCGCATCCGCTTGCCCAGTCCCGCCGCCATCACCATCGCCGTCTCGGGCACGATCCCGCGCGGGACGGGCCGGATCGTCTGCTGGCGGGTCACGCGGTCAGTGCCAGTGGATCGCCGCGTAACTCGGGCGGCACGTTCGCTGCGAACCATGCCGCGACCGGCGCCATCACCGGCTGGGCGAGATCGCGGTCCAGATACGTCCACACACGCGGGCACATCGTCGCATAGTGCGGCTTGCCGTCGCGCTTCCACAGCCGCGTGAAGATGCCGAGGATCTTCGCATTCCGCTGCGCGCCGAGCACGTGATACGCGTTCATGAAGGCATCATCAGTCTCTGGCCCCGCGTCCGCCGCCGCAAGATATCGCGCCAGCATCGCGGCCTCGACTGCCGGATCGACCGTCCGCCGCGCATCCTGCAACAGCGACACGAGATCATAGGCCGGATGCCCCGCGAGCGCGTCCTGGAAATCGAGCAGGCCGAGCGATCGCTCCGGCCCGACGAGCATCAGGTTTTCGGCGTGATAATCGCGCAAAACCGTGACCGGCGTCTCGGCGATGGCGTGGTCGAACACCGACTCCCAAGCTGCGTCCCAGCCCGCGAGATCTGGCTCGATCCCAACCGCAGGGCAATACCACTCGACGAACAGCCCCGCCTCGCGCTTCAGCACGGCCCGATCATAGGGCGGGACCGGCCCAGCCGGCTCGGCACGCAACCGCACCAGCAGGTCGATCGCCGGCGCATACAGCGACAGTTCTTCGTCCGGTGAAGCATCGACCGCCTCACGCAGCCGATCGTCGCCGAAATCTTCGATCAGGACGAGCCCTTGGTCGAGATCGCACGCCAGAATAGCGGGCGCTGCGAAGTCCCGCTCGACCAACCACTCGGCGACCGCGATGAACGGGCGGGGATCTTCGTATGGCGGCGGCGCGTCCATAAGGATCGCTTGCCGCCCTGCTTCAATCGCGCGGAAATAGCGGCGGAACGAGGCGTCACCGGCGACCGGGAGGATCTGCGCGCCTCCCCAGCCATGGGCGTCGAGAAAAGCGGCGGCGCCGGGCGGCGGGGTCATGTCGGCCATCGCGATCTCCAAGCTTCCGGCACGCCGATAGTCAAGCCGCGCGTGCCGTCCGGCTCGATCGTCAGGCTCAGGCGCAGCGCATCCGGCCAGTAATCGGGACCGGCGCGTTCCGGCCATTCGACGAGGAGCAGTGAGTCGTAGCGGGCGTCGTCGAGCGCGAGTTCCTCGATCTCTGCGGGGTCGTCGATGCGGTAGAGATCGACGTGAACCACGGGAAAGCGGACTTCGGGTGGCTCGTAGGGCTGGACGATCGCGAAGCTGGGCGATGGCGCTTCGCCGGCAAGGCCGAGTGCGGCGAGAAGACCACGCGCGACGCTGGTTTTGCCGGCGCCGAGCGTGCCTTCGAGGGTGACGACGTCGCCCGGGCGAACGCGCGTAGCGATCATAGCCCCAAACGCTTCGGTCGCTTGGGGATCGGGTAGGAGGATTGCACGCATTAACCCTCTCCCCCTCGGGGAGAGGGTTCGGTGAGGGGCTGTTCCAAGCGCTGCACTGCTTGGCGACCCCTCACCCCGACCCTCTCCCCGGAGGGGAGAGGGAGCAGTGCCGCAGCCCTCATCGCCGCGGCAATTCTACGGTGATCAGCGTGCCTGCGCCGGGCTCCGACACCAGTTCGATCGTACCGCCGTGCGCTTCCACGAACTGTTTCGCCAACGGCAGTCCGAGGCCCAAAGCCCGATCCCCCATAGGCTTCGACTCCGCGAACCGGTCGAACGCATGCGCCACCGCCTCCGCATCCATGCCGACACCATCATCCGACACCACGATCCGCGCCGACGTCGCATTGCCATCGGTATGCAGCAGCACGCGGCCGCCATCCGGCGTTGCCGCGACCGCATGGCGCAACAGATGTTCGACGACCTCCTTCAACCGCTTCGGATTGCCGTTCACGCGACCCGTCGAGCGCGCCACCTCGATCGCGAAGTCGAGCTTGCGCCGCTTGGCCGACGGCAGGATCGTTTCCGCCGCGGCGCGCACGGTGGCCGCGAGGTCCACGTCGCTGCGATCGGTCTCCGCACGATCGCTCTCCGCGCGCGTCAGGTCGAGCACGTCGTCGACCAGCAACCCCAGCCGTTCGACGGACTCGAGGATCGCTCCGACATAGCCCTCGGCCTGCGGCGTCAGCGCGCCCGCATAGCCGCCATGCAACATCTCCGCGAACCCGCTGATCGACGTCAGCGGCGTGCGCAGTTCATAGCTCATGTTCGCGACGAACGCGGTCTTCACCTTGTCGGTCGCCTCAAGCGCATCGGCACGATCTCGCAGAGCCTGCTCCGCGCGCCGGCTGTCGGTGATGTCGAGCATCGTGAACAGCGCATTCCCATCCGGCAATGGCACGCCGGCAAACTCGAAATGCCGCCCGTCCGCGAACGCCACGCGCCCACCGCGCTGCTGGCGCCCGACCGTCGCCGACCGCACCAGATCCGGGATCAGCGCCGACCGTCCTGGTGTCGCGAGTTTGGCTCCCGCCGCTTCGGCAAAGGCGTCAACACGGGGGTGCGAGGCGAGGAACTCTTCCTCCAGGCCCCATAACGCGCGGAACCGGTTGTTCCACAACTGCAACCGACCATCCGCGGCAAACACGCCGAGCGCCTCGAACAGATTGTCGAACGTCGCGGTCCGCACCCGCAGCAACGTGTCGCGCGCACTGGCGAGTTGCACCTGCTCGGTGCGATCCTCGAAGATCAGCAGCAGGCCGCCATCGGGTAGCGGCTGCGCGACCACGCGGAGGTGCGTGCCGCCGCGGAGATGCCAGTTCTCCTCCATCGCGCCGCTACCCTGGGCCGAGCCAGTCTGCATAAACCAGTCGCGGCGCTCCGCCTTCCAGCTCGGGAAATCGCGGACTTCAGGTAGCCGGTTCGCCTCGCGCATCCGCTCGAGCACGCGGTCGAATTCGGGGCGGTCGGCGAGCCATTCGCTCCGCATCGCGAACATCCGGCGGAACGGCTGGTTGCAGAACACGAGCGAGCGATCGCCGCCGAACTGCGCCACACCCGCCGACAAACGGTCGAGCATCGCCCGCTGGGCTTCGGCAAAACGCTTGGCGCCCGACCGTGCCTGCTCCAGTTCCTCGATATCGATCGCGAACCCGGCCACCCCGCCGCTCGGCAGGGGCACGTCGTAGATCTGCAGCGACCGCCGCGCGCCGTCGATCGTCGCGGGCAGGACCTGCTGGTGTGGCCGTCCTTGCTCGCGCGCGACCGCGGCGCCAGCGAGAGGCCCGCCACGCCCAGATCCCTCGACCAGTTCCAGCCCACGCGCGACGACGTCCGCGGCATCGCGCCCCTCGACCGCGTCGACATAGGCCGAGTTCACCATCGCCAGCCGCAAGTCGGTCGCGCGATACCACATCGGCATCGGTGCCGCCTCGATCAGCCCCGTCAACGACTCATACGCCTCACCGAGTCGCGCGGTCTCGGAACCAAGTCGCGCGATTTCCGCTTCGCTGTCGGTCGCATCAAAGGCCCAGAGGAGCACCGCCCCGGTCGCCCCCATCTCGCCCGGCGCGCGCCCGCCGCGAAACGTGATCGCGCGCGTCGAGCCCTGCAACCGCACCGACCGCACGAACGCCCGCCCCGACCGCTGTGCCGCGGTGACGTCGGCAATCAGCCGCGCGGCATCGTCCGCAGACAGCCCCGCCCCCCCGGCAGCAAGCTCCGCGATCGACCGCGGTGGCGCGTCGAGCCCCAGCCAGTCCGCCATCCGCCGCGTCATCTCGATCCGCCCGCCCGAGCGGATCACCGTCACGATCGCCGGCGACCCGTCGAGGATCGTCTGCAACTGCGCGTTCGCCTCGACTGCTTCAATCGCCCCGGTATGGGCACGCAGACCGACGTAAACCAACGCCAATCCGGCAAGGATTAGCAGAAGGAGTATTGCTCCGATCGTCACGGCGACACCGGTCCCGATGATCATGTTCAGGGAGCGCATCGCGATATCATTCGACCATGTAGGCCAAACCGTCCCCCGGGGGAAAGCCACGAGACAAGGAAAAGGGCAGTCCCGACATACGGACCCGCCCTTCGCGGTCTTTCGACCTTCAGCGCTGGAGGATGCGGTTAGAGCTTCACGCGCGCGCCAACGTACATGGAGCGGCCGACGTTATCGAAAATCGCACCGTCTGCAACACCGAGCTGGCCGTAGGGCGGCTTCTTGTCGGTCAGGTTGTCGACGCCACCGTAGAAGGTGAAGCGCTTGTCGACGACTACCGATGCACGCAGCGCATGATAGACGACCGACGGGTAATAGACGCGATCAGCATAGTACGGATCGAGTGCGGCCACGCCATTCGTTTCGTGCTGCGCTTCCCAATCTGTAATCGACTGGCGACCGATGTAGCGGAGCTGGTAGCCGAACGTGACTGGACCATGCGTATAATCGGCCGAGACGTTGAAGTTGTAGACCGGGTCGCCCAGCTCGCCCTTGACGCGCTCCTTCTGGCCAGGGTTGTCGAGGTACGGATAATCCGTGCGGTCGCGAACCCAGGTACCGACGAACCGCAGTGCGATCTTGTCATCGGCGAAGATGCGGCGGTTGTACGACACATCCACGTCGATGCCCTTGGCCCGCAGCGCCGCGAAGTTGACCGTGCTCTGAAGCAGTGCAGTCTGGGCGAACTCACCACTCGACTGGCGCGGGTTGATCAGGCCGCAGAACTGGTTGTCCAGCGACGCTGCGTCGTAGCAGGCGTCGAGAATGGTCTGCGCGCCGACTGCGGCGATGACGTTGCTGATCTTGATGTCGTAATAATCAGCCGTGATCGCGAGGCCGGGAATGAACGACGGCTGGAGGATGACGCCGTACGTCCAGCTCCGCGACGTCTCCGCCTCGAGGTTGGGGTTGCCGCCCGACAGGAACTCGGTGCTGCCGCCACGTGCCGCATTGTTGATGAAGTTGACGGGAACGCCAGCTGCGGCGCAGTTGGCGGCGCGCGTCGAGCGACCAGTCTTGATGAAGTTGATGTCGCAGGGATCGTTCAGAATGTCGAAGTTCTGCGACGGCGACGAGTAGAGGTCGCTCAGCGTTGGCGCGCGGACGGCCTTGGCGTAGCTTACGCGGAACTTGATATCGCGAACCGGCGCATACAGCGCCCCTGCATTCCAGGTCCAGACGGTACCCGCCGAGCCCTTATAGTCCGCAACTCGAACGGCAGCATTCGCCGACAGTTCCTCGGCAAAACGCGTGCCCTTGAGCAGTGGCAGGTTGATCTCGCCATATGCTTCTTTGACCGCAAACGATGGCGGGGCAAAATCGGGAATGGCATTGAGGAAGGTCGCGCCCGACTTCACCTGGTCGTCATACGAATACGAAGCAGTCTCACGGCGATATTCGCCGCCGAGTGCGAACTGGACCGGACCGCCGGGGAGTTCGAACAGCTGCGAACTGTCGCCGACGATATTTGCCGTCACGTCGAACTCGGTCGCCTTGCCGGTACGCTGCGAAGTCGTGTTGATGTAATTGAGGGCCGCCTGGCTGGGGGCGCCATTACCGAGCACGTTCAACGGCACGCAGTTCGGATCGGTGACGCTGGTCTGGTTGATCCGGCACACGATGGTACCCGCGCCGTTCCGAACCGTATCTACCGCATTGTAGAAGTTCTGGTTGATGCGGTTGTTGAAGAACGACGAGCGGGTCCGGAACTCGCCATAGTTGACCGAAAAATCATACTTCCAGTCAGTGTTGAACGTTCCTTCCGCGCCGCCAACGATCCGATAGGTATCACGGCGGTCGAATTCGTCGCGTGTCCCGAAATCGTTGTTATTGCGGTTCAAGCGGAAGAACTGTGCGCCAGCTGGCAGCAACGAACGGATCGTCGCGGCATCGCCGGGCTGCAGATATGGGTTATCGAACGAGATCGGAATGCCGATCGTCTGCCGGCTAAACCCGCCAACGGCCGCGCGCGTGAAGGGATTCCCGTCTGCGTCCTCGTCCGCGACGGTGCCTTGCTCGCCGCCCTGGGCAAAGGTCGGCGTGCCTTGGTTGAAGCTCTCAACGCGAACGAACTTCGCTTCGATGAACGGCTTGAAGGCATCGGACACGTCGAAGTGGCCGAGCAGGTTCGCGACGTAGCGCTTCAACGCCGGCTGAAGCGTGCCGCGGTCGTTGAGGATGCCGCCGTCGCCGCCATTGTTGTTGTTCGAGCCCGCCGGGCGGAAGTCGGTACCGTAGTTATACTCGTACAGCGATCCGCCGGAGTTGAAACCGAACACACGGGGATAGCCGTTGGCGAGGCAGCCTGCCGCCACGGTGCCATTGGCGCAGCTGCCGATCCCGGAGCCGTTATAGGCGATGAAATTGCCGCCATTGTCGTAACCGAAGCTATGAACATTGTTGAGGAAGGTGCGGTTCGGAACCGTGTTGTCGAGCGCCGGGCTGTCCACCAGCTGGAACTGTCGACGTCCGCTATACGCACCCGTCAGACCTGGCCGGTCGGCATAGGTGACGAGGTCGGACTGGTTATATTCAAGGTTCAGCGCGATGTTGCCGCGGCCGTCTGCGAAGTTCTGACCGTAAGTACCACTGAGACGATACGTGCCGTGATCGCCCTTGTCGCTCAACCCGCTCTGCGCGTTGAGCGTGAGGCCCTCGAAGTTCCGCTTGAGCACGAAGTTGACGACGCCCGCCATCGCGTCCGAACCGTAGACCGCGGACTGGCCGCCAGTGACCGCATCGACGCGTTCGATCAGATCGGTCGGGATAGTGTTGGTATCGACCAGGAAATCACCTTCGGACGAGGTGATGTGCCGACGGCCGTTGACCAGCACCAGCGTGCGGGTAACGCCGAGACCGCGCATATCTAGGAAGTTCAGGCCCGAAGTGCCGATGAACTGCGTCGAGCTGGCTTGGCTGTAGGTCGAGCGCAACGACGGAAGATCGTTCAAAACGTCGCCGACCGTGATCGCACCGGTGCGCGTGAGATCGGCAATCGTCAGCGTGGTGACCGGAGCAGGCGAGTCGAGTGTGGGACGCGCAATACGCGAACCAGTCACGACGATTTCACTGCCGGCATTGGCCTCCGGCGCAACAGTCTGTGCAACCGCGCCCGTCGTGGTATCCGAACCTGCGGGAGCGGCCGGATCGGTGCCGGGTGCCTGTGTCTGCGCGTCCACCGGCGTCGCCGTCTGCGCTGCTGCCGGAATTGCAGAGGCCAATACGAATGCGACCGTGGACGCAGTTACGAACAATCCGGACTTCCGGATCGAGATGCCAACCATACTGAGTAACCCTCTGAACCTAAGCTTTATACTGAGCCCAGAAGGACACCTTTTCTGTCTATTTTTCAATCCTTACAACGAAACATTGCGGATATGTGACATCCTCGCAACACGGATGCGTAACAAAAAGGCCGCGCCCACCTGATGGTGGACGCGGCCCTTTACGCAGCGATCGTGTGGACGATCAGTAGCGGTAGTGATCCGGCTTGAACGGGCCTTCGACCGGCACGCCGATGTAACCGGCCTGCTTGTCCGACAGCTTCGACAGCTTCACGCCGAGCTTCTCGAGGTGGAGCATCGCGACCTTCTCGTCGAGGTGCTTCGGCAGGACGTAGACTTCGTTCTTGTAGTTCTCGCCCTTGGTCCAGAGCTCGATCTGCGCGAGCGTCTGGTTGGTGAAGCTGGCCGACATCACGAACGACGGGTGGCCGGTGGCGCAACCCAGATTCACCAGGCGACCCTTCGCCAGGATGATGATCTGCTTGCCGTCCGGGAACTTCACCAGATCGGTGCCGGGCTTCACTTCGGTCCAGTCGTAGTTCGACAGCGCGGCGATCTGGATCTCCGAGTCGAAGTGGCCGATGTTGCAGACGATCGACATCGGCTTCATCGCCTTCATGTGATCGGCGGTGATGACGTCGGCGTTGCCGGTCGCGGTGCAGAAGATGTCGGCGCGCTTCACGGCCTCTTCCATCGTCACGACCTCGAAGCCCTCCATCGCCGCCTGCAGTGCGCAGATCGGATCGACTTCGGTGACCATCACGCGCGCGCCGCCGTTGCGGAGCGACTGGGCCGAACCCTTGCCGACGTCACCGAAGCCGGCGACGCAGGCGACCTTGCCGGCGAGCATGACGTCGGTCGCGCGACGGATCGCGTCGACCAGCGATTCCTTGCAGCCATAGAGGTTGTCGAACTTCGACTTGGTGACCGAGTCGTTGACGTTGATCGCGGGGAACGGCAGCTCGCCCTTCTTGGCGATCTCGTACAGGCGGTGAACACCGGTGGTGGTCTCTTCCGAAACGCCCTTCAGGTTCTTGACGGTCTCGGTGAGGTAGCCGGGGTTCTTCGCGACGTACGCCTTGAGCGCACGCTGCATCTCGACCTCTTCCTCGTTCTCGGGCTCGGGCATCGTGTGGCCGGCTTCGAGCTTGGCGCCCCAAAGTGCGAACATCGTCGCGTCGCCGCCGTCATCGAGGATGATGTTGGCGGTCTGGCCCTCTACGTCGCGATCCCACGAGAAGATGTCGCCGACATAGTTCCAGTAATCCGCGAGCGTCTCGCCCTTGATCGCGAACACCGGCACGCCGGTCGCGGCGATCGCTGCGGCGGCATGGTCCTGCGTCGAGAAGATGTTGCACGTCGCCCAGCGGACGTCGGCGCCGAGCGCGGTCAGCGTCTCGATCAGCACCGCGGTCTGGATCGTCATGTGCAGCGAACCGGTGATGCGCGCGCCCTTGAGCGGCTGCGCTGCGCCGAACTCGGTACGCAGCGACATCAGGCCGGGCATTTCGGTCTCGGCGATGTTGATCTCGGCGCGGCCGAAATCGGCGAGGCTGATGTCGGCGACGACGTAATCGGTCTTCGCGGGGGCGAGGGTGGTGGCCACGATGGGTCTCCTGGAAATTCTGTGATCGGCGAGCCTCATGCCCGTGCCGGATGCCGTGCCACTTAGGGGATCGGAGGGCTCAAATCAAATATAAAGATATCTTTATATGATGCTCGGGGATGCCGTTGGCGTTAGCTGCATCGCCCTTCTTCGACTCCCCTCCCTGGAAGGGAGGGGTTGGGGGTGGGTCGGTTTGAGGCGCGTGCAGAGCCAGCCAACCGGCCGACCCACCCCCAGCCCCTCCCTTCCAAGGAGGGGAGTAGAAGTCAGGCCCTGCCCGTCTCCGCGACGAGCAACCGCGGGTCGACGCCGGCCTGCGCAAACGCCATCGTCCAGCGATCCTCCGCCGCGGTATCGAACAGCAGTTCCGTGTCCCCCAACACATTGAACCAGCCCGGCCGCGACAGTTCGCCCTCCAGCTGCCCCCCGTCCCAACCGGCATAACCCAATGCCACTACCCACTCCGACGGGCCCTTCCCTTCGGCAATCGCGCGCAGCACGTCGACCGTGCTCGAAAGCTTCCACCGCCCGGCGACATCGACCGAATCCTGCCCGCCCCAGTCGGACGAATGCACCACGAACCCGCGGCGTGGCTCGACCGGGCCACCGAAATGCACGGCTGCGTTGGGCGCATCGCCCGGCTCGATCCCGAACTGCTCCAGCAGATCGTGGAAACCCAGACCGTCGATCGTCGCGCCGATCCCGATGCCGATCGCGCCATTCTCGTCATGACTGCACATCGCGATCACCGCGCGGGCGAACCGCGGATCGCTCATCCCCGGCATCGCGAGCAGGAATTGTCCGGAAAGAAAGGGCGTCTTGTCCATGCGTTCGACCATAGCGACGCGGACGAGTCCCCGCCACGCTTGAAATACGCGCGCCCGCGTCCAAGGTACGGCTCGCCCGCGACCAATGCGCGGCGACAGGAGATTTCAGATGACGATCAGCGTCGGCGACCGGCTTCCCACCACCAATCTCGTCAAGGCGACCGCAGACGGCCCCGACCAGGTCGATACCGACAGCTTCTTCAAGGGCCGCAAGGTCGCGCTTTTCGCGGTCCCCGGCGCGTTCACGCCGACCTGCTCGGCCAAGCACTTGCCCGGTTTCGTCGAGAAGGAAGCCGAGCTGAAGGCCAAGGGCATCGACGAGGTCGCGTGCGTCTCGGTCAACGACGCGTTCGTGATGGGTGCGTGGGGCAAGTCGGCAGGCGCCGGCGACATCACGCTGCTCGCGGACGGTAATGGCGATTTCGCCAAGGCGATCGGGCTGACGATGGACGGCTCGGGCTTCGGCATGGGCATTCGCAGCCAGCGTTACTCGATGCTGGTGAACGACGGCGTGGTCGAGCAGCTGAACGTCGAGGCCCCCGGCGAGTTCAAGGTGAGTTCGGCCGAGCACCTGCTTAGCGAAATCTAATGTGAGAGGGGCGGGAGCGATACCCGCCCTCATCACCACCCCGGCGAAGGCCGGGGCCCAATTAGCAAGGCCGAGGTAACTTCGGACTTCCCTCTGTTACATCCGTCCCCCAATTGGGCCCCGGCCTCCGCCGGGGTGGTACATTGACGTCGAGCGCGCCTTAAACGCTCCCCTCCCCCGCAAGTCTTGCCAGCGTAACCTCCGCCACCTAACACTGCCCGATGACAATCGCATCCGACCTCGTCGCCGAACTCGACCGCCTCTACCGCGCCTCCGTCGAGCGCCTCCAAGCCGCGATGAGCGCCTATATCGCCGACGGCACGACGCCCGATCCGGTAAGCCGTACCGACGGCTCGTTCGCCTATCCCGAGATCCGGCTGACCTATAAGGGCGGCGTCGACCGCCCCACCCCGTTGCGGTCGTTCGGCCGCATGGTCACGCCCGGCGAGTACAAGATCAGCGTCACCAAGCCCGCGATCTTCGCGGAATACCTGACCGAACAGCTGACCCTGCTGATCGAGGATTACGACGTCACCGTCGAAGCCGTCGAAGGCCGCCAGGAAATCCCCTTCCCCTATGTGATCGAGCCCGGCCACGCGCTGAGCCTCGATGAGGTCTCCGCCACCGAATTGTCGCGCCACTTCCCCGCGACCGAGCTCGCGCATATCGGTGACGAGATCGCCGACGGCCTCTGGATCGCGCAGGACGAAACGCGTCCGCTCGCGCTGTTCGACGGGCTGCGCACCGATTTCAGCCTCGCCCGCCTGCGCCATTACATGGGCACGCCGGCCGAGCATGCGCAGCGCTTCGTACTGTTCACCAACTACCACCGCTATGTCGACGAGTTCGTCCGCTGGGCCGGCACGCAGCTGGGTGAAGGCTCGCGCTTCACCAGCCTGTCGGGCGCGGGCGGGATCACGATCTCGTCGGGCGACGACATCGACAAGATCATCTCCGACAGCGCGTGGCGCCGCCACCAGATGCCCGCTTATCATCTCATGGCGGACGACCGCACCGGCATCACGCTCGTCAACATCGGCGTGGGGCCCTCGAACGCCAAGACAATCTGCGACCATCTCGCGGTGCTGCGCCCCGAGGCGTGGCTGATGATCGGGCACTGCGGCGGCTTGCGGCCCAGCCAACGGATCGGCGACTATGTCCTCGCGCACGCGTATCTGCGAGACGACCATGTCCTCGACGACGTCCTGCCCCCCGAAATCCCGATCCCCGCGATCGCCGAAGTCCAGCTCGCGATGGCCAAGGCGGCCGAGATCGTCTCGGGCCAGTCGGGCGAGGAACTCAAGCGCCGCCTGCGCACCGGCACGATCGTCACCACCGACGACCGCAACTGGGAGCTCCGCTACTCGAAGTCCGCGCTCCGCTTTTCGCTGTCGCGCGCGGTCGGCATCGACATGGAATCGGCGACGATTGCCGCCCAAGGCTATCGCTTCCGCGTCCCCTACGGCACCCTGCTCTGCGTCTCGGACAAGCCGCTCCACGGCGAGCTGAAGCTGCCGGGTCAGGCCAATCGCTTCTACGAGCGCGCGATCAGCGAGCATCTGCGGATCGGGATCGAGACCTGCGAACAGCTTCGCCTCGAAGGCTCCAAGCTCCACAGCCGCAAGCTTCGCGCATTCGACGAGCCCCCGTTTAGGTAAAAACCGGAGCGCATCGCGCGGGAATGCGTTACGCAGGCGGGATCATTGCTGAGGGAAGATAGAAGTGGCCGACACCGACACGCCCGATACGGAAGCAAAGAAGCCCGCCGCCCGCCGTCGCGCACCGCGCAAGACGAGCGCGCCTAAGGCGGCACCGGCTGCCACGTTGTCGGCCAAGCCGGTCGCGTCTAAGCCCGTGCCGGTTGCGGACAAGCCTGTCACCGCCGCGTCGTCGAAGCCAGTGACCAAGCCGACTCCAAAGCCGCGCTCGACCAAGCGCAGCACGCCCCGCCCGGTGCCTGCACGCAATACGGCCACGCCGGTCGCGGTCGCCAAGCCTCCGGAGAAGACCCGTGGCAAATGGGGTGCGGCGGCGATCTTCAGTGGTGTCGCGGTTGCTGGAGCGGCGGTTGGCGCGTTGCTGACCTTGCGCGGGAGCACGCCCAAGGCTCAGCCAGCGCCCAAGCCGAAGGGTACGCACGCGCATCAGGCTGACGGCACGGACTCGTCGAAGTCGTTCGACGCGGGCATCGCCAATCCAGGGACGGTCCCGGAGTAAGCATCCCCAAGTAACGCAACCCCGGCGAAGGCCGGGGCCCAGTTGGAACGTCCTGCGTAACGAAGCTCATCGCTCCGTTAGCAACGTTTCCCAACTGGACCCCGGCCTTCGCCGGGGTGGTGCTTTGTAGCTGTAGCCCTCGTTACTAATGTTCCCCCGCGGAGGCGGGGGCCCAGCTAAAGCCACGGAAGCGTTCGTAACCCTGGGCCCCCGCCTTCGCGGGGGAACTAGAAGTTTGAGTGGTCAGGTTTACCCCCTCACCACCCAGTCGGCTTCCCCTTGTTCTGCACGTCCAGCCACGCCTTCAACGGCGCGAAATACTCGACCAGCGCCGCGCCCGACATCTCCCGGCTCCCGGTGAACACCTGCAACGCGTCCGGCCAAGGCTTCGACTGCCCCATGCTCAGCATCGCGTTGAGCTTCGTGCCCACCGCCTTGTTGTCGTAGAACGAGCAACGATGCAGCGGCCCCTTCCAGCCCGACTGGTCGCACGCCGCCTTGTAGAACTGGAACTGCAACACCCGCGCCAGGAAGTAGCGCGTGTAAGGCACCGCTGCCGGGATATGGTATTTCGCGCCCGCATCGAATTTGGTCTCATCCCGCGCAACCGGCGGCTTGATCCCCTGATACTGGAGCCGCAACGCATCCCACGCCGCCTGGTACCCGGTCGCCGGGATCTGCCCCGAGAACACGCCCCAGCGCCATTTATCGATCAGCAGCCCGAACGGCAGGAACGCGACCTTGTCCATCGCCTGCCGCAGCAGCAGGCCGATGTCCTTGTCCGCGCTCGGCACCTTCGCCTGGTCGAGCAGGCCGATCTTCACCAGGTAATCCGGCGTGATCGACAGCGCGACGGTATCGCCGATCGCCTCGTGGAAGCCGTCGTTCGCACCGTTCGCGTAGAGGAACGGCTGCGCCTTGTACGCGCGCTGATAGTAATTGTGGCCAAGCTCGTGGTGGATCGTGACGAAGTCGTCGGCGTTCACCTTCGTGCACATCTTGATCCGGATATCGTCCTTGGCGTCGATATCCCACGCTGACGCATGACAGATCACGTCGCGGTCGGCAGGCTTGGTGATCTGCGACCGCTTCCAGAACGTCTCCGGCAACGGTGCGAAGCCCAGCGACGAATAGAAGCCCTCGCCCTGCTTCACCATCTTGAGCGGATCATAGCCCTTCGCCTTGAGCAGCTCGCCGGTGTCGAAACCCAGATCGCCTGCCCCCTTCGGTGCGACGATATCGTAGATATTGCCCCATTCCTGCGCCCACATGTTGCCGAGCAGGTCGCTGCGGATCGGCCCGGTCTTCGCCTGCACCGCGTCGCCGTATTTCTCGTTCAGCTTCCACCGCGTGTAGGTGTGGAGCGCCATGTAGAGCGGCTCGACCTGCTTCCAGATCTTGTCGGTCAGCGCGGCGAACTGCTCGGGCGTCATGTCGTAGCCCGAACGCCACAGTGCACCGACGTCCTTGTAGCCGAGCTCGCGCGCGCCTTCGTTGGAGATCGCCATCATCTTCGCATAGTCGCCGCGCATCGGCGCACCGACCTTGTCGTTCCAGCTCGTCCACATCTCGGTCAGCTTGGCCGGATCGCGCGTCGAGCCCATCGCCGCCTCGATATCCGACCCGTTGATCGGCTTGCCGTCGAGCGTCCCCATTCCCTTGCCGTAGGAGGACGACATCTTGGTGGTCAGCGTCGACAGTTCCTCGGAAGCCCCTGCCCGCGTTGGCGCCGGCAGCGTCAGCCCGCCGCGGAGCAGGTCCAGCTTGCGCTTCGTGTCGAACGACAGCCCCGGCAGCGACGCATAGCGCGCGGCGCCGAGCGCATAATTCACCCCGAGATCGGTCATCTCCGCGCCCGACTTCGCGGCCAGCGCATCGGTGTCGTCAGTGATGTAGGTCGCGTTGACCCACGCCACGCGGTTGGCATCCAGCGAGGCCGCTGCCATCGCCTTCTCCGCCTCGGCAACGAACGCATCGGCCTGCGCGACGGTCGGCTTGCCAGTTGCGGCGGGTGTGGTTTGGGCTTGCGCGGACACGGGCGCGGCAATCGCGCACGTGAGCGCGATCAGAGAGACGGTACGGATCATGATCTTCCCCTGGATTATGCCTCCAGAGTGAGCATCCGACCCCGTCTGGTCAACGCCGATCTTTCCAATCCTCCCCCGCCAGGGGGAGGTGG
>NZ_LMKH01000001.1:498945-832529 GCF_001421415.1 Sphingomonas sp. Leaf208
CCAGCCACCTCCCCCTTGCGGGGGAGGATCGAGGACAGGGCGTCAGCGCGCGAGGAAGTCGGCGATCGCCTGACCGAGTTCGGGCTTCACCACCGCACTCATATGCCCGCCCGGGGTTTCGACATACTCGCCATGCGGCAGCACCGCCGCCAGATCCGGCGCCGAACCATTATCCTGATCCTCGCCGCCGCAGACCACCAAGGTCGGCTGCTGGATAGCTTTCACTGACTCGAGCGGCGTATCGACGAACGTCTCCAAGATGCCGAGCAACGCGATCGGATCGCCGCCCGTCGTCTTCAGGAACGCCTCCGCCAGCCACTCCGGCGTACCCTGCACATGCTGCCCCAGCCTGGTCAGGATATTGCGGAAATGCCCGGCGCGGCGTGACGTCTGCGTCAGCCCTTCGAGACCCATTCCGGAGAAGATCACGCGGCGCGGCGTCGCGCCCGTCGCCAGCATCCGCGACGTCGTCCGCGCGCCCAGCGAATAGCCGCCGAGATCATAGTCCGTCAGCTCGAGATGCGCGACCAGCGCGTGGCCGTCCTGCGTCAGCGCATCCGCCGGATACGCCTCGAGCCCGTGCGGCTTCTCGCTTTCGCCGTGCGCGCGCAGGTCCGGCATGATCACCCGGAAACCCTTGGCGGCCATCTTCGCGGCGTGGCCGTAGCGGATCCAGTTGGTCTTCGCATCGGAGAAATAGCCGTGGATCAGCACCACCGGCCGGCCCTCGCCGACCTCGCGCCACGCGATCCGCGTGCCGTCGAAGCTCTCGAAAAACTGCGTCTCGCTCGGGGTGCTGGCCACGGTAACATCCTGCATTGGTTCGCCGCCAATTCGTAGCCGCCGCCGCCCAAGTCAACCCGCGCTAGCTTCCCGCATGTCGAGCGCCCCTTAGTCTCAAACGAAAACGGGCGACCCGAAGGCCGCCCGTTCCCAACTTCGAATGACAGGATCAGAACTGATACCCGATCCCGCCCGATGCACCGGCACGGCCCTGCGAGTCATAGGTGCCGCTTACCTTGACGACGGTATGGCCATCGCTGAACGCCTTCGACATCCCGACCGCGACCGCCGACTGGCCGGCGTAGGTGCCACCACCCATCGCGATCATCCCCTTGCCCGCTTCATACGCCTGCGGGAGTCCGGCTGCTGCCAGCGCGTTGGAGGTCCCGGCGAAGCTGTCCCGGCGGAGGTTGCGCAGATCGAAGTCGAGCGCCGCGATCCGTCCGTCGGTATAGGCGTTCGCCTGCGTCACCGCGGAGTTGATGCCCGAGTTCAGCTGTCCGACATTGACCGCGTCGGTGGTCGACACGCCCGCCGCGACGTTGCTCAGCACGGTCGCCTGGCCGCCTGCGTTGAACGTCACGTTGGTGCGCGAAGGACCGTATTGCACCGAGTTGCTGCCCAGCGCGAGCGCGCTGTTCGCGGTGCCCTGTGCCGTCGCGACCGCCTGGTTGGTGGTGTAGAGCTGCCCACCGTTTACCGCTTCGGCAGACCCCGCCGCGACCGTACCTGCGGCCACGTTGGCGATCGTCACCGGCGCCGCCGCATTGCCGCCCGCCAGCGTCACGGTGTTGGTCCGCACGCCGTTCGCGTCGGTGTTGTACGACACCGCGTTCACCGCCGTCAGCGCCAGGGCATAGACCTGCCCGCCATTGACCGCGTCGGTCGATCCCGCCGCGATCGAACCGCCTGCGACATTGTGCAGGCCGACGGGGCCAGCCGCCGCACCGACCAGCGTCAGGTCGTTGGTCTTCGTGCCACCGTTCGGCGTGGTGGCGCTGCCAGGGTTGGAGTATTGCACCGGTCCGGTCGCGCCGTTGCTGATCTGGTTGCCCAGGTTGGTGATCGCGGTGGTGTTGTTCGCCACCTGCGTGTTGGTCGCAGCAAGCTGCGCGCCGTTGACCGCGTCGGTCGACCCGGCGGCAACGTTGCCGGCGGCGACGTTGGTGATGACCGTCCCGCCGGCACCGCCGAGCGTGATCGCGTTCTTCGTGCCGTTGTCGTACTGAACGGTCGTGGTGCCCAAGGCCGCGACCTGTGCCGCGACGCCTGCGACCTGGCCGACGTTCGCGGCATCGGTCGCCGCGGTGCCGGCCGCGACGTTGGTGATCTGCCGAGCGCCACCGGCCGACCCGACCGACACTTCACCGGCCGAGTTCTGCAAGCCAGCGAGCCCCAGCGCGGCATAGCCAAGAGTACCGCCACGAAGCGCCGAGGAGCCGGTGCCGATGGCAACACTGTTGTCCGCGGTCGCGGTCGCTTCCGGCCCGATCGCGATGCTGTCGGTACCCGTCACGACGCTGTCGCCGCGGGTCGAGAGAACCCGGAAATACCGGATGCCCGCACCGCCGTTAATCGCGCCATCGACCGCGTCGAAGACCGACTGGACGTTGCCATATTGCACCCCGCCGAACCCGATCGAGGCCAGCACGCGGTTGGTCGCCGCGTCGTAGCTCGACAGTCCCCCCAGGCCTGCCGCGACGGAGGTGCCGAGCCCGACGAGTTGACCGCCGTTGACCGCTTCGGTCGACCCTGCCGCGAGCGTACCCGCCGCGACGTTGCCGAGCACGACCGGCGCGTTGCCTGCCCCACCGAACGTCACGCGCGTCCGGGTCGGATCGTCATACTGCACCGACAGTGCGGCGAGGTTGCCGACCTGGCCGGAGACGGTTGCCAGCTGGCCGCCGTTGACCGCATCGGTCGAGCCCGCCGCGACCACGCCGTTGCCGACATTGTGCAAGGCGACGGCACCAGCGGCACCTCCGACCAGCGTCACGTCGTTCGACGGTACGCCGCCGTTGGGCGTGGTCGGTGCGCCTGCGCTCGAATATTGGAGCGCACCGATCGCACCGTTCGCGATGCTCGTCGTCAGGTTGGTGACATTGGTGTTGGTCGCGAACAGCTGGCTGCCGTTGACCGCATCGGTCGAGGTCGCACCGAGCGTTCCCGCCGCGACATTGCCGATCACGACGGGCGCTGCACCCGTACCGACGCCGCCGAGCGTGATCCGCGAGCGGCCGACATCGTCATACTGCACCGCGAGTGCCGACAGGCCGCTGACTTGTCCGGAGACACTGGCGAGCTGACCACCGTTGACCGCATCGGTCGATCCCACCGCGACATTGCCATTCGCGACATTGTGCAATCCGACCGGGCCAGCCGCCGCACCGACCAGCGCGACGTCGTTGCTCGGCACGCCGCCATTGGGCGTGGTCGGCGTCGCGGCGTTGGAATATTGCACCGCGCCGATGCCGCCATTGGCGATGTTGGTCGTCAGGTTGGTCAGTGCCGTGTTGGTGTTCGTGACGTTGGCGTTGGTCGTGAACAACTGGCTGCCGTTCACCGCCTCGAGCGAGGTCGCGCCCAGCGTCCCCGCCGCGACGTTGCCGAGCACGACGGGTGCAGCACCCGCGCCGCCGAAGGTCACGCGCGAGCGGCTGAGGTCGTCATACTGCACCGCCAAACCGTTCAGCGTGCCGACCTGCCCCGAGACCAGGGCAAGCTGACCGCCATTGACCGCGTCGGTCGAACCCACCGCGACCGCACCATCGGCGACATTGTGCAGAGCGACCGCGCCGGTTGCACCGCCCACCAGCGTCGCGTCGTTCGACGGCACGCCTCCGTTCGGCGTGGTCGGCGCACCCGCGCTGGAATATTGCAGCGCACCGATCGCACCATTGGCGATGTTGGTCGTCAGGTTGGTGACGTTGGTGTTGGTCGCGAACAGCTGGCTACCGTTGACCGCATCGGTCGAGGTCGCGCCGAGCGCACCTGCCGCGACGTTGCCGAGCCCGATCGGTGCCGCACCGACGCCGCCCAGACTCACGCGGGCGCGGGTCGCATCGTCATACTGGACCGCCAGCGTGCTGAGCGTGCCGACCTGATCGACGACCGTCGACAGCTGACCGCCGTTGACGGCATCGGTCGATCCCGTCGCGACGACACCCGCGGCGACATTGTGCAGCCCGACGGGCCCTGCAGCCGCACCGACCAGCGCGACGTCGTTGGTCGGGACGCCACCGTTCGGCACGGTCGGAGTCGCCGCGTTCGAATATTGCAGCGCGCCGATGCCGCCATTGGTGATGTTGGTCGTCAGGTTCGTCAGCGCGGTATTGGTGTTGGTGACGTTGGTGTTGGTCGCGAACAGCTGGCTGCCGTTGACCGCATCGGTCGAGGTCGCACCGAGCGTGCCGGCCGCGACGTTGCCGAGCGCGACGGGCGCTGCACCCGTGCCCACGCCGCCGAGCGTCGCCCGCACGCGGGTCGCATCGTCATACTGCACCGCCAACGTGGCGAGCGCCCCGACCTGCCCGGTGACCGTGGCAAGCTGTCCACCATTGACCGCATCGGTCGAGCCCGCGGCGACGTTGCCGTTTGCCACGTTGTGCAGCCCGACCGCGCCCGGCGCCGCGCCGACCAGCGCGACGTCGTTGGTTGGCGTGCCGCCGTTCGGAACGGTCGGCGTCGCGGCGTTGGCGTATTGCACGGCACCGATCGCGCCGTTGCTGATGTTGGTCGTCAGGTTCGTGACGTTGGTATTGGTCGCGAACAGCTGGCTGCCGTTGACCGCGTCGGTCGATGCCGCGCCGAGCGTGCCTGCCGCGACGTTGCGGAGCGCCACCGCCGGCGCGCCGGTACCGGCTCCCCCCAGCGTCACGCTGGTGCGGGTCGCACCGTCATATTGGACCGCACCGCTTGCGAGCGTGCCGATCTGCGCCTGGACGCCGGTGAGCTGGGCGACGTTGACCGCATCGGTTGCCGCGGTGCCCGCCGCGACGTTGGTGATCTGGCGTTCGGCACCCGCCGCGCCGACCGAGACTTCGCCGGCCGAGTTCTGGGGAACAGCGAGCCCGATCGCGGTATAGCCGGTTGCGGCCGCCCGCGAGGATACGCTGCCCGCGCCTAGCGCGACGCCGTTCGCTGCGGTCGCACTGGCACCGGTGCCGAGAGCGATCGCGCCGGTTGCATTGTCGGCGACCTGCGCCTGGCCGCCGAATGCGATCGCGCCAACCGCGCCCGCTCCGGTCCGAGCGGAGTTGCCGAACGCGATGGCATTGGGATCGGCTGCGAAGGCCTCGAAACCGTTCGCCCCGAGGCCGGTGATCCGATTGCCGCCGATCGCGATACCGGCCGGCGTCCGCAAGGTGAACCCGTCCGCCTGGGTGACGCAGGAGTCGTTCGGGCCGACCGCGACGCCATTGGAGTTGAGCACCGACAACGTGAGCGGCGCATTGTTCGCCGCATTGTTCAGGATACCGGCAACGTCGATGCTGAGCGCCGGGGTCGGCACGCTTGGCAGGTTGGCAACGAGCGGCGGCAGACCGAGAACGGACACCGTCAGTACCCCGGAGATGCTCTTCACGTTGCTGAGGATCGGGTTGACGGTGCTCTGGACCGGGTTTGCGATGCCGGTAACGACCGGGCTGAGGATGTCCGTAACTACCGAACGCGGTAGGCTGACCCCCGAGCAGGCTCCAACGATGTTCGGCGCGGGCGTCGTCTGCGCTGACGCCGACTGCGCCGCGAGCAGCGACGTGGTCGCCAGCCCGATTAGCGAAGCGCCATCGCGCAGGCGGCGCAGGGTGCGGGTAAAGGTGGGCGACTTTGCAGGATGCGAAGCGAACGTCTTGGCGCCAGTCGGCGTCACGGCGTCTCGATCTTGCGGGCGAACAAACGCGTTGGACATCAAACAACCTCCACTGACGACTGCAACAGCAGCCCTGATTTTCCGCATCGTCGAACTCTAGATTCGACTATCGGAACGGAAGGATGTTCACCCCTGTAATACTAACAGTCTGTTACCGTAATAAATAAGCATACACACGGAACAGACAAAGCAAGTCGTCGTTATTCTACACAACTTCAATTCATTTCGATTGCAACATAAAACCTTTCTTGTTCCATAGAGCGCATTTGCGACCAGGCTGTTGCTGCATCCGGTATTTTGGATCGTTAATGATCGAATCCAAATTGGTCGCTATCCAGCCACCCAAGTAAATTCACCGCGATTTGGTTCGATCGGTGCGTTCAGCCGCTGGGGCTCGTCATCGAGCGCGAATCGCAAAACCGCGCCGTCACACGGGGTGACGACGCGGTTTCGATCGGTCGTTTGGAGCGCCTTGGAGGCGCGATGGCCCCGCCCGACTACGCCTTTTGCAGGTGCCGGCGCCCGAGCAGTTCGGCGATCTGCACCGCGTTCAGCGCCGCACCCTTGCGAAGGTTGTCGCTGACGCACCACAGGTTCAGGCCGTTCTCGACGGTCGGGTCCTCGCGCACGCGGCTGATGTACGTCGCGAAGTCGCCGACGCATTCGATCGGCGTGATGTACCCCCCGTCCTCGCGCTTATCGACCAGCATGATACCGGGCGCCTCGCGGAGGATGTTCTGCGCTTCCTCGGCCGAGATCTCGTTCTCGAACTCAATGTTGATCGCTTCCGAATGGCCGACGAACACCGGCACGCGGACGCAGGTCGCGGTGACCTTGATCTTCTTGTCGAGGATCTTCTTGGTCTCGACGACCATCTTCCACTCTTCCTTGGTCGAGCCGTCGTCGAGGAAGCTGTCGATGTGCGGAATCACGTTGAAGGCGATCTGCTTGGTGAACAGCTTGGGTTCTGCAGGATCGCCGACGAAGATGTTGCGGCTCTGCTCGAACAGCTCGTCCATGCCCGCCTTGCCCGCGCCGGAGACCGACTGGTAGGTCGAGACGACCACGCGCAGGATCTTCGCCGCGTCGTGCAACGGCTTCAGCGCAACGACCATCTGCGCGGTCGAGCAGTTCGGGTTGGCGATGATGTTGCGGACCTTGTAGCCGTCGATTGCCTCGGGGTTCACCTCGGGCACGATCAGCGGCACGTCGGGGTCCATGCGGTAGAGCGACGAATTGTCGATCACGACGCAGCCTGCGGCGGCAGCGATCGGTGCGTAGATCGCCGAACCCTCGGAGCCGATCGCGAACAGCGCCATGTCCCAGCCGTTCCAGTCGAAATGCTCGATGTTCGTGCATTTGATCTGCTTGCCGGTGTCGCCATAGTCCACCATCAACCCCTGGCTGCGCGACGACGCGACGCAGGCGATCTCGTCCGCCGGAAACTCGCGCTCCGCCAGGATGTTGAGGATCTCACGCCCGACATTGCCGGTCGCCCCTGCGACCACCACCCGATAACCCATGTCTTAACTCCGATTGGACTTGGGCGGGCAGTACCGACGTTGCGCGGCGAGGTCCAACGGCTTTCGACTTGTTGCGCGGATAGGGGGAGCTTTCGGGAGTGGATCGCGGCGACCGTTGCACCCGCTTCCTTGTTCTCCCGCGAAGGCGGGGGCCCAGACTGGGCTCCCGCCTTCGCGGGAGAACACGCTAGCTTGGCGAGATGGACAGCACCTGCCCCAGCAGTAGCACCACCCCGGCGGAGGCCGGGGCCCAGCTGGGGGACGTTGCTAACTGAGCGCTGCGGTCCATTACTGCGACCTTTCCAACTGGGCCCCGGCCTCCGCCGGGGTGGTGGCTGGGGAAGGTGCACAGCTAGATCCGCCCCCGCCTCAATCATGCGTCCTTGCCTGCCACGTCGCATGCTCGATCCCGTGCACCTTCGCGAGGTGATCCGTGATCGCATCCAGCTCCCCGGCCGGCACGTTCGTGGCCACCAAGGTCGCCGCGATCTCGACCCGGTCCTCGCCTCGCTCGGTCACGTCCAACTCAGCCACCTGCAACTGAGCAGCCTCTAGATGCTCGACCACCAGATCGCCGATCGGCCCCGCATCTCCCGCCGCCACCGTCACCATCACGCTATACGTAGCCTCGATCGTCCGCCCCTCGGTCGGGATCCGGTTGATCCCATCCACCAGCGGCCGCAGCGCGGTGTTCGCGAGCAGGACGACGAACGTCAGCAACCCAGCCTCCGCGATCATGTCGCTGCCCGCGCACGACCCCACCGCCGCCGAGCACCACAAGGTCGCCGCGGTGTTGAGGCCGCGGACGTTCATCCCCTCCTTCATGATCACGCCCGCACCGAGAAAGCCGATCCCCGACACGACGTAAGCAATGATCCGGATCGACTCGACGTCCCCGCCCAGCCGCTGGCCGAGATCGACGAACGCCGCCGAACCGAGCGCGACCAGCGTATTCGTCCGCAACCCCGCGGTGCGCTGGCGATATTGCCGCTCCGCCCCGATCAGTGTCCCGAACACGAATGCGGCGATATAGCTCACCACCGTGTCGAGGAACGGCCACAGGTGAAACGTCTCGACGAACCGCACCGGCGTTTACTTCGCAGGCGCGGGTGCAGCTTCAGCCATCGGCTTGTCCTTCACCGTCCGGTCGAGGAAGTTCAGGATCGTCCCCCAGACATGCTCGCTGATCCCCGGCCCCGCCACGCGGTGCGTATAGCCGGGGTAGAACATCATCTCGAACGGCGTCGCAGTCGCCTGCATCCGCGCGGCCACCTTGGTCGAGTTGTCGAGGAACACATTGTCGTCCGCCATCCCGTGGATCAGCAACAGCGGATCGACGATCTTGTTCGCCTCCTCGACCGCTGCCGACGTCGCATAGCTCGCTGGGTCCTTCGCCGGATCGCCAAGATATCGCTCGGTATAATGCGTATCGTACAGTTGCCAGTCGGTGACCGGCGCGCCCGACACCGCCGCCGCATACACGCCCGGCGTCTTCTCCAGCATCTTCAACGACATGTAGCCGCCGTACGACCAGCCATAGGTCGCGATCTTGCTCGGTTCGACGAACGGCAGCGATTTCAGATAGTTCGCACCCGACAGCTGGTCCTCGACCTCGACCGTGCCCATCGCGTGATAGATCTGGTCCTCGAACGCCTTGCCGCGATTATACGAGCCACGATTGTCGATCTTGAAGTAAATCCACCCACGATCGACGAGGTATTGCGGCAGCGCACCCTGCCAGCCACGCGTCACGACCTGACCGGTACCTGGTCCGCCGTAATGCTCGAAGAACACCGGGTATTTCTTGCCCGGCTCCAGCGGCGGCGTGATCCTCTCGTAATGGAGAGTCATGCCGTTCTTCGCCTTCAGCGTGCCGAACTTGGTTTCCTGATGGCTGGCGAGATACGGGTAATACGGATGCCCCTCGACCACTGCATTCTCGTTGATCCACGAGAGCCGCTTGCCCGTCGCGTCCGCCAGATACACCTGCGTCGGCTGCTTCGGGTTCGAGCGCGAGATGATGAAACGGCTGGCGGCACCGTCCATCGTCGCGCTGTTCCACCACCCAGCTTCGGTCAGCTTGGTGATGACGTTCGGCTTGGCGACGTCGACCGAATAGAGCTGCTGCTCGAGCACGTCGTCCTTGTTGCCGAGGAAGAACAGACGACCCTTGGTTTCATCCACGCCGACCAGATCGGTGACGACCCAGTCGCCCTTGGTGAGTTGCGTCCACTTGCCCGACGCGAACCGGTAGAGCTGGCCGAAGCCGCTCCGCTCCGACCGCCAGATCAGGCTGCCGTCCTTGAGCACATGATACGCATCCGACAGGTTGAGCCAGCTCTTCACGCCCGATTTCTCGGTGAACAGCACGGTCGACTTCCCCGTCGCGGGATCGACGCGCAGCATCTCCAGCAGCTTCTGGTCGCGGCTCTGGCGCTGGACCAGCAGCATCCGGCCGTCGGGCGTCCAGTCGACACGCGCCAGATAGATGTCGGGGTTGGTGCCGAGATCGACCTTCACCTGCCCCGAGCCATCGGGCTTCATGATATACAGGTCGACCAGCACGTTCGGCGTACCGGCAGCCGGATAGCGCTGTTCGTAGACCTTGGTCCCGGTCGCGCCGATCGACGCGCGCGTCGCGGTATGGACCGGTGCCTCGTCGAAACGCTCCACCGCGACGTACTGTTCGTCCGGCGACCACCAATAGCCAGTGCGGCGATCCATTTCCTCCTGCGCGACGAATTCCGCCTCGCCAAAATGCACCGTGCCGCCGCCGCCCGTCGTCACCGCGCGCGCGTCGCCGCCGTCGAGCGGCTGCACGAAGACGTTCTGGTCGCGGACGAACGAGACGAAGCTGCCCTTGGGACTCACCACCGGGTTCAGCTCGCCGCCGGGGGTGTTGGTCAACCGCTTCACCTTGCCGTCGAGCCCGGCGAGATACAGGTCGCCGTCGAGCGGCACGAGGATCGACTTGCCGTCGGGCGCCCAGTCATACGCGACGATGCCCTTCTGGCCGCCGATCCGCGCACGCTCGCGCTGCATCTTCTCGGCCTCGGTCAGTTCGGCACCGCTGCCGACGGTCTTCGAATCGACCAGCATCCGCGCTTGGCCCGTCGCGGTATCGACCGCCCACAGATCGAACCGCTCCTTCTCGTCGTCGCGGTTGCGCAAGCTCGTCAGCAGCGTGCCGTCGGGCGACAGGCGGACCGCTTTCGGCTGCGATCCCGACAGGTCCGGATTGCCGAACACGCGCGCCATCGTCAGGTCGCCGGGCTTGGCGGCTTCGACCGGGCGCATCGGTGCAGGGGCGGGTGCAGCGGGGGCAGCCGGCGGCGTTACCTGATCAGCGGCCATCGCGGCGGTTCCGACCGAAGCAAGTGCAAGCCCGAGCAACCATGTGCGCATCCTGTAGTCTCCGTGGGATCATCCCGCCGGATACCGCCCGACGGACCCGAAAATGTTCGGTCGCGCGTTATCGCGGCGGCGTGCGTCGGCGTAAAGGGCGCATCGTGATGCCGAGCGAACCGAAGCGACCCCGACTCGCATCATCGTCATTTCCCTCCAACACGGCATAATGAACGCTCCGTAAACTCCGTCTTTACGTCCTTCGTTTATGGCAAGCGGGACATCGTCGCGGATCGAGATTTCCGTGGTGCAGCACGGCCGGGGAATGATGGTTTCGAACGCGGGCATACAAGGCGGGGAGCCGAGCGAGCGGAGCGCATGGGATGCGTTCGTCACGCTCGCCGACGCGGACGGCAGCGCAGCGCATCCGCATCATGCGCGCCTGATCGCCGGCGGTCCGGGCCAGCGCAACCTCTCCGACGCGGTCCACGCGCTGTGCGCGGTCCACGGCGACCATCCCGGCCTGATCGTCGACGTGCTCGCCCGCGCGATCCAGCCCGAGGCATCGGACTGGCTCGCCGCCGCCGCCAGTGGCTTCGCGGACGAGCGCACCTATCTCGCACAGCTCACCGCGGCCGTCGGCCCCCTTCCGTCGACCCCCGGCCAGGCGGAGAGCGAGTCGGCACTGGTCGGGGAACGTCATGCGCTCGAAATGCTCGCCCGCTCGGAGCGTCGCGGATGTGCGACCGGGGCGGTGGCTGCGCTGCTCCATGACTGGCGCGCGATCCGCCGCGTCCTCGATGTCGCCGCCGACCGGTTCGGGGTAGCCGTCCCTACGATCACGCTTCCGTCCGAGACGGACACCGCCGCGCTCATTGCGGAACTCGGTGCATCGCCCGGTTGCCAGCGCGCGATCCTGTTCGGCGCGCAGCAACTTTTCGCGCAGCACCGCGGCCTGTGGTCGCTGCTCGAAGCGCGATCGAGCGCGCGCGGCGACCTCTGACCGCTTGCGCTGACCGACGCTTCCCCTCTATCCATACCCGGTATTCAGAACCGGACGGGACATCGCATGAAGCGCTTCGAGGGCACCCAGAGCTACGTCGCGACCGACGATTTGAAAGTCGCGGTCAACGCCGCCGTGACGCTGCGCCGCCCGCTGCTGATCAAGGGTGAACCCGGCACCGGCAAGACCGTGCTCGCCTACGAGATCGCGAAAGCGCTCGGCGCGCCGCTGATCGAGTGGAACATCAAGTCGACCACCAAGGCGCAGCAGGGCCTGTACGAATACGACGCGGTCGCCCGCCTGCGCGACGGCCAGCTTGGCGACGCGCGCGTCCACGACATCGGCAACTATATCCGCAAGGGCAAATTGTGGGAGGCGTTCACCCAGCCCGCCCTGCCCGTCCTGCTGATCGACGAAATCGACAAGGCCGATATCGAGTTCCCCAACGACCTGTTGCAGGAACTCGATCGGATGGAGTTCCACGTCTACGAGACCAAGGAAACGGTGCGCGCGGTCGAGCGCCCGATCGTGATCATCACCAGTAACAACGAGAAGGAACTGCCCGACGCGTTCCTGCGCCGGTGTTTCTTCCACTATATCAAGTTCCCCGATCGCCAGACGATGCAGGCGATCGTCGATGTCCACTTCCCCGGCATCCAGAAGATCCTGGTCAGCAAGGCGATGGACCTGTTCTACGACGTCCGCGACGTGCCTGGCCTGAAGAAGAAGCCCTCGACCAGCGAGTTGCTCGACTGGCTCAAACTGTTGCTCCACGAGGACATGCCGCTCGACATCCTCCAGAACCGCGACCCGACCAAGGCGATCCCGCCGCTCCACGGCGCGCTGCTGAAGAACGAACAGGACGTCATGCTGTTCGAACGCCTCGCCTTCATGGCGAAACGCCAGAAGAATCAGGGGTAAACTATCGAGGAACCGGCGGCCGCGCAGGAGCACCGCCGCCGGTCCGATACTTAGAGCGTTACGTGACGTTCGGACCCGTCGGGATATAGTCCAGCGCCAGATGCGGCAGCGAGATCGGGCTGCGGAAGTTGAAGCGGTTCACCGTCGCTGGGTCGGGGATGTGCAGCTTCTTGCCGAGCGTCACGAAATACCACGCCGGCGACGCTCCGCTGATCGCGATGAACGAACCGGGTGCCAGCGACAACGCCTTCGGCATGTTGTCGACGATGTAATCGCTGTTGACGATCCCGTTCCAGTCCTTGAACACGCTATTGAAGGTTGCGGGATCCGGGATCCAGTGAAGCTGGCCCCACATCACCAGATAGACTGCCCCGCTGGTGTGCGATGTAACGCGCAATCCGTCATACTGCTTCCAGTCTACAACGTTGGCCAGCAGTGCTTCTGCTGCAACTGCATCGATTGTATCGCTGATATCGACCGACATGATCACAATCCTTTTATGGTGAAGCCGTGATCACTCAGTCGGACAAGCGAAGTATTCCGATAGGGGAACCACGTAGCCTCTTTGAGCGCAAATCCTGGGATCGGTCCGTCGATACGCGACCACTTCGGAGATATTGCGGGCAGAGGCGGTTTTCGCTTTCCGCTTTCTAAAACTATACGCATTCGAATCAACAGGATCGACGTCACCGTCCGTTCAGCTATTCCGCGCCATTGTGACCGCAATTCGTCGAGACGGTCACGGCGATTGGCGAGCAGATCGCAGCGACGTTCGACGGATTAGATATTGATGCACATTAACCATCTGCGGCAACAATAATGCCATACCTGTCCGGCAAGGTGACGGCATGAGATTGTATGCTTTCCGTCGTTGGGCGCCGGCACTGCTGGCAATCGGCATGGCCGCCCCCGCATCCGCCTCTCTGCTCGACTATGTCGGCCAGTGCGTCCCGTTCGCGCGCGCCGCGTCGGGGATCCAGATCTACGGCAACGCCTGGACCTGGTGGGAGCAGGCGGACGGCAAGTACGAACGCACGCACAAGCCCAAGGAAGGCGCCGTCATCGTCTTCGCCAAGACCCCGCGCCTGCCGTTCGGCCATGTCGCGGTCGTCAGCCGGGTGGTCGAGAAGCGCGTCGTGATGCTCACCCACGCCAACTGGTCGCGCCAGAACGGCGAGCGCGGGCATGCCGAACAGGACGTCACGCTGTTCGACGTCTCGCGCAACAACGACTGGAGCGACGTCAAGGTCTGGTACAAGGACGTCGATGGCCTCGGCGGCGGGGTGTATCCGGTGTACGGCTTCATCTACGGCCACGCGCACGCGGCCGCTGAATTGACGAGCCGGAACCCCGATTATGTCGGCGCGCTGATCGATGCGTATGTGCCGGTAAGCGGCGAGCCGATCGCCCGCTGACTTCGCCCCTCCCTGAAAGGGAGGGGTCGGGGGTGGGTCGGCTTCCGCACATCCGAACGGGAGTGGCTCAAGATGGCCGACCCACCCCCAGCCCCTCCCTTTCCAGGGAGGGGAGTCAGAAGACCCGCACGCCCCAATACTAAGCATTGCCGCCACCCTCGAAACCGTGCCACCACCGTATCCGAAAAGACGGTGAGGATAGCGATGCGGTTCAAGGCTCTTACGACGTTCACGCTGGCCTTGCTCGCGACCACCGCTCCCGCGATCGTCGGCGCGCAGAAGGAAAAGTCCCCGCCCCCCGGTGGCGACATCCCCGCCAAGTTCGTCCCCGCCAACGCCACCTTCGACTTCGACCGCCGCGAGGTCGACATCCCGATGCGCGACGGCGTCACGCTCCACGCGGTCATCGTCCAGCGCAAGGGCGTCACCGACGCCCCGATCCTGCTCCAGCGCACACCCTACAACGCCGAAAGCGTCGCCAGCCGATCCTCCAGCCCGAGCGGCGCGATGAACCTCCGCGCATCCGACGCGATGTTCTTCGACGCGGGCTATATCCGCGTGTTCGAGGACGTCCGCGGCAAGAACGGCTCGAACGGCGCGTACATCAACGAACGCCCGCTGATCGGCCCGCTCAACAAGACGAAAGTCGATCACTCGACCGACGCCTACGACACGATCGACTGGCTCGTTAAGAACCTGAAAAACAGCAACGGCCGCGTCGGCATCATCGGTGGCAGCTACGACGGCATGATGGCCGCAATGGCGCTGGTGAACCCGCATCCCGCGCTGAAAGCCGCGGTCCCGATGAACCCGGTGATCAACACCTGGAAGGGCGACGACGACTTCCACGGCGGCGCGTTCCGCCAGATCGGCTATGATTACTACTACACGCAGGACGCGGCCAAGGGCGAAGCCGGCGACCTGTGGCGCGACGCCTACGACGATTACGACACGTTCCTGCGCGCCGGGTCCGCCAGTGCGTTGGTGAAGAGTCGCGGGCTGGAGCAGTTGCCCTTCGTCAACCGCCTCCACGATCACCCGACCTATGACGCGTTCTGGCAAGGCCAGGCGCTCGAGACGATCCTGCCCAAGCAGCCGCAAACGGTGCAGACGCTCTGGGTCGCCAGCCAATGGGACCAGGAGGACATCTACGGCGCCGTCGCGGCGTATGAGGCGGTATCGAAGGTCGACCCCAACCACGTCAACCACCTCGCGCTCGGCCCCTGGGCGCACGGCGGCGCGAACGGCGACGGCTCGACGCTCGGCGCGATCCGCTTCGATTCCGATACCGCGCTCTGGTTCCGCAAGAACGTCCTGCTCCCGTTCCTCAATGGCGCGCTGAAGACCGGCGCGACACCGCCGGCGCTCGCCCCCGTCACCGCGTTCCAGACCGGCACCAACCAATGGCAGACGCTCGCCGGCTGGCCGAACTCGACCGCCACGCAGAAACTCTATTTCCAGCCCGCCAGCGGCCTTGGCGCCACCGTCCCCGCACAGGACGGCCACGACGACTATAGCTCCGATCCCGCCAAGCCGATCCCCTACCGCCTCCGCCCGATCCGCCCGACCTACGCGACCGGCTCGACCTGGCGGCAATGGCTCGTCGACGACCAGCGCCCGTTCTCCGATCGCACCGACGTCCTCACCTACCAGACGCCGCCGCTGACCAGCCCGGTCGCGATCGCCGGCGCGCCCGTCGCGGACCTGATCGCCAGCACCACCGGCACCGACGGCGATTTCGTGGTGAAGCTGATCGACGTCTACCCCGCCGAATATTCCGACAAGCCCGAGATGGGCGGCTACCAGCTCGCCGTCTCGATGGACATTCTGCGCGGCCGCTACCGCGACGGGTTCGACAAGCCGACGCCAATCGTCGCTGGCCAGCCCACGCATTTCCGCGTCGTGCTGCCCAACGCCAGCCACGTCTTCCTCCCCGGCCACCGCATCATGGTCCAGGTCCAGTCGAGCTGGTTCCCGCTCTACGACCGCAACCCGCAGACCTACGTCGCCAACATCTTCGACGCGAAGCCGGCCGACTACCGCAAGGCCACGATCAGCGTCTTCCACTCGGCCGCGCAGCCCAGCGCGATCGAACTGCCGATCGCCGCGGCCAAGTGACGGAGTGACCTCATGTTCCTGAACTTCCTCGACGAACTCCGCAGCGCCGGCATCCCCGCCAGCCTCAAGGAGCACCTCATCCTGCTCGAGGCGCTCGACGCCGAGGTGATCGAGCGGACGCCCGAGGATTTCTACTACCTCTCCCGCGCGGTGTACGTGAAGGACGAGGGGCTGCTCGACAAGTTCGACCAGGTGTTCGCCAAGGTCTTCCGCGGCCTCGCCAGCAGCTACGGCACCCCCGCCGGCGAAGTCCCCGAGGACTGGCTGAAGGCGGTCGCCGAGAAATTCCTGACCCCCGAGGAGATGGCCGCGATCAAGTCGCTCGGCTCGTGGGACGAGATCATGGAGACGCTCAAGAAACGTCTCGAGGAGCAGAAGGAACGCCATCAGGGCGGCAGCAAATGGGTCGGCACCGGCGGCACGAGCCCGTATGGCAACGGCGGCTACAACCCCGAAGGCGTCCGCATCGGCGGCGAAAGTACGCACAAGCGCGCGCTGAAAGTCTGGGACCAGCGCGAGTTCCGCAACCTCGACAACACCAAGGAACTCGGCACCCGCAACATCAAGGTGGCACTCCGCCGCCTGCGCCGCTTCGCGCGTGACGGCGCCGCCGACGAACTCGACATCGATGGCACGATCGCCGGCACCGCACGCCAGGGCTATCTCGACATCGTCATGCGCGCCGAGCGCCGCAATGCGGTAAAACTGCTGTTGTTCCTCGACGTCGGCGGCTCGATGGACCCGTTCGTCAAGCTCTGCGAGGAGCTGTTCTCGGCAGCGACGACCGAGTTCAAGAACCTCGAATTCTTCTACTTCCACAATTGCCCGTACGAAGGCGTGTGGAAGGACAACACGCGCCGCTTCGCCGAGCGCACGCCGATGTGGGACCTGCTCCACAAATACGGCCACGACTACAAGCTGATCTTCGTCGGCGACGCGTCGATGAGCCCGTACGAGATCACCCATCCCGGCGGCTCGGTCGAGCATTTCAACGAGGAGCCGGGCGCGGTGTGGATGCAGCGGCTGACCAACACCTATCCGGCGGCGGCATGGCTCAACCCGGTGCCCGAGGCGAAATGGGGCTATTCGCAGTCGGTGCGGATCATTCGCGAACTGATGACCGACCGGATGTACCCGCTGAGCCTTGCCGGGCTCGACGACGCGATGCGCGAACTGACCCGCAAACGGTGAGTTTGGCGCGTTGAGCGACGGACCGTAACGGAACCGTCACGGACGCGATCGGTTTATCGGGCATCATCCCTTACCGAAGGACAAGCCCTATGTCGTCGATCCCCAACTCCGCCATGCCGCACGCCAAGGTTCATCACGACGACGACCACAAGCCGAAACCCGACGCGAAGAAGACCGCGGCGACCAGCGACTGGGTCGAGGACGCGACCGACGCGGCCAAGGCCGGCCTCGCGACCGCGACGGATGCGGTGAAGTCGCACCCGAAGACCGCGATTGCGGTCGGCGCGACAGTGATCGCGGGGATCGCAGCGGCGATCGCAGCGCCTGCGATGCGCGCTAAGGACGCGGCGGAGAAGAAGGCGCCGCCAAAGAAGCCCGAGCCGAAGAAGCCAGCCAAGGCGAAGAAGGCGCACTGATACAAACGCTTCCGCTCACCCCACCCTACACCACCCCGGCGAAGGCCGGGGCCCAGTTGGAAAGGTCGAGGTGGTGAAGCGCCCGCTTAGTTAGCGACGTCCCCCAACAGGGCCCCGGCCTCCGCCGGGGTGGAGATCCAATACCGGACGAGCTTGCACGTCCTTGTTCTCCCGCGAAGGCGGGAGCCCAGTCTGGGCTCCCGCCTTCGCGGGAGAACAAGCTTTAGGCCGGTTGTGGGTAGCGTTAGCCCAGCGGCGAGCACTCAAACCCGATCCACAACCCCACCAGCCATCGCCGCCGGAACCCCAGTCGTCCCCGGAAAACTGATCGCCAGCCCCTTCAACGTCCGAACCGCCATATACGCGAACCCCTCGGCCTCCAGCGCATCGCCGTTCCACCCGAGCACATCGGTAGGCTCCACCACCAACCCGGTCCGCGCGGCGATCATCGCCAGCATCGTCGGATTGTGCCGACCACCTCCCGCGACCAGCAACCGCACCGGCCGAGCCGGCAGATGCCGCAAAGCCTCCGCCACCGTCGCCGCGGTAAACGCCGTCAAAGTCGCCGCGCCATCTGCAGCAGACAACCCCCGCGCCGGCTGGATCGTAAAATCATTCCGATCGAGCGACTTCGGCGGAGGCGCATCGAAAAACGGATGGTCCAGCATCGCGGTCAACACGGTCTCGTCGACCCGCCCAGACGCCGCCAACGCCCCCCCGGCATCATACCGCGCCCCCGTCTCCGCCTCGACCCAGCTATCGATCAACCCGTTCGCCGGCCCGGTATCGAACGCCACCAGCCCATCGCGGTCCGTCATCTGTGCCCGCTCCGGCGACATCTCGCGCGAATCATGCATGTCCCGCCCGCCGGGAATGAAGGTGATGTTCCCCACCCCGCCAAGGTTCAGCACCGCGACCGGCCCCTCAAGCCCCGCCGCCAACGCCGCATGATACACCGGCAGCAACGGCGCCCCCTGCCCGCCCGCGGCCACATCCGCAGACCGAAAGTCCGACACAGTCGTGATCCCGGTAGCCCGCGCAACCGCCGCCCCGTCGCCGATCTGCCAAGTCCAGCGTCGATCCGGCCGATGCGCGATCGTCTGCCCGTGAAAGCCGATCACATCCACGTCCGCCGCCGCGACCCCCGCATCCGCCAGCAACTTGTGCACCGCAAACACATGCGCGCGCGTGATCAGTTCGCCCGCAGCAACGACCGGCGGACTGGCACGCGGCTTGTCGAACGTCAGCGCCATGCGGGTGGCTTCCGCCAACTGCGCGCGCGCCGCATCCGAATACGGCTCGCCACGAAACGCGATCGGCCGCACGAACGCCTCGCCATCGGTCTCGATCAACGCCGCGTCGATCCCGTCGAGCGACGTCCCCGACATCAGTCCAATCGCCAGCATATCGGTTCCTTCCCGCGCAATCCGCCCACCCATGCAGGAAGCAAATTCGCCCGCCTAGAAAAAACCGAACTTTGCGCCTATGTGCGCGGGCTTCATGGCAACAACACTCCCCTCCCCGCCGAAGATCGGCATGGTCTCGCTCGGCTGTCCGAAGAACCTCGTCGACAGCGAGCGGATCCTCACGCAGCTTCGCGGCGACGGCTATCAGATGTCGCCCGATTACGCCGGCGCCGACATCGTGCTCGTCAACACCTGCGGCTTCCTCGATTCCGCCAAGGAGGAAAGCCTCGAGGCGATCGGCGAAGCCATTGCCGAGAACGGCCGCGTGATCGTCACCGGCTGCATGGGCAAGGAAGCCGACGCGATCCGCGCGCGCTTCCCGCAGGTCCTCGCAATCACCGGCGCACACGAATACGAGCAGGTCGTCGGCGCGGTCCACGAAGCCGCACCTATGCCGCCGTCCGCGTTCCTCAACCTGATCCCCGACGCCGGCCTGAAGCTGACCCCGCGCCACTACAGCTATCTGAAGATCTCGGAGGGCTGCAACCACCGCTGCTCGTTCTGCATCATCCCGTCCTTGCGCGGCGATCTCGTCAGCCGCCGCCCCGACGCGATTTTGCGCGAGGCGGAGAAGCTCGTCGAGGCCGGCACCAAGGAACTGCTGGTCATCAGCCAGGACACGTCTGCGTATGGCGTGGACCTGCGCCACGCCAGCTGGCCGGTGAAGACCGGCGGCCCGATGTCGCGGAATGAAGCCCGAGACGTCCGCGCGCATATGACTGATCTCTCGCGCGAACTCGGCAAGATCGCGCCGTGGGTCCGCCTCCACTATGTCTACCCGTACCCGCACGTCGACCACGTCATTCCACTGATGGCGGAGGGCCTCGTGCTGCCCTATCTCGACATCCCGTTCCAGCACGCCGCGCCGTCGGTGCTGCGCCGGATGAAGCGCCCCGGCAACGATGCGAAAGTGCTCCAGCGCATCCACAACTGGCGCACGATCGCCCCCGACATCACGATCCGCTCGACCTTCGTCGTCGGCTTCCCCGGCGAGACCGAGGAAGATTTCCAGTATCTGCTAGACTGGCTCGACGAAGCACAGCTCGACCGCGTCGGCGCGTTCCGGTTCGAGCCGGTCGAGGGCGCGGCGGCGAACCTGCTCCCCGACCACGTGCCCGAAGAGCTCAAGGAAGAGCGCTACGCCCGCATCATGGAAAAGACCGCGGCCATCTCCGCGGCTAAGTTGCAGGCCAAGATCGGCCGCACGCTTGATGTGATCATCGATATGGTCGACGAAGGAGGCGCCACCGGCCGCTCGAAGGCCGATGCGCCCGAGATCGACGGCGAAGTCTTCCTTCGCGACGCCGGCCACCTGACGGTCGGCGACATCGTCCCGGTCACGATCGAAGACGCCGACGATCATGACCTCTACGGCGTCCCCGTCTAATTAGCTGTTCCCCCGCGAAAGCGGGGGTGCAGGAATCTCGAACGATACCGTTGGTGATCCTGGACTCCCGCGTCCGCGGGAGAACGGCTAAGTTCGCGAGTCCGTCAGACGACGTTGCGGCCGGTGAACAGCTTCACCAGAACGACGATGACCGCGATCACCAGCAGGATGTGGATCAGTCCGCCTGCGACATGGAAGGCAAAGCCTGCCAGCCAGAGGATCAGCAGGATGACGGCGATGGTATACAGCATGGTTGTGTCCCCTAAGACGTGAAAAGGCTCCCGGTCGGACGATGAAACGTGCGTGTAACACGACGTGTTCCGTCAACATTCCTGCCCTAGCCTAACCCCTTCAACCGCCACGGAATAAAAATCGTGGGCGTTGCGCACGCAGGCCGGTTCTGCTTCGTTGCGCGCCATGATCCTCCGCCTCCTCGCCGTCGCCGCGCTGCTGCCCGCACCCGCCATCGCGCAGTCGCTCACCCCCGCCGAAACCGCGCAGATCGACACGCTGGTCACCCGCGCGCTCGGCGATACCGGCGTGCCCTCAGCCTCGATCGCCGTAATCCGCGGCGGGCGGATCGTGTTCGCCAAGGCGTATGGCAAACCCTCCGAAGCGATCGCCAAGGCAGACGCCAAACTCCCCTATCAGATCGCCTCGATCTCGAAGCAGTTCACCGCCGCCGCGATCCTGCTGCTGGAGGACGAGGGAAAGCTTAGCCTCGACGACACCGTCGCGAAATACATCCCCGGCATCACCGGCGGCGACCGCATCACGATCCGCCAGCTGCTCAGCCATACCTCAGGCCTCCAGGATTACTGGCCGCAGGACTACAGCTTCGCGGCGATGGCCAAGCCCGTCACGCCTCAGCAGATCGTCGATCGCTGGGCCAAGAAGCCACTCGATTTCCAGCCCGGCACACAGTGGCAATATTCCAACACCGGCTACGTCGTCGCCGGGCTCATCGTGGAGAAGGTCGCGCATCAACCGCTGCTCGCCTTCCTCCAGCAACGCATCTTCAAACCACTCGACATCCGCGCGCTCGACCAGGACAAGGCGATCGGCAAAGCGTTCCCGCAAGGCTATGGCCGTTTCGCTTTAGGCCCCGTCCGCCCCGAAACGCCGAGCGCGGACGGCTGGCTCTACGCCGCCGGCGAACTCTCGATGAGCGCCGAAGACCTCGCCAAATGGGACGTCGCGCGCCTCAACCGCACCACGCTCCCCGCCGACGACTGGGCCGCGCAGGAAACCCCCGTCAAGCTCGCCGACGGATCGAGCAACGGCTACGGCCTCGGCGTCTTCACCGGCAGCGCGAATGGCCGCCGCTATGTCGAGCACAGCGGCGAAGCGGTCGGCTTCCTGTCCGAGAACACCGTCTATCCCGACGACAAGGCGGCCATCGTCGTCCTCACCAACAGCTGGTTCAGCGACGCAACGGGACGCATCGCCGCCGGCGTCGCCAAGATCGTCCTGCCCACCGCACCCGCCAATGCCGAAGATACCGCCGCACTCGGCCGGGCTCGCGCCGTCTACGACCAGCTCCGCACCGGCACGCTCGACCGCAAAGGCCTGACCGAAGACGCCAACTATTACTTCAAGCCGGTCGCGCTCGCCGACTACAAGGCCAGCCTCGGCACGCTCGGCGAGCCGACCGCGTTTGCACAAACCGGCAAGACCCGCTTGCGCGGCGGCTTCGTCAACCGCACCTACCGCATCACCTATCCCGACCGCACGCTCTCGCTCAGCACCTATGCCGAGCCCGGCGCGAACGGCCGATACGAACAACTCCTGGTGGCGCCCGCACAATGACCGACTTCGCTTCGATGCTCCAACCCGACCGCGGCCAGCCCGCGCGGACGATCCACGTCGTCGAGCCCGACGCGTATGAAAGCTGGCTCGCCAAACAGTCGCAGCGCATCCGCACGACGATCGCCGCACACCGGCTGACCGGCAAGCCCGGCGACCGCGCGGTCCTGCCCGGCGAGACCGCGGACGACTGGTCGATGCTGCTGGTCTGCAACGAAGCGGTGACGTCGCCGTGGCGGATCGCATCGCTCGGCGCGTCGCTCCCCGCGGGCACGTATCGTCTTGCAGAGGGGCCGGTCGGCGCTGCCGGGCTAGGCTGGATGCTCGCCCAGCACCAGTTCACTAGGTACGTGAAGCCCGACGCGGTCGGGCTCCGCATACTCCTGACCGCCGACGCCGCGAATATCGACGAGACGGTTCGCCTCGCCGAAGCCACCGCGCTGGTCCGCGATCTCGTCAACACCGGCGCGTCCGACATGGGCCCCGCCGACCTCGAAGCCGCCGCAGAGACGCTCGCCAAACGCCACGGCGCGACCGTCACCACCACGCGCGGCGATGCGCTCGCAACCGGCTACCCGATGATCCACGCGGTCGGCCAGGCCGCGAGCAAGGACCGCGCGCCGCGGCTGATCGAACTCGAATGGGGCGACCCTTCGCACCCCCGCATCGCACTGGTCGGCAAGGGCGTCACCTTCGACACCGGCGGGCTCGACATCAAGCCGTCCGCCGGCATGCGGCTAATGAAGAAGGACATGGGCGGCGCGGCGCACGCCTTGGCGCTCGCGAGCCTGGTGATGGCCGCCAAGCTCCCGGTCCGCCTCCATCTGCTCATCCCCGCGGTGGAAAACTCGATCGCCGGCAACGCCTTCCGCCCCGGCGACGTGCTCCCGACACGCAAGGGCCTGACGGTCGAGAACACCAACACCGACGCGGAAGGTCGCCTTGTCCTCGGCGACGCGCTGACGAAAGCGGGCGAGAGCAATCCCGAACTGATCCTCGACTTCGCGACGCTGACTGGCGCAGCGCGCGTCGCGCTCGGCCCCGACCTGCCGCCGATGTTGACCGACGACGAGCCGCTGGCGGCGGACCTGCTCGCATCCGGGCTGGAACAGAATGACCAGATGTGGCGCCTGCCGCTCTGGAACGGTTACGACGAGATGCTGAAGTCGGACATCGCGGACATGGTCAACGCGCCCGATGGCGGTTTCGCAGGCGCGATCACCGCCGCGCTATTCCTCCGGCGGTTCGTTCCGAAAACTACGGCGTGGGCGCATCTCGACGTGTTCGCGTGGCGGCCGTCGGCCAAGCCGGGACGACCGAAAGGCGGGGAGGCCTACGCCCTGCGCGCCGCGTTCGCGATGTTGGCCAAGCGGTACGGCGCCTAGCCGTACCCCCGCGGAGGCGGGGGTCCAGGGTTACGAACGTCGTCCTGTGAGATCCTGGGCCCCCGCCTTCGCGGGAGAACAAGCTGATGCCCGGGAAATCGCAAGCGAAGACGACGTCACCCCGTCGCGAACTGCCCGAACGGCAGCAACTTGTCCGCCAGCGCCTTCGTCGCATTCGCATCGCCAGCCCGCAACGGTACCAGAACCGCCACCGCAGCCTTGCGCACATACCCGTCGATCGCGGTCGGCGTCGGGGCCTTGCTAGCCGTCTCGACCAGCGCCCGTCCCCGCGCATCGTTCGGATCAAGCTCCAACCGCAACAACCCGGCAAGCCCGGCAAACATCGCGCGGTTGCCACCCAGTGCCACCGACCGATCCAAAGCCTCGAACCCGGTCGCCTTCTGCGCGCCCGCGACAGCCCGCCCGACGAACCGCCCGAGCTTGGCGATCACCCCGACATGCCAGGCGCCAAGCGCCGCCTGCGCCTCGGCATTGCGCGGATAGCGGACAACGAGCGCCTCATATTGCTTCCGCGCGGCGATCGCCTCGCTCCGGTTGCCGAGCAGCTTGGCGCGATACCCTTTCGCCATCGCCTGCATGATCGCGGCCTCGGCGTCGTTCGGCGAACGGCTCAGCGCCTGCCCCGCCGCCGCCGCCGCCCGGTCGATCCGCGCCAGCGCGACATTGCGATCGCGGTCGACGAAACCGGCCTGCGTCAGCAACTCGCGCGGCGTCTCCGCGCGCGCCGCGATCGGACACAGGACGGCGCTCGCGATCAGCGAGGCACTCACGCAACCGGGGAACCACCTGGCCATATCAACCCTCGCACCGAAGTTGTCCGATCAAAGTCCCGGCCCGAAACTTGGCCGTCGAATCGTTTCACGGACCATAAGACCGCCATGTTTATCGAGACTTAACACGCTCTACCCGAGATCCGGATCATAAACGTCCAGATCAGGATCAAGATCGACCGGACCTCCCGTCACAACCCCGCCGCAGCCTCGATGATCGGCACGAACTTCTCCGCGGTCAGGCTCGCGCCACCGACCAGCGCCCCGTCGACGTTCGGCGTATCGAGAATCGACGCCGCATTCGCCCCCGTCACCGACCCGCCGTACAGGATCCGTACCCCGGCCGCCGCATCACCGATCAGCATCCGCAACTTGGCGCGCGCGATCGCGTGGATCGCCGCGATCTCGTCCAGCGTCGGCGTGCGTCCCGTCCCGATCGCCCAGCGTGGCTCGTACGCCAGCGTGAACCAGCTCCCGTCCGCATTGTCCGGCACCGACTTCTCGATCTGCGCCTGCACGACCCGCTCGGCACGGTCCGCATCGCGCTCCGCCTCGGTCTCGCCGCAGCACAGGATCACGTTCAGCCCCTGCCGCCGCGCCGCCGCCGCCTTCGCCCAGGCGTCATGGCTGGTCTCATGCTGGTCCGCGCGACGCTCGGAATGACCGACGATCGCGAAGCTTGCGCCGACTTCCCTGACCATCGACGCCGAAACGCACCCGGTATGCGCGCCCGAATCCGCCTCGTGCACATCCTCCGCGCCGATCGCCAACCCCGGCACGCGCTGCGACGCCGCGTCGATCAGCGTGAACGGCACCGCCACCGCGACGTCAACGCCCGGCGCCGCAGCCGCTGCCGCAGCGATCGTATCGAGTTCGGCCAGCGCCGCGCGCGACCCGTTCATCTTCCAGTTTCCGGCTACAAGCTTACGCCGCATCGTCATCTCCCGCGTGTTTTGCCCAGCGATAGCGCCGCACCCGCCCCGCACAACCCCACACAACCCCAAGCAACGTTGCGCGCCCGACTTGAAGAGCCGCCCTCGCCCCCGTAAAGCAACCGCGTTCCCATCCCTGTCGATCGGCTGTCCATGCTCGCTTTCTTCCGCCGCCTTACCCATTCGAAGGTCGGCGTGATCATCACGTTCCTGGTACTCGGCGTGATCGCGCTCGCGTTCGCGGCGGGTGACGTCACCGGACTCAGCTCGATGACCGGCGGTGCCGGGATCACCGGCGGCGACGTCGCCAAGGTCGGCAAGGCGGACGTGACCGCGAACCAGCTCAAGACGCAGGCGCAGACCGAGATGGAGGGCTTCCGCCAGCAGCAGCCGACGCTCGACATGGCGACCTTCGTCAACCAGGGCGGCTTCGACGGCACGCTCGACCGGATCATCTCCAGCATGGCGCTCGAGCAGTTCGGCCGCGCACAGGGCATGGTCGTCAGCAAGCGCGCGATCGACGGCCAGATCGCCAGCATCCCCGCATTGCAGGGCCCGACCGGCAAGTTCGACGAGAATCTCTACCGCCAGGTGCTCGCCCAGCGGAAGCTGACCGACGCGCAGATCCGCAGCGATATCGAGCGTGATACCTTCGCGCAGCAGCTGACGCTGCCTTCGAACGGCGCGACCCAGGTCGCCAGCCAGCTCGCGCTGCCCTACGCGTCGCTGCTGCTAGAAAAGCGCACCGGCACGATCGGCTTCATTCCTGCCGCCCTCGTCCCCGCCGGCCCCGCGCCGAGCGATGCGGACCTCAACACCTTCTATCAGCGCAACATCGCGCGCTACACTGTCCCCGAGCGCCGCGTCGTCCGCTACGCGATGATCACGCCCGAGGCCGTCAAAGCACAGGCCGTCCCGACCGACGCCGAGATCGCCAAGACCTATCAGCAGGACAGCGCCCGCTACGCCGCGACCGAGAAGCGTGACATCACGCAGGTCGTCGTCGCCGACCAGGCCGGTGCCGCCGCGATCGCCGCCAAGGTGAAGGGTGGCACCAGCCTCGCCGACGCCGCTCGCGGTGCAGGGCTCGAAGCCTCGACCCAGACCGGTGTCGAGAAGGCCGCCTATGCCGGAACGACGTCCGCGCAGGTCGCCGATGCCGTCTTCGCCGCCGCCAGCGGCGCGGTGATCGGCCCGGTCCGCACGCCGCTCGGCTGGACCGTCGCGAAGATCGACAAGGTCGAAAAGGTCGCTGCGCGTTCGCTCGATCAGGTCCGTGGGGAAATCGCCGCCGCGCTCGGTATCCGGAAATCTGCCGAAGCGTTGTCGGCTATCCACGACAAGATCGACGATTCGTTGTCGAAGAACGCAACGTTCGACGAAGTCATCGCCGACCAGAAGCTCGCGGCCGTCACCACGCCCGCGCTGATCGCCAGCGGCATCAACCCCGACGATCCCGCCAGCAAGCCAGACCCTGCGCTTACGCCACTCGTCGCCGCAGCGTTCCAGGCCGCCGATGGCGACGGTCCGCAGCTGGTCCAGGTCGGCACCGATGGCGGCTTCGCAGTGGTCGCGCTCGGCCGTGTCGTTCATTCGGCCCCGCGTCCGCTGGCACAGGTTCGCGCCGCGGTGCTCAAGGACGTGACTGCCGATCGCGCTCGCCAGGCCGCACATCGCGTCGCCGGGGAAGTGCTCGCGCGCATCAACAAGGGCATGCCGATCCAGCAGTCGCTCGCGCAGACCAAGCTGCCGATGCCGCCCGCACGCACGCTGACCGCCGCGCGTGCTCAGCTCGCCTCCGATCCGCGCGGCGCACCGCCCGCGCTCGCGCTGATGTTCAGCATGGCGCCGAACACCGCCAAGACATTGGCCGCACCCGACGACAGCGGCTGGTTCGTGATCAAGCTCGACAACGTCCAGAGCGGCAACGCGGCTGGCAACGACGCGGCGATCAAGGCAGCACGCGGCAATATCGCCCGCTCGGTCGGTCGGGAATATGTCGAGCAGTTCGCCAAGGCGGTTCGTGCCGATGTCGGCGTGAAGACCAACCCGTCGGCACTCGCGCGCGTCCGTGCCGACCTGCTCGGCCAGGGCGGCGCCGGGAACTGATCGCATGACGAGCGCGCGTGAAGCCTTGGCCGAAAGGCGTCCCGCGCTCGTCTGGCGTCGTCAGGTCGCTGATACCGAGACGCCGGTCGCGGCCGCGCTCAAGCTGATCGAGCCTGGGCGTGGCGACTTCCTGCTCGAATCGGTCGAGGGGGGCGAAACTCGCGGCCGCCACAGCCTGATCGGCCTCGCGCCGGACCTGCTGTTCCGCGCACATGGCCACCGCGCGGAGATCAACCGCCATTGGGCAACCGATCGCGAGACGTTCGAGCCATGCCCGGTGCCGACGCTCGATGCGTTGCGCGCGCTGGTCGCGGAATGCCGCGCGGACGTCCCCGCCGAACTCCCCCGCGCGCTCGCATGCCTGGTCGGCTATTTCGGCTACGAGACGATCGGGCTGGTCGAGGCCCTGCCGCAACCGCCAGTCGATCCGCTCGGCATGCCCGACATGATCTTCGTACGGCCGACCGTCATCCTGGTATTCGACCGCCTGACCGACGCACTCTACCTCGTCGCGCCCGCCTGGCCCGATCCTTCGCGCGATGCCGACTCGATCGTGACCGAGGCCGAAGAACGCCTCGACGCGGTTGCCGCCAAGCTTGCCAGCACGCCGGTTCCCGCGCCGATCCGCGCCGATGTCGCCGAACCCGCCTATACCCCCGCGCTGCCCGAAGGCCGCTACGGCGAGATGGTCGCTACCGCGAAGGACTACATCCTCGCCGGCGACATCTTCCAGGTCGTGCTCGCCCAGCGCTTCAGCACTCCGTTCGCACTGCCGCCGTTCGAGCTCTACCGCTCGCTACGCCGCATCAACCCGTCGCCGTTCCTGTATCACCTCGACCTGCCCGGCTTCGCGCTGATCGGCTCGAGCCCTGAAATCCTCGTCCGCGTCCGCGACGACGAAGTCACGATCCGCCCGATCGCCGGCACGCGCCCCCGCGGCAAGACCGCCGCCGAGGACGAGGCGAACCGCATCAGCCTGCTCGCCGACCCGAAGGAGCGCGCGGAACATCTGATGCTGCTCGATCTCGGCCGCAACGACGTCGGGCGCGCCGCTTCACCCGGCTCGGTCAAGGTAACGGCCAGCTACGGCGTCGAATTTTACAGCCACGTCATGCACATCGTCTCGAACGTCGTTGGCACGCTGTCCCCCGACAAGGACGCGCTCGACGCACTGTTCGCCGGCTTCCCGGCCGGGACGGTCAGCGGCGCACCGAAAGTCCGCGCCTGCCAGATCATCGCCGAGCTGGAGCCCGAACGCCGCGGCGCGTACGCAGGCGGGGTCGGCTATTTCTCGCCCGACGGCTCGATGGACTCCTGCATCGTGCTGCGGACGGCGGTCGTGAAGGACGGCACGATCCACGTCCAGGCAGGCGCGGGCATCGTCGCCGACAGCATCCCCGAATACGAACAACGCGAATGCGAAGCCAAGGCCGGCGCGATCTTGGCGGCAGCACGTGAAGCGGTCAGCCGGGCGAAAGCTCCGGGCTTCGGTCAGTAACCCGGCGTTAGAAAAAATGTTTTCCCGCGAAGGCGGGGACCCAGACTGGGCTCCCGCCTTCGCGGGAGAACAAGATCTTTGCCCTAACATGTTTTGCTTACGGCGTGGTCGTGGTCTCGCTAGCCGGCGCACGACGCTCCTGCGCATAGGCATTGTTCCGCGCGAGGAAGCAGCCCGACTGGCCGCCGGTCCCGACCGCCGAGCATGTATCCGGCAACCCGCCGGCAACACGCCCGAGCTGATCCATCGACGCCGCACGATTGACCCAGCTCTGGTTCTGCGCCGCGATCGGCTTGTCGTCGCGCAACTGCTTCGGAATGCGATACGGCTGGTCGAGCGTCGAACACACCACGACTTCACCCGCGGTCGACTTCGGGCACGCCTGGTCCCCGGTCAGCGTCACGCTGCGAATGCGCTGCGGCGGCGTGTCGACCTGCGCCTCCTGCGCGTACGCCGTGGCGGGGAATGCGATCAGTGCGGCGAGGACGGCGGTACGAAACATGGATCAGGCTCCTTTGAGCAAATAACGTCCGTCATGCAGCATTGCTCCGCACTGAATGATGGTCGCCTGCCCAGGCGATATAGGAACCACCAACGCCGTTCGCGACCTTGCCGAGGACAATTAGCGCCGAACCGTCCCGGGCGAGCGCTGTTGCACCGCGCCCCGCATCGGCTATGGCGGCGCCATGATCCTCGTCGTCGACAATTACGACAGCTTCACCTGGAACCTCGTCCATTACCTGATGGAACTGGGTGTCGAGGTCGAAGTCGTCCGCAACGATGCGATCTCCGCCGGGCAGGCTCTGTCGTCGGGCGCGGACGCGTTCCTCATTTCCCCCGGCCCCTGCACGCCGACCGAGGCGGGGGTGAGCCTAGACCTCGTCGCGGCCTGCGCGGATGCGGGCAAGCCACTGCTGGGCGTGTGCCTCGGCCATCAGGCGATCGGCCAGCATTTCGGCGGCAAGGTCGAGCGCGGCGGCCTGATGCACGGCAAGACCTCGCCCGTCGTCCACGACGACACCGGGCTCTACGCTGGCCTGCCCTCGCCGTTCATCGCCACGCGCTACCACTCGCTGATCGTCAACGCGGTCCCCGACACGCTGGTGGTGAACGCGACCGCGCAGGACGGCACGGTCATGGGCTTCCGCCACAAGACCCTGCCGATCCACGGCGTCCAGTTCCACCCGGAAAGCATCGCGACCGAGCATGGTCACGAAATGCTGGCGAACTTCCTAAAGATGGCGAACATCCCCCACCAACTCCCCTCCCGCCTGCGGGAGGGGTCGGGGGAGGGCAGCGCCGCAAACACGACCTCGGCTGGACAGGAAGCCCCTCCCCTGCCCCCTCCCGCAAGCGGGAGGGGAATGTGACCACCGTCGCCCTTCTCCCAGACCCCAGCTCCCCCCTCTCGCGCGAATCCGCCCGCGAAGCGTTCGCCGACATCCTCGACGCCCGCGCGAGCGACGACGCGATCGCCACCTTCCTCACCGATCTCGCGACGCGCGGCGAAACCAGCATCGAGATCGCCGAAGCCGCGCGCGCACTCCGCAACCGAATGATCCCGATCGACGCCCCTGCCGGCGCGATCGACGTCTGCGGCACCGGCGGCGACGGCCACCACACGCTCAACGTCTCGACCGCGGTCGCGCTGGTAGTCGCGGCAACTGGTGTCCCCGTCGCCAAGCACGGCAACCGCGCCGCCTCGAGCAAGGCCGGCGCTGCCGACACATTGGAAGTCCTCGGCCTAGACATGGACCGCGTCGGCGCCACCGCGGAGGCAAGCCTCAACGAGATCGGCATCGCCTTCCTGTTCGCCGCCAACCACCACCCGGCGATGAAGCGCATCACCCCGATCCGCCAGCGCATCGGCAAACGCACGATCTTCAACCTGATGGGCCCGCTCGCCAACCCGGCCGGCACCACCCGCCAGCTCATCGGCATCGCCCGCCCCGACTACGTCACGCTCTACGCCGAAGCACTCGAACAGCTTGGCACGCAAGCCGCGCTCGTCGTCTCGGGCGAAGAAGGCCTCGACGAACTGTCGGGTGCCGGCCCCAGCATCGTCGCCTCGGTCGGCACCGTCACGCTTCCGGGCAAGATCACCCCCGAAGACGCCGGCCTCACCCGCCACGCCATCACCGACATCCGCGGCGGCGACGCACACCACAATGCCGACGCACTCCGCCGCCTGCTGAAAGGCGAGGCCGGCGCCTACCGCGACGCCGTCCTGCTCAACGCCGCCGCCGCCTTGATGGTCGCCGGCACCGTCCCCACTCTCGTCGACGGCGCGGCCAAAGCCGCCGCCGCCGTCGACACCGGCAGCGCCGACGCGCTGCTCGCCCGCTGGATCGCTTACTGACATGACCATGCTCGACCGTATCCTCGAGACCAAGCGCGCCGAAGTCGCTGCGCGCAAGGCAACGACCTCGCTCGCCGACATCGACGCCGGCATCGCCCGCATGTCGAAACCGCGCGGCTTCCGCGCCGCACTTGATGCGAAGAAGGGCGACGCGAAGACCGGCTACGCGCTGGTCGCAGAGGTCAAGAAAGCCAGTCCCTCGAAGGGCCTGATCCGCGCCGACTTCGATCCCGTAGCCCACGCCCGCGCCTACGAAGCCGGCGGCGCCGCGTGCCTCTCGGTCCTCACCGACGAAAAGTGGTTCCAGGGCTCCGACGCCTATCTGACCGCGGCGCGCGACGCCGTCTCGATCCCCGTGCTGCGGAAGGACTTCATGGTCGACCCGTGGCAGTCGACCGAAGCGCGCGCGATCGGCGCCGACTGCATCCTGATCATCGTCGCAGCACTCGACGACGTCCAGATGGCCGAGATCGAGGCCTCCGCGCTAGAATGCGGCATGGACGTGCTGGTCGAGGTCCACGACGCGCACGAGATGGAGCGCGCGCTGAGGCTCAAGTCGCGCCTGATCGGCGTCAACAACCGCGACCTGCGCGACTTCTCGGTTGATTTCCAGCGCACCTACGACCTCGTCGGCAAGGCGCCCAAGGACTGCACCTTCGTCGCCGAGAGCGGCCTGACGACTCGCGCCGAGCTCGACGCGATGGCCGAACACGACATCCACTGCTTCCTGATCGGCGAAGCGCTCATGCGCCAGGCCGACGTCGAAGCCGCTACACGAGCGCTCATCGGATGACCGGCCTGACCCACATCGACGAAGCCGGCGCGGTAAGAATGGTCGACGTCGGCGGCAAGGCAGTCACCGCCCGCGAAGCCATCGCCTCCGGCCGCATCACCATGTCCGCCGAAGCCGCCGCGGCGATCGGCGCCGGCACCGCGAAAAAGGGCGACGTCCTCGCCGTCGCGCGCGTCGCCGGCATCATGGCCGCCAAGCGCACCAGCGACCTGATCCCCCTCTGCCATCCGCTCCCGCTGACAAAGGTCGAGATCGACCTCGTGGTGGACGAAACCGGCGTAACCGCCACCGCCACCGCCTCGACCGAAGGCAAGACCGGCGTAGAGATGGAAGCCCTGACGGCGGCCACGGTAACGCTCCTGACGATCTACGACATGGCCAAAGCGATCGACAAGACCATGGTCCTCACCGACATCCGCGTCCGCGCAAAATCCGGCGGCAAATCCGGCAACTGGACCGCGTAACAAGGCACCCTCTCCCCAAAGGGGAGAGGGAAAGACGCCAAAGGCGGCGAGGGTGAGGGCAAGCCAAGCAGAACGCGCCTAGCTTTCAGTCATCATCGATAGACCAGTCGTGGCTCTCGACGATCGTAGACTCAACTGGTCGCCCCGCCGCATCCAGCGAAGGGTCATACCGAAACCGCTGCTCGATCAACCGACAGGTCAGTGCATCAAGCTCCCGGCTCCCGCTAGACCGAGTCACCCGACACCCCGACACGCGCCCATTGGTTTCAACCACGTACCGCACGAATACGCGCCCTCTGATCCCGGTCTCCGCACCATCGTCCGGATAATCCGAATTCTTCATCCGCCCCTTACGCCACCGCGGCGGGGTCTCCTCACCCCCGCCACCATCGCCATCGCCATACCCCCCGCTGCCGGTGCCATTACCGATCCCGCCACTTCCGGTCCCCGGCCCGCGAATATCCGAAGCCCCCGCCGTAGCCTGCGCCCCCACCCCAGCCTTCTCCGCAACGACGACCGGCGGCGGGATAACGACCGGCACCACCGGCGGCGGCGCCACCACCTCGGTAGCCTTCGACTTCAAATTAGGCGGCGACGCAGCCCCCTCCGGCTTGCGACTAGGCGACGGCCGAGGCCTCACCTTCTCCTCGGGCGGCGGTGGCGGAGGCGGTGCCGCATCGAACACCTTCAACGCATCGCTCACCGCCGCCGGCATCGGCACCACCAGCCCGTTGAGCAGCGCATAGCCAAGCACCCCCGGCAACAGGACAGCACCCACCGCCGCCCCGATCCTGTCTCTCGCCCGAGGCTGATTACGTGTCATCATGCTGATCTGGTGTCTCTTTCCCCCAAACAAAGCCCCGCAAGCGATGAACCCGCGCTGGCCGAGCGTGCGAAGGGGTGATCGACGACTAGCCGAACTACTTGCCGGGTTGCGGAGAAAACGACGGAACTATCAACACCACCCCGGCGAAGGCCGGGGCCCAGTTGGGAAAGCCAAAGTAATCCGAGGCGACCGCTCCGCCCAACCCCTGTTTCCCCGCGAAGGCGGGGACCCAGTCTGGACTCCCGCCTTCGCGGGAGAACAAGGACGCAGTGGCCGCGCCGGATCGCCCAGACACCAACCGCAACCCCAACAACACCTGTCCTACGTCCCAAACCCATGGCAAAGCGCCAGACACGCCAAAACTCCCCTCCCGCCGGACCTTCTACCGGACGAGACCGTTCCGAACCTGAACTCCAAAACTGCGCCCGCCAAATGTCTCCCAGCGTGTGAACTTCCTGCACTTCCAGCAGGAGAGCCGCCCAGAAACAGAGCCTTAGCATGACCCTAGTCCCCGTCGCCGAAGCACAGTCCCGCCTCTTCGCCATGGCCCCCCGCGTCGGCAGCGAGACCGTGACGCTACGCGAAGCCGCCGGCCGCTGGGCCGCCGAGGACATCCTCGCCTGCCGCACGCAGCCCGCCGCAGACCTCTCGGCGATGGACGGCTACGCGATCCGTTACACAGACCTCCCCGGCCCCTGGAAAGTCATAGGCGAAAGCGCCGCCGGCCGCCCCTTCGCAGGCCAGGTCGCCCACGGAGAAGCAACCCGCATTTTCACCGGCGCCGCGATGCCCGAAGGCGCCGATACGGTGATGGTCCAGGAAGAAGCCGACCGAGACGGCGCTACCCTGATCCTAGCCGGCGAAGGCCCCCCGACGCTCGGCCGCAACACCCGCCGCAAAGGCCTCGACTTCTCCACCGGTACCCGCTTGATCGCTGCCGGCGACCGCCTCAGCCCCGCGCGCATCGCCGTAGCCGCAACCGGCGGCCACGGCAGCCTCGCCGTCAACCGCCGCGTCCGCGTCGCCGTCGCAGCCACCGGCGACGAACTCGTCCCCCCCGGCTCGACTACCGACGGCGTCGCGCTCCCCGAATCGAACGGCATCATGCTCGCCGCGATGCTCGCCGACATGCCCGTCGACATCATCGATCTCGGCATCCTCCCCGACAATCTCGAAGTCCTCCGCGAAGCCTTCGCCAGCGTCGAGGCCGACCTGCTCGTCACCACCGGCGGCGCCTCGGTAGGCGACCACGACCTCGTCCGCCCGGCGATCGAAGCCGCCGGCGGCACCATCGACTTCTGGCGGATCGCGCTGCGCCCCGGCAAGCCGATGATGGCCGGCCGGATCGGCGAGATGATGGTACTCGGCCTCCCCGGCAATCCGGTCTCGGCATTCGTCACCGCGACGCTGTTCGTGAAGCCCGTCGTCGCGCACATGGCCGGCGCTAGAGACCCGCTCCCCCAGTCGACGCACGCCTTGCTCGGCGAAGACCTCCCCGCCAACAACGCCCGCACCGACTATCTCCGCGCCGAACTGCGCGACGGCAAAGCCTATGCCTCGACGATCCAGGACAGCTCGATGCTGCTCACGCTCGCCCGCTCGACCTGCCTGATCGTTCGCCCCGGCAACGCACCCGTAGCGAAGACCGGCGAATCGGCGGAAATCCTCGTGATCGCGTGATACGGACGCTTGACGCCGTTAATTATGTTCCATAGAAGTTCCCAGTCTGTTCCGGACGGAGAACCGCCATGCTCACGCGTAAGCAGCACGAACTCGTCTGCTTCATCAACGATCGCCTCAACGAAACCGGCGTCTCGCCGTCGTTCGAGGAGATGAAGGACGCCCTCGACCTCAAGTCGAAGTCGGGCGTCCACCGTCTGATCAGCGCGCTCGAGGAGCGCAACTTCATCCGCCGCCTGCCAAACCGCGCGCGCGCACTCGAAGTGCTACGCATGCCCGAGCGTGCGGAAAAGAAGACGCCGACCAAGCCGTCGAACGTCAAGGCCGCCCCCGCCGCCGCGACCCCGCAACCGGCCAACGACGTCATCGAGATCCCCCTCCACGGCCGCATCGCCGCCGGCGTCCCGATCGAGGCGTTCGAGGGCAGCACGATGCTAGCCGTCCCCGCCGCGCTGCTCGGCACCGGCGAACACTACGCACTCGAGGTTTCGGGCGACTCGATGGTCGAAGCAGGCATCCTCGACGGCGACTACGCCCTGATCCGCCGCACCGAAACTGCCCGCGACGGCGAGATCGTCGTAGCCCTGATCGAAGACAGCGAAGCCACCTTAAAATACTTCCGCCGCGAAGGCGCCATGGTCCGCCTCGATCCGGCAAACCGCGCCTACGACCCCCAACGCTATGCCCCCGCCCAAGTCCGGGTCCAAGGCAAACTCTCCGGCATCCTCCGCCGCTACGACTGAACTGCCGGGATCGATCTGCGTCATCACGACGCAGGTCGGTCCCAGTTTTTGGTTGCTCAGGAAAAGCGACAGCCGAGTCCCTAAGCCAAGTCGCTCCTCCGGCCGACAGCAGCGACGGGATTTCTTCGGCAAGTTAAGCTAGATGCGCTGGGCTGTCGGGAAAACGGCCAGGTTTTTGAACGCCAAACCAGCCTCTCCAAGTGTCCGGAAGACCATCCCGCGGTCCGGCGCAGAAGCGCGCCCTCGGTTTGAACGCTTAATCTCTGCGCCTCAGCGCCTCTGCGCGAACATCTCGTCGTCAATCTCCAGCGCTGCCGAAGAATTGGTTCGCGCGGAGACGCGGAGACGCGGAGGTGTTGCGTTCGGGGAGGGGTGAAGCTGTTCCAATGCCTTCGGCAGTGAGACTGAACAATAGCCAGCCCGATTCACCCATCGCATCAAACGTCTCCGCGGCTCCGCGTCTCCGCGTGAACAAATTCTTCGCACTGCGATCGCAGGTGATGACGGATGATTTTGTTCACGCGAAGGCGCAAAGGCGCGAAGATGTGGTGCTTAGATTGGCGTCTATTTGCCTTCGCCGACCACGGAAAAACCGACGTCGGCTTATCGTTCATGAAGTCATGAAGGTCTCCCGAATCGCATCACCTTTGCGCCTATGCGCCTTCGCGTGAACATTTCTACTTTTGATGGCCTCGGCTGGCACGAAATGCCGACGCGGCATCGCGAAACCGGGCATGTCCCAGCCTAAACGAGTGCGTGCTGCGTTCGAGGAGAGGCGGATCACGCCAGGGGTGGCGATCGCCTGCGTTCAGGATGGTCACGACGGTTGCGCTCCTCAAAGTGAGCGCGACGCCTCCCGTCCGCCGGAGTACACGACGATCCAGTTTCAGCCACCGCGGTACACACCGTTTCGGCAGACCGCGTTCGCTGACGACGACATCGGCGCCGTGACAGGCGGCAATGAACTCGGCAATCGGAACCATATACGCGCTGCGAGTCGCAAGGATGCGCCAAATCCGCCCCCGTGCGGCGATATCGGTGACACACAGATCACGACTGCACCGCGCGTCGGGTTGGTCCGCCAGCAGCAACGGCTCGCCATCCGCCCCGCCGTTCTCGGCAAGCATGTCGCGCGTATAGTCCCCCGCCCGGTCGCGCAACATCGCCAGCCCCGCCGCGGTTCGTACCGCAACGTGGCGCCCGTCTCCCGTCACCAGAACGTCAGGCGCTGGCGTGGTCAGCGCCCAGACCGCGCCGGCTGCTAGCGGCATCAGCCCGAGGCGTCGCCACCGCGTCCGCCAGAGCGCAATCCAAATCCCCCCGACGATCATCAGCGCGAACGCCGCCGTCGGCATCGCGGGCAACGACCGCACCGAACCTGGTGCGCTGGCAACGCCGTGTGCCAGCCACAGCAGCGCATCTAGCGATCGCTGCACCAGCCACCATATCGGCGCCCCTAGCCCGGCCGCATCGAGCAGCAACGCCAAAGCTTCCAGCGGCATAACGACGAAGGTCGTCAAGGGAATGGCGACGATGTTGGCGAACGCGCCGTAGAGCCCGGCCTTGTGGAAATGATAGACCGCGATCGGCATGAGCGCGAACTCGACGAGCAGGCCGGTGAGCAACAGCGATGCTACCCCACGAGCGAGACGGCGCGGTCGGCCCTCCTCGTGTGGCCCGAAGAATACGCGAATCGCTGGATGTTCGTGCAGCGCCATGATTGCGGTGATTGCCGCAAACGAAAGCTGGAAGCTCGGTCCCGCCGCCGATTCGGGCAGCACGAGCATGACGCACGCCGCCCCCGCCGCGACGAGGCGCAAGGTCATCGCCTCACGCCCCATTGCGAGCGCCGCCAGCACAAGCAATGCCGCCACGCACGACCGGATCGTCGGGACCTGGCTACCGGTTAACAACGTATAGCCGATCGCTGCCGCCGCTCCCGCCAACGCAGCGATCAAAGGCAAGCGCGCATGCAGCGCCAACCACGGGCTCAGCGCCAGCAGCCGCAGCACGATCAACATCGTCGCCGCCACCGCCGCGGTGATGTGCAATCCGCTCACCGACAGCAGATGCGCGAGTCCGGCGCGGCGCATCGCTTCCGAATCCTCCTCGCTGATCGCACCGACGTCGCCGGTCGCAAGCGCGGCGGCGATCCCGCCCGCGCTGCCTTCCAAACGCGATATGATGTGGTGCGACAGCGCGACGCGAATGCCAGCACCCGACTCGCTCGGCGTCGTCACAACTACCGGTGCGAAACCTCTTCCCGTCGCGCCTATCGCGCCGAACCAAGCGACGCGGGCGAAGTCGTAGGCTCCCGGTACCGCAGGCAGTGGCGGCGGCATCAGCCGGGCTCGCAGATGCACGACCGCCCCAGGCCCCAAGAGCTTAGGCGCATCCGCCTCCGCCAGATTGACGCGGACGCGGTATGGCAGGGCGACCGGTTGCCCGTCGGTCTCCGCGCCTTTCCCGATCGGCAGCAGCGTCAGCCGGACCAGCTTCCGCGCGACCAGTGGCTCGATCGCTTCGACCTTGGCCGAGAAGCTCGCGATCGTCGGTCCACCTAGCACTGGTCGCGCCACCGACTCCGATCGCGCCCAGATCAACGCCAGCCCCAGCGCCGCCGTCAGCAACCCTATCGCCAGCGACCGCGCCGCGCGCCCGCCCTGCCCCACCGCCAGACACGCCAGCCCACCCGCCACCAACACCAATATCGCCACGCCCCAAGCCGCCGGGTCCGGCAACGCGAACCACAGCGCGATCCCGCCGCCCAGCATCACCGGCAGCCACAACACGAGCTGGTCGCGCTCCGCCTCGAGCCAGCGTTCCACGGCAAGCCCGACGACAGCCCCCCATCGCGGCACGCCCATTTGTCGCCGCCAAGGACGCATGCTAGGGGCGGCGACGGCTGTCATGGCCATCGTTTCTCCATCGTTTCATCAGTCTGGGAGCACCCGCGGTTGGGCGCAATATCTGATACGGGCACCGCCAATGTGGCCGCACCCGTTGTTACCCGTTTCGCTCCGTCGCCGACGGGGTTCCTGCATCTTGGCGGCGCGCGCACCGCGCTGTTCAACTGGCTGTTCGCAAAAGCAAGCGGGGGTAAATTTCTGCTGCGGATCGAGGATACCGACCGGGTCCGCTCGACCCAGCCGGCGATCGACGCGATCATCGACGGGATGCGCTGGCTCGGGCTCGACTGGGACGGCGATGTCGTCATGCAGTTCGCCGGCGCCGAACGCCACGCGCAAGTCGCGCACGAAATGGTCGCGAACGGCCATGCGTATCGCTGCTACATGACCAACGACGAGATTGCCGCGATGCGCGCTGAGGCGCAGGCCGCGAAGAAACCGCTCCGCATCCGCAGCCCGTGGCGCGATCGCCCCGAGAGCGAAGCGCCGAACCTTCCCCATGCCGTCCGCCTGCGCGCACCGCAGGAAGGTGCCGTCACGATCGAGGACCGCGTCCAGGGCGCCGTCACGGTCAAGAACGAAGAGATCGACGACCTCGTGCTCCTCCGCTCGGACGGTACGCCGACCTACATGCTCGCGGTCGTCGTCGACGATCACGACATGGGCGTCACGCACGTCATCCGCGGCGACGATCATCTCAACAATGCGTTCCGCCAGTTGCCGATCTACCGGGCGATGGGCTGGCCCGAGCCGATCTACGCGCACATTCCGCTGATCCACGGTCCTGACGGCGCCAAGCTGTCGAAGCGTCACGGCGCGGTGGGCATCGAGGCCTACCGCGACGAGATGGGTATCCTGCCCGAGGCGTTCGACAATTACTTGCTCCGCCTCGGCTGGGGCCATGGCGACGACGAGATCATCAGCCGCGAGCAGGCGGTCGAATGGTTCGACCTATCGGGCGTCGGCAAGTCGCCCTCGCGCTTCGACCTGAAGAAGCTCGAGAACCTCAACGGCCATTACATTCGCGAAGCAGACGACGCGCGCCTCGTGCAACTCGCCGCCGACCGGCTCGGTCACGACCTGCCGACCGGCGGACTCGATCTTCTGACTCGCGCGATGCCCGTCCTAAAGCCACGTGCCGCAAACCTGAACGAGCTAGCCGAAGGGTCGAATTTCCTGTTCAGCCAACGCCCGCTTGCGATGGATGACGCCGCGGCGAGCCTTTTGCAGGGTGAATCGAGTTCGATTTTGGTCAATGTTCATGCCGAACTTGACGCGCTCGCCGAGTGGGATACGGAGGCGCTCGAAGGCGCGGTACGGCGCGTGGCCGAAGCGCGGGGCGTCAAGCTCGGCCAGGTCGCACAGCCGCTTCGCGCCGCGCTGACGGGACGCAAGACGTCGCCGGGGATCTTCGATGTGCTCGACCTGCTCGGGCGCGACGAGAGCCTGGGACGGATCGCCGACCGGATGGCTAGCTGATAAGATTTCGAGGAAGGATACAAGCATGAGCGAGACCGCAACCCTCAAGGTCGACGGCAAGGATTTCGAGTATCCGGTGATGTCCGGTACGGTCGGACCCGATGTCATCGATATCCGCAAGCTGTACGCGCAGACGGACAATTTCACCTATGATCCGGGCTTCACCTCGACGGCGTCGTGCCAGTCGAAGCTGACCTATATCGACGGTGACGCGGGCACGCTGCTGCACCGCGGCTACACAATCGGCGAGCTGGCCGAGCAGTCGAACTTCATGGAGGTCGCGTACCTCCTGCTCAACGGCGAACTGCCGAGCGAAGACGAGCTGGCGAATTTCTCGAACACGATCACGCGCCACACGATGGTGCACGAGCAGCTTGCGCAGTTCTTCCGTGGCTTCCGCCGCGATGCGCATCCGATGGCGATCCTGTGCGGCGTCGTCGGCGCACTGTCGGCGTTCTATCACGATTCGACGGACATCCACGATCCGGCGCAGCGCGTCATCGCGTCGCACCGCCTGATCGCCAAGATGCCGACGATCGCCGCGATGGCGTACAAGTACAGCGTCGGTCAGCCGTTCGTCTATCCGGACAACACGCTGAGCTACACTGGCAATTTCCTGAAGATGACGTTCGGTGTCCCTGCCGAGAAGTACGTCGTGAACCCGATCGTCGAAAAGGCGATGGACCGCATCTTCATCCTCCACGCCGATCACGAGCAGAACGCGTCGACCTCGACCGTCCGTCTCGCCGGTTCGTCGGGCGCCAACCCGTTCGCGTGCATCGCGGCCGGCATCGCCTGCCTGTGGGGCCCCGCGCATGGCGGCGCGAACGAAGCCGCGCTCAACATGCTGCATGAGATCGGCACCGTCGACCGGATCCCCGAGTATATCGCCCGCGCCAAGGACAAGAACGATCCGTTCCGCCTGATGGGCTTCGGTCACCGCGTCTACAAGAACTACGATCCCCGCGCCGCCGTGATGCAGACGACCGTCAAGGAAGTGCTCGGCGAGCTGGGTGTCACCGACCCCGTGTTCGACGTCGCGATCGAGCTCGAGCGCCTCGCGCTCAGCGATCCGTACTTCATCGAGAAGAAGCTCTTCCCGAACGTCGATTTCTACTCGGGCGTGATCCTGTCGGCGATCGGCTTCCCGACGTCGATGTTCACCGTCCTCTTCGCGCTCGCCCGCACTGTCGGCTGGGTTGCGCAGTGGAACGAGATGATCACCGATCCCGACCAGAAGATCGGCCGTCCGCGCCAGCTCTACAGCGGCCCGACTGCACGTGACTACGTCCCGATGGCGTCACGCTGATGAAGACGCTCCGGCCGATCCTGATGGTCGTCGGCGTGCTCAGCGCGCTGATGGGTCTGCTCTGGATCGGCCAGGGGCTCGGATACGTCCATTGGCCGCAGTCGAGTTTCATGCTCGATCAGCGGCCATGGGCGGATCGCGGCGCATTCCTCGCCGCATTCGGCCTCGCGCTGATATTAGTGGCGCGCCGGATCCGCCGGTAAGGTCAAGACGAACCGCGCGCCTTCGCCGGGTGCGCTCTCGACCGTGAGATCCCCCTGCATCGCCCGCGCGAGACGCCGTGCGATGTATAGGCCTAGCCCGTTGCCGCCGGCCTCCGACGGATCGACCCGCTCGAACTTCTCGAAAATCCGCACCTGATCCTCGGGCGCGACTCCCTTGCCCTTGTCCGCGACCACGACGACCGCGTGGCTCTGCGTCCGTGTCACGGTGACGATCACCTGCGACCCGCGTGGCGAGTAGCGCACCGCGTTACCGACCAGATTGACCAGAACCTGCAACACGCGACGGAAATCGCCGAGCGCCGGAACGCGCACGTCCAACGCCGGGCGCGTGATCGTGACGCCTGCGTTCGCCGCGCGCACCGACAACAGCCCAGCCGCCCGTCGCGCCACATCGGCAAGGTCGATCGGCTCGGGGACAAGCGCGAAATCAGGCCGCTCGACCGCCTGGAGATCGACGAGGTCATCGACCAGTTCGAGCAGATGCCGTCCGGCACTGGCGATATCCGCGGCGTAATCCGCGTAATCGCCCTGCACCGGGCCATCCGCCTGCGCATTGATGCTGTCTGCGTTCGCGACGATACGCGCGAGAGGAACCCGCAACGCCTTGTCGAGTCCGCTCGTAAAGGTCGGCGACAGTGTCTCGGTCGCAGCCGCAAGGGGCGGCGCGTCTTCGACCACCATGCGCGCAGCGCCAACGAACCCGGCAAAGTCGCCCGCCGCATCGTGTCGAACATTGGCCGTCAACGTCACCGCGCGTCCGGAACTCCGCAGCCGCGCTGGCTGCACCGTCATCGGGCGTCGCCGGGCGAGAGAATCGAGGATCGGCAAAGCCCCATCCGCACCGGTATCCAGCGAAAACATCGCCGTCAGCGGTTGGCCGAGCAGCGCGAAGGCGTCGAACCCGTGCTTCGGCCCTGCATCGAGCGTAACGAACGTCAGCCGCAGCGCGGAATCGGTCTCCCACCGCCAATCCGTATCGCTGCCATGGAAATCGTCCTGCGTATCGGGCGACGGTCGCGCCGGCCGCCACGCCGCGATCTCGCGCCAGCCGCTCACCGTCAGCCGTACGTTCTCACCATCCGGTTGAGCCCGCACCCAGAGATCCACATCCGTTTCGTCGTCCGCGACGACCACGCCGCGCGACACGACGATCCCCAGCCGACGCGCGAGCCGGGCGATCGTCGCGAGCTGCGGCACGGCAAGTGGCGCACCGCGCATCCCGCCCGCCCGCTGGTTGAGTGCAACCAACGCCGGATCCGCAAACGACAGCGAGCCGTCCGGTGCGACGATCGCGTGCGCAATCGGGCTTTCGATCGAAGGGTCGAACACGCTCATCGCCGATCCGTACGCGCCAGCGCGCGCAACGCCATCCGAAAATCGCGGTTCAACGCGAGTGGCGCGAGCGACGCGCGCGCATCCTCGACCCCGACCGACACGATCGCATCGAGCGCATCCGCAAACGCCTCGATATCCCGCCGCGGATCGGCCTCCGACAGCGCGAGCCCGATCCGCGCGATCGTCGGCCGATCGAGATCGATCGCGCGCAACGCCAGCCACAGCCGATCGCCCTCCGGATCGAGCGTGATCGCCCGAGCCTGATCGAACGCGATGCCGATCGCATGCGCCAGCACTGCGACGAACAACGACAGCCGCCGGTCGCCGATCGACTCGACCAGCACCGCAGGCAATTCGTTCGGTCGCGCATCGAGCGCACCGGCGAGCCGCGTCGCCACCGCATCGGGCCGCTCGCCCTCGTCATGCGCGGCGAGACTACGCTGTGCCGCATCGGTGATCGCCCGGTCGCTTTCGCGCGTGACGGACTTCAAGCCATCGCGGACAGCCGCCGCCACCCACCAGACCAGCCGGTGATGCAGCTCGGCCGGCAACTCGCTGCCGCCGACCGATCCCTGCTCGTTCGCCACCCGCCGCCGGCTTTCCGCAGCCAGCAACGCAGACGCCGCCGACGCCACCACGCTATCCGGCACGCTCGCCAGCCGTACCAGCAAGCTCGCTTCGTCGGGTTCGGCGACCTCCACCGGCAACGACGCCGCGATCAGGTCATGCCGCACGCGCGCGATCAGTTCGTCCATCAATTCTTCGTCGCGAAGCAATCCCGCCCGCGTGAGACGATCGAGAACGCCGCCCGCCCCGGCCTTCAACATCGCCTCGCCGGCCTGCGTCGCGCCGCCACCCGCCAGCAGTCGTGCGGCATGTCGGCGGATGTCCCACTCGATCGCCCCGACGATCGCGCCGAGCACCTGCGCGAGCATCAGTCGCGTCCGGTCGTCGAGCCGTGCATCCGCGTCGAGAAAGAAATCCGCGATCGTTCCGGTCAGCCGGGCGTCGGCGCGCAGGCGTGCATCCTCTGCTCGCGCAACGGGATCATAGGGCGACACGACGTCACGCACTGGGTCTGGACCGACCGACATGATGACGTGCTTAGCCTCCGGACGTTAAGGTCCGCCTAAGGCGTACGGCGAAGTCGCTCGATGACGACGGCCAGCGTCGCGGTCGCATACGCCGCGGTCAGGCCGAGCCCGAACACCGGGAACCCCAGAATGGCGAACAGCGCGACGATCAGCAGATAGGCCGCCGGACTTCCCCACCACATCTGCCGTTCGCGTTCGAGGATGGCGCGTTCGGCCAGCGCGCCGATCGCGACGAGCGCGGTACCGATCACCAATGCGGTGTTGTTCCCCGCATAGCCGCTGACGAAAAACGCGAAGACCAGGATCGATGCCGCAGCCACGCCGCCGATCGCGAGGGTCTGCCCACGGGCCATCGGCGCATCGTCGCGAAGTCCACTGAGCACCGAGCCGAGTGCCAAGGCTATGCATCCGACAAGGGACAGGACCAGGCCGATCGACGGCAGCCCGAAGCCGATCGTCACCAATCCGGCCACGCCCAGCGCAGCGCCTGCCGCCCCGACCGTCGTGCCCGCCGCACCACGATCGACCAGCAGTGGCAATGCGAGCCGCGCGATCGGTGCGAGAACGAAGCGGTCGAACCAGCCGCGCCGCCCCGACACGATCGTCATCAGCACGGCGCGCCCACGTTCTTCCAGCGTCCGCGCCTGACGCTCGATCCCGTGCCCACCGCGCACCGCATCGGTCGGCAACAGCACGTGTGTCGCGCGCGATTGTACCGCAAACCGCAACAGCGAAGACTGGAGATCGTAGTCCTGCGGCAGGCCCGCGACTTCGGCGATCCGGCTCGAACTCAGCCGGGCAACGCCAGCCCATGCCATTTGCCCGCCGACACGCTCGAACCCAGGCCCCGCGTCGCTCTCGGGGACGACGAGCAGGCAGTCGCCATCTTCGACCGCCATCGCCTTGACGATCGCATCGGTGGTGACGAGCCCGTCACCGAGCATGAGCACCGGTGCCAGCGGGTGAAGTTTCTCGCCCGCTTCCATCGCGGATCGTACCGTATCGACGCTCACGCCGCGTCGTCCGATGCGGTTGATCGCCCCGAGCAATTCTGGGGTCATGCGCGCGACGACGATGATGATCTGCGAAACGCCGGCGGCGATCAGCAACCGCGCCTGATACTCGATCAACGTCACGCCGCTGAAGGGCAAGGTCGCAGCAAGACGATCGGGGCGATCGTCGGCGTCATGAATTGCAAATAATAGGCCGGCAAGCATTGCAGGCTGTTAGGCGGTACGCGCCGTCCTGCAAAGCCCGCGTTCGGCCGAACCGCCCTGCGCCAAGGCTCGGTTCGGCGTTGAGGGCACGAAACCGCACGTCGATCGATGCTCGAATTCTCGCGCGTTCCGTCGATCAAGGGTCCCTGACCTTATGGTCGCCGGATCGTACGCCGTGCCGCCCTGCTTACCGGACGGATGAACGCGCAAGGATCGCATCATCCGTTTTGTCCCGCCGCAATTCATGATACCTCCGCAGTTCATGAACGGGGGTTCGTCAATGATCGGGTTTCGCGCGTCGGCAGGCAATGCCCATCCCATTCGCGCGGATATCGTGATGGATCCGGTGATAGAAAACATGTCTGACACCGTCACTGAAACGGGCTTTGACGAGGTTTATCAAGAGCCTGCGCCCGATCGCGGACGCCTTTACATAGGTATCGCGGTTGCCGTCGTGGTCGTCTGGCTGGCGGCGATGCTGTGGCTCGCACGCGGTTCGCTCGCGACGATCGAGCCGATTGCCTTAGTCCAGTTCATCGCCGCGCTCTGCGTCGTCCCGGCGCTGATCGGCATCGTCTGGCTGCTCGCGATGCGCACCAGCCGTAGCGAGGCGCACCGGTTCGGCATCACTGCGCAGGCGATGCGCGACGAGGCCGCCAGCCTCGAACGGACCGTCGCCGCCCTGTCGAACACGATCGACGCCAACCGCCAGCACCTCGCCGAACAATTGAACGCGTTGATGGTGATGGGCGGTGGCGCGACCGAACAACTCGCGGCGATCGGCCGCGGCATGGTCTCCGAGATTGACCAGGCCGCAGCGCACGCGCGCAACCTCGCGACCTCGACTGCCGGCGCGCAGACCAGCCTCGGCGTCCTGATCGCCACCCTCCCCCGCGCGCAGGCGGATATCGACGACGTTGCCAAGCGCCTCGAACGCACCGGCCTGTCTGCGAGCGAACACGCCGCAGCGCTCGACGCGCAGATCGTAGCGCTGGCCGAACGCGGCCGCGATGCCGACGCGATGGCCAGCGGCGCCGCACAGCGTCTCGCCGCGCACATTGTCCGCATGGAAGCGACCAGCCAGACCGCCGGCGCGCATCTCGAATCGGTCACCGACGGCATGTCCGCAGCTGTCGACGCGCTGCTCAACCGCACCGCCGACGCGGTAGACCTGTCACGCCGCGGCATTGCCGCGCAAGGTGACGCGATGCTGGCGATGGTAGGCGCGAACCAGGCCGCCCTCGACAGTGCCGCCCGCGACAGCGCCGAAGCGCTCGCCAAGCGGATCGCTAGCGTGGAGGACGCGATCGAACGCGTCGCGATCCGCCTCGACCTGCAACGCAGCGCCGGCGACCGTATCGTCGACGATCTTCACACCGGGCTCGGCGAAGTCGAGGCCCGGATCGAACTGCTCCACCGTCACGGCACCGAGCGCACGCAGGACCTCGCCGCATCGATCGGCGCGCTAGGCGGCTCCGCGGATGCCATGACCGAAGCGCTTCGGGCTGGCGACGACATGGCGCACCGGACGATCGCGACGACCGAAACACTGCTCGTCGCCCTCGACTCTGCCGCGCGCGAGATCGACGAGACGATGCCAGCCGCACTCGGCCGCCTCGATACGCAAGTGCTCGCCAGCAAGAGCATCGTTGTTTCGGCACGCCCCGAACTGCTCGCGCTCGTCACTGCCGCGGAGAGCACGCACGACGCGATCGAGGCGATCGCCGGGGTGATCGGCGAACAGCGCCATGTGCTCGACACGCTCTCGACCGACCTGCTCAACACGCTCAACACCGGCCGCGCGAAGGCCGATGCGCTCGGTCACATGGTCGATGAGGCGATCGGCCGGACGCAGCATTTCGCCGAAGACGCCGCGCCGCAGCTGATCGAGGCGCTCCACCGCGTCCGCGAGACCGCCGCGGTCGCCGCCGACAAGGCGCGCGAGACGCTGTCGAAGGTCATACCCGAAGCCGCAGCTGCACTCGAAGCTGCCAGCGCCGACGCGATGCGCCGCGCGACCAACGACACCGTGGAACGTCAGGTCAAAGCGCTTACCGACGCGACCGGTGCCGCAGTCGACGCCGCTACCGGCGCGACCGAACGCCTCGCGCGCGAAGTCCAGGCGATCGTCGACCAGACCGCGATCGTCGAAACGCGGCTCCAGGAAGCCCGCACCGAGCGCGAGGACGCCGACCAGGACACCTTCGCGCGCCGGGTCTCTCTGCTGATCGAATCGCTCAACTCGGCCTCGATCGACATCACCAAGGCGATCGCTCCCGAAATCTCCGACAGTGCATGGGGAGCGTATCTCAAGGGCGACCGCGGCGTCTTCACGCGTCGCGCCGTCCGCATCCTCGACGCCAGCGAAGTCCGCGAGATCGCTGGGCTCTACGACGAGGACGGGACGTTTCGCGAGCTGGTGAACCGCTACATCCACGACTTCGAAGCGATGCTCCGCACGATCCTGACGCAACGCGACGGCTCGCCGCTCGGGGTGACGCTGCTGTCGTCCGACATGGGCAAGCTGTACGTGGCACTGGCGCAGGCGATCGAACGCCTGCGCTGAACCGGACCGCATAGGAGTTTTCGAAATGATCCAGCGCCACCGCTGACGCGGCTTTCGCCAGCGGAGCGATCCGCCGACCGGACTCATATTTCGAGGCCCAGATGCCAAGACTGACTAACATGATCTGCGTCGTCACCGGCGCCGCGCGCGGCATCGGCCGCGCTATCGCCGAGCGCTTCCATGACGAGGGCGCGATCGTCGTCCTCACCGATATCGACGAAACCACAGGCGCCGAGACTGCCGCGTCAATCGGATGCCGGTTCGAGAGGCTGGACGTTCGAGACGAAGCCGATTGGCGACGACTGGCGGAAATCGTCCCGGTCGCCGACGTGGTCGTCAACAATGCGGGCGTGACGGGTTTCGAGCACGGCATGGTCGCGCACGATCCGGAACATGCGAGTTTGGCGGACTGGCGCGCGGTCCATGCGATCAACCTCGACGGCACGTTCCTCGGCTGCCGCTATGCGATCGGCGCGATGAAGGCGGCGGGAAGCGGCTCGATCATCAACATCTCGTCGCGCTCCGGGTTGGTCGGCGTCCCCCTCGCCGCGGCCTATGCGTCCTCGAAGGCGGCGATCCGCAATCACAGCAAGACGGTCGCGCTGTATTGCGCGCAGCAGGGGTGGAAGATCCGCTGCAACTCGGTGCATCCCGCGGCGATCCTGACGCCGATCTGGGAGCCGATGCTCGGGGATGGTGCGGACCGGGAGGCGCGGATGGCAGCGCTGGTGGCGGATACGCCGTTGAAGCGGTTCGGGATGCCGGACGAGGTGGCCGCAGTGGCGGTGATGCTCGCGTCGGACGAGGCGACTTATATTACGGGTACCGAGATCAATATCGATGGCGGCTTGCTGGCAGGTTCGGCCGCATCGCCGGGGTAACGACGACTGTGAAATCCTCCCCCGCTAGGGGGAGGTGGCACCGAAGGTGACGGAGGGGGAGGACACGGAACAGAGGTTACCACTTCCTCCCCCTCCGTCTGGCAAGAGCCAGCCACCTCCCCCTTGCGGGGGAGGATCGTGGGGTCGCCCCTCAGCGCGTAACCATGTTGCCGCGATCGAACAGGTCGACCGTCTGCGGCGTGATCCAACCGTAAGAATAATTCAGCTGGAACAGCACGAACAGCACCGTCGCCACCACGGTCACCCGCCACGCCGTCCGCCCCGAGCGAAACTCGTGCGGCGCGCTTTCGGCTTGGCCGGGGACGTGTTCGCCCCCGACCTCGCGCGTCGTCTTCACCCCGAACGGCAGGACCAGGAACACCGAGAACGACCAGAACAGGACGTAGATCGCGAGTGCCGAGGTCCAGCGCACCCGATCAGGCCTCGATCAGCAGGACGTCGACGATCGGCTGCTTGCCGGTCCAGCGCTTGGCGACCTTGCGCACCGCGAGACGGATCTGCTCGCGCATCTTCTCGCTCTCGCGCTTGCCGCCGCGCACCGTGTCCGCTGCCGCCTGGACCGCATCGGCGATGAACGCCGCACGGTCTTCCTCGACCGGCACGCCCTGCACGCGAACCTGCGGCTGGCCGACCATCCGGCCGTCCTTGCCAAGCGCGACGCCGACCGAAATCTGGCCGTTGATCGCCAGCTTGCGCCGCTCGCTCAGCGTCGCGCCGTCCGCCGGCAGGATCACGTCGCCGTCCAGCACCAGACGCCCGACCGTCGCGTTGCCGATCTTCGCCGGGCCCTTGGGCGCCAGACGGATGATGTCGCCGTTGCTCTGCACGATCGCGCGCGGAATGCCCTGCTCGAGCCCAAAGCGCGCATGCTCCATCATATGGCGCATCTCGCCATGCGTCGGCACAAGCACCTCCGGCCGCAGCCAGTAGTACATCTGCGCGAGTTCGGGCTGACCCGGATGACCCGAGACATGGACGTGCGCCTGACGCTCGGTGATCATGCGGATGCCCTTGGCCGCCAGCGTGTTCTGGATACGACCGATCTGGACCTCGTTGCCCGGGATCTGCTTCGACGAAAAGATCACCGTGTCGTCGGCCTCAAGCGTGATCGTGTGCTGGCCATTGGCGACACGCGCCAGCGCCGCGCGCTCTTCACCCTGGCCACCGGTGGCGATGATCAGCACCTTGTTCTTGGGCAGGCGCATAGCCTCGTCGGGGCTGATCGTGTCGGGGAAATCCTTCAGATAGCCCGTCGCACGCGCGACCTTGATGATCCGGTCGAGCGAACGTCCGGTCACGCACAGCTTGCGGCCGGTTTCCTTCGCGACTTCGCCGAACGTGTGCAACCGCGCGGCGTTTGACGCGAAGCTGGTGATCATCACGCGGCCCTTGGCCTTGCTGACCTCCTCGAACAGTCCCTCGCGGACCGTGCTCTCGCTGCCCGACGCGGCGGTGTTGAAGATATTGGTCGAATCGCAGACCAGCACGTCGACACCCTTGTCGCCGATCGCCATGAAGCCCTCGGGCGTGGTCGGGTTGCCGATCACCGGATTCTTGTCGAGCTTCCAGTCGCCGGTGTGAAACACGCGACCATAAGGCGTGTCGATCAGCAGCGCGTTCGCCTCGGGGATCGAATGCGACATCTCGACGAAGGTGAAGCCGAACGGCCCGAGCTGGAAATTGCCACCCATCGGGATCATCTTGAGCTTGACGCGGTTGGCGATGCCCTCTTCCTCGAGCTTGCCGCGGATCAGGCCCATCGTGAATGGCGTCGCATAGATCGGCACACCGAGGTCTTCGGCGAGGTACGGCAGCGAGCCGATGTGATCTTCATGGCCGTGCGTGATGACGATGCCGAGCAGGTCGTCGATCCGGTCCTCGATGAAGGACAGGTCAGGCAGGATCACGTCGACGCCGGGATATTGCGGATCGGCGAAGGTGATGCCGAGATCGACCATCACCCACTTGCCCTGGCAGCCGTACAGGTTGACGTTCATGCCGATTTCGCCGGAGCCGCCAAGGCCACAGAAAAGGAGTTCGTTCTTCGGAGTCATTGATTACTTTCAGGATTATACAGGAATATGGCCCGCAGGCCGGTCGGCGCGAGCCCAATGGCCCTAGATATGGTGACGATCCCACATCATCGCCAGCCCCTGGATCGTCAGGTCGGCTTCGATGACGTCGAACACGTTGGTCTGTTTCTCGAATAATGTGGCGAGCCCGCCGGTGGCGACGACCTTCACGGGACGGCCGATCTCGCGCTTCATCCGCGCGACCAGCCCCTCGATCATCGCGACATAGCCCCAATAGATGCCGATGTGCATCTGCGAGACGGTGTTGAGCCCGATCACGCTGGTATCGGTCGGCGCCTCGATCGCGATCCGCGGAAGTTTTGCCGCGGCGGTGACAAGCGCGTCGAGCGACAGGTTGATCCCCGGTGCGATGATCCCGCCCTTGTACGCGCCGCTATAGTCGACGACGTCGAACGTGGTTGCGGTGCCGAAGTCGATCACGATCAGATCACCAGAATGCAGCGCATGCGCGGCGATCGTGTTGACCGCACGGTCCGCGCCGAGCGAAGCCGGCTCGTCGACGTCGATCGCGATGCCCCATTCGATCGGCGCATGACCGGCGATCAGCGCGTCGGTGTTGAAGTATTTCGACGCGAGCACCTGAAGGTTGTGGAGCGCGCGCGGCACGACAGTGGCGACGATCACGCCCTCGACCGCAGTGCGATCATGCCCGCCGAGCTGCATCAATTGGCTCAGCCACACCGCATACTCGTCCGCCGTGCGCCGCGGATCGGTCGCGATCCGCCAGCGTGCGACGATCTCACCGCTCTCGACGAGCGCGAACACGACATTGGTATTGCCGGCATCGATCGCGAGCAGCATCAGCGGGGCCTCAAAGCAGGAAGACGTCGGCAGCGTGAATGACACGCCGCTCGCCAGACGCCAAGCGGAGGATCAGCGCGCCGTCGGTGTCGAGCCCGACGAACAGGCCCTCGATCCCGCTGCCGTCGGGGAGGCGAGCGGTCAGCGCGGTCCCGGCAGGGTGCGCGCAATCGACCCAGCGCTCGCGAACGGGCGCAATGCCTTCGGTGCGCCAACGGCCGATCCAACGCGCGAAACTGTCGGCGAGGATGTCGAGGAACATTGCCGGCTCGACGATCACTCCGTGTGCGGCAAGATCGGTCGTCGCACGGTCGGGCAGATCGGGATGATGCGCGATGTTGACGCCGTAGCCGACGATCACCGCGTCATCCGCGCGTTCGAGCAGGATGCCCGACAGCTTGGCATCCGCGAGCAACAGATCGTTCGGCCATTTCAGGACCAGCGTTTCGCTCGCGTCCGTCGTACCCTGGCAGATCCCCGCGACGAGAAACGTCGACACGGTTTCCTGCAACGCGACCGCGGCGACCAGCGCGAGGCTCGCCGCGGGCGGATCCGTTGGTCGCAGCCGGACCAACGTGCTCGCGTACAGGTTACCCTCGGGCGACGACCATTCGCGCCCGAGCCGCCCCCGCCCCGCCGTCTGCCGGATCGCGCGCAACCAGAGACCGTCCTCGGCCCCACCGCGTGCAAGCTCCAGCAGGTCGGCGTTGGTCGATCCTGTCTCCGCGACGGTGCGGATGATGCTCAGAACAACGCCCGTGCGGCCGCCATCGTCCACGCACCGAGCACGGGGATGAGGAGATAGCCGGCTGGCGACACGAAAACGGCGGCGATGGCGATCAGGCCACCCTCGACCTTGCTCTCCATCGGCGCGAACGCCGGTGCCGGGTCATCGAAGTACATCGTCTTGACGACGCGCAGATAATAATACGCGCCGATCACCGAGGCCGCGATTCCGACCACCGCCAGCGGGAACAGACCGGCGTCGACCGCCGCACTGAACACCGCGAACTTCGCGTAGAAGCCGAACAGCGGCGGGATGCCGGCGAGGCTGAACATGAAGATCGCAAGCGCCGCCGCCAAGGCAGGCCGCGTCCGCGACATGCCGGCGAGGCTGTCGATCGTCTCGACCGGCTGCCCGTCGTCACCGCGCATCTGCAACACGACCAGGAACGAGCCCAATGTCATCGCGACGTAAATCGTGAGGTACATCAGCACGCCCGACACGCCTTCCGGCGTCCCGGCCGCAAGACCGATCAGCGCGAAGCCGACATTGTTGATCGACGAATAGGCGAGCAGGCGCTTGATGTTGGTCTGGCCGATCGCCGCAACCGCACCGAGGATGATCGAGGCGAGCGCCGCGAAGATCATGATCTGGCGCCACTGGTCGGTTGCCGGCCCCATCGCATCGACCGCTACGCGGACGCTGAGCGCAAGCGCCGCGACCTTGGGGGCGGAGGCGAAGAACGCGGTGACCGGGGTCGGTGCGCCCTCGTACACGTCGGGCGTCCACATGTGGAACGGCACGGCGCTGATCTTGAACGCGAGCCCTGCGAACACGAACACCAGACCGAACAACAGCCCGAGCGACTTCGTGCCCGCATAGGCTTCCGAGATACCTGAGAACAACGTCGTACCGCTGAACCCGTAGACCAACGAGATGCCGTATAGCAGGATGCCGCTGGCGAGCGCGCCGAGCACGAAATACTTCAAGCCTGCTTCCGCCGAACGCCCGTCGCGGCGCATGAAACTGGCGAGGACGTAGGCCGCAAGGCTCTGGAGTTCGAGGCCCACATACAGCGTCAGCATGTCGGTGGCCGAGACCATGATCCCCATGCCGCACGCCGACAGCAGGATCAGCACCGGATATTCCGGACGCAGATCGTCGCCGTGCGTGCGCGCGAAAAAGCTCGGCGCCATCACGATCGCGACCGCCGAAGCGATATAGATCAGCACCTTGGCGAACGCGCCGAACGCGTCTGCGCGGTACAGGCCGTCGAACGCATAGCCACCCGACGAGGCCGGACCGACCAATGCGATCCCTGCCCCGACGAGCACGAACACGGCGGCGATCGAGACGGCGCGCGTGGACTTGTCCCCGCCCCAAGCCGAAACGAGCATCAGGGCGATCGCACCCAATGCCAGCACCAGTTCGGGCAGCGTCATTGCGATGTTAGCGGCGTAATCCATCAGTGTGCCTCCCCGTGCGCGGCACTATGGACGGTTGCGGCGGGCTTCCCCGCAGTTGGGTTGGAATCGTTGGCAGGCTTGGCGCGGTCGACACGGGCGAGAAGTACGCCCACGTCCTTGCGCATCGGTGCCAGGAAGCTCTCGGGATACACGCCCATCCACAGCACGACGGCGGCGATCGGTGCGAGCAGCCACATCTCGCGGCCCGACAGGTCGACCATCGCGCGAACGTCGTCCGACTTGATCTCGCCGAACACGACGCGGCGGTACAGGAACAGCATGTACGCAGCGCCGAGGATGATGCTCGTCGTGCAGAGCAGCGCGGTCCAGGTCGAGACCTGATAGGTGCCCATCAGCGACAGGAACTCGGCGACGAAGCCGCTGGTGCCCGGCAGACCGATCGAGGCCATCGTGAAGAACAGGAAGAAGATCGCGTACTTCGGCATGTTGATCGCGAGGCCGCCATAGCGCGAGATCTCGCGGGTATGGAGCTGGTCGTAGATCACGCCGACGCACAGGAACAACGCACCCGATACCAGGCCGTGGCTCAACATCATGATCATCGCGCCTTCGATGCCCTGCCGGTTGAACGCAAACAGACCGATCGTGACGATCGCCATATGTGCGACCGACGAATAGGCGATCAGCTTCTTCATGTCCGACTGCACGAGCGCGACGAGGCTTGTGTAGATCACCGCGACCGCCGACAGGCCGAAGATAAGCCAGGTGAGCTGGCCGGACGCTTCGGGGAACATCGGCAGCAGGAAGCGCAGGAAGCCGTATCCGCCGAGCTTCAGCAGCACGCCCGCCAGAATCACCGAGCCTGCGGTCGGCGCCTGGACGTGCGCGTCGGGCAACCAGGTGTGGACCGGCCACATCGGCATCTTGACCGCGAACGATGCGAAGAACGCCAGCCACAGCCACGTCTGCACGTGCGCCGGGAAGTCGTAGTTCATCAGCGCCGGGATGCTGGTCGTGCCCGCGGTCTTCGCCATGTACAACATCGCGATGAACATCAGGACCGAGCCGAGCAGCGTGTACAGGAAGAACTTGTACGACGCGTAAATCCGGTTCGCACCGCCCCAGATACCGATGATCAGATACATCGGGATCAGGCCGGCTTCGAAGAACACGTAGAACAGGAACAGGTCCTGCGCCGCGAACGTGCCGATCATCAGCACTTCGGTGAACAGGAACGCCGCCATGTATTCGGGCACGCGCGTCGTGATCGAGCGCCAGCTGGCACCGATGCAGATCGGCATCAGGAACACGCTGAGCATGATCAGCATCAGCGCGAAGCCGTCGATGCCGAGCGACCAGCCGAACGGGCCGAAGATGCCGGGAGCATGCTCGACGAACTGCCACTGCGCGCCGCCGATATCGTAGTTCATCCACAGCATGATGCCGAGGACGAAGTCGATTAGCGTTGCCGCCAGCGCCAGCGTACGTGCCGTGTTCGCCGAGACGAACAGGCACGCGATAGCCGCGATCATTGGGACCGCGATCAGGACGGAGAGGATAGGAAAGCCGGTCATTACAGTCCGATCGCCCAGGTTACGGCTGCGGTCAGCCCGATCAGCATGACGAAGGCATAGGTGTAGAGGTATCCCGTCTGAAAGCGGTTGGCGACGCGGCTGCCGATCTGGACGACCCAGGTCGCGCCGTCTGGCCCGAACCGGTTGATCGTCTTCTCGTCGCCGCGGTGCCACAGAAAGCGGCCGATCGCGAACGCCGGGCGGACGAAGATCAGGTCGTACAGCTCGTCGAAATACCACTTATGCAGCAGGAAGTCGTAGAGCACGCCGAACTGTTCGACGACCTTGGCCGGGAACGTGGGCGCCTTGATATAGGCATACCAGGCGCTCAGCAGGCCGAGCAGCATCGCGATCGTCGCCGACAGTTTGATCAGCAACGGCACGCCGTGCATCTCGTGCATCAGATGTTCACGGAACGCGAGCGCGCCCTTCCAGAACTCTTCGCCTGCGGTCGGCTCGATGAAGAAGCCGTGGAACACGAAGCCGGCAAGCACCGCGCCGATCGACAGCACGATCAGCGGGATCAGCATCGGCAACGGGCTCTCATGCGGGTGATACCCACCATCGCCTTCGGCCGGTGCATGCGCCGCGTCGTGATGACCATGCGGTGCGTGCCCTGCGTCCTCGGCCTGCGCCGGGTTCGCGTGGTGGTCGTCCGCGTGATGCGCGTCATGAGCGTGGTCATCGTGACCGTGCGCGTCGTGGAGCGCATGCTGGATGTGCTCCGATGCGGCCCAGCGCGGCTTGCCCCAGAAGGTCAGGAACATCACGCGCCAAGAATAGAAGCTGGTCAGCAACGCGACGAGCACGCCGACGAACCACACGCCCGGTTGACCCGCAACCCAGCTCGCTTCGATGATCGCGTCCTTCGAGTGGAAGCCTGCAAAACCGATCGCGGTGTTGCCGAAGATGCCGGGGATGCCGACGCCGGTGATGGCGAGCGTACCCGCCATCATCGCCCAGAACGTCACCGGGATCTTCTTACGCAGGCCGCCATAATAGCGCATATCCTGCTCGTGGTGCATCGCATGGATGACCGAGCCGGCGCCGAGGAACAACAGCGCCTTGAAGAACGCGTGCGTGAAGAGGTGGAACATCGCCGCGCCGTACGCGCCGACACCGGCCGCGAAGAACATGTAGCCGAGCTGCGAGCAGGTCGAATACGCGATCACGCGCTTGATGTCGGTCTGGACGAGGCCACAGGTCGCCGCGAACAGACAGGTCGCGGCGCCGACCGAGGTGACCACGGTCAGCGCGACCGGGCTCATCTCAAACATCGGCGACAGGCGGCAGACCATGAAGACGCCGGCCGTAACCATCGTCGCCGCGTGAATCAGCGCCGACACCGGGGTCGGGCCTTCCATAGCGTCCGGCAACCAGGTGTGCAGCCCGAGCTGCGCCGACTTGCCCATCGCACCGACGAACAGGAGTAAGCAGAGCACCGTCATCGTGTCGAAGCGGTAGCCGAGGAAGCCGAGCGTCGAGCCCGCCATACCGGGGGCCGCAGCGAGGATCTCGGGGATCGAGACCGTGCCGAACACCAGGAACGTGCCGAAGATCCCGAGCATGAAGCCAAGATCGCCGACGCGGTTGACGACGAACGCCTTGATCGCGGCTGCGCTGGCGGACGGCTTGCGGAACCAGAAGCCGATCAGGAGGTAGGATGCTAGACCCACGCCTTCCCAGCCGAAGAACATCTGGACGAGGTTGTTCGCGGTCACGAGCATCAGCATCGCGAAGGTAAACAGCGACAGATACGCGAAGAAGCGCGGCTGGTCGGGATCCTCGTCCATATAGCCCCAGCTATACAGGTGCACGAGCGCCGAGACCGACGTGACGACCACGAGCATCACCGCGGTCAGCGCATCGACGCGCAGCGACCACGCGACGTTCATGTCGCCCGAGTGGATGAAGTCGAGCAGCGGCGCGACGGTGGCCGTGCTGGTGCCCGACAGGAAACCGATGAAGATCGGCCAGGACAACAGGCACGACGCGAACAGCGCAGCCGTGGTGACGAGTTTCGCCGGCAAGTTGCCGATCGCGCGATTGCCGAACCCGGCAACGATCGCGGCCAGTAACGGCAGGAAGACGATAAGCTGGATCAACCGTATTACCCCTTCATCCGGTTGACGTCGTCGACCGCGATGGTGCCGCGACCGCGGAAATAGATCACGAGAATGGCGAGGCCGATCGCGGCTTCACCCGCGGCGACCGTCAGCACGAACATCGCGAACACCTGTCCGACGAGATCGTGGAGGAACGCCGAGAACGCGACGAGATTGATGTTCACTGCCAACAGGATCAGCTCGATCGCCATCAGGATGACGATGAGGTTCTTGCGGTTCAGGAAGATGCCGAGCACCCCCATCGTGAACAGGATCGCCGCGACGACCAGATAATGGACGAGACCGATCGTCACAGTTCGACTCCCTGCCCGACGACCGGGCTCGTGTTGCGCGTGGCATCCTGCGGACGACGCGCGTTCTGACGGCTGATGTTCTGCGCCTTGACGCCGCCACGCTGGCGGTGGGTCAGCACGATCGCCCCGATCATCGCGACCAGCAGCACCAGACCGGCACCCTCAAACACGAACAGATAGCGCGTGTAGAGCAGGTTACCGATCGCCTGGATGTTGGGCACGGTGTCATCGATCGGTGCGGCACGACGTGCGAGCTGGATCGGACCCGTGCTCCACGCGCCGATGGCGATCATCACTTCGGCGGCGAGCGCGACGGCCAATGCGAGACCGATCCCGAAATACCGGGCGACGCCCGCGCGAAGCTCGGTGAAGTCGATGTCGAGCATCATCACCACGAACAGGAACAGCACCGCGACCGCGCCGACATAGACGATGACGAGCAGCATCGCGATGAACTCGGCGCCGACCAGGATCATGAGACCCGCCGCGTTGAAGAACGCGAGGATCAGCCACATCACCGAATGGACCGGGTTGCGCGACGCGATCGTCAGCGCGCCCGACAGGACGACGACGAAGGCGAAGAGGTAGAAGGCTAAGGCCTGAATCACGATTGCGGCCCCTTAGACGCCCACGAGGAGAATGAGCGCGCCATTAACGGTACGGCGCATCGGCGGCAAGGTTCGCCGCGATCGCGCTTTCCCAACGGTCGCCATTATCGAGCAGCTTCGACTTGTCGTAGATCAGCTCTTCGCGCGTCTCGGTCGCGAACTCGTAGTTCGGCCCCTCGACGATCGCATCGACCGGGCACGCCTCGGCGCACAGGCCGCAATAGATGCACTTGGTCATGTCGATGTCGTAGCGCGTCGTACGGCGCGAACCGTCGTCGCGCGGCTCGGCCTCGATCGTTATCGCCTGCGCGGGACACACGGCCTCGCACAGCTTGCATGCGATGCACCGCTCTTCGCCGTTCGGATAGCGACGCAGCGCATGCTCGCCACGGAACCGCGGCGACACCGGATTGCGCTCGTACGGATAGTTGATCGTCGCCTTTTCCTTGAAGAAATAGCGAAGCGTCAACGCGTGCGCCTTCACGAATTCCCACAGGGTAAACGACTTGATGATCTGAGCGACGCTCATGAACCCACTCCAACGCGCGTCAGCATGAGATAGCCCGACACGAGGAAAACCCAGAACAGCGAGACGGGGAGGAAGACCTTCCAGCCGAGCCGCATCAGCTGATCGTAGCGATAGCGCGGCACGGTCGCCTTCACCCAGCTGAACAGGAAGAAGAAGAATAGGATCTTGGCGAACAGCCAGATAATCCCCGGCACGTAGTATAGCGGCGCCCAGTCGACCGGGGGCAGCCAGCCGCCCCAGAACAGCGTCGCGTTGAGCGCGCACATCAGCAGCACGTTGGCGTACTCGCCGAGCCAGAACAGCGCGAACGACATCGACGAATATTCGGTCTGGTACCCGGCGACGAGCTCGCTCTCCGCCTCGGTCAGATCGAACGGCGCACGCTGCGTCTCGGCCAGCGACGAGATGAAGAACATCACCGCCATCGGGAACATCAGCGGGTTGAGGATGTACCCGTTAAAGAACCAGACGTGCGACTTCTGCGCCATCACGATCGCCGACAGGTTGAAGCTGCCGGTCCACAGTACGACCGAAATCAGGATGAAGCCGATCGCGACTTCGTACGACACCATCTGCGCGGCCGCACGAAGCGCCGAGTAGAACGGGTATTTCGAGTTCGACGCCCAACCCGACAGGATGATCCCGTACACGCCGAGCGACGAGGCCGCGAGCACGTAGAGCAGCCCGACGTTGATGTCGGCGAGGACGACGCCGACCCCGAACGGCACTACCGCCCACACGATCAGCGCGACCGTGAAGGTGATGATCGGCGCCAGCAGGAACAGCGTGCGGTTGGCGGCTGCGGGGACGATCGTCTCCTGCAGGAACACCTTCAGGCCATCGGCAAAGCTCTGCAGCAGACCGAACGGCCCGACGACGTTGGGACCACGCCGCAACGCCATCGCCGCCCAGATCTTGCGGTCGGCATAGATGATCATCGCCACCGCCAGCATCAGCGGCAGCGCGATCACGAGGATGTCGATGATCGTCGCGAGGAAGAACGCCCAGTCGTAACCGAGCGAGGATTCGAACCAGGAGATCATTCGGCTGCCTCCGCGTAGTCTTCCCCGTGGAGAAGTTCGGCCGAGCAGCGCTGCATCGTCGGCGACGCACGGCAGATTGCGTTGGTCAGGTAGAAGTCCTTGATCGGATAGCCGGCGAGGACACCCTCACCTGCACCGTTGAGCGAAGGCGGGTTCCACTCGAACGTCGCGAGCGCCTGATGACGGAGCGCAGGAACATCCGCGTACATTTCCTCGCGCAGCCCCTCGAAGCTGTCGAACGGCAGCGTGTGGCCGAGCGTGTCTGACAGCGCGCGGAAGATCGACCAGTCGTCACGCGCGTCGCCCGGTGCGAATACCGCACGCTCGCCGCGCTGGACACGGCCCTCGAGATTGACCCACGTCCCAGACTTCTCGGCGTAAGTGACACCCGGCAGGATGACGTCGGCAGCCGCCGCACCCTTGTCGCCGTGATGCCCCACGAACACCTTGAAGCCTGCGAACTTCGAATAATCGACCTCGTCCGCGCCGAGGAAGAAGCCGAGCTTCGCCCCCATCACGTCGGCGATCCCGCCCTTCTGCGCGTAGCCGAGCATCAGCCCGCCCATCCGCGAGGCCGCCATGTGGACAACGTTGAAGCCGTTCCAGCCGTCCTTCACGAGACCCAGCGTATCGACGAGCTTCAGCGCAGCCGCATGGCCACCCTTCAGCGCGCCGCCACCGACGATCACCATCGGACGCTCAGCCTTGCCGAACGCCTCGGTCACCGCCTCAGGAAGAGCGCCGAGCATCGCGAGATCCTCGCCGAGCCACTCGACCTTGTACGTCAGGTCCGTCTCCGGCCCGATCGCAAAGACCTTCGCGCCCTTCTTGATGGCTTTCCGCACCCGCGTGTTCACCAGCGGCGCTTCCCAGCGCAGGTTGGTGCCCACCAGCAGGATCGCGTCGGCACGCTCGGTGCCGGCGATCGTCGTGTTGAAATTGACCGCGGCGATGCTCGTCGCGTCATAGTCCATGCCGGTCTGACGGCCTTCGAGCAGGCTCGAACCCATCTTCGCGAGCAGCGCCTTGGCGGCGTACATCGTCTCGCAATCGACCAGATCGCCAGCGACGGCCGCAACGCTCGACCCGGCGTTCACAGCCTTGATCGCCGCAAATGCTTCGTCCCACGTCGCGGGAACCAGCTTGCCGTTCACCCGGACATAAGGCTTGTCGAGACGACGACGCACGAGACCATCGATCGCATGGCGCGTCTTGTCGGTCGCCCACTCCTCGTTCACGTCCTCGTTGATCCGCGGCACGCAGCGCAGCACCTGACGACCACGGCTGTCGAGCCGGATGTTGGTGCCGACCGCGTCCATCACGTCGATCGTCAGCGTCTTGCGCAATTCCCAAGGACGCGCCTCGAACGCATACGGCTTCGACGTCAGCGCGCCGACCGGGCACAGATCGACGACGTTGCCAGAGAGCTCGCTCTTGACCGCATTCTCGAGATACGAGGTGATCTGCATGTCCTCGCCGCGGAAGATCGCACCGATCTCCTCGACGCCTGACACTTCCTCGGCGAACCGGATGCAGCGCGTGCACTGGATGCAGCGGGTCATGACCGTCTTGACGATCGGGCCCATATACTTCTCGGTGACCGCGCGCTTGTTCTCGTCGTAGCGCGAATGACCGCGACCGTACGCGACCGACTGGTCCTGAAGATCGCACTCGCCGCCCTGATCGCAGATCGGGCAATCGAGCGGATGGTTGATCAGCAGGAATTCCATGATGCCCTCGCGGGCATTCTTCACCATCGGCGAGTTAGTGAAGATCTCCTGCTTGTCCGCCGCCGGCAGCGCGCACGACGCCTGCGGCTTGGGCGGACCAGGCTTCACCTCGACCAGGCACATCCGGCAATTGCCGGCGATGCTCAGGCGCTCATGATAACAGAAACGCGGGATCTCCTTACCGGCAAGCTCGCACGCCTGCAGCACGGTGGCGCCCTGGGGCACCTCGATCTCTACGCCATCGACTTTGACTAAGGGCATTACTCTGCGGCTTCCATCATCGGCGGGGTGTCACCACCACGTTCGCGGATACGGCGTTCCATCTCTGGGCGGAAATGCTTGATCAGGCCCTGGATCGGCCATGCGGCTGCGTCACCGAGCGCGCAGATCGAGTGACCCTCGACCTGTTTAGTGACCTGCTGGAGCATGTCGATCTCGGACAGCTCGGCGTCGCCGGTGCGCATCCGCTCCATCACGCGCCACATCCAGCCGGTGCCCTCACGGCACGGCGTGCACTGGCCACAGCTCTCATGCTTGTAGAAGTAAGAGATGCGGCTGATCGCGCGGACGATGTCGGTCGACTTGTCCATGACGATGATCGCCGCGGTGCCGAGGCCCGAACCGACTGCCTTCAAGCCGTCGAAGTCCATCGCGCAGTCCATGATCTGCGCGGCGGGCACCAACGGCACCGAAGAGCCACCGGGGATCACGGCGAGCAGATTGTCCCAGCCGCCCCGGATACCGCCGCAATGCGTCTCGATCAGGTCGCGGAACGAGATGCTCATCTCCTCCTCGACCACGCAGGGCTTGTTCACATGGCCGCTGATCTGGAACAGCTTCGTGCCGCGGTTATTCTCCGCGCCGAAGCTGGAAAACCACGCCGCACCACGCCGTAGGATCGCCGGCGCGACCGCGATCGACTCGACGTTGTTGACCGTCGTCGGGCAGCCATAAAGGCCGGCGCCTGCCGGGAAAGGTGGCTTCAGCCTCGGCTGACCCTTCTTCCCCTCGAGGCTCTCGAGCATCGCGGTCTCTTCGCCGCAGATGTACGCGCCCGCGCCGCGGTGCACGAACACGTCGAAGTCGTAGCCCGACCCACACGCATTCTTGCCGATGAAGCCGCGATCGTACGCCTCTGCGACGGCTGCGAACAGTGTCTCGGCCTCGCGGATATATTCGCCGCGGATGTAGATGTACGCGGCGCGCGCGCGCATCGCGAACCCGGCGATCAGCGCACCCTCGATCAGCTTGTGCGGATCGTGGCGGATGATCTCGCGATCCTTGCAGCTGCCCGGCTCGGATTCATCGGCGTTGATGACGAGGAAGTTCGGCCGGTCCGGCTTCGGCTCCTTCGGCATGAACGACCATTTGGTGCCGGTTGGAAAACCCGCACCGCCACGGCCGCGTAGTCCCGACGCCTTCATCACGTCGATGATCGCGTCCTGGCCGAGCGCCATCAGGTCCTTGGTATTATCCCAATCGCCGCGCATGATCGCCGCGTCGATGTTCCACGGCTGGAAACCGTAGACGTTGGTAAAGATGCGGTCCTTGTCGGCGAGCATCAGGCCCACTCCCCCCGGTAATCGTGGTTCGCGTCGACCATCGCCTTAAGCGAGGTCGGGCCGCCTTCGGGGCAGCTCGCGCGGCGACCGAATTGCGGACCCGGCGTCGGGTGCCCGCCATTGGCCAGCGCCTCGAGGATCTCGGTCGTCTTGTCGTAATCGAGGTCTTCGAAGTTATCGTCGTTGATCTGCACCATCGGCGCATTCGCGCACGTGCCCAGACACTCGACCTCGGTCAGCGTGAACATGCCGTCCGGCGTCGTGCCACCCTTGACCAGCCCGCGGTTCTTGCACGCAGCCAAAACATCGTCCGACCCACGCAGCATGCACGGCGTGGTGCCGCAGACCTGGACGTGGAAGCGACCGACCGGCGCGAGATTGAACATCGTGTAGAAGGTCACGACCTCATACACACGCATGTACGGCACGCTGATCTGACGCGCGACGAACTCGATCACCGGTACCGGCAACCAGCCCTGCGTCTGCGTTTCCGCACCGACCTGGCGCTGCGCCAGATCAAGCAACGGGATCGATGCCGACTGTTCTCGACCCTTCGGATAGCGCCCGAGAATCTCGTTCGCCTTCACCTGGTTCCCGTCCGTCCACGCGAACGAGCCCCAGCGTGCGCGGGTCTCGGCCTCGTCGGGAATTTTGGGTGCTTCAGCCATCAGCCGTGATCCGTAAGTTCTAGGCGACGTTCGATCCGCTCGACACGATCGGACATACGATCGAGCCGCGAATTGACGCCGGAAATCGCGATGATCGAACTGCCGAGATGCTCCTCGACCATCGTCATCCGCGTCTTGAGATCGCGGACGTCGAATTTCATCTCGGACATATCGCCCTGCATCTTCTGCAGAACCGAATAGATCAGCTCGTTGGTGACTGCGCCGTTCTGTGCAGGGGTCATCGGTCGCACTCGCCGAACACGATATCCATCGCGCCGAGGATCGCGGTCGTATCCGCCAGCATGTGGCCCTTCGCCATGAAGTCCATGGCTTGCAAATGCGAGAACGCGGTCGGGCGGATCTTGCAGCGGTACGGCTTGTTCGAGCCATCGGCGACCAGATACACGCCGAACTCGCCCTTGGGGCTCTCGGTCGCGACATAGACGTCGCCGGCGGGGACGTGGAAGCCCTCGGTGTAAAGCTTGAAGTGATGGATCAGCGCTTCCATCGACTGCTTCATCTCAGCCCGCTTGGGCGGCACGACCTTGCGGTCGAGCGACGCGATCGGCCCCTCGGGCATGTCGCGCAGGCACTGCTTCATGATCCGAGCGGACTGACGCACTTCCTCGACGCGCACCATGAACCGGTCATAGCAATCACCGCGCGTGCCGACCGGCACCTCGAAGTCCATCTTGGCATAGGCGTCATAGGGCTGGGACTTGCGCAAATCCCAGGCGATACCCGAGCCGCGGATCATCGGACCCGAAAAGCCCCATTTGATCGCATCGTCGCGGCTGACCACGGCGATGTCGACGTTGCGCTGCTTGAAGATGCGATTGTCCGCGACCAGCGAGATCGCATCCTCGAACAGCCGCGGCAGGCGCGTGTCGAGCCAGTCGCCGATGTCGGCGAGCAGCTTCAACGGGGCATCCTGATGCACGCCACCGGGACGGAAATAGTTCGAATGCATGCGCGCGCCCGAGACGCGCTCGAAAAAGTTCATGCAGTCTTCGCGGATTTCGAACAGCCACAGGTTCGGCGTCATCGCGCCGACGTCCATGACGTGCGAACCCAGGTTGAGCATGTGGTTCGAGATGCGCGTCAATTCGGCAAAGAACACTCGCAGATACTGTGCGCGCTCGGGCACTTCGAGGTCGAGAAGCTTCTCCACCGCGAGCACCCAGCTATGCTCCATGCACAGCGGCGAGCAGTAATCGAGACGGTCGAAATACGGCAGCGCCTGCGTGTACGTCTTGTACTCGATCAGCTTTTCGGTGCCGCGGTGGAGCAGGCCGACATGCGGATCGACGCGCTCGACGATCTCGCCGTCGAGCTCCATGACGAGGCGCAACACGCCGTGCGCGGCCGGATGCTGCGGACCGAAGTTGATCGTGTAGTTCTGGATCGTGACGTCGCCGGTCGTCGGATCGGCTGCGTTGGCTTCACCCAGAAGCTCCTCTACGTAGAGACTCACTGGTTCTGTCCCCCGGTTCCGTTGACACCCTTGCTCGGGATCACATCCGACTCCACGGGCTTGTCCTGCTTCTGGTTGCCCGGATCAGGCTCGCCCGCACCGCTTTGACCGGAATGCTTGACGTCCTTCTTGCCATAAGGCTCGCTCGGCGCGGCAGGCGCCTGCGTCGGCGACTGCGCGGCGTCCGCCTTGACGATCGTGTCGGCCTTCAGCGGCGTCGGCGCACCCTTGGTCTCGGGCAACGCGCCCTTCTCGTCGCCGGGGAGCACGTAGTTAGCACCCTCCCATGGACTCATGAAATCGAACGTGCGGAAATCCTGCGCGAGCTGCACGGGCTCGTACACGACGCGCTTCGACTCTTCCGAGTAACGCAGCTCGACATACCCGGTCAGCGGGAAGTCTTTCCGCTGCGGGTGACCGCGAAAGCCGTAGTCGGTCAGGATGCGCCGCAGGTCCGGATTGCCACTGAACAGCACGCCGTACATGTCGTACACTTCGCGCTCGAGCCAGCCGGCGACCGGCCAGATGTCCGTCACCGACGGTACCGGCTTCTCCTCGTCGGTCGCGACATGCACGCGCAGGCGGTGGTTCCGCGTCAGCGACAGCATGCAATAGACGACCTCGAACCGCTCGGGCCGATCCGGATAGTCGACGCCGGCGATCTCCATGAGCTGCTGATAGGCCAGCCCTGGCGTGTCGCGCAGCGCGATCATCGCATCATACAGGTCCTCGCGACGAACATGCAAAGCGACTTCGCCGACATGCTCGACCGCGTCGAGCAGCATGCCGCCGAGCGCAGCGCGGGCGCTGTCGATGACGCCGTCATTCGACGTGTATGCTGGTGCGGGAGCCCTCAACGCTCGATGCTCCCGGACCGCCGGATCTTCCGCTGCAGCTGCATGATGCCGTACAGCAGCGCTTCAGCCGTCGGCGGGCACCCGGGGACGTAGATGTCCACCGGCACGATGCGGTCGCAGCCGCGTACGACGCTGTAGCTGTAATGATAATAGCCGCCGCCGTTCGCGCATGATCCCATCGAGATCACGTACTTAGGCTCGGACATCTGGTCGTAGACCTTGCGCAGCGCCGGGGCCATCTTGTTGCACAACGTGCCGGCGACGATCATCACGTCCGACTGGCGCGGGCTCGCGCGTGGTGCGGCGCCGAAGCGCTCCAGATCATAGCGTGGCATGTTGACGTGGATCATCTCGACCGCGCAGCATGCGAGCCCGAACGTCATCCACCACAGCGAGCCGGTTCGCGCCCACTGGAACAGCTCCTCGGTCGACGTGACCAGGAAACCCTTGTCCGTCAGCTCACCGTTCAATCCGTCGAAAAAGCCCTGATCGGGTGGCACCAGCGAACTGGGCGAACCGGGTGCGGGCTGAAGCTCTACTCCCAATCGAGTGCTCCCTTCTTCCATGCGTAGACGAGGCCGAGGGCCAATTCGCCGATAAAGATCATCATCGAAATCCACGCGGTCCAGCCGAGCGTGAAGACCGAGACGGCCCAGGGATACAGGAACGCGGCCTCAAGATCGAAGATGATGAAGAGGATGGCGATCAGGTAGAAGCGTACGTCGAACTGGCTCCGCGGATCCTCGAATGCGGGAAAGCCGCACTCGTATTCGCTGAGCTTCTCAGGCGTAGGCTTGTGTGACCCCGTGAGGCGCGAGACGGCCATCGGCAGGAACACGAACGTGCTCGACAATGCGATGGCGATCCCGAGGAACAGGAGGATCGGAAGATAGTGCGACAGGTCGACCAAATTGCTTCTCGCAAGTGCGAACGGAACGGGGCCGCTTTAGGCCGATGGGGGGTGATGGGCAAGGCGTGGAGGGTGTGAGAATCACTCGCAAGTGGAGGGGCCGAGGTGATGGGAAACATGCGTTACTTGGCGCGCCGGGATTCAGACGGGGGCTGCGAACTAGCGGCAACATCACCAAACCCACTCCGTCACCCCGGACGGGTTCCGGGGTCCACGGCGCCGCAAACCAACGGCGCGCGAGAATGCGGAACGGTGGATGCCGGAACGAGCCCGGCATGACGGGCTGGGGTAGAGTCCGCGCCTTAGGATCAGGCTCTTAGAACTTTCGCGGCCACCGCCTTCATCCGTCACCCCAGCGAAAGCTGGGGTATCATGGTTGGCGAGCGCGCCGGCTATCACGGGGATACCCCAGCTTTCGCTGGGGTGACGGATAGGACGTGAGTATCACCTTCACCAGCGTGAACGGATTGCTCTCCGACCTCACGATCCTCCCCCGCCAGGGGGAGGTGTCGCCGAAGGTGACGGAGGGGAGGACACGGAACAGAGGTCGCCCTGCCCTCCCCCTCCGTCAGGCAAACGCCTGCCACCTCCCCCTGGCGGGGGAGGATCGTTTGCAAGGCTTAGCGCAGCGCGCCGGCCACTAGCTTATGCAGCCGCGAATGCAGCGCGTCGTTCGCCGCAAGAAACTCGTTGCGCTCCATCGCACGGTCGCCACCGCGGAAGTCGGTGACAAAGCCGCCGGCTTCTTTCACCAGCAACATGCCCGCAGCAACATCCCAAGGCTTCAGGTTCGTTTCCCAGAAGCCATCGAAACGCCCCGCTGCAAGCCAAGCCAGATCCAACGCCGCTGCCCCAAGGCGACGAATACCCGCGACCTCAGGCGCAACCGCCCCGAAGATGCGACTCCACTGCGCGAAGTCGCCATGCCCCAGGAACGGAATCCCCGTCGCAATCAGCGATTCGGACAGATCGCGCCGCGACGACACGCGCAGGCGCTGGTCGGTGAGCCAAGCGCCCCGGCCCTTCTCGGCCCAGAAGCTTTCGTCGGTCAGCGGCTGATACACCAACGCCGTGGTGACCTCACGCTTGCCGTTCGGCATCGGCTCCTCGACCGCGATCGAGATGCAGAAATGCGGGATACCGTGGAGGAAGTTCGACGTCCCATCCAGCGGATCGACGATGAACCGCGGCTTGTTGGGATCGCCCTCGACCTCGCCGCGCTCCTCCATCAGCATGCCCCAATCGGGACGCGCGTGCGACAGCTCTTCGAAGATCGTCTGCTCGGCGCGCTGGTCAGCCTGGCTGACGAAGTCGGCGGGACCCTTGCGGCTCACCTGGAGCTGCTGGACCTCGTTGAAGTCGCGGCGCAGGCGCGGCGCGGCCTTGCGGGCGGCGCGCTCGATGACGGTCATGATGCCGGAATGGCTGGGCATTGTTTTTACCTTAAGCCCTCTCCCCTCCGGGGAGAGGGTTGGGAGAGGGGCTGTTCTGGGCGGTATTGTTTGGGGCCGCCCCTCACCCCGGCCCTCTCCCCGGAGGGAAGAGGGAGCAGAAATCAGTCCGCGCGGCGCACGTACGTCTGCTCGTACACATCGACGACGATCCGCGTTCCCGCGCCGATATGCGGCGGCACCATCACGCGCACGCCGTTCTCGAGCACGGCAGGCTTATACGAAGACGAAGCCGTCTGCCCCTTCACGACGGCATCCGCCTCGACGATCAGCGCCTCGATCGTGTCGGGCAGCTGGACCGAGATCGGCCGCTCTTCCCAGAGCTCCATCACGACGTCCATGCCGTCCTGCAGGAACGCCGCGGCGTCGCCCAGGATGTCGGCGTCGAGCGAGATCTGCTCGTAGTTGATCTTGTCCATGAAGGTGAGCATGTCGCCTTCGCGGAACAGGAACTGGAAGTCGACGGTCTCGAGCCGCACCTTCTCGACGCTCTCGGCGGAGCGGAAGCGGGTGTTGTTCTTGCGGCCGTCGATGAGGTTCTTCATCTCGACCTGCATATAGGCACCGCCCTTGCCGGGCTGGGTGTGCTGAATCTTGACGGCGCGCCAGATGCCGCCCTCATATTCAAGAATGTTGCCGGGACGAATCTCGACCGCGTTGATCTTCATGACCGATTCCTGCTGGAAAGAGCTAGGGGCCGTCCGCGAAGCATAACCCTGGGGGCGGGACTCTGCGGAAACCCGAAGCGGCGGGCTTTAGCGGGACGACCCCGTTCCGGCAAGCAGCGGGTACGGGTTCACGTTCTCGCCCTGCCACCAGCGCTCACCCGGCTGCATCTTGGTCAGCCCGAAATGCAGGTGATAATTGCCCGCCCCGGCGTCGCCGGTATCGCCGACATAGCCGAGCGTGTCGCCCGTCTTGACCGCCATCCCCTCGCGGATGCCGGCCGCGTACCCGGCAAGGTGCGCATAATAATAGGTCCAGCGCCGGTCGGGCGAACGCACGTACAGCGTGATCCCGCCAAGCCCACTCTGGAACAGTTTCTCGACCCACCCCGGCGCCGCCGCGACCACGGGCGTGCCACCCGGTGCCATGATATCCGTGCCATGATGGCCGCGCAGACCGCCGCCCCGCGCATCGTTCCAGCTATTCGCTATCGCCTTGCGTGGGACGCCCGCCACCGGGACAGCCAGTGCCCCCGGCGTCACGGTAACAGCAGCGACTTCTGCGGGAGGCACCGGCTTGCGCCAAGGCACCCGTCGCTCGAGGCCGCTGCCGCTGCTCCCGAACGACATCATCGACGCAAAGCCACCGACCACGACCACGATCAGCCCAAGAATGATCCAGAACGTCCGCGTCATCGCCTTACGCCTGGAAGACGGCCTTGGTCCCCGGCTTGATCATCATGGACAGCCGCGCCGCATCCCAGTTGGTCAGGCGGATGCAGCCATGGCTCTCCGCACGCCCGATCGTCTCGGGGTTGGGCGTGCCGTGGATGCCGTAATGCTCCTTCGACAGATCCATCCAGACGACGCCGACCGGACCATTCGGCCCCGGCGGCAGCATCTCCTTGGTCTGCCCCTTCTTCGCATCCCAGAACAGCGCCGGATTGAAGTGGAACTTCGGATTGTAGTCGGATCCCTTGATCGTCCACGTGCCGAGCGGCAGGGGATCGTGGCTCGACCCCATAGTTGCGGAGAATTGCGCGATCAGCTTGTCGTTCGCGTCCAGCACGCGGAGCACGCCGTCCGACTTGTCGACCACGACATGGTCCGCCTGCGGCTGCTTCGCATCGACGTTCAGCATCGTGAGCGTCGCGATCCAGTCCGGCTTCAACTTCGAATCATACGCGCGGGACGTCGGCAGCGCGTTCGGAAACACGACCTTGGTGCCCGGCGCCAGCTTCGTCGTCGGCGAGTTCAGCGCGACGATCACCGCCGGCGTCGTGTGGAACATCTCGCCAAGCTTCTCCATGACGGTCTTGTAACCCAGCGACGGGAGTTCGGCCTGCTTAGCCGGATCCTTGGGGAACGGATTGACGAACGGCCCCGCCAACATCTCGGGCGTCAGCGCGACCGTCACGGTCGGCCGAGCAGCGCGGTACGGATACAAAGCCTGCAACGTCCGCGCGTCAGACTTGCCGGTAATCGGCAGCCCCTTCGTCTCCTGAAACCCCTTCAGCGCGGCGACCAGCGACTGACCGCCGCGCCCGTCGAGCACGCCCGGCCCAAAGCCGAGATGATCGAGGATCACCTGCACGTGAAGCACATTGCGGTCGATTGGTACGGGCTTGGCCGGCGCTGTCTGCGCCAATGCGGGCGACGCGGCACCCAGCAGGCATGCCGCAAGAACCGAAGCCTTCATCGCAAATGCCGTCATGCCCATCATCCCAAATCGTTACGCTGCTGCATCAAACGGTCGGGACGACGGTTGTTTCCAACGGCTCAGCGCTTCGCAAGAACCTCGGCAAACGCCTTAACCGCGGCGACCTCATCGCCACCCCAAACGGCACCGGATACGGCAATGAAGTCCGCCCCGGCGGCAACCAGCGGCGCCGCATTCTCCGGCGTAATTCCGCCGATCGCGACGCACGGCATCTCGAACAGCGTCGACCACCACGACAGGATCACCGGCTCGGCCATATGCTCGACCGTCTTCGTCGTCGTTGGATAGAACGCCCCGAACGCGACGTAATCGGCCCCGGCCTCGCCCGCTTCCATCGCCAGATGGCGGCTGCCGTGACAGCTCACGCCGATCTGCGCATTGGGCCCGAGTTGCGCCCGCGCCTCGCGCGGATCGCCATCGTCCTGCCCGAGATGCACGCCGTCCGCGTCGAGACGCTTGGCCAGCCCAATATCGTCGTTGACGATGAACGCGACATCGCGCTCGGCGCAAATCGCGCGCAACGGCTCGCCGAGAGCAGATGCCGCGTGCTGGTCGATATCCTTCACGCGGAACTGGAACGCAGCCACGGGGCCAGCATCAAGCGCCCGAGCGAGACGCTCCGGGAAGTCGCCACCGACATCCAGCGGCGACACCAGGTAAAGCTGGCAAGCCGGCCGGCGCATGTCGCGGCGGAAATTCTCGGCGAAATTGGGATCGAGCGGGCCCAGCGGATCTTCGAATTCGGTCATGTCCGCCCCCTAGCCGCTCATACCCGCCACGTCACCCCGGCGCAGGACCGAGGCGACGTGCAGGCAAACCGAGGCTTATTCTTCGTTCTTGTAGATCCGGATGATCCGGTCGAGCATCGCCAGCGCCTCGTCGCGCGGACGCTGGAAGGTGTTGCGGCCGATGATCGAGCCGTTGCCGCCGCCGTCGCGGATGTCGCGCGCGTCCTGGAAGATCGCGTCCTCGCCCTTCGACGCGCCGCCCGAGAAGACGTTGATGCGACGTCCGGCAAAGCTCGACTGGACGACGTGCTTCACGCGATCGGACTGCTTCGACCAGTCGATGTTGGCGTAGAGCGGCTTGGCTTCCTTCTGCTCGATATGCGCGGTCGGCAGCTTGGTCTTGATGATGTGCGCGCCGAGCAGCGCCGCGATGTGCGCGGCATAGGCACCGACGTCCAAGGCAAGCTCGCCGTCCTTGGTGAGCTCGCCACCGCGCGGATACGACCAGATCACCGTTGCGATGCCCACCGACTTCGCCTCTTCGCTCAGCTCGCGGATTTCCTCGACGAGGTCGAAGAACTGGTCCGCGCCCGGATAGATCGTGAAGCCGATCGCCGCCGACCCGAGCCGCACCGCATCCGACACCGTCGCCGTCACCGCCTGGTCGATCGTCGTCGCCCAGCTGTTCGAGCTATTGCACTTCAGGATCGTCGGAATCTGCCCGGCAAACGTATCCGCCCCCGCTTCGAGCATCCCGAGCGGCGCGGCATAGGCACTGAGCCCTGCGTCGATCGCCAGCTGGTAATGGTAATGCGGGTCGTACGCCGCCGGATTGACCGAGAAGCTGCGCGCCGGGCCATGCTCGAACCCCTGGTCGACCGGCAGAATCAAAAGCTTGCCGGTGCCTCCAAGCTTGCCCTGCATCAGGATGCGCGCGAGGTTCGCCTTCACCGCCGAACTGGTGGCTTCGTATTTGTCGAGGATGGTTTTGACTTGCGGGGTGATCGTGGAAGTCATGCTGAAATCCTGTCTTAGAGTTCGAGCCAACGGCGCAGTGCGTCGTCCACTCGGGTCATGGTGGTGATGGGTATCGTACCGATAATCTTGACGATCTTGTTGCGGTCGAGCGTATCAACCTTGTCGATCTGGATCTCGCTATCGCGAAATAGGCCAGTTTCCGCCGATGCCTCGAGCGACACGCGAAACAGGTTCGTCCCGCTGATGACGCTGGTCAGCGGGCACAGCGAAATCGTCGCGTGATCTGCAAAAAGGTCTGATCGGACGATAAGAAAGGGGCGTGGCTTGCCAGAGAAATCGCCCTTGCCCGCTCCGACGACGATCATACCGCGGACGAATTTCATGCAGGGGGCGCCCCGATTAGTGCGTCCCAATCCTCTTCACCTGCCTGCCTATCGTGATCAGCCGCAGCGAGCGACTGACGCCGTGCCTCCGCAAGGAATGCCTCGTCGTGGCGTTCGACATAGCGTCGCACGGCTTCGCGTGCGATATCGCTCTTGCTGCGCCCTTGGGTGCGCGCAACCGCTGCAAGCCGCTCTTCGAGTTCGCTATCGAGCCTGACGCCGAGCATCCGAGTCTCCGTTTAACATGTTAAACATAGCTCGGATGCACACGTATTTCAACCGTGGAGCGCGGCGACCCCGGGAAGCGTCTTGCCTTCCATCCACTCGAGAAACGCGCCGCCTGCGGTCGAGACGAACGTGAACGCGTCCGCGACGCCAGCGTGATTGAGCGCCGCAACCGTGTCGCCACCGCCGGCGACCGAGACGAGCGATCCGCCTTCGGTGAGTGCCGCAGCGGTCTTGGCGAGCGCCACGGTCGCCTTGTCGAACGGCGGCGTCTCGAACGCGCCGAGCGGGCCGTTCCACACCAAGGTGCGGCAGTTCTTCAGCACGTCGCCGAGCGATTCGACCGCGGCCGGGCCGACGTCGAGGATCATCTCGTCGGCGGCGACTTCGTGGACGTTGACGGTGCGGGTGGCGGGGTTCGGCTTGAACTCCTTCGCGACCACCACGTCGTACGGCAGGTTGACCGTGCAGTTCGCCTTGTCCGCCGCTTCCATGATCTGTTCGCAAACGCTCGCAAGTTCATGCTCGCACAGGCTTTTGCCGACGTCGACGCCGCGCGCTGCGAGGAAGGTGTTGGCCATGCCGCCGCCGATGATCAGATGATCGACCTTGGTGACGAGATGCCGCAGCACGTCGAGCTTCGACGACACCTTGGCACCGCCGACGACCGCCGCGACCGGATGCTCGGGCTCGCCAAGCGCCTTCTGGAGCGCATCGAGTTCGGCTTCCATCGCGCGGCCGGCATAGGCGGGTAGTACGTGCGCAAGCCCCTCGGTCGAGGCGTGCGCGCGGTGTGCGGCGGAGAACGCGTCGTTGACGTAGAGATCACCGAGGCTCGCGAAACGCTTGACCACCGCTTCGTCGTTGGTCTCTTCGCCGCCGAAGAACCGGGTGTTCTCCAGCACTGCGATATCGCCGGGCTCCAGCGTTGCAACGGCGTCATCCGCCCCTTCCCAATCGATATAGCGGACTTCGCGACCGAGCACTTCGCTGTACGGCTTCACGACCTGCGACAGCGAGAACTCTGGGCTCGGCACGCCCTTGGGACGGCCGAAATGTGCGAGGACGAGGACGATCGCGCCCTTGTCGGCAAGCTCACCGACGGTCGCGACGGTGGCGCGAAGGCGGGTGTCGTCGGTGACGTGACCCTCGGCCATCGGCACGTTCAGATCCTCGCGGACGAGCACGCGTTTGCCCTGGATGTCGCCCATATCATCGAGCGTCTTGAATGGCTTGGTCATGGTTCTTCGATCCTGATCTCATCACCGACGGCAATTTTGCCGCCCATCAAAACTCGGGTACACGCCCCGCCCCGCCAGTCCGGCGTCAGCGCGGCGAACAATCCTGGCGCCAGCGCATCCATGCGGTCGCACGGATCGGTGTGGCGCGTCACCTCAAGCACTACGTCCGCGCCGATGCGGAGGCGCGTGCCCGGTATCTGGGGAAGGTCGAAGCCGTCGACCAACAAATTGGCGCGGCGGTCTTGCCAGGGGAGATCGGCACAGACCTCCGCCATCGCCGCAGCCCAGTCGCCGCGTTCGAGCAACGTGACCTGTCGCCGCCCCTTGCCGCCGGGCTTCACCCGACCGCGAAAGTCGCCGTCCAGCCCGGCCTCGACGGTGACGCCGACTTGGCCGAGGACCTCCATAGGCCCTTTCGCCCGGGAGTGACGGGCGATGCCGGCGATCATGCCAACAATTTTTACGGTGCCGGTCTGGGCCACCGCCACCTCCCCGTTCGTGTCGAGCGCAGTCGAGACACCATCTCTCACGGGAGACGACTTCTCGACTGCGCTCGAAGCGAACGGAACAGGGAACGCATAGATCGCGAGCTTAGATGAACTTCGCCATCGCAGTGGCCGTATCGACCATCCGGTTCGAGAAGCCCCATTCGTTGTCGTACCAGCTGACGACGCGAACCAGCTTGCCGTCGATCACCGCGGTCTCCAGGCTGTCGATCGTCGACGACGCCGGGGTATGCTGAAGATCGATCGAGACGAGCGGCTCGTCCGACCAGTCGAGCACGCCGACTAGCGGGCCGCTCTCGGAGGCCGCCTTCAGCACCGCATTCACCTCTTCACGCGTCGTATCGCGCGACGGGGTGAAGGTCAGGTCGATCAGCGAAACGTCCGGCACCGGCACGCGGATCGCTGAACCGTCGAGCTTGCCCTTCAGCTCCGGCAGCACTTCGGCAACCGCACGTGCGGCCCCCGTCGTGGTCGGGATCATCGACATCGCCGCAGCACGCGCACGACGCAGGTCGGGGTGGATCTGGTCGAGGATCTTCTGGTCATTGGTGTATGCATGGACGGTCGTCATCAGGCCACGCTCGATGCCGATCGCATCGTTCAGGACCTTGGCGACGGGCGCGAGGCAGTTGGTAGTGCACGACGCGTTCGAGACGATCGTGTGCTCGGCGGTCAACTTGTCGTGGTTGACGCCGTAGACGACGGTCAGGTCGACGTTCTTGCCCGGTGCCGAGATCAGCACCTTCTTCGCGCCGGCATCGAGATGCTTCTGGCAGCTCGCCTTGTCGGTGAAGAAGCCGGTGCATTCGAGGACGATGTCAACGCCCAGCTCGGCGTGCGGCAAGTTGGCGGGGTCGCGCTCGGCGGTGACGCGGATGCGCTTGCCGTCGACGACCAGCTCGTTGCCTTCGGCCGAAACCTCACCCGGATACTTGCCGTGCACGCTGTCACGCTTGAACAGCCAGGCGTTCGACTTGGCATCGCCGAGATCGTTGATCGCGACGAGTTCGAGTGCGCCGTTCGACTGTTCGAGTACCGCACGGGCGACGAGACGGCCGATGCGCCCGAAACCGTTGATCGCAACCTTGACCGTCATTGCTGTCTCTCCGCTACGCCCGCGAGTCCGTTCCGGGCGCGCAGCCTTTGCGGGGCGGTGGGGCGCCCTGTCAACACCGTGGATGGTGATGGGTTTCGCCTAAACCGACTTGTCGCACCCCCCGTCCATGCTATCTCGCATGGCATGTCAGAAACACTTCCCGACGGACCAACTGCCGTCGAACGGATCGACGCCGCGATCGCACGGATCGAATCCGCCATTGCAGCCCGCACCGAAGCCGGCGACGCGCTCGCCAAGCGCCACGCCGCCCTCAAGGCGCGGATGGCCGAAGCCGTCGCCGCGCTCGACGACGTCATTACGCGCGGGAGCCCCAACTGATGGCCCAGGTCATGCTCGATATCGGCGGTCGTCCCCACGCCGTCGCCTGCCGTGATGGCGAAGAGTCGCGCGTCCGTCTGCTGGGCGCGATGGTCGCCGAACGCTGGGCCACCGCGGACCGCGCGGCGGGCGGCCTCAGCGCCGAGCGCGCGATGCTGTTCGTCGCGCTGATGCTCGCCGACGACCTCGACGAAGCCGCGCATCGCCCGCCCGAAGGCTCGGCCGTGAGCGAGATCGCCCTCACCCGGATCGCCGATCGTCTTGAAGGGCTCGCGGAAGCCCTTGAGCTAAGCCCTCCGAACGCCTAGATTGGCTGTGGCGGGTTCTGCCCGGTACGAGCCTTTATTATCCCTGAGGCTATTCATCATCCATAGGGGGCTGTCCCTGTTAGGATCCTGGTCCGAAGCACATGGTCCCCACCTGACGTACCGTGCGTCAGTGGATAACCCGGCACACGGCCATGGTGGGCCCGCCACACCACCATTTTCCAAGGTCGCCGCATGACCGACAAGAGCGTGCTCAGAGCCTCGCTCCGCGCCGCGCGGGAAGCGCACCCGCTGGTCGAGCTTCCTGTGCCGTCGGCGTTTCTGGCACGGCTGAAACCCGGACTGACGGTCGCCTCCTACGTCCCGTTCGGGGGCGAAGCGGACCCCTCGCCCTTCGCGCGCGCCGCGGTCGATGCCGGATGCGTCATCGCCCTGCCCCATGTCGTCCGCCGTTCGCTGCCGATGCGCTTCCTGTCCTGGGCGACCGAAGCGGCGCTGATCGCCGGGCCATTCGGGCTGCACCAGCCCGCCGAGGACGCGGCCGAACTTGAACCCGACATCATCCTGACCCCGCTCGTCGGCTTCGATCGCAGCGGCAACCGGATCGGCCAGGGCGCCGGCTATTACGACCGCGCCTTCCTCGCGCACCCGAACGCGTGGCGCGTCGGGGTTGCGTTGTCGGTGCAGGAAGTCGACACGCTGACCCCAGACCCGTGGGACGTCCCGCTCCACGCCATCGCCACCGAAACAGACTGGATCACGCCATGACGCCAACCTGGCGCAAACCCGTCGGCATGCTCGGCATCGTGCTCCTGATCGTGGTGTGGTGCGTGGCCATCGTCAGCTTGTCGAACATCGTCGGCAGCTGGCACTGGCTGGGGCAGTTGGTATTCTACCTGTTTACCGGCCTGATCTGGATCGCGCCGCTGAAGCCGGTGCTGCGCTGGATGGAGCTCGGGCGGTAATCTTCGCAGCCGTTGCAACCCTCCAGCGGCCCTTCCCTCTCCCCCGTTCGTCCTGAGTAGCCAGCGAGTAGTCGCGCAGCGGCGTATCGAGGGGGCGTATCGAAGGACAGGTTGGCACGCGGAACCCATGCTTCGATACGAGCCCTCGATACGCTCCTGACGGAGCTACTCGGTCTCTACTCAGCACGAACGGAAAGGAGTTAGTGGCCCCGGTTGATCGACGAGACGGAATGCTCTCAGCATCCAAAATCTAAAAGGGTCTCGGCCACCCATCAGGGTGGCGCGAGTGACGGGACTCGAACCCGCGACCTCCGGCGTGACAGGCCGGCGCTCTAACCAACTGAGCTACACCCGCATTCCCAATGACGAACCCTAGCGTCCCAAGGGACACGCGGGAAGGCTCGTCAAAACCTTAACACTATCTCGAACCATCTACCCGGTCAGGGCAAACGATGGCGCGAGTGACGGGACTCGAACCCGCGACCTCCGGCGTGACAGGCCGGCGCTCTAACCAACTGAGCTACACCCGCTGAAACAGCGTGGAGGCGGCAACTAGGCGAGGGTTCGGATACCGTCAACCCAAATTATCCGCCAGTTTCACGTTGTGCCTCGGGCGGGTCCCCGCGCCGACGGTTCCGCCCGGTCTTGGGCTGCACCAGCGTCCCGTGCTCGAACAGGAAACCGGCGATATCGGGCTTGCCAGCGGCCTTCACGATCGTCTGGATGATGATCAGCAGCGGAACCGCGAGCAACGCCCCCGACGTGCCCCACACCCATCCCCAGAAGCTCAGCGAGATCAGGATCAGCAACGGGCTGATCGTCAGCCGATGCCCGACCACGAACGGCGTGATCGCGTTCGCCTCGACCAGGTGCAGCCCGTACATCAGCGCCGGCGGCAGCATCGCCATCCAGATGTCGGAGAACGTCATCAGCCCGCCCAACGCGAGCAAGAACGCACCGATCACGGGCCCGAAATACGGGATGTAATTGAGCAGCGCGACGATCCCGCCCCACATCGCCGGATACGGCATGCCGATGAACCACAGCGCCACCCCGGTAATGATCCCGAGCACGATGTTGATCAGCGTGATCGTCCCCAGATACGCGGACACATCGTCGACAATGTCCTGGATCACGCGAGCGGTTGCCATGGCCCCGTCGAAGCTGGTCCGCCCGGTGATCGTCTGCCGCCGCATGCGCGTCCAGCCCGAGAGGAAGAAGAACACGATCAGGACACCGAACAGGAACTGCACGATCACGGCTGGCGCCGACGTCGCAGCAAGTTCGAGGATCGACCCTGGTGCCGCAACCCCCGCGGTCGCCGGCTGCTTGATCGGCGTCGACGCGACCTGCCGTAGCGTCTTGTTTACGTATTTCTCGAGGCTCGAATACAGGTCGAGCAACGGTGCGAGATTGTTCTGAATTCGGTCCAATCGCGTCGGCAGCAACCGGAAGAAATCGGTCGCCGGTACGAGTATCGCGGCGATCGCGATGTTCGCCGCGATGAGGAAGACGAGAATGCAAAGGATCGCGGCAAGCGGCGAAGGAACATGCCGCCGCTCGAGCCATTCAAGCACCGGCACCAAGGCCACTGAAATCACCAGCGCGATCGTGAGCGGAAGGAAGAACTCCGCTCCGGATTTCAACGCGAACGGCGTCGCGAGTATGAGCCCGACACCCGCGGTCAGTGTCAGCGCCGCCAGCAACCGATCGCGACGCTGCGCGATTCGCATCGCATCCTCGACCCCGACCGCGATCGGCAGCCCGAACGCACTCTCGGCCGGCGGACCTTCGGTAACGGCGCTGTCCCCGCCTTGCGGCTGGTTCTTTTCGTGGCGAAGGCCCTCGTCCGTCATGGCATTTTCCTTTGTTTCCCCATCCCGTAATCGTGGCTAGCATTCAAGCATGCCGAACGACGCCAACGATCTAATTCTCGTCATCGACGAGGGCACCACCTCCACCCGCGCCATGCTGTTTGCGACCGACGGCCGCTGCATCGCCAGCGAAGCCCGCGCGCTCGACCAGACATACCCACGCGCCGGATGGGTAGAGCATGATGCCGCCGAGATCTGGCGCAAGACGCTGCGGGTGACCGCGGCGATGGTCGCCCAGGCAGGCGGCGCGCGCCGGATCGCGGGGATTGGGATCACCAACCAGCGGGAGACGATCGTCTTCTGGGACCGCGAGACCGGCGAACCGCTCGCGCCCGCGATCGTCTGGCAGGACCGGCGTACCGCCGCGACCTGCCGAGACCTGCGCGAACAGGGCCATGAAGCCGAGGTTCAGGCCAAGACCGGCCTGTTGCTCGACCCGTATTTCTCCGCCTCGAAGATCGGCTGGGCCATGTGCGAATGGCCCCAACTCGCGAACGCCGGCGCGCGCCTCGCGATCGGCACGGTCGACAGCTGGCTGATCTGGAAACTGACCGGCGGGTTGCACGTGACCGACGCGACCAACGCCTCGCGCACCGCCCTGATGGACGTGCACACCGGCAGCTGGGACGACGGACTCTGCGCGCTGTTCGGCGTGCCCCGCGGGGCATTGCCGGCGATCGTCGATTGCGCCGGACGATTCGGCGAGACGACGGCGTTCGGTGCGGCGATCCCGATCTGCGGCATCGCCGGCGACCAGCAGGCAGCCGCGATCGGCCAGGCCTGCCTCGCACCCGGCCAGACGAAGGCGACGTTCGGCACGGGCGCGTTCATCCTCACGCATGCCGGCGCGACGCCGCCGACATCGGGGCACCGGATGCTCTCGACCGTCGCGTGGCAACTCGGAGGTCAGCGCGCCTATGCGCTCGAGGGATCGGTGTTCGTTGCCGGCAGCCTCGTCCAGTGGCTCCGCGACACGCTAGGCCTGATCGGCACGGCTGCCGAAACCGAAGCGCTGGCCCGCAGCGTGCCCGACACCGGCGGCGTTTACTTGGTGCCAGCGCTCAGCGGCCTCGGCGCGCCATGGTGGGAACCGGACGCCCGCGCGAGCATCTCAGGACTGAGCTTCGCCACCGGCAAGGCGCACGTGGCTCGCGCGGCCCTGGAGGCGATGGCGTACCAGGCGCACGACCTGAAGACCGCCTTCGCCGCTGATGGGATCGACTGGCAGTCCTTGCGGATCGACGGCGGCATGGTCGCCAACGACTGGATGGCGCAGGACATGGCGGACCTGCTCGGAATCGGGGTCGAACGGCCGAGGTTTGCGGAGACGACCGCATTGGGCGCGGCGATGCTGGCTGGGGTGGGTGCGGGGCTGTTCGGAGGGCTGGAGGAGGCGACGGCGATGCGTGGCGAGGTCGAGACATTCACGCCGTTGCTGGGGGAGGACGAGCGGCAGGCGCGACTGGCGGGATGGAAGGCTGCGGTCGATGCGGTCGTCGCAGGGTCGAAGCGCTAGAACCGATCGCGCGCCGCAACCCCAACCACCACCCCGCCGGAGGCCGGGGCCTAGTTGGGGAACGTCGCTAACGTAGGGCAACGCGTCGTTACCACGGCCTTCCCGACTGGACCCCGGCCTCCGCCGGGGAGGCGCGCCTGAGCAGGCATGCTGCGGCTAAGCCACCACCCCCACCCGATCCGCAAACAACACCTGCAGGTCCTTCTTCAAGATCTTCCCATTCGCATTCCGCGGCAAAGTCTCATGCACGAAGCGCACGGCGACCGGCGTCTTGAACGCTGCGAGATGTTGCCGCACCCAGCTCTGCAATTCCGCCTCGGTTGTCACCGCACCCGGCGCGAGGTGCACCACCGCTGCGGGCTCCTCCCCCAAAATACGATGTGGAATACCAATCAGCGCCGCGTCGGTCACCGCGGGGTGCGCGTAGAGGACGTTCTCGACCTCGCTGGAGTATATGTTCTCGCCGCCACGAATGATCATGTCCTTCGCGCGGTCTACTATGTAGCAAAATCCCTCGTCATCCAGCCGCGCCAAGTCTCCGGTGCGGACCCAGCCGTCGACGAAGGTCGATGCGGTCGCGTCTGACTTATTCCAATAGCCTTTCACGATCATCGGGCCGCGCGCCCATAGCTCGCCGACCTCGCCCAGAGGCACATCCGTCACGCCGTCGTCCGCCACGATCTTCAGGTCGGCGACAGCCACTGGCGGCCCCGCGCTGGTCGGGCGGTTGAGATAGTCCTCTCCCCCATGATGCGTGACCGTCGCCATCGTCTCGGTCATGCCCCAGCCATTGCCGGGCATTGCGCCGAACTCGGCATGGATGCGCTTCACCAGTTCTGGGGCAGCGGGCGCGCCGCCATAGGCGATCGATTCGAGCGACGAGAGGTCGTATTTCTCGCGATCGGGATGCTCCAGCAACTGCCACGCGATCGTCGGTACGCCACCGGTGATGTTGACCTTCTCGCGCTCGATGATCTCCATCGCCCGGATCGTATCCCATTTCCGCATGAAGATCATCGTGCTGCCGGTCGCGATCACCCCCATCATCCCCGCCGAGCAGGCGGTGACGTGGAACAGCGGTATCACCGTCAGCGTGACGCGCGGCGTCGGCTCGGGCGGTGCCTCGCCGCGGCGCAGGAACGAGCGGGCGGAGGAATAGCCGCCGGACATGATGTTCGACATCATGTTGCGGTGCGTGCCGAGTGCCCCCTTGGGCGCGCCGGTGGTCCCGCTGGTGTAGAAGATCGTCGCATCGTCGTCGGGCGCAATGGTCGCCCCGGGCAGGCCTACATCGGGCAGCGCAGCCCAGTCGTGCGGGGTGCCGATCACGTCCTCCAGCCGCGTTACGATCCCCGTCAGCGGCTCCGCGGCGCGCGCGACGAACACGTGCTCCAGCGCCGGCAGCGTCGCGTAGGCCGCCTCCAGCCGGTGATGACGCTCGTCGTCGGTGATCAGCACGCGCGCGCCCGAATCGGCTAGGCCGTATTCCATCTCCGCACCGGTCCACCACGCGTTGAGCGGCACCATGATCGCGCCGATGCTCGCGCCCGAAAAGAACGCGACCGGCCATTCGGGCAGGTTGCGCATCGCCAGCGCGACGCGGTCGCCGGGACCGATCCCCATCTCGCGCAACCGGTGCGCCAGTACCGCGATCGCGCGAAAGTTCGCCTCGTAGGTGACGCGCTCGTCCTCGTATGCGGTGAAGACCCGCTCGCCATGCGCGCGCGCCGCCTCGGCCAGCCAGCGCAGCGACGGCGGCGCGTTCTTCCATATGCGCGTCTCGATGCCGTCGATCGTCAGCATCTCCATCTCGAACTTCGCGCCGGGCGCGGTCAGCATTCGCTCGGCATCGGCGAGCGATATCGCCGGCCAGGAGGGATCGAGTGCGATGATCGGTTCGCTTGCCAAGACCGGTTGACTCCAGAGTTGAATTTCGGGTTTGGCTTATCGCCTGTTCGAAGACAGGTTATAGTTGATTCCTGCCGCACTCAAGGCAATAGAGGCACCAAGTTCGAACTAGGGGTATGGAGCGGGTCATGGCACGGACGGTCGAATCGTGAAAATCGCTGAACCTGCCGCGCACGGCTTCGATGCGAGCCGGTTGGCGGCGATCGATACGCTGCTCCGGACGCGCTATATCGATTCGGGCAAGCTGCCGAACGCGCAATTGCTGATCGCGCGCGACGGCGAGATCGTCCATTTCTCGAACGCGGGCGCGGCGCGCGAAGGCGGCAAGAGCGTCGACGAAGGATCGCTGTTCCGGATCGCGTCGATGACCAAGCCGATCACCTCGGTCGCGTTCATGATGCTGGTCGAGCAGGGCCTCGTCGCGGTCGATACACCGGTCCACCACGTGCTGCCCGAGTTCAAGGATATCGGCGTCTATGATGGCGGTGGGGGCGGCGTGCCGTTCGTGACCAGGCCGACCGCGGAGCCGATGCGGATGGTCGACCTTCTCCGCCACACCTCGGGGCTGACCTATAGTTTCCAGAACCGCTCGAACGTCGATGCCGCTTACCGCGACGGCAAGATCGAGGGCTGGCATGGCGGGTATGACCTCGACGGCTTCATCGGCGCGCTGGCCAAGATCCCGCTCGAATTCTCGCCCGGCACCGCGTGGAATTATTCGGTCGCGACCGACGTGGTCGGCGCGGTCGTGCAGCGCGTGTCGGGCCTGCCGCTCGACCAGTTCTTCCGGGAGCGCATCTTCGCGCCGCTCAAGATGGACGACACCTTCTTCCAGGTCCCCGCCGACAAGCTCGATCGTCTGACGGACTGCTACACGCTCGCGCCGGGCAAGGGCCGCGTGATGTACGATCGCGGGACTGAGAGTGCGTGGAGCCGGCAGCCGAAGCTAGTTTCCGGCGGCGGCGGGCTCGTCTCGACCGCGCTCGATTATCACCGGTTCAACACGATGCTGCTGAACGGGGGCGAACTCGACGGCGCGCGCATTCTCGGGCGCAAGACGCTGGACCTGATGACGCAGAACCACCTGCCCGGAAAATCCGATCTCGCGGCGATGTCGAAGTCGCTGTTCAGCGAGGCATCGAACGCGGGTACCGGCTTCGGGCTCGGGTTCGCGATCACCGACGACGTCGCGAAGACGATGGTGCCAGGGTCGAAGGGCGAATTCTACTGGGGCGGGATGTTCTCGACCGCGTTCTTCGTCGATCCCGTCGAGCGCCTGTCGATGGTGTTCATGACGCAGCTTTCGCCGAGCAGTTTCTATCCCATCCGCCGCGAACTGAAGACGATGATCTACGCGGCGATGACCTGAGTTTCCGTTCTCCTGCGCACGCAGGAGTCCAGTATCACACAGGGCTGCCGATGTGGCCCTGGGCTCCTGCTTTCGCAGGAGAACAAGGAGAATATGATGACCTCGTCGACGAATACTGGCCCGATCCGCACCGAACGCCATGACGACGTGCTCGTCATCATCTCGAACAATCCTCCCGTCAACGCGCTCGGCGCCGCGGTCCGGCAGGGCCTCGAAGCCGCGATCAAGGACGGCGTTAACGACGACAGCATCACCGCGATGGTGATCCGCTGCGACGGCCGCACGTTCTTTGCAGGCGCCGACATCACCGAGTTCGGCAAGGAAATGGTCGAGCCCGGCCTGCCCACCGTCGTCGACATGATCGAAGCCTCGTCGAAGCCCGTCGTCGCGGCGATCCACGGCACCGCGCTGGGCGGCGGGTGCGAAGTCACGCTCGGCTGCCATTACCGCGTCGCCGTTCCCTCGGCGAAGATCGGTACGCCTGAAGTGAAGCTTGGCCTGCTGCCCGGCGCTGGCGGCACGCAACGCATTCCGCGCATCGCCGGCGTGAAGCTCGCGCTGGAGATGACCGCGAAGGGCGACCCAATCTCGGCGAAGAAGGCGCTCGACGCCGGGCTGATCGACAAGATCGTCGGCGAGGATTCACTTGAAGCCGACGCCGTCGCCTTCGCGCGCGAGATCGCGAGCAAGCGCCCCCTGCCCCGCGCATCGGCGAAAACCGCTCGGGCCGATCCCGATGCCGTCGCTGCGTTCAAGAAGGAGAACGCCCGTCGTTTCCGTAACTTCGACGCGCCGGCCGCCAACATCGCCTGTGTCGAGAAGGCTGCGGACGGCTCCAGTTTCGAAGAGGGCATCGCGTTCGAACGCCAGGAGTTCATGAAGCTCATGATGGGCGTGCAGTCGGCCGCACAGCGCCACATCTTCTTCGCCGAGCGTCAGGCCGCCAAGATCGACGACGTCCCCGCCGACACCAAGCTCCGCGAAATCAAGCGCGTCGGCGTGATCGGTGCGGGCACGATGGGCGGCGGCATCTCGATGAACTTCCTGTCGGCGGGCATCCCCGTGACGATCGTCGAGATGCAGCAGGAAGCGCTCGACCGCGGCACCGGCGTCGTGCGGAAAAACTACGAGGCAACCGCCGCGAAGGGCCGGATGAAGCCCGAGCAGGTCGAGCAGGCGATGGGCGCGCTGAAGCCGACGCTCGACTTCGCCGATCTCGCCGAATGCGACCTGATCATCGAGGCGGTGTACGAGACGATGGAGGTGAAGAAGGAAATCTTCACCAAGCTCGATGCGATCGCCAAGCCGGGTGCGATCCTGGCGTCGAACACGTCGTATCTCGACATCGACGCGATCGCGGCCTGCACGAAGCGGCCGCAGGACGTGGTCGGGATGCACTTCTTCTCGCCGGCCAACGTGATGAAATTGCTCGAAGTCGTACGCGGCGACAAGACCGCGGACGACGTGCTGGCGACCGTCATGGCGCTCGCGAAGAAGATCAAGAAGGTGGCCGTGGTGGCGGGCGTCACCTACGGGTTCATCGGCAACCGCATGCTGATGCCGCGGCAGGTCGAGGCGACCAAGCTGCTGCTGGAAGGCGCGAGCCCGGAGCAGATCGACAAGGTCCATGTCGCGTTCGGGATGCCGATGGGGCCGTTCCAGATGAGCGACCTGGCGGGCGTCGACATCGGCTGGCACCGCGATCCGAGCCGGATCGAGAATATCCGCGATGCGCTGGCGGCGGAAAACCGCTGGGGCCAGAAGACCAAGGCGGGCTTCTACGATTACGACGAGAAGCGGACGCCGTCGAACTCTGCGCGGGTTACCGAGATCATCGACGATTTCCGCAAGAAGTCGGGCGTGACGCCGCGCGAGATCAGCGACGAGGAGATCGTCGTGCGAACGCTCTACACGATGGTCAACGAAGGCGCGCTGATCCTCGAGGAGGGCAAGGCGCAGCGCGCGTCGGACGTCGATGTGGTGTGGATCTACGGATACGGGTGGCCGGTGTACCGCGGCGGGCCGATGTTCTGGGCGCAGTCCGAGGGGTTGCCGAAGGTCGTCGCGGGGCTGGAGAAATACGGGTTCCCGGTGGCGAAGTCGCTGAAGGATGCCGCGGCATCGGGCGGTCGGCTGAAGTGATCGGTCGTGGTCGTTTCTTGCCGGTAGTCGATCGCTGATGGAGCGGTCTGCGCTCCAGACGGCGGCGGCGATCCGTGCTGGCGAGACGACCGCGCTCGCCGAGTGCGATGCGGCGATCGCGCGGATCGAGGCGCGCGACGGTGCGATAAACGCCGTCGTCCTGCGCGATTTCGTGCGGGCGCGGGAGGCGGCGCGGGCGCTCGATGCGGAGGGTCCGGACGACCGGCTGCTGTTCGGCGTGCCGATGACGGTGAAGGAATCGTTCGACGTCGCCGGCTTGCCGACTAGCTGGGGCGTCGGGATCCACCGCGACAACATCGTCGACCGCGATGCCATCGCCGTCACCCGGCTGAAGGCGGCGGGCGCGGTGATCCTCGGCAAGACCAACGTGCCGGTGCGGTTGAGCGACTGGCGGGCGGACAACCCGATCCATGGCCGGACGAATCATCCCATCGATCCGACGCTGACGCCCGGCGGATCGTCGGGTGGTGCCGCGGCGGCGCTCGCGTCGGGGATGGTACCGCTCGAGCTCGGCTCCGATATCGGCGGCTCGATCCGCGTGCCGGCCGCGTTCTGTGGCGTCTGGGGGCACAAGCCTACTTATGGCGCCTTGTCCGATCTCGGCCACCGCGTGCCCGGCACCGATGGGGCGAGCGCGGTTCTCGGCGTCATTGGTCCGCTCGCGCGTAATCCCGAGGATCTGGCCGTTGCGCTCGACATCCTCGCCGACATCCCCTTGCCGCGCGCGACCGTCGACTTAGCCCGACCACGCATCCTGCTGCTCACTGCGCATCCCTCGGCACGCATCGATTCGTCGATCGTCGGCGCGATCGAGCGCGTCGGTGAAGCCCTCGCCGCGGCCGGCGCCATCATTTCAAGCGCACCCCCGCCGATCGACCTCGCTGCTCAGCATGCCGACTATATGCGGATGCTCGGCATCGCGATGACCCGCGGCGGACCCGCGCGCGATGGCAAGGTCGCGACGCTGTCGCACTGGTTCGACCTGCTCGATTCGCAGGCGCGGTTGCAGCGCGCTTGGGGTGCACTGTTCGAAGAGTTCGACGCGGTGATCGCGCCGGCGAGCGGCGTAAACGCCTTCCCGCACATCGCCGAGCGCAACGTCGCGCGGCGCACGCTGTCGATCGACGGAGAGGATACCCCGTTCGGCGTCCAGTTCGCCTGGGCGGGGCTCGCCACCTTCCCCAATCTGCCCGCGACCAGCGTGCCCGTCGGGATCGACCCGCGCGGCCTGCCGATCGGCGTGCAGGTCATCACCAACCGTTACCGCGACCACGACGCGATCGCCGTCGCCGCGCTGTGCAATCGACTAAGCAGGAGCTGATCCGATGTCCGACCTCGACACTTTCCGGTCCGAAACGCGTGCGTGGCTCGCGGAAAACTGCCCCCCCGAGATGCGCAAACCAGTGCGCTCGGAGGACGACGTCTGCTGGGGCGGGCGCCAGTTCAAGCCGTCGTCGCTGGCGCAGAAGGAGTGGCTCGACAAGATGGCCGCCAAGGGCTGGACCGTGCCCGACTGGCCCAAGGCGTATGGCGGCGGCGGGTTGTCGCCTGCCGAAACCAAGATCCTGCGCGAAGAGATGGCGGCAATAAAGGCGCGCAACCCGCTCAATTCGTTCGGGATCTCGATGCTCGGGCCGGCATTGCTCAAATACGGGACCGAGGAGCAGAAGCTCGATCACCTGACCAAGATCGCGCGCGGTGAAATCCGCTGGTGCCAGGGGTATTCGGAGCCGAATGCGGGGTCCGACCTTGCCGGGCTTGCGACCTCGGCGGAGGACAAGGGCGACCATTATCTCGTCAACGGGCAGAAGGTGTGGACGTCCTACGCCGACAAGGCCGACTGGATCTTCTGCCTCGTCCGCACCGACAAGACGTCGAAGCAGGGCGGGATCAGCTTCGTGCTGTTCGACATGGCCTCGCCCGGCGTGTCGACCAAGCCGATCCTGCTGATCAGCGGCAATTCGCCGTTCTGCGAGACGTTCTTCGACAATGTCGAGGTGCCCAAGGTCAACCGCGTCTACGAGGAGAACAAGGGCTGGGACGTCGCGAAGTATTTGCTCGGGCATGAGCGCGAGATGATCTCGGGCATGGGGCTGGCGTCGAGCGGTGGCAATCCGCTGATCGACGGCGCGATCGCGACCGTGGGTCTCGGGCATGACGGGCGGCTGGCCGATCCGCTGTTGCGCGCGTCGATCGCGTTGTTCGAGGTGCGCGCGAAGGCGTTCGGGGCGATGTCCGAGCGGTTCATCGACGAGCTGAAGGCGGGCAAGGCGCACCCGGCCCAGCCGAGCATGATGAAGTATTACGGGACCGAGCTGAACAAGGGCCGGTACGAACTGATGATGGCGGCGGGCGGCTCGGATGCGCTCGAATGGGACAGCGATCGGTCGCGCGGCGGAGCGATCCCGCGGTCCTGGCTGCGGACCAAGGCGAACTCGATCGAGGGCGGGACGAGCGAGATCCAGCTCAACATCATCGCCAAGCGGATTTTGGAATTGCCTGCGTAATTCCCTCGCCCCTTCGGGGAGAGGGTGTCGCAGCGAAGCGTAGGCGGGAGAGGGGCAGTGAGGCTCGGACGATCCGACCCAACAGCCCCTCTCCCCGACCCTCTCCCCGAAGGGGCGAGGGAGCAGAAGGACGAAGACATGCCACTGTATCTAGACGACGACCAGACCGTCCTTCAGGACACCATTCGCGATTTCGTGGCCGAGCACGCGCCCGTGAGCCACATGCGGGCCTTGCGCGATGCCGACGACGCGGCCGGCTTCTCGCGCGACCTGTGGAAGCAGTTTGCGGAGATGGGCTTTACCGGCATCCTGATCGGCGAGCACCAGGGCGGGCTCGGGCTCGGGCATGTCGAGGCTGGCGTGGTGCTGGAGGAGATCGGGCGCAACCTTTCCCCCTCCCCGTTCCTGACCACCGCCGTCGCAGCGGTCGAGGCCTTGAAGGGCACGGGGCAGGCCGAGCGCTGGTTCCCGGGGATCATCGCCGGCGAGACCGTCGCGGCGCTGGCGATCGACGAGGGCGCCAAGCACCGCGACACCGTGGCGATGACCGCCGAACGCTCGGGCAACGGCTTCAAGCTGACCGGCGCCAAGCGGTTCGTCACGCATGGCCACACCGCCGACTTGATCATCGTCGCTGCGCGCACCGGTGGCAGCGCCGACGACAAGGACGGCATCACGCTGTTCGCAGTGCCGAAGGATGCCGCTGGGCTGACCGCGAACGCCGAGCGTCTGGCTGATTCGAGCTTGGCCGCGCGGCTGGAGTTCGAGGGCGTCGAGGTCGATGCGGATGCGGTAATCGGCGAGGTCGACGCTGGGCGCACGCCGCTCGATCGCCTGTTGCGCGCGGGGCGGACCGGCGCTTCGGCGGAGCTGCTCGGCGTTGGCGGCGGGGCGATGGACATGACGATCGGCTACATGAAAGAGCGCAAGCAGTTCGGGACGCTGATCGGCAGCTTCCAGGCGCTCCAGCACCGTGCCGCGCATCTGTACTCGGAGATGGAGGTGGCGCGGGCCGCCGTTCTCAAGGCGCAGCAATTGCTCGACCAGGGCAGCGATCGCGCGGACGAGGCGGTGTCGGTGGCCAAGGCGATGACGGCGCTGGCGACGACGCTCAGCGTGCAGGAGGGCGTGCAGATGCATGGCGGGATCGGCATGACCGACGAATACGACATCGGCTTCTACATGAAGCGGGCGCGGGTGCTGGCGGAGATGTTCGGCGATGCGAACTTCCATGCGGATCGGTTGGCCGTAGCGGCGGGGTATTGACCCGAACCTGTCCCCCCGCGAAGGCGGGGGCCCAGTCTGGGCACCCGCCTTCGCGGGTGAACACGGAGGTCAGATGAGCTTGGATACTGCCGATACGTCGCCCGAAGCACTCGCGCAGGGGCTCGTCGATCTGCTCGAAATCGAGGAGGTCGATACCGATCTCTACGTCGGCAAACGCCAGCCGGGCGGGGTCGGTCGCGTGTTCGGGGGGCAGGTGATCGCGCAGGCGCTGCAGGCCGCGCAACGCTCGACCGAGGCGCCGAAGGCGGCACATTCGCTTCACGCGTATTTCATGCGGCCGGGCAACGAGGATTATCCGATCGTCTTCCGAGTGGTCCGTGACTTCGAGGGGCGGAGTTTCGCTACCCGGCGCGTGATCGCGATGCAAAAGGGGCAGCCGATCCTCAACATGGCGGCGTCGTTCCAGACGCCCGAGGATGGACTCCATCATCAGGATGCGATGCCCGATGTCGCCCCGCCCGAAGACCTGCGCTCCGATCGCGAACTGCGGCTGGAGAGCATCGACGGCATCCCCGAGAAGTTCCGCGCGCACATGCTCCGCCAGCGCCCGATCGAGATCCGTCCGGTCAACCCGCGCAGCTGGATCGAGCCCGTTCCGCAACCCGCGGCCCATGCCAACTGGTTCCGCCTGGTCGCACCGATCGGCGACGATCCGGCGATGCACCGCGCGATCCTGTCCTATGCATCGGACATGGCGTTGCTCGGTACCGCGCTGCTGCCCCACGGCGTCAACTGGATCACGCCGGGGCTGCAGACCGCGAGCCTCGACCATTCGCTGTGGCTGCACGAGGATTTCCGCGCCGACGACTGGCTGCTCTATGCCTGCGACGCACCGTGGTCCGGACATGCCCGCGGGTTCAACCGCGGGCGCATCTTCTCGCGCGACGGCCGGCTCGTCGCCAGCGTCGCGCAGGAGGGGTTGATCAGGATGCGCCAGTAACCCTCGCGGTTACTTGCGCACCCAGACCTTCTCCCCGCCGATCCACGTCTCGCTGACCTTCGTCGCGCGCAGGTCGGTCGGCGAGGCCATCGTCGGATCGCGGTCGACAACGATAAAGTCCGCACGTTGGCCGGGCGCGAGCGCACCGAACTGCTTCTCGGCGAACCCGGCATAGGCGGCCGCACCGGTCATCGCCCACCACGCCTGTTCGCGCGTGACCAGTTCCTGCGGCTGCCACCCACCCTGCGGCTGCCCGTCAGCATCCTGACGCGTGAAGGCTGCCGCCCAGGTCGCGAACGGATCGGGCTTCTCGACCGGAAAGTCGGTCCCGAAGGCGAGCTTCGCGCCGTTGGTCAGCATCGATTTCCATGCATAGGCGCCCGCCAGCCGGTTCGGCCCCAGCCGCGCCTCGGCCATCGTCCGGTCGCTCGTTTCGTGCGTGGGCTGCATCGACGCGATCGTGCCGAACTTGCCGAAGCGCGGCAGGTCGGTCGGATCGACGATCTGCGCATGCTCGATTCGCCAGCGGCGATCGCCGGTATAGGTCTCGCTCTCGACCTGGATCGCGTCGAGCACTTCCCGGTTCGCCTTGTCGCCGATCGCATGGACCGCGACCTGGAACCCGTCCATCGCCGCGCGGCTCATCTGATTCTGGAGCTGGTCGTCGGTCAGGAAGCCGAGCCCCGACTGGCCGGGCGCATCGGCATAGGGCTTCAGCAACCACGCACCGCGTGAGCCGAGCGCGCCGTCGGCGTAGAGCTTCACGCCACCCATCCGCAGGTGATCATTGTACAGCCACGGCGTCGGCCCCTTGCCGCCGATCCGGCTCGCGGTCTCGACGCCCATCGCATAGCTCATGATGCGAACACGAAGCCCGCCGATGTCCGCCATCCGGCGATAGGTCAGCCAATCGTCCAGCGTCGTGCCCATGTCGGCGACCGCGGTGACGCCGTAGCCGAGCAGGATGCGCTGCGCGGTGAGGAACGCGGCATCGCGCTCCTTGGGAAGCGGCTGCGGCACGACCTTCTCGATCAATCCTTGCGCGCCGTCGACGAACACGCCCGCAGGCGCGCCGCCGGTCTTCTCGATCCGCCCGCCCGCCGGGGATAAGGTCGAGCCGGTGACGCCTGCCTCGCGCATGGCCTCGCGGTTCGCCCAGCCGGCATGCCCGTCGGCGCGCGACAGCCAGATCGGGTGGCCGCCGGAAACCGACTCCAGGTCGGCGGCGGTCGGGAAGCGACCCAGCCCCCACGCCTCCTGGTTCCAGCCGCGGCCCAGCACCCATTTGCGATCGGGATTGCCCGCAATGTAGGCGGCGATCCGCGACTTCGCCTCGTCGAGCGACTTGGCCATCGACAGGTCGAGCGACAGCGCGCCGAAGCCCATTTCGAGGACATGGCCGTGCGCGTCGATGAAGCCCGGCAACACCGTCTTGCCGCCCATGTCGACGCGCCAGTCGTAGAGCGGCTTGCCGGCGTTCTTCTTGAGTTCCTTGCGGCTGAGCTTGGGGGCCTCCTCGCCGGGGGGGACGAGACGCGTGACGCGACCATCCTTGTCTACGAGGATCGCCTTGAAGTGGATAACGCGTCCGCCGTCATCAATGGTGACACCGTTGACGTTGTCGACGATCCCGTCGGCAAGCGCGGGGGTCGGAAGGAGCAATGCCAAGACCAGCGCCGCTCTTGCCCCCCTCCCTGGAAGGGAGGGGTTGGGGGTGGGTCGGCTGGTTGGGGCAGCCTGGTGCCTGGACAACGGGCCAACCCACCCCCGGCCCCTCCCTTCCAGGGAGGGGAGCAGAGTCGTCGTAATGCACTTGATCACTTCGGCAATCTCCGTACCAGCGCGCTCGTATCCTGGCGGGCGCCGCCCATCGCCTGAACATCGGCGTAGAATTGATCGACCAGCGCCGCGACGGGCAGCACCGCACCGTTGCGTCGTGCTTCGTCGAGCGCGAGACCCAGATCCTTGCGCATCCAGTCGACCGCGAAGCCGAAGTCGAACTCTTCCTTCGCCATCGTCGGCCAGCGATTGACCATCTGCCAGCTTTGCGCCGCGCCGCCAGAGATCGCCTCGAACACCTTGTCGAGATCGAGCCCGGAGTTTTGTGCGAACCGCAGCGATTCGGCGACGCCCTGGATCACGCCGGCGATCGCGATCTGGTTGCACATCTTGGTCGTCTGGCCCGCGCCCGCCTCGCCGACATGGACGATCCGTGCGGCATATACCTGCATGAACGGTTCGGCCTTCGCCATCGCTTCGGCAGAGCCGCCGCACATGATCGAGAGCTTGCCGTTCTCCGCGCCGGCCTGTCCGCCCGACACCGGTGCGTCGACTACCAGCGTGCGCTCGCCCGCGAGGCGTCGCGCGATCGAGGCCGAGACGGTGGTGTGATCGACGAACACCGCGTCGTCGCGCATCGCCGCAAACGCGCCGTCATCGCCTAAAGTGACCGAGGCCAGATCGTCGTCGTTGCCGACGCAGGCGAACACCGCATCGGCGTCCTTCACCGCTGCCGCGGGCGTGTCGGCGACCTTGCCGCCATATTTATCGGCCCATGCCAACGCCTTGGTCTGAGTCCGATTATAGACGGTGACGTCGTGCCTTGCCGCGGCAAGGTGTCCCGCCATCGGCGCGCCCATGACGCCGGTTCCGATGAATGCCAGTTTTGCCATAGCGTCCGCGCATAAGCGGTGTTTCCCATGCGCGCCAGATGGTCTAGCGGGTCGGGCATGGCTACCCACGCTGCCGTAGCGGCACCCACCCTCCCCGTCTCGATCGACGACGTCCGCGTCGCGCATGACCGGATCCGCGACTCGATCGTCCGCACGCCGACGCTGATCAGCAAGACGCTGAGCAAGATGACCGGCGCGACGGTGTATCTGAAGTTCGAAAACCTCCAGTTCACTGCGGCGTACAAGGAGCGCGGTGCGCTCAACACGCTGTTGCAGCTGTCGGCGGAAGCGCGCGCCAAGGGCGTCATCGCCGCGTCGGCGGGCAACCATGCGCAGGGCCTCGCCTATCACGCCAACCGGCTCGGCATTCCGACGACGATCGTGATGCCGACCAACACACCGACCGTGAAGGTCATGCAGACCGAGGGTCACGGCGCCAATGTCGTGCTGCACGGCGAGACGTTCGACGCGGCCTATGCCCACGCCCGTATCCTGGAGGGCGAGTGCGGCTTCACCTTCGTCCACCCGTTCGACGATCCGCGCGTCATCGCAGGGCAAGGCACCGTCGCGATCGAGATGCTGGAGGACGTGCCGCAGCTCGATACTCTGGTCATCCCGATCGGCGGCGGCGGGCTGATCTCGGGCATGTCGACGGTCGCGCGCGCGTTGAGCGAAGCGCCAGGCGGTCATCCGATCGAGGTCGTCGGCGTGCAGGCCGAGCTGTTCCCGTCGATGTACAACCGGATCAACGGCACCGACATGGCGTGCGCGGGCGATACGCTGGCCGAAGGCATCGCGGTCAAGGAGCCGGGGGCGATCACCTCGAAGATCGTCGCCGAACTGGTCGATGACATCGTCCTCGTCAGCGAGCGCAGCCTCGAGGAATCGGTCAGCCTGCTGCTGCAGATCGAGAAGACGGTGGTCGAGGGCGCAGGGGCTGCCGGGCTCGCCGCGCTGCTGTCGCATCCCGAACGGTTCGCGGGGAAGACGGTCGGCATCGTGCTGTGCGGTGGTAATATCGATACGCGGTTGCTCGCCAACGTGCTGTTGCGCGATCTGGCGCGGTCGGGTCGGCTGGCTCGGTTGCGGATCCGGTTGCAGGACAAGCCGGGTGCGCTGTTCCATGTCGCGCGGATCTTCGACCAGGAACGCGTCAACATCATCGAAATCTATCACCAGCGCGTCTTCACGACGTTACCGGCAAAGGGGCTCATCACCGACATCGAATGCGAGCTCCGCGACCGATCGCATCTCGATCGGTTGATCGGTGCGTTGCGCGCTGGCGGGTACGAGACGTCGACCGTCGAACTGGCGTAATCCCATTCTGATACGGTGATTTAGCGCGTTAACCGTCATTCGTGGTAAACCGATTGTACGTTTGCGCTGGGCGGCCATATACGAGGCGACGCGGCTAATCGCGCCTGCCTGAAGGACTTTTCGCTCGGTGACTGCGCCTTTCCGTTTCCCGCGCTTTTTCGTCACCAGCCCTGCGCCGTGCCCGTATCTGCCGGATCGTCAGGAGCGCAAGGTGTTCACCGAACTGACCGGTCCACATGCGAACGAGTTGAACGATGCGCTCGGGCGGATCGGCTTTCGCCGCAGCCAGGGCGTCGCGTATCGGCCATCTTGTGCCGGGTGCATAGCGTGCGTCTCGGTCCGCGTGGTGACCGACGAGTTCGTGCCCAACGCGACGCAGCGAAAGTTGCTGAAGCGGCTCGGCGATATCGAGGTTACCGCGTGCAAGGCGTGGGCGACCGACGAGCAGTTCCAGCTTCTGCGCCGTTACCTCGGGACGCGTCATCCGGGCGGCGGCATGGCGGGTATGGACGAGGACGACTATGCCGACATGATCGAGCATTCGCCGGTCAATTCGGTGATCGTCGAGTATCGCGAACCGTCGGTCGACGGCGTGCCGGGAGCGCTGATCGGTGCGTGCCTGACCGATCGGCAGGCGGATGGGCTGTCGATGGTCTACAGTTTCTTCGCGGCGGACGACACGGCGCGACCGGGGTTCGGTAATTTCATCATCATGGACCACATCCTGCGCGCGCGAGATGCCGGGCTGCCGTATGTGTATCTCGGCTACTGGGTGAAGGGCTCGCCGCGGATGGAATATAAGACGCGGTACCGGCCGCTGGAGGTGCTGGGGCCGGCGGGGTGGCGGCGGCTGGAGGATGCGGATCTGGCGACGCCGCCGGCGCGGGTTGCGGCGTTGGTCTGATTTGCGGCGGAGGTGGCTGCCTAGCCTGTTAGCTCACTTCAAGCCCCCCCCCCGGCGAAGGCCGGGGTCCAATTGGGAAACACCGCTAATTGAATGCAGCGCTCCATTTCGACCACCTTGCCAATCGGGCCCCGGCCTTCGCCGGGGTGGCACCCTCGAGAACTCCTGCCCCTTGTTCTCCCGCGGAGGCGGGAGCCCAGCCTGGATCCCCGCCTTCGCGGGGAAACAGTCTTAGTCCTCGCGCTGCACGACGACATCGACGTCGAGTTCCTCGCCACCTTCGCCCAACCTCGAGCCCGCCACCGGCGCAGCGCCAGCCGCATCGAGCGCCATCGCGACGCGCACGTAATGCTCCTCGGGCGACATCCCCGTGCAGGGATCGAACCCGACCCAGCCGAGCCCGTCGACGAAGGCCTCTGCCCAGCCGTGTGGCGTCGGCAGATGCACGACCTCGTGATCGTTGTGATGATAGCCCGACACGTACCGCGCCGGCGCGCCGAGCGATCGCGCGGCAACGGCGAACATCTGCGCCATGTCGCGCGGCGTGGCGCTGTCCATGCGGAACGCTGCGGCAGCCGTCCGACCGGGTTCGGGACGTCCGGCGTCGAATGCGAAGCGCTTATGGAACGCTCGGTTCAAACGGTGCAACGCGCCGATCCGATCGCGTGCGCCCTCGGCCGCATTGACCGCGAACTTGGCGATTGCCGTGTCGAGGACGGTCGCCTCAGTGGATCGCAGGTACAGCGCTGGTGGAAGCGTTTCGTGGACGCCGTGCAGGACGCCGTCGGAATGGCTGGTCAGCACCTCGCCCTTGACGGTGATCTCGATCCCGTCGACCGGCCCTTCGGCGTAGAGCATCGTCACCGCGTTGCCGAAACCGTCGCGACCGGGTCGCAGCCGCGCATCGCAATCGACGTCGATCCGCCACGACGCGACCGTCTGATCATGCGTGTTCTCGGGTGTTAGCCGGAGCATCTGCACCAAGCGACCCTGCGGCTGCGCGAAGCGGTAGATCGTGTGGTGGTCGATCGAGAGCCGCATCAGAGAAACTTGAACTGGCGGCCGATCGCGCCGTGCAGCAACGCGTTCTCGGCGATGAACGCCTGGAGATACTGGTGCAACCCGGAGGCGATGACCTCGCCCGATCGCGTCTTCGCCATCCGCGACGCACGCATCCGTGCCATCCGGTCCGCCTCGCCGTGGTTGCCGGTGCGCTTGGCGAGCAGGTTGAGTACGTCGACCGTCTCCTCGACCGACGCAGCGAGACTGCGCGGCAGTTCGGACCGCGCAAGAAGCAGGTCGATGACGTCGGCGGGACGCAAGCCGTCATTGTAGAGCCAGCGATAGGCGGTGACGGCGGACACGGTCTGAAGGATCGTCGTCCACTGATCGCGGTCGATCGCGCCGCCGAGCCGTTCACCCTCGGGCAGCAGGATGTGATATTTGACGTCGAGCAGACGCGCGGTGTTGTCCGCGCGCTCGACTGCCTGGCCGAGCCGGATGAACCACGTCGTCTGGTTGCGGAGCATGCGGTGGACCGCGCCCTCGAACCCGCGCGTCTCGTTCTTGACCGCCTCGACGAGGTTCAACTGCGAAGTCGTGCTGCCGGGCGTCGCGCGGTTCTCGAACAACAGCCATGCGCGGTTGATCGCGGTCCACGCCTCGCGGGTCAGCGCGGTGCGCACCGCCTTGGCATTGTTGCGCGCCATGTCGAGGCAGCGGACGATCGATCCTGGATGGCTTGAATCCAGCGTCAGGAACCGGACGACGTCGCGCTGCCCGATCTCGACGCCGGTCGCGGCGAAGGCCTCGTCGGTTTCGGTGACGGCCAAAGCGGATGCCCAGGCGGCGTCGCCCGAGGGTTGCGACGAGAGCACGTCGAGGCGGACGGTGGCTTCGACCAGCCGGGCGATGAAGTCGGCCCGCTCGAAATAGCGGCCGAGCCAGTAGAGCGAGGATGCGGTGCGCGACAGCATCAGGCGGTCCCGCCGGACGTCTGCGCGCCGAGGGTTTGCGTCATGCCACCCATCGTCTGGCTCATGCCGCCGGCGTTCATTCGTTGCGACTGGTCGGCCATCAAGACGAAGCTGTCCTTGGTGCCGCCGCCCTGGCTGGAATTGACCACCAGCGATCCTTCCTTGAGCGCGACGCGGGTGAGGCCGCCGGGGACGACCTGCACGCCCTTCGCGCCGCTCAGCACGAAGGGGCGGAAGTCGACGTGGCGGGGGCTGAGACCGCCTTGTGCCATCGTCGGGACGGTCGACAGGGCAAGTGTCGGTTGCGCAATGTAGCGGTGTGGCTCCGCAATGAGCGCGGCGCGAAAATCCTCGATCTCCTGTTTCGAGGCGGTCGGGCCGACCAGCATGCCGTAGCCGCCCGAACCGTCGACCAGCTTGACGACGACGTCTTCGAGGTTGTCGAGGACGAACTTCAGCGCCTGCGGTTCCCGGCAGCGCCAGGTCTCGACGTTACGCAGCTTGCACTCGCCGCCCGAGTAGAACTTCACGATGTCGGGCATGTAGCTGTAGATCGCCTTGTCGTCGGCGATGCCGTTGCCCGGCGCGTTCATGATCGCGACGTTGCCGGCGGCGTAGGCTGCGATCAGACCGGGCACGCCCAGCGCGGAGTCCGGACGGAACACGAGCGGATCGAGATAATCATCGTCGATCCGGCGATAGATCACGTCGACCTTAACCCGCCCCGCGATCGTCCGCATCCAGACGATGTCGTCGTCGACCACCAGATCGGCCGCCTCGACGAGTTCGATCCCCATCGAGTCCGCGAGGAAGCTGTGTTCGTAATAGGCGGAGTTGTAGTGGCCGGGGGTCAGCAGCACGCACGTCGGGTTGGAGCCCGTGCCATGTGGCGCGACCGACTTCATGGTCTCGAGCAGGAGGTCTGGATAGCTGTCGACTGCCGCGACCCGGAACTCGCGGAAGAGTTCGGGGCAAAGACGGAGCATCGCCTCGCGGTTTTCAAGCATGTAGCTGACGCCCGACGGCGTACGCGCATTGTCCTCGAGCACGAAGAAATCGTCGGGGCCGGTGCGGACGAGATCGATGCCGCAGATATGCGCCCATACGCCGTGCGGCGGACGGATACCGGCGATCTCGGGCCGAAACTGCGCGTTGCCGAGCACGAGGTCTTCGGGGAGGATGCCCTCCTTCAGGATGCGTCGTTCGCCGTAGATATCGTCGAGGAACGCGTTGATCGCCTCGACGCGCTGGACGAGGCCTTCGGACAACCGCGTCCATTCGTCATGCAGGAATACGCGCGGGACGATGTCGAACGGGATGATCCGCTCGGCCGCTTCATTCTCGCCGTAGACCGCGAAGGTTATGCCGAGTTGCCGGAACGTCGTCTCGGCGGCTTCCTGCCGGCGTCGCAGTTCGGCGTTGGGCGTATCCTCGATCCACTTGCCGAGAGCCGCCAGTTCGCGCCGGGCGGTCGTGTCGCCCGGTGTGCCCATGATCTCGTCGAACGCTTGTTTCCCCATCGAAACGGTCAATTCCCCATCAAGCGTTGCGGTTCCATGCTGCAACGCATCGCTGCGCTGCACAAGGTCTGAATGTGTATTTGCCCCCCTCCCTGGAAGGGAGGGGCTGGGGGTGTCGGCGTGAGGCAGGTGCTGCGCCAGCCAATGGGCCTACCCACCCCTAACCCCTCCCTTCCAGGGAGGGGAATCCTCTTAGGCTCCCAACCCTTCGAGCAGACCTGGCGTGAGAACCTGTGGGAGGACCATCGGTTCGGCGGCACTTGGTGCGTAGTAGAGATACAGCGGCACACCGGCGCGGTTGTGGGCCTGGATGAAGCGGCCCATTACCGGGTCGCCGTCGGTCCAGTCGCCGATCAGCGCGGCGACGTTGTGTTTGGCAAAGGCGTCGCGGACGCCGGTGGTGTCGATCGCCGCCTTCTCGTTGACCTTGCACGTCAGGCACCAATCGGCGGTGAAGTAGACGAACACCGGGCGCTTTTCGGCACGCAGCGAGGCGAGCTTGGCCTCGGTGAACGCCTCGTCGCCGGCGGTCGCGGTTTTGGCGGCGACCGGCGGCGCGCGCGAGATCAATACTGCGCTGCCGACGAAGATCCCCAGCAACAGCACCTGCGCGACGATGCCGAACGACTTGCCCTTGCGCTGGCGCGAGCCGCCAATCCACAGCACCGCGCCGACCGCCAGCACCGCGACCAGCGCGAGCGTCAGCGTATCCACGCCGGTCTGTCGCCCGAGCACCCAGCCGAGCGCGATCGCGGTGAGGAACATCGGCACCGACAGGATGTGGCGGAACGTCTCCATCCAGGCGCCGGGCTTTGGCAACCACCGTCGCCACGATGGGATGAACCCGATCGCGAGGAAGGGAAGCGACAAGCCGATCCCGAGCCCGCCGAACACTGCGAGTGCCGCCGGCCACGGTAACACCAGCGCCGCACCGAGTGCTGCGCCCATGAACGGCCCTGTGCACGGCGTCGCGATGAACGCGGCGAGTGCGCCCGTCGCGAACGCACCGCTTGCGCCACTCTCACCGGCAAAGCGGGGTGTCGGGACCTCGAACAGTCCGGCGAGGTTGAAGGCGATCGCAGTGCTCAGCAGCAGCAGTGCGACGATCGCGCCGGGATGCTGCAACTGGAACGCCCAGCCGACTGCGGACCCGCCGGCGCGCAACGCGAGGATCGCGCCGCCGAGACCGAGGCAGACCAGCACGACGCCCGCGGTGTAGGCCAGAGCCTCGCCGCGCGCGTCCTTCTCGCTCGCGCCACCGCGGGCGAGGCTGAGCGCCTTGAGGCTGAGGATCGGGAAGACGCAGGGCATGATGTTGAGGATCAGGCCGCCGAGCACTGCGCCGGCGAACGCGATCAGCGCGGTCAGCCAGAGGCTCTCGCCGTTCGCGCTCGTCGCGTCGCCGCCGGCCGCTTCGGCCACCGCGCCGGGCGTCGCCTTGACGCCTAGCCCCTGCCCGTCGCCGAGCCGCAGAACGCCCTCGATCGGTCCGCCAGCTTTGGCATTCGCCGCGACCTTGGTGCTGATCGTCAGGCGGTCGCCGTCACGCGTGACCGTCTGCGCCGCGCCGTTCTCGATCGCGCCGGTGGTGACCGGGAAGAAATACGCCTTTTCGATCTTCGCGCCTGCGGGGAACGGCACGGCGATCCGCATCGTCCCGTTGCTCGCCGCATAGCTCGCGCCGGCATCGAGCGGCTTGGGGATCGCCTGACGCCAGCCCGCGAACGCGGCGGCCTGCGATGGCGCGCCGTCACCGATCGTGAGGTCGAGCGACAGTGCCTTCTCTTCGGGTACGCAGATCGTCGCCGAGCAGACGAGGTAGCTCGTCTTCAGGCGGATCGGGAATTTCGTCCCTGCCGCCAGTCCCGCCGGGACCTGGATCGTCACAAGCGGCGCATACGGCGCCTCGTAGACATAGTTCATCAGCCCAGCGATCAGCAGCGTCGTTGGCACCGGCCATTCGGGCTCGTCGGCCTTCGCGCCCGGCGGCAAGGTCCAGTCGAACGTCGCCGGAAAACCCGCGTCGCCGGGATTGCGCCAATAGCCGTGCCAGCCGGCTTCGGGCGTCGTCGCCAGCGCGATCGTCAGCGGGGCGCCGGCTTTCGGGTGATCGCTCTCGGCGACCAGCTTCATCATCAGATGCTGGCTGGAGCCATTCAGCGATTCCGCAAGCGCGGGCGTGCTCGCCAGCCCGCAGATGGCCAGCAAGACCGTCATGAGGACGCAACGTAATCCGCGCATGGCAATCCTTGTTTCGTTCATCGCGCAAAGCCATAGCGGTGACCTTGTCGTATTGCACTTCAAAGCGACGGCCTCGCTCGAGGGATGTTGCTGGCTAAAGGACTGTTCGTGAAAGCACTTATCGCCGCGCTCCTGCTAACTTCGGCTTCTTCGGTCTCTGCCCAGACGGCGGCGCCCCCCGCGGCGACCCCGACGACTCCGCCGAAACTGATCGTCGCGATCTCGGTCGACCAGTTCGCCGCCGACCTGTTCCAGCAATATCGCAACCATTATACCGGCGGCTTCACGCGGCTGCTGAACGGCGCGGTGTTCCCGAGCGGGTATCAGAGCCACGCAGCAACCGAGACGTGCCCCGGCCACTCGACGATCCTGACGGGCATGCGCCCCGCGCATACCGGGATCATCGCCAACAACTGGATCGACCAGCGCGCCGGGCGGCCGGACAAGGTTGTCTATTGTTCGGAAGACGAGCGCGTCACCGGCAGCACGCACGACAGCTATACCGTGTCGGACATGCATCTGAAGGTGCCGACGCTCGGCGAGATGATGAAGGCACGCGATCCGCGGACACGCTCGGTGTCGGTCGCGGGGAAGGATCGCGCGGCGGTGATGATGGGCGGCCACAAGGTCGACGAGCTCTGGTGGTGGGACGGCAAGACCTATGCCTCCTATGCCGGCCGAGCGGTGCCGCCGGCGGTGCAGCGCACGCGCGACGCGGTCGCCGCGCTGATCGCCAAGCCGCAGGTCGCACTCCCGCTGCCCGGCTATTGCGCGGGCGTGGATCATCCGATCGTGATCGCCGGCAAGACCTATGGCCAGGGGCGCTTCGAGCGCGAGGCGGGCGATGCCAAGGGCTTCCGCGTATCGCCCGCCTCCGACGCCGCGGTGTTCGCGATGGCGGCGGCGCTGGTGCAGGACATGAAGCTCGGCAAGGGTCCGCAGACCGACATCATCGATATCGGCGCGTCGGCGACCGATTATGTCGGGCATACCTATGGCACGCAGGGCACCGAGATGTGCATCCAGATGGCGCAGCTCGACAAGACGCTCGGTGATTTCTTCGCGGTGATGGACGAGACCGGCGTCGACTACGAGGTCGTGCTGACCGCGGATCACGGCGCGCACGACGCGACCGAACGCCAGCAACAGCGCGCGATGCCGATGGAGGCGCACATGGACGAGAACGTGCTCGCCAAGCAGGTCGGCACCGCGATCGCCAAGGACATGGGGCTGCCGGGTAGTGTGCTGCTCGGGACCGAAGGCGACGTCTATATCGACGACACGCTGCCGGCGAAGACGCAAGCGAAGGTGCTTGCCGAGGCGCTGCGCCGGTATCGGGCGATGCCGCAGATTGCGGGTGCGTACTCCGCCGCCGAGATCATGGCGACGCCGATGGCGAAGTCTCCGCCCGAGACGTGGACGCTGATCGAGCGGGCGCGGGCGTCGTTCTATCCCGAGCGGTCGGGGCAGATGGTGGTGCTGCTGAAGCCGCGCGTGACGACGATCGTGTCGCCGGCGGGGGGCTATGTAGAGACGCACGGGTCGCCGTGGGATTACGACCGCCGCGTGCCGATCCTGTTCTGGCGCAAGGGGATGACCGGGTTCGAGCAGCCGCTGTCCGTGGAGACGGTGGATATCGTGCCGACCTTGGCGGCGACGATCGGGTTGCCGGTTAGCGGGTTGGACGGGCGGTGCCTGGATCTCGATCCGGGGGCTGCGAGCACCTGCGCTAACTGAGCGCCGCGCACCTTCATTGCAAAGCATGTTCTCCCGCGAAGGCGGGAGTCCAGTCTGGGCTCCCGCCTTCGCGGGAGAACAAGCTTTTTGGGGCGTACTACCTCGAACGATCGCTCCGACCAGCGTGCAAGCTACCGCGTCTCGAACGCCCGTAACCCGGTGCCCAGCCGGTTCGCGCCCAGCGCGAGCTTGTCGTGGCTGTAGTCCGCTAGGAACGCCGGGTTGCTGCCATCCCCAGGCGACAGTCGTGCGTCGTTCCCCTCGACCCGCAACCCGGTCGAGGGGTACGTCTGCGCCTCCGCCGCGACGACAATCAGACCGGTGTGGTTCTCCTTGTTGCGCCCCTGCACGAAGGTGTTGCGCGCGATCAGGCCGGTGGCGCCTTCGGGGAGGTCGATCATGTAGTTGGTCTTCTTTCCCGCGGTATCGTCGAAGCTGTTGTCGGTGATCGACACGGTGGGCACGCGGAGCTTGACGTAATGGCCGCCGGTACCGCGCTCGAACCGCGAGTTGGTGATCGTCACGCTGCCCTTGTTGGCGAGGTAGATCGCGTGCGAACAGCCCGGCGATTCGTCGCACTGGCCGAGCCCGGCGAAGGTGGAATGGTCGATCAGGATCTTCTGCGCAGTCGGTTCGCCGCCGAGGATACCTTCCTGGCTGTCGAGGAACATCGCGTTGGTGACGGTCAGGTCGCCCATCTCGGTGCGGATGCCGGCGCCGTTGCCGTCCGACACGCGGTAGCCGCGGAAGACGAGGCCATCAACGACCGAGCCCTGCCCGCGCAGGACCAGCGCGGCCTTGTCCTCGCAGGCGACCTTCTCGAAGATCGCGGTGCCGGGCTTGACCGCCTTGAAGGTGATGTGGCCGCCGGCCTGCACCGCGCATTGCCGGTAGGTGCCGGGCGCGATCAGGATCGTCGCGGTGCCCAGCCGGATCGACGAGACCGCCTCCTGCAGCGTCGCGAACCCCTGCCCGTTGACGGTGAACGGCGCCGAGCTCAGCGCGAACGCGGGAGCGGCGAACAGCGCGAGGGCGAGCAACGATCGTTTCATCCGAGATCCTCTTCGTTCCGCAGCGGTGGCCCGCCGGCGATATCGGTTTCCTGATCGCACGGAACGTCGCGCCTCGACCAGTCTGTCCGCCGCGCTTTGTCGACACCTGTCCCGTTATGAAGCATTGGAAAGAATGAACCGGGATGGGTCGATCCCGATGTCCGCATATTGCCGTGCCCGCGCTGAACGCATAATACCGCTACCGTAACAAAGCCGGCGGGGGGAACCGATCGGCGCGGGGGATTCACATGCACGCCATGACGCCGACGGAGGTCTTCCTCCTCGCGATACTCATCATCTTCACCGTGCCGTATCTGGTGTGGCGGCTCGGGCGGACGGATTACTGGGCGCCGCTGGTGGTGGTGCAGATCTTCGGCGGCATCCTGCTCGGGCCGGGCGTGCTCGGCGCAGCATATCCCGACTATTACGCGACCGTTTTCACGCCCGCGACCTTGGGCTCGCTGAACGGCATCGCCTGGTGGGCGGTGATGATGTTCGTGTGGGTCGCCGGTATCGAACTCGATCTCGGCGAGGCCTGGAAGCGGCGCGGCGAGACCGGCGTGACGGCGGGCCTCGCGCTCGCGGTGCCGCTCATTACCGGCAGCATCGCGGCGGTGTTGATGTTGCGCTACCCAGGGTGGCGTGGGCCGGACGGTGCGACGTGGCAGGTCGTGCTAGGCATCGGCATGGCTTGCGCGGTCACCGCGCTGCCGATCCTTGTGCTGTTCCTCGAAAAGCTCGACGTGCTGCGCGAGCCGATCGGGCAGCGGATCCTGCGTTATGCGAGCCTCGACGACATCGCGATCTGGGGCGTGCTGGCGCTGATCCTGCTCGATTGGGAGCGGGTCGGGCGGCAGGGTGGTTTCCTGGTCGGGTTTGCGGTCGCGACGCTGATCGTGCGCAAACTGATGGCGCGGATCGAGGAGCGCGATCGCTGGTATGTCAGCCTGATCTGGCTCGCGGGCTGCGGGTTCGCAGCGGATTGGGCGGGGCTGCACTTCATGGTCGGTGCGTTCCTGTCGGGCGCGGTGCTCGATTCGAAATGGTTCACGACCGCGAAGATGGACCAGTTCCGTCACTTCGTGCTGCTCGCGGTGATGCCGGTGTTCTTCCTGTCGACCGGGCTGAAGACGCAGTGGGCGGTCGGCGGTTACGCGGTGTTCGGTGCGGCGGCGTTGTTGCTGGTCGCCTCGGTAGGCGGCAAGCTGGCCGGGGTCCACGCCGCCGGGCGGATCCTGAAGTGGCGGCCGGGCGAGGCTTCGGCGATCGGATGGCTGTTGCAGACCAAGGCGCTAATCATGATCATCTTCGTCAACATCCTGCTGGATAAGAAGATCATTACGAATGAGACGTTCACTGCGCTGCTGCTGATGGCGCTGGCGAGCACGATGCTGACGGTGCCGGTGGTTGCGCCGAAGTTGAAGAAGCTGGTGGGGTTGGTGGGGAAGAGCGGGTGACGCTTTTCTTCCCCCCTCCCTGGAAGGGAGGGGTTGGGGGTGGGTCGGCCTGCTCGTGCCGCCGACTTTGCCCGATGCGGAAGCCTACCCACCCCCGGCCCCTCCCTTTCAGGGAGGGGGGAAGAAGGCTTAGCCGCCCGCGTTAAGCAGGTCGTGGCGTTTCAGGGCGTGGCGAAGTTGGTCGTAGCTCAGGCCTAGCGCCTCGGCAGTGGCGCGCTGGTTGAAGCGGTGTTCCGACAGCGCTCGGGAGAGCAGGTCGCGTTCGAAGCGGGATACGCGGGACTTGAAGTCCGAGGGGCCTTCTTCGCACGCGACGACCGGGTCCTCGCCTTCATCCGGTTCGGCCGCGCGCGGAGCCACCACGATAGGCTTTGGCGCGGTCGACGCGCCCGGCCGGTGTGGCGACTGGAACGGGTCGATCTCGATCGCATCGATTGGCCCCGCTTGTTCCCAACGATACACCGCCCGCTCGACGACGTTGCGGAGCTCGCGGACGTTGCCCGGCCAGCGATAGGCGATGAGTGCGTCCATCGCCGCCGGGCCGAAACCCTCCCAGCGTTCGCGACCCAGTTCCGACGCCATCCGCCGGCCGAAATGCTCTGCCAGCACCACCACGTCCCCGGTCCGCGCGCGCAGAGGCGGCAACGTCACCACCTCGAACGACAACCGGTCGAGCAGATCGGCGCGGAACTCGTGGCGGTCGACCTTGTCGGGGAGATGCTCGTTGGTCGCAGCGACGATCCGCACGTCGACGCGCATCGGCCGCGACGAGCCGATCCTGGTGATTTCGCCATATTCGACTGCGCGCAGCAGGCGGTCCTGCGCGGCCATCGACAGCGTGCCGAGTTCGTCGAGGAACAGCGTGCCGCCATCGGCCTCCTCGAACCGCCCTACCCGCGCCTTGGTCGCGCCGGTGAACGCGCCAGCCTCATGCCCGAACAATTCCGCCTCGATCAGCGTCTCGGGCAGCGCCGCGCAGTTCATGATGACCAAAGGCTGATCCCACCGCGGCGACAGGCGGTGGAGGCGTTCGGCGACCAGTTCCTTGCCCGTGCCGCGCTCGCCGATTACCAGTACCGGACGGTCAAGCGCCGCCGCCCGCGATGCGCGTTCGAGCGCGGCCATGAACGTGCCGGACTCGCCGATGACCTGGGTTGTTCGCTCCATGACGAAGATGTGGCGCGAATTCCCAACTCTTGGCAAGCTTCCGCCACGCCCCGAACACCTGAAATCGCGCAAACCCCTGCAATTCCGCCATTTTCGAAACTGGCACGAGAGATGCAATGCTTCAGGCAACCCGCCGAATAGCGGAACCAACCATCCTTAAAGGGGACCCACCATGTTCAACACCAACATCGCCCGCACCGTCGCCGCTACCCTCTGCACCATCGTTGTCAGCGCAACCTGCGTCCTCGGCGCAGTCGGCCCAGCGATCGCAACCAACGTAACGCCCATCGCGGTCCATACCGCACTCGTGGCATAAGACCCCGACGGACTCGCTAAGAGCCTCGGGCCGACCCCTGGAGTAGGATTTACATGGGCATCTTTTCCCGCACCCGCGACATCGTCGCCGCCAACTTCGCCGATCTCATCGAGAAGGCCGAAGACCCGTCGAAGATGATCCGCATGATCATCCTCGAGATGGAGGAAACGCTGGTCGAGGTTCGCGCCTCCGCTGCGCGCACCATCGCCGACCAGAAGGAGATGCGCCGCCATATCTCGAAGCTGGAGCAGCTTCAGGACAACTGGACCGAGAAGGCCGAGCTGGCGCTGAGCAAGGACCGCGAGGACCTCGCCAAGGCCGCCCTGGTCGAGCGCCAGAAGGCGTTCGACATGGCCGAGCAGTTGAAGGCCGAGGTCGGCGTGCTCGACGACGCACTTCGCGCTTCGGAAGAGGACATCGCCAAGCTCCAGACCAAGCTCCGGGAGGCGCGCACCAAGCAGAACGCGGTGCAGACCCGGCTGGAGAGCGCGAACAATCGCACCCGGCTGCGCGAGATGTACAACGGGCCGAAGACGCACGAGGCGTTCAGCCGCTTCGACATCCTCGACCGCCGCGTCGACGAGGCCGAGGGCCGCGCGGACGCGATGGGGCTCGGGGTCGTCAAGACGCTCGAAGAGGAGATCGCCGAGCTGCGCAGCGACGACAAGGTCAACGCCCAGCTCGCCGCGCTCAAGGCGCGCATGAAGAAGGACGACTGAGATGGATGACCTGACCCCCGTTCTCGTCTGCGCGGTCCTCTTCATTGGGCTGCCGTGGGTGATCCTGCACTACATCACCAAGTGGAAGCAGGCGCCGCGGATCACCGAGGAAGACGAAAAGCTGCTGGACGAGATGCAGGCCTTGGCCCGCCGCCTCGAGGACCGCGTGATGACCGTCGAACGGATCATCGCCGCCGACAATCCCGACTGGAAGCCGGGTCTCGGTACCACGCAATCGCCGTATCTATCGGACCTTCAGTCCGACCGCACTTCTGATCGGAGGAACTGAGATGTCCGGCAGCCGCACACAGTTTTACCTCGATAAGCAGAACGCCAAGTGGAAGGGCGTCTGCGCCGGGATCGCCGACTATACCGGCGTCGACGCGCTCTTCGTCCGTGTCGGCATGGTCGTCCTGACGCTAGCTGGGGGCTTTCCCTGGACGCTGCTGGCCTATTGGATGGTCGCCTGGATGGGTCATGCCAAGCCGATCGGCCTGTACGAGACGCCCGACGACGCGAAGTTCTGGCAGGGCGTCCGCTCGAACCCGAAGCGCTCGACCGCCGAGGTCCGCAGCAAGTTCCGCGACATCGACCGCCGCCTCGCCGACATCGAGACGCACTATACCAGCCGCTCAAGCAACAGCCTCGCGGCAGAGATCGACAGCCTGCGCTGAGACGCTGCGTCGATCCAAAAGGGGGAAATACCATGCCACCAGAAGCAGCACTGATACTGGGTATCATAGTTGGCACGCTGGCAACGCTGACGATCCAGGCATTTGGTCGGCGCAAGGCGCGGATCGCGGTCAAGGCCGCGAACCGGGATGCGGAACGCAGCATCGCGCTGCTCGACAGCGAGAACGAGCGCCGCACCGGCCAGATCGACCGCTTGCAGGAGCGGATCCAGGTCCTCGAACGGATCACCACCGATCCCGCCGAGCGCACCGCCCGCGAAATCGAGGCGCTTCGCCTCCAGCCGAACTGAGGGGATACGATATGAATTGGGCAGGACCTGGGTTCGTGATCGCGATCATCGCCATCACCACCATCGGCTGGATCGCGAACAACTGGATCCGTACCAAGCACGGCTATCCGCCGAGCGACGACTGGGGCAACTCGATGAGCTGGGGCGGCGGGCACAAGCAGGACCCGGCGGGTGATCGCAAGGTTGAACTGCTCAGCAGCGAGAATGAGCGCCTCACCGGTCAGGTTTCCCGCCTCGAGGAGCGGATCGCGGTCCTCGAACGCATCGCTACCGATCCCGCCGAGCGCACCGCTCGCGAGATCGACGCCCTCCGCGACCGCTGAGGACGGGGATCATGAACAATTTCACGATCTTCCTGCTCGTCTTCATCGTGATCGGCCTTCCGGTCATCCTCGGGATTGCCAGCAGCGTCTTCAAGGACTGGATAAAGCACAAAGAGCGGATGGCGACCGCGCTCAATGCGCAGACCGCCGAAAAGTCCGCGCAATATGCGGCGCACACCGAACGCCTGGAACAGCGGGTACGGGTGTTGGAACGGATCGTCACCGACCGGGGCATCGCGCTCTCGACCGAGATCGAGCAGCTCCGCGACCAACGCTTACTCAATCAGACTATATCGCAGGAGACAGGATCATGAATGGTGGACAGGTGATGGTCGTGATGATCGTCCTGATCGTGATGATCGCTGGCATCGTCAAATCGCGGCACAAGAGCGGGCGACGTGCCGAGGGCACGTCATTGATGAACGATCCCGAGGCGGCGCGGCTGCGCGACGAGGTGCAGCAGATGAAGGAGCGCATCCAGGTGCTGGAGCGCGTGATCACCGACAACCACAAGAGCGTCGATCTCGACCGAGAGATCGAACGGCTCCGCGACCGCTAGGAGGCGGACATGATCGAACCGAACGTCTACATCACCCTGGCGCTGGCGAGCCTTGCAGGGCTGGCGATGATCGTCGCCGGTGGATTAGCCGGATGGCGCGGATGGCTCTCGCTGCGGCGGATGGAGCTGGATCACATGCAGGACGGCCGCATGCCGGTCGCGGTGTCGACCGGATCGCGGATCGAGATCGCGGATCTGAAGGAGCGGATCAAGAAGCTTGAGGCGATCGCCGCCGGGGTGGATCTTTAGGGCTTTTGAGGGGCGAACCACCCCGGCGGAGGCCGGGGCCCAGTTGAAAAGGTGGCTATAACGGAGGACCGCACTTCGCCATCGCCGTCCCTCAACTGGGCCCCGGCCTTCGCCGGGGTGGTGGTATTCGAGGATACGCGCTCCTGTTTTGTCCCCCCGGTGTTGAAGCGCCTACGCCGAACCGCTACCGACCGGCCCATGGCCACTCTCACCGACATTCGCGAGGAATACGACTTCCTCGAACCCGACGATCGTTACCGTCTTTTGATCGACCTCGGCAAAGAGCTCGAACCGATGCCGGATGCGCTGAAGACCGATGCGACATTGGTGCGGGGATGTTCGGCTTCGGTGTGGGTGTATCCGACCACGACCGATGACGGCCGGCTTCATTTCCTAGCGGATTCGAATGCGGCAATTACCAAGGGGATCATCGCTCTGGTTCTGCTGACGGTGCAGGACCAGGCTCCCGGCCAGATCGTCGCGACGGATATCAACGCGGAACTGGCGCCGTTCGATTTGAGCAAGCAGTTAAGCTCGAACCGGACTCAAGGGATCCCGAACATGATTGCGCTGATCCGGGAGACAGCCGAGCGGTACGCTTAAAACCGTGCCCTCACCCTTCCCACGGCCAAGTGGCCGCGGGCCCCTTCCCTCTCCCCTGAGGGGAGAGGGAGAGACGACGGAGGCGGCGAGGGTGAGGGCACGCTGGCGGGTTCGCTGAGCGTAGCGACAACCTCGTCGGCATCGGCACCCGCAGGCACAAGCATCCACCGGTCCGGCCGAGCCCCGTCGACCATCACCACCGCGTTCTTCGGGCACACGCCAAGACACTTCACCTCGACCACGCCGCGATCCGACTTGCGGTCCTTCTTGACGCCAAGTGCCTGACGCAACAGCTTCACCAGCGGCGTCCGGCCCTTTTCGCCAAACCCACCATCGAGCTTCTTCGAACACTTGCCGCAGACCAGAACGCTTCCCTGCCAGCGACTGGCGAGGACCCGGATCACGCCGGTTTCCACGTCCGCTGGTCTTCGGCCATCTTCAGAACCTCGTACGCTGCCTGCACGCCCTGGAACCGCTTCGCCGCGTCCTTATCGTTCGGGCGCACATCCGGATGATTCGCCTTCGCCATCCGCCGCCACGCCGCGCGGACGTCCTCGAACGTCGCGTCGGGCTCCAGATCGAGCACTTCCAGCGCGCGCATCTCGTCGCGCGATCGGCTGCCGTCGCCAGAGCCGGCCCAGGCGTAATGTTTGGGATCGGTATAGCCGTCCGCGGTGCGCGTCTCAGCCGCTTCGCGCTCGGCCGCTTCCTCGGCGCTCAGGCCTTCGAAATAATTCCAGCCGCGATTATATTCGCCGGCATGGTTCATGCAGAAATACCAGCGGTCGGGGCTGTTCGGCGATTTCGGCGCCGGGCAGTTGCCGGGCTCGTTGCAGCCATGCCGATCGCACAGCCGGACGGTCACCGCCTCGGTGCTCGCGCCATATTCGCGCCAGCGCGGAAAACCCCAGTCTGAAGATCGTGTCGTGCTTCGAGCCATAGCGGTCCGAGATAGGCGTCCCCACGGACAACGCAACCGCACGTAGCGGTCGCGACGTAAACTTGCCCGATCCGACAATCTTCCGCGTCGCAACATTCCAACTTGAGTCAGACACCGTTCATCGATTACTAAACATGAATTATTTGTCATGTGGCATGGATAGATGCGTCCGGTGCGGACGTATTCCCGGCCGACACCTTAAGGACAGGAGCCCTGGTGCCGACTCTCATTCCAAAGCTTACCACATGGCGTGCGGATCTTCCCGCCTCCATCGTCGTCGCGCTCGTCGCGCTGCCCCTCTGTCTCGGCGTCGCGCTCGCCTCCGGGGCGCCACTGTTCGCCGGCATCATATCGGGCATCGTCGGCGGTATCGCGGTCGGCCTGTTCTCCAAATCGCCGCTGTCGGTCAGCGGCCCCGCCGCCGGCCTGACGGTGATCGTGCTGACCGCGATCGAGAGCATGCCGAGCTACCAGATGTTCCTGATGGCGGTCGTCCTCGCGGGCGTTCTGCAGATCTGCTTCTCACTGACCCGCGCCGGCATCCTCAGCGAATTCGTGCCGTCGTCGGTCATCACCGGCATGCTCGCGGCGATTGGCCTAATCCTCATCCTCAAGCAGATCCCCCACGCCGTCGGCTTCGACCGCGAGGCCGAGGGCATCTTCGAATTCACCACCGCGAACGGCATCAACACCTTCTCGCGGATTCTCGACAGCCTCGGTGCAGCCGTGACTCCCGGCGCGATCCTGATCGCCTCGGTCAGCCTTGCCTTCCTATTCTGGTGGGACGGCGCCAAGCCGAAGGACGGCCCGTTGCGCTTCGTCCCCGGCCCGCTGGTGGTCGTGCTGATCGGCATCTTCGGCAACATGCTGCTCGGCGTCGTGAAGCCGGACTGGCAGTTGCAGGCGACGCACCTTGTCCAGGTGCCGATCACGCAGACATTGTCGCAATTCCCGTCGCTGTTCACCTTTCCCGATTTCTCCGGGATCACGATGGGCATCGTCTGGAGCAGCGCGGTCACGCTCGCGATCGTCGCGAGCCTTGAATCGCTGCTGAGCGTCAAGGCAGTCGACGAGATCGATCCGCGCCGTCGCTCGACCGACAAGAACTGGGAATTGATGGCGCAGGGCGGCGGCAACATCCTGTCCGGGCTGATCGGCGGCCTGCCCGTCACCTCGGTGATCGTGCGTTCGTCCGCCAACGTCGATGCCAAGGCCGAGAGCAAGCTGTCGACGATCCTCCACGGCTTCTGGCTGCTGGTCAGCGTCGCGCTGATCCCCGCGGTGCTCAACCTGATTCCGCTGTCGGCGCTCGCCGCGGTGCTGATCGCAACCGGCTACAAGCTGACCAAGCCGAAGCTCTATACCGAGCGCTTCAAGCAAGGCTGGACGCAGTTCATTCCGTTCGTCGTCACGGTCGCGGCGATCCTGTTCACCGACCTGCTCGAGGGCATCGTCATCGGCCTTGCCGTCGGCTTCGTGTTCGTCGTCGCGCGCAACTTCCGCACTGCGATCACCTTTGCCTGCGACGACGAGGATTGCCTCGTCCGTGCCCGCCGTAACCTGTACTTCATCCATAAATACGAGTTGCAGAAGTCGCTCGCCAAGGTGCCCGACAATGCGAACCTGCTGATCGACCTGTCGTCGACCAGCTATGTCGATCTCGACAACGTCGACATCATCAACGCGTTCATCAAGGGCGCGCAGTATCGCGGCATCACCGTGCTTATCCGCGGCGATCTCGCGATGCGCACGGTCAAGCTGATCAACGCCCCCCAGACCGAGGTCCGTTTCGCATGAGGCAGTACAAGCAGCTCCTGCTCGCCAACAAGGCGTGGGCGGCCGAGATCATCGAGGAGAGCGCCGACTTCTTCCAGCGCCAGCTGGTCGGCCAGAACCCGGAGTTCCTGTGGATCGGCTGTTCGGACAGCCGCGTCGGGCCCGAGCAGATGACGATGACGCCACCCGGCAACATGTTCATCCACCGCAACATCGCCAACCTCGTCAACGACGACGACATGAACCTGATGTCGGTGCTGCAATATGCGATCGACGTGCTCGGCGTGCGGCACATCATCATCTGCGGCCATTATGCGTGTGGCGGCATCCGCGCGACGCTGGACGGCGGCACCACCGGGCCGGTCGACGACTGGCTCTCCACCGCGCGCTGCGTCTTGCACGACCATGCCGACGAGATCGACGCGCAGCCCGACCGTGGGCAGAAGGTCAACCGGCTGGTCGAGGTCAATGTCCGCGACCAACTCGTCCGCCTTGCGCGTACCAAGACGATCCAGGGCGCGTTCGCGCGCGGCCAGGAAGTGCTGCTGCACGGCTGGGTCTACGACATCCGCGACGGGCTGATCAAACCGATGATGGAGATCGATTCGACGACCGTGCTCGAAGAGGTCGGTCGGCCGGACAAGGTGCTGGTTTAAGCGAGCGCTGCCTGCCTTCTTGGTTCCCCGCGAGGGTGGGGAACCAGCCTGGGCTCCCGCCTTCGCGGGAGAACAAGAACGGCAACCTGACGGTGCCGATCCGCCCCTACCCCGGTAGCTTGAACCGGACCTGTTGCGACAGGCCGCCGCAGCCGAGGCCGCCATCTGGGCGAAACGTCTTGCTGTACCGCGCGCCAGCCATCGTTTCGGTACCCGCCTTGGTAAAGACGAACGGCGGATAGCTCAGCACGGCGCGCTGATGTATTACCTTACCGTCGGCGCCGACATCGAACTGCGTCTTGGTCCACCCCTCGAAGCCCCACGCCATCGCTTCGTTGGGGAACGTCCCACCCGCGGACAGGAACCGTGGTGGCGCATCCAGGATCGCGCACTGGTTCGCCGCCAGTCCCGATCGATCGAACGTCGCACGCGCGGTGGCGGTGTCGCCCGCCTGCTGCTGGAGCGAGGCGAGACGGATCAGCGCGCCGACGCGCAACGGATCATTCGCGGCGAGCGCCTTGTCGTCCGCGACCTGCTGCAACAACACAGCGCGGCGCGTGCGCGAACTGGTCCGCTCCGCCATCAGCAACAGGATTGCCGACCGCGCCTTCGGATCGTTCGCGTAGACCGGCACCGACAGCAGCGGCGTGACCGCGCGCGCGTAGGTGCCATCCTTCCAGCTGTCCGTGCTGCCGCTCTCACGGACGCTGATGTCCAGCGACAGCCGTGCGGTCGGCGGCGCGCCCTGCGCCTCGGCGATCGCAAGCGCCCGCCGCGCGAGGACGTTGCTCTCCTCGCGTCCGACGACCGCATTGTTCACGAGTTGATAGAGCGGGGGCAGCGCGGCGATCGATGTGGGTCCGGACTTCGCCTCCGCCGCAGTCAGCGCGGCACGCTGGCGCACGACCGAAACTGCGTCTGCGCCGCGCTCCTCGCTCGGCAGCGAGAGACCCTTCGACTCGAGCCAAGTCGCCATGTCGGAATCGAGAAACTTGGTGATCGATGGGCGTTCGAACAACGTCGAACAGCGCATTTCGACCCGGACGTTGTAGCGGAAGAACGCGGGCAGCGCCTTGACCTGTTCGGGCGTCCACGACCAGTCGCGGACCGCACGCGCAAACTCCAGCGCGACCGCACCGCCGCCCGCTGCGTAGATCGGCGCGACGTTTCTCACCACGCCGTCGTCGCCGATCGTGAATTCGACCACCGCCATGTCCGCCGGCCGTAGATCGGCCTCACCGCCACACGGCGGCACGTCCATCTGCACGGCCGGATCGAACTCGCCCTTGGTCAACCGTCCCGCCCCGGTCATCGCCATATAGCGTCGCGCCTCGTCCTGTTTACCTGCCAGGAGCGACGCGATCGCTGCATCGGAACGGGCGGAGACATCGTTCACGTCGGTCTGCGAGGTCAGGCCACCGAGTTGCTTGACCGCATCGATCGCGTAAACGCGTGCCGGCTCAAAGGCGCCGCGATTGAGCAACAGAATGGCGTGGCGGCGCGCGACCAGCGCCTTCAGCTTGCCATCGGCCTTGAGCGGCTTCAGCAGCGCATCGGCACGAGCGAGCGCGGCATCCGCAGCGGCGGGGTCGGTGAACGTCTTCGTGTTGGCCAGCGCCAGGATCGAGGCGGCTTTCAGGGCAGGCGTATCCGCAGCAGTCTCGGCACTCGCATAGGAATCGCTTGCGCCGGCATAGTCGAGCGCGTCCTCCGCAATGATGCCAAGATTGTAATAGGCGCGCCAGCGGTCCTCTGCGAGCGTGGGATCGCTAGCCGGCAGCAGGGCAAGTCCGGCGCGTGCAGCGATTACCGCATCGTCGGAGCGGTCGAGCTTGAACAAAGCTGCGCTCTTGCGGGTAAGTGCGACGCCGCGGCTGCGTGACCCAGGTTTGGTACGGGCCTCGAGCTTTTCCCAGGCGGCAAGCGCCGCGGTTTTGTCACCTTTCGTATCGAGCGCGGCTGCGGCGTCGAAATCCTGTTGGACCGTGGTGGTCGCCGGGGCCTGAGCTACCACCTGAACCGACCCGGCGACGAGCGCCGCCATGCCCGCACCGAACAGACCAACATTGCCGAAACGCATCACTTTCCCCCCACGCGTAGTTCCGCCGCAGTCTGCAATGGTTCGGGGAAGGATGCCAGAGGGTCTGTAAGCCGGGTTCTGTCCATTTCCGATCCTTCGATACGGAAGTTAGGCGACCATTCCTCTAGGACGACGGTTGCCCGCCGCCTCAAGCAATCAACCCGGGTGACGAGCTGAAACGAAGCCCATGTGCCACCCCTATTCGATCTTGCTCCCGGTGGGGTTTGCCGTGCCGCCCCTGTTACCAGGCGCGCGGTGCGCTCTTACCGCACCCTTTCACTCTGACCGCCCCGACCGAAGCCGAGGGTTGGCCGTCTGCTCTCTGTGGCACTTTCCCTGAGGTCACCCTCGCCGGGCGTTACCCGGCACCGTCGTTTCGCGGAGCCCGGACTTTCCTCGCGTGTCCAAAAACACCCGCGGCCGCCCGACCCTCTGGCGAGGCGAGCCCTAGCGCGGGTGCGGGCGATGCACCACCGTTTTTAGCGAGGGCTCCCCGAAGCCAACGCTCTACCCTCCCTGGAAGGGAGGGGTCGGGGGTGGGTAGGTTGGTTTTGGTCGCAACCGTGCCGTGATGCGGAAACCGACCCACCCCTGCCCCTCCCTTTCAGGGAGGGGAGAAAGACGTCCCGACCCACCCTGCCTCTCTCTTCCACGGAAGAAGGACGTAGCGTTCGTCAGTCGTCACCCATTGGTTTCGGCAGCAGCAACGCCAGCAGGATGCATCTGCATTCGGCATCGACTTCGCCATCGACCAGTTCGGGACGGAAGCGCCGCTGGAACGCCATCGTCGCGGCCATGCGATTCTCGACGTCATAGCCGAAGCGTTCGAGCGCGAGGCAGAAGCCGCCTTCGGTCCAGCCCGGGTCCATCAAATTCTTGGTTGGTCGCGGCAATGCCAGCCGGCGCCGCGCCAGTTCGTGCCACGGAAACAGCTCGCCTGGATCGCGCTTGCGCACCGGGGCGATGTCCGAATGGCCGACGATGTTGCCGCGGGTGATCTCGTGGCGATCCTTGATCTCGGCGACCAGTTGCACAACCGATGCGATCTGCTCCGGCGGGAACGGGCGATAGCCGAACTCGTGGCCCGGATTGACGATCTCGATGCCGATGCTGGCCGAGTTGACGTCGTCGACGTCGCGCCAGTGCGACTTGCCCGCGTGCCAGGCGCGCTTGTCCTCCGCGACCATGCGCAGGACCGTGCCGTCCTCCTCCACCAGGTAATGCGACGACACCTTCGCCTCGGGATCGCGCAACCGGGCGATCGCCGACGCGCCGTCCTGCATCCCGGTATAATGCAGCACGATCATGGTGATGGGCAGCGAACGATCGTCGAAATTAGGTGACGGGGTCTCGATGAACTTCAAGCCAGCTTCCCTTCTAGCCGTCGGGCCAGCACCGGTGGCGCAGTCTCGATCGCGGCGATCGTGACGCTACATTGTGACGCCACCGCTCGACCGCATCAATAGCCTACGCGCATAAGCAGACGCTTCGTGAAGGAGTCGTGGTCGGGGCTACACGTGATTCGGCGGGTCCCTCTTGCCGTCCGCCCGCATCCGGGCGAAAGCCGCTCGCGAAAAGGGAGTTGCCATGTCCGTGATGTCCGACCGCTGGATCCGCGAGCGCGCGCTGGGCGATGCGATGATCGAACCGTTCCACGAAGCGCAGCGCCGCGACGGCTGCATCTCGTACGGGCTGTCGTCCTATGGCTACGACGCGCGCGTTGCCGACGAGTTCAAGATCTTCACCAACGTCGACAGCGCGATCGTCGACCCGAAGGACTTTGCCGCAAACAGCTTCGTCGATCGCAAGACCGACGTCTGCATCATCCCGCCGAACAGCTTTGCGCTGGCCCGCACCGTCGAATATTTCCGCGTGCCGCGCGACGTACTGGTGATCTGCTTGGGCAAGTCGACCTATGCGCGATGCGGGATCATCGTCAACGTGACGCCGTTGGAGCCGGAATGGGAGGGGCATGTGACGCTGGAATTCTCCAACACCACGCCGTTGCCGGCCAAGATATATGCGAACGAAGGCGCGTGCCAGTTCCTGTTCCTCAAGGGGAACGAGCCTTGCGAAGTGAGTTATGCGGACCGGGCGGGGAAATATATGGGGCAGCGGGGGGTGACGCTGCCGCGACTTTAGGGCTTGGGCTTGGGCTTGGGCTTGGGCTTGGGGGCTCGGGCGAGACCACCGCAGACGGTTGCTCAGCGTTAAACCTGATCTAATTGCTCAATATCGCCAAACTGCGCGATCCCGCCGCGATGCTCCCCGCAACTTGGCAACCACTTGTAGGCAGCGAGTAAACGGCATGCCCTTCTAGCCAACCTCCCCGGCGAAGGCCGGGGTCCAGGTGGTGAGGTCTCGGTGATGACGCTTACCGCTGAGTTGGCAGCGGTTCCCAACCGGGCACCGGCCTTCGCCGGGGTAGTGAGATGCTTGCCGCGGTTGACGGGGTTTTCGGCTGCTAACGACCGTAAGGTCGCAAGCGGACAGAGCACGACACATCGGATTCGCCTGATCGCAGTACCTTCCAACCGCCGTCATGGCGATCCAATCGAACGGTGAAGTACCTTCTCCTCAACTTGTTTCCCCGCGAAGGCGGGGACCCGGTCTGGGCTCCCACCTTGGCGGGAGAACAAGGTAGTACGCGACCTCCTCGGACGGCGCGCGTCAGTCGTCAGCGAGTCGCAATCTGCTGCGATTGCCGCGCCAATGCGCGGGTGGCCAGATCGTGCGAGGACGCCACTGCGCCCGATGGCAGGTCCATCGCGACCGCTGGGCGGTCGAGCACCGCCGCATACAGCGCGCGTGCCTCCGACTCGCGACCGGTACGGTGGTAGACCGATGCCAGGTTGAGCATCAGTTCGGGGCGCTGCGGGAAGATCTTCCGCTCGGCGACGATGCGCTGTTCCGCCGTCGACAGGTCGCCCGCCGCTATCGCGACGTAGCCAGTGCGATCAGTCGACGCGGACTGGTCCGCCAACGCCGGCGTTGCGGCACCCAGGGTTGCTAGAACGAACAGGACGGTCTTGCGCATCATCCATCTCCACTGACCTTCGCGTATCGGAAGGTTTCATTTTTGTGACAACGGTGTGTCACTTCGATGACTGTCATACAAGCACATTGATCAAGTTCGGTCCCGCGAGCGGATTATCTCTTCTCGATGCACCACGACGCGTTCCGCCGCTGCAGTTCGTCCGCGGTCCAGTGACGACCGCACGACAAAAAAAAAGGGCGGTCCCGGAGGACCGCCCTTTGGACGTTCGATACTGTACGCAGCCTGCCTTAGAAGGCGTTGCGATACTGCTCGTTGCCGATGAAGCCGAGCTTGGTGATCGCGGACCGCTTGATGACGGCCAGCGTGCGATCGACCACTTCATACTTCGATTCGGGATCGGGCTGGAAGTGGAGTTCAGGCTCGGGCGTCATGCCGGCGGACTGGTCCAGATACTGGCGCAGCGTGACCTCGTCGACCGGCGAACCGTTCCATGCGACCGTACCGGCGGGATCGATCGAGATCTTGTTCTTCTGCGGATCGACCGGATTCTGCGGCTGGTTCTTGCTGTTGACTGGAAGGTCGACCTTCACCGCATGCGTCTGAATGGGGATCGTGATGATGAACATGATGAGGAGAACGAGCAGGACGTCGATCAACGGCGTCATGTTCATTTCCATCATCGGCGCGCCATCTTCTTTGCCGCCGCTCATTGCCATCTTATACTACTCCTAAATACGTCCGAGCGATCATCAGCGTTCGGCATCAGCGTTCGCCATCAACGTTCAGTGGTGCCGCCGGGAGGCGGTTCGGAGATGAAGCCGACGCGGGCGAACCCAGCCTGCTGCATCGTGTAGATCGTTGCGCCAATGCAGCGATACGGTGCGTTCACGTCACCGCGGATGTGAGCCTCGGGCAATTCGAGACCAGCCGCGTTGACACCGCCCTGACGCGCGATCTCAGCCTTCAGCTTGTCGACGGCACGCTGCAGCAGCTCTTCGTGAGTCACCGGCGAAAGACCCCAGTACACCTGGCACTGTCCGCCAGCCGACGTTACCGACAGCGAGACGTTCTCAGGCTTGGTCATCGTCGGATCGAACCGAACATCCGGCAGCTTCAGCTGCACAGCCTGGACCGCGACAGTCGTCGTCACCAGGAAGATGATCAGGAGCACGAGCATGACGTCGACCAGCGGCGTCGTATTGATGTCCGATATCGAACTCTCGGTGGAATCGCCACCAACACTCATCGCCATGTGCGAACTATCCTATCCATATAATCGCCACCGGAACTGCCGGCGGCAATGAAGCGGGGCCGCTGCAAACAGCAGCCCCGCCTTTCGCGTCTTAGTTGGCGCGCGGTACGCCACCGGTCTGGCCGGCAGTCGTGGTCGTCGTAGCAGGCTTGGCCGAAACCGGCTTGGCAGCCGTTGCGATCGACGGACGCACTGCGCCGTTCGAAGCCAGGAAGCCGAGTACGTCGTTCGAAAAGGCCGACAGGTCCTCTGCGATCGACTTGTTGCGGCGCTGCAGCCAGTTGTACGACAGAACGGCAGGAACCGCGACGACCAGACCCAGAGCGGTCATGATCAGTGCTTCACCGACCGGCCCTGCGACCTTGTCGATCGATGCCTGACCCGAAGCGCCGATCTTCACGAGTGCGCGGTAGATGCCGATAACCGTACCGAACAGACCGATGAACGGCGAAACCGAACCGACCGTCGCGAGGAAGGCGAGACCGCCACCCAGCTTCGAGTTGATCGCGGCTTCCGAACGCGCCAGCGAACCGTGCAGCCAGTCATGTGCCTCGACCGGATCGGTCAGCTTCGAATGCTGGTCCTGAGCGGCCAGACCGTCGTCGACGATCTGCTTGTAGGCCGAGTTCTTCTCGAGCTTGGCCGAACCTTCGCGAAGGCTGTTCGACGACCAGAAGGCCTGACGGACGCGCTTGCCCTGGCCGATGATCTTCTGCTGCTCGAACAGCTTCGAGAACAGGATGTAGAACGACACGACCGACATCAGCACGAGAATGCCGAACACGGTCTGCGAAATCAGGCCGCCTTCGCGAAGTGCGGCTTGCAGGCCGTACGGGTTGGCGTCGGCTGCGGCGGGCGCTGCCGCTGCAAGAATGGTGGTGATCATGTTCGCTTAGTCCTCTGACTGAATTTTATCTGGTGCGGTTGACGTAGGATGGATCATTCCTGAGGCAGGACCCACCTGATGTTCAGCTGGTACGACGACCCTACGGCATTGCCGTTCTCGTCCTTGGCAGGCGTGAAACGCACCCTCGCCTTGGAGATCCGGCAGGTCGCATCATCCAGCGTCGTGTTGCCGCTGGACGACGTCACCGAACAGTCGGTCACGCGACCATCCGTACCGATCGTCAGCTTCGCGGAAACGCGACCCTGAGCACCCTCGCGCTGTGCCGACGGCGGATAATTGTCCGCGCCGAAATACTGCCCTGGGTTACCCTTGAGACCAGCAGCCTGCGAGACACGTGGCGTCGGCGGCGGTGCCGGCGGCGCTGGTGGTGCGGGCGGCGACGGCGGTGCCGTCGGCTGGAACCGAGGAATGATGCTCGACGTCGTCAGCGCGGGCGCTGGCTGCGGCGTTACCACGACTGGCGGCGGCGTCACGACCGTGGTCGGTGGCGGCGGCAGGTTTGGCTGGTCGGGTGGCGGCGGCGGGGGCTCGTCGGGCGGAGGCGGCGGCGGTGGCGGCTCCACGTCGAACGTCGTCATCTTTTCCTGGGCCTTTTTCACGTACTGGTACGCGAGGCCAGTGACGAAAGCATAGCCCAAGGCCGCATGAATCAGCGCGACGATCACGATCGCGACGATTTTGCCTCCGGACATCTTTTGGTCAGTATAGGCCATTCAGAAACGACACTCCCTTAATCTGCCTGCTCCGTACGCACGTGCCCGCAATGGGTACGCGGCACATGCGTCTGCCGTTGGCCGGAATAACCACGGGGCAGTGAGCAAGTCCTATCGCCACGTTCTGCGACACGCAAACGCTTTGTCGGACGCAACAAACGTACAACCATAGGATGGCAGAATTATTTCTGTATCGTTCAGCTTGCGTAGCGTAGCCTGAAGACATGAATCTTCTCTTTCACGTTACGGCTTCGGCCCTCTCCGTCATCATCGCGGCAACTCCTGTAAGCGCTCAGGAAACCCCGGCCGCACCCCGGGTTTTCGCCGATAACGCGGATGCGTCGCAGGGTGCGGTGCAGCGCGAACCGGCTGGCGGCATTGGATATTCCGACATCGCCGACCTGGTGCTTTCCGCCCCCGTGATCGCCGACGCGACCGTCCGATCGACGACGAAGATCAAGCCGGCCGAAGCACCGAATCTCGCGGCGGGTCATGTCAGACTATATGTCGAGGTCGACGTCACTGCGCTGGTCCGCGGCGCCGACGGGCTGCCGCCGCGAATCGGGTATCTGCTCGACGTGATGCCCGACGCAGCCGGTCGGGTGCCGAAATTCAAGAAGGCGCGCGTACTGATCTTTGCCCGACCGGTGTCCGGCGCGGTGAATCAGGTCCAGCTGGTCGCGCCCGACGCGCAGCTGGATTGGACGCCGACCGCAGATGCACGCGCCCGGAAGATCGCCCGCGATGCACTGGCGAGCGATGCGCCGCCGGTCATCACCGGTATCGGCAACGCGTTTCACGTGCCGGGCGCACTGCCCGGTGAGGGCGAGACCCAGATATTCCTGACGACTGCCGACCAGCGCCCGGTTTCGCTGTCGGTGCTACGTCGTCCCGGCGAACAGCCACGCTGGGCGGTTGCGCTGAGCGAGATCGTTGATGAATCGGCGGCGCCCCCCGCCCCGGAGACGCTGCTGTGGTACCGGCTGAGCTGCGCTTTGCCGCAGGCCTTGCCGGACCGCAGCACGGGATCGCTGGAGGCCGCCGATGCTGCGATCGCGCGGGAGGATTACGCATTCGTCGTGGCCGCGCTGGGGCCGTGCGGACGGACTCGGAAAAGCTGAACTACCCTCGGAAGCGCGCAGGCTAGCCGACAACCAGCAATTGTCCGGTGGTGGAGCGCGCCTGCTCGAGAAACGCGACCGCGGCCTCAACATCGGCGTGTCGAGCCGCCTCGGCCGGTGCCACCGCATTCACGCGGACCGCTGGCGCCAATTCGATCGCGAGGGGGCCGATCGCCGCCCTCGCCTGCGCCATCGTCAGCGGATCGAGGTTCGCGGGGATCAACACGATCCGCGATTCGCCGACTGCGCCACGGACGAGCGCCGCGATGTCCCCGCCCGGCTCCAGCCTCAGCAGCATGCGATCAGCGGCGATGTCGGACGAGGGTCACGCCGATCGCCTCGTCGGCTTCGGCGATCGCGAGCTTCACGATCTTGACCATCACGCGCAGGACGCGCGCATCCTGCAGGAACAACGTCTCGCAGATATGATCCGCAACGCCCTCGATCAGCGTGAAATGCACGCCGGCCGGCAGCGCGGTGGTCGCGGCGTTCTTCAGATCGAGATAATTCTTGGATGCCGACAACGGCGTATCCGGCGCGAAGTGTCTCGGGCAGACCATGTCCACGGTCAGAGAAATCCGCAGCGGCTGCGGCAGATGCGTCTCCTCCGAATAGATGCCGGTCAGGACCTGCACTTCGAGATCGTGGACTTCGAGTTGGAGACTGTCTTCCATCTGCGCGCCTCTAGCAGACGCACCGCGAGATGAAAGTCACACCGTTCGCGCGCCGGGTCGCCCGCGTCGATCCGGTTATCCTTGCGTTCAGCGTCGCCACGGCTAAAGCGCGCTGCCCTTCCCGCGTGTACGCGGCGCAGTCCGGGCCGGAGATGCCGTTGATCACTCTCGTTCCCCTGGCCAGCATCAACCCGACAGCGGTCGAGATGCTGCTCGATGCCGCTTTCGGCCCGGATCGGTTCACGCGAACCGCGTACACGATCCGCGGTGGCACGAAGCCGGTCGCCGCGCTCAGCTTCGCCGCGGTCGAGGATGGCGTGTTGGTTGGCTCGATCCAGTGCTGGCCGATTGCGCTGGTCGACGACAACAGACTGTTTCCGCTGACCATGGTCGGCCCGGTCGCCGTGGTACCCGACCATCAAGGAGATGGCATCGGTCGTCGCCTGATGACGCAGGCGCTCGACGCGGCCGCCGTCACGGGGCTCGACGATGCGCTCATGCTGATCGGCGACCCCGACTATTACGGCCGGTTCTTCGGCTTCACCGCCGAGCGCACCGCGCGCTGGGCCGCGCCCGGCCCGGTCGAGCGCCACCGCCTGCTCGCCCGTGGCGATGCCGTACCGGACAGCAGTGGCATGCTCGGTCCCCGCGTTGCCGAGACCATGCCGGTCGCCGCATCCGCATAAGCCACCGCTTTACCTCCGCCCCCTGCCCGCCTAGTCCGCCGCCATGCCCATGGATGCCATCCCCGATATCGCCTCGCTCAGTCTCGCCGAGATCGCCAAGCTCGTCGAAGAGGCCAAGCTCCCGCCGGTCGAGAAATGGAACCCGACTCACTGCGGCGACAGCGAGATGCGGATCGCGCGCGACGGCACCTGGTATCACCAGGGCTCGCCGATCGGCCGCCCGGCGATGGTCCGGCTGTTCTCGACGATCCTGCGCCGCGAACCCGACGGCAGCCATGTCCTCGTCACGCCGGTCGAGAAGCTCGATATCGAGGTCGAAGACGCGCCGTTCATCGCGGTGGAGATGAAGGCCGAGGGCAACGGTCGCGATGCGAAGCTCGCCTTCCGGCTCAATACCGGCGACCTCGTTACGGCGGGTCCGGAGCACCCGTTGCGCTTCGTCGAGGACACGACCGACGGAGATGGCGGTCCGCGCCCCTACCTCGCCGTCCGCGGCGGGATGGAGGCGCTGGTCGTCCGCTCGGTCTATTACGAACTCGCCGAGCGCGCGATCGCCGACGACGCGACGCCAGCGGGCCTGTGGAGCGACGGCGAGTTCTTTCCGCTGGAGCCCGCTGCATGAGCCTGACGGAACGGATGACCGCGGCGCTGGCGAAGGGCGCCGGGTCGCACATGATTTTGCTGACAGGCGACCAGCATGACGGCGATCTGACCGCCGCCGACACGCTGCTCCCCGCCGCGGTGCTGATCGCGGTGACCGATCGCGCCGATCCTGGGGTGATCCTGACGCAGCGCACCGACACGATGAGCCGCCACCCCGGCCAGATCGCGTTCCCTGGTGGTCGGATCGATCCCGGCGAGGACGTCGTGACCGCCGCGCTGCGCGAGGCCGAGGAGGAGATCGCCCTCCCTCGCGACAAGGTCCGGGTGATCGGCGAGGCCGACAGCTACCGCACGGTCACCGGGTTCCAGGTGACGCCGGTGATTGGGATCATCCCGCCCGACCTGGTCTTCACACCGAGCGAAGCCGAAGTCGCCAGCGTCTTCGAAGTGCCGCTCGCGTTCTTGCTCGACGAGGCGAACCATGTCGAGGCGACGCTCGAATGGCAGGGCCACGACCGGCATTATTACGAGATCATGTGGAACGAGCGCCGTATCTGGGGTGCGACTGCGGCGATGATCGTCAACCTTGCCCGCCGCCTGAGGTGGTCTTGATACTCCCGGCTGCGCCGTGGCGCGAACGGGACGGCCTCGAAGCACTAACGAAAGTTCTCGGCGCGGCGGAGGGCGAGTCGCGCTTCGTCGGTGGTGCGGTGCGCGACACGCTGCTCGGGATCGACGTCGCCGATGTCGACATTGCCACGCGCCTGCCGCCACAGGAGGTGATCGAGCGACTCCAGGATGCGCGGATCAAGGCGGTTCCGACCGGCCTCGCGCACGGCACGATTACTGCCGTCACCCCCGCAGGTCCGGTCGAGGTAACGACATTGCGTCGTGACGTCTCGACCGACGGCCGCCACGCGATCATCGCCTATACCGACGACTGGCGCGAGGACGCGGCGCGGCGCGATTTCACGATGAACGCGCTCTACGCCGATCCCGCGACGGGCGAGATCTTCGACTATTTCGGTGGTCTCGACGATCTCGCAGCCCGGCGCGTGCGCTTCATCGGCGACCCGTTGCAGCGGATCGCCGAGGATCACCTCCGCATCCTCCGCTTCTTCCGCTTCCACGCGCGGTTCGGCACCGCGATCGACCAAGCCGGTCTTGACGCCTGCACCGCGCGCGCGAACGACCTGATGGCGCTGTCCCGCGAACGCGTCGCGAGCGAAGTGCTGAACCTGCTGGTCGCGGCCAACGCCGTGCCCGTAGTCGCGCTGATGGTCAAGCGCGGCATTTTTCGCGCGGTACTGCCCGAGATAGATGCCAGGGGAGCAGCGCGTCTCGGCGTGCTGGCCGAGCGAGAGACGGACGCGGGCATCGCACCGGACCCGATCCGCCGCCTCGCCGTGGCGATCGCACCTGCCGCCGCCGAAGCCGTCGGAGCGAGGCTGAAGCTGTCGAACGTCGACCGCAAGCGCCTCATGGCTGCCACTGCGGGACCCGGTGAGGAAGGCCCGCTAGCCTTGGCCTATCGTGTCGGTGTGGCCGGTGCAGTCGACCGTCTGCTGATCGCTGGCGGAGACGTGTCCCAAATCAAGGACTGGACGCCGCCTGCGTTCCCGTTCTCCGGCGGGGCTCTGGTCGAGCGCGGACTTCGCAAGGGGCCGGACGTGGCTGCAATGCTGCGCCGAGTCGAGACGCAGTGGATCTCGGAAGGGTTTCCGGGCGCCGAGCGCGTGGCGGTCATCGCCGACAGACTGGTGGCGGAGGTTTCCGCCTAACCCGTTTTCAGCCGGCGTGGGCGCCAGTCAGTTGGTAGCAGTGATACAGTTGATCATCGCATACGCCGCGTCCGGCTCCAGCGGTCGTGCATAGAAATAACCCTGCCCGTACGTGCAGCCCAGCGCCGCGAGCGTCTGGGAGAGTTCATGCGTCTCGACCCCCTCGGCCGTCGTCCGCATCCCCAGTGCCTGCGCCAGACTGAGGATAGCGCGGACGATCGACACCTTGTCGCGGTCCGCCAGCATGCCCGTCACGAAGCTTCGGTCGATCTTGAGGATGTCGATCGGCAGCTTCTGGAGATAGGCGAGGTTCGAATACCCCGTCCCGAAATCGTCCATCGCCAGGTTCGTCCCAAGCGCCTTCAGCGCGTGCATCGTCCCCGCGATCCGGTCGGGATCCGAGACGATCGCGCTCTCGGTCAGTTCGAGTGTGAACCGATCTCCCGACAGCCCCGTCGAGTCCAGCGCCGCCTGCAGCACCGGGGCGATCGCATCGCGCTGCAACTGGATCGCCGACAGGTTGACGGCGAGCCTCACGCCGCACGGTCCGCCGTTCGCCGCGTCCCAGCGCGCCAGCGTCTGCGCCGCCTCCTCGATCGCCCATCGCCCCAGCGGCACGATCAATCCCGATTCCTCGGCGACCGCGATGAATTCGGTGGGCGAATGTTCGCGGCCATCCTTATCGGTCCAACGCGCCAGCGCTTCGAACGACACGATCCGGCCGGTCGCCAAGTCACAGATCGGCTGATACGCCAGCCGCAGGTCGCGGTGCTCGATTGCGCGACGTAGCGCGGTCTCCATACCGAATTGCGCGCGGGCGATCGCGAAATCCTGGACCTGATAGAACTCGGCGCGACCACTCACCTTAGCGCGTTTGACCGCGAACTGCGCGTGGCGGACCAGGTCGACATTGTCGCCGGACTCATCGGCACCAAAGGCGATCCCAACCGAGCACTCGACGTTGATCTCGTAATCGGTCAACCGGAACGGCGTTTGCAACGTTCGGTGGATCCGCTCGGCGAGCGCCTGCGCCTCCTCACGATCCTGATCGATCGATATCAGGATACCGAATTGATTTCCTCCGATCCGTGCAAGCGTATCCCGCGCGCGCAACGCGCCCTTGATCCGACGCGCCACCGTGATGAGCAATTCGTCTCCCGCCAGCGAGCCAAGGCACGAGTTCAGCCGGCCGAACCGATCGAGGTCGATCGCGAGCACGGCCCTGACCGTATGGTCTTCGAGCTCCTCGATCAGGTCCGCGAACCCTTCCCGGTTCAACAGTCCCGTCAGGCTGTCGGTCGTCATCTCGCGACGCAAGCTACGCTCGGTCTGGACCTGCGACGTCAGGTCGATGAAACTGATCGTACACCGTTCGCGGAATATGGGATCGGATCGTGCAATCGTGACGCGGTAATGGCGGCAGTCAATCTCGTCGCCCAGGACCCAATCAAAGTCGGACCTAATCTGCTCCGACCCGAGAAACGCCCGGATCCGGTCGCCGAGCTCCGCAATCATCGGCGAGCGTTCCGCAACGACGCCGAACCCAGCCAGACGATACGCGCGATTCATCGCGAACAGCTCGAGTTGCCCCGCGTTCAGGACGATATGAACCGCGGGGATCGGCACGAGTTCAAGCCCGCGTGCGACCATATCACTCGTCACGATCGGCTTTGCAGTCTGTTCGAGGGCGGTCGATGGCATGCTCCCCGGTACCGCGGGTTCGTTAAGAGGCTCTGAAGGACCCTGAATGGGGCCTTTCTCATCCATTATCCGAACCGATTATCGCGCGGAAAGCCCGTTGGCGGCATCCGCCCGGCGGCTCCGCGGGCAGCGCGCCATGGCCCAAGGTCCGATTCGGTCCGAGTGCGGCCGGTGCCGCCGCCCATCGTCCAGCTAAGCCCTTCGGCAAAGACGAACGTGATCGCGTCGGCGAGTCCGCCGTCGCGGTAGCGCTGCAACTGGAGCCCCTGCCCGCGCGTCATTTCGACCAGCTCGGCGAGCGGGAACACGAGCATCTTGCGATTGTCGCCGATCGCCGCGACGTAATCGTCGTTGGGGCCAATCGGCCGGACGATCTTCAATTGCGCACCCGGTCGCGGCGTCATTACTGTCTTGCCCTTGCGGGTTTCGGCGATCACTTCGGCGCTGCTCACCGAGAAGCCGCGGCCATCGGTTGCGACGACCAGCAGTTTCGGATGCTTGCTCGCGGGCAGCAGCGCGACGATCCCTACGCTGCCGTCAAGGTCGATCATCGCGCGCACCGGCTCGCCGAACCCGCGGCCGCCGGGCAGCTTGTCCGCCGCCAGCGTGTAGAACCGGCCGTTCTCCGCGGCTAGCAACAGCTTGTCGGTGGTCTGCGCGTGGAAAGCGTAGGCCGGGCCGTCGCCCTCCTTGAACTTCAACGCCTCCGGGCTCGCCAGATCATTGTGCCCCTTCATCGCGCGGATCCAGCCGCGCTGCGACAGGATCACGGTGATCGGCTCGCGCTCGATCATCGCCTCGAGCGGGATGTCACGGGTCGGCGCGTGCTCCTCGATCGTCGTGCGTCGTTTGCCGAGAGGGGTCTCAAGTCCGTATCGATCGCGGATCTTCGCCATGTCGCGCTTCATCCGCGCGCGCTGCTTCTTCGGATCGGCGAGCAACGCCGCCAGCGTCGCCTGCTCCTTGTCGAGCTTGTCGCGCTCGGTCTTGATCTCGAACTCTTCGAGCCGCCGCAGACTGCGCAACCGCATGTTGAGGATCGCCTCGGCCTGGCGATCGGTGAGCGCGAACTCGGCGATCATCACCTTCTTCGGCTCGTCCTCGGTGCGGATGATCTCGATCACGCGGTCGAGATTGAGGTACGCGATCAGATAGCCGTCGAGCAGCTCGACGCGGTCGGCGATCTTCGCCAGCCGGTGCTCGGTGCGCCTGCGCAACACGACGAACTGGTGATCGACCCACGCCGCCAGCGCCTCGCGCAACGACATCACGCGCGGCGTGCGGTCCTTGTCGAGCACGTTGAGGTTGAGGCTGATCCGCGTTTCGAGATCGGTCAGCCGGAACAGGCCGTCCATCAGGATCTGCGCATCGACCGTGCGGCTGCGCGGTTCGAGTACGATGCGGATCTCGGTGTCCGATTCGTCGCGCACGTCGGCGAGGATCGGCAGGCGCTTGGCGTTGATCAGATCGGCGATCTGCTCGATCAGCTTGCCCTTCTGCACCCCGTACGGGATCTCGGTGACGATCAGCTGCCAGCCACCGCCCTTCTCGCGCTCGGTTTCCCAGCGCGCACGGACGCGAAAGCCACCACGTCCGGTCGCATAGGATTCGCGGATCACCGCCGGCGGATCGACGACCAAGCCACCGGTGGGGAAATCGGGCCCCTTCACATGCTCCAGGATCGCCGCATCGTCCGCGTCGGGCGTATCGATCAGGACGATCGCCGCCTCGAGCAGTTCGGCCGCGTTGTGCGGGGGTATGCTCGTCGCCATGCCGACCGCGATCCCGCTCGCGCCATTGGCCAGCAGGTTCGGGAACAGCCCCGGGAACAGCTCGGGCTCGTGATCCTCGCCATTATAGGTCGGGCGATACGCGACCGCGTCCTCGTCGAGCCCGTCCATCAGATCGATCGCGACCTGAGTCAGCCGCGCTTCGGTGTAGCGGTAGGCGGCGGCGTTATCGCCGTCGATGTTGCCGAAATTGCCCTGCCCGTCGACCAGCGGATAGCGCATCGCGAACGACTGCGCCAAGCGGACCATCGCGTCGTAGACCGACTGATCGCCGTGTGGATGGTATTTGCCGATCACGTCGCCGACGACGCGCGCGCACTTCTTGTACCCCTGCGCCGGATCAAGCTTGAGCAGCCGCATCGCCCACAGCAGGCGCCGATGCACCGGCTTCATCCCGTCGCGAACGTCGGGCAGCGACCGCGCGGTGATCGTCGACAAGGCATAGACGAGATACCGCTCGGACAGCGCACTGTCGAAGGGGGCGTCGACGATGGAGTCGAACGGATCTTTAAAATCGGTGGCCATTGCGCGCAGCGATAGCAGCCGGGAACGAAACGATCAAAGCATGAACGTACGAAGCGGTCTGCACGTTCGATCACGATGATATGCCTGCATGACGCGGTCGATCGAGCTCGCTACACCAACCCCATGATCCGCCTTGCCTTTCTCGCGCTTGCCGCGATGTCCACGTCCGTCGTGGCGCAAACGCCTGCTTCGCCGCCGCCCAAGTTGTTGACCTGGCCCGACCTGACGAAGCGGCCGAAGCCGACGCCCGATGTGACCGTCGACTATGGCACCGACCCGATGCAGAAGGTCGACGTCTGGCTCCCCAAGGGCAAGACCAAGGGGCCGTTCCCGGTGGTCGTGATGGTCCATGGCGGCTGCTGGACGACGAGCATCGCCGATCGCAGCCTGATGAACTGGATCGCCGACGACCTCCGGAACACTGGCGTCGCGGTCTGGAATATCGACTATCGCGGCGTCGACCGGAGCGGCGGCGGCTATCCCGGTACATTTGCGGATGCTGCGAAGGCTACCGACCAACTCAAGGTCAGCGCCAAGACGTTCAACCTAGATACGCGCCACGTTCTAGCGATTGGCCACTCAGCCGGCGGCCACCTTGCGCTCTGGCTCGCCGCCCGCGCGAAGCTTCCCACGACGAGCCCCCTCTACACCGCGCACCCACTCCGCATCCGCCATGTCATCAGCCTCGGCGGCCTGCCCGATCTCAAAGCCACCGCGACTAACGCCGACAATGGCTGCGGCACCGAAGTCGTCGCGAAACTCGTCGGCACGCCCACGCCACAGCATCCGGACGTCTACGCCGACACCTCGGTCCCGCGCCTCCTGCCGCTCGGTGTAGCGCAGGATCTCGTCAACGGTCGCGAGGACCGGATCATCCCCTTCGTCATGGCGACCGACTATATCGCCAAGGCAAATGCTGTCAGCGATACCGCCACGCTCCACACCATCGCGGCGACCGGTCATGTCGAACTGATCGCGCCGGAAACGCCTGCCTGGGCCGAGGCCAAACGCCTGATCCTGTCCTATTTCGGAAAGACCCAGTGACTCTCGAAGACGCCCGCGCGCTCGACGCGACCGATCCGCTCGCCGCGTACCGCGACCAGTTCGCGCTCCCCGAGGGCGTTATCTACCTCGACGGCAACTCGCTCGGCGCGCTGACTAAGGCCACGCCCGCCGCTCTCGCCGACGTCGCGACGCGCCAATGGGGCGACCGCCTCATTAGAAGCTGGAACGAAGGTTGGATCGAGGCCCCCCAGCGGATCGGCGCTAAGATCGCCCCGCTGATTGGCGCCGCACCGGACGAGGTGATCATCGGCGACACGACTTCGACGCATCTTTTCAAGGCCTTGGTCGCCGGCCTTCGCAGCAACCCCGACCGTCACACCGTTATCAGCGAAGCCGGCAATTTCCCTACCGATCTCCATATCGCGGAAGGCGCCGTCGCCTGCGTCCCCGGCGCACGGCTCAAGGTGGTCGCGCGCGAAGAACTCGCCGCCGCACTCGACGACGACACCGCGGTGCTCCTCCTCACCCACGTTCACTACAAGACCAGCGACCGCTTCGACATGGCCGCCTGGACTGCCCGCGCGCACGACGCCGGCGCGTTGATGCTCTGGGACCTGAGCCACAGCGTCGGCGCGGTCCCGATCGACCTCAACGGCGCGAACGCCGATCTCGCGGTCGGCTGCACCTATAAATACCTCAACGGCGGCCCCGGCGCGCCCGCGTTCCTCTACGTCGCCAAGCGCTGGCAGGATACGCTCGCCAGCCCGCTCTCCGGCTGGATGGGCCACGCCGCGCCGTTTGCGTTCGAGGATGCCTACCGCCCCGCCCCCGGCATGAAGCGCTGGCTCGCCGGCACGCCTGCGATGCTCTCGACCGCTGCGCTGGAAGCCGCGCTCGATCTCTGGGCTGGCATCGACCAGCACGCCGTCGCCACCAAGAGCGCGCAACTGTTCGACATCCTCGCCGCCGCCGGCGACGCACTGGGTCTCGACTGCGTCAGCCCCCGCGATCCCGCCAAACGCGGCAGCCACATCAGCTTCCGCCACCCGCATGCCTATGAACTCACGCAAGCGCTCATAGCCCGCGGCGTCATCGGCGACTTCCGCGACCCCGCCATCCTCCGCTTGGGCCTGACACCCTTGTACCTCAGCCATAAAGACGTCTGGCGCGCAGGTGAGATATTGCGGGACACGGTGGAGACCGAAAGCTGGCGCGACCCGGCATATTCGCAACGGTTGGTCGTGACCTGAGCACGCTTGACGGCATATCCCATTCAATCGATAGTGATTAGATCGATCACGGGAGACTGTCCATGAAGTGGGTTGTTAGTAGCGCCATCGCGTTGTCCCTCGCCGGATGCAGCAAGACTCCCGAAAGTAGCGCCGGGGAGCCCGACATCGCCGGCAACTCTGTTGCCGGGGTGGCATTCGACTATAGCTATGACCTGACGCTTCCCTCGTCCCGGATCTCGGATCTTCAGGAGGAACATGCACGTGCCTGCGAACGGCTTGGCGCAACGCGCTGCCGTATAACGGGATTGCGCTACACGGTCGGCCGGCAGGGCGACGTGAGCGCGAACCTGTCGGTCAAGATCGCCGCCCCCCTTGCGCGTGCCTTTGGCCGGGCCGGGGTGAAGCAAGCGGAGAGCGTGGGCGCAACGCTGACGGGGGCCGATATCAGCGGAACCGATGTCGCCACCGCCGCCGCGGCGACCGCCACCGAACGGACCGACGTCGCAGCCGAACGCGCTCGGATCGACCGCGAACTGGCACGCGTCGATCTGTCCCCGCGCGAACGTGCCGAACTCCGCCAGCAACAGGCGGTTGCGCAGGGCCAAGCCACGGCAGCGGCCGCGACGGCATCCGAACAGCGCGAAAGTCTCGCCAATACGCCGATGTCGTTCGACTATACGACCGGCCGCGGGACCGGCCTGGTCGACCGTCTGCAAGATGCTGGCGACACTGCGCTCGGCTCGATCGGATTGACGGTCACGGCGCTGCTATGGGTATTGGCGGCACTCGGCCCGCCGCTGCTGGTGATCTTGCTGGTCTTTCTGGTCTGGCGACGCTGGATCCAGCGTTGGTGGACCGAATTGATGGTCCGCATCGATCGTCGAACCGGCCGACCGCTCGCGACTGCCCACGACGCGTCGTCCCCGCCCCTGCGATGACGTCGGGCAGTATTCCGGGGGCAGTCATGCGCCGCGATTGCACCCCCCGCACCCTTCGCCTATAGGCGCGGCCTATTCCGGCCTCGGCTTCGCGGTACATAGCGCGTAGGCTGGGGCCGCTCGATTTTCATCGCTCGATTTCCAGGGGACCGCGCATGGCTCGCCGCCGCCAGATCTACGAAGGCAAGGCCAAGATCCTCTACGAGGGTCCCGAGCCGGGCACGCTGATCCAGTATTTCAAGGACGACGCGACCGCGTTCAATGCCCAGAAAAAGGGCACGATCAACGGCAAGGGCGTGCTCAACAACCGGATTTCCGAGCACATCTTCACGCTGCTCGATCATATCGGCGTGCCGACGCACTTCATCCGCCGCCTCAACATGCGCGAGCAGCTGATCCGCCAGGTCGAGATCGTCCCGATCGAAGTCGTCGTGCGCAACGTCGCCGCGGGCTCGATCTCGACGCGCCTCGGGATCGAGGAGGGCACCAAGCTGCCCCGCACGATCATCGAATATTACTACAAGGACGATGCGCTCGGCGATCCGATGATCTCCGACGAACACATCGCCGCGTTCGGCTGGGCGAGCCAGGAGGAGATGCACGACATCGCCGACCTCGCGATCCGGGTGAACGATTTCCTGTGCGGGCTGTTCGCCGGCGTCGGTATCCGCCTGGTCGACTTCAAGCTCGAATTCGGCCGCATCTTCGACAACGACTTCGGTCGCATCATCCTCGCCGACGAGATCAGCCCCGATGGCTGCCGCCTGTGGGACATGGAAACCAACGAGAAGATGGACAAGGATCGCTTCCGTCGCGATCTTGGTGGTGAAGTCGAAGCGTATCAAGAGGTTGCACGCCGTCTTGGCCTGCTGCCCGAGGGTGCCGACAACGCCGTCCTCGACCTCGAAAAGCATCGCAAGAACCGGGGCAAGTAAATGAAACTCAAGGTTTTCGTGACATTGAAGCCCGGCGTGCTCGATCCGCAGGGCCGGGCGATCCACCACGCGCTCGGCAGCCTCGGCTTCGACGGCGTGCACGACGTCCGCCAGGGCAAGCTGATCGAACTGGAGGTCGCCGACGACACCGACGACGCGACGATCGACGGCATGTGCCGCAAGCTGCTCGCCAACACGGTGATCGAGAATTACCGGGTCGAGCGCGCATGAAAACTGCGGTCATCGTCTTCCCCGGCTCCAACTGCGACCGCGACATCGCCGTCGCGCTGGAGGCGGTGACCGGCGTCAAGCCGCTCATGGTCTGGCACGGTGATGCGGACTTGCCGGCGGATGTCGGCCTGGTCGCGGTACCCGGTGGCTTCTCGTACGGCGACTACTTGCGCTCGGGTGCGATCGCGGCGCGGTCGCCGATCATGCGCGCGGTCGTCGAGCAGGCGGGCAAGGGCTTGCCTGTGCTTGGTGTCTGCAACGGCTTCCAGGTGTTGACCGAAGCGGGGCTCCTGCCCGGCGCGCTGATGCGCAACGAGGGGCTGAACTTTGTCTGCCGCGATGTCGCGCTGACCGTCGAGACGGCGAGCTCGACGTTCACCTCGGGCTACTCAGCCGGTGAACGTGTCTCCTTCCCGGTAGCGCATCACGATGGCAATTATTTCGCCGACACCGAGACGCTCGACCGCCTCGAAGGCGAAGGCCGCGTTGCGTTCCGGTACGCCGAGAGCGTCAACGGTTCTGCGCGCAACATCGCGGGTTTGCTGAACGATAAGGGCAACGTGCTCGGCATGATGCCGCATCCGGAGCGTCGTATCGAGGCGGCGCACGGTGGCACCGATGGCCGTCGTCTGTTCGAAGGTTTGCTGGAAGCCGTCAGCGCCTGACCCTTGTTCCCCGCGCAAGCGGGGGCCCAGGATACCACCCACATCGACCGTGACCCTGGACTCCCGCGTGCGCGGGAGAACAGTCAAGGTCGAGGCGTCAAACCCGCGTGCGGAACGGCGAGAAGTCCGTCCCCCGGTCGTACACATCGACCCCCTCGCGCCGCTTCAGCCACCCCACCGCCATATACGTCAGCGGCGTCAGCAGCACCTCCCACGACACCTTCAGCAAGAACTGGCTGACCATCACCATCAGCATCGCCTCCACGGGCCAGTCCGGCGCGCCGTAGAAGGCGAGCGGGTAGAAGATCAGGCTGTCGAACGCCTGCCCCACCACGGTGCTGCCGATCGTCCGCGTCCACAGCATCCGCCCCTGCGTCCAGATCTTCATCCGCGCGAGCACGAAGCTGTTGGCGAACTCGCCGACCCAGAACGCGCAGATCGACGCGAACACGATCCGCGGCACTTGGCCGAATACGGACTCATACGCCGCCTGCCCCGTCCACCCCGCATCGGGTGGCAACGCGACGACGACCGCCGACATGAACACCATGAACAGCATCGCGCCGAACCCTGCCCAGATGCAGCGCCGCGCGTACGCATAGCCGTACACCTCGGTCAGGACGTCGCCGATCACATAGCTGACCGGAAAGAACAGGATGCCCGCGCCGAACGGCCACGCGCCGATGAACGGCAGATCGATCACCGCGCGCTTGCCCGCGCCGATGACGTTCGACAGCAGCAGGATCGTGACGAACGCCGCCATCACGAAATCGAAATAGCGAAACTGCGCGCCGCCGACCGCGCTCGCGTCGACCGGTTCGAGCCCGGGCGCCTGATCCGTTCCAATTTCCATGCCCGGCGTTATGATCGAGGTTCCAAGCCTGCACAATCCGCGCTAGTCGTCGCCGCAGCGCGCGCCCGTAGCTCAGCTGGATAGAGCAAGGAGCTTCTACCTCCTCGGTCGGGGGTTCGAACCCCTCCGGGCGCGCCAACTCGCAAGCCGCCCTCGCCGGGCTTTCCGGCAACCATGGGACCTCGCGCATGAGTGCCAGGCTAGGCGCGATGATATCGATACCACAGTTTTGGTAGCGCCTTTGAGGTTTTCCGTACGCAGTTATCGGCTGCCGGACACCGCCTTCTCATATTTTAATTGTGCGATTAATCGGTCGCGTTTACTTGAATCGTCGTGACTTCTGGGACGGGTCACCGACGTGACGTCAGGATTGGGGACTTGACGCTGACGCTGCGCAGCATACGGTACCGCTAACAAAAACGGAGGGGATAACATCGTGGAGATCGCATTCACGTCGGCGGGGGCTTTGCCCGTCGACTGGGAACAGGCGGCGTTGCTCGGTCGTATCGACCTTGGCGACGGTCCTACGCCCGTGATCGTTCGCGGTGGCCGCGTGTATGACATGTCCGCCGTTGCGCCGACAGTCGCCGATTTGATCGCGGGTGGGGATTTCGATACCGATGCCGGCGCGGATCTCGGTGCCCTCGGCGACTTAAACCTGACGCCAGCGGCCGATGGCAAGACCCGCCTGCTCAGCCCGATCGATCTCCATGTGGTCAAGGCATCGGGCGTAACCTTCGCCGTATCCGCGCTCGAACGTGTGATCGAGGAGCGTGCTCGCGGTGACGCGTCCGCAGCGACTGCGGTCCGCGCCCGCCTCGAAGAGCGCGTCGGCGGCAGCATCCGCTCGGTCGTACCGGGTTCGCCCGAAGCGACCGCGCTGAAGGCCGCGCTGATCGAAGACGGCATGTGGTCGCAATATCTCGAGGTCGCGATCGGCCCCGACGCGGAAATCTTCACCAAGGGTCCGACGCTCTCGACGATCGGCTGGGGTGGCGAGATCGGCATCCGCTCCGACTCCACCTGGAACAACCCCGAACCGGAAGTCGTGCTGGTCGTCGATCGCACTGGCAAGACGGTCGGTGCGGCGCTCGGCAACGACGTCAACCTGCGCGATTTCGAGGGGCGCTCGGCGCTCCTGCTCGGCAAGGCCAAGGACAACAACGCGTCCTGCTCGATCGGGCCGTTCATCCGGCTGTTCGACGAAACGTTCGGCATGGACGACGTCCGCGCCGCGCAGATTGCGCTGACGATCGAGGGCGCAGACGGCTACCGCCTCGAAGGCAGCAGCTCGATGGACCAGATCAGCCGCGATCCCGAGGAACTCGTCCGCCAGGCGATGAGCGAGCATCAATATCCGGACGGCTTCGTGCTGTTCCTCGGCACGCTGTTCGCACCGACGCAGGACCGCGACGAGCCCGGCCGCGGCTTCACGCATGCGGTCGGCGACGTCGTTACCATCTCCAACCCGAAGCTCGGCGCGCTGGTCAATCCGGTGACCACATCGAAGGATGCGGCGCCGTGGAACTACGGGATCGGCGACCTGATGCGCAATCTCGCGAGCCGGGGGCTGCTCGGCCATACCAAGAATCAAGGGGCGTAAGCGCGTGTTGCAGAAGACCGAAATGGCCGACCAGACGGCGATCTATCCGAGCCTGAAGGGCAAGCGCGTCCTGATCACTGGCGGCGCGTCGGGGATCGGCGCCGGTCTGGTCGAGGCGTTCGCGCGTCAGGGAGCGCATGTTGCGTTCGTCGACATGGCCAAGGACGCCGCGGAAGCGCTGATCGAGACGCTGACGCCCGACGTCGCGACCGCGCCGATATTCCTGCCGCTCGACCTGCGCGACGTCGACGCGCTGAAGGCGACCGTCGCGACGATCGAGGACCGGCTCGGCGGGATCGACGTGCTGATCAACAACGCCGCGAACGACGATCGCCACACGATTGAAGAGATCACGCCTGCCTATTGGGACGAGCGGATGGCAACCAATTTGCGCCATTTGTTCTTCGCAGGGCAAGCCGTGGTGCCGTCGATGAAGCGCGCGGGCGGCGGCGTGATCCTCAATTTCGGGTCGATTTCGTGGCATCTCGCGCTGCCCGAACTGCTGATCTACCAGACCGCCAAGGCCGGCATCGAGGGCATGACCCGCGCGATGGCGCGCGATCTTGGCGGCGACGGCATCCGCGTCAACACGATCGTCCCCGGCAACGTCGAGACGCCACGCCAGCTGAAATGGTATACGCCCGAGGGTGAGGCCGAGATCATCGGCGCGCAGTGCCTCAAGACCCGGGTCCAGCCTGCGGACGTCGCGGCGCTGGTACTGTTCCTCGCGTCGGACGATGCGCGGATGTGCACGGGCCACGATTATTTCGTCGATGCCGGGTGGCGCTGAGATGAGCCGCGCGGTTCCCGTCGAAACGACCGCGGAAAGCATCCGCGACGTCGGCGCGACTCTCGGCGAGGGCCCGATCTGGATCGCGCGTGACGCCGCGCTCTGGTTCGTCGACATCAAGTCGCCGTGCGTGCACCGGTTCGATCCGGCGACGGGAGCGCTCGACACCTGGAAGGCGCCAGACCAGATCGGCTGGATCATTCCGGCAGACGATGGCGGCTTTCTCGCCGGAGTCCGTGGCGCTCTCCACCGGTTCGATCCCGCGACCGGCGCGTTCGATGAGATTGCGGTCGTTCACGCCGAGACTCCCGGCAATCGTCTCAACGATGCCGCGCGCGATCCCAACGGCCGCGTATGGTTCGGGACGATGGACAACGCGGAATCTGAGCGCACCGGCCACGTCTATCACTGGCATGACGGTGAATTGACCAAGACGGAGATCCCGCCCGTCGCGATCACCAATGGCCCCGCGATCTCGCCCGACGGCCGCACGCTGTATGCGGTCGACACGCTCGGCAAGCGGATCGACGCCTACCCGATCGACGCGGACGGTAATGTCGGCAAGCCACGGCTCTTCCTGACGATCGGCCCCGACGATGGCCATCCCGATGGCGCGATCTGCGACTCCGAAGGCGGCGTCTGGGTCGGGTTCTTCGGTGGTTGGGCGGCACGCCGGTTCGCGCCGGACGGCACCTGCACCGACATCGTCCGCTTCCCGGTCGCGAACATCACCAAGATCGCGCTCGGCGGCCCCGACGGTCGTACCGCCTTTGCGACGACCGCCGCGAAAGGCCTCGACGACGAAGCGCTCGCAGCCCAGCCGCTGGCCGGAAACCTGTTCACCTTCCGCGTCGCCGTTCCGGGCGTTCCGGTCGAACCCGTCACACTTTAGTGCAATCCATTTTACAACACCCCATTCACGATAAGCGTCGCCGTTAGAGCGCCGTCACGGAGAGGAAAACCAATGACTATAGCGGCAGAATCCGCGCCCCAAGTGAACCGAGCCCTGATTGCGATGATCGTCATCGTCGCGACCATCGGCGGGTTCATGTTCGGCTATGACTCGGGCGTCATCAACGGCACGCAGGCGGGGCTTGAGAGCACGTTCGCACTATCGTCGCTCGGCACGGGCTTTACCGTCGGCGCGATCCTGATCGGCTCGTCGGTCGGCGCGTTCATGGCCGGGCGGCTTGCCGACAATCTCGGCCGCCGCAACGTCATGATGATCGCCGCGGTGCTGTTCATCGTCAGCGCACTCGCAGCGGGTGCGGCGACTTCGGCAACCATGTTCGTGCTCGCCCGCATCGTCGGCGGCCTCGGCATCGGTGCGGCCAGCGTGCTCGCCCCGGTCTACATCTCCGAAGTCGTCCCCGCGAACGTCCGCGGTCGGCTTTCGAGCGTCCAGCAGATCATGATCATCACCGGCCTGACCGGCGCATTCGTCGCCAACTGGTATCTCGCGCGCATCGCAGGGTCTTCGACCGCGTTGTTCTGGCTCGACTATCCGGCATGGCGCTGGATGTTCTGGATGCAGGTCATCCCCGCCGCAATCTATCTCGCGACGCTGTTCCTGATCCCCGAAAGCCCGCGCTTCCTAGTCCTCAAGGGCCGTTACGACGAGGCGCAGGTCGTCCTCACGCGCCTGTTCGGTGCCGCCGAGGCCACGCGCAAGGTCGCCGAGATCCGCGGCTCGCTGTCGGTCGATGCCCACCGCCCCAAGCTGTCCGACCTGATCGACAAGGCGAGCGGCAAGATCCGCCCGATCGTCTGGACCGGCATCGGCCTGGCGATCTTCCAGCAGTTCGTCGGCATCAACATCGTGTTCTACTACGGTTCGGTGCTCTGGCAGTCGGTTGGCTTCAGCGAGAGCGATGCGCTGCTCATCAACATCTTGTCGGGCTCGCTGTCGATCATCGCCTGCCTGCTCACGGTCGCGCTGGTCGACAAGGTCGGTCGCAAGCCGCTCCTGCTGATCGGTTCGGCCGGCATGACCGTTGCGCTGGCGATCGTCGCGATCTGCTTCGCCAGCGGCGCGATCGTCGAGGGTTCGCTGCACCTGTCGGATCGCAACGGCCTGATCGCGCTGATCGCGGCCAATGCGTATGTCGTGTTCTTCAACCTGAGCTGGGGCCCGATCATGTGGGTGATGCTTGGCGAGATGTTCCCGACGCAGATCCGCGGTTCGGGTCTGGCGGTCGCCGGCTTCGCGCAGTGGTTCGCCAACTTCGCGATCTCGGTGAGCTTCCCGACGATGGCGATCTCGCTCGGACTGTCGCTCACCTACGGCTTCTACGCACTGTCGGCGTTCGTCTCGTTCTTCTTCGTCTGGAAGATGGTTTCGGAAACGCGTGGCCGCGAGCTGGAAGATATGGTGGGGTGAAGCCGACCACCGGACCGCGGCGTAGGTCGCGGTCCGGGTAGGTACGGGTCATCGCGCGGTTCGATTTGGCGTGGTCGTGTCAGACCGCCATTGTCCTCCCCATGATAGCACTACCCCGGCGGAGGCCGGGGCCCAGTTGGCGAGGCGGAAATAACGGCGGACCTTCCTCCGTTAGCAACGTCCCCCAACTGGGCCCCGGCCTCCGCCGGGGAGGTGCGAGATAAAGCCGCTCGAAGACCTGAACGTCAGATGCCCCCTGCCCTTCTCCTTCCCCAGCCGCCTTCCGTGACTCCAGCGAAAGCTAGAGTATTTCACAGCGCGGATGACGCCCGTCACATAAAGATTCGAGGTTCCGCTCGGATAACGGGGGCAGGGATCGGCTCTGCGGGACTATCGAGTTTAGATGGCGTGGACGGGACGAGTGGCGAAGGTCCGCCGCAACATTGCCAGCATCCTCGCCATCTCTTCCGTCATTCCCCCGGGGGCGGGAAACCATACCGGTTCCCCCTGATAGCGCAGCGCTAGGCGGTCGTAGGGACCCGCCTGCGCGAAACAAAGACAGTCATAGGACGAAGGGCGAGGCACAGGCCCCGCCCCCCGCACTCTCAGTGGTTATGTCGAGGCGTCTTCGCCGAAATCCCGCGATATTTCACCGCGAAGTCGAGCACGCCGCCCTCGGCCAGCTGCCCGGTCTTCTCGCGGTACAATTCCTCCCACGGCGTATTGCTCTCGGGCACCGGCGGCAGCCCCTCGCCCTTGCGTCGCGCGATCTCGTCGGGCTCGACCAGCGCATCGCAGGTCCCAGCGATCAGATCGATCCGCACCACGTCGCCCGTCCGGATCCAAGACAACCCACCGCCGACCGCGCTCTCGGGCGAGACGTTCAGGATCGACGGACTGTCCGACGTCCCCGACTGGCGCCCGTCGCCGAGCGTCGGCAGCGCCAGCACGCCGCGCTGGATCAACGCGTCGGGTGGCTGCATGTTGACGACTTCCGCCGAGCCCGGCCAGCCGATCGGCCCCGCGCCACGAATCACCAGGATACAGCCCTCGTCGATGTCGAGCGCAGGATCGTTGATCCGGTGGTGATAATCGTCAGACCCCTCGAACACGATCGCCCGCGCCTCGAACCGATCCTCGGCCCCCGGAGTCGAGAGATAGCGCGTGCGGAACGCCGGCGAGATCACCGACGTCTTCATGATCCCGAAATCGAACAGGTTGCCCTTCAGCACCAGGAAGCCGGCGCGTTCCATCATCGGTGCATCGAACGGCTTGATCATCTCGCGATCGCGCGTCTCGCGGCCAGCGATGTTCTCGCCGATCGACCGCCCCGTGACGGTCAGGCAGCTCGTGTCGAGCTTACCGCCTGCGATCAGTTCGTGAAGCACCGCCGGCACGCCGCCCGCCCGGTGGAAGCGCTCGCCGAGATACTTGCCAGCAGGCTGCATGTTGACCAGCAGCGGCAAGTCGTAGCCATGATCCGACCAGTCCTCCGGGTACAGCGTCACGCCGGCATGCTGCGCCATCGCCATGATGTGCGGCTGCGCGTTGCTCGATCCGCCGATCGCGCTGACCACGCGGATCGCGTTGAGGAAGCTGTCTCGCGTGAGAATCTTCGACGGGCGCAGATCCTCATACGCCATCTCGACGATCCGCCGGCCGGTCTCGTACGCCATCTGCCCGCGCTCGCGGTAGGGCGCAGGAATCGCCGCGCAGCCGGTTAGCGACAGCCCGAGCGCCTCGGCGACCGCGTTCATCGTCGAGGCCGTGCCCATCGTATTGCAATGCCCGGCGGACGGCGCGCTGTCGGTGGCGCGGTTGAGGAATTCTTCCTCGTCGATCTCGCCCGCGGCCAGCTTGCGCCGGCTGCGCCAGATCACCGTTCCCGATCCGACCAGCTCGCCGTCATGCCAGCCGTCGAGCATCGGCCCGCCCGACAGCACGATCGCGGGGATATCGACGGTCGACGCGGCCATGATGCCCGACGGCGTGGTCTTGTCGCACCCGGTCGTGAGAACGACGGCATCGATCGGATAACCGTACAGCGTCTCGACCAGCCCGAGATAGGCGAGGTTACGATCGAGCGCCGCAGTCGGCCGCCGGCAATTCTCGAAGATCGGATGGACCGGAAACTCCATCGCGATGCCGCCTGCGTCGCGGATGCCGTCACGCGTGCGCTTGGCGAGTTCGAGATGGATGCGGTTGCACGGGCTCAGGTCGCTGCCTGACTGCGCGATGCCGATGATCGGTCGCCCTGAGCGCAACTCCGCCGGGGTCAGCCCGTAGTTCATGAAGCGTTCGAGATACAGCGCGGTCATGTCCGAGCGGGCGGGATCGGCGAACCAGTCGCGCGATCGGAACGGCTTCACCGGTACACGGTCCACTGCAAACTCTCCTGAACGCGGTCGATTATCTTATGGGAGCGCTACCGCGACGGTCGTCGGTCGGTCAAGCGCCAGTCGATACTATGCGTGAACGCGCGACGGTGGTCGACGACGCGGCGCAGCGTCCGACTGACGGCGGACCAGCGTATAATCGAGAACGACGTGGCCGTTCGCATCCTTGCCGCCGCTGCGACGATTGAAGATCGCCGAGACGAGCAGTTCGACCGCCGCGCGCGACATGTCGGCGATCGGCTGGTGGATCGTCGTCAGTTCGGGCCAGATCGTCGTCGCGAGCGCGCTGTCGTCGAACCCACACACCGTCAGGTCGCCCGGCACGTCCAGGCCGCGGCGATGCGCGACCGCGACGGTCGCCGCCGCCATATCGTCGTTGCTGGCGAAGATCGCTGTGGGCGCGTCCTTCGCGTCGAGCAATTGCTCAGCACCGTCGAGACCAGAGCGATAGGTAAACAGGCCGCCCACCACCAGCGACTCGTCCGGCGCCAGACCGGCATCGGCGATCGCCGCGAGATACCCCTCGTGACGAAGCCGGCTCGCGGTCTGGTTCGGGTTGCCGATGATGAACCCGATCCGCGAATGCCCAAGTTTGACGAGGTGTTCGGTCATTGCACGTGCCGCTTCGAAATCGTCGATCGTCACCGCGGCCGACCCTTCCGGTGGGGACCCGGTCGCGACGACCACGGTCGGCACGCCGGCCTCCGTCAGCACGTCGAGCACCGCGCGCGAATCGCACAGCGGCGGCGGCAGGATGACGCCGTCGATGCCGCTCTCGATCATGTGCCGCGCGACCTCGATCTCATGGTCGCCGATGTCGCATTTCTCGACGATCAACTGGACGTCGCTGCGGCTCGCCTGTTCGAGGCTGCCGACCAGGAACTCGCTCAGATACGCAGCGCTCGGGTTGCTGTAGAGCAGGCCGATCCGCATCTGCCCGCCGCCGGCCAGGCTGCGCGCGGCGCGGTTAGGTGCGTATCGCAGCGTATCGATTGCGGCATTGACCGCCTCGCGCGTTGCCTCCCGGACCTTCGCTTCCCCGTTGATCACGCGCGATACGGTCATCGGTGAGACGCCTGCGAGAACCGCGACGTCGGAAATGGTGGGTGCGCCGCTTCTGCGGCCCGAAGTGTTGCGCGGCTTGCGCGTGGCGAGGCTCATGCCGCGCTTTTTAGCAGGTGATTGCAATATTATCAGCATGTAATCTGAGTTACCGTGGTCGTATACTCAGAGAACATCGCGCCGCGGCCGTTCGCTCTTGCGTGTTATCGCTCCCAAGATTAGTCGGACAATCGGGTTTTGCCTTACCGGGCAGTAAGCACACAGGGGGACGGACGGGCTGTGCGCGTGCGATACGATCTGATCCGTACACTCTACCCCAAGCCATGGCCTCGGTGTCATATTGCCGTCCGCGACTGCTGCTACGCACTGGAACATGGTTCGCCTTCGCACCACATTGGAGCAGGTAGCTGAGAGTGATAGCGCGACCTTTGTGGCCTCGGCGCATCTTGGCCGACGATTTCCCGACGCACCGCCGTTCCGGTCGGTGCGTCCCTCGATTTGATTTGGAGAACTGACATGGACGGTACCTTCCCGATCGGCGCGCGCGCCGTAGACAGCGACGTCACCTTCCTCGCGATCGATCCGTCGACCGATGCGAAGATCGAACCCGCCTTTGCCGTTTCGAGTGAAGAAGACGTCGCGGAAGCCTGCAAGCTCGCCGAAGCAGCGTTCGATACCTTCCGCGAGACCGACCCCGAAACGCGCGCGAAATTCCTCGAGACGATCGCCGAGGAGATCGAGGCGATCCACGATCCACTCGTCGCCCGCGCGATCCAGGAAAGCGGCCTGCCCCGCCCACGCCTCGAAGGCGAGCGCGGCCGTACCACCGGTCAGCTCCGCCTGTTCGCCAAGCATCTCCGCGCCGGCACCTGGGCCTCGGTCATCATCGACGAAGCACAGCCCGATCGTAAGCCCGCCCCCCGTTCCGACCTGCGCCAACGCCGCATCGCGGTCGGCCCGGTCGCGGTGTTCGGCGCCTCGAACTTCCCGCTCGCCTTCTCGGTCGCTGGCGGCGACACCGCGTCGGCACTCGCCGCCGGTTGCCCGGTCGTGGTCAAGGGCCACCCCGCGCATCCCGGCACGTCGGTGATGGTCGGCAAGGCGATCCAGGCCGCGGTCGCCAAGTGTGGCTTGCCCGAAGGCGTGTTCTCGCTGGTCCAAGGTCCCGCGAACGAACTCGGCGCCGCACTCGTCAAGGACGCCCGCATCAAGGCGGTCGGCTTCACCGGCTCGCGCGGCGGTGGCCTTGCGCTGGTGGCACTCGCCGCAGCCCGCCCCGAGCCGATCCCGGTCTATGCCGAAATGAGCAGCGTCAACCCGGTGATCCTGTTCCCCGCCGCCCTCGCCGCGCGCGGCGAAGCGCTCGGCAAGGCCTATGTCGGCTCGCTGACGATGGGCTCGGGCCAGTTCTGCACCAACCCCGGCATCGTCGTCGCGGTCGACGGTCCAGACCTCGACACCTTCGTCGAAGCCGCCGCCGCTGCGCTTGGCGAAGCTGCGCCGCAGGTCATGCTGACCCCCGGCATCCATGCCAGCTACGACAAGGGCGTCGCCGCGCTCGCCGGTCACGATGCGGTCGAGACGCTCGCTCGCGGCACCGAGGCCGAGGGCGCAAACCGCGGTCGTGCGGCTTTGTTCTCGACCACCGGCAAGGCGTTCGTCGCCGACCCTGCGCTGTCGCATGAAGTGTTCGGTGCGGCCTCGATCATCGTCCGCTGCGCCGACCTCGCCGAGGTCCGCCAGGTTCTCGAACAGGTCGAGGGCCAGCTGACGATCACGCTGCAGATCGACGAGGGTGATTACGCGGACGCGGCAGCGCTGGTGCCGGTGCTGGAACGCAAGGCCGGTCGCATCCTCGCGAACGGCTGGCCGACGGGTGTCGAGGTTGCCCCAGCGATGGTCCATGGCGGTCCCTTCCCCGCGACGTCGGATCCGCGCACGACCTCAGTCGGTACGGCTGCGATCGAGCGCTTCCTGCGCCCGGTCTGCTACCAGGACCTGCCCGATGCGCTGCTGCCCAAGGCGGTTAAGCACGACAACCCGCTGGGCCTGCCGCGCACCGAGGGGTGATCGTGTTACGGAGATGAGGAAGGGGGTGCTATCGCATGGCAGCCCCCTCCTCCTTGTTCTCCCGCGAAGGCGGGAGCCCAGTCTGGGTCCCCGCCTTCGCGGTGAAACATGCTACCTTCAATACCACCGCGGCGAAGGCCGGGGTCCAGTTGGTGAGGTGGCAATAACTAAGGGCAACGCTTCGTTAGCAACGTCCCCCAACTGGGCCCCGGCCTTCGCCGCGGTGGTGTTAGGGGGGTGCTCGGAGGGATGCACGATCCGCCTGCCCCGCGCAAACACCCCTAATCATTGACACGCGTGCGCGCGATACCCACTAGTCCGGCATGACAACGCCTGACTCGTCGCGCACCATTTCCCTGCCCGCAGACCTCGGCAGCTACCTCGATGAATTGACCGGCGGAGGGCATGGCGACGCCGCCGCCATCGTCCGCACCGCGCTCCAGCAGATGCGGGACCGCGACGCTGGCTCGGCCGCACCAGCGGAAATCCTGATCGGCGGCGGCGAATGCGGGATGCTCGTCCGCCAGCGCGACTGGAGCGCGACCTCGCTCGGCCCGATCGACTCGTGGCCCGCCGAACTCCGCGTCACGCTCGCCAACATCCTCAACTCCCCCGTCGCCAAGGTCGTGATGTGGGGCCCCGAGCACATCATGCTCTACAACGACAGCTATCGCGCCGTCGCGGGAGACCGCCATCCCGCCGCGCTCGGCAGCCCGGTCGCGACCGCCTTCCCCGAAGTGTGGGACTGGAACCGCGCCGTCCTCGAAGCAGGCCTGAGCGGCGAGACCGTCGCCTACCGTGACCAGCCGATCCTGTTCCAGCGCCCCGACGGCCCGGAAACGCTGACGCTCGACCTGTTCTATACGCCCGTCTATTGCGCCGGTGGCACAGTCGGCGGCGTCCTGTGCACGATGGTCGACAATAGCGGCCGCGTCGAAGCCGAGCACCGCCTCGCCGCCAGCGAAGCCGAACTGCGCCGCGTCACCGATGCGGTGCCGATGCTGATCTCGTACATCGACCGCGATCACGTCTATCGTCTCGCCAACGCGCAATATGACGAGTGGCTCGGCGTCGCGCCCGAGACGATGATCGGCAAGTCCGTCCGCGAAGTGCTCGGCGACGCGGTCTACCAGGATCGCCGCCCCTCGTTCGACCGCGCGCTGGCCGGCGAGAGCTTCATCGCGCAGACCGTCTTCCCGCACCGCGACGGCCGCCCACGCCGCTCCGAATTCCGCTATGTTCCGCATATCCAGGCGGACGGCTCGGTCGCCGGCATCTACGTGCTCGGCATCGACGTCGAGGACCGTGCCGAGCGCGAAGCCGCGCTTGGCATCAGCAACGGCCGGTTCCGCACCGCGATGGACGCCGTCCACGGCGTGCTCTGGACCAACAGCCCCGACGGCCGGATGATCGGCGAGCAACCCGGCTGGGCGACGCTCACCGGCCAGTCGATCGACGAATACCAGAATTTCGGCTGGGCCGACGCGATCCACCCCGACGACGTCGCATCGACGATCAAGGCGTGGACCGCCGCCGTCCTGAACAAGTCGATGTTCGTATTCGAACACCGCGTTCGCCGCCATTGCGGGGCATGGCGCACGTTCGCCGTACGCAGCCTGCCGATCCTCGATTCAGGCGGCGAAGTCATCGAATGGGTCGGCGTCCACACCAACATCACGCATCAGCGCGCCGCTGAAGCCGCCTTGCGCGAGCAGGCCGAAGCGCTCGCCCGCCAGGTCCGCCACCGCGAGCGCGCCGAGGACCAGCTCCGCCAGCTCAACGAGACGCTCGAGGCGCGCGTGATTGCCGAGATCGGCGAACGCCGCGAGGCCGAAGCCAAGCTCGCGCAATCGCAGAAGATGGAGACCGTCGGCAAACTCACCGGCGGCGTCGCGCACGACTTCAACAACCTGCTCCAGGTCGTCTCGGGCAATCTCCAGCTGCTCGGCAAGAACCTCGCCGGCAACGAGCGTGCGGAGCGCTGGGTCGCCAACGCGATGGCCGGCGTCACACGCGGCTCGAAGCTCGCCTCGCAATTGCTCGCGTTCGGGCGTCGCCAGGCGCTCGAGCCCAAGGTCGTCAACGTCACGCGGTTCGTGCGCGGGATGGACGACATGCTGCGCCGCGCGATCGGCGAAGGCGTCGAGATCGAGACCGTGGTCGGCGGTGGCCTCTGGAACACCTTCATCGACCCCGCGCAGATCGAGAACGCGCTGCTCAACCTCGCGATCAACGCGCGCGATGCGATGGAGGGCCAGGGCAAACTCACCATCGAACTCGGCAACGCCCACCTCGACGACGCCTATGCGCGCAGCCACGAGGAGGTCGAAGCCGGGCAATACGTCCTGCTCGCAGTGTCGGACACCGGCAGCGGCATGAGCCCGGAAATCATCGAGAAGGTGTTCGAACCGTTCTTCTCGACCAAGAGCGAAGGCAAGGGGTCGGGCCTCGGCCTGTCGATGGTCTACGGCTTCGTCAAACAGTCCGGCGGCCATGTGAAGATCTATTCGGAGGTCGGCGAAGGCACCACGATCAAGCTCTATCTGCCGCGCGCGATGGAGAGCGAGGATTTCGAGGTCGTCGCCGATGCGGGGCCGATCTGCGGCGGCACGGAGACCGTGCTGGTGGTCGAGGATGACGACGAGGTCCGCACCACCGTGGTCGAACTGCTGACCGACCTCGGCTACAGCGTCCTGAAGTCGGTCGACGCGGCCAGCGCGCTCAACGTGGTCGAGAGCGGCGTGCCGATCGATATCCTCTTCACCGACGTGGTGATGCCCGGAACGCTGAAAAGCCCGGAACTCGCGCGCAAGGCGAAGGAGCGGCTGCCCAATCTCGTGGTGCTGTTTACGTCGGGCTATACCGAGAACTCGATCGTGCACGGCGGCAAGCTCGATGCTGGCGTCGACCTGCTGTCGAAGCCGTATTCGCGCGAGGCATTGGCACGGAAATTCCGCGAAGTGCTGGCCAATCGGCAGCGCGGCGACTCGCCTGCCGCCAAGAGCGCCCGCGATGCACGGATCGAAGCGGATCGACGGCTGGACGCGTCGGCACGGCGCACTGTCCTACTGGTCGAGGACGACGAGATGATCCGCGCGAACACTGCCGAGATGCTGCAAGGCAGCGGCTTCGTGGTGGTGGATGCCGCCAGTGCGGAGGACGCGATGACCGCGCTTCAGACCGTGCCGATCGACGCGCTGGTGACCGACATCAACCTGCCCGGCGTATCGGGACCGGACTTCGCCCGCACCGCGCGCGCGTTGCGACCGGGTGTCGGGATCGTCTTCGCGAGCGGTGATACCGCGTCGGTCGAAGGGGATACGGATGCGATCATGCTGGAGAAGCCGTATGGGCTCGACGCGCTGACGGCGGCGGTGCTGGCATCGTTGGGTGAGACGGCGCTGGCGGAGCCGCTTGCGGCGGACAGGGTGGACTCGGCGGAGTAAAGCCGGTCGCAACGGAACGATCCTCCCCCGCCAGGGGAAGGTGGCAGGCACTTGCCTGACGGAGGGGGCGGCAACCCACACATCGGTTCCGTGTCCTCCCCCTCCGTCACCTTCGGCGACACCTCCCCCTTGCGGGGGAGGATTGGCGGGCGTGGCCGTCGGCCAAAGCTTGCATAGTCGAGACAAGCCTTCACGCCGCGGCAAAGCCGCGTCGTCGGACGGGGCTTTTGGCCCCGCCGGCCGGGCGTGATGCCGGATCCGCGCCGGAGCTTTCGCTCCGGCTTGGGCATCACGCCGCAAATTGATTCATCGTATTATGCGCTCCCCCCGCCTTCAGCGCAGCCTCACCCGCAAAATACTCCTTATGATCATCGCCAAGATCGGAACCCGACATGTTCTGGTGCTTCACGCAGGCGATGCCCTCACGGATCTCCTTGCGCTGGACGCCCTTCACATAGCCAAGCATGCCGGCATCGCCGAAATACTCCTTGGCAAGGTTGTCGGTCGAAAGCGCAGCCGTGTGATACGTCGGCAGCGTGATGAGGTGGTGGAAGATCCCCGCCCGCTTCGCCGAATCCGCCTGGAAAGTGCGGATGCGTTCATCGGCTTCGTCGGCGAGCGTCGTGCCATCGTAATCGACGCTCATAAGCCGCGCGCGATCGTAGGCGGAGACGTCCTGACCCGCAGCCGACCACGCATCGAACACCTGTTGGCGGAAGTTCAGCGTCCAGTTGAAGCTCGGCGAGTTATTATAGACGAGCTTTGCGTTCGGCACGACCTTGCGGATGCGATCGACCATGCCCGCGATCTGCTCGATATGCGGCTTCTCGGTCTCGATCCACAGCAGGTCGGCGCCGTTCTGTAGCGACGCGATGCAGTCCATCACGCAACGATCCTCGCCGGTCCCTGCGCGGAACTGGAACAGGTTCGACGGCAGGCGCTTGGGACGGAGCAGCTTGCCGTCGCGGTTGAGGATGACGTCGCCGTTCTGCGCGGTCGCCGGGTCGATCTCCTCGCAGTCGAGGTACGAGTTATACTGGTCGCCGAGGTCGCCCGCTTCCTTGCTGACCGCGATCTGCTTGGTGAGGCCGGCGCCGAGCGAGTCGGTGCGCGTGACGATGATGCCGTCCTCGACGCCGAGTTCGAGAAACGCGTAGCGGCAGGCGCGGACCTTCGCGAGGAAGTCCTCGTGCGGCACGGTGACCTTGCCGTCCTGGTGGCCGCACTGCTTCTCGTCGCTGACCTGGTTCTCGATCTGGAGCGCGCAAGCCCCCGCCTCGATCATCTTTCGCGCGAGCAGATACGTCGCCTCCGCATTGCCGAAGCCCGCATCGATGTCGGCGATGATCGGCACGACGTGCGTCTGGTGGTTCTCGATCGCGTTCAGCAGGCGCTGTTCCTCGATCGCGTTCCCCGCGGCGCGCGCGGCATCGACGTCGCGGAACATCATCCCGAGCTCACGCGCATCGGCCTGACGGAGGAAAGTGTAGAGTTCCTCGATCAGCGCGGGAACGCTGGTCTTTTCGTGCATCGACTGGTCGGGCAGCGGGCCGAATTCGCTCCGCATCGCCGCGACCATCCAGCCGGAGAGGTAAAGATACCGGCGGTCGGTCGTGCCGAAATGCTTCTTGATGCTGATCATCTTCTGCTGCGCGATGAACCCGTGCCAGCAGCCGAGCGACTGCGTGTAGTGCGCCGGATCCGCGTCATAGGCCGCCATGTCCTTGCGCATGATCGCCGCAGTATAGCGCGCGATGTCGAGGCCGGTGGTGAACCGGTTCTGCAGCCGCATCCGCGCGACGGACTCGGGCGAGATCGCATCCCACGTGCCGTTCTGGTCGGCGATGAGGTTGGTCAATTGGGCGATGTGCGTCTGGTAGGTCACGGGCGATCCTCGTCTGCTGCGATGATCGACGTGTAGGTATATTTACATTGCTGAGTGGCCAAATCCCCCTAAGATTGGCGTGCGCGTGTAACGAACGCCGCTTTTCGAATGTGACGATGTAAACTTCGTGACACAAGGCGGATTTCGCGCGGGATCGAATGTCCTGATCGATATCAAGTCTTGCAAATTCAAGACCAAAGCGGCGGAACATAGGTCTTCGGACACTGTTGGAAGGACTTCGCAGCCAGGAGACGGTGATGACTGAAAGCGATCCAAGAGATGACGCCCCACTAAGCACGTCCAAGCGAAGCGACGCCGTAGCGGACGCGACGCAGGACCTCGCGGACGGCAAGGGCAGCAGCATCGTTGCCCGTGCGGTTACGATCAATCGCTCGGTCGGCGAACTGTTCGCCTATTTCCGCGATTTCGCAAACCTTCCAACCTTCATGGAGAATGTCGAGCGTATCGACGTCCTCGACCAGCGTCGCTCGCATTGGGTGGTCAAGGGTCCGGCGGGAAAATCCTATGAATGGACGTCGGCGATTACCGATGAAGCGCAGGACAGCTTCATCGCATGGTCGTCGGAGGATGGCGCCGATGTGCCTAACAGTGGCCGCGTCGAGTTTCGGGATGCGGGCGCGCGCGGCACGGTGGTCGTTGCGACCATCCTGTACAATCCGCCGGGTGGCGTGATCGGCAAGTTGATCGCCAAGATGTTTCAGCGCGAGCCTGCGATCCAGGCCCGCCGAGACCTACGCCGTTTCAAGCAGTTGATGGAAACCGGCGAGATCGCGACTGCCGCGATGAACCGCAAGCAGCATGAAGAGGAACTCGCCTGATGCGCGCGATACTTATTGAGGAGCAACGCTGATGCGCGCACTGGCATGGCACGGTAAGCACGACGTCCGCGTCGATACGGTCGACGATCCCGAAATCGTCAACCAGCGTGACTGCATCATCAAGGTCACTGCAACTGCGATCTGCGGCTCCGACCTGCATTTGTACGACGGCTATATCCCGACGATGCAGGCCGGCGACATCCTCGGCCACGAGTTCATGGGCGAAGTCGTCGAGGTCGGTGCAAAGTCGACGCTGAAGAAGGGCCAGAAGGTCGTCGTCCCGTTCACGATCGCCTGCGGCAGTTGCTACCATTGCGGCAAGCACCAGTATTCGGCGTGCGACAACGGCCTCCCCGCCGACAACCAGGACATCGCGCAGGAAATCTATGGCCAGCCCATGTCGGGGTTGTTCGGCTATAGTCACATGACCGGCGGTTATGCCGGCGGACAGGCGGAATATGTCCGCGTGCCGTTCAGCGACGTCGGCCCGATCGTCATTCCCGACGGCGTCGACGACGAGAAGGTGTTGTTCCTCTCCGACATCCTGCCGACCGGCTGGATGGCGGCGGAGAACGCACAGATCGAGCCCGGCGACACGGTCGCGGTGTGGGGCTGCGGTCCGGTCGGGTTGTTCGCGGTGCAGTCGGCGTTCCTGATGGGCGCCGAACGCGTGATTGCGATCGATCACTTCCCCCACCGCCTAGACCTCGCAAAGAAGTTCGGCGCCGAGACGATCAACTACGAGGAAAGCGCGGTCTACGAGGCGCTGATGGTCATGACCGGCGGGATCGGCCCCGACGCGGTCATCGACAGCGTCGGGCTCGAGGCACACGGCTTCTTCGTCGACAACGTCGTCGACCAGATCAAGGCCTCGACCTTCCTTGGCACCGATCGGACGCATTCGATCCGCCAGGCGATCATCGCGTGTCGCAAGGGTGGGCGGGTGTCGATGCCGGCGGTGTACGGCGGGTTCGTCGACAAGTTCCCGCTCGGCGCGTTCATGGAGAAGGGGCTGACGCTCAAGACCGGCCAGACGCATGTCCAGCATTACATGCCCGCGCTGCTCAACGCGATCATGGAGGGCAAGATCGACACCACCTTCCTGATCTCGCACCGCATGGACCTGGAGGACGCCCCCAAGGGCTACGACATGTTCAAGAACAACCAGAACGAAGTGACGAAGGTCGTGCTCAAGCCCGGCTTCAACTGAGGATGACTGACAATGGCTGATAAATTCGCGATCATCACCGGCGCCTCGACGGGCATCGGCTTCGAACTGGCGACCCTGGCGGCGAAGGACGGCTACGACATACTGGTCGTAGCCGACGAGGCGTTGATCGACGCCGCCGCGCAGGACTTCAAGCAGTTCGGCACCGATGTTCAGTCGCTCCAGGCCGACCTCTCGACGATCGAAGGCGTCGACCAGTTGCTTGCGGCCACGAACGGCCGGACGATCGATCTGGTCTGCGCGAATGCCGGGCGCGGGCTCGGCAAGGCGTTCCTCGACCAGGATCTGGCCGAGTGGCGCAAGGTCGTCGACACTAACGTGATCGGCACGGCGTATCTGTTGCAGAAAACCCTGCCGCCGATGGTCACGCGCAACGCAGGCAAGGTGCTCGTGACCGGATCGATCGCAGGCTACATCCCCGGTGCGTTCCAGGCGGTGTATAACGGCACGAAGAGCTTCGTCGACAGCTTCGTCGCGGCGATCCAGAACGAGATCAAGGACGCGGATGGCGTCACGCTGACCAACCTGATGCCCGGCCCGGTCGATACCGAGTTCTTCGACCGTGCGCACATGATGGACACCGATGTCGGGACCGATCCCAAGAAGAGCGATCCCGCGGACGTGGCGAAGGACGGCTGGGACGCGCTGATGTCCGGCAAGGCCGCGGTCGTGTCGGGCTGGAAGAACAAGGTCCAGTCGGCGATCGCCAACGTCACGCCCAACGCCGTACTCGCCGAGATGCACCGCAAGATGGCCGAGCCTGGCACCGCGAACGATTGAACGACAGTTTCAACAGGAGAGAGAAGACCATGACACGATTTCTGACTGCCGCCGCGCTGATCGCGATGCCGATCGCCGCCGTATCGGCGCAGGCACCAATGCCCGCATCGAGCTATGTGATGAAGGCCGGTGCCGGCGACCTGTACGAGAAGACGTCGAGCCAGATCCTGCTCGAGACGACCACCAATCCGACGCTCAAGAGCTTCGCGCAGATGATGATCACCGATCACACCAAGAGCACCGCAGACGTAAAGGCCGCGGCGATGGCGGCGCATGTGAAGGTCGCACCGCCCAAGCTCGATCCGATGGGTGCCAAGAACGTCGCGGCACTTCGCGCGGCGAAGGGCACGGCGCGCGACCGGCTGTACGTGACGCAGCAGAAGGCGGCGCATGCCAAGGCACTGACGTTGCAGCAGGGCTATGCCGACAAGGGTACCGTGGCGGGCCTGAAGACGGTCGCGGCCGGGATCGTACCGGTCGTCCAGACGCACATCACCGAACTGCAGACGATGTAATCATACGGCGTCCTATCGACGGCGGATTACAGACGGCGCTCGCTTCACAAAGCGGGCGCCGTTCTGCATTCGGGACTCCTAATCGTCTGGAAAGCCATCCCCGGCCCCGCTAGGTCAGCGCCATGGAAACCGATATCGCCATCGCTCGCAGCGTCGCCCTGCGCCCTATCGCCGCCATCGCCGAGAGTCTGCACATTCCCGACGACGCGATCGAGCCTTACGGCCGGTACAAGGCGAAGATCTCGCTCGAATGGCTGAACGCGCGCAAGTCTTCGCCCAACGGCAAGCTCGTCCTCGTCACCGCCATCAACCCGACCCCGGCAGGCGAAGGCAAGACTACGACCTCGATCGGACTCGCCGACGCGCTTCGCCATACCGGCCGCAAGGCCGTGCTCGCCCTTCGCGAACCCTCGCTCGGCCCGTGCTTCGGGACCAAGGGCGGTGCGACCGGTGGCGGTCGTGCGCAGGTCGCGCCGATGGAGGATATCAACCTCCACTTCACCGGCGATTTCCACGCGATCACTGCGGCGCATAATTTGCTCGCGGCGATGATCGACAACCATATCCACTGGGGCAACGCGCTCCAGATCGACGTCCGCCGCGTGGTCTGGCGTCGCGTGCTCGACATGAACGACCGGGCGCTGCGCGATATCGTGCAGTCGATCGGTGGCGTCGCCAACGGCTATCCGCGCGAATCTGGCTTCGATATCACGGTCGCGTCGGAGGTGATGGCGATCCTGTGCCTTGCCGACGGGCTCGCCGACATGGAGCGACGGCTGGGCGATATCGTCGTCGCCTACACGCGGGACCGCACGCCGATCACCGCACGCGACCTGAAGGCGGATGGTGCGATGGCGGTGCTGCTGGCGGAGGCGATCAAGCCGAACCTCGTCCAGTCGCTGGAGGGGACGCCGGCGTTCCTCCACGGCGGGCCGTTCGCCAACATCGCGCATGGCTGCAACTCGGTGATCGCGACGCGGGCAGCGCTGTCGCTCGGCGATTACGTGGTGACCGAGGCGGGCTTCGGCGCGGATCTCGGCGCGGAAAAGTTCTTCGACATCAAATGCCGCCAGGCGGGGCTGGCCCCCGACGCGGTCGTCATCGTCGCGACCGCCCGTGCGCTGAAGATGAACGGTGGCGTCGCGAAGGCCGACTTGGCACGCGAAGACGTCGACGCAGTACGCCGCGGCGCGGTCAATCTCGTGCGGCATATCGAGAACATCCGCCAGTTCGGCGTTCCCGCCGTGGTCGCGATCAACCATTTCTACACCGACAGCGATGCGGAGGTCGCCGCGATCGTCGAGGCCGCTGCGCACCACGGCTCGCGCGCGATCCTCTGCCGACATTGGGCCGAGGGTGGCGCCGGTGCGGTCGAGCTGGCCGACGCGGTCGCCGAACTTTGCGACACGCACGGGGGCGGGTTCGCGCCGATCTATGGCGACGAACTGTCGCTGTTCGACAAGATCGATACCGTTGCACGCCGCATCTACCGCGCCGAGCACGCGGTCGCCGAGCCGAGCGTGCTTGCGCAGTTGAAGCGCTGGGAAGATGCGGGCTACGGTCACCTGCCCGTCTGCCTCGCGAAGACGCAGTACAGTTTTTCGACCGACCCTGCCCTGCTCGGCGCGCCGACCGGGCACATCGTGCCGGTGCGTGAAGTCCGGCTCGCGGCGGGTGCCGGGTTCGTGGTCGCGATCTGCGGAGAGATCATGACGATGCCGGGCCTGCCCCGCGTGCCCGCGGCGGAAGCGATCCGGTTGAACGACGAGGGGCTGATCGAAGGGCTGTTTTAAGTCTCAATCCTCCCCCGCCAGGGGGAGGTGGCACCGAAGGTGACGGAGGGGGCGGACAAGAAACAAGCGTTTCGCGTACCTCCCCCTCCGTCTGGCAAGTGCCAGCCACCTCCCCCTGGCGGGGGAGGATTCGCTCCGTCCTACCCGAACATCCGCTTCATCGACCGCTCAAGCATCACGAACTGCCACAACGTCCGCCCATGCTCGGCGCGACCCATCCGGTGCTCGTCGGCAATCCGCGCGAGCGTCGCCATGTCGAACCACCCAGTCTCGCCGAGCGTCCGCGACTTGGCGAGCACGGTCGCTTCGCCTGCCAGCGCGCCACGAAACCACGCGCTGATCGGCGTCACGAAGCCCATCTTCTGGCGATAGAGGATGTCGCGCGGCAGATACGGCTCCATCGCCTTCTTCATCAGCCATTTGCCCTCGCCGTGCCGCAACCGCATGGTCGCCGGCAGCGTCGCGCAGAACTCGATCAGGCGGTGGTCGAGCAACGGTTCGCGCGCTTCGAGGCCGACCGCCATGCTGGTCCGATCGACTTTGGTGAGGATGTCGCCGGGCAGCCAATGCTTGATGTCGGCATATTGCGCACGGTCGATCGCATCTCGCGCGGGCGCGTTCGCCATCGTCGCGACATAGCGGTCCTCGGCACGGTACCCGCCGAGCTTCGCGCGAGCGCCGGCGTTGAACAACTGCGCGCGGAGTTCGGTTGTGGTGACGCCGACCGATCGGGCATACGCCTCGCCGCCACCTTGCGCGAGCGCGAGCAGCGTCGACTTTGCGCGAAGCGGCCGCGGCGCCCAGTCGGCCTTCGGATACCAGCGGCCGAGCGTCCCGAAGACGTCGGCGCGCAGATGCGACGGGAGCAAGCCGCGGACGCGCTCCTCGACCGACTGGAACTTGTAGCGGCGGTATCCGGCGAGCGCTTCATCCGCGCCATCTCCAGACAGCGCGACGGTGACGCTCTCCCTGGCCAGCGCGCAGACCTGATAAGTGGCGAGCGCGGAGGCGTCCGCAAAGGGCTCGTCGAAGCTAGCGACCAGCGTATCGATCAGTCCGAAGTCACCCGACTGGACGACGCGCTCGCGGTGATCCGTGGCGAAGCGGCGCGCGACGGTGTCCGCATAGCTGCGCTCGTCGTGCCCGGCCTCGTCGAACCCGATCGTGCAGGTGCGGACCGCTTTGGGGCTCGCCTCCGCCATCAGCGCGACGACCGCTGAGCTGTCCACACCGCCCGACAGGAACGCACCCAGCGGCACGTCGGCGACCATCCGCGACCGCACCCCCGCCCGCATCCGGTCGACCAGTTCCTCGCCCAGCGCCTTGGCCGAACCGGTCGCGCGGTTGGAGAATTCGACGTCCCACCATTTGTACGGCTGCGGCACCGACTTGCCACGCTCGACCAACAGGAAATGCCCGGCCGCGAGCTTCTTCACGCCCGCGACCATGCAGGAATCATCGGGGACGTACCCGAATGCCAGATAATCCTCGACCGCGCCGAGATCGGGCACTCGCCGGAGTTGCGGATGTGCGAGCAGGCCCTTCAGTTCGGACGCGAACGCCAGCGACCCGTCGGCCAGTTCAACATAATGGAGCGGTTTCACGCCCATCCGGTCGCGCGCGAGGAACAGCGTGTGCGCGGCGGTGTCGTGGATCGCGAACGCGAACATGCCGTTCAGCCGGTCGAGCATCGACGGTCCCCAGGCGCGCCACGCGTGCAGCAGGACTTCGGTGTCGCCGGACGTCCGGAAGATCGCACCCTTGGCGGTCAGTTCGTCGCGGAGTTCGGCGAAATTATAGACTTCGCCATTGTAGGTAGTCGTGAGCGTGCCGTCCGACATCGGCTGCGGCGAGCCTTCGAGGTCGATGATCGACAGCCGGCGATGGCCGAGACCGACGCCGGGCGCAGTCCAGATGCCGTCGCCGTCGGGGCCGCGATGCGACAGCGCCGCGATCATCGCGTGGACGCGGTTCGGGTCGACCGGCTTGGGCGTGCCGGGGTGGAAGATCCCGGCGATGCCGCACATCTAGCGCATCCCCGCGGCGTGATCGGCGACCGGCGCGATCGGTCCGAGCGCGGCGAGGAAGCGCGTGATCGGGCGCGGATCGGCGCCCTCGACCGACAGATGGATCGCCACCGCGCGTTGCGGCCCCCCGAGCAACCGCGCCTTCATCGTCTCGATCTTCACCAGCGTTTCGTCCTGCGTGGTCGTGTCGCCGACCCGGTACCACGTCGCGACGATCCGCTCTACGGGTCCGGGTGCAGTGATCCGCATGACGCTTCCCCCTGCGATATCGGGCAAATCGGCGACGCGGACCCAACGATCTTCCTCGCGTAGCACGCCGGTACCGTAGGCGATCAGCTCCTTGCCCTCGTGCTGGCTGCCGAACACCGCGATGCTCATGTCGACCTGCGCGCCGGTCGCGTCGGCGTAGCGGCCGAACAGATAATGGTCTGCGCCGGGGTAATACGGCGTCCACGGCGCGCGCGTGCTGATGGGAACGCGGTGCCAGCCGGCGATCTCGGGCAGGTCGATATGCGCGGGAAGTGGCTGTGCGCGTCTGGCGACTGCTGCGCTCCAGGCTGGGAACACCGCGAACGTGGTGAGAGCGAGTGCGGTCGCGATGGCGAGATCGGTCCGTTGACGGGGTGTGACCTTGAGCTTCGCCGGATCGAACGCGGGATCATCGGGTGCGCGGTCGAACCAGCGCCAGCCGATCGCCATCACGCCCGCCATGACCAGCGCGAAGAACACCCAGCCATAGACGATATGATCGATCCCGGTCGCCGCCTCGACGGAGGTGAGGTCCGCCGCCCAGATGGTACCGAACGCGCGGAAGCCGTTGGCGACGACCGGCACGACGACCGACACGACGAGAAACACCGCGCGGCGCTGCCACGATACGAAGCAGAGGTTGGCGACGAGCACCCCGAACGCGACCATCGCGATGACGAACTTGGCGCCCGAACACGCCTCGGCGACCTCGAAATAATAGCGGCCGGCGTGGATCAGCACGCCGTCGACCACTGCCGACACGCCGACGAGGTGCAGCAGCGGCATGACGATCGCGACCGTGACGGTCTGCAGCGGCGGTTCGAGACCCTCGCCGAACGGTACGAGGAAGAACGCGTAGGCGAGCGGGAAGAGCAATCCGCGCGCCACGTTGGGGCCGAGGATCGTCACGACCGCGCCTTGCAGCATCATCACGAGCCCAAGCTGGCGCGCGAACCCGACGGAAGCAGCATCGCCCATCAGCCAGCCGCCGCCCCCGATTGCGACGAGCGCGACGCCGGGCCACCACTCGGTCGGGGTCAGTCCGGCCAGTTCAGTGCGGCGCTGCCACACGAGCCATGCGATCACCGGGCCAATGAAGAGGCAGTGGCCGAAGGTGGTGCTCGTCCACCAGATATGCGCGAGATCGGCGACATCGCTTCGGAACGTCAGGAGTATCAGCACCGCGACGACCGCGAGCGCGATGCCGTGGCGACGCCAAGCGGTCATGCCGGAAGGCCGAGCAACATGTCCAGCGGCGCGAGGCGGGCGTCCCAACCGTAGCGGCGGATGACCTGCGCGCGGGCGGACTGGCCCAGCGTAGCTGCCGTGTCGGGGGCTTCGAGCAGGTTGCAGATGCGGTCCGAGAACTCCTGTGCGGTCGTGGCGACGCGGATCGTGCCGGCATGATCGATGCCCTCGGCCGCGTCGGCGGAGGCAACGACGGGGCGGGCCATCGCCATCGCCTCGAGCACCTTGTTCTGGATCCCGCGCGCGAGTTTCAGCGGGGCGACGCAGACGTCTGCGGCGGCGACCCAGCCTCGGACGTCGTCGACTGCGCCAGTGACGGTGACCTGGTTGCTTGCGAGCGCCTGGACGGCGGCGGTCGGCGCGCGGCCGACTATCGCGAAGTGGGCGGAGTGGCGCTGGCGGACGAGCGGGAGGATGTCGCGGGCGAACCACGTCACTGCGTCGATATTGGGGCGGTAGTCCATCTGGCCCGTGAAGACGATCAACGCTTCTGCCCCCCTCCCTGGAAGGGAGGGGTTGGGGGTGGGTCGGCCCGCTTTGGTCACGCCCGGTTGCCCCTCGGGAAGCCGACCCACCCCCGGCCCCTCCCTTTCAGGGAGGGGGGAAGATTGGCGGCCGAAGTTGACCGCCGGATCGAACTTCGCCGAATCGATGCCGTTCTCGACTGCAATGATCCGCCCGGTTGCACCACCCTCCCGGAACAGCGCAGCCTCCGCTTCGCTGACGAACAGGCTAGCCGACACCCTGCTCGCCACCCCGCGCTCGAACATACCGAGCAGCCGAGCTTCGCGGCGCATTATCCAACGCATCGGGCCCCGTGCATCGTCGGCAAAACCAGCAAACTTGGCGGAGTCGACGTCGACGAAATCCATGACGACCGGCGGCCCGCCAACCGGTAGATACTGCGCCATCTGGCCGGAAAAGCAGTAGACCGCGCTTACATCGGCCAAGACGCGATTGACCGCATCCTGCATTGCCGCGCTCGCAAAGGCGGTCAGCGAAACCGGCTTACCGGTCGCGAGCGCCTCGATTGCGGCACGCTTCTGCGACTTCCGACGCGGCAGGATCGTGCAACTCGCCAGCATATCGGTGAGTACCGCCGGCGGATCGAAGTCCGCCTCGTCGTCGGCGAACGCCACCAGATGCACCGGCGTGCGCTTCGCCAGATACTGGAGGATATGGAAACTGCGGATCTTGTCGCCGCGGTCGGGCGGAAAGGGAACGCGGTGCGCCAGGAAGAGCAGGCTCACCCCAGGCCTCGGGAAATCCACGGTCCTGCTGCGTTGGCCGCCCACAGCGGGAGCTTCATCCACGTCCGCACCATCAGCGCGTATTTCGGGTTCAGCGGGTTCACCTCGCGAGCCGGCCCGTTGCTGCGCTTGGCATAAAGCCGCGGTTCGGGCGTGAAGCCCCAGTTCTTCTTGAACGCCGCCGCCCCCGTACCGGTCTTCGAACGGCCAAAGTCGAACCGCATGCAACCACGCGCGCGGGCGTGCGCCATCAGCGCGAAATACATCCGGTCGTTGGCGCGCAATCCGCGCGCGGCTTCAGTCCCGCCGCCCCAATAGGGATAGACCGTGCCGTCGAAATACAGGCTCAAGACGCTGGCGACCGCGCGGCCTTTGTGTCGAACGGTGAGAACATCGGCATCCATCACGCTCGCAACGCTGCGGAAAAGCTTGGGGGGAAAAACCGGTGTGCCGAGATTGCGAACCGACTCCGCATAAACCTGATAGTGCTCGGCAAGCAGTTTCCGATCATTTCCGATGACGATCTCAAGGTCGAAGCCGAGCGCACGGCGGACTTCGGCGCGCTGCTTTCGAGGAATCGCGAGCAGTTCCGCATCGTCGTCCGCGGCTAGATCTCGAACGAAGCCGAGATAGCTGGTGTCATCGCTATCCCAGCCGATCGGTGCAGGACCGCCGCGCAATTCTATCGAAGGGCAGCCGATCCGCAGCGCAAGGTTCCAAGCCCCCGCCGACAGCGCTTCGACCGCGTCACCCAAAGCGCCGCCATCTACGCCAAACCCGGTCGACACCAGCGCACGCCCGAACAGCGGCGAACGCATCTCCGTCAACGGCAGCACGCCATCAATCGCGCCTCCATTCTCCGAAACCAGATAATGCGCGCGCTGGCCGCAACCGTCCTGCACCGCTACGCTCCACCCTGGCAGATGGAACGGCGTGGCACCATCGCTGGCCTCGACGAACGCCGTGATCCGCGCGCACTCGCCCGGATCGCGAAGGTCGACTTCGCGCACGCCGACAGGCATCGGCGCGGTCACGCCAGTCGCGCCGCTTCGCGTGCTACGACAGTGTCCACACGGCCCCAATCGTGCCGGCCAAGCAGTCCGCGCAACTTGCCGGCCATCGCCCCGAGTCGCGAGTAATGGCGGATCTTCGACCGCATCGGCGCCGCGTCGACCCGCGGCTGCGACGGATCGATTTCCCACGGGTGAAAATAGAACATGGCCGGGCGGTCTTCGCGATTGACCTGCCGCACCGCGAGATCGGTGATCGCCGCCGGGAGCAGCCGAAAGAATCCGCCCCCGGTCGCCAGCTTGCGCTCGCCGAACTTAGCCACCGTCACCGGGACTTCGATCAACGCGCTGTCGGCAAGCGGCTTGAATCCGTAACGCGGTGCATCGAGCCAACCGTAATGATCATGCTTCACCGGCGCGACGCTGGAGGAATAGGCATAGCCCGCCTCGGCAAGTTCGACGTGCGCCCAAGGCGTCCGCTGGTCGATCGAGAAGCTCGGCGCGCGATACCCCGTGACCTTCGTCCCCGCCGCGTCCTCGATCGCCGTTCGAGCACGTGTGAGGTCGGCGCGAAACACGTCCGGCGTCATTGTGAAGACGCGCTGGTGGTCCCAGCCGTGACTGGCAACCTCATGTCCGGCGTTGACGATGCGGCGGATCAGGGCGGGGTAGCGGTGGGCTACCCAGCCTAAAGTGAAGAACGTTGCCTTCGTGTCGCGCTCGGCGAACAGGGCCATGACCGCGTCGGTGTTGGCCTCGACGCGCGGCTGGAGCGAGTCCCAGTCGGCCTTGTCGATCACCTTCTCGAACGCGCCGACCTGGAACCAGTCCTCAACATCGACGGACATACCATTGAGAACAGGCATTTCAGGCAGCATCGTGCCAGGCGGCCACACCGCGGATGGGTGCGTATTCGGGCTTGGTATCGTCGCCCTCGACCCAGTCGACCAGCAGCGTCAGCACGCGACGTAGCGCCTTGTCCTGCATGTCCACCCGCGCCTCGAGTTCAGCGAGTCGCTCCTCGACCGCAGGATCGGTGCTCGGCATGTCAGCACGCGGCGTGGACACGGGTTCGCGCGGTTCGTGCGCGTTATGCGCACCTTTTCCCCGGTCCTGCGCGATCATTGGCAGGTCGCCCTCAAGGTCACGTTGCACCGCCCGCACCGTATCGCCGTCGATTACCGTGAGGTCGTCGATCGCCGCGTGCAGCATCACGCGTCCAGCCAGCTGGTTCAAACGACGCGGCACACCGGCCGACCCGGTGAAGAACGCCGCGAACGCATCCTCGGTAAAATCGGGGTTACTCGTCCAGCCGACCACCGTCAGGCGGTGCGCGAGATAGTCGGAGACCTCATGCTCCTCCATCGGATCGAGATGGTGGATCGCGATCACGCGCTGGCGGAGCTGTTCGAGACGCTCCGAGCCGTGGAGCCGGTCGCGGAACTCGGGCTGTCCGAGCAGGACGATCTGCAGCAGCGCATGGCCGCCGGCCTGGAAGTTCGACAGCATCCGCAGTTCTTCGAGCGCATCGACGGGCAAGGCCTGCGCCTCGTCGACGATCAGCAGCGTCCGCTTGCCGGTGCGCGCGACCGCGTGCAGCCCGCGCTCGATCGCGGTGAGCAGTTCGGCCTTGCTCAGTCCGGCCGGATCGACCTGCAGGTCGGTGGCGACGATCCGCAGCAGGTCGTCAGCCTCGATCGCGGTCGAGACGAGCTTTATCGCGTTCAGCCGCTGAAGGTCGATCGTGTCCATCAAATGACCGACGAGCGTCGTCTTGCCCGCGCCGATATCGCCGGTGATGACGATGAAGCCCTCGCCCTGCGCCAGACCATAGCCGAGATACGCCATCGCCTTGCGGTGGGTGGCGGTCTCGAACCAGAATTTGGGATCGGGGGTGAGCTGGAAAGGCCGACCCGTCAGTCCATAATGTTCATCGTACATAAGCTGCTCGCCTTCAGAACTGGTACCGCGCACCGATCAGCGCCTGCGCCGACCAGTCGCTGTCGAGGTCGCCGACCTTGAAGCTGTAAAGCCCGAGCGACGCGGTGGTGCCGAGACGCCCGAAATTGTGAAAATATGTCCCCGTCCCGCCGTAAGACCACACGCCGGTATCGCCGGTGATGTCGTCGACGCCGCTGTCGTAATAATTCACGAACAGGTCGGCGTTGACGCCGGAAACCGGGGTCAGCCTGCGCGTGTAGAAGAGCTGGCCGTAATAGCTTTCATCATCGAGACCCGCGACGACCAGGCCGGGCGCGAGCCGCGGCGCATAGAGCTTGCGATTGGCGTAGCCGATGCCCGCGCCCCAGGTGGAGCGCCCGCGCGTCGCCGAGATCACGCCGTCGATCCCGCGTGCGCGGTAGCTGGCGGTCGAGATCGACTGGAACACGTCGTTGAGGCAGCCGCCGGGTAGCGCACCGGTGGAGCCGAACACGCAGCCATTGAACTGCTGGCCGAAACCCTGCTGGTTGCCGCTCAGGAAGCTGGTCGGCAAATTGCCGATACCGGTCCGGAGCTGACGGCCGAAGGTCTGCACGCCGTCATACACGTTGACCGCGAGGCCGACGGAGTCCGATGCCTGATAGGTCGCGGTGCCGGTGTAGCTGAGCGATCCGTAGCGGCGCCCGACATGCCCCTCCACCGAGGTCCGGCGATTGGGCCGCCAGACGACACCGGCGTCGTAATAGATGCCGTCGGTGCGATAGGCGACGCGGCGCGGCGATGCCTGGTTGGTGACGAAGCGACCGTCGCGATCGAGCACGGGCGTGCCGGTCGCGTCGACGACCGGATCCTTCTGGCTCGTCTCGATCTTCTCGTAACCGACGCCGGCGGTGAGCGCGACATAGGGCGAGATCGGCTGGAGTATGTCGCCGCGGCCGTAATAGCCCTCGTAACGCTGCTTCAACTGGCTGGSGGTCTCGCGGTCGTAAGCGCCGCTGACCGTGAGCCCGAACGGCGCGATCGCACCGGGGCGCACCGAGGCGCTGGCGGTCACGGTGTTGCCGATCGAATCGTCGTAATAATCGAGCCGTTGCCCGCCTAGGCCCGCATCGCCGAACGTCGGAGTATCGACCTTGGTATAGCCGAGCCGATAGTTCGCGTTCAGCGTCACCGGGCCGGCGTTGCTGGTGAAGCTGGGGCCGGCATAGACCGAATAGATCTGGCTGACGTTGCTGACATTGCCGACGAGGACGCCGGGCGCCGCGCCTCGGATATCGGAGCGCGACCGGGTGGCGATACCGGCAGCCTCAAGCGTGAGGTTCGGCGTGACGCGGGCATCGACGCGCGCGAGGCCCGAATGGATATCATCGTCGCCGAGACGATCGCCCCAGCCGAATCGATGCTCGTACCGATAGCTGACTTGGCCCGAGATACGCTGGGTCTGGACCGCTGCGTCGACGCCGGCGGCGAGGCTGGTATAGGTCAGCACGTCGCCACCGTTGAGATCAGCGGACAGCGTCTGGTTTGCCTCGACATACGGATTGATCGTGATGCGGCGCGACGATTGCGCGGGTTGCGTCGGCAGATCAGCCTGCGCGACGACCGGCGTGGCGGGCAGTGCCGCGAGCACGCAACCGCCGGCGATCAACGCCAACTTCCGCGCCATACGCCTGGTGTGCAGTGTCCGCATCACGACGCATGCCCGTAATAGCTGCCGAACCGCGCACCGCCCTGGACGAACGACACTGCATTCAGCACGAGTTGGATATGCTCGCACCCGTCGAGCAGGTTCACTGCCGCCCGCAATTCATTCTCGGGGGTGTGGTCGGCGCGGACGACGAGCATCACCTGCCCTACCCGCATCGCCAGCACCGATGCCGGCGACGCCGCCAGCGCAGGGGGTGAATCGAAGATCACGACACGGCGCGGATTGGCCTCGAGCAGGCGCGCGATCACCGACTTGGTCCGCGCGCTGGCGAGCAGTTCGGTATCCATGCTGGTCTTGGACCCGGCAGGCAGGATCGAGAGATGCGGTACGTCGGTCTGGATGACGAAATCCTCGACGTCGATCCGCGTATCGCCCAGCGCATCGAGCAGTCCGGGGCCATCGGTGAGGCCGAGCTGCGCGACGACATCGGGCTTTGCGACGTCGGCATCGACCAGCAGCACTTCGGTATCACGCTCGGCGGCGATCGAGAGCGCGAGGTTGATCGCGCAGAACGTCTTGCCGTCGCCGGGGCGCGCCGAGCAGACCAGGATCATGCGCGCCTTGTCGGCGCTACCGCTCTCCGCGATCCGCGCGCCGGTGATCAGCAACTGCCGCTTGATCAGCCGGAACTCCTCGGCAAGCGGGCCGACGGGCGCGCCGGGGACGATCATGCCGTTCGCGGCCAGCATCCCGCGATCGATCCGCACGGTGTCGGATGCTTCGTCGGGCAGGTAGAATTCGTCGGGAAGCTCGTCACCGACCGGTGCGCGCAGTTCTTCCGGGATCGCTAGGAAGGTGGGGTCGACGAATTCGTGCGGCGGCTCGGCCTCGGATAGCGGCGCAGACGCCGCAACAGGCGTTTCTTCGAGCGGCGTTTCGAACTTCGGCGACCCGGTCTCCGGCACCTCGACGACAGGGGGGACCACGGGCGCGGCCACGGGCGCAACCGGGGGCGTCTCGACCTGCGGCGGAGTCGGCACGACGGTACCGCGCAGCCGGGCGTGCGCGTTGAAATCATACACCTTGGCCGCTCGTTCGAGCAGCGAGGGTTCGCGATCAGGCTTCGTCACGGTCATCCCCCTATGCCGCCAGTCCGCGCTGGAGGATCTCGACCCCCAGCAACAGGACATAGGCGACGCCCAGTGCGGCCGTACCGCCCAGGAACATCTTCAACTTGTGCCGACGCTGGCCGGATTGCACGCGCGTCACCACTTCGCCGATCGACCCGATCACCGGCATGCCTGCCGCCTTTTCAAGCCGCGCGGTCGTCGCGAACGTGGATCGCAGCTGCCCCATCGCGAAGGCCGCACCGATCCCCGCCGCGAGTCCCGCGATCAGAACCCCCGTGAGTAGCAGCAATCTGTTCGGCGCGCTCGGCTTGCTCGGCATCGTCGGCGGATCGATCACGCTGAACTTCACGTGATCGCTCTGCGACTGCGCTTGACCAACGATAGCGGTCTGCTCGCGCTGTTTGAGCAGCGCGTCGTACTGGTCCTTCAGCACCTGATAATCGCGATCGATCGAGCCCTGTTCGGCGGCGACTTCCGGATCGCCCGATAGCTTCGAATTGAGCAGGTCGAGGTCGCCCTGCAACTGGCTCCGCCGCATCCGTAGCGAGGCGACCGTGGCGGTGCGATCCGCGACCATCGACTGGAGCGACGCGTAGAGCGGGTTCTGTGCGCTGCCCCCTGCACTGCCACCCGCCAGCGGCTCGCTGCGCGCCGCCGCGGTGGCCGATGCGAGCTGGCTCTTCAGCGCGATCACGTCGGGGTGGTTCTCGGTATAGCCGCGCGCGCGGGCATCGGCGAGCTGGCCCTGGATTGCCTGGAGCCGTGCGCGCGCGGGCCCGGCCGCGCCGGCGACGCCCCCCGTCCCCGCGACCGTTGCCGGCGTCCCGGCCATCTGGCCCTGGACCGCGGCAAGGCTCGACTGCGCGGCGGCGAGGTCGCCGTCGACCTGCGACATCTGCGACCGCGCGGCGCTGATCCGGTCGCTGACCGAACCCGTGCCGGGCAGAGCGCCGAGATAGCGGTTCTGGAAGTCGGCGCGCTTGGCTTCGGCGTCGGCGAGCTGCTTCTGGCGCGAGGCGAGCTGCTGATCGAGGAAAGTCAGGCTCTGCGTCGTCTTCGAGCGATCGCCGGCGAGGTTCTGTTCGACGAACAGGTCGATCAGCTTCTGCGTGATCTGGCGCGCGAGCTTCGGCGTCGCCGCGCTCGTCGTGATCTGGAACAGATTATCCTGTTGCGACACGATCTTGATGTTCGGGGCCAGCGCCGCGACGCGGTCGGCGACGTCCCGGTCGCTCGACACGGTGTTCGCGAGATCGGTGCCGCGCACGACCTTTTCGAGGTTCACCGCCGAGATCAGCGTCGTGCGAATCGTGTCGACCGTCATCGGCGCGACCTGTGGCACGCCGTCCATGCCCGAGGGCAGGATCGTCTGCATCTGTACGAACACGCGCGCGGTCGAATCGTAGCGGCTCGGGATCTGCGACACGACCAGCCAGCCGAGCACGCACACGCCCCATGCCACCGCGAGCGCCAGCCAGCGCCGCGTCCAGATCGCATGGAGCGCGATCCGCACCTCGTCGTAGATCCCGTTCATCCCGATCGCCTCAGAACATCGATTCGGGGATGATGATCACGTCGCCCGGCGCGAGCCGGACGTTGGCCGACGAATCGCCCTTCTTGAGCAGGTTGTTGATCTGCAACCCGAACTCGGTCTGCTTGCCGGTCGCGCGATCGTAGCGCACCAGCCGCGCCTTGTTGCCCGCCGCATACTGGCTGAGCCCGCCGACCGCGATCATCGCATCGAGCAACGTCATGTTGGCGCGGTAGGGGATCGACGCGGGCTTCTCGGTCGCACCGACGACCCGGACCTGCTGGCTGTAGGTGCCGCTGAAATTCTCGACGATCACCGAGACGATCGGATCCTTGATATAGGCCCCCAACGCCTTCTTGATATCGTCGCTGAGCATCGCGGGGGTCTTGCCGACCGCGGGCAGGTCGTTGATCAGCGGCGTCGTGATCCGGCCGTCGGGACGCACCTGGACCTTCGACGACAGCTCGGGATTGCGCCAGACGAAGATGTTGAGCTGATCGAGCGGGCCGATCACATATTCCTCGCCCGGCAGTTCCTGCTTCGCGACGAACGAGGCGGGCGGCAGTGCGGGCGGCGTGCTGCCGGTCGTGCACGCGCCGAGCGTGGTCGCGGCGAGGCCTAGGGTCAGCAGGGATTTCGATACAGATCCGGAACGCATGGGTAACTTTCTCCTGGCGCCGCACCGTCCATCGGTTGCCCGACGGGCGGCTAACTCAGCCTTCGCTATGCAAGTAACAGGTGAAGATAGCGTTAGGAGCGCCCCGTAACCATGCCCCGCCAAGACACTGCAACTGCGCCTTATATACCAGTAACGATCTCGGACGCTGGTGGATGCCCGAGAAACGCAGTCGGGCTGGCGCTCGCCCCGTAGGCGCCGGCCATGAAGATCGCGATCAGGTCGCCGACGTGGACGGGGGGGAGCGCGACCTTGTCGCCGAGCCGGTCGAGCGGGGTGCAGAGCGGGCCGACGACGGAGACGGTTTCGGTTGGGGCGTGGCCCATCCGCGCGGCGACCGCGATCGGGTAGTTGCGGCGGACGACGGTGCCGAAATTGCCGCTGGCGGCGAGCTGGTGGTTGAGGCCGCCGTCGACGACGACGAAGGTCTCGCCCTGGCTCAGCTTTATGTCGATGACGCGGGTGAGGTAGACGCCGGCTTCGGCGACGAGCCAGCGGCCGAGTTCGATCGCGAATCGGGTTTTGGCGAGGATCGCGGGGCGGGATGCGAGCGCTTCGGCCAGCGCCTTGCCGACCCGTTCGACGTCGAGCGTCGCGTCGCCGGCGAAGTACGGCACGCCGAAGCCGCCACCAAGATTGACGAGCGGCGGTGCGACGCTCGCCTCCTCGGCCAACCGCGCCGCGAGCGCGATCGTCGCGGCCTGCGTCTCGATGATCGCACCGGCATCGAGCGCTTGGCTGCCGGCGTAGATGTGGAACCCGCGCCAGTCCGCGCCCGCTGCGACGATCGCTTTCACAAGCGCTGCCGCCCGTACCGCATCGACTCCGAACGGCGATGCGCGACCGCCCATTCGCATGCCCGAACCGCGGAGTTCGATGTCGGGGTTTACGCGGACCGCCATGTGCGGTGTTTGTCCGAGGCGGTCGCCGATCGCGAACGCCCGTGCCGCCTCGCCTTCCGATTCGACGTTGAGCGTGGCGCCGGCGGTGATCGCGGCGGCGAGTTCGTCGTCACGCTTGCCGGGCCCGGCGAAACTGATCGAGACAGCCGGTTTGACCGCTAGCGCTTTCGCAAGTTCGCCCGATGAGGCGACGTCGAGCCCGTCGACCAGCGGCGCGATGGCGGTCAGCAGGTCGGCGTGTGGATTGGCCTTGATGGCGTAATGGAGGTCGATCGCCGGCATCGCTGCACGAAACCACGCGATGCGGGCAGCGACGATCGCCATGTCGTAGACGAACAACGGCGTGTCGCCAGTGTACGCGGCCCAGTCGTCAGCCGTCCGTCCGCTGATTATCAGCGAACCATTTTGCTGCGCGAACTCCCGAGGAAGGGGACCCATCGGTTTCATGACGCACTCCCCTCCTTGTTCCCCCGCGAAGGCGGGGGCCCAGACTGGACTCCCGCCTTCGCGGGAGAACAAGCTTTCACCTCCGACGCAATGGCAGACCGGTCCAGCTTCCCATTGGCATTACGCGGTAATTCGTCCCGCCAGAGGTATATCCCCGGCTGCATGAAGCTCGGTAGAGCTGTCCGCAATCGCGCCCGCAACGCCGGCTCCTCACCCGCATCCCCGGCCAGCATCACGACGATCGCCTGCCCCAGCCGCTCGTCCGGCACACCGACTGCGACTGCCTCGCGCGCTTCGCCGCCTGCCAGCACCGCCTCCTCGATTTCGAGCGGGCTGATCCGGTTGCCTGCGCTCTTGATCATCTCGTCATCGCGGCCGACGAATCGGAGCAGGCCGTCCTGGCCCTCGACGACGGTATCCCCCGACCAGACCGCCATGCCGCTGCCACCGGGCGCCGGGCGGAACCGCTCCCTCGTCCGCTCCGCGTCCTGCCAATAGCCTTGCGCGACGAGTGGCCCCGAATGCACGAGTTCCCCCGCCTCCCCCGGCGCAGCGCGCGTGCCGCCGGGTTTCACCACCGAAACCTCGGCGAACGGGATTGCACGCCCCATCGCGTCGGGATGCGTATCGATCAGCGCCGGGTCGAGATACGTCGATCGGAACGCCTCGGTCAGTCCGTACATCGCGTACACTTCCGCCGCCGGGAACCGCTCCCGCAGGCCCCGCACGAGTCGCGGCGTCAGTGCGCCGCCCGAGTTGGTCAGCCGCTTCAGCCGAGCGGCGGTTTCCACCGGCCACTCCGCTTCCAGTAGCTGAACCCACAAGGGCGGCACGCCCGCCAAGGTCGTCGCCTCGACCCGCTCGACCGCCTTCACCACGTCGCGTGCGACGAGGTAGTCGAGCGGCGCTACCGACGCGCCGGCTGCCCATGTGGAGAATAGCTGGTTCTGGCCGTAGTCGAACGACAAAGGGAGTACGCCGAGTACGCGGTCTTCAGACGTCAGCTCTAGATAGTGCGCGACGGAGATCGCGCCGAGCCACAGGTTGGCATGGCTTAGCATCACGCCCTTGGGCCGGCCGGTGGAGCCGGACGTGTAGAGGATCGCGGCCAGGGTATCGGGGTCGGCGTCGGAGGGACCCATCATTCCATTCCCCCGCGAAGGCGGGAGGCCAGGAATCACGGGCGTCGCGCTCTGCAATCCTGGGCCCCCGCGTTCGCGAGGGAAAAGAGAAAGAAGATCGGCCTCGTCCACGATCGCGCAGCCATCCGGTACGTCGCCATCGTCTAGCGTCCCGGCCCGCGCGCTTTGGGTCACCAGTAGGCGAGCGCCGCTATCCCCCAGGATATGCGCGACCTGCGCTCGGCGGAGCAGAGGGTTGACCGGGACATGCACCAGCCCCGCTCGCGCCACGGCGAGCGGCATCAGGCAGGCGATGCGCGTCTTCGGTAGCCACGTCGCGACGCGGTCGCCCACCGACAGCCCTCGGCCAGCGAGCCACCCCGCCAATGCACCGACCCCTGCCTCAAGCTCGGCAAACGTCATCGCCCCCGCCTTGTCGACCAGCGCGACGGCATCCGGCGCGCCACGCAGCGCGATGTGGTCGATAGGGTACGGCTTGGGGTCGAGCGCGATCATGCGCCCCTAATAGCGCCAAGCCCCGTTAGCGCGAACCCGTTGCCGAATTCACCCCCACACGCTAGCGGGGCCGGGTTCCTAACCGTTCAGGCGATGCTCGTGATCTTCGAAGGCACTTCCCAAGTCGAAACGACGGTACGCGCCGTCCTGGCCGATATCCTCGGTCTCAGCGCCGATCGCGTCGCTGCGTTCACGCCGGACACGCCGCTGTTCGGCGCGCTGCCCGAGCTCGATTCGATGGCGGTGGCAAGCGTGCTGACCGAACTCGAAGACCGGCTCGGCATCCTGATCGAGGACGACGAGATCGATGGCGAGATGCTCGAGACGTTCGGCGCGCTGGTGACGTTTGCCGCGGGTAAAGCGCTGGTCTAGCTTCGACCATGATGTCCGGTCTGCGCTTCGATACATATGACTGGACCGGTGGCCGCGAAGCGATGCTCCGATTCGGCCCCGATACCGGCCCGATCGTCATCGCCGCCCTCCCCTTGTTCGAGGAAGCGAATCGCACACGCCAGTTCGCCTGCACGATCCTGCGCGCGCTGGTAGGCCACGGGATCGCCAGCGTCCTCCCCGACTTTCCCGGCACCGGTGAGAGCGAGGTCGCGACCGTAGAAGCCAGACTGTCCGACCAGCGCAGAGCCTATACCGATCTATCCCAACACCTTGGCACGCGAAGTTATGCGCTTTCGATAAGAAGCGGGGCGCTTCTCGATGTCGACGCGGACGTCGCCGGTCGCTGGCAACTTGCACCTCAGACGGGCGGGAACCTCGTCCGAGACCTCGAACGTACGCGCGCCACCGGCAAATCCGCCCGCGCGCCCGAGGGCGAATACGCAGGCAACCATGTGTCCCTCGATATGCTCGACGAATTGCGCGGCGCCACACCGCGTGACGATGGCCGATACCGGGTCGTGCGCCTGGATACCGATCCCCGGCCCTCCGATGCGACCTATGCCGGCGCACCGCTCTGGCGCCGATCGGAACCGGATAACGATGTCGTTCTCGCACAGCACCTTGCGGACGATATCTCGTACTGGATCGCATCGTGCGAAGGCTGATCGGTTTCACTTGCGGAGGCGAAAGCCTCGCCGCCACGCTGGACGAGGGACATGGCTCGACCGGTCTGATCATCGTATCCGGCGGCAATGAAATTCGCAGCGGGGCGCACCGCGGCATGGCGATGCTCGCGCACCGTCTGGCCGCCACCGGCACGCCCGTGTTCCGCTACGATCGCCGCGGTGTCGGCGACTCGACCGGCGACAATCGCGGCTTCCTCGGCGCAAAACCCGACCTGATCGCCGCCGCCACCGCCTTCCGATCCGCCGCTCCCCACCTCACGCGGCTGATAGGCTTCGGCAATTGCGATGCCGCCACCACGCTCGCCTTGTTCGGCCGATCGGCAGCGATCGACCGGATCATCGTTGCCAACCCCTGGGTCGTCGAACCGATCGACGACCTTCCTCCCGCCGCCGCGATCCGCGCCCGTTACAGAACAGCGCTACGCGATCCTGCGACGTGGCGCAGGGCCCTGCTGGGCAGCATAAGCTTTCGCAAGTTAATTAGAGGCTTACAGCGCATATATGCCTCTCAGCCTGAGCTACTCACGACGCGAGTCCTGACGGAACTGGCGCGCTGGCACACCAACGCCGCGGTCATCCTGGCCCGCGGCGATGCGACCGCCATCGCGTTCGCCGCAGCCGCCGGGGCCATCGTCCCAGCCGAGACGATCGACACCGAATCGCACAGCTTCACCGGCCCGGCAGGCGCCGCGCTGGAGACCGCACTTAGGCGTAACCTGGCCTAAACTACTTTCCCGATTACGCCGCTTATTCAGCGGCTTCGGCAAGCTCCGCAAACTCGGCCGCCGCGAGGAAGCGCTCGGCATCCAGTGCCGCCATGCAGCCCGTGCCAGCCGCGGTCACGGCCTGCCGATACACCTTGTCCGCGACGTCGCCGCACGCGAACACACCCTCGACGCTGGTCCGCGTCGAGCCAGTCTCGACCGAGATATAGCCGTCCGAATCGAGAGCGATATGCCCCCGGAACAGCTCGGTCGCCGGGTGATGCCCGATCGCCACGAACCCGCCATCGACCGCCAGCCGCGAGCGCTCGCCCGTCACCGTGTCCTCGAGCTCCAGCGCGACGAGCCCCGCATTGCCGCCACCATCGACGAACTCGCGAACCTCCTTGTTCCAGAGCACCGTCACGCCCTTGTGCGCGAACAGGCGCTCCTGGAGGATCTTCTCCGACCGCAGCGAATCGCGACGGTGGATCAGCGTCACGTCGGGCGAATGGTTGGTGAGGTACAGCGCCTCCTCGACCGCAGTGTTGCCGCCGCCTATCACCGCCACCTTCTTGCCGCGGTAGAAAAACCCGTCGCAGGTCGCGCAGGCGCTGACGCCCTTGCCCTTCATCGGCTCCTCGCTGTCGATGCCGAGCCACTTCGCCTGCGCGCCAGTCGCGATCACCAGCGTATCGCCCTCGTACACGTCGCCGCTGTCGCCGATCAGGCGGAACGGGCGGCTGGTCAGGTCGACCTGCACGATCGTATCCCACATCATCCGCGTGCCGACATGCTCGGCCTGTGCCTGCATCTGCTCCATCAGCCACGGCCCCTGGATCACGTCCTTGAAGCCGGGATAATTCTCGACATCGGTGGTGGTGGTCAGCTGGCCGCCGGGCTGGATGCCCTGCACGACGATCGGCGCCATCCCGGCACGCGCGCCATAGATCGCGGCGGAGAGCCCGGCGGGGCCCGAGCCGAGGATAAGCATGCGGGTCGTGTGCGTCGTCATCGGAGTTCCTTGGAGATTCGAGACTGCATCTAGGGGATGCGCGGCCGGATTTGAACCGCCGGTAAATCTGTGTCGCCTGCATCGAAAGCTTTGCCACTGCGTTGGACCATAAAAGCGGAGATGAGCATGAGCGACGACCGGACCGTAGAGATCGAGGATTACACGGCACCAGCAGGCGGCTGGGGTTCGATGAAGTCGCTCGTCGAGATTTCCGCGCGCGAGAAGGTCGGGCCGGAAGTGATCCGCGAACTCGCCCGGCAGAACAAGCCGGATGGCTTTGCGTGCGTCAGTTGCGCGTGGGGTAAGCCCGCGCATCCGCACGTCGCGGAGTTCTGCGAGAATGGCGCGAAGGCGACGGCGTGGGAGCTGACCTCGTTCCGCGTGACGCCTGCGTTCTTCGAGCAGCATACGGTCAGCGAGTTGATCGGCTGGAAGGACTACGATCTCGAACAGGCGGGGCGGCTCACGCACCCGCTAAAGTATGATGCCGCGACCGACAAATACGCGGCGTGCAGTTGGGACGAGGCGTTCGCGGGCATCGGCGCAAAGCTGAAGACGTACGATCCGACCAAGGTCATCTTCTACGCGTCGGGCCGCGCCAGCCTCGAGACGTCGTACATGTATAGCCTGCTCGCACGGATGTATGGCAGCCAGAACCTGCCGGACAGTTCGAACATGTGCCACGAGACGACCTCGGTCGGGCTCAAGTCGGCGATCGGTTCGGCGGTCGGCACGATTCACCTGTCGGACTATGAGAAGTGCGACGCGATCTTCTATTTCGGGCAGAATCCCGGTGTGAACAGCCCGCGGTTCCTGCATCCGTTGCGCGATTGTGCGAAGCGTGGCGTCGAGATCGTCGTGTTCAACCCGCTCAAGGAGCGTGGGCTGGAGAAATTCCAGGATCCTCAAAACCCGATCGAGATGGTGACGGGCAAGTCGACGTCGATCGCCTCGCAATACCACCAGTTGAAGACCGGTGGCGACGTCGGCGCGATCATGGGGATGTGCAAATATTTGATCGAAGCCGACGACAACGCCAAGCGGATCAACGGCTCGCCGGTGCTCGATCATGCGTTTCTTGCAGAGCACACCACCGGGTTCGAGGCGTTCGCCGATGTCGCGCGCGCAACCGAGTGGGCGACAATCGAGCATGAGAGCGGCCTGCCCCGCACCGAGATCGAGGCGGCGGCGAAGGTCTATGCCAAGTCCAAGGCGGTCATCGCTGTGTACGGCATGGGGCTGACCCAGCATGTCGGCGGGATCGACAACGTGCACATGCTCGTCAATTTGATGCTGCTCCGCGGGAATATCGGCAAGCTCGGAGCGGGCATGGGGCCGGTCCGTGGTCATTCGAACGTCCAGGGCCAGCGCACGGTCGGCATTACTGAGAAGCCCGAACTCGCGCCGCTCGACAAGCTTGCCGAGCAATACGGGTTCGAACCGCCGCGCGAGAAGGGTTGGGATACGGTCGAGGCGTGCGAGGCGGTGCTCGATGGCAGCGCGCAGGCGTTCGTCGGGCTTGGCGGCAACTTCGTGCGGGCGATCCCGGATCATGCGCGGATGGAGCCCAAGTGGCGCGCGCTCGACCTGACGGTGCATATCGCGACCAAGCTCAACCGTTCGCACCTGCTACCCGGCGAGACGTCGTATTTGCTCCCCTGCCTCGGCCGGATCGAGACCGACATGCAGGGCACTGGGCCGCAGAGCGTGTCAATCGAGGATTCGTTCAGCCAGATTTACGGCTCGAAGGGCAAGGCTACGCCAGCGTCCGAGACGTTGCTGTCCGAGCCCGCGATCGTCGCGGGAATCGCCAAAGCGACGCTCGCGCCCAATCCGAAGCTCGATTGGGATGCGTGGGTGCGCGATTATGCGCGGGTTCGCGATGCGATCGAGGTGACGTATCCGGACCTGTTCAAGAACTTCAACGACCAGATGTTCACGCCCGGTGGCTTCTGGAAGGGCGTGCCGGCGGCACATCGCGAGTGGAAGACGAAGAGCGGCAAGGCGGAGATCAACGTGCCGCAGTCGCTGAACGTGACTGGGTTCGAGGAGGCGGAGGGCCGTTTCCGGCTAATGACGCTCCGGTCGAACGATCAGTTCAACACGACCGTCTACGGCTATCACGACCGCTTCCGCGGCGTGAAGGGCACACGCGACATCGTGTTCATGAACCGCAGCGACATGATCCGGATGGGGTTCACCGATGGCGACGACGTCGATCTGGTCGGCGACGCAGGCGACAATTCGGATCGCCGCCTGAACAAGCTGCGCGTGGTCGAATATGCAATTCCCGAGGGCTGTCTCGGCGCGTATTACCCTGAGTGCAATTTGCTCATACCGGTTGCTCACCATGCCCGCGAAAGTCATGTTCCGGCAGCGAAATCGGTCCCGGTGCGGATCGAGAAGACGCGCTGACCGAGCAGCGTATTCTCGGCGTCGTACTGGCGGGCGGGCGGTCGTCTCGCTTCGGGTCCGACAAGGCGATGGCGATGTTGGACGGACGCGTGCTGGCCGAGCATGCGCGGGCGCTGCTGGTGCCTCATGTCGAGACCGCGGTGATCGCGGGACGCGATGGGGCGATCCCGGACCTGCCAAGAGGGGATATCGGGCCACTGGGGGGCATCGCAGGCGCGCTCAGTTATGCGGCCTCGCGCGGGTTCACGTCGGTGCTGACAGTTGCGTGCGACATGCCTTGGTTGCCGGAAGGGTTGCTGACGGCACTCTCCCGTCGAACCTCTGCCTACTGCCCCGACGCCCCGGTGCTGGGGCACTGGGAGACGAGTCTGCTCGGCAACCTGCTCATCCATATCGAAACCGTACCGCGGCGATCGGTGCGCGGGTGGGCGGAGGCGATCGGGGCTATCCCGATCCCGGCGGGTGCGCCTATCCCGAACGTCAACACGCCGCAGGACCTCGATACCTTATGACCACGTCGCGCAACCAAGCGATCAAGATGCTGCGGCCGGACTCGATTGCCGCGGGCGAGCGCGCCATCGCGATCGAAGTCCCGGTCGCGATCGAGATCGACGGGCTGGGCTATGCGGTGATGATGATGACGCCCGCCGACCTGGCCGAGTTCACCACCGGCTTCCTGCTGACCGAGCGGCTCGCGGACAGTGCCGACGACGTGCGCGACATCGATATATTCGAGGCGGAGGCTGGCTGGATCGTCCGCGTCGAGCTTTCCGATCGCTGCAAAGGCCGCATCCACGACCGTGTCCGCCACCGGACCAGCGACACGAGTTGCGGGCTATGCGGCATCTCCGGGCTCGAACAACTCCGCAAACCGGTCCCGAGGACGCCGCCAAAGCCCGACACGCCTGTCGACGCGCTGTTCGCCGCGCTGGATGGTCTGCGCGCTCATCAGCCTCTTAACGCGGCTACAGGCGCGATCCATGCCGCCGCTGCCTGCGACCGTGAGGGTCGTATCGTTGCGGCGTATGAAGACGTCGGCCGTCACAATGCGCTGGACAAGCTCGTCGGCGGCATCGCGATCAGCAGGCAGCCGATCGACGGCTTCATCCTCGTCACGTCGCGGATCAGTTTCGAGATGGTCGACAAGGCGCTGATCGCCGGGGCCCCGATGCTGGTTGGGATCTCCGCGCCGACCAGTCTGGCGATTGATCATGCACGCGAGCACGGCCTGACGCTGCTCGCGCTGGCCCGAAGCGACGCGATCCTGGTGGTCAACGATCCGTGGGAGGTGTTCGCGTAGCAGCAGGCTCGCCGCTGCCACGCGAAACCGGGATTACTTAGCGGCCTGTACCGCGTCCGTCTTCGACGCGACCAGATAGCCGCCGACGACGAAGACCAAGGCACCGATCGTGTTACCCACCGTGACGATCGCAAGGTTGCGGATCATGCCGGCGAGGTCGATCGACGAGTTGGGCACCAGCAGGCCGAGCGTCAGCGCGGTCATGTTGGCGACCGAATGCTCGAACCCGGCGGCGACGAACGCGAGCAGGATCCAGGCCATCGCGATGCACTTGGCGGTGTCGCCGGTCATCCGGGCCGCGGTCCAGATCGCGAGGCAGACGAGCCAATTGCACAGGATTGCACGGGCCATCAGCGCGGTCGCGTCGACCGACACCTTGTGCAGGACATAGCCGTGGAACATCGTATCGGCGTTGGCGAAGATCGCGCCGCCGCCGCCCGCCGCGAACACCAGCGATAGAACGACACCACCGACGAGATTGCCGATCCACACGACGACGGCGAGCTTGAGCGCGTCTCCGATCGTGATCGTCCGGCGCGCCAGGCCGAAGCCGAGATACATCACGTAACCGGTGAACAGTTCAGCCCCGGCGAACACCGTCAGGATCAGCCCGAGCCCGAAGGTCGCGCCCATCACCAGTGGTCGTACGCCGGGTTCGAGGCCCGAGCCCGTGCTGAGCGCGAGGATCATCGCGATGCCGATATACGTGCCCGCAAGGATCGCGCCGGCGAAGAACCCCGCGGGAGAGCGCCGCAACGCCTCCGCCTTGGTCGCTGCGAGGGTCGCGTAGGTGTCGATCGTCGACGAATAGCCGGTGCTCATGCGTGTACTTTACTCTCGTGCCCGACGATCCCCGCGCGCACCACGCCGCGATCCGACCCCAGGTCGGCGGCGGCGGGACGGACGGTCACCGGGATGGATTTATAGGAGGGGGTGAAGCTCTGCGGATCGTGATCCTCGAGCGCGATCAGCGGCTGCGTCTCGGGGTAATAGGAGGCGACGCAGCCGTCGGGCAGCGCGTACCGCACCAGCATCAGCTTCTGCACGACGCGATCGGGCCGCGCGAACTGGAGCGCGGTGGCGATGTCGACGACGTCGCCTTCCTTGTGCCCGAGCCGTGCCATGTCGCGCTCGTTCATGAACAGGATGTCGCGGCGCCCGAACACGCCACGATAGCGATCGTCGAGGCTGTAGACGGTGGTGTTGTACTGATCGTGCGCGCGCAGCGTGGTGAGCCGCAGCACGGTCGGATCGCCTGCGCTCTCGTCCTCCTCGACGCCCTTGGCGACGAGGAAGTTCGCCTTGCCGCTATCCGTCTTCCACTCGCGCATCGCCGCCGAGTTCGGCAGATGGAAACCACCCGGCTTGCGGATACGTGCGTTGTAGTCGGCGAACGCGGGGAACACCGCCTCGATCTTGTCGCGGATCAGGCTGTAATCGCCGACGTAGGCGTCCCAGTCGATCTCGACCGGCGTGTGGCCCTTGGCGGCGAAGGTCGCCTTGGCGATCTCGCCGACGATCCAGATTTCCGACTTCACGTGATCGCCCGGCGGCATCAGGAAGCCGCGCGAGGCGTGGACCATCGACATCGAATCCTCGACCGTCACCGATTGCTGGCCAGTCGCCTGCATGTCGAGTTCGGTCCGACCGAGGCACGGCAGGACGTAGGTCGCCTTCGCCATCAGCAACTGCGTGCGATTGAGCTTGGTGGTGATGTGGACCGCGAGATCCAGGTTGCGGAACCCTTCCGCGCACGCCTGCGGATCGGACGACGCGATCGCGAGGTTGCCGCCGAGGCAGACGATCGCCTTGGCATGGCCGTCGCGCATCGCGGCGATGCTCTCGACCACCGAATGGCCATGCTCGCGTGGCGGCTCGAACCCGAACACGTCGCGCATGTTGTCGAGCAGCAAGGGCATCGGCCGCTCGGTGATGCCGACGGTACGGTCGCCCTGGACGTTGCTGTGGCCACGCAGCGGACAGATGCCCGCGCCTGGCCGGCCCATATTGCCGCGCAGGAGAAGCAGGTTCGCGATCTGCTGGACGTTTGTCGTGCCGGTGCGGTGCTGGGTGACGCCCATGCCGTAGCAGCAGATCGTCGACTTCGACTTCGAATAGGCGAGCGCGACTTCTTCCAAGTCACTGCGGGAGAGGCCGCTGGAACGCTCGATATCCGCCCACTCGGTCGTCGCGAGGTCCGCGATATAGTCGTCGAGGCCCGCGGTATGCTCGGCGATGAACGCGTGATCGAGCGCGCGCTCGGTGCCGGAGACCATGGCCGCCTCGTCGAGCGCAACCAGCGCCTTGGCGATGCCCTTCAGTGCGGCCGCGTCGCCGCCGACCTTTACCTGGTAATAGCTGCTGGCGATCGGGGTTGCCGACATTGTCGCCATCTCGACCACCGACTGCGGCGATTCGAAGCGTTCGAGCGAGCGTTCCTTGAGCGGGTTGAAGACGATGATCTTGCCACCGCGCTTCGACACTTCGCGCAGGGTCGCCATCATCCGCGGATGGTTGGTGCCGGGGTTGTGGCCGATCGACAGGATCAGGTCGGCGTGGTCGAAATCCTCGAGGCTGACGGTGCCCTTGCCGATGCCGATCGACTTCGGCAGCCCGACCGACGTCGCCTCGTGGCACATGTTCGAGCAGTCGGGGAAGTTGTTGGTGCCGTAGAGCCGCACGAACAGCTGGAACAGGAACGCCGCCTCGTTCGAGCAGCGGCCCGAGGTGTAGAACTCGGCCTGGTTCGGATCGGGGACGGCGGCGAGGCCTGCGCCGATCTCGCGCATCGCGTCCGCCCAGCTCACGACTTCATAGTGATCGGTGGCGGCGTTGTAGCGGAGCGGCTCGGTGACGCGGCCCTGGTCCTCGATCCAGTGATCGCTCTGCTTCCAGATGTCGGACACGCTATGCTTGGCGAAGAAGTCCGCGCCGATCGTCTTGGCGGTGGATTCCCACGCGACAGCCTTCGCGCCGTTCTCGCAGAATTCGAACGAGGAGGTATGTTTCGGGTCGGGCCATGCGCAGCTCGGGCAATCGAAGCCGTCGGGCTGGTTCGACTTAAGCAGCGTCTGGCCGCCGCGGACGACGATCTGCTGCGCCTTGAGCGAGACGGCGACCGCCTTCAGCGCACCCCAGCCACCAGCCGGACCCGTATAATCGGCAATCCCATCAGGGCGTTTGTCGCGCATACTCGTATCTCCCGAACGGCCGGGCCGACGCGTGCGCCCAAGATGCGGCACACTGGCTGACCATTAACCCAAGGCAATAGAAGCGCATTTTCGATTGCGAAGACGAGTTTCCCGCAGTTGGTGATCGCTTGCGTCGGTCTGCGGGGATGTGCCGGCGGCGCCATGCGCCAGGTCTGAAATGGTAGCGAAGGAGGGACTTGAACCCCCGACCCCAGGATTATGATTCCCGTGCTCTAACCAACTGAGCTACTTCGCCGTACCGTCCGTCAGGGAAGCGTTCTTCCCTGCGAGGCGCGGCCTATAGGAAGCGGTTTCGAGGCGGTCAAGCGAACATGTGCCGGGAAATCGCTTCCCATGGTCCGCCGCGATACCACCACGCGCCCAGACCGGCGATTTCCACGTCTTTCGGGGTGAAATCGCGCTGCAGATTGCCGAGCAGAAGCTTGGCGACTTGCGGGCTGACCTTGTTCTGGATCGTGACGTGCGGACGCCAGCCGCCGGCGTCCTGCGGGGTGAGCATGCCGGTGAATGCGTCGGCGAGGCGCGCCCGGATGCCGACAAGCTCGGGGGACTCGATCCGGTAGGCCACACCCCGCCCTAGCGACATCAGGCCGCCCACCCGGGCCTGTGGAGCACGGATGCCGCGCGTTTCCTGGTTGAGGCGGTGCTTGAGCTCGTCGAGGCCCGAGGGCGGCAGGTGGTGAAACAGCGTCAGGTGCGCGTCGAGCTGGTTACGCTCGGGCGGGAAATGCTCGCGGCGCATTGAGTCGAAGAACGCGGTGTCTTTGCGGCCGAATAGCGCGGTGACGATGATCGGGGCGACTTCGGTTGGGCCGGTCATCATAGAGGCTCCCCCCCGGCGGCGGCCGGGGTCCAATTGGGGGACGTCAATGACGATCGCTGCGCTTCGTTACTGCAACCTCTCCAATTGGGCCCCGGCCTTCGCCGGGGGGGTATTACTGTTTGCAGATGATACGTGCCTATCAAGCTGAGGCTTACGAGGTGGACCGAAGGAGCCATCAAATCTCGACCTGGCTACCCAGCTCGACCACGCGATTCGTCGGCAGGCGGAAGAACTCCATCGCGCTTTCCGCGTTGCGCAGCATCCACGCGAACAGCTTTTCCCGCCAGATCATCATGCCGGGCTTGTCCGACGCGAGCAGCGTCTGGCGCGACAGGAAGAAGCTGGTGTCCATCATCTTGAAGTCCGCACCGCAATTATGGACCTGCCGCAGCGCCGCGGGCACGTCGGCGTCCTCCATGAAGCCGTAGCGCAGCACGAGGCGGTGGAAGCCGTCGCCAAGCTCCTCGCGCACCGCACGGTCGTTGGCGGGCCAATAGGGCTGGCCGACGATCTTGACGGTGAGCAGGATGACGCGCTCGTGCAGCACCTTGTTGTGCTTGAGGTTGTGAAGCAGCGCATGCGGCACGCCGTCCGCGGTCGAGGTCATGAATACCGCGGTGCCCGGCACGCGCGACGCGGAACTGGCCGCCGAGCCGATGAACACCTTTATCGGCATCGCCGCTTCGTGCATCCGGTCGATCATCAGCTGCCGACCCTTCGACCAGGTCGTCAGGAAGGTGAAAATGATGAAGCCGACCAGCAGCGGGAACCAGCCACCGGCGGGCACCTTGGTCAGGTTGGCCGCGAAATAGGCGCCGTCGACCGTGAAGAAGATCGCCAGCAGCGGGATCGCGGCGATCTTCGGCCAGTTCCAGAGGCGGAACAGCACCACGCCGAGCAGGCACGTGTCGATGAACATCGCCCCGGTCACCGCGATCCCGTACGCGCTCGTCAGGTTCGACGAGGTGCGGAAGAACAGCACGAGCAGGATCACCATCACCATCAGCGCGCCGTTGACGAGCGGGATGTAGATCTGGCCCGCGGTCGAGGCGCTGGTGTGCTCGATCCGCAGGCGCGGAATGAAGCCGAGCTGAATCGCCTGCTGCGTCACCGAGAACGCGCCGGAGATCACCGCCTGCGACGCGATCACCGCCGCCATCGTCGCGAGGATGACGAGCGGGAGCTGCAGGCTTTCGGGGGCAAGGTTGTAGAACGGGCTGACCAGCGCCTCGCGGCCTTCGCGGAACAGCAGCGCGCCCTGCCCCATATAGTTGAGGATCAGTGCGGGGAGCACGAAGAACAGCCACGACAGGCCGATCGGCTTGCGGCCGAAATGGCCCATGTCCGCGTACAGCGCCTCCGCGCCGGTGACCGCGAGTACGACAGAACCCAGTGCGAGGAACGCCCGCTCGGGATCGATGATGAAGAACTCGACCGCGTAGTGCGGCGACAGCGCCCACAGCACCTCGGGGGTCTGAACGATGCTGAGAATGCCGAGCACCGCGATGACGCTGAAATACACCAGCATGATCGGCCCGAACACGAGGCCGATGCGCGCGGTGCCGCTCTTCTGCACCCAGAACAGCCCGATCAGGATGACGATCACGATCGGCAGCACGAGGCCGCCAAAAGCGGGCGCGGCGACGGCGAGGCCTTCGACCGCGGACAGCACCGAGACGGCGGGCGTGATCATGCTGTCGCCATAGAACAGCGCCGTTGCGAACACGCCGAGCAGGATGATGCCCTTGCTCCACCGCTTCGTCTTGGTCTTGCCCGAGACAAGCGCGAGCAGCGCGAGGCTACCCCCCTCGCCCTTGTTGTCCGCGCGCATGATGATGATGACGTACTTGACGGTCACGACGATCATCATCGACCAGAACATCAGGCTGATGACGCCCATGATGTGCGCCGCGTCGAGCGCGAGCTTGTGATGGCCGGCGAAGGTCTCGCGGAAGGCGTAGAGCGGGCTGGTGCCGATATCGCCGAAGACGATGCCGATCGCACCAAAGGCGAGCTTCAGCGTGCCGTCGGAGTTGTGATGCCCCGTCTCGAGATCGAGATTGGCGGGTGGCACGGTCGAGGCCGCGGCGGTCTGGTCGACGCTCACTGGACGGTGAATCGACCCGGAAGTGCAGCAATCTTCATCGAATTTCCGATTTCACCCTGTGCCCCAAGCGCGCGCATTTAGCATGCGGGCTGGAAGGCGGCAACGGCGAGGCGGGCAACGTGGATTAACTGGGGCTGATCGGTATAGTATCGAAGCGTTGCCTACACTTGCTCCCCTCCCGGGAAGGGAGGGGTTGGGGGTGGGTCGGCCTGCTTGTGCCGCCGACGTTCGGTAATGCGGAAGCCAACCCACCCCCGCCCCCTCCCTTCCAGGGAGGGGAGAAGAATTGCGTATGCGCCGAACGTCCGGCCGCCAGAATCTAGCGCCTGATGACTTCACGGATGACGAAGTGCGACGCCAGCCGCGTTACCCCGGGCAGTTGCGACAAGGTCTCGCGGTGGATGCGCTCGAACGTCTCGCCGTGGCGGATCTCGACGTGGAGCATGTAGTCCGCCTCCCCGCTCATCAGGAAGCATTGCACGACCTGCGGACACTCGACGATTACCGCCTCGAACGCCGCCATCGTCTCCTTGCGCTGATCCCGCAGCGTGACGTTGACGAGGACGATGCTGGGATCGCCGCGCGCCGCCTGCGACAGCACCGCACGATACCCCGTGATCGCGCCGCTTTCCCGCAACTGCGCGACCCGGCGATGCGCGGCGCTCGCCGACAGGCCTACCGCATCGCCGAGCTCGGCGCTGGTCAGGTCGGAATTGGCGGCGAGCAGGTCCAGTATCCTGCGTTCGATCGTGATGCTCAAGAATATCCCGTTTCGGCGTCGACGGATGCAATCATCTTGCAGATGCGGTATCGCACCGATACGAGTTTGCGAACCCTTCCCGTCCAAGGCGCGCTACTATCGCGCAAACGATAATGGAGTGGAATCAATGCGCGTCGGTGTCCCCAAGGAAATCAAGAACCACGAATATCGCGTCGGCCTGACCCCGCCATCGGTCGCCGAACTGGTCGCAGCCGGTCACGAGGTCGTCGTGGAGACGCAGGCCGGATCGGGCATCGATTTCGAGGACCAGGACTATGTCGAGGCGGGCGCGACGATCCTGCCGACGGCCGCCGCGGTGTTCGCCGGCGCCGACATGATCGTGAAGGTCAAGGAGCCGCAGCCGAGCGAGATCGCAATGCTCGAGCCGCGCCATCTGCTGTTCACCTACCTCCACCTTGCCGCGGACAAGCCGCAGGCCGAGGGGCTGATGAAGTCCGGCGCGACCTGCATCGCGTACGAGACCGTCACCGACAATCGCCGCGGGCTGCCGTTGCTCAAGCCGATGTCCGAGGTCGCGGGCCGCATGTCGGTGCAGGTCGGCGCGCATTACCTCGAGAAGGAGCAGGGCGGACGTGGCGTCCTGCTCGGCGGCGTCCCCGGTGTGGCTCCGGCCAAGGTCGCGATCCTCGGTGGCGGCGTGTCGGGCGTCAACGCCGCGCAGATGGCGGTCGGCATGCGCGCCGACGTGACGATCTACGACATCTCGAACGATCGCTTGGCCGAACTCGACATGTTCTTCTCCAGCCAGATCAAGACGGCGTATGCGTCGAAGGCTGCGATCGCGGCAGCGGTGAAGAACGCGCATCTGGTGATCGGTGCGGTGCTGGTGCCGGGCGCCGCTGCGCCGAAGCTCGTCACGCGCGAGATGCTGAAGACGATGAAGCGCGGTTCGGTGCTGGTCGACATCGCGATCGACCAGGGCGGGTGCTTTGAAACGTCGCACGCCACCACGCATGAGGATCCGGTTTTCGAGGTCGACGGCGTGATCCATTACTGCGTCGCCAACATGCCGGGCGCGGTGGCGCGGACCTCGGCGTTTGCGCTGAACAATGCGACTCTGCCGTTCGCGCTCAAGCTGGCGAATCTGGGGGCCGAGGCAGCTATGAAGGCCGACCCTCACCTCGCCAACGGGCTGAACGTCTACAATGGCAAGATCGCGTACAAGGCGGTCGCCGATGATCTAGGTTTACCTTACGAAGCATGGGCTGGCTGACTCGGGAACGGATACGGAACATGGGTGTTGGACAGGGGAAAGGAATTTCCAATGTCCGACACCCCGAACCCCAAGTCCGAACCCTTCTCGAACGCCGAGAAGGACCCGGACGACTGGACCACCGGCGACGAGAAGATGACCGGTGCGCAGGCGAGTTACCTCAAGACGCTGTCCGAGGAGGCGCATGAGGAATTCGACGAGACGCTGACCAAGGCGGATGCGTCGAAGAAGATCGACGAATTGCAGTCGAAGACTGGCCGCGGACAGTAAGTGCTTCATCCCGTCATCCTGGGCTTGCCCCAGGATGACGGGATTATTTTTGGCCGGCGTCCGGCGTATCCTGCATAGCCAGAAACCGATCCAGCAGCGCGAGCCGAGTGGCGATCTCGCCCCGGTATGAGATGTTGGCTGGCGTCAATGCCAGCGCCTTTGCCCAATACGGGCGAGCCGTCGCGAACTCTCCCGCTCGCACATAGGCCAGTCCGAGAAAGAACGGTGGAGCGGGATGCTTCGGCGCCAATCGCATCGCTTGCTGGAAGGCGAACAGCGCGGGCGGCGAAACCTGGTTGGCATCGTGCGCCGCCAGCGCGTTGGCGAGCCCGGTCCACATCACCACGCTCTTTGGGGCGATCCTGAGCCCCCCGAGCAATACCTGCACAGCCGCGCGACGGTCGCCGATCCGCGTCATCGCGTCTGCGGCAACCAGGTACGCTGCGGCGCCCGTATACCGCTCGAGCATCTGATCGCGCAGTTCGAGCATGGCGCTGTCGTCCGGCGTTGCCGCAAGTCCGGGCGACACTTCGTGGCCGGCGAGTCCTGGCTGCCCCTGCCACGCGTATCCCGCCGCACCGAGCATCAGCGCCGCCGCGACCATCGTCCAAAGAACGCGGTTCACCTTCAGCACCGCGAGCAGCGCGAACGCTCCCACCCCGATGGCAGCCAGCCAGAAATACCCCATCAGCGTGTCCTCCGCCGGAAGCTCGACCGCGCGATCCAGCCGCCGATGCCAAGCAGCAGGATCGGCGCTAGCCACAACGGCCATGTCAGGCCGGATAGGGGGGGATCGTACGTCACGTAGTCGCCGTAGCGCGCGATCAGCCAGTCGCGGATCGAGGCAGGCTTTTCGCCACGCTCGATCCGCTCGCGGACTAGCGCGCGCATGTCGGCCGCCATGTCCGCGTCGCTGTCGGCGATCGACTGGCCCTGGCAGACGAGGCAGCGCAGCGTTTCCATCAGCGCGCGTGCGGAAGCTTCCTGCGCGGGGTCGGTAAGTTGCACGTTGGCGTAATGCGCTGGTGGTGCAACCGGCTGGGCGAAAGCCGGCGAGATGCAGAGCAACATTGCGGCAAGAACCTCCCCTCCCGCTCGCGGGAGGGGTCGGGGGAGGGCATGACGCGAACGTGCGGTTGGTGAGGCATGAGAAGCCCCTCCCCTAACCCCTCCCGCAAGCGGGAGGGGAACTTGGTTAGCCCCCCTCACCGCGCGTCCTTCAACGCTTGCACGATCTCGGGCACATTCTCCGGCCGGATATCGCCGATGATCTGCTTCACTACGATCCCGCGACCATCGATCACGAACGTCTCCGGCACCCCCGACGAGCCCAGCGCCAACTGCACCTGGCTGGCCCGATCGCTGCCGATCCGCTCGTACGGATCACCGTTGCGGCGGAGGAACCCGGCGATCGCCGGCGCGGTGTCACGGATCGCGATCGCGTCGATCGGCACGCCCATCGCCTTCAGACGCATCAGTTGCGGCGCCTCGGCGATGCACGGGACGCACCAGCTCGCGAAGACGTTGAGCAACCGCGGCTTGCCCTGCCGGAACGACGCGCTGGCCAGGCCCGGTTTGCCGGGGACCATCGCGGGCAGCGCGAAATCGGGGAGCGGTTTGCCGACCATCGCCGACCGCACCACCTTCTCTGCCGGCCGGAACAGCCCGCTCGCCACCACTGCGAACAGCAGCGCGAAGATCGCAAGCGGCGCCCAGAGTGCGAACCGCTTCATGCCCATTCGGGCCGTATCGCGGCCCGTCGCTCGCGCAGCACCCGACCGATCAACGACAGCATACCGCCGAGCGCGATCAGCACCCCGCCGAACCAGATCAGCGTCACGAACGGCTTCCACCAGAGGCGGAGTTGCCAGCGCCCCTGCCCGTCCGGCTGGCCGAGCACGGTATAAAGCTGCCCGTCGAGCACCGTCAGGATGGCGGACTCGTTCGTGCTCGTCGGCGGGTTGGCAAAGAAGCGGAGTTGCGGGCGCAGGATGCTCTCGCTGCCCCCGCGCGTCGCGGTCAGCCGTGCTTCCAGGGCCGACCAGTTCTCACCGATCACCGGAGAAATGCCGTCGAGCGTCACGGTGTACGGCCCGACCCGTGCTGGTTCGCCCGCGCGCACTGCGACCAGCGTTTCCTTCGTGAAGGCGCTGTCCGACGCCATCCCGGCGAGACTGACCGCGATACCGAGGTGCGCGATGACCATGCCGTAGGTGAAGAGCGGCGTGCGCTTGAGATTGCGCTGCCACAACGGCGCGACGCTTGCGACCGCAAGCCCTGCGGCAAGCGACAGCCCGGCCCAGGGCAACACGCCCGGCCAGACGAACAGCAACGCGATTGCCGCCACCAACGTCGCGCCGATCGGCAGCATCACGCGGCCGAGCACCGCTTTCGCATCGTCCCGTCGCCAGCGAAGCAGCGGCCCGACCGCCATCACCGCGACGAGAAGCAACGCGATCGGCCCCGCTGCCTTGTTGAAGAACGGCGGCCCGACCGACAGCTGCACGCCGAAGCTGGCCGCGACGATCGGGTAGAGCGTGCCGATCAGGACGATCCCTAGGATCACCGACAATAGCAGGTTGTTCGCGACCAGCCCGCCCTCGCGACTGATCGGATCGAAGGTCGTGCCAGCACGGACGGTGCCGATCCGCGCGGCGAACAGCGCCAGCGCCCCGCCGATGTAGATTGCGAGCAACGCCAGGATGAACGCGCCGCGCTCCGGGTCGACCGCGAAAGCGTGGACGCTCGTCAGGATGCCCGATCGCACCAAAAACGTGCCGATCATCGACATCGAGAACGCGACGACCGCCAGCATGATCGTCCACGCGCGCAGGCCGTCGCGGGTCGCGAGTACGGTCACGGAATGGAGCAGCGCGGTGGCGGCTAGCCACGGCATCAGCGAGGCGTTCTCGACCGGATCCCAGAACCACCAGCCGCCCCAGCCGAGCTCGTAATACGCCCAGTACGATCCGGCGGTGATGCCGAGCGTCAGGAATATCCACGCGATCAGCACCCAGGGGCGCATCGCTTTCGCGAACGCCGGCCCGACATCGCGCGTGACGAGCGCACCGACCGCGAACGAGAACGCGACCGAGAGGCCGACATAGCCGGTGTAGAGCGTCGGCGGATGGAACGCCAAGCCGGGGTCCTGCAACAGCGGGTTAAGCCCGAGGCCATCGGCGGCAGCGGGATTGAGCCGCGCGAACGGGTTCGAGGAGAAGAGCAGGAACGCGTAGAAACCGAGCGCGATCGTCGCCTGCGCGCCGAGCGTCGCGGTGAGCGTGCGTTCGGGCAGCGAGCGCTCGAAGATCGCGACCGCACCGCCGGCCAGCCCGAGGATCGTCACCCAGAGCAGCATCGAGCCTTCGTGATTTCCCCACGCCCCGGCGAACTTGTAGAGCCAGGGCTTGGCCGAATGGCTGTTCTCGACGACCAGTTTGACGGACATGTCGGAGTCGAGGAACAGTTCGATCAGCAGCGCCATCACCAGCAATGCGAGCAGCCCCTGGACGATCGCCACCGGCCGGACCGCCGCCGCAACATCGTCACGACCGCGTGCGATGCCGATCGCTGCCATCACGAGCTGCAATGCCGCGAGCGCGCCCGCGAACCAGAGCGCGGCGAGGCCTGCTTCGGCGATCACTGCTTGGCGTCCGGTTCGAGAGTCTTGGTCTCATGCATCTTGCCGGCCATTTCCGGCGGCATGTATTTCTCGTCGTGCTTAGCGAGCAGGTTCGACGCGACGAAGCTGCCGTTGGGCTGGAACTGGCCTTCGGCGACGACGCCCGATTTCTCGCGGAACAGGTCCGGGACGATGCCGGCAAAGACGACCGGTGTGGTTGCCCGGCCGTCGGTGACGGTGAAATGCACGGTGATGCCGTCCGCGGCGCGTTTTACCGAGCCGCCTTCGACCATCCCGCCGAGTCTTACCGCGCGTCCGAGCGGGAGGCCGTCGCGACGCACGTCTGAGGGCGCATAGAAGAACGCGGCCTGGTCCTTCAGCGCGGACAGCGCGAGCAAGCCCGCGACGACGACCGCACCGAGTGCCAGGAGCGCTAGCGTCAGGCGTTGATGCTTGGCCTTCATTTCTCGGCCCTGCGCATCGCGAGGTAGCTCAGCAATGCGATGATCGCGCCGCCACCCAGCGTCACGACATACGCGGCAGTCACGAACGGCCAGGGGTTCATGCTCTTGCCATCCGGCGCATGCGGGCTTCGGACTTCGCCACGGCCAGCATCGTCCGCATCCGCATCAGCACGATGCCGGCGAACACGAAGGTGAAGCCGGCTAGCATGATCGGCAGCGGCCAGAGGATCGAACCGTCGATGGTCGATTGCGTGAGGCCGATGCTCGGCCCCTGGTGCAGCGTGTTCCACCACACCACCGAATAGCGGATGATCGGCAGCAGAACCGACCCGGCGATCCCGTAGAGCGCCGGCACGCGCCCGTCGCCGCCACGATCCGCATCGGCCTTCGCGAGCGCCACGTAGCCGAGATAGACGAAGAACAGCAGCAACATCGAGGTCAGCCGGCCGTCCCACTGCCACCACGTTCCCCAGGTCGGACGGCCCCAGATCGAGCCGGTCATCAGGCACAGTGCGGCGAACACCGCGCCCGGCAGAGCGATCGCGCGCGCGGCCACATTGGCGAGCGGGTGGCGCCAGACGAGGAACATGATGCTGGAGATCGCGATCCCACTCCACCCGCCCATGCCGAGCCAGGCGGCGGGGACGTGGATGTAGAGGATGCGGACGGTCTCGCCCTGGAGATAGTCGGGCGGGGTTTGCGTCAGGCCTGCCCAGCAGCCCAGCACGATCAGCGCGACGCCAGCCCAGAACAGCGCTGGCGTCAACGGCTTGGCGATCTTCAGGAAGCGCGCCGGGTTTGCGAAGGCGTGTAGGGTGGCCACTGGGGACAGCCATTATGGCAAGTCATCGCGGACTTAAAGCCCCTCTCCCGTCGAGGAGAGGGAGGGGCCCGCCCCACTTGCGGTGGGAGGGTGAGGGGGAGTGAGGCTAGGGTCGTTTACCAAACCGCCCCTCATCCGGCACTGCGTGCCACCTTCTCCCCGGAGGGGAGAAGGACCGTTACCGACCGATCAGGCGCTTGGCGATCGAGTCCGACACGTCCGACGCCGGCTGGCCGGTGCGGTCGCTCTCGTTCCAGACTTCGATCAGGCGCTCGGGGATACGCGCGATCCGGGCCTTCACCTCGGCTTCGTCGCCGTGACCCAGATACTCGAGGCCGACGTTGATGATCCCGCCTGCGTTGATCACGTAGTCCGGCGCGTACAGGATCCCGCGAGCATGCAGACGCGCACCGTCTTCGCGGACGCTCAACTGGTTGTTCGCACCGCCCGCGACGACCTTCGCCTTCAGCGCAGCGATCGACATCTCGGTCAGGATCGCACCGAGCGCGTTCGGGCTGAAGATGTCCGCCTCGGTCGTCAGGATCGCCTCGGCCGCCACCGCGGTCGCGCCGAGTTCACCGGCCAGCTTCTGCGCACGGCCCTCGTCGACGTCCGCCAGCGTCAGCACCGCGCCGTCCTTCGCGAGCAACCGCGCGAGCCCGCCGCCGACCGAACCGACGCCCTGGATCGCGACGCGCACGCCCTTCATGTCGGTCGCGCCGAGGCCACGCTGTGCGGCTGCCTTCACGCCGAGATAGATGCCGAGCGCGGTGTACGGCCCGGGATCGCCACCCGCAGCGCCGCTCGCGACCGGCAGGCCGGAGACGTAGCGCGTCTGGCTGGCGATCACCTTCATGCGGTCTTCGGACATGCCGACGTCTTCGGCCGTCACGTAGCGCCCGCCGAGCGAATCGACCGCACGACCGAACGCCTCGAGCTGGGCGGTCGTGATGACCTCGCCGGGCTTGGCCGCGAGGACCACGCCCTTGCCGCCGCCGAGTTCCAGACCCGCCATCGCGTTCTTGAAGCTCATGCCGCGCGACAGGCGCAGCGCGTCGGTCACCGCGCGGCCATTGTCGGCATAATGCCAGAAGCGTGCACCGCCCGCTGCCGGCCCGAGCTTGGTCGAGTGCACCGCGATCACCGCGTGCAGCCCCGATTCGGGATCGGTGAAGGCATGAACGCCCTCGTGGTCGTCGAAATCGGGAAGGTCCCAAACCGCTGTCATCGCCGGCTCCTGAGGAGAATAAAATTACCGGGAAGCGAAATATTATTTTCCGGCCGGTTTTACCAGCCCAAAGCGCTCACGTTTAGGAGGCTCGGAAAAATAACGGGAAAATGGGGCGACCGACGGGACTTGAACCCGCAACATCCGGCATCACAAGCCGACGCTCTAACCAATTGAACTACGACCGCCGCGTAGGCATCGCCCCCTAGCGGGGGTCGCCGGGCGGCGTCAACCGTCGACTTGCCAAAAAGACGTCAAAAACGTCCTTCGATGGCGAGCTTGTACCCGTTCGGGCCGCTCACGAAGCCCGCCTGCTCAAGCTTCTGGACCGCCAGCGGATCGGACGGACGCAGCGACAGCTCGGCGCGATAGGTCCCTGCCCCCTCGATCCGAAGCGCGATGCTTTCGGTCCCGGACTGGCTCGCCAGCGGCAACAGCAGCGCGGTGCCGTCGCAGCGTGCGGTGCCGCTGACCGACTGCGGCAAGGTGATCCCCCCGACGTCACCCGCCAGCGTTGCGCGGACGCGGCCCTCGGCGGCTTCGCACTGGCCATCGCGGAAGCGGACCGAGACGTCGTCGAGGTCGAGCGCGGAGACGGGCACCGGCGCGAACAGCCGGCCGGTCGCGACGCTGGCGGTCATATGGTCGACGCCGAAGCCGTGGCGACTGACGCTCGCCGACCCGCGCAACGGCTTGGCCGACACCGACTCGGGACCGGCAAAGACGATCGTCGCGCGGCCGACCAGCAGCGGCAGGGGCGACAGCCGCGCGTGCAGGTCGCCGAGCGCGAGATCGCCGAACCGCGCTTCGGTCAGCGTCGCGCCCCAGATCGTCCCCGACACGCGCCGCGCGACCAGCCCCTCGTCGCCGACGCCGACCCAGCCGAGCACCGCGCGCATCGGCAGGAAGACGATCAGCGCGATCAGCAGCATCCCGCCGAACAGCGCGGCCGGGCCGGTACGCAAACGGATCCGCCTCATGCCGCGCGTGCCTTCAACGTGAGCGCGACGCCGACGGTCTTGTCGCCCTTGTCGGTCATCGCCACCGAATCGACGAGGATGCCGAGCCGTTCGAGGCGCGCGAGCCACGCGACCAGTGCAGCAGGACGTGCCGGCTGGATACTAACCCGCACCCGGCTGGCCCCGTCCTGATCGAGCGAGGCGAGCACGAAGCCGGCCTGTTCCGCCTCGGCGCGCACCGCGTCGGCGAGCGTGCCGGTCAGCGGGGTGGCGCGCGTCCGCTGGATGTCGCGCAACGTCGCGACTTGCGCGCGCGTCTCGCCGAGCCGGGCGACGGCATCGGCGTGACGCTCGCGCGCACTCGACAGGCCGTCGCCGACCGGGCGGATGATCAGCGCCCACAGCAACGTCAACACCGCGAGCGCCGCCATCACGAGCAGCAATCGCCGCTCCCGCAGCGAGCGACCTTCGAACCACGTCTTCAGTCCGGTCATCGTCCGCTCTCCGGGCTGATCGTGAGTTCCCCCGTCACGCGGCCGGCTGCCGCCTGGAACACGCCGGCGCGGACCGAGAGGCCGGCAGCTTCGAGGGCGCGCTTCAGATCGGTCGCCAAGGCCTCCCGCTCGACCGCCACCGACAGGCGCAGGTCGCCGTTCGCCTGAAAATCGAGCGCGGTGACTTCGGTGCCGGGGGTTGCGCGCACCGCTGCGAACACCGCCGCGGTCGTGCTGGTGAAGCCTAGCCCCGGTCCCCGCACGCGCGACAGGCGCTCGTCGAGCTGACGGCTGGCGTCGACGACCGTCTCGCCGCGCGGCAGGCCAGTGACCGCCACCGTGTTGGCTTCCGCCTCCAACGCATCCGCGCCGAAACTGTACTTGGCGATACGAACGAGCGAGATCGCCAGCGTCACGGCCAGGATCGTCAGCGACAACAGCGCCAGCCGACGGATCAGCCCCCAGTCGATTGCGAACCTTCGCCGCCGCGCGAACGGCCCTTGTCGAAGATCCAGCGGGGGTGACGCGACGGCGGCAACGATCGCTGCCTCCAGCGTGTCGCGGTCGATCGTCGCGGGCGCGGTGCCGCCGGTCACCAGCTCCGTCAGTCGCGCCTCGTCAGCGAACCCGCTCGACGTGCCACGCACGACACCGCTGCCAGCGAGTTCCGCCCGCGCGTACCCCTCTTCGGGTCGCGGAAGGAGCATCGGCGCCGGAATGACCGCGACCGGATCCACGCCTGCCTCCGCCAGCATCAGCAGCCAGTCGCGCATCGTCGCGGCACCGACGACCCCGATCGGCCGGTCGCTGGCGCCTTCGTCACCGACTGCGACGTGGAGTTCGGCGAGTGGCGATGCACTCGCCTCGCTCGCCAGGATACGCGCAGCCGCCGTTGCCTGCGCCGCAGACCGCGACGGCAGTTCCGCCCAGTGCAACGTCACCGCGTCGGCGGGCGCGACCGCGATCGTCTCGCCATCGGCGGCGATGTCGGGAATCCCCTCCCCCTCCTCGACTACGCGCGCGTCCGCAACGCGCATCCAGCGATATCCGGTCTCGCCGGCGGGGAGGAACAGCAAAGTCGTCATGATGGCTCGCCCCATTGCCGCGATACGAGCTGCGCGGGAAGCCGGTTCGCGTCGATCAGTGCACGTTCCTGCATTTGAGTGGTGCCGAGCGTCACGTCGATATCGAGCGTGAACCATTTCGACAGCACCTGCGCGTCCGCGCCGGGCGCGATATTGGCGGCGCCGAGCAACGACGCGCCCTTCTGCATTTCGTCGAAGGTCGCATAGCCCTGCACCGGTCGCCGCAGCAGCAGTTGCTGGGCGGCACCGACCGACAGCGTATCGGGATACATCATCGCCAGCAGCACGGACTGTTCGGGCAGCAGCGTGTTGACGTTGATCGGCGAGGGCCTGGCGGAGGGCAGCGTGCAGATCCACGGCCGGATCTTCGTGTAGATCTCAGGCGTCATCCCGGCGATCGCGCGCAGTTCGCTGGGGTCGCTCATCAGCGTGCCGGCGGTGCGGTACGACGGCACGCGGCCAAGATATGCGCCGTCCTCGGCCCCCATCGGTGACTGGTCCTGATCGCTGTCGATCCAGTCGGTCGTGCCCGCCGCGACCTGTTCCGCGACCTGCACGGGTACGTCGAGCAACCGCATCAGGCGGACGAACTGCGGCCGCACGTCGCCACGCGCGACGTAGACGCCGGGGGTTGTCATGCCGACGAGAGAGTTCAGGTTGAAGCAGTTCGCCCCGTCGCGGACGCGCGCGGTTGCGAAGCCTCCGGGTACCGGGAGGCCGAACGGGGTGTTGCTCCAGCCGCCGGCCAGCGTGACCCGCGCAGGCTTTGGCGCGAGCAGGTTGGAGACGCGGGTCAGCGCCATCGTCTCCGCCGCGAGTGCATAGGCGCGCGCCTGCTCGCCGGTCGCGGCGTTGCTCGCGAGCCGGGTCGACAGCCGGAGTTTTTCCAGCGCCGCGCCGGCCATCACCGCGATGATCGCGACGAGCATCAGCACGGTGAGCAGCGCTGCACCCCGCTCTTGCCCGCGCGGAATGCCGCGATCAGGTGCGCGCACCGGGCGTCTCCTGTCCCGGAGGGGTGCCCGCCGGTGGCGTGACGGCGGGCCCGGTTCCATCAGATGGCGCCGGCACGTAGCTGGTGCCGACGAGGAACATCTGGCGGAACTGCGTACCGTCGTCGCGCTGGACGGTAAGTTCCATCGCGTCGGGCAAGGGCCTGCCGCTCGCACCATCCCAGCGATCGCTCCAGGCGCCCGCGATGCGATAGCGGAGTGCGACCTGGCGGACTTTGGTGAGCAACGCGGCAGGCGGCAGGGGTTGCGCGCCGTCGACCATTGGATACGCGATCCGCTGGAACACGCCGCCATCGACGCGGTAGGCGACCTTCTGCATGCTGGAACGCGCGGCCCCATCGATGTTGCTCCAGCCGGCGCGGACCAAACGCAGCATCGGCGTGACGCCCGATCCGCTCTCGCCGATGAATGCGGGAACGCTGGTGCCCGCCTCGTCGCGGGTAGCGCGGTTGGTGGCTTGGGCAAGATCGCCGGACAGGATCGACATCGTCCGGGTGAGCGCGCTGATGTCGTCGAGCTTGGCGCCGGTCGAACTCTGCGCCTTCACGCTGAACGACAGGATCGCGACGCCCGCTGCGGCGATCATGCCGAAAATCATGAGCGACACCATGACTTCGATAAGCGTGAAACCGGCCTCGGTTTTCGGAGGCGTCACATCACCATCCGCGGCGCTGGTCGCACCATGGTCAGGCGGCCGAGTTGCGTGCCGGTCCGGTCGGCGACCGCCACGTCGATCCGCAGCACGCTCGATCCGCCGAGCGCGATGACCTGGCGCGTCCACGTCCAGGGCTGGCCGCCGTTCGTCTCGATGCCGGTGACGCGGCCTGCGGTCGGGGGCTGCGCGCTGGTGACCGCATCGATCGCGACGTTGCGCGCGACCATCTGCGCGACGAGCGTTTCGTCGAGGATCGAGGCGCCGCGGATCGTCGCGCTTTCCAGACGCACGAGCGCCATCGCCGCAAGGCTGAACACCGCCAGCGCGACCATGATTTCGATCAACGTGAAGCCGTGTTCGGCGTAACGTCGACGAAGGGTAAATCCGCGCTCAGCCTGCATCGGCTCTTACGCTGCCGTCGGCGTCGATGTGGACGGTCGCCGCGACGCCGCCGCGATCCAGGCGGATCTCCGCGGGGCGGTCGACGAGGCCGGTCGGGTCGAACGTCACGCGCATCCGGCCGCTGGTGTCGTCGATGCTGGCCCTGGTGCCTTCGTTCCAGCGTTCGACTCGCATCGGTTTCTCCGCGATTGGGGTCCAGCCACCAGCGAGTCGACGGTCGAATCCATAACCGCCGCCGCTGATCCAGACGCTTACCGGGCGAGCTTCGACGATCGCCGAATCGTGCGCCGCGCGGGTGCGCAGGGCGAAACGCGTCGCCTCGTCGAGCACGCGGCCGCGCGGGTCGGGCATGACGAGGACGGCCACCGCCGATGCGAGCCCGATGATCGTGACGACGACCATCAGCTCGACCAGCGTGAAACCGACTTCGCGCTTATTGCCAGCTGCCGATATCGGCATCGATCCCCTCGCCGCCTTCCTTGCCGTCCGCGCCGAAGGTCCAGACGTCGGCCTCGCCGTGTGCGCCGGGCGAGGCATAGAGATACGGGCGCCCCCAGGGATCGTTCGGCAGCTTCTTGAGATACCCGCCACGCTGATACCGCGACGGATCGGCGAGACCCGCGGGCGCCGTGACGAGCGCGTTCAGCCCCTGCGTGGTGTTGGGGAAGGTCATGTTCTGGAGCTTGTAGAGCTCCAGCCCGCCCTCGATCTGGGCGATGTCGGCCTTCGCCTTCTGGATCCGCGCGGTGTCGCCCGAGGGCAGCACGTTGAGCGCGACGATCGTGGCGAGCAGGCCGATGATGACGATCACGACCATCAGCTCGACGAGGGTGAAGCCGGCCTCGCGGCGCTTCTTTTTATCTTCGGGACGCATACGAAACCTCATTGTCCGGCCAGCGTGTTGAGCTGGAGGATCGGGAGCAGGATGGATAGCACGATCGTCGCGACGATGCCGCCCATCACGACGATGATCAGCGGTTCGAGCAGCGAAAGTGCGGTGGCGGTGAAACGGTCGAACTCGCGTTCGAGATAGTCGGCGGCGCGCTCGAGCATCTCGTCGAGGCGACCAGCGGCTTCACCCGACGCCGCAAGATAGGTCAGCAGCGGCGGGAAGACGCCCGCGCGGCGCATCGCGGCTGAGAGCGAGCCGCCGCCGCGGATCGCGTCGACGATCTGGTCCGAGGCCTGGCGGAGGCGGCGGTTGTGGATCGTGCTGGCGGTGAGGTTGAGGCCGTCGAGCAGCGGCAGGCGGCTCGCGACCATCGTGCCGAGCGTGCGCGCCATGCGGGCCGCGTGAAGGTCTCGGATCAGGCGGCCGAGCAGCGGAATGCGGAGCAGCCAGCCGTCGAAGGCGAGCCTGAGCGTCGGGTCCTTGAGCGTCCGCCACCCGGCCAGGCCGCCACCGACGACGATCAGCAGCATCACCCACCAGTATCCGACGAGGAACGCCGAGAACGCCATCACCATCCGCGTCAGCAGCGGGAGTTGCTGACCGACCGTGTCGAACTGCTCGACGACCTGCGGCACGACGAACATCATAAGCGCGGTGACGACGCCGAACGCGACGAGCGCGAGGATCGAGGGATAGGCGAGGGCGGTGATGAGCTTGCCGCGGATCTCGGCCTGGCGTTCGAGCAGGGCGGCGAGCCGGTCGAGGATCGTCGGGAGCGAGCCCGAGCTTTCGCCGGCGGACACCATCGCGCGGTAGAGCGGCGGGAAGCTTTTCGGCTCGCGCGCCATCGCATCGGCGAGGCGGCGGCCTTCGACGACGCCGGCGTGGACGTGCTGGACTATCGTGCGGACGCTGTCCTGTTCGGTCTGGCGCGTGATCGTGCGGAGGGATTCTTCCAGCGGCGAGACGCGGTTCAGGGTGGCGAGCTGGCGAGTGAAGAGCGTGAGGTTCTTGCCCGACATCTTCGGTGTGCCGAGTTGGAGGCCGAACAGCGGGCGGCCCTTGGTGGCCTGTGGCGGCGCGCCGGGCGTGATCTTCACGACATAGAATTTGCGTGCGTCGAGAGTAGCGCGCGCGACGTCGATGTCCGAAGCGGCGACGTGACCGCGGCGTTCGGCGCCCTTGGTATCGATCGCGATATAGTCGAAATCAGCCATCATCCTCCCCTGCAAGGGGAGGGGGACCGCCGCGAAGCGGTGGTGGAGGGGGCGTGCCGCGAACGTTGCGTTGCGCTGCTGGCGGCGTACGGCTGATGGTGCGAGCGTGGTGAGCCCCCTCCACCAGCTTCGCTGGTTCCCCTCCCCGTTCCGGGGAGGAATTGCCGCGCGCTACGCAACTGCTGTATCCTCGACAACTTCAGTGGTGTCGCGTCGGGATACTCGGACGGCTTCTTCTGCGGTGGTCTGGCCGGAGAGGACCAGGTCGCGGGCCGACTGTGCCAGGTTCGGGGACTTCGCGAATGCGTGCGCTGTTATCTCCGATTCGTGACCGTCGGTGTTGATCAGGCGGCGGATCGTGTCGTCGATGCGGACGGCTTCGAAGACGCCGATGCGGCCCTTGTATCCGGTCTGGTTGCAGTCTTCGCAGCCTTGCGCGACGTAGACGACCGCGTCCGAGGCGATGCCGAGCAGCGGGGCTACCGTATCCGAAGCGGGCACGGCCTTGCGACACGTCGGGCAGAGCCGCCGCACGAGGCGCTGGGCGATCACTGCACGCAGCGTGGAGGCGAGCAGGAAGCTCTCGACCTTCATATCGCGCATGCGGGTGATCGCGCCGATCGCGTCGTTGGTGTGGACCGTCGACAGCACGAGATGGCCGGTCAGCGACGCCTGCACCGCGATCTCGGCGGTCTCGCGGTCGCGGATTTCGCCGACCATCACGACGTCGGGATCCTGGCGGAGGATCGCGCGCAACCCTGCCGCGAAGGTGAGGCCGACCTTGGGATTCACCTGGGTCTGGCCGACGCCGTCGACGGCATACTCCACCGGGTCCTCGACGGTGAGGATGTTGCGGCTGCCGTCGTTGAGCAGGCGGAGCGCGGCGTAGAGCGACGTCGTCTTGCCCGATCCGGTCGGGCCGGTGACGAGAATGATGCCATTGGGTTCGCTCAGTGCCTCGTTGAGCAACGCGAACAATGCGGGCGGCAGGCCGAGCGCTTCGAGGTCGATGCCGGCGTTTTCCTTGTCGAGGATACGCAGCACCACGCGCTCCCCTGCGCGCGACGGCAGCGTCGACACGCGGACGTCGAGCAGCTTGCCCCCGAGCGTCAGTCCCATGCGGCCGTCCTGCGGGACGCGGCGCTCGGCGATGTCGAGGCGCGCCATGACCTTGATGCGGCTGACGACGACGGGCGCGACGTTGGGCGGCATGCGCAGCGTTTCGCGGAGCACACCGTCGATGCGCATGCGGACGACGAGGCCGGACTCATACGGCTCGATGTGGATATCCGACACGCCGTTGCGTGCAGCGTCGGCGATGATGCCGTTGATGAGACGGATAGCGGGGGCATCGTCGGCGGTGTCGAGCAGGTCCTCCGCGGTCGGCATGTCGCCGGCGAGCAGGTCGAGTTCGTCGCCCATGCCGACTGCGGCGAGCGCGTTGGCCTGACCGTCCATCGCGTAGACGTTCGACAGAAGGCGATCGAACGCGACCTGCTCGACGAAGGTCACGTCGAACGGACGCGCGAGGTAGCGGCGGAGTTCGAGCAGGACCTTCGGGTCCGCGCCGGCGCGCATGGCGATCGTTAGGTGGGAATCGGTGTCGGTGTGGTCGACGACGACGCCGAACTTTCGGGCGAAGGCGTAGGGGATGGTGATCTGGGGGAGGTCACTGCTCCCCTCCCGCTCGCGGGAGGGGTTGGGGGAGGGAATGACATATCCCTCGATCGCGTCGTCCGTGAGTAAGGCAGCCCCTCCCCCGACCCCTCCCGCAAGCGGGAGGGGAGCAGTTGCGTCGATCTCGTGGCCTTCGCGGATGATCATTTCCTGGGCCGCACGACCATCGTCGAGGTGCGGACCGGCACCGCGATGCGCGGGTCTTCGATGTTGCCGGGGATCGGCGCGCTCGGGATCGGCGGGGCGGCACCCATGTAATCGCGGACGAGCTGGTCGATCGACGGCTCCGCACCGGGCTCCTGCAAGCCCTGTTGCAGGCGGACATAACCGTAGCGCTGCTCGGTCAGCTTGCGGCTGTCCTCCGCGGTGCGCAGGATCGTCGGGCGGATGAAGATCATCAAATTGGTCTTCGACCGCTGTTTCGCCTTCGACGTGAACAGGTGGCCGAGCACGGGCAGGTCGCCGAGCAGCGGGATCTTCTCGATCGTCCGGCGTTCGTTATCGTCCAGCAGGCCGCTGATCACCGCGATCTGCCCGTCGTCGACGGTGCGGACGGTCTCCACCTCACGCTTGTTGAGGATCAGGTCGCTGTTGTCGCTCGATACCGGCCCGGCGATCGAGCTGACCTCGAGCCGCAGATTGAGCTTCACCGTACCGGACGAGTTCACCTGCGGGCGCACGGTCAGCTCAATACCGACATTCTGGCGCTGCGTGGTGCGGAAGGCGTTGTCGAAATTGGTGCTGAGTGCCTGTCCCGTGGTGATCGGAATCTCCTGCCCGACGAGGCTGTGCGCCTCCTGGTTGTCGAGCGTGACGAGGTGCGGGACCTGGAGCAGGTTCGACGTCGTGTCGCTCTTCACCGCGTTGATGATCGCGCCGAAGAACGTGCTGCCGATCTTGCCGCCGAACCCACCAAAGCCACCGGCAGCCGCGAGGATCGAGGCGATTGCCGACTGCTGGAGCGTATCGGCTGCCGGACTGGTCGTGTTCGTGACGGTCGTGCTGCCATCGGTGTTGGTCGTCGTGGTGCTCGACGTATTGAGCTGGGTAGCGCCGATCGCGCCGGCGATCTGAAGGATGTTCGGTGCAGAGTTCGAGAAGGTCGACGCGCCAAACGCGCCGCCGCTGGGATCGCCGACGATGAACTGCGCGCCGAGCGTTTTCGCCGTCGAGTCCGATACTTCGGCGACGATCGCCTCGACCAGCACCTGTTCGCGGCGCGTGTCGAGCTGTCGGACGACCTCGTTCAGCTGCCGTTGGATCTCGGCAGGCGCGGCGATGACGATCGCGTTGGCGCCAGCAAAGCGCGTGACGACCACGGCCGACCGGCCAGCAGACGTGATCGCGGCTTGACCGGAGCCGGACGCGCCGCCGGATGAGGGGCCAGACTGTGGGATCTGCGGTTGCGAAACATTCGACTGGCCGCCGGACGCGCCATTGGTGCTGCTCGATCCGAAGTTCGAGCGCGACAAGGCGGTCTGCACCGGCTGCGTCGGAGTCTGGCCGACCAGTTCCTGCAACACCGGCAGCAACTGTTCGGCATCGGCGTTCTCGAGGAAGACGACCTTGATCTCGGTGCCATTACGCGCCTTCTGGTCGAGGTCGGCGGCGACCTGCGCGAGGCGGGCGACGGTGGTCGGATCGCCCCGCAGGGCGACCGCGTTCGAGCCCTCGACCGCGACGACCGAAGCGCTCGGACCGGAGCCAGCACCCCCGCCCTGCCCACCTTGACCGCCGCCGGTGCCAGCACCGATCAGACCCTGAAGCGCAGTCGCGATCTCCTTGGCACTGGCGTTCTTCAGCGCGACGACGCGGGTGGAGGACGTGTCGGTGTCGATCCGGCGAAGGACTTCGCGGATGCGGCGGATGTTGTCGGCGAAATCGACCACGACGAGACTGTTGCCGCCACGGTTCGCGCTGACCGAGCCCTGCGCGCTGACCAGCGGGCGAACGGTCTCGACCGCGGACTGCGCGTCGATCGCGCGGAGTCGGATGATCTCGGTGACGTAGCTGTTGCGCGCGGCGCCAGCGACGCCGATCCGGCTCGGCTGCGATGCGGCATTGTCGAGCGGCTGGACGCGGAACGCACCGCCCGAGGTCGGCACCGCGACGAGGCCGTTGGCGCGCAACGTCGAAAGGAATATCTCGAAATATTCGGAGCGCGACAGCGGGCGATCGGTGACCACCGTCACCTTGCCGGCGACGCGGTTGTCGATGATGAAGGTGCGCCCGGTGACCTTGGCGGCATCGGCGATGAACGCGCGGATATCGGCATCGCGGACGTTGAGCGTGGTCTGGGCATGAACGCCAGCCGCCAGCGCGAGAGCCACGACGGGGCCGAGAAACAGTTTTTTCATTGGGGGGGCGCGATCGTGATGGCGAGCGGCAGGGTATCCTGGCCGCGTTCTACGGTAATGGGGACGTTGCCGCCGCCCGCGAAATCCTTGGCGATGCGGTCGAGATCGCCGGGACCGGAAACGGGACGCCCGCCGATCGAGGTGACGACGTCGCCGTCCTTGAGCCCTGCGGAGCGGAACGCGTTGCCCGAGCCTTGCGAGCGGACGGTGAGCCCGCTGATGCGGCCGCCGTCGATGCGGGGGATGAAGCCGATCTCGCTGCGCAACTGCGCGACGGGGATGCCGACGACGGGGGCAACAGCACCGGCCGCACCCGCCGGTGCCGCGCCTGGGACGACCGGCGTGACGGCGCCCGACTGATCGAGGAACAGGTCCTCGTCGGCACCGCCCCGGTCGATCGTGACGTGATCGAAGGCGACCGCTTTGAGACGCACGCCGGGCTGAATCTCATCGCCGACCGCGACGCTCTGCTGGACGCCGTCGGGACCGGCGATGATCGCGGAACTGCGGCCCATCGCTTCATCCATCCGCGTGCCGAACAGGGTCAACTGGAGCGACGTGACGGTGGCGGGTGCGCCAGCCGCGCCACCGAGGCGGAAAAACGGATCGAAACCGCGCAGGATATCGGCGGGCGAGCCCACCACCATCGGCGCGGCCGGGCGCCAGTCGCCGAGCGGCGTGATCGGCGTCACGATCGTCCACGCCAGCCGCGCGCACTGCACCGCCAGCCCGGCCAGCAGCGCGAGTTCGACAACACTATAGACATTCACGACCGGCATACGCCGCAAGATACGGCGCGCCCGCGCGTCCAGCTTCAATCGCATCCGCGACCCACCCCAATTTCCCGCTCTCTTCGTCGCGTAGGCATGCCATGTTACAATTCCGCGTCAATGGCTTGCGCGTTGGTTGCTTCGATTCTGATGGGGTAGCGCTTCGCGTCGGCGATGGGCAGAAGACGCTCATGTCCGATCCTCTCCCGTCCAGCGGCTCCGGCCTGCCTCCCGAAGCGATCATCGCGCGGCTGTCCGTGCCTGGCGTGCAGCGCGTACCAAGCCCCAAGCTCGACCTGTTCGTGCGGCGCGACTTCCTGCCGCCGGACCTGTGCGCGACTCTGATCGAGCGGATCGACGCGGTGCGACGGCCGTCGACGATCTCCGATTCGAACGGCGATGCGAACTATCGGACGAGCGAGACGGGCGATCTGTCGCCGCTCGATCCGGTCGCGATCGAGGTCGAGCGCCGGATCGCGGCACTGACCGGACTCGACCCGGTGTACGGCGAACCGCTCCAGGGGCAGCGCTATGCGGTCGGGCAGGAGTTCAAGGGACACACCGATTATTTCGAGCCGAACGGCGTCGATTATCAACGCTATTGCGGGGTCGCGGGCAATCGGACGTGGACCGTCATGATCTACCTCAACCAGCCGGAAGCCGGCGGCGCGACGCGGTTCAAGGCGATCGACAAGATCGTCCAGCCGGAAACGGGCAAGCTGCTCGCTTGGAACAACCGGCGTGCGGATGGGAGCATGAACCCGGCGACGCTGCATCACGGGATGAAGGTGCGCGCGGGGGTCAAGTATGTGATCACCAAATGGTTTCGCGAGAAGCCCTGGGGTTAGGCTTGGTCTAGGACCATGATTGGTCCGGCGAGAACGGGCGGATTGGCGCAGCGGCGACTCCCGCAACTCAGCACCTAGCAATCTCAAAGCACCTCCCCGGCGAAGGCCGGGGTCCAGTTGGGCAACGTTGCTGACGGAGGACGGCGCTACGTTACACCGACCTTTCCAACTGGGCCCCGGCCTTCGCCGGGGAGGTTGCTCTTCTTGGGAGGTAGGTCGCTCCGACTGCGCTCCCCACTGGAGCGGAACCCGAACGACCGCCCCCTTCCTCAGAACGTCGTGCTGATCCCCAGCGTGAACACCTGACCCAGGTTATACCGGTTGATGTACACCTTGTTGCCGTTCTCGAACGTCTGGCCCTCGGTGAAGCGCGTCTTGGTGAGGTTGCGGGCCTCGGCCTTCACCTCGAACTTGGCGCCGCGCAGTTCGACACCCTGACGGGCGACGAGATCGAGGCGGATGCCGGGCTTTTCGATGATGTCGGGCAGAAAGCCCGTGCCGCCGAGGTTCGACGGGCCGCGGTTGGTTACGCGGTCGCTGGCGTAGTTGAACAACAACGTGATCTGCGACAGCCGCTTGGTATCCTCCAACCCGAGCTGGACGTTGACGAGGTGGTCCGACTGGCCGGTGAGCGGCGCGCCGTCGCGGAAGTTACCCGTGGCGGGCGCGAAGCCGGCCTGGCAGCCCGCGACCTTGGTCGTCTGGTCTACCACGTTCGGGACGCAGCTGCCGTCCACCGTGATCGACGACTGCGTATAGGTGTAGTTGGCGATGAACAGCAGGCGGCGCGTCGCGAAGAAATCGCTGCCGAGCGTGTCGAGCGGCACGTATTTCTGGAACTCGACCTCGCCGCCGTACAGCTTGGCCTTGGGCAGGTTGGTGAAGCCGGTCTGGAGACGATCGTCGGCGCCGGTGTAGAAACCGACCTGCTCGATCGGCTTGTCGATCCGCTTGTAGAACGCGCCGAGCGTGAAGCGCTGGTCACGCGCGAAGAACCACTCGTACCGCGCATCGAGATTGTAGAGCTTGGTATCCTGCAACAGCGGGTTACCGAAGAACAGGCGATCCGATTCGGGATCGCGGAACTGCTGTGGTGCAAGCTCGCGGAACTGCGGGCGCGAGATCGTCTTCGAGGCGCTGGCGCGAAGCTGCATGTCGGGCGCGAAGTTCCAGGTCAGCGTCGAGGCCGGCAGGAAATAATCGTTCTTCAGACGCGTCGTGGTCGCACCGATCGGGGTAACCCGCTCGTCCGCCGTCTCGTAGCGCACGCCGATCGTCGCGCGGACGCCGTCGGTCGCCTCGGCCTCGGCCTGGACATAGCCCGCATGGATCCGCAGCGACGCATCATATTGATACGCACCGAGCGGGGTGTTGAACTGCAATTCGAGCGAGTTGAGCGGATCGTTGGTATCGATCGCCAGCAGGTAATCCGGACGGAGCAGATTGTACGGATAGCCCGGCGCCGTGCCACCACCGCGCGGCGTCTGGTAGTTGAACTGGAGGCGCGACGACGTACGCTTCGTATCCGAGTAGAAATAGCCGGTCGACAGCGTCATCGGCCGATCGGTCGACAGCTTGTACGCCGCGTCCGCCTGCCCGCTGTAAAGGTCTTCCTTCAGTTCGCTGAAGATGATCGACGCGAACGGCGAGAAGCGCTGCGTCACCTGGTACGCGCCGTTGCACTGCGCGCCGCCGGTCCCGTTCGGATCCTGCACCGTGATCGGCTGGCCGGTCGTGGTGGTGTTCGAGCAGAGATAGTCGAACTGCCGCTCGTACGGCGCGTTACGCTTCGAATTGGCGTACGCTCCGCGGACATCGAGCGTCAGCGCATCGACGGGCTTGAACGCGCCGACCAGCTGGCTCTCGAACAGCTGGCGTTCGAACCAGTTGGTGTTCTGCTGGAAGCGCAGACCGCTCGAGTTGTTGTAGGTGGTCGCCGCCGACCCACGCGCCTGCTTCAGCGTGTCGTGGATGTAGACGTTGGTCAGCTTGATGCTGTTCTCGCCGAACTCGTAGCCTACGCCGATCAGCGCGTTGGCGACGATCCGGTTGTCGGTCAGCAGGGTCTGGAAATCGTTGCGGAGCAGCCCTTCGTTGGTGACCGAATCCTGCTGCGTGATGCTGCGTGTGCGGAAGGTGTTGCTCGCGCTGACCGACGCGATCACGCCAAGCCGGCCCGAACCGATGTCGAACACCGAGCCGCCGCTGATCTCGCCCGAGAAATTAGCGGGGAGCTGGTTGTTGCGCTGGAGCAGCGAGGTCGAGGCGTTGCTGAGCGTCGCGGCCTGCGCGGCCGAGATGTTGCCGGTGCCGCTCGGCGCGTTCTTGATGAAGCTCGGCACTTTCCGCGTGCCGTCGTCGAAGCCGATCCAGTCGGCATCGCCACCGTAATAGGTGTAGCCGAGTTCGCTGGTGGTCGCGGTGTCGGCCGAGACCGAGCCGCCGAACGATAGGAAGTTCTTGTCCGGGATCGCCTTGGTCGTGAGGTTGATCACGCCGCCGCCGAATTCACCGGGATAGTTCACCGAATAGGTCTTCTGGACCAGCGCAGAACCGACGATCGTGGTCGGGAAGATGTCGAGCGGGACCGAACGACGCAGCGGCTCGGGGCTCGGCAATGGCGAGCCATTCAGCAGCGACGACGAGTAGCGATCGCCGAGACCGCGGACATAGACGAAGCCATTGCCGACGATGCTGAGACCGGTAACGCGCGACAGCGCGCCGGCGATGTCGCCTTCGCCAGTGCGTGCGATGTCTTCGGTCGACAGGATCGAGACGACCTGCGGGGTCGCGCGGACGAAATTCGGGATGTTGCGGCCAACGACGACGATGTCCTCGCCGCCATTGGGATCATAGCCCGGCGTCGACACTTCGGCCTCTGCTCCGGCTGCTTGTGGCGCAGACACGTCCACCGGCGTCGAGGTCGGACCGGTCTGCGTCGTCGAGGCGGGTGGCGAGGCGGCTGGAGCGGGTGCAGCGCCGCCGGTCTGGGCGAGCACCGCGGGCGCGACCAGCTGCGAGGTCAGGAGAAGTAAGGTGGCATAGCCGAAGCGCGTTTGCATGGCCGAATATCCAGATCAGGGGGTCTATGGGCGAATGCCGGGGTGGTCTTTGGAACCACCCCGGCATCGCTGCTCACATCATCGACTGCGGAGAGCCGACCGGAAGCGTTACCGGCCGTTGCAGTTGAAGTAGACCGAGGTGAAGATCGGCGGGCCCTGGTCCTGTTTCGAGGCATCGGCCGCGCGGATCGTCGAGCGATCGGCCTGGCTGGTTTCCTGCGCGATCAGGTTGAGACAGGCGACGGTCGCCGGCGACTTCACGATGCCGTTGATGAAGCGCATGTCCGAACCACCACGCTGGCGGATCGCTGCCGGCGCAAGCGCGGTCTGCACGAACGTGAAGTTCGAATACTGACCGAAGGTACGGGGCAGCAGGTCCTCGGCACCGTTCGAGTCGATCTCGGTCGAGAATGAGTCGGCGGTCGCACCCAGCAGGCGCTGTGCGGCGATGATGAACTGCATGAAGCCGCGATAGCCGTTGTCGATATCGTAGCCGTCGTCGTCTGCGCCGGTGACCGCGAAATACTTGATGTTCGTGGTGCCGCCGAAGATCTCGATGCCGTCATCGGCCGAGTTGTGGCTCTGGACGTGATCGATCGTCGTGCCCGAACCGGTACCGCCGAGCGTCAGGCCCTGAAGCTCGTTGCCGTCGCTGATCGCGATGCCGCTGTAGCGGATCTGGACATACTGCATCGTGCCGCTGTTGTCGGCTGCCGTCGGGCCACCGTAGAAGCGCCCGGTGACGCCTTCGATCGCCTGCTGGCAGGTCGTGCTCGTGCCGCCGGCGTTGTTCGGGCCGGTTCCGGTGGCGCAGACCGCGACGGGTGCGCGACCGAGCAGGATGATCCCGCCCCACTGGCCCTGCGTCGCATCGCTGACGCCGTTGGCGGTCAGGTTCTGCTGCGACGTGAAGATGATCGGTGCATCGCGCGTACCGACGGCGCTGATCTTCGACCCGCGATTGACGAGCAGGAGATCGGCGGTGACTTCGGTCGAGTCCGCGGCGACGACGACGCCCGGTGCGATCGTCAGCGTCACGCCGGTATCGGCACCGGTCGTGCCGACATCGGCGCCGACTTCGGTCTGGCCGCGCAGGCGGTAGAACACGCCGGCGATCTTCGGCAGCGTCAGGCTGGACGTGATGTTGGTCGGCAGGCGGCAGGCGCGGAACGTCTGGACCAGGCCGTCATCGATCGTGCCGGTCGGGCACGCTGCGGCCGAACCGCCAGCGCCGACGGCAGGAACCGCGGTGCAGCGCGCGGTCGTGCTGCCGCCGAACTCGGCCGACGTGGAGGCGCAGGTCCAGCCCTGGAACGCGGTGTCGGTCGGGCCGTTGAGCGCGCCGACGAAGTTGGTGCTGGCGAAGAACGGGTTGATCGACGACGGGTCGGTCGCGGTCGTGGCGGACGTCGCGGCGGTCGGGTACACGCCGGTCAGGACGTTGGTGCCGCTGACGTTGTTGTTGGTGCCGGCGTTGACGATCGCAAGCTGCTCATCGGCGCTGATCGTGATCGTGCCGTCCGAGCGGCCGCCCGAGGTCGAGGCGAACTGCGCTGCCGTGATCGCCGACGGGGTTGGCGTCGGGGTGGACGGCGTCGGGGTCGGCGTAGCTGGCGGGGTGATGATCACCGTGCCTGCGCCCGGCGAAGCGACGTCGTCGGCACCGCCGCAAGCGGTGAGTGCGAGGCAGGCCGTGCCGGTCAGCAGGATCGTGCCGAGGCGAGTAAAGCTGGTCATGCGAAGGACTCCCGAGTCGTACCGTTGATTGTTCGGATCGACCCAGGCTCCCCCCTGCCGACCGTGACATGGCGGTTAGGCTGGCCAGATGACGCCGCGATGCGATTTCGATGACGCTTGCATGACTATGATATGACGGTTCGATGACTGTCGATTGGGGCGCCGCTGGCGTTCGGGGTTGAAAACCGCGCTATCGAACACATCTCTTCCGATCCGGCGCGCGATGATTTACAGGCGCTGCTAGAGTCACTGCCCACGCATTCCTGCGTGCGGACGGTCAGACCGATATTACAGGATTATCTCACGACAATGGCCTCTTTCAAGGACCCCAGCTTCCAGGACCGTACGAGCAGCGCAGCCGCCGCCAAGCAGAAGGCGCTCGAAGCGCTGCGCGCCAAGCCGCCGATCGACGAAGCCGTCGTAGCCGAGCGCCTTGCCGCGCGCGAGGCCAAGGAATTGGCCGAGCGCGAGAAGCGCGCTGCGAAGCGTGCTGCAGAGGATGAGGCCAAGGCTGTGAAGAAGGCTGAGGCCGAGGCTGCTGCTGCCAAGAAGCGCGAGGCTGAGGCTAAGGTCGAATTGACCGACGCCGAGAAGAAGGCGATTCGTGACGCTAAGTATGCGGCGCGGAAGAACAAGAAGAAGTGATTTTGGGCGGTCGTTTGGCCACCCATTTTTGATTTGCCCATTACCCGCTTGAAGCAACCGTCTCCAAAAAGACCGCCACCCCGGCGAAGGCCGGGGCCCAGTTGGCAAGGTCGAGGTAACGAAGCGCAGTCTACCGTTGGCAACGTCCCCCAGCTGGGCCCCGGCCTTCGCCGGGGTGGTGGCTAAGGAATGGACGAACCCCACCAACTAACTTGTTCTCCCGCGAAGGCGGGAGCCCAGTCTGGGCTCCCGCCTTCGCGGGAGAACAACTAAGTGTGAGTAACAGAAGGGTTGAAGCGGCCCCTACTCCGCCTGCTCCCAACCACCACCCAGCGCCTTGAACAGCGCCACCGTCAGCTGCCGCAACTGCGCGTCGCTCGACACCAGCTGTTCGCGCGCTGTCAGCACGTCCGTCTCCGCATTCAGCAGCGTCGTCTGCGCCACGAAGCCGGTCCGGTACTGCGACTCCGCCGCCTTCGCGCTGCTCTGCGCATCGACCACCGCGCGCTGCAAAGCCGCGTTCCGCCGCCGCTCGGCAGCAATCTGCGCGAGCGGATCCTCGACGTCGCGCAACGCCTGCAACACCGTCGAGCGATAGCGCAGATACGCCTGCTCGCGGTCTTCCTCGCGCGACTTCACGGTCGACTTGCGCCGGCCCCAGTCGAGCAACGGGAACTGCGCAGCGCCCGATGCGGTCAGCTGGAGGCTGTCACCCGAAAACAGATTGCCCAAAGCGGTCGAGATCAGCTGACTCATGCCGGTGAGGCTGAACTTCGGATACATATCCGCCACCGCAACGCCGATATCCGCAGTCGAAGCCGCCAGATCGCGTTCGGCTGCGCGGATGTCGGGGCGACGACGCAACAGCTCCGACGGCAATCCCGCCGGGATCGTTGGCACACCGAGCGGTGCGACCGACGGCGCCGCGAGTTCGGCCATCAGCGTCGCGGGCGGCTCGCCGAGCAGGATCGCCAGCGCGTGCATGCGGACGTCGACATCGGCGCGGACCGGCTCGGCTCGCGCTTCGGTCGAGGTGATCGACGCGCGCTGACGCGTGACGTCGATCGGCGGGACGAGGCCGACCTTGGCCGTGTTGCCCGCGATCTCGAGCGCCCGACGCTGGCGGACGATCTCGCCCTCGATCGTCGCGATCTGCGCCTGGTCGAGCCGCAACGCGAAATAGGCCTGCGCGACTTCCGCGGCCAAAGTCACTGCTGCGTCGCGCTTCGACCAGACCGCCGCTTCGGTCCGCGCCCGCGCGCCTTCGGTGCTGCGCCGGACTCCACCGAACAGGTCGAGCTCCCAGCTTGCATCGAAGCCGACCGAGTAGGTCGTGATCCCGCTGCCGGGGAGCGCGATGCCGCCGGTCGAGCCGGTGCCCCCTGCCCCCGTGCCGCCGCTGAACGCGCGTGCGATCGACGAGAGGCCGGCATTCTTGCTGAACTCGATATGGCTTGGGCTGGCGCTGGCGTTGACGCTCGGCAACCCTTGCGAGCGTGCGACGATCTCCTGCAACCGCGCCTGGCGCACGCGCGAGGCGGCGATCGCGATGTCAGGATTGCCCTTCAGCGCGCGCTCGACCAGCCCGTCGAGTTGCGGATCGCCGAATACCGACCACCAGCGGGCCAGGTCAACCGAAGTACCGACGCTAGCCTGCGGACCGACGAACGCCGGCGGTACCGCCATTTCGGGGGCGACGTAATTCGGGCCGACGGTGCACCCCGCGAGCAGGGTCGCAACCGCAACCACCATGAACCGCGCACGCATCAATGCATCCCTCCCGAGGGGGCGCTGCCGGTCTTGCCGGAGCGCATGAATAGAACCAGTGGCGCGACGACCAGCACGACTACCATCATCGCGCGGAACACGTCGAGGAACGCGAGCATCGTCGCCTGCCGCTGCATCTGGCTGTAGAGAACGGCCAAGGGCGTCGTCGCATCGCCCTGCCCGCCGAACACGCTCGTCGCCTTCTGCATCCAGTCGTTATAGTTCGGATCGAGCGGGTTGAGCGTCTGCGTCAGTTCCGACTGGTGACGCTGCAATCCGCCCGCGAGCTGAGTCTGCGCGAAGCAGATGCCAATCGTGCCGCCAAGATTGCGCGAGACGTTGAGCAGGCTCGATGCCTGCGCGGTCTGCGTCTGCTTGAGCCCGACATAGGCGATCGCGTTGATCGGCACGAACAGGAATGGCAGCGCCATCGCCTGGAACAGCCGCGCGAACGCCGCGTCGGAGAAGGCGATGTCGGCGGTCAGGTGGCTCATGTTCCACAGCGCGAACGCCTGCACCAGCAACGCCGGGAACAGCAGGAAGCGAACGTCGACCAGCCCGCTCAGCCGGCCCGCGAACGGCACCATGACAAGCGTCGCGAGACCGCCGGCGGTCAGCGCGAGCCCTGCATCGAGCGAGCTGTAGCCGAGCACCTGTTGCAGCATCTGCGGAATCAGCTGCGTGGTGCCGAACAAGATCATGCCGGTGACGCCCATTACGCCGATCGTCAGCGCGAAGTTGCGGTTCTTCAGCAGCTTGAGGTCGATCACCGGGTCCTCGTGGTTCAGCTCCCAGATGACGAGCGTGACCAGCGACACCGCGGCGATGATCGCCGACATGACGATGAACCCACTCGAAAACCAATCCTCGCGCTCGCCGCGATCGAAGGTGAGTTCGAGGAAGCCGAGCCCGAGCGCGACCAGCGCGACGCCGACATAGTCGATCGTCAGGCCGTTCTTGAAGCGCTCGTCACGGTCCTTCTTCACCTGGTCCGGCTCGTCGACGAAGGTCTCGACCAGGAACCACGCGGCGATGCCGACCGGCACGTTGATCAGGAAGACCCAGTGCCAGCTCGAATATTCGACGATGTAGCCGCCGAGCGTCGGCCCGAGCACGGGGCCGACGACGACGACGATCGCGAAGGCGGCGAACGCCATCCCGCGTTGTTTCGGCGGGAAGGTGTCGGCGAGGATCGACTGCTCGACCGGCGCCAGGCCACCGCCGCCAATGCCTTGCAGCACGCGGGCGACGACGAGCGTAGCGATATTGGGCGCAAGGCCGCACATCAGCGAGGCAAGCGTGAACAGGGCGATCGACAGCAGGAAATACCGCTTTCGACCGATCGCGTCCGACAGCCAGCCCGAGATCGGGATGACGATCGCGTTGGCGACGAGGTAGCTGGTCAGCACCCAGGTCGCCTGATCGGTGGTGATCGACAGCCCGCCCGAGATATGATCGAGCGCGACGTTGGCGATCGAGGTGTCGAGCACCTCCATGAAGGTCGGGATCGAGATGATCGCGACGATCAGCCACGGGCTGTACTTGCCCGCCGCCGACCGGCTTGGCGACCAGACATGGCCGCCGCCCGCATCAGCTTTCGCGGGAGCTTTCGCCACCTCAGCGGACCTTGACGGTCGGCACCACCGACATGCCGGGGCCGATCGGATAGCGCTTCGGATCGGGGCCGTTCTTGGCGTCGAACACGATCCGTACGGGGACGCGCTGGACGACCTTCACATAGTTGCCGGTCGCGTTCTGCGGGGGCAGCAGGGCGAACGCCTGGCCAGCGCCGCGCTGGATCGAGTCGACATGACCCTTGAAGTCGACGCCGGGATACGCGTCGACATGGATCTCGACGGGCTGGCCGATCTTCATCAGCGTGAGCTGCGTTTCCTTGAAGTTGGCCGTCACCCACATTTTATCAGGGACGATCGCCATCAGCTGCGTGCCGGGCGCGACATAGGAGCCGACATTGACCGAGCGGTTGACGACCTGGCCCGCGACCGGCGCGGTCAGGCGGAGATCGCCGATCGTTACGTTCGCCTGATCGACCTGCGCGCGGCGGGCGTCGATCACCGACTTGGCCGCACCCACCTGCTTCCTGGCGACGCTGATCTGGGCGGTGGCGGTGTCGATCTGCTCGCGGGCGGCGGCGGCATCGGCGGCGGTCTGGCGCGCGGTGGCGCGCGCCTGATCGAGCTGTTGGCCGGCGACCGCGCTCGGATCGAGCCGCAGCAACGCCTCGTAGCGCGCGAGATCCTGCTGGGCCTTTACCGCGGCGGCCATTGGGACGCGTGCCTGTGCCGCGGCCTGCTGGCGTTGCGCTTCGGCAGCGGTGACCTGCGCCTGAGCCTGCGCGAACTGTGCGCGGGCCTGCGATTCGTTCGCCTGCGCCTCGGCGACCTGCGCGTCGCGGCCGGATGCCTTGATGACCGCGAGCAGGCGGCCCGCCTCGACGTGGCGGTTGTCGATGTCCGCGACCTGCACCAGCGTGCCCGCGACCTGGGGCGCGAGGCGGACGATGTGCGTGTCGACGAACGCGTCGTCGGTCGACTCGAACTGGCGCGCGTGGAGCCAGTAAAGCACGCCGCCGATGATCAGCCCGCCGACGACGATGACAAGGATGATCCAGAACAGCGGCTTCTTGAAGACCGACGGCTTCTTGTCGGCCTCGTCCTCAGACTCGTCCTGCTGATCGGTATCGGACTGCTGGTCCTCGCCGTTCGGATCGTCTTTGCGATCCTCATCGTCATGGTTGGCGTCGGAGTGGTTCGTCTGGTCGGTCATGCCTGGCCCTGTTCTTCAGCACGCATCGAATCGAGAATGGCGTCGATATTGGCGTCGATACGCGCCTTGATATCGAGGATGTCGTTGGGTTCGAGCACATCGCGCTCGAGCAGTTTGAGACAGGTCGCGCGGTTCGCCCGCAGCGTGATGACCTGCCCCATCAAGGTGATCGTCGCGATCCTGCCGGTGCGGATCTCGGCGCAGCCGGTGGCGATGCAGACCAGGTCGCTCAGCCTGCGCACCATCTGGCCCATCACGCCGCCATAGATGCGCTCGAACGCCTCGCCCGGCTTCATCTGTTCGCGGAGCACGAACAGCGTCCAGTCGGCGCTTTCGTTGCTGGCCATCTTGTCCGCGAGTCGGCCGAAGATGCGGTGGATCTGGGCGCGCGCTTCGCTGGCGTCGTCCGCTGCTACGTCGTGCGACAGCTCGGATGGGTCGCCCATCACGGCCGACATACGCTCGGCGATCCGGTCGGCGGCGGCGAGGTACAAGCCCTCCTTGCCACCGTAATGATAGGTGATCGAGGACATCGCGGTGCCCGCGGCGGCGGCAATGCCGCGCGTGCTCGCCCCCTCCAGCCCCTTGATGCCGAATTCGCTGATTGCGATGTCTAGGAGTCGGGACTGGACCACGGAGGGCGTTTAGTTCGATCGAACGAACCAGCCTAATGAAGAAGCTGTCATGTTGCGTTGAGAGCTTACGTCGGAACCCCTTCCTCGCCGATGTCGTCATCCCGGCGCAGGCGGGGATCCATACCGGCGAACGTCACGCGTCTATCGCTCACGCTTGAGTTTATCGGTTCCCGCCTCCGCGGGAATGACGGCAGTGCCGTGCACGCCAGAAACAGCAACGCCGGCCCCTTCGTGCGAAGGAACCGGCGTAAATCTGGTGGGCGCGGCTGGGATTGAACCAGCGACCCCACCCGTGTGAAGGGTGTGCTCTACCACTGAGCTACGCGCCCGAAACTCGTTCGGAAGCGGGCCTTTAGGCAGGGGATGCCCGCCTGTCCAGCCCTTTGACGTCGATCACTTCGATCCTCCCCCGCAAGGGGGAGGTGGCGCCGAAGGCGACGGAGGGGGAGGACCACGCAACGAAGGGTACCGCTTACCGCCCCCTCCGTCAGGCTACCGCCTGCCACCTCCCCCTGGCGGGGGAGGATCGAGGGGTTGTTAGTTGACCGCGTCCTTCAGGCCCTTGCCGGCCTTGAACTTTGGCTGGGTCGAGGCCTTGATCGTCATCGGCTCGCCGGTGCGGGGATTGCGGCCGGTCGACGCCTTGCGCTTCGAGATCGAGAACGTGCCGAAACCGACCAGGCGAACCTCGTCGCCCTTCTTGAGCGATGCCTCGATCGCGTCGAACACCGCCTCGACCGCCTTGACTGCGTCGGCTTTTACCAGACCGGACGTATCGGCGACCGTCGCGATCAGCTCCTGCTTGTTCATATAATCCCCCGGAAAAACTCGAATCGGCCACGATAGACTCGCGACCGCAATCAGCGCGCAATAATGCGGCGGCCCCGTCTGCTGTCAAACGAAACCGCCGTATTGTCGCTTACGATCCAAACATGGATCAGTGGTGAAGACCACCCCCAACCGGTGCGATCGGTGCCGGCGGCAGTGCCGCCAGCTCGTCCGCATCGGTCCACTCGATTGCTTCCAGCGGTTCGGTCAGCGCCAAACGAAGCACCTCGTCGACGTGCGAAACGGGGATGATCTTGAGCCCCGCCTTGATGTTCACCGGGATCTCCGCGAGGTCCTTCTCGTTTTCGGCCGGGATCAGCACCGTCTCGATGCCCCCGCGCAACGCCGCGAGCAGCTTCTCCTTGAGGCCACCGATCGGCAGCACGCGACCACGCAGCGTCACCTCGCCGGTCATCGCCACCTCGCGGCGGATCGGCACGCCTGTGAGTGTCGAGACGATCGACGTGACCATGCCGATACCCGCCGACGGACCATCCTTCGGCACCGCACCCTCGGGCAGATGGATGTGGATATCCTTCCGCGCGAAAAGGCTCGGCTTGATCCCGTAGCTCGGCGCACGTGCCTTCACATAGCTGAACGCGGTCTCGATCGACTCCTTCATCACGTCGCCGAGCGTACCGGTAAGCTTGGCCTGCCCCTTGCCCGCGACCGTGACGCTCTCGATCGTCAGCAACTCACCGCCGACTTCGGTCCAGGCGAGGCCGGTGACCGCACCGATCTGGTTCTCGGTTTCGCCGAGGCCATGGCGATACTTCTGCACGCCGGCATATTCGCCGATGTTCTCGGGCGTGATCGTGACGCTGGTGGTCTTGTTCTCGAGAATCTGGCGCAGCGCCTTGCGGCACAGCTTGGCGATCTCGCGCTCCAGCGTACGCACGCCGGCCTCCCGCGTGTATTGCTGGATGAGCGTGCGAAGCCCCTCCTGCGTCAACGTGAACTCACCCGGCTTCAGGCCATGTGCCTCGATCTGCTTCTCGACCAGATGACGCTCGGCGATCTCGACCTTCTCGTCCTCGGTGTAGCCCTCCAGACGGATGATCTCCATGCGGTCGAGCAGCGCCTGCGGCAGATTGAGAGAGTTGGCCGTGCAGACGAACATCACGTCTGAAAGGTCGATATCGACCTCCAGATAGTGATCCTGGAACTTGCCGTTCTGCTCAGGATCAAGAACCTCGAGCAGCGCCGAGGCGGGATCGCCACGGAAGTCTTGGCCGAGCTTGTCGATCTCGTCGAGCAGGAACAGCGGGTTCGACGTGCCGGCCTTTTTGAGGTTCGTCACGATCTTGCCCGGCAGCGAGCCGATATAGGTGCGGCGATGCCCGCGGATCTCGGCTTCGTCACGCACGCCACCCAGCGACTGGCGGATGAACTCGCGCCCGGTCGCCTTGGCGATCGACTTGCCGAGCGAGGTCTTGCCGACGCCGGGAGGGCCGACGAGGCACAGGATCGGCCCCTTCAGCTTGTTGGTGCGCGCCTGCACGGCGAGATACTCAACGATCCGGTCCTTGACCTTCTCGAGCGCGTAATGATCCTCGTCCAGCGTCACCTGTGCGGCGGCGATGTCCTTCTTGATCTTCGACTTCTTGCCCCAGGGGAGCCCGAGCAGCACGTCGAGATAATTGCGTACGACGGTCGCCTCGGCGCTCATCGGCGCCATCGTCTTGAGCTTCTTCAGCTCCGACGTCGCCTTGCCGCGCGCCTCCTTGCTCATCTTGAGCGTCGCGATCTTCTGCGTCAACTCGGCGATCTCGTCGCCTTCGCCCTCGCCGTCCTCGTTGCCGAGTTCGCGCTGGATCGCCTTCAACTGCTCGTTGAGGTAATATTCGCGCTGCGTCTTCTCCATCTGGCGCTTGACGCGGCTCTTGATCTTCTTTTCGACCTGCAGGACGCCCAGCTCGCCCTCCATCGCCGCGAACGCCATTTCGAGGCGCTTCGACGGGTTGGTTTCGAGCAGGATCGCCTGCTTCTCGGCGACCTTGATTTGGACGTTGGCGATCACCGCGTCGGAGAGCTTCGACGCGTCCTCGATCTCCGACAGCTGCACCGAGGTTTCCGACGAGAGCTTGCGGTTGAGCTTGGCGTAGTTCTCGAACTGGTCGACCACCGAGCGCATCAGCGCGATGAGTTCTGGCCCTTCGACCTCGGCATCGGCGACCGGCTCGACCGTCGCGGTGAGGAAGTCGCCGCTCTCGTCGAGCGTTTCCAGAGTCGCGCGGCCCTTACCCTCGACCAGCACGCGGACGGTGCCATCGGGCAGCTTCAGCAACTGGAGTACGGTCGCGGTGACACCCATCGAATACAGGTCGTCGCGCGAGGGATCGTCCTCTGCGGGATCGACCTGCGCGACGAGATAGATCTCCTTGTCCGCCGCCATCGCCGCTTCGAGCGCGGCAACGGACTTATCGCGGCCGACGAACAGCGGCACGATCATGTGCGGGAACACGACGATGTCGCGAAGGGGAAGGACGGGGTACTGGGTCATGAACGCTCCGGTGGGTGCCTGCATGGGGGCATAATCTACAGCTTATATGGTGAGGATGAACCGTCCATCAATTGGTTGGCGGTGGTTAGGGGTTTTGGCGCCTTGCCCGAAGGCCTGCCGTTCTCCTGCGAACGCAGGAGTCCAGGGTAACGGGCGGCGGTTTTCGTGATCCTGGGCTCCTGCGTTCGCAGGAGAACGGAAGATGCTGGATCGCACTTGTATGCGTGCCGCTCAGGCGCGAGAACGCGGCATGATTGCACGCCTTCTACTTGCCGCCAGCGCCACCGCACTCCTTGCAGCCGCCCCGCTTCCCAAGAAGGGCGAGCCCGCGATTACCGCGCAGACGCAGCGGTCTGGCGGGGTGCTGACACCCGAGCAGACTGCGCTTCGGTTCGACAGCGCCGACCTTGCGTTCGAAGTGCTGCCCGAGACGGAGAGCCTGAACGGCGTCGCGACATTGGTGTTCACCGCGAAGGCCCCCCTCACCCGCCTGCCGATCGACCTCGACCGCAATCTGCCGGTGAGCGCGATCGCGATCGACGGCGTCCCGCTCGCTTCGTCGGCGTGGAGCAATCCCGAGGGACGGCTGACGATCACGCTGCCAAAGCCCGTCCCGGCGGGCGGCAAGGTCACCGCGAAGATCACCTATGGCGGCACGCCGCACGTCGCGGTGAAGGCGCCGTGGGACGACGGGATGGTCTGGTCGAAGACGCCCGACGGCCGCACGTGGTTCGCGACGACCGCGGAGGGCTATGGCTGCGACCTGTTCTGGCCGTGCCTCGACTTCCCGACCGGCGAGCCCGCGCTGGTGACGCTCCACATCACCGTGCCCAAGGGGCTGAAGGCGCCATCGAACGGCGTGCTGCTCGGGGTCGATACGCTGGCGGACGGCCGGACGACGTGGAACTGGCGTGCCAAGCATCCCAATACCTATGGCATCGCGCTGAACGTCGGGCCGTATGAGGAGATCAGCGGCACCTACAAGAGCCGCTTCGGCGACAGCATTCCGATGTATTACTGGTATTTGCCGGGCGAGAAGGTGCAGGCGGAAAAGCTGTTCGCCGAGTTCGCGCCGACGCTCGACTTCTTCGAGAGCATGATCGGCCCCTACCCGTTTGGCGACGAGAAGGTCGGCGTGGTCGAGACGCCGCACAAGGGCATGGAGCACCAGACGATCAACGCGTACGGCAACGAATACGCGAAGGCGCCGGAGGGGTTCGACTGGCTGTTCCAGCACGAGTTCGCGCATGAGTGGTTCGGCAACCAGCTGACCGCCGCGAACTGGGACGATTACTGGCTGCACGAGGGGTATGGAACCTACATGCAGCCGCTCTACGGCCAGTGGCGCGAGGGGCGTGCGCGCTATGCGGCGATGATGCAGGGCGAGCGCACCTCGATCATGAACCTCAAGCCGATCACGCAGCAGCGCGTCACCACCGAGGAGGAGGTGTACGAACTCGACAAGGGCGGCGCGGGGCAGGACATCTACTACAAGGGCTCGTGGATGCTCCACACACTGCGGGCGCTGATCGGCGACAAGGCGTTTTTCGACGTCACGCGGCTGGCGGTGTACGGGCGCGCGGATCCGAGGCCGGGCAATTTCGCGCCGCGGTTCGGGTCGACGAAGGAATATGAAGCGCTCGTCCGGAAGGTGACGGGGAAGGACTATGCGTGGTTCTTCGACGTGTATCTTCGGCAGGCGGCTTTGCCTGAACTGGTCGAGACGCGGACGGGAAATACGCTGGCTTTGGCCTGGAAGGTGCCGGGTAATGGCCCCTTCCCGCTGCCGGTGCAGGTGCAGATCGACGGCAAGACGCGGACCTTGCCGATGACTGGGGGGAAGGCGAGCTTGTCGGTCCCGGCGGGCGCGCATGTCGTGATCGACCCGGATGCGCTGGTCCTCCGCCGCAGCATTGCGCTGGAAGACGTGGCCGCCTGGAAAGCCGAGCAAGCCGCGAAGGCCAAGCCCCAATGACCTCTCCACCGTTCCCCCGCGAAGGCGGGGGCCCAGGGTCCCAGGAGACGACGCCCGTAACTCCTGGACTCCTGCGTGCGCAGGAGAACATCTGGGCGTCTCGCGCGGCAGAGATGGCTGCCATCTTCATGGTTGGGGACGGGTTGATCGGCTTGCTCCAACCCAGCCGCCATGTCGATCTCTGGAAAGACGATGCGCTTGGCACCGAGAAACTGGTGAAGCCCTTCGTCGACCGGCCCGGCCGCCGTCGCCTCTACGCCGTCGTGCAGATCGCCGCCGGTCTCGCCTTGGCCGCACGTCAGAAGCGATGACCCTGCCGCGGTGGCCCCTGCTGGCGCTGGCGCTCGCCGGCTGCGGTTCGAGCCCCGACGCCGGCACGACCAGCCAGATCGCCAGCGGCGAACGCGTCTTCCGCCGCTGCACCGCCTGCCACACGATCGGGCAATATGCGGGCGATACCGATGGGCCGAACCTCTATGCGGTCATGGGCAACCCGATCGGCGAGCGGCGCCCGCGCTTCTCCTACACCGCCGGGCTGAAGGCGCTTGGTGGCAACTGGGACGCCAAGCGCATGGACGTTTGGCTCACCAACCCGCGCAAGATGGTGCCCGGCACGACCATGGCGTTCGCGGGCCTGCCCGACCCTCAGGACCGCGCCGACGTCATCGCCTATCTGTCGACGCAGGGCCCCTGAGCTTACGGCACCACCGTCGTGAACAGATAGGCCGCAAAGATCACGAGGTGGACGACGCCCTGCAACACCGTCGTCCGCCCTGTGCCTAGCGACAGCGTCGCAACAAACAACGACAGCGCGAGCAGCGTCATGCTCTTCGCATCGATGCCGAGCGCGAGCGGTAGGTCGAGCACTAGCGACACGATCGCGACACTCGGGATCGTGAGCCCGATCGTCGCCAGCGCCGAACCGAGCGCGAGGTTGAGGCTGGTCTGCAACCGGTTGCGCCGCGCCGACTTGTATGCGGCAAGGCTCTCGGGCGCGAGCACCAGCGCCGCGATTACGACACCAACCACCGTCAGCGGCAGGCCGGCACCGAGCACCGCAGCCTCGATCGTCGGCGACAGCGTCTTCGCGAGCAGTACCACCGACACCAGCGCCACCAGCAACGCGGCGAAGGCGATACCCGTTGCGCGGCCCGATGGCGGCGCGGCGTGGTCGTCCTTGTCGTCGGTCGAGGGCAGGAAATAATCGCGGTGGCGCACCGTCTGTACCAGCACGAACGTCCCGTAGAGGATCAGCGAGACGACCGCGACGAACATCAACTGCGATGCCGCGTAGGTCGGGCCCTGTGTCGACGACGTATAGTTCGGCAGGATCAGCGACAGCACGGCCATCGCCGCGAGCACGCCGAGCGCCGCCGTCATGCCCTTCAGCGTGAACCGCTGCTCATGATGCCGCACCGCGCCCGCGAGCAGGCAGATGCCGATGATGAAATTGAGGATGATCATGATCGCCGCGAACACCGTGTCGCGCGCGAGCGTGGTGGCGTCGCCGGCGTTGGAGAGCATCAGCGAGACGATCAGCGACACCTCGATCACGGTAACCGCGATCGCGAGGACGAGCGTGCCGAACGGCTCTCCGACCTTGTGCGCGATCACTTCGGCGTGATGGACCGCGGCGAGCACGCTGCCGATCAGCACGATCACGGCGGCGGCGGTGCCGAGCGGGCCCATTTTCGCGAGGCCGACGAGGACGGCGAGCAGCCCCAGGCCCGGCGCGATCACCGTCCAGATCGGCAGTGCCAGACGGTCCGGCATCGTCTCCACCACGTGTTCGTTCGGTCGGTCGGCCACTTCGATCGTCATGCATGCTCCCTCGTTCCACTTGGACAACGAATGCGTGAAGGCCGATAAGGGTCCGAGTCGGGGCGATTGCGGGGCGGTCAGGATCGGGTAGGTTGCGGCGATGCTGTCCGCCGATCTTTGCCAGACTCTCGTCATGACCGCCGATGCGATGCGGGATGCTCGATACCCGTGGTGGGTCATTTCCAGCGCTGCGGTCGCGCTGCACGGGGTGACGCCGGTCGAGGTCGGCGATGTCGATGTGCTCATGAGCGTGGCAGATGCCCAGCGGGCGATGGACCGGCTCGGGGTCGTGCCCATCGAAGACGGTGCAAGCGCGCTCTTCCGGTCGATGCTGTTCGGGCGGTGGGAGACGCCGCCTTTGGTCGTCGAGATCATGGCGGGGTTTCATGTTGCGACAAGCGCGGGTTGGGCGGAGGTACTGCCTCGGACGCGCGTGCCGATCTTTGTGGATGAGCGCGTTGTTTATGTGCCTGACCGAGCGGAACTGGCCGAGATGCTCAGGCTGTTCGGACGTCCCAAGGATTTGGAGCGGGTTCGGCTTTTGACCTTGTAGTTCTGTCCTTACTTCCTCAAGGCGACGGGTGAGACAAGGCAACACGGTTTGGTGGTACGCCCCCTCCCGTCATCCTGACGAAAGTCAGGATCCAGGGTAACTAGCGCGAGCCTTAATGGCTCTGGATCCTGACTTTCGTCAGGATGACGGACCAGGGTCTCTGGGGCGCGTATGCCCCAAACGAAAAAGGGGCGCCGATCGCTCGACGCCCTCTCCCGTATCTCAAACCAGTCCCGCTTTAAGCAGCGTCGCCGGTCTTCTTCTTCTCGGCATAGACGCGGATCGGTTCCTTGCGGCCTTCGATCACGTCCTTGTCGATCATCACCTCGTCGACGCCGTCCATGCCGGGCAGGTCGAACATCGTGTCGAGCAGGATGCTCTCCAGGATCGAGCGAAGCCCGCGGGCGCCGGTCTTGCGTTCGATGCCCTTCTTGGCGACCGAGACCAGTGCGTCGTCGGTGAAGCCGAGCGCGACGTCCTCCATCTCGAACAGCTTCTGGTACTGCTTGACCAGCGCGTTCTTCGGCTCCTTCAGGATCTTCACCAGCGCGTCGACATCGAGATCCTCGAGCGTCGCGATGACCGGCAGGCGGCCGACGAACTCGGGGATAAGCCCGAACTTCAGGAGATCTTCGGGCTCGACCGACTTCAGCGTCTCGCCCGTCTTGCGCTCGTCCGGCCCGGCGACATACGCGCCGAAACCGATCGACTTGCCCTGGAGACGATCGCCGATGATCTTCTCGAGACCCGAGAACGCGCCGCCGCAGATGAACAGGATGTTGGTCGTATCCACCTGCAGGAATTCCTGCTGCGGATGTTTCCGGCCACCCTGCGGAGGAACCGACGCCGTCGTCCCTTCCATCAGCTTGAGCAACGCCTGCTGCACGCCTTCGCCCGACACGTCGCGCGTGATCGAGGGGTTCTCCGCCTTGCGCGAGATCTTGTCGATCTCGTCGATATAGACGATCCCGCGCTGCGCCCGCTCGACGTTGTAGTCCGACGCCTGAAGCAGCTTGAGGATGATATTCTCGACATCCTCGCCGACGTAACCCGCTTCGGTCAGCGTCGTCGCATCGGCCATCGTGAACGGCACGTCGAGGATGCGGGCGAGCGTCTGCGCGAGCAAAGTCTTGCCGCAACCGGTCGGGCCGACGAGCAGAATGTTCGACTTGGACAGCTCGACATCGGCACCCTTGGCGCCGTGGTTGAGCCGCTTGTAGTGATTGTGCACCGCCACCGACAGCACGCGCTTGGCGCGCTTCTGGCCGATCACGTAATCATCGAGGACGTCGCAGATCTCCTGCGGAGTCGGCACGCCGCCGTCCTTCTTGGACACCAGCGCAGACTTCGTCTCCTCACGGATGATGTCGTTGCATAGCTCGACGCACTCGTCGCAGATGAAGACCGTCGGCCCGGCGATCAACTTGCGGACCTCGTGCTGCGACTTCCCGCAGAACGAGCAATAGAGGGTGCTCTTCGAGTCGCCACCGCTCAGCTTCGTCATTCAATCACCTCTCGCGCATGTCGGTGCACGTGCCGTTTCCGGGGCCGCTACCGTAACGCACCCCGGAGTTCCTACAATCAAATAAACCGGCGGGGTTTACGATTCGCCCCATGCCAGTGTCGCTTAGGCGGGTTTCGCACCATCCTCGGATACCGCCGGACGCTTGTCGAACACCTCGTCGATCAGCCCGAAATCCTTCGCCTCGTTCGCTTCGAGGAACGTATCGCGGTCCATCCGGCGCTCGATCTCTTCGATCGGCTGGCCGGTATACTGCGAATACAGTTCGTTCATGCGCTTGCGGATGCGCAGGATCTCGCGGGCCTGGATCTCGATGTCGCTGGCCATGCCCTGTGCACCACCCGATGGCTGATGGATCATGATGCGTGCGTTGGTCATCGCAACGCGCATGCCGGGCTCGCCACTCGCGAGCAGGAAGCTGCCCATCGACGCGGCCTGGCCGATGCACACCGTGCCGACGCGCGGACGGATGTACCGCATCGTGTCGTGGATCGCCATGCCCGCCGTGACGACGCCGCCCGGCGAGTTGATGTACATGAAGATGTCCTTCTTCGGGTTCTCGGACTCGAGGAAGAGCAACTGCGCGGTGATCAGCGACGCCATGCCGTCCTCGACGCCACCGGTCACGAAGATGATGCGCTCGCGGAGCAGGCGCGAGAAGATGTCGAACGAACGCTCGCCGCGGTTCGACTGCTCGATGACGATGGGAACCAGGCCTGCTTGCGTCTGCGGCAGGCCGAGCCCGGCGCTGGCCAACGGGCTCGCGAAATCGCCGGTCTCGAACGGATTGTGCATGGAAATCTCTCTTATGCCCCAGTGAACCGCTAACATCGGCGGTCCGAGAGGGGAGTTCAAGCCCTCCTTAACCCTCGCCCCTCCGGGGAGAGGGAGGGGCCCGCCCGTACTTGCGGGTGGGAGGGTGAGGGGCGGTTGGGATCCGCCAACCGCCCCTCACCCTCCCGTCGCCAAGTGGCTCCTCCTTCCCTCTCCCCGGAGGGGCGAGGGAGTCAGATGCCTGGGGCGGGGTAGGCCAGGTACGCCAGGCGGCGGACTTCTCGGCGGCCTCTTACGACCGTGTCCAGGATCAGGCCGGTGAAGACGTTGAGCGCGGCGAATATGCCGAGGCCGGTGATCAGGATCGCAGTCGGGAAGCGGGGGACCTGGTGGATCTCGATGTAGGTGAGTACCAGTGGGATGCCGAGGATCAGCGCGAGCAGGCCGAACACGCTGCCGATCGCGCCGAAGAACCACAGCGGCCGCTCGATCCGGTACAGCGTCATGATCGTGCGGAGGATGCGCCAGCCGTCGCCGTAGGTGCTGAGCTTCGATTCGGAGCCTTCGGGACGCGCGTAATAGGGCGTCTCGACCTCACCGATCGGCATCTTCAATTCGAGCGCGTGGACGCTGATCTCGGTCTCGATCTCGAACCCGGCGGACAGCGACGGGAAGCTTTTCACGAACCGGCGCGAGAACACGCGGTAGCCCGAGAGGATGTCGGTGAAGCTCCGGCCGAACAGGCGGGCGAGCATGCCAGTGAGCAGCGCGTTGCCGAAGCGGTGCCCGCGGCGATAGCTTTCCTGGACCTGGCTGATGCGCGAGCCGACGACCATGTCGAGTTGCTCCTCGAGGACGCGAACGACCAAATTCGGGGCAGAGGCGGCGTCATAGGTCGCGTCGCCGTCGGCCATGACGTAGATGTCCGCATCGATATCGGCGAACATGCGGCGGACGACCGCGCCCTTGCCCTGGATGCGCTCGGTTCGGACGACGGCTCCAGCGGCGCGTGCGACCTCGATCGTGCGGTCGGCGCTGTTGTTGTCGTAGACGTAGATCGTGGCGCCCGGCAGCGCATCGCGGAACCCGGCGATCGTCTGCGCGATCGCGGCTTCCTCGTTGTAGCAGGGGAGCAGGACGGCGATTCTCGGTTCGGTCATGGCCTGCCCTGCCCAGCGAAGTTTAAAACGGTATTATCGGCCACCGAACCACCCTGAAAACGCACTTCCCCGGCGGAGGCCGGGGCCCAATTGGGAAAGGTCCATAACGAAGCATCGCGCATCGTTACAGCTACCTTTCCAATTGGACCCCGGCCTCCGCCGGGGAGGTGACCCGGTGGGCTAGAGCGCCTCAATTACTGAGGCGCTCGAACGTAAGTTACCCCTCGGTCTTGGTCGGAGCCTTCTTCGCGCGCGGCTTCTTCGCCGGTGCGTCTGCGGCTTCGGCGCCCTCTGCGTTCTCGGCAGCAACCGGCGACGACTCCGTCACGGCGGTCTCCGCTTCGACAGGAGCCGCCTTCTTCTTAGCAGGCGCCTTCTTCGCAGGCTTGGCCTCTTCCGTCGCGTCCGAAGCAGCTGCCTCGTCCGTCACGGCGTCATCCGAAGCAGCCTCGTCCGAAGCTGGCTTGGCCTTCTTGGCAGCGGCCTTCTTCTTCGGCTTGTGGTTGTCGTGATCATGCGTGTGGGTGCCGCTGGCGAACCCGTCCTCGCTCTCGATCGCGGCCTCAAGCTCCTCGCGCGTGGCTTCACGGTCAGTGATCTCGGCCTTCTCGAACAGGAAGTCGACGACTTTGTCCTCATACAGCGGCGCGCGCAGCTGGGCAGCTGCCATCGGCTCCTGCTGGACGTACTGCATGAACTGCTGGCGCTGTTCGGCAGGATACTGCTGCGCGGCCTGTGCGAGCAGACGCTGCATCTCCTGGTTCGAAACCTCGACGCCGTTCGCCTGACCGATCTCGGACAGGAGCAGGCCAAGGCGCACGCGACGCTCGGCGATCTTGCGGTAATCGTCGCGCTCGCCTTCCATCTCGGCCATCGCGGCCTCGGGATCGGCTTCGTGCGTGGCTTCATGCTGGAGCTGCGACCAGATCTGGTTGAACTCGGCTTCAACCATCGACGGCGGCACTTCGAAGTCATGACCCTCGGCGAGCTGGTCGAGCAGCTTGCGCTTCATGTGCGTGCGCGTGAGACCGTTATGCTCCTGCTCGATCTGACCCTTCAACAGCCCCGTGAGCTGCTCGAGGCTCTCGAGACCCAGCGACTTCGCCAGATCCTCGTCGATCTTGCTCTCGCCCGCGGTCTTCACCGACTTGACGGTGATGTCGAACGTCGCCGGCTGGCCCGCGAGCGACTTCTCCTGATACTCTTCGGGGAAGGTCACGTTCAGGACCTTGTCGTCGCCGGTCTTCACGCCGACGAGCTGATCCTCGAAGCCGGGGATCAGACGGCCCGAACCAAGCTCGACGCCCATGTCGGTGCCCGTGCCGCCCTCGAACGCGACGCCGTCGGCGGTCTTGCCGGCGAAATCGACGGTAACGAGATCGCCCATCGCCGCGACGTAATCGTCGGCCGCGTCATCCCACTTCTTCTGCTGGTCGGCAAACTTCTGGAGCTGCTCGGTGACCGCGTCGTCCGCGACGGGCACGGTCAGGCGCTCGAGCTTGATGCCGTCGATCGCGGGTGCGGGGACCTGCGGAAGGACCTCCATCTCGACCTTGACCACGGCGTCCTTGCCGAGGTCATAGCCGTCTTCCAGCTCGACCGAAGGCTGCATCGCGGGGCGAAGCTGCTTCTCGGCGACGAGCGTCTGGACGCTCTCCTGGATCGCCGCGTTCAGCGCGTCCTGCGTCAGCGCCGGACCGTGCATCTTGCGGATGAGGTTCGCCGGCACCTTGCCCGGACGGAAGCCCGGCATCTTCATCTGCGGCGCGAGGCGCTTCAGCTCGACATCGACCTTGGCATCGATATCCTTCGCGGTGATGGTGAGCGTAAAGGCGCGCTTGAGGCCCTCGTTCAACGTCTCGACAGTCTGCATGTCCGGCCTTTGTCTAAAAGAGCATTCAGGATAATTCTTCGGGCGGTCGCCTCGCCTGCGCGGCGGGCTGGTGCGGGCGAAGGGACTCGAACCCCCACATCTTGCGATACTTGGACCTAAACCAAGCGCGTCTACCAGTTCCGCCACGCCCGCACAGGACATCGCCGTAGCGGGCGCGTCTATACCAACGTTGCATGCGGGGGCAAGCAGATAGGCAACTCCCAATGATTACAGGCGTTGAACATTTAGAAGGAGAGACATCATGGCTACCCAACCCCCGGCAGAATTCCCGACCCCGACGTCGCCCGTCGAGCCGACGGCGCCGCCGCCCGAGTTCAATCCGCCCGCGCCGGACATCGACGTCCCTGCCCCCGGAACGCCGTCGAGCGATCCCGCACCCGTCCAGCCGGAGTTTTGAACGTGAATGATCCGCATTCCGGCACGAACCCCGAAACGCTCCCCAGGATCGTGACGAGGATACTCGCAGCGATATCGAACAGGCGGTGGATTCGCGCTCCGACGCGGTCGAGCGCGGCGAAGGCGGCGACGAGCCTGAGACGTTCACGGATACCGGCCTGCCCGATGGCGTCGGCGGCACCGGCGGCGTCGTGAAGAACCAGGACAACGACGCGCAGTAAGCTGGCGTCAGCAACCATACAGGCGGGGGTGGCTATCTATACGATACCATCCCCACCAATCAGGACCCGATAATCTCTACGATTCCCACCTTTGCCGAGCACGAGAGCCTGTATATCGTGCTCGGGATTGCCGTATTGCTGCTGATCCTGGCTCAGCGCATCCCGATCATTCGCACGCTCGTCAATCTGGCGATGACGCTTGTCCTTGTCGGACTGCTGTTCGTCGCGATCGACCAGCGGCGTCAGTTCGATCCCTATGTCGGCAAGATCGCGCGGTTCTTGAAGATCGAGGACCAACAGGTGGTCGGCGGCGAGGTGCGTATCCGGATGTCGCCGGATGGGCATTTCTGGGCACGTGCTACGATCGACGGGGTAAGCCAGCGGCTGCTGATCGATAGCGGCGCGACGATTACCGCTATTTCGGAGAAGACGGCGGAGGCTGCGGGAATTGAGGCCCGGGTTGGCGTGGTGCCGATCGTGTTGCAGACTGCCAATGGGTCTATCGCGGCGAAGACAGGGACGGTTGCCTCGCTACGGCTCGGCGCGATCGTCGCGCGGGATTTGCAGGTGGTGGTATCGCCAGCGTTTGGCGCGACCAACGTGCTGGGGATGAACTTCCTGTCGCGCCTCGCGTCGTGGCGGGTGGAGGAGAACACGCTGATCCTCGTGCCGCATCATCCGCAGAAGGTGGACGGGTAACGCTCCTCCGTACACAGGTGCTCCCCGACTCCACCCAACTACTCCCACCCCGGCGGAGGCCGGGGCCCAGTTGGAAAGGCCGCAGTAACGAAGCGCCGCGCTCAGTCAGCAACGTTCCCCAACTGGGCCCCGGCCTTTGCCGGGGTGGTGCCTGTCGAGAGCGGGCGAACTACACTTCTGCTAGTTCCCTCGCGAACGCGGGGGCCCAGGAATCAAGCAGCGCCGCGTTTCGTTACCCTGGACTCCCGCCTTTGCGGGAGAACGGACATGGGCGGGAAACCGGTAGGTGCGGGAAAGAGAGAAAGTCGATAGCTTTACGAAGCCACCGACTTCCCAAGCATCCCCTTCAAAACCTCGTTTACGACAGCAGGGTTAGCCTTCCCCCCCATCGCCTTCATCGTCTGGCCCACAAAGAACCCGAACAGCTTGTCCTTACCGCCCCGGTAATCCGCAACCTTGTCAGCGTTCGCCGCCATCACGTCGGCGATCACAGCCTCGATAGCCCCGGTATCGCTGGTCTGCTTCAACCCGCGATCCTCGACCACCTTCGCCGCGCCGTCGCCGGTCTCGAGCATCACCTCGAACACCTGCTTGGCAAGACTCCCCGACAACGTGCCGTCCGCGATGAGCCCCAGCAACTCAGCCGCCTGCGCCGGCGACACCGGCGAATTCTCGATATCCTTGCCAGTCCGGTTCAGCGCACCGAACAGCTCCGACGTCGTCCAGTTCGCAGCCGCCGCCGGCTTCACGCCCGCGTCGAGCAACGCATCGAACCACCGCGCCGCCTCGACCTCGGCGGTCAGCACCGTCGCCTGATACGCGGTGATCCCGAGCGCCTCGTACCGCGCGCGCTTGGCATCCGGCAGTTCCGGCAACGAAGCACGACACTCGGCGAGGAACGCATCGTCGAGCACCAGCGGCAACAGGTCCGGATCGGGGAAGTAGCGGTAATCATGCGCGTCTTCCTTCGACCGCATCGAGCGCGTCTCGTTGCGATCGGGATCGTAGAGCCGCGTTTCCTGCTGGATCTTGCCACCGGCCTCCAGCACCTCGACCTGACGCTTGGCCTCCTGCTCGACCACCGCCATCACGAAGCGCACCGAATTGACGTTCTTCGTTTCGGTCCGCGTGCCGAGCTCGTCGCCGGGCTTGCGCACGCTGACGTTGACGTCGGCGCGCATCGAGCCCTCTTCCATATTGCCGTCGCACGATCCGACATAGCGCAGGATCGATCGCAACTTCCGCAGGTAAGCCCCTGTTTCCGCTGGCGATGCCAAGTCGGGCTTCGATACGATCTCCATCAGAGCAACGCCCGACCGGTTGAGATCGACGTACGACTGCGTTGGATGCTGGTCGTGCATCAGCTTGCCCGCATCCTGCTCGACATGGATTCGCTCGACGCCGATCCGCTTGCCCGCAGCATCGGGGTTCTTCTCGTCGAGGCTGATGTCGATCGCGCCTTCACCGACGATCGGATGATAGAGCTGGCTGATCTGATAGCCCTGAGGCAGATCGGCGTAGAAGTAATTCTTCCGGTCGAACCGCGACCATTTGTTGATCTGCGCCTCGATCGCCATGCCGGTGCGGACCGCCTGGCGGATGCACTCGCGGTTCGGCACCGGCAGCATGCCCGGCATCGCAGCATCGACCAGCGACACCTGCGTATTGGGCTCTGCGCCGAACGCGGTTGCCGCACCCGAGAAGAGTTTGGCGTTCGACGTCACCTGCGCGTGCACTTCGAGGCCGACCACGACCTCCCACTCGCCGGTTTCGCCCTGGATACGATAATCGCTCATGTTACCACCAAGCCTCTGGTCGCGCGGTAAATCCTGCTCGCTGTTCGATCGCGAGCCCTGCGTTCAGCACGCCTTGCTCGTCGAGCGGCTTGCCGATGATCTGCAGCCCGAGCGGCAGGCCCTGCTTGTCGAGACCACCCGGCACCGACATCGCCGGCAACCCGGCGAGCGACGACGGCACGGTAAAGACGTCGTTCAAATACATCGCGATCGGATCGGCCGACTTCTCGCCGAGCGCGAAAGCCGCCGACGGTGCGGTCGGCGTCAGCAGGACGTCGCACGTCTCCCAAGCCCGCTCGAAATCGCGCGCGATCAGCGTCCGGACCTTCTGCGCCTGCGTGTAATACGCGTCGTAGAAGCCGGCCGAGAGGACGTACGTGCCGATCATGATGCGGCGCTTGACCTCGGGGCCGAAGCCGTCGGCGCGGGTCGCTGCGTACATGTCCTGCAGGCCGGCACCGGTCGGCAGGTCGCGGATCCCGTAGCGGACGCCGTCATAGCGCGCGAGGTTCGACGAGGCTTCGGCGGGCGCGATGATGTAATAGGCGGGGAGTGCGTATTTGGTGTGCGGGAGCGAGACCTCGACGATCGTCGCGCCGGCATCCTTCAGCCAGTCGATGCCCTGCTGCCAGAGCGCCTCGATCTCCTCGGGCATCCCGTCGACGCGATATTCCTTGGGAATACCGACGCGCAGACCGTTGAGATTGCCGGACAAACCCGCTTCCCACTTCGGCACTTCGAGCTGCAACGAGGTGCCGTCCTTGGCGTCGAACCCGGCCATCGCCTCGAGCAGGATCGCGCAGTCGCGGACGTCGCGTGCCATCGGTCCGGCCTGGTCGAGCGACGAAGCGAACGCGATCGTCCCCCAGCGCGAGCAGCGGCCATAGGTCGGCTTGATGCCGCTGATGCCGGTGAAGGCGGCGGGCTGGCGGATCGAGCCGCCGGTGTCGGTGCCGGTCGCGCCGGGGCAGAGCCGTGCGGCGACTGCCGACGACGAACCGCCCGACGAGCCGCCGGGGGCGAGCGAGGCGTTACCGCCGTCGTTGCGCTTCCAAGGCGAGATCACGTTGCCGAACGCGGAGGTCTCGTTCGACGAGCCCATCGCGAACTGGTCCATGTTCAGCTTGCCGAGCATCCCGGCGCCCGCGTCCCACAAATTCTGCGAGACGGTCGATTCGTAGGTCGGCGTGAAGCCTTCGAGGATGTGGCTCGCCGCGGTCGTCGTGACGCCCTTGGTGCAGAACAGGTCCTTCATGCCGATTGGCACGCCCGCCAGAGGCTTGAGCGTCTCGCCGGCTTCGCGCGCGGTATCGGCAGCATTCGCGGCGGCGATCGCGTGCTCAGGAGTTTCGACTAGAAACGCGTTCAACGCCTTGGCCTGGCTCACCTTTACGATGAACGCATCGGCGACTTCGCGCGCCTTGAAGCTGCCGTCGCGGACGCCGTCGCGGATGCCTGCGATCCCGAGATCTGTAAGGTCGGTCATTATTCGATCACCTTCGGCACGGCGAAGAACCCGTGTTCGGCCACGGGTGCATTGGCGAGGACCTGCTCGCGGATGCCGCCGCCGGTCAGCGGGTCGGCGTTGACGACGTCGTCGCGCAGCCGCAGCGTGTTGGGGATGACGGCGGTCATCGGCTCGATACCGGTCGTATCGACCTCTTCGAGCATCTCGATCCAGCCAAGGATGTTTCCGAGTTCCGGCGCCATGCGGGCGGCGTCCTCGTCGGTGATCGCGATGCGCGCAAGGCTCGCGATCCGCTTCACGGTTGCAGTATCTACGGACATGCCGTGCGGCTAGCACCGGGCGCGGCGGGGGCGCAACACCCTTCTAGCGCAGCATCCTCTTCTGGTTCCCCCGCGGAGGCGGGGGCCTAGGATTACAAACGATACCGCCCGAGATCCTGGGCCCCCGCCTCCGCGGGGGAACGAGGGATTTCCGCGCCGCCGCCAGTTTCCCCAATAAGAACGCACCGATTGCAACCTTCCCCCGCATACGGCACGGGAGCGGGACCGCCTGCACGGAAGGTCCCGCTTGGCCCGCAAGTTTCTCTATTTCGTCGCCGCGATGATCGTCCTCGCGATCGCCGCCCTGCTCGCCTACCGCCTGTTCGGCACGCAGTTGATGCGCGCAGTGATGGTGCCGAGCGAGACTTTCCAGGCGCAACGCGAAGCCCCGCACAACATCTATGCGCGGAAAATCATGTGGCTCGCCCGCCCCGACGCGCCCGGCAACCCAGCGCTCTGGACGCCCCCCGGCTACACCGCCGGCAGGCCCGGCACGGGCGCGGCGATCTTCTTCATTCACCCGACCTCGTACATCAACCGCGACCATTGGAACGCACCGATCGACGATCCCGAGACCAACGCGCGGGCGGAGTTGTTCCTGCGCGGCCAGGCGAGCGCGTTCAACGAGGCCGGCGACATCTGGGCGCCACGCTACCGTCAGGCGACGTTCGGCGCGTTCCTGACCAGCGTTGCGGACAGCGAACGCGCACTGGCATTGGCTTACGGGGATGTTTCTGCGGCGTTCGACCGGTTCCTCAAGGAAGCCGGCCCGACCCGTCCGATCATCCTTGCCGGGCATAGCCAGGGCGCATTGCACCTCACTCGCCTGCTCCGCGACCGCGTTGCGAACGACCCGAAGCTGAAGGCGCGGATCGTTGCGGCGTATGTCGTCGGCTGGCCCGTCTCACGCGCGACCGATCTTCCGAAGATGGGCCTCGCCGAATGCCGCACTGCCGATCAGACCGGCTGTATCCTGTCGTGGGAAAGCTTTGCCGAACCTGCCGATCCGTCGCTGATCGTCGATGCCTATGACCAGACCACCGGCTTCAACGGCCAGCCGCGGAAAGCCACGCCGATGGTATGCACCAACCCGCTGACCGGCACCGCCGACGCGACCGCGCCCGCGACCGCCAACCTCGGCACGCTCGTCCCGTCCGCGGACCTCAAGACCGCGACGATGGCGATCGGCAGCGTACCCGCACGCTGTGCCGACCGCGGCTTCCTGCTGATCGGCGAGAGCCCGAACCTCGGACCGTACGTGCTGCCCGGCAACAACTATCACGTCTACGACTACAGCCTGTTCTGGGCGAACGTCCGCGCCGACGCCAACCGCAGACTGGCGGCCTTCAAATGATTACGCTCTCCGCCGCCCTTTTCCGCGACTCACTCCCGAACGGCGGCCGGCTGATCGGTCTCGACGTCGGCACCAAGACGATCGGCACCGCGCTCTGCGATGCGGGCTGGAGCTTCGCGAGTCCCGCGCTCCTGATCCGCCGCACCAAGTTCCAGAAGGACAAGGCCGCGCTCGCCGAGATCATCAAGGCGCAGGCGGTCGTCGGGCTCGTCATCGGCCTGCCGATCAACCTCGACGGCAGCGAAAGCCCGCGGTCGCAGTCGACGCGGGCGTTCGCGCAGAACCTCAAGGACATGGGCCTCCCGATCCTGCTCCAGGACGAGCGCTGGTCGACCGTCGCGGTCACCCGCACGCTGATCGAACAGGACGCCAGCCGTGCCAAACGCGCCGAACTCGTCGACAAGATGGCCGCCGCCTACATTCTCCAGGGTGCGATCGACGCGCTGGTGACGGCGCAGATCTAGCGCGCGACCCGGTATAGGGTGGACTGGCCATCGGTCCAGATGACGCGCAGGTCGGCGGCCTTTGCAGCCCCTGGCGGGAAGCCGATCGTCCAGACGTGTGTGAACGCGGCGCGGGGAAACCGTGCGATCGCCTTGGCGAAGTTGGAGCCGACGGTCGAACAGATCGACGGAAAGACGCTCTGGGTCGGGTCCCCGGTATAGGGTGCGGCGATCGCGTAGCGGATGTGCAGCGATTGCTGTCCTTCGATCGCCCATTGGTCGTTGGTAAATACGTCGCGTCGGACGATCGCGAGGGCTGGAAGGTGATTGCGCCGCGCGTCGTCCCACGCGCCTCCACATGGCAACTCGACTAACGAGAGTACCGCAGCGCCGTGCGGGATGGCTGCAACGGCCGCGAGTTCGCGTTGTTGATCGCTGGAGCGTTCGACAAAGCTCAGCGTCGTGCCTGCCAAGCGCAGGACCAGGAATGCAGTGGCCATCACGGCCAGCGTGCGTGCCATTCGCGAATCTCGCGGCGCAATCGCGATCAATCCCAGCATCACCGCGGCGGGAGCCATCCGCATGTCGACATAGGCGCCCCCCATCAGCAATCGTGGGAGGACGACGAACGCTGCGAGGCACAACAGCGCGGGTATGCCCAGCAGCGGCGAGAACCCGAGGCGAGCGCTCCGCATTCCCGCATACAGCATGGCGATCAACGGCAGCAGCGAGAGAAGATCGAACCATGGCCAGTGATCGCGGAACAGCGAAACGAGCCATACCAGCTTCACCGGTGCGTCGAACCAGCCCTCGCCACCGAGCCCGCCCGCTGCCGCGCCCGTCCCGGCCCCGATAGACGCCAGCATGACGAGGAGCGGGACCGTCATCGACAGACACTGGATCGCCGCGCCGACGAGCGCCGCCGGCCAGCCACGGCCTGCCGTGCGGAGCCGCGCGATGTCGGCGCCTGCTGCCATCAGCCCCAGAAGCCCCCAGCCGAAGCTGTGCGAAATCCATATCACGCATGCGATGGGTACGAAGAGCAGCGCGCGTACGATCAGGCGATCCTGTCGCCCTAGCCGGATCCACAGTGCCAGTGCGCAGAACGCCAGCGCCTGAGACAGCGCGAAATTGACGAAGCCGAACTGGAACGGCCAGGCATAGGCGAGCGGCAACGCGAACATCGCGGTCGGCGGTATTCGCCCATGCGCCTCGCGCGCGGCCCACAACAGTCCGGTGGCGGTCAGCATCGGGATCGCGATCACCGCCAGCTTGGTCGCGACCTCGAACGGGAACAGGTGCGACAGCGCTGGTACGAGCAGGTCCATGCCCAGGTTGGGGATGAGCGCCCAGTGATATGCGTAATAACGCTGCAGATCGGGGGAAGTCGGCAGCGCCATGGCGATATGCCAGCGCCCCATATGGCCGGGCAGATCGCCGAGCGGGGGCAGCGCCGGCCATAGCAACGGCACCGCTGACGCCAGGACGAGTGCCAGCGCGAACCACCGCGTTTCCCACCATCGCCCCATCGCCCGTACCGCTGCGTCCTGCATCATTTTCCCCGTTCGCCATCGCCATCCCATGCCCGCGCTAAAATGCAGTTAACCATGCGGTTGTGGCGAGGCGTCGCGACGCTTGCTCCCTGCCCCCGCGGACACTATCCCGCGGCTTTAATGCGAACCTCAGATCACCGCCCCGCCGCCCTCATCGAAGGCGGCGCCGTCTTCCCGCACCGGCATCTCACCGGTATCGACGGGCTCCAGCCACACGAGATCGCGTTCCTGCTCGACGAGGCGGAGACGTGGGTAGAGGCGAACCGGACTCATGCCACGCCGGACAAGCGGCTTGCGGGGCTTACCCAGATCAACGCGTTTTTCGAGAACAGCACGCGGACTTTGCTGTCGTTCGAGATCGCGGGGAAGCGGCTGGGGGCGGATGTCGTCAACATGCATGCGGCGCAGTCGAGCGTGAAGAAGGGCGAGACGCTGATCGACACGGCGATGACGTTGAACGCGATGCGGGCGGACGTGATCGTGATCCGGCATATGTCTAGCGGCGCGGTGCGGTTGATCGCGGACAAGGTCGATTGTCCGGTATTGAACGCGGGCGACGGGCGGCATGAGCATCCGACGCAGGCGTTGCTCGATGCATTGACGATCCGGCGGCGGAAGGGCTCTATCGCGGGGCAGCGTGTCGTGATCTGCGGGGATCTGCTGCACAGCCGGGTCGCGCGGTCTAACATCCTAGCGCTCACCGCGCTTGCAGCCGAGGTCCGCGTCTGTGCGCCGTCGACGCTGATGCCGCCGATGATCGAGCGGATGGGCGTGCGTGCCTTCACCGATTTCGACAAGGCGTTGGAGGGTGCGGACGTGGTGATGATGCTGCGATTGCAGAACGAGCGGATGGATGGGGCTTATGTGCCCTCCACGCGCGAATACCGTATGCGCTACGGCCTGACCCTCGACCGGTTAGCGAAGGCGGCGCCCGACGCGCTGGTGATGCATCCTGGGCCGATGAACCGGGGTGTGGAGATCGACTCTGCTGTCGCCGATCACGCTCGCTCGGCGATTACCGAGCAGGTCGAGATGGGGGTGGCCGTCCGGATGGCGTGCCTTGACGTGCTGACGCGAAGAGCGCGCGGCGTGGAGGGTTGGGCATGATCCTCGCACTCACCAACGCGACGCTCGCCTGCCCGGTCGGCGGCGTGACGAAGGGTAATGTGCTGGTTCGCGACGGTGTGATCGTCGCGACCGGGATCGTCGATATTCCTGCCGATGCGGACATCGTCGACTGTGGCGGCAAGACGGTCGCGCCGGGGATCGTCGATCTCGGCGTGGCAAAGGTCGACCGTGCCGCCTTCCGCGCTGGCGGGATCGTGCGGATCGGTCTCATGCCCGACCAGTCGCCGGTGCTGGACGACCCCGGTATCGTCCAGCGCGCTGCCTTGATCGGCAAGCCCGACCTCTGGATCCACCCGATCGCCGCCGCCACGCGCGGACTTGCAGGCCATGACCTTGCCGAGATGGCGATCTGTCTTTCGGCTGGCGCGAAGGCGGTGGGCACGGGCAAGCACTGGATCGCCGATAGTGGCGTGATGCGGCGCGTGCTGGCCTATGCGCGCGATCTCGACGTGACGGTCATGGCGCATGCCGAGGACGGGGGACTTACCGCCGGCGCGGTTGCGACCGAGGGCGAGACGGCGACCCGGCTCGGCCTGCCTGCCGCACCGGCGGTGGCGGAGGCGTTGGCGATCGCGCGCGACCTGATGCTTGCCGAGGATACCGGGGCGCGGATCCACATTCGCCAGGTGACGACGGCGGCCGGGTTCGACCTGATCCGTGCGGCGAAGCGTCGTGGCGTGTCGGTGACCTGCGGGATCACGCCGGCGCATCTGCATCTGTCGGAGATCGCTGTCAGTGATTTCCGGTCGTTTGCGCTGCTATCGCCGCCTTTGCGGGGCGAAAGCGACCGTCGTGCGGCGCTCGATGCTATCGCCGATGGTACGATCGACGTGCTGTGTTCGGGGCATGAACCGCGCGGGCCGGAGGAGAAGCGGCTGCCGTTCACCGATTCGAGTAGCGGGATGGCGGGGGCGGAGACGCTGTTGCCGCTCGCGCTGATGCTGGTGCGTGACGAGTTGTTGACGCTGGAGCGGCTATTCGCGCTGTTAGCGAGCAATCCGGCGCGGGTGCTGGGGCTGGATACGGGGACGCTGGAGGTCGGCAAGCCGGCCGACCTGATGCTGTTCGACCAGCAGGCGCCTTGGCAGATCGTCGGGGAGGCGTTCCTTGCCGAGGCGGGGAATACGCCGTTCGATGGCTTGCCGGTTCAGGGGCGGGTGTTGCGATTGTGGAAGGGTGGGCGCGAGGTTCGGTGAGTTCGTCAGACACCTGATCCATTGTGCACCACCCCGGCGGAGGCCGGGGCCCAGTTGGAAAGGTCGGCGTAACGAAGGGCCGGCTTCAATTAGCGACGTTCCCCGACTGGGCCCCGGCCTTCGCCGGGGTGGTACCCTAAGAATGGGTAGGCCTTTTAGACGCCGGTTATCGCGACGCCATCTGCATGCCGGGCTTGCGCAACCATTGCGCCATGACGTCGCCCGCGCCTTGGCGGACGAAGCAAGCGCCGCCCTTCGTCCGGTACTGGCGGCACATCGCATTCGCTGCCGACTTGCTGAACCCGCCGACCGAGAGGCGATAGACATCCTCACCCTTCGCCTTGAACGTCATGCCGTTCGGCGAATAACTGGCAAGTACCGCGAACCGGCGTGCGGCGCGTGCCCAGCCGTCCCTTGCGACCCCCGCGCTCTCGAAGGCGCCGAGTTGGACGTACCAATTGCCGGTCGCCGGCGCCTTCACCTGATACGCCGCAGTCGCCATGGCGCGACCCGACGACGCGGGTGTGGCCGCGACCTTGATCGGGCCGCCGGCCTGACGGAGCATCATCGTCGGCAACGCCTGGACGATTTCCTGTCGCGGTCCGAACGCGATTCTCGAGACGCCAGCTGCTGATACCGAAGCGATCTGCACAGGGGCGGCTTCGGTCGGCGCGACGACCGGATCCGCTGCCGCCAAGGCCTGTTCGGGAACACCCGGTGTCTCCGGCGAACGCGCGTTCAACGCCAGCGCGACTGGCTGTCCTGCATCCGCCACTGCGCGAACGCCGAGCAGGCTCGCCACCTGGTCCGACGCCTTGGCCGGCTGAGCGAACAGCGCCCATTGCTCGAGCCGCGCGTCGACGTCTGCTGGTGCCATGTCCGTTGCCGCGACCACGCGTGCCTCCTGCCAGCGTCCCGCCAGTGCGAAGCTGAGCGCGAGGTTCTGGCGCACCTTTGCGTTCGACGCGGGCGAACGGGCGGCTTCGGTCAGGACCGCGATCCCGCCCGCGGTATCGCCCGCGAGCGACAGGGCAAGGCCACGATCGACCGCCGGGATGATCGCGGCGTTCGCTTCAAGGCCGTGGCGCGCCGACTGCCAGTCTCCGGTCGCGATCTGCGACAGCGCGAGGTTGAGCGCCGCCCTGCCGTTGGTCGGCGATAGTTGCAGCGCGTCGGCGAACGCGTGCGAGGCCGAGGCGAATCGCCCGCCCTTGAGATAGCTCTGCCCGAGCAGCATCCGGTAGTCCGCCTGCTGCGGCATCAGCGCCACCGCACGCTCCGCATAGCCGATCGCCACAGGACCATCGTTGCGCGCGAGTGCCGCCTGTGCCTGCCCCGCATCGCCCGCCGCGCCCTTTGTCGCGAGTGCTGCGTTGCGATCGCTGGCAGACGCGATGCCGCCCCCGTTCGCGGCACAGCCGACCATCGTACCCCCGAGCAGGAGGGCGGAGATGCCGCCGAGGAGGAGAGCGCGCGTGGTCATCGGGGCAATCCCTGTTTCATGGCAAACGCTAGACCGCACATAGTTCCCACTCCCGGTATTCGCGTACGGAGTGCCATGTCGGTTTAAAGAAGCGGTTAACGCGACTTCATAATGACTTACCGAAGCGCGATGTTGGGCATCGGGAACGGTCGCCCTTTGCCTTGCGCGACGAACGGCGGCATGGTGGCGGCGAGACGGTATGAGGGATGGCGATGACGGTTCGGCGTAAGCTTTTGGTGGGTGCGATCGCGTTGAGCGGAATGCTGGCCGCCGCCCCCGCGTTTGCCGATGTGAAGGCCGGCGTCGATGCCTGGGCGAAGGGCGATTATCCGCGTGCGATCACCGAGTGGCGCCCGCTGGCGGTGGCGGGCGATGCGGATGCGCAGTTCAACCTGGCGCAGGCGTACAAGCTCGGGCGCGGCGTACCGCTGGATCCGGTGCTGGCTGAGAGCTGGTTCCGGAAGGCGGCGATGCAGGGGCATGTGCAGGCCGCCGACAATTACGGGCTCGCGTTGTTCCAGGCCGGAAAGAAGACGGATGCGCTGCCGTGGCTGCAGAAATCGGTCGCGCATGGTGAACCGCGGGCGCAGCTGGTGCTCGGGACGATGCTGTTCAACGGCGACGGCATACCGCGCGATTTCCCGCGGGCCTATGCGCTGATGACGCGGGCCTCGGCGTCGGGCTTGCAGTCGGCCTCGCAGACGCTCGCGCAGATGGACCAGTATATCTCGCCCACCGACCGCGAGAAGGGCACCGCGCTGGCGCAGCAATATGCGTTGCAGTCCCCGCCGCCGGGGCCTTCGCGTGCGACGGTCGGGCAAACGCCGATGGCGCCGCCGCGTACCGCCAGCGCGCCGCGTCCGTCGAAGCTGCCACCGAGTTCGCTTCCCGCGCGCATTCCCGGGCCGACCCGCGAACCGGCCCCGACGCGGGAACCGACGCCGACGCGCGAGCCGGCACCGGTCAGGCAGGCGCAGGTGAAGCCGCCCAAGCCTGTGCCGGCAAAACCTGCGCCGGCAAAAGCTGTTGCGGCCAAGCCCGCGCCGGTGCGTAAGAAGGGCAATTGGCGCGTGCAGCTTGGCGCGTTCCGCGACCAGGGCAATGCCGAGACGCAGTGGAACAAGGTTCGCGGCAAGCTGCGCGGTGCACAGCCCTTCTACGCGAAGGCGGGCGGCGTGACGCGTCTCCAAGCGGGTGGTTTTGCTTCGAAGGCGGATGCGACGCGGGCTTGCTCGGCGTCTGGCGTGGCGTGCGTGATCGTCGCGCCCTGAGCGGATGTGCGGGTCTGCGGCGATACTGATGACGAGGATGTTCGTATGTTCTTCCTGACCTTGGCGTTGTTGTCCGCGCCATCGACTAGCACCGAGATCAAGCAGCTGTGTCGCGCGTGTCCTACCTCGGGTAGCGTCAAAGGGTGTTCGACGGTCGGGATTGCGTGCCAACCGACGCGTCGCATCTGCGAACCTGCCGGGCCGCCGAAGTCCGTCGCGCGGGCGGACCGGGTGGCTGACAAGAAGGCGCGCTGAGCGATCGGGCCTTTGCCCGGCGGGCGGGCGATCGGGTGCGGCAGGGATCAAATAGCCGGACCGGTCGTTTCGTTCCGACATCGACCGGGAGCTAGATGCATGATTTCGAAGACCTTGGCGCTGGCAGTTGCCGGCGCAACGCTGTTGGTCGCGTGTTCTGGCGAGCAGCCTGCGACGACTATGAGCAACGACGCGATGGTGGATAATGGCGTGTCGTTGCGCAATCTGGCCGAGACCGAGGTGGCGGTGCCCAAGCCCGAGCAACTGACCGTGAAGGGGCGGCTGATCCCTACCCCGTCCGATCCGACGTCACGGCATTTCCTGTTGCGGGAGCGGAAAGCGGCAAGCGGCACGATCATCGCGATCCTGCGGCAGGAGCATGATGGCAAGGTCGCCTATGCGCGTACCGAGACCGATTGCGGCAAGCGGCTGTTCCATGTGCTGGGCGTCGGCCCGAACCGCGCGCTGGTCGAGACCAACGTAGCGCACGACGGCCCTCTGCGGCCGATCAAGGGGCTGCCGTTGCGCGAGGAACTCGCGACGTATGTTTGCGAAGCGAGCGGCACGCCGCTGGCGAAGGGGTAAACCTCAATCCAGCTTCACTTCTGTACCCCTCCCTGGAAGGGAGGGGTTGGGGGTGGGTTGGCCGGCTCGAGCCACGACGGTCCGAACTCGCGGAAACCGACCCACCCCCTGCCCCTCCCTTCCAGGGAGGGGTAAGAACTTAGTCCAGCACCCAGTGCTGCTTCGCGATACCCTGCGCATAGAGAAGCACCGTCAGATCCCCATGATCGATCCGCGCGGCGGCTGCCGCGGCAACGATCGGCTTGGCGTGATACGCTACCCCCAGCCCGGCCGCCTCGATCATCGCCAGATCGTTCGCGCCGTCACCAACCGCGAGTGATTCCTCCACAGTAATCCCCCGCTCGGCGATCGCAGCACGCAGCGTCGTCAGCTTTGTGTTCGACCCGACGATCGGCTTGGTCACCTTGCCCTTCAGGACGCTACTCTCGATCTCCAGCACGTTGGCGATCGCGCGATCGAACCCTATCTGCTTCGCCACCGGCTCCGCGAAGCGCGTGAAGCCCCCCGACACCAGCACCGCCAGCGCGCCGCGCGACCGCATCGTTCGCACCAGCGCCTTCGCGCCCGGCATGATCGTGACCCGTTCGGCCAGACAGCGTTCAATGTCGCTTTCCGCCAGCCCCTTGAGCAGAGCCACGCGAGCATCGAGCGCCGCCTCGAAATCGAGTTCACCGCGCATAGCGCGCTCGGTGATCTCCGCGATCTGCGGCTTGATACCGGCATAGTCGGCGAGTTCGTCGATGCATTCGACGGTGATCATCGTCGAGTCCATGTCGGCGACCAGCAGCTTCTTGGTGCGCGTCAGGCTCGACTGCACGATCACGTCTGTCGCGGGGAATGCGCCCTCGAGCGCAGTCCGCGCCGTATCGGGCGCCACCCCGAAGATCAGGTCGGCAGCCTCGCCCTCGTCGATCCAGCCGCTCGCGCCCGGTGCGCAGCCTGCGTCGCGCAAGCGGTCCATCGCGGTTGAAATATCGCCTGCGGTCAGCGTGCCCGAGGCTATAAGCGTTGCCGTGAACATAGAACATCTCCCGAAGGTCGCGCTCATCGCAGGGCCGACCGCGAGCGGCAAGTCCGCGCTCGCGCTGGCCATCGCCGCGCGCCACGACGGCGTCGTCATCAACGCCGATTCCGCGCAGGTCTACGCCGACCTCCGCATCCTGACCGCGCGGCCTTCGGTCGAAGAGGAGGCGAGTGCCCCGCACCGGCTGTTCGGCCATGTCGATGCCGCCGACGCGACCTACTCCGCCGCGCGCTGGGCCGCCGAGGCAACGCTGGCGATCCGCGATACGCTCGCCGAGGGGAAGCTGCCGATTTTGGTGGGTGGCACGGGGCTTTATATCCGCACCTTGCTCGACGGTATTGCGCCCGTCCCAGAAATCGACCCAGCCCTTCGCGAGCAAGTCCGCGCCCTCCCCGTAGCCGGAGCGCACGCCGCACTCGCGCAACTCGACCCGCAGGCTGCCCAGAAACTGAACGCAGCCGACACCACCCGCGTCGCCCGCGCGCTCGAAGTCGTCCGCGGGACCGGCAGGACGCTTGCCGACTGGCAGACCGAGAAGGTCGGGGGGATCGGCGATACGATCGACGTCCGCGCGCTCATCCTGATCCCCGACCGCGACTGGCTCAACGCTCGCATCGACCAGCGTTTTGCAGAGATGGCCGACACCAGCCGCGACGAAATCGCCGCGCTGCTCGCCCGCACCGATATCCCGCAGGACGCCCCGATCCGCCGCGCGATCGGTGTGCCCGAGATCGCCGCCCTGGTCCGCGGCGAGACCTCGAAACCCGACGCCATCGCCGCCGGATCGCTCGCCACGCGGCGCTATGCCAAGCGGCAATATACGTGGCTTCGACACCAGCCGCCGCCCGAATGGAACCGCACCGAAGCCCTCAATCTCTCAACGCGCCTGCAGCAATTTGAAACTATATTGCGCAGATGATGTTTGACACGCATCTTTAATATCGGTAGCTGGCCCCTCCACGAGACGCTAAAGGCAGCGTTCTCGCAAAGGATGATATGAAATGACCGAGAAGAGTGGAGCCGATATCCTGATCGAGGCGCTGTGCGATCTCGGCGTGGAGGTCGTCTTCGGCTATCCGGGTGGTGCCGTGCTGCCGATCTACGACGCGCTGTTCCGCAGCGGCCGGATCAAGCACATCCTCGTGCGCCACGAACAGGCTGCAACGCATGCCGCGGAAGGCTATGCCCGCTCCACCGGCAAGCCCGGCGTGGTGCTCGTCACCTCGGGCCCCGGCGCGACCAACGCGGTCACCGGGATCACCGACGCGCTGATGGATTCGGTCCCGATGGTCGTGATCACCGGCCAGGTGCCGACCGCGCTGATCGGCACCGACGCGTTCCAGGAAGCCGATACGGTCGGCATCACGCGCCATTGCTCGAAGCATAATTACCTCGTGAAGGATCCCGCCCGCCTGGGCGACGTGATCCACGAGGCGTTCCACATCGCCACCTCGGGGCGTCCGGGACCGGTGGTCGTCGACATTCCCAAGGACGTGCAGGTCGCCACCGCGCGCTACAAGAAGCCGGGGCCGATCCAGCACAAGACCTATCGCCCGCAGGTGAAGGCCGACCAGTCGCAGATCGAGCAGCTCGTCGACATGCTCGCGGCAGCCGAACGCCCGATCCTGTACACCGGCGGCGGCATCATCAATTCGGGCCCGGCCGCGAGCCAATTGCTGTGCGAACTCGTCCGCATCACCGGCGCGCCGGTGACGTCGACGCTGATGGGCCTCGGCGCCTATCCAGCCTCCGGGCCGCAGTGGCTCGGCATGCTCGGGATGCACGGCACGTACGAGGCCAACATGGCGATGAACCAGGCCGACCTCGTCGTCGCGCTCGGGTCGCGCTTCGACGACCGCGTGACCGGGCGGCTGGACGCGTTCAGCCCGAACTCGAGGAAGGTGCATATCGACATCGATCGCTCGTCGGTGAACAAGACCGTGCGCGTCGATCTCGGGATCATCGCGGATGTCGGCCATGCGCTCGAGGACATGGTGCGGATCTGGAAGAGCCGCCAGCATCCGAAGCCCGACACGACCGACTGGCAGCGGCGGATCGCCGGCTGGCGCGCGGTGAAGTGTCTCGATTTCCCCGAGAACGACCCGAACGAGATCATGCCGCAGCGTGCGATCCGCGCGCTGTTCGACGCGACGCACGCGCGCTCGCCGATCATCACGACCGAGGTCGGCCAGCACCAGATGTGGGCGGCGCAGCATTTTGGGTTCGAGAAGCCGAACAAGTGGCTGACCAGCGGTGGTCTCGGCACGATGGGGTACGGCCTGCCCGCGGCGATCGGCGCGCAGCTCGGCAACCCGAACGCGCTGGTGATCGACATCGCCGGCGAGGCGTCGATCCAGATGAACATCCAGGAGCTGGCTACCGCCACGCAATACCGGTTGCCGGTGAAGATCTTCATCCTCAACAACCAGTATATGGGCATGGTCCGCCAGTGGCAGGAGCTCACTTATGAGAGCCGCTATGCCGAGAGCTATTCGGATTCGCTGCCCGATTTCGTCAAGCTGGGCGAGGCGTATGGCTGGAAGGGCATCCTGATCGAGACGCGCGACCAGCTCGACAGCGGGATCGCGGAGATGCTCGCCTATGACGGCCCGGTGATCGTCGATTGCCGCGTGTCGCAGCTGACCAACTGCTTCCCGATGATACCGTCGGGGGCGGCGCATACCGACATGATCCTTCAGGCGAACGAAGTGTCCGGCACGATGGACGACGAAGCGAAGGCGCTGGTGTGATGACGGCCCAGATCGCAACAGAATCCCCCTCCCGCTTGCGGGAGGGGTTAGGGGAGGGCCTGATGACCACGTCGTCGGCAGCCCTCGCCTCCCCTCCCCCGACCCCTCCCGCAAGCGGAAGGGGAGAGTAAGAAACCATGCACATTTCCCAGGAAAAGGCCGAGCGGCACACGCTCGCCGTCATCGTCGACAACGAACCCGGCATCCTCGCCCGGATCGCCGGTCTATTCACCGCGCGCGGCTATAATATCGAGAGCCTGACGGTGAGCGAGATCACCGCCGACAAGTCGGTCAGCCGGATCACGATCGTCACCAGCGCGTCGCCGGCGACGATGGAGCAGATCATCGCGCAGCTCGACCGGCTCGTGCCGGTGCACAAGGTCACCGACCTCACCGCACAGGGCGCGCACGTCGAACGCGAGCTCGCCCTAGTGAAGGTCCGCGGTACCGGCGACCACCGGATCGAGGCGCTGCGCCTCGCCGACGTCTACCGGGCGCGCGTCGTCGATGCGACGACGTCGAGCTTCGTGTTCGAGGTCACCGGCGGCATCGACAAGATCGACAAGTTCGTCGAACTCATGGGTGAAGTCGGTCTGATCGAAGTCGCCCGAACCGGCATCGTCGCGATCGCCCGCGGCAAAGAGCCGGCCTGAATTACTGCGTCATCCTGACGAAAATCAGGATCCAGAGCCACAATCGGCGCCGCCTGCAACCCTGGGTTCCGGCGTCCGCCGGAATGACGAAAGAAGGAAGAATCCAATGCGTGTGTATTACGATCGCGACGCCGACCTGAACCTCATCACCGACAAGAAGATCGCGATCGTCGGTTACGGCTCGCAGGGTCATGCGCACGCGCAGAACCTCCGCGATTCGGGCGTCAAGGACGTCGCGATCGCGCTGCGCGAAGGCTCGGCCACCTCCAAGAAGGCGATCGAGGCGGGCTTTGCGGTCAAGTCGAACAAGGAAGCTGCCGCCTGGGCCGACATCGTCATGATCCTCGCGCCCGACGAGCATCAGGCGGCAATCTATGCTGCCGACCTGCACGACAACCTCAAGCAGGGTGCGACGATTGCGTTCGCACACGGCCTCAACGTTCATTTCGGCTTGATCGAGCCGCGCGCCGATCTCGACGTCATCATGATCGCGCCCAAGGGCCCCGGCCACACCGTGCGCAGCGAATATGTCCGCGGCGGCGGCGTCCCCTGCCTGATCGCGATCGATCAGGACAAGTCCGGCAACGCGCATGACATCGCGCTCGCCTATGCCAGCGGCGTCGGCGGTGGTCGCTCGGGCATCATCGAAACCAACTTCCGTGAGGAATGCGAAACCGACCTGTTCGGCGAGCAGGCCGTGCTGTGCGGCGGCATCACCCACCTGATCCAGGCCGGGTTCGAAACGCTGGTCGAGGCCGGTTACGCGCCCGAGATGGCGTATTTCGAGTGCCTCCACGAGACCAAGCTGATCGTCGACCTGCTGTATGAGGGCGGCATCGCCAACATGCGCTATTCGATCTCGAACACCGCCGAATATGGTGACATCACCACGGGTCCGCGGATCATCACGTCGGAGACCAAGGCCGAGATGAAGCGCGTGCTGGCCGACATCCAGTCGGGGCGGTTCGTGAAGAACTTTATCCTCGATAATCGCGCGGGGCAGCCTGAACTGAAGGCGGCTCGGAAGCAGGCGCTGGCGCATCCGATCGAGAAGATCGGGTCGGAGTTGCGCGGGATGATGCCTTGGATCGGGAAGAATGCTCTCGTTGATAAGGCGAAGAACTGACGCGAGCGAGCGTTAGCGCGTGAGCGCGGCCGGCACGGCGAAGCCTGCCCATAGGGCACGGCTTCGCCGGGTCCGACGGGCTGGCGTGAGGAAAATCCTGAGGTCAGCGTGAAGCCTGCCCCCACCCTACCACCCCGGCGAAGGCCGGGGCCCAGTTGGGGGACGTTGCTAACGGACGACTACGCTCCGTTACCTCGACCTTTCCAACTGGGCCCCGGCCTTCGCCGGGGTGGTGGCGTTTTGGGAGAAGCGTCAATCGCTGCCTAACCTGTTCCCTCGCGAACGGGGGGGGCCAGGATCTCGGGCGGTGCTCGTGGTTTTAGCTGGGCCCCCGCGTCCGCGGGGGAACGAGCGCTGGCGGTGCACTCTACCGAGAGCGGGAGCGCGACGCCCCACCGACCCAATTCCGAAACACAGCGTTGGCATAACGTCGTTTGACGCGCCCGCCCCGCTCGGCCAGCATCGCGCGTCAAACAGGAGACCCCGCATGCGCCTAGTCCTAGCCACGATCCTCGCCCTCACCGCCGCGCCCATCATGGCGCAGACCGCCGCCATCCCCGGCGCCCCCGTCAAGGCACGCGTCGCCGCCGGCACCTACGCGGTCGATCCCAACCACACGCAGGTCACGTGGGCCGTCAACCACATGGGCTTCTCGATGCTGGAAGGGCAGCTCGGCGCATCGGGGGGCAGCATCACGATCGATCCCGCCAAGCCGAACGCGACCAAGGTCGAAGTGAACTTCGCGATCGACCAGCTTTCGGTCACCGCTGCACCGTTCGCCGGCCATCTGAAGTCGAAGGACTTCTTCGACGCCGCGACCTACCCGACTGCCAAGTTCGTCTCGACCAAGGTCGTCGCGACCGGCGACAAGGCGACGATCACCGGCGACCTCACGCTCAAGGGCGTCACCAAGCCGGTCGTGCTCCAGGCGACCTTCATCGGTGCCGGCGCGAACCCGATGAACAAGAAGCTCAACTTCGGCTTCCGCGCGACGACGTCGATCAAGCGCAGCGACTTCAATATCGGTGCTTACGCTCCGGTCGTGTCGGACAAGGTCGACCTGACGATCAACGCCGCGTTCTCGGCGCAATAATCTGTCAAAATTTCTATCGCGCTGGACACGGGACGTGTCCGCGCGATAGGACGCCATCAATGACGCACGGCCGCCTCCTGCTGCTTCGACTTACGCGCCCTTAGGCGCGCCGATCGTTTGCGCGGTGGCCATGCCCCGCGCCTCGCGCCTAAGGGCTGACCCTAACGCTCCCGACGACACGAGAGACTGGCCATGCTGCGCGACCCATCGACCAAATACCGACCCTTCCCGCAAGTCGACCTGCCCGACCGCCAATGGCCGTCGAAGACGATCGTCAAGCCGCCCCGCTGGCTTTCCACCGATCTGCGCGACGGCAATCAGGCGCTGATCGACCCGATGGATGCGGAGAAAAAGACGCGCTTCTTCGACCTGCTCTGCAAGGTCGGGCTGAAGGAGATCGAGGTCGGCTTCCCGAGCGCCGGCGCGACCGAATTCGACTTCATCTCGGGCCTCGTGAAGACCGGCCGCATCCCTGACGACGTATCGATCCAGGTGCTGACCCAGTCACGCCGCGACCTGATCGAGACGAGCTTTGCCAGCCTCGTCGGCGCTAAGACCGCGATCGTGCACCTCTACAACGCGGTGTCGCCGGCATGGCGCAAGATCGTGTTCGGGATGGACCGCGCGCAGGTGAAGCAGATCGCGATCGACGGCGCCAAGGTGCTGCGCGACGAAGCCGCCAAGCAGCCTAACGTCCGCTGGCAGTTCGAATATTCGCCGGAAACCTTCTCGACCGCCGAACTCGATTTCTCGCTGGAAGTTTGCGAGGCGGTGATGGACGTGCTGATGCCAACGTCCGACAATCCGATCATCTTCAACCTGCCCGCGACCGTCGAGTGCGCGACGCCGAACATCTATGCCGACCAGATCGAATGGTTCGGCCGCAACATCCGCAACCGTGACGCGGTGGCGATCTCGCTGCACACGCACAACGACCGCGGCACCGGCGTCGCGGCGGCTGAGCTCGGCATGATGGCGGGCGCGGACCGCGTCGAGGGCTGCCTGCTCGGCAATGGCGAGCGCACCGGCAATTGCGATCTCGTGACCGTCGCGCTCAACATGTACACGCAGGGCGTCGATCCGAAGCTCGACCTGTCGGACATCGACGGCGTCGTGAACACGGTCAATTACTGCACCAACATCCCCGTCCACCCGCGCACGCCCTATGCCGGCGACCTGGTCTTCACCGCGTTTTCCGGGTCGCACCAAGACGCGATCAAGAAGGGGTTTGCGGCGCAGGAGGCGAAGAACGACACGCTGTGGGAGGTGCCGTATCTCCCGATCGACCCCGCCGATCTGGGCCGCAGCTACGAGGCGGTGATCCGCGTCAATTCGCAATCCGGCAAGGGCGGCGTCGCCTGGGTGATCGAGCAGGACAAGGGGCTGAAGCTGCCCAAGCGGTTGCAGGCCGACTTCAGCCGGCACGTCCAAGCCTATGCCGACGAGACCAGCCGCGAACTGAACGCGGCCGACATCTGGAGCCTGTTCGAGCGGACGTACATGCCGCAGGCGGACGACCGCGTGGAGCTGCGCGACTACGAGGAGAGCGGTGCGTCGGGGCAGCGCGTGTTCATCGGCCGCGTTGCGATCGACGGCGAGGAGCGGTCGATCTCGGGGCGCGGCAACGGGCTGATCTCGGGCGTGATCGCGGCGATCGCGGAGTCGACCGGGCCTACGCTCGACGTCGTCGATTATAACGAGCACGCGATCGGCCACGGGGCGGACGCGCAGGCGGCGGCGTATGTCGAATGCCGGACTGCCGAGGGTCGGACGGTGTTCGGCGTCGGCATGGATACCGACATCGCGACTGCCTCGGTGCGTGCGGTCCTGAGCGCCGCCAACCGCGCCTGACCTTATGAAAGACGGCCACCGGCTGAACCGGTGGCCGTTTCTCCTTACGCCAGCTTCGCCAGCAACGCCTGTGCCGCCTTTGCCGACGAGGCGGGGTTCTGGCCGGTGATCAGCAAACCGTCCTCGACCACGTACACACCCCAGTCGGCGGTCTTCGAGTAGGTGCCGCCCTTCTGCTGCAGCATGTCCTCGACCAGGAACGGCACGACATCGCTGAGCCCGACCGCGGCCTCCTCGCTGTTGGTGAAGCCGGTGACCGTCTTGCCCTTCACGAGCGGCGTGCAGTCGGCAGCCTTCACGTCGCGCAACACGCCGGGTGCGTGGCAGACCAGCGCGACGGGCTTGCCTGCGCCGATCGCGGTTTCGATCAACGCGATCGATGCCGGATCGTTGGCGAGATCCCAGAGCGGCCCGTGCCCACCGGGATAGAACACTGCATCATAATCGGCGATCTGCATATCGGACAGCACGCGCGTATCGGCGAGCGCCGCAGTGGCATCTGCGTCTGCCTCGAAGCGCCGCGTCGCATCGGTCTGCGCGTCGGGCTTGGCGCTGCTTGGATCGAGCGGCGGTTGGCCACCGGCCGGCGACGCGAGCGTCATGTCGGCACCCGCATCCTTGAACACGTAATAGGGCGCGGCGAGTTCCTCGAGCCAGAAGCCGGTCTTGCGGCCGGTATCGCCGAGATCGGCATGCGAGGTGAGGACGACGAGAATTTTCAAGATTGATCTCCGGATCGGGTTCGTGGGGAGAGAACGAACCGGCTCTAGGATCGGCGCCTTCCGACTGTGAAACCAAATGCGCCCGGTCGAAGGACTATCGCTCTCGGTCGATCCGTCGCTCGCGTACGATCCGGCAGCCGATCGCGGCGTCTGGGTAGACGTCGGTCTTCATCGTCTCGATCTCGACCCGCCGCACCCGCTCGTCACTCAAGCACAACGCGGCGATCGCTTCGCACAGCGTCTCCTGCAGCGCGAACGGGCGCTCCGCTACCATTGCCAGGATGCCTGCGCGGACGAAGTCGTAATCGAGCACTTCCTCGATCGCATCCTCGCCGAGCGGGTCTGGATACATCACCGTCATCTCGACCGAGACGACTACGCGTTGCGGCACGACCTCGTGCGGGTGGATGCCCAGCCGCATCATGACCTCAAGCCCGTCGAGGATCGTCGTGAACTCAGCCATGTCGTCCCTCAAACATCACGTCGCCATCGCGGCGAAGAAACCGCTGCCCGCAATCGACGAACACATTCTGCCCCGTCACGCCCCTCGTGGTCAGCAGCCACGCGACCGCATCGGCCACTGCCTCCGCGCCGACCGGCCGCTTTAGCAGATTGTCGCTCGCCACCGCCGCGAACTCTTCCTCACTCTGGTCCCCGCTCGGCAAGGTCAGCCCCGGCGATACCGCGTTCACCGCGATGCGCGACCCGAGTGCCTGCGCCAGCATCGTCGTCGCCCCCTCCAGCGCGATCTTGCCGCAGCTGTACGAGAAGAAGTCCGGATTGAGGTTCGCCACCTTCTGGTCGAGCACATTGACCACCGCGCCGTCCGCGACGTCGTCCTGCGACGCGAGCGCCGACGCGAGCAGCACCGGCGCGCCGCAATTGATCGCGCCAAGCTCGGCGAACAACGCCGGATCGACGGCCGGTGGTCGATCGAACTCGAACTTCGACGCGCAGTTCACCAGGCCGCCGATCGGCTCGCCGATTGCCGACCGTGCTGCCGCGAACAGCTCGCCGATCGTGCTCAGATCGCTCAAATCGCCCGCTACCGAAACGCCACGACCGCCCTTGTCAACGATCTCCGCCACCAGCGCCGCCGCCTCGTCGGGCGAATGTCCCTGATGCACGACCACGGCATGCCCGTCCGCAGCCAGCCGCCGGACGATCGCCGCGCCCAGCCGCTTCGCCCCGCCCGTCACCAGGACGGTTCGCATCAAACGCCACGCCCCATCAAGGCCAGCACTTCCTTGCGGCTGCGCTCGTCGTCGCGGAACACGCCCATCATGCGGCTCGTGACCATCGTCACCCCCGGCGTGCGGACACCGCGCGCGGTCATGCAGGCATGGCTCGCCTCGATCACCACCGCGACGCCCTGCGGCTTGAGATTGTCCCAGATGCAGTCGGCCACCTCCGCGGTCAGCCGCTCCTGCACCTGCAGCCGCCGCGCGAACCCGTGCAGCACGCGCGCGAGCTTCGAGATGCCGACGACATGGTCGCGCGGCAGGTACGCGATGTGCGCCTTGCCGATGATCGGCGCCATGTGATGCTCGCAATGCGACTGGAACGGAATGTCCTTCAGCAGGACGATCTCGTCATACCCGCCGACTTCCTCGAACACGCGTTCGAGGTGTTTCGCAGGATCGTCGCCATAGCCCGCGCAATATTCCTTCCACGCACGTGCAACACGACGCGGCGTATCAAGCAGGCCCTCACGGGTCGGATCGTCACCCGCCCAGCGTATCAGCGTACGGATCGCCGACGCTACGTCATCGGGCACAATTACCTTGCCGTCGGGACCGATCACATCGTCTTCAACCGGCCGCTCGTCGGACCCGTTCAGTTCATCCCGCATCGCAACACCCTTTGACAGCATACCCAAACATCGGAACATGGGTCCTCTTTTGCAACTGTTTCATTTCAGCAACGCACCGTAAATCCCAGTAATCCGGGGTTCAAAATGCGTTGACGCTAGATTGTTTTCGTCGTTACTTCGCCATACCTGAAAAACTAAATCGTGAATCGGCATAGACCGGCACGATCGGGGAGAGGACTGACATGGCCAAGTTCGAATTGCTCGCCGCCTCGGCGATGATACTCCTGTCGATTGCGCCGGCAATGGCCCAGACGGCCACCACATCGGTTGGAAACGCTGGCCCCACCAACGGCCCCGGGCAGGAAGCGCCGTCGACGCCCAGCACATCGACGCAGACCACCCCCGCCGAGACCGCAGCCAGCGCCTATGCGTCGCAGGATATCGTGGTTACCGCGCAACGCCAATCGCAACGTTTGCAGGATGTTCCGATCGCAGTGAGCGCTTTTACCGCGGACGCGATCTCGAAGCAGCAGATCGTCAACCCGAGTGCGCTCCAGCAGACGTTGCCCAACGTCACCTTCACCAAGACCAATTTCACCACGTCGAGCTTCACGATCCGCGGCATCGGCGATCTCTGCGTCGGCGCGACCTGCGACCAGGCGACCGCGATCCACGTCAACGACATGCCGCTGGTCACCACGCGACTGTTCGAAAGCGAGTTCTTCGATCTGGAGCGGATCGAGGTTTTGCGCGGACCGCAGGGTACGCTGTTCGGCCGCAACGCGACGTCGGGCGTGGTCAACTTCATCACCGCCAAGCCGGACCTGTCGGGCATCCACGCCGCCGCCGAGGCCGAGTACGGCAATTACGATTCGAAGCGCGCGCGGGCGATGATCAACCTGCCCTTCACCGACACGCTCGGCATCCGCGTCGCGGGCACGTATCTCAACCGCGACGGCTATACCAAGAACACCTATGACAATTCGAAGATCGACGGGCGCGACCTGTATTCGATCCGCGGCACGTTGTCGTGGGAGCCGACCAGCGATACCCGCGTCGACCTGATCGGCTATTATTTCCGCGAGAAGGACAATCGCAGCCGCATCCAGAAGCAGCTCTGCCACCGCGATCCGACCGGCATCCTGGGCTGCCTTCCCGATCGGCTCGCCAACGAGACGCCGAACGGCAACTCGACATTGGCCGCGACGCTCGCCTCGACACAGTATTTCGGGATTGCCGGCACGCAGCTCGGGCACCCGGAGATTGCCGCGATCGGCTTGCAGAACCTGTATGCGACCGACACCTATGCCGGGGTCGTCAATCCCGGCGACGTCCGCACCGTCCGGATCGATTCCAACCCGACCTATTTCGCCGAGGAAGAGCAGTACACCGCCAAGATCTTCCATGATTTCGGTCCGGTCTCGTTCAACTTCACCGGCGGGTTCTCCCGCAACACGGTCGACAGTACAACCGACTTCAACCTCGCGGTCGAGAACCCGCTCGCGGGCAATGTCGGCCTGAACACGCTGAACGCGATCGGACGCCCCGGCGTCGTGATCCCGCTACCCGGCGGTGCGCTGGTCAATACCGGCTATCTCAATGGCGTCCGCTCCGTGCTGATCCCCAATGGCCCCGCCGGCGGCGCGTGCCAGTCGGGCGCCGATCCGAACAATGTCGGCGTGTTCGGCGGCAACGGCATCGGCTGTTATGCGCAGAGCCTCGACGTCGATCGCTCGCGCCAGGTGAACCGGCAATATTCGGCCGAAGCGCATATCGACAGCTCGTTCGACGGCATGTTCAACTTCCTGCTCGGCGGCATCTATGTGGACTCGCGTAGCCAGAACACCGACTATTTCGTCAACGCGTTCGGGCTGGATTACGCATCGGGCGTGCTCGGCGCGGCCAGCTCGGCGGCGATCCCGGGCGTCAACGGCAACGCGTTCCTCGCGACGCCGTTCTACCGCAACGACGGCGACGATTTCCGCCTGAAATCCTACGGCATCTTTGGCGAGACCTATTTCGAGTTCAACGACAAGCTGAAGCTGACGCTCGGCCTGCGCTACAACCACGACGAGAAGGACGTGAAGGCGCGCAACATCACGCTGAACGTGCTGACCCCGATCGGCGCGTCGAACATGACGCAGGGGCTGAACTACACCACCACCGACTTCGACTCGACGCGCGCCGGGGTGCAGGAATATGCGCTCGACAAGGTCAGCTTCTCGCGGCTGACGGGGCGTGCGGTGATCGACTACAAGATCTCGCCCGACAATCTGATCTACGCGTCCTATTCCCGCGGCTACAAGTCGGGCGGCATCAATCCGCCCTTGCCCGCGACGTTCTCGGTGCCGACGACGTTCACGCCCGAGAAGATCGACTCGTTCGAGATCGGCTCGAAGAATACCTTCGGCAACGGCGCGTTGCGGCTCAACGTCACGGGGTTCTATTACAAGTACAAGCAGTTGCAGCTGAGCCGGATCGTCGCGCGGACCGCGGTCAACGACAATGTCGACGCCAATGTCTACGGCGTCGAGGCGGAGGCGATCCTCAGCCCGATCCCAGCGTTCGTCGTCAACATGAACGCGAGCTACCTCCACAGCGAGGTGTCGGCGGACAAGTTCCTGGTCAATCCGCGCGATCCGTCGGGCGGCCGCTCCGACGCGGTGATCATCAAGGACCTGCAGAGCGCCGCCAACTGCGCGGTCGTGCCGACCACCGCAGGCAATATCGTCGGGGTGAACACCTATGTCGGCGCGGTGAACTCAGGTCTCGGCTTGCGCGCACCCGTGGCGATCCCGACGACCAACACCACCGGTGCGTACAGCCTGTGTTCGGTGCTGGCGTCGACTGCGGCCAATCCTCCGGCGGCGCTGCGTGCGCTGTTCGGCGTGCCGACCGGTGCCCTGCCATACAGCGTCATCGACGGCGTCGGCGTCAACATCCGCGGCGGCAAGCTGCCCCAGGCGCCGACCTATAAATTCTCGGCGGGCGCGCAGTACACCATCGCGTTCGGCAACGGCATGTCGTTCGTGCCGCGCGTGGACCTCAACTACACCGGCGGCTTCACAGCATCGATCTTCAACCAGCTGGTCGACCGCGTACAGGGCTATGAGGTGATCAACGCGCAGGTGCAGCTGAACGGCGCCGAAGACCGCTGGTTCCTGCGCGGCTTCGTGCAGAACTTGACGAACAATGACTCGATCACGGGCCAGGCGGTCGGCGACCAGTCGTCGGGGCTGTTCACGAATATCTTCACGATCGATCCCCGCCGGTATGGCATCGCGGCTGGGTTCAAGTTCTGAGGGGGGACATAAACGATCCTCCCCCGCCAGGGGGAGGTGGCACCGAAGGTGAGGGAGGGGGCGGACAAGGAGCAGAGGTTGGCGTGTGCCTCCCCCTCCGTCTGGCAAGGGCCAGCCACCTCCCCCTTGCGGGGGAGGATTTCAAGGAGGCCTCCCCTTTCGCAAGGGCGGGGACGCTGACAGGGCTCCCGCCTGCGTGGCGGAACCGGGAAGAGTAGGGTCGCGTACAACCACCAACCCTTATGGTCCGAAGGGGCTATCCACCGATTTTCTCCCCTCCCTGGAAGGGAGGGGTTGGGGGTGGGTCGGTCTGGATTGGCCGCGGCGTTTACCAAGCAGCCTACCCACCCCCGGCCCCTCCCTTTCAGGGAGGGGGGAAGATAGCAAATGCCCCACCTTACCGGTGAGGGGAGACGATCACTTCAGGCGCTTGGCGTGCCACGCGACATGATCCGCCATGAAGGTCGAGATGAAGTTGTAGCTGTGGTCATACCCCGGCTGCATTCGTAGCGTCAGGTCGATCCCCGCCGCCTTGCAAGCGTCCGCCAGCAACTCCGGCCTCAACTGCTCGACCAGGAAGCCATCGGCTTCGCCCTGATCGACCAGGATGTCCTCCACCCGCGCGCCATCTTCGATCAGCGCGCACGCGTCGTACGCCCGCCACGCCGTCCGGTCCGGCCCGAGATATCCGCCGAGCGCCTTCTCGCCCCAGGCGCACTGCAACGGCGCGACGATCGGGGCGAACGCAGACACGCTCCGGAAGCGATCTGGATTGCGCAGCGCGATCGTCAGCGCACCATGGCCGCCCATCGAGTGGCCAAAGATCCCCTGCCGCGCCATGTCCGCCATCGAAAACTCCACCGCGATCAACGCCGGCAGTTCGTCCTCGACATAAGACCGCATGCGAAAATTCTTCGCCCAGGGCTCCTCGGTCGCATCGACGTAGAAGCCTGCGCCCTTGCCGAAGTCGTACGCATCGTCGTCCGGCACGTCGTCCCCGCGTGGCGAGGTATCCGGCGCGACAAGAATCACGCCTAGTTCGGCACAAGCGCGGCGATACTCGCCCTTGTCCATGACGTTGGCGTGCGTGCAGGTCAGCCCCGACAGGAACCACAACACCGGCAACCGCGCGCCCTCGTCGTGCGGCGGCACGTACACCGCGAAGGTCATGTCGGTGCCGGTCGCGGTCGAGGCGTGGCGGTAGACTGCCTGCGTGCCGCCATACGCCTTGCTGGTAGAGACGGTCTCCATCATGAGACCCGGTGCAATGCGCAAAGCTTGTTGCCCGACGGATCGCGCAGATAGGCGAGATAGAGCGTGCGGCCGGCGGTACCCTGTCGGATACCGGGAGGGCTCTCGCACGCGGTCCCGCCGTTCGCGAGACCAGCGGCGTGCCACGCATCGGCGGCCTCGGGCGAGGTTGCGACGAAGCCCATCGTGCTGCCGTTGCCATGGCTCGCAGGCTGCCCGTCGATCGGCTTGGTCAGCAGGAAGCGGCCGCCGGCGTGGGCGTAGACCACCCGCCCCCATTCATCGACGACGCCTTCCGGCACGCCGAGCGCGCCCAGCGCCGCGTCGTAGAACGCCTTCGACGCCGCGATATCGTCGGCGCCGAGCATGATATGGCTGAACATGGCCCCGCTTCTCAATAGATCACGACGGAGCGGATGCTCTCGCCGGCGTGCATCAGGTCGAAGCCCTTGTTGATCTCGTCGAGCGTCAGGCGGTGCGTGATCATCGGGTCGATCTCGATCATCCCGTTCATGTACCAGTCGACGATCTTCGGCGTATCGGTCCGCCCCCGCGCCCCAGTCGTTGAAGTCGCCGACCACNTTGATCTCGTCGAGCGTCAGGCGGTGCGTGATCATCGGGTCGATCTCGATCATCCCGTTCATGTACCAGTCGACGATCTTCGGCGTATCGGTCCGCCCGCGCGCGCCGCCGAACGCGGTGCCGCGCCAGTTGCGCCCGGTGACCAGCTGGAACGGCCGCGTCGAGATCTCCTTGCCCGCCTCGGCCACGCCGATCACGATCGAGGTGCCCCAGCCGCGATGGCACGCCTCCAGCGCCTGCCGCATCACCGTCGTGTTGCCGGTCGCGTCGAAGGTGTAGTCCGCGCCGCCGTCTGTGAGCGCGACGATGTGCTGGACGATGTCGCCCACATCCTTGGGGTTCGCGAAGTGCGTCATGCCGAAGCGACGGCCCCATTCCTCGCGGTCGGGATTGATGTCGACACCGACGATCATCCCCGCGCCGGCCAGCCGTGCACCCTGGATCACGTTCAACCCGATCCCGCCGAGCCCGAACACGACAACCGTGTCACCCGGCTGCACCTTCGCCGTATGCACCACCGCGCCGACCCCCGTCGTCACGCCGCAGCCGACGTAGCACGAGGTATCGAATGGCGCGTCCTCGCGGATCTTCGCGACCGCGATTTCGGGCAGCACGGTGAAGTTCGAGAAGGTCGAGCAGCCCATGTAGTGGAAGATCGGCTGGCCCTTGTAGCTGAACCGCGTCGTCCCGTCGGGCATCAGCCCCTTGCCCTGCGTCGCGCGGATCGCGGTGCACAAATTGGTCTTCTGGCTGAGGCACGACTTACACTGGCGGCATTCGGGCGTGTAGAGCGGGATGACGTGATCGCCGACCGCGACGCTGGTCACGCCCGCGCCGATCTCGCGCACGATGCCGGCACCCTCATGGCCGAGCACGCTCGGAAACAACCCTTCCGAATCAAGCCCGTCGAGCGTGTACGCGTCGGTATGGCAGATGCCCGTCGCCATGATTTCGACGAGCACTTCGCCGAATTTTGGTCCTTCGAGGTCGAGTTCGACGATCTCGAGCGGTTTTTTTGCCTCGAAGGCAACAGCGGCGCGGGTCTTCATGGGTGGGTCTCCTTGATTGCCGCCCTGATGGCCCCCGTGCCCTGCGTCTGCAACCCATACGCGATGCAACCAATGCCGCGTTGCCGCGCTTGATCCTTTCAAATCAAGGAGATGGCGCGATGAAGGATCCGAAGAAGGGCGACGAGGTCACCTGGAAATCGCACGGCGGCGAGGCGCACGGCACGGTCGAGAAGAAGCAGACCACCGATACGAAGATCAAGGGACACACCGTCAAGGCGTCCAAGGAGGAGCCGCAGTTCATCGTAAGGAGTGACAAGGGCGGCAAGGCAGCGCACAAGGCGGACGCGCTCACCAAGGCGTGACCACGCGCGCAGTGCCCAACGCACGCGCGCAACAGGAAGGAATGCTTATGGCTACAGCTCCCAAGACCGGCGGCATCCACGCCCCCGTCCAGCCCTCTCCCGAGCTCGGCGAGATCGTCGGCAATGACAAGCTGCCGCGCAGCGAAGTGATCAGCAAGGTGTGGGTCTACATCAAGGCCCACAACCTGCAGAACCCCGAGAACAAGCGCGAGATTCTGGCTGACGAGAAGCTGAAGAAGGTCTTCGGGCGTGACAAGTGCACGATGTTCGAGATGAACAAGTACATCTCGCAGCACGTCAAGGCCTAACCGCCCGCACTGCACGGCAAGCGGCGACGGGGCATCGTAAGCGATACCCGTCGCCCCTTGATCGAACCCCGCATAGGGTTCCTAATATCGAGATCATCGTCGTGGCTCGAACGTTACCGCGCACGACCGGACGCTAGCCCCGCGCTTGATCGTCCCACCCGACCGGCGTATTGCGCCCGCCAATGCCCCCGTAGCTCAGCCGGATAGAGCGACGGTTTCCTAAACCGTAGGCCGCGTGTTCAAATCTCGCCGGGGGCACCAGCTTTTCCGCCACATGCCGCTGCCGTTTTCGGTGGCATCCGGACGCCGGACGGCCGGCACTTCTATCCGCAGCAGCGTTTGGATTTCTTCCCCGAGCCGCAGGGGCACGGATCGTTTCGGCCGATCTTCGTCGGCGTGGCGACCACCGGTGTGTCTGATGATGCACCCGCGTTCTGGGAATGCGCGGCATGGAGTTTCAGGATGGCGGCGACGATCTGCGCTGGGGCGTGCGCGTCGAGAGCGTTGACCTCGACGCTGTCGAGCGTGGTCTCGTTGGTGACGATCGCGATCAGCGCCATGATCTGCGCCATGGCGTCGGCGGTATCGGGCTCGGTGGCGTCGCCCAAGGCCGTCCAGCTTTCTGGCCTCAGCGCCACCGCTTCGGCGAAACCGTCGATCCAGGCTTCCCAGAGGACATCGCCATTGCGGTCGTCGGTGTCGAAGATCGGCTGAGGCTTGCCGCGGATCAGGTCGCGAACGATCTCGGCGTAGCGTGCCGTTACCGCATCGACGAACCACTGGACGTCGGCGGGATCGTCGAACGGCGGGTCGACGCTATCGTCCGAACCCCAGATACTCTGGAGCCACTCGCTCTGCGGGATCGTGTCGGGGCCAACCACCAAGCCTGTCAGAAAGCCGTCGAGTTCGGTGAGCAGCATCGGCTCCTCGAGCGGAAGATCGGCGAGCGCGCCGTCGAGGCGACGGAAACGGGAGGGAAGGTTTTTCATGGGTTCGGGTCGGCTGCCTTGGAGAATGCAGTGCGTCATAGCCTGCCGATGATGTGCGCTGCCAGTGACGAGTGGTGCAAAGCCCTGCGCCAACCGGAATGGACGGGGCGCGTGACACTTGCCTCGTGCGGGCGATCCTTCCATTGCATTCGCGTCGCCCACCGGATCGGGAAATTCGTACGTGATCAGAACCCTTTGCCGTTTCGCCGGGCTGGCCTCGATCGCGACGATGGCTCCCGCACAGCAGACTTCGTCTTCGTCGGTTCGATCACCCGCCGACCTCTACGGCGCGCTGTTCGAGGCCGTGCAGCAAGGCCAAGTGTTCGCGGATGGGAAGACGTTCGTCGACGCGGTGCCGAAGCGTCCGGCCGAGGCGATCATGGTCGACTATGTGCGGGCTAAACCTGCCGGCCCGGCACTAAAGGCGTTCGTGCTCGCCAATTTCGTGGTGCCTCGCGAGAATGACCGTGGCTCGGGCGATCTCAGGACGCATGTCCGGACGCTCTGGCCGCAACTCGTGCGCCAGCCGGTCGCGCCGGTGGCGGGTAGTTCCGCGCTGCCGCTCCCGGCCCCCTATGTCGTGCCGGGCGGGCGCTTCCGCGAGATCTATTACTGGGACAGCTATTTCACGATGCTCGGGCTGAAGGTCGATGGTCAGCAGCCGCTGGTAGAGTCGATGCTCGAGGATTTCACCAGCCTGATCGAGCGCTATGGGCATATCCCGAACGGGACGCGGACCTATTATCTCAGCCGGTCGCAGCCGCCTTATTATGCGCTGATGCTCGACCTTTCGAGCAACACCGACCCCGTGGTTGCGAAGCGTCGACTGGCGGCGCTGCGGGTCGAGCACGCGTTCTGGATGAAGGGCACGGGCTGCTTCGACGGCAAGCCTGCCTGCTCACGCGTGGTGCGGATGCCCGACGGGAGCGTGCTGAACCGCTATTACGACGACCGCGATACGCCGCGTGACGAATCCTATGCCGAGGACGTCGCGACCGCGGCGAAGGCGGCGCCTCGACCCGTTGCCGACACGCAGCGCAACCTCCGGGCGGGTGCGGAAAGCGGGTGGGATTTCAGTTCGCGCTGGCTGCGTGATCCGCAGTCGCTCGCGACGGTCCATACCACCGACATCGTGCCGGTCGATCTCAACAGTCTTTTATGGGCGATGGAGCGCCGCATCGCCGAGCGCTGCCAAACTGTGGGCGACGCGCCGTGCGCCACCAGTTTCACGACGCTCGCGGCGAAGCGTAAGACGGCGATCGACCGCTATCTCTGGCAGGCGACCACCGCGCGCTACGCCGACTGGGACCTGTCGATGCGCAAGCCCACCGCGAGCATCAACGCAGCCATGCTGCACCCGCTGTTCGTAGGTCTCGCCTCGGCTACGCAGGCGAAAGCCGTGGCCGCGACGGTGCGCAAATCGCTGCTAGCGGAGGGCGGCTTGCGGACGACGACGCTGAACACCGGGCAGCAATGGGACGAGCCCAATGGCTGGGCGCCGCTGCAATGGGTGGCGATCGCCGGGCTGGCGCGGAACGGCGAACCGGCGCTTGCGAAGGACATCGCCAAGCGCTGGCTCGGGACGGTTGGCGCGGCCTATGCCGAAACGGGCAAGATGCTGGAGAAATACAATATCGAGCAGCGTACGCCGGGTGGTGGCGGCGAATATCCGGTGCAGGACGGCTTCGGGTGGACCAACGGCGTGACCAGCGCGATCCTCGACCGCTATCCCGACCTGGCGCAGAAGGCGAAGTAAGGCAGGCGCCAGCGAACGTTCCGGCGGCAATGGTTGCTTACGGCACCCGGCGCCACATATGGACGTGCAATGCTCGACCCAGCGCCCGCCAGCCAGACCGACGTCGCCGATATGCTCACACCGGATTTCGTCGTCATCGACGTCGAGACGGCATGCTCGCGCGTCAGTAGCATCTGCCAGGTGGGGATCGTCGGGTTTCGCGACGGCCGCGAGATCTTCGAGTACGAGACGCTGGTCGACCCGCGCGACGAGTTCAACGTGTTCAACACCCGGATCCACGGGATCACCGAACAGGACGTCACGGGCAAGCCGTGCTTCGGCGACATCCACGGCATCGTCGACGGTCATTTGTCGGGCCGGACGACGGTGGCGCATTCCTATTTCGACAAGGGCGCGCTCGCCGCGGCGTGCCGCATCCATGACCGTCCCCCGATCGAGACGGTCTGGCTCGACAGCGTCCGCGTCGCGCAGCGCGCCTGGCCCGATCTGGCGAGCCACCGGCTGGGCGGCCTCGCGCAATATCTCGGGATCGCGCACCAGCATCATGACGCGCTGAGCGATGCGCGCGCCGCCGGCTGGGTAATCGTCAAGGCGATCGACCATACCGGCATCGCGCTCGACGAATGGCTGAAACCACCGCGCAAGCCCGGCCCGGCCCCGCGCCCCGCTCCCACCGGACCGCTCAGCGGCGAACGCATCGCGATCCTTGGCGAGCCTCGCGATGGGCGGCTTGCCAACGCGATTGCGGCGCTTGGCGGAAGGATCGTATCGGCGGTCGGCAACACGACGACGATGCTGGTCATCACCGGGCGTGCGCCGTTCAGCTATTCGGTGCGCAACAGCGGCGCGTATCGTCGCGCGGAGCAGTATCGGCGGCTTGGCGGAACGATCCGTGTGGTATCCGAGGTCGAGCTCGATCTGCCGGCTATCGCGGCCAGCTTTACGGCAGCCTGAGCAGGCGCGTGCTGCCGGCAATGTGAAGGAATAGCGACCGTCCGCCTTGGCAAACGCCGGGTGGGGTGCGACCATCGTACCAAAGCGATAGCGGAGGGCGATATGCGGTGGGCGACTTGGGGAATGGCGGTCGGCTTGCTGGCCGCACCGGCGATGGCGCAGCGCGTGCAAGTCACGAGCGGAACGCTCGAAGGCACGCACGTTTCGACCGCCGCAACGCCGATCGATGCGTATCTCGGCATCCCCTATGCGGCGGCACCGATCGGCCCGTTGCGGTGGCAGCCGCCGCGGCCGGCCGCGCAATGGACGGGTATGCGCAAGGCAGATCGGTTCGGTGCGCGTTGCATGCAGCAGCCGCTATTCGCCGACATGAAGTTCCGCTCGCCGGGTATCAGCGAGGACTGCCTGACGCTCAACGTCTGGACGCCGGCGGCCGCAAAACCGGGCGCGCGGCTGCCCGTGTTGTTCTACATCCACGGTGGCGGCGCGATCGCGGGTGACGGGTCGGAACTGCGCTATGACGGGGCGGCGATGGCGCAGAAGGGCATGGTCGTCGTGACGATCAACTACCGGCTCGGCGCGTTCGGGTTCCTCGCGACCAGCGCGCTGGCCGCGGAATCGCCAACGCATTCCGCGGGGAATTACGGTTTGCTGGATCAAGCCGCGGCGCTGGCCTGGGTCCGTCGCAACGCCGCCGCGTTCGGGGGCGATCCCGCGCGGATCACGATCGGCGGGGAGAGCGCGGGTTCCATGTCGGTTAGTGTGCTGATGACATCGCCGCTGACCCGCACGCAGTTCGCCGGGGCGATCGGCGAGAGCGGTGGTGTGCTGCCGCCGACCTTCCGCCCCAAGCCTCTCGCGGTGGCGACGAAGGATGGCGATGCGTTCGCGGTGGCGGCGAGGGCGCCATCGCTCGACGCGCTTCGGGCGATGCCGGCCGAGGCTTTGCTTGCTGCGCAAGGGACGCAGCGGTTCCGCGCAGACTTCATCGTCGACGGGCAGTTTCTGACGGAGCCGCCGATCGACACCTACGTGGCGGGGCGCGCGGCGCGCGTGCCGTTGCTGGTCGGTGCGAACTCGCAGGAGGGAAGCTGGACGAGCATCCTTGCCGGGCAACCACCGACGGTGGCGAATTACCGCGCAGGCGTCGCGAAGCTCTTTACCGATCCGGATGCGCTGCTCGCCTTGTACCCGGCGAAGTCGGATGCCGACGTGCCCGTCGCGGCGACCGCGCTGGCAAGCGATGCGTTTCTCGGCGCGTCGACGTGGCAGTGGTTCGACCTGCACCGCCGGACGCGCCAGCCAACCTATTATTATCATTTCGCGCATCCCCGCCCTGCCGCACTGCCGCCGCTGACCAACCCCGACGTGCCGCCGATCGGGGCGGTGCACAGCGCGGAGATCGAATACGCGCTGGGCAACCTCCACACGAACCCGGCCTATGCCTGGACGGCGGACGATCGCCGGATTTCGACAGTGTTCCAGGGGTATTTCGCCGCGTTCATCAAGACCGGCAACCCGAACGCGGCCGGGTTGCCGAACTGGTCGCCTGCACCGCCCGCGGGGGGCGTCATTCCGCGCCAGATCGTCGACGTACAGACGCGTTCGGAACCGTTCGTCGAGCAGGCACGCTATGTCGCGGCGACGCCGTTGCTCGAACGGCGAGTGCCCTGAACTAGCGGACGCGTTCTAGATCTGGCCGACGAAGACCGCGCCTGGCACAGACAGCGTCCGTCCGGTTGCGGTCAGCCGGCCATCGGGTTCGATCCTGAAGATCGCCAACGTGCCTGATCGCTCGTTGCCGACGAGGACACGGCGCTGCGCTTCGAGAACTAGCAGGAAGCGCGGCCACTTGCCGCCGCTGGGGATATGCTGGAGCAGGCTCGGCACGCCTGACGCGTCGAGCGCGAAGACGGCGACGCTGTCATGGCCGCGGTTCGAGACGTAGAGCCGCCGCCTGGCCTGGTCGATCGCAATATGCGCGGCCTGCGAGGCGCCCTCGTACCCGTTCGGCAGTGTCGACCCCGTGTGGCGGGTCGCGAAACTGCCGTCTGGGCGGGCGTCGAGCATGATGACCGTATTGGACAGTTCGCATACGACGTAGGCGAGTGGACGGCGTGGATGATGGACGAGATGGCGCGGCCCAGCTCCCGGCGGCGCTCGCCATGCGGCGATCGGCTCGGCCAGTGCGCGCGCGCGCGGATCGAAGCGATAGGCGAAGATCGTGTCCGTCCCCAGGTCGACCGAGTGCAGCCATCGGCGATCCGGACTGAAGCCGACCCAGTGCGCATGCGGGGCCTCCTGTCGGGCCTTGTTCGGGCCATGCCCCGTGTGGCGGAACACGACCGGTTCGCCTGGCACGCCGGTGCGCGGGTCGAGGCGGTGGAACGCGACGCTGCCGCTTGAATAATTGGCGACCGCGAGGCAGGCACTGGCGCGGTCGATCGCGACGTAACACGGGTCGGCGCCTGCCGTAGGAGCGATGCCGCGGTGCGACCAGTTGGGCGCATAGGCAGCGATCTCGCCCGCGGCCTTCTCACGGACGAAGTAATACGCGTCGCCCGGCCCGCCGCCGACGCCGAACGAAGCGTCGTCGATCCCCGATATCGGCGCGCCGACCTGCCACGTGTCACGATCCGGGTCGAACGAGATCGGATACACGCCCTTGCCGCCTTCGCGCGCGTAGGTTCCGGCGATCAGCCGTACCGCTCGCTTGCCGCGGCCGGCCGCGACCGCCGGGAAGGCGAGCGTTGCCGCCATCGCGGTCAGGGCCGACCGTCGTGTCATGGTCCAGTCGGTCATGCCCGTTCCTTTGCAGCTATCGGCGCGTGTCATGCTTCAGCGGTGCCACCGAGGCAACGAACGCGGCTCAGGTTTCGACCGCGTAGAGCGCGTGGTGCGCCAGGATGAACAGCGTGCGGCCGTTCGCGCCGCCGAAGATCAGTTGCAGCGGCCGTTCGGGCACGTCGATCCGTCCGGACTCGCGTCCATCCGCGTCGTGGACGAACACCTGGCCGTTCGCGAGGTAGACGCGGCCGTCCGGGCCGACTGCAACGCTTTCGCCGCCGCGATTGGCGAACGGCTTCAGATCGGTGACACTGCCGCCGGCGCCGAGCAGCCCGCTATAGGTTTTGGCTTCGGAGCCGTTGCTGACGAACACGCGCTCGCCGAGCTTGGCCTTCACGAAGCCGTAGGTGTCGAGTGCGTCCGAGAAGCGCCAGCCGAGGTGGTTGGCTGGCCCCTGCTGGACGGTGCGATACGCGGGCAGGACCAGCGAGCCGTCGGGCGAGACATATTCGCGGGGTTTGGGCACGGCCATGTCGCGCGCGAACATCTCGCCGAGCGTCGTGAACTGGTAGGTCGTCGGATCGATCTGATCCTTGAACTCGCCATTGACCCAGAAATTGCCCGGTAGCGCGATGTTCGCATCGCGGTGCGGAGTCACCGGCGTCGGGGGGATCACGGCGATGCTGTCCGGATCGCCGGGCTTGATGCTGTAGACCGTCCCCGCCGCGCCGTCCGACGACAGCACCATGAGGTTACCCGAGCGATCGACCGCGAGGTTGACCGGATCGACGGGCGCATCGGCGGCGACCGTCAGCCCCTCGCCCGCCGTCCAGCCATAGATGCGGTGAGTATTATGCTCGACGAAGTAGAGCTTGCCCTTCGCATCCACCGCCGCACCGGCGATCGAGTAGAACCCGTCTTCCAGCTTGCGAACGGCCGGGCCAGTGGTCGTCGCGACAAGCGTGGCGCTGCGTTTCACGTCCAGCACCGCGAACTCGCGTTCGCGCACCTCCGCCCCGGAGGTCATGTCCTGGATCGCGTTCTCGTACGGGAACTTGCTCGCGCGCAGGTCGGTGCCGCAGCCTTCCGCATCGCAGAACGCCAGCCCGCTTTCCCCGTTCACATGCACGTTGCGGAAGCGGATATCGTCGGAATTGTAGATCCTCACCGCCGATGGTGCCGGCTGGAGCGACCGCGTCACGCGGTAGGCGTGATAGTTCGCGAACAGGATGTTGCTCGAATTGCGAACCTCGAGCGACAGCGCGTTGCGGCTTTCTCCCGCCTCTTCCTCGGTCTGCGGTGCGAGGAACTCCCAGTTCTTGACGCCGTCCAGGACGATCTCGGCGCGTGCGTGATGCTCGGCGGACATCTCGTATACGTGGCCGGGCGTGCTGGTGTTCGAGACGTGGAGCCCGGCGGCGGCGAAGGTGTTGGGGGTCCACAAATTGTTGAACGTGCCGCCGCCGCCATCGGTGACCGACAGGCTCGCATATTGCCCGTCCCAGCGCTTGCGCGGATCGGCGTCGCCGGTGTGGTCGGCGTTGTACGGATCGATCCGACTGCCGTCGGCGCGGCTGGTACCATGGCCGCCGTGGAAGCGGACGTCGTCGACCAGCGAGTCCGCGCCGGCCTTCCATAGCAACGCGGTCGCGCGTGGGTTGATGCCGCCGGTGGTCAGGCCGATGCCGGAGACGATCGCGGCGCCACCCTTCACGCTTTCGATCAGCCCCTTGACGGCACCGATGCCGCGGAACGCCGGCGTGTCGTCGGCGAGCACGATCTGGGTCATGTCCGGGTGCAGGCCGATCAGCACCGTGTCGGGCCGCAGCTTGAGCGTATCGGAAACGCGGTAAAAGCCGGTGGGGAAATAGACCACGCGGTGCGTATCGATTGCGTGCTGGATCGCCGCTGTATCGTCGGTCGCATCGTCGCCCTTCGCGCCCGCGCTCCGCACGTCGAACCACTGCGCGACAGGCGGCAGCGCGCGGATCGCCGGCGGTATCCGCTTGGGCATCGCCGGGATCGGCGCGGCATCGACGCGCGTCTCGTACTTGCCGGTCGCGCCGAGCCCCGGCAGCGTCAGGCCATAGCTGAACGCCTTTACCCGGTATCGCGCGCCCTGCCCGGCCACGGTCTTCCCGCTGTCACGGAACCGCGCGAAGATCGGCACCGCGCTGGCAGTGGCGTCCTGGAAGCCGATCTGCGTGTAGACATTGTCCTCGTTGCTGATGACTACGGCGGCGTCCGAGACGTTCTCGAACCGCACGTCGCGGCCCCATAGCCAGTCGCCATAGCCACGGTCGATCTCGATCCCGACGGGGACGTTGTGGATACTGGTGTTGACGAGCGTCAGCCCCGCCTCATGCTCGCGGATCGCGGCGTCGCGCTGGCCCTCGAACGACGAATCCAACAATGTGTACTGCCATGCGGGTGAGGTCTTCTCGCTGAGGATGCCGTAGCGCCCGCCGAAGAAGCGCAGGTCCTGCCCGACATTGCCGACTTGATAGATACCGGCTAGCCCGGAGCCGATGTGAAAGTCGACATGGCTCAGATACGCGTGCTGCGCCAAGTGGAACCGCACTGCGGTCGCCGCCGGATTGCCGTCGCCGATCTCGAAATCGACGTTGCTGAGCGCGGAATAGAACGTCCCCGAATTGGCGTCGGCGATGGTCGCGTCGAACGGTACGCTGGTCGGCGGTGGCACCGGCACCTTTGGCGGCGCGGCCCGAGTGTCGGCGCGCGAACCGGTGAAGAACAGCATGTTCGCCACGCCGGTCTGGAAACCGGGGGTCGCCGCGCCGAGCGTGATGACGGGGCGCGTCTTGCCCGTGCCGAACACGCGCACGCCCGGCCAGACGAAGATCGTCCGCGAGATGCGGTAGCGGCCGGCGGGCAGGAAGACGATGCCCTCGCCCCCTTTAGCGCTTGCCGCGCTATTGATCGCGGCCTGGATCGCGGCGGTATCGTCTGCTCGGCCGTCACCGCGCGCCCGTACCGTGACCGAACGCGGATCTGCCGGTGCGGTCAAGAACGCGGACTTTGAGGGCAAGGCCGAACGGGGGGCCGCGAAGGCTGGAACCGTCGTCCCCAGAAGCGCGATCGCTAGCGTCAGTTTCACAGGCTCACCCGAAATTGGTGTGGGACGCGCCGGACGATGTCCGCCAGTCTGCACCGCAGGTAGAGATGCATGCGACCATAGGCGATCACGACCAAGGTCGTAGTAGCCGATCCCGCGTGCTCGGACGATAGACGGTGACGAACCGACCGCGCGCAGCTTATGGAGAGCCAGTGCCTCCTTCCCCCGAAACGATCCCCAATCCGGCCGACGCGCTACCCTATGCCATCATAGTCATGGGCGTCAGCGGCAGCGGCAAGTCTACGCTGGGTGCCGAACTTGCGCGGCGTCTGCGCTGCGAATTCCTCGAAGGGGATGCCTTCCATAGTGCCGACAGCGTCGCGAAGATGCGGTCGGGCCAGCCGCTCGACGACCAGGATCGCTGGCCTTGGCTCGATAGGATCGCAGCCGGATTGCACGATGCGGCCCGGACGGATGGTACTGCGGTTGCAGCGTGTTCGGCGCTGAAGCGGGCCTATCGCGATCGACTAGTCCACGCCGTCGGTATGCCGTTGCTGTTCGTGTTCCTCGATACGAAGGACAGCGGCGAACTCGCCCGACGGCTGGTCCACCGTGCGGACCATTACATGCCGGCCAGCCTGCTCGCGAGCCAGCTCGATACGTTGGAAGCACTCGGCCCCGACGAGCGCGCCGTCACGCTCGATGCGGAAGATGCGCCCGATCGGCTTTGCGCCGAAGCGCTCGGGTGGATCGGACGCGAGATGTCTGGCGCGTCCAAGATACCGGAAGACGCACGACGAAGGTCGTAATAGCCAAGGCGACCGGCAAGGCCGACACTCGGTGGCAGTACTCGCGCAGGAGTGCGGTCGAGGGTCGTTGATGTCGCTACGCGTTGCTTTCGCCCTCATGCTGGTAGCAGCGCCCGCCGCTGCGCAACAGGCGCCCGTCGTGGCGCTCTGGCCGAACGGTGCACCCGGATCGGAAGCGCGGCGGACCGAAGCCGAGACGGTAAAGGACAGCTATGTCAGCAACGTCCACAACCCGACGCTGACGATCCACCGCCCCGCCCCGAGCCATGCCAACGGCGCCGCGGTGATCATCGCGCCCGGTGGCGGTCACCGCATGCTGGTGTGGATCAACGAGGGCGAGGGGCCCGCCAAAGCGCTCAACCGCTACGGCGTCACGACGTTCGTCCTGAAATACCGCCTCGCGCGTGATCCCGGCTCATCGTACGATATCGAGCGCGACGCGGCAGCCGATCTGCGGCGCGCTGTCCGGTGGGTCCGCGCGCATGCGATCGACTACACGATCGATCCTGCCCGGATCGGCGTGATGGGCTTTTCGGCAGGCGACGAACTCGTGTCGCTCGTCGCCGACAACCCTGCGCCGGCGCAGACGCCGACGGACTCGGTCGACCGCGTGAGTGCACGGCCGGACTTCCAGGTGCTCGTCTATCCGGGGCCGCTCGGCACGCCGGCCAAGGCCGTCGCAAACGCGCCGCCGGCATTCCTCGTTGCGGGGTCGCTCGACCAGTGCTGCGCGACATCGGCCATGACGCTGTATTCGCAGCTCCGCGCGGCGGGCGTTTCGGCGGAGCTGCACCTTTACGCGGACACCGATCATGCGTTCAATCTCGGCACGCGGTCGGAGCGCATCTCGATCCAGCATTGGCCGGATCGGTTGGCTGACTGGCTTGCCGACGGAGGCTGGCTCGTCCCTCGCGGATCGGCGAAGATACCCCCAGTTTCTCGAAAGGAACCCTGATGGAATTCGGCAGGCGTGATCTCCTGGTCGCCGCGGCAACGCTGGCCATAACGTCGAGCGGCGTGGCCCGTGCCGCCCCCGATCGCAAGCTCGGCTATGCGATCGTCGGACTCGGCTATTACGGGTTGCAGACGATCCTGCCGCAGTTCGTCAATTGCGAGCATTCGCGCGTGACTGCGCTGGTCAGCGGAGACCGAGCCAAGGCGCTCGCAACCGCAACGAAGTACGGCGTGCCCGAGCGGTCGATCTATACCTACGCCGATTTCGACCGCATCCGCGACAATCCGGACGTCGACATCGTCTATGTCTGCCTGCCCAATTCGATGCATGCCGAATACACCATTCGCGCGGCGAAAGCGGGCAAGCACGTCATGTGCGAGAAGCCGATGGCGATCTCGATCGCCGAATGCGAGGCGATGATCCGGGCGTCCAAGACCGCGGGCAAGAAGCTGATGATCGGCTATCGCTGCCACTTCGAGCCGTTCAATCTCGAAGCGATGCGGCTCGCTAAGACGGGCGCGGCGGGCAAGATCCGCTACGTCCGTTCGGAGCATGGTTTCGTCCAGGGCGATCCGAACAAATGGCGGCTCAAGCGCGCACTGTCCGGTGGCGGATCGCTGATGGACATGGGCATCTACAGCCTGCAAGCGGCGCGCTACATGACCGGCGAGGAGCCGATCGCGGTCACGGCCCGCGAATCCACCGACCGCCGCGATCCGCGGTTTCGCGAAGTCGAGGACATGATCGAGTGGACGCTCGAATTCCCGTCGGGCGCGATCGCCGGGTGCCAGTCGATGTACAGCGCCAACCAGAACCATATCCTGCTGATGGGCGACAAGGGCCGCATCGAGCTGGAGCCGGCGACGCGCTATGACGGTAACAAGATGTGGACTGGCCGTGATGGTCGCGAGACCGCGATCACCAGCCCCCCGCCCGGCCCTGGCAAGACGCAGTTCGCGGGGCAGCTCGATCATCTGGCCGAATGCATCCTCGACGGGCGCGAACCGATCGTCTCGGGCGAAGAGGGCTTGCGCGACATGCGCATCGTCGAGGCGATCTATCGGTCCGTGCGCGAAGGCCGGACGGTGAAGCTGTGATGCGGCCGTTGCTTGCGGTCGTGCTAGCTATTGGCGCGACCTCCTCCCTGCCCGCACAGACCACCAGCGATCCGACGAGCTTCGCTGCATCGGCCGACGTTCGCGCGCGGATCGTTGCGCTCGAGAAGACGATGAAGCCGGGCCAGGGGTTCGCCATGGCGCCGCTGGTGCAGGCGGACGTGACGAGTGCCTCGCTCGAATATTGGAAGGCGCCGGGCAAGCCTGCGGTGCATCCGGACGAGGCCGAATACGCGACCGTGATGGCGGGATCGGGGACGCTCGTCTCCGGTGGTACGCTGGTCGCGCCGAAGCTGCGCTTTCCGGGGCTGGTCGAAGGCGACCGGATCGAGGGTGGCACGACGCGGAAGCTTGCGGTCGGCGACGTGTTCCTGATCCCGGCGGGGACGCCGCACTGGTTCGGCATCGATGGCAAGCTGGTCATGCTCGGGACGAAGATCAGGACATCAGGTCAGCGGAAGCCCAGCCAGTAGAGCAAGCCGATATTGACCGCGAGCAACGGCAGCGCGGTCGGTATCTGCGCGCGGATGACCGCGTTCTTGTCCTTGAGATCGAGCAAGGCGGCGGGGACGAGATTGAAGTTGGCGGCCATCGGCGTCATCAGCGTGCCGCAGAACCCGCTGAGCATGCCGATCGCTGCGACCACCGCCGGGTCGCCGCCGTAATGGCGGACGAGCAGCGGGATGCCGATCGCCGCCGCCATCACCGGGAACGCCGCGAACGCGTTGCCCATGACCATCGTGAACAGCGCCATGCCGAGTGTGTAGGCGAGCACTGCGCCGATCAGGCTGCCCTCCGGGATCGCGTGGCCGGCGAGACCGCCGACGACGTCGCCGACGCCGGCGAGCGCGAATACTGCGCCCAGGCTCGCCAGCATCTGGGGTAGGACGGCGGCCCAGCCGATTGCGTCCATCAGCCTGACGCCTTCCGCGAGCGGCGTGGCGATACGGGGGCGGAACCATAGGTGCATCGCGACCAGCGCGATCAGGACGCCGCAGGTTAGCGCGACGAGCGTTGCTTGCTTGGGATCGACGAGGCTGGGGACTGCGCGGAACAGGACCGTTCCGCCGAGTGCTGCGGCCGGGATGATCAGTGCGGGTAGGAATATCCGGTTGCCGAGCCTTGCGGCTTCGGTGCGACGCTCGTCGAGTGTGGTAGTGGCACGCCCGCCCCGACCCATCGCGCCCGAGCCGGCGATTGCGACGAGCGCCAGGACGAGAACGCCGTTGCCGATATCACCCAGCCGCCCGCCGAGCAGGAAGCTGATCGCCAGCACCGCGTAGAACGCCGCGTTGCCGAAGCGCTTTGGGTTGGCGTTGTCGGTCGCGCTCAGGATCGCGAATGCCGCGAACATCAGGCCGGCGATGCCGTAGATAAAGCCGGTGCCGATCATGCCGATCATCGGCCGCGCGCCAGTCGGCGGTCGAGCAGCCAGAGGCGGAAGCCGTGGATCACGAACGCGGCGATCGCGGTCGGGATCGCCCACATAGAGAGGTGGAGCGGCTGGATGACGATGCCGTAGCCTTCGAGGACGCCCTTCATCAGCAGGATGGAGCCGATCGCGATGAAGATATCCTCGCCGAAGAAGAGCCCGAGATTGTCCGTGGCGGCGGCCATTGCGGGGATGCGGTCGCCGCCTGGCGCAATGCCCTGCGCTTCGGCGGCGGCTTCGGCCATCGGTGCGACCAGGGGGCGGACGCTTTGTGCGGGGCCGGCGATCGAGGTCAGGCCGAGCGCTGCGGTGAGCTGGCGGAACAGCAGGTAGCCGGTGAGGAAACGCCCCACGGTGGCGCCCTTGAGCTTGCCGATCGCGAGCCGGGCGCGTTCCTGAAGTCCTTGGCGTTCGAGCATCCCAATCACCGGGAGGACGATGTAGATCACCGTGACGTAGCGGTTCTCGTTGAACGCTTTCCCGAACGCGGCGAGGATCGCTAGCGGGGCGAGTCCAGCGGCAAGGCCGGTGACGAGCGCGGAGACGGCGACGACGAGCAGCGGATTGAACCGGAGCAGGAAGCCCGCGACGATCACCGCGATGCCGCAAAGGACCAGCATCGCCGCTCAGCGCGCCTGCTTGGCGAGATCGGTGTCGAACGCGGTCTTGGCCTTCGCGACGATCTTAGGGAGCAACGTCGGATCGACGAACACGGTCGTGTCGCCGGCTTGGCGACGTTTGCCCTTGGCGATCACGTCGGCGAGTTCGGGGTGCGATGGCAGAAGGATGTCGGCGTGCAACGTGCCGAGCATCGCGATGCTGCGGCGGTAGTCGGCGACGATGCCGGGATACGCGCGGTTGCCGATCAGGCGGTTGCCTGCGACGCTGACGCTGCACGGGAAGACGACGTCGAGCGGGCGCGGCTTGGCGGGGATTCGCATCGTCCAGGTCGTGCAGCCGGGCGTGTGTCCCGGCGTGGCGCGTGCGGTCAGCGTGACATTGCCGAGCGTGACCTTGTCCCCATCGTGGACGCCGCGATCGACATGGACGGGCGGGAAACGGATGACGCCGTAGCTGGTCTCGCCGGGTGGCACGCCGGTTTCGAGCGCGCGGACGTCGCGGGCGCCAGCAACTACGCGAGCGCCGGTTGCGCGCTTGAGCGCGGCTACACCTGCCGCGTGATCGAAGTGCGCGTGCGTGACGAGGATCAGCTTTACGTCGCGGGGGCGGACTCCGGCGTTGGCGATGTTGCGTTCGATCATGCCGGCATTCTCTGCGAGCGTACCGTCGATCAGGATCGCGCCGGCGCTGGTCTTGATGAGGTAGGCGGCGATACCTTCGCTGCCGACATAGGTAATTGGGCCGGCGATCGGGAACGGCGCCTGCGGGCGCGTCCACGTGGGAGGATCGGCCGCGCCGAGAAGCAGCGGTGCGCTGGTAGCGATTGCTAGGACGCCGACCCATGACCTAACGCGGGAGCCGAGCGATCCTCCCCCGCTAGGGGGAGGTGGCAGGCGTAGCCTGACGGAGGGGGCGGTAAGTGGTAACCTCTGCATCTTATCCTCCCCCTCCGTCTGGCAAGTGCCAGCCACCTCCCCCTTGCGGGGGAGGATTACATGCTTCGACTTATTCCCACTCGATCGTGCCGGGCGGCTTCGAGGTGTAGTCGTAGGTCACCCGGTTGATGCCCTTGACCTCGTTGATAATCCGGGTCGCAACGCGCGGGAGGAAGTCGCCGGGGAACTGGAACGCCTGAGCGGTCATGCCGTCGGTCGAGGTGACCGCGCGCAACGCCAGCACGTTGTCGTAGGTGCGGCCGTCGCCCATCACGCCGACGCTGCGGACCGGGAGCAGCACCGCGAACGCCTGCCAGATCGTGTCGTAGAGCCCCGCCGCGCGGATCTCCTCGAGGTAGATCGCATCCGCCTTGCGCAGGATGTCGCAGCGTTCCTTGGTGACTTCGCCCGGGATGCGGATCGCGAGGCCCGGTCCGGGGAACGGGTGACGGCCGACGAAGATCTCGGGAAGGCCGAGTTCGCGCCCCAACACGCGGACCTCGTCCTTGAACAGCTCGCGCAACGGCTCGACCAGCTTCATGTTCATGCGCTCGGGAAGGCCGCCGACATTGTGGTGGCTCTTGATCGTCACCGACGGACCGCCGGTGAAGCTGACGCTCTCGATCACGTCCGGGTACAGCGTGCCCTGCGCGAGGAACTCCGCACCGCCGAGCTTCTTCGCCTCGGTATCGAACACGTCGATGAACGTCTTGCCGATAAACTTGCGCTTCAACTCGGGGTCCGTGATCCCGGCGAGACCGCTGAGGAACAGCTCCTCGACGTTCACGTGGATCAGCGGGATGTTGTAGGCGCCGCGGAACAGGCTGACGACCTGCTCACTCTCGCCCGCGCGCATCAGGCCGTGGTCGACATAGACGCAGGTAAGCTGCTCGCCGATCGCCTCGTGGATCAACACCGCGGCCACCGCCGAGTCGACGCCGCCCGACAGGCCGCAGATGACGCGGCCCTTGCCGACCTGCGCGCGGATTTCGGCGATCTTGGTCTCGCGGAACTCGGCCATCGTCCAGTCGCCGCTGAGCCCGCAGACGTGGCGCGCGAAATTGGCGATGAGCTTGCCGCCATCGGGGGTGTGGACGACCTCGGGGTGGAACTGGACGCCGTAGAAGCGCCGCGCTTCGTCGGCGACGATCGCATAGGGCGCGCCGGTCGAGGTCGCGACGGGGGTGAAGCCGGGCGGGATCGCGTCGACCTTGTCGCCGTGGCTCATCCAGACCTGGTGGCGCTCGCCCTCGGCCCAGAGACCGTCGAACAGCGCGCAGTTGGACTTGACCTCAATGAAGGCGCTGCCGAACTCGCCGCCATCGCCCGAGACGATCACGTTGCCGCCGAGCTGCGCGGACATGACCTGCTGGCCGTAGCAGATGCCGAGGATCGGGATGCCCGCCTCGAAGAAGCGCTGCGGCACGCGCGGCGAGTTCTCGGTGGTGACTGACGCGGGGCCGCCAGAGAGGATGATGCCCTTGGGCTGCATCCGGTCGAACGCGGCCTCGGCGGACTGGAAGGGGGCGATCTCGCTGTAGACGCCAGCCTCGCGCACGCGGCGGGCGATCAGCTGGGTTACCTGGCTGCCGAAATCGACGATGAGAATGCTGTCTGGGTGCTCCATGTCGGGCGCATAGCCGGATGGGACCCGTAACGAAAGAGGCCGCGCCCATTGCTGGACGCGGCCCTTACGGTTTCCATGTTCTCCTGCGAACGCAGGAGGCCAGGGTAACGGACGATTTCGCTTGTGATCCTGGGCTTCTGCGTTCGCAGGAGAACAGTCTTACGCTGCGTCGTCGTACTCAGCGTCCGACATCACCGGACCCGAATCCTGGCCCTTCGCCGAGACGTCGCGGTCGACGAACTCGATGACGGCCATCGGCGAGGCGTCCGACATGCGGATACCGGCCTTGATGACGCGGGTGTAGCCGCCGTTGCGATCCGCATAACGGGTCGCGAGCGTGTCGAACAACTTGATCAGCTGCGCATCGTCGAGCAGCTTGCCGTGCGCGAGACGACGGTTGGACAGGCCACCCTTCTTGGCGAGCGTGATCAGCTTCTCAACGTAAGGACGCAGTTCCTTCGCCTTGGCGACGGTGGTGGTGATCTGCTCGTGCTTGATGAGCGCAGCGCTCATGTTGCGGAACAGAGCAAGACGGTGGGCCGAGGTCCGCTGAAGCTTACGGCCGCCTACGCGATGGCGCATGTTTAATACCTTTTCGTTCGTTCAGGGGCCGTATGAGGTACCCGGGAGCAGGTCGCCGTTTAGGCCGCGACCGATCGCCTTTCCGTTCAAAAGTTAGGATAAGGTTGCGCCTGGACGCTTCCTTTGCCCTTCCCTTCGTCTCCAGCCGGATGGCGACCCGGCAAAGCCGTGTCGTCGAACGGGTCGGTCTAGACCGACCCGCCTGCCGGGCTGTTTGGTCTCCGGTGCAGCAGCGCTGCACCGGTGCCAAATCAGCCCATTATCTCTTGCTCGAGCTTCTTGGCCATCTCTTCGATGTTCTCAGGTGGCCAGCCGGGGATTTCCATACCCAGGCGAAGACCCATCGACGACAGCACTTCCTTAATTTCGTTCAAGGACTTGCGGCCGAAGTTAGGCGTACGCAGCATCTCGGCTTCGGTCTTGCCGACCAGATCGCCGATATAGATGATGTTGTCGTTCTTGAGGCAGTTCGCCGAACGCACCGACAGTTCCAGCTCGTCGACCTTCTTGAGAAGGTAACGGTTGATCTGCTGGGTGTCGCCTGCGGGCTCAGCACCACCGGCAGCGGGAGCTGCCTGGCCGATCGGGGCCGATGAACGCGTCACCGACGAATCGTCGAAGTGGACGAACAGCGCGAGCTGGTCCTGGAGGATGCGACCGGCATAGCCGACTGCGTCTTCCGGGGTGATCGTGCCGTCGGTTTCGATCGTCAGCGTCAGCTTGTCGTAATCCAGGTCCTGACCGACGCGGGTCGGGTCGACCTTGTACGAAACCTGACGTACCGGCGAATACAGCGCATCGACCGGGATCAGACCGATCGGCGCATCGGCCGGGCGGTTTGCGGTCGCGGGCACGTAACCCTTACCGATGTCGGCGGTCAGCTCCATGTTGAGCGTCGCACCCTCATCGAGGTGGCAGATCACGAGATCCTTGTTCATGATCTCGATGTCGCCCGAGACGGCGATGTCGCCGGCCTTGACTTCACCCGGACCCGTTGCCGAAAGCTGGAGGCGCTTGGGCCCCTCGCCCTGCATGCGAATCGCGATCTGCTTCACGTTGAGGACGATGTCGGTCACGTCCTCGCGGACGCCGGCCAGAGACGAGAACTCATGCAGCACGTTCTCGATCTTGATCGAGGTGACGGCCGCACCCTGCAGCGACGAGAGCAACACGCGACGCAGCGCGTTGCCGAGCGTCAGGCCGAAGCCACGCTCGAGCGGCTCGGCGATGAAGGTCGCCTTGCGCTTGGTGTCGCCACCGGCCTTTTTCTCCAGGCCGCTGGGCTTCTTGAGTTCCTGCCAGTTCTTTGCGTTGACAGACACATGCTTCCCCTAATTTGGGGGCCGACGGAAAGGACTTCCGCCGGCCATTAAAATGCATCCGCGACGCACGTTCGACCTGATCAGGGACGACCGCGCGCGGACAACGTCGGAGAAATCAGACGCGACGACGCTTCGAAGGGCGCACGCCGTTGTGCGGGATCGAGGTCACATCGCGGATCGACGTGATCTGGAAACCGACTGCCTGAAGCGCGCGCAGTGCCGATTCGCGACCCGAGCCGGGGCCCTTGACCTCGACTTCGATCGTGCGGACGCCGTGCTCGGCGGCCTTCTTGCCGGCGTCTTCCGCTGCGACCTGGGCCGCGTACGGAGTCGACTTGCGCGAGCCCTTGAAGCCCATTGCGCCGGCCGACGACCACGAGATCGCGTTACCCTGGGCATCGGTGATCGTGATCATGGTGTTGTTGAAGCTGGCATTCACGTGAGCGACGCCAGAGGTGATGTTCTTGCGCTCGCGCCGCTTAATGCGCTGAGGTTCGCGTGCCATGGTGTATTTCCTGACCTGTATCTGCGTGACGCCGGGCGGCCCGTTGGGATCAGCGCCGGCGGAGTAATCCATTGAAAAAGTGGATTACTTCTTCTTGCCGGCGATCGGCTTGGCCTTGCCCTTGCGGGTGCGCGCATTGGTATGCGTGCGCTGGCCGCGGACCGGGAGGCCCTTGCGATGACGCAGGCCGCGATAGCAGGCGAGATCCATCAGGCGCTTGATGTTCATCGAGGTCTGGCGGCGCAGATCGCCCTCGACGGTGTGATCGGCGTCGATCGTCTCGCGGATGTGCAGGACTTCCTGGTCGGTCAGGTCCTGGACGCGGGCGGTATCGGCGATGCCGAGCTTCGCGACGATTTCCTTGGCCTTGGTCGAACCGATGCCGTGAATATAGGTCAGCGCGATCACCACGCGCTTGTTGGTCGGGATATTAACACCCGCGATACGTGCCATGAACTTGGTTCTCCTGCTCCACGAGGTCCGGCATGGCTGCACAGACCCCATCTCTTAGCGATGAACCGAAACGCACGATAGCGACGAACGCAAACAAGCGCCGCCGGAACCGTCGTGTCGGGGAGAGTTCAACTAGGCCCGGGCGAACGCAGTGTCAAGCGAGCGGTTCCACGGCGGACGGTGCATCCTGTCGCAGATTGAGCCAGCGACGGAACGAGACGACCGTCCAGATCAGCTCGACCACCCCGAACGGCCACGCACCCTGGAGGAAGCCGTAGATCGAGCCGAGCACACAGCCGAATGCGAAACCGAGCGTCCACCAGTGCGACCCGGCTTCCTTGGCGTAGCATAGCAGGGTGAACGATACCGCGGCTAGGCCGAATAGGGAAAGTGCGTCCATTTGCGACGCTGTGCCCCCATTAAGAAAAAAGCGCCATGCCCTCACCCGCTATTCACCACGGGAAGTAGAGCGGCGCCACGCTATAGCGATCGAATTGACGCATTTACGAAAAAGGCCTCCGCCAACCGGCAGAGGCCTTTTCCATTACGCGAGGCGCGATTTACTTCTCGCCATTGTCCTTCACGCCGATCGTCGGAACGTCGACGGTTTCCGTCTCGGTCTTGACCTTCGGGACTTCGACCTTGGTCTTCGATGTTCCGACGACGACTTCCTTCGAGTCCATGTCGACCTTGGGCAATGCCCCGCCCTTGACCGAGACCTCGGGAAGCGCACCACTCTTGGTGACGTTGGCGCTCCAGAAGCCGGTGGCGAACAGCAGGCCGACGATCACGACGATGACGAGCAAGACGATGGCGATCGTGGTACCCGGGCCGCGGCGTTTCACGACTACGGTATCGGTGGTGCGGTAATCTGACATTATACTCTCCCTGTTACTGTCCGGAAAACACCCGGAAGAACAGGTTGTTCCGTCGGCGCAACGGTAGGAGCGAAAGCCCGCATTTGCTCGACGAAACCACCTTGAGCATCTTGCGCGCGCCAGGCGTTTACGGCCGAACAGCATTCCGATGTGGCCGCGCGTAAATTTCACCCAGGCCAAGGTCACAATCGCAACCATGCGTTCCGACGGTGAATGTCCGAAATGGGAAGGAAAGCGGACGCGCTGCTACTCTTTCAGGTAGCGAACCTTCGCGCCGCCCGGCACGACAGATGCGACACGGGAAGCTAGGTTTTCTCCCTCGGCGTTCAGTCGGGCGATGGCGCTCGAAGTCTCGGTATCTGCAAGCACCGCCTCGCCCATTCTCTCGTTCCACGAGAGCAAGTCTGCTAGGAGTTCAGGGGGAAGACTCACGGGCATCTCAGGACCGCGCAGTTCATTCTCGGCCCCGAGAGGGCGATCACCGGCGAGGTCGCAGCTCAAGACCAAGTACATCATGTCGCACTCTTACGGCTTGATGGACCGCTTGGCCACGACCGGCTTTGGGCGGAAGCGGTCGTTCCGTGGTGGTTCCAAGACCTTTACTATGACCACCGAGCAAAATTCGTAAGCCGTTCACTTACGCCCGAAGAGCTTCTCGATATCCGAATGCGCGAGCTTCACCCAGGTGGGGCGGCCGTGGTTGCATTGGCCGGAGTGGGGGGTGACTTCCATTTCGCGGAGGAGCGCGTTCATTTCTGGGACCGACAGGATGCGGCCGGCGCGGACGGAGCCGTGGCAGGCCATCGTACCGGCTACCGCGTCGAGGCGCTCCTTCAGGGAGAGGGCTTCGTCGAACGCGGCGAGTTCGTCGGCTAGGTCGGTGACTAGGCCCTTTGGGTCGCTTTGGCCGAGCAAAGCTGGGGTGGCGCGGACCAGCATCGCGTGGGGGCCGAAGCGTTCCAGGTCCAGGCCGAATTCCGACAGCTCTTCGGCGCGGGATTCGAGGCGGTCGCAGGCGGATTCGTCGAGTTCTACGACTTCGGGGATCAGCAGGGCTTGGCTCGCGATGGTGCCGCCGATCAGAGCAGCGCGCATGCGTTCGAGGACGAGGCGTTCGTGGGCGGCGTGCTGGTCGACCAGGACGAGGCCATCTTCTGCTTCGGCGACTATGTAGGTCTTGGCGACCTGGCCTCTTGCTACGCCCATGGGGAAGGCCGCGGTTTGTGGTGGAGGTGCCCAGGCGGGTTCGGCTCTTGCCTGCGGGGGCGCAGCGAAGAAGGTCGGACGGGCTTCGTTGACGGTGCTGTAGCTGCGGCTTTCCAGCGGGAGCCTTTGGGGCGTGCCCTCACCTTCCCATCCGCTTTGCGGACGGGACCCTTCCTCTCCCCCGGGGGGAGAGGAGATGTTTTCCGGTTGCCACATCGAGAGGGCGGATTCGCTGGCGCGTTGGCTGCGGTGGCCGGCGGCGTCAAGGGCTCGGCGTAGGCCAGAGACTATGAGGCCTCTGACCATCGCGGGGTCGCGGAAGCGGACTTCGGTCTTGGCGGGGTGGACGTTGACGTCGACCTGGTCGGTAGGGATGTCGAGGAACAGCGCCACCACCGCGTGGCGGTCGCGCGGGAGCATCTCGGCATAGGCGCCGCGGATCGCGCCCATCAGCAGGCGGTCCTTTACCGGGCGGCCGTTGACGAAGAGATACTGGTGGTCGGCTATGCCGCGATTGTACGTCGGCAGGCTGGCGACGCCGCCGAGCACCAGGCCTTCGCGTTCGAGGTCGATCGCGACCGAATTGTCGGCGAGTGCGCGGTCGGTGAGCGTGGCCACCCTGCCCGGCCGGTCCTCGACTTGCGTCGCGGATAGCGCGCGGCGGCCGTCATGCTCCAGCGTGAAGCCGATGTCGGGGCGTGCCATTGCGAGCCGGCGGACGACGTCGAGACAGGCGGCATATTCGGCTCGGGGGGAGCGGAGGAACTTGCGGCGCGCGGGGACGCGGGCGAACAGGTCCTCGACTACGACGCGGGTGCCGGGCGGGAGCGCGGCGGGGCCTTCGCGCTCGACCTTGCCATTGTCGACGGTGCGCGCCCAGCCTTCGGCGCCGCGGATCCGGCTTTCGATCGTCAGCCGTGCGACGCTCGCGATCGAGGGCAACGCCTCGCCGCGAAAACCGAGCGTCACGACCGATTCGATATACTCGTCGGGCAGCTTGGAGGTCGCGTGGCGTTCGAGCGCCAAGGCCATGTCCGCGGGGGTCATGCCGCAGCCGTCATCGGCGACTTCGATCCGCGACGTGCCGCCCTCAACGAGGAGAATCGCGATGCGTCCTGCCCCTGCGTCGATGGCGTTTTCGACTAACTCCTTCAACGCGCTGGCGGGTCTTTCCACCACTTCACCGGCGGCGATGCGATTGACCAGATGCTCGGGGAGACGCCGTATTGACATGGGTTTGCGTCTAGACCAAGCGACGGCATCCCGCGACCCGCAAACGCCATTTAAACAGGCACCCGGTGCTCGACATCACCGGCGGGTCACGCGAGATGATGTGTGCGATGTGCCGCCCGTCCGGCGGCCAGGATTACGGGACCCTGATTGAATGGCCTTCTACTCGCGTTTCTTCAAGTTCATGTCGCACGACATGGCGATCGACCTCGGCACCGCGAACACCGTCGTCTACGTCCGTGGCCGCGGCATCGTCCTGAACGAGCCGTCGGTGGTCGCGGTCGAGACGATCAACGGCATCAAGCGCGTGAAGGCGGTCGGTGACGACGCCAAGATGATGATGGGCAAGACGCCGGGTAACATCGAGGCGATCCGGCCTTTGCGCGACGGCGTGATCGCGGACATCGACGTCGCCGAGCAGATGATCAAGTATTTCATCCAGAAGGTCCACGGCCCGCGCAAGTTCGCGCGCTGGCCCGAGATCGTGATCTGCGTGCCGTCGGGCTCCACCAAGGTCGAGCGCCGCGCGATCCGCGATGCCGCATCGAACGCGGGCGCGTCGCAGGTGTGGCTGATCGAGGAGCCGATGGCGGCGGCGATCGGCGCGGACATGCCGGTCACCGAGCCGATCGGTTCGATGGTCGTCGATATCGGTGGCGGCACGACCGAAGTCGCGGTGTTGTCGCTGCGCGGTCTCGCCTACACGACCTCGGTGCGCGTCGGCGGCGACAAGATGGACGAGGCGATCGTCTCGTACGTCCGCCGCAACCATAACCTGCTGATCGGCGAAGCGACCGCGGAGCGGATCAAGAAGGAGGTCGGCATCGCCAAGCCGCCGGTCGACGGCATCGGCATGATCATCCAGATCAAGGGCCGCGATCTCGTCAACGGCGTGCCCAAGGAGATCCAGATCAACCAGGGCCAGATCGCCGAAGCACTCAGCGAGCCGGTCGCGACGATCGTCGAGGGCGTCCGCGTCGCGCTCGAGAACACCGCGCCGGAACTGGCCGCGGACATCGTCGACCAGGGCATCGTGCTGACCGGTGGCGGCGCGCTGCTCCAGGGTCTGGACGAAGTATTGCGCGACGAGACCGGGCTGCCGGTGACGGTCGCCGAGGACCCGCTGACCTGCGTCGCGCTCGGCACCGGTCGCGCGCTCGAGGACCCGCTGTTCCGCGGCGTGCTGATGAGCGGCTAAGGGTTTGTTTTTGCTTTAAGACACGCGGACACGAAATCGCGTCGTCCGAGTCGCGGGGGTAGGTCCCCCTGCGCTTTGGCGGCGCCCGAGACAGGGGGACAGGCGCATGGCGCCAGCCCGCGACCGGCGCACGGGGTTTTCCCGGCGTCGGCAATATGGTGTGTTCATGGGCTATGTGCTCGCCGTCGCTGGTGCGGTGGTGGGCCTGGTGCTGCTCGTCGCGTCGACCTTCAATCCGCCGGCGTTTTCGGCGCTGCGGATGGGCGTGGCGGGGGTGACGACGCCGGTTTCGACGGGGCTTGCGACAGTCGGATCGTCGATCTCGGGCATTCCCGATGCGATCGGCAACTATTTCTTCGTGAAGCAGGAGAACGTCGCGTTGCGGGCCGATCGCGAGCGGACACGGGCGCTGCTGATGCGCGCGCGGACGATCGCGTATGACAATCGCCGGTTGCGCAGCCTGCTCGCAATCCGCGAACGCTCGACCGCGCCCGTCGTGACCGCGCGGCTGGTTAGTTCGAGCGCGTCGAGTGGGCGGCGCTACGCGTTGCTCAATGCGGGTCGTTGGAACGGCGTATTGCCCGGCATGCCGGTGCGTGGCCCCGACGGTCTGATCGGTCGCGTCGTCGAGACTGGCCCCAACGCGGCGCGCATCCTGTTGCTCAGCGACGGGGACAGCATCGTGCCCGTCCGCCGCACGCGCGACGGGATGCCCGCGATCGCGGCAGGACGCGGCGACGGGATGATCGACATCCGCTCGGTCAACGCCACCAACGTGCGCTTCAATGCGGGCGACCTGTTCGTGACGACGGGCACCGGCGGGATCTACGCACCCGGCGTGCCTGTTGCGCGCGTGACCAAGGCGGGCTCGGACTCGGTGATGGCGCGCGCGTTCGCCGATCCCGACACGCTCGACTTCGCGCTGGTCGAGCGGATGTTCATGCCGGTCCCGCCCCCTCGCCCGGTGACCGAGCAATGAGTCGCGCCCGCGTCGTCGATAGCGTCGACTACAAGCCGTTCGAGACCAAGATCCCGGCTGGCCGGTCGCGCGTGATCCCCTGGGCGACCGTCATGGCGGGATCGCTGATCACGATCATCCCGGTGGTCGCGACGATTCCCCTCCTCCCCCCGTTCGGGTTCGTCATGCTGCTCGCGTGGCGGTTGCTCGCGCGGTTCGCGTTCAAGCCCTGGGCCGCCGCGCCGCTCGGTTTGTTCGACGACCTCGTCAGTGGCCAGCCGCTTGGCAGCGCCGTGCTGATGTGGTCGCTCGCGTTCGTCGCGATCGACATGATCGAACAACGCTTAGCCTTCCGCGACTATTGGCAGGACTGGCTGATCGCCGGCGGGCTGATCGCCGCGTGCATCCTGGTCGGGCGCTTCATCGCGGTGCCGGTCGGGGCGCATGTCGACACCATCCTGATCGCGCAGATCGCGGTGACGATCCTGATGTTCCCGCTGGCGGCCCGCATCGTCGCGGCGATCCAGAACAAACGGGGCGCCGAGTGAGGAATACCCCGCGGATCGTCACCGAGATGTCGCAGGCGTACAGCTTCTCGCGCCGCGCGTGGATGCTGGGCGCGGCGCAAGGCAGCGTCGGGCTGCTGCTTGCGGGGCGTATGGCGTGGCTGTCGATCGCGCAGAACGAGCGCTACACGCAAATGTCGGAGAGCAACCGCGTCAACATGACGTTGTTGCCGCCGCGCCGCGGCTGGATCGTCGACCGCCACGGCGTGCCGATCGCCAACAACCGCACCGATTTCCGCGTCGACATCATTCCCGACCGCCTGCGCGACAAGGAGCGCGTGCTGCCGCTGCTCGGTCGCATCCTCCAGCTGCCGCCCGAGGAAGTCGAGCGGATCGCGATCGACCTGGAACACGCCGCCGGGTTCCAGCCCGTCCAGGTCGCGGAGAATCTCGACTGGGAGCGGTTCGCCGCGGTAAGCGTGCGGTTGCCCGAACTGCCCGGCGTCGCGCCCACGCGGGGGTTCGCGCGGAGCTATCCAGCAGGCGCGGCGGTCGCGCACCTGACCGGCTATGTCGGCGTCCCCAACGCGGAGCAGTACAAGAAGACGCACGACCCGCTGCTCGTCACCCCCGGCTTCAAGCTCGGCAAGGACGGGCTCGAGAAGATGCTCGAGGCCGAACTCCGCGGCGTCGCCGGTGCCAAGCGCGTCGAGGTGACCGCGCGCGGCAAGCTGGTCGCCGAACTCGCGACCAAGCCCGACGTCCCCGGCAAGACCGCACGGCTGACGATCGACGTGGGGCTTCAGGAATACGCGGCAAGGCGCCTCGGCACGAACTCCGGTTCGGTCGTCGTGCTCGACACCCGCACCGGCGAGATGCTCGCGATGGTGTCGATGCCGGCCTATGATCCGAACAGCTTTTCGGACGGGATCAGCCATCTCGAATGGCAGATGCTGAGCGACGACGATCACGTGCCGCTGATGAACAAGGTCACGCAGGGGCTGTATCCGCCGGGTTCGACGGTCAAGCCGATGAATGGCCTCGCGCTGATGAATGCGGGCGTCGATCCATCGACGCGCGTCAATTGCTCGGGGGCGATGCGGCTCGGGACCAGCGTGTTCCACTGCCACAAGAAAAGCGGCCACGGTCCGCTCGATCTCAAGAACGCGATCATGCAGAGCTGCGACATCTATTTCTATGAGATGGCGCGGCGGGTCGGCTACAACGCGATCGCGCCGATCGCGCGGACGCTGGGGATGGGCCAGAAGTTCGACCTGCCCTTCTCGACGCAGCGTTACGGCACGGTCCCCGATCCGGCGTGGAAGCTGAAGAAGTACAAGCACGACTGGACCGTCGCGGATTCACTCAACGCGTCGATCGGCCAGGGCTATGTGCTGGCGAACCCGTTGCAACTCGCGGTGATGGCGGCGCGGCTCGCGTCGGGGCGCGCATTGCAGCCGAGTATCCTCGCTGCCCAAGTCCACCGCGACTCCCCTGCCCTCGCGATCGACTCCGAGCATCTCGCGCGCGTCCGCGATGCGATGTTCGGCGTGATCAACCAGGGCGGTACCGGCGGCGCGGCGAAACTGCTGATCCCCGGTGTCGCGATCGCGGGCAAGACCGGCACCGCGCAGGTCCGCCGCATCACGATGGCGGAGCGGCGCTCGGGCGTGCTCAAGAACGGGCAGCTGCCGTTCAAGATGCGCGACCACGCGCTGTTCATCGGCTTCGCGCCCGCCGATAATCCTCGTTACGCGCTCGCGGTGGTGCTCGAGCATAACGGCCACACCGTGCGCAATCTCGACACGCCGATGATCGGCCGCGACATCATGACCTACATGCTCGACCGCGAGCGCGCGTTGAAGTCGCTTGCAGAGGTCGAACCGACCTGGGGTGGCGACATCCGCACGCGCATGGCGGCGACCGCGGAGACGTACCGCAAGGCGCAGTCCGCACCGCCTGCTGCGATCGCCACCAAGACCGACGCAATCGTGCCCAGCGACGCCCCCGCAGTCGAGAACGCGACCGACATGGCCAACGCCACGCAGGAAGCGCTGACGGCACCGGGCGCCACCGTGGCAGAGGACGATTCGCGGGACCGCCAGCAATGATCACATCCAAGCCATGCCCATGAACCGTATCGTCCCCGAACCGCTCGCCAAGCTGCCGTGGCGCGTCCTCCTGCTGGTGGTCGCGATCGGCTGTTTTGGCCAGGTCGTGCTGTATTCCGCGGCCGGCGGCTCGCTCAAGCCCTGGGCGCTGTCGCAGGGCATCCGCTTCTTCGTCCTGCTCGCCGGTGCGATCGCCTTGTCCTACGTCCCCGAGCGGACGTGGAAGGCGGGCTCGCTGCCGGCCTATGCGCTGATCGTCGTGTCGCTGGTCGCGGTCGAGATTCTCGGCAAGGTCTCGGGCGGGTCGCAGCGCTGGCTCGACCTAGGCTTCATCCGCCTGCAACCGTCCGAATTCATGAAGCCGGCGATCGTGCTCGCCTGCGCCAAATTCTACGACATGCTCCCGCCCGGCGAGACGCGACGGTTCAGCGCGGTCTGGCCCGCGGCGCTACTGATCGGCGTCCCCGCCGCGATCGTCATGAAGCAGCCCGATCTCGGCACCGCGCTGATGATCTGCGCGGGCGGCGCGACGGTGATGTTCCTCGCGGGGATCCCGCTGCGCCTGTTCGTCGGTGGCGCGATCACCGCCGCAGTGGCCATCCCGCTCGCGATCAACTTCGCGCTGCACGATTACCAGCGCAACCGCATCCTGATCTTCCTGGATCCAGAGAGCGACCCGCTCGGCACCGGCTATCACATCAGCCAGTCGAAGATCGCGATCGGTTCGGGCGGGATCTGGGGCAAGGGCTTCCTCCAGGGCACGCAGAGCCATCTCGACTACCTTCCCGAGGGCCATACCGACTTCGTCTTCGCGACGATGGCGGAGGAATGGGGCCTGGTCGGCGGCTGCCTGCTGATCCTCGCCTTCCTGCTGGTGATCCGCTGGGGCATCGAGGTCGGCCAGCGCGCACAGACCCGCTTCGGCCGGCTGACCGCCGCCGGGCTGTCGACGACGATATTTTTCTACGTCGCGATCAACCTGATGATGGTGATGGGCCTCGCCCCCGTCGTCGGCATCCCGCTGCCGCTGGTGAGCTTCGGAAGCTCGGCGCAGATGACCGTGCTGCTGTGCCTCGGCATCCTGATGTCGATCGACCGCCAGAACCGCAAGACGGTCGGCTGGTGACCCGAAAACCCGCTTAATTCGCGAAAAAGCGGCCTGATCGAGCAAAACGGACTCGGATCGACGAAAAGGGGGTTGCGGCCCCCGATGAGTCTGCTAACAGCGCGCCTCCAGCAGCGGGGCGCCACACCAGGGCGCCACTCAAAACCGCCCCGGAATGGACGCATAGCTCAGTTGGTAGAGCAGCTGACTCTTAATCAGCGGGTCCTTGGTTCGAGCCCAAGTGCGTCCACCATCCACCACCATGAAAATAAACGATTTTCCCGGTGGCGGAGCTTTGTTCTCCCGACATGTTCCGACACGGTCTTCCGACAAATATCGGTACAAACCACAGCAGATTGCTGCACGATGCGGAGCTTGGGCACGCACAAGACAGCCGAGGAAGTTCATGCCGGCCTAATCGCGTTGATGATGGCTGCCTGGGCTAGACGCAGGCTGTAGCTTGATAAGGGGGTATGGACGCGGTCAACTAGAACCACCCTAACTTCGCCCGCCGAGTGCTAGCCCAGAAGCTTGTCCAGGTCGTCCCAGCCGGTCGAGAAGTCCAACGTTTGAATGAACGTGACCGGGTGCATCCATTGCACGTTGCAATCGTCACAAACGTCCGGAACATGCCTACGCGGCCCGGTACGCTTCGCCTTAGAAACTTCCGCGGTCACAACGCAGCGAACTGTATGGCCGAGAGCGGCGGCAATGAGGAATGGGTCCTGCCCGATCGTGATCAGGTCGGACTCGTTGAGCAGGCTCCCGTAGCGAGCGAGGACAGCCTGCACCTTCTGAGGATCGCTCGTTTCGTTTAGCAGTAAAGCTTTTCTGGAGCTTGCGTCCTTCATCCAAGTCGCTAGCTCATCCTTGCCGGTTTCTACTTCAGCGTAGATTTCAGCCGGCATCTTGAGCGCGTTCAAACCGCCGTGATAGCGAAGCCAACTCCAGAACTCCGGCACCCGTTTCATACCGTACCAAGTCCGGTGAGCGGATATTAGCGCGTTGGCGTCCAGCAGGTAGAGCATCAGGCGGCAACTCGCCTAGTCTCGGCGAGCAACGGATAGACGTTCATTGGATTGACCCCCAACATCTTGGCGGCACGAGTCGGCGTCAGGGAGCCGTCTGCCATTCCTTGGCGAGCGACTGCGAGGAGCGCGGCGCCTAAACGATGACGTCGAACGATGTACCAACTTGGGCCGCCGTCAGTGGTACGGTTCCGTTCCTTGTCCCGATCCTTCTTGGCCAACCACTCCGCTTGAAAGGCGTCCCTGAGGCCTTCCCATACGACCAGAGTTATCCGACCGGCGCGGTACAGTTGGTACGCTATCATCGCACGGCTAACCTTTGCTCGGTCGGCAAGGGCGTTAATGTGCCGTAAGTCGGCCACCCCACCCTCCAAGGGGAGATCCCTGATTTCGGAGATAGAGATCAGTGTTGCCGCGGCAGTGTCGTTACACAGCTGCTCCACAGCGCCTTGCGGCGGTCCGCCGCTCACACCGCTTTCGCCGAGCAAAAGATGGGCTAACTCATGGAGCAACGTAAACGACCAGGCAGACTTTGCGTCTTGATCATTAACGACAACAAACGGCGCCAAAGCATCAGCAATCGCAAAGCCGCGAAACACGCTCACATCGATCGCCGTGGACCAATGCCCACAGTCGCCTGCCAAAAGTACGAACACTCCGCGCGCTTCGACTAAAGCCCTCAGATAGCTAAAAGCTTCTTCCGCCGAGCTACGAGCACGATAAGCTTCGCGATCAAACCCGATCGCGTCTATGAGAGCGTCAGATAGGCGCCCTGCGTTACGCGTCGAGACCTCTGCGCCAACGAGTTGAACCGGCGTAACATCGTCGTCATCTTCAAGAGCTTCTCGAACAAGCGCTTGCCGGGCCTTCACATCGCGCAAAAGGGTCTCAAGCAGCGCATTGGATGGATCGCTTCGGTCAGGAAGCGTCCGGAAGTCCTGACCGACGTTCACTCGGGCAGGAACCTCCGCCATGTAGAACGTCAGCAGGGGCCGATGATATTGCTGCGCCATCCTCTTGAGCAGTGTTGGGGAAGGAACCTCGTCCCCTGCTTCAAACTCGGCGAGCCGATCGGCTCCGGTCAATCCGCGAGCAGGACCTAGGGCGATCTTGCGGGCAGCGGCGTCCAGGCCGAGACCAGCAGTCTCGCGCGCCCATTTCAGGATCTCGGGATTAAGCCCAGCCACGGTACATGCATGCACCCGAACGGGCTAACATGTCATTGCGAAAATCGATGCTACCTAACGAGAACCGACGTCAGTTAGCTTATAGCCTGCCTTCGGGTGGTGAAGTTACGGCAAGAACGGCTTAAACGTCGGCTAGCTCTCTCACATGAGCCCGGCGAACTGTCGCTATCCTCCGCGCTTTGTCGGCATTAGCCTTGTTGTATATGCGAGTGACCGCAAGCGTCTTATGACCGGAAACGGCCCGCACATCGTCTTCACCAGCGTCACCAATCTCGGTGATCCCACCGTGCCGGAACCCGGTGAAAGTCATATCCTTGGGTAGACCGGCCTCCACGCAGATTTTGCGATGGACCGACGACATGCGCCGCTCCCGATACTTCTTCCCGCTGCGCTCCTCGAGCACGATCACCTCGGCGTCGGCGGCAACCACCGCGCGCGATCTGGCCAGCTCTTCCTCCAGTTCGGGATAGAGCGACACCGTCTCCGGTTTGCCGTCCTCGCCGATCACAACGATCGACAGTGGTAAGGTCACCGGGTTGCCGGTCTTTGACTGAACCAGGCTAATTTCCTGGCTCGGTCGATACCCTGCCCATTCGATGCCGCGGTGTTCCCTGCCGTCCGGATCCTCGAACCCGAACGCATCCCATACGCGCTGACAGCATTCGAAGCATAACGCGGCGGCGGTCGCCATCGACTGGAAGCCCAACTTACGTGCGGTTTCGCGGTAGAGGTTGTACTCGGCTCGGCTAGTCTCGCGGTTGCCCTTGGCGGCCGTACTGGAGAGCCCCATGCCTTTGAACGGGTTCTCCTTTACGCCGGTCACCCGATGATGACGAGCCGCCCAGGTCCAAACGAGCCGGCAGACCTGCATGGCATACGACGCCTGTCGATCGCCCTTCTCCTTGAGCTTCTGGTACAGCTTGTCCGCGACGGTCGCGTTGACCTTTGACGCCATGCGCTTACCGAGCGGCGGCTGACCGGCTTTCGGTTCGAACGCCACCAGCATGTCCATCAGCGCCTTGTAGTCCTTTCGCGTCTTCGCCTTGTTCTTGGTGAAGCGCTCCTGCTCACGGTACCACTGGAACAGCCAGGCGACGCTACCCTCGGCGATACGCCCCTGCCCCATCTCGCCGGTCCGCCATTCGCGCAGTGCCGCGTTCAGAGCTGCGCCCTTCGCATGAACCTGCGCTAGGTCAGTGCCGAGCGCTGTCGAGATCACCGGGCATGCTTGGCCATGACGCACGGCAGGTGCCAGCTTGCCGGTCTTTGGATCTTTCGTCGGCCGCGCCCAGGCCGGGAGCTCGAAATAGTAGCCGGTCTTGTCGCCAGCGAGCTTCATCGGCCGTACGTATGCCGGCAGTCGCGCGATCGCCATCAGTCGAACTCGATCGCGCCATCGTCGGCCGCGCCGGCGAACAAGCTCTGCACGGCAGCGTCGAGCGACGAACGGGCTGCGATCGCCGCGCCACGAGGTCCGCGCATACAGAAACGAACGGTGCCGCGACGCTCCCATTCGCGCAGCTGGGCATCAGCTACGCCGGTGTAGGCGAGCGCCATCTCCCGAGTCATCGCAACCGGCCAGTCGGGCAGTCGTTCCAATGCAAGGCCCATCAGCGGAGGCTCCCGGATGTTAACGTGGGATAGGACGTTCGATCGGCCCCTGCCCGCGCCGTTCGCGCGTTGTTACCGTTCCAGCACAGGAGCGGACCATGAGCGACAGCGAACCCAACTCCGACGAAGGCGCGAGCCCCGCCGAGGATATCAAGAAGCAGAACCCGACTGGCACGACCACCGGCGATCAAACCGGAGAGTCCGGCGATGATCACAAGGTCGAGGATCTGGCCAAGGCGGGCCGCGACGACATGGATACCGACGACGAAGCCGAATAGCCGGCTAACCAAAACCCAACTGTAAAGGAGCAGACCATGACCGACGGCAAGCAGACCGACCCGAGCAAAGCTGACTTCAAGGATACGGCCCGGAAGAGTGCGGAAGCTGGCATCGCGGACGAAAGCGCTGCGTACGAGCAGGCGATCGGAGGCGACGACGACACGGTCGCCGAGGGTAAATGGAAGTCGACCGACGACGGTAGCGGCACGAGCGAAACCGACTGAACTACCAGTGATTGGCATGCTCTGCTGGTCTAAAGGCCGCAGAGCGTGACCGTCCCTTGCAACAGTACAATTCCACCGTGTGACAACCGCTCCGCCTCCGTCTTGCGGCAAATCAATTCCAATTCTTGAGTGCGCCGGTAAAGGAAGCAGCAGAACGGAATGAAGGGGGAACACGGTGGGCATTCCATGGAATGAACTGGCGACGCTCATTCGGATCAAGGGTCGAACGAACGAGGCCGAGGCTGACCGTGAGATCCTTTTTGAAGGACCGCTATATCGGGTGATCGAGAAGGTCGCTGGAACACCGGTGGAAGCCCGGCGCGGTTTCTCGGTATCCTTGCCCGATCGCAAAGTAAGACCGCACACGTTTGATGGGCATGCCCTCCTTGCACTGATTGCCGATCTCAAACGTCCACGAACTCGGGACGACAAATCCGGCTGATAACGGCGTTGATCGACCGCAGCCTGACGTTGCAATCGCTGCGGTATCATGCGGCGATCCGTCGGAATGGCATAACGTTGGCGTCGATCTCGCCGCCCTGCCCTACTCGCTCCCCACCATCTGGCCCACCACGCGGGCCCGCCCACCGCCCGCAGCCGCGAGAAGCCAAAGTCTCAGGGAAATAGCTCCCCTGTATCCCCGCCTGCCGAACCACGATGGGCGGGGCGATCGTGCAGGTGCCGATCTCGGGATCGGCACCTGCCGCGCGGCGGAAGCCGGTGGCAAGCGGCGGTTGCTCGTTCGACCACCAGGCGCAGCTGGCGCAGGTCCGCTCGCAAGTCATGCCGCCATCTCGCGATGACGTGCGTCCGCCGCGGCATTGAGCGAACCAATGCCAACAACACGGCGAGCATCGATCAGCGCGGACGCGCACCAGTCGGGATCTGGTGAGCTACCTTCGAGAGCGGTCTGGACGATAAGCGCGAGCTTGGCGATCACTCCAGAGGCCGATCCCGCCGGCGTGGCGGCAATGTCGCCCTCTAGTGCGGTTGCAATAGAGCACTGCTCGCTAGCCAGTTCCTCACTCAACTGGGCCTCGGTCGCACGATTGACCTTGAGCAGGGCGAGGTTCCGGTCTGCCAGCCACGAGGCATGGGGATCGGCGGGGGTGGGGGCATTTGCGAGGTGCCTGATATCGGCCACGATGCCGCGGGCGTGATCGCCGAAAAGCACGTCTTCGAAGCACTCTGCTCGGCCAGCCGCAAAGTCCAGTTTGAGGCTCAGTGCCGCCAGATTGGGGGCACGAACTTTCTCAATTAGATAGTCCATCGCCTCACAACACGCGTCGACCTTCTCGTCCGCTTGGGGATCGTCCGGCAGCATGACATTGCACAGGTGATCAGCTGCTATATACGCGCCCATGGCGGCATCCCATGACGTCCCCTGTTCGACGTCGACATTCTCACGTTGGGCGGCGGCCGAAAACGCACCGACGATCATAGCGCCGACCGGCCGCGCGAACGGAAAGCCCAGCCCAGGCGGTGAGTAGGATGATGCCCGGCGCGAGAGGCGCTCGATGGCCGCGATCAGTGGAGATAGCACTGTCAGGTCACTACCCAGGCCGGTGGCGACGCGATTAAGGGCATACGACGAGTCTTCGGGTCGAAAGCGCAGTGGCCCGAAGGAATGGCTGTCGGAAATCTCGAGATTGAGTAGCCAAGCTTTGAAGAGGATGTCCTGCAAGCCGTGAGCAGGCACGGCCGACAGATTGCCAAGCGCCTCCATCAACGCCGCGCAGAGACCGTCACTCAATCCATCGTCGCGGTCCGTCTCGAACGCGACGGCGGCCCGGCCCCATTTGAGGAACGCCGTGTACATGCCTGGCGACAGGACGGGCTTCGCCTCGGCGATCGTCGAGGATGCCCATTCTCCGATCGAGAGCTCGTCCAGCGTTGCTTCGGGGACTTCGGCCGGCAGTTTCGCCAAGGCGGTATCCACTGCGATCGCAGCATCGCCGGCGATGAAAGCTATCCGGACAGTAGGCTTGCCCATGACAGGTGCAGGCGGGTTGTACGACTGATAAAGCGAATGCGTTGCCATAACCACCTCGGTAGACTAAGAACAACCTTGTTCTACCTATTCCGTCAACTCCGCGCAAGGGAAAAGATCAATCATGTTCTCTACGCCTGATGGCTGCTTCAATGTCGACTCGTGGACCGTGGTCTCGGGGGTATACTCCAAATTCCGCCTTGTATTCCTCATCGTCTGCAGCGCGTTCCGCGTCGTCCCAATCTAAATACGCCGTTCTAAGACCGGCGAAGTCACCCGAATAGTGAGCGATGCTATCAAGAACGATGGTAAGGTTTATAAGTGCCAAACGCCGCCACTCCAGTCGCTTACTGTCGGTAAGTTGGCGTGCCATCTCCGGCGCAGAAGTGTAGAAGAATGTGTCATCAGTAGGATCTTCTTCCGCGTCAGTTAGACTCGACAACGATTTTGGATCGCAAAATAAAAATACATCGAATCCACCGTTATCATCTTTTACCAGGGTAGTAAGCTCAGGGTGAGCATTAATCGCGAGTGATGTAGCGGTTCTAATATTATACCAATTTTTCTTGAGAAGCTTCGCTGCTCGCTCTGGCGTTACTCCGATTTGGAGAAGCTCAAACCCTAGGCAAAGCTTCAGTACCGCGCCAAAGTCATAGGATGCGGCCTTACCTTTCCCCGTGTTGGTTCCCCCAGGCCAGCCATTGCGCTGAAAATGTTTGATGCGACCTTGCAATGCAACTCGATTTTGAGGCGCCACGTCGTGCATCTCAGCTAGCAGGTCTTCGAGACCGCGATATGTCAGCCGCACGCGTACCCTCCGTTAAAAGAAGGCCTTTGATCTTCCCCCTTGCACGGAGTCAACGGAAACCATATAAAGGAGAAGAACAGTCTTATTCTGCAGGAGCGCATATGTTATCGTCCGATCTACTTGTGGGGGCTAAGGCGGCTGCTACCTTCACTGGGCTGACCGAGAGAGCGATCTATCACCTTGTAGAGACCGAGCGATTGCCGGTAATTCGGAAAGGTAGAAGCCTTTTTTTTCTTCGCAGTTCGCTCGAGCGAGCCTTCTCGGAGGTGACCACGAACTCCCCCACGAAGTTAAGATGATGGGGTTTATCACTCGGGGAACGGCTATCGCGCCGCCGAGCGATGGGGCACCCCCTTCGGAGGGCGGCGCTCTCTTGCCCTTCCCCACCGAACAGAGAACCCGGCTGCGCAGAATCGTGCAGGAAGAATGCTTCCAACATCGGCGTGGCTTGCCAATCTCTCCCGGTTCAGCCGCTATGCGCGCCGCGCCTGGCGCGACGGATGCCCCGGTCATCGCGCTCCCCAAGATGCCTGCGGTGATCCCACCCTCAGTCATTGTCTGCCACCGTCCCCCGAATAACATCGACAAAATCGCCCATAATGGCCGCGGGCATCCCGGACAGACTGACGGAGTTGAGTGCGGTGAGGCGATCCAAGAAATCATGAATAATGTCGTTCGGTACGCCAACGTCCCGCATCGCATCGACTATCGCCGCCAGCATGTTTGCCAGCGCCATTACGGTGACATGAGTCTCGGCACGCGCTTTCTTGTCCTTCGCCATGCAGAGGCAATTGCCGCATGAACGCACCGTACATCCACGGACGCCGTCGTACGTTCTCCGCGTCAGCCGCGGTCGATACGCAGAACGTCGTAATCACTTCGATCAAGACGGACGACGGCGCAACCTGGGGCGACATGGGTCGCGTGCTGGGCAAGTCGGAAGATCGGGCGGCGGCGTATGCCAACACCGCATCGCCGATCGATCTGCCGACATTCCTCGCTGGTTGCCATGAGTGGGGCGGCAGGTTCGCGGACCCGCTGCTGGCGCTAGTCGGCGGTCGCTGGGCGGATGCCGGTTCGGTATGCTCGGGCGACGACCCTGCGTCAGTTACCCTCGCTACGTTGCTGCCGTCGATCATTCGCGCCGAACTGGACGGTGAAACGACAGTCGAAGAAGTGGCACCGCATGAGGCCCTGATTCGCCGTGCACACGCGATCACCTGCCAGTGGCTCGAGATGATCGCAGCTTCCAAAGGCGGCGCGAAGTGAGCCGCAATACGGCTCGGGCAGAACGCGATGCCGCCTTTCGCCAAGCGGTGGACGAGGCCAAGCAGCGCTACAACATCAGCGACGTCGTCGCCCGCACCCGCAAGGTCGTCCGCGCTGGCAAGAACGAGAAGCGTGCCCTGTGCGCCTTCCATCACGAGCGCACGCCATCGATGCAGTTGAACGATGCCAAGGGCACGTATCACTGCTTCGGCTGCGGTGCGTTCGGCGACATCGTCAAGTACGTGATGACGACCGAGAACATCGGCTTTCTCGAAGCGATGAAGTGGCTGGGTGCCGCCAGCCTGCCCGGTGTGGATCCGGCGCAGCGCGCTAGGGCGGCAGCCGAGGACGAAGATGATCGGCAACGTGCCATCGATCGCGCGCAGTCAGTCTGGGACAAAGCGATCCCCGCCCCCGGCACGCCTGCTGAGGTCTATCTGCGCAGCCGCGGCATCATCATGCCGGCTCCTCATACGATCCGGTTCTCGAAGACGCCCGCCTGGTACGACGATGATACGGGTCAGTGTGGTCCCGACCTGCCCGCCCTTGTCGGTGCGGTGGTCGATGGTGACGATCAGCTTATTGGCCTGCAGCGGATCTTTCTCGCCGACGGTGGCAAACATAAGGCGCGCATGGAGAAGCCCAAGCGGAGCCTTGGTCGGATCAAGGGCGGCGCGCTCCGGTTCAACTCTGACGCTTACAGTGTCGGTGACGAACTGATCGTGACGGAGGGGCCTGAGGACGGGCTGAGCCTAGCGCAGGAACTGGGTGCCGAAGTCTGGGTCACGCTTGGCACCGCGATGATGCCGTACATCGAATACCCCCGTCGGATCGTCTCGATCGTGATCGCCGGCCAGAACGATGCTGCCGGTCGCGCCGCGGTCGAGAAGGTCGAGGAAGAGCTGATCGAGCAAGGTTACTCGACGCGGATCATGTGGCCTGCCGACGGCTTCAAGGATTGGAACGATCAACTCCGGGGTATCCGGGCATGAGCGGCGCGTTCGAAGAGCAGTTCGCGACTGCCGAGACCGCCAGCCCACTTCACAACGTCGAGGCAGAGATCGGCTTTCTCGGTGACCTGCTGGCGAACAACCGGCTGATCGATGAGGTCGCCGATCGCTGCCGCCCGGCCGACTTCTCGGTCTCGCTGTACGGTCGCATCTACGGCAAGATGATTGAGCAGTCCGCGTCGGGCGCGGTCGACGTGGTGACGCTGGCGCCTCACTTCGCTGAGGATGAGGAATGGCCGCGCGCATATTCGGTGCTGGCCGCAGCCAACCTCAACGCAGGGCCCAAGGCACGGACCAGGGCGTACTTCGACCAGATCACTATGCTGTCGAGCCGCCGGCGGATGGTTGCAGGCCTGAAAGATGTTGTCGCCTCAGCGCGCGACCTGTCAGTGACGCGAGAGGAACTGGTTGCGAACGCAGATGAAGCAGTCGCCGAGTTGGCGGAGCAGGTCGTCACCGCGCAGGGATCCGTTGGTCAGTATGCCGACGCGGTCATTAACAGCTTCGGCAAACCGATCATTGGCGTCCGCTGCGGGACCATCAACTCGCTCGACAACGCCATCGGCGTGTTGCGCCCGTCGAACCTAGTCGTCGTCGGTGGCCGTCCCGGTATGGGCAAGACCTCTCTGGTCACATCATACTCAATCGGTGCGGCTGGCATGGGACACGGGGTCCTTATTTTCTCGCTCGAGATGAGCGCCGACGAGCTCACCCGCCGCATGCTCGCTGACATGACGTTCTCGCCACGCGGCGGCGTACCGTACGAACACGTTCGCGATGGGACGGTTCGCTCGCATGAAATAGGCGCCGTCATCGCAGCCAAAGAACGGTTCGACGAACTGCCGATCGAGATCAACGAAACCTCGGGCCTGACGCTCGCCAAGCTGATCCGCCAGGCGCGCAGCCACAAGCGCCGCCTCGCCGCCCAAAGCGAGAAGCTCGAGTTGGTCGTCGTCGATTACCTTCAACTGATGGCGCACAGCCGCAAGGGCATGTCGCCGTACGAGCATGCCAGCGAGGTCAGCGTCGGGCTCAAGCAGTTCGCCAAGTCCGAGGGTCTTGTGGTGATGGCGGTGGCGCAGCTCAGCCGCGACGTCGAGAAGCGTCCGGACAAGCGCCCAATGCCGTCCGACCTCCGCGACAGCGGACAGATCGAGCAGGACGCTGACGTGATCCTCTTCGTCTACCGCGAGGAGGAATACCTGAAGAAGCAGGAGCCGGACGACCAGTTCGGCGCCAAGTACGAGGCGTGGCGGACCGACATGGAAGCCGTGCGCAACAAGGTCGAGTTCCTCGTCCCCAAGCGCCGCAGCGGCCCGTCGGGGAAGGCTCTCGGCTGGTTCTTCGGCGCAAACTCAGCCGTCCGAGGCAGCGATTTCTACAGTTCGAGGGAAGGTGCATAATGGCGCGTATTAGATCGATCCATCCCGGCCTCTGGACCGACGAGACCTATGTCTCGCTGTCGCCCTTCGCGCGGCTCATGTTCCTCGGCATCTGGAACGAATGCGACGACATGGGCTCATTCGAGTGGTCGCCGATTAAGCTGAAGATGCGGCTGCTGCCGGCGGACAGCGTCGATGCTGTCGCGCTGCTGGATGAACTGGCCGAGGCGCGCTGCATCATGTCGTACGAGGCTAGCGGCAAGCGCTACGGCGCGGTGCGCAACTTCTGCCAGTACCAGCGCCCCAAGAAGCCTACTTCGACATATCCGCAGACGGAAGCGGTTCGGAACTGGGTGAACATCAAGGCCCGTTCAACACGCGACGGTGGTGAACTGGACACCGCTTCAACTAAGCCCAGTGGGGAACTTACCCCCCCTTCAACCAAAGCCAGTGGGGAACCGAAGGCCCGTAAAGGGGGTGCCAGTGGGGAAGCGGTGGGGAACCAGTTACCCACCAGTGGGGAAAAGTCTCGCCAGAGGAAGGAGGGAGGAGATAGTTCAGTAGATAAATCTACTGACGCTGTCGCGTCGCCGATCGATCCGAAAAAAGCTTTGTTCGACGCTGGTGTCGCACTGCTGGGCGTAGCGGGTCTGTCGGCCAAGTCGGCTAGAGCCCTAATCGCCAAGTGGTTCAACACTCACGGCGAGGAGGCGACGAACGCAGCGTTGCTCAGCGCTGCCGGGCGCGCTGAGCCCGTCTCGTGGATCGAGGCACGGTTGCGAATGAAGGTTGCGGCGCAGGACGAGGCCCGGGAGGCCAGTCGGTCAACCGCAGAACGCTACCGTCGAATGGCCATACCGGGTCCGCCAGCCGACCAGCGCAAGCTGGAGGAGCACGCGTGACCTTGGCCGCTAAATCGTGTTCAGGGGTTGTCGCCGGAGGTTCGGCGTTCGCCGTGCCCGCTGGGGCCGGACTCCGGGATATCTCCTCGGGCCCAGCGTCCCAGCATTTTCAGATAATCAGCTTGGTCGGAGGGAGAGCGGTTGATCGGATGCTCGCCGCTGTTCGAGCTGTTGCTGTCCGTTGGCATGCGCTGCTCCCCCAAATTCGTGATCGAAATCGCTCTTTTGACTTAATTTCGATCTACTTTTTCAATCCTTACAATTACTTAAAGACTGGAAGATCAGTCCTCTGGACCGCTCCGCGACGTGTCGAGATCGATATCCTCGCCGGGGTTGCCACCACCGGCCCCCGATCCGCTACCGTGCACTTCACCGGTTTTGTTGTCGATGTAGGCGCGCTTGCCAGCTTCCGGCGGGATGTCGCGACCGTCGGCAGGCTCGTCGGCTCCTGCGTTGTGAGCACCATCACGGTTCTGCAGGTGGCGTTCCGCCGCATGGTCCGCGCTGTCGTATTCGTCGCCGGAGTAGCCCTTGCCTTTGCCGAAGCCGTCAGCGGTTCGATCGGCATCGCCCGACTTGATGCTGACGTTGTCGACGGGCTCGGGCACGTTCTTGTCGGTCATGATGATCTCCGTGGTTTGGAACCCGTCAACGCACGACGAGCCGGAAATCGGCAGGCGAGCGGTGCGCCCCCGCGACATTCTCGAACAAAGGCAGGACTGAACTCATGAGCCGGGGAAATGACTGGTGCATTCTTCGAACCGGAGCGTCTCGTACGCTGCCGCTGGTCGCCTCGCTTCAGGCGGCCGGCTTCGACGTATGGAGTCCGGTGCAAACGCTGACCCGGCGCCATGGCCCTGCCCGGGGTCGCGTTGAGTACGCAGCTCCGATCATGCCGACGTTTGTCTTCGCCCGTGCCGACCGCCGGAATGAGCTTGCGCAGATCGCCGCACAGCCGTTCTCGGAACATCCGAGTTTCTCAGTCTTCCGCTACCTCGGCGCGATCCCGACGATCGCCGACGCAGAGATCGCTGAAGCAAGGCGCGTCGAGGAGCGCGGCCAGCGCGCTGCTCGCATGGGTCAGCGGAAGGCGTTCACGATCGGTCAGCCCGTCACGGTTACGGAGGGCCCCGGCGCCGGTTTGTCAGGCGAGGTTGTAAAGGACGGCGACGGCAAGTTCGTGCTGGTTGCGTTCGCCGGCATCAATATGAAGATTGGGTCTTGGCTGCTTGGAACGGATACGGTACAAGATACGCCTATTGCCGCATAAGCGGACCGCGATGATCGCAGTGGCATGCCACCGTCATCCCCTAAGCAGGAGTAGCGCTCCGAGCGATTGTCCTACGGTATGGAAGCGTTCATTGGTCGTTCGCTGAATATCGGCGCGTATTCTCGATTGTTGGCTCACCGAAGATCGATGCCTTGATACGACGTGAGCACATGCTTGCGGCTCCGATCCCAACCGAGGCAACCGCGGACGTGCCCCACACGTACTTCGCTGCGATGAGTAGCATAGCGATCATAACCGACTCCCCCTGCTGCACTGCAACAATGGTGGAGACCTTCGCGAATACTAATCTTGTTCGGTGGAATGCCCGAAATACGGGCCACTTTGGTTCCAATCGCTGCAATCTTTGCAACGGAGGTTAACATGGCAGCGCCGCAATCGAGGCTCACCACCGCTGACCACGTCGAGGCGATTGGCATGCGCGTTTTGCGTATTGCCGAGGACATGGCCTCAGGGTCACGTAATCAGGGGCACAGCGAGCGCCTGATCGAGCAGGCTGAGCAGGCAGCGATTGACCTTCGGGCTGCCGTGCGAGGGAGGTGACCCTACCGCCCGTCTACACCGCAGCTGCGGCGTGACGGGCTATCGGATCAGACTTTTATACGTCCGCCAGTATGGCGGTTAAGCGGCACATCAGTCGTGGCAACGGATGTGGTGGCGCAGCTTGTAGTCATTGCAATGCCAGGGATACGCGCTTTGCGGCAGGTTACGCCGTACGCGGGTGTTGTGGTTGCCATACCGGCCGCTCTGACCGTGCGCATTGCGGTAGGCGCCGCGATCGCGCTGGTTGTATTCACCGGACCGATCATAGTGGCGTTGCGCATCCGCAACCGACGGGACGGTAACACTAGCGGCCATCATTGCCAGGGCGGCTAAACCTGTGAGCTTCATCGTACCAACTCCGGCCCGGTGATCGGGCGAAGACGCAACTACGACGGCGAAACAAGCCTTTTGCTGAACCAACCTGTAGGCCTTCGTACATCTTGATGCACTTGGCTGACCGGGCAGGCTCAGAAGGCAGCGATTGACCTGCGCGCAACGGACGGGAACGCTGATGGGTAAGCTCCGATCTCTTCCTAACCGCCTTGGCACGCTACCCTCTCGCTTAACGACGTTCCAAAGCGGGGATCAGGGAAGGCGCGAGGCTGCACCGTGGCGCGCATGGTACAACACCTCAGCCTGGCGGCGCCTTCGCTGGGAAGTTCTTACTCGTGACTTGTTCACCTGCCAGTGGCCTGGGTGCGGTCGCGTCGAGTCCGACACGTCACAGCTAGTAGCTGACCACCGCGAGCCACATCGCGGTGACGTAGGTAGCTTCTGGGACAAGGCCAACCTTCAGACGCTCTGCAAGCCCTGCCACGACGGCCCGAAGGCGAAGGTTGAGGCGCGCTACGGCATCTGACCCAGGGGGGGTGGACCGAAAACCACCCATCCCCTGCTGCCCTATACCGCATCCGTCGCACGCGCGGATAATTTTCCTCTCAGCATTCGGGCTGCGAACTTCCGCCGGAGGGCGACCCTGATGGCGACCCGCAAAACTTCTTCGGACTGGGACCGGATCGAGCTCGAATACTTATCCGGTGAAGTATCGATCCGCGAAATTGCTGATCGGCACGAGATTTCGGACACGGCTATTCGCAAGCGCGCCAAGGCCGAAGGCTGGGTTCGCGCGGTTAGCAGGGCGAAAACTGCGCGAACTTGCGAACTTTCGCCCCGCGAACCGCGCGCGCCGCACGAACCCGCACCTGAAGCCTCAGTGATCGCCGAGCGTGGGCGTGGCCTCGTCGCGCGGATGCTCGACGAGCTTGACGCCACCACGACGCATCTCGGCGAGCTTGAAGAGATGATCGAAGAGATCACGGCGGACGATCGTGGAGCGGCGCGACGTGACGGCATGATGGCGGCCATCAGTCTGACCGGTCGCGCGAAAACGCTGAAGGAACTCGCGACCGCGTTCAAGACGATCAACGAAGCCTCCGCGCCGCAGGGCAAGAAAGCTGCCCAGCAGGAGAAGGCTGACCAGATCGCCAACCGCTTCCGCGGTGTCGGGCCACCGACGTTGAAGGCGGTCAAGTAGCTTGCCGACCTGGTCAACATCCTGCCCCGACTGGAAGGAGCGCATTCGGGGGCGCCGCTCGCTGATCCCATTCGACCCGCTGTTCCCCGAGGTGGCAGAAGCCAAGATGGCGCTGTTCACGTCACTGCGGCTGATGGACGTCACCGGCCAGCCGACGATCGGCGAGTCCTGTGACAAATGGCTGCTCGATTTCGTCGCGACGGTGTTCGGCGCGTACGATCCCGACCTCGGCGAGCAGATGATCAAAGAGTTCCTGCTGCTCGTCAGCAAGAAGAACACGAAGTCGACGATTGCCGCGGGCATCATGGTCACCGAGCTAGCGCTCGGCTGGCGGCACGAAGACGAGAACCTGATCCTCGCGCCGACGAAGGAGGTCGCCGACAACAGCTTCAAGCCGGCGGCAGCAATGATCCGCGCCGACGAAGAGCTAAACGACCTCCTGCACATTCAGGATCACATCAAACTGATCACGCAGCGGTCGACGAAGGCGACCATGAAGGTGGTCGCTGCGGACAGCGCTACCGTGTCGGGCAAGAAAGCCAGCCGCGTACTTATCGACGAGCTCTGGCTCTTTGGTAAAGTCGCAACGGCAGACTCAATGTTCCAGGAAGCGACCGGCGGGCAGGCGTCACGGCCGGAAGGCTACACGCTGTTCCTGACCACGCAGTCTGACCAGCCACCTCAGGGCGTGTTCAAGAGCGAGCTCAAGGAATACCGCGGCATTCGAGACGGCACGGTCAACGCGCCGACCAAGCTGCCAGTGCTTTACGAGTTTCCGCCCGAGATGATCGCGGCGGAAGAGCATATCGACCCGGCGAATTTCTACATCACCAACCCGAACCTTGGCCGGTCCGTCAGCCAGCCGTGGCTGCAGAACAAGTTCGAAGAAGCGCAGCGCGCCGAAATGTCGGAACGGCAGGTTTTCTACGCGAAGCACCTCAATGTTGAGATGGGCGTCGGCCTGCTGCACGATGCATGGGCCGGCGCGCTCTACTGGTTGAAGGCTACCGCGTCGCCGTTGGTCTGGGACGGCACGCTCGATCACTTCCTTGTGATCGTCGAGGTCGCAGTCGGCGGCATCGATGGCGGCGGGCTCGACGATCTGCTCGGGCTGACCCTAATCGGCCGGCACAGGGTCACGAAGCAGTGGCTGACATGGTCGCATGCGTGGGGACAGCTGGACGTTTGGGAGCGCCGCAAGGATATCGTGAGCGCGCTCGACGGCTTCGTTGCCGAGGGCACGCTCACCAAGTGCGACAACCCGACGCAGGATCTGATCGAACTCGCCGACATACTGGAACGGGTTAAGGATGCCGGGCTGTTCCCCGAGGAATATGCCATTGGCCTGGACCCTGCCGGGATCGCGGCGATTGTCGATGAGCTCTCCGGACGCGGCTTCACCGAGAAGCAAATGCTGGCGATCAGCCAGGGCTTCCGGCTTTCGGGCGCGGTTTGGGGTGCTGAGCGAAAGCTGAAAGACGGCACCATGATTCACGCCGAGCAATCGTTGATGACCTGGTGCGTGGGCAACGCAAAGGCCGAGCAGCGCGGCAACGCGGTCATCATCACCAAGCAGATCGCGGGCAAGGCCAAGATCGATCCTCTCATCGCGCTGTTCAACGCGGTCATGCTCATGGCTCGTAACCCTGAAGCGGCTGCGTCCTTCGACATCTCGTCAATGATCGCCTGATCCGGAGTATCTTATGGACGTAATGCATAAGGCCTCCGCGCGTGCGGCAGGCGCAAACCCCCTAACCTTCGTCATGAGCGATGCCACGGTCGATCGCTACGGCGACATCGTCGAACCGAAAGGCTGGGTTCTGGAGGCGTTTCGCCAGAACCCCAAGGCGCTGTTCAATCACAACTCGGACATGCCGATCGGCGAATGGGAAAACGTGCGCGTCGAGGCCGGCGCGCTGGTCGGCGACCTGAAGTTTGGGCCGGTCGGCGCGTGCCCGACGACCGACAAGATGCGAGCCTTCGTCGAGGCTGGCATGATGCGCGCCGTATCGGTCGGCTTCCGCGGCCTGAAGGCCGACCCGATCCCGGGTGGCGGCATTCGCTACACGAAAAGCGAGCTGGTCGAATGCTCCCTTGTGAGCATCCCAGCCAACCCGAACGCGCTCCAGAAGGCAGCGCAACTCAACCTTTCGCGCGAAGCAAAGCAGCTGATCTTTGGCGAGTCTGCCGACGAGATCAGCAGCGTGACGCGCGGCGTAACCGGCGAGCCCGCCTTGAACCTGACCCTTTCGAGGAACACCAACATGACGACCCTTTCCCAGCGCATCGAGTCCGCGCAGAACGAACTGACTCAGGCGCGCACCAACCTCGAGACTGCAGTCGAAACCGGCGGCGACATCGACGCGCTCACGACGGAGATCGAGACCAAGGACGCATCGCTCGTCTCGCTCAAGCGCGCAGAAGCAGCACTCGCTGGCGGCAATGGCAATGCGCTCACCATCGTCACCCCGCCCGCGGGGACCGTGACGATCGAACAGCGGAGCGTCGATCATCGCCGCCCCTTTGCCGTCCCGGCAAAGAAGATCGCGCCTGTCGACCACATCTTCCGTGCGATGACCGTCGGCCTGCTCACGCACGCGCTCGGCGGCACCGCCGTCGACATGATGAAGTCGCGCTACGGCGACGACGTCGCCACCAAGGCGGTGATGGACGTGCTGATGCGATCGACCACCGTGCCGGCCGACACCGTCACGCCGGCTTGGGCGGGCGCGCTCGTCGAGACCGCGATCGGCGAGTTCTTCGACCTCCTGCTCCCTACGTCGGTTTACCCGCGGTTGTCGGCGATCGGCGGGCGGTTCGGCTTCGGACGCGCCGGGAAGGTAAGCCTTCCGTCGCGGTCGGCTACGCCCACGATCGCAGGCTCTTTCGTTGGTGAAGGCGCTCCGATCCCGGTCCGTCAGGCCGGCTTCGTCAGCACCACGATCACGCCGAAGAAGATGGCAGTGATCACCACCATGACCCGCGAGATCACGGAGCACTCGACGCCCCAGATCGAGCAGATCCTGCGCGACGCGATCCAAGAAGACACCTCGATCGCGCTCGACGTCGTGCTGCTCGACGCCAACCCGGCGACCACGGTGCGTCCAGGCGGCATTCGCAACGGTGCAACGACCGCTGCGGGAACGGCTGGCGGCAACATGGCGGCGCTGGTCGCCGACGTGAAGGGCATGCTCTCCGACCTGACCACGAACACGTTGGGCAACCTGCGCAATCCGGTCTGGCTGATGAACCCGGCGCAGTCGATCAGCGCTGGTCTGATTCAGGACGGGACGGGGCAGTTCCCGTTCAAGGCGGAACTCGCGAACGGCAACTTCATGGGCTACCCGGCGATCATCTCGTCGACCGTCCCTGTGGGCGTCCTCGTGCTCGTCGACGCCGCTGACTTCATGTCGGCAACCGGCGATGTCCCGCGCTTCGACGTCAGCAGCCAGACGGTCCTGCACATGGAGGATACCGCACCCGCGCAGATCGCTTCGGCGGGTGCCGTCCCGACGGGCGGTTCGGTCCGCTCCATGTTCCAGACCGACAGTCTGGCGCTTCGCATGATCATGGATGTCTCGTGGGCGATGCGCCGCGCCGGCACCGTGATCGTGCGCACCGCGGTCACCTGGTAAAACCCACCGGCCGGGTACCCCACCCGGCCGGTCCCTCTTGAAGAAGGACGAGCAGATGCCGACCACCGCAGAATTGCTTGAGCAGTCCCGCAAGGACCTCGAAGCGCAGAACAAAGCCGCGATGGAACGGATGGACAACGTCCAGCCGACGCCAACGCAGTTCGAAGTGGACTCCGCCAAGATCAGCACGCCGACGCTCGACGAGCTCGACAGCAAGGAAGATCACGGCGCCCCCGAAGAGCGCTCGCTCGAAGGCGGTAACGCTGCCGAGTACCGCACCCGCGCGAGCCGCGCGGGCCGCGGGGCAAAGTCGACCTCGGCGGAATAATACGTGGCTGGGTCCCTCTCCATGGTGAAGTCGTTCTTCGGCTTCGGCGACACGACGACGAAGTCGGCAGAGGGACCCTCCCAGGTTATTTCCATCGGTGGTGGGCGCGCAGCGGATGCGCCGGTCAACTGGTGGCAGATGGGCATGGACATCTCGCGGGAAGGTCGCTCGTCGATGGTCGAGGCATGTGTCTCGGCGTACGCGCAGACCACCGCGATGTGCCCCGGCAACCACTGGCGCTCTAGTCCCGAGAAGGGCCGCGAGCGCGTGACCACGTCCGCGCTGACGCGGATCCTGCGCTATCCAAACGACTATCAGTCGATCTCGGATTTTCTGCTGAACGCGGTGCGTTTCCTGCTGGATGACGGCAACGCCTATGCGCTCGTCGTCCGCAATAACCGGTTCGAGCCGATTGAATTGCATCTGATGAGCTCGGCAATGTCAGGGCCGCAGATCGCATATGACGGCAGCATTTTCTATCACATGGGCGGCAACCCAATCGTCGATGCTCGCTACGGGACGCAGATTGTCGTTCCGGCCCGCGACGTGCTTCACCTCAAGTTACATACCCCTCGCCACCCGTTGGTCGGCGAAACGCCAATGGCAGCAGCGGCTCTGCAACTCGCAGCCGGCAACGCAGCGCTGACGAGCCAAATTACGTTCTTTCTGAATCAGTCGCGCCCCTCGTTCGTGCTGACGACCGACCAAAAGCTTACGCCCGAACAAGTCCAGCAGCTTCGAACGCTTTGGGACGATCAGTCCAAGGGCATGAACACCGGCGGCACGCCGATCCTCACCGCTGGCCTTGGCCCCAAGCCAATCGGCTCGTCGGCGAAAGACGCCGAACTTGCAGCCATCCTCAAGCTTTCCGATCAGGCGATTGCGCATGTCTTTCGCGTTCCCCTCCAGGTTCTCGGGACCGGCGACACACCTTTTGCCTCCACTGAGGCCCTAATGCATTCGTGGCGCGCTGGCGGGCTCGGCTTCATCCTTAATCACATCGAAGAAGCGATAGGCTTGCTCTTTCGCCTCTCCGGGCAGCCCGAAGAATATGTTGAGTTCGACACTAGCGCGCTGCTTCGCTCTGCGTTTGCGCAGCGGGTTGAAGGTTGGGCCACTGGCGTGAAGGCGGGAATCTTTGACCGTAATGTAGCACGCGCCGATTTCGAGCTGGCGCCGGTTGCAGGCGGGGAAGAGCCATGGGTCCAACAGCAGGACATCCCGCTTAGCGTCGCTGCCCAGATGGCGAAGAGCCCGCCCCCTGCACCAGCGCCCACAGCCCCGGCAGAGACGACCAACGAGGAGCCGGAAATGAGTAGCGACGAGGTATCCGCGTCAATCATGGCTTCCGTGCAGCGCCACTGGCCGGTGGAGGCGGCATGATCGAACGTGATCTCACCGCAATCATGGCCGGTGTTACACCGGTCCTGCGCGACCACTTTCACGGCTTGGCAACGCGACTGCTGCGCGAGGCGGAACAGGCGGAAACGCTCCGGGCGTCCGAGCATCGAGCTATAATGGCCGAGCATCGCGCCTGGATTGTCGAGGAGCGCGCCGCGCTCGCAGACCTCACCCGGCAAGTGAATGAGCGCCTCGCAACCGTTCGAGACGGAGTCGACGGCCAGAATGGCACTGACGGAACGCATGGACGCGATGGTGTCGACGGGAAAGATGGCGCAGACGGCGCGCCCGGCACAAATGGCAACGACGGACGTGACGGTGTTGATGGTCGCGACGGGGAAGCCAAGGACGGGATTGACGGTCAGAACGGTGTCGATGGCGCACCCGGACGCGATGGCATTGATGGTGCAAACGGCAATGACGGCGCACCCGGCCGCGATGGCGCAGACGGGAAACACGGTACCGATGGCGTTGACGGCGCTCCAGGCCGCGATGGCGTTGATGGAAAAGACGGCACGAACGGTACCGATGGTGCTCCCGGCATCGACGGAAAAGACGGCGCGAACGGCGTTGACGGCAGAGATGCCTACGCCGGTGAAGCCCGCGGACTTTATGACGAGACCGGGCTCTATCGTGCGCTCGACGTCGTCAGTTTCAATGGTTCCGAGTGGCGGGCCAAGACAGACAACCCCGGTGCGCTGCCAGGCGACGGCTGGATGTTGTCGGCGCAACGCGGCAAGCGCGGTGACCGCGGCGAGCAGGGGCCGATCGGTAAGGCCGGTGCTCCCGGCCCGGCTATCATCGCCGGCAAGGCGGATGGCTCGTCGATGCAACTCACGCTCGCGCGAGACGACGGCGAAGCCGTTACCGTAGATCTGTACGACCTCGCTGACGCGATTCGGAGCGTCTGATGATCACGATTATTGAGCCCCCCAAGCCAGTCGTCACGTGGGAGGACATGGCACCGCAGCTGGCGCTTGAAGCCGATGATATACGAAAGCCGCTGGTCGAGGCCTACGTCGCTGCGGCAACCTCTCACATCGATGGTCCGACCGGATGGCTGCAGCGTTGTATCGGCGTCCAAACGTTAGAGATCAGGTTCGAGGCGGCTCGCAGCCGATGCGTTGCACTCCCCTGCCCCCCGGTCATTGATATCGTCAGCCTATCCTATCTCGATCTTGACGGCGTGCTGCAGGAGGCTTCGGTCGACGGCGTTGAATTGGTCGATGGCACGCTGCACCCGATCACTGGCGCCTGGTCGTGGGAAACCGCATCGGCCCGTCGCGACGCCGTTCGGGTTCGCTATCGTGCCGGTTACGAAACCGTGCCGCCATCGATCAAGGTCGCGATCATGATGATGGCGACGGACCTGTTCCGTAACCGTGGCACGGTCGCTGTCGGGTTGTCCGCGACGTCCGTTCCAATGTCGACGACGGTAGAGGCGCTGTTAGGCCCCTTCCAGGTGTTTCGATGATCGTCGACCCGGGTTCTCTCAATCGCCGGCTACGGATCGAGAAGCCGGTTGCGGACACGGAGTTTGACGGCGCGGGGTCCGGATCGTGGGAGCTCGTGGCAGATGTCTGGGCGAGCGTTCAGGACGTGTTGCCAAGCCGGGCTGAGAACCTTGCCGATGGAATGAACGTCTCGGCTCGACCCGCTCGTGTCAGGATGCACCACCGTACCGGCATCACTGCCGCCATGCGGTTCGTCGAAGGCGAGCGCATCATGCAAATCATTTCAGGTCCCGCCGAACTTGGATTTCGCGAGGGGCTTGAGTTCATGGTCGAGGAGTACAGTGCGGCCGGCAACGGCGCCTGATGCCTATTCTGAAAGGGCGCGAGGGTATGCAGCGCCGTCGGAACGAGGTCCCTGACAAGATCAGGAAGATTTTGCGCGGTGCCGCCCGCGCGGGTGCGACGGTGATCGCTGACGATGCGAAGCAACGGGTCGCATCCGATGCGGTTCGCGAAGGCGTCATCATCGGGCGATCAAAGGAAGTCGACGAACGGATAACGGTCAAGATCGCCGTCAAAGAAGGCTGGGCTCGCTCGCTCGGTACATGGCTGGAGTACGGCACCAGCGCCCACTTCATCAGCGTCGACCCGAACTTCGCCGAAGGCCGGACCGCTGCCCGGGTCAACAAGCTCGACACGGACGCTGCGAAGGAAGGCCGGTCTGGCCCCGGCGCAACGCTCGTCATCAACGGCAAGCCGGTCGGCGCGACTGTGTTTCACCCTGGCACAAGCGCCGAGCCCTGGTTGCGGACGGCGCGCGACGTGAAGGCGCGAGACGCCATTCAAACGGCGCAGGAATACATCACCACCCGCGTGAAGCGCTCCACGCCTACCACCGACGGGGAAGTCTGATGGACGGTGCAGGGATCATGGGCGACGTGCTGCGCAAGAACGTAGCCCTGACCGCCGTCATTCGCCCTGAGGCGATCAAGGGCGGACGTCTCGCCGATGACGAGGGGTTGCCCGTTCTGCTCGTCCGATCGCTCAGCATCGTCGACCGGCAATCGCTGGCGCTGGAAGCCATGGTCCGAACGACGGAGCGGATCTCGGTCACCGTGCGCGCGGCCAGTTACCGCGACCGCAAGACGATCATGGGGCTGCTGCGCTCTGCCGGCCGCGCCGGGCTCGTGATCGCCGCGCTGGACGATGCGCGCGACATATCCGTGCTGACCGCCGGCGCAGGCCCCGAACTGAACGGCCCCGGCAACAGCTTCGAACGCAACCAAGATTTCTACGTCTCGTACGACGCACCAGCCTGAAGGAGAACGATCATGGCAGCCAAGAACGACAAGAAGACCCTCTATGCGACGCGCGACTTCAAGGATGCGGGCACGACCCGTTTCTTCGAGCGCGGCACCGAGATCAGCGACGCGGAAGATGGCGTGATCGCCAACTACGTCGCCGCAGGCCTCGTCTCGCACGAGAAGCCAGTGCCACCCGCTGAAGCCGAGAAGGCCGCGCTCGACGCCGTCCTCGGTTAATCTTCTTTCCTGCCCGCGACAGGACTGACCCGCCGGCACCGCCGGCTCGCTGACTGGAGAATACCATCATGAGTTCCACGACTGCGGCGGGTTCGAAACTCGCCATTTCCGCGGGCGTCCCCTCTGCCCAGACTGCCACCGCCTACAAGGCGCTGACCTACACCACGGTCGGCGGCGTTGAATCGATCGGCGGCTTCGGCGCGTCGACCGAAGTCGTCACGTTCACGCCGCTCGATGGCCCTGTTGAGAAGTATAAGGGCCCGACCAACTACGGCCAGCTGAGCCCGACCATGAAGGTCGACGACGCTGACGCCGGGCAGGCATTGATCCAGGTCGCCTCGCTGCCGACGAGCCTCGACCTCTATGCTGTCCGTATCACCAAGCCAGACGGCACGCTTCGATACTTCCAGGCACGCGTCTTCGGCTTCCCCGAGACGATCGGTGCCGCGAACTCGATCATTACCGCCGCACCGGCGATCGAGATCAACACCGTCGTCATCAAGGACGTGGCGGCAGCCTGACTCAAGGTTACGGCGCCCGCGACGCCGGCTTCTCTACGCATCAACCTGCTCTCGCTGTCGCGGGTGCGGAGCAGGTTGATGCACCCATCATACCCGCGAGGTAATACACCATGGACATTCTCACGCAGGCAATCGCCGACACCGCCCCGCTGCATCTCAAGGATGCCAATGGCGTTCTCATGTATAGCGGCGAGGGTGCCGATCGTCGGCCGGTTCGCGTCATTCTGCATAGCCCCGGCAGCGAGGCTTATGCCCAGATCGAAACCAAGCAGACGCAGCGCGTCCTCAAGCGCCTCGACGACAACGATGGCAAGCGCACAGCGATGAGCGCGGAAGAGCGCCTCGCCCAGACGGCCGAAGACCTCGCTGATGCTACCGTCGAGTTCGAGAACCTGACGCTCGCCGACAAGACCGGTCGCGCCCTCGCTCTCGCAGTGTACGGCAACCGTAGCCTTGGCTTCATCGCCAACCAGGTGAGCAAGGCGCTGGCTGACTGGGGAAACTTCAAGGGCGCGCCAGCAACGCCCTAATCCTCTACGCGAAGCGACTGGCGTGGCTGAACGCCACGCCGCGCCCGCCGGCAGGGACGCCGCGAGCCGCTGCGTTCAATCTGGCAACAGCCCCGTCACGGCTCGACACGCTCAAGCGTGACCGCATTCCGGTGCAGATGCCGCCACTTCCCCTGCCGCATCTGATCGAGCGATGGACCGAGATCGGCATGACCGGATCGAACGGCATGTCAGCCACGCCGCTTAGCTGGACTGAGATCGCCGCGTGGCAGGCGAACACCTGCATCCGGCTGTCGCCATGGGAAGCCCGGATCATTCGGGCGTTGTCGCTAGCCTATGTCGGTCAGAGCCGAGACAGCGAAGAGGAAACCTGCCCGTCCCCGTGGCGCGGTGCGGTGACCGAAGCGGAAAAGGCGGCCGAGGTCGCGATCCTGGACTCCGTACTCGGCTGACCCGTCGGCCAATCCCGCAATCTGAAAACCGGTGGAAAGGACGCATCATGGACGAAGATGACGGCATGCTTTCCGCCGGTTTCGCGATCGACACACAGGGTGCGTTCAGCGAGCTCCAGCGGTTCTATCAGTTCTTTGATAGCGGCACGATCAAGGTGCTCGACGAGATGCGCAAGGTCGAGGTCGCTACTGGCGGCATGATGAAACTAGGTGGGGCGACCCGCGAGGTAGCGGCGTTTAGTGCTGCGGCGAAAGGTGAACTAACCTCCGTCCGACAGACGGCCGAAACGATCGTTTCGAGCGTCGGAGGGCTCTCTGCCGCCATCAGCGTCACCGGTGCAGCGGCCAGTCGTGAGGCCCGTGCGCTTGCCCGTGAGAAGACGCTAACCGCGACCGCGGGCGAAGCTTTGATCCGGACGCTTGAGCGTGAAGCGATGGCGCTGGGTAAAACCAAGGAAGAGATGCGTGCGGCCAAGATCGAGGCCATCGCGCTCTCAGCGAACCAGCAAGGCAACACCGACCTCGCCGATCGCCTGCTCGCTGCTGCCCGCCAGCGTAAGTTTGCAGCAGACTCGGTCGCCGAGGCCGAAGAAGAGGCCGGCCGCAAGGTAGCGGCGTCGGCAGCGCAGCAGGAACAGGCTCTGCGATCGGCTGCATTTGCACATGATCAGTTCGAAGCAGCCGCGCGGCGTGGAGTCTCGGCGATGCGCGAGCAGGACGCGGCAGCCGAACGCGATGCCGCGTCGCTTGCGCAGTTGCGCGCGATGGTCGACCCGGCTGCTACCGCTCAGGAACGGCTGAACCGCGAGATCGCCGAGGCGCGTCGGGTTATGACCGCCGCCGGTGCGTCGGCAGCAGAGCTTGGCTTGGCCGAGAAGATGCTCGGCGACCGTGCGGAGTCTGCTGCCCAGCGGCACGACATGATGGCGGGTTCTGCGCGCAAGAGCGGGTTTGCCTTGCAGACGGTTGCCCTCCAGCTGCCGGACATCACGCAGGGGCTGCTCACCGGGCAGAAGCCGATGACGGTCTTCATTCAGCAGGGCTTTCAGATTGTCCAGGTCGGTATGATGGCAGAAGGTGGTCTGCGCGGGTTCGGCAAAGAGCTTGGCGCTTTGGCACTCCGCTTTTCGCTGCTGTTGATCGGTCTGGCCGCTGCCGGCGCTGGCTTTGCGCTGTTCAACCGGTGGATCAACGAAGGCGTCAAGAACGAGCAGCTGACCAGCGGGCTCGGCAAGATCACCGGCGGTGCCGACGCCACGAAGCAGGAGCTCTTCAAGCTTAAGGACGCGACGATCACCTGGGCGGACACGTCGTCAGCGCTCTTCACTGTGGTCGGCAAGGACGTCGCTGCGGTCTTCGTCGGCGACATGAAGACGATGGGCAAGGACGTGAAGAGCGTCCTCGACGATCTGACCTCCTATGGCCGGCAGGCGCTCGCGGGTCTGTATGCCGGCGTCGCGGGCATGAAGGCATACCTTGGGGAGGTCGAGAAGGGCGGCGTGCTCGGCATCGGCAAGATGCTGATCGGTCAGGGCGATCCGAAACTGATCGAGAAGACCTTTGGCGCGCAATACGACATCGCGGACAAGTATCTGACGAAGCTGGGCGGCCGTGTGCGGACCGAAGCGATCAAGAACGCTCGGGAGCGCAACGCCAAGACGATCGGCTTCAATAACGAGCCGAAGCCTAAGACCGATCAGCATGCGGCGTCGCTGGCGCGGGATGCCGAAGCGACTGAAGCGCAGATCCGCAACCTCTACAAATTGGCGGAGGCCTATGGCGTATCTGGTGCCGCGGCATTGATCGCCGAGGCGCGCGTCAAGGCGGAGAGTGCAGCGATCCGCAAGCGGGCCGATATTGAGGCGTCGGTCGATCGGCAGGTTCGATTGTCGATCGCTCAACGTGTCTCGGACTCCGAGAAGGGTTCGGCGACGATGCGCGATCAGGCGCGCATCCAGACGATGGTCAACGGCGAGGTTGCCGCTGGTAACGTCTCGGCATCGCACGCGAATGAGTTGATGCAGCAGCGCTTAGCTGAGCTACCACTGCTCTTCGCCCTCGAAGCGGCACAGCAGCGTGGACTGAAGACCGAGGTCGAAAAGGCCACGAAGGCGCTCGACGATCAGCGCAGCGCGCAGGCCGATCTCGATGCGTCCGCGATGGGTGCGCGGTTTGTCGCGGCGGACAGCGCAGCCAATGATCGGCTGGCCGATCTGCGCGAAGAGCTTTCGCTTATCGGTGCGACCGACGCTGCCCGTACTGCAGCACTTGCGACAACGCGTGCCACCCGCGAGGCGGAGGTCATGTTCCCCGGCGCCCTGGCAAACCAGCGGGACTATATCGCCAAGCAGGTCGAGATCTCCGGGCTCGAATTGCAATCGAAGCTTCGCGCTGACGCTCTCAACGACAGTCTGAGCTACCAGGGCGACCTGCTCGACCAGATCGCGACGAACGTTTCTAACGCTGCGCAGGGGATGGCTGATGCGTTCGGCGAGGTAGGCCGCGCGATCGGCGATACCGTTTCGATCTACGCCTCCTTCGCGGCGCAGCAGGAACGCGTCGGCGCCGCGCACAAGCAGCAGCTGATCATCCTGAACCAGAACACGAACGCCGAGCAGCGTGACGCGTCCATCAAACGCGAAAACGGGCTCTTCGCGACAAAGAACGCGACCGCGCAGGTCGGGCTGTACGGCGACATGACGCACGCGGCGAAGGGGTTCTTTAAGGAAGGCTCGGACGGTTACAAGGCAATGGCGACCGCTGAGAAGGTGTTCCGCGCCGTCGAGTTCGCCATGTCGATCCGCTCGATCGCGCAGGATGCCATCGAGACGATCACGTCGATCACGAACAGCGGCGCGCGTGCAGCAGCTGCGGGTGCGGAAGGCGTCGCCAACCAATCGAAGCTGCCCTTCCCGGCGAACCTCGCAGCCATGGCCGCCACGGCTGCGGCGCTGGTTGGTGCCGGCATCGCGGTCGCTGGCGGCTTTGGCGGCGGCAAGAACACGCTGCCGAAGGCCAATGACGGCACCGGAACCGTGCTCGGTGATACCGAGGCCAAGTCGGAAAGCATCAAGCGCGCGATCGACGACCTAAAGAATGTCGATACGCTCATGCTGACCTCGTCGCGCGAAATGGCTGGGTTGCTGCGTTCGATCGATAGCCAGATTGGCGGCGTCGCGTCGCTGATCGTGCGCGCCGGTGACGTCAACGCGTCGGGCGGTGTCAGCGAGGGCTTCAAGACGAACGCTGTCGGCTCCGTGTTGAAGGCGATCGTCCCCGTGTTCGGCGGTGCGCTCGCCTCGCTGTTCGGCACCAAGACGAAGGTCGTCGGCAGTGGCCTATCGGGTGGGCCGCAGTCGCTCGACTCGATCCTGAACGGGGGCTTCGATGCGTCCTACTATTCGGATGTTCAGAAAAAGAAGAAGCTGTTCGGCATCACGACCAGCACGAAGTATGCTACCCAGTATACGGGCGCCGATGCAGGCCTCGAAAATCAGTTCACGCTGATCCTCAAGAACTTCAACGGCGCCATTGCGGCAGCCGCTGGCCCGCTCGGCGAGTCCACCGCCGAGATCCAGCGCCGGTTGAGCGGCTTCATCGTCGACATCGGTAAGATCGACCTTCAAGGCCTCACCGGCGACGAGATCCAAGAGAAGCTATCGGCCGTGTTCGGTGCGGCAGCCGATAAGATGGCGCTAGCAGCCTTCCCCGGCTTCGAGCGGTTCCAGAAGGTCGGCGAGGGTGCTTTCGAGACGCTGGTCCGTGTCGCTTCGACCGTCGAGGCCGTCAGTGCATCGCTCGATCTGCTGGGCGGTTCGGCGCGGGGCCTTGGGATCGACGCCAAGCTTGGCCTGGCGGATCAGTTCGACAGCGTCAGCGACTTCAACAGCGCGGCTGATGCATACTTTCAGACATTCTACAGCAAGGAAGAGCAGGCTGCGGCGAAGACCGCCCAGTTCGCCAAGGTGTTCGATAGCCTCGGGATGGCGATACCTGAAACGCTCGCTGGCTTCCGTCAGCTCGTCGACGCGCAGAACCTCACCACGTCGGCCGGCCAGTCGACCTATGCCACGCTCCTGCAACTCGCGCCCGCATTCGCCGATCTCAAGTCGGCGATGGACGGTGCCAAGAGCGCGGCCGACATCCTCGCCGAGCGGCAGGATCTTGAACGCAAGATGCTTGAGCTCAACGGCGACACCGCCGCGATCCGCGCGCTCGATCTCGCCAAGGTCGATGTCAGTAACCGCATGCTTCAGCAGCAGGTCTGGGCGATTCAGGACGCCCAGGCAGCAGCGAGCGCAGCCAAGCAGCTGAGCTACGCATGGTCGAGCGTTGGCGACAGCATCGATGCAGAGATCAAGCGCATCCGCGGCCTGTCCGACGGCGCGGGCGGCACGACGTTCGCTACGGCGATGGGCGAGTTCAACGCGGCGACGAATGCGGCGCGCGGCGGTGATCAGGACGCAGCCAAGCTGCTGCCGGGTCTCAGTCAAGCGCTGCTGAAGCTGGCCGGCGACAACGCTACCAGTCGGCAGGAACTCGACCGGGTCCAGTCGCAGACCGCGGCCAGCCTCGAACAGACCAGCGCCGTGATCGCTGCGATTGCCAAGGGCAACCTGCTGACAAGCGCAGGAACGGTAGCCGCGGCAGCGGTCGCGGCAAGCGCGGTCGCACCGGCGCCGACGGTCGCGAACGATGCCCGAGATCCTATTGCTCAACTCCGTGACGAGATCGCCCAGATGCGCGCTGACAATAATGCCGGGCATTCCGCCACGGCCGGGAACACGGCACGCATGGCGAAGAAGCTCGACGATGTCACGTCGCAGAGCGGCGGTGATGCTATCGCGATCGTGGCCGCAGCATGAGGGTCGTTCTCGACAACGGCACGTTGTTCGACCTCGGCGAGACCGAGGCAACGCCGTCGATCGGCATCACCGACTTTAGCCGACGCGTCACCGATGACTTCGGCGTCACGACGGTCGTCGAGCGCGGCTTCTCGCGCCGGTTGTCGGTGAAGCTGGCGCTGCCGTTCGACGGCGTCAGTGCGTTGCAGCAGCGGCTCGCCGATCTGCGCGCGACGTCGGCACTCTGGGTGGCAAGCGATCGGCTCGATTGGCTGTCGGTGCGCGGGTTCTACAAGGACTTCGATCTCGACCACGCCGTTCCGCCGGTCAGCTATTGCACGCTGACGGTCGAGGGGCTTGCCGAGACGACTACGGCTCCCGACGACGGCAGCGATCCGGCGCCGATCGGCGCGACCTCGACGCTGCGACTGATTCAGCCGGTGACGATCGACGGTGCGGCGCTGGCGAACAGCAGTGTTACCGAAGACGATTATCCCGAGTGGGCGGCCAGCGCGACGTACGCCACCGGTACCCGCGTCGTTAAAGCGGCGACGCATCGCGTCTACGAGAGTGCGGCGAACGCGAACGTCGGGAACGATCCGGCAGGCGTGTCGGGCAAGTGGCTCGATGTCGGCCCGACGAATCGCTGGGCGATGTTCGACCAGGCGCTCGGCTCGGTTACGAGCGCGGCCGACACGATCACGGTAGCGCTCGACGTCACCGGCGCCGATGCAGTCGCGCTGCTCGACGTCACCGGTGCCGCGGTTCGCGTCCAGGCGGACGGCTACGATCGCACCACGGATGTAGCGGCCGGCGCCATAACCTTTCTCGATCTCCCGCTGGTCACCGGCCGGGTGACGGTCACGATCGCCGGGACCGTTCAGGTGTCCGTCGGTACGCTGTTGATCGGCCGGTTGCGCAGCCTGGGGATCACCGAAGCGTCGCCAACGGCGGGTATCACCGACTTCAGCCGCAAGGTGGTCGACGACTTCGGTGACGTGACCGTTGTGCAGCGTGCGTGGTCGAAGCGGATGGCTGCCAAGGCGCTTATCCGCACCGATGCGGTCGACGTTGTTGCCAACCGCCTTGCCGCAGTTCGCGCGCGGCCATCGCTGTGGATCGGTCGAGCCGGTCTCGACAGCCTCACGGTGTACGGGTTCTTCAAGGACTTCTCGATCGAGGTCGGCGTCAATGTCAGCAAGCTGTCGCTGACCATTGAGGGACTGAGCAAGGCGGCCCCCGTCGTGCCGTTCTCATCGGGCGGGTCGGTCGCATGGCCTGACGTCACAGACCCGACCGGCACCAAGCCGACGGACAACGCGGACGTCACCAGCGACAACACGTCCAAGGATACGAACGCGGTTGGCGGTAAGCCCGCAACCGATCTGCTCAAGTCGCTCGACGAGCTCGAAAAGGTAACGATCCCGGCGGTCAACGCCGCGGTCGCGCAGGCCGACGCCCGGATCACGGCAGCAGCCGGGGAGGCCGCAGCAGCGGTCGCCGAGGCCAATGCGCAGATTGTCGCGGCCAATGGCCGGGTGACGGCTGCGCAGGCTACGCTTGATCAGGCCGTGACGGATCTGAACGCGGAGATCTCGCGCGCGCAGGGCAAAGACGAGCAGCTGTCGCAGCGCATCGATGCGCTGATCGTCGAAGGTAACGGCTACGACGACACGAACGTGCGCGCCCTTATCGAGCAGGCGGAGACGGTGCGGGCCGACGGAGACCGTGCGCTGGCCGAACGGATCGACCGGGTCGTCACGTCATATCAGGATCTCGACACCGCCACGAATGCTCGGATCACCGATACCGCGCAGGCGCTTGCGAGCGCAGACGAGGCCATCGCCCGACGCGCAACCGAGATCGAGTCCCGTGCAAGTACCTCGGGCGGCAACCTCGTGCCGAATAGCAGCCTCAGCACGCTGGACGGCTGGCTGCTCACATACAACTCAGGGCTAGCGTCCGAAGTCGGTTTGAACGGGGCCGGCGTGCCGTTCATGATCGGCGGCGTCGAGAACAACCTTGTGCTGCATCGTACTGCAGCCGGCGCGGGATTGTGCAGCGAAGCCCAAAGCAGCCCCTTCGCCGTTCGGCCCGGGTCGAGCCTACAGTTCTACGTGTTCACCGCGTCGCATCGCTGCCGTGCGTGGGTCTCTGTTTTCTTCCTCAATTCAGAGAATGCAACGATTGGTTACGGTGGCGAAAATCCCGGTGCCCGCATCAACGCCGGCGGCCAAGACCTCAACCAGTGGGACCAGACAGGGCTGAAGGAGACCGTCGTTCCCGACGGTGCGGTTCGAGCCACGATCGTCTTGCGATCGTACGACGTCGAGGTTGACGGCTATGCGTGGTTCTCCCGTCCGTTCGTTACTGAGGTCCGCCCGGGCACGACTACCTGGGCACCGTACAGCGCGGGCAACGATCGCGGCATCCTGTCGGCGACGCGTGCCCTCGTCAGTTCGGTCGCGACAACGCTGGCCGATGCCGATCAGGCGATCGGACGGCGGATGGACAGTGTCACTGCTGACTACCAGGGCCGTGATTCCGCAACGAACACGCGGATCACCGATACGGCGACCGCTTTGGCGAACGCCGACGAAGCCATTGGGCAGCGTATCAGCGAAGTGCAGAGCGGCTTCACGTCTGGCGGCGGCAACCTGCTGAGCAACACCGACTTCGTCACTTCGGACGGGTGGAGCGAAAGCTTCAACGTCTCGCCCCGCCCGAGTTACCTGATCAACGCTGCCGGCGCTCCGTATCATCCTGTTGGCGAGAGCGTACTTTCGATCGTTCAGGGCGAGCCCACCGGTGGTGATGCTTATTACGCCGACTGGGTTTCTCCCGTCGTCGCTGTCGTGCCCGGCTCCTTCATCCAGTTCTCGGCGATGTGCGCTTCTCATCGCGCCGACACGCAAATCTTTCTTGGCTGGATCGGCACAGACGGTGTGATTTTCGCCTTTGCCCCCGGCAACCTCAATAGTTCGACAGAGAAACTTGCGAACGATCCGACGCTTTATAAGCGCTCTGGTTTGGTAGCCGTTCAGGCGCCTGCGAACGCCGTCGCGGCTTTAATGCTGATGCGAAAGGGGGACACCTACGACGGGCAGGGTAACAGCTACGCCTGGTTCTGGCGGCCGTACATTGGGGGAGCTCGTCAGGGGCAGAACGGATGGAACGACTGGTCACCGGGTAGCGGTCGGGCGGTCCAGATTGCCACCGATGCGCGCGTATCGACGAGCATCACCACCCTTGCCAATGCCGACCAGGCGCTGGGGCAGCGGATCGACAGCGTCACCGCCGACTATCAAGGGCGCGATGCGAACACGAACGCCCGCGTCGACCAGGTGGCAACGTCGTCGGCAAATGCCAACCAAGCGGTGGCGGATCTCTCGACTACCGTCTCGACGCGGTTCGACGGCGTCAACCTGACGCTCAGCGGATACGACCAGCGCATCACCAGCCTTTCCAACGATCAGCAGGGCTATGTCGGGCGTACGAGCTCGCTGGAAGCTCAGATGTCGCGGCAGGCCCCTAGCGCGCTCAACAGCTTCACCGACGACGTTAACAATCGGCTGACGCAGGTCGATACGAACGTGAACGCGCGGATCAAGTCGAGCGAAGACGTCATTGCCGACCTGCCGAACCGGTACGCCGCGGCAAGCCGAACGGCGACGCTCGAGGCGCAGTTGAATGAGCGCGCCCCTAGCACTCTCCGCGGCGACCTCGACACCGTCAACGGGCGCATTGATACCGTCAACGGCAGCACGGTCACGTCTCTCAGTGCCCGCATTGAAGATCGCGCCACTGCCATCGCCGACGCCAAGGCCGGTGCGGTCGCATCGACACTGTCGCAGCTGCGCGCCGAGTATAACGGCACAGTTGCCTCGGTGACGCAGCAGGCGGGCGCGATCGTCAATCTGCAAGGCAAGGCCTCGGCGTACGTTCGCATCGTTGCGGATGCCGGCAACGGTCGCGCGGCGCTAAGCCTGTGGTCTGATCAATATGGCGGCGCCTGGACGCTTACCGGCAACGGCCAGATCGATGGCGACCTGACGGTCAATGGCACGATCACCGCCCGCAAGTTCGACAGGACCAGCATGTCGCGCGAGGGCACCGCTACGTGGTCGGGCTACATCACGCCAAGCGCCGGGCAGGTCATTACCGTGCCGTGGTCATTGTCGCTCACACAGATCCCACCAGTGGGGCGGTTCATCTACGAGTATTCGTTCGCCCTCACTACGAACGAAGGGCAAGCTGCCTATGGTGGTACGGACCCGCGCGGGCGGCCCATCACGATTTACTACGTCTCGGATGGGGGTGGGCTCGCTGTCTTTTGCGCCGATGGGCAGGGCAACGCCTATACACCGCGGCCCAACTCGTCGGATCCTGTTCTCGCAAGCACCGACTTCGTGCCGACGTTCACCGCCTCGGTGCGCATGGGGACGCGCAACGAAACGATTGACGATGGTGACAACGTCCAACGCTACGTTGCCGCCACCTACACCCTGACTGGCATCAATCTCAAAGTCACATGGGTAGCGATCTGATGTACCTGACCTATGAAACCAGGACGGGTGCGATCTGCGGGCAGTCGACGAGCGAGCCGCCTAACTATCCCGGTTATGCATCGATCGCCCTTCCAATCGCGCCGGATATCAACGCAAACTATGTCGACGGCCCCGCGGTAAAGCCACGGGTGACGATTGACTGGGCGAAAGTCCCCTCGGACGCTTTCGTCAGCACGAATGATGCAGTGCCGGTCACCGGGTTCGTCCTGCCGACCGCGCCGGGCACCTGGCGGTTACGCGCCGTGGGTAAGTACCGTGGCGAGCGGACCTTGACGATCCAAACGCCGGCAGAGGTCGACGCAACGCTAATCGATCAGACCAAGACCGAAGGTGAGCGCCGGCGAATGCTGGTGATGTCTCCGGGTGGCTCGAAGAAGACGGTCTATTCGCTGAAGCAGTCCGAGGTCGACAACTGGAACGATCTTGGCAGCAGCATCGCGACGTCGCTGACCGCCTTCCTCGGTCTGCCGGTGATCAAGCAAAAGCGGAAGTTCCGCTTCGCTCTCGCCGAGGCGGCATTCCGTGGCGAGCCAAACCCTGCTGCCGCAATCGCACGGTTCGCGGCAGGATCGGACGCGGCGAACGCCGAGGCTGCGCGCATCGAGGCGATCGAGCAGGCAGGTGTAGCGGCGATCAAGGCCGCAACGACGATCGCGGCCAAGCGCGCGGCGTATGCCGCCATCAACTGGAACTGGTCGGCCTGACGGCCGTCGCAACCCAAGGACAGACCATGAGCAATACAAGCTTCGCGGCCCAGGCGGTCGCGACATGACCCCGCTCGGCCATATCATCAGTGTCGTCGCGATCTGGACCATGATGCTCTTCGGACTTCGGTTCGCCGCGGCGGCCGGGGGCTGGCTGGTGCCCATCGGGATCGCAGGTTGGCGCCTTGCTCGCTGCAAAGAAATCGACAAACGAACGTGCAAAATCCGGTTCGTTCGAGCAGTCGACATACTTCATCTAGACCTCAATCGTGCGATCACGACGCCGTGGTCTGGGACGCTTCTGTTCGCTGGGTCAGTGCTGATCGGGCTTAGCTATTTCTTTGGATCGTCCGGCGACGCTGCGCAGCTGGTGTCGCGCTATCCCGAGACATGGAAGTCCTACGACATCGCAACCGACGCCGCAGCTGCGGTGATGTCGGTCACAGGAATGTCGTTCGTCCAAGCTGCGACCGCACAACGCCGCACGGCTAGTTTTCTCGTCTCTGGCGCGCTGATCGCCACAGGCATCGGCATCGGGGTGGTGACACTGTGAAAGACTGGCAGGCCTACGCCCTATCCGCATTTGCCGTTTTCGCTGGTCAGATGCTCCGTGTCGGACAGAAGATCGAAACCGGCAAGCCTGTCACTTGGCGCGACATCTTCGTCATGTGTTCACTTCTACCCGCCTTCGGCTCGATGGCCGGCGCCGCAGCATTGCACTTCGGCTGGCCGACTTGGTCGATCCTCGTTACCGGCACCAGCGCCGGATGGATTGGCTTCGGAACAATGCGCTTCGTCCTCCTAATCGCGCGCAACGTGGCGTCCCAGCTGACCAAGGGTGACTGAGTAACGGCCCGCTCTAACGGGGTGGCGAGAGCGGGCCGACCGTGGTCGGAGGACGACCACAGCAGGGGGAAAAACGCCCGACGTTGATTTGGTTCCACGCCCCGTAACGGCCCGCCTCGATAGCCAAGAGAAAACACGAAGCGGGCCGACCAGGCCACTGCCAAGCAAGCCCGGCAAATACTATCGCGCCAAAAGGGGCTTGTTCCTCGAGGTAACGGCCCGCCCCGACGGATCAAGAACGGAACGGGCCGACTGAGGTCAGGTGCGATCCGAACACTCAGCCGCGCTTGAACGGGCTGACGACAAAAAAGCTTCACATCGGAGAAAGAAAATGGCGACGGCACTAGAACCGGCGTGGCTTTCGGCTGCGCGGGCAAAACTCGGCACGCGTGAAGCAGCGGGCACGGCGAACAGCCCGACCATCATGGGATGGGCTAAGAAGCTCGGCACGAAGGTGCTGGGCATGGTCTACAACGCGGACAGCGTGCCGTGGTGCGGCCTGTTCGTTGCGACGTGCCTTGCCGAAGATGGCGTTCCGGCCGCACCGATCGCGGTGCGCGCGAAGGCCTGGGCAACGTGGGGCGCTCCCCTCCCGGCTGATCACCTAGCGCCCGGCGCAGTCCTCGTTTTCGAGCGTCCCGGTGGCGGTCATGTCGGCTTCTACGTCGGCGAGGATAAGACGAGCTACCACGTCCTCGGCGGCAACCAGGGCGACCGGGTTAGCATCATGCGGCTCGAGAAGTCCCGCTGCGTCGCGCGGCGCTGGCCGATCGGGCGGACCGTCATCGGGAAGCCGAAGATGATGACCGCGATCGCGGGCGTCCCCTCTTCTTCGAACGAAGCATGACCTGGGCGGCGGGCTTCGCCCTTCTGCGCCGGTTCTGGTGGGCCTTTCCGATGCTCGGCCTGTGCATAGCCCTGTGGATAACACGTGGAAAACTCGACGACCGCACGGCGACGTTGAAGGCCGAGCGCGCCGCGTGGACCACTGAGATCGCCAAAGCCGACAAGCTCCGAGCCGAAGCCGAGCAGCGGTTTGCCAGCCAGCAGAGCACCGCCCTGACGACATTCGCCAGCCGGCTCGTCGATCGTGAACCGATCATCCTTCGCTCCACCGACACTGTGAGGACCTATGCGCAAACTGATGCTGGCCGTGCTGCCTGCCTTCCTGCTGACCGCGTGCGCGGGATCGACGCGCTCGACGCTGAGCTATTCTCCGGTGATCCCACCAGTGCCAGCGGAGGCGACCAAGCCCTGCACGGTAACGCCAGTGCGCCGGCAGCCCGACGGTAGTTCCAACTCGTCCGACGCTGAAGGCACGATCCGAGACGCTCGAGCCGACGTCGCCCTCTGCGACGTGCGCCGACAACTCGCTGTCGACGCTTGGCCTCGCTGACCAACCAAACCTGACTTCACCGACCTTCAAGAGGAACGACACCCCATGTCTTATCCGATCACAACCCGCGGTGGCCGCGGCTCCGGCAATGCTACGCCCTACGTCCCCGCTCTTGGCGACCTCGTTCTTTCCGGAGCGTTAATCGCTGGCGTGCCGTCGTCGGGTACGATCCTAAACGCCACGACCGGGTCGGCGATCGTCAGCACCGTGTCTGGCCTGACGGTGAACAGCGCGGCGCGGACCTATAGTTATAACGGCTCGGGCTCGGCGGGCTCGACGAATAACGGCCTTACCGAAACGCTAGCCGGTGCGACGTTCAGCCCGCGCGGCAACGTCGTGACCATTGTGTCGGCTGCCGTCCCCGCGTTCACGTCGAACCCCTCGATTTCGCCCCAGGGCGGCAATGTTGGCGGTACGTTCAGCGGCATCGACGGCGCCATGAGCAACGGCGGGTCAATCCTCAGCCGGCGCTGGCTTCTTAACGGCACTTCGATCGGCAGCGGCACGACTGTCGTGCCAGCCTCGGCCGGGTCGCTTGTCTTCGAGAATACCGGCACCGGCAACGTAGTGGCGTCGTCGACTGCGGTCACGGTCGCTGCCGTCGCCGGTACGCCGAGCATTGCGTTCGCTGCTCCTACTGCGTCGGTCGCCGAGGGTGACAGCGGCACGAAGATCGTCAGCAACGTGATCAACGTCACCCGCAACGGTGTCACTGGTCCGCTCACGGTCTCCCTGTCCTATTCTGGGACGGCTACGAGCGGCACCGACTACGTGGCCGGACCGGTAAGCGGCACGATCGCAGACGGCCAGACTTCCCTGAGCTTCGACCTCACAATCAACGGGGACACCGGGGTTGAGAGCGACGAGACGATCGTGATCAATGCCGTCTTGGACGGATACTCGTCTGCGACCACTAGCAAGACGATCACGGTTACGAACGATGACGTCACGTCGACACCGGGCAGTACGCCTTCGGCAGTCGCCGGGCCGACGCCAACGGCAGGCACGCTCTCGACGTTCTCTTACGAGCCCGAAGCCGCGACGTTGTTCAGCGCCTATGCTGCCAAGGGATACACCCCGACGACCGGCCGCAAGCGCACTATCAATCGCTATATCCAGCGCAGCAAGGCGGCGGGTATCTGGGCGCTCGATATTGCCCGTTACATTCCGATCCCTGACTCCCCGGCGGCTTCGCTAATCAACATCAAGAACCCCGGCGTCAACGATCTGGTTGTCGAAGGATCGCCTAGCTTTGTCGATCCTCGCGCTGGCGTGAACGCCATCGATCCGAACACATTGACCAACGGCTATAATAGCTCCCCATCCGGTGCCACTACCTTCACCGCAACCCCTGGCAACCGGCTGAACACCGGTATTCAGTTGAAGGATTTGCCGGTCAACGACGTCCGTCTCGGTGGATTCTTCACCGGCTCGGGATCGACCAATTTCGAGTGCGGCGCACAAGATCCGACAACGGGTTACGGTATTGCGTTCGCCATGAAGTCGGGCGGCGGCACTATGGCCGCGAAGGCAATGGGTGCGGCATCTAACACGATGGGCGCTACGGCATCGTGGTCTGCAAACAAGATGGCTACGGTACAGCGTCGCAACGCCACGCAGATCGAAGGCTGGAGCGGACCGACCTTAGCTGCAACGGTGACCAATGCCGCGCAGACGATGACGTCGTTCACCCAGCCCATCACGTTCCTCGAGATGAACGGCCTCGCGACCCCGGCCTCAACGGCCAAGGGGTTCCTAGGCGGTGTGATCGGTCGAGCACTTAGCATGACCCAAATGCAAGAGGATTGGGCGGCGTATAAGGATCTGGTCGACTCGATTCAGTGGGGCGATGTCGATATCCGCGGTCCGGGCTTCCTGCCCGCACAGGTCGACGTCGACGTGGTTGTTAACGGCTGGACCGCATTTGGTTGCGCAGCTTCGTACCGCGTCGTGAGCCGCGGTAAGTCGTGTGCGTTCGTCGGCGCCTTTAACGACTTCACCACTTCCGACTTCGGCGGCGTCACCGCGAATGGACTGGGGTACACCGACGTCAAGGATACCGTGGCGTTCGGCGGTCTCGCTCGCTGGATGGTCACGCGCGCTCGCGCAGTTGACGGTGCGGTTACTGCTGCCGGATCAGGCGCTGCTTTCCAACTGCGTCCACGGTCTTTCAACGTCATCTGTCGGCAGATGCTGGATGGCTCTCGTCCGCAAGGTCGCAGTGTCACCGCTTATGCTACGGGTGGCGTCATCGCCGTCACCAAGAACGGGACTGGCGCCGGGACGACGTACACCGTCAAGACCCTGGACGGTCGGACGTTCACCTGCAAGCGCTACATCGACTGCTCTTACGAAGGTAATGCCGGCCTCGCGCTCGGCCTGCCGCTTACCTACGGCCGCGAAGCCTCGGGCAGCGGCTTGGAATCGCTTGGCGGTTGGAGCGGTACAACCTCTAACACGACGCGAGGTGATGGTCGCCCGCAGGGCATGACGGTTGACCCGTGGAAGACCCCCGGCGACCCATCGTCGGGAGTTATTTTCCCGCTCAAGGGCATCATGCCAACCGACAAGACAGTCGGTCAGGCTGACGATCAAGTACAGATGTCCAATTACCGGTTCACGGCTGGTGGGTCTGCAGTCAACGGCTGGAACTGGTCGCAGATCATGCCACAGGGCTCGCCGCCCCCTGGCTATGATCCGGCAAACTACGAGTTGCCCAAGCGCATGAGTGTGCAGACCGCTTACTCGCAGACGAGCTCGTGGTTCATGCTGCAAACAGCATTGCCGGGCGTGAATAACCAGTTCGACCACAACACGAATGCGTTCTCGACCGACTTTTCGGACTCGGGTAACATCATCGCGAACGCTGGGCTCGACCGCGACAAGCTTGTTTCGATCTCGAACAAGATACGCGATAACATCCTGGGGTTCTATTACGACACGATGTATTCGGGCGATACGCGGTACGCCTCGACTCTCGCGGCGAACATGGCGGCCGACGTCCTGCCGGTCGACAGCCATCTTGATCCAAGTCCGCTGACCGGTCGCCTGGGCTTCCCGAACCAGATGTATCTGCGCGAGCGGTTCCGTATGCGCGGCGGCGTTGGTGGGGCATTCTTCCTCGCCAGCGATGCAGTAGGTTGAGCTGCTGCCGGTCCCATGGACACCAAGTTAGGCTACATGAGCCTGCTTCTCGAAGTCCATGGGGCTGAGATAGCCCAAGGTCGAGTGCCKGCGCCTGGGATTATAGAAGCGTTCGATGTAATCGAACACGTCCTGCCTTGCCTGATTGCGCGTGCGGTAGGTTTTGCGCGCGATAAATTCGGTCTTCAACGAGGAGAAGAAGCTCTCCATCGCAGCGTTGTCCCAGACATTGCCGGACCGGCTCATCGAGCAGGTGACGCCATTGTCGGCCATCAGTCGCTGGAACTTCTCGCTGGTATATTGGCTGCCCTGGTCGGAGTGATGCAGCAGCGCATCGGGCTTGCCGCGCCGCCAGATCGCCATGACCAGCGCATCGGTGACGAGCTGCGCTGTCATCGTGTCGCTCATCGACCAGCCGACCACCCTCCGCGAGAACAGATCGATCACCGCGGCAGCATACAGCCACCCTTCGGCGGTCCAGATGTAGGTGAAGTCGGCTACCCACTTTTGGTTCGGCGCGTCGGCGCTGAACTGCCGATCGAGTAGATTGCTCGCGATCACCGAACGCACACCATCGTCCTTGGGAAGACCCCGACGACGCGGGCGTGCCATCAACCCGTGCAGGCGCATCAGCCGCTCGACACGATGCAGGCCACATGAAAGGCCTTCGGCCAAGAGATCGTGCCAGACCCGACGCGCACCATACGTGCGGTAGCTGGAGATGAAGCTGGCGCGGATCTTCCCCGCATACTCTTCATCGCTGCGCGACCGGGCACTTGCCGCCCGCACGAGCCAGGCGTGGAAACCACTGCGCGAGACATCGAGCGCCCCGCAAAGCCACGACACCGGCCAGATCCCTCGATGCTTTGCGATGAACCCGAACTTCATATCGAGTCCCTGGCAAAGTAGGCCGCGGCTTTTTTTAGGATGTCACGCTCRGCCTTCATCCGGGCCAGCTCGCGGCGCAGCCGCTCAATCTCCTGCTGTTCGGGCTTCATCTGACCGTTGCCTGGAAACGCTGACTGGGGATCAGCTTCCGCTTCGCGGACCCATTTGCGCAGCACGTTCTCGTGCAGGCCCAGGTCGCGGGCGGCCTGTGCCACCGCCACGCCCCGATCGCGGACCAACTTCACCGCCTCGAGTTTGAACTCTCGGCTGAACTTCCGTCGTTGCATTTACACCCTCCGGTTCCGAAAACACCTTATCTCGGTGTCCACGAAACCGGCAGCAGCTCA
>NZ_LMKH01000002.1 GCF_001421415.1 Sphingomonas sp. Leaf208
TCGAGTTTGAACTCTCGGCTGAACTTCCGTCGTTGCATTTACACCCTCCGGTTCCGAAAACACCTTATCTCGGTGTCCACGAAACCGGCAGCAGCTCAATCCCCTCAACTGGCAGGAACCAGTGGCTAAGCCCATGCGCTCCGAGCGGCACCACTAAGGAAACAGCGATGGATGAGTTTGCGCGCATGATGAGTATGGAGGGTGTGCGTCCTCTTGATACCCCAAAGGAAACATCCCGACGGGTCGTCAAACAGCCATCTCCAGTTTCGAGCCAACCGTTAGTAACTATGCCAGAAGTAGGGGCGGGCGGTTATGCATGGGTTACAGGAAAACGTGCGCGCACTGCACTCGAGACGGCGTTGGAACGCTTGGCCAGCGAGATCCGCAGCGGACGGCGCGGCTGGGCAACCGGCATTCTTCAGGATGGCAGGACAGTCACATTGCCTGCTTCGTCAGGAGCGGCGTCACTGCTTGGCACCGCAGATCGCCAATCGTTACGCCTAATGATTGTCGGCGGCGACGGCTGGACCTTCGTAATGCATCCGATGATGGGAGTCGCTACGCTCGATAACGATCCTGCCTAGCCCGATGAACAAGCGTCAGGAAAGGGAACGCGGGGTGGTGCGGCTTGAACGTCGCGAACTAGGTTATCCTGACTGAGGGGCGGCGGTCCGCGTTACTATTGCTGATCCGTCCCTCGTTGAACCCTTTCGTTGGATTGTTCTTTCTGCCACGGCCAGCGCCCGTCAATCTCGACCTCGAGCGAGAAGCTCAGGAACGTCCTGATAAGAACAATGCCAGCAAGAACGAGCAGACTTTCGATTGTCGGCTCGACCGCTACCGTGTTGATGATGTCGGCCGCGACCAGGAACTCGAGGCCAAGAAGGATTGATCGGCCAAGACCCGACCGAAAGTCGGCGACTAGCATTGCTCGGCTGGTTTTGCCCCGGGCCAGACCGAGCAAGAAGGCGGCCAGCGTTCCGAATGCCCCTACAACGATAATGGCGGTACCGACGATCTCGACGGCGCTCGTTGCTAAATGGATCCACTGGGCTTCGTTCCTGATCATGATGCTTCATGCCTGAGCGGCTGCAAAGGCACAAACTACCAGAGGGGCAGGTTGGCCAGTCGGACCGGTTGGAAGCGTCGCGCCTGCTTTAACGAATACGGCGTGGATAGATCGGGCCTATCCACGCGTTGCTGCGCCGCACAATTTGGACACCGTGATATGCCTGCTGCCAACATCACCTGCCCAGCAAGCGGGCCACGTCGGTCCGAAGCTAGGCGTGCCGTTACTCGAGGTTCGCAAAATCCTGACAGCCTCGTTGGTCGCGGAGCTTGGTCATGAACGCATCGTTAGCACCACCGGCAGTGCGCCGTCCGCTCATTCTAGCGGCGGTAATGCTTGCTTCGTTCATGATCGCGATCGAGGCAACGATTGTATCGACGGCAATGCCCCAGATCGCAGGTCAGCTTGGTCAGCTTCAATACTATGCCTGGGTCTTCTCTTCATTCCTGCTCGCGCAGACCGCTACTACGGTGGTGTTCGGCAAGCTAGCGGATCTATATGGGCGGCGGTCGGTGCTGCTGGTTGGCATCGGCATTTTCCTCCTTGGATCAATTTTGTGTGGGTTCGCCTGGTCGATGCCGGCACTCATCGCGTTCCGTTTAATCCAGGGGCTGGGTGCTGGTGCTATCCAGCCTGTCTCCATCACTGTCATCGGTGATCTTTATGCGGCGCACGAACGTGGCAAGGTGCAAGGCTGGCTGGCAAGCGTCTGGGGCGTGTCATCAGTGATCGGTCCGCTTGCGGGCGGGTTGATCATCCAGCATGTCAGTTGGGCGTGGATCTTCTGGATCAATGTGCCGATCGGATTGGCCGCAGCCGCCGGCTTCTTCCTGTTTCTGCGCGAGACGGTCACGACGCACGAGCGTAGCGTCGACGTAGTAGGGGCGGGCCTGTTCACGGTCGCGATCGCGTCGCTGATGGTCGCGCTGACAGAGGCCGGGGCTTCGGACGGGCGCTTCGCGGTGCTAGCTGCGGCAGTCTGCCTTGTCGCGGCCGCGTTGTTCGTAGTCCAGGAACGGCGTGCTCGCGATCCGATGGTTGCTTTCGCGTTGTGGACGCGTCGCGCGATCGCCACCACCAATGCTGCAACGCTGTTCAGCGGCATGGCGGTGATAGGGCTGACTACCTTTTTGCCGATGTACGTTCAGGCCGTCATGGGCCGCTCGCCGCTCGAAGCAGGGTTCATGTTGACAGCGATGGTACTGGGCTGGCCGATTACAGCGACGCTTGGTGCCCGTAACTTTGGCCGGTTTGGCCTACGACGAATCCTGGTTTTCGGTGCCGCGCTACTGCCAGTAGGCGCTGTACCGTTCGTATTGCTGTCACCCAGCACTTCGCCTCTGGTGGCAGGTCTCGGTTCGCTGATCATGGGTTTCGGTATGGGCTTCCTGAGCACTGCGGCAATCGTACTCATCCAGGACAGTGTCGGGTGGACGGAACGTGGCGCTGCTACAGCATCAAACCTCTTCGCTCGTAATCTCGGCAGCACTCTTGGAGCCGCAGTGCTGGGCACGGTGCTTAACGCCAGCCTCGCACGAGACCATTCGGGGTCGTTGCAACAGGTACAGGAGCTGCTGCACGGCCAAGGGGCCATCGTCGGTGCAGCGGCAAGCCGCGCCAGCCTAGCTCATGGGCTTCACCTGACCTTCTGGGGCGTGTTGATCATAGCGCTGCTTGCTGTGTTACTTTCAGTTTTCGTTCCCCGCGTGACATTCGGGACCCGACCGCCGAAGTAGTTGGCATTCTAACTGCACCTGAACGAGCGTCTGAAGTTGGAAAGCTCAAGAGGACTGTGGAATGTACACCCGTGGGTCAGTCCGCATGTTGGAATTCTTCACTGCAGAACTCGTATAACTTAACGCACGGCACACCGGAAAAAGTGAAGAAATGCGGGTACAACTATAGCGTCGCGTTAGGAAAGTATGTTTCCGTCAGCTACCGGGTTGATGATGAGTGCACGAGTCATTCGCCAGCATCAGGGCAGTAACGAGAATGCGGAGCGGACTACCGGACGCCGGTGAGAAGCTGCCGGCATTTTCGAAAGCGCTGGCCGGGGAAGACATCGGCCCTTGCCAATGAGCCGATCGACCCCTTGTCGAGCGCAGACGGATGTCAATGTATCTCACGCCAATAACTTTCATCTGAAAATTGATCGTCGTCTCTCGGGCGCCCTGGCTGGCCGTGAAGGCGCACAGCTCTTATCAAGGATAGGTAAGATGCCCTTGGATGCGTTCCTCAGAGGTGAACGTCGACATGGGCAAGCCTGCGGCATTGAAGAGGTTACCGGGCACGACGCCGCTCCAGTTGTAGCGAACGTAGCGGGGGTTCGATATTGCCCCGGTTACGACCACGCTCTCGCCATCGATACGCGCCGTGGCAGAGGCGAATTTGCGATCAGGGCCGGCGATCTCAAAACCCGTAACTCGTGCACCTCGGCTAGTCAGGCCTTCTGCATGATCGAACCAAACCCGCTTCCCGCCCGGTTCGCCGCTCGTCTCGCGGAAGAGCGGGCTCTGATATGCGACGCGCTCGCCATACGCGATGCTGCGTGCCGCGAGCGCAAGTCGCGCGGCAACGGTTTGCTTGTCGCCCGGATGCACATTGCCCGGGTCGCCGACGTCGGTCGTCACCGCCATGGCGGTGTTGGTCAGGGCAAGCGCACGACGCTGCGCATCGCGTACCAAACCCCACTTTTCGTCGGGTGAGTTGAATGAAGAGATCTGCGCAAAAAGGAATGGGAAAGCCCCCTGCGCGAAATTGTGACGCCAGTCGGTGATCAGTCCCCGGAAGAGGTCGGCGTAATATGGCGCGCGCGCGACGTTGCTGTTCGTCTCGCCCTGGTACCAGATAACGCCCTTGATGCCGTAGCCCGTGAAGGGTGCAACCATTGCGTTGTACAGTGATGACGGCCGGTACGCATCCTCAGGGGGGTGCCATGGGCGCGTGGGAGGCTTACCGCCCGACGCAAGGATGGCAGCATCCTCGCGAGCCTCAGCGACGGTGGCTAGGTCCGCGTCGGCCTGGTCCTGCTGGAATCGAGCACGTGCGTCGATGGCGGGGGCCAGCGTTGCGTCGGTCGCGAACGCCTCGGTCGACACCCAACTGTCAGCAGGGGTGCCGCCCCAGGTCGAGTCGATTACACCTACCGTCACGTGCTCGCGAGCTGCGATTTCGCGGGCAAAGAAATAGCCGACGGCCGAGAAGTCGGTGGCGGTCGCGGGCGTAGTAGTCGTCCAGGTTGCATCGATGTCGCGTAGCGGGATGGAACTGCTCTTGTGTTCGATACGGAGGAGCCGAACGTGCGGGTCGGTCGCTGCCGCGATCTCCGCGGCGGCATTCTTTAGCGGCGCGCCGTCGAAGCCCTTTAGCGGGAACTCCATGTTCGACTGGCCCGAGGCGAACCAAACGTCGCCAAGCATCACATCTTGTACCTGGACCTTACCCTCCGCTGTGCCTCCATCGACGACAAGGACATAGGGTCCGCCAGCAGCTTCGGGCTTCAACCACGCATCCCATCGGCCGAGGCGGTCGGCGACTGTCATTACGCGTTGGTTATGCAACGACACGGCAACGTTCGCGTCCGCACGCGCCCAGCCCCAGACGTGCAGCGGCCTATCACGCTGCAACACGCTGTGGTCGCTGAACAGACGCGGCAGCTTCAGCTGTGCGGCCGCAGGTGACGTTGCCGTGGCAGCGAGGAGGGCGGTGTAGAGCAGAAGCTTCATGATCGGCATTATCCCTGACGTGCGGCGCTGACTGTCGCGACGTCTTAGCCACAGACTATCATCAAAGAAGCGCATGACCAGTTGGCATGCAGCTAGCAGTCGCACCTGCCGTGATGCGGTGGCAACGGCGCGGCGCTGCGGCAACCGTGACATGCGTATTGGCGCAGCGAACGGTCTTCAGCTTAGAGGGAACCGACGCTAGAAGGCGGCGAGGAGAGCCGGTTATGACGATTTACGCCAAGGTCGATGAAACCGGCCCGGTCGATGCGGCGCGGTTCGCCGATGAGATCGCGACGCGCGACCGGCCTATCGTATTGCGCGGTCAGGCGAAACGGTGGCCTGCCGTTGCGGCAGGGCTCCGCTCCGACGAGGCATTGGTCGATTACATGAAGGCGATGGACCGCGGACGGCCGGCCGAAGTGCTGATCGGTCCGCCGGAGATCGATGGTCGGTTCTTCTACGATGCGTCGATGCAGGCCTGCAATTTCCAGAAGCGGTTCGGCTCGCTCAGCGGGCTGCTCGACAAGCTGCTGTCGCTTCGCCGGGAGGCGGAGCCGGTCGCGCTCTATGCCGGCGCTGCCGCGGCGGACGATCACCTGTCCGCGTGGATTGCAGACAATCCCCTGTTGTTCGAATTACCGGGTGCCAAGCCGCGGATCTGGGTCGGCAATCGCACGCATGTCGCGACGCATTTCGACGAGGCGAGCAACGTTGCGGTAGTCGTGGCGGGTCGGCGGCGTTTCACGCTGTTCCCGCCCGAACAGGTCGGCAACCTCTATGTCGGCCCGTTCCACTTCACGATAGCGGGGCCCCCGGTCAGCATGGTGGATCTCGAGAAGCCGGATCTCGATCGCTATCCTAGATTCGCGGACGCCTTAGGCCACGGGCTCGTGGCCGATCTCGATCCCGGCGATGCGCTCTTCATCCCGCCTATCTGGTGGCACAGCGTCAAGGCGACTGCCGCGTTCAACGTGATGGTGAACTATTGGTGGGCCGAGCCGCATGCGCTCTCGCCGATGGGTGCGCTGAGCCATGCCGTCCTCGCGATCCGCGATCTCGACCCGGCCCAGCGCTTGGCATGGCGGCACTGGTTCGACCATTATGTGTTCGACGACGCGGCGCCGGATGCCGGCAATCATCTGCCGGCGCATGCTCTGGGCGTGCTCGCGCCGCCATCCGAAATGCGCAATGCCCGGTTTACGGCGCAGATCGCCGACGCCCTAAGTCCGCCACCAATTCCCGCTGCGCGCAAATCCAGCTGAAGTGCTCTGCCAAGGAGGGTTCCGAAGGAATGCCCCGTCCCGCGAGATCGGCGCAACCGAGGTTGCGCCGATAGGTTGCTATTGCGCCTCTCCACTGCTGGCGGTTTTGGGTGCGAACGTGATGAAGCGATCCGACTGCGCGACGTTCCATCCGCGTAGCGTCAGCGCGGCCGCCGCTTGGCCCGTGGCTTTGGGGTAGCGGATGACAATGCGCTTTTCCTCGCCGGGCAGGAGCGCAACGTAATTGTCGCTGTAGAACGCCGGCAGGACACGTTTGCCCTGCGCATCGACCAGCGTCAGCTTGGCGTTCAGCGCCGGAACCGCGGTTCGATTGGCCAGCGTCACCGTCACGACGTTGTCCGCGCCGTCGATCGCCTGCGCTACGACGGAGCCGGTCAGCGCGACGCTCTGCAGCGTGTTCAGCATCCGGTAGGCGGCTTCGTCTTTCCCGCGCCAGTAGAAATTGTCGGCAACCGTCTTGCCCGCCCGATCGATCAATTCGAGCTTGACCAGGAGCATCGGGTTCGACGCGAACAAGCGATCGAGCGGCACCGCTGCGAGCGGCGTCGCCATGTTGGCACCCGCATCGACGCGATCCTCACGCGTGAAGAGTTCGGCGTTGTCGAGCCCGACGACACGCGTGCGGACTTTTAGTCCAGGTTGCGCCTCGCGAGTCGTATTGAGCACGACCAGTTCGTTGCCCGGCAGGTTGAGCTGAACGTGAAGCGGTTCCGCAGCCTTCTTCGCACCGTAATAGGAGGCTTGGGTGTCGTAGTCCCAGCTGTAGATCTGCCACGTATTCGACGGCCATGCCGGATGCGTCATCCACAGCAGTCGACCAGAGTTCTTGGTCCACAAATGACCGAGAAACCCTTCGTACATCGCCTTGTGCGTCTCGAGGTTCATCATCTGCGACTTGCGCTCGAAATCGGCGAAGCTGGTACCGGGCCCGAACATGGTGTCGAGCGTGGACATGAACGTCTTGGTGTCGCCGTTCCCCGCAAAATGCCAATCATGATAGGCCAGCGTGTCGCTGAGTGGCCAGGTTTCGCTGTCGGGCATGTTGGCGCGTACAGATTCCAGCGTGGAGAGCGACGGCGTACCCGTCTCCACCGAGAAACCGGTGGCGAGGCCGGTGAAATAGCCGACCGGTGGACGATAGTTGTACGGTCCCGACCCCTGCAGGTTGACGACGTTGGAGCTGCCCGTGAACCAACGTGTGCCATCCTCGCGCGCGATGAGGTCGTCGAGGCCTTCGTTCAGGGCCGGGTAGGGCACCCCCTCGTTGCGACCGAACCATAGGATGATCGACGGGTGGTTGCGGTAGCGGCGAACCACGTCGTCGGCGTTCTTCAGGAACAGTGCCGGATCTTCCGGCTCGACCTGGAAATTCTGGGTCGATTGCCAGAAATCGTTGAGGATCATCATGCCGTTCTCATCGGCCAGGTCGTAAAACTCCTCTTCGGTATTGTTGCCCATCCAGTTGCGGATGACGTTCATGTGCGCCTCCTTCTGGAGACGGAAATAGGGGGCGAGGCGTGCGCGTCCGATGCGCTTCATCGCATCGTCCATGCCCCAATTGCCGCCGCGCGCGGCGATCTGCACGCCGTTCACGCGGATCGTCAGATGCGGTTCGGGCATCGTCGCCTCGACCGGTGTTACCGCCGGGGAACGCTCGCCCTGCGGCGTCAGCGATTCTGCCCAGCCGTTGGGGGATTGCTTGATGGCCTGATGGCGAACATCGATCAGGCGCTCGCCGCGCAGGCTGCCATCCGTGAACTGGAGGTTGACCCGGCGCAGCGCACCAGCCGCATCGAACAGCGACAGGTCGTAGCTGACTTCGCGAATACCGAACTTGTCGGTGCGCGTATCCGAGAGCTGGCCGTCGGCCAGCGCTTCCAGCGACAGTTGGTAAAGAGCCTGCTCGCCATAGCCGTTCGGCCACCAAAGTTTTGGATTGGCGACGTGAAGCTGCGCGAACTCCTTAGGGTTGAAGACGACCTTCGTCTCACCGGGCGGCGCGATGACCGTCTTCTCCACTCGGACGCCCCCAAACGTTGCACGCACGGTGACGCTTGCGGCTGTCGCACCAGCGTTCTGGACCGGTACGGTGATATAGACGTCAGCGCTGTCAGTACGGGGCAGAGGCAGATCAGTGACGATCTTGGGATCGAGCAGCCGGACGGTCCCATGCGCGAGCAGCTCCACGGGTCGCCACAGCCCCGTGTTACGGTCCCGAATACCCGGTATCCAGTCCCAGCCTTCGGTTGCGACGAAGGTTGGGCCATCGATGGCAAGCTGGCCCCCGTTCTCGCCGACGCCGCCGCTGATCGACTGCTCGTGCGGAATGCCGGGATGCGGTGGCGGCGAGACGCGGACCGCGACGACATTCTCGCCGGCGACCGGCACGAGGTCGAACTGGCCGCGGATGAAGGCGCCGTGGGTGTCGCCGAGCTTGCGGCCGTTCGCCCAGACGTCAGCGGCGTAGTTGATGCCACCGAAGACCAACGTCAGGCGTTTGCCCGCGGCGGCTGCCGGCACCGTAAAGCTGGTGCGGTACCAATAGTCCTGACGTGCCAGGCTCTCGGGAATCTTGAGGTTGTTGAGCCCGTAATATGGATCGGGATAGACGCCGCGGTCGACCAGCGTCGTCAAGACGGTGCCCGGCACGGTCGCCGCACGCCACGTGCCAGTGGCAGGGCCCGGACGCGACAGGGTGGCGGCATCCTCACGGACCTCGGGGGCTGCAGCAAGCTGCCAGCCGTTGACCAGCCAGCGGCCGTCGTTTTCGCGCGCCAGTCCTGTCGGGGGCAGAGGCAAGTGCACGATCGGGGCCGTAGTCGCGCTCACGCGGGCCTTCGGCAAGGTCCAGGCATCTTGCTGCTGAGTGAGGCCGATATTGGCCTGCTTCTGGAACGGCCAGCCGACGCCGACCTGCCAGAATTGCACGAGGTCGAAATCCGGCCGCGCTCGGATGGCGGCCGTGATCTCGCTGGCGCTCAGGGCCACGCCGTTGAACTGCGCCGTAACCAGCGATCCGCCAAAATGGCGAGGCGCTTGAGCACCGTTCGTCACCGGTGCAACGGCGAGGCGGGCGACGACTTTGCTCGGGTGGTTCGCGACGGACGCGACGACGCGGCCATCGACATAGAGGGTCAGTGTCCGTCCATTCGCCACAGCGGCGACATGCGTCCACTTGCCGGCAGCCAACGCCGGTCCGCCGGTTACCCGTGTCGCTCCGTCCACGGCAGTCGCGCGCCCATTGGTAAGGTCGAGGCAGCGACAGGCCTCCAGCGGATTACCGACGGCCAGCAGCAAACCGTCCGCGCCGGCTTCGCTTGGGCGAACCCAAGTGGACAGCGTCCAGGGGGCATTGGCTTGGACAGCTGCGTCGGCGCCCGACAGATCACGCTCCACCCCGGTCCCGCCTTCTAGGATGGCAACATTGTAGGGGCCGGCATTCGCGATCGTCGGCCCCATGGTCGGCATCATGGCTTGAGCGGCCAGCGAAGAGGATAATGCGGCACCGAGCAGAAGCGCGGCTGTTAGTGGCAACGATCGCATGGATAGATCTCTCCTGAGTTCCCGGCTCGATATTCTACCGGCCGGTTGATTCTTATGTTCGTCGTGCCAGACCTTGGGTCGGTCAGGCGTCCCCAGTCCACAGTCGTGCAGCGCCGCGCACGCCTGACGCGTCGCCCCAGCGCGCAGGCACGATACGACCCTCCCATAGGTCCGAGAAGGCATAGCGGCGGACGATGGAGGGAAGTTCTTCATAGATTTCGGCGACGTTCGACATGCCTCCGCCCAATACGACGACCTCGGGGTCCAGCAGGTTGGCAACCATGGCCAGTACGCGTCCCAGCCGGTCGACATACGCATTCAATGCAGCTCGGGCGGCGGGATTCCCGGCGCGGGCGGTTGCAACGATCTCCGGCGCGCTGAGCGAAAGACCATGTTCTGTCCTGGCGGCACGCGCGAAACCCGTGCCGGAAACCCAGCTTTCGATACATCCCGTCAGGCCGCACCAGCATGGCGGCGGAGACAGTTCGTCGCTGCGCGGCCAGGGTAGAGGTAAGTGCCCAATCTCGCCGGCAATGCCGTGGGCGCCGTCGAGACACGCACCCGAGAGTACGATGCCGCCACCGACGCCCGTACCGATCACCAGCGCGAACACGCTGCGCGCACCGGTCGCTGCGCCATCGGTGGCCTCGGACAGCGCGAGGCAGTTCGCGTCGTTTACCAGCCGCACCGGTCGGCCGAGAACAGAGGTGAGGTCTTCGGAGAACGATCGACCGTTCAAGTAAAGAGAGTTGCTGTTGCGCATCACGCCGGTACGTGGCGACGGCGATCCGGGAGCGCCGATGCCGACGGTACATGCCGTGCCCCCCGCGATGTCGGCAGCCACGACGAACTCGGCGATAGCGGCTACCGCGGTATCATACGTGCCGGGATTGGGAACTCGCTGCTGCCACAGCGTCTCACCGTCTGCGCCTAGCAACACGGCTTCGATCTTGGTGCCACCAAAGTCGATACCTAAAGCCGGTACAGATGCTGGCTGCGGCTCGATCGCCCGAGCAGCGATACTGTTTTGCAAGGCAATCTTCCTCTCTTTAGTCGCGTGACCGCTGCCCGGCCATCGTCAACCAAGCATGCCAGCGATCGTTATAAACGCAAATTGATTTTGTTATTGACCGGATCTACCGGATGTTTAAACACGCGATGTCGAGACAACGGGAAGTTGCGACTGGCAGGCAGGAGAGGGTGGGGCGATGAGTCGCCGATCGGCTCGATCTTAGCATGCTAAAACGTTCGCCAGTTCCTGGCGATTTCGGGTGCTGAGGGAGACGGTCGAAATGTTGCGTGCACGTTCCAAGAATATGTTGATGGTCGCGGCCTCCGTGACGGCGCTGGTGAGCAGTGGCACCGCACTCGCCCAGCAAACGTCCACGACGCAGGGGGTGCTGCAGAACGCGCCTACCGATCAAGCCGCATCGCCGTCAGCGGCTGCTGCCGATCAGACAAGCGAAGCGCAGTCCCCAACCACGCCCGCTAGCGACGCGGCTGCTGAAACGCAGGACATCGTCGTCACCGGCATTCGTGGATCGCAGCAGCGTGCGGTCAACCTCAAGCGCGATGCCGCGTCGGTCACCGACTCCATCTCGGCCGAAGACATCGGCAAGCTGCCCGATGTGACGATCTCGGACTCGCTCCAGCGTATCCCTGGCGTGCAGATCCGCCGTGATGCCGGTGAGGGCGCGGCGATCAATATTCGTGGCCTGCCGCAGGTTACGACGTTGCTCAACGGCGAGGCCTATCTCGGCGCTCAGTCGATCACGACGATCCAGCCGAACTTCAACGATATCCCGTCGCAGCTGTTCGCGGGCGCGGACGTCATTAAGTCGAGCACGGCCGATCTGCTCAACGCGGGCATCACCGGCACGGTAAACCTGCGCACACGCCGCCCGTTCGATCTCAAGAAGGGCTTTACCGTCGCTGCCGCTGCCGAGGGCGCTTATGGCGACAAGACCAAGGAGTTCGATCCGAACCTGAATGGGCTATTCGGCTTCCGAGGCGAGAAGTTCGGGTTCCTGGTGTCGGGCGCGTATTCGAACCTGCATCTTTCGAACTCCCACAACGGGATCCAGGAAGGCTACGGGGCCGCGCTGCACAACGAGCAGTTCAATACTGCGGCCAACCCTACTGGCGACGTCAACCTCAGCAACGGCTTCTCACCGGCCAACCGACCAAAGGGTACGATTGTCGGCACCGGCCGCGACGTGAACGGCGACGGCGACGCGAACGATGCTTTCATCGTTCCTCAGGGCTTCACCGCCTGGGACAAGGTCAACCAGCGTGAGCGGATCGGCATCAACGCCTCGGCGCAGTGGGAGATCAGCGACGCCCTGACGCTGAACGCCGATGCGTTCTTCACCCGCCAGAACGAGAATGATCGCACCGCCGGCATCCAGATGCAGAACGTCAACTGGCAGGCCGGGGAATTCGTGCCGGGCCAGTCGCGCAACACCGGATCGACCGTGTCGCTTAGCAATGGCGGCGTGACGCGCGATTATGATCTGAATACGACCCAGATCTATAATTACGACCTCGGAAATTTCGACTCATATGCGCAGAATGACAAGTTCAAGTCTCAGTCGCAGAACTACAATGCCGAGCTGAAGTACGATAATGGTGGCCGTTTCAAAGCGAGCCTGCGCGGCGTCTACGGCAAGGCCTATTCGAACTACGACCAGAGCTATCTGCAGTTCAGCCCATCGAATGGCGCGCAGTGGCAGCCGGGCGGGATCGGTCATTATCCGACCGGCGACGTCGCGTTCAATCCGGGTGGTTATGCGGTCAACACCATTGCGGGTACGGCATCGTTGCCAGCGACGGTCGATTTCACCGGTAACCAGCCCGTCTTCACCTTGCCGTCGCAGCTGACGACAGCGCTTGGCAACATCGACAACTACGCGATGAAGACCACGTCTTCGGAGGGTAACTATCGCCGCAAGGGCGACCTGAAGATCATCCGCGGCGACGTTTCGTACGAGGCCAACGACAATGTCAGCCTGAGCGCCGGCGGCCGGTACAGCGAGCGCACGGTCGACGACTTCGAGTTCGATCGGGCGGCACCGCTGTATGCAGGGCAAGCGTCGCAGCCGGGCGGCTGCCTGGTCAAGTGGAAGGCGTTCGACGTCCCACTTAACGATCCGTCCTGCCATGCCGGTTCGGGCACGTTCGATACCCCAGGCTTCAGGCCCTACACGTCGGGCGTGGTCCGCAAGGCCAGCGATCCGATTTTTAACGGCCAGGTCAAGCAGTTCAACCTGCCGGGGGCCGGGCTGCCGCCGATCTACGTGCTTGATCCAAAGGTCATGGATAACGCGCTGGCGTTCCAGAACAGCTTCTACCCCGGCAACGTCGAGATTCAGAACCCGGGTGCGTCGTTCAACGTCGGCGTGAAGCAGATTTCGGGCTATGCGCAGCTCAACGTCAAGGGTGACGTGTTCGGCATTCCCGTATCCGGCAACGCCGGCCTCAAGGTCATCAACACCAAACTCGACATCACCCAGTTCGTGACCGGTTCGCCGCGGCCCTACGGCGTCGCAAACACGGTCAACGGGACGGTCGAGACCAAGCGGAGCTTCACGGATTTCCTGCCGGCATTCAACCTGGCGTTCAGCTTTGCCGACAACCTGAAGCTGCGCCTCGCCTACTCCAAGACGATGACGCTGCTGGATCTCAACCAATGGGGTGGTGGACTCAATCCGAACTACGCGATCGATACGAGCAACCCAGGATCGCCCGTCTTCCGCGTCACCGGAGGCAGTTCGAACGGCAATCCGCAACTCGATCCCTGGCGCGCCACGAACGTCGAAGGCTCGCTGGAATACTATATCGGCCGCAGCAGCTTGTTGAGTGTCGGCGCCTTCTACATCGACGTCGCCAGCTTCATCCAGTCTGGTAACATCGTGCGAACCGATCTGCCGGACAATGACGGCGTGGTCCGCAACCGGACCGTGTCGATCAGCACCCCGGTTCAAGGCGACGGTGGTACGCTCAAAGGTGTCGAAGCGGGTGCCAAGCTGTCGTTCAACGACTTCGGCTTCATTCCGACGGTGCTCTCCAACTTCGGCATCGATGCGAACATCACCTATTCGCCGTCCGATTCGGGCGCGGTCGATCTCAAGGGAGACTCGATCCCGTTCCAGGACAATTCGAAGATCCAGACCAACCTTGCCGGCTTCTACCAGGACAATCACTTCCAGGCTCGCGTCGCCTGGAACTACCGTTCGAAGCGCGCCGTCCAGCAGGACTTCGGCGGCATCCAAGGCCTCGAACTGTATCAGCAGCCGACGAACTACATCGATGCCTCGATCAGCTACGACTTCACGCCAAATCTGACGCTGTACGCACAAGGGTCGAACCTGACCGGCGAGTATGAAAAATACTATCTGACCTTCCCGGATGAGAAAGCGTACAACAACATCTATGAACGCCGGTTCATGGCGGGCGCGCGTTTCAAGTTCTGATCTGCGGGTGAGACTGTAAGCGCCTGCCATCCTGTTAGTGGGTGGCGGGCGTTTGCGTGGCAACGCGCAGGATGGGGGGATTGAGCGTGACAGATGGAGCAGGAACAACGCATCACTCAGGACCGCTGCGCTCGATCGTGATCGTCGGCGGCGGCACTGCGGGGTGGATGGCGGCGACGCTCCTCGCGCGCAGGCTCGATCGTCAGTCCGTGACCATCACGGTCGTCGAATCCAGCGATATCCGCACGGTGGGGGTGGGCGAGGCGACCGTTCCCGGTATCCGCGATTTCTTTCGAGAGATCGGCGTCACCGAGCAGGAGGTCATGGCGGCTGCGCAAGGCACGGTGAAGCTCGGCATCGAGTTCGTCGACTGGAAGCGCGAAGGCGAGCGATTCTTCCACCCCTTCGGCTTGTACGGGATGCGATCGCGGGGGGTGGCGTTCCACCATTACTGGCGCAAGCTGAATGCAGCTGGGCAACCTACGCCGCTGTCCGACTTTTGTCTTGCAACCGCGCTTGCCGAACGTAACCTCTTCATGCGACCAACCGACAGTCCGGTGCATGATCTGCTATTCTTCGATTGGGCAGTCCATTTCGACGCAGGCCTGTTTGCCAAGTTCCTGGCAAAAAAGGCCGGCGAATGGGGCGTGAAACATGTCGACGCCAAGATCACCGATGTTCTCGTCGATCAGGTCACAGGTTTTATCTCCAGCGTCGACACCCAGTGTGGCAAGACGATCGCGGGCGACCTCTTCATCGATTGCTCGGGCTTTCGGTCGCTATTGCTCGGCGACGCGCTGGGCGTACCGTACGAGGATTGGACGAATCTGCTTCCATGCGATCGCGCGGTCGCGATGCCGTGCGAACGAGCAGGACCGCTTACCCCATATACGCGCAGCACGGCACTGACTGCCGGATGGCAATGGCGGATTCCGCTGCAGCACCGGGTCGGTAACGGCTATGTCTATGCGAGCCGCCATATTTCGGATGACGAGGCCGTTGCGACGTTGAAAGGTCGGCTCGAAGGCGAAGCGCTGGCCGAGCCAAACATGATCCGCTTCCGTACCGGTCGTCGGACCGCATTCTGGCAAGGAAACTGTGTCGCAATCGGACTCGCCGCGGGATTTATGGAACCGCTGGAATCGACGAGCATCACGCTCATCCAGACCGGCTTGGAGAAGTTGCTCGCCTTGCTGCCTGATAGGAGTTTTGATCCGGCGTTGGCGGATGAGTATAACCGGACCACGGGCCTCGAATATGCGCGTATCCGCGACTTCCTGGTGCTGCATTATTTTGCGAATGGCCGGCAAGGTCAGCCGATGTGGGATCGCTGCCGAGGCACCGCGCTACCCGAGCAGCTGGCACGCAAGCTGACATTGTTCAAGGCTCGCGGGCACCTCGTGCGCTACGAATGGGAATCGTTTCAGGACCCAAGTTGGCTTTCCATGTATGCTGGATTTGGCATCGATGCCGCGGCGCACGACCCGCTGGCGGATCATTTCTCCCTGTCAGATCTCGAGGCAGCGTTCGAACGGATGAAGGGTTCGATACGTGACGCCGTTGCGCTTGCCGAACCGCACGAGACGTTTCTCAAGTCCTTTGCCCCTGCGTCGACTCCTCCCGCATCCCGGTCAATGAACTTTGCCGCGAATGGATAGGCCCTCCAATTTCAACGTTTCCGGAAAAGCGACCAGCGCCAGCGTTACTGCAGACGACCGGTCGGTCAGGCTTGGGCCGAGTCTGTCAGGCACGAACCTGGAACGTGCAGGTGACTATAATCAGCGCGTCGTAACGCAGATCATTCGACGCAATCCTGACATCACGCGAAACGAAATCGCGGTGATGACCAATTTGACTACGCCGACGATCGCCAACATCGTAGGGCGATTATTCGAGAACGAACTGGTGATCGATGCCGGTCGACGCTTGGGCGGTCGAGGCCAGCCGGCGACGCGCCTTCGGATCAATCCGGAAGGAGGCTATGCCATCGGCCTCAACATCGATCGCGATCATGTTACTCTAGTATCACTCGATTTGGCGGGCACGGTGCGATCTCGGTTTACCCGACAGATCGCATTCGCATCGCCTGAAGACGTCGTACGGGTCGTCGAAAAAGGAATCGCGACAATCGTTCGTACCGATGCGGTCCGTTTTGACCGGGTGCTTGGGATGGGTGTGGCACTTCCCGACGATCTCGGCCGTGTCGACCTGCCGCATCGCCCGCCCGGGTACGAGCAGTGGAGCGATGTCGATATCCAGGCGATGCTCGCACCCATCGTTCCCTGGTCGATCCACATCGACAACGATGCCGCTGCAGCGGCTATCGGCGAGGCGCAGTTCGGCGACGGGCATCATGCGAACTTCTTCTACATTCTCGTCAGCGCGGGGCTAGGCGGCGGGGTCGTGATCGACGGCGCTTATTACCGCGGCGCAAACGCCCGCGGCGGGGAAATCGGCTTTCTGCCGCTCGCCACTGATCCGACCAAGGTGCTGCAGGACGTCGTCTCCCTGTCGGCATTGTCGAGCTATCTGGAGACTGCAGGACTGGACCCGGCGGGCATGGATCCGACGCAACCGTTTCCCGCAGCGTGCAAGCCGCACGTCGCCGCGTGGCTCGAGGACGCATCGGACGCGCTCGTACCAGCGCTGATGGCCGTGAACTGCCTAGTCAATCCGGCGATTGTTCTCGTTGGAGGGCGGCTGCCGGACGATATCCTCGATCAACTCGCTACGGATACCTACCGAAAACTGCGAACGGCAGCACCCAATATCCCTATAATTGCGCCGATCGCTCGGGCGAGTCTGTCGCGAGATAGTCCGGCAATAGGCGCCGCGATCCTGCCTTTTCTCGACCGCATCCTGCCGTCGGACGGGATACTCATCAAGACGCAATCGGCTTAGCCAAACGAATGACCAGACGTATTGCTTTAATGAGGAAGTACTTTTTGAAAAAGCTGGCGCATCTAGTTGTACTTGCCTTTCTGCCGTTTGCGGTCGGCGTGGCGCGCGCGCAGGATCAGTTTGTCGATCCAAACACGCTGCGTCCTTCGTTGGACCCGAACCGCAAGGCCAATGGGTTGGCACGAACGCCGCAGATGGGATGGAACAGCTGGAACAAGTTCGGCTGCAACATCGATGAGAAGACGGTGCGTCGCATCGCCGACACCATGGCGACGAATGGCATGCGCGATGTGGGGTACGAGTATGTCGTTATCGACGACTGCTGGCACGGTGAGCGCGATGCCAAAGGCTTCATCACGGAAAGTCGAGAGAAGTTTCCATCGGGTATGAAGGCACTGGCCGATTACGTCCACGCTCGCGGCCTCAAGTTCGGGATATACTCCGATGCCGGCGCCAAGACGTGTGGCGGCAAGCCCGGCAGCCTTGGACATGAATATCAGGACGCACTTACATACGCCCGGTGGGGCGTAGACTACCTGAAGTATGACTGGTGCTCGACTGGCACGTTGAACGCCGAGAGCGCTTACGCGCTCATGTCTGATGCCCTCAAAGCCACGGGGCGGCCAGTGCTTCTGGCGATGTGCGAATGGGGCAACAATCGTCCTTGGGAATGGGGCAATAAGATCGGCAACTCGTGGCGCACCACCAGCGATATTCGCGACGCCTGGAAGGGGCGAGACAAATGGTCGATCGGCATGGTCGACATTGTCGACGCGAACGAGCCGCTCTATCCGTATGCAGGGCCTGGGCACTGGAACGACGCCGACATGCTCGAGGTCGGCAACGGCGGAATGTCCGATACTGAGTACCGCTCCCATTTCAGTTTGTGGGCCATGATGACCTCACCGCTGATTGCCGGTAACGATATCACCAACATGAGTGCAGCAACGCGCGACATTTTGTTGAACAAGGAGGTAATCACGGTCAACCAGGACCCCCTAGGTCAGCAGGGTCGCCGTATACGCGATGATGGCGATCTGGAGGTCTGGTCAAAGCCGTTGAGCGATGGAAGCCGCGCCGTGATACTATTCAACCGCTCCGAAAGTCCTGCCAAGATCGAAGTTAATTGGCCAGAAATAGGTCTGACCCGCTCGGTACGTGCAGACGTACGCGACGTGTGGAGCCATCGGTCGATAGGCAAGGTTGCCGACCGCTACGCCGCACTGGTGCCAGCGCATGGCGTGATCATGGTTAAGGTAACCCCCTGATCGCGCCACGAGGTTCTAATATGCGTCGTCGGCCAGACGAACACCGGATGCTAGTTTGCGACGAACCTGCCGTTCGAGAGGTTGCGTTAAGCCCAGCAGCAAAGCCGTCAGTTTGACCATTTAGCGTTGCTGGGCAGTTGCGAACCATGAACGAATTTCCGAACTTGGGACGCACAAGAAGGACGCCGAGCGCCCGCTTGTGGGTCGATTCCGAGGCATTTGTCTGGCTCGTCATGTGAAACTTGGTGACCCACGTATTTCGACGGTCAAGATGCTCAAAAATCGGTCGCTCGCGAACGTCCGATTTGAACCTACTGTAACAGCTTGCGAACCCGTCAGCTGACATTCACTCTGTAGAGAATTAAACTTGCATCGTATTTTCGTTTAGGGCATCGATTAGGCATCGGCACCAAAGAGTGCCATTGCCATAGGAGAGGATTATGCGGCTTCGTTCGTGCTGGCTCGGTGTGTCCGTGCTCGCTCTGCTCTCGACGGGTCAGGCCGTCGCTCAGTCAGTTCCAGCCGATCCCGGCGCTTCGACCGAACAGACGGAAAGCCCCGCGCCGCAGCAGGGCGACATCATCGTCACCGCGCGCCGCCGCAACGAGAACCTCCAGACTACGCCGTTGTCCGGCTCTGTCCTGTCAGGCACCGATCTGGCGAACAAGGGCGTGTCGAGCGTCGACGCGCTCCAGTTCGCTACACCAAGCGTGGTGGTGAACAATTTCGGTCAGGGCATCGACTTTAACGTCCGCGGCATCGGCAAGGGCGAGCACAACACGCAAACCGCGACCGGAGTCATCACCTACCGTGACGGCGCACCGACGTTCCCGGGCTATTTCGCGCAGGAACCCTATTACGACGTCGCGAACATCCAGGTGCTACGCGGTCCGCAAGGCACGATCGTCGGCCAGAACGCTACCGGCGGCGCAGTGTTCGTCAACAGCAACGACCCGATCATCGGTGGCGGCTATCGTGGCTATATCAACGCGAATGTAGGCAATTATTCGGACGTTGGCGTACAGGGCGCGGTGAACATCCCGGTGAGCGACACGCTGGCCGCGCGGTTCGCGGTCTATGGACAGCGACGCGACGGCTTCTACGATATCACCGGGCCGGGTGGATCGAAATATACCGACAACAACGGCGACGTGCGCCAGATCGCCGGCCGCTTCAGCCTGTTGTGGAAGCCGACGTCGCGGCTGTCGATCCTGTCCAAGACCGACGTCGACTATCTCGACATGGGGGCCTATCCCGCCAGCCCGTTCACCAATCAGTTCCGGTACCTGCCGGTTGGCAGCACGACGCCGAACCCCAATTACCGCGACTTGTTCGACATCACCGCGAACTCCCCGCAGGAGGCGCGTGACAAGTTTTACCGTTCGATTCTGCGCGTGAACTACGAGTTCGACAACGGAATCCAGCTGCGATCGGTCAGTGCTTATGCGAGCGGCAACACCAAATATCGCTCCGACCTGGACGGCACCGCGACAGCGAACCGGACGTTCTTCGACAGCGTTGACGAGCGCCAATATTCTCAGGAATTGACGCTGATCTCGCCTGATACGTCGCGCGTCTCGTACCTTGTCGGTGCGTTTGGTGTCTGGAACAAATACGACTTCAAATCACCCTACCAGTTCGTGATCGGTGCTCCGCTCGGGAATCCGCTGACCGAATACCGGTTGCAAGGTATCAACCCGAACCGTTCGCTGGCCGCCTTCGGGCAACTTGGCTTTGCGATCACGCCCAAGCTAAAGGTCGAGGTCGGGGGCCGCTACACGACCAGCCGCAGCCGCAACGATATCGATGTTCTGCAGTACGGCACGCCTATCGTCGCAGAGCAGAAGACCAGCTCGAATGATTTCTCGTACAAGGCCTCGCTCGGCTGGGAGGTCAGCCGCGACCATTATCTCTACGGTTTCGTCGCGACCGGGTTCAAGCCGGGCGGGCTCAACGTACCTGTTGGCTTGGGCAACCCTGCGCCGTTCGGTGCCGAGCAGGTCACATCCTACGAAGCCGGCTGGAAGGCGAACTTCCTCGACCGTCGTATCCGGACCAGCATCAGCGCCTTCTACAACGACTATGAGGCTTTCCAGGTTACGATCGGCAACCCGACCATCCCGGTGTTCGGGCTTCAGGTGAACGTTCCCGGTAAGACCAAGATCTACGGGATCGAGGCCGAAGCCGACGTGAAGTTCGGCAATCTGACGTTCGACGTCGGCATGAACGTGTTGCGCAGCGAACTCGGTCAGTTCTTCGCGACCGATCCGCGCATCCTGGCAGTTGCTGCCTGCAACGTGAACACCGGGCCCGCCAGCGTATCGTGTCGTAACCTGAAGGGTGTCGACCAGAGCTATGCGCCGAACTTCACGTTCAACGTCGGCGCCAGTTACGAGATCGCGCTGGGCGGCGGCTCGACGCTGACGCCGCGCGCGAATTATGGGCACATCGCGCCGCAATGGGCGACCTTGTTCCAGAACCGCGCGCTCGGCGATCGACTGGACGCGCGCAATATCGTCAACGCACAGCTCGCCTATAATCGCGGCACGGTCACGCTGACCGCTTACGGGACGAACCTCACCGATCAGCATTATCCTGCTGCGCTCAACAGCGGGCTCTATTTCGCGGGATCGCCGCGGCAATATGGCCTGAAGCTCCTGAAGGCGTTCTGACGACCATGCAGAGCTTCGGACTGACGGTAGACAAGTTCCTCGACCACGCCGGCAAATGGTTCGGCGATCACGAAGTGGTCTGGGCGGAGAAGGGCGTTCCGGTCGCACGCTTCGGCTATGCGGACCTGCGCGAGCGGGCCAACCGATTGTCGGGCGCGCTGGTCGCGCTCGGCGTTCAGCCGGGCGACCGGATCGGCACGCTGGCCTGGAACACGCGGGATCATCTCGAAGTCTATTACGGAGTGATGGGAATTGGCTGCGTCTGCCACACGCTCAACCCGCGACTGACTCCGGCGCAGTTGGCGGCGATGATCAACGAGGCGGACGACCGTATCCTGGCGGTCGCGACCGACATGATGCCGCTGATCGCCCAGATTCTCCCGCACTGTCCCGGTGTCCGGCACGTCATCGAACTGGACGATGACGAGGCAGAGCCAACGAACGGCACGACCTGGTCAAAACAAGCCTTGGTCGCGGCGCATGGCACGCCCGTAAACTGGGGCGCGTTCGACGAGAACGCGCCTGCGGGGCTCTGCTACACGTCGGGCACCACGGGGCGGCCGAAGGGCGTTCTCTACACGCACCGATCCAACTATCTGCACACGCTTCGGGCTCTGCAAGCTGATGTCGTGGGACTGACGGCACGCGACGTGCTGCTGCTCGCGGTCCCGATGTTCCATGCCAATGGCTGGGGACTGCCGTTCGCGGCGCCCGCGGCGGGCACAAAGCTGGTCCTGCCCGGTCGGCATCTTGACGGCGCCAGCCTAGCGCAGATCATGCGCGACGAGGCAGTGACGGTGGCGGTCGGCGTGCAGACCGTATGGCTCGGGTTGGTCGATCATCTCGATCGCACGGGCGAGGACCTACCATCGCTGGAACGCGTGATCATCGGCGGGTCGAACTGTCCCGATGCATTACTCGATCGTCTCCAGACGCGGCTCGGCGCGCGGGTGCAGACGAGCTGGGGCATGACGGAGCTTTCGCCGATCGGGACGATATCACCGGCCACCGCCGCGCCGGGATCGTCTGGGTCCGCAGGCCCGCCGCCACTCGGGCTGGACCTCAAGCTGACCGATGTAGACGGCGTTGGCCTTCCCGAACAGCGCGGCATGCAGGGGCATCTGAAGGTGAGGGGGGCGAGCGTCCTGGATCGATATTTCGACGCCGATACGGTGGCGCTCGACGACGAGGGCTATTTCGACACGGGCGATCTCGCGACCATCGACTCGGCCGGCAACCTCACCATCTGCGGCCGTGCGAAGGACCTGATCAAGTCGGGCGGCGAGTGGATCAATCCTGCCGAGATCGAGGCGATCATCGGCGCGCATGCCTCCGTACGGCACGTCGCTGTGATCGGGCGACCCGATCCGCGCTGGGGTGAGCGTCCGTTACTGGTTGTGGAGGGTGAACCGAGCAACGACGCCCGCATGTTGCTGGACCTGCTACGCGGGAAAGTCGCCGACTGGTGGATCCCCGACCGCGTCGCAATGGTCAGCATGATGCCGCTCGCGTCGACCGGCAAGATCGACAAGACCCGGCTCCGCACCGACTATGAGCAGGGGCTGATCGTCGCCGAGCAGGTGTGACGGCGTGCCGCTAGTCGCAAGTCGCGACCGGCGGCAGGTTCGGCGCGGCCAACCCGACGTTCCAGTTCCACCCGATCTTGCCGGTCGCGCGACGCCGGCACATCACGCTCTCGTTCAGCGCAAACATCCCCGGCATCAGAGTCTGCTGCACCACCGGTGTTGCGCCGAAATGCATATAGCTCTGGTTCGCGTCATAGGCGGGCCACCGCGCGGCGTTGCGCGCGACAGGCTTGCCGTCGCGAACGAAGCTCGCCCAGTAATCGATCATCGCATCCGACAATGCCCGTTCGCCCTCGGTATCCGGCACCTTCGGCCAGCGCGGCGGCGTGCCGTCGAAATTGCCGAACACGAACGGCAGTTCGCTCGCATGAAAGGCATGAAGACCGGCTTGGTCAGCAGCGGGATAGCCGTGATCAAAAAGATAAAGATACGCCGGGACGCCCAGCGCCGCCTGCTTCCGCACCAGCCGCTCCGCAGTCCAGCCATATAGCGCGTCGCGTGTCGTTGCGAGAATGCTCTCTGGATAGCTGCTGGCGGGATAAAGCCGCAGGAACGCATCGGACAGGTCACCGTAGCGGTCGCGGATCGTGCGCTCATACGCCTCCGCGGTCTGCGGCGGCTTGGGCGCGAGCATCTTCAGCGAGCGGATCTCCCCCTGGTTGAAGCCGGCGAGCACGGGCACGGCCGCCTGCTTGCCCTGGTCGAACGCGTCCACCATCTGCTGCGGCAGCACCGCGCCATCGACCACGCCGAACGGCGCGAAGCCGAGCTTGGCGGAGGTATCCGTAAGCGCTTGCGCGTCCATTGCGCGGAGGCTCTCGACGTCCGGCATCTGCAACGCACCGGACAGCAATTGTCCGCCGCCTTCGCCTGACGGCGCACCGAACACGCTTTTGCGCAATTCAGGCATCGAGATCATGTATGAACTCTCCGCGATCGCCTTGGCGAACAGACCGTGCGCCGCGGGCGACGTCATCAGGTACAGCGCGCTCAGACCGCCGGCGGACTCGCCCGCGATCGTCACGTTGCGCGCATCGCCGCCGAACGATCCGATGTTGTCGCGCACCCATTTTAGCGCGGCGATCTGGTCGAGCAGGCCGTAATTGCCCGATACGCGCTGCGACGACTCACGGCTCAGCCACGGATGTGCAAGCCAGCCGAGCACTCCCAGCCGGTAGTTGATCGAAACGACGATCACCCCGCGCTCGGCGAACTTCCGGCCGTCATAGGTCGGCTCGCGGCTAGATCCGGTGACGAGTGCACCGCCGTGAATCCACACCATTACCGGCGCATTCTTCGCGTTGGCGGGCGTCCAGACGTTGAGCGACAGGCAGTCTTCACTGACGGGCATCGGCGGACCCGAATAGATCGTCGTGGTGCCGCCCTGGGGCTGCACGCATGCCGGCCCGAAATCGATCGCCGGACGCTCGCCCGACCAGCGCGGCAGCGCGACAGGCGCACGCCAGCGCAGTTTGCCGATCGGCGCGGCTGCATAGGGAATGCCTTTGAAGACGCGGACGTCGCCTGCGGCCGTGCCCAACACGCGGCCTGCAGGCGCATCGACGACGGGCGCTCTATCTGCTGCAAAGACGGGCGTAGCGCTCGCGAGCAGGAGCGAAACCAGACCGTGATACGCCTTCATATGCGGGACTCCTGACGGGACAGCGTGCGCGCGAGCCAGAGGAACAGGCCGATCGCGACTGCGTAGAATGGGGTGAGCGTGTAGAGCGACAGCTGCAGCGGATTGGTCGCGCCGCGTGCGGCGAACCAGTCGCTGGCGGCACCGACCCAGGTCGGCCCCAGGCCGAGGCCGATGAAGTTCATCACCAGCAGCAGCAACGCACCCGCCAGCACGCGCTGGTTGGGCGCCGCTTCCTCCTGCACCAGCGTCACCGAGCAGGAGAGGTAGAAATAGTTGAAGAACATCACGATCGTCAGCAGGACAAGGGCCAGCGGCCAGGTCGGTGCCCAGACGAACGCCAGGTAGAACGGCATCGACACCGCCAGGGACGCTGCCGGCGCGATCGCGAAGACGCGGCGCGATCCGCGGGTGAAGCGGTCGATGATCCGCCCCGACGCGATCATCCCGCCGCCCATTCCGACCACGATCGCGACGGCGTACCAGATCGCGATCTCGGGCAGCGTCATGCCCTTCTCCCGGATCAGGAACAGTACCGCGAAATTGCCGAGGCCATAGGTGACGAACTGCGTTGCGCCGCTGCCGAACGCGGCCAGCGTCATCACCGGGTTTGCGAAGAACGCCTTTACCGTGCCCCAGAACGGCGCACGGTCGCGCGTGACTGCATCGCCGTCGGTCGCACCGTCCCGCGCCGGCTCGCGGATTATGAACGGCAGGGCGATGGCGGCGACGATGCCGACGATGCCGATCGTGATGAACGCGTCGCGCCAGTCATAGGCCGCCGCGATCGACGCGCCGAGTGCGATCCCGAGCGCCGCACCGATCGGTGGGCCCAGATTGTAGATGCCGAACGCCACGCCGCGCTTGCCCGGTGCGAAGGTATCCGTAATCAGCGCATAGGAGGGCGGGACGCCGCCCGCTTCGCCGAACCCGACCAGCATCCGGCCGGCCATCAGTTGCGGATCGTACGCGCCATGCCGCACGCGATCGTCGCCGCGCTCCAGATCGCGCAGGCGAGCGTCAGGATGCCGACCTTGCTCGTACGGTCCGCCAGCCAGCTGACCGGGATCGCGATGAAGCAATAGAACATTGCGAAATACAGTCCACCGATCGACCCGAGTTGGCCATCGGTGATATGCAGCGAATCTTGGATCGGCTTGGCGAGGATACCCAGCAGCTGTCGGTCGAGGAAGTTCAGCACGTAGACGAACGTCAGCATCGCCAGCACGATGCCAGGGCGTCGGGCACGCTTGGTAGCCGGGCATTGCGCCAAAGGTATCATCGGCTGCGACTCCGACGTCGCAACGCTGCTCAGGATCGCCATCAACCTCTCCCACTTGGCGTGGATTATGCGGCGAGAATGATGGACCTTTTCGAGGCTGTCAATGGACACTCTCTCGCGTGTGAACACCCGGATGCGAGCGAGCAGAGCTTGACGCATGCGGCATTAGGCGGGAGTGATCGGGACGTGACGCAAACCGAAAAACCCGCCCGCCGCTCGCGCAAGGCCGATCAGCGTGCCGAGACCATGGAACAGATCTTCGACGCGGCAGAGGAACTATTCTCGAAGCACGGCTTGCACGGCGTCACGCTGAAGGATGTCGCCAAGCAGGTCGGTGTTCACCATACGCTGTTGAACTATTATTTCAGCGACAAGAAGGCGCTGTTCGACGCGGTATTTTCGCGGCGCGCCGCTGTAACCAGCGAACGCCGGATGAAGGCGCTGGACGACTATGAGCGCGCGGCAGGCGACGCGCCGACCGTCGAAGGCGCGCTCCATGCGTTCCTCGACACCGATCTCGACACCTATATCGAGGGCGGGGAGGGCTGGAAGAACTATGCCAAACTCGGTGCGCAGGTCGCGAACACGCCCGAATGGGGCGCGGACCTGATGGACCAGCATTTCGATCCGGTCGTCTTGCGCCTCATCGAACTGCTCAAGCGCGCGCTGCCCAATTGCCCCGAGGACCGCATCTTCTGGGGCTATCACTTCGTCACCGGCGCGCTGATGCTCACGCTCGCGCGCACCGGCCGGATCGACAAGCTGTCTGGTGGCCTTTGCCATTCGGACGACTTCCCCGCGGTGAAGGAGGTCATGGCTAATTTTATGGCTGCCGGCTTCCGCTCTATCTGCAGCTAGTGACCGCCGACGCAAAGCACACAATTGCATCACGCCTCTTATTCGCTATCACGTGAGCGAATAAGAGGCGTGAGAGGATTGGCGATGCTTGATGGAAAAACCGCGATAGTCACGGGCGCGGGCGGCGGTTTGGGTCGAGCCCATGCACTCTACCTCGCCAGCAAGGGCGCGAAGATACTGGTGAACGACGTAACCGCGGTCGCCGCCGAACGCGTCGCGCAAGAATTGCGGGATAGCGGCGGGACGGCGCTGGCATACGCGGCATCCGTCACCGACGAGGCGGCGAGCGAGACGATGGTCAGCACGGTGCTCGACGCGTGGGGGCATATCGACATCCTCGTCAACAACGCCGGCATCCTGCGCGACAAGAGCTTTGCCAAGATGACGATCGCCGACTTTCGCACCGTGGTCGACGTCCACCTGATGGGCGCGGCGATCTGCAGCAAAGCCGTCTGGGAGCCGATGCGCCAGCGTGGTTTCGGCCGGATCGTCATGACTACCTCCTCATCCGGGCTGTACGGAAATTTCGGACAGGCGAATTATGGTGCGGCGAAGATGGCGCTGGTCGGCCTGATGCAGACCCTGGCGATCGAAGGCGAGAAGTACGGTATCCGCGTCAACTGTCTGGCGCCAACCGCTGCGACGGGCATGACCGAGGGGGTGCTGGACTCGGAAAGCCTGAAGATGCTCGCACCGGAGCGCGTCTCCCCGGCATTGTTGTCCTTGTTAGGCGATGACGCACCCACGCGCGCGATCCTGTGTGCAGGTGCAGGCCATTTTGCGGTCGCGAATATCACGCTTACTCACGGAACCTACGTAGGTGCCGCGGATGACGCTGGCGAACAGGTCATCGAACGATGGAACGAGATAGCCGATCGGACTGACGAGGCCGTCCCCGCTTACGGGTTTGTACAGGCAGAACGCGAGGTTGAAGCGGCGAAACGGGTCGGATGAACAAACGTCCGATATTGAGGAGCTGATAATGCCTCTCGAACGTCCGGAACTGGGTCTAGCGTCACCTAACGAGCCGAAATTATTCTTAATCTTCGGCCCAGCGCCTGAGCAGGTTGGACTGCGTCTTTGCCAGCAAGTCCAGTTCGGACGTCTTGCCAAGGCGGTCGAACAGGGCGTGCCGTGCCGTTTCGAGATCGAACAAGAGTTCGCGGGCATCGGCATCGCGGATCAGGCTGCGCACCCAGGTTACGGCGGCTAGACGCTCGCCGGAGACGACGGGCGCGACTCGGTGCAGCGCCGTCGTCGGATAGACCACGGCATCGCCCGCCGCGAGTTTTACGTCCTGTTCGCCCGCCGCGGACTCGATCACCAGTTCGCCGCCTTCGTACGTGTCGGGTTCCGACAGGAAGATCGTGACCGAAACGTCGGTGCGCATGCCGCCCATGATCGCGTCGTCGACATGGCTGCCATAGGCCATGCCCGGTTCGTAGCGGCTGAACAGCGGCGGGCGAACCACGTGCGGCCGGGTCGCCATCCGGAACAGTGGATTCGCCAGCAGTCGATCGATCACGAGGTCCTGCATGTTCGCCAGCAACGGGTCGGCACGGTCGACCTGTTCGTTGCGCTTGACCGGGCGGGCCTCGCGACCGGCCGTCCGGCGCCCGTCGACATAGCGGGTCTTGCCAAGATTATCTCGTAGCGACTGGAGATTGTCGGCGTCCAGAACGTTGGCAATCATGATCAACATCAGGGTTCTCGCAGCATCGACAGGATGTCGGACCGGCGCCCTACCAGTCCCAACCAATGCGGCCAACGCGTTGGCGAGTAAGGAATTAGTATGCGTACGAAATTGTGGATGGGCGTCGGTGCCTTCGTGGTCGCGCAATCCGGCCAGGCGATCCTGACACAGGCGGCAGCCAAACCACTGGCGCCGTCGGTCGACCAGGTCGGCGAAGGCGGCGAAAACGAGCGCGGCGAGGGTGAAGGCGAAAGCGAGGGGCGCCACGTCGTGCGCTCGACCAAGTCGCGCCAGGTCGTCCGCAATCCCCGTCGCGCGCGTGCCGCGCAACAGCATGCCGGTCAGCGCGGCGAAGGCGAATATGAGGGCGGTGAAAACGAGAGCGGCGAAGGCGAGGGCGAACGCTGATCGCCGGACATAAGCGAGGATGAGCCGGTCCGGCATCACGCGCAAGCTCATATGGGCGGCGGCAGCGTTGTGCGTCTGCGTCCTGATCTTCGCGATCTTCGCATACCGACCGGCAATCGCAGCCGTGACGCGCCCCGATCCTCGTCTGTTCGATCCGGCGCTCGTTGCGAGCGGCGCTAATCTGGCCCGGCTGGGAAATTGCGTCAGTTGCCACCAGTCTGCAGGTGGGCGTCCGTATGCAGGCGGGTATCCGGTCAAGACGCCGTTCGGAACGATCTACGGCAGTAACATTACGCCCGACCCGGCGACGGGAATCGGTGCGTGGTCTCCGGCCGCGTTTCGACGCGCGATGCATGAGGGCGTCGGGCGTGACGGCAGCCATCTATATCCCGCCTTCCCATACACCCATTATGCGAACGTGACGGAGAGCGATTTGGGGGCGCTCTACGCGTTCCTGATGACCCGACCGGCCGTGCGTTCGGTGCCGCCGGCCAACACGATGATCCCGCCGCTTGGGTTTCGTCCCGTTCTTGCCGGTTGGAAGCTGCTGTTCTTCCGACCGCAGCCGATCACGCCCGACGCCAGCCAGTCTGCCGTCTGGAACCGGGGACGCTACATCGGCGAGACGCTGGCGCACTGCACCGCCTGTCACAGTCCGCGTGGGCTTTTTTCAGCAGGAGAAGCGCGGCGCGCAGGCTTATGACGGCGGTTGGTCGGGTGGTTGGTATGCGCCCCCGATCAATGCGCATTCGCCTGCGGTACAGGCCTGGACGGTAGAGCGGCTCGATGCCTATTTTCGCACCGGGCTGAGCACCGTGCACGCCGCCGCAGCCGGCCCGATGGGGTCGGTAACCCATAACTTGGCCCGTGCAGCGCCGACCGACGTTCGTGCGCTCGCGATCTATTATGCGTGGCAGATGCGCGACGCGCCTGCTGCACGGTTAGAGCCGCCGCTGCCCGATCGCCAATCCTTGGCGTCGCAGGGTCACCCGGACGGCGCGCGGCTCTACGAGGGGGCCTGCGTAGTATGCCACGAGCCGGGCGCGGCGATGATGGTTGCGGGACGTCCAGCCTTGCCGCTCGGTACGCCGCTGCACGAGGACAACCCGCGTGATACGATCCAGATTGTCCTGAAGGGTCTCCATCCGCCCGTCTCCCCGCGTGGGCCCTATATGCCGGCGTTCGCCGATGCTCTCGACGACCGGCAGGTGGCGGAAATCGTCGCGTATCTCCAAATGCGCCACGGTACCGGACCGGCGTGGGAGAACCTCGAGAAAGACGTCGCCAAGGCACGCAAGGAGGGCGAATGATCGACCTGACCGTCAATGGCGTGACGGAGCTCGTGGATATCGATCCCGCGACACCGCTGCTCTACGTGCTGCGCGACGATCTGGGGCTCCATGCTGCGAAGTTCGGGTGCGGGTTGGGCCAGTGCGGCGCGTGCACCGTGCTCGTCGACGACCAGCCGGTGTTCTCCTGCGTCCTCCCCATCGGCGCGATCGGCACGCGAAAAGTCACGACGGTCGAGGGACTGGGCACGGCCGCCAAACCGAGTGACGTCCAGCGCGCCTTTCTCCACGAACAGGTGGCTCAGTGCGGCTATTGCATCCCCGGCATGATGGCGCGTGCGGAAGGACTGCTGCGCAAGACTGTGACGCCGACCGAGGACGAACTGCGGACGGCAATGGCACCCTCGCTCTGTCGGTGTGGGACACACATGCGGATTTTGCGCGCGGTGCGGAGGGCAGCGGTGATGCGCGGCGGCGGCGTGGTCGATGCCGCGGAACCCGTGACGTGAGCGGCGAGGCGTCACGCCGCGACGTGCTGTGCGGCTTGCTCGTCGCATTCTCGCTCGCGCCGTCCACCGCGTTGGCGCAGACCGGTGGCGGCGAGGGTAGTGGCGGACCGCCGACAATCGCGCCTGACCTACCGGGGACACTGGCCAAGTTCCCCGATCTCGACGCCTGGATCCGGATCGCACCGGACGGTCGCGTAACCGTGTTCACGGGCAAGGTCGAACTCGGCACCGGTGTGAAGACCGCGATGGCGCAGCTTGCCGCCGACGAACTCGACGTCGCGATCGACCGGATCGACCTCATCACCGCGGACACGGGCCTGACACCGAACGAGGGCGTGACCGCGGGGAGCCAGACGCTCGAACAGAGCGGCGCCGCGATCGCCAATGCCGCCGCCAATGTCCGTCTGTTGTTAGCCGAGGCAGCCGCGACGCGGTGGGGCGTGATGGCGACCACGCTGTTCACGCGCGACGGTTCGGTGCTCAACGGGCAGGGAAAGCGCGCGACCTATGCGGAGTTGGCCGCATCCATCTCGCTCGCAGTGCGCGCAAGGGCGGACGTACCACGCAAGCGTCGGGAGGCTCGGCGGCTGATCGGGCGGCCGGTACCGCGCGTCGACCTGTCAGCCAAGCTGACCGGTTTGCCAAGCTATGTGCATGACATGCGGCTGCCCGGCATGGTGCACGCCCGGGTCCTGCGCGGACCGTCATCCGGCACGCAGCTGACGCCCGATCTTTCTGCGCTGCGCCGGCAACCGGGTGTCGCCAGGGTCGTGCAGGTCGGCCGTTTCGCCGCAATCGTCGGGCCGCGCGAATGGCCGCTCGAGCAGGCGCTTCGCGTGGCCAATCGCGGCCGCTGGGTGCGCGATCCGTCGGTGCCGGCGTTGTTCCCGATGCCGGCCGGGCTGCTGGACATGCGGCGGGAAAGCCAGGTGATCGACAACCGCCGCGATAACCCCGGAGCGCGCGGCGTCCAGCGGCTGTCTGCGCGCTATGACAGGCCCTATCTGATGCACGGCGCGATCGGGCCGTCCTGTGCGGTGGCACTGTTTGCCAAGGACCAGCTGACGGTGTGGACGCATAGTCAAGGCGTCGAGCCGCTTCGTCAGGCGATCGCCGAACTGCTCGCGATACCCGCCGACCGCGTCCGGTGCGTCCACCGCGAGGGGGCAGGGTGCTACGGGCATAACGGTGCGGACGATGTGGCCGGGGACGCTGCGCTAATCGCCCGCGCGATGCCCGGCGTCCCCGTGCGGCTGCAATGGAGCCGCGAGCAGGAACATGGCTGGGAACCGCTCGGCCCGGCGATGGTCGCGCAGGTTGACGCGACGCTCGATGCATCGGGACGGATCGTCGACTGGCGGCATCAGGTGTGGAGCAATACGCACAGCACGCGACCGGTCGCGGCGGGCGATCTTCTCGCCGGTGCCGAAGTCGTACCGTCGTTCAAGCCGACCCCGCCGAAACCGATCCCGCAGCCCAATGGCGGCGGCGACCGCAACGCAATCCCGCTGTACCGCTTCCCCAACCAGACCATCGTCAGCCATTTCCTGCCCGACATGCCGGTCCGCGTCTCGGCGCTGCGGGGCCTGGGCGCGCACCTGAACATCTTCGCGCTCGAAAGCTTCATGGACGAGCTGGCGGCGGCGGCGGGAAAGGATCCGGTCGCGTTCCGGCTGGCGCACTTGGACGATCCACGCGCGGCTGCTGTGATCCGGCAGGCCGCAGCGCGGTTTGGCTGGGCGCGATACCGATCCGCCCCCAATCGCGGGCGGGGCTTCGCCTTTGCCCGCTACAAGACCCACGGGGCCTATTGCGCCATCGCGCTCGACGTAGAGCATATCCCCGACGAGGGCCGGCTGATCGTCCACCGCGCAGTCGCTGCCGTGGACAGCGGCGAGGCCGTCAACCCGGATGGCATCCGCAACAAGGTGGAGGGCGGGATCGTCCAGTCGCTGAGCTGGACCGCCTTTGAAGCGGCCGGGCGCGACGGGGCGCGCCGGACCGATTACGACTGGAGCACCTATCCGATACTCCGGTTTGCCGATGCGCCACGCAGCGTAACCGTAGAGGTCATCGATCGGCCGGGCACGCCTTTCCTCGGGACCGGTGAATGTGCCCAGGGACCGACCGCGGCTGCGCTGGCGAATGCTCTGGCTTCAGCGACGGGGGGGCGGCTGCGAAGTATGCCTTTGATCGGCCGGTCGTTGCCGCAGACGTAACCGTTAGACCCTGCACTTCAGCCAAGACTTCATACCTACCGACTTGGGATCGGGTGCCGCTCGACATCGTTACCTCAGCGTGTCGCGAGCGTTCCCTCGCGAGAATAGCTGAAAGGCCGATGCCGATGAACGCTGCCGAAGTCTTCACGACGCTGGACGTCGAGTTGAAGCCCGATCCGTCGCGCACCGTTATCCGGCCATTCAGCTTCGGCTATCCGCAAGCGTTCGAGGCGGACCGCCCGCCCCGCAGCCAGGTCGTCGTGGACCGCGTCCGGGCGCTGGACGATACGATGCGCCAAAGGATGCGCGACCTGCTGCTGACCCCCATGCGCGAGCGCCACCGCAACGCCGAGCAGGTCCTGCTGCGTCGTTTCGATGAGGTACGGCAGGACATAGGGGACGGCGACTTCAACAAGGACGAACGGCTGATCATCGGCGCCTATTTCAGCCAGGAATACGCGTTCGAGTCCGCCGCGCTCTTCAACCCCAGCATCGTTTCACTGACGGATGAAGAACCGTCCGTGCCGGGCGCGGTCCGCTTCGTCATGTCGCTGCGCGGCATCGGCGAAGGTCATATATCGTCGATCACGTTCCGTACCGGCGAGTGGGGACCGGGCGATCGGCTGGTGATCGATCCGGCCAGCGCGCACGGCGTCCCGCCGCGCATCGAGCGGCAGGATGACGGGTGGGTCCGCCTGCTCTGCGAAGACAGCCGGGATGCGTCCGAAACCGTCATCTTCCCGGTCTTGCCGAGCCAGCGACAGGGCATAGAGGATCTGCGACTGGTCAACTTCACCGATCACGACGGGGTCCGCAGCATCATCGGCACGTACACCGCGTTCGACGGCAAGGACGCGCGCCAGGAAATCCTGCGCGGGGTCGACCTGCGCCGGGTCGAGATGAGAGCGCTCGCCGGCGCCATGACCGGCTACAAGGGAATGGCGCTGTTCCCGCGACGGATCGACAACCAGTTCGTGATGCTGGGCCGCCAGGACAGCGAGAATATCTGGCTGCTGCGATCGAACGACCTCTACACGTGGGAAACCGGAACGCCGATCATGGCGCCGAAATACCCCTGGGAGTTCGTGCAGCTGGGCAATTGCGGATCGCCGATCGAGATCGACGAGGGCTGGCTGGTGTTCACGCACGGCGTCGGCATGGTCCGGGGATATTGCATCGGTGCCTGCCTGCTCGACAAGGAAGATCCGTCGAAGGTGCTCGCCCGCACGGCATCGCCGTTGCTGTTTCCCAGCGCGGAACAACGCGGGGGCTATGTACCGAACGTGACCTATAGCTGCGGTGCGCTGATCAGAGATCGCCGCATCTTGCTGCCCTACGCGATCGGCGACGAGTATTCGGCGTTTGCCGTGGGAGACGTGGATGACCTGCTTTCGGTCATGATCGACAATTGATCCGGCGTGGCGCAGGCTGGCGTTTTGAGCAGTGGAACCTGGCAATTTCACCAGCTACGATTGAGCGACAGATATCGCGTTTGGAAGTTGGTAAGCGGCCATTCCGGTTTCGTCTCCCTGACAGCCGGTTTGATAGCCGAGTATGGATTCTGCCCGTCCTTGGCGTGCAACGGCAGCATGCGCGGTAGACAGGAACGCGAGAAGGAAAGGAGCCATCCGGCCGAGTGACCTTCGCATTGCTGGCAAAACCGCTGAAACCGATCTGATAAATCCTGCTGGCCCGTGAGCAGGCGGTCTCGACGTAGATCGCCATGAAACGGGCGGGGCAGAGGAATAGCATCTTTCGCCGCCGCGTCTTGGCATGACAGCCGTCGGAGTCGCTATCGCACCCCGTTACCCTCGGATAGAACATGCCGGGCGAAGTCTCGCCGGATCCCAACCAGCTTGGGGTCGATATAGCGTTGGCAGAACGGTCGGGTCGGATCGGTACGGTAATAGTTGCGGTAGCGCTCTTCCGATGACCGGAACCCGACGAGCGGCAGCACCTTCGTCCGCACAGCGCTGTCAACTTCGTGCCTGAGCCGGGTAATCACCGTATCCGCCAGATGCCACTGGTCAACATCTCCAAAATAGACAGCGCTGCGGTAACGCCCATTCGGCGAATAGCCGCTGTTCGCCGAATGGGTGCGCAGATGGACCTCAATCAGAATGTCGAGCGAAATTACCCCGGGATCGAATCGGACCATCACTCCTTCGGCCCAGGCATCGTCGGGTGCGGTCGATTGCAGAAAGCCTTGATTGACCTGGGAGACGCCGCGCAGGATTTGAAACACGCCTTCGGTGCACCAATGACACCCGCCGCCGAAGCCCGCCGTCTCCATGCTCACATTCTCCATCCGGTCCGGCGAGATGCCCTTCCGCTTTCTGCGTTCAATTGCGGTAACGTGTAGCGCTGGTCGGATAGTGGCCTGGCATCGGCCGGGCCGTCTTCCCGACCGGGCTTGTCCGCCGACGGCGCTGACCGATACCGGCCCGATTATAACCGCTAGACAACATCTGAACGAACGGCTGGTTTCGAGATACGCTCACGTCACGCTGAACGTCCACTTGTGGGCCCAGATATAAGGCTAGCGTCTGCCACGCTCTTGAGCGAGTGTCAGAAATGCAATGACGCCTGCCGTCAAAGCTGAAAATGCTGCGAGCAGGGCTGCGGTATGGAACGCCTCGGTCAACTGTACGACCGATGCGGCCACAACGGCACCGGCCAGCGCCGTTGCGATCAAGCCGCCGGTTCGCGCGATCGCGCTGTTGAACCCCGATGCGGTGCCGGTGTGGTGATCGTCTACGGACGACAGAACTGCGGTCGTAAGCGGAGCGACCGCGCCGGCCATCCCGAGCGCGATCACCACCAGACCGGGCAGCACGTTACTCCAATAGCCGGCCCCCGGGTCGACGGTCGCCATCAGCGCGAAACCGACACCGGTAACGATCGGACCGATCGTCAGCGGCCAGCGCGGTCCGATCCGCTCGCTCAATCGTCCGGCAAAGCGCGATGCGGTGCCAATCATGATCGAAAAGGGGAGCAACGCGAAGCCCGCCTGGGTCGGCGTGTACCCGCCGCCGACGATCAACAGATACGGCAGCAACACCAGCAATCCGCCCAGCGCACCGTACAGCAGCAGAGTCAGCAAGGTCAGCCCGACGAATGGGCGTGATGCGAACAGCGTCAGCGGCATCATCGCGCGGTCGCCTAAACGGTGCTCCTGGCCGACGAACGCGACCAGCAGAACGATGCCGATGCCCAGGCCCGCACCGATTTTCGGCGACAGGACATGACCGCTCGACCACAGGGTCAGCGCCCATGTCAGGATACCGAGCGCGGCGGTTACCAAGATCGCGCCGAGCCAATCGAGTGGTTGCTCGCCGGGATTGCTCTCCTCGACATAGCGTAGGGCAACCACGATCGCTGCCGCCGCGACAGGCAGATTAAGGTAGAAGATCGTCCGCCAGCCCAGCGTATCGACCAGCCAGCCCCCAAGCGGTGGACCGACGGCGCTGGCTATCGCGCCGGCTGCGGCCCATGTCCCGACCGCTCGCCCCCTTGCTTCGCCTTCGAACGAACTGCCGAGGATCCCCAGGCTGTTAGGCATCAGGATCGCGGCGCCAATGCCCTGCATTCCGCGCGTTACCAGCAGGATCGAAAGCGTCGGCGCCAGTGCGCAGCCAATCGACGCAAGCGCGAACAGGACTGTGCCGAGCACCAGCATCCGCCGGCGCCCGTAATGATCGCCCGCTGCGCCACCCAGCAGAAGCAGCGCCGAGAGCGGCAGCAGATACGCGTTGATGATCCAGGGAAGGTCTGACGCGCCGCCGCCAAGATCCTTGCCGATTGCGGGAAGCGCGACGTTGGTCACCGAGCCGTCGATAAAGGCGAGGCTTGAGGCCAGCATCGTCGCGGCGATCGTCCAGCCGGGATAGCGAACAGCCGTGGTCCGTGCTGTCCCTGCAGAAGGGGGGTCGCCAGACCCCGGCGGTGGCGCATTCATGGTTCGGTTTGACGGAAACAGCATGTCTCGTGGTCGTTCACGAGACCGCAGGCTTGCATCCAGGCGTAGACGATGACGGGACCGACGAACTTGAACCCGCGCTGCTTAAGCGCCGCGGATAGCGCTTCGGAGGCAGGCGAGCGGGTCAGCGCCTTGGCACCGTCGCCGATCACCGGCGCACCATCGACGAAACTCCAGACGAAGCCGCTGAAATCTTCGCCGGCGTCGCGCATTGCGAGATAGGCGCGGGCATTGCCGATCGTCGCTGCGATCTTGGCGCGGGAGCGGACGATACCGGCGTTGCTGAGCATCGCCGCGATGTCCGGCTCGCCGAACCGCGCGACGGTGTCCGGATCGAAGCCCGCGAAAGCGGCTCGGAATGCGTCGCGTTTGCGCAGGATCGTGATCCAGGCCAGCCCGGCCTGGAATCCGTCGAGCATCAGCTTTTCCCACAGCGCGCGCGGGTCACGTTCGGGCACGCCCCATTCGTCGTCGTGATACGCCGCAAGCAAAGGGTCGCCTTGCGCCCATCGGCAACGAGATAGCTCGGCGCGGGTCATGCCGGGCATTGCCGGGTCGTTGCTGTTGATTTGCATACTGGCCGGGACGATGCTCGCTCGGTGCCGGTGTGTCGATGCCGTTTGCCATCGCCAGCGCGGATCAGGTCTTGATGGCGTTAAGCAGTTCGGCGTTGATCTGGTCGAACCGGACTGATCGCAATCCTCGCTTTCAGGCCCTCTAGGCCGCTGATCGGCCGCCGAGCGTTGCCGCCCAGCCAGATGAACGAATGGATGAAGTTGGGATGCGGGGAAGGGCGTCGGAATGTCCGCTTGTGGGTCAATGCGCACCGGCACCCACGGGCTGCGGCAAAGGATCTCCGTAGAAGATGCCTCGGCCATCGGTCGCCAAGTAGACGCGGCCGAAGAGGCGAGGATCGCCCGTGATGACTCGGTATCTAAGACCCCATTGGTGCGCGTCGTCGTTAATCCGGAACCAGCGCGCGCCCGCGTCGGTCGAGCGCCACAGCCCGCCGAACGTCTTCGTGACCCCGAAGGCGTAGAGAGTCGGCACGTGCCCGCCGGGCGCCGCCTTGCCGAGACCGAAGCTCACGAAATACATGTCACGCAACACCGGATCGACTGGCGTGGACGCCACGAACGTTCGGGCACTGTCGCTGGTGTGGAAGAAGCGGCCGCCTAGGATCAGCCAGAGCTCGCCGGCCGTCCCCGGCGTTGCCGTTGCCATTGGTTGAAACTCCCGTGCCGCCGGGCGCGAGCTGGCAATGCCGGCCGGGAGTCCCTGCGCGGGTGCCTGCGTGAACGTCTTCGCCCCGTCACGACTGACGAAGATACGCGCGCGAGCATAGTCGATCGCGTACCAGGCAAGGGGGTCGACCTTGTCGGCGACCGCATAGGTGCGTTCCGGTAAACCCTTGGGTCGCCACCAGATCCGCCCCCTATCGGCCGTGGCGAGCGTCACTAACCCAGACACCAGGAAGGTGCTTCCATCCGCCGAAACAGTGATTGGTGCCTGGCCATCGGCGTCTATCCGCCGTGGCGCGGCGGACCCGATCGCGATTGGCGACGCCAGCATCTTATGCCAGCTGCGGCCTCCATCCTCCGACCAGCCGAGCGACGCCCCCTCAGGATCGGGGGAATAGCCTGATGCGCTCCGAACGATGATCTTGGGCGCCACGCCGGCATAATCGACATTGTTGGTCTGCGGCAGGTCGGGATCGGCAAAGGCCCGCTCCGGCGCGCGGTCGAGCCGATCGTGGACGAAGCCGTGCGTGTCGCCGATGCCGGAGATCAAGTGGGGCCCCTCGGGCGGACTGACGAGGCTGAGCGGCACCGCCTCTTCGATCCCGGCGACCCAGGGTCGCCAAACCATGTCGGCCTTGTCCGCTTGCTTGGTCCGGAACACCGTCAGCCCCGTGGCATAGGCAAGCGTGGCACCGTCGAACGGATCGAACGCCAGACCCGCGATCCAGCCGCCAAACCCGCCCTTGTCGAGCCGGAGCCAGGGCGCCGGCGAGAGATCGCGCAAACTCCGCTCCCGCAGGCTCGACCAGTGCGCGCCGCTGTCGGACGACAGCCAGACGGTATCGCGATGGTTCCAGCGATCGACCGTCGACACCGCCAGCCGGCCGGGATGGAGCCGATCGAGGCTGAGCCCCATGTAGCCGCCCTCGGCCTCGTCACCGCGCGCAGGCGTGATGTTCGTCCATCCGCCCGACCTCGGGTCGAGCTTCCAAACCTCACCTAGTGCGATCCCGTTCGGACCGATGTCGGAGCAGTAATCGATGTAGAGCAAGCCCTGTTGGTCTACGGCCGCCTTGACGGGCAGCATGGTCGAGGCCGGACCTCCGGTGATGGCGCTCCAGCTTCGACCGACGTCGGTCGAGCGGTACAGATGTTGCACCGTTGCGTCTGCGACGCCGGCATACATGGCGCGCGACCGGCCAAGGGCAGTTTCGCCCGGCGGGCCGAAGACGACGAAGGAGACGCCGCCATGGGTGTGGTTCGCGGCGGGACGGCCAAGCCCCTTCCACGGGAAGCTCTCGACCTTGTGCCACGTCCGGCCGCTGTCCTCACTGTCCCAAAGACCGTCGTGCCGCGATCCGAAGAACAGGTGCGTCCGCCGATCCGGATCGATCGCGAGGCGCTCGCCCAGCCCGCGACCATCCTCGTTGCCGCCCATGCTGAAGGGAACCGGCGTTATTTGCCAGGAAGCGCCGCGATCGGCGCTCCGCATGATCGCCGCAGGCTGGCCGGAGTACATGCCCACGGCGAGGTAAATGATGTCTGGGTCTACCGGGTCCGGCGCGATGCTTTCGACGCCCATGTAGCTGTTCTGCGCTTGGCCGTCCTGAAGCGCAATCCAGCGCTGCGTAAGGGCATCCCAGCGATAGGCGCCACCCACATCGGTGCGCAAATATGCAAGGTTCCTTTCGGCGACGCTGAACACGATGGCGGGCGAGAACCCGCCGCCACCAATTACGACATTGTTCCAATGGTACGGCAGTTGGGAGGGAACAGGCAAAGTGGGAGCGGCAGCGAGCGAAGCTGCCGCTAGTCCGAGAAGCGAGATAACGAGTTTCACGCGGTCACCCTCTCCGATTTTCCCAAGTTAGCGAAGCAGGATCGGGACGGATAGTCGAGACGTCACATATCGGCCTAGCCCTTGCCAGAAACGCTACACTCGGTTCAGGTGCTGATTCGTGGTTCAAAAACAACTGTGAACTGGTTCGTATCGTCGGATTAACGTCCGTCCGCTTTCGGCGCGGTACGGTCAATCGCGAACGGCCGTATGTGGGTCAGCGCGCCTTCGGCGACGTGGTCCCAATCTTTGTCGAGGGTTTACTATGTGGGGAGTAGACCGGCTGCATGAGAGCGAACTACTATCCAGGCGACGGTGCATCGCCATATGATATGAACCGGCTAGCCGACTTTTACCGCGACGCTGCTCATAGGTCCTCGGGTTCAATCCAGATCGGTGATCCGCTCAGCGCGGGACCGATGTGTCTACTGGCAATACATTCGATCGAGCTCAACCTCTCGGCGTATCTCCTGCTCCACGGCGTCACTTGGGCCGCGATCGCAAGATGGGCCACGATCTAGCGGCGCGTCTCGAATGCGCGGAAGGCAAGGGGTTGGTGCTCCGCCAACGAACTGCCGCTTACATCAGCGCGATGGCGCGGGACCGCGAGTATCTTGTCGCCAGATACGGGCCTGATTGCCTCTCCACTGCCTCGCAGATTAACAGACTGTTAGCGACGCTCGAGGAGGTTGCGCGAAAGGTGTCGCTGGCGGTGGCTGACGGTCCGCCTCCGCAGCCGATCCGCCTTCAGACATCATCCTCAAAGGTAGAGAGACGATCGGGCAACCACATGAACGATCGGCCGAAACCGGAGGGCGGTTGAGAGGCGGTGAACGGCCGTAATTGGGTTTTACCCCCAATTATTCGTCGCATGGCCGATCACCCATAATCTTTGCCCGCGCCGCCAACGACAGTAACGGTGAAAGTAGATCATCCGGGTCAAAGCGTCGACGTTTGGGTTCGCAGGATATGTCATCGAGTCGTGACTTCTAATGTCCCCCCTATGAGCAGATCCGCGTGCTGGAGGCGGAAGTTTGTAAGGGGCCGTCCGTTCAAGCGCGCGCGCGCGATCCGGCCGTTCTCGGGCCCGGAGCGCTGGATTGTCAGCGTGTGCCCATTGCCAAGTTCGATCGAGCTTCGAGCGAACACGGGTGTCGTCACGATATACCACGGTTCGCCCGGCACAAGCGGGTACAGGCCGAGCGTCGCGAACACGTACCACGCTGTCATCCCGCCGGCATCGTCGTCCATTCCGTCGGCAAAGCCCTGCGGCGACAGCGCGAAGCTGCGGCCGACGAACGGCATCGGCAGCTTGCCGCTGTTGGTATAGGGATGCGCGATCGGCTTGGTCAGGATCGTGTGGATCAGGTCGGCGGTGGCTTGCGGCTGGCCTAGCGCGGCGAACATCCAGGGGACCTGGATGTCGGGCTCGTTGGTCATGTTGAACAGGCCGGCATCGAAGAAATGGTCCAGTTCGCCGAGCATCCGTTCGCGGCCGACCGTCGCGGTCATCCACGGCAGGTCGAAGATCGGCGCCCAGCGATATTGCCACAAGGTGCCCTGATACAGCCCGCGCGCCTTGACCACGTCGCCGTCCGCGCCCGGCGTCTGGAACACCGATCGCCACATCGGGCGATAGCTCTGCGCCTTGGCGGTGAAGGTCCGCGCGAGATCGGTGCGGCTGAGATCGCGTGCGAGTTCGGCGGTCGCCCAATCGTCATACGCCGCCTCGATCTGCTCGTCCGGCGTGCCGCGCTTGAGCGTGTCGCTGTCCGCCGCCATTCCCGCCAGCGCGGCGTCCACGTCGATCGCGATGCCCTTGCGGTGCATGTCGAGCAGCGCGATCCCGGCGTGCTCGGTGCGGACCGTCAGGAACGGCTCGTGCGGGGTCGACCATTGCGCTTTGCCGCCCGCGTAGAGTGCGACCAGCGATTGAGCGATATCGGCGCTGCGCTCGGGCTGGAGCAATGCGAGCAACGGCATCTGGGTACGGTAATTGTCCCATAGCGACCAGTTGGCGTAGCGCGTCCGACCTTTAAGCGAAGTCTGTACCGCGCCCTTATTGTCGCGGTGGCGGCCGTCGGGATCGTCGATCGCGACCGGGGTTTCCATGACGCGGTAGAGCGACGTGTAGAACAGCGCGCGCTGGTCTCGCGAGCCGCTTAACGTGACGCGGCCTAGGATGCGGTTCCAGGCGGCGCGTGTTTCGCCCGCGACGGCGGCAAGGGACTTGCTATCGACTTCCGTGTCGCGAACCGATGCTGCACCGCGTCCGTCGACGGTCGACAGGCCGGTACGGATTTCGATTGCGTCGCCCGCTTTGCCGGTGATGTGGAGCGTTGCCAGATCGTTTGTACCAGCGGTCAGCGTCTGGTGGATCGGCCGTCCGTTGACGAGGATCCGGCTGGCGGTGTGGAGATGATAGGCACCTTGGTCACAGACCGTCCCCGCAACAAGGTCGGCGCGGAGGTCGTCGCTGGCGAGGCTGTCCCAGCTAGCCGCGAGAGGTTTTGAATAGCTGTGTCGCGGGTCGATCCGCAGGTCGACGGTGCCAGCTCGGGGGAGGGTGAAGCGCAGCACGCCGGCACCCCGCGTCGCTGTCATCTCGGCTTGGATGCCGCGGTCGTAGCGGACGCGGTAGGTGCCGGCGCGCGCGGTTTCGCTGGGTTTGTCGATTAGCGCCGGGCCGGTCTGGCCAGCATAGCGCAGCGAGATCATCAGGTCGCCGCCTGCGCCGCCGCAGCCGACACCGACGCCGCGGGTGTGCGAGAAGCCGAGCAATGTGGTCGCGGCGTGATCGTAGCCGGCATGGTTGGCCGGGCTGGTGTCGGGGCCGAGCTGCATCATGCCGAACGGTGCGACGGCGGCGGGGGAGAGTTGGCCGAAGTCGGCGAGCGTGCCCACGAACGGGTCGACTAGGTCGGCGGGGGTGTCCTGAGCGTTGGCCGCAGCGGGGGCCAGAAGGAGCACGAGGAGCAGCGGATATTTCAACCACGACGGCGAAGGCCGGGCCCCAATTGGAAACGCGGTCGTAATGGAGCGCGATCCCAAGTTACCGCCGTCCCCTAATTGGGCCCCGGCCTTCGCCGGGGTGGAACTAGAGAAGGTGTTTGTCGTGCTAGAGAATGCGTGCCTGAAATAATCGCTCATGGGTCGAGAGGATCGCGCGGATCTTGGCGTAGGGATAGCCGCGACGGTTCAAATTCGAGGTCGTACGCCGACAGCCGCCGCCCGACCGTGCCCGGCAGATACCCGAGCTCCGTGCGGTTGCGGTCGGTGAAGGTCCGGCTTTCGATGTATTTGCTCTGCTCGGCGTCGGTCACGATCAGCGTCGGTAGGTCGAGTGGGATGCCAAGCGCCACCATCCGCCGCGTCGCGTTGCGCAGGTTGGTTGTCGTATGCCGCGCATACGGCTCGAGAATGACGCAGTCAGACGGGATGCCATAGCGCTCGACCAGTGCGCGACGGATCTCAACCGCTTCGACGAACCGGGTGCCGCGCGGATGCACCGCGCTGCCCGAGACGAGGATGAACGGTGCGAGACCTTGGCGATAGCGTTGCGCCGCGAGCAGCGCGTGGAGCTTGCTACGTGGGCTGAGCGTGGTGCCGACGTCCTCGGGGCCGACGCCGGGGACGATCAGCAGCGCATAGCGGAACGCCTTCCAGTCGGTCCGCGGCGCGAGTGCGCGCGCACCGGCATTCTCACGCTGGTCGAGTGGTTCGAACCGCGTCGCGGCCGTCGCATCGTTGGCGTCGAGCAACGCCACCGCCAACCGCACGCTCGCTGCGATCGTCGCCGGCGGCGCATCGGACGCGGCGCGAGCGGTATCGATCGCGACCTTCACGCTATCGGTAAAGAAGGGCGTGTCGGTGGCGAAGATCGGGCCGTCGATTTTGGGATAGCGGCCCGGCAAGCCGAGGCCGTAGACCCGGAGCACGACGTTCAGTGCATCGAGTTCCTGGTTGATGCCGGCCGCTACAGAAAGGTCGGCATTCGACTTCGGCTGCGTGCCTTTCTTGGACAGACTGGGGACGACCATCGCCCGGTCCTGATCGGTCCAGATCGTCGCCTCGATCACGCAGGCGGGTACGTCACTGCACGCGGCAATCCGTCGCGCTCGCGTATCGAACGTCACGGTCGGCAGCCGGCCCAGCGCGCCGAGCATCGGGAACAGTCGCTCAGACAGCGTGTCGACCACCGTGTCGCTGACGGCCACCGGTGCAGGCGTCTCCGCCCACACCGGTGCAGCCGCCGTCATCGCCAGCGCCGCGACCATCAAACGCAAGCCCGTCACCAGGACTTGCTGACCACGAGGCGGACGTTGCGACCGAAGATTGGCCGGCCGTAGATCGCGTCCGCGGTACCCTGGCCGCTCAACTGATCGGTGCGCGTATTGCCTTCGGTAAGGCCCTTCGCGTTGAACAGATTGTCGCCGACGACCTGCATCTGCCACGTGTCGTGCGTCAGCGTGAGCCCAGCGCCGACCGTCTGATACGAAGGCAGGGCAGTGTTGTTGAAGAAGTCGACGTAGCGTTTGCCGGTATATTCGTAGCGGCCGTACAGCTGCACGGAATTGCCCGCGACGTCGAAGTCGACCGAGGGACGGATGTTGCCATAAACCTTCGGCTCGCGGACGATCTGGTTGCCCTCGACGTCGCCCGCGCTCGCGCCGTTGGCGTTGACGAGGCTCTTATACTGCGGATCACTGATCGTCAGCGCGCCGGTGACCGCGAAACCGTGCGGGAGCGCGAGGTTGCCGTCGATCTCGATGCCCTTGATCTCCGCCTTGCCGACGAACGGCACCGACTGGTCGTTGCGACCGGTGACCGGGTCGAGCGCGACGAACGACGCGTTGAGCGGATTGTAGCGCGTGTAGAAGCCGATCAGGTACAGATACGACCGGCCGAATGCGGCCTTCAGTCCGACCTCATACTGGTTCGCCTTCGACGTGATGATCGTCGGGTTGATCTGATACGTCACCTGCGTAGATGGCGGCGTTTCGAGGTGCGAGGCGCGCGCATAGGCACCGAAGTGCTTGGTGACGTCGTAGTTGATGCCCCCCGTCCAGTTGGTAATGCTGGGGCTGAGCTTCGAGTTGATGATCTGGCCGGTGAACGCGCGGACCGCGTTGTCGGCGAGCGTGTTCGGATCGCCGAGGTTGGCAGAGGTGGTCGCGAAGGCATAGCCCTCGAAGCTGTAGCGCTCGTGGCGGATGCCGCCGTCGAGGGTCAGGCCCTTGACCAGTTCCCACGTGTCGTTGGCATAGAGCGCGTACATCGAGGCGTCAGTGTTGCCGCGGTTGAGCGTGGTCGTATAGCGCAGCACGCCGTTGTCGGTGACCGAGCCGACCGCCTGGCCCGCGGCGTTGTACGCGATCAGATCGAGCGTGCGCGGCTTGCCCTTCACCTCAAGCAGATAGTCCTGGTACGCGACCTCGTTGGTCTCGCCGTACAGGCTGCCATACACGCCGACGCGCAGGTCATGGGTGCCGAACCCGGTCGCAATCGACCGCGTGACGCTCAGGTCGCCTTGTGTCGAATAGTATTTTGAGACGACGTCGCGGAACTGCGCAGGGACAACCAGGCCCGACGCGGTGTTCGGGTCATAGACCTCGGCGCCATTGGTGCCGGCGATCGCATAGCCGAGCCGGGTCACGCCCGCGCCGAACGCGGTCCGTGCCGCGCCGAGGTTGCTGGCGGCATAGGCATTGGCATCCGACGGGTTGCTGGTCGAGTACAGCGCGTTGAAATGGAGTTTGCCGACGCTGACGCCGCCCTTCGCCGCGACCTTCCAACCGTCGTAATCGGCGTCGTACTGCACGCCGACATTGCCGAACTGCGTGTGACGCCCGTTGCCGAGATCGGCGTCAACGTTGCGCGTCGTGCCGTTGGCCTCGCGGAAGCGGATGTTCGCATTGCGCAGCGCGGGCGAGTTCATCGTGCCGCTGAAGAAGTCGATATACTGGTTGAGCGACTTGCTCGGATCGCGCGGGTCGGCGGTCGGGATCGGCAAATAGAACACGTTGTGGTCGTTCAGGTAATTGCCCGACACGCGCAGCGATCCGTTGCTAAAGTCGTGCTTGATGTTGGCGCGGACCTGGCCACCGCGATCGTTCGGGAAGCCGTTATCGCGGTAGCCGTCGTGGCGGCGGAGGAACCCGCCGATCGCGTAATAGGTCGAGTCGTCGATCGGGCCCGCTTGGTACCCGTCGAGCCGGTAGAGCCCGGTGTCGCCGAGCGTCACCTGCGCCTTGCCGCGCGTCGTGTCGGTCCCCGATACGGTGATGTTGTTGACGATCGCCGCGGCGTAGCTCGCATAGACCGGGGCAGGGCCGCCGCGTACGACCTCGACGCGCTGCGTCATCAGGTCGAACCGGTTGATGCTATCGCCGCGGAAGAAGTTGCCGTCATTCTCGTGGAACAGCGGCAGTCCGTCCTGCTGGAAGGTGACGAGGCCGCCGTCGCTTGGCAGGCCGCGCAGGCGGATGATGTTCTGGACCTCGCCACCGGTGTTCTCGACCGCGAAGCCGGGCAATTTGCCGAGCAGGTCGGCAAAGTTGATCGGCGCGAGCTTCTGGATGTCGGCGTTGCTGAGCGAGTTGACCGCGTAGGAGACGTCGAAGCGGCGCTGCTGGCGGGCAGACCCGGTCACGATAATGTCGCCGCCGCCGGCGTCAGGCGCCGCGGCGTCTGGTACGGCAGTTTCTGGAACAGCATCGGCCGGGGGCGTGGCGGTCGTAGGAGTAACGGGCGCGGTTTGAGCCCAGGCCGGCGACTGCGTGGCGATGCTCAACGCGAGAATGGCGCAACCCGTGCGCAAGCCAAATTTGGTCATCTATTCGTCCCCACCCCTGTTCAATAAAGGCCGTTGGACGCTCAATGTGACAGTTTTATTAACGGTGCGGAATAACTCGATGAAGTACTTGACCAAAAGGTAACGTAGCACTGGTACTGCCAGCGGGGACGGCAGCGGCGGAATTATCATCGGACTTGCCGCGCAAGCTTCTTATGTCGCCATCCTCATTCAGCATCGGAGATTGCCTTAAGCTGTGCAACCGCCGAGCTCGCGCCGTTGCTGGAGCAAATGCAAGAAGCAGCGTAGCTACAGATTTAACCTCATCTCGTCGTGTTTTACGGCTGTTCAGGCAGTCGTATCTACCTTGATTGAAAGTGAAAGCGCGCCGCCTCAATTTGGAAAGCCGGGCGAAATTCGACTGCGGCGTATCCTCGTGCATTCTGCCAACTCCGGGTGAATGAACGGCTGATGTTTGGAAGCGCGTAGGGCGATCTGAACGTCTGCAATTGGGTCTTGCTTCAGATCGCGGCTCATAAGTGGACCACTGTAACCATAAGGTTGGTCGACGGTAACAAACACCTAAATATTGGAGCTGCTTTCGGTTAGCCTGTTTCCGTACATTAAGCCGGACCCGAACTCGAACGCCCGATAAACGTATATGGTACCTGAACCGATCGCGCGGGCCGGTCGCCTGCCTGTTGGTACGAGGGATCGGCCAGGATATCGATGGCCACGCTTGCAAGAACGGCATTGGGCTGACGAATGGTGGTCAGCTGAGGCCACGCCATGCGGGAAATAGGCGCGTCATCGAAGCCGACGACGGAGAGGGCCTTTGGTACGGCAATGTTCCTGTGCGCGGCGCTGACCAAAACACCCAGAGCCATCTCGTCGTTGGCGGCGAACACGGCGCTGGGATGGTCGTTGGTCGAGAGGATCGCGTCGCCGGCCGCCATGCCCGACCTGAAACTGAAGTCGCCGGCTTGGATCCAGGCATCTCTAACGCCGATTCCAGCGCAACGCATCGCGTCGCAAAAGCCCGCCAGTCGTTTGCCAGCCGCATCGTGCGATACGATCCCCTGAACGAACGCAATGTCGCGATGCCCCAGCGTGATAAGGTGATCGGTCATATCGCGCGCGGCCTGGTAGTCGTCGATGTGAATCACCGCGGCCGATGAGCCGGTTCGTGATGAATTCAGTTTCACGACCGGGATGCCGCGGGAATCGAGCAGGTCGGTGAGATCGGACCAGTCGCAGATCGGCGGGGTTAGAATGACCCCGGCGAGCTGCAAGGCCTGCAACGTTCTTGATACCTCGTCGAGCGTCTCGGGCCCGTCGCGGTCGATCCTTTCGACGACGAGATGATAGCCGTGATGGCGGCAGCGGGCCATTGCGCCCAGTTGGACCTCTGCAGCGTACCCCGATGCCGGATCGTCGAAGAACAATCCGATGAGGTAGGACCGCGAACTCGACAGGCTGCGGGCGTAGGCGTTCGGGCGATAACCCAGTTCCTCGACGACACTCAGCACATGGTCTCGTACCGCTGGCCGAACATGTGCCTCCGCATTCATCACCCGCGAAACGGTCTTGGGCGACACGCCTGCAGCGCGCGCAACATCCTTGATGGTTACCGGCGGCATCATCGTGTTATCAATCCCATGTGCGATGCCGCCACCACGCGAACGCCGCGATGAACGTGTAGCAGATGCCAGGGAGCATGAATGACATCCTCAAGCCGACCGCGTCCGCGACAACGCCGGTCAGCAACGGGATGACGGCGCCCCCGACGACTACCATGCACAACAGCATCGAGGCATAGGTCGCGGTGGAATGATCGTCGGGCAGCGAAAGCGCGAAGATCGTCGGATACATGATCGCGTTGCACAGCCCGACTGCAAGCAGCGCCGTGGCAGCCACGGGCCCGTGCAGGCCGATCGCCGCCGCCACGAGCGCGACGGCGGCGATCGCGCAGCCGAGCAGCATCGTCGGCGCACCATAGCGGGTGAGGTAGCGGGCGCCTACCAGTCGGCCGACCAGCGCACCGGTCCAGTACAGACCTACAAGTTGCCCCGCCGCGACCGGCGAGACGTTCAGAATGTCGGGCATCGCCAGATACTCTACGAGTAGCGTGCCGATCGTAACCTCGGCGCCGACATAGGCGAACATCGCGCCGCCACCTGCCAGCAAGCGCCGGTTCGACAACACGCCGACGATGCCCGAAAGCGGGACGCGACGCGGCGCTGAGGACGCGCGCAGCAGATCGCGTTGGCAGATGAAGGCTGAGGCAAGCACAAGTGCTACCAGCGCGACCGCAAGGAACGGCAGAACGACCCGTATGTGGTCTGCCAGTTCACCAAATCGTTGCCGACCCGTCCCGAGCAGCAGCGCGGATCCTGCCAGGGACGCCAGTACGGTACCAAGCGAGTTGAAGCCTTGCAGCAAGGTCAGTCGCGAGACGGCGCTGCGCGCCGGTTCGACAACCGGGACGACTATGTTGGCGGCGATCTGCAGGAAGGTGACGCCGGCGGCAATCGCGAGGAGCGCGAGTAGAACGGTCATGTACCCAAGCGACCCAAGCGAGGCAGCCAGCAGGCCGCAACCCAGCGCGATGACGACCAGCCCCGCCGCGATGCTTCGCATGTAGCCGAACTTCACCACCAGCACGGTGATCGGCACTGCGAAGAGGAGATAGCTTGAATGGAACGCGAACTGCACCAGCAGCGAGCGCGTGTGGTTCAGGCCTTCGATCATCCGCAACCGGGGCACCAGCAATCCGACAAGCGAGTTGAGGAATCCGCCGAGAAAATAGACGCCGATACAAAGCTGGAACAGCAGTGTCGCGCGCTGTTCGCCGGTAGCGGGCGCAAGGGGCATGCTGCTGGTGTTCACGCCTCATCCTAGCAAGGCGGGGCTGCTGCGCAATGTATGACGACGGCATCGTGCTTCGCATTGACATCGATGTCGGAGTTGGCGATCACGCTGCCAAGCCGCTCGGGAAAATGCGGCATGGGAGGATATCTACGATGAGCACGGGATTTCCGCGCATCGCCTGCGCGCTGCTGAGCGTCGCGCCAATGGCACTTTCGGCGCAGGCTCTGCCAGGGGTGGGGTCTGCAAAAGCTTCAGCTCCCAAGGTGGCTGGCGGAACGGGCGCAAGGACGTCGGAAATCTGGCGTGACACGACGAGAACCGCGGCGGACCGGGCTGACGCTCTGGTAAAGGCGATGACCAGGGCCGAAAAGCTGCTGTACGTGCACGGCATATTTCCGCCGATGGCGAAGCCGATGACATCCGACATGATTCCGTCCGCCGGTTACGTGCCCGGAGTCCCCCGTCTGGGTATACCGACGTTGCGTGAGAGCGATGCGTCGCTGGGCGTTGCCAATCAGGTCGAGCAGCGCAAGGGCGATGTGGCCACTGCGCTTCCCGCAAGCCTTGCCACTGCCGCGAGTTTCGATCCCGCCATCGCCTATGCCGGTGGCGCGATGATTGGCAGCGAAGCGCGGGCGAAGACCTTCAACGTGTTGCTTGCGGGCGGCGTGAACCTGACGCGTGATGCCTGGAACGGGCGGAACTTCGAGTATCTCGGCGAAGATCCGCTGCTGACAGGCGTCATGGGCGCGGCGTCGATCCGGGGCGTCCAGTCGAACCATATCGTCTCGACGATCAAGCATTTCGTCCTGAACAGCCAAGAGACCGGGCGAGCCGTTCTCGACGCGCGGATCGATCCGACGGCACTACGGGAAAGCGACCTGCTGGCGTTCGAGATCGCGATTGCGGATGGAAAGCCGGGCTCGGTGATGTGCGCGTACAATCGCATCGACGGCGACTATGCTTGCGAGAACAAGTTCCTGTTGACCGACGTCGTGCGCAGGGAATGGAGATATCCCGGGTTCGTCATGTCCGACTGGGGTGCCGTACATTCCACGGAGAAGGCGGCCAACGCAGGGCTCGATCAGGAGTCAGGCCAGGAACTGGATGCCAAGGTCTATTTCGGCACACCGCTTGCGAACGCTGTCGCTGCCGGGCGGGTCTCGACGGCGCGGCTCGACGACATGGTGCGCCACATCCTGACCGGGGTCATCGCCAGCGGTCTCTACGACAATCCCACGCCCACATCCGCACAGCCGATCGACTATGCCGCCAACGCCGAGATCGCACAGCGCACTGCCGAGGCAGGTATCGTTTTGCTCAAGAATGAGAAGGGTCTTTTGCCGCTTGCCAAGACGGTACGATCGATCGTGGTCATCGGCGGTCATGCTGACGTCGGCGTGCTGTCCGGCGGCGGCTCGTCCCAGGTTCGCTCCGTCGGCGGCGTGCCGATCGAGATCCCGCTCAAAAGTGGCGCGGCAGCCTCGTTCGCCCGGATAACCTATCACTCGTCATCGCCGCTGCGGGCCATCAGGGCTCTGGCGCCGAACGCGCAGGTGACGTTCGTCGACGGCACCGACCCGGTCGCCGCTGCCAAGGCGGCCCGAGCCGCCGACCTCGCGATCGTGTTTGCAACGCATTGGCAGACCGAAGCACAGGATGCGCCCTCCTTGTCGCTCCCCGATAATCAGGATGCGGTGATCGACGCAGTCGCCGCCGCCAATCGACGTACCATCGTTGTGCTGGAGACCGGTGGACCTGTACTCATGCCATGGGCTACGCGGGTGCCGGCGATCGTCGAAGCCTGGTATCCGGGCCAGCGTGGCGGTGAGGCGATCGCGCGCGTGTTGTTCGGCGAGGTCGATGCGTCGGGCCGGCTGCCGATCAGCTTCCCGCGGAACATCGAGCAACTCCCTCGCCCTCGGCCCGTGACTTCGCCGACCGGCGCGACCAGCAACGACGCCTCTGCCAATGCCGGTGCCGGAGATGCCAGCCTGCTTCCGGCCTATCCCGTCACCTATCAGGAGGGGGCGAACGTCGGGTATCGTTGGTATGCCTCACGCAAGGACACACCGCTGTTCCCCTTCGGCTTCGGGCTGAGCTACGCCAACACGAAGATCAGCAACCCACGGTTTTCGGGCGGGACCAATGCCAGCGTAACGTTCGCTGTCACCAATCAGACCGCACGTACCGGCACCGCCGTACCTCAACTCTACGCGACGTCGCCGGACGGTGGCGCGCCTCGGTTGGTCGGCTGGTCACGTCAAACGCTGGCGGCCGGCGAGACCAGGAACGTGACGATCACAGCCGATCCACGCGCGTTGGCACGGTGGGAGACCTCCGGCTGGCGCTTAAAGGGCGGCGCGTATGCGCTCAAACTCGCAACGGACGCTCAGACGACGATCGGCGCAGGGACGGTCATCCTGACTGACCGGCGCCTAGCGTCGGCCCGTGCTGCTTTTGACACACCTTGAAACAAATCCGCGCCTGCTGGACGTCGATGTCACGCTCTGATTGACATCGATGTCGGACGGCAGCACGGTTGAGTGACGCGGGGTTACACCGCCAGAATCATATACCGGTAGGGACATGCCGGTCAGGGAGGATGAGTATGAGGGGATCTATTCCGTCGGCGTTCGCGCGTTCGACGTCGGTGTTCGCGCTGGTGGCGGGGCTAACGATGCCCGGCTTGGCGAATGCGCAGGCCGCTCCAGATCAGACGCCGTCCGTTCAGGCTCAACAGGGCACGCCACAAGCCGATACGTCGCCAGGCGTTCCGCAGGTTGAGACCGGTGCGACCGCGACCAACGCGATGCCCGACCAGGCCCCAGGCGACGAGATCGTCGTGACCGGCGTTCGCGCCTCGCTCGAGCGGTCGATCGCGATCAAGCGCGACTCGTTCGGCGTCGTCGATGCGATCAGCGCCGAAGACATCGGCAAGTTCGCCAACACCAATCTCGCGGAATCGCTGCAGCGCATTACCGGCGTGTCGATCGATCGCCGTAATGGTGAAGGCTCGACCGTCACGGTTCGCGGCTTCGGCGCGCAGTACAATCTCGTCACGCTCAACGGCCGTCAGCTCGCGACATCGAACATCGTCGCGGTGGGCGGTGATCAGGGCGGCGACGGCGCGGGCGGCTTCGGTCGTTCGTTCGACTTCTCCAACCTCGCTTCCGAAGGCGTAAAGACGCTGGAGGTCTACAAGACCGGCCGTGCTGCTATACCCTCTGGTGGCATCGGCGCGGCCGTGAACGTCGTCAGCCGTCGTCCGCTTGATTCCAAGGACACGGGTCTGCTGGGCTCGCTCGGCGTCAAGGGCAGCTACGACAACAGCTCATCAGACTGTTTCGACTGCGGCGCGCGCGTGACGCCCGAAGTCTCGGGTACCGCCAGCTGGAGCGATCCCAACCAGCGCTTCGGCGTGTCGCTGTTCGGCAGCTACCAGAAGCGCAACTTCAGCTTCTCCAGCGTCGCGCCGGACAACTGGAACATCCGGTCGCTGACCGACTTCCTCAATCCCGGCAACGGCTTCGTCAACGGTCAGACGGTGATCAATAACCGTCCGACCAACGGCAACGTGCTGGTCTCCGTGCCGAACGACTCGCGCTATCACTTCTCCGAGGCGAGCCGCGAGCGCATCAACGGGTCGGGCGTCATCCAATTCCGTCCGACTGACACGCTGACCTTCACTGCAGATGGCCTCTATGCGCAGTTGCGCCAGTCGGAACGTCGCTCGACCCAGTCCAACTGGTTCAACCGCCCGTTCGGCGTGGTCACGTTCGACGACGCCAGCAACGGCATCGCGACGACGAGCTTCCTGTCCGAAACGATCAACGGCGTGAAGGACGAGGCGTTCGAGCAGGCGTATCGTGCGCAGAAGAACAAGCTGTACGACTTTGGCGGCAACATCGAATGGAAGCCGACCGACCGCTTCTCGCTCGCTATCGACGGCCACATCGGTCGCGCGGACAGCTCGCCTGACAATCCCAATGGTCAAACGTCGACCACAGTCGCCTTCAACGCGCCGGTCGTCGCCGCACATTCGCTTACACTCGGCAAGAATGGCTTCCCGCAGCAGACGATCGCGATCAATGACGGTTCGGCCAGCACGACGCCAACCGGCCAGTCCTTCATCAAGGGCAACGGCAACGGCGTGATCGATCTCGGCGACCTGTCGAGCGCTGTGCAGCGTCAGTTCGCATCCAACCAGACGCAGCGGGTCAAGGAACTTCGCGCGGACGCGGGATGGGCACTGAACGATCAGCTCCGCCTCGACGCTGGTGCTGACTACCGCACCACGAATACGCGTCAGACGCAGTATAACACGCGCCAGGTCCTGGGTGACTGGGGCAATTCGCTGCCGCCCGACATCGCGCGTCTCGCGCCCGGTCAGGTCTTCCAGTTCTGCAACGTGTGCAAGTTCGAGCACAACGATGGGAATCCGGACGCCAACACCCTGGTGGCATTCCGCACGCAGGACGCGACGAAGCTCTACAACACGCTGCACGACTATTATCTCGGCGTGACGAACGACGGTGTGAACCACGCCGACAACATCGACGCGAACGACGACAACCGCGTCCGCGAGAACATCTGGTCGGGCTATGTCCAGGGATCCTGGAACGGCAAGCTGTTCGATCACAATGCGCAGCTGGTTGCCGGCGTTCGGTACGAGAACACCAAGGTGCGAGCGGTTTCGCTCCAGCCGGTGCCGACCGCGGTCGTGTGGACTGCCGACAACGACTTCTTCGTCTTGAACACCGCCGATCGGCAGACGTTGTCGTCGCGTGGCGGTTACAGCAACTGGCTGCCGTCGGTGGATGCCAAGTTCGAGGTCGTCGACAACCTCTTCGCCCGCGCCTCGTACAGCAAGACGATCTCGCGTGCAGGCTATGGCGACCTGTTCGCCTCGACCAACGTCGCCGGTCCCGGCCGCCCGACGGCGATCGGTGGCATTGCCACCGGCACTGCGCACAACACCGATCTCGATCCGCTGTCGTCGGACAACATCGACGTCTCGCTCGAATGGTATCCGCGCAAGGACGTGTTCCTGTCGGCGGGCTTCTTCAACAAGAAGGTCCACAACTTCATCGGCCAGACGGTGGTCAACCGCAATCTGTTCGGTCTGCGCGATCCCACCTCGGGCACCGCCGGGACGCGTTCGGGTACCGCGCGGGAGCAGCTCGCCGGTACGTTCAACGCCGACATCACCGACGTGAACCTGTTCACCTACACGGCGCTGCTGCAGCAGAATGCGGGCAACGTCGCGACGACGAACGCCCAGTTCGCGGCAAACTACAACACGCAGAGCCGCGCGTTGAACCAGGGGTTCGTCGATCAGATCCTCGGCCAGTACGATATCACCGCCAATGGGCAGGATCCGCTGTTCAACTTCGCGGTGAATACGCCCATCAACAACCAGGACGCGCACATCTACGGCGTCGAACTCGCCGGGCAGTATTTCCTCGGGGATACGGGCTTCGGCGTGGCAGCCAGCTACACGCTCGTACGCGGGAACATCGGCATCGACATCGCGGCTGATCCGAGCGTCAACACGTTCGCACTGGTCGGTCTGTCTGATACCGCCAACGCCACGCTGATCTACGACAAGAACGGTATCTCGGCGCGCATGTCGTACAACTGGCGCGACAAGTTCTTGAGCGGCATCAACCGCGGCGGCGATCGTAATCCGGTGTTCACCGCGCCCTATGGTCAGCTCGACCTGTCGGTGAACTTCGACCTCACCTCGCGTTTTGCACTCGGGTTCGAAGCGATCAACATCACCGAGGAGGGCGTGCGCTCCTACGGCCGCGACAAGAGCAACATCTGGTACCTGTCGGAAGGGTCCGCCCGGTATCTGGTCGGAGCGCGATACCGCTTCTGACCAAACGGCGAGAAGGCCGCTGACGACAGCGGCCTTCCTCGTCTAGGATCATCTCATGGCGTCCTCGATACTTCTCAACAACATCGACCACCGCGACCTGCGTGTCGCGGTCGGTCATCACGCGCGCTACGGCGATGCAATCAACCAGACGCGCGTCTTCCCAGCCGAGTTCGAGGAACTGCAGCGCGACTATGCGATCCTGTTGCGGCGCGACGAGCACGGCGCCCTCTTCGCGACTGTTCTTTTAGGGCTCGATCCGGACGAGAACCTGTTTCTCGACGGCGAGCGGTGGGACGCGCGGTACGTGCCGGCGGCACGGGCGCGCGGTCCCTTCTCGATCGGCGTGGATGCCAATGGCGAGCCGATGATCCACGTCGACCCGAACCATCCGCGCATCGTCGACAACGGCGAGCCGGTGTTCCGCGACCTTGGCGGGAACGCGCCGTTGCTCGATCACGTCTCGGCGATGCTGCAGCGGATCTATGTCGGCCTGGAGACCGAAAAGGCGATGTTCGAGGCGTTTGAGGTGGCCGGCCTGCTCGAACCCGCAACGCTGCACCTCGATCTTACCGATGGGCGGCGGTACGATATTCCTGAACGGTTCACCATCAATGCGGGGCGGCTTGCAGCGCTCGACGGCGATACCCTGGCACGGCTCCACCGCGACGACTTCTTGCGTCCGGCCTTTTGGATCGCCTCTTCGCTCGGCAACCTTCGACACCTGATCGATCGGAAGCTGCGGAAAGAGCTCCATGGCTGAGAAATTGCACGTATCGCGACGCGTGCGCGAGATCGATCACTCCGGTGTCCTCGATCTGGAGGCATTGATAGCGACCGACGAGCCGGTGATCCTTCGCGGGCTCGCCGGCGACTGGCCGCTGGTCCAGGCCGGACGCAAGTCGCCGCAAGAGGCTGCCGCGTATCTGCGCCGGTTCGATGCAGGCCGCCCCGTCACTGGCTATGTCGGCGATCCGGCGATCAGGGGGCGCTTCCATTATGACGAGACCGCGACCGCGATGAACTTCACCGCCGAGCGGATCGCGCTTGGCGTCTTCCTAGATTCCGTGCTTGGTCATCTCGGCGACGCTGAGGCACCCGCTTATTATATCGGCTCCACCGATCTCGACACCTATCTCCTCGGGTTCCGCGCTGAGAACGACCTGATACCGCACGGCAACGTGTTCGATCGCCACCCGCCGCTCGCTAGCATCTGGATCGGCAACCGCACGATCGCGTCCGCGCACCATGACATGTCGAACAACGCGGCGGTCTGCGCAGTCGGGCGACGACGCTTCACGCTGTTCCCACCGGACCAGGTCGCCAACCTCTATCCCGGCCCGCTCGCGCCGACTCCTGGAGGGCAGGTGGTGAGCATGGTGGATCTCGCCGCGCCCGATCTTGAGGCTTATCCACGCTTCGCGGCCGCGATTGCCGCCGGATCAGTGGCGGATCTGGAGGCAGGCGACGTCCTCGTCTACCCGGCTTTGTGGTGGCACCATGTCGAGGCGCTCGACGACTTCAACGTGCTCGTGAACTATTGGTGGAACGCGGCGCCCGCCTTCATGGATACGCCGATGGACACGATGCTGCACGCTCTGCTGAGCCTGCGCGACCGGCCCCCGCAGGAGAAGCGCGCGTGGCGCGCGATGTTCGATCATTACGTGTTCGGCGATGCGGAGGCGGTTGCAGCGCATCTACCACCGCCTGCGCGCGGACCGCTCGCACCGCTCGACGAGCCCGGCGCACGTCAGTTGCGCGCCTACCTGCTGCACCGGCTGAACCGATGAGCGAGTTTTCCGAAGCACAGCGTACCCGCGTCGTCGTCGCGGGTGGTGGCACAGCGGGCTGGATCGCGGCTGCGGCAATTGTGCGCCAGCTCGGGCCCCTGGTCGATGTGACGCTCATCGAATCAGACGAGATCGGCACCGTCGGCGTCGGCGAATCCACCATACCGACCGCGCGCAGTTTCCACGCGTTTCTCGGCATCGACGAGGCGGCGTTCATGCGTGCCACGCAAGCCACCTTCAAGCTCGGCATCGCATTCGAGAACTGGGGCCAGGTCGGCGACCGTTATTTCCATCCGTTCGGCAGCGTCGGCAGGTCGGTGGCGATCGCCGACTTCCAGCATTTCTGGCTGGAGGCACGCGCACGCGGGTTCGGTGGCCCGTACGGCGACTATTCGCTCGAACAGCAGGCTGCCGGCGCGGGCCTCTTCGGTCACGACGAGCAGCATTCGCTGGCCTACGCCTATCACCTCGATGCGACCGCCTATGCCCGGTTCCTGCGCACGCTGGCCGAACCCTGGGGCGTCCGGCGCGCCGAAGGACGCATCGAGCGGGTCGAACGGGACGGCGAGGGGGGCGATATCGCCGCGCTCGTCCTGGCATCGGGTGAGCGGATCGCGGGCGATCTGTTCATAGATTGCACCGGCTTCCGCGCGCTTCTGACCGAAGGCGCGCTCGGGACCGGCTTTGAGGACTGGTCGGAATGGCTTTCGACCGACCGGGCGCTTGCCGTGCAGACGGAGACGGTCGCACCCCCCGTGCCGTACACGCGTGCGATCGCGCATGGAGCTGGCTGGCGCTGGCAAATTCCGCTTCAGACGCGGACCGGTAACGGCCTTGTCTATTCCAGCGCGCACATGACCGACGACGAGGCGCACGCGACGTTGATCGGCGCTCTTGATGGCCGCCCGCTGTTCGAGCCCCGACCGCTGCGGTTCCGCTCTGGGATGCGACGCAAGGCGTGGAACCGAAACTGTATCGCGCTGGGTCTGGCGGCGGGATTTATCGAGCCACTTGAATCAACCAGCATCCATCTGATCATGAATGCGGTGATCCGCCTGATACAGCTGTTCCCATTCCGGGGCGACGATCACGTCGCACTCGCGGCGCGCTTCAACGCGCAGTCCCGGCACGAGTGGGAGCATGTGCGCGACTTCATCATCCTCCATTACCACGTCACCCAACGTGACGATTCTCCGTTCTGGCGCGACTGCGCCCACATGACGATTCCTGATAGCCTCGCTGGGCGGATCGCACTCTTCACGAAGACCGCTGGCGCCTGGCAGGGACAGGACGACCTGTTCAGGATCGATTCCTGGGTCTCAGTCATGCTCGGGCAAGGCGTCGAGCCCCGCGCGCATCATCGCATCGCGCGCATCATTAAGGAACAGGAGTTGCAAACCTCCTTTGCAGATCTTTCCAGAGGAATAACGAGTACAATGCGGGCGCTACCGCGACATTGCGATTTCCTAGCGCAGTATTGCCTGGCTGACGGCTGATGCATCACGTAGGCACTGCTTTGGACGGATATTTTACAAGACGGGAATACTCTTATGTGTGGAGAAGGAGCCCACCAAAAAGAGTTTCTGGATCCACAAGGCACTGATATCCCTAAGCCATCCACGCTGCTGTTTCCAAAGGCGGCGCTACACCTTCTCTGACGATGAACCGCCGTCCGAAGTTGGGAAGCGTAAATGGGCACCGGAGTGTCCGGAAGTGAGTCGGCGTCAATCGAAGTTCGAAGGTGCATGCCCGGAAGTCCGCGTGCGCATGTTCCTCGGCAATCCACTGCAAAAATCGACAGCGGCATCGCACCGGCTTCCTGTACATCATCGAAATGCCTCACTTCGAAGCGATTGCCGGCCATTGCCTTGGCCTTCTCCCGTACGCGCAGCCGGGCAGCATAGCCGATCTTGTAGCGGCACGCTTGCCCGGGTGAAACGCAATAGCGCTCGACCTCGCGCTGCGAGCACCCGAGGCGAAGCCGACCGTATCAGCGTGATTTCTCTGCCGCGATCCACTTCATCATCTCGGCCTCCATCGCTGGCAGGGGGACTGAGCCCATGTTGAGCAGGGCGTCGTGAAAGCGGCGCTGGTCGAAGCGGTCGCCCAATTCCCCCTCCGCCTTTGCGCGCAGCCCGCGCATCTTCATCTCCCCGAGCTTGTAGGCCAGTGCCTGCCCCGGCCAGCTGATGTATCGGTCGACCTCGATCTCGACGTCGAGCTTCGCGAGCGCTGTGTGTCCGGCGAGGTAGTCGATCGCCTGCTGCCGGCTCCACCCCATCGAATGGATGCCGGTGTCGATGACGAGGCGGGCGGCGCGCCACATCTCGAAGGTCTCGCGACCGAATTCCTCGTACGGCGTGCGGTACATGCCGAGCTTTGTGCCGAGCCATTCCGAATAGAGCCCCCAACCTTCGCCATAGCCCGAGAAATATGTCTGGCGGCGGAAGGCGGGGCGGCTGGGGGCTTCCAATGCCATTGCAGCTTGATGGCTGTGACCGGGGACACATTCGTGCAGCGTCAGCGCAACGATGCTGTACAGCGGGCGTGACTTCAGGTCGTAGGTATTCATGAGGCATGCGCTGAGCCCACCGCGACCCGAGGTGTAGACCGGCGCGATCGCGTCGGGCACCGGCTGGATGGTGAAGCGGTAACGGGGAAGGGTGGTGAAGACGTCCTTCAGCTGACCGTCCATCCGCTTCGCCACATAGGCCGAGAAGCCGAGCAGTTCGTCCGGGGTTCGGGCGTAGAATTGCGGGTCGCTGCGCAGGAAGGCGAGGAAGTCGGCGAAGCTGCCCTTGAAGCCGGTGGTGGCGATCGTCGTCTTCATGTCGGCGTCGATGCGCGAAACTTCCTTGAGGCCGATCTGATGGATCGCCTCCGGTGTGAGATCGAGGGTCGTGTATTCGCGGATCTGGCTTTTGTAGAACGACTCGCCGTCAGGCAGTGCAGAGGCGCTGACCGTCGTGCGCGTGCCGGGCAGGTAGGTGCCGCGGTAGAAGACGAGGAGCTTCGCATAGGCGGGGGCCGCGGCGGTATCGATCGCAGCCAGTCCCTCTGCCCGCATCGACGCCTGCTGGCTTGCCGAGATCGAAGCGGGCATTGCCGTGAACGGTTCGGCGAGCGGGTTGTCGGCGCCCGGCTTGGTGAAGGCGGCAATGGTCGCATCGCGCCCAGCGAGCGACACGCGTGGCGGCGTGAAGCCGCGCTTCAGTCCGGCGCGCATGTTGGCGATGTTCTGGTCGAACCAGCGCGGCACATCCTTGAGCCGGCCGATGTAGCGGCGATAGTCGTCGGCGTTCTCGAGCGGGGCATAGGGCTTCACTTCGCCCCAGAAGTAGGAATCGCTGTTGAGCGGCGCCTCGTAGGTGCGGAAGTCGATGTTCGCGACTTCGCCGCGGAGCGACTCCTTGAGGACGGCGGCGTTCAATCGCTCTTCGGAGGAAAGTTGCGTCGCGGGAATACGTGCGATGCGGTCGAGAACTGTGCTCCAGTAGGTGCGCCGGCGCGCCCAGTCAGCGGGGGCGACGGCGGGGAAATGATCATCGGACTTGCTGCGCAAGCCGTCCGCAATCTGCGCGAGCTCCTTCTGTCGCCATTCCCATTCAGCGTCGTAGATCGCCTTAAGCTGCGCATCCGCCGAGCTCGGCTGGGCCCAAGCCGTTGCTGGAGCAAGTGCAACAAGCACCGTCGCGGCCACATATTCAAACCTCATCGTGTCCCCATTTTCCGCTTGTTGCGGCAGTCGTACCTCCCTCAGTCGGCAAGGGAAAGCGCGCCGGATTTCCTTCGTCGGCCGCGTGAAATTCAACTGTGCCGTGTCCTCGTTGTCGCATCTTGCCAGCTGTGGATGAACGAACGGCTGAAGTTAGGAAGAGTGTATGACGGTCTGAACGTCCGCATTTGGGTCGTCGGGGCTGCTTCAGGGAGGCTTTGCGTTACCCTAGCGCTGATAGCCGCAAACAGTCGACGCCTATGACATGCTGTGTGCTTATAGGTTGGCCTGTTCCTCTCCGTTTAAGTTAGCATCGGGACCGTAATAGAGTTCAGCGCACGCTCTGCGCAGGCAGCCGCCCTCGATCTCGATATCGTCCCGATAGGCGTCCCCGATGAAGCCGAGGGTGTCGACGTGCTTTGCCTCGAAATACATCGGATGGACATCGTTGCGACCAGCACCGTAAACGACGCGGCCGACTTTCGACCAGATCGATGCCATCGTGCACATGCCGCAGGGCTGGAGTGTCGAGTATAACGTTGCCCCGCGCAGCTCCAGTTCTCCGGTTTGCTCACAAGCCCGACGGATCGCCATCATCTCGGCATGAGCGGTTGCGTCAGGCAACTCCTTGGTCTGATTGCGTTCGGCGGCAATCACCTTCCCGTCTAGCACGATGACGCATCCAAGCGGGGAGGCTGAGGGGTCGGACCCTTTGGAGCGCGCGACGTCTATCGCCATTTGCATCCAGTGTTCGTCGGTATCGGTCTGCATTGCGTGTACACTAATTGCAGTTGCTGTTAAATTTGGCATGTCGATCCGGTTGCTGCGTCAGCTCTGAACCACCCTGAGGGTCGCTTCTGTGGGATCGACCGGATCCATCACGAAAGCCCCGGCATCACGGTTCGCGACAAGCCATGCGACGTGTGCAGCAGTGATGCGCTGGCCCGGCACAAGTCGGGGGACGCCGGGCGGCGCGGGCGCGATCATCTCGGCTGCGATCCTTCCCTCAGCCGCCTCGTAGGCCACCATCGCGGCTAGGCCGTAGAGTGCCGCAGGCCCGGGCATCGCCATGTCGACGGACAGGGTGCCGATCCCGGGCACAGGCGAGATTGCCGGCAGGATGGAGGGATCGGAACCGAGCCGCTTCACGAGATCCTGCAAGCCACCGACGAGCTTGCGGAGATCGGACTTGGTTGTGCCCAGCGACAGAACGGCCAGGATATGCCGGGCGTCGGATAGCCCCATGCTGATCCGGTGATGCTTGTAGAGCCAATCGTCGATGGCATACCCCGACACACCTAGCGCCGAGACGTCGATCAGTACCTTCGTGACGTCCAGATCGGCGTCTGCCGGCAAATCGTCGCGACCAAACGCGCGTAGCGGCGCGATACCGGCAATCTTCTTCCGAAGCTTCTCCGCCAGCGCAATGATGCCGTTCCACATCTGCTCCCCGTTCAACGCGTGATCTCGGCGGGTCGCGTCAAGCGTTGCTAGGATCGGTACCGATGGGCTGGTGGTCTCGAACAGCTCATAGGCCATCCACAATCGCTGGCGATCGATCAGGTCGCCCTTGGCGACGATCACCGATCCCTGCGCGAGGGCCCCCATCGTCTTATGGGCGCTGTAGACGGCGGCATCCGCCCCCTTGGTAAGCGGATCGTCCGGAAGCCCCTCACAGAACGCGAAGGCACCGCCCCAGGCGGCATCGACGATGAGGGGGATGCCGTGATCGTGACAAACAGCAGCGAGCGACGCTATGTCACTCGTGACGCCGTAGTAGGTCGGGCTGACGACGATGAATGCCTTGGCAGTCGGATTGGCTGCCAGTGCGGCGCTAAGCGCTTGCGGCTCGACGCCATGCTCGATGTCCCATTCCCCGTCGATCTGGACCGGCACGATGGCGGCATCGAGCCCCGTCGCGAGCGCGTAGGTACGCTCGGCCTTGTGGGCATTCGCCGCGATCAAAATGGTGTCACCCGGTCCGGCGACCGAGGCCATAACCGTGTGAAGACTCTGGGTGGATCCGCCGGTTACAAACCGGCAAAAGTCGGCATTCCAGGCCTCCGCCGCGATCTCGTGCGCACGTTGAAGGGCCAGCTTGCCTTCGGTACGATCATCGAGCCCCTTCGGCGTCAGCACGTCGGCTTCAAAAACGCGCTTGCCGAGCAGTGCCCTCATCCCGCCAGGAATGGCTGCACCCTGGTTGTGGCCCGGCGCTCCAAATCCGATGACTGGTCTCTTCTCGATCGCCGCCAATGCATCGGCCAACGGCGCACTCTTCTGATCCATGCCGAACCCTCTCCTGATCGAGTGGGTGAAACGCACGGATACTGGAAAGCCCCTTCACGATGGTTGATCTTCTTTACCAAACAAGCAGTTATCCGCCCAAGGCGGACATGAATCAAACCTTCCGCCTAGCTGTCTAGGGCGCTCATCGATAGCAAAGCCCTTTTCCAACATTCCGTCACCAAGGGTACGAAAGAGGAAGAGCTATGAGGAACGAGATGCCGATCAACGTCAACGCGGCGAGTGCGGCGGAGTTGGACGCCATCCCGGCGCTAGCGGGGCACGGGTTCGAGATCGTCCGCTATCGTGAGGAACGGGGCGGGTTCAGTGACCTGAGACAACTTGATGAAGTACCCGGTCTTACCGGTAAGGCCGATGGCGCGACTGCTTCACTGACCGTCGGCGATCGCTGACTCAGGCGGGCGCCAAGCTTTGGAACGCCGCGATAAGAGCCTGTTCGTTGATTGGCTTGTCGAGAACAACCATCGATGGCCGACTGACGTGGCATACTCGCGCGTGCCAGTCACGAAGATGACGGGCGTCGGCCCATGCTCTAAGATGATGGCTTCAACCGCGGCAGGCCCGGTACCGGCTGAGAGATTGACGTCGGACATGATGATGGAGGGAGGCCGCAACCTCGCGGCATCGATTGCCTCATCCTGCGAGGCAGCCTGATCAAAGGATGTCCCGCCAGCCCGTTCGATCAGCTGGATGATGTGATCGGCGATGAGGAAATCATCCTCGATGACGAGCACATGGCACATATGACAGATCCCGATAAGCTGAGCTCTTAACCAATATGGTCACGCAATGGGCCCGCCACGGGGTTAATAAATGTCAGACAAGGTCGAAAGCTTAGATCGGCGCTTCGATTGCGAAGCGAACACCTTCCGGCAGATATTGGATTTCCGCCTTGCCGCGGATGTGGCGTGACAAGACGCGCTCAATCATTCGCGTACCAAATCCAACACGTGTTGGCATGGCAACGATAGGTCCATCCTGCTCTGCCCAGGAGAAGGTAAGCCGGCGTTCCGTTGCATTGCCGTTCAGATCCCAGCGTATGCTCACCTGCCCCTCCGGTACCGAGAGCGCTCCATATTTGATCGCATTGGTCGCCAGCTCGTGCAGCGCCATCGACAACGCAAGTGTCACTTCCGGGGTCAGCCGTATCGTCGGGCCGACAGCGGAAAAACGTCGACCGTTGCTGTCCATGAACGGCGCCAGCACCCGCTCGACAATCTCACCGATTGCCGCGCCTTCGATCTCGTCCTTGAGCAGCAGTTCGTGCGCAGACGCGAGGCTAGCGATGCGGCCCGACACCGCATCCCGAGCCTCAGCAAGGCACCCAGCATCGCGTAGCGTCTGACTGACAACGGCACTGACCGTCGCAAGTGTGTTCTTCACGCGGTGTGTCAGTTCATGGGCCAGAACCGAACGTTGCTCCTCGGCGAATTTGCGAGCTGAAACATTGCTCGAAAAGCCCGAAACCGCCAACGGCGTGCCATCCGCCCGGCGCTGCAGCGAGCCTTGGGAATGGATCCAGCGTTGCTCGCCTTCAGGCGTCAATATGCGGTATTCGACGTTATACCGCGTGCCATGCTCGATAGCGCTGTTCAGCGAAGATCTGACGAGTTCGCGATCCTCTGGGTGCACGCAAGCCAACAAGCCTTCCGCCGATAATATCTCTCCGGCCGGCCTTCCAAAGTTCGTCAGGCAACTTGGCGAGTAGCTGAGCCGCCATTCTGGCAGGTCGATGGTCCAAGTGCCCAGTCCGCCAGCATCGAGCGCAAGCGCCAGGCGCGCTTCTCGTTCGGCCAAAGCGACTTCACGCTTCGCAAGCTCGGCACTCAGCGTGTCGCGGTCGCGTTCCAACTGCAACAGCCCGTGCCGCTCGAGCGTGACATCGAGCTGGGATGCAACGAAGTAGCGTAGGCTGCCGGTCGCGTCATGCACGGGCGCGACCATGAGGCGGTTCCAGAACGGCGTGCCGTCACGACGGTGATTCAAGAGGTCGATATCGATCGGCTCGCGGCTAGCGACCGCATCCTTCATACGTCGGACGTCGGCCTGATCGGTCAACGGTCCCTGCATGAAACGGCAGTTCCGGCCAACAACCTCGACCGCCGAGAACCCCGTCAGAGCCTCGAACGCACGATTGACGTAAACCAGCGGGTTATCCGGTAGCGTTGGATCGCTGACGACCATCGGCGTAATGCAGTGATCGAACGCCGCAACGAAGGGGTCATGCTCGTTGAGGCGGGACGCAAATGCGTCGACAGCCTCGCGCACGACACCTGACGTATCGTGCGGTCGAATAGGCGAAGGCGGGAGTGGCTGACGGTCCAAAGCAGGAACGTCCTAGCGGTAAGACGTTGATGGATCAACGTAATCGAATTTATGTAGAACTTCTGTCATCTGTCTTCCCACCTCGTGAGGCCATGCGATTGTCGGTTATCACCGGAAATCAGCGGCTAGTCTGAGACCACTCTGTGGCGAACGCGGGTGCTGCAATGAAGCTCGCCGGCTGCGGGGATACGGGCGGCGGATCGCAGACACCCTCTTCAATGTAGCGCATTGCGGACATCAGACCATTCCGGGAGAAGGGCTTGGGTATGACGCCATGGCCACCGGCAAAGTCGGCTGGGATCTTAAGTGGGTTTGCAGTGACGAAGACGACTATCGCGTCCGCCCATCGCTTCCGGATCAGTGCACAGACATCTAGGCCGCTGGTGCCTTTCGCAAGCTGTATGTCGACAAAAGCCAAGTCCGGATGGAGATCGCTTGCCAGGTCTTCAACTTCGTAGAGAGACGCGGCCTCGCCGACGACACGGTGACCGGCGTCTTCGATCATCGCTTCAATATCCATCGCCAAAAGAGCTTCGTCCTCGACGATCAGCACATTCAACGGCGGTTTGGCACGTCCACTCATTAATCGTCCACCGGGAATGAGAGAGATACATGAACACCGGGGGCGGCGTCGGACCATACGACGTCGGCCCTGACTTGCTTGGCGAGGCGGGAGATAAGCATCTTGCCAATGCCGTCCGGCTGAACGTCATTGCTGGCTAGCCCATGGCCATCATCGGTGATTTCGATCAGGGCATTATTGCCTTCCAGGGCGGTGCGGACAGAAATCGTACCGGCTCGCCCGTTGGCAAATGCATGCTTGATGGCGTTGGTCGCTATCTCGTTGAGGATTAACCCAAGCGATGCCGCCTTACTGGACGGCACCTCTATTTGCGAAATGTTCGAAACCAGCTTGATGTCGTCGCGTCGGCTGGCACCAACGACGTCGTTAATTAGATTTTCGGTGAACGCCCCGACATCGAAGCGGGTTATGTCGTCCGACTGATAAAGACGGCGATGCACTGTCGCCAGCGCATCAACCCGTTCGAGCATGGTTTCGAGTTTCGATGAAACGGCCGGGTCTGATATGCTACGCGCCTGCAAACGCAGAAGCGAACCGATCATCGTAAGGTTGTTCTTTACCCGGTGGTCGACTTCGTGAAGCAGCAGAGTTTTCTCATCTAACGCGGCCTCCAGGTCTGACGTACGCGCCTCGACTTCCTGTTCGACCAATAACTTTTGCTTCGAAATGATAGTCTGCGCCTTAACGCGGTCGGTAACATCAAGCTGAGAGGCAAAGAAGAATACAACCTTACCGGCATCATTGCGTACAGGACTCAGATACAACGCGTTCCAGAACGTAGATCCATCCTTCCGATAGTTTAGAAGGTCCACGGCAATGTCGGTCTGGGCGTCGATTGCCTGACGCACTTTAGCCACCTGCTCTCGGTCGGTGTCGGGACCTTGCAGGAAGCGGCAGTTACGGCCGATGATTTCACTTCGGTCATAGCCCGACAGCGTTTGAAAGGCTTCGTTGCAGAAGACGATCGGGTTATCGGTCTGCGCGGGGTCCGTAATGACCATAGGCATTCGGGTAGCCCGAACAGCCGCGGCAAAAGGGTCCGCTCGTCCGTGCTCGTAATCGAGTGCTTCCGTCAGATGCCAATCGTCCCGCTGCTTCATCACGCCTCCGTGGAGCGTGCCGACCAGCCGAACTCCGTGCCGGGACTAAATCGTTTTGATCGTTTTCCGTTCCGCTGAGAGATCGAGTTCGTCACTCAGGCATGACCATTGGGCGGCATGGCTTGCGCGTACAAAGCCTCTTTGAGATCAAAAATCGGCGCCCCGTCTGCAGGCTGGAAGCTGAACGAATGGCAGACATGGGGAAAGCGGAAATGGCTCGTGAGTATCCGCCTGTGGGTCTGGCGGAAGCCGTAGAGTAGGGCGTGTTCGTCCAAACCTGGACGTTCATGCCGGCGATCCGGGCTCCCGATACAGCCATTCGTTCATTTGGATCGGTGAATGGGTCAAGCCCTATACATCGGCACGATCCTCGAGCGAAGGTTTCAGCAACCACTATGAGGTAGGTGGCATTCATGAACGCCGAAAACCGTGCCGTGACGCTCAAGGCATGCAGGCTGAAGCTTCTGCCGCAAGCTATTGTGCTCGTAGCATTTCTGCTTCCCTTTGCGCGCCTGGCTATAAGTTATGGCTATGCGCTGGTCAGAAAAGATCGCGTACAACTAGCCGATATTGCTATTCTCGCGATTTTTACACCTATCGCACTTCTCTTCGTGTGGCTTCAAGTGCGCACGCTTCGTCGTTTAGCTCGTCCTGATTGGCTAAGGGTGACCACCAGTGGCGTAGAACTGAACTTCCAGGGTACGAGGCTTTACCATTCTTGGTCGGCTTTGGGGGAGCCCGTATTGCGGCGTTTAAACGGTAAAAGCGCTGCGCGTTCGATAGTCATGCCGCAACGCAGCGGCGGCAAGCTAGTCATAGCGGCCGAGGACTATGCGCATGAGCCCAATGATATATTGGTAATTCTCAAACAGGCTAAGGCCGGTTTTGTAACAGAACCGGCCCAAAAGCCCTCGAACGCACTATATGCGTTTCTGGCAATTCCGGCTTCGTGCATCACGCTTGGCATTTCCGTTATCGGCCTAGTGTGGATTATTTTTAGATAACCGATCAACCACGACCTAGTTATCCAATCCATGGAGCCGGAAGCCGCCGGTCCGCTTTTCTCTCCGTTCGGGTCTCTGACTGTCGGTCTTCCTCCCCCGCAACTTCGGACCCTCGTCCAGAAACCACAGCGATACTCCCCCGCTTAGCAGCAACTGGCGGGACGATCGCTAGATCAGTGCAGAGCGGTATCGATGCTAATCCGGAACAACGGCGTATGGGTCGCTTTATACCGTCGTAACCGGGAGAGCTTCATGATCCGCCGTCACATTGCTGTACTGCTAGCCGGCGCATTCGTGCTTGCGCCCGGTGCCCCTCTCACTGCCCAGAACACGGGCCGCTCAATTTCGCCGACTGACAAGGCGCAGGGCACTCAGGCTCATCCACAACTGCTCGCGCAGTTCGGCGGTGCGTACAAGGGGCCGCAGACGACATTCGTCGAACGCGTCGGCAAGCGTGTCTCGGTCCAGTCTGGCCTGTCGAATGCAGGCAGCGACTTTACCGTCACTCTGCTAGACTCCCCGGTCGAGAATGCCTTCGCCATCCCGGGCGGGTACATCTACGTCACCCGTCAGCTGCTCGCACTGATGACCTCGGAGGCGGAACTCGCCTCCGTGATGGGCCATGAGATAGGCCATGTTGCCGCCCGCCACGCCGCCTCGCGTAACACGCGTGCGACGATCGGCGGCCTCCTTGCTCGTGGCGTCAGCCTGGCTACGAAAAGCGATCTTGCGACCCGCCTCGCCGGCACGGGGGCGCAGTTGTACACGCTGAAGTACGGACGCGATCAGGAATATCAGGCGGACGCGCTTGGCGTCCGCTACATAACCGCTGCGGGCTACTCGCCCTATGCCTCGGCCGACATCCTGGCTGCGCTCGATGAGTCGACCGGACTGACGGCGCAGGCCAGCGGCACCGCACGGTCTGCGCCGACATGGGCATCGACGCATCCGAATGGAGCCGATCGTGTGCAGCGCGCAGAGGCACTGGCGAAGGCCACCGGCAAGCCGGAGATTGCGACCACCCAGGATACGGCGTTCCTCCGCATGCTCGATGGCCTGCCATATGGCGAGGGCAAGGAGGGTCGCAAGGTCATCCGGATCGTCACCGTTAGCGCAAGGGACACGATCGATACGTTGAGCCAGCGCATGGCGGTCGCCGACGGCAAGCGCGAACGCTTCATCGTCATCAACGGCGTTCCGGCTGACGAGCCGCTGAAGCCCGGGACGCTCGTCAAGCTGGTGGTCGCCGCATAACCGCGGATATGAGGATCGGCGAAGCTGCGATCGTGGATGACGTGCGACCTATGGGCCCTGTCAGGGACGCCGGTCTTCGGATCATCACCAATAAAAAGGGTCATGTCGTGACGGTGATCCCGGGGCGACAGCGATGAGCGTTGCGGGCGCTGCAATCCTGTCGGAAATGGAGTCCGCCCTACGCCGTTTCATCCCCGATGAGGCAGCCGTCACGACCGAACTGCTGCTCCGCCTGAGGGACGCCCTGGAGCCGGGCGACGAGCAATGGTTGGATCAATTCGACAGCCATGTCATGACGCTCGACGGCGCCAGTACCTATCAGCCGCAAGGCAACACGGAGCGACTTCCTTTCGACCACGCCCTGCAAGCTGCGTTGCTCGCGCTGCATGAGCTTGTTCGCCAACGGCGCGAGGGTGAGGTGACGAAGCCGGCTTCGAATACCGACGAAGGCAATTGTACCGACGTTGCCGGGCGGGGGCCGTCCGAACGTGACCGGCTCCTCTACGCTGTGCAGGACACCCTGTTCATACTTACCCAGACGGCTCGCGCACCTGCCCGTTTACTCAACGACGTCGAGGATCGTTCGGACTGGAAGGATCTGGTTCTATGGTTCGTCGAGGCGCTAATCGGGGAAGGTCTCGCGACGATCGAGGGTGGGGATCGTACGTCGACATCCCACCTCAAGCATCTTCGCGACCATCCATACGATCGGGGTGGCGATGATCAGGCATGGGAAACGCTGCTCGTGTCGCTCACCGGACTCGGTGTCCTGTTTACCGCCGAGATGCGGATCGTCACTCTGGGCCAGCCGCTCAGTACCTCATTTACCGCGAAAGCGGAGGGGTGGGGTATCGGTGAGTCGACGGCGCCGGCGCACCATGTCGATGCCGCGCCGTCCCACGGCACGTCGTCGGACGTTGCGGCTGCGATCGCGGATGGGCGGTGGACCATCAACACGCGAGTGCTTCTCGATGACGGCGGACAGTTGGTAGCCTTTCTGTCGGACAATGCGAACGACCCGACGGTATCGGCGATTGTCGGACGCGAGGTATTCCGCTGCGGCGTACGTGGCGCGCCTATGTGGCAGATCGCAGCTGAGGCCGGGACGACCGATTCTAGAACGCATCCTTTCGATCACGCGACCGTGACCAGCGAGCCTTTCGTCAGCGTGTTCGAGGCGGACGGAAACTATTACGCCAGCCGCTGGAACGGCGACACATTCGTGATTGATATGTCTAGCGGAAAGGCATCGTACTCGGGTTGGGCTCGGACGTGATGACGGTCGCGGTATATCTGGTGTGACTTTATAATCCGGCTTCTTGCGCGCTGATCGCGGCCGCGTCTCAAGAATACCTAAGCGACGTTGCCGCAACTGACGATTGTCGACCCTTGGTCGACAGATGCGACCAAATTGGACGTTGGCAGTAAGCGTGGTCTGAAGGTCGCCTTGTAGGCGGAGCGTTCAACGGGTTGATGGCGGCTCTTTGAACGAGGCCGTGATGTCAGACGAGACTATCGAACC
>NZ_LMKH01000003.1 GCF_001421415.1 Sphingomonas sp. Leaf208
GGTTCGATAGTCTCGTCTGACATCACGGCCTCGTTCAAAGAGCCGCCATCAACCCGTTGAACGCTCCGCCTACAAGGCGACCTTCAGACCACGCTTACTAATCAACTCCAATAGCGGCGCCGATTGTTACGCTTGCCTTCAGGTCACTGACGCCAAATGGTGGATCGATCGCCGCGATCTGACGGACGTCGATCTGATGGCGGCAGCGGCGCAGGCATCGGAAGTCCAAAGCGCGACGGCGGTCACGGCGTCGATCACGGATATGCATCGGACGGCATGATCATCTCGCCGGCGCCAGCGCGACGATCAACCTTGCGACGGCGGTGTCATTGATAGCACGAACTTCAACGCGATATCACGGGCGTGCCCACTTCTCGAGATTCTAGTCGGTGCGAACCGTACTTCTGACAGCCCGGTGCTCTTAGGGTATGCCTATCAAGGACCACTCGCAGCCCGGTGCTTTATACGCCCCTCTGCAATGTAAAAAAGACTGGACTAACAAGCACTACGTATAGGAGACTGCGAGATACTCACCCAGCCTATCTCCGTGCCTCTAGCTCCGAACAGGACGCGTCGCGTGCCAAGAGAGCGCTCGACTCAGGCGAGGAGTTGAGATTGCAGAACGACCATCTTAGAATCCGGTGGCGAGGTATGTATGCTGCCGCACGCCCTTTCAACTGGCTGCCGGTGTATTCGAACGACGGCGATCAGGAACATCCAACGTCACTACTTCCCCGTCGACGCGAGAGACACAAGTGCACAGTCGGTCATTCGACGCCTTCTGTTCTTCACTAAAAAAAACGTCGCGGTGATCGAGACGCCCTTCGATCTTGAGAATTGGCAGGACACACAATCCGCATTCCCCACGACGGCAATCCGCGATCATCGGGACACCGCTGCGTTCCAGCGCATCGAGCAGCGATTCATCGGCAGCCACGTTGATCGCTAGGTCGAGCCGCGGGATCTCGACACGGAATGCCGTAGCAGCGAAGCGTCCACTATTGCCGAACGTCTCGAAACGCAGACGCTCGATAGGTCGACCGTACGACCGCCACAGCGATTTCGCATCCTCGATCAACGCGATAGGGCCGCAGATATACAGTTCGCCGTCCGGGTGCATGCTAGAGATAACGGCGTGCAGATCGATCCGTTCGTTCTCCTCTGCAACCAACGTTTCCAGCCGAGTTCCGAGATGCGCGCGCAGATCCGCCGCGAACGCGAGGTCAGCGCGTGTCCGCGCTGCGTATAGCACTTTGACATGAACATTCGTCGCGGCCAGCGTCAGCGCCATTCCATAGATCGGCGTGATACCAATGCCGCCGGCAACCAGCACATACTCGGGTGCCGCGAAGCCGAGATCGAAATGATTAGCGGGCTGCGACAGCTGGAGATGCGCACCAGGCTCGAGGCTCCACATGTAGCGCGAGCCACCCCGGCCGTTCGCCAACCGTTTGACCGCGATGCGGTATAGCCCGTCCCGGCACGCGCCAACGACCGAATAGCTTCGGGTAACAGGGCGCCCGTCTATCAGGACAACGACGTTGATATGGCTGCCGGGAGAAGGGGCTACGAAACGGCCTTCGCGTTTGATCGTGAACAGGCGAATATCCGGCGTCAGATCGGCAATATCGACTAGCTTGGCGGACTCCCAGTCAAGCTTCGTGCTCAAGACGCCGATCCCCGCGCGTTCTCCTCCGCGCACATGCGATCAATGGCCTTACGTGCCCACAGTGCACCTGCATCGATGTTGAGATTATAAAATGGGGTACGCGGGTTAGCGCTGATCGCTTTCTGCTGCGCTTCCAGCACGACATGGTCCTGGTCGTAGACGCCCGTTCCGCCATTCACGTGTGCGACGTTGAGGGCACGGGTCAGGTCCGCGTCCTCACGGCGGAATTTGCGAACAAAATTCCAGAAATAGTGACATGTCGTGTCGGTCGCGGGCGCGATAGCAGCGAGGAAAGCGCCTTCGACGCCCTGCGATTTATCGCCCTCTGGAGCGCCGCTTCCAGCGACCGCGACGCCAACCTGCCCGACGATGGTTGACGGTGCCTGAAAGTACACGACCTGCCAGCGATCTACCGTACCTGGGCGTCCAAGTTGCTTTGCCCAGAAAGGCGGTGGCTCGATCCCAAGCATCCAGCGACTGATCGTTGCGGTGCGGTCGGTATGCTCGACGTCGAAAGACGCACTCGTAATATTGTCGTCGCCAATGCTGTCGCTGTGCACATAGGTTTCGTGCGTCAGGTCCATCAGATTGTCGATCACAAGGCGATACTCGCAGCCGAGATCGTAGAAGGTGCCGCCCTCGCCTACCCAGTCATCGTTATCGTTCCAGTGGAAATCGGGAAGCAACGCAGGATCAGCCAGTGCCGGATCGCCCATCCATACCCAGACCAGCCGATGCTTTTCCGAGATTGGATAAGCGCGAACCTGCGCGGAGGGGTTGATCGTCTGCTGCGCCGGCATGAATGTACATCGTCCCGACGAATTGAATACCAGCCCGTGATACCCGCAGATAACCTGATCGTCGCGCAGTCGGCCCATCGAGAGCGGCAGCAGACGATGCCAGCAAGCATTTTCCAGCGCGGCGATCACGCCGTCCGTACGCCGGTACAGGACGAGATCGGTGTTGCAGATCTTTCGTGCCGTAAGCGCGTGCTCGATTTCGTGCGACCACGCCGCGGGATACCAAGCGTTGAGCGGGTACATGATAGCTCTCCAACTGCGCCCTTTTTCCAAGGCGATGCGGAAGATTTCACCGTTATAGTTGCGTTGTCAACTATATTGACCATCGAGCAGCTCGACGTTGGCATAGAGCCTTCGAAGCAGTTCAATCAGGTCATCGCGTTCGGAGGCGGTCAGTCCCGTAAGCAAGGCACGCTCGCGCTCCAACGCCACGGTGATAATCCGATCGTGCAACGCTTCCCCTGCTTCGGTCATCGACAACCGCCGGCTGCGACCATCGTTGGGGTCTCCAGCCGCACGAACGAGCTCCAGCTCCAACAGACGGCCAACAGCCCGACTTGCCGCAGCCTTGTCGATACCGCTCGCTTCGCAGATTGCCCCGGCGCTCGCGATGCCGCGCACCTTTAGATTGGCGAGCAGCCGCCATTCGTTGACGCCTATGCCGAACTTCCCGAGATACAGTCGCGACGCCCCCCGAGACAGCTTGTTGCCGATCGACGAGAGGAAGAAGGGCACGTAACGGTCGAGGTCGAGCTGTGACATCCCGTAGGCATGACGAGCCGTTTGAATGTCGGCAAGCGTCGGCTGGATGCCACTCGCGCTTCAGGCTTCGATTCTCAACCCCAGCACGGCACCGATGGCGAAGTTGCATGCCATCAGGCCGCCACTAACGCCAAGTCGCCCCGGGGATGCGCGGGGCGACGACGTATTGCCAAACTAACGACAGGAAGGAACGGGATGTAGCGGTCGAGATCAAGCCGCACCTTGATGCTGCTTGCACGACGTATCGAAAACGAAGCCACAAACCGTCCGCGGAATAACTGGCGTGGGTCTTCCCCCTCAAACCCGCTCTAGCAGCAAGCCGATCCCCTGCCCTACGCCGATGCACATGAAGGCCATTGCGTAGCGACCACCCGTACGATGAAGTTCCTCGACCGCGCTCATCGTGATCCGCGCGCCCGACATGCCCAGAGGATGACCGAGTGCAATTGCACCGCCATTGCGATTGACGCGCGGGTCATCGAACGGATCGATGCCGAGATCACGTAGCGTCGCGATCGCCTGGCTGGCGAACGCTTCGTTCAACTCGATGACGTCAAGTTGATCCAGCGTGATCCCACCTAATGTCATCAGCTTACGCGCAGCCTCGATAGGTCCCACGCCCATGATCCTGGGTGCAACCCCAGCCGCTGCCATCGCAACGATCCGTGCGCGAGGGGTCAGCCCGTGTCGCGCCACTGCGGCTTCCGACGCGATAAGCGTCGCGGCCGCACCATCGTTAAGGCCGGACGCATTGCCAGCCGTCACGGTGCCGTCCGTCCGCACGACCGGCTTCAACTTTGCGAGCGCCTCCAGGCTGGTTGCCCGCAAATGTTCGTCTGCGGAAAAGACGATCGGGTCGCCCTTCTTCTGCGGAATCGTGACAGGCACGATCTCGACAGCGAACCGTCCGCTCGCCTGTGCGGCTGCGGCCTTCTCCTGGCTGGCAAGGCCGAAGCGATCCTGATCCTCTCGGCTGACATGCCAATGGTCGGCAACGTTCTCGCCCGTTTCCGGCATTGAGTCCACGCCATAGGCATGCCGCATAGCCGGGTTGACGAACCGCCAGCCCAGGGTCGTATCCTCCAGCTTCTGCGCCCGATCAAAGGGGCTGTGTGCTTTGCCCATCACATAGGGCGCACGTGTCATGCTCTCGACACCACCCGCAATCATGAACTCGGCATCTCCGCTGCGGATCGCCCGCGCTGCCGACCCGATCGCGTCGAGGCCCGAGCCACACAGACGGTTGATCGTCGATCCCGACACCGTCTCGGGCAATCCGGCAAGCAACACGGCCATGCGCGCGACATTGCGATTGTCCTCGCCGGCTTGGTTCGCACAGCCAAGGATCGTGTCGTCCACCGCACCCCAATCGACGCCCGAATTGCGATCCATCAGCGCCTTGATTGGAATGGTGGCCAGATCGTCGGCGCGAATGCTGGCAAGCGACCCGTTCAGTCGGCCAATGGGGGTACGGATCGCGTCGCAGAGGAAAGCATCGGTCATAGAATTCAACCCTTGTTGCTGCTGGAGTCGAGCTCAGCGATGATCTTGCCCGCTTCGACGAAAGCGGTATTTGCCGCGGGTACACCTGCGTAGATCGCCGTTTGCATCAGCACTTCCTTGAGCTCCTCACGGGTAAAGCCATCGCGCATCAGTCCGGTGCGAACGTGGAGCGCGAACTCCTCCCAGCGGCCGAGTGCCACGGTGATGGCTAGCACGATGAACCGACGGCTTCGGTCATCAAGACCTGGCCGGCCCCAGATTTCATTCCATGCAATCCGCGTGATCATCGCCTGAAAATCTGCGGTGAAGTCAGTCCGCTTGGCGAGCGACGCGTCGACCCATGCATCGCCAAGTACGCGGCGCCGGTTGAGCAGCCCCGCCTCGAACAAGGTGTTCGCGGCATCCTGGGTATCGGCCGGTTTTAGAAAAGCGCGAAGCGTTGCTGCCAACGCGGCCGGCGTCTCGATCGGCGCGAGATGTGCGGCGTCGAGATGCACTACATGCGCGTCGGGCACCGCTGCCACGATGCGTTCACCATGCCCTGTAAACGGCGTCGAGAGGTCACGATCGCCCGCAACGACCAGCGTAGGCATACCAATCGCTGGCAACCGATCGATCAGCGCCATATCACGGATTGCTGCGCCACAACCCGCATAACCGGCATCGGCCATCGCGATCAGGCCCTGACGCACGCTCTCGGCAGCGCCACTATGCGTCGCTACGAAGCGCGGCGACAGGAACCGAACCATGGCCATATCCGCGATGGCTGCCGTACCCCTTGCGCGTACTATCTCGATCCGGTCCCGCCATGCGCCCGCATCCATCGTCGCAGACGTGCAGACGAGCGCGAGCGCGGTAACTCGCGTCGGGTACGCCAGTGCCAGCTCCATCGCGATCATCCCGCCAAGCGACACACCGGCAATGGCTGCACTCTGTACGCCTGCGGCGTCCATAACGGCGACGACATCGTCGGCCAACATAGCCAGGCTATAGTCACCATCAGGTGCGTCCGATGCGCCGTGTCCGCGCGTATCGATCCGCAGCAGACTGAAGGCGGGCAGCAAATGCGGGACGCTGGTCTCCCACAACGCCATTTCCGTGCCGATCGAATTCAGCAGGACGAGGACGGGCAGGTCGGGGACGCCGTCGAGCTTCCAGTAAAGGCGCACGTCCTCACGGATCGCGAATGGCATAACGTTATCCTTGGAGGTTGGAGACAAGGGCGGCGACGATCGCCGCGCTCTCGCCGATATCGGTACCAATATTAGCATCACGCAGATTGCGCGCGATCGCGTCGTAGTCGATCTCCAACCCTTCAGCGACGCTAGCCATTGCCTCTGCCGCGCCCGCCGCAAGCAGGAACAGGTCGGCTAGTACCGGCCCCTCCGCCTGCCAGCCGCCAAGCCCACGCTCTTCTTCCTGCGGCAGTCCGACAAGCAGGGTCGCTGCCAAACCCGGTGCGCGCAGCGCTGCCGACAGCGCGATCTGGCAACCGGTCGGGTTGCGCTTATGCGCCATGGCCGATGATCCACCGCGGCCCGCGACCGCCGGCTCACGCGCCTCTCCAACGGTATTCTGCGACAAAAGCGCTATGTCGCGCGCGATCTTGCCAATCGCGCCTATTGCCATGGCCAGGCTGGTGCCGATGGCGGCGATACCGATCCGGCGCGCGTGCCATGGTTCGCTCATGGCGAGGCCCAGCTCCTTTGCCATATGTGATGCGATGGCCAGACCTGCACCGTCGAGCCCGGCCCGTGCACCTGCGGCGCCCCCAAGCTGGATTCGCGCATGGTCCCTGACATCGCGCCGCAGTCGCTGAGCGGCATCGGCGACACCGACCGTCCAGTGCGCGATCCGAAGACCGAACGCGACGGGTAACGCGTCTTGCAACAACGTACGGCCGACCGCCGGTGTTTCAGCGTGACGCAGAGCCAAACGGCCAAGGGCATCGACGATGCGGTCGAGGTCCGTGAGTACCAGTTCGGTTGCCGCCCGCGTCTGCATCATCAAAACAGTGTCGGCGACGTCCTGGCTGGTCGCTCCCTTGTGTACCGCCTTGCTGGCATTACCACTCAGGGCGGCACGCAAGCGGGCGACGAGTGGGATCGCCAGCGTACCGGCCAGCGCTGATTCCTCGGCCAGTTCGGCACAGTTGATCGCCGTTGTTAAACAGGCGTCGACAATCGCGAGCGCGAGCTCCTCCGAGATCACCCCTTCCGTCGCCTGCGCTCTTGCCAAAGCACCTTCGAAGGCGAGTGCGTGAGCAATGGTGGCGTCGTCGTCAAAGACGGCCAACATCGCTGGCGTTGTCGCCGGGCGGGTGCGGAGAAGATCAGTCATTGGACATCATACCGCAAAGAAGACGGTCTCGGCTTCGCCCTGCAACCGGATATCGAACCACCAACGCCCGTCGTCTTGCTGATGGGCTATCAGCGTCTCGCGACGATCTAGCGGAACTGCGGCAAGCACCGGATCATCGTCATTGCCTTCGCCGCCGGCGAAATACAGCCGTGTCGCGAGCCGTTTGATAATACCCCGCCCGAACACCGACACTGCCAGATGGGGTGCCTGCAGCGTGTTGCGGGGACCAGGTACGCGCCCCGGCCGAATGGTGCGGAACCGGTAGATCCCGTCCGGGTCGACCGACGCGCGGCCGAAGCCAATGAAATGGGGGTCGATCGGCACCGCGTCGCGCGGATCATCGACGCTCGCATAGCGCCCGGCGGCGTTGGCCTGCCAGATCTCGATCATCGCATCGAGGATCGGCACACCCTTCGCGTCGAGCACCCGCCCCGCGATCTCGATCACATCGCCCTCGGGCGTGCCGGTCGGCGACGAGAGGTTGAGGAGGTAATGCTCCTCGCCGAACAGGTCGGTGCGAGCGCCCATGTCCGATTTACCTACAAGATCGGCGCCGCCTTTCCACGGCAGGCCGTAGTGGAAGAAGGGCCCGACCGTCTGCCACGGCGTCTGGCCGAAAATCGCCGGATCCTGATTGTCGATCCGTGGCGCGGTCTCGCGGTCTTCAACGGGGATCTCCGGGGCGATCTCAATCGTCATGGTGGTGATCCTCGAACGGCGTCTCGTCGCGCCCCTTCAGGACGATATCAAACAGATAGCCGAGCGCCCAGGCAGGCTTCGTGCTCTTGATATCGAAGCGGCCGACCATCCGCTGGCGGGCAGGCATCGGGATGGCGTTGGCGATCGGGTCGATCTCGATCAGCGGATCGTCCGGAAAATACATCTGCGTCACAAGCCGTGTCGCAAACGCCGGACCGAGCAGCGACAGGTGAATATGGCCGGGCCGCCAAGCGTTCTTGTGGTTGCCCCACGGGTATGCACCTGGCCGTATCGTGACGTAGCTGTACCGCCCCTCGTCATCGGTGACGACCCGTCCGGCCCCGGTAAAGTTCGGGTCGAGCGGCGCATCCCAATTGTCCGCCGAATGGATATATCGCCCCGCCGCATTGGCTTGCCAGATCTCGATGACGGTGTTGGCCACCGGGCGTGCGCGATCGTCGAGCACGCGGCCGGAGACGATGATGCGCTGCCCCTGTGGCACACCCGCATGCTGCGCAGTCAGATCGATCCCCGAGGGGCCCACCATCAGGCGGTCCCACGCGCTGGGACCGGTCGCCTCCGTTAGCGTCGGAGGGATTACGATCAGGGGCTGGCGTGGGCTGCGGTCGACCGTCGAGCGATAGTCCGGATGCAGCGAGGGCGACAGCCCCGCCTCGTCCGGCGAATAGGCGAGAACGTCGGTCATGCCGCACCCTCCTGCTCGAAGGCGCCCGCATCGAACGCCGCACTGGTCTTCGTCCGTAACTCGTCCAGCGTCACGCCCGGCGCCAGTTCGACCAGCGTCAGACCGCCTGCCTTCTTGTCGCAGGCGAGCACACATAGGTCGGTGATGATCAGGTCGACGACGCCTTTGCCGGTGAGCGGCAGCGTGCACGCCTCCAGGATCTTGGGCTCGCCTGCCTTGTTCGCGTGATCCATCACGACCACCACTTTGCGGACACCCGCGACCAAGTCCATCGCGCCGCCCATCCCTTTCACCATCTTGCCGGGGATCGTCCAGTTGGCGATGTCACCATTGGCGGCGACCTCCATCGCGCCGAGGACCGCCATGTCAATATGCCCGCCACGGATCATCGCAAAGCTGTCTGCGCTGGAAAAGAAGCTGGACGTCGGCAGCGCGGTGATCGTCTGCTTGCCCGCGTTGATAAGATCAGGATCGACGGCATCGCGCGTCGGGAACGGCCCGATACCGAGCATGCCGTTCTCCGACTGCAACGTCACGTCGAGCCCCTCGGGGACATAGTTCGCTACCAACGTCGGGATACCAATGCCAAGGTTGACGTAGAAGCCATCTTGCAGTTCCTGCGCCGCACGCGCCGCCATCTGTTCGCGAGTCCAACCCATCACACGGTCTCCGTTTCGCGAACCGTCAGCTTCTCGATCCGCTTTTCATTGATCGTCGACAGCACGATGCGATCGACGAAGATGCCGGGCGTATGAATACAGTCGGGGTCGAAACTGCCAGCCGGCACGATCTCCTCGACCTCGACCACCGTCACCGTGCCCGCGGTCGCCATGTTCGGGTTAAAGTTGCGGGCGGTCTTGCGGAACATCAGGTTCCCAGCCGGATCCGCGCGCCACGCCTTGATGATCGACAGATCGGCGCGCAGCCACGTCTCGCGGACATACTCCTCACCATCGAACGTCTCCACCGGCTTGCCTTCCGCGACGACGGTGCCGACCCCGGTCTTCGTATAGAAGGCCGGGATACCCGCACCGCCAGCGCGGATCCGCTCTGCCAGCGTCCCCTGCGGCGTCAGTTCCAGTTCGAGCTCGCCGCTGAGATATTGCTGTTCGAACAGCTTGTTCTCGCCGACATAGCTCGAAACCATCTTGGCGATCTGGCGCGTCTCGAGGAGCATCCAGAGACCAAAGCCATCAGCCCCAGCATTGTTCGAAATGACGGTCAGGTTCTTGACGCGAGACGCGCGGACCTCCGGGATCAGGCTCTCGGGATTGCCCGACAGGCCGAACCCGCCCGACATGATCGTCATGCCGTCGAACAGCAGCCCGTCGAGCGCGGCTGCGGGGTTCTCGTAAACCTTGTTCTTCATGCTGCCTTGATCCTTCACGCGGCTGTCATGGGAAGACCGACGTAGTTCTCCGCGAGCGTCCGCTGCGCCGCCTCGGACCCACGAATGTAGTCGAGTTCGGCCATCTGGATACGTCGGTCGAACCCATCCATCGTCGGAAAGCGGTGGGTGACGGAGGTAAACCACCACGAGAAGCGCTCGGCTTTCCAGACCCGCGCCAGCGCGCGTGCGGAATACCCGTCGATCCCCGCATCGGAGCGTTCGCCATAATGCTCTGCAAACGCTTCGCCCAGCATCGTCACGTCGGATACGGCGAGGTTCATGCCCTTGGCGCCGGTCGGCGGGACGATATGCGCGGCATCACCTGCCAGGAACAGCCGGCCCCAGCGCATTGGTTCCGATACGAAGGACCGAAGCGGCGCGATCGCTTTTTCGAAAGACGGCCCACGCGTGACCTTCGCCGCGGTTTCCGGGCCGAGGCGTAGGCATAGCTCGTCCCAGAACCGATCGTCGGACCAGTCCGCGACATTCTCGTCGACACCGCACTGGATGTAATAGCGGCTCCGCGTCGCCGAGCGCATCGACGCCAGTGCAAAACCGCGTTCGTGATTGGCGTAGATAAGTTCATGATCCGCCGGTGGCACGTCTGCCAGAATGCCGAGCCAGCCGAAGGGATAAACGCGTTCGAACGTTTTCAGCACGTCAGCGGGGATCGCTGACCGGCTGATCCCGTGATAGCCGTCGCACCCAACGACAAAGTCGCAGGCCAAAGTCTGATGAGCTTCGTCCGCCTGCCAGGACACCGTCGGCTGGTCGCCATCCAGGCCATCGAGCGTTACGTTCACGGCGTTCCACACAATCGGCAGGTCGTTCGCCTCGGCTGCATCGAACAGGTCGCGCATCACCTCTTGCTGGCCGTAAACCGTCACTGTCGATCCGCCTGTCAGCGCAGCCATATCGATCCGGAATAGTCGGCCATCGAGTGACAGGTTCGTGCCTCCATGCACCAACCCTTCCCGCACCAGGCGCTTGGCCAATCCGAGCCGATGCATCAGGTCGACGGTGACCTGCTCGAGCACGCCGGCCCTGACCCGCCCCTCGACATAGGCACGGTCGCGCCGTTCGATGACGACCGCATCGATGCCGTCGCGGCGTAGCAAATGCGCCAGAAACATGCCCGCTGGCCCTGCGCCGATGATCGCAACCTGTGTGCGCATCCGTTGTCCATCCTCTCGCCAGCGGTTCAATCCGCTCTTGTCCGATTGGTGCGCGTGTCCAACGCATCCGGCCATGCCACAGACAACCGATGTTTTGGATTATTCGGCAAAGGCGATAGGGTGCTCGCATGTCCACCTTGGCTGTCCCGAGCTTCTACCTGTACGGTGAACCGCACCGTGCTGTCGCCGACGGGTTTATTCACGTCGAACACTTGGACGATCGATCGCGACCCAGCGAATGGACGATCCAACCACATGCTCACGCAGATCTAGTCCAGATGTTCCTGATTACGTCGGGCGGTGGGGCTATGCAGGCCGAGGACGTTGCCATGCACTTCGATGCACCGGCGCTGCTACTAGTCCCCGCAGGCGTCATCCACGGCTTCCACTGGACGACGGAATCGTCTGGCTCGGTCCTTACACTGGCCCGGACGTACTTCGAGAATCTTGCCGCCCGTCACCCGGACGTCGAACCGGTCTTCGACCGTCCGCTTGCGGTTACTCCGGACACCGCAGCGATAGCGCGCCTATCCGACGGCATGGCGACCCTCCGACAGGAAGTCGCCTGGTCCACCAAAGGCCATTATGCCGCGGTGGAGGCGGCGCTTCTCGCGATGCTCGTGGTTTCCCTGCGCGTCCTGCCTGCGAGCGATACCGGTTCCGCGCTCGATCGCGGGCAATATGCCAGTTTGGTCGCCCGCTTCCGCGCTCGTATTGAAGACCGGTTCCGCCTACGGGAGAGCATCGCGACACACGCTTGCGATCTCGGTACGAGCGAGACCAGTCTGCGGATGGCATGCGCGCGAATTGCGGGGCGTTCACCGGCGGCCATGCTCGATCAACGCGCGATCCTCGAGGCCCGACGCGCATTACTCTATTCGCATCTGTCCGTGGCAGAGATTGGCTACGCCCTTGGCTTCACCGATCCTGCGTATTTCACGCGGTTTTTTACCCGGCATTCCGGGAAGTCTCCCACGCGGTACCGCCAACAGCGCGATACAAAGCGTGACGCTCGAATTGACGGATCCATACAGGAGTAGCTTGTGTAAGCCTTCCTCTGCGGACGGCCGGCGCTGCTCGTTATTGTGTGAGGAGCAGCCTAATACGGGTCATGCCGAAGCTGTCGGATGGGACAATGCTCAGGCGCTCGTCAGCGTAGAGTACGCAGCCTAGCGCCTAGCGCCCATCGACAAACTGGCCCTCTTCGCCTCTGGCCAACTCTACGGTGCCGCCCTTACCGCCCCTGCGACAAAAGCTGATGTTCTCGTCTTGGCCTACAATAGATCAAAGGCCGCTATCACTGGCGTAAGCCAGTCGCTGCTGATGCCGCAGTACTCTGCGTCAGCGAGAGCGCGCTTCGCGCCGAGCAAGCACTCTGCGGGACTATCGCCATCGCTGATACTCGTCGAACGCGCGGTGCTGAAAGCGCGTTGGTTGCTCTCCACTCAAAAGGAGCGTGGCGCAGGCCGCGTGTTCGGTGGGGTTCATGGATCCCGCCTATTCCTGGCGCTTTTCTTTCCACGGCGGTTCAAGACATCCTTTCGGCGGTACCGGAGTTCGAGCCTCGACATCGCGAGCTGGAACAGGCGTCCTGCGGGTCGCTAGCGGCTGGCGGCAGACGTTTATCCGGTAATCGGGCCACGATCTCGCGAACAAAATCATTGTCCCGCTGAAAACTATACGTTATGTGTCATAGCAATAATAAGGGAGAGAGCTTGATGGCAACCGCGATTCCGGCGGCGGACGGCAGGACGATGCCGGACACCGGCCCGACCTTCGACCGACTGGACCCGATGACCGGCAAGGTCGCGACCACCGCCAGGGCGGCGACCGTCGCTGACGTCGATGCCGCCTGCGCCGCCGCTGCAGCCGCGTTTCCCATCTGGTCGGCGCTTGGCCCTAACGCCCGTCGCGCTTTGCTCAACAAGGCGGCTGACGCACTGCAGGCCAAGGCGCCGCAGTTCATCGAGGCAATGATGAGCGAGATCGGCGCGACGCAGGGCTGGGCCGGGTTCAACCTGATGCTCGCCGCCGGTATCGTGCGCGAGGCGGCAGCAATGACGACGCAGATCCAGGGGGAAGTCATCCCCTCCGACAAACCAGGCTGCATCGCGATGGCACTTCGCGAACCCGTCGGCGTGATGGTCGGCATCGCGCCGTGGAACGCGCCGATCATCCTAGGCGTGCGCGCGATCGCCATGCCGCTGGCGTGCGGCAATACGGTCGTGCTCAAGGCGTCGGAGCAATGCCCGCGCACGCACGCGCTAATCGTCGAGGCGTTCGAGGACGCCGGGCTCGGCGAAGGCGTGGTCAATCTGATCAGCAACGCCCCCGCAAATGCCGGCGAGATCGTCGGTGCGCTGATCGACCATCCCGCCGTCAAGCGCATTAACTTCACCGGATCGACGCATGTTGGCCGTATCATCGCCAAGCGCGCGGCCGAGCACCTGAAGCCTGTGCTGCTCGAACTTGGCGGCAAGGCGCCGCTGATCGTGCTCGAGGATGCCGACCTCGACGAAGCGGTCAAGGCCGCGGCGTTCGGCGCGTTCATGAACCAGGGCCAGATCTGCATGTCGACCGAGCGGATCATCGTCGTCGATAGCGTCGCCGACGCGTTTGCCGAGAAATTTTCGGAAAAGGTCGGCACAATGCCGGTTGGCGATCCCCGCGATGGCAAGACACCGCTCGGTGCCGTCGTCGATACCAAGACCGTCACGCATGTGGGATCGCTGATCGAGGACGCGCTGGCACAAGGCGCGGTGCAACTGAACGGCGGCCCGTCGCAGGGCGTGCTGATGCCCGCGCACGTGATCGACCGGGTGACCCCCGCAATGAAGCTGTTCCGCGACGAGAGTTTCGGCCCGGTCGTCGGCATCGCTCGCGCGCGCGACGAGGCCCATGCGATCGAGCTCGCCAACGATACCGAATATGGCCTGTCGGCGGCCGTGTTCACGCGCGATACAGCGCGGGGACTTCGCGTCGCCAAGCTGATCAAGTCGGGCATCTGCCATATCAATGGCCCAACCGTGCATGACGAGGCGCAGATGCCGTTCGGCGGGGTCAAGTCGTCGGGTTACGGCCGCTTCGGCGGCAAGGCCGGCATGGACAGCTTCACCGAACTTCGCTGGGTTACGATCGAGACGCAGTCCGGCCATTACCCGATCTAAGATTTCCACCCTCCCGCCCTCGGAGGGGCGGATGCGCCTTGCCGCACCGATGCCGCCTGCCTGGACCGGGCACTAACCCCAGCCCCTCCTCATAATAGGAAGGGCAGCATGAAAGATAGCCATGACCACCACCTCCCCCCACGGCACCGTCGCCTACGATATCGTTGATCGCATCGCATGGGTACGCTTCAATCGTCCCGAAAAGCGCAACTGCATGAACCCCACGCTCAACCGCGAGATGTTGGAGGTGCTGGAGGCACTTGAGTTCCGCGACGATGTCGGCGTGCTGGTGCTGTCGGGCGAGGGATCGGCCTGGTCGGCGGGCATGGACCTGAAGGAATATTTCCGCGAGACCGAGGCCAAGGGCTTGGGCGCGAGCCGTCAGGCGCAGCGAGAAAGCTACGGCTGGTGGCGGCGGCTGCGCTGGTACCAGAAGCCGACAATCGCGATGGTCAACGGCTGGTGCTTCGGCGGCGGCTACGGCCCGTTGTTCGCCTGCGATCTGGCGTTCGCGGCGGAGGATGCGCAGTTCGGCCTCAGCGAGATCAACTGGGGCATCCTGCCCGGCGGCGGTGCTACCAAGGTCGCGGTAGAGTTGTTGCCGTTCCGCAAGGCAATGTATCACGCGATGATGGGCGAGAACGTCGACGGCAAGACCGCCGCTGACTGGGGCCTGGTCAACGAGGCGGTGCCGCTTGATACGCTGAAGAATCGCGTGACCCAGGTCGCCAATGTGCTGTTGAAGAAGAACCCGGTCGCGCTGAAGGCCACCAAGGACGCCGTGCGCCGCGTCGGTGTGCTGAGCTACGACGATGCCGAGGATTACCTGATCCGCGCGCAAGAAGCGGCGAACTCCTACGATAATGAGGGTCGCAAGGAGGGGATCAAGCAGTTCATTGACGACAAGACGTTCAAGCCGGGTCTCGGCGCGTACGACACGTCGAAGCAGGCGGGCTGAGCCCCCTTCCGTCACCCCGAACCTGGTTCGGGGTAACGGTCTTGCACAATCGCCGATCGGCCACGTCGCGGATCGGCGGCCCCCGGACGCCGTTCCGGGGGTCGGAAAGGTTCCAGAATGACCACCGACAGCTTTGCACCGGCCAGAAACGCGCTCGACCGTCTGATCCGTCCCCGGTCCGTCGCCATCCTCGGCGCCTCGGACAAGCCTGGTGCCCTTGGCAACCAGGTATTGGCTAATCTCGAGCGGCACGGCTTCACCGGCGACATTCACCTGATCAACCCAAAGCGGGATTCGATCGCTGGCCGTGCCTGCCTGCGTTCGGTGGCCGACCTGCCTGAAGGCGTCGATGCGGCGGTGCTGGCGATTCCAGGCGGCGCGGTGCTCGATACGATCCGGGCGCTGGCGACACGCGGCGTCGGTGCCGCGGTGATCTTCTCCGCTGGGTTCGCCGAGGGGGGCGAGGAAGGGCTCGCCGCACAACGTGACGTCGCACGTATCGCGGCGGAGAGCGGCATGGTGGTCGAGGGGCCAAACTGCCTGGGCATGACCAACTATATCGACGGTATTCCGCTCACCTTCGTGCAGACCCCGACGGAAAGACTGAATGGGCGGCCCGGAATTGGCATCGTGTCTCAGTCGGGCGCGATGGCGGTGGTGCTCGGCACGACGCTGATGAGCAAGGAGCTCGGCATCTCGATCTCGGTGTCGACGGGCAACGAGGCGGCGAGCGGCGTCGAGGACTATGTCGAATATCTGCTGGACGATCCCGATACGAGCGCGATCGCGATGATCGTCGAGCAGTTCCGCAAGCCCGCACGCTTCCTCGCGCTGGCGGATCGTGCGCGGGCGGCGGGCAAGCTGATCGTGCTGCTGCACCCCGGACGAAGCAGCGCAGCGCGCGACTCGGCTGCGACGCACACCGGTGCAATGGCCGGCGACTATCAGGTGATGCGCACGAAGGTGGAGCGCGCCGGTGTGGTCCTGGTCGACAGCCTCGAGGAGCTAGGTGACGTCGTCGACCTCGCCATACGCTGTGGCCCGATGCCGGCCGGCGGCACGGCAGTGCTAACTGAATCGGGCGCGTTCAAAGCACTCAGCCTCGATCTCTGCGAGACGCTGGACCTGCCCCTCCCCGCCGTATCAACCGAGACCGGGGCGGCACTGCGGTTTGGCCTGCCGGACTTTATTCCGATCAGCAATCCGATGGATCTGACCGCGCAGGCGCTGGTCGATCCCGACCTCTATCGCCGGACGATGGCGCCCCTGCTTGCCGACGCCACGTTCGGCAGTATCGTGCTTGCCATAATCCAGACCGATGCCGCCACCGCGACGCTCAAGTTCGAACCAATCATCGCCGCGATTGAGGTGCTGTCGCTTGACAAACCGGTGATCTTCGCCGGCCTGGACGACGGCGCGGCGGTGCAGCCCGAATACATCACAAGGCTGCGGAAATTGGGCGTGCCGTATTTCCCCTCCCCCGACCGCGCCTTCCGCGCCTTGGCTCGGATCCTGAACGCCGGCAGCGGCAACGAGCAGGTGTCTGCCGGTGAGCCCACAACGGCGACGCTGCCGCACGGAGGCGTTATCGCCGAATACCGTGCGAAGGAGATGCTGGCACCACTTGGCATCCCCTTCCCACAGGGCGGGTTCGCGAGAACGCTGGTGGAAGCACAGGCGGTTGCCGCGCGTATCGGCTATCCCGTCGTGATTAAGGCGCAGGCGCAGGCGCTCAGCCACAAAAGCGACGCGGGAGGCGTGATCCTGAACCTTACCGACGATGCCGCGCTGACCGACGGGTGGGCCCGACTTCATGCCAATGTCGCGGCGCATGCTTCCGACGTGACACTGGACGGCGTGCTGGTCGAGGCGATGGGCGCGCGCGGCGTCGAACTGATCATCGGTGCCCGCAACGATCCGGACTGGGGCGCGGTGATCCTGGTCGGGTTCGGGGGCGTGCAGGCTGAAATCTTGCAGGACGTACGGCTGCTGTCGCCCGACCTCTCCCGCGACGCCATTATCGCCGAACTCCGCGCGTTGAAGAGTGGCGCGTTGTTCGACGGCTGGCGCGGCGCGCCGGCGCTGGACGTCGACGCGGTGGCCGACATCATCGCAACGCTCGGGCAGCTGCTGCGTGGTACGCCGGAGATCCGCGAGATCGATCTCAACCCGGTGGTCGTCTATCCGACGGACCAGGGCGCGATCGCGCTCGATGCTTTGATCTTCGCCGCGGAAGCCTAGCTGCGTTCCTTCGCTTCGATCCGCGACAGCAGCGCGATCAGCCGCGCACGGTCGGGCCCGGCGAGATCGGATAACATTGCTTCCTCATGCTCGTGGATGCGTGCAATGCAGTCGTCGAGTTTCGCCTGTCCTGCCACGCTCAGGCGTAGCGCGAACGCCCGTCGATCGTCTGGCGAGACGCGCCGCTCGACTAACGCCGCATCGACCAGCTCATTGATCAACGACACCATATTGGCACGCTGGATGCCGAGCGCGCGTCCGACAGCACCCTGGTTGATGTCCGGGTTTGCCGCCACGACCGACAGGATTGCGAACAAAACCTGGCGCATGCCGGTTCCGTCCAGTGCGCGCACGAAGTCGGCGGCAAAAGCGCCTGAGGCACGGCGTAGGTGATAGCCGGCGAGATCGGCCAGTACGCCCAACTCGACGCCGTCTTCTGGTATCTCCTGCGGCAATGTCGCCATGGTCGGCCCCTAGTTTACGACGGTGCCGCCCTGTTGCCCAAAGCGAGCAGCGCAATCAAGGCGATGACCGATCCGGACGCCATCAATATCGCGACGGTCTGAAGTCCATAGCCCGCCGAGAACAATGCGCCGGCAAGGGCGGGCGCCAACGCAGATCCACCCCGTCCGACGCCGATGGCGAACCCCGTCGCAGTCGCGCGCACCGCAGTCGGGAAGGCGCGGGCAAGCACCGCATATAGCCCGACGATACCGCCATTGGTAAAAAAGCCGGTGATCGCGGCAATCGCCGCCAGCTCGGCGTAGCTCCCCTGCCCGCGACCGAACAACGCCACCAGTACTGAGGAGAATGCCATCATCACCATCGTCAGCGTGCGCACCCGAATGCGCGCGGTCAGCAGGCCAAGAACGAGCGAGCCGACCAGTCCACCGCAGTTGGCGAACACTAGCACGCCGCCCGCGGAACTTGCTTGAAAGCCCATGTCGACGACGATTTTCGGAATCCATTTCAGCAGAAAGTAGAAGGTCATCAATTGCGCCGTGTAGGCTAGCGTGATGAGCAGCGTCACGCGAAGCAACGCTGGCGAAAACAGCGCGGCGAGCGGTAGCCGCTCACGTGTTCCCTCCAGCGGCGGCAGCGTGACGACTGTGCGGTGCCCCATGCGCGTTAGCGTATGGTTGACCGCCGCGAGCGTGTCGGACCCGCGCCGCTGCATCGCGAAGGCAATAGACTCCGGCGCCCGCCACAGGACGATAGGCACGAAACACAAGGTCGCCACGGCGCCGAACTGGAACACGATTGGCCAGTCATGCTGGCTGAGCAGCAGCGACGCGATCGACCCGCCGACGATCGCACCCAGCGGATAGCCCGCCGCCATCAGCACCACCGCCAGATTGCGCGGCATTCGCAGCCTCAGACACCGCAGCGTTGGTCGTGGCCAGCATGCCGCCAATACCGAGCCCGGTCAGCACTCGCCACAGTGACAGCGTCGTCAACCCGTAGGCCGTCGACGCCCCGGCCATTCCGAACGCCATCACTAACAGGCAGCCGAGGATTGTGTACCGCCGACCTATGCGGTCGGCGACTCCGCCCAGTACGATCGACCCGACCGCCATGCCAATCAGTTCCATCGACAGGACCAGCCCCAGCGCACCACGATCGATGCCCCAGTCGCGGACGATACCCGGCGAGGCAAAGCTGATCGACAGCACATCGAACCCGTCGAGCGCGTTCAGCCCGACCATGATTGCGACCACCCCCCATTGGAACCGCGACATCGGTTCGGAATCGATGATCGCGCGTGGATCGTCCGCCATGCCTTCCTCCAATGGTGCCCGCCGGCGGGCTTCTCAGTCATGTATCCGGCGAAGCAGCGCGATCAACGTCTCCGCTTCTTCAACGGTGAACCGCGCGCGCAGCCAGGCCTCATGCGCGGCGATCGCCGTTCGCGCACCGGCAAGCGACTTGCGCCCCGCCGGCGTCAGCGACAACGCCACGCGCCGTGCGTCCGCCGCCCGGTCGCGCGTCAGCAGCCCGAGCTTCTCCAGGGCATGGACGATTGCCATCGTCGTTGCACGGTCCATCTGCAGCCTGCGGGCAAGATTGGTCTGCGCGATGCCGGGCTGTTCGTCCGCCAGCCACAGCACCGACACTTGCTTCTGGGTCAGCCCGATCGACGCGAAATGCTCACCGAAATGCCGCTGCACCGCGCCGTGTGCCAGGCGTAGATGGAGCCCGAGAATGGCGTCCAGTGATCCAAGATCGTCAGCCAACCGCGCATTCCGCCGCCGCCAACTTATCGATGATCGAGCGCGCACGTATCGCGCCGGTATCGACCGAGTAGCCGCGCAACTACATATCCGGATTGGCGGCGATGGACCGTGACTGCGGTTCGAGCACCTCGGATCCAGGCCATGCATCTCTCCTTGCCCTGCTTTCAGGACAAGAATATCGTACGTGTTACATACAAAAAACGTCAAGCCGGGAGAGAAGAATTGTCGGGCATGCCACCTTTCCGTGCCGATCACGTCGGCAGTTTCTTGCGTCCTGCGGCACTGCTGGCAGCCCGTAGCGATTTCGCTGCGCAGCGGATCGATGCGAACGCGCTTCGCACTGTCGAGGATGCCGCGATCCGCGACGTGGTCGCGTTCCAGGAGGATCTGGGCTTGAAGGGAATCACTGACGGAGAATTCCGGCGCACCTATTTCCACACCGACTTCCTGCTTCAGCTCGATGGTGTCGAGGAAGCCGGCGGTACCCAGGTACATTTCCACCAGCATGGCGGCAAGGAGCTTAGCTACGCACCACCGGTAATGAAGATCACTGGGTCGGTCAGACATGCGCGCGACATCCAACGCCGCGACTATCAATTCCTCGCCGAAACTACGTCGCGCCTGCCAAAGGTGACGATTCCGTCGCCGACGATGTTGCACTTCCGCGGCGGTCGCGACGCGATCGACACGGTCGCCTATCCCGACCTCGACCAGTTCTACGCGGACCTCTCGGCTGCTTACCGCGCCGAGATCGCCGGCTTGGCCGCGGCCGGATGCCGTTATCTGCAACTCGACGATACTAACCTGGCCTATCTGTGCGACGACACCCAGCGCGAGAATGCCCGGCGTCGCGGGATGGATCCGGACGCGCTGCCACGGCTCTATGCGCGGATCATCAACGACTCGATCCGCGACAGGCCCGACGACATGATCGTGTGCGTCCATCTGTGCCGCGGCAATTTCCGCTCGTCCTGGGCGGCCGAAGGCGGCTACGAGCCGGTTGCGGAAGTGCTCTTCAACGAACTCGCAGTCGACGGCTATTTCCTCGAATATGACGACCCCCGCTCGGGCGACTTCGCGCCGCTTCGCCACGTTCCCAAGGGCAAGACCGTGGTGCTGGGCCTCGTCACCACAAAGCTCGGCGAGCTCGAGCACAAGGACGACGTGAAGCGCCGGATCGACGCCGCTGCCGAGCACATGCCGCTCGACCAGATGGCGCTGTCACCGCAATGCGGCTTCTCGTCGACCGTGCATGGCAACGACATCGAGGTCGGGCAGCAAGCGGACAAGCTCAGGCTGGTGGTTGATGTCGCACGCGACGTATGGGGCGAGATCTAGCGCCTATTCCACGCACGCCACATAGATGCGGTCGAGCAGTTCCTGCAGCAACGCAAATTCCGCCGCGCTGAGTTGCTCGACCGCCTTCTGTTCAGTTCTGTCGAGGATCACGAACATCTGATCAAGGAACGCGTCCCCTGCCGGCGTGATGAACAGCGCGTGGCGCCGTCGGTCCGTTGCCGACGCCTGCCTCTCGGCCCAGCCGCGCCGCTCTAGCTCATCGACGATTGCCACGGTCGCCGACTTGTCGAGCCCCACTTCTCGCGAAACGAACGCCTGCGACGTCCCCGGATTGGCGGAGATCAGCGCCAGCGACGAGAACAGCCCCTGCTTCAACCCGTGCTCGGCCACCGCAGCGGCAAAGTCCTTCGAAAGCCGATTCTGGATACGGCGGAGGCGGAAGCCGAGATAATCGTCCATCCGCCCCAACGAGAGTCCCGCGCCACGCCGGGATGGCCGTACCCCCATCATAAATGGCATCTCATATTACAGTTGATTCCTACAACGATATCGATCATCATTTGATCTAGCAGGCAGCCGCGTCGCGCTGTCAATATCAGGGGAGACTGTGGTGAGCGCATCGACGATGACCGATCCGCATGCGACCGTTTTCGACGACGCTGACATCGGGCCGGACGCCGCGCCGCCAGCCCAGGTGCCGTCAAGCCGCGCCCAGCGCATCGTGTTCTGGATCGGCTCTGTCGGGCTGTTGTCCGCCGCAGCGATTGACGGCATCGCCGTGCTCGGCCGTCACATCGGCTTTACGTTTCTAGGCTCGATCGAGCTGGTGCAGGTCGCGGTCGTGCTGATCGCGTCGTCGGCGATGATCGGCGCGACGATCGTCGGCGCCCACGCGGCGGTGCATATCGTCACCGAACGACTATCCCCGCGCGGCGTGCGTGTCGCTCAGCGGGTTGCTGATGCGCTGTCGGCGCTTACCTTCTTACTGTTCGCGATCGGCTCGGTCTGGGTCGCGTCGGACCTGTGGAATGGCCATGAGCGGACCGATTTGCTGCTGTTGCCGCTGCGCTGGTTCCGGCTGCTTTGGATTGGCGCGACGCTGATCATTATGGTCCTGTTCGCGCGCGCGGCGATCAAGAGGACTGCCGCGTGACGCCCGAACTCGTCGGTATCGTCGGCATACTGGTCCTGCTCGCGGCGCTCGCCGGGGGCGTCCCGATTGGGATTGCTCTCGCATTGGTCGGCATGTCGGGCATTGCGGTCCTAATCGGTCCCGAGCCTGCGGTGATCAAGGCCGGCGTGGTCGCCTTCGAGACGATCTCAAAATACGAACTGGGCGTCCTGCCGCTATTCCTGCTGATGGCCCATATCTGCTTCGCAGCGGGGGCGAGCCGCGACTTCTTCAGCGCTGCTGCCGCGTTTCTTGGCCATCGGCGCGGCGGGCTGGCACTCGCGTCGATCGGGGGGTGTGCCGGGTTCGGCGCGATCAGCGGATCGAGCCTGGCGACCGTCGCCACGGTCACTTCAGTCGCGCTGCCCGAAATGCGCCGCGCGGGGTACGATCCGGGCCTCGCCACTGGCGCGCTTGCGGCAGGCGGTACGCTCGGCTCGCTGGTACCGCCGTCGGGCGCATTGATCGTGTTCGGCATCATTGCCGAACAGTCGATCGGCAAGCTGTTCGCCGCGGCGATCATCCCCGGCGTTACGCAGGCGATCTTCTACATGGCGACGATCGCCATCCTCTGCGCGATCAACCCCGCTCTCGGGCCGGCGACAATCCGCATGCCGTGGCGCGAGCGCTGGCCGGCGCTGCGCCGCATCGCCGACATCCTGTTGCTGATCCTGTTCGTGATCGGCGGTCTGATGATCGGCTGGTTCACACCGACGGAAGCCGCCTCGGTCGGCGTTGCGGGCGCGCTGCTGCTATGGATGTTCCGCGGCGGTATCACCCGCGTCGCCTTTGCCGACGCGCTGCGGGCGACGCTGCGCACGACCGGCATGATCTATGTCGTCATCATTGGCGCGATCCTGTTCGCGACCTTCATCAGCGTCAGCGAGATCACTGAGCATCTCGCTAAGCTGGTGACTGACGCGCACGCCACGCCGACGATTGCGATCCTCGTTATGGCCCTTGTGCTGCTGCTGCTCGGCTCGTTCCTCGACGGCTTGGCGCTGATGCTACTGACCACGCCCATTTTCCTGCCAATCGCCGAACAGCTGGGCATGAGCCCGGTCTGGTTCGGCATATTTCTGGTGCGGACGATGGAGATCGGCTTCGTCCACCCGCCCCTCGGCCTCAACGTCTATGTCATTCAGGCGATGGCACGCGACATTCCGCTCGGCACCATCTTTCGCGGAATCGTTCCGTTCCTCATCGCCGACTTCATCCATCTGGGACTTATCATCGCCTTTCCCATCATCGTACTCTGGCTGCCGAAGGTGATCGCATGACTCGGCTGTTCAGGCTCATCCCTCTCGTGGCGGTCGCGCTCGGTCTTGGTCTTGGTCTCGGGGCGTGCCGTCCAGCGGACCAATCAAATAGCCCCGACGATGCGCCGATCACGCTGACCTATGCCAGCCCGTATCCACCGACGCATCCGTTCAGCCGCGCCGATATCTCCTGGATGAAAGCGGTCGAAGCGCAGAGCCATGGCCGCATCCGCATCAAGCCCTTCTGGGGCGGGGCACTGTTGTCGTCCGACCAGAGTATGGTCGAGATCCGTCACGGCGTCGCCGATATCGGGCTGATCACGCCGATCTATACGCGTGGCGGCGTGCACCTGCTGCGCGCGCAGTCGGGTTTCTACGGCGGCGTGCGGACGATCGGCGACCAAGTGGCGATCTATGACTGCCTCGCCCAGCGCTTTCCGCAATTCGACCGGGAACTCGCCGGACTCCACGTGCTCGCGGTACAGGGCGGGAACTTCCCGGGCGTTCTTACCCGGACCCGGGCGGTGCGCTCGCTTGTTGACTTTAAGGGGCTCCGCTTGCGCGCGCAGACCGACGCCAACGACGTTTTGCGGCAACTTGGCGCAAACCCGGTCAACATGCCAATGGGCGAGGTCTATTCGGCGCTTGCCAAGGGCATCATCGACGGCGTCGTGGCGCCTGCAGATACGATCAAGAGTCTGCATTTCTCGGAAGTTGCAAAACATTTCACGCCAATACGCTTCAGCCGCGGAGCCTATCCAGCGCGCGCCATGTCGGACCGCGCCTGGCGCCGGCTGCCGCCAGATCTGCAGCGCCTGATGGCCGCCTCGCGTCGTGTATGGGAGGCTGCGCTCAACACCGAACTGCTCAAGGCCGAAGACGCGGGGACGGAATTCGGCCGCCAGAACGGCATGGCCTTCACCCCCTTCCCCGCCGCCGACCAAGCCCATTTCGACGCGCTCTACACGGCCGACGCGAAGACACAGGCCGGGCGGCTTGCCTCGCTCGGCATCGACGGCACCTCCGTGCTCGCCGAGGCGCAACGCATCATCGCCGCCGCTGGGACGTCAGACCCGATCCGCTGCGCCGCTTCCAAAGGACCAAAGCCTTGACCGAGCCCAACACCCGCCCCCTCGACGGCCTGACCGTCATCGATCTAACCCGCGCGCTCGCCGGGCCCTATGCCACGCTGCTTCTCGCCGGGCTGGGCGCACGCGTGATCAAGGTCGAGGATCCGCGCGGCGGCGATTTAGCCCGCGACAATAGCCCGTATGTTGGACGCGACGGCATCGCGGTCGAGAGGCGGCATGATGACGATATCTCAATCTCGCACCTGACACGCGGGCGCGGCAAATACGGTGTTGGCCTGAACCTCAAAGATCCGCAGGCGCCGGCGATCTTCGCGGACCTCGTGCGCAGCGCCGATATCGTCGTCGAGAACTTCACGGCCGGTACCGCCGACCGGCTGGGCGTCGGGTACGCGGCAGCCCGTGCCGCCAACCCACGCATCGTCTATTGCTCGCTGTCCGGGTTCGGCGCGGACTCGCGCGGCGGTGACAAGGCGATGGATGTAATAATTCAGGCGCTGTCGGGCGCGATGTACACCAGCGGCGAGCCCGATCATCCGCCGGTGCGCTTCGGCGTACCAATCGCGGACATGCTCGCGCCGGTTTTTTCCGTGATTGGCATCCTCGCCGCGATCGAGCAGCGCCATCGCACCGGCGAGGGACAGCATGTCGACGTGTCGATGTTGGGCGCGCTCACGTCGTTCGTTGCAATTGAGAACTGGTCCGCGCTTGCGGCTGCGGGCATGCCTGCGCGCACCGGGCTGACCGTCCAGCGGCTGTCACCGTTCGGCGTGTTCGAATGCGCCGATGGCTATGTCGCGATCGTCGCGGTGCACGAGAAGCTGGCAAGCGGTCTGTTCGCGGCAATGGGCGCGCCCGAACTTGGCAAAGATCCGCTGTTCGCGACCCGCGATGCCCGCGTCGCAAATGCAATCGTGCTCGAGGCCCGCATCACCGACTGGACCCGTGCGCACGCCGTTGCGGACGTCGTCACGGCGCTCGAGGCGCAAGGCGTGCCGGTCGCGCCCGTTCGCGATCCCGAGGAGGCGATGGACGATCCGCGCGTCGTCGCGCGGGGCGAGACGGTGGAGATCGCACATCCGTCCTATCCATCGGAGACCGACCTGCGCACCGCCGGCATCCCGATCCGCTTTTCTGCCGCGGAGACGCGGTTCGATCCCGTCCTCCCGATAGCGATCGGCGAGCATAACCACGGCGTTTATCGCGCGCTCGGCTATTCCGATGAGAAAGTCGCGGAGCTGGCCAAGGCGGGCACGATATGACGCCGATCAGCACGATCGGCATCGACATACCGATCGAGTGGCTGGCGGCGCACGGCTTCTCCGCAAGGCCGATCGCGCTGCACGAGGGCCCGACCACACGCGCCGATGCGGCGACCGGCATGAAAGGCCTGTCTCCGCGCGGACGCCGCCTGCTTGAGCCCCTGCTCGCGGCCAAATCGGACGACGCTCCCGTCCTCGTAACGACCGCGGATGCCGAACAGATCCAGGTCTATGCGATCCTGCGCGAACTCGCACGATTAGGCGAAGCGACGCCGCCGCCATGCCACCTGCTCGACCTTATCCATCTCGATCGACCGTCCGCACGCACCTACAACCGCGCAAGGCTGGACGCGCTTGGTTCCTGGCTGGACAGCTTGCCGAGAACCATCAAAACTGCAACGTCGGTCGAACCCGATCAGCGTCAGACACGCGCTGAGCACCGTGTGGTGGTCACCGGGACGCGGATAGAGTCGGACTCGCTTCGGGCTGCGCTCGACGCGGCCGGTTTCGCGATCGTTGGCGACGAGCCTAATGCCGTCGACGATGCTTCGTCGGACGATCTCGATACGCTCGCTGGCCCGCGGCTTCGTACCCCGCCCCAACTGCGCGACCCCGACGCACGCGCCGCGCACGTGGCCGATCTGTTGGCGGAGTCTGGTGCCGAAACGGTGCTCCATGTAACGCTGGATGGCGACGAGGCCGCACCCTGGACGCTGGCCGCACTGAAGCGGCGAGGGCTCTCCGTGCTGACTGTCGCCGGATCCATCGACGCACCCGAGGCAATCGTCGCGCAACTCGTCGCACCGGTGAGCACACCAACCGCGCCCGCAACAGTGGCGCGGGGCCCCGTTACAACGGCCCGTCCAGCGGCGGCAGCGCGCAGCCGCAAGTCGCTGGCATCGCTCGCCGATTTCGGCCGCTATCAGCGCGAATGGTTCGCTGGTATCCGCGCCAGAGCCGCGGCGGGCGAGCCGTTCGCGGTCGTCAACGCCAACGCCCCCCAGGAAATCCTGCGTGCGCTCGACGTGCCGTTCGTCGTCAACCAATGGTGGGCATCGATCGTCGCAGCGAAGCAGCAGTCGCGGCGTTATCTGGGCCTTCTGAAGGCGCACGATCTGCCGACCCGCGCGGAACCGTACAGTGCGCAGGGTCTGGCCGCCCTGTTCGACGATGACGCGGACCTCGCCCCTTGGGGCGGGCTGCCTCACCCCGATCATCTCCACGCGGTAGCCTCGTCCGATGCGACCGCGGCGCTCTTCGCCGAATGGGGCCGAGCCGCCGACATCACGCCGTTCGTCTACGCACGCACGGTCGATCCGCGCTGGGCGCTGCCGATCCGGTGGTGGGACGATCTGCCGGAGCGCTGGGACGCGGTGCTCGAACCGGCGCGGCTTGATCTGCTAGAGGCTGAGCTAGCCGAGGTAATCGCCGCGCTAGAAACCGCCACCGGTCGCCGATTTGATACCGCGCGCTTCGCCGAGGTCATGGACCTCGTCAACGAACAGGAGGGCTATTATCGGCAGACGCGCGATCTGATCGCCCAGACCGTTCCCGCACCAATCGGCATCGTCGACTCGATGCCGGCGACGATGGTCCCGCAATGGCATCGCGGCACTGTATGGGCACGCGACGCTGCCAAGGCATTCCATGACGAGGTTGCCGGCCGCGTTGCCGCCGGTGAGGCGGCAGTGCCGAACGAGCGGATCCGCCTGATGTGGGTCGGACGTGGGTTGTGGAGCGACATGGCATGGTACCAGCGTTGGGAGGAGAGCCACGGCGCAGTCTTCGTTTGGTCGATGTACCTAGCGCTGGCGGCCGACGGCTATCTGCGCAGCACCGAAGGTGGCCAAGATCCGATGCGCGCGCTCGCTGCTCGGTTCGTGACGATGGGCGACGAACTGCGCCTGCCCGGCTGGGCAGGACCGTGGCACGTGCATGAAGCCGAAACGCACGGCGTTGACGCAGCCGTTGCACTGTCGGACGCCGATCCGTTCGTATTGCGCGCGCTGCAGGCGGCCGGCGTGCCAGTGCTCGATCTCGGCATCGACAATTACAGTCCGGATGCGGCGGACGACGGCACGATTGACGTGGCGATGCGCGCGTTCCTCGATGGCCCCGCCGCTGAGCGAGCAGCGCGGCGCAGTGGCGAGCGACCGGCATGAGCGGCGCGCTGGACGGGGTGACGATCCTCGATTTCTCACGGTTTTTGCCGGGCGCCTATCCCGGCTGGATCGCGGGTGATCTCGGCGCCGACGTGATCCGCGTTGAGCATCCGCGCGAGGTAGCCAAGGCCGCACTGGCTGATCCAGCTGCCGAGCGACGTCGCCGGGCGCGGCCGAGCTACCAGCGCAACAAGCGCAGCATCACGCTCAACCCCACGCACCCCGAGGCACGAACGGTACTCGATGCGCTGTTGGCGCGTGCCGACATTCTCGTCGAGGATTACCGCCCCGGCACGATGGCTGCGATGGGCCTCGGCTACACGGAGGTCTCGGAACGGCACCCGCATCTCATTTTTTGCTCGGTCTCGTTTGCTGGGCAGGACGGGCCGCTTGCCGGCAAAGCCGGGCATGACCCCGGCGGGCTAGCGCTGGCTGGCGCGCTGTCGCGCCTTAACGGCACGGCGCGACCGACACTGCCTGGTGTACAGGTGGCGGACGTGCTGGCCGGTGCCCATGCGACAATTGCCGTGCTCGCTGCGCTGCGGGCTCGTGATCGCACGGGCCGCGGCACGAGGATAGACGTCGCGATGAGCGATGCCTGCCTGCCGCTCGCGATGGTTGCGCTAGGTCGCACCGACGATCCCTCAAGCCTCGGACCGTCGGACGGCGCGTTTCATCCCAAGGGCGGCGTGTGGAAATGCGCCGACGGTGCTTTCCTGTGCACCACCGATATGGAACTGCCCTATTGGCGTCGCTTCTGCGCGGCGATCGGACGCGAGGACCTGACCTCTTGGCGCGAGACACCCGCACGCTGGCCTGATCTTGAGGGCGAAATTGCCGACACGCTGGCCGCACGCCCGCGTGCCGCATGGCTTGCGATCTTTGAGGCTGCAGACACGCAGGCTACACCCGTGCTGTCCCCTGCCGAAGCGCTCAACAGCGCGTTGATGCGCGCCCGCGGCATGGCCGTCACGCTCGACACGCGCGATGGCCCGGTAACGCAGGTCGGCACGCCGTTCCGGCTTGGAGACGACGCGCCCGACCTTCGTGTGGGCACATTGGCCGGCAGCGACACCGACGTGATCCTTGCGGACCTTGGCTTCTCGCCAAGCGAAACGGCCGAATTGCAGGCATCCGGGCTGTTCACCTCGACGGAGCGTCGATAATGCGGCCGCTTGAGGGCATTCGTGTGGTCGATCTGACGCACGCGGTATCCGGGCCGACCTGCACGTTGATGCTCGCGCAGCTGGGCGCCGACGTCGTCAAGATCGAGCCACCCGAGCGCGGAGATGATTTCCGCGACTACACCGAACATGGCGGCCTGGCGAAGATGAGCATCCCGTTCGCCGCCATCAACGCGGGCAAGCGGTCGGTCGCGCTCGACCTCAAATCCGATAAAGGTCGTGCAGCGCTCGATGCACTCGTCATGGGCGGCGACGTTCTGGTGGAGAATTTCCGCCCCGGCGTGCTGGCCCGTCTCGGCTTTCCCAATGACCGCCTGCGTGCGCTCAATCCGCGGCTAGTCATCGCCGCGATCAGCGGGTTCGGCCAGTCCGGCCCGCTTCGCGACTGGGGCGCCTATGACCATATCGCCCAGGCGATGTCGGGCATGGCGATGATGGAGGCTCGGAGCGGCGAGCCGCGCAAGATCGGCATTCCGGTGATCGACTCATTCAGCGGCTATCTTGCCGTGATTGGCATCCTCGCTGCGTTGCGCACCCGCGACGCGACGGGAATCGGGGGCGAGGTCGACATCGCGATGCTCGACGCCGCGCTGAAGCTGATGGCCACCAACCTCGCGGTCGAAAGCTTCACCGGCATCGCACCCGCCGGCACCGGCAACCGTGGCTATCGCCTCGTCGCAACGGCAGAATATTATCCGACTGCCCAGGGATGGATCGCGCTCGGCGCCAACCATCAGCACCAGGTCGAGGCGCTATGGCGCGTGCTCGGCCGCGACGACCTGATCGACGACCGGCGCTTCGCTACGCATCCCGCTCGCGTCGAGCATTACGATGTCTTGCGCGCAATCATCGTCGAGCTGCTGTCCAGTGAGGACGCCGCGGAGCTCGAGGGGCGGCTGACACAGGCCGGCATTCCCGCCGCCATGCTGCGCGACGTCGGTCAGGCGGCACGGCATCCGCACATCGTCGATCGCGGGCTGATCGTCCGCGCCGACGTGCCCGGCGCCGATCGCGACATCGCCGTGGTCGGACCCGGCTTCGCCGTCGACGCGCCGTCCGAGTCGTTGCGGGTTCCAACTATCGGCCAGCATACCGCAGAAGTACTTGCGGAACTCAGTCTCGAAGCACCGTCGGCATGAGCGTGCTCGACATCGCGCTACTCGGCGACATCATTCTCGACGTGCCTGATCCGGACCACTGGCTGTCGGGCATCGCCTCTGTCACCCGCGCGGCCGACGTAACGATCGCGCATCTCGAAGTCCCGCACACGCGGCGCGGCGTCGAACTGGCCGGCGACGTGCCCGCGCCCGGTGCCGATCCGGATCACCTCGCTGCGCTCGCGCGGGCCGGCGTGACGGCGGTATCGATGGCCGGCAACCATATCGCCGATTGCGGCGCTGTAGGGATCGCCGACACGGTGGCAGAGCTCGACCGCCTTGGTATCGCGCATGCCGGGGCGGGCGGGGACCTGGCCGCCGCCCGGCGTCCGGCGGTGATGGCAGTCGACGGACGCCGCATCGTCCTGCTGAGCTTCAACTGCGTCGGGCCGGAGATCGCCTGGGCAACGGTGGATCGCGCCGGTTCCGCCTATGTCCGTATCGCCGCGATCGATGGTGGCCCCACGCGGCCACAGGCGCGGCTCGACGCGATCGACCCCGCGTCACTGGTTGACATGCAGACGATGATCCGCGCGCAGACCGGACCGGATACGCTGGTAGTCGTCGCTTTGCATAAGGGGGTGACGCATTCGCCTGCGACGCTTGCCCCCTATGAACGGCCGCTGGCGCAGGCGGCGATCGACGCGGGCGCCGACGTCGTCGCTAGCCATCACGCGCATATCGCGCAAGGTATCGAATTCCATCGCGGCCGGCCGATCTTCCACGGGCTTGGCAATGGCGTCGTTGTGACCCACGCGCTGAGCCCTTCGCAGGACCACCCCGCCCGTCGCGAATGGGCCGAGCGGCGCAAGACGATGTTCGGGTTCGAGCCAGACCCCGCGTACACGCTTGCCCCGTTCCATCCAGATGCGCGCAACGGCTTGATCGGGCGGTTGCGCTGGCATTCGGACGGAAATGTCGAGGCTGGCTTCACGCCACTCTGGTTCGAGGCACCCGGCCGCCCGATCCTTGCCAAGGACGCCCAGGGTGCGACGGTCGCGCGCTATATCGACACCGTAGGGCAAAGCGTCGGACTTGCTCCGCTCGACCTCGGCCGCATGACGCATTTAAATTGTATTGCTGTATAACATTACAGTTGTGTTTAATTACTAAATCCTTCATCCTCGTGGCGTGGCGATAAGACCATGCGGGAGAGTGATGATGAGGCGACCAGTCTCAATCCAGGCGGGCAATTGCCTCGCCATCGTGGCCGTGATCGCGACCGGCATTATGCCGGCGACCGCGCAGCAGGAGGCCGGCCGCGTTTCGCGTTCGTCGATCTACGTGCCAGTGCGCGATGGCACGCGGTTAGCGATCAACGTGTATCGTCCGGCTGTCGACGGCAAACCGATTGCCTCGAAGTTGCCGACGATCTTCGCGTTTACCCCGTACCGGGCGCGCTATCTCGACAAGGGCAAGCTGGTCGAGACGTTTGACCAGGAAATCTTCGGGTTCCACGCCCTTGTCGCGGCCGGTTATGCCGTCGCGATCGCCGATGTACGCGGCAAAGGCGCCTCGTTCGGCGCGCGGCGGGGCTTCCTCGACCAAACCGAAGCGCAAGACGGTCGTGACCTGATTCAGTGGATCGCCGCACAACGCTGGTCGAACGGCAAGGTTGGAATGACCGGCTGCTCGTATCTGGGTGGCACCACGATGCTCGTCGCCGGCGCCTCGCCGCCGGCGCTCCGCGCTGTGTTCACTGCCGCGACCGACATCGACAAATACAGCTTCGTACGCAACGGCGGCATCACGGCCCAGTTCAACACGCGGCCCGACGAACCGCTCAGCATTGACGCCGCCAGCGTGCCCGTCGATGCCGACGGGAATGGCGCGCTGCTGAAACAGGCGGTGGCGCAGCACGCCGGCAACACGCCGATGGGGCCGCTATGGGCGGGCATGCCGTATCGCGACAGCATGTCGTCCTACACCGGCACTCGCTTTTGGGAAGAGGTCGGGCCCTATACCCACCTCAAGGCCCTTACCAGCCCGCGGCTCGCTTGGTATTTCTGGAGCAACTGGTCGGACGAGCCGACCGAGCAGATGATCCTTGCTGCCGCCAACATTCCGGGGAAGCTGATTGTCGGTCCAGGTGGCCATTGCGCTGCGCCGAGCCAGTTCGATATCGCCGGCGAGCAGCGACGCTTCTTCGATCATTATGTACGCGGAATCGACAACGGAATCGATCGCGAGCCGCGTTACACATGGTGGCGCGAGGACGGCACCCGCGGCGAACTGATCCGCTCGAACACGTTGCCCGGAGTCGGCATCGTCCGCACGCCGGTCTATCTCGGCGCGACCACCGCGACTCTCGGCCTTACCAGACCCGAAGCTGGCGAGAGTCGCTTCAAGGTCGATTACGACGTTCCCGGGGCGGACTATTTTGCCTTCTGGCCGAAGCCAATGGACAAGTTCGGCCCGACCTTCACGACTGCACCGCTCGCCAGCGACGCGCGAATCCTTGGCTATCCCGTTGCCCATATCCGCGTCGCGATCAACAAACCTGATGCGGTGCTGTTCGCCTATGTCGAAGACGTTGCGCCCGATGGTCAGGCGACGGTGATCGCGCATGGTCGTTTGGACGCCGCGCACCGCAAGCTGTCGCGTCCGCCATATGCCAGGCTCGACCTGCCCTATCATTCGGGACTGCAGGCCGATGTCACACCGATGACGCCGGGGACACCCGCGACACTCGCCTTCAGCCTTTCGCCCCGCGCCTACACCTTCCAGCGTGGTCACCGCATCCGAGTGACCCTGGCGGGTGCCGATCCGCGCCAGCGCAATCTTGCGCAGATCCGTCAGACGCCGCCGCCCGAGTTCCGCATCCTAACCGGCAGCTCGGAAGGGTCGCGCGTCGACCTACCGTTCACCGCCACACCAACATTCCAATAAACATCAAAGAATTGGGGAAGATCGTATGACAGGGATACGCACAGCAGCGCTCGTTTCGACCGCGTTGATGACGCTAGTCATCGCACAACCTGCTTTCGCGCAGGCGAGACCGGCTGATCCCGAACCAGCGCCAGCCAATCCGCCGGAAGCTGGTCCAGTCACGGTCACCAGCGACGACGTGAACGCCGACATCGTCGTCACGGGCAGCCGCGTCCGCGGGGCGGCGCCAGTTGGCTCTACGGTAATATCACTTGGACGCGAGGACGCCGTTGCGGGTGGCGCGGTTACCACCGACCGCCTGATCAAGCAGATCCCGCAGGTGTTCGACTTGGGCGTCAGCGAAAATTCGCGAGGTCAGTCGGGTGGCAATGGGAACGTCACCTACGGTAACAGCGTCAACCTGCGCGGCATTGGCCCCTATGCGACGTTGATCCTGGTTGACGGCCACCGGGTCGTGAACAACAGCCGCGCGGTCGACCCGTCGATCATTCCCACGCTCGGTCTTGAACGGGTCGAGGTCATCGCCGACGGCGCCTCGGCAATCTATGGCTCCGACGCAGTTGCGGGCGTGGTTAACCTCATCCCGCGTCGCTCGCTGGATGGCGTGGAGGCATCCACGCGATACGGCACCGCCGACGATTTCCACGAATGGCAGGCGGGCATCGCTGTTGGCCACAAATGGAGCCAAGGCCAGCTCATGGTCGCGTTCGAGCATACCTACCGCTCGGCGTTGAGCGGCAACGATCGCAACTATTTCCGATCAAACCAGACCGCGTTCGGCGGCAACGATTATAGCGTCACGCGGTGTTCGCCCGGCACCATCACTGCGGGGGGCACCTCCTACGCCATTCCAACAGGCGGGGTCACACAGGCGACTGCTGGTGCGTTGGTCGCGGGCACGTCCAACCGCTGCGATGACATCACTAATCAGGATTTGTTCCCCGAGCAAACCTATGATTCCGCCAACATGACGTTCACGCAGGATCTGGGCAGCCGTGTCACGGTCTTCGCTGACGGCTTCTACTCGTACCGCAAGTTCCTGCGTACCGGCGCGGACAGCACGGCGACGCTGACCGTACCCCAGACCAATGCCTTCTTCGTCCGTCCGGCTGGCTTCACCGGCAGCAGCTACACGATCGGTTACAACTTCCGGGATATCCTGGCGCGCAACATGAATCCGGGCCGTGCCGAGAATTGGCAGATCTCGCCAGGCGTGCGCGTGAAACTCTTCGGCGATTTCCAGTTCGAGGGCATTTACAGCTATGGACGGAGCAACGACCAGTCGAACACCTTTACCGGGCTGACCGCCGCCAACCTGAACGCCGCGCTGGCCAGCAACAACCCCGCCACTGCGTTCGATCCTTACGGGCTCGGTCGCACGTCGACCGCGACGTTACAGTCGATCAATAACAGTGTGTTCCTGGCGCCGACGCTCAGCCGCTTCACCGGCTACGAAGCACGACTGAACGGCAGTTTGTTCGCGCTGCCCGGCGGTGACGTAAAGCTTGCCGCGGGCTATGAGGGGCAAGAGATCAAGGTCAACCTAGGCAATGCGCGCGGCCAAATCGGCACACCGATCGTCTATCGCCATTTCGATCGCCGCGTGGATTCGATCTACGGCGAACTGCTAGTCCCGATTTTCGGGTCAGCTAATGCCATTCCCGGTTTCCAGCGGCTCGAGTTCGACGCGGCTGTGCGCTATGACAAGTACAGCGATTCCGGCAACACGACGAACCCAAAGTTCGGTGTCAACTGGTCGCCCCTCAAGCGGCTGGTACTGCGCGGCAGCTACGGGACCTCTTTCCGCGCGCCGCTGATCACGCAGATCTACGGCAATTCGAACAGCCTGTTCACGCAGACCTACCAGAACCCGTCCGGCCCTCCGATCGTCGGCGTTGCGCTGTCTGGTCCCAACCTCAATCTCGGGCCGGAGACTGCGACGACCTGGTCGCTCGGCGCTGATTGGGATGTCGTCCCACGGCTTAAGCTGAGCGCGACCTATTTCAACGTGAATTACCGCAACCAGGTCGATGCATATCTATCCGACCTGGCGATTCTATCCCGCGAAGCGCAGTTTACGGGAACCGGCATTATCCTCCGCGGAGCGGACGCGGCGGCGCGTGTCGCACAGTTGATCGCTTCCGGTGTTGGCGTGGTGGGCGTACCGCCGTCGCCGGTCACGCTGTTCGTCGATGGCCGCAACAACAATCTCGGCAAATCGCAGACCGAGGGTGTCGACTTTACGGCGAATTATACCTTACCGACTGCCAATCTGGGTACGTTCCTGCTGAACGCGAACGGCACTTACCTGACGCGCTACGAAGTCTCGGTGACACCGGCGGGGACGCCGGTAGATCGCCGGAACACGATTTTCTTCCCGCTGAAATTCAAGGCGCGCGGTAGCCTGGCCTGGGACTTCGATCCGATCCGCGTACAGGCTACGATCACGCATGTTGGCGGCTACACCAACAACGCGATCACGCCGAATGAGACCGTGAAAAGCTACAACCCAGTCGATTTCAGCATCGCGTGGAAACTCGGTGGACGCGACGCAAGCGGTATCCTCGGTGGTCTTACCCTCGGCGCAGAAGTGCGAAACGCGTTCGATATCGATCCGCCATATGTTAATCTTGCACCGTCTGGCAACGGCAGCGGCGGCTATGATGCCTCGGCTGCCAGCCCGATCGGCCGCGAAATCGCGGTCTCGCTACGCGCACAATTCTGACCACCAAGGGGCATAGGCGAATGAAGACGGCCATACCGTTTGCGTTGATGCTGGCTTTGGGCGCGACCGGTGTCGCAAAAAGCCAAGGAGCGATGACACCCAAAGCCGGCATGAACATGCGGTCTGCCAACGCTGCTTATGACGCTATGCCCGACACCAAGGGCACGGGGCCATATGCCGCCGTCAAGCTGACAGACCCGCGGCTTCCCAAGCATCTGATCTATCGGCCAGCCGATCTGAAGGGGCTCGGTGCGCAGAAGCTCGGCGTGATGGTCTGGGGCAATGGCGGGTGCAGCGACGACGCTGCGAGCGTTCGTCTGCATCTCAGCGAGATCGCATCGTATGGGTATATCGTAATCGCACCAGGCCGCGCGCTCACCGGGCCGGGTGCGCCGCCCAAGCAAAATACGCAAGCATCCGTCGCTCCCCTTGGCATTACGACGACTTCGGCACAGGTATCGGCCGGGATCGACTGGGCGCTAGCGGAAAACAATCGGCGTGGAAGCGCCTATTACCACCGCGTTGACCCAAAGATGGTGGCGGTGTCTGGTCATAGCTGCGGTGGTCTCCAAGCTTTGCAGATCAGCGGCGATCCACGGGTACGGGCGGTAATCATTCATAACAGCGGCGTGTTCAAGGACGGGACCAACCCAATCAAGGGTCTCACTATTGTGAAGTCCGCGTTGCTGCACTTGCATACACCGGTGCTCTACGTGATGGGCGGCCCAAGCGACATCGCTTGGCCGAACGGCAACGATGATTTCGATCGCATCGACCATGTCCCGGCAGCGATCGCGAGCCTAGATGTAGGGCATGGCGGCACATTTCACGAAGCGAATGGTGGTAAGGTGACGCAGGTCGATGTCGCCTGGCTCGCATGGCAATTGCGCGGCGACGGCGCGGCTGCCCACCGGTTCCAGGGCACGGACTGCGGCCTGTGCACTGATCCCGCGTGGACGTTCCGGAAGAAGCGAATAGACTAAATAACTAAAGGCGCGGGCGGAATTCGCCCGGTTTTTATTTTAGAAGAATCAATGAAAGAAGGGAAAGCTCGGTGGACCCTTCGCTTCGAACCTGCTGACGAAGCCATCGAGATCGATTCGGAAACGCCAGGCCTATCGCAGGCCTAGAGCGTTACGGGTTTGGGTCAGGTGCCCCAAGCTTCGCTGCGATCCGCGCAACTTCCTCGTCACTTGGTTCCTCCGGCAGTTTATCGCCGGGCAAGAGCGTATCGTCGGGGATGCCTAGTGCAGTGCCGGCGATCGGCTCGTCGATGGCGCGCTCGTTGGCACCGTCCGTGATCTTCTCTCTGCTCGGCATGTCAGTCTCCTTTGTAGCGTTCAAACGCACAAGGGACGCTACGGGGCCACGTTATGCCTTCAAATGTGTGGATCGGCGCTGAAGGTAAGACCCGAGTAGATTCGATTAAGCTATTGAGTTTCGTTCAGATATTTACTTAGTCAGGGGCCTCGATCGGCGCCGATCTGGCCCCCTTCATAACCTCTATTTTCCAAAATATTACAGGTAGTTGCCTTGCTTTGAGCAGGGTCCCGCTTTCGGCGCCGATCCACAATCTCGATGATGGGATGATCATCTCGTGATCACCGCTGCAATAGGGCGATCAGGCCTCCTTCTCGTCGCAGGCGTAGGCGGCATCCCGTTGGGTCGAGAGCAGTTCGAGCCGGGCATGCGCTTTCCTATTGATATTCTCCCACGCGACGCTGCCGAGTGGCGCGCGGAGCGGCATTCTGGGGGCTTCTGCAAGCGCAATGATCGCCTGTGCGATGAGAGCAGGGTCGCCGTACGTGACGTCGAAGCCGCCGCCCTGCAACGCATCGCGGAGGCCGGCAACCGGGCTTCCGGCATAGTCCGGCAGCGGATCGCCCATGTCGACGCCGCTCAGGAAGTTGGTGCCGGTCGGCCCGGGTTCGACCAGCGACATCTCGATCCCGAACGACCGCACTTCCTGCGCGACGGCTTCGACGAAGCCCTCCTGGCCCCATTTGCTGGCATGATAGGTCGAAAAGCCTGGATAGGCGATCCGACCACCTTCGGACGACACTTGCACGATGCGCCCCCCGCCCTGCCGGCGCAGATGCGGCAGGACGGCGCGGATGAACAGGATGGTGCCGGTCAGATTCGTCTCGAGCTGCCGCCTTATCTGCGCCGGCGATAGCTCTTCTATCGCGCCGAACGTCCCATAGCCGGCGTTGCTGACGACCACGTCGATGCGGCCGAGCTCCGCGAATGCGCGATCGACGGCGCTATCGATCGTCGCATCGTCGGTAAGGTCCAATTGCAACGGGATCAGCCGCCCAACTTGATCGCCGGCGTCGATCGCCTGCAGCGTCTCGGGCGTCCGTACCAGCGCAGCGACGCCGTCGCCGCGGGCCAGCAGCGCTTCGGTCATCAACTTGCCGAAGCCCGAATTGGCGCCGGTGATAAGCCACGTCTTGGCCATGTCATGCATCCCTATGGTGATCGTCGTCAGGGATGTGGCTGTTCGTGATACCAGATATAATGACGTGGAAAACGAACAGCGTGTTCGATACACGCCACCAATGGACAAACCATCGCTGCAGGAATGGCGAATCGCCCTCGCTATCGCCTCCAGCGCGAGCTTTCGCAGCACGGCACGCGCAATGGGCATCGCCCCCTCGACGATCAGCCACATCGTCTCCGGATTGGAGCGGAAGCTCGGGCGACGGCTGTTCAATCGCACGACCCGCAGCGTCGCGCTGACGCCCGAGGGCGAAGCGCTGCTGGCCCGCGTTGCGCCGCTGATCGCCCAGCTCGACGATGCGGTGACGATGTCCGAGGTGGGCGAACCGATATCCGGCGACCTTCGGATCAACGCCCCGCTCTCTGCGGCGTCCTACCTGTTGGTCGAGATCGTTCCCGCGTTCCTCGCGCGGTACCCGGGGATCGATCTGGACCTGCGGCATGAGGAGCGGATGATCGATATCGTCGCGGAAGGCTGTGATGCGGGCATTCGGCTTGGCCGAACCGTCCCGGGCGACATGATTGGGGTGCCGTTCGGCGATCCGCTACGCTTTCTTCCGGTCGCCTCGCCGGCCTACCTCGATGCGCACGGTAAACCCTTGCATCCGCGCGACCTGCTCCAGCATCGCTGCATACGAACGCGGTTGCCACGGGGCGAACGTTACGCGTGGGAGTTCGTTTGCGACGGCGACGAGCACGCTATCGACGTGCCCGGGTCGCTGACGCTCGACCGCATGACGCTGATGATCGAAGCGGCCGTTGCCGGTATGGGTATCGCGTTCGTGCTGGAGCAGGCGGTCGCGCAGCAGATCGCCGACGGATCCCTGTGCGCCCTTCTACGCGAATGGTGCCCCGCAGATGAGCGCTACATGCTCTATTATCCCGGTCGGCGGCATGTTCTGCCGCCATTAAGAGCATTTATCGATCATCTCCGGCACCATTAGGGGGCGTCAGATCCCGAACGGCATCGCCCTCTGCTTGCAACGTTGCGTCGATCTCGCCGATCGCCGCGACCGAGCATGCGTTTTCCAAGTCTCGATCGAACTTAGAGCCCGACCGAAAATTGAGTTGAGCGATTTCAGTAGCTTGTGATTCACCGAGGGTTGCGAAGACCACGAGGATCACATGAGCTGGACTGAAACCGCTCGACGCGAGCAGGACAGAAGCAGGCTGCGCTATGCAAGCGACTGCACCGATGAGGAATGGGCTGTCGTCCAGCCGTTATTGAGGCGAACCTCCAGGGTGGGACGCCCCCGCAAGCACAGGGCGCGGACCCTGTGGGATGCGATCCGGTATATCGCATCGACAGGGTGCCAATGGGCACAACTGCCCAAGGACTTTCCGCCTTTCACGACGGTACAGTACCATTTCTACCGGATGCGCGACAGCGGCCTGCTCGATGTCGTCAACGCGTTGCTGGTGGCATGGGTGCGGGTCGCGGAGGGCCGCGAGGCCGAACCGACCGCGGGCATCATCGACAGCCAGTCCGTTAAGACCGCCGAAGCAGGCGGGCCGCGCGGCTACGACGCCGGCAAGAAGATCAAGGGTCGTAAACGCCATATCGTGACCGACACGCTCGGCAATATGCTCGAAGGCGTAGTGCACAGCGCCGATGTGCAGGACCGCGACGGGGCGCCTGGCCTGATCGAGCGATCCTGCGACGCGTATCCCGCGCTCATCAGACTGTATGCCGATGGCGGTTATGCCGGGCAGAAGCTCAAAGCAGCCGTTGCGCACATTGATCGGCTGACGATCGAAATCATCAGGCGCTCCGACCTTGTGGGCTTCGTCGTCCTACCCCGGCGCTGGGTGGTCGAACGTACCCTGGCGTGGCTCAACCGATGCCGGCGTCTCGCCAAGGACTGGGAGACCTCCATCGCCTCGTCCGAGGCCTGGATGGTAGTCTCATCCATCAGTCGAATGACGCGCCGTATCGCCAAACTCGAATTATGAGTCGGGCTCTTAGATTTGCGCCATGCCGCCATCGACCGGCAGTTCGATGCCGGTGACGAAGCTGCTCTCGTCGCTGGCAAGGAATAGTGCTGCGGATGCCACCTCCTCGGGGCGGCCTATCCGCCCGAGCGGGATCATCTGCGTCAGCGTCGAGCGTACCTCGTCGGAGGCTGCCGCGATCATCGCGGTGTCAGTTGGCCCGGGTGCCACGACGTTGACGCGGATGCCGCGCGGCGCGAGTTCGTTGGCCCAGGTCCGGGCAAACGCGCGTACCGCCGCCTTGCTGGCACCATAGGCGCCGTAGCCCTTGGTACCGATCCCGCCCGCAATCGAGCCCACCAGCACCACCGCGCCGCCGGCGGGCATGATCGCGGTCGCAGCCTTGGTCGCGAACAGCAGCGCGTGCACGTTCAGACCGAATGTGCGATCGAAATGATCCTCGTCGACCGCGTCGAGGGTTGCAAATTCGGCGATACCGGCGCTGACGGCGAGGACGTCGACCCGTTCGGCTTCGTGCTGAACCGCTGCGAAGAACGCGTCGAGCGCCTGCGGGTCCGAGGCGTCCACGCGATGTGCGCGAAGCCTGCCGGCGCCGTGAATCGTCTCGCCCTCGTCTGCGCGCCGACTGGTCGCGTATACCGTGGCGCCTTCGACCGCGAAGCGCTGCGCGATCGCGCCGCCGATGCCGTCATGACCGCCGATGACGACTGCGATTTTCCCTGCAAGTTTGCTCATTTGTCTTCACTCCATCACGTAGTGACGACCAGATATAATCTATATATCTAAGCGCAAGAACGCACCTAGGAGTGCCTAGATATGAGGGCGTATACCTGTGGCGACCGACACCATCGAACTCCCGCTCGACGTAACGGCGACGCGACCGATCCTCGAGCAGGTCGCCAACAAATGGACTGTCCTGATCCTCACCGTGTTGTGCACGCAACCGGCCCGCTTCAACGACCTCAAGCGCCGGCTGGACGGAATCACGCACAAGGCCTTGGCGGACGCGCTAAAACGCTTGGAGCGCAACGGCCTGATCAGCCGGCGCGTGCTGCCGACCCAACCGATCGGCGTCGAGTACGCTATAACGGCGCTGGGCGCGTCGCTCCGCGATCCGTTCGCCGCGCTCTATGGCTGGTCGCTGGCAAACGGACCCAAGATGGGACGCGCCCAACAGGATTTCGATGCCGCCACGATGCTGCGTACTCTCAAGGAATGATCCGCCGCGCAAACACCGACGCCCCGAAGTCAGGCCAGAAAGCCTTCGGCCATGAGGCGGAAGGCAGCGACGGCTTTGGGAAGCACGACCTGCGGTTCATCGTTCGCCGCCACCCAAAGCGCGGCGTTGAACGCTGCACCGCTCAGCAGGCGGGAAGCCGCTTCGACGTCGACCGGCTTCATGACGCCTTCCGCTATCAATCTCTCGACCAGGTTTTTGGTGACGCTCAGGCACGCATTCTGGCTCGGCCATCGGGAAGGATCCCCCAGGAAGGCCGGACCATCCAGCAACACGATCCGTCGCACCTCCGGATCCAGCGCCATCTCGATATAGGCGGCCCCCTCTGCCAGCAGCCCTTCCCAGTCGCTTGCGGCACCTGCTCCCGCGCGCTGCGCCCGCGCCGCCATCTCGCCGTCGACCTGCGTCACCACGGCAGCCAGCAAGCCCGTCTTGTCGCCGAAGCTATGATACAGCGCACCCCGGGTGAGGCCGACTTCGGCCGTCAGATCGTCCATCGAGGCGTTGGCGAAACCTGTCATCCCGAACGCCTTGCGCGCTGCGGCAACAAGCTTGGCGCGGTTCTCTTCCATCTTGTCGACACGACGTTGCGCCACAGCCGCCATCCCTTTTTACATACGCACCGTATGTGAGTTGACGGGAAACATACTTCCGTGCTTTCACATACGCGACGTATGCAGTGTTCCTGCTACGTTGAAATGTCCAGTGAAGATAGGATGATGACATGGCTCAGCGCGACGCAGTGTTCCCCGCCGACAGGCATGCCTTGTACGCGGAGCACGGTTACTCTGCAGCAGTACGCGCCAACGATCTGCTGTTCGTCTCGGGTCAGGTCGGCAGCCGCGACGACGGTTCGCCCGAACCCGATTTCGAAGCGCAGGTCCGGCGGGCGTTCGCCAATCTGGAGGCCACGCTGCTGGCAGGGGGGTGTGGGTTCGACGACATCGTCGACGTGACCACCTTCCACACCGACCCCGAAAACCAGTTCGAAACCATCATGGCGGTCAAAAGCAAGATATTCGATCAGGCGCCGTACCCGACATGGACCGCGCTGGGGGTCAATTGGCTCGCTGGTTTCGATTTCGAAATCAAGGTCGTCGCGCAAATTCCGAAGCGCCCTTAATTCTGGCGACGGTGCGATCGGCGTTCTGAAGATCGGCGAGCGGCGACAATATGCGGCTGTCGAAGTCGACGAGGCCGCCCTCGCCTGTTGCCACCCGGTTTGGCCAGTCGTCGTTGGCTAGCGCGCCACGGCCGAGCGTCACCATGTCCGCGCCGTGCGTCGAAAGCATCTCTATCGCGCGCGCCGGATCCTGAAGCGAACCGTTCGCCAGAACCGGCCGACCGCTATGGCGTTTCGCGAGGGCAGCCAGGCTGTCGCCCTCGCCAAAGGCGGGTTCCCACGCCTTGAACTCGGTGGTGTGGATATCGTCGACGGGCGCCTGCCCCAGCAGCGTGTACACCTCGATCGCCTCGCTGATGCCGCGCCACTTGTGCGCGAAATCGTTGACCTTCCCCTGCGAACTGCGCACGCCGACCGCGAAGTCCGCGCCGACTGCGCTGCGGACAGCATCCACAACCTCGAGCGTGAGACGGAGCCTGTTGGACACCTCACCGCCGTAGCCGTCGGTACGCACGTTGACGCCCTCCGACAGGAACTGGTCGAGCAGATAGCCATTGGCACCGTGGATTTCGACGCCGTCGAACCCGGCTTCGCGCGCGAGAACCGCCGCCGACGCGAAGCCCGCGACCACGTCCTTGATCTCCGCCACGCTCATCGCGTCCGGAAGCGCGTAGGCCCCCGTGCCGCGATAAAAGGTCATCTGTTGCCCGGTCGGCTGGACAGCGGACGGCGCACGCGTTCCAGCGCGAAAGCGGTTACCTTGCGAGAGCGCTCCGGCATGCATCAACTGCGCAACAAAGCACGCGCCGCCGGCATGCACTCGATCGACGACCGGCCGCCACGCATCGCGCTGTGCATCGTCCGAAAGCCCAGACTGATACAGATAGCCCTGCGACCATGACCGATCGGTGTAGAGCCCCTCGGTAATGACCAACCCGAAGCCGCCTTCCGCAAAACCGGCATAATAGTCCGCCATGCGAGCGGTCGCTTGCCCGGCTTCGGTGGCGCTGACGCGGGTCATAGGTGCCACGGCCACGCGGTTCTTCAGGGCGAAGCCACCGATCCTCAGCGGATCGAAGAGCGTGGCTACAGGCTTTCCGCTGGTTCTTACGGCAGCCACCTACTTCTCCTCGTCGTGGACGGCAGCGATCGCTTCGATCTCGATCATGACGGCGGGATCGTACAGCCCCCTCACCTCGGCGATCGTGTCCGCGGGATACGGTGCCGAAAAGAACTCGCGGCGCAGTTCGACCACGTCGCGAAAATTGCTCATGTCGGTGACGAAGATCGTCACCTTGATGACGTCGTGAAGGCTCGAGCCGCCGGCCTCCAGCGCGCGACGCAGGTTGGCAAATGCCTGACGACCTTGCGCGCGAAAGCCGCCTTCGACGATCTTGCCGTCGTCATCGGCACCCGCCTGACCCGAGATGAACAGCAGATCGCCGTGCCTAATGCCCTGCGACAGCAGGAAAGGCGCATAATTGTCGGGGGTCGTGACCAGTTGTTGACGCGTCATCGTCTTTCTCCATTTCGGCGTTTGGTGAGAATGGCTCACCGATGCCAGTGTGATGACGACGAGATCGGCCTTGTAGCCCGCGCTGACAAATGCCAAATCGTCACCTGATAGATAAGGCCAGTTCATCTATGTCACGGAAGCTCCCGCCATTGTCCGCGCTGCGTGCGTTCGAAGCGGCTGCACGACACGGCAGCTTCAAGCACGCTGCGGCCGAGCTCGCCGTCACGCCCACCGCCATCAGTCACCAGATCCGCGCGATCGAAGAATTTACCGGTCTGGCGTTCTTCGAGCGCCGCACCCGCCGGGTCGTGCTGACCGACGCGGGAGCGCAACTCTATCCCGTGCTGCGTGATGGATTCGACGCCTTTGCCGATGCCATCGAGAAGCTCACGCGACGTCGCGGTCGTATCCAGGTGACAATCACCGCAACGCTGGCGTTCACCGCACGGTGGCTCGTGCCGCGCCTGCACGCGTTTCGTACGCTGCATCCGCAGTACGACCTTCATCTTCTTGCCACCGATGACGTCGTCGATCTCGACAAGGCCGGTGTCGATGTCGCGATCCGCTACGGCGCCGGCGGCTATACCGGGTTCGACGTGGTTCCCTTGTTCGCCGATCGGTTCGCGCCGGTCTGCAATCCCCTGCTCGATGTCCACGCTCCAGCCGATCTCGTGCAAAAACCGCTGATCGATCTCGACTGGCGACGCAGGGATCCGAGCAACCCGATATGGGCGCGCTGGTTCGCCGCCGCGGAACTCTCGCCACCCGACGATCCCCCCCTGTTGCGCTTTTCCGACGAAGGGCACGCCATCCAGGCGGCCGTGGCGGGTCAGGGCGTTGCGCTGGTCAGCCTGGCGTTGGTCCGGGACGAACTCGCGGCCGGGCAGCTAGTCCAAATCTCGCCAATCACGATTGCCGGGTTCCGCCATCACGTCCTGGCGAAGCCCGGCGATCGGAGTGCGGCCGTTGCCGCCGTGGTCGGTTGGCTACAGTCGGAGGCGGCGCTCCTCTCCTGACGGCGATAAAGAGGATCGTTCCGGCGAGGACGCTACCGGCTCTCTGCCGGAAGCCTGAGCAAAGATCGCCCGAGCGCGCTCGACCTCTTCGAGATGATCGTGCGTCCAGCCGTCGATTGCCGCGAACAGCGGTTGCAGGCTCCGGCCGAGCGGCGTGATGGCGTATTCCACCGCGATCACCCGTTCCGACAGCACGCGCCGCGCGACGATGCCGTTGCGTTCGAGTCGACGAAGCGCGGTGGTCAGCGCTGTCTGCGTGATGCCGTCCAGGTCTCGCTTCAACGCGTTGAAGCGGAGCGGCGCCGCGCAGAGCGACCCCAGGACGAGCGCCGTCCACTTGTCGGCAATCTGATCCAGCAGCTCGCGGCTCGTGAATGGGGCGTCAGACGTCCTCATGGCGGTACATCTCCAACTACCAGGTCCAAATACTTTGCCTGATTGTGGACTGGTACACAATCGCTACTACCCAGGCCATGCGAAGCAACGACCTTACCCATTGGCGGCAACGATCGAGGCTGGGTCGTCGCGCAACCACGGCAGTCGTTCTGCTGACGCTCGCGATCCTTTTTCCCGACGTGGGCACGGCCCAGTCAGACAATCTCCCGAAAGGTAAAACGATGCCAAGTAACGAGTCCGCATCCGCCTATAGTGACGTATCGACCCTGCGGATCGACGTTGCGGCCGGCGTCGCGACGGTCACGATCGCCAATCCGCCCCTGAACCTGCTCGACGCAAAGCTCATGACCGATCTCGATCGCTTCGCCGCCCGGGTCGTCGACGATCCAGCGGTTCGCGTCATCGTGTTGCAAAGCGCCGATCCCGATTTTTTCGTGCCGCACGGTGACATGAATTTCGTCGACGATCCGTCGTCGTTCGCGAACCTCGAAGTGGGCGAGAACCAGGATCAGCGGCTCAACCCGATGCAGCGGCTGTTCGAGCGATTGCGGAAGCTGCCGCAGGTGACGATCGGGATGCTGCGGGGTCGAGCGCGGGGTGGCGGGGCCGAATTGTTGCAGGCCTTGGACATGCGTTTCGCCAGCCTGGAACGCGGCTATCTTGCGCAGATGGAAGCGCCGACCGGCATAATCCCGGGGGCGGGCGGCACCGTGTACCTGCCCCGGCTCGTCGGCCGCGCACGCGCGATGGAGATCGTGCTTGGCGCCGACCTGTTCGATGCGGCGACGGCCGAGCGCTACGGGTGGATCAACCGCGCGATACCCGATGCGAAGCTGGACCACTTCGTGGACCGCCTGGCGCGCAACATCGCCGCCCTGCCGCCCGGCATCATCCCCGCGGCCAAAGCGGCGATGGACGCGAACTTCGGCGATCCCCTCGACGCCCTGCTGGAGCAGAACCGCCTTCTAGGTGAAACCTTCTCGCAGCCCGCCGCCGCCGACCTCACCCGCAAGGCGTTGAAGGCGGGTGCCCAGACGCGCAACGGCGAACGCAACCTAGAAGCCATTCTGCATGACAGGTAGCGGCACCGCGTAAGTCGCCTCTGGCCATTGGTCGATCTAGTTCCGCGCATGGACGAGTCACCTCGCTCAGCGCGGACCAGGGATGGTGAAGCCACCATCGACAAGCAGCGACTGTCCGGTGATGAACCGCGCCTCGTCGGTACAGAGCCAAATTACCGCGTCCGCGATGTCGTTCGCCGTACCCACCCGGCCAAGGGCGGCGCGCTCGGCCAAGGGCGGGATGATGTCATCGCCGTGCGCACGCAGCATAGGTGTGTCGATCACGCCCGGATTGACGTTGTTGATGCGAATGCCGTGGGGCCCTGCTTCCAGCGCCACCGCGCGGATCATGGCATCGAGCCCGGCCTTGCTCGCGGAATAACCCGAGGTTCCTACCGTCGCTGCGGTCGACAGGAACGACGACGTATTGACGATGGCACCGCCGTGACCTGCCGGAATCATCGCGCGCAGCGCCGCTCGCGTCATCAGCCACGGGCCTTTAAGGTTGATAGCGAGCAGTTCGTCGAACGCAGCCTCCTCCATGTCGACGATCGGGCCGCCCCGTCCCTGAATCCCGGCGTTGTTGAACAGGTAGTCCAGTCGGCCGAAACGCGCTACCGTCTCGCCGACGATACGATCGGCATCGGTCGCCACCGATACGTCTGCGGCTATGACGAACGCCGCGCCGCCCCTGCTTTCGATGACATCGGCGTTGGCGCGCAGCGGCTGCTCGCGACGTCCCACCAGTACCACGGTCGCGCCTTCCCGCGCGAACGCGCGAGCCGACGCTTCGCCGATACCGCTGCCGGCACCGGTGACGATGACGACCTTGCCTTCGAGGCGACGATGACCCTCATTGTTCATGCTGACTGTCCTATGTAGCGTGCTCCAGAAACATGGCTGCTAAAGCAGGGGACTATAAGTCGTCGGTAGCCGAACGAGTTGTTGCGCAGGAGGCATCAATGTCCAAACGTGTCCTTCCCGCCGACTTCGCGGAGATCACGTCGTTTGCCGCCGTTGCCAGGATGCGCAGCTTCCGCCATGCCGCGCGCGACCTCGGACTGGCGCCTTCGACGCTCAGTCATCGGGTGAAGGCGCTCGAGGTCCGACTCGGGACACGGTTGCTGCACCGAACAACCCGGGCGGTCGCGCTAACCGAAGCTGGCGAGCGTCTCCTGACCGAGCTCGGACCGTTGCTCGACGGCCTGGACCGCGCATTGGCGAGCGCGGGTCTTGCTGGCGGTGAACCGGTAGGCAAGGTGCGGCTCGCCGCGCCACGGCTGGCCATCCGCACACTTGTCGCCCCGATGCTGATGAAGTTGGCGGATACCTGCCCCGGTGTCATGCTCGATGTGCGCACCGTCGAACATACCGCCAACTTCGTTGCGGAGGGGTTTGACCTGGCCATTCAACGCGGCGGGGAGATCAGCCATGACATGGTCTCCGTCGCTCTAGGTGCGCCGTTCGTCGCGGCAATTGTCGGCGCACCGTCCTATTTTGCAAACCGAGGCAGACCGCAGCACCCGCGGGATTTGACTCAGCACCCCTGCATCGGTTGCCTCAGCGGCCCCGGCAGTTCGCTGTACCGCTGGCTTTTCCGGAAGGACGAACAGGAAATAGTTGTCGATGTCTCCGGTCCGCTCATCACCGACGATCCCGACCTGATGCTTGCCGGCGCGCTGGACGGCATCGGCCTGTGGCATGGTATCGATCATCTTGCCCTGCCCTACCTTCGCGACGGCCGGCTCGAACGCGTGCTAGCCGACTGGTCGCCGAGCAGCCCTGGGTTCTTCCTCTGCTATGCTGGCGGCGAGGCCCTGGCGCCCGCGACACGCGCGGTCGTCGATATGTTGAAGAACGTCGCACGGACCTGAGCCGGCGTGGTCCCGGCTACAGCTGCGCTTCGATCGCCGCCTTGTCGACGACCGACCACACTTCGGCGATGCGTGCACGATCGAACCGGTAAAACACGTTCTCGGAAAACGTCACGCGTTGACCGTTTACCGGCAGCCCCATGAAGAAGCCCACTGGCGTACAGTCGAACAGCAGCCGACTGGCGAGATGGGCGCCGTCCGCGACGACCATGCCGATCACGAATTGAAGATCAGGGATGTCGTTGCAGTTGGTGACCAGCATGGCGCGATAGGCCGCGAAGCCGATACTTTCACCGTTATAGATCACGTCGTCGTCGACGAAATCGCGCAAGCCGTTCCAGTCTCGTCGGTTCAGTCGATCGATATAGGCAAGGTAGCGCTCACCGAGGGTCGGAACGGTCATCGGCTTTCTCCTAAGTAGCACTGCCTGGCACAGGCAGTCATGTTCAGACAGGCCTTTTCCAGTTCGGCCGCGCGTATAGCATGGTCGATCCCGCGCGTGCCTGATTGCGATAGGATGAGAACCCCGGCTCGCCTTCTATCGCGCTGTAGGCCGTCTCGCTGGTGAGCAGACGGGCGCCGCTCCGGTACGCCGCCGCCAACCGCGCGGCGATCAAACTGCCCTGCACGCCTCGTGCGCGATAGGTCGGCAGGGTGGCCGCCATACCGCCCCACGCTGCATCTCCGGCGACGAACAGGGCGGCGCCGCCCGCGGGTTGATCGTCCACATAAGCTATGAAGCACTGCCAGCCCGGCCGCCCAACCAAGGCCGCGAACCAGTCAGTCGTCACGTCCGGAAGACCGAAGCCCGCCTGTACCACGTTACCGAACACGCGGGCCGTGTCCGCGGTCGCCAGGCTCGTTCGTAACGCCGATCCTTCGACCCGCGGCGTCGCTGCAGGAAGTCGTTGCACGAATTTTGCCCAGCCCGGCCCCGAAATTTGCAGGCCGCGTCGCTGTAGTGAAGCGTGGGTTTCGGCCCCTTCGATCCGGTCGGCCACCTGCAACGCCCAACCCACAGCTGCATGTGCATCGAGCCACGCAATCGCCTGGTCGAGGTCCCGCTCGGAAGGCTGGCGGTCTGCGCCCACCGCCATGGCCCGGTTGAGTTCGTTGATCGGGATCGCGGTGCTGGCAAGGAGTCCTATGTCGGCCACCCTGCAGTTGGACAGGCCCAGCATCTGGCGAACATTGGCAGGTGCCGCATCGAACAAGTCGAGCCAGGCATCCCGCTCCACGGCTTCGGCGAGCGGAGCCAGATCCGCCAGCGTCAATATAGTGTATGCCATCGCCACAGGATCGTCGGTGGTCATGGTCTCTGATCCTATCTCGAAAGGGGTGTGGAGCGAGTATAAGGCATTTCGCAGCTCGCGATTTGGTGCATCACACGGGCCACCGCACTGCCCAACCACCCACGGTCAGAGTGTCTGGCCCCAAGTGCGGACTAGACGAGCCAGCATTCGCCGACAATCGCAGCACGTTCGCGAGCGTGCTGAATGGTTTTGCCAGAGTGATCTTAGGAAAGCGTTCGAAACCGGGCGCGCGATCTTAAGCGCGCATCGGCACCGCATGATGGATGGGCGCGACACCGAACGCCCGCTTGTACTCGCGGCTGAACTGCGAGGCGCTGGCATAGCCCATGTCGAACGCGGTGGCGGTCACGGTCATAGTTCCGGTCGCCAGGCGGCGGCGTGCCTCCAGCAGCCGAAGCTGATGATGATAGGCCAGCGGGGTGTGACCCGTCACCGCCTTGAAGTGGCGATGGAAGGACGTCACGCTCATGCCGACATTGGCAGCGAGCCGCACGACATTGATCGGACTAAGGGCGTTCCGTCCAATCCATTCCGCGGCCCGCTTAATTTGCGCGAACCGGGCGTCATGCCGGCCGATCTGGCGGAGCCGGGGTCCCAGCGGCCCCTGAAGAAGCCGGAAACACAGCTCGCGTTCGTAGTGCACCGCCAGCACCGGGATTTCGCCGGGGGTGTCGAGCAGGCGTAGCAGCCGCCCAAGTGGCTCGATCACAGTGGCGTCGACCTGCGCCATTGAGATCGCACCGGTCAGTTGATCGTCCTCCTCGGGCATCTGGAGTAGCAAGTCGGCGATGACGGACGGATCGATCTTCCATTCGATGCCAAGGTAAGGAATCGACGGTGTCGCCACGACAACCTGGCTGGTGAACGGCAGGCCGACCGACGCCACCGCACTCATGCCGGCAGCGGCGTCGATGATGCGATCGCCGATCGTCATCCGTTTCGCACCCTGCAGCAGAAGGTAGAATTCGGGATCGAACAGCGCCGGGATCGGATCGGTCGGCTTGTCCGCGGTCCAGATCGTCAGCTGCGGCATCGCGGTTGCCCGCCCGTCCGCGGATGCATGGCGCGTGGCGCTCGGGATCAAAGTCGTCAGCATCGCCGACATCCGCACCTGGACGATCATGCTGTCAAGGCTGGGCCGAAAGACCATGTTGGCAGGATCAGGCAAGCATCCGGTACGATCGAGAATGCACGTCAGGCCGCTTGCGTCGATATCGCGACGATGGAAAAAACCTCTTCGAACGCGCCGAGCGTTCTCGTCACCGGTGCCAACAAGGGCATCGGCCTCGCCATCGCACGCCAGCTTGGCGAGCGCGGCTATTCGGTTTGGCTGGGATGCCGCCACGCCGGTCGGGGAGAAGCCGCCGCCGCCGACCTCCGCGAAGCCGGACTGAATGCCCACGTCCTCGCGCTGGACGTGACGGACCCCGCCATCGTGCAAGCCGCCGCCGACCGGCTCGGCGAGCAGATCGGCGCGCTCGACGTGCTGGTCAACAACGCCGGCATCAGTATCGGAATGCCGTTCCGCGCCAGCGAAGAACGCATCGACGACATCCGTTCGATGTTCGAGGTCAACACCTTCGCCCCGCTGGCGGTCACACAGGCGTTCCTGCCACTGCTGCGTCGCGCTGACGCCGCACGCATCGTCATGACCAGCAGCGGCCTGGGTTCATTGTCCGATGCGACCGACATGGCGGGGCTGTTCTGGAACGTCGGCTACGCCGGCTATTGCGCATCGAAGGCCGCGCTCAACATGCTGATGATCAAGCTGGCCAAGGAGCTTCTCGCCGACGGTATCAAGGTCAACGCGGCCGATCCGGGGTACACCGCCACCGACCTGAACGGTCACACCGGCCATCGCACCGTGGAGGAAGCCGCCCGGATCGTCGTCGATCTCGCCACCCTGGGGCCGTTGGGCGCGACCGGGGGGTTCTTCCATGACGGCCATGCCAGCCAATCGCGTCACCGCTGGTAACAGGCGGCGCGCCATGCAATCGCCCGTCTACAAGGATCACCGTTACGCTCCAGTAACGACGTGGTGGTTGCAGAAGATTAGGTGTAAGGCCGTCGATAGCCCCCGGTGGGACTCGATCGGAGATCGCGATGGCCGAAAACACGCAAGCGTCCGACGCCAAGCCGAAGCGGATCGGGATGGTCCTCTACGACGATTTCGAGACGCTCGACGTGTTCGGCCCGGTCCAGATTTGGGGTCGGCTGCCCGACTACGAACTGGTCCTCGTGTCTCAGGCCGGCGGGGCGGTCCGATCGGCACACGGGCTGACCTCGCTCGCGACCGTCTCGTTCGAAACGGCAACGCAGTTCGAAATTCTAATGGTCCCGGGGGGCCAGGGGTCGCGCGTCCAGGTGAACAATGCGGCGATGCTCGACTTCCTGCGCCGCCAGAGCGCGGGCAGCGAATGGACGACGTCGGTCTGCACCGGTTCTGCCCTGCTTGCCAAGGCTGGCATCCTCGACGGTCGGCGCGCCACTACGAACAAGGTCGCGTTCGCATGGGTCACCAGCCAGTCCACCCGCGTCGACTGGCAAAAGACGGCCCGGTGGGTGGTGGACGGCAAGTTCATGACGTCGTCGGGTGTATCCGCCGGCACCGACATGGCACTCGGCCTAGTCGAAAAGCTGTACGGCCGTGCCATGGCTGACAGCGTCGCACGTGCCGCCGAATATCGCTGGAACGATAATCCGGCCGACGATCCGTTTGCCGACACCGAGTGACGATCGGCTCCGAACATCGCGGTATGCAATTCCGCGCATGAACGGATTGGCTGTCGCGGCGTTGAATGCGCATCGCGAACACATAGCCGGTCAGCGGCTCGGCTGATCTCCAGCCGGTCTTCCCAAGGCACTCCTCGAGGATCTGTACAGTCCATGCGTGCGCACCATCATGCCGAAGCCAGTCTCGGTTGCGCGTCCGCAATCCCGTTGACGTTGCTCGATACGAGTAATGCGGTCGGCTGGACCTCGCTGCTGCTCAACAATCAGGAAGGCTCCGGCGAGACCGGCATATTCGAGACCTGTGCAACCGAGGACCTCAGCCTGACCGTCGCCGGCTCGCCTGAAGTCAGCGAGTTCCTTCAGGGTCGATGGCGGTCGGCGGTCTTTCAGCCTGGCGTGGCCTGCCTGATGCCGGCGGGGGAAACCGCCCGGGTTCGCCTAGATGCCGCCACCACGCGCGAACGTTATCGCACCGTCCACGTCTATCTGCCGGGCTCGCTAGTATCCGACGTGATCGACGAATACCGTCGCATCGGACAGCCGATCGCGACGGTGCGGATCTCCGCGCTCGCGTTCCGCGACGAGGTCCTCGCAGGACAGGTGGCCGCTTTGCTTAGCGCCATACGGTCCGGCGCACCCGATCTCTACGCAGCCAGCGCGGCGAACTGGATGGTCACGCATCTGTTGTCGCGGCAGGCCGAATGGCATCATATCTCCGACGAACCACGGCTTTGCCCGACCATCACCGATCGCCGGCTGTCCCGCGTCATCGAGTTCATCAGCTGTCATCTTCACCTCCCGCTGACGCTGGACGAACTGGCGCGGGAGGCCGGCATCAGCGTGCACCATTTCGGACGCAGGTTCCGGGAGCGTACCGGCATGGGGCCCGCCGCCTACGTCACCGAACTCCGCATGGAGCGTGCCCGCCTCCTTCTCGACACTACGGACCTGCCCCTGGCCTTGATCGCGGCGCGGTGCGGCTATCCGCGTCCGAGCGCATTTTCCACGGCCTTCCTTCGCCAGGCCGGCATGACGCCATCTGCTTATCGGACCCGGCGCAAAGGTTCGCGAAACCGCGATATCGTTCGCGATCCGTGCTGAACGAACCCGTCTGAAGCAACCTTCGGACATCCACATCGTCTGGATCCAAAGCATCGCCGGGGACAATGGGGAATGCGCCCATGCGGTCTGCCCCGCCAATGGGTTCACCGGACGCTCATCGAAACACCGACATCGTTCGGCCAACGATCATCAGATGCTTAGGAGCAGGTCCATGAAACAGTTCATTCTCGCCGCCGTGGCAACGGCCGGTGCGATCACGGCATTGCCGGCGACCGCACAGACCGCCGGGGCCTTCATGGCCAATCCGGCATTCCAGGGCCCGCGCCCGGCCCGCTGCACGACGACCGTGGAGATGCAGCGCTGTGCCGCCGCCGACCTGCGCACCGCCGACGCGGCGATGAGCGTCCGCTACAACGCGCTGCGCGCGCGCCTTCGTCCGGCGGCGCAGCAGACGCTGCTGGCCGAACAGCGTGCCTGGCTGAAGTCGCGCGATCGCGATTGCCTCGCCAAGGGCCGTGGCGGCGGATCCTCGGCCTCGCTGTACGTGGCGCAGTGCTGGGTCAGCACGACGCAGGCGCGCACCGCGGCGCTGGGCGCGAAGTCATCCCAGGGTACGAGCGCAAGCGTCCTGCCGGCGTCGGCGTTCGTCGGCCGCTGGCGGGGCGGCGAAGGCACGTACATGAAGATCGCGCGCCGCGGTGCCGGCTTCGTGATCGACAACCAATGGGGTCTGGACGCGGACATGCAGGGCGTCTTCACCGGCACGATGACGCCCGGCGGCCTGAGTTTCCGTCGGAACGGCGTCACCGAGACCGCGCGGCCGAGCAAAGGCGATGCGGTCAACCTGAGCGCTCTCCGGGGCAAGAAAGACTGCCTGATGGTCTCGAAGGACGAGGGGTATTGCCGCTATTGAGGGAGTTCGACCTCGCCCTGCCCCCCGGCTTCACGGCCGGGGGGCAGGGCGTTACGCCCAGGTGTCGCGAAAAACACGTAGCCAGTTGCCGCCCGCGATCTTGTCGACGACGCGGGCGGGCACACCACGCCGGCCCAGCGCGTGCGCCACGACCTCGACCCGGTCGGGCCGGTTCAGCCCGGTGACGAACGGCGGCCGATCCTCGCCAGGCGCGCCGATCCCCTGGGCCCGCCGCTTCGCCACCAAGGCGAGATAGCCGCGCATGTTGGCGGGCGAGGTGTCGAACGGTGCCATCATCGCATCGCTGCCGATCGCAATGTGATCCTCGCCGCAAATCCGCAGCGCGTGCAGCACATGCGCCAGGTAATCGTCGATGTCCGGCTGCTTGGGCGGTTGGGCGAGGAAGGGCAGTTCGTAGAGGCCTACCGCCCCGCCGCCCTCGGCGATAGCACGCAGCACCGCATCGCTCTTGTTGCGGGGATGCGGCGTGATCGCGGCGCAGCCGGCATGCGTGATGGCCGCCGGCGCGGCGGTGACAGCGAGCACGTCCAACGTCGTCCGCTCGTCGGAATGGCTGAGATCGATGGTGACACCGCCGGCGTTCATCCGCGCGACCGCCTCGCGTCCCGAAGCGGTCAGCCCCGTTGGCGCGGCACTCAACACCCCCGATCCGAACGGCGATCCCTGGTTATAGCTCAACTGCATGATGCGGACGCCCTGCGCGGCGTAGCGCGTGATCGCATCCACCTGCCCGCCGAACTGCCCCGTCTGCTCGAACCCGAAGATGAAACCCACGCGACCATCCCGTCGGCACGCCTCGATGTCCGCGATCGTGCGGACGTGCCGAAGGAGACCGGCGTTCGCGCCGACCGCGGCCGAGACCACGTCGATCGCCTCAACGGTGCTCGCAGCCGTACCATCCCCATCCACGTTGACCCGCAGGGCGGTGAGACGCGCCCCGCGAAGGATCGCGACCGCCCGCGGTGAGAGCCGGCCCGGTCCCTCGATCGGCGGCATCAGATTGGCGTCGATTGACAACCGACGCCCTGCTGCCGGGGACATCGACCCGCGTGCGCCGCCCAGAAACACCGAGCCCAACCCGAGCGCGATCATCGAACGTCGATCGATCGTCATGTTCCCCCCATACCGTTTCCCACCGATCATAAGCGGCAAGACTGCCTTCGAACACAATGGGCGGGGTCGGCCGTCGATACGAGCGACCCCGCCCGTCGTGTTCAGCGCGCGGGGTGGAGGAGTTCGGGGAAGCCGATCCGGTCGACGAACTGCTCGCGCACCCGGTCCATCACCGCGAAGACCACCGCTGCACCATCGCTGGCGGGATCGACATGGACGCGGAGCGGGCGCTTGCCCACTGGTGCCGCGACGATGTCGACCACCGCCCGCCCGACCGCACCCGGATCGGCGTCCTCCGGCACGGTGCCGGCCAGCGCTTTCTGGATGCGATCGGCAAACCCTTCCGGCCAGGCGGCCGTGTACGCATCGGCGATCGCAGTATCCTCGGGATGTCCGGCGTTCGCGAAGTGGTTGGTGCCGCTGGTGAAGGCGCCCGGCACGACGATCGATGTTTCGATGCCCAGCAACGCCAGTTCCTTGGCATAGCAGACCGCCAGCGCATCCATGCCGGCCTTCGCCGCGAAATACGGTCCCAGCAGCGGCGGGACGCCACCGGCGACGCTGGAACTCGATACCCAGACGATCAGCCCCGATCCCGCTTTCCGCATGTGCGGCAGGACGCCGCGATTCACGCGGTGCGTGCCGAGCACGTTGACGTCGTATTGCTGCGCAAGCTGCTCGGGCGTGAACGATTCGAGCGGCCCGTACATCATGTGGCCGGCATTCTGGACCAGCACGTCCAGCCGGCCATGCTCGGCGACCACGGCATCGATCGCTGCGCTGATCGACGCTTCGTCCTGCACGTCGAGTTCGATCGAGCGCAGATCGACTCCGTGTTCCTTGGCGAAGGCGGCGTTGTCCTTGACCTTGTCGGCATTCTTTTCGGTCGTGCCGCGCATGGAGGCGTAGACCGTGTGGCCGGCGCCCGCGAGGTCGCGCGCGATCATCTGGCCGAAACCGCTCGATGTGCCGGTAACGAGTGTGACGAAACTCATGGCTGCTCTCCTGTTCAGATGACGCCGCCGTTGGCGCGGATGATCTGGCCGGTGATCCAGTGACTGTCGGGTCCGAGCAGCATGGCGACCGCCGCGGCGATGTCGTCGGGCTCGGCAAGCCGGCCGAGCGGGATCATCTTGGTCACCGCCGCGATCTGTTCATCGGTCTTGTCGTCCAGGAACAGCTTGGTCGCGACCGGTCCTGGCGCGATGGCGTTGACCGTGATCTTCTTCGCGCCGAGCTCCTTGGCAAGGATGTGCGTCATTGCTTCGACGCCGGCCTTGGTCGCGGCGTAGGCACCGTAGGTCGGCTGGTACAGTCCGACCACGCTGGACGAGAAGCTGACGATCCGCCCGCCTTCGCGGATCTGCCGGGCGCCTTCGCGCAGGCAGTTGAACACGCCCTTCAGGTTGATCGCGACATGGCGGTCGAACAGGTCGTCGTCGGTCTGCGCCAGCGGTGCGAGCTTCATGATGCCGGCATTGTTGACCAGCGCGTCGACCCCGCCGAATGCCTGCGTCGTCTCCTCGAACAGGTGAGCCACCGCTGCCGAATCGCTGACATCCGCCTTCACCGCGATCGCGCGGCCGCCGTAGCTCTCGATCTTGTCCGTCAGCGCGCGTGCGGTGTCCTCGTTACCTGAGAAGTTCACCGTCACCGACCAGCCATCCCTGGCCAATCGCTCGGCGATTGCTGCGCCGATACCCTGCGACGATCCCGTTACGATCGCCGTGTGTCCGCTCATTGATGCCACGTTCCGTCCTCCGTCTACAACCACAAGGAGTACGTTGAACATCCGTAACGGTTGCGGATTTTCGGGCGTGGTGCGCGATCGAGAAAGACTTCCGCGGCTTGGCGAAAGTCAGCGCCCGGCGCGGAAGGCGCTCGGCGTACATCCCCTGTGACGCAGGAACGCGGTGGAAAACCCGCTCGCCCTGGGATAGCCGCACCGAAAGGCGATCTCGCTGACGGCAAGGTCCGTCGTTCGCAGCAGCAGGCACGCCCGATCGATCCGCAACGTCGTCAGATAGGCCGCCGGCCCCATCCCGACATGCTCGCGAAAGCGACGACCGAAATGATGCACGCTGATACCCGCCTCGCGCGCGAGTTCGTCCAGCGTCAGGGCTCGGTCGAGGTGGCAGCTCATTAATTCGATGACCCGGGCAAGCCGACGATCGCTCAACGTCGCCGGCCGACGGGTATCATCGGCAACGTTCCGCCACTGCGCCTGCCGGGACAGGAGGTGCGTGGTCAGCCACCGTGCCGCTCCAGCGGCGTAGAGGTCGGGCTCGCCGCTACGATGCGCGTCAAGCAGGGCGTGCGCGTGCGCCGTTACGATTTCGTCCCGAAACGTCAGAACCGATAACTGGTCGATATCCGCGGACTGACCGCTGCGACGATATTCGTCGGCGATCTGCGCCAGCAGCGAACCCGGCAGATAGAGGTGCAACGTGCCGAACGCATGCCGCTCCGACGGCGTACTCCAACGCAGGCGCGTCGTCTCACCCGGCGGTGTCATGCCGGCGTTGCCCGGCTGATACAGCGCCGTTCGCCATCGCCCGCCCGCCAGCGCCTGCAGTTCATGACGGCCGGCTGTCGCGACGACGAGCGTCAGGTCGTCGGTCGGATGGGTTTCGAACGCGTCGCTATGACCCGATCCTTCGTGCCGATCGAGGAGCAGGGAGGTCCATCCAGAGGTGGCGCTGCTCTCCATCAGCAGATTGGGCTGCATCGATGCGCAGCGGCGGCTTGCTTCGGAATATGCGTAAAGCGATTCGCTCATCTTCTAATCCCCTCCTCCATATCCTGCTCCGTATGATCCGATGGTACGCCGGATTGTCGCGCTGGGCATGACCGATCCGCGCACGATGGACTGGCTCGATATCCCGAGTAACCGTTTTGGCGGCCGTATGGCTGACAGCGATGCCTACACGCACGCGGCGCAATGGCCCCGGACACAACTGCAGGGATGGGAGGTGCCAATGGAGCTAGAGGATGCGGGTCAGATGCCCCTCGGTTCGACCGCGGTCCTTGGTCGGCTTGGATGGTGACCGCTTCGGAGGAGCACTTACGTATTGCGCACCCCGCTGACACCGCGGGTACCAGCGCTTGGCGACGCTTGACCCGGCCACCATCGAAGACGCTCAGGCGCCTCTTGCGCAGTTCAAGGGAAAACAGGTCTTCGTCGGCAGTGAAGAACGCCGATCTGGGATCAATAATTAGCTCATCCGAACCTGCAAGCTGCCAATGTGGACATGGGACGACATGGCTGAACGGATCGCCGCTTTCAGTCTTCGGGATCATACATCAAACGTCGTCAAATGGATGAACAGGTCCTGCCCTACGGCTTCCGGCCAGACCCACAAGCAGTCACTCCCGGCGCCGTGCCCGGCTCCCAACTTCGGACGCCCATTCATCTTCGCGGTCGATACGAGTGACGCGCCGCAAATGCTGCCGCCCGGAAGATGCCATCATGTCTGACCAACGCACGCCTCTAATTGATGTGGCTGTCCCGCTCGAACGGTTGCAGCACGATGTCCGCGATCGCCGACGATCCGACCTGGAATGCCTTCTGGTACTCTGGATCCGCGACCATATCGTTGAAGGCGGAGCGGCGTGGATACTGAACCAGGACAATGGCGTCCCACGCCTGCGCCTCACCCTCGGTAAGCACCGGAAGGCCGTTGCCACCGAACAAGATCCGCGCCCCGAAACGTTCGAGGATCGGCTTCGCCATGCTGATGTATCGCAGGTAGCGATCCCGGCCACCTTCGGGCTCAAATCGCAGGAGGTTCAACATGACGATTGGTGTGTCGTCATGACCGGTCAGAAACGCCTCGTAAGCGGCGAGAGAAAACGCGACCATCAATCATCCTTTGAGCTGTCTCCACCATCGGGTGGATCGATCCGTTGATAGCTTGGGGCACCGCCAGAAATTGTCAGCAGGGCGCGCCAGTCTCGGTCCTGTTGGCGCCACTTCTGCACGAGAGCGTGACGTCGCCCCGGATATCGGTCCTCGAGCATTGTGCTCAGCCGCACGCGATCGACCCGAAAGTGACGGAAGGCTGCCCTCGCCTCGCACCACGCCGCCAAGACCCGGACGTCGTCAAAATACACGATGGCGATAGGCCAGACGGTGCGCTCTGAGATTGAGCCGCGAGCGTCCTCGTAGCTGATTTTCACCTTGCGTTGCCGGCGGACAGCATCACGCAGTTGCGCTACCTGTGGTGGATCTATCCGCTGAGAAACTGAGGCAGCCGCGAAGAAGGGTGGAAGGTCCTCAAGGCCAACAGACGGGCTGCCCGTCGTCGCAAGGATCTTCGCCAGGGCACTTTCGCTGTTGCGCGCTAATGCCGGATCGGCCCGTTGCCGCACCCAGCCAAGCCCTAGGATCAGCGCGTCGATCTCCTCCGGCAGAAGAGCGAACTCTGGCAGGAAGAAGCCTCCACCCAGACGAAAGCCAATCCCGGCCTGACCGTCCACCGGCGCTCCTAATGACCGAAGCGTCTCGATGTCACGGTAGACGCTCCGCGGCGAGATCCCGAGTTGCCGCGCCAGATCGTCGGCCGTGACCGGCATCCTGTGCGAGCGCAGGATGTTGATCAGCTCGAAAAGGCGGCTTGATCTCGACATATATCCTGAGGTGCTGGCGATGCGCGCTGCGTTGCGCTGGGATCAATCAGGCGCCTTCGTAGACGGGCCGAAGGTCGTGATCTTGCTGATCTTTCCATCCTCTCCAACGGTGATCTGATCGCCACCGCGAGCGAACTCAGTGCCATCCGCTTGAATAAGTACCCATGTCAGAAGCGCCACGTTGTGGTGCACGGAAACGTCGCCGATCTCGAAATGTCCGCCGGGAAAGCGCTCGTGAAAGGTTGCCATGTCCTCTATGACCAGCGCCCGACCCATCGTCGTATCGTGTCTTACCGTTTGATATTCGATGTTCTCATTCAAGACCTCAGCAGAAATCCGGTGGCGGTCGTCGAGTGACTCCGAGTTCCAGGCTGTGTGAAGCTTGGCATACAGGTCCCACGCCTGCCGCTTGGTAACTACCATCGGGTTCTTCCTCGAAATTTGCTGGATCTGTTGGGGATAGGCAACGCTTGGCAGAAGCGTCATGCCTGCTAGCAGGACGACCGCCGGAAAGCGGACCGTCAAACGGGTGATTGGCGCGATCACTGGCTATCCTTGGTACGTTGTTGATTACTGCGAACCTCGGCGCCTTAGCTGAGCGCGTTGCCAGAAATTGTCAGGAACGTGCTCCGATACGTCATCGCGGGATGCCCGAGGAGTGGAGTTGTGTTGGGCGGCACTCGCGGCGCGGCGAAGCTTGCCGCATTGCTCAGCGTCGGGCGGCCGCTCTAATTAGCGACGCGCGCGCAACGAGAACGTGAAACGGATAGATCGCGCGAAGGTACAGGCGACCGAACCGGTTGCGGGTGCGGACCGCGGTGGTGACGATCAGCATCGAACCATGCGGTCCGACTTGGCGCAGGATCGACAGACGAAAGTCGAGGTGACGGTCGTCTTCCCCGAGCACGATCTCGTCAGTGCTTTCGGCTAGCACGGGGAAGAAGTCGATCCGCGCACGATCCGGTCGCGCACGGCGTAGCTCGGCGGTTGTTTGCACGCCGAACGGCGCGACAGCGCCATCTCGCACCGCCACCAGCGCCCTGAACCAGCGTGGCGGCGTTCCGAGCGCTCGGTCCGCGATCGCCCGCATCGTCGCGTCATCAGCCGCCGCGTCCACGGCGTAGCTGTCGAGCAGGTCGGCACCTGCGTACCAGCCGCTGATTGCGCTGCCAGGAGGGGGCTCGACGCGCCGGACGGATCGATCGCCGAACACGTTAGGCGTCGGGCTTGGCGAACAGAGCGGCGATCTGGTGGAATGGGCCTAGATGCACGACCTGGCGCTCGAGGAGCCCTACTTTTACCATCGGCAGCGCGTCGACAGCAGCGTGGACCGCCTCGATCGACGGCAGCTCATAGATGAGAGTGATCACCTGTGGATTGGCGGAAAAGTAGAACTCGCGGAGCTCATCGCCGAGGTATGATGCCCACACCGCCTCAATCTCCGGCACCATGTGCGGCATGAAATCGTCGAGGGTCTTTCCCGCGCTCGGGGTCAGCATGACGAGGAACTTCATGAACGATCTCCAGATGGTCGTAGGGTGGCCAGGTTTGTCGAACGACACGTGGCTCAGACATCCCCCTCGACGCCGTATTTGGATCATGATATAGGAATGGCGGAACGCAAGGCACGAGCATCATCTATCCCCTCACAACGGGGCGAACCGGTTCGCCAGCGAGTGATCCAGGCGGCCGAGCGGCTGCTGCGTCAGGGGAAGGCAGAATTCTCGATGCGCGAACTCGCGGCGGAAGCCGAGGTCAGCTTCTCAACGCCGTTCAACCAGTTCGGCAGCAAGGCGGCGGTTATGCACGCGATCTCCGCGAGGCGGGTCGAGTTGATGACCGATCGCTTTCGAGAATCGGCGCTTCCTACTGATGCGCTGGAGCGCGTCCTCATGGCCTCCGATACGGCAGCTTCGGTCATGCTCGAGGAGCCAGTGGTAAACCGGTCGGTGATGGGGTGGCTCGGCACTGTAAGTCCGGCAGCCGGCACCGCTCTCGCACGCTCCGAAGCATTTTGGTCGCTTGCGCTTGGCAAGGAGGCGTGCCCGGCTCTTGCCGGAAACGAGCAACCGGATCGCTCGCTTCCACGGCAGCTCGCCTTCGGCTTCCGCGGCGTGCTTTCGTTCTGGACTGCCGGCGAATTGGCCGACGACGAACTTGCTGGATCTGCGCGGGAGGTAGCTCGCGCAATCCTGCTTGGGGCGGCGAAGCCGCAGTTGGGAGCAGGCGGTGAGGCTCTTCAGCCACTTCCATGGGCCTGCCACGATGAGGTTTGAGAGACCGCGAGAGGACGAGAAATGCACGAGCTGCTGCTGGTATATAGCGCTTACGTGATCGCGGCGGCGAGCCCCGGCCCCTCCAAAATGGCGATTATGAACGTCGGGATGGGACAGGGGCGGCGTCCCGCGCTCGCTCTTGCCGCAGGTGTCATCACCATGTCGTTCTGCTGGGGCCTGATTGCCGCAACTGGCCTTTCAGCGCTTCTGGCGCGCTATGCTGAGGCTCTGGTCATCCTTAAGATTATCGGCGGTCTCTACCTACTGTGGCTGGCACTCAGATCGGCCCGGTCGGCTCTGCGTAGCAACGACGCCGCAACGGCCATGCCACGGGTCCGGCAGAGCACGGGTGCACTCTACCGCCGCGGTCTACTGATGCACCTCGGGAATCCCAAGTCGGTGATGGCCTGGCTCGCGATCATGACCCTGGGCGTTGGCGCGGAGGCGTCGACCGGCCGGGTTGCGGCAGCCTTCCTCGGCTGCGTTGCGCTCGCTGTCGTCGTGTTCGGCGGCTACGCGCTCCTCTTCTCTACCCCGCTGATGGTACGCGGCTATGCTCGCTTACGCCGTTGGATTGAGGGAGCGCTTGCGATGGTATTTACCGGCGCTGGCCTCAGGCTTCTAACCATCCGCTGAAACGATCAACGCCGGACGAGCCGACGATCAAGGAAATCGTCAATCAGCCCGGCGATTTCAGCACATCGCGTATGCAGCGCGAAGTGGCCAGCATCGAGCAGGTGGATCTCCGCCTCGGGGACATCGCGCGCGTAGGCTTCCGCACCCGCAGGCAGGAAGAAGGCATCGTGCCGGCCCCAGGCAGCTAGCAGCGGCGGCTGGTGCTGGCGCAGATAGGCTTGAAAATCGGGGTAGCGGGCGATGTTGGAGCGGTAATCCAGGATCAGATCGAGTTGGATCTCGATCGCGTCCGTGCGCTCCAGAAAATGTTGGTCGAGCAGCCAATTGTCCGGTGCAACAGCGCCGACGGCTGCACCGTGCTCATGCTGGAAGCGGATCGCTTCGGCGGTAAGGGATGCGCGGCAAGCCTCGCGATTCGCTGGGCTCGGATCGCGCCAGTAGGCCTCCCACGGACCCCACTCCGCGCTGAATCCTTCCTCATAGGCGTTACCGTTCTGTGTCACGATCGCGGTGACGCGCTCCGGACAACGCACGGCAAGGCGGAAGCCGATCGGCGCACCATAGTCGAACACGTAGAGGGCATAGCGCTCAAGCTCGAGCGCCTCGACGAAGCCCTCTAGAGTCCCGGCTAGCGCGTCGAAGATGTAGGGATATTCGCCTCGCGCCGGCGCCTGCGTCAGCCCGAAGCCTGGCATGTCGGGCGAGATCACGCGGTAGCGCTCCGCCAGGAGTGGAATCAGGTCGCGGAACATGTGGCTCGAGGTGGGGAAGCCGTGAAGCAGGAGCAGAACGGGCGCATCTGCGGCCCCTGCCTCGCGGTATGAGCAGCCCCCACCGGGTGGTCCGGGTAGATAGTTAGTGCATTGTCGCCTCCGCCGCCATTGCCGGGCGTAGGTGGAGCGAAGCGGAACCGGAGGCTNTGAGCAGCCCCCACCGGGTGGTCCGGGTAGATAGTTAGTGCATTGTCGCCTCCGCCGCCATTGCCGGGCGTAGGTGGAGCGAAGCGGAACCGGAGGCTGGCAATGGCGGGGTCGCTGCTGCTGGCGCCGGAGGTCGATAGCCCAGGCTGCTGTGTGGTCGGACGGTGTTATAGTGACGCCGCCACGCCTCGATCAGCACCCTTGCCTCGGCGAGGCTGTAGAAGATCTCGCCGTTGAGCAGCTCGTCGCGAAGCGAACCGTTGAAGCTCTCGTTATAGCCGTTTTCCCATGGCGAGCCCGGCGCGATGTACAGCGTCTTCACGCCGATCTGGCCGAGCCATTTCTGGACCGCGGTAGCGATGAACTCGCTGCCATTGTCCGACCTGATATGCGCGGGCGGCCCCCGGGCGATGAACAGCTCGGCAAGCGCCGCCAGCACGTCTTCGTGTTTCAACTGACGTGCGACGATCAGCGCCAGGCATTCCCTGCTGGCCTCGTCGATGATCGTGAGGATCCGGAACCGCCGCCAGCACGTCTTCGTGTTTCAACTGACGTGCGACGATCAGCGCCAGGCATTCCCTGCTGGCCTCGTCGATGATCGTGAGGATCCGGAACTTGCGCCCGTCGTGCGTTCGCGCTTCGACAAAGTCGTATGCCCAGACATGCCCCGGATACTCCGGCCGCAGCCGGATGCACGAGCCGTCGTTCAACCACAGCCGGCCACGCTTGGGTTGCTTCTGTGGCACCTTCAGCCCCTCACGCCGCCAGATGCGTTCGACACGCTTATGATTCACTGACCACCCCGCGGCATGCAGCAGTGCGGTCACCCGGCGGTAACCGTAGCGTCCATACTGCCCGGCCAGCGCAACGATGTCCTCAGTCAGTGCCTGTTCGTCATCTGCCCCACACGGCACCTTGCGCTGCGTCGACCGATGCTGCCCGAGCACGCGACACACCCGTCGCTCGGATACGTCCAGCACCTCTTTCACTTGGTCAATGCAGCGCCGGCGCCGCGCGGGGCTTAGAAGTTTCCCCGTGCCGCCTCCTGCAGGATCAGCTTGTCCAGT
>NZ_LMKH01000004.1 GCF_001421415.1 Sphingomonas sp. Leaf208
GCGCGATGGGACGAACTCATGCCCTGGAACTGGGCTGCACAAACCGTAGAGCCAGTGGCGCAAGCCGCATAATCTGCGGTCTGCCGGCCACGCTTACCGTTGGCACGCTAAATTTCGGCGCGAACCAGAAAGCGCATGCCATCTTCTTGATGATACGGAACAGACCACGCCGCCTTGATTTGAGGTCTGGTTGCGCGTTGCGACGTTCCCTGATCGGACTCCCCGTTTTCTCGCCCGAATCCGCCAAAAAGATTGTTCAGCGTACTGAGTGCGGCCGTACGAACGAGATGAACGAATGGCCGAAGTTGGAAACATGAAAAGTGGTCGCTAATGGCCGAAACTGGGTCAGGTGATCTGCGATTGTGAATGGTAGCGGCCGACGTCTTGTCCGATGCTCGAGGGGGACAAAGCGCTGAACTACGCACCATTCGATATGGGCGTACGGGACACGAGCTAGCCGATCACATACCGGTAATAACTTGCAGGTCAGCCGCATCTGCCATCGCTTTGTAGCCAGCGTCGTTGGGGTGCAGCTTGTCACCGTCGTTGAACGCAGAGGCGATGGCTAGGGGATCGGTCTTGTCAGCGACCGACGACGCAAAATCGATTACGCCATCGAAGGCCCCTGAACTTCGGATCCAATTGTTAAGCGCCTGTCGCACCGCCTCGCCTTGTNGTCTTGTCAGCGACCGACGACGCAAAATCGATTACGCCATCGAAGGCCCCTGAACTTCGGATCCAATTGTTAAGCGCCTGTCGCACCGCCTCGCCTTGTTCGCTGGCRTAACCAGCGTTCTTGTACGGRGTGAGCGTAGCGCCAATTACGCGGATACCCTGCTCATGCGCCCGCTCGATGATCTGTTTGTCCGCCGCGATCAGGGCGTCCGCCGTTACAGGATCGCTTGCTCCGCGGGGGCTGAAGCTGCGTCCAATATCGTTGATTCCCTCGAGCAAGATGACGGCCTTCACGCCAGGCACGCTCAGCACGTCGCGGTCGAACCGCGCGAGTGCATTAGGACCTGCACCATAGCCGAGCAGGCGATTGCCGCCGATCCCCGCATTCAACACCGCCCAGCGTTGTCGGCCCGGCCGCGCCGCCAATCGCTCGGCTAGTCGATCGGTCCAGCCGCGGAAGGCATTGTTGGTTGAGCCATAGCCTTCAGTGATCGAGTCACCGAGTGCAACGACTACACTCGTCGGCTGAGTAGGTGCGACCTCGACTTGCGTGAGGATGACCGGTGCGTTCACCAAGCGGACCTTAGACAAGACCGGCATCGCGCCGCTGTCGCCGCTCGGGCCGGCGACATACTGCCACAGCGCTCGCACGTTACGAACCGGCAGCCGACCCGGCGCGTACAGCGATATTGCCAGCCTATCGAGCGCCTTCACAGGGAGCATGATGGGATCACTCAGCAACGGCGCTCCTGCCGGGATGTTGGTGCCAGGCAGACCGGCGAAGGTGACGATGTGATCGGTGYCGGGCAGAACCGATCCGTCCGGCCCCGCAAGGCCKACGTGCATCGCTCCAATCGCAAGCACGTCCACGCCGCCTTCGTTCGACAACCGCAGCCGAACTGCGCTTCCTGCGACGGAGACGCGGACCACCTGCCGGATGGTCGCGTTGACGAGATCGCCAGTGCCGGTGTCGACCGGCACCTSGCCCGGGTTCTCAAGCAGCCGGGGCGGGGTGGGCGGGCTGGCCGGTGCCGAAGCAGGMCCAAGTGGSACGACCGTTCCKGCGGGAGGCGTGAAAGGGGCCGGCTGCTGACCGGGCGGTGGTGGCGAGACGACATACCCCCACGCTGCAACCCACGTGCGATCCGAGGCGGCCCGAGCAGNGGGAGGCGTGAAAGGGGCCGGCTGCTGACCGGGCGGTGGTGGCGAGACGACATACCCCCACGCTGCAACCCACGTGCGATCCGAGGCGGCCCGAGCAGACGTAGGGCGCGGTGGCGCGCCTGCGGCCGGGACCGACATCGCAGCCATGGCACAAAGCAAGGTCAAACCAGATCGCGTCATCTTAGACTACCCCATTCGCTTAATTAACGCAGGATCGGCAGCGTGCAGCCAGTAAACTCCGCGACACTTCACCGCTTACGCTTGAGCTGCGGGCCAGACACCCCGGCTTCGGTCTGAACGACCGGTTTCATCGTGCCATCCGGATTATAATAGAGACGTTCTACGGTAACTGCGCGACGTCCAAGCGCGCCCTTCTGAGCGCCGATCGTCAGCGCANCGACCGGTTTCATCGTGCCATCCGGATTATAATAGAGACGTTCTACGGTAACTGCGCGACGTCCAAGCGCGCCCTTCTGAGCGCCGATCGTCAGCGCAGCATTGTGCAGGAACAGATACCAGCTGCCTTTGAASTCGGCGATACCGGGATGGATGGTGAAGCTGYTCTTCGCCGGTCCGGTCAGCTCGCCACGGAACGTCCACGGGCCGGYGATTGCCGGCGCCGTTGCGTAGGACACGTGTTCGTCCCCGGGTTTGGCCCCCAGCTTTGCCGCTGGGTCCATGGAGGCATAGGTGAGGTAGTAGAGRTTACCGCGTCGGTGCAGCCACGGGCCTTCTACGTAGAAGGGCGGGGTAATCTCCCGGATCGGTCCGTCGAGCTCGATCATGTTCGGCTTAAGTTTTGCGATATAGCATTCGCGGTTGCCCCACGCGATCCAGGTCGTGCCGTCGGTGTCGGTCAGCACGGTGGGATCGATGTCTTCCCAGCTATGCTGGCCCTTGGGCGTCATCTCGTTCGTGATCAGCGCCGAGCCGCGCGCGTCCTTGAAGGGGCCGGTCGGCGTGTCCGACACCGCAACACCAATGGCTTTGCCAGGGTGGGTATCGTCATGCTCGGCGGGTACGTACAGATAGAATTTCCCGTTCTTGGCGATGGCCTGCGGTGCCCACGCGTCCTTTTTTGCCCATTTAAGGTCACTGATCTTCAGGATCGAAGGATGAGGCCTCCAATGCTTCATGTCCGTCGTCGAGTAGACCAGCCACTCGCTCATATTGAACATCTCGCCGTCCTTGGCCTCGTCGTGATCGACGTAAAGGTAAAGCGTGTTGCCCACAACGAGGGGTGCCGGATCGGCGATGAAGGTATCGCGGATGATCGGATTGGAGCCGGGGGCGTCGGTCGCCACGGCCGGGATTGCAGCCAACGCGGGACCAAGCGTTAGCGCTATCATGCCGAGCCAATGTTTCACCATCATCTCCCTATCTTTGTCGTAAGCGTACTTCGGCGACCGGCGTCGTCAATGCCCCCGTGTCGACACGAACGATTACTTGCCGGATATCAAGCCGGTCCCCTAACCTGAACACGCGTTCGGTTTGTGGAAGCGGCGATGACGCCGTGAATGTCGGAGTGTGGGGCTGTCCGAAAGCCGTTGGCCTGAAGAACGTGCGCCCTCATTGTGCGATCCTCTTGGCTGAGCGCTTGCCTGAGATCCGTTGTTCGTTCAGCTTCCTCACTATGCGGCCTAAGAATTTTGTCATGATCCTTAGCGAGTAGCACTGATGCGAAGTGAAATTTGGGTCTTACTAGTCTGGCTTGCGCCATGCGTGCCTGTAGCGCTGTTCGGCTGGTGGCGAGCTAGCATAGTGCGAACTTTAGCCGCAGAAGCATGGACCGTTATTGCCTCGGCTGTCACTCTAGTGCTTGTGGGCTTCAGCGTCATCGGCGACTGTGCCGAAGATGTAATCGGCCCTGTACCGGGCAACCCTTGTCACGCAGCTAAAAGTCAAGGGATGATGCTTAGCCTAGCGTTCGGATTTTCCATCTTGGTTGCTGGAAATTGGCTGATCTTCCGTGGATCTCGCAAGTAGGTGGTCCACGCAGACCTGCTCCACCCGGCATGACCACTGAAAGCAGTAGCACTGCTTACCTTTACATTCCGGACGTTCCCAATTGTATGGTTTGTGGAACTGTCGTGAGCAACTAGGATGCGCTGACGCAGTTCTGCGACGACCGCATTCGGCGCATCTATCCCGTACGGTATTCGAGAAACCACTTCTTCTATCCAATCGAATGGGAGGGACTTGTGATGATCGCCAAAAGACGTCCGCTAGCATTTGCAGCGTCCGCGCTATGTGTTCTACTGGTGGGGCCCGTCCGGGCAGGCCATGCCCCCGCATCGACAAGCGCTTCACAGTCGGTTTGGATCAAATCCGAACTTGGCGTTGTTCTGGCCGGTGAGCTGTTTATTCCTCCCGCCGCCAAGGCGCCTGCTCCTGCGGTATTGTTACTGGGTGGGGGTGGTGCATCGCCACACGGTATCTATCCGCTGTTGGAGGCGAAGTTCCACGCGAAGGGCATTGCTACGCTTAGCTTCGATAAACGTGGCGTTGGAAAATCCACCGGCACTTTCATTGATGCGATGGAGCCAATGACGCGTGATGCGCGTGCAGCTCTCGCCTATCTCAAATCCCGGCACGACATCATCAATACGAACCGCATTGCCATCTTGGGTTTGAGCCAGGGAGGGGTCATTGCCCCCGCTTTGGCGGCCGACGATCCAGCCGTCGCTGCTATCGTCATGCTCGCAGCTCCGGCTGGGCAACGAGGTGTGATGTTCCTTGACGCCATGCGCGTCAAAATGACCGCGGCCGGGATGGAGGTCAAAGCAACCGAACGCGTCATCCGCGCGACCGGAAGATATCTCGACGCGCTGACAAACGGAGGGTCGCAGGAAATGATCGCGGCTGATCGTGCGGGGGTGGTCCGGGCGTTCGTTGCTGGCGGATGGAAGCAAACTTTGGCCGAAGGCGCGGTGAAGACCTTGTCGGAGCCTGCGACGACATCGCTGTACACCGTTGCCGCCTCAGATGTCCTTTCGCGAGTTCGTGCGCCGGTACTCGCGATTTACGCGGCTGATGACACGGTCGTTTCCAGTGCACTCAGCATACCGGAAGCGCGACGTGCGCTGATCAAAAACGGCGATGCTAAAATCGTCGAGATGCCTGACGTCGAACATGGTTTCAAACCCTTGGTGTCCACGACAGAAGGCAAGAAGGACTACCAAGGATGGCCCATTTCCGATCCTGCCACCTTAAGCCTAATCGATGGGTGGCTTCCTCGACATCTGCTCCCCGCGGTAAAATGACCGCGCACCATGCGCCTCGTCGGCAATGTCTCCGACAGGAAGGCCCAGCGAGTCCGAGATTTGAACGCTATCAACTGTTATCACCAGCCCTAGGTTTCGAGGACGGGTCCGCATCCTCGATCGACCATCCCTCGCGAGATAGTCGGATCGGACAAAACGCCCGATCGATTATTCATTGGGCACTTCGGTGTCCAAACTTCGGCCACTTGTTCATTTCGCTTTTTGATGGCCGACCGCGACCAGTTCAGCCATTTAAACGGGTCAAATTGGTCGATTCACGTCATTACCGCATCTCGCGAAGCTGGGCGCTGCGTGACATACGGTCCACAGATCCCCTGGCTGACTGCTAAGAGGCACTTACCAAAGTCGAAAAGGTGGATACGGGTCGATACTACCTACTGGGCGATTGACAGATAACTCTACTTAGGTTGAGTAGGAACATGGGCCGTAATCGTCGACCATCGAAGCAAATGCTGCTCTTGTTGGAGGCGCTGTCGGCGCACACGCAACTGTGGCGCCACGGCTACGATCTAATGAAAGAAACAGGGCTTCTGTCTGGAACGCTGTACCCGCTACTGATCCGCATGACCGACCAGGGGCTCGTCGAGGCCGAGTGGCGGGAGCCGGAACACCCTGGCCGTCCTGCTCGCCATGCGTACCGTTTAACGAATGCCGGCGTGGCATTTGCGCGGACGGCGACACCTGCCGGTCCGGTCACCTTCACCAAGGGCTCCTTCGCATGACATTAGCAGTGTCGCGGGCTTTGCTGTCATTGGCCAGTCGGTCTCTCGGCTCGGATCGCCGAACGTGGGCGATGGCCATGGAAGCGGAGTTCGAAGCCGCGGTCGACGATCGGCGTCCATTCCTGTTCGCTCTCGGTTGCCTGTTCGCAGCATGGCGCGAAATCGGGAAGCACAGCGAAGGGCGACTGATTGTTGCGACCTACGCGCTCGCCTTGGGAGTACTCATCCCGATGGCAGCTCTGCAGTTCCAGCAGGCGGTCGGCTTCCTGTCCTCGGCGGAAGGTCCGCCTTTCGGCGACCCAAGCGCCAGCGACGGGCCGAACCTGTATTTGATCTGGTCCCAGAACAGCGCCATCCCGGTCTTGCTGATCACGTGGCTTCTGCTTGGCATGGCGCACCTTTGCCTTGCGTGGATGCTCGTGGAGGGGGACTGGCCGCGCATCGTGAAGTGCGGCACGCTGATAGCGGCGGCAATGATCACGCTCTCGCTGTTCATGGGCGTCTTGATGCTCGATTTGTCGTCATTGAGGGCGCAAGTCGCGGAGCTGGCGATCGAGTTTGTGGCGGTGGTATCCATGTCGCGGTGGCACATTCGAGTTCTTGCAGGTGCTTCGCGCGATTGGCCTACTCGGTAGCTTGTAGGCAGCCTTTACGATCCATGCGACTGGCTGGACCTTCGCGGACCTACTTGACCCTTAAATCTACATATGTTGTTCTGTGGCTAACGCGAGGGTGGCGAGGTTCGACCCTGAGGGTCGATGAAACGCAGAAGCCGTGTACGCGCTGAGAGGAACAGCGTCCGACGTGCGAAAGGGAGCGACGATGCGACGTGGGATTAGTATAGGCGGCGTTGCAGCCGGCACTGTCTTACTCATCGCTTTATTTGTCTTCCTCCGTAAGCCTGTCGTTGATGCCAGCGCGAACGGCCTGTTCGCAAATGACTTCTGCGGCACGATAAAGCTTACCGACGGCGAGATGCTGCTCAACGATCAGCAAACCATATCCTACATTGTCGGTAGAGATGCAGATGGGCCGTACATCTTGCCGCGCTTTGATGTTGGCGTCGTATCCGATCAAGGGCTCGACGTGGACGGAACGCGCTCGGTGCGGAAGCTACGGCTCGACAGGCTACCTTCAGCGACAAAGCTTACGCTTCATGAGGGTTTGACGCCCTACGTCTTTAAAAGGCTGACGCCACACCTTCGCAAATAATCTCGAAGGATCTGTAAATCAGTTCGAATGAATTGGCCCGCGCCAGCTTCGCCTTGCCACTAAATCTATATATGTTTTTATAGCGGGGGGGGGGGAGGCTGCAGAATGCCACGAGCGGTTGTTCGGCAGCGAACGGTGGGAAGATTTTGGCACAGCATACCTGCCGTGCTGCACGGTGAGGAGATGGAGCAATAATGAAAGCCATGACCAATACGTTCCGGGGGCCCCCCATACGGCTATTAACGGCCCTTCTCCCGCTTCTCGCGACAGGCATCGCCGGCCGCGTAGAGGCGCAATCACAGGCAAAGGTCGGCAAACCGTCGCCGAACCGTGCTGGCATGGCCGTACCCGGGCCGATCGCCACCGAGGTTCGCATTTCATCCGAGCCGGGTGTTACTCTTGCGGGAACGCTTTACCTGCCGGCAGGCCACGGTAAGGGTCCTTATCCCTTGGCCGTGATGATTCAGGGGAGTGGACCCAATAAACGTGGTGGCTTTGCCGAGCTAATCAAACAACTGTCCGCCGACGGCATCGCTGCTCTAGAATATGACAAGCGCGGGGTCGGGCAGTCGACCGGCACCTATGAGGAGGATCCCGAGCGGCTAACCGCGGACGCTGCCGCCGCTATTGCGACGATGCGCCATCGCTCGGATATCGCCGGCAGCCGCATTGCGTTGGTCGGCCATAGCGGGGGCGGTGTAATCGCGCCTGCGGCAGCGGCTGCCGATCCCGACATTGCCGCCGTGGTGACGCTGGCGGGCAATGTTGGCGACGGGCTGCCTTACGTCAGGAAGGGGCTTTACAGGCAGATGATGAAGATGGTTGTTGGCGGCCGTGACACCCTCGTCGGTCCGGCGGCGGATGCGACTATGACTTTGCTCCAGGCTCGCGTGGACAGCAGAGATGCGGCAACGATCTCACGCCTTAGTGCAAACGCTGTCGACCGGTTCGAGGCAGCGGGATTCCCACGACCACAGGCGGAACAAGCGCTCGCGATGATCGACGTTCCAGATGCCTGGAAAGGAAGCAAATTACGCTCGGCCTCCGATCTCAAGGCCCTGCACATACCCGTTCTAGCGGTCTACGGGACCAAGGATACGGTGGTGGATGACGCATCCGCAGCACGTGCCGCCTTGGCGAGCAACCCTCACGCTCGAGTTGTGATGCTGGACGGGCTCGGCCACTCGTTCCAGGAAGGCGCAGTCACTGGCACGTCGGATGAGGCGTCGAAGTTGGGCCCGTACCTCGGATCGCCTCGCCTTGTGGCAATCGTTGGCGACTGGCTTCGAAACACGCTGTCGTCGAAAATTGGCAGGGGGATGGGACAAGTGCGGTAACGTACATTTTCGCCGCTCGACGACTAATTAATCCGCTGCTACTTCTGGCGTCGGTTCTTAAACTCTAACCGGCGTTTGACGGCGCTAAGTCGCCGTCCGCTCCACATGCACGATCATCGGCCCTGCGCCTGTTCCAACTGCAGAAGCAGGCATTCCGCACTTCTCTCCCATTACGACATTCGCGAGCGGATAACTGGGCTTCGAAATCGATCGTTCTTAAATATGAACCAACGTCCGAAGTTGGGAAACGAGGGAATGGGCTTGAGCGTCCGGAGGTGGGTCTCTGCCGTAGTTGAGACGTTGCGCGACAATTGATGATCGGCGACTAAGAGCCCGCTTTTGTTACCGGGCGCGGTCTCGCTGTCCATCATCACCGCAGCTTTATCCACTCAATGAAGGTCCGCATGGCGGCAGGTAGGTGGCGTCTGCTGGGGTAGTAAAGTTGGAAGCCCGGGAAAGGCTTGCACCAGTTCATCAACACGCGTTGAAGCGATCCGTCTGCAATATGCTTCTCGACCCTGCTTTCGACTAAAAGTGCGATGCCGCAACCCCGCAAGGCGCCGTCGAGCAGGAGGTCGGTATCGTTTGCGGTCATGACGCTGTCGACAATCACGTCCACTGGCCCCTTGGGGCCATCGAAGTGCCAAGGATGCAGGGCACCGGTTTCGTACCAACGGTACGTTAGGCAGGCGTGACCGTTTAGCTCGGTGGGCGACTGCGGTGGCGGCCGCTCAGCAAAATAGACCGGCGACGCCACGACAGCCATGCGGAGGTCCGGGGTGAGGGGCACCGAGATCATGTCCTGCTGAACGATCGAGCCCGACCGGATCCCGAAATCGAAGCCTCTCCCAATCACATCAATGATGCTATCGTCGATCACGAGATCGAGCCGGATGTCGGGATAGGCGGCGCGAAAGGCCGCCAGTTTTGGCATGACGATCAATTGTGCCGCAATTCGCGGCATGTTGATCCGCACGAGTCCGCGTGGATGCTGCTGAAAAGCGCCGACATCACGCACCGCATCTTCGACCTCGGCGACCGACGGTTTTAGACGCTCCAACAAGGCTTGCCCCGCCTCGGTTGGCGCGACACTGCGGGTCGTACGGTGGAGGAGACGGGCGCCCAGACGCTGCTCGAGCGATCGCATGTTGTGACTCAGCGCTGAGGGCGAAATGTTCAGCCTCAGGGCAGCACCTCGAAAACTTCGCTCATCCGCGATGGCCATGAAGGCCATCAGTTCAGCAAACTCTGCGCCACGCATACTGATGAATCCTGCTCACCGGCCCGTGCCGATCCTAGCGCATTATACTCTTATCGGAGATGACCGATATCCTCTCGAGGCACGAAGAGGATCGACAATGACGGACATGATGCAGCGCTGGGAGATGGACGGGATCGGTCGTGATCGCCTGACCTTGCGGGAGCGGCCCATTCCGACACCTGGGCGGCACGAGGTGCTCGTCAAGGTCGGCGCGGTTTCCCTCAACCACCGCGACAAGATGGTTATCGATAGCGGGCGCGGGCTTACGCTCGACTTTCCATTCACGCCGGGCTCGGATCTAGCTGGCCGCATCGTGGCGATGGGCGACGATGCCGAACGGTTCGCGGTTGGCGATCGCGTGATCTCCTGCTTCACGCCCGAGTGGATCGATGGTGCCCGCGCAGGCACGGCCCGCACCCCAGCCTATCGCACCCTCGGCGGCTATTTCGCCGGCGTACTGGCAGAGTATGTTGTACTGCCTGAAGACTGGCTGGTCACGGCACCAGCGGCGTTGGACGACGCCCAAGCAAGTACGCTGCGCTCACCGCCTGGTTCGCACTGGTCGAGCGCGGCGGAGTGCGCGCCGGCGACACCGTATTGATCCGGGGGACTGGCGGAGTGGCGCTTTTCGGGCTCCAGTTCGCGAAGTTGCATGGGGCGAAAGTGCTCGTCTCTTGTAGCTCGGAGAAGATCGATCGTGTCCTGGCGCTGGGAGCCGACCATGCAATGGATCGACGCCAAGCGGATTGGCTCGAAGCTCTATATGCGTTGACTGACGACCGAGGTGCGGATCACATTTTAGAGACCGTCGGCGGGACTTTTCTCGGCCAGTCGGTACAGGCCGCCGCTGTCGGCGGACGCATCTATCAGATCGGCGCGCTCGATGGTTTTGACATCTCCTCGCCCGTTATGCCGCTCATGATGAAGGACGTGACGATCCACGGCATTGGCACCGGTCATCGCCGTGCGTTTGAGGACATGGTGCGCGCGGTAGAACGGACCAACATGACCCCGGTAATTGACAGCCGCTTTATGATTGCCGAGCTACCAGATGCGCTCGACCGCTTCGACACCGGCCCGTTCGGCAAGATCGTAATCGATAACACAACATTTCCTCACCACGAACATGCATGAGTGCCTAAAGTTGGGGTGTTGAATCAGCGCGTGAACGGCTGGATCTGGCCCATTCAAACATGCGAGCAGATTTCGCTAAGTAGTCTCGCGCACCGGTCAGGCGTGATGCAAGCCCGGCTTGCCGCGCTCGGTAACGAAGCTGGCGTGCGTCGAGAGCGTCCCGTTCCGCGTCGCGATCGTGTTCAGGACTTTCAGGTCGCCGCGCCATAGATCGCGACCGACGTCGCATAAGACATAGCCACGCCGGTCAGTCAGGGCCTTCAGGTTCGCATTTTCGGCGCGGGACGAACGAGTGTAGACGTCGTTCTCGCCTACTCCGTCCGCCCCCGAGCTAATCGAGGTCGCGAGGTATTCGCTGCTGATGATCTTGCCGTTGCCGTGATCCTGGATCAGGTCGCCAGCGTAATGGCGGTGCGCGTCACCGCTGACGGTCATGACGTTGCCGGGGCAATGCGCGTCGATGTGCGCAAGCAGGCGACGGCGGCTGTTCATGTAGCCCGACCATTGGTCCATCGAGACCAGCTGCTCGGTCTGGCCCACCTTGTGATAGCCAAGGTTCATCAGGCAGACCTGCTGCGCGATCAGGTTCCAGCGTGCCTTCGAGCGATCCAGCCCCTTGAACAGCCATGCTTCCTGCGGGGCGCCGGTGATAGATCGGTCGGTGGCGAAGGCGTCCGGTCCTTGCGGCGCATCACGGTCGCCGTAGACCTGGTCGGAACGATACTGCCGCGTATCGAGGAAGAACGCGTCCATCAGATCGCCGAAGCGTGCGCCGCGGTACATTTGCATGTGCGATCCGTCGGGCATCGACGAGCGGCGTAGCGGCATATGCTCGTAATACGCCTGCATCGCCATCGCACGCCGCGTCCGGAACACCTCCGGCGCGGTGTTGTCCTGATCGGTGTCGCCGGCCCAGTTGTTGTCGACCTCGTGATCGTCGAAGCTGACGAACCACGGTGCGGCGGCGTGCGCGGCCTGGAGATCGGGATCACTCTTATACTGCGCGTAGCGCTGGCGGTAATCGCCGATCGAATAGATTTCGTGGCCGAGGTGGCGACGCACCAGCGGCTTCTTCGCGCCGCGCGCCTGTTCGCCGCGGTCCGGCCCCTCGTAGATATAGTCGCCGTAATGGAACACGAAGTCGATCGGTTCGGCGGCGATGTGACGCCATGCGGTGTAATAGCCCTCCTCGTAATGCTGGCACCCGGCGACGGCAAAGCGCACGCGATCGAGCGGTGCGCCTGGCGGGGGCAGGGTCGCCCCGCGGCCGGTGCCGCTACGCTCGCCGCCGCAGGTGAAGCGGTACCAATAGGGCCGCGCGGGGGCGAGTCCGGCGACCTCGACATGGACCGAATGCGCCAGCTCAGGGTGTGCGATCGCCTCGCCGCGCTGAAGCACCTGACGGAAGTCGGGATCGGCGGCGACCTCCCATGCGACCAGCACCGGAGCCATCATCATCCCGCCATCCGGTTGAAGCGGCAGCGGGGCAAGCCGGGTCCAGATGACGAAGCCGGTCGCGTCCGGATCGCCGGCCGCGACGCCCAACGTGAACGGCGGGGTGGGGAAGCGCGGGGCCTCGATCAGGTTGCGGGGCCGCACCTCGGCGGCGGAGGCCCGCCAAGGCAGGACACCAGCGGCGATCAGGCTCCCCAGGGCGGACAGAAGATAGCGGCGATCGACTTCGTACATGGTCGTAACTCCGTTCGGCGTATTAGCGCAGCATGATGTGGAAAAAGGCACCCTGGCCATAGTCGTCGACTTCGCTGACGTAGCGAAGGCCGTTGCCGACCAGGAATTTCGGCTGGTCGTTCAGCAGGTTGGTGATCTCGTATTTGAACGTCACGTGTTTCGTCACGCGGTGCCACAGGCCGAGGTTGACGGTGGTCAGCTCCGCGCGGCCGTTGTCGTCCTGCGCGGTCTCGCCTATGCCCTCCATGTAACTGCCGCGGTGCGTGACGGTAGTGCGGAACGCGCCGTCGATCGCGGGCAGGCGAAGCGTCGCGCCGCCGTTGATGATCCATTTCGGCTGGTAGATTAGCCGGTCGAGCGTACGCGATCCGGCATCGCTGGTGATCGACATCCGCCCCTTCAGCCAGGTCGCGTTGAAGAACGGATCGATCCGCTGGCCGAACAGGTTCACATCGTGATCGGCCGCCTGGAACTCGATACCGTAGAGGCGCGAATTGTCCGCGTTGAGCGGCTGGCGAACCCGGTAGTTGACGTCGTCGATCAGCTGCGTCGTGGTCAGCGTGAAGATGTCGTCCTTGATCCACTTGGCGAACGCGCCGAGCGAGATGATGCCGTCCTTGTGAAAATACTGCTCGAGCTGGACATCGAGATTGTCCGACCGACGCGGGCGCAGATCGGGGTTGCCGCGGCTGATCGAGCAATCCGCCCCGCCCGAGTCCTCGTCGCCGCAATTAAGCGATTCCGGCTGCGCGATGTTGCCGGGCGTCGGACGGCCGAGCGTGCGGCTGTACGAGAAACGAAGCTTCTTTCCGCCGGCGAAGTCCTGGATGCCGGTGAACGACGGCAGCAGGTACTGGTACCCGCCTTTGTTCCGCGTCATGACCGACGATGCGGTGCCGCCGGTGATCGTGGGCTGGAACGCGGAAAAGCGCGTGTGGTCGTAGCGGACGCCCGCAACCAACGTCGTGTCGTCAGTGGCGTAATGTAGCGACAGAAACGGCGTTACCAGCCGCTCGGTGTAGCGATAGTCGCCGGTAATGCTGTCATAGGTGGAATTGGGGACGTCCTTGACGAACTTGGGCCACAACTCCTTCTTCACGCGGGCCCAGTCGACCCACGGGAACGATTGGGGCGCGCCGACCGGGACGTAGCCGGGATCATAGAGATAGGCGTTCATCGCCTGACCGAGCTTGTATTCGGTCATGTCGACGTTGCGCGCCAGTTCCAGGTTTCGGAACTCGATACCGGTGACAAACCCGAAGCCGCGATCCTCCGGCTCGGCATTCCAGCCATAGTCGACGCGCGCATTGGCTAGCCCCTCGTTGGCCATGCGGTAGGTCGTCTGCGCTGTGCTGAGCTTGTAGGGAGATCCGAGCACAAGGCCGGGCTTGTTGATCCCGGTGACATAGGGCAGCCCGCCGGTGCCGTCATTGCCCGCCGCCCAGTCCAGCGAAAGCCCCGTCGGATAGGCGCGGACGCCGATATAGGGCTGCGTATTGTCGTACCGGGCGCGCGTATAGCCACCGCGAACGCGCAACGACGAGCGGTCGTCATGCCATTCGACATTGCCGATCGCGCCGACCGTCGCCTTGTTCCAGGTATCGTAGCGATAGCGTGAATAGAGGCTGTTGATGTCCGATCCGCCGCCCTCCGCGGTCAGGTCGCTGACGCTGTTCTTGGTGTAGTAATCGTTCTTGTTCATCGTCGAGGATTCCCACTGACGGTAATTGAACCCCAGCAGCGACGCATAGATGTCGGTGCCAAGCGGACGCCATTCGAACTTCGCCGAACTGCCCGCAGTTTGAAGGCGGTTGGTGTAGCTGCCATAGCTGTGGTTGTACGGCACGGCGATGCCGTTCCACGCGGGATCGTCGGGGCCGGCCAGCTTCTTGCCGGCGTCGCTGAAGTAATATTTGGTGTCCTGCCACCATTTACGCGAGTTGCGGATACGGTTCTCGTAGCGCGCCGACAGGACTACGCCGAACTGGTCGCCCGCGCCGAACTTGTCGGCAAACACCATCTTGCCGCCACCGCCGAAATGCGGCGTGCTGCCGTTGCCGGCATTGCTGCCGCCATCGCCCTTGAACGATGAATAGATGCCATAGCCGTCGACCATAACGTACCGGCGCTTTAGCCCGAACGCGCTGCGCGTGACGATGTCGACGATCCCGCCGATCGCCGCGCCGTCCTGTTCGGCAGTGAAGGTCTTGTAGACGTCATTGTGGAAGGCAAGTTCCGACGGAATCTGCTGGAGATTGACCTTGCGCGATCCTTCGCCGTCGTTGCCGATCGTAGCGAGCGTGATCCCGTCGATGGTGGTCTGGTTGAGATCGGGCGAGATGCCGCGGATGCTGACGAACCGCGGCGCATCGCCGTCCTCGATCGCGCTGATACCGGGCAGTAGGATCAACTGGCCTGCGACGCTGCCGTCGGCCGACAGCGTCTCGAGATCGTCGAATACGATCGAGTCACGTACCGACGTCGATTGCTCCTTGTCCGAGCGGATCGTGCGATCGCCCATGACGATGATCTCGGACTTGGTCTGCTCGGGATCAGCGGTCGGGTCTTCGGCGTTTGCGGCACTAGCTACGAACAACAGTGGAAGCGCACAGGCCGCGGACGCGATCCACCGGACGCGTCTGGCAGGCGAAAGGAATAACATTGGGCCAGCATCTCCGAGAGGGGCGGGCAGATAGGCCTCCCGAGGATGGAAGAGCTGGTCCTACCCATTGTGAGACCAATCTGCGGCCTCGAGCGCCTCGCCTATGATATCGACGCGACATAACCGAGTCAGTTATACTGACCTTTTATGACAGTCCGTATTAATCAGTCGAACTGTTCGGCCGCGTATCAAAGCTGTTTGGTACTGAGCTAGGCCGGTACTCGGCACCGCGACTACTAGGTAAGGCGGCCCTTTTCGCAGCGGTCGGGATGACTTTCGGAAGCCACCGATACCTAAGCAGTCATTTCGACCAACCGCTTCAACCGAAGGCAAGCGCTGCCTTGGAACTCGATGAATGAACATGGGGTAATCGCGGGAAGCAGCTACTTCGGTCAGCAATGGTTTCGAGGGTGGCTGTTCCCCGGTAGATGAAGGTGCGGGCTCACGACTAGCAGCCGGGCCCATACATCGGACGGAGAACAGCCATGTGTGAGTATATTGGGCTCGACGTATCGTTGAAAGAGACAGCCGTTTCGATCCGACGCGGCGGTAAGCGGGTGTGGCGTGGCAAATGCCTGTCAGACCCAGCGGCTATTGCCGCTCTGATCCGCAAGCATGCCCCTGCGGCGGAGCGAGTTGTGTTCGAGACGGGACCGCTCTCAGTGTGGTTCTACCACGCCCTGAGCGCGGAAGGATTACCGGCAATTTGCATCGATGCGCGGCACGCGAAGGCGGCACTCGACATGGCAGCCAACAAGACGGACGCCAATGATGCGGATGGCTTGGCGCACTTGGCTGAGGTCGGCTTCTTTCGCGAGGTGCGGGTGAAGGGCTTCGACAGCATGCTTTCGCGTACGCTGATCGCGGCGCGCACGAAGCTCGTTCGGGCAACCCTCGATATAGCAGGCCAGATCCGTGGGTTGATGAAGACGTTCGGGCTCATCGTGCCGCGCGGTATAGGCGCCAAGTTCGAGGCGAACGTTCGCGCGCTTCTGGCCGATCATGCTGAACTCGCCCGGATCATCCTGTCGCTACTGGAGGCGTGGCGGAGCCTTCGCATCCAGGCGACCGAGCTGGGTCGCCAGCTTCTTGCCGAGGCACGTAAAAGTCAGCCGTGTCAGCTACTGATGTCGATCCCCGGCGTTGGTGCAATCACCGCTACGGCTTATCTGACCGCGGTGGAGGATCCCGCTAACTTTAGCCGATCGCGCTCTGTTGGTGCTTGGCTCGGGTTAACCACCAGGCGATATCAGTCGGGCGAAGTTGACTATGATGGCCACATCTCCCGACGTGGCGACACTCACGTTCGCTCTCTGCTGTACGAGGCAGCTGTCGTGATTCTGACCCGCAGCCACGCCGATAGTGATCTGCGCAGCTGGGGCATGAAGCTTCGCGAGAAGGTCGGCTTCAAGCGCGCCGCCGTCGCCGTCGCCCGCAAACTCGCGGTCATCATGCATGCGATGCTGCGTTCCGGCGAACTATTCACCAGGACGGCTGCTGCCGCCTGATCCACGAGCTCGACAGCGCCAGATGGCGTGACGAGGCGTCCCTGCCGGGACGTAGGCTGGTCCATTCCGCTTCGGCCGTTGCACCGCGAACTTGGTTCGAGGCGTGCGTAATGAACATTGGAAGGACCGACCCGCGAAGCCCCATGATGCGGCGGCACATGCCGACCGCGAAGACGACCGTGCCCCGGCAAACATCGTCCCGTTACACAAAGCGCTTGCAAACACCGCTATTAGACGACGGCGGAGGTTGACACGCGGGGAACGTCGCCCGAACGGCGACTTATGGGTCGTCTGACGTTTTCCGCCGTGCCGTTTAGACCGACCGGGGATAATCAGTCTTCAAACAGTTCCTTCCGAAGGTACTTCTGCTTTTCTTTTCCCGAACAGCTTCCATCCCAGAAATCCTGTGACAAGAAGACCTAGTACGACCCAGGTGAGATTGCCGAGTAAGCTGGCCACGGTCTGAACCTGATCACTAAATTGGCGTCCGAGCGAGACGTATATGAGAAGCCAAAGCAGTTCGCCGGCAACGTCGAGCAGGATGAACCATCTCCAGGGGTATTCCGTAAGCCCGCTCGTTACATTTATCCAAGGTCCAAGCGGGCCGATCAACCAGCGGCTGAAAAAGATGCCCCAACCTGCCCATTTCCGTGAATAGGTTTCCGCTTGGGCCACTTTGTCAGCGCCACCGATGCGCTTGGTCACGGTTGTAAGAAGCGGGCGGCCCCCAAAACGACCAAATGCATAGCCGATTTGGTCGCCAAGCACAGCGCCGGCCGCACCTGAGAGCACTACCGGCCAGAAGCTTAGTTCACCTTGCGCAACGAACGATCCCATTGCGATGAGCGTCAACGAACTGGGGAAAGGAAGCCCCGCAGCCGCCAGCACCATTGCTCCAAATAGGGCAGGCAATCCGTAGGTCGTCAGCAGTTCAAGGAGCTGTTCAGTCACGACTTCGATCTCGTCGGCGAGGAAGACTGCAATGGCGGGGCGGGTGGTGGGTAGGGCGGTCGGGCGTGGACGATCGCGTAAGTGAGCTTGGCTTCGATCTGCGTCATTGTTTGCCCAGTGTCCTGCGCGATGCGGCCGAGCGGACGGCGATCGGGTGCCGGGGGCAGGTTCAGCGCGCGGTGCAGGACGTGGGGTGGCACATGATACGAATGCGCGACGTACCCGATCGTCATCCAGCGCTCGATCGGTTCGTCGCGGTGAGCGTTCCAGTAGATCGCGTCGCTGACGGTGCGCGCGGCGTGGTAGCCGGTAAATGCCACCGCGGCCACGAACAGAGCGATCAGCAGGCGCCGCCACATCCCGTCGCGCGTCATCCCATCCGGCGTCATTTCATCCCGTGTCATCCTAGGGCAATCCTGACACCCAAAGCAGCGATCAATGCCAGCGGCATCGCCACCGCGCCGACTTTGAGGAACCGCCAGAACCCGATATGCCGCCCCTCCCGCCGGATCGCCTGCAACCACAATATCGTCGCTAGGCTGCCGGTGATGGACAGATTGGGGCCAAGGTCGACGCCGATCAGCAAGCCATCAACGACCAGCTTGGGCGGCTGGGCCTGGGCAACCGCGGTGCTGGCAACCAGGCCTGCGGGCAGGTTGTTCATCAGGTTCGATCCGAACGCCAGGATCGTCCCCGATACCGCCGACGCCTGCGCCGGATCGGCCGACGCGGTGCGGATCGCGTGCGCGACCCACGCGATCACGCCGGTCAGGTCGAGCGCCTCGACCAGGACGAACAGTCCAGCGACGAGCGGCAGCACGCTCCACGAGATATCGCGCAGCAGCGCGACCGGCGACGACCGCGCGATCGTGCAGACCGCCAGCGTCGTGACGATACCGGCGATCGCGGTCGGCAGGCCGAGTTCGATATCGAGCGCGGATACGGTTAGCAGTACGATTGCGGTGGCGACGATCCCGACGAACGCGGCCTTGCCGCCCGCGGTGAGCGGGGTGCGCTCGACCGCGCTGGTGCAGCTGCCTGCCAGTCGCGTGCGCTCGAGCCAGCGTAGCACGGCGAACGTGACGACGATCGACGCCAGCGATGGCAGCGCGAACGAGGCGAACCATTGGCCAAGCGGCGGCATCTTGCCACCGTAGAGGACGAGGTTGGCGGGGTTGGAGATCGGCAGGACGAAGCTTGCCGCATTGGCGATCAGCGCGCACGCGAACAGCAGCGGCAGGGGGTCAGCCTTCGCCTTCTTTGCCGCGGCATAGACTGCCGGGGTCAGCACCACCGCAGTCGCGTCGTTCGACAGGAAGGTCGTCGTGACGATGCCGGTGACGTAGACCAGCGCGAACAGCCGTGCGGTCGATCCCTTTGCGTGGATCGCCGCGGTCGCCGCGACCCAATCGAACAACCCTTGCGCGCGCGCGACCTCGCTGAGCAGCATCATGCCGATCAGGAACAGATAGACATCCATGCCCTTGGCGACCGCGCCGATCGCCGCAGGCAGGGGCATCAGCCCGAACAGCAGCAGCAACGCTGCCCCTGCCACCGCCCAGATCGCCTCCGGCCAGCGGAACGGTCGTGCGATCACCGCAGCGGTCGAGGCGGCGCAGATACCCCAGGTAGCGCCGGTCGCGAGGATCACCAGTGCTTCCCATTCTTGTTCGGGCCGAGCTGCGTGCCGGCGATGCCGTGCTCGGGCCACGCGCCGATGCTGTGTAGATCGCGACCCGGTGCGATCGGCACGCCGCGCCGCGGGATATCCGCTTCGCCGCGGACCAGGATTTCGACCATATCGCGGTCGGTGTCGACGCTGGCCGCAACGCGGTGGAGCCCGGCGTCGAGCGTGATGCGCAACGACCAAAGCGTCGTGCCAGAGACGGCGAGCATCGGCTGGGCGATGCCGTCGTCGACCGATAGCATCACCGGCTGTGTCGTGCCGCCGAACAGCTTGGCGACAATCTCGACCTCGCCCGGCCGCGGGACCTGCGTGGCATCGGCGGGGCGCGTTACCAGCCGGATGTCGGCAGGCGCGACGATCTGGACGAACGGCCAGTCGCTGCCTGTTTCCTTGAACCGCCAGCTCGGCACGCGACCGTGGAGCGTGACGATCGAAAAACCGGGCTTGCCGCCGCCTTCCTCGATCTCGCCGGTCGAACGCGTCGCGCCGTAGACGACCCGTCCGTCGTTGAGCAGTTCGTTGTAATGCGTATGCCCGGTATCGACGAAGGCGACACGGGCGTCGGCGAAGATGCGGGCAATATCCTCGCCATCCGCGGCGAGGTCGCCGGGATAGGCATGCATGAACACGACCGGCGTCTGCCGCTCCGCCTCGGCGCGCGCGAGTTCCTCCAGCAGGCGGTTGCGGTGGTGCATCGTCAGTCGAAAATCGGGGCCGCCCGCACCCGCCGAAACGATATCGAGGAAGATGCAGCGATGCCCGGCGATGACCTCGACCTCGGGCCGGTTCGCTTCGGCAAAAGCGGCGTCGTAATGCGCGAGATCGCCGAGTTCGAAATCGTGATCGCCGGGGATGACCCGGTAGGGCAGGCGCAGGGAAGCGAGCGTATCGGCGATGACCCGGTATTGTTCGGCCGTCGCGTGATTGGCATTGTCGCCGGGCAGGTAGACGAAGTCTGCGGCGTCGCCGATATGCGCGTTGATTTCCGCGACGATCGCGGCGAGCCGGTCGCGGCTTTGCCAGTCGTTCGCCTCGTCCATGTGCAGATCGCCGATGTGCACCCATGTGATGGAGGAAGGGTGGGTCACTTGTGCGTCTCCGGCATGGCGGTGAGGTACAACACGAACCCAGCTGCTGCGATCCCGGCGAGTGTCAGGAAGCTCGCGCTGTATCCGGCCCAGACGATGATTGACCCGGCCAGCGTCGCCGACAATGCCGCCCCCAGGCCGAACACGCTCGAGACGACGCCTTGGCTGACGTTGAACCGGCCGGATCCCTTGGTCAGGTCGGCAACGATCACCGGGAACAAGGCGCCGAATATCCCCGCGCCGATCCCGTCGAGCGCCTGTACGCCGACCAGCCACCACGGATCGTTCGACACGGTGTAGAGAGCGCCGCGCGCCGCCAGGAAGCCGAACGCGACCAGGAAGATCGGCTTGGTGCCCCAGCGTTCGGTGTTGCGCCCGACGACGATCGCGACCGGCACCATCACGAGCTGCGCCGCGACGATGCACGCGGCAGTTAGCGACGTCGCCTTGTCGGTGCCGACGGTGCGACCGAGCAGCTGGCTGACCGAGGTCAGCATTGCCGCGTTGGCGAGATGGAAAGTGAACGCGGCTGCCGCGAAGATCATCAGCGGACGGTTCTCGATCAACGTCTTCCAGCCGCTCGGCTCCTCGCAGCCTTCCCCCGGCTCGCAGTCGAGGCCGCGCGCGACCGCATTGTCGATGTCGTCGTTCTTCAGCCGCCCCGCGACGATGACGCTGGCGACCGTTAGCCCCGCCATCAGCCAGAAGACGACGACCGGACCGAACGACCAGGCAAGGACGCCGGCAAGCGCTGCCGACACGGCATTGCCGGCGTGGTTGAACGCCTCGTTGCGACCGACCCGCTTGGCGAACAGCTTCGGCCCGACCAGCCCCAGCGTGATCGCCGAGATGGCCGGCGCAAAGATCGCGCCCGCCGCAGCCGCGATCGACTGGGTAATCGTTACCATCGTGAAGCCCGAGACGATCGGCAGTGACAGGCTGCTCAGCGTCACCAGCAGGGCGCCGGCGATGACGATGCGCGGCTTGTTCTTCGCCCGGTCGATCAACCCGCCCGCCGGCGTCTGCGACAACAGGCCGACGATCCCGGCGATGGTCAGCACGAGGCCGACCGTCGCCTCGTTCCAGCCATGCGAAGGCCCACGTACGACCAGCAGGTAGATTGCGAGATACGGCCCGAGCCCGTCGCGGACGTCCGCCAAGAAGAAGTTGAGCGCGTCTAGCGTACCGGTAGGCACGCTGCGCTGCGCCGGGTCTTTCGTCTCGGGCATGGCTGCCGCAGAGGCCATCGGGTGTCTCCAGATTTCGCGTAAAGAAAGGTGAACCGCGCAGTAAAGCGCTTCAGAGGCGGTAGCCTGAACGATGCCGTTCAGGTTCGATTTGCAATGGCTTGAAACATGCCGGATTAGCTGCGCAATATCGTTTCGGAGCTCATACAAGTTCCGAAGTGGACCGATATTCGTAAGAAATAACCATACATGACAGTATGTTAAAGCTTCTATGAATCGGATTTCACAGTCTGGTAGAGTGCGTTGACTATGGGGCGCGTTCCACGAAGCGTTGATTGGCGTGCCTTTGGATCGGCAAGCTATAAATCGAGAGACATCCGAAGGAATGTCCCGAGTCTGACGAGTATGGGCAAGGTGTCGAAGTGATCTGTTGTTGAGGAAAGCGACAGTTTGCAGCCGACGAACGGACCCGGCGCGGTGCGCATGATGCCGGGGGCACGCAAGGCGGTCATGGTGCCGAGATGAATAGATGTCCGAAGTTTGGAGCGGGCGAGGCCGCCTAGGCATCCGGATGTAGGTTAGCGCCCGGGGGGCGGCGTCGTGTCATCGAAAGCAGGATGTTGCGGATGGGAATGGTAGCCATCTGGCTGTTGGCGCCTAAAGCTGCCCTTTGGATCACCCAGGAGGCCAGGTTTAGATCACGCGCCAGGCGGACTTTTCTTTTTCGCGTTTTAGCCGCAAGTAATGGCCAGATGGCTCTCTCACCCAATTATTATTCTGTTTTAGGGGTGCCCTCGACGGCAAGTCGCGAAACTATCCACGCCGCCTGGAAAGCGCTGCTCCGTCAATATCACCCCGATGCAAATCATGGTGTGGATGTTTCTGCTCGTGCGAAAGAGATCAACGAGGCGTATTCCGTTTTGGGAAAGAAGGAAGCACGCGCGACCTATGATCGGTCGCAGATCAGGCCGTCTGCCCACCGAGCGACCGCGAACCGCGCGTTTCACCCCAGGAAAGCCGGCAGGCGTCCGATGCGACCTAGCCCGTCGATGCAGCCCAGCGGTAGCTTCTCGCAGCCGCTAGAAACCAACGAATGGCTGATGGGTCTTTTCCTGCTGATCCTCACCGCCGCACCGATCGCTACAATCCTGGTTCTGTGGAATGAGGAATCCGGATTGGCACCGACGGTTCGACGTAACGTCGCCGCTAATTACGTGCCTGAGCCCCCCGCAAAAGCCGTCCGCAGCTCATCGGGCACAAAACTCAGATTTGGACAGTCTGCTTCCTAAACTATCGCCTCGTCGCGACATTCGAGTTCGCAGGATCAGGCGCCAAAAGCAGTCGTAACACGGAGATGGACGAGCGGCCGAAGTTGGAAGCTGGGAAGGGGGCGGGGACGTCTGATTATGGGTCTCCGCGGCCGCTGATCGCCTGATAGCTGCATGACCAAGCTCGTCTGCTCCCAAGGTCTTTCGCATCCTGGAACTCGCTGCTTTAAGAGGCTCAAAGCCTTTCCGTTTCTCCGTGCCCATCAGCCCATATTGGAAAGTGTATGCGGGGAAGGGTTTAGGGAAAGCGGTTTACGATGGTGAACGGTCGCGTGGTAAGCACGGCCGGCATACCAGTGAGAGGGCAGTAATGACGGACGCCGCAAACGTAATTGCCGTGGACCACACAGGCTTTGTTGTGTCGTCTTTGGACGAAGCCGTTCGGTTCTGGACGGGAGCGCTCGGTTTTACACTTGAGCGGCAATCGGAGATGGAGGGCGACTTCCTGCATCAGGTGACAGGTGTCGATGATCCGAAAGTGAGAACGGCGATCGTCAAGGCACAAGACGGCTACGTGGTCGAACTGTTGGAATATTCAAACGGGCGCCAGAACGGGACGGTGCCTAGCGGCGCGGGATCGATCGGAGCGGCCCACCTGGCTCTGACCGTAAAGGATATTCGTGTCGCCATTGCCCGCGTCGAGGCAGCAGGATGGAAGGCGAAAGGCAATCCGCTGCCGATCCCGGGTGGTCCACGGAAGGGAACGTTGGTGGCCTACGTTTCAGGCCCCGATCATATCACGATAGAGCTTATGCAGCCGACAGCCCGTTGATGAGCGGGCAAAAGCTTTGCCGGCCCATCATTCTTTTGAAAGCCGGCTAGGCAGCGGACAGGGCCGAGGCTCAGCACCTTCTTTGCTGCAATACTGGATGGATGACAGAAGTTGGGGAGCCAGAAAGAGACCGCGAATGACCGCAAGTGGGTCTTTTTGATTTTAGTCCAGAAGACTTTTGGTATTTTGCGTTAGTTGTAGCTTCCTTCGATCGTCAATATCAATGTTAATACCCAACCACCTGACAATCCGTCCATCCTTAGTGCGCAACGGAACGGCATGGACGCTCATCCAACGGTACATCCCGTTCTTTCCTCTTAAACGGTACTCCGCATCAACGGCTTGCTGATCGTGTACGGTTTCACGCCACTTCTGCATCGTAGCTACTCGGTCGTCGGGATGGATTGCAGTTAGCCAACCATAGCCTTTCCAATCGTCATAGCTTTGACCGGTATAGGCCCGCCAGCTGGGACTGTCGGTCTCGATAAGACCATCGGGCGCACTTTCCCACGTCGTTGCGGCGATGCCGGTGACGGCTAATCGTTCATACACTTCGCCATCACTCAACATTTCGTGCGTGACCGAGTAGCTGTCTGTGCGCCCTTCCGCGACCGAGGCGTAATCGATTGCATCACGTTGTTTGAGACTGCCGGTATCGACAGGCGGACTTCCAATGCGACTTTTCCGCTCCGCCTTTCTCCGTCTCAGCACTTCGTCTGCAGCCACCAGAAGGCAGTTCATACTCTGATTGTTACCAGTGTAGCGGCTTGATCCGACGCTAGCGGCGCAGTTCACCGAATGGCTGTCCAACACGTATGAACCGTTTAAGGCCTGCTCAATGCGTAATCTGTGTCGCTCAACGTCGAGGTCGGAATCGGAGTTGATTTGCACAACGACAAATTCGTCGCCACCGAGCCGAACAACCACGTCGCCAGGATTACTACATGCCCGCAACCTATCGGCGACCAAACATAGCAGGCTATCGCCTACCTGATGACCAAGGCGGTCGTTGACTGGTTTGAAGTCGTCAAGGTCAACATAATGAAAAGCGATACGCCCGTGTCGTTCTGGCCGGGCGTTTGTCTCAAATGCCTCGGCAAGAGCGAGACGGTTGCCAAGCCCAGTCAGATGATCCGTTTTGACCTGACGAGCAAAGGCGTGTCGCGTAGTCGCCTTGGCCGACTGCGATCGATATCGTTGGCGGGCGCTACGAAGGCCACCAGCGAGCAGCGCAAACAGGCATAGAGACGATACACTGGCATTCGCATCTCCCCGGAACAAAAGAATGGCAGCCGGTGGTGTCACTGCGAAAATCAGGCTCGGAACGACAATGTAAGGACGCATCGCAACGGTAGACGCTGCTCCGGCAGCGTAGCCCACGACGAGAATGCCGATGGGCATCTGCCATTCTGCAGGTGGCAGCATGTACGATCGTGCGGCAAACAGACCAAAAACTGTCGCGAAGGCCCAATAGGTGAGCGCAAACTGACGTTCAAAGCGCTGGGCGTCGACCAAGGGCGTTTCGGTGTTGTCGTACAACCGTCTACCGCGGACAAGAACGACAAGGCGGGCCACGCTCGCGCAGCCTCCCGTCGCAACCAAGCTGGCCAGAGCGATATCCTGTGAGGCACGGACGCTGAGCGCACCAACCATAAGGAACAACAGCGTCATGATCACTGCGGGCATGCGCGTGCCGCACAGACTGGCAACAAACTCGACGTACGTTCCGTCCGGAATATCGCGAACGATTGGGCTTTCAGTGGCTTTCACATGCCTCTGATTAAAGGCAAAAGGTGAAAGCATCCTATCTGAACGCGCGCTCGAGAACGCGGGTGGGGTTTGGGTAACGGGGACCTAGATTTAGCGGCCGCAGATGGGAGGCCCACCGCCTATCGTGGGCGACTTCTAAAGATGTCGGGGCAGGGGCACTTTCTGCTGCTTGATCGGCTCTTCCCGTCTCCGCGCCAGGGTTGACACGATATAGGACGGCAATGTCTGCGATTGCGCATATTGCTCGTATCGCCACCCTGTGGGCATTTCGCGAAAATCTGTACAACGGTCTATCTAAGACCTTCGCTATGACGGAGACGAACCAATCCATCTAAGCCCATCGAAATTCGTTACGCTCCCCCGGGCGTGGATGGCCAAGGCTACCGAAGGCGTCGATCATGACGGCGTCCTGCGACAGATCGCCGAAGAAGCGGGGTGGTCGGGACGCTATGCCTTCCTGATCGTCATCTCGGCTGCGATCTCCTTGCTTGGGCTGCTGATGCCGTCGGTCGCGGTGCTGATCGGCGCCATGCTGCTGTCGCCCCTGATGATGCCGATCATCGGCTTGGGCTTTGGCATCGCCACGCTCGACTTTCGTGAGATACGCCGCGCCGCAACGGCGTTGGTCTTGGGCGCGGCGATCGCGGTGGCACTGTCCGTCGTCCTGATCCTGCTGTCGCCGGTACAGACTATCACCAGCGAAATTGCCGGGCGGACGCAGCCGACGCTGTTCGACCTGCTTGTCGCACTGCTGTCGGCCATCGCAGGGGGCTATGCGCTGATCCGCGGGCGCGGGGGTACGGTCGTCGGGGTCGCGATCGCGATCGCCCTCATGCCGCCACTGGTGGTAGTCGGGTTCGGCATCGCGACATGGAACTGGGTGGTCTTCTCAGGCGCGTTGTTGCTGTTCCTGACCAACGCCATCACGATTGCGCTGACGGCGGCCCTCGTCGCGAGGTGTTACGGCTTCGGCAGCCATCTTTCGCCGCACCATACCGGATGGCAACTCGTCCTGTTCGCCGTCGCGATCGGGGTCCTGTCCATTCCTCTCGGCGCCGGCCTGCGTCGGATCGCTTTCGAAGCGGTAGCCCAGCGGCAGGTGCGCGACGCGCTCGGGGAGGACTTTCCACCCGGTGCGCGTCTGAGCCAGGTCGAGATCGACCATGGTACGAACCCGGTACGCGTCCGCGCCGTGATGCTAACACCACGGATAGAGCCGGGGGCGGATCGCAAACTTGCAGCGGACCTCCGCCAACGGCTCTCGCGACCAGTTGATGTCCATGTCGACCAGGTGCGCATCTCTCCCGAAACCGGCGCGGTCGAGGCCGCGCAGATTGCGCGGGCGGGCAATGGTGATGCGCTGCGCGCCGCTCGCGAGCGTGATCGTGCGATCGCGGACGTCGCCCTTATCGCAGGCGTTCCCCTATCATCCGTGCAATTTGATCCAGCCGCGCGAACGATCCGCGCCGCTGCGGCGCCGCTGACCGGCCTCGGCATTGCCGGCTACCGCGATCTGGAACGTCGTGCCGACGCTGTGATAGCCGACTGGCACGTCGTTCTCGATCCGCCGAACGACATCGCCTTGCCGGACGTCATGATCGACTCAGGGGTCATCGACGATCAGACGCTCGGTGAAGCAGGCTGGGCATCGGCGCGGCTCGCGCGCACGCTCGCCGTATCGGGCGGCAGCCTGCGGCAGCGCACGGCAATCGCAGAGGGCATCGTTGCGCGAGGGGGGAGGGCGGAACCCGGGCGGGCGGGCGGCCGCCTTCGCCTGAGGTGGTCTGTCGATACCGATCAAGCTGCGCCCGGCGTCCAGAGCGGCCGCGTAGCACCGGGCAAGCAGGCTGCGCCGTAAGATTACAGCGATGTAATGTTCGCAACAGGCGGCGCTCATCGTCCGGTTCCAAAAGGAGCATAGGCTCACAGGACAAGGACAAAGACCGTGATACTCAACCGTCGACTGACCGTACGCCCGCTGATCGCGGCCGTCGCGCTAGGAACCACGGCACTCGTCGGTGTCGCAGGCGGGGCGATTGCCGCGGATAACGGTCGCACCAGCATCGCCGAGCGGTTCACGGCACCCGGGCCCGCTGCCGTCGCGTCGACAGGGGTGCATGCCTCGCTATCGGACATGGTCGAGGCCGTCGGACCGAGCGTCGTTCAAATCCAGGTCAAGCCCGCGTCTGCGCAGGAGCAGCAATTCGAACCGACGCAGTTCGGGTCGGATGACAGCGAACTGGCCGATCGACTGGGTCAGCTGTTCGGGTTCGGCATGCAGGATCGCGGTGGGCAATCCGAGGCGCCACAACAGCAAGGCCCGCAGCGCGGATCGCTAGGCTCGGGGTTCATCGTCGATGCATCCGGGATCGTCATCACGAACAACCATGTCGTCAACGGCGCCGACCGCGTCACCGTCCAGATGTCGGACGGCCGCGAGTTCGCCGGTCGCGTCCTGGGGCGTGATCCCAAGATCGATGTCGCCGTGGTGAAGATTGAAGGGCAGGGTAAGTTCACCCCGATCAAATGGGGCGACAGCGACCATATTCGCGTCGGAGATAGCGTGTTTGCCGTTGGCAGTCCGTTCGGCCTTGGCAATACCGTTACTTCCGGCATCGTTTCCGCACGCGGCCGCGAGATCGGAGCAGGGCCTTACGACGATTTTCTGCAGGTCGATGCTGCGATCAACAGCGGCAACTCGGGTGGTCCGCTGTTCGATAGCGCGGGCCGGGTCGTCGGTGTGAACACCGCGATCTTCTCGCCGACTGGCGGTAATGTTGGGATCGGGTTTGCGATACCTGCCGCCATGGCGCGGAAGGTCGCGCTTCAGATTGCGCAAACCGGCCATGTATCGCGTGGCAGGATCGGCGTCTCGTTGCAGGACCTGACACCGGAGATCGCCAGCGCGATGGGTTCGAACGTCACCAAGGGCGCGTTGATCGCCGAGGTTGAAGATGGCGGAGCAGCCGCGCGGTCCGGCCTGCAACGCGGCGACGTCGTTCGGCGCTTCGGATCCAAGCCGGTCGATAATGGGCGCGACCTTGCCCGCGCCGTAGCGGAGGCTCGGATTGGTTCGATCGTTCCGACACAGGTGCTGCGTGACGGCCGCCAGATTTCCCTGAACCTGCGCATCGCAGGCGAAGCAATAGGCCAGTCCTGAGCCCATGGAACCGGGGGGCGGTACACGCGTCCGCTCCCTGACACCTCGAATGGAACGGTCTGACCTTGAAGCTGCTCCTGATCGAAGACGACGCACAGACCGCAGACTATGTTCGCCGCGGGCTGGTGGAGCTTGGCCATGTGTCCGATCACGCCGCCACCGGCATCGATGGCCTCACTGCCGCAATCGTCGGCCGATATGACGCGATCATTCTCGACCGGAACCTGCCCGAGCTCGATGGACTGTCAGTGCTGAAGGCATTGCGTGCGAAAGGAGATCGGACGCCGGTACTGCTTCTATCGGCCCTGGGGCAGGTGGACGACAAGATCGCGGGCCTTCAGGCCGGTAGCGACGATTATCTGGCCAAGCCCTTCTCGTTTGGCGAACTCGTTGCACGCCTGGAGGCGATAGTCCGTCGGCACAGCGACACCGACACGACGCAAGGTACCCGCCAGACGGGCTCCTTGACGCTCGACCTGCTCGGCCGCACGGCCATGCGCAACGGCCGGCGTATAGAACTGCTCAACAAGGAGTATCAGCTGCTCGACTATCTGACCCGCCATGCCGGGCAGGTGGTGACGCGGACGATGCTGATCGAGGCGATCTGGGATTACAATTTCGATCCGGGGACGAACGTCGTCGACGTCCATGTCAGCCGCCTGCGTGCCAAGATCGACGGTCCAGACGATAGTCCGATGATCCGAACCGTCCGCGGCTCGGGCTATAGGCTGGATGCTGTCTGACGATGCGCTGGCCGTCGACAGCCGCGCTGCGCGGTGCGCTTTGGATCACGCTGATCGCGTTGATCGCGACCGGGATCGCCCTGAGCGTACAATATGTCCAGACGGTACGCCTGCTCGACGCCCGCGCGCAGGCAGCGGTCGACGACGAGACGGCAGGGCTTATCGAGCGGTATCAGAGCGAGGGGCCATTTGCCGTGGCGCAGGCCGTGTCCCGTGCGGTCGGGCGCCCGCGCGTTACAGACTTCATCTATCTCATGACCGACGCTTCGGGCGAGCCGATCGCGGGAAACCTGGCAAAATGGCCCGGCGAGATCGACCGTACCGGGTATCGTAGTTTCGATACGCAGGTCGCGACGACGCGGGGCTTGGTGATCGAGCGACAGGTCGCCGCGCGTACGGTGCTTCTCGGCAACGACTATCGGCTGCTCGTCGGCAGCCTCTCGGACGATCGCCGCCTGCTGCATGACCGCTATATCTCCGCACTGGCCTGGTCGCTGATGGCTACCGGCGTGATCGGCCTGCTGTTCGGCTTCTGGTACAGCCGGCGCGGGCTCGCCTTTCTCGATGCTGCCAGCACCGCCGGCGATCGTTTTCGAGCCGGGCATCTGGACGAGCGCTTGCCCGTGACGGGGCGAGGCGATGAATATGACCGCCTTGCAGCGACACTGAACCATAGCTTTGCGGAGATCGAACGCCTGGTGGATTCGCTGCGAACCGCGACCGATGCGCTTGCTCATGATCTGAAGACGCCGCTGACGCGTATCCGGTCCCGGCTCGAACTTGCGGCCCTTGGCGGGGATCAAAATGATGCGATGTCGGATATGCGCAGTGATCTCGATGCCCTGCTCCGGACGATCGACGACACGCTACGACTGGCTAGAGCGGAAACGACGATGGCCAGCGAATTCGTTCCTGTCGATCTGGCGGCAATCGTCGGCGAGGCCGTTGAACTGTTCGAACCCGTAGCCGACGATCGGGGGCTCTTACTGAATGCCAAAGTATCGCCTGCAATAGTCAGCGGTGTGCGATCGCTACTCGGACAACTCGTCACGAACTTAATCGACAATGCGATCAAATATACGCCCCCAGGCGGTCTCGTGTCAGTCAGCCTCGGCCACCGTCGTGACGGGCTGTGGTTGATCGTGTCCGATACCGGGCTGGGGATACATCCGGATCAACGCGAGCATGCCTTGTCACGTTTTGTCAGGCTCGACGCTAGCCGTAATTCCGAAGGCAGTGGCCTTGGACTCAATATCGCGCTCGTTGCCGCAAGGGTTCACGGCGCCCGCCTTGCTTTAGCCGACAACACCCCGGGACTAAGGGCGGAAGTTCACTTCCCAAATGCAATATAAAATTGCCGCCTGTAAGGCAAATAAGTTTCCGCGTCGGTGCGCAAATGCCCCCGAACGGCACCTACATTCTGTGAAGTCAGATTCTAAGATCGAAAGTCCGGGCTTTCCCGTGTCTCTCTTGAGGTCAGCTCAAGAGCGGCAGGAAACGGAAAAGGGCGCCCAATATTACTTGGACGCCCCTCCAGAGCGAGCTGTGCTTGGGAGCGGCTCGTCCTGTCTCATAAAATTACATGCCGTTCGACAGGTTCGTGTCGGGATCATTCGTTCGCATGTCTTCAGCCTGATTTTGACCGGTTGCGCGAACGGCATCGGCTTTGTTCTCCAGACGATCCTCAACTGCTTCGTTATCGACCCGGTCCGCGGCATCCTCGAGGTTATCTGCAACCGCTTCGGTGTTGGATTCGATCTTGTCTGCGGCCTGTTCGCGTGGGCTGGAGTTGCAGGCCGAAAGCGAAGCGAGTCCTGCTGCAATCGCGATTACGAATGTCTTCTTCATTTTCGATCCCCTGTTTTTGACTGCGTGTTCTTGTGGCGTAATCGCTGACCGGAGGCTTTGTTCCTGTTCATCAGGCACTTCACCTCGTCGTTACGACGACAACAGCTTGGCGATCCAGCGGCTGCGATCGAACTGGGCGCAGATCATGACGATCGCCGCGGTCAGCGGCACCGCGATCAGTGCGCCGGCGATGCCCCATACCCAGCTCCAGAACGTCATCGCGACGATGATAGCCAGCGGCGACAGCGACAGCTGCTTGCCCTGCAGGATCGGGTAGACGACGTTGCTGATCGTCATCTGCAGGACCACGAATCCTGCGAACACCAGCAACGGCATCTGCCACCCGCCGAACTGGATGAACGCGAAGAGCACAGGCGGGACGATGCCGACGATGTTGCCGATGACGGGGACGAAATTGAGCAGGAAGTTGAGGATGCCCCAGACCAGCACCAGCTCGAGCCCCGTCATCCACGACCACAAAGATGACGCGACGCCGGTCAGGATGCTGGTCGCGAGCGTGGTGCCGAGATAGCGGCGGATCTGGCCGGAAATCTTTTCGCCGACCTCGAGCATGTCGCGTCGCGCACCGCCCTCGAACATCTCGTACAGCTTGCGCCGAAGCCGTGGCACTTCGGGCAGGCCGAGCATCACCACGATGCCGATGAAGCCGACATAGGTGACGAAGGCGTAGACGCCGCTCGCCAGCATCTGGACCAGCATCGTGATCCGCTGCCGGTTGATCGTCCCGGCGATCGGCACGCCGCGATCCGCCGCCCAAGTGGCGAGGTGGTTATAACCGCGCTCGAGACCTGCCCATTGCGAGGCAACCGCGCCGATCACCTGACCGACCGACAGGTACACCGCAGCGGCGAACGCTCCGAGGATCGTGACCAGCGACAGGAGGGTCAGCGTATAGGCGACCCAGGAGGGCATGAACCGCGCAAGCCAGCGTTTCAGGGGCCAGAGCGCGGCGACGATGATTGCGGCAAAGGCGATCGGCATGATGACCGCAAAGCCGATGCGCAGCGCGGCGATCAACAGGATCGCGGTGATGATGCCGAGCAGGCGGTTGCGGTAGCGGTCCTGCACGGGGATGTCGGTCATTCGTCACGTTCCTTTATGTGTTCGCCGGCATGGCACATGGCTTCGGCATTGAGGCGCGCGCCCAGCAGAAGGGCCCAGGCCGACACCATCAGCCAGAGCATCAGCACCACGACCGCGGACAGCGAGCCATAGGTGTCGTCGAAGCGCGCGAACCGCGCGACATAGGCGCGAAACATCATCGTCGCGGTCAGCCAAAGGGCAACGCCGGCGATCGTGCCGGGCAGGGCGCTGCGCCACACGATAGCCTCCGACGCCGGGGCATAGCGATACAGGATGATCAGGCCGCCACCTGCGCCGAGCGTCAACGAACCGAACAGCGTGATCGCCGACGCCAGCCGGGCACCCGGCAGTCCGTCGGGAACATAGCTCTGGAGGAAAGTGAGGACGGACAGTGAGATAAGCGCTGTCAGTACGAGCGCGGCGCAGCTCAGGACTACGATCGTCGACACCAGTTGTCGGCGCAGTCCGCTACGCTCGCGTTCGATCCGATAGGCTAGGTTGATTCCGTGAAGCAGCGACCGTCCCGCACGACGCGCACCGAACAGCGCGATCCCGAGCGACACGATCAGCGTGACGATCCCGTCGCCACCGCTGGCAAGTCCGCGGTTCAGGTTCGCGGCCACCAAATGCTGTGCGCTGACCGGCAGGATGGCGACGATCCTGTCCATATTGTCGGCGACTGCGGTTGGTGGAACCACCATGCCATAAACGCCCGCAATTTCGCCGGCGAGCGGGATCATCGCCAGGAAGGCGGCAAACGCGATCGAACTCGCCGCGATGCCGAAATCGTCACGCAGCGCGCTACGGACCGTTCGGACCGATAGCACAGTCCACAGCCCGATCCGACCAAGCTTGGGTAGACATCTTGACACGCAGCAAACGAAAGCCGGCACGAAGGATTTGGCTACCCTTCAAGTCCGTAGCCATCATGGGTCAGTATTTCCGGTCCAGGGATCAGCCGTGAAGCCGCGGCAGGAAAGATCGATCACGGTCAGCTCCACGTTGCTCCGGCATACCGTTCGAGATGGGGACGGGGTTCCGCGCAATCGTTAGCATCGTCGTCACCTACCGCAGTCCATTTGTGAGGAGGGCCAAAGTCGTTCTCGGGGTGCAACGAGCGCCCTTCAACCAGCGGTCGCGCGTCGGAAGGCAGCGCTCGCAGAATCATCCCGCGGTTGATGGGCCGAAGGGGCGTCGGCATATTTCGCGCAGGCGGAACTCGACCGCCCGTTCCGGAGATGATCGCTTTTATTGATGCTCACCGCGATGCCTTTGGGTCGGGCCGATCTGCCGTGTCCTGCTGATCGCCCCATCCACCTATTACGAGCACGTCGCGCAGCGACAGGACCCATCGCGTCTGCCGGCACGCGCGTGAGGATCTGATCCTCAAGCCCGAGACTGGTCGCGTGGCTTGAAATCACACAAATGGTGATCCCTGCGGAATCGAACCCGTGCTTCAGCCGTGGACCCGTAAAACTCTTTGTTATCAACGCCGGTTTCCCGATTGGCCCTCATTGTTAATTCAATAAGATTCAATGACTTACGGGGGACTGGTGCATCGGTCGCGGTCGCGGTCGCGGTTCGAGTGCAGGTGGCGGGAACCCAGGCGAGGACAATGACTTCGCCACCTCAATAAGTGGAGGAATAACAGGAGGACGCGGTTCGAAGGCGTAATGGCGGGGTTGGGGGCTCCAACCCGACATTGCCCCTCTCCAATCGCTAAAACATTCCATCCTGCTTTATGATATAGAAATGTCAGATACGCTGGCCTAACAAGTGTTATGTTCAGCGCAGATTTCGAAGCCGCGAAGACAGGTCAGCGTGGCGCGGCCCGATCAGCGATCGGCTTAGATGCCGAGCTTGATGGCTTGCATCGCACGTTGTGCCGAGTTTCGGATATTTCAGTCAGTGGTGCACGGCTCAGGACGTACTCCGCACTTAAGGTCGGTTCTGTCATCTGGTTGACCCTCCCGTTGGTAGGACAAGTGTCGGCAACCGTGAAATGGGCAGATGAGTACAATTCGGGCTGCCAGTTTGCCGAACCGCTGGAGCCTGCGATGATCGAGGCTTTGCTGGTGGAAGCGGGGCGGAAGTAGGTGTCGTGCTGACAGGTCAGGTGCCAGTATGTCATTTGCCTCGTTGAAAACGACGGGCGATAAGTTCGTCTCTGCTTATCTCAGGCGCCCCCGCACGTCGTCAGCGCTAGGGAAGTCGGCAATGCGACGAACGAACGATCCGTACATCCTAAGCGGGTCACTGCCGTCGGGTAGCGTGTAGATCGTGGACGATGACAGAACGTCCGTCGCCGGGTCGAAAACAGACTGCCCATTGCTCAGCGTGATCGTCGTCTTAAACGGAATTGTACGATGGAAGGTGATGACCACCCGATCGCCCTCGATATTGTACGTGCCCACCACCTCGGCCGCCTCACCGACTCTTATTTCCCCAGCGCGTAGAACGAAAAAGTTCATGGCCGTTCGATCGAGCGACTGTTCTTCCTCGAGATAAAACCATTCGCCTCTCAGGGCATCTTCAGTGATCGTCGCTATCCTTGCTCCCATGCCGATCATTCTATGAACTCGCGGACGGAAACGGAAGGCGTAGGTTCCCGCAATGACTGACTTTGATGGTTCCCTAGATCTCGAACTGAGTGTGGCGTGCAACCGCCTTGCTGCTTGGGTTGGGCCGTTGCCCGAAGGGCAAGTGATCGATCCTGCGTCTGGCCTGACAGAGCGCGACCTAGCGATGATTCTACGCCGCCTTTATGCGACGCGAGAATACGCCCCAAGCAAGACCGCTACCGGGAATGCGGCCGAGGACCGCTACGGTAGGCTATCCGTGCCAGTCATAAAGAAGGGGCCATGGGCATGATCAAATGGGTCGACACGCACGACGGCAGGTAAGTCGATATCCGACACCGACCTTTAAAGCCTCTACGCCGTGGGCGGCAGCAGGTGCGACATGGAAGACGGCGTCTCGCGAATGGTTGTTGCGGCGCAACAGGCGCTGCCGCTACTATGGACCGTCGCGGCGGGCATCTTACACCGTGCTCGTCACACGCGTTCGTCGCGGCATTGTTTCATTTTGAGAATCAGCGGGTATTGCCTACCGTATAGGTAAGTGTCAGTATTGTGACATCGCAGCGGGTTGAGCATTCCCAAGACGCCTCCCCGCTGCGGTGCTTCCGGTTTCTATGCAGGACTGCCGCATGAAGCGATTCTATTTGCCAGACGGCGCTCGATAGCGGTAACTCCCTGTATGGGAACCTTTTTAAAGCTGGCTGCCGCTTTCCTCGCATGGAGTTTCACCGCGGTTCCTGCGCAGGCCGCAGTGACGATTACGTTCTGGAGCCACGAGCTTGGCAACAGCTTCCCCCATGCATTTTTCACGTTGCGCGGAATACCCGATGTTGGTGGCGCGCCGGTTGATACGAATGTCGGGTTCACTGCTAAATCAGTCTCGCCAGCACTCTTGATGGGGCCCGTTGCGGGAAAGCTCGACATTGCCAAGCCAGGGTACATTGCTGGCAGTGATGCACAATTCTCAGTTGTGATGAGCGATGCACAGTATGGAGCGGTGCTGCGGTTGGTCGATGCGTGGAGCGAGGGGAAGCCCGACAGCGTGTATCGCCTATCAGATCACAACTGTGTGACCTTCGTGAAGGAAGCGGCGCGGATCGTTGGGCTTACAGGGCTCGACCAGCCGAAGCTGATGAAGAAACCTAGATCGTATCTGAAGGCCGTACAGGCTGGGAATGCCGGCCGCATCACGCCGCTTGGCCTTCACGGCAAGGCTTATCTTGCCAGTCTTGCTCCCGTCGCTCTGACTGCCGAGATGCCCAGGTGAACTACCGTCGCGGTTGCTAAGCGGCTTAACCCTCCCCATGATTTGCCAGCCAAGGTCGTCCTCCGGCCTGGGCCGGCCCGCCTCGTGTTCTCTTGGCTATCGAGGCGGGCCGTTACCGCGAAACCGGTTCGAGTTTTCCGCGTTGATTCAGTGCCAAGTATCCCCGGAAAGTGACTGCCGGCCCGCCCTTTGAGTAGCCCGGCAATCATAGACCTTGACCATTCTCAGCGATATCGGAACCATCATGAATAACCCGCGCGAATGGTTTCAGCCGAAAGTAGTAGGGATCGGTTGGTCCCCTCGAACCTGGGAGGGTTGGGCGATCATTGTCTCCGTGATCGCGGTCGGCGCGCTTGTCGGTCGGGTGAACCTCTAATGTGTAATCGCGCCCGGTTCGACGGCGAGCCGGAAACCATCACTGAACGATTTAGTGCCGAATGGCTTGCCGCCAAGCCGATGGACAACCGGTTCGATCCCAAGGAGCTGCGCCCGTTCGGGCGGGCGTACGTCGTGCGGAACGAAGCCGATCGCCGCGGGCTCGACGTGATGGAATGGGACGTCCTGGCGGGGCAGGCGAAACAATCAGGCCGCAAGATTGCGCAGACCAACGTTCGCACCCTGCATCTGCCGCAGTGGCGGTCGTTGGTCACTGATCCGGCGAACCGCTGCCTCATCCCGCTAACAGAGTTTTGCGAATGGGCCCGCGAGCCGACCGACCTTGGAGACGGCAAGAAGCCTATCAAGGGGGAGATGTGGTTTGGAGTGACCGATCAGCCGGTGTTCGCGATCGCCGGTTTCTGGCGGCAGGTCAGCGAACAGCGATACTTCGCGATGGTCACTTGCGACGCGAACGAACTGGTGGCGCCGATCCACCCCAAGGCGATGATCACGATCCTGCGGCCGGACGATCATGAGCGGTGGCTGACCGGTAGCTATGACGATGTCCTGTCGTTGCAGCGGCCATATCCTGCCGACCGAATGACGGTACGCGGGCCAGTGTTTCCGACGCGCACGCCGACGTCTCGGTTGATCTAAATACGGTCAGCTTCGTCCGGCTCAGGTTTTAGCCAGACCAGACTGGGCCGGGTCGACCTTTATCTCCGTGTCGCTGGGTTCGAAGCGGATCGTCCAACGGGGATACCCTTCCGGCGAAACTTCAATGTCAGGCAAGCCGATCGGATCGGTACCTGTTTCGACCCAGCCAGCACCGTGGCACCGGTCGCATGCCATTCGCTTGCACCGGAAACTGACGAGATCGATCTCGGTATTCCACTGCCCGCGGCCCTTGCAGACCGAGCACATGGCATCGAGGCTGCCGTTGCGGGGCTGGAGGGGTACGATGTCGAACGCATGCGGGCTGTCAGGTCCGTCGCAGTAAACGATATTGCTGGCGTGGGGCATGCGATCTCAATTCTAAGTTTCGTGCTCTAACGTCGGGTTTCGTCGTGCAGATCCCGTTACGCTGTCATCTCCCTCCGGAAAATTCGTCTTATCTACCGCCGTCTGAATGTTGTTCAGCTTCCGCCCAGGGTGTCAGCGCCAGCCGCTGCCGGAACTCGTCCAGGCATTGGGCGCGACGCGTCGGCTCCTCATCGTGCAGGAAGCGCCGCATGTCGGCCTCGAGCCGGGCTGCAGCGGCAAAGCTCCCGTCTTTGGTCGGCGTCATCATTCCCCGGATCGCCGCGATGTCTTCCTTCAGCTGCTCCTGCTCGCTGTGAGTGAATGCATCACTGTCCACGATCAGCTTGGCCGACATGATTGCCGTCATCATCGGGAAGGCAAAACCTGGACCGAAGTGCATGAGGAAGAGCGCTACCGCCCGACCCGTCTTCGTGACCGGGTAGATGTCGCCATAGCCGGTCGTGGTCGCCGTGATGAATGCCCACCAGAATGAGTCGACCGCGTCATATTTACCCTCGGCAATCTCGAAAATGATCGCTGATGTAGTGACGGTGACGAAGTAGATTACCGCGACGAGGAGAAACGATCGGCCCATTAGCGATGCGAGTTTCTTCATAGCCCACCCTCGTTGGCGCCCGCCCCCGGACCACTGCGGTGAAGCGTATCGCTGTTCACGACATTGATCCACCAATGTCGTGAACGTGCGCTTGAAGGGAATGCGACTACGCCCGAACCGTCGGCACCTGCCCGATGTCCGTCGTCCACGCCGGCGACCGCATCTCGGACCGCATCTTCCATTCGCGCTTGAACCCCTGTGACGCCGTCACCGCAGTCCACGTTCCAAACCTGCCATTGATCGCGTCGAGCGCTCCCATCAGTCGATCGCGCTTGGCCGTATCCTCTTCGAACAGCGTGCGCGGCCGCTCATCCTCGTAAAGCAGATCGTCGAGCATGATGCCGGCCTTCGTGTAGGCGTATCCGTCGCGCCACGCCTTCTCAGCGCCACGCCTGGCCGCCGCGATCAGTTCGAGGCTGTCATTTGTCATCGGATGCAGCGTCACCATGCGCGATGCGCCGTACTGAGGCCGGTCGGGCTTGTGCTTGTTCGTATGGAAGAACGCGGTCAGCCGGGCCGCGACGAGCCCGTGCGATCGGAGCTTCTCGCCGGCTCGCAGCGCGTATTGCGACAGCGCGCCCATCATCCGCTCGAAGTCGCAGATCGGTGTCCCGAACGACCGGGTGACAGCCATGCCCTTGCGCCGCGGCTGGACCGACTCGACCGCATTGGACGGGACCCCGCGTAGCTCGGCAACCAGCCGCTCAAGAACGACTGTCCCGACGGCACGCGCCTGCTTCATCGGCATGTCTCGCAGCGCGCCAGCGGTGTTGATCCCCAGGTCGGTCAGCTTGCGTGCAGTGGCACCGCCAACGCCCCACACGTCACCAACCGCGAAGGCGTGCATCACATCGCGCCGCACGTCGTCGTCGCGAAGATCGGCCACGCCGTCGAACCGCTGGTCCTTCTTAGCAGCGGCGTTCGCCAGCTTCGCCAGTGTTTTGGTTTCTGCGATGCCGACGCAGGTGGGGATCGTCGTCCACTGCTGGACCTGCGTCCGCATGGCGTTGGCGTGAGCGACGAGATCCCGGTCCTCAAATCCCGCCAAGTCCAGGAACGTCTCGTCGATCGAGTAAATCTCGAAGTCGCGGGCGAAAGCCTCACAGGCGGCGATCACCCGGCGCTGCATATCGCCGTAAAGCGCATAGTTCGACGATCGCACCTGAATGCCATGCCGCCGCACCTTGTCGCGCAGGTGGTGGATCGGATCACCCATCTTGATGCCCAGGGCTTTCGCCTCGGCCGATCGCGCAATGGCGCACCCGTCGTTATTCGACAGCACGATGACGGGCACGCCGACCAGGCTGGAGTCAAAGGCCCGCTCGCACGAGACGTAGTAGTTGTTGCAGTCGATCAGGGCGATGGGCGTACTCATACCATCTTGCGCGCGACGCCAACGACCGTGCCCCATATCTCGACATGCTCATCGACCAGGATGTCCGCGAACCCTTCGGCCTCGGGAACGAGCCAGTGACGGCCGTCGACGTAGCGCAGACGCTTCAGCGTCCGGTCGCCATGCACCAGCGCCACGACAATCGCGCCGGCCTTCGGCTTTTTGGCTCGGTTCACGACGATCAGATCACCGTCGTTGATCCCGGCACCGGACATGGATCGGCCATCCACGCGCATTATGTAGCTCGCAGCCGGATGCTCGACGAGCCACGCACCCAGGTCGATCGGTTCCTGCATGTCGTCCTGCGCGGGCGACGGAAACCCGGCTTGCGTATGGACGAGGAAGAAGGGCACCTCGCACGGCACCAGTTCGAACGGGACGTCGTGGAGCCGCAGCACTTCGTCACGACGGTTCAGCGCAACGACGACCGGCCGGTCTGAGTTGGTCGAGCGCATGATCTACAGGATCGCGGCGAAGAGGAGTTGGTCGTGCTGGTCAGCCAGAACCGACCGTGCGTCCTGGGTAGCGCCCACGGCCTGCCGGTACTCCACAGTTCCGAACCGTTCGGCCTCGTCGAAGCTGAATTGCACTGCATCAGCAGATGGATAGACGTTGCCGTATATTGCGCGGGCAGCCGCTCTCAGCCGCAGATCGTGCTGCATTTCGTTGCTCCGTCAGTATCGAGTCGCCGGTCGTGGCCAGTCCCTAGCTAGGCGCGATCCCCGCTGATTCGCAAGAACATTTCAAGAACATCAATCTGATGCGATTGGCGGCCTAACGATTCGAGGGACGCAAGAATGATCGATCATGACGAGCCGAAGCCAGCGTTTGGCGAGTGGCTTATGGCGCAGAAAGACCGAAGCGATCTCGTTGGCCAGTTGGCGGCTGGCGCCGTCGTTGATCGGCGCTTTCCCCGGAACGGAAATCCGGAGGCCGTGCGCAAACATCTCAGCGCCATGCAGGCTGAGGGCGACATGTTCGCCGGGGTCGACGACGCCGAGTCCGACTGGTTGTCGGCTTGATGCAGGACGCATGGCGGCAGGCCTTCGCGCTGATGGCCGATCATGGCCAGATGGGCGCATGCAAGATCGTGGCGTCGGGTATGGAAAAGACGCCACCAGGGCAGCGGGAGCAGTACCGACAGTGGGAGGTTTTAGCCGACTGCCTGAACGCTGTAGCAGACGCCTGCCGGACGAAGCACTGATGAGAGCGGTTCGATGATCACCCTCGCACCAGCCACGACGTTCTCATGCACGGTGACCCGCGTACATGACGGCGATGGGCCTTTATGGTGTTCGAACGGCGTCAAGGTTCGGATTGCCGGCGTCCAGGCGCCGGACTTCGAAAGCGCGTCGCCTTGTCGCGCGGCAGACCCGCGGCGGGTAAACTATCGCTGTGACAACGCCGCTGCCAAACGCAGCCAGCAGATCGTCGAACGTCTGGTGCTGCGGAAGACGTTGCGATGTGAGGTGACTGGTAAAAGCTACAGCCGTATGGTTGCTAGGTGCACGCTGCCGGACGGACGGTCGCTGTCCTGCGCCGCAATTGCTTCAGGGGCGGCCGTGCGGTGGGATCGGTACTGGCGGCAGTATCGCATGGGGGAGTGTCCCTGACCCAATGGTGAGGCGGGCTGACATCTTGGAGGGGCGTACGGTGGGCGCAGCGATGGGGTTGCCCCTTACCGCATTGCAGCTCAATTCAGACGGACAACCGGGAGAAACTAATGCTCGATCGACTTCAGCAGGCCGCGATGGCCGCAGAAGGTAACCTGGCGGTGACGCTATCGCTCAACATCGGCGGTGCGGTGAAGATGACGCTGCACATGGCAGACGAGCTTGGTGTCCTCGCAACCCTCAAGTGCGCCACGACATTCGTGCCGTGGACATCCATCAAATATGTACAAGTCGAGGGTTGAATCCCAGTCCAATATCCGGAACCCCATGATTACCGTTAACCGTTGAATCAGGCGGCATACGGTAACTGAAGCACGCTGCGAGCGATCATGACGTCATGGTGCAGCCGCTGGTTGCATTCGCACGCGCCGGGCAGGATAGCGACCCGCGACCAAACTGTTTGGCGGTTCCGCTAATGCATGTTGGCACTGGATAAATTGAAATGACCCCTGCCGAAACCTACCGTGCAAACGCAGCCTCACAACGCCACGCGGCGGAAAATACGACGCTCGCTAACCGTCGCGATATGCACGAGCGCTCAGCTTCAACATGGGAAGCGATGGCGGACGCAACTGAAGCAACTGCCGCGCGTGCCGTTGTCAACGCTGCTGCCAAGGCTGACCGCTGAGGCGTCATACTTTGCGACAAGGTCGGTTGGCGATGGTCATCCTTTTGTGTGCCGTTCGCGTTAAGTCCAATGACCGGCTTGGGAAGGAAAGCGGACCGTCCGCTATTGGGAAGGCAGATGGCGTTAGCGCACGTCGCGCGACGCTGCCTTCTATCTCGAAAAGGATGGTGAAACGGGAATGCGTATATCTTCCCAATCCCCCGGTCGCATTGCAACTGAGGAGTAAAACAAGCTTCGCCTTCTAACACCAAGATTGTATCGATCTCGCTCGACCCGATTGTTGCCTTCGAGCGTTACCAAACAATGGAACCAGAACCATTGTTACGCGATGCGTATGAAGCGGGCTTAAAAAGCGGTCAAAGCGAAGGGGTTCCAGACCAATGCCCTTTTGAAGTTCATGATAAAATGTCAGAGCGTTTCGCGTGGCTTTCTGGTTTCAGCGTTGGAAAAGCTGTACGAAGGTTAAAGTACGAGTCCTGAGTTTGCATCAAACGAAGGAAACGCGAGCTGGGAATGCAGGGCACCGGGTTTCGCCGCCTCCAGTTCGGTAAAGCGGCATCTACGCAAACCGAATTGATGCGTGATGGTTCGGAACAGTTGCCGTCCTACCGCAGGACCGGGTAACGACGAGTATGCTCGATGGATTTGCAGCTGGCGCCGCTCGCGACGGTGATGACGACGGTATCCGCCAGATTTTAGACGAAGTTGCCGCTTCAACCGGAATGGGGTTTGTCGCCCTTGCTCGTGTTACCGATACACGCTGGATTGCCTGTCAAGTCGTCGATCAAATCGACTTTGGGATGTCACCGGGTGAGGAACTGAGGGTTTCAACGACTATCTGCAACGACATACGCGAGCACGGTAATACCGTGGTGATAGACGACGTGGCGGGAAATCCGAAATGGCTAAGCCATCCCGCTCCGGCCCTATACGGGTTTAAGAGCTATGTTTCACTTCCCATCGTTCTCACCGACGGCTCGTTCTATGGCACTCTTTGCGCCATCGATCCCGAACCACGGAAGCTAGCTGGTCTCGGCAAAGTTTCGATGTTGAAGGGGTTTGCGGACAGGATCGCCTCGATACTATCTGCCGCTTGAACCGAACGCGAGTTAGGATAACGAACAGTGTTTCGTCGCGATCTCTAGTCCGGACGGGTCGCATCGTCCGGGGCAGACGATTATGGCGGAGCGCAGATCGCCCGCATAAACGTCCAGGTGTGGGGGTAAGCGGAATGGCCGGAATGGGAAACGAAGCGGACCGTCTTCTCATGGTGAGACAGGCGGCGATACCAGACATCGAACCGCTTAACGCCGAACGTTGGGCGTGAGGGTATCTAGTGCCTGAACAATGTAGAGGGCGAGAACACCACGCCCCTCCATTTTGTCGGCTATTACCAGCGCTTCCAGCAGAAGAGCTTTCAATTTTTCCTGTTGGTCGAACGTCATCCTCGGCCTCCTGTCTAGCATTCCGACGTGCACCGTAAGGCTTCGGGGATAACTTAGATCAAGAAAGGTAAATGATCCTACCAATATAGGATTAATTAGGATCAAGTGGGCTGACTATAGCGCCCTCGTCGATGGGGCTAGGGGCCGACCGAACGCGGTTGATCTATCGCTTGCGCTTTTGTCGATCGCATTCGGCTACGTTAAGCAGGGATCTCCAGATGAATTTGACGGCAAAATGATCGACCTCAGCGTCCTTGTCGGGGCGTAAGCGGCATGGCTGGAATGGTTGGGAAAGTGGCCGGCCCCGCTTTTTAGAGTTGGGTGACGATCGCCGAATTTGGACCAGACACCGAACGTCGGCCATCATGGTATCCATGATATGGCAATCAATGAGGCAGGTCATCGACCAAGAGAAACCTTTCCGTGAATTGACCAGCTTGTCTAAAAGCGTTGAGATCAACTATTTCATATCTTCGATTAGTGTGCTTGATTAAGCCACTTTCAACTAGCGACCTGATAGATCTATTAACGTGAACAGGTGTGATTCCGACGCTCTCGCCAATCTGCTCCTGCGACATAGGTAGGGAAAAGCGCAACCCATCACTCAAGCCGCGCAACTTGGTTCTGGCAGCAAATTCGTTCAAGAAATGAGCTACACGAGTCCGTGCAGATCGCGCACTTATATTTAGCAGCCACTCCCGTAACTGTCGCGACTCCGCCGTTGTGATTATATCCAAAGCCAACCTAATGGATGGGTGGGAATCAATTAACGATTCAAACTCGGATTTTTGCACAAACGCGATGATAGATCTTTCCGTACAGACCACGTTATAATCCAGATTATTCACAAATCTATTTTCTGGATTAACTACGTCTCCGGGGATTATTAACGATACAATTTGTCGATGGCCGTCTATATTCTGCTTTTGACGGAATAGATGTCCTGATATTACAAATGCATAGTCAGCAAATGATAATCCTTCCCTGAATACGTAGCTTCCTGACTCAAAGGTTCTTGTTCGAGCTTTCAAACGGCCCAAACCTTCGCTGTCGAACACCTGCATCTGCGAATGCGCCGATAGGTTTTTTGCAATCAGACCACGAGGGTCAATTTCCGAGATCAAAACAAGGGTCCCGTTATATCGGCGGGAGCATTGTGTCTCTCAGTTGCCAAGGGCCGTGATCGGTCAGCAATTTATGATTTATACCATAGGTTGCCGAATGAACCTTGATTTAAATTAAAGTTGACGTCGGCAATCACGGTACAGCAGCAGTTTGGGGCATATGGGCAAGTTTAAACCGGGAACGATGCGCTGAACGAATGGCCGTTACCGGGAGCTTTGATCGCCAGCCCGGGTATCCGGATGTGGGCGGTTTGGTCATTTTGGCCATTCCCAAAAGGGAACGGCCAGCGAGACGCCGCGGGCATTCTCGAAACCGATGCCAGACCGTGCGAGAACTCGCCGTCACATGAGCACGGACGTCTTTTGTTAAACGGTGGAGCTGGGCGCAAATATTTTTGAGTTACTGCCGTGGTGGCGCTCTGGTGGCGCTATGGTGGCTTCAAGGGGAAGCCATTGAGCGCTGCGCAGCAGATTTGGCGAGCTTGATCAGGCCTGTACGGCCCTGATCAACCCCGGCACGCCGATGAGGGTAATGGCTCTTCTTAGATTGTAGGCGAGCGCGGTCAGATTGAACTCGGCGCGAACCTTCTCCAGCCCGCGCATCAGGAATGCGCTCTGGTTCATCCATTGCTTGATCGAGCCGAACGGGTGTTCGACCGTCTCGCGGCGAACGGCAAGAATATCAGGGCGCGCAACCAAGCGCGCCGCCATGCGGTCCAGCACCGCCTCGTTTTCCCAACGGTTGATGCGCCGCCAGCGACTGCTGGTACAGTTCAACTTGATTGCGCAGTCCGAACAGGCGGCGGGGTTGGAATATTGGATGTTGGCGTGGCCGCGCGTCACCGCGCGATAGCTGATGTCGAGGGTCCGGCCACCCGGGCAGTGGTACGCGTCCGCCTCGGCATCGTAACGAAAGAGATCCTTAGAGAAACGGCCATTGGCGATGACGCTGCCCCGTCTCGGCCGGGCGACGAAGGGTGTGATACCATTCGCCTCGCATGCTTCGATGTCCTCGCCTTTGTAATAACCCATGTCGGCGACCACATCGATCTGCTCGACGTCTAGCGCGTCTTTCGCCGCCCCAGCAGTGGGTGCCAGCAGACCCATGTCGGTGCCGGCGTTGGTAACGTGCTGCTCGACGATCAGCTTGTGTTTCGCATCCACCGCTACCTGCGCGTTGTAGCCGACCGTGGTCTTTCGACCCGTGACCATCGCGCGCGCATCGGGGTCGGTTAGCGATATCTGGCTCTCGCCGCTGGCGTTCAGCTCGTGCAGCATCGCCTCCTGGGCCTGACGCCGCTCGCGCACCCTGGCGATCTTCGCGGCCAGTGCCCCGCTGCGGCCAGGCGCATGGCCATCCTCGCCGCGGTCGATGGCGTCCATCTCGGCAATATACCCCTCAAGCCGCTCGTCGGCCGCGGCAATATACCTGGCCAGCTTGTCACGGGAGAAGTTGCGTGCCGGGTTGTTCACCGCCTTCAGCCGCGTGCCGTCCACCGCCAGCAGCTCGCGCCCGAACAGGTCGAGCTTGCGGCATAGGACGACGAAGGCGCGGAACACTGCCTTGAAGGCGCTCCGGTTGTCGCGGCGAAAGTCAGCGATGGTCTTGTAGTCTGGCCGAAGCCCACGCAGCAGCCAGATCAGCTCGAGGTTGCGTGCCGCCTCGGCTTCCAGCCGTCGGCTCGACCGCACCCGGTTGAGATAGCCGTACAGGTACAGCTTGAGCATGTCGCCCGGGTCATAGCCTGGGCGCCCCGTCGCCTTCGGCCGCGACCGATGAAAACCGGCCTCGCCCAGATCGAGGTCATCAACGAACGCGTCTATGAACCGAACCGGACTATCCGCTGCCACATAATCCTCTACCGATGCCGGCAGCAGCAGCGCCTGGTCGCGCGCATGACCCTCGATATATGCCATGATTACAGCATACGCCCGTCAGCAACCTTGTGGAATCACCCAGCGAGTTTTCGCACGGTCTGGATCCTTTTTGAGAACCGCGTTTCGGCTGCTTTCGCCCAATCCTAGCCGCTCAAGAGCATCTGCCCCTAGGAATTGGTGCTTTTCACTACATAATGGCGTCAGCCGTTAAGACACGTCCGTGTGCTTCCTAGGCGAAAGGTGTATTACTGGACTGGCACACATCTTGCGAACTTGAAACAGGGCCGTCCCGGACAGGTGGCGGCGTTTAAAGGAGCAGGATATGATATCGACCAAGGCGAGCAAGGTATTCGCAGCCGCAATGCTAAGTGCATTGCTATCGACCGGGGCCGCCGCTGCGCCACATCGGAGCGCAACAATAACGGACGACTATAGGGTGCGGTATGACGATCGCCGCGACGTCTATTGTATCAAATTCTTTGCTGACCTTCCGGCCGCAATGCCTCAGCCCGGTCCAACAAGAGAAATTTGCAAATCAAGGGCTTCATGGGCCAAGGAGGGGGTTCAGGTGAGCCGCGTTGGTCGATTTAAGCCGTCTGAGTAGCGGTCTAAAGCGGCAATTGTGAGCAAGATAAAATAGATGGGGAGGCCGCTAAGCGGGATGCGCCGCGATCGGAGCGGCGTAGCCGCCTTCCCACAAGTCAATCTTCTCTGGAATGGCGGCAGCCGCCTAATGTCGGGCATCGCCGTCGCCTTACCGGAAGCGGACCGGCCGCTTTCCTTCCCATCCCGGACATTCCCGAAATTCGATCGATTTCGGGAATGGAACGCCCTGACCGTTCCGACTGCCGTTCACAATCAGGTTCTACCAGAAACACGGTTCCGTCCCATGAGACCCCAGACGCTAAACCGGATGTCCCGCGATCGGGCAGTCTGCCACCTTCTTCTTGTTTTCGCCAAAATGCAGCTATAGCTTAAATCTTTCCGGACGGGTGTGCGCCGTAAATAACGTTAGCGCACATACAGGGGTGCCCCGATCTGATCTCGCCGTCCGTCTTCCTGGCTGTTCTGCAAACGCTATTCGCAGCGTTGTTGAGCTTGAGCTCGTGCGGCGAGCCTGGCTCGGTTCACGGCCGTGGGCAGGGTCTGGCTGTCCGCGAGGCCGCGGCGAGACCGTTCACGCTCAGTGAACGCGCGATTGCTCTCCACGAAGAAGCTGATCGGCACGACCCCCGGCAGAGCGGAGGTAATGCCCTACCCCCTGCTGAGCTGGCGAATGCCGCAAATCCAACACCATCGCGCCTTTCCCCCGTTCAGCTCGCCGCACTAGGCTTCGCCGAACGTTCAGTCCGCGCCCACCCCGCTACTGGTCCTCCCGGAGCTTGAAGATGTCTGGCCGCGCCTGAGACGTGCGGCCGATACGGTGTGCCCTTGCCGGCGCACTTGTCTCTTCAAGACTACGAACGAGAATCTAAAATGCTTAATTTCTCCCGTCTGAAGGCGGGGGCGGTCCTGTGCGTGTGCCTTATTGGCATCATGCTCGGCATCCCCAGCCTTATTCCAACTAGCCACCTACCGGCTTGGTATCCGCAATCCCACGTGAACCTCGGGCTCGATCTCAATGGCGGAAGCTATCTACTCCTCGAAGGCGATACTGCTGATTTGGCGAAGACGCGGGTCGAGGCGATGCGTGACAGCGTATCGGGCGTAATGCGCAACGGAACCCCGCGTATCGAAATCGGCGACATTTCGACGCGTGGGGGACAGCTAACCTTCGTCGTTAGCAATCCCTCTCAGATTGCCCTCGCCCGCCAGCGTCTATCCACGATTACCAGCCTTGGGGCCGGAATAACTGGGCAAAGTCAGTGGGACGTCAATTTGCTCGGCACGAACCGCTTCTCGCTCAAGCCAACCGAGGCAGGACTAACCCAAGCCGTCGACACCGCCATGAAGGATGCGACCGAAGTCGTTCGTCGCCGCATCGATGAATTAGGGACCAAGGAACCGACGATCGTCCGTCAAGGAGCAACACGAATTGTCGTCCAGGTCCCGGGGTCGAAGGACCCACAGGCGCTAAAGAAGCTTATCGGGACAACTGCCAAGCTTGAGTTCAAGCTGGTCGACCAAACTGCAAACCCCGCCGATCTCGCTAAGGGCATCGCCCCGGCCGGTAGCCAGATTTTGCCATACCCTGATAATCCGCAAAGTGTGCCCTTCGTAGCCTTAAAGCGCCCGGTGGTGATCTCGGGCGAGCAGGTTGCGGATGCTCGGCAGGAGTTCGATCCACAGACCAATGCCCCCAACATTGCAATAACGTTCGACGCTGAGGGTGGCCGGCGATTTGCGAAAGTAACATCCGAAAACGTCAACAGGCCGTTCGCGATCATTCTCGACAACAAGGTTATCTCGGTTGCCAACATCAACGAGCCCATTCTTGGCGGCCGAGCGTCGATCGCGGGCAACTACACGGTTCAAACTGCAAACGATCTCGCCATCGCGCTTCGATCTGGCAAACTTGCGGTGAACTTGAAGGTCGTTGCCGAAAGCACTGTTAGTCCGGACCTTGGACGTGACTCGGTCCGTGCAGGCATAATTGCGAGCGTTGTTGCCGCGATTGCCGTAATTATCTTTATGATCGTCACGTACGGTCGGTTTGGTTTGTACGCGAACATTGCCGTAGTAATCAACATATTCGTTATCCTGGCGGTAATGGCGTTTTTAAAAGCCACACTGACCTTGCCCGGCATTGCCGGCTTTGTGCTGACGATCGGCACTGCCGTTGATGCAAATGTGCTGATCAACGAACGCATTCGCGAAGAGCGGCGCCGCGGACGTAGCATAATCCAGTCGGTCGAGCTGGGTTACAAGGAAGCGAGCCGGACGATCTTCGAGGCGAACGTGACGCATGCCATCACCGGCGTGATCATGCTGCTACTCGGCTCGGGACCGGTGAAGGGCTTCGCAGTCGTGCTGCTGATCGGCATCTGCTCGTCAGTGTTCACTGCTGTCACGTTCACGCGGATGATGGTCGCGCTGTGGCTGCGGAAGAACCGCCCCACCACAATCAATATTTGAGGCGGGAGAATATCATGCGCCTACTGAAACTCGTACCTGACAACACCAACCTGAAGTTCGTCTCGCTCCGTAAATGGGCGTTCGGATTAACGCTCATGCTGTCGTTGATCGCTGTCGGCCTCGTTACCTTTCGGGGGCTTAACATGGGCGTCGATTTTGTCGGGGGCGTCCTGATGGAGCAGAACTTCAAGACGGCACCATCGATCGAGGCCGTTCGATCCGAAGTCGACAGCCTTGGGGTTGGCGAAGCATCGATCCAGTCGTTCAGTAACCCCAGGACGCTTTCAATCCGTCTGCCGCTACCAAATGGCGGCGACGAGGAAGCGACAAACCGGCTCGTAAAGAAGGTATCAGACGATCTGGCGATCAAATTTCCCGGCGCGACCTTCTCCAAATATGACACGATTACAGGCAAGGTTTCCGATGAGTTGATTACGAGAGGTGTTCTGGCTGTCGGCTTGGCGATCCTTGGCATCGCACTGTTCACAGTAGTGCGGTTTGAGTGGCAGTTCGGTGTCTCGACGGTCGTCGCGATCGTCCATGATCTGTTGATGACACTCGGCTTCTTCGCACTCACGCGGAATGATTTTGAGGTCGACCTCAACATCGTTGCGGCGGTACTGACGATCATCTCCTACTCGATCAACGACAAGATCGTGATCGATGATCGTATCCGCGAGAACATGCGCCGCTACCGGAAGATGGACATTCGCGAGATTATCGACCTATCGGTGAACGAAACTCTACCGCGTACGGTGATGACCTCGGTGACGATCCTACTCGCGCTCGTCGCGATGCTGGTCCTTGGCGGGCATGTGCTGCGCGGCTTCACCGCCGCGATGATCCTCGGTATCGTTGTGGGGACGTACTCATCAATCTACGTGTCGTCATCACTGCTGATCACGCTAGGACTACGCGCTGATCCGCCACCGGGTAAGGGTGGTGTGCAGGACGGCGCAGAACGCGTCGGCCCCAAGGTAGAGCGCTAATCCGAATGGTCGCGTCACTTCTGTGAGCCGTGAAGCCCGAGAACCCTTCGAATGTCGTTCGTAAGACCGTTCTCGGGCAAGCGCATGCCCACAACACGGTGGGGTAGGCGCTTCGCGCTCCAGCGACATAGCTCGGCTTTCTCAAAAATCGATCGAATTTCGAGAAAGTCCGTCTCGTTAGCTGGTGGTCGATCCACTGACGCAAGTAGCGAGTTAGTAGGTCGAACTACGCCCCTTCGCCGCGCACTACGGCTTCATCGCCAGCGTAACGATGCGTCGAACCGTGAGGCTAGGCGCCACGGCCGGCGCGTCGGTGTTCGCCAGGACCGCGACGAACAGATCTTGGGACGGCACATAGAGGCTGTCGGTCTGACCGCCCATGATTCCACCGCTGTGCCCGATGACCGGTACGCCATCGACCACTCCGTTCTCCAGCCCGAAGCCATAGTCGCTGGATGTATTGTCAGTGAGCTTGGTCGGCGAAATCATTTGATCGTAGAGCGCTTGGTTGACAACGCGGCCGTGATGAAGGGCGCTGGACCAGCGCGCTAGGTCTCGCGCCGTGCCGACCAGCGCGCCTGCGGCGTGGGGGAAGCTCATATCGACCGGCTGCGCTAGTCCCACGACGCCCCCTCCAAGGCGGGTGTAGGGTCGCGCCCAATCCTTGCCGATCGCGCCACCACCCCAGCGGATCGACTGTAGGCCCAACGGTCGAGTTGTCCGCATCATCACCGCGTCGTGCCACGAGATTCCAGTAGCACGCTCGATGATCGCGCCGAGTAAGACATAGCCCGAATTGTTGTATTGATAGCGCGCACCGGGAGGTGAGACGGGCTTCTGATTGCAGAACAGCGCCATAAGAGAGTCGGTCGTCCAAACCCGGCCGGTACTCTCGACCGACACTGCACCCGGAATATCTGTGTAGGACCGAATGCCCGATGTATGGTTTAGCAGCTGGCGGACTGTAACGCCCTTCGCGGCCGGACAGGGCGGCAGATATTGCGAAGCCGACGCATCGAGTGCCAGCTTTCCGTCCTGCGTCAGCTTCAGGATCGTCGCGGCGGTAAATTGCTTCGAGATCGAGGCATAGCGCAGGATGCTGTCCGGCTTTAGGGGCGACTGCCGGTCGACATCGGCGAGGCCGCGCGCGCCGCTATAGACGGTCTTGCCGTGCCGGGTGACGATGACGGTCACGCCCGGTGCGTCCTCCGGATAGCTTTCAGCAAGCAAACGGTCGATCCCTCGTGACAGCGTCCTTGGCGGCTCCACCCGCGCCATGCCTGCGTTTCCCATGCAGAGCAGCAGGAACGGGACGATGCGGCCGGCCTGCCGGACCTCAGCGCGCATCCTGCCGGATCCCTTCCGCGACGATCGCGCCATTGTCCTCGACCACCACCTTCTCGACCGTATCGCTGGCCGCGACGAACTCAAACGTCAACGGACGCCCCTCCAGGACCATAGGACAGCGATCCCGCGACCAGTTCGCGGCGAACATGAAACCCCGTCGTGCCGCAAGGGCCGTTCATGAACGATGTGGCGACCGCATCGCGCGAGATCGTAGCGCCGGTCTTGTCGTGGTAGAACTCGACATCAGGAGCGAGGGTCGCTTCCATGTGCTTGCGATCGCACGTGTTTAAGGCCGCCCAGAAGGCATTGTCCGCCGCTCTGCCGCGTTCTTCGGTTGGAGCGGGTGCAGGGGGATACGTGTTAACGGGACTAGTTGCCAAAATCGCTATTAGATGAAGCATCGACGATCCTTCCCATTGGCAGCTTGGTTCGTCCATGCCGTATTATTCGTATAATACACCACTGGTGCCGTGAGGCAAGCCAATGGGCTAGGTTGACGTGAGCTAAATTCTGGCAAACGAACGGTCAACGAGCAGGGCAGGGGGTTCTCAATTGGGATCGTAAACGGGAATTGCAGGCGACGGCGGTTGCCTTGCCGTTTAACCCATGGCTCGCCCTCGCCATTGGCCGCTACATGCCATAATTCCCGGATCGAAGGCGATTTGGGATCGGTGTTTATGGTGCGTCTAAGTGTTAACCTGAACAAGGTTGCCCTGCTGCGAAACTCCCGGCGAACCGGCGTACCCGATTTACTAGCCTTCGCCCGCATTGCTCATGAAGCTGGCGCGGACGGAATTACAGTGCATCCGCGCCCCGACCAACGCCATATCCGTGATGACGACGTATCGGCACTGGCGGAGTGGATGAAGCCACTCCGCCCGACCTTTGAACTAAACATCGAGGGCTATCCCGACGATCGGCTATTCCGCATTGTGTCTGCTGTGCAGCCCGAGCAATGCACACTCGTTCCTGATACTGCCTCCGCGTTCACATCGGAGGAAGGCTGGAAGTTTGACGATCGAGATGCAGCAAAACGGATTTATAATGATGTCGCCCGCTTCCAGGCGGTCAGCGGACGCGTAATCCTGTTCATTGATCCGGACCCAACAGCAGTACGCAGCCTCATCGAAAGCGGAGCTGATGGCGCAGAAATCTACACCGGTTCTTATGCGGCCGAGCATCGCGCCAAGGGTCCCGGTCGTATTCTCCAAGCAGCAGCGCAGGCGGCGCGAGCGGTGCATATTGCCGACCTGAGGGTGAACGTCGGTCATGACCTCAGCCTTGCCAACCTACCTGATTTGATCGGCGCTATGCCTCCGATCGCTGAAGCGTCCATCGGCCACGAACTGACGGCAGACGCGTTACTGATGGGGTTCGGGCCAGCAGTTGCGGCCTACAAGTCGGCTCTCGGCTAGTTGTCTTCCCATTCTCGATTTAACTGTAGTTTTGGGAATGGCAGGGTTGGCGATGTTCTCGATCCGCTATTGGTTCGAACCGTAGCCAAGCCAATTTTTAGAATCGCTTCCGAAGGAAAAACTTTTTCTGACCAACGGGATGGTCGTCGAGGGTGCCGAATACCTCAAAGCCTAACTTCTCATAGAAACCGCGCGCCTGAAACTCGTAGGTGTCGAGCCAAATTCCAACGCAGCCGTTGGCGCGCGCGATCTCCTCGGCCTGCTCCATAAGTGTCCTTCCATGGTTCTCGCCCCGATGCTCTTCCGGAACGGCAAGAAGGTCCACGAAAAGCCAGTCATACGCACATTTGCCCCATAGACCGCCGACGTGATGGCCGGCCTCATCGGCCAGCAAAATGGCGACGGGGTGGAAGCGGGGATCGCCTGCACGCGCCGTGTTGTAAGCGAGAAGCGGTTTAAGAACCGCTTCGCGGTCGGCATCCGATGGGTTGTTGGGAATGACGATGCTCAGGATCATCATGTGATCATACGGTGCAGCCCTTGAACTTCAATGGCAGCTGGCAGGGATCGCGACGCAGGGCTTTCTCGCAATCGATCGATTGCGAACGCCCGCGCCGTCTCGCTGGCCGTTCCTAATCGGGAAAACAGGGTCCCCCTCATAAGCTCCTCGGTCGCCTGGTTCACCCCGACCGATGTAAAGGAAGCTTGTGTAAAACATACTTTCCATTGCCTAGCTTTCTGCGTATGGAAAACAAGCTTTCCATTAGCTGAGCCAAGGGATGCCGACATGAAACTGGAAACGTATCTCGCATTTCGAAGCCAGGGGAGGTGGACACTCGCCTATGTTCTCGTCTTGATTGCAGCGGCATATGTCGCCCTCGGTTACCCGAGCCTAGGCGAGTGGCGAACGGCAGTGATGATGCTGCCTCTGATTCCCGCATTTGGTATACTCAAGTCAACTATCTCGCAGATTCAACGTAGCGACGAGATGATGAGGCGTAATCAGCTTGTCGCGGTCGCTTGGGCTTTTGGCATCACTCAATTCTTAATGATTACATGGTGTCTACTTGAAGTCGTCGGCTGGAGCCGGCTTCCAATGTGGATCACCTTTATTGTTATGCAAGGTGTTTGGATAACGTGTATCTGGACGCAGGTTTTGCGTTACCGATGAAGAACCGGCTCAAGGAATTGCGTGCCGAACGTAGCTGGTCCCAGATTGATCTGGCAGCAAGACTTCAGGTATCACGCCAAACGGTTAACGCGATCGAGAACGGCCGCTACGACCCTAGTCTTCCACTGGCATTCGATATCGCAACGCTATTCCAAATGCCGATTGAGGCGTTGTTCTTCAAAAGCTGATCTTCCATCCCTGGAGATGAATGATGACATACTCAAAGTGCTTATTAGCGCTGGCGATGGCCTTTGCCTCGGACACATCAAGCTTCGCTAAAGGCGTTGTGGAAGGCCAAACCTCTGGAGCGACGATGAAAGACGGCGATGGCCGTATCTTTCCGCTCTCCCAATGTCATCCTGCAACGGCAGTGACTATCCCTGTCCGAATGATATCTAACCTTCCGATCATGCCCGGACGCGTAAACGGATCGCGACTGTTAAACGTTATATTGGATACAGGCGCAGCGCTGAGCATCGTATCGCCGGACGTGGCTACCGAGATAGGCCTTAAATCTACCTCGTCGGTTGCAGCAGGCGGCTTTGGACAAGGCGATGACCAAACTCTCCACCTGATTGACTCTGCCAATATGGTGTGGGGTCTAGATCATGCCGGGCTAAGGCTAGCGAGTGAACGGATCGCAGTTCTACCCATTGATTACATCGGTGCGCAAACAGGCCATCCAGTCGATGCATTGTTTGGCAGCAACGTGTTTCAGCATTTCCGCGTTACGGTTGATTATGCACATAAAAGCGTCTCCTTCATTTCCTTTCAAGACACATGCACGCCGGGCGTTGGGGCTATCCCTATCGACATAGAAGGGAACGTGCCGGTAGTCGAAGCCGAGATTGGCGGTAACAACGGCTCACTCGTGAAAGCCAAATTTGTGGTCGACATCGGTACAACTGGCGCAGCAATTTTGAGTAAGCGCTTTCTTGAAGAACATCCGGAGTTGTTGGCGGGACACTCACTTGTTGCCCCTCCTCCTTTTTCTGCGGTGGGGGGAAAAATCGAGTACAAGCTGGTTCGGCTCTCGCGTATTCGTATCGGCGGACACGATTTTGCCGGGCCGGTTGCAGCGATCCCGGATCAGCCTGCTGGGATTTTGGCCAGTCCGGGCGTTGCCGGATTGTTAGGCGGCGAGATATTACGTCGGTTTACCGTGACGTGGGATTATCGCAGTCGCCGAATGTGGCTGGTCCCGAACGCGCGCCTCCATGTTCCCTTCGAAGCGGATGCCAGCGGTCTCCATTTGATCGCAAAAGGACCGAGTCTGGCTCGAACTTATGTCGATGGGGTTCTTGCTGGTTCCCCCGCCGCGCGGGCTGGCGTGCAGGCCGGAGATCGTATCATCTCATCGAACGGCAGACGGCAACCATTGTGGGAGATGGGGCGTGTCCTGATGGTGCTAGGAGCAAAGGTTGCACTTCTGGTCGAGCGCGATGGTAAATTGTTGCGTATCATCGTCACGCTCGCAAACCTGGTGTAACCGCTAAGCGCTGCGATCACTTCTTCGCCTCGGGTTTGGGTTTTCTCAAAATACGATCGAGAAACGGGAAAGGTTATCTATTCCCAAAATTGAGCTATGTCGCTGAAACGAGAAAGGATCTTGCAGTGACGGGTGTCAAAACCAGTCGTTCTGACACCTTACCGCTTTGGACGTCAGCGAATGGCCTGTCGCGTCCAGACACCAAGGACCATCCCGCCGTCGCAGTTCCCTTAATCTAGCCGGCTCTCGGCGTCCTGGATTGCTGTCATTCGCTGCATGGCCTCGACCACGCGTTCGTAATTCAGTGGCTTGGTCATGAAAACGGCACGCTCAGGCATGTCCGCCCGCGCGGGAGCCGGCCCCGCAGTGATAATGATAATTTCGATAGGTGGCCAACGCTTGCGGACCGCGGCAGCAAGGTTCATCCCGTCCATTACGCCCGGCATATCGATGTCGGTCAGGACAAGGCGGACGTCAGTCCTGGTTTCTAGCAGCGCCACTGCATGGCTGGCATCATGCGCCTCCAAGACCTCAAAGCCGGCGCGTTCGGCCATGTCGATCATGTCCAGCCGTTGCAACGGCTCGTCCTCGACGATCAGCACGATGGCGGTATGTCCATCGATCTGGGGATCGGTTGTGCTCACGCTTGTTCCACTTCTGCGAGCCGTGCCGTGAAGGCAGCTCGCAGACCTTCCTTCTCATAGCGTATGTCGGAACCGCCGGTTCCGACTAACCCCAGCCGAATTAGCTTTGAACCGAAGCCTTTACGCGTTGGTGCCGTGACCGCAGGCCCGCCTCGTTCGGCCCAGTCCAGCGCCAGTTGGCATTCGTCGCCGTCACCTTCAATCTGCCATGTGATGTCCACATGGCCGCTGGCAGCGCAAAGAGCTCCGTACTTGACGGCGTTGGTGGCTAGTTCGTGGATCAGCAACGACGTCGACAGCGCAGCACGGGCGCCCATCTCGACCGATGGGCCCTGGACGGTGCAGCGGTCGCGTATGGCGGCTCCATCCAGGACTCCTCCTAGAATATCATTGAGGGTAGCTGCCTTCCAGCGACCGCTGGTGAGCGCGTCATGACCATGACCAAGCGCCTGCAATCTGCGCGTAAAGGCTTCGAGACCTTCGGGAGAAGCATCGCCGCGTAAGGTCTGCGTCGCGACGGCCTGTACCATCGACAATGCGTTTTTAAGCCGGTGAGCGATCTCGCCGTTGACCAGTTCTTGCTGCTCGTCGTCTCGCCGTCTCGCGTTCGCAGTCTCAAGCAGGTCGGCAGCGCTGCGGAGGAATCCAACTTCGTCGTCAGTCCAGTGATACGGGCTGTCCTTGTGGATCAGGAGAACGGCAACCGTCCGATCACGCTCTCGCACAGGCACGATGACCACGGCGTGCGTACGAAGTGAAGTCCAGGCGGCAAAATCAGCTGCAGTCCTTTGATCCGTCGAGGTATCGTCGATGACAACGACATCACCGGCAAGCAGCGCGGCGCGCAGTTCACCATAGTCCGAGAATCGGTGCTCGCCCTCGATCGACGGCATACCCACCATCGACCACCCGGCTTCGACGCTTACGATTTCTCGGGTGTGATCCATTTCGCCAAAGGTGGCCCGGGACGCTCCCACCGCCTCGCCGATGATGCGTGAGGCCTCGACGATCATCCCATCGCTGTCGATCCGATCCCGCAATACGTCGCCCAACGCCAGCAAGGCTTCGCTGCGTCGGACGCCTTTGATGCGCGCGGTGACCTCGTGAAATATGACGGTAAAGTCGTCGTCACCAAGGGATTGCGCTGTACCGTCGTACCAACGCTCCAAGACGCCAACTTGGCTGGTGAAGTGATACGGTTCCTGCGTCTCGACGACCCGCGCCAGAGTCAGAACCCACTCGTCCTCGATGTCAGGGATGAGTTCACGGATCGTGCGCCCGCGTGCATCGGCGGGATTGATGCCAACGAGATTGCCCCAAGCGTCATTCACCTCCTCATATCGCCAGTCGCAGACCTCTCCGTCAGCATTGCGGATCACCCGTGCGTAAATGAAGCCGGTGTCCATCTTCTGATACAGGTCCTGCCAGCGGCGTTCGCTGATCGCTTGCGCTTTTCGTGACGCGTCGCGCGCCGCCAGAGCTGCCTGGAGGTCCAGCGTGTCACGTCTCATCTCCAAAAGCGTCACGACCTGCCTCGACAGCCGTAGCAGGGCTGCCTCCTGCTCTGCCGTCAGGCCGGCCGGGCGAGGCGAAGTATCGATGACGCAAAGCGCGCCTACGACCCCGAAGCGGGTCGCAAGGGGCGCGCCCGCATAGAAGCGGATGCCGTCGTCGGCGACGACCAGTGGGTTCGACACCGTACGTTCGTCGTTGGTCAGGTCAGGGATAACGATGAGGCTTCGGGCTGCCACGACGTGCCGGCATACAGAACTGTCGATGTCCGTCTCGCAGGGTTCAAACCCGATGCGCGCCTTGAACCATTGGCGGTCACCGTCCAACAGCGAGACCAGCGCTGTCGGCGTCTCACATACCTGTGCAGCCAGAGCTACGATGTCGTCGAAGCTGATCTCGGGTCCCGTATCCAGCACTTCGTAATGGCTGATTGCCTCCGCGTCGGTCATCGCGCCCTCTCAATACGCGCATGGGCGCATTGATTTGCAGCTAGCCGCCAAAAAGGCGAAATTCAAATGGCATACGCCGCACGGACCGTGACCTTGGCCTACAGCGATCCCGAAAGTTGAAATAGCATGTAGTAGGGCAACTCCGTGCGCGGCGGATGGTTGGGGCGTGATGACCCTTTCCACCGTCCCTTATGCCCTCGTCGTTGACGATGATCCGCTCATCATGATGGATACAACCAGCATTCTCGAAGACGCCGGGTTTCGGTTCTATGAGGCTATGGATGGAGACGAAGCGAAACGTATTTTTGGCGGCAAATTCGGAAAACATCGTGCTGCTGTTTTCTGACGTCGATATGCCCGGTGAGACAAACGGCTTTGCGTTAGCGCGACACGTTGCGGAGAACTGGCCAGCTATCGAAATCGTCATCGCCTCCGGCCATGTTCTGCCCAAGCCGGGCGAAATGCCTGAGAAAGCTACCTTCATTTCTAAGCCGTTTAACAAGCAGATGGTGCACGGGCATTTGCGCAACATGCTGCCTGACAGCAAATTGCCAGAACCTCTGAAAAAGGCCGTTTAGCGACGCCATTCACCTGGTTCGCACCAACCGTTAGGACGAGGGAGGACTTTCCCATAAAACGAACGGCGGGCGAGAAGGTATTGGCGTTCTCGGAATTGATGGTATTTTGAGAACAGTCGAGCGGTAGCAAACTCTATCAGAGCTGAACGCCTTTGGCCGTCCAAGCCGCCATCTCGCCATCGATACCGGCATTTATCAGCGACAGAGCACGGGCAATCAACGCGGAAGAGAATGTCGGTTAGAGGTACTTCCTGTGCGGACACCGATGCCACGCTACCCAACAACTTGGATTGGGAGGCGCCCCGCTGCGGGAGCAGCAGCGGGGCGTCGTTTCCGGCAGGGCAGGGGGGAAACCGCGCCGGTCGCACTCAAAACCGTAGCCGCGTGGTTCTGTTCCCTACCCCACATTACCAGCATGGCTAGATAGCACGATTTCATACAATCGTTTCGATGCGGCGGTGCGTTCGCCCATTGCAAAGCCGATCATGAAGCTGGTGCCATGCGCGCTCGCCTCATCGTCACCAGCGCATCGCATCGACCAGTCACCGAACTGGCGAGATAGGATCGATCGGTCCAACAAGACCGTAATGTCAGTATGGCTGGGATCGCGGCGGATACGCTCCATGGTCAATTCAATCCGATCAGAAGCGCCTTCGATTACTTGCGCAAAGTTCGCGCAATCCGACCAAAGCATCCCCGTGATCCCGGCTGTGGTATTCCAGGCGACTGAGCCTGCCACGATACCAGCTATCGCATCGGGATCTCCGTCAACCAGCGATCTACTGATGTAAATTATTCGGCGCATCGCCAACTCACGATTCCGACATTTCGGACAACGCTGGGTCAGTGTTCCGCTGATTGCGAGCCTCGGTTGCGGATTTATGGAGACGATTTGCCGTTTCTTCTGCGGCATCTGCCGACAAGGTTACAGCGACCCCTCCAGGTCCCGATACAACCACGCAGCCGTTGATCGCCGCAACGTCGGAAGGCGTATCATGAATCGGGGTATTCAACGGCTTCCTCCTATCTGGTGGGGACAAAACACGCAGACGTGAGGCGGTTTCCCGACAAAACGGAGATCTGACGACAAACCGACGTACTAAACCGGGATAGAAGCTCACCCGGATGCCGAGACAAACTGGAATTGCCCTAGGAAACTAACATTGCGGTTTGCGTTTATGCCTCGCCGCGGTCGTCCTCCGGCTGTGGCCGGTCCGTCCTTGCTACCCTGTGGGGACGGGCCGTCGCACTTTTCTGAAGGTTTTTAGACAAAGCGAACAACGCTAGCTCAATGCTTTGTGAGTGGGACCATACCGATCGCGCTGCTAACTATGGCTCCGACGACTTTCAGGTCTAACCGGATCGCCAGAAGCCGGAGCTCCGCAAGCGCGTCCATCAGATCCTGAGCAGTTTCGGGTTCGCCAAGCCCCGTCCAGAGCGCTTCGTGGTCTTCGGGATTATCAGGTCTCACCCCGGCTCCATAGCAGAACAGGTGATGCTACACGATGGTATCGATGCGTGATCGCCTAGTAGTTGCCGACTACATCCCTGAACGGCCGTCGATGATTTTCCCCGTCAAAATTGTATATAAACAGAAATGCTTGGGCAGCGGCGCGGGCTACCCACCATCGTTTTGCCAACTTTCTCAATGAAATATCTAGTCTTATCAGCCGTATGCTGTGAATTAGGCTGAGATGGGACACTGAGGGTGGCCAAGCCTCAGTTCCTTTCTTCGGCTCTATCCTGCTGCTCGTTGTCGTTGTCGGCGCTGTCGACCAACGGTGCGACGGCTTCGAACACGACGCCGCCAGGAAGGTATGAGATTTTAGCCGTTCCACCGGTTTCGTGTGCCAAAACACGCTGAATGAGCTGTGTGCCAAAGCTGGTCCGTGTCGGGGGCTCAACCGGTGGGCCTCCTGACTCGACCCAGGTGAGGTGGAGATCATGCGGCTGCCAGCCGTCCATGACCTTCCAACTCAGCTCGATCACGCCATCGGCGGTCGATAGCGCGCCATATTTTGCGGCGTTGGTTGCAAGCTCATGGAGGGCAAGGGCGAATGCGACGACAAGGCGGGGCGGGAGCTGAAGGTCCTCACCGGAAAGCTTGAACCGTTGACCGTCTTCCACCCCGAAGGGGGTAAGCGTGCGCTCAACCAGCGCACGCAGAGATGTGCTCTCGAACCTGCCACTGATCAGCAAGTCGTTCGCGGCAGACATCGCGTGGATGCGTGCTTCCAGCGTCGTGCCGGCCTCCTGCACAGAGGTCGCCCGGCGCATCGTTTGCGAGACGATCGCCTGCAGGGACGCAAGCGTATTCTTCACCCGGTGGCTTAGCTCATTAGCCAAGAGGGTCCGATGCTCCTCAGCGCGCCTCCGTGCGGTCACGTCCTGGGTCGTCCCGACGAGTGCCAACGGTGTGCCATCGGCGCGGTAGCTCGCCTGTCCCCGGATCTGTACCCAGCGCTCCTCGCCTGCCGGCGTCTGCAAGCGGTACTCAAGGTCCAGCAGCGATCGGTCGCGTATGGCGCGCTCTATGCCGTCGACCTGCATCTGCCGGTCTTCCGGGTGGATCGACTCTCGCAGTTCGTCGAGGGTTAGAGGATCGGTTGGGGCACGACCGCATATCCTCTTGCACTCGGCAGATGCCGTCAGCCGGTACGTATCGAGATTGATGCTCCAGGACCCCAGGCGACCGGCATCAAGGGCAAATTGAAGCCGCTGCTCGCTTTCCTGAAGCTCGGCTATCCGGCGCTCTACTTCTGCTTCGAGGGCATCGCGATCGAGCTGAAGATTGACGAGGCGTTCGCGCTCAAGAGTGACGTCGTACTGCGAGGCGAAGAAATAGAGCAGCACCCCGTCGTCGTTAAACACGGGCGAAACCAGCAACCGGTTCCAGAAATGCGTGCCGTCCTTCTTGTAGTTCAGCAGGTCGAGTTCGATCGACTCGCGCGCGCGTATCGCGTCTCGAACGCGGTCGACGTCGGCCGTGTCCGTGTTCGGTCCCTGCAGAAACCGGCAGTTGCGACCCATGATCTCGCTGCGGGCATAACCGGTCAGCTTCCCAAAGGCGTCGTTCACAAACACGATGGGATTGTCGGGCAACCGGGGATCGGTAATGATCATCGGCATGCGCGTTGCCCGCACGGCCGAGGCGAAAGGGTCAGATCCGCTATCGCCGCGCGTCAGTTCGCGGACGATCCGCGCTTCTTCTTGAGTATCTCGCACACGTCACTCCGCTCGCGCGCTCAACGGGCCCTACGACGTTGGACGCTATAATTTTTAGTCCTTTAGTGTCAGTAGGCTATGATGGCCATTGTGACAAAACTACCTGGTTAACAGCCCGCAAACGATACCCGGCATGGCCCGCCAATGCGGCCATGCCGCAGTTGCATTTTAAGAAAATCAACCAAAAATCCTCGCGCGCCGCAACTCTGCTTATGGCGGGAGGGTTAGGGCTCCACGACCCTTTCAACCGTACCCTACGCCCTCGTTGTCGATGATGATCCGCTCATCATGATGGATACGACTTCCATCCTCGAAGACGCCGGATTCCGCTTTTACGAAGCCATGGACGGCGACGAGGCAAAGCGCGTCTTGGCAACCAGCTGGGAAAGCATCGTACTGCTGTTCTCTGATGTCGACATGCCCGGCGATACCAACGGTTTTGCGTTGGCGCGGCATGTCGCCGAACGCTGGCCTGCGATCGAAATCGTCATCGCATCCGGTCATGTTCTACCGAAAGCGGGCGAGATGCCCGAAAAGGCTACGTTCATCTCCAAGCCGTTCAACAAGCAAATGGTGCACCAGCATTTGCGGAACATGCTYCCGGACAACAAATTGTCGGAGCCGCTCAAAAAGCCGGTTTGATCAAGCACGGAGTTTCTCGATGTAAACGGGCGTGAGATTTTGCGATTGAAGGACGGCTANCCGGACAACAAATTGTCGGAGCCGCTCAAAAAGCCGGTTTGATCAAGCACGGAGTTTCTCGATGTAAACGGGCGTGAGATTTTGCGATTGAAGGACGGCTACCTCCGCAGCTTTCAGCGTGTGGTTTTCTTTACACTGCAGTTTTTCGCTGTGGTCACGCCCCCTTTGAACCATTAGAAAATGGTTGGGATCAATGGGGGACCGACAATGACTTACACCTTCCCGTTTCTGTTTGCTGGCGCCGCACTCGTGATGCCAGCACCTGTAACAGCTGCGCCGGGCAACTACGGTGCTGCACTGCGAACAATTCTAACGAGAACAGCTGCCGGTACATGCCCCGCGGACATGATGCAGCCAAAACTGCTCGCGGCGTGCAAACAGCAGATGTCCAAAATGGGTCCTCCGCTGGCAGCCAAAGGCCGCATCAAGACACTGACTTTCCTCAAAGCGGATATGGCAGACGGCCGCGAGGAAACCTACAAGGTAACATTCGAAAAAGGTAAGCCACAGACCTGGCTCATTGGTGGCCTT
>NZ_LMKH01000005.1 GCF_001421415.1 Sphingomonas sp. Leaf208
CTGTGTCGATCCCGTCGGTCAGGGACCGTAACTCGATACCGCGGGTAGCAAGGTCAGCCGCCAGTTCGACAAGGCCCTTCATCGAACGGCCAAGGCGGTCGAGCTTCCAGATGACAAGCGTGTCGCCCCGGCGGGCGACGTTCAACGCTTCCGACAAACCCGGACGGTCGGCTTTCGCGCCACTCACCTTGTCACTACAAATCCGTTCGCATCCCGCAGCCGTCAGAGCGTCCGTTTGCAACGTCAGATTCTGGTCCGACGTCGAGACCCGGGCATATCCGATGAGCATCAGCGCGAGCGTCCCCGCGTCTGGCCTTGGGTTGGCGACGGGTCGTCAGGCGATTTGTGCAAGCTGTTCGGCGTCGTATCGAGAAGCCCTGTGCTTCCCGTCCTTGCACTGCGAAACTGTGCAAGGAGGCTGGCGCCGGGTTCAGGGGTATGCATCGCCCTCTGCTCTGCGACATTTCGTCCGGCTTGTGATGCCTGTTCGAGGATCTGATCCGCCGATTGAATGTAGCCCCCGCCCTCCATCGCGTGAAGGAAGGATGCGGTAGAGAATATGTCCACGCGAGGATCGCGTTCGCGCTTCCGGACACCGGCATCCTCGTAAATGAGCGCCACCCGGTTGTCGGGATTGTCGGCCAGGAAACGGTCCGTCACTTCAATCGCGGCTGCTTCGCCGAGGTCCGTTGCCCTCACCCCGTTCTTCAGGAGAATGTCTTGTTGCAGTCCTGCCCGGGTGTTTGCCGTGCGGACGCGAGACTGGTTGGTCTCGATCCACTCCATGATACGTACGCCGTCGTCATAGCTCGGATTTGCAGCCTCCCGGTATCGATTCCGAGAATGTCGGTCTGATGCAAAACTCAAAAGTTTTGCATCAGCGCTAGTAACCGACTTCCAGCGTCACGACCGTCAGCCGACCTTTGATTTTGCCAACCAACGTCACGTTGCCGCCAGGCGAGTCAGGGCTGTTCATCGCCATGACGGCGCTGGACGTCATTTGAGCCGTGAAAAGAGGTTGGAAAGTTGTTGCTCCCGGCGCGGTGATAATGGTGGTTTCTGCCCGATCATCGCCCCAAGCGCCGTAGCCCCAAGCTGTCCCGATCAATCGTAGTGAGCGACCGGGAGGTGGCGGAGGAAGGGCTGGCTCATCGAACTTCTGCCGGCCCTCGCATCCCGATTTGCTCAGCCGTCCGTTTGAGAGTGTGCCCCCCTCATAGTCGGCTTGAAGCGAGTAGCAGCGGCCATCGCTCAGTGAGAGGGTGACGGGTAGAAAACCGGGAGACCACGCCGCAACGACGTGTGTTTTGCTCGTTTCAGCTATCGCAAATGCGCCAATAACCTTGGCGTGGCCCACAGTCGAGCCGCGCCTGTAGGCCGGATCGACGTGGATCAGGCTCGATACCGCCGTATCAGACATGCGGGTTAGTGGTGGCGCATTGGGGTCCGACGGCACCGCGACACCTGGTCGTGATCCGGTGCCACTGTATCCGGCGGGCGGGACGAACTGCGCATGAGCGCTAATTGCCGCAGCTGCTATCGTGATCCCCGCGCTTGCGCGGGCGTATGCTGATGCATTGGTCTTCATCTGCTACTCCCTAATCTGGGCAGCTTACGACCGTTGTGGCAAAGAGCCAGCCGGCATGCCGCCAGCCAAGCTGATGCAAAACTCACAGGTTTCGCATCAAGGCAAAAATGCCGTGAAACCTGGCCATTGAGCGATGAAGAAATCTGATGCGCGTAAAATCGTTGTAACCGAGCCCGCTGCTTGCGCAGCGGGTCCAAGGCCGCCGGAGCCGCAGAGGTATCGCCTCAGCGGGGGCATCGTTGCGCTGTTGGGATGGCTACACGCTGCCCCCGCTGCTACCAACGAGTGTCATTTCTAACTAGCGGCAACAACGGTCCTCATGGGCATGCCAAAGCAGTTCGTAAAGTTACCGCCGTTGTGAGCGACGCGCCTTCGATCTCGACCCGGTGAAGCCCAACTCGATCAGGTTGGCAACGCGCGCATCACGCGCCGAAACGCTGGTCTCGCCCAACACGACGACCACGATGCGCCGACCTCGGCGCATCGCCGACGCTGCAAGATTGTAGCCAGCGTCGGAGGTGTACCCGGTCTTGATGCCGTCGACGCCCGCAACCCGACCGAGTAGATGGTTGTGATTGCCAATGCGGCGCGATCGCCACTGGATCGTACGCCTGCTGAACCGGGCATATTGCCGCGGAAAGCGCCTGACGATGGCGCGCGAGAGCTTCGCCATGTCGCTTGCCGTTGTCATATTACCGGCGCTGGTCAGGCCAGATGCGTTTGCAAAACGCGTATTCCGCATCCCAAGCTGGCGTGCTTTTGCCGTCATCAGTCTGGCAAATTTCGGCTCACTACCGGCAATGCGTTCGGCCACGGCAACGGCCAAGTCGTTCGAAGAGATCGCTGCGATGGCATCCAGCGCTTTGCCGACCGTGATCCGCCCACCTGCAGCTATGCCTAAATGCGTCGCCGGCTGGCGAGTCGCCCGGCGGGATATCGGCAAAGGGGCACTTGGTCGTAAGCGGCCATCGGCCAGCGCTTCGAAAGCAAGATAGAGCGTCATCAGCTTAGTCAGCGACGCCGGTCGTCTCGCTGCATCGGGCGCCTGTGAAAAAAGAACGGTACCGGTTGAGGCATCGACCACAATCTCAGAGACACGTGACCGGGCATATGCGGCTTGCGCAGGCAGACCGAATGCCAAGCTGGCAAGGATAAGACCGATCTGAAAACGCCGTAGAGAACTTAAAAACATGCCGAAATTGGTATCCTCGATAAGCCTCGAAGATGCCAACTCTGACCTGACTGCTGCCTTAAGCGGCACGCTTCGAAGGGTGCTTCGGAGCGACCGCTACTCAAGATCACTCTCTGTCACTGTTATCAGATTAGCCGTTGGACGAAGCTCGGCAAGATCGGCGCAGATATCGAGAATTTCGTCGCTGAACCGCTCGAACAGCTCCAGGGCGTCATTGTCTGGTTCGTCGCCGCTCACTTCACGCAAAACGGCGTATTTCACGGCAAAATCGCGGTCGTCGCTATCGATTTCGGCGGTGAACTCGATCTGCTTCTCGCGGTCGTTGTCGACCAGGCTGTCTTGATCAATTGTGAGACGGTTCGCCATGTATCACTGCTTCCTTGGTTGGCAGGCTTCCCCTGCCCGAAGGCTACACAGCACGCAAACTCAGCAAAGGCTGATCCCGCGGTACGTCGCGTCCTCAACGATGATCTTGGCCGTTCCCGGCCCGACGATCGTGTTCACCTTCCCTAGCGTCGTATCGATCGTGTCCCCTGGAAATACGATCTCGACCACATGAGAATTCGCGACGGGGAGGCCATCAGCGTCGATTACCATCGGCGCCGGTAGCAGTTGAACACGAAAGGCAGGTATGTCGGAATTGGTCATGGCGCCTTCTCCAGCCTAGTGGATCAGTGTCAATGCCCAGGGGCCGCGGTGTAGAAACCGTTCCAGCATGGGGCAGGAGTAAACACAGTCGCGTTAGAAAACTGCGTTTAGAGCCGACAAGTTAATCATGGACTTGGCACATGCCTACCAAGCTTATAGACATGGCTGTCTTAATTAGCGACGCAATTTCGAAAGTCAGGTTTCATGCAAGTCATCGTCCGCGACAACAACGTCGACCAAGCTCTTCGCGTTCTGAAAAAGAAGCTGCAACGCGAAGGTGTGTACCGCGAGATGAAGCTACGCCGCCATTTCGAGAAACCGTCGGAGAAGCGTGCTCGCGAACACGCAGCGGCCGTCAGCCGAGCGCGTAAGGCCGATCGTAAGCGTGCCGAGAAGGATCAGTAAGCCTCAGGGTTTGTTTAGACCGTCACCGGGTGGATGCGTGCTGTTTGCTCAAACGAATACGAAAGGGCCGGGCGATTACTCGCCCGGCCTTTCATTTTAGCAAAAGGGTAAGATTAGCGCGGCGGAGTGGTACCGGTCGTTCCCCCTGTCGGGGAGCCCATCGTACCGCCGGTCGTGCCACCCATTGTGCCGCCAGGGTTCGTGCCACTCATTGAACCAGCGGTGCCGTCGGTCGTACCGCCCATCGTGTCCGGGCCAGTCGTGCTGCCGGTCGTACCGGACATCGTGCCACCCGTCGTACCTGACGTTGTGCTACGCGTTTTGCCGCGAGCCTTAGTGCCATGCTGCGTGCGTGTCGTTGCGGTCGACCCCGATGTACTTGGCGTCGGATTAGTCTGGTCCATAGAACCGGTCGACGCTCCCCCGTTCATGGTACCAGTGGTTGATCCACTCATACCGCCGCTTGTCGTGCCACCGGTGGTGCTACCGGTCGTCTGCGCCAGCGCTACACCCGGAATAATCAGGGCTGCAGCCGCTATCGATGTCAACAATCGCATTTTCTCTCTCCTATATTCTTAAAGGAGAAAGCGATCGCGGTTAAGTATGTTCCCTACGACCTTAATATAAAGGGTCTTTCGTCCGACTCTATCCCGGGTGCTGAGTATCAGTCGACGACTTACGCAACCTGATCGACGGAGGTATTATTCTAACCGCAGCGTGTGGTGCGCCGGTCATGATCGTAATAATCTTTGCCTTAATCGCATCGGAATTTCGCGAACCAGGGGCGTTCCTTTTTGAGAAAGCCCTCAACGTCCCGATCGCTGTTGCAGTTGAAAAGAATGGCGGTACTAAACCGCCTTTTTCAGCGGTTCCGGTAATTTGCTGTCAGGCAGCATTTTGCGCAAATGGCCATGCACCATCTGCTTGTTAAACGGCTTGGCGATGAACGTGGCCTTTTCGGGCATCTCGCCCGCCTTGGGTAGGACATGGCCGGAGGCGATGACGATCTCGATCGCTGGCCAGTTTTCCGCGACGTGTTGCGCCAACGCAAAGCCGTTTGTCTCACCAGGCATGTCGACGTCAGAAAACAGCAACACGATGTTTTCCCAGTTCGAGGCCAGGATCCGTTTGGCCTCGTCTCCATCCATAGCTTCATAGAAACGGAACCCGGCGTCTTCGAGCATTCCGGTTGTGTCCATCATGATGAGCGGGTCATCGTCAACAACCAGGGCGTAAGGGACGGTGGAAACCCAACCGAACGGGAATGCCTAAGACCTTCACCGCTGCTATGGGGAACAGAGATCTTTCGACCGGGTTTTAGATATAGCTTGAAGCGTCCTGCCCTTCCGGGGGGATGGGCGGCGAAGGCTCGCGATGCCCTGTTGGTCTTTGGATTGGCAGGGCATTTTCCTGCGCGCGCGGAACAGACTTTGCTATACACCGTTCTAACTCTGACCGGCGCGGTTTCCCCCCTGCCCCGCCGGCCACAACGCCCCGCTGCGCCCCCGCAGTGGGGCGTTTTCATTTCAGATCATAACGTGGCCGCCGCAGTGGCATCGCTGACGACCAAGAACGTCTATATGCTACTCATCTAACCGTCCGAGTGTTATAGCGGAGCGGAAAGGAAGGGCCGTGAGCGAGACCAGCCTCAACCAGATCATCGAGGGCATCGATAGGAACCTTTCGTTCCTGCATAAGGAGCGTTGGGCGCTTCGCTATGCGGATCTTCTCGACACTGTTCAGGCCACCACTGGCGACGAACAAGATCGCGCCAAGCAGGCGTTGCGTGAGCACAACGCGATCCGGAATCGGCCGGAGACTAGCCGCGGCCCTTTAGTGGAGCAGGCACGCAAAAATTACACGGCTCACGCATAATCATGGCTGATGATCAAAAGCCGCTTGGAGACGCCGAGCGTGAGGCGCATTCGCGTCTGATTGCGGATCTAGCCATGGAAGACGCTCCGGCTGTAGCACAGCCCAAAGCGATCTTAACCGCGGGGCAACCTGGTTCCGGCAAGAGCATGATCGTTAATCGCGTGTCAGTGCAATTTCAGGGCGTAAAGGAACCGGCGATCATCGTTGATCCCGACGCGATCCGCCCGACCCTGCCGTACATGCGTGAGCGGATCGCTAGCGGCGACTTAAATATTCCCGGTGCGGCTTTTCAAGATGCGGGGACCATCGGTGCGCGGGTTGTCGAGATGGCCGCCGAGGGGCGGCGAAACATCGTTTACGACGGTACGCTGTCCAACGTGAAATATGCTCGAATGAGCATCGAAAATCTCAAGGAACAGGGTTACCGCGTCGAGATTCACGGCATGGCTGTGTCCCCTGATTTAAGCCACGCCAGCACGTATGAGCGGCGCGAAATACAGATCAAAAGTTCCGCGACGGGTTTCGGTCGTGGCGTCGGCGACGATTTTCACGATCAAGCCGTCTCTGGCTTGGTTTCGACAATCGGGACTTTGCAGGCTGAGGGTATTGTTGATGCGATCGTTCTTTATGATCGGCAAGGCAATGTCGTTGGCAGTACCCGCATGGAAGCCGGTCATTGGGTGCCGGATGAGCAGATGGCAGAGGCGTTGAAGAACGCCCACGAAAACCCCAACGCCCGCACGCTTCGCGATGCCGCTGCGAGTTGGGAAACCGCATCTAGTTTGATGAAGGATCGTGGCGCTGATCCGCAGGAGCAGCAAAAGGTTGATAGCTTTCGTGACGTGGCAGTGAAGCGCAGCCCTTCCCCGGCCGAAAGCGCAGCCGAGTTTGAGCGTGCATGTTCCGAGGAGGGCAAGCGGATTGTCACCCGCGCGACCAGCCTTGATGAGCGGCTAGTGGATAAGTGGACTGCGTTGAACAAGACGCACGGAGAGATTACAGCTGCGAAGCCCGGCGGGCCGACATGGATGCCGGGACATGCCGCCAAGGAAGCGGACTGGCGTAGCCAGTGGGATGCGAGCGCCAAGGCGATATCCGACAATGTGGCCCGCCGGGATCGCATCGCTCCTTACACCCAAGCCCCTATCCCCGGTTATCCAAGTAAGGTGGAAGAAGCGGCGGTGACAAAGGTTCAACGTCGCGACCCACAGTTGGCAAAAGAGGGCATGGCCTTCCGCGCCGAAGAGCGGCTGCATAGGGCGCAGGCAATGGCTGAATCGCGGACACAACAGCAGAGCAATAGCCAAAAACTCTCCCGTTGAATTTTAGCGGCTAAAATATCGGGGTATCACACACCCGGCAAACGGGGTCGGGAACGGCCGCCACGGCGCTTTAGAAAATGCCGAATAATTTCCGGGCTCGCTTGCCAGCCGCCAGCCGTTCCATTGCATGAGCCAATTGCGACGTGGCTTGACAGACGGCGGTTTGCCTATGTTGCGGTATATGCTTCTCGATCATCGACGGGGCAAATAGATGGCACAACTTCCGTGAGTAGTCATGAGCTTCGGTCGCAGTTACCTTCGTCCCATAGCGAAGGTGACGCATCGGGAAGTCAATCGCATCAGCGTAACCACTGTATAACTCGTATTGGGCATCGGCGTTTGGATTTTTTTCGCTCGATATGTTGTAGTTCATTTTCTGTTGAAGCGCGGCTAAGTAGTCATTCAGTGCATTGTAGTTCATGCCGCATCATGTCCCTTCTATCAAAAGACAGCGACGGGTTTTCCGTGTCAAATCCTGTCTTCCGCAAGCCAGTTACCCGGATGCCACGGCGAGGCCGGATCATCAAACTCCCACACGTTTTGCGCGAGGAGATTGGCGTAAGGAATAGGCCCCTCGCCAATTCCAGCGAGCCGGTGCAACTCCATGGCAGGCTCAGTCCGTGAAACCTCGATAGGGAATGACGCAACGCCATGAGTGAGCAGCCAATAGGTTCGTGTCACACCATCGTTAAAGTAGATACGCGATCCCCAGCCAAGGCCGTTTGCGCCGCCATCAGCCAGCGGGACCGGATTACGCCTGCCCTTCGCAAATCCATCCGCCGCGTAGTGAAACTTGTAGTCGATCGGCATGTCTCGCTTGAGCGCGACGGTAGAGGATCGCCCAACCTGAGCTTCAAGGGAGGACGCGACCCATTCCCTGTAAAAGCGGGCAGCATCGAGCATAACAACACACCGATCACCGCCGCCATCGAGATGGAGTTTCAAATAGCGATCGTTGTGGCCGGGTACGGGGATACGCCAGACAGCGACGTTATTGCGGACGTGGACTAGATCAGGGGGCGACGCCAATTCGGGTAATCCGTCGCGATTAAGTCGGGTGAGTTCCTGCCGCAGTTCGAGCCGGCGAAGCGCATCCCAAGCAAAAACCGGAATGCGTGTTGGCACCATCAGGCCGCGCCGATCGCATCGCCAGAAGGGCTTAACGGGCCACATGGAGGGGGATGACATAGCCGGCGCGGACGACCGAACGGGCGACCCACGAATAAGAGAGGCAATGGAAACCGTCTTTGCGAGCCTTCGCCCAAGCCAGATCAATAACCCGATCGCCGTACCTTTGAGCGACTGACTGAATCGCCGCAGCCACTTCCCGATCATAAGGTAGTAGCCATACGACCCGAACCGATCGAACCCGGCCTCTTATGGCGTTTAGATCATCATCCAGGTCGAGATTCAGAGCGTCGTTCGCTCCTGCCGAAATGACTACGCCGCGATAGGCGATAGTAGGCGTTCGTTTCAGGATTGCCGATGTTTTGGCTCCCGCTTGAGCGATTACCGCGCAGCGTTCCCCGAAGGCTCGCCGCACGGCGTTAGCAGTTGCGACCGCATGACTGTCCCCAAGGATCAGGCACGCGATCATCACTCGACCGATATAGAGCGCGGGACGTAAGCAGGAGGTTCAAACGCCACACGGATCGGCGATGAGGCGGGCGACGCCCGCAACGGCTTCTCAGCGGCCCGCATGATGTTTCGAGTTGGCACCGAGGCTACGCGTACCGGCGAAGCATTTGGCATGGGCTTAGCAGCTTTCACAGGTGCTTCCGTGACAGGTGCATTTTGCACGGCCGCGATCGTTCGCGAGTTTGCAACCGTCAGAGTGTCATAAGTATGGAAACGGGCCGAGATCCAATTTCCCCACTGGCGAGCGTTGACCATGATCGCGGCGCGATATGGTGTGTTGTGACGCGGGGTGCGCGAATGGTAATTCGCCACTCGCGTCCAGATATCCCCGGCGTCGTTCTTGATGTGGCCTCGCAGTCGCCACGCAGCCAGATCGTAAGAGTAACACCCGGCTTTCGCTACGTCGTTCGTGCCAATACCGTATCGCGCCAGCGTCCGAATATATGACGTGTTGAACTGCATTGCACCAACGTCATAAGTCGCGTTCGTGTTACGGACCCATTGGCCGGGCTTCCCGCCTTCCCGTTGCGCGACGGCAAGAATGATGTTCGCGGGTACGCCGTATTTAGCCGCCGCGCCGATCGAGCAGACAACTCGTTCGTGAATTGCCGGAGGAATATCGGCGGGCATCATTGGCCTTCGCCCCGGCGTGAGAATGCCTCGACTTCGCCACTGGTATCGACCTTTGTTGATGGGTTTCCGCCGCGGGGACTCCCCGAGATTGTATCACCGCCGAAGCCACCGGCATCCGCTCCAAGAGCCTCGGATGGCCCGCCGTCGCCATCGAGAGCGCCGCCGTCAGACCCACCACCGCCGAACGATGCAGGCTTCTGCGCTTGGGAGGCGCTATCCGCGCCCTTTGCGGGCGTTAGAGGTTCCGGTGTTCTTCCGGCCGCTTCGTCCGCCTTACGCGCCGCTGCTGCCGTTGCATCCCGTCGGTTCTGTTGAGCCGTACCTGGTTTTGCAATTTCCGCTGCAATCTGTCCCGCAAAGCTATTACTCGCGCGCGCCTTAGCTGCATCTTTCATGCCGCCAGCTTTTGCGGCGACTGTGCGGCCGAAGGCACTTCCAAGATTGTTTGCCATGTCTGCGGCGAACAGGCCGGCAGTGGCCGCGGCGCTACGTCCCCCGGCCCCGCTGCCACTACCGCCGCTACCGCCGCCGCCGCCGGCTTCCTCACCTTGCCCGGCCGAGGCTTGAGCCACCGAACCGGCTTCCGCTGTCGCAGCAACGACTTCTTCGGCCGACCCGGCCGCCGCCCCATCAGGTTCGCCAACCGCGCCGGCAACGCCGCCTCCGGGCGATCCCGCCGGAGATCCAGCGCCCGAGGTTGCGCCGCCGCCACCACTCGCGCTCTCTGTGCCGCTATCCGCGCCGCTGTTGTCGTTCGCACCGCCACCGCCACCGCCACCGCCACCGCCGCCACCGCCTCCGCCACCGCTGCCACCGCTGCCGCCACCGGGATTACCCATTGGACCAGCCAACGACGAGCCGCCGCCACCGCCGCTGCCGCGAGAGCCACCGTCGGGGCCAAGCGACCCGCCCGAGCTACCGCCGCTCCCGCCAGAGGAGGAGCCGCCACCAGAGAAGGCACCACTACCGCTTGCCATGTTTGCCTGAGCGGCTTTGAATGCGTTCTGAAGCGCACTCGCGCCACCAGCGGCATTAGCCGCGCCGGCCGCCATAGCAGCGCCCCCGGTCGCCGCCGCAGCAGCAGCCATGCCGCCGGCGGTCACGGCTGCACCAGCACCGAACGAACCTACATTTGCCGCACCACCGACACTAGCGCCCGTGATGATGCCGGCGACGAGGCCAGGGATTTTATTAACGAGTGCCAAAAGAATGACTGAGCATACCATCAACGCACCAAGTTCTTTTATCGATGGGTCGCCTTGCGTCATGCTGTTGTAAAATTGATCTATAAAGCTCTTGCCGATACCAACTAGCAAAACCATCGCCATCAACGATGCACCTACGCCCAGCACAGTCTTAAAGTAATTGATCGCCATGTCGGAAGTCCACCGTGCACCACCGAAACCTAAGAAAAAGATGCCCCCAAACGCAAGTATCCATGCCGAGATAATTAAGAGAAGCATGTTTACCGCGACAAGGGCCAGAACTACTAAGACTACAGCAGCCATTAGAATGCCTACCGCTGAGTCGACGGGTTCTAGAATTGTTGTGTGATCGACAACCGATGACAGAACCTGAAAGCCGATATCGACGATGCTACCGGGCGTAACGTTCCCCATAGAGGAGGCATTTTGGCCCAGTTGCTGTAGTGACTTTATTATGGCGTCCGCGATCGTAGCCCCATTACGAAGCAGGAAAAGATAGAAGCCCGTGAAGATGATAAACCGGATGAACTCGGAGAAAAACTCTCCCAGATCCGCCTTCTTCAACGCCAACAATCCCATCGTCCAAACGAGGCTAATTGTCGCAAGCCCCATAAACAGGAATGTTGCCGCGTTGGTCATCGCGCCCGCCCACGACCGCGCCACTGCGGCAAAGCGGCCCTCGATATCATCGAACATGCCCCCGCCCGTTGTTTGAGCGAAGGCCGGTGATGCGATCGACAGACCGGCGATTATGGCGATGCCCGCGAATGCGAGCTTGGCGCGTGAATTGACCATCATCAAACCCTCTCTAGTCAGCCGTTTGTCGCTCAGTCTGGCGACCTGTATCCGTACTTTCCGGGCTCAGACTTCTTGTAGCTGCCCCGCTTTTTATCGAGGTTCGGCGCTACCGTTGTGACAGGAGCGGGAGTTGCTACCTGCTTGGGTTGTTCCGGCCTGTTACTCATAACGGCAATAAGGATGCCGAGCAGGATGACGACCGCCGCCACCAAAAGTCCGATCATTTTCGTGCTCATAGTGATCCTCCTTAACAACCGCGATTATTGCGGTGTCTTGTAGCCATAGGTGCCGCTGGCAGACTTTGCGTATGTCCCAGAGCGGAATTTCTCAGACGCAGCCGCACGCATTGCCTTTTCGTCGTTCGCTGCCTGCTGGACAGCCAGCGTTGCGGCCTGCTGCGACATTAACTGCTGACGGATTGCGAGCAGTTGATTGTTCTGGTTCGCCGCAAACTGATTAGCGTAACCGAGCGCCTGCATCTGTCCTTCAGCGCCTTGCGCGTTCCGCTGCATCTGTTCGAGCCGTGCGCTGTCTTGTTTGATCTTGGTTTGCTGCTGGCTGATTCCACGTAGCACTTCATCATTTGACGACATTGCAAGTTGCTCCTTGGCGCGCTGCTGTGCTTTGACCGCCGCAAGTTGTTCTGAGGTGCAACCGGACGTTTTGAAGCACGGCGAGCTACGGTAATAGTTCGGGTCTTGGAACTGCTGTAAATAGGCGTCGATGCCACCGGTCTGGCGCGTCAGCGACGAAAGCGAGTCTGCCGAATTTTGTAGACCGTCGATCGTGGATTGCGCTTCGCTCCACACGGAAGCGGCAGGAGCCAGCGTGTTTTTCAGCATGTTTTGATATTGCTGTAACTGTGTTTGGTATTGCTGAATCTGCTTCTGCACCTGTGCGACAGATTGAACCGCCGTGATGGTGTTCTGCTTTACGCTCGCCACATCGACCACGGCGAACTGTGCCAAGGCCGGCGTTGAAGCCGCCGCCGAAGCGACAACAAGCATGACGCCGATTTCAGCGGCTAAAATTACCTTTCGCATTGGACTTCCTCCTTGGGTTTAATAGTCGAAAGCACGGTATGGCTTAGAGAACGCTAGGTCTTTTGTGACCACGACGTTGAACCGGAAGCCGGGCCGGATCATCAACGTAGGCGAGATATTCAGGTTCTTCTGGATCATCATGGCGGTCGCCTGTCCAAGCTGTTGCCCGAGGGCTTCGCTGAGAGCAGACCCGGCGCTTTGGCGCTGGTTGCCGTTGTTGCTAAAGTTCGATTGCGGCTGACTAAGTGTTGCGCCAGCCGTCACCGCAGACATGAACAAGGCCGATCCAAAGATACGGAAATAGTGGTTGTTCACCTTGTCCTTGAAGCCACCATATCCGGCGTTGTCGGAGCCAGGCATTGCGCCGATATCCATGGCCTTCCCATCAGGAAATACGATGCGCTGCCACGCTACAAGGACACGAGACTGACCATATTGAACGTCCGCCGAGTAGGAGCCCACCAGCCGAGCGCCTTGCGGAATCAGGAGGTATTTGCCGGTCGCGCTATCGAAAACGTTTTGCGAAACTTGCGCGACAATCTGACCGGGCAATTCGGAGTTAATGCCCGAGATCAGCGTACCCGGAATAACGAACCCGGCGGTTAGCTGATACCGCGTGCGCGGCCCGGCAGGCTGGGAATCAAGCTGCCAACGATCGCCACCCTGTCGGTTGCCGAACTGACCCAAATCCCGGCCCGGTTGCTGTTGCCCTGTGGCGTTCATACCGCCGCCATTGGTGGCCATCTGACCTTGCAGGGATGCAAGCTGTTGAAGGTCCGAGGCCGCCGGCCCGTTACCTTCTGCCGCTGCTGCTGCGATCTGCTGCCGTAGAGCATCCAGCCTTTGTGCTGTCGTTCCATTGGCATCACCGGAGGCCGGCGAGCCAGCGCTTCGCGCCGCTGCCATCTTGATGTTCGTTGGAGCGCGAACAGCGTCCGTGAACATTTGGTCTTTTGCCGCACGCATCGCCGCAAGCCGCTGTCGGCGTGATTGGACCTCTGGCGAGATTTGGGGGGCAGAACCGTTACCCGCCGACCCGCCGGGGGGAACCGGGGGCAGGTCCGGGTTTACCGGCGCGATCGGCACACCATTTTCATCGAGCGCCACCGGGCCGGGAACCATAGTCGGGTTTCCGGGAATCGTTGGCGGCAGCGGCGCACCTGTTGCAGCGACTTCGCCGCCCTCGGTGGTGCCCGCGACTTGGCGGGCCATGTCCATCGAGGTTGTACCCTCTTTGGGTTTTTGCAGTTCATCAGTCGTCACGCGCTGTTCGCTACTGCGCTCCATGACGACCATGAGGACCACAATCAGGAAGACCACGACGAGGCCCCCGATGATGTAGATCGGCCAGTTGTTGACGCGACGGACACCTGTAATCAGGCCCCCTCTTGGCGAGGCTCCACCCGGCGAGGCGTCGGGCGACATTGGATCAGCGGTAGCCATCTAAATATACTCCAATCCGCCCGTCAGGCTTTAACGACGATGCAGGCCGTAGCCTTGAGGCCGCCACACACCGCCCGCGCGAAAGCGACCGTCCGGTAAGGGCCAGCTTGTACGAAGGTTACGCCCTTCGTTGAGCGCGGAAATCGGGGGGACAAGGCGGCCAGCGACGGGCGCGTTGTCGTGAGCGTTCGCCAATATTGCCGGGCAACCCGATCGGTGCGAAACGCGGCAAACTGGACGCGCCAGCCAGCCGCAGCGGATGCGCGACGCGCCTTGGCGCGGGCCAGCTCGCCTTGCATCTTCTCGACCTTGGCCGACATATCGCGAACGATAGTATCGGCCGCCTGATACTCAGCCACTTTTGCCGTCATGTCGCGCACGCGGGCATCTGCATCTGCAATCTCAGCAGCTCGCGCGTCCACAGCATGTTGCGCCGCATAGGCCGGCGCAGCGGGTGGCACAGGCACAGACACAACCGTTGCCGGCATCGCATAGCTTGGTTCTCGTATAGCCGCCGTAGCGGGTACTAGCGCCGCTTGCGGGGCAACCCCGGCGTCAACGGCTGCAAGCTCAGCTTGCATCTGTTGCACGTCGGGCGGCAGATCAGGCCGGGTGGCACGCTCGACTAGCTCAGCCGAAGCACCGGAGAGGTTTAGCGTCCAGCCGGCCGAAGGAGCCGCGCCGGCCTCCCCGACCGTATAAGCACGCGTCAAAGACTGTCCGGCGACCGTAAGCATCACGCGGTAAATGCCGGGTGCCGGTTGATCCACGACGTAACGAAGCGGTAGCGCCGTCATGTCGGCGCCGCGCTTTCCGGTTGCCTCAACCACGGCATAGCCACGCCTACGCAGCCCATCGGCAAGAGCCAATCCGAATCCGTCATTGCTGGCGGCCGGGTCGATCGCGACGCGCGAGATCGCCGGGGGATAGAGCTTCACCAACTCGGCAAGCGAGTCCGTTGCCATGGCTTGCGCGTCCGACGGTGCGGCGACAGCGGCGTAACTACCATTATGCCCTGTATTCCACGCGCAGCCACCGAGCAGCAGCGCGACGGCTGCGATAGGAGCCGAGCGCATGACTATTGCTCCCTAACGATGGTGACACGATCCTGCCGTTTGCCGACGCCTGCGATCATCACGGCTTCGTCAAAGATTTGATCGACAATGTAGCGGTCCCCTTGGAGCCGGTAATTGACGATCGACGTATCTTCAGCCTTCTTGATGCTTCCGCCAGCGCGGACCACGAGGAGCGAAGGAGCTTCGGTCTGTTCCATGGCGCGGGGCATTTCGATGATCGTCTTTACGCCGTCATTGAAAACACGAACCGGCTTCCACCTGGCTCTACCCTTCACAGTGTAGTTGAAGCTCAGATTGGATAGGTATTCCGCCGCAGGACGACCAGCAGCGCCCGCGTAAGCGGCAGTAGCGCCACCGGGCACAGCGATTGTGCGTTCGTTCCGCACTACCTCGTTATGCGCCTTGAGGGCCGCCCATTTGGCGTTCACGTCGTCAGGATATTGAAACGCCACGCGAGCCATGAACTCGTAGCGAGTTGACGACAATTTGATGTGATAGGTGCGGCGATCCGTCGTTACCACCAGCGACGTCGAAAGGCCCACGTCCATCGGTTTGATGATGAGGTGTTGCGTCTCGTTCGGGCCGGAGTTCGATACGGCCGGTTCGATCAGCCATCGGGCACTATCACCGACATTGATCGAATTGACCTGTTCGCCAGCCTGTAGCTGCACATCACAGATTTGAAGCACGGCACAGACGATCGATGGTTCGGTTGCGCCAAATAGGAAGACTACCGACCCTTCCGCGCCCGCGACCGGACGTATCCCCGTGGCGCTTCGTTCCTGCCAATCTTGCGAGATCCGAAGCGCATCCCGCTCCGCTGGCGTCAGGGGCGTGTCCCGAGTGCTAAAGACCGTTGGAGCGCCCTCTTGAGCCGCTGCAATCGCAGGGATCGAGCAGAGCAGAGCGGCGAGAATGATGATCCGTTTCATGGTGCTTATCCCTCCCTTTAGAGCGTGCGCGACCACGAGAAATCTTGGACATAAATGCCCAGCGGATTGTCGTGGATTTGCTGTTCAGTGGTGCCAGTGCTTGGAGCGGCGACGCGGATCGACACCAAAGCACGCATCTTCATTGCCGGCTGGATCAACTGGCCTTGCCGATCGCGCTCAGTTTCAGTCCAATCGACCTGCCATGTTGTTGATGTTTGCGGGATCACCGATGCAATCTCGACCGTCACCGTTTTCGATGCGGCTCGCGCAAATGGCGTGGTCTCCGGGTTGCCGTTCAGCCAGTCATTCATCTTGGCTGTGGCGGGATCGTTCGGCAGCAGCATCGAATAGACGCGGAAAATACCCTGCCGCTGCAACGCTATGTCAGACGTGACAAAACGCGCGCTTTGAATGAACGAACCGACTTGAGCCTGTACCACGCGGCCATCGACCGGCGCGGCGCGATCTGCGCGTGCTGTAGCAACCGCCGTCCCAAGGTCATCGACCTTTACGACATAGGGCACAAACTTCGACTGACTACCAATGGCGATAATTCCGCCGACCGCCGCGAGAACGATCAGCAGCGATAGGATCGCTACAAGCTGCCACATGCGCCGCGATGCGGCGAGGCCGCCAACATGTTCATTCCATGTACGCCGGGCCGACATGTACGGGTTAGTTTCCTCCACAGGGAGAGGAGCGGCGTTGCCACGCCGGAACTTGTCCATGAAGCTCACGCGGCTTCTCCAATCTGAGGGGTAACGCCACGCAGGGACAGCCATTCATCGACCCAGCGCGGGCCTAGACGAGCTTCCAGCCCCTTAATGGTGGCGATGGAATCCTTGTCGGTTGCACCGACGAAGGCAAGAGCAATGGGGCCGAGCGCCAATTCAAACAGGCGACGACCATTTTCCGAGACGTAGTAATATTGGCGTTTCGGAATCGCGGTCGCGAGAATGTCGATTTGGCGGGGGTTGAGGCCCATGCGGCGATAGAGGACCGACGTGTCTTCATCGCGCGCATAGACGTTCGGCAGAAAGATTTTCGTGGCAGTCGATTCCACGATCACATCGAGAATGCCGGAGTTTGCAGCGTCCGAAAGGCTTTGCGTCGCCATTAGGACAAGGCAGTTCGATTTACGTAGAACCTTGAGCCATTCGCGGATCTTGGCGCGGAATGCGGGATGCCCCAGCATGATCCACGCTTCATCAAGAATGATCGCGGCCGGTTGTCCCCGCAAGGAGCGTTCAATGCGGCGGAATAGATAGAGAAGCACCGGGAGAGCGTATTTCTCACCCAGGTTCATAAGCTCCTCGATCTCGAACACGGTAAAGTCCGAAAGCGAAAGCCCGTCCTGTTCGGCGTCGAGCAAATGGCCCATCGCTCCGTCAACCGTATATTGGCGGATGGCGTCGCGGATCGCTTCGTCCTGAATGATGATCGAAAACTCGGACAGCGTGCGACCGCCGCTTTCGTACATGTTGACGATCGCGTTACCGATTTCGTTACGCTGTGCCGGGGTTGTGATGACGCCGTTGAGCGCAAGGATGGTATCGATCCAATCCATCGCCCATGCCCGATCGCCCTTAGTTTCAAGGAACGCCAGCGGGCAAAACGCCAAGGTTTCGTCGTCACCGGCAACGGTGAAATGCTTTCCCCCTGTCGCCTTGGCGAGCGGATAGAGCGACATGCCCTTATCGAACGCGAAGATAGACATTCCGGGGTAGCGACGCAGCTGCGCCGCGATCAGACCGAGAGCCGTGGATTTACCCGCGCCGGTCGGGCCGAACATGAAGCTATGTCCCACGTCACGAACATGGAGGTTTAGACGGAACGGCGTTGAACCATTCGTGACACCCTGCATCAGCGGGGGGGAAAGCGGTGGATACATCGGGCACGGCGCGTAATCGAGCCCGGTCCAAATCGTGCTAGTCGGCATAAGATCGGCGAGGTTCATCGTATTGATGATCGGCCGTCGCACGTTTTCGACACCATGCCCCGGAAGGCTACCGAAGAACGCTTCCAGATTGTTGATCGTCTCGATACGTGCGCCGAAGCCAATCTGAATGATCGCCTTTTCCAACTGGCGTGCAGCCAATTCGACCTTCTCGCGATCTTCATCCATGAGCACGACCAGCGAGGTATAATAGCCTTGCGCGACTAGGCCGCTGTTGACCTCTGCCATGGCATTGTCAGCGTCCTCGACCATCGAGAGCGCGTCCTGATCGATTTTCCCACTGTTCGTCTGGAACACCTGATCGAAGAATCCACGGACCTTCTGGCGCCATTTTTTGCGGAATTTCTCGAGGTGCTTAACCGCCTCGTGCGTGTCCATGAAGATGAACCGCGTGGACCAACGATATTCGGTAGGAAGCTCGGAAAGTGCCGACAGAACGCCCGGCGTGCTTTCCATCGGAAACCCATCGATCGATACCGTCTGGACGAATTTGCGGCCGATGCGAGGTACGACGCCAGCCCACATTTCCTGTCCGCCAATGACGGAATCAAGGTACATCGGATTGGACGGCAGAACGACGGGTTGGTTGATACCCGTAGCGCAGAATTGCAGCCAGCGAAGCAGATCGCATTGAGTGACGGTCGAACCGTCCTCGTTCATCACCTTATGGCCCCGCAGTCGCGTGAGCTTCAAAGCCGCGCCAAGTCGGCTTTCAAAGCTAACCACATCACGCTTGAACTTCTCGACTAGATCAGTTGTCCGAGCCTTTTGGCTCGGAGCCGCGCGATCATCATCAAACATCAATTCTACGAACTTCTGTTCCGCCAGCATTGGCGGGAAGTAGGTAGCGGTAATGACGAAATAGCCCTCGTACATCGTCCCCAGCCCCTCAAAAAGCTGGCGGCGCTCCTCATCGATCATGGCCGTGATCGGATCGGGGAAATGCGAAAGGCCAGGTTCCGAATAGTTCGGTGCCGGCCGCCGGGGTGCGTCAACGTGGATCATCCAGCCATTGCCAAGCCCAGCGAGGGCCTGATTAATGCGGAACGACACCATTTCACGCTGCTGATCGGTGCTACTGGCGTTGTCGTCGCCGGCGTAAAGCCACGCAGACATAAACGAGCCATTTTTGCCGACGATCACCCCATCATCGACCATAGCCGCATAGTTCAAAAGGTCAGCGAACCCGGCGTCCTTGGAGCGGAATTGATCGAGCTTGGCTCTTTTAGAGTTTTTCAAAACCAACAAAAACAAGATGCCGATGAGCAGCGCACCCAAGACAGCGATAGATATCGCGAATGTCTCGATCATTTCTTCTTCCCCGGTTCGTTATACCGCTTCCGCTGACTTCTCGAATTAAGTCGGAACGGCGTTGAGCGGGCCGCGTAGTACGCGCGGTAGCCACGGTGACGCATGTAAACGCCACGGAGCAGCGGGTCGGACTTAGCCATTAGGCGAGCAGCCCAAAGGCCCCCAAACCAGATGATGAGGCCGGCGATCCACGCTTTAGGTTCGTTGATCGCCGGCCCAATCAGGCCGGCCGCCGCCACCCCTGCCATCATGACAAGCTCCCGGTCCCCACCCATGAACAGGTTAGGGCGGACACCGGAGCGACGGATGGGGACAGACCGGAGGGGCATATTAGGCCAGCCCCACCGCGTTAGCCCCGCCGGCAGGGATCATAGCGGCGATCGTTGCACCACCGCCGGAGATCGAGGACAGGACAGCATTCGCACCAACAAGGAGCGACGCGACCAGCACGAGCAAGAGCAGGGCGCGTGCAAAGCCGTTCAGATCGCCGCCCATCACGAGCGCGCCACCAGCAACGACGATGCCGACAACGGCGAACGCGTATGCAATCGGGCCAGTTGCCGACTGGCGGATCTTCGTCAGGTAGCTTTCGTATGGCAGGCCACCGCCGCTTTCAGACGCCCAAGCGGCGTGAGGCCACATGAACAGGACAACCACTGCCATCGCTAGCAGAGCCCACATGAGCCGCTTCTTGGTGTCGTCAGTCAGGTATAGTTGCACGTCAGTTCTCCCTCATAGTGAACGAAGTCGGTATTTACCGTCCACAAAGCCCCCGACTTCCAGGATGCTTTCGATCCGACGCCCTTCCGGGGTGCGGGCGATGTGGACGATCAGATGCACAGCATCCCCAATCAGCGGCTCAATCGGCCGGGGGGAGTCTGGATGCATACTAATGAGGAGCGAGAGCCGGCTTAGGCCAGCCTCAGCATTGTTAGCGTGCAGCGTTGCCGCGCCGCCTTCGTGGCCGGTGTTCCATGCCATGAGTAGATCGAGGGCTTCCGGCCCACGGACTTCGCCGACGAGAATGCGATCAGGGCGCATACGCAGCGTCGTCTTCAACAGGGCTGTCATAGAGACTTGCGGCGAGGTGTGAAACTGGACGTAGTTTTCTGCCGCGCACTGAATTTCGCCTGTGTCTTCGATGATGACCAAGCGTTCAGTCGGATCAAGGTCGACCATTCCATTGATGATCGCGTTGACGAGCGTGGTTTTACCTGAGCCCGTGCCGCCAATCACAAGGATATTGCGATGGCGTTTTATAGCGTCAGTGATGAGCGCGCATTGCTCGCCTGTCATAATCCCCGCTGCAACATATTGATCCAGCGTGAAGATCGCGACCGCTCGCTTACGGATGGCAAAGGTCGGAGCCGGTACGACCGGGGGCATCTGTCCCGCAAAGCGCGAGCCGTCGATCGGGAACTCCCCCTCCAACGTAGGTTGCAACCGCGTGGCTTCCTTGCCGTGATACCCGGCTACAGCCTTGACGATCGTTTCGGCATGGTTGGGGGTGACGTTGCCGATGCACGTCATCTTTTCACCAAGGCGCTCCAACCAGAGCTTCCCATCGGCGTTCAGAATCAATTCAACTGTCTTCGGATCGGCAAGCGCACTCAGCATCATCGGACCCATGGCCCGCCTTAGCGTTTCCCGTGCCCGTTCTTTGACGGTTGCGGTCTCGACTTCGCCGGCCATCGTAATCCCCTGTCGCGCAGAATTATTGCGTCAAGCAAAGGATATACCGGGTGTATGGGCCGGGGCAACCGACAAACGACTCGGTTTGAGAATTGTTCTCAGGCGATGCCGGAGTGCAACAATTACCTGTTATTCTTTGATTTTCAACCGATCATGTGCGGTCTTATGCCACTTAGCTATTTGAAATGCTTGATGATCCGACACGATCGCCGAGACGCGACGGAAGCCGGATGGCAAGCCGAGTTTGGCATCGTCTTTCAGTAAAGCGTCAGATAGGCTCGCGTCCCACCCGTCTGTCCCTACTGGGGGCACAGTAAGTAACGTGACCAGCGGAACCTCCAAAGCATCAGCAATGGCAGCCATCGTGTCTAGCGACGGGTTCCCCTTGGCGTTCGTAACGTCGGATATGTACGATATAGACACATTGGCTTTTGCGGCCAAATCGGCCTTTCTCATGCCACGCATGGCAAGGTGGCGCATGATGTTGATGCAGAGAATCTTCTTATGCATCACCGCAATGACCCTCCCTCTCGATACCCAAAATTTTAGCGGCTAAAATTTCTGCTAGCGTTCCTCGACTCTGCTTCGCGATTAATCCGAACGTACGGCGTATCATGGGCGTCTAACATATCCAATTAAAGAGGCTATCTCGCACACCGATTAGAGGGGGCTCCGGGGTGAGCGATATAGGAGGTTTGCACTAAGGCTACCTACAAGATGAATATGCCGTGGACCAAGTGCCCCCTTCCCCATTTTAAACCGCTGTATCGCATTTAGGCGGGTCGCGTGGATCGCTCCGTTTCAACCAGATGACCGACCCAACATTTGAAAGGCGGCAATGTTTGAAAGTCGTTGGGGCGGGTGCGACCTGGGATCGGAGCGATCAGTCGCATTTGTACGCCCGAACACGAAGCGTTCGTCGTCATTCAATCTTTTACGGCGACTGAAGTACCAGCGGACTTGCGACGCGTAACTTGATCGCGGATGGCCGAAACCGAACTTTTCTAAGCTCGGCTGTACCGGTAATAATTTGGCGGTTGCCAATACTTGCGGCGACTTATCGGCGCAATTCAATATTGAATTGCCAAGGGACGGGGTGCGGTCTAGAACGTCGAATCATGGCGAAGACTCCCCTTCCTAAACCTGTCGCATCGAGCACGCTTTCCATGCGGAAGCTGCATCAGCGTCAAAACTTGGAAGGGTATAAGCGCCAGACCATCGCCCTGTCTCCGCGTGCCGTTGAGGTCGTGGACGGGGTGAAATCGAAGCACGGTTTGTCCTCGCGAGAGGCCGCGCTGAATGCGATCCTCGAACGGATCGGCGACGATATGTTTCTACGACAGGAGTTTCTGGCCGTGAGCACATAAACGAATGCCCGGCACGAGGCCGGGCACCCTGAAATTGTTATGTGGCAGCGTCGCCAAACGCTGACAGGTCAGTTCAACAACCTCCACATAGCCGTTTCTGAGCTTTGGTTCAAGGGAGCGCGCTTCGCGCCACGCATAAGTTTTGCCTGCTGAACGGCCCTTTCGCATCAGAAGGGGACGAATAATGCTGACACTGACTTACGAGCGAGCATCAACGATTGGAGAGGTCGCCGCCCAGCTACTCGGCCGGGCGCGAGGAGATTCGCGCCACAGGGGCGGGCTCCACATTACTAAGCGTCCCGTCCGCGGGGGGAGCAAGGAGGCCGGCAGCGTATTGGAGGAGGCGTTCTACGGAAGGTTGACCAAGGCTAGTCGGCGCGCGATCGAGCGGGGCGGCAACATGATGTTCGAGATCGGCAGACGGGCGCTAAGGGATGCACGCAAAACCGGCCGGGTTCTCACGGCGTTCGAGCGCAAGTGCATCAGGATCACCGGCAGCACGCTTCGCGTACTCGCAACCATGCTCTACATGGACAAGCTGTTTAAGGGGCGCGTGTACCCATCGTATGAAATGATAGCAGATTGGGCTGTCGTGTCGCGTCCGACCGTTCACAGGGCGCTTCGATCTCTTGAGGCGGCTGGTTTGTTGGCGCGCTTGCGCCGTTATATTCAGATCGAGGATGGGACGGTTGGTGCTAGATCCGAGCAAACCTCAAACGCTTATCGGATGGAACTTCCGGCGATGGTCCGCGACCTGATTGAGAGACGTTTCCGGCCTGCCCCGATGCCCGATGACGAAGCCCAGCGGCAGCGCGACCGCCTCACCGATCACGCCACGATGCTTGGCGGCTTGTCGAAGGCAGATTACATCAGGGCAACGACGACAGATGCGGGATTGGCGAAGACGCTTATCAGCCTGTTGGAAGGCATCGAGAAGCGAGATCGGTTGTCTTCGTGACCATGAGTATCAAAAGGATATTGAAACTCCCCGGAAGTCTTTTGTCTTAGTGTAATGTGGAATTGCCCTAGTCGGGCAACGCGTTTCGCTAGACGATTTAACGCCATAGGAGGGTCTGAACTTGGCTTTCCTACTCAGCCGGCATTGCTTGCGGTTCTGGGGTCGACTCCTCTTGTCGGTCGACTGAAGCATAGTCGTGAATGCCTATGTTGCTGCCGAGTCACAATTTTAGCCGCTAAAATTAAACCACTCAAAATCGATCTATTTACGGTTGTAGGGAGGCAAAAAAGTAACGATTTCGCCCCCAAAGGCTTTACAACGCTTGACAAAACCCGCCCAACATCCGATATATCCGTTGTGGCCGGGCGCTTATGCCATGGTCCGAACCGGAGTTTTCCGATGAAGCTGCCTCCGAAGATCGCTGCTACCGAAGTTCCCGAGGATAAGCGCCTGTCCGTACTCCCCGATTTTTTCGGGTTCACCCAAATGCTCCGCGCCGAGGCTTTAACCTATGGCTGGATGAGCAAACTATCGATCGATTATATCGGCGGTTACTGGCACTTTTATAAGCTGGATAACGGCGGTTTTTATATGGCCCCGTCCGAAGATAAGACATGGCGGATCGCAGTTGACGGGAACGGCTATGAGGGCACCGTTAGCGGTGACGCTGCCGGGATCATCGCTACCCTCTTTATGCTGGGTCAGTTTTGCGGCGAGCTTCAAACCGAAGCTATGGCCGAGGCTTATCATTCGCTTTTGGACTTCGCGACGGAGCACGCCGAGCAGGCCGCCATCCTGAACGCCATTGACTGATAGACTGGGGCCGGGGTTCATCCCCGGCCTCGCCGGATGAGGAGGCCCTTATGGCCCGCCGCGCTGTCCGCGATCCGCGACACATTCACGCCCCTAAGATCATCGGCCACCAGCCCGATTTATTCAACGGGCCGACATCACCCATGAAGTTCCGCGCCGGCTGATCGGGCGCGATGCGTTCCGGCAGATTCAGAATTGGGCGCGAGCTTTAAGAAGGCGCGAGCCTACGCCATGATGAAAGGTGGCCTATGGTTTATTCTATCAGCGTGTCACGGGTTGGTCCCACCTTCGCGATCGATCGAGCCTTATAATATCACCTTAGCCGATATGGACGCTGCCGAGCGCCGAGCATGGGCCGAGCGTGTCAGCGCCCAACTTGACGAGCAGATCGGCCCGAGAACCCTATTCGTGTTCCTAGCCGGGCGACTGTATCAAGATCCTTTGACGCCTTGAGCCGGAGCGCGGGCTACGGTGCCAATGGAGGGCATGGGGATAGGGCAGCAAAAGGTATGGTTTGCACGTCTGATAAGTAAGGCGCGGCAGCGTAAAGCGAACGCCGCTCAGCTAGACCTATTTCATGACTGGCTAACAGCAAACGCCCAGAGGGGGGAAGCAATGCAAACGACCCGACGCGTTGAGCCCCGGTTGCGTCGGGTGCGTTTGCTGGCGGCGCGATATCATCCCTTTTGGGCTATACCCGGCGAGCGATACTTGCCGGCCACTATGATGCCGGGACAAAGGTGGGCGATGATATCACTAGTGGCACCGCGCAACGATGGGCGGCGTTGCACGGTTACAGCGAGGATCAAACGCATGAGGAAAAACCGTGACCCAGCCTAGCGTGCGGCCCGAGTGCCTACGCCCGGCAGACGATGGATGGGAGGCTCCTACCCCGGCCGAGGTGCGCGCAATTATTGCCGAGGCCGGCCTTACTGGCAGCGGCGTAGCTAAGTTTTTGGGGATCAGCAGCAAGGGCTCCCGCGTCATTCGCAGATGGGCAGGCGGGGACGATCAGATCCCTTACTCAGCGTGGGCGCTTCTATGCGACAAGGCTGGCTATCCCCGGATTTGGGAACGCCAAACAGAGTGAGATTTTAGCGGCTAAAATTGCTAAGGCGAACTTGACAGGACTTGACAAAGGGGTGGATGGTATCCGATATATCAGTTGTGGCCGGGCATATCGCCAAGGTCCAAACCGGAGTTTCCGATGACGAACGTGATTCCCTTCCCCGCACGCAAGATCATCCGGCTTGCCGTCCCTCCCCCGCTGGCGAAGCCGCCCAACGTCGAGGAAAATCGTTTGGGTAAGATCATCGGCGTCGTTTGGGTCATCACGACCCTTCTCTGGACCGTTGCCCGGTTCGTGATCCCGGTAGTGGTATTCTGGCAGTTTCTTCGCATGATCTGGCTTTGGGATACCCCCGGCGCGCACGCTGGATGGACGTTCCTCGCGTACTTCGCCGGCTATTCCGCCCTCTACTATTTCGTGGCGTTCTATAGGCCCGTTTGGGAGCGTGACAGCGAGGCCAACAATGGAGGCAGCAATGTCCGCAAGTAAGCGTCTCACCCCTGAGCAGTTTGCCCGCGCGATTGAGGGAATGACGATCAGCGAACGCCCGATTGCCATGGCTCGGGCCGTCCTCGTGGATGGCATGAGTCAGTCCGATTGCGCTCGCGCCATGAGTGTTTCGCGGAATGCCGTATCACTTGCCGTCAACCGCGTGCGCGACGCCTTCGAGGCTGTTCCTGTAGGGTTCGAGCGCGTTACCGCCATCCTTCCAATCCATCAGGCGTCAGTTGTAAAAGGCTGGAACGAGCGCGCCCCGTTCAAGCGGGAGGTTGCACGATGAAAACCTTAGTTATTGCAAACCAAAAGGGCGGCGTCGGGAAGACTTCCACTCTTGTCCATCTGGCGTTCCACTTCGCCGATCGCGGTCTAAAGGTCGCTGTCATCGACTTGGACACGCAGGGCAATGCGAGCTTCACACTGGGAGCTTTCAAGTCTGATATGGTCGCCAGCAGCTTGTTCAAAAGCGTCGCACTGTTTGACCTGGCACCCATCGACAACATGGCAGTTATCACGGCGGACCAGCAGCTTGCCGACCTTGAGAAGCTGAAATTACAGGAGGCAGCGCCGGCTTTCCGCGCCAGCATCAGCAGTATCGCGGCGAATGGTTATGATGTGTGCCTGATCGACACAGCCCCTTCCCTTGGCATCGCCATGGCGTCTGCATTGCTGGCGGCCGATTACGTAGCGTCGCCGATTGAGCTTGAGGTTTACGCCTTGCAAGGCGTGAAGAAGATGAACGCCACGATCGCAGGGCTCAAGCAGGCGAACCCCAAGCTGCAATTTCTCGGGATGATCCCGAGCAAGGTTGATGGACGCAACCCGCGTCACACCCGGCACCTCGCCGAGCTTACCGCCGCCTATCCCACGCTGATTATGCCGACGCCGATCGGCAACCGCAGCAGTATCGCGGATGCCCTCGCTACCCATGTTCCCGTTTGGGAAATCCGTAAAACTTCCGCCCGCATGGCGGCCAAGGAAATGCTCGCCATGACGCAGCATATCCATGACAAGATGGAGATCGCATGATGGCCGACCCGACCGATGAGACGAAGCCGGCCGTGAAGCCTACTAAACCCGCCCGCAGGAAGCCCGCGGATGCCGCACAGGGCTCCGGCCTTGGCATCGAGGGCTTGGGCGACCTGTCGGGCCTCCTCAGCGATCCTACGCCGTCAGACAGCGGCACGCCGGTATCATCTGGTAAGGCGTCCGAGGTCGCGATGGAATTGATCGAGGAAGATCCTCATCAGCCCCGGACCTATTTCGATCAGGCATCCCTTGAGGAGTTGGCGGCCACGATCGCCATCCGTGGCGTGAAGACCCCTATTTCGATCCGGCCGAACCCGGATGCCGGAGGGCGGTTTGTCATCAACCACGGCGCGCGCCGGTTCCGCGCTTCCGGCATCGCCGGCAAGACCACGATCCCAGCGTTCGTAGACGGCGACTATACCGAAGCAGATCAGGTCATCGAGAACCTACAGCGCGACGCGCTGACGGCTCGCGAAATTGCGGAATACATCGGCCGCGAGTTGGCGAAAAAGGTGAAGAAGGGCGACATTGCCAAGGCGATCGGAAAGTCCAACGCCTACGTCACCCAGCACGCCGCTTTGCTCGACTTGCCCGACCCGATTGCGGAGATTTTTCAGTCCGAGCGGTGCCGCGACGTGACGCTGATTAACGAGCTTGTCGGGCTCTACAAGAAGCACCCCGAGGGCGTGACGGATTGGCTTGTCGACGAGGAGCAGGAGATCACGCGCGGGACCGTCAAGTTGCTAAAGGAATATCTGACCTCCGGCGGTGACGACAACGAACGCGATGACGGCGGGGAAGGGCAGGGCGGTTCCGAACCCGAGCCCGCGCCGACAAAGGAAAAAGAGGAGAAGGAGCCCGACCCAGACAAGCTGAAAAAGGCAATCGTGACGGTTCAGCATGACGGACGCCCCGGCCGCCTTCTGCTCAACCGCCGCCCCTCGCATGAAGGCGCGTCGTGGATGAAATACGACGACGACGGCAGCGAGTTCGAGGCCGAACTTAGCGATGTTCGCCTAATTTCCGTGATTGAGGGCTAAAGGCATGACGACGTATTATCTCCGAACCACCACGGCCGAAGCCTCCCGGATCATCGCGGAGCGGGTGATCCCCGCTAACATGACGATCGAACAGAGCGGCCGGCTTTGGGGGGCCAGTGCCGGCCCGTTTTTCACACTGGTCCCGCCCAAAGAGCAGACATGGACTTTTGACCTGTTCAACAAGATCGACCCGGCAGATGCGGTCGTGCTGGCTTTCACCTCTAATCGATCAGCATTTCCAAAGGCGATCGATCGTGACGAGTTCGTCAGATTGGCAAATAGGGCAAAGACTGACACCAGCGCCATCGCTCACTTGAAAGGCAGCATGGTCCACATAACTATCTCGCCAACAGGTGAGGAGGTTGCGACGACGGTAGAACCCGCTCCAAACGCCCTTAGCCTATCGGCTGTTAAGAGTAAGGGCGGCCTTAGTCGTCGGGACTTAGATGCAGCCTCCCAGCTTATCGCAGGCGGAAATAATTACATTGGCATCGTACACTGATAGAACCTTAAGAGGCCCCGCAGTCAGCGGGGCCTTTCCTCTATGTAAACATCAGATATATTCGGAGCCGGAATTTTAGCCGCTAAAATTCGAGGAGGCTTCCATGGCCGGGCTGATCGATAGCAACAAGCAACCGCTGTCTAACGGGACGGGCGACCCAATCGCCGACGCGGACGGGCTGCTAGGGCTCGCACGCGGTATCGAGGCGCAGGAGGCTGGGGAGATAGCCGCGCCGGCCGCGATCGAGGAGGAGTATGCGGGCGCACTCGTGCAGGCGATCGAGGAGAAACAGGATCAAGCGAGCCAGATCGAGGATCGGCTTGAGAACATGATCGAGGCTCAGAGCGCCCGACTTCAACACGCACAGGCGCACCCGCCGGGGATGCTGGCGACGGCATCCACGCGGGCAAAATGGCAAGCTCAGGTGGCGCAGCAGCAGGCCACTATTCAACTGCTCCAAAGCCGCCTTGAGACGGTTCGCGAGATCAGAGACGGGATCACGGTTCACGGATCGAAGATAGAGGCACTGGCGGCCGAGAAGGTGGCGCATCGTGACCCAAAACTGGCGGATGACTTCGCCGAGCTACAGGAGGCCCGCCGGCTTCACGAAATCCACATGCGGCAGCAGCAGGGGAAGAAGCAGGAGGAGCGGCAGGGCCTAACTCAAGAGGCCGCCCCATCCGCCGGGCTCAGCTTGTCGCGTGGTCTTTCCCACACCCGCGCGCCATAGGGCGACCCTCAGAATTTGAGGATCGCCACCAAGGCTATGATGATCGCCGCGCCGATCGAGAGGCCGGAGGCGATGAGGTTGCGATTGGCGATGGCCCGGCCGTCCGTGAGAGGTTTGCCGAGCCCCTTGCTCACTTCCGCCGCAACGTCGTCCACGAGCTTCTTAGCGTACTCAGCCATCCGTTGACGCATGGCCGCTTCGGAGGCTTCCAGCGCTGCGTTGAGGATTGATTCCGCCTTGGCGTTTATCTCAATCCCCCAGCGGTTCGACATTTCCTCCAATTCAGATTTGAAGGCTTGGAGTTGCGCCTGTTGCGCGTCCGCACTTTCCCCCAGCAACATCGTGTTGATGGTTTGGAGGATGAGGAGCGGATCGTCAGGCGACAGGGCGACACCGTGTTTTGTCGCTATCTCAGCGATCAGAGCACGGATTTTATCGTGCTCAGCCATTAGATGATCGCCGCTTTCGTGAGTTCGCCGAACACCGCATCACGCACGCGGCCGAGGCGATGGCGCTGCATTAGGGGCAGCGTTTCGGATGCTATGGCTTCCTCTAGGGTTTTGCGTTCGGCGAGCATTTCCTGAATGTCAGCGCCGAAAGTCTCCCGCTTGAGATCGGGCAGCTTCACGATCGCCGCAACGCGATCCTTCACTTCCCGGTATGCCTTCATCTGCTCAAACGTCTTGCCTTCCGTCTCAATCGGCCCGTGATACGGGTTCAGCCATACGACGATCACGGCCGGCGCGGGGAAGGCTTCCGCGATTGCCGCAAAACCGGAGAGAGTATCAACCAGATGTTGACCGCCCACGATGATCGTATGGAGGATCAGTTGATGGCCGTGGTCGGCAATCACTTCCGGGGCCGCATTGTCGAACATGTAAGACGACAGAGGGTTGTAGGTGCTCGCCCCGCTATCGACCACGACGGTATCCTTAGACCCGACAATAAGCTCCATCATGGCGTCGAAATTACGGGAGTTGATATCGCCGTTTTCCAGCAGCGCGAGCTTTCGGACGTTTAGCGCCTTGAAGCCGGAGAACGTGGCGTTGGTAGGGTCCGTATCGATGCACAGAGGGGTTTCCCCGCGCGACTTGAGAAACTGTGCGAGCATAGTGGCGGCAAGCGACTTGCCGACCCCGCCTTTGCCTTGAAGGACGATGTGGACATTGCTCATACGTAATCTTCCTTCTTTGGATCGTCGGGTTTGTGGAATCGCGTGGGTTTCGGCCGGGGCGTAGGCGGCGGATTGGTAGGTGCTGGCGGGGCAGCGGGAGGGGTTGCCGGAAGTGGCGAGGGAGGACGGTCGATCGCCGCCGGGGAGGGTTTGACGGGAGAGGGCAAAGGCACAGCATCGCCCTTTTTCATCAGCCGGCTAACGTCCCGATTGAAGGATGAAAGGCCGTAAGTGATCCGACCCTCAGCCGTGAGGAACGCCCATATGTTGCGGACAGACAGGTTGTTCGACAGCATGGTCAGAACGTCGTCACGCACTTTCAGAAACTCGGCGCGGTTCACGACAGGCTTGGATTGATGCGATGCCGCCCAATCCTGAAAGCTGTCCATGACCGGCTTATCTTGGCGTTCAACCACTCGCACAAACCTCGCACAAATCCCGCACAAAGCTAGGTCAGAACAGCCTAAGACCTGCCCTAAACCGCACTTTCAACCCAGTTCCACCATTGAGCAAGGGATATATACGTTGCGTGCTGGTATTGCAGCAGGAATGAGTTAGAAGTGCAGCAGAATTGTAGGAGACAAAACCAGGGCAGGATAGGTGAAGTGACCCCACCGGCAAGCCGGCGAGATCACATCACATTCTCTTATTCGCAGCGGGGCTGTTCAACGGGAATCCTGCTCTGGCGAGGCCCGCCGCTACCGCGCCGAGAGGTAAGATGGACGACGACGACACGCCAACGAGGAAGGGAAGCCCAGCCATTAAGGTGCGGGTGCTCCCCGAGGAAAAGGCCATGATCGAGGCGCTGGCGGCGAGCGTCGGCGAGAGCGCGTCAAGCTATCTACGGCTTGTTGGGCTAGGGCATCAGCCGCGCAGTATGATCGACCGTGAACAGGCACGGGAGCTTGTCCGTATCAACGGCGATCTAGGCCGGATGGGCGGTCTGTTGAAACTGTGGCTGACCGACGACGAGAAGCTGGACGAGTTCAAGCCGGCGCGGATGACGCGGATCATCCGGGGCGTGTTGGAGAAGATCGAGGCCAATCAGGAGGAGCTACGCGCGATCGTTAAAACGGTGCTCAGGGCGCGCGAATGATTTTAGCGGCTAAAATTTTCGGGGGCCTCGCGTGATCGCGAAGCACGTCCCGATGAAGGTTACGCGCAGGAGCGATTTTGGCGGATTGGTCCGCTACATCACTAGCGCGCAGGGCCGTGACGAGCGCGTTGCAGCCGTCACCGTTACAAATTGCGGCTCAGATGACCCGTTCGATGCGGCCGACGATGTTATGTTGGTGCAGCAGGCAAACACCCGATCGAACGCCGACAAGACCTATCACCTGATCGTCTCATTCCGACCGGGGGAAACCCCTTCCCCGGAAGTCGTGCGCGAGATCGAGCAGCGGATTTGCGCCGGGCTTGGATATGGCGATCACCAGCGGATCAGCGCTGCTCACCATGACACCGACAATCTCCACCTTCATATCGCGATCAACAAAGTTCACCCCGAACGGCATACCGTTCATTCGCCGTTGCGTGATTACCGCACGCTTGCAGAGCTATGCGACAAGCTCGAAACCGAGTTCGGTCTTGAGCGCGACAACCACACGGCACGGAAGCGGGGAGGGGAAGGCCGCGCCGCTGACATGGAGCAGATCGCCGGGCTGGAAAGCCTGATCGGTTGGGTGCGGCGGACATGCGCCGACGAGATAAAGGCGGCCGATAGCTGGCAGGCGTTGCACGCGACCATGGCAGCGAACGGGCTTTTAATGCAGGCGCGAGGCAATGGCTATGTGGTCACGGCCGAGAACGGGCCGTCGATCAAAGCCAGTTCGATCGCTCGCGACCTGTCCAAAAAGGCGCTTGAGGACCGGCTAGGGCCATTCGTGGCGGCCGATGGCACTCTAGCCCAGCCTGTCGCCAAACGGGCGTATGAGCCCCGCCCTATGGCGTCGCGCGTGAACACCGCCGAGTTGTTCGCGCGCTATCAGGAGCAGCAAAAGAACCGCAGCGCGGCGCGGTCGGCAGAGCTTGCCGCAGCCGCCACCAAACGCGCGGCCGGCATGGAGGCGGTAAAGCGGGCCGCGCGATTTCGCCGCGCCGCGATCCGGCTTGCGGGCGGCACCGGCATGATGCGGCGCATGTCGTACACCTTCACGTCGCGAGCCAGCCAGCAGGCCATAGACAAGATCATCGAGGCGTACCGGCGCGAGCGCGAGCGGATCAACGTCCGCAACACCCGGAAAGGCTGGCACGATTGGTTGCAGGCCGAGGCAAAGGCCGGGAACGTCGAGGCGCTGGCGGCGATGCGGGCGCGCGAGGGGCAGAAGCACAAGCCCGGCAATGCCGTGAGGGCGAGCCCGGCCGCCTCACACGCAATCAGCGACGCAGAGCGCGCCGATCATGTCACCAAACGAGGCACGATCATCTATCGCACTCCCGGCGCAGCCGTTCGCGATGACGGCAATAGCTTGCACGTCTCGCGAGGTGCCGAGGTTGAAGGCATCGCCGCGGCCTTGCGGATCGCACAGTCGCTTTACGGCAAGGACCTGACGATCGCCGGCAGCGCTGAATTTAAGGAGCGTGTCGCGCAGGCCGCAGCCCGCGCCGCGCTCCCCATAACTTTTGACGATCCCGCCCTTGAGCGCCGCAGACAGGCGCTTGCCAGCATAACCCAGCAGGAGGCCGCCCGTGGCAGAGAAGACATTGGACGAGGAGATCGCGGAGGCGATGGCACTCGTGGACGGGAGCGCAATGCCGCAGCCCCCGGAGACACCGCCAGCACCACCAGAGCAGCAACAGGCCCAGCCGGAACCCGAGGAGCCGCAGACGGCTCAGGACAGCCAGGTATCGCCCGAAGCGATACCCGGAGTGCCGACATTGGTGGAAGAAGCGGACCCGCACGTCTTCGCAGGCCCGGAGGAACCCGAGGGGTTGCAGGCGGGAAGCCGAACATTGGCCGGGTTGGACGAAGGCCGCCGCCCGAGGCCAGAGATCGCGTGCGGAGTTTGTCCGAACTCAGTGTGGTTCGCTACGACGAGCGATCTTCGCTGCTATTGCCGCGTGATGTTCGTCCAAACATGGACGGCGCAGAAGCCCGGCGAGATCGTCTCTTGCGATGGGATGTATCTGGGTCAGGAGTGACGCCAGAGAGGATCGCAGCAGCCGAGAAATACATTGCGGAGCGCGAGACAAAGCGCGTTGCGGGAATGGATATACCGAAACATCGGCCTTTCGAGGCAGGCGACGTTCCGCTATCTTACGCGGGAACGCGAGAGGTGGAGGGCCAGAAAATGGCGCTTCTCAAACGTGGCGACGAAATCATGGTGCTGCCGATCGATGCCACCAGCGCGGCCCGTGCCGCCAGATTGGCGATCGGCGACAAGATCGAGATCGCAGCCAATGGAACCGTGAAGGGCAGAGGACGCAGCCGATGACGAAGACCACACGGAACAACGCAGTCGGTCCACAGGTCCGCTCGCGCGGGCGCAAGACAGGTGGTTCGCAGGGAAGGGGGCTTATCGCCTTTATCGTTCTGGCGTTCCTGATTGGGGGCCTATCCGCCGCCACGCAGATTTTCGCGCATACGCTGGCGTATTCCGCGCAGTTGGGTTCGCCGATCTTCGGTCATTTCTATGCGCCGTGGCGGATCGTGTCGTGGTTGATGGATTGGCAGAACGTCCCGGCGCTCAAGCAGGCGTTCGGCAAGTCGATGGGGATTGGCATGGGGATGGGAGTCGCCGGCCTCGTGTTTGGAGTGATTGCCAAGGCCACCTTCTCTAAGCGTGGCAAAGGCAACGAGTTCCTACACGGCTCCGCACGATGGGCCGATAAGAAGGACATTGAAGCCGCCAGCCTGATCGACAACGATGGCGTTTATGTCGGAGCCTATGAGGAGAAGAACGGGAAGGTTTCCTATCTCCGTCATGCTGGCCCCGAGCACGTTCTAACCTACGCCCCAACCCGTTCGGGTAAGGGCGTCGGACTGGTCATCCCCACGTTGCTATCGTGGAAGTACAGCACCGTTGTTGCGGACTTGAAGGGCGAGCTTTGGGCGCTGACCGCAGGCTGGCGGAAGAAGCACGCCGGCCAAGTCGTCATGCGGTTCGAGCCGGCATCGTCGCGCGGAAGCGTGCGTTGGAACCCGCTGGACGAAATTCGCGTCGGGACAGACAACGAGGTTGCCGACGTTCAGAATCTCGCGACGCTGATAGTCGATCCCGATGGCAAAGGGCTGGAAAGCCATTGGCAGAAGACTTCGCAGGCGTTGTTCGTCGGCGTCATCCTGCACGCGATTTACCGCGCCAAGAATGGCGGCCCACCCGCCACCATGAGCGAGGTTGACGGGCTGCTGACCGATCCGGCGCGGCCGATCAAAGGTCTATGGGAAGAAATGATGGCGTTCGGCCATTTGCCGGGCGGGAAGAACCACACCGTTATCGGCCGCGCCGCGCGCGACATGATGGACCGCCCCGACGAGGAGGCCGGGTCCGTCCTGTCTACCGCCAAGAGCTACATCGAGCTTTACCGCGATCCCGTCGTGGCGGCGAATACGTCCACGTCCGATTTTTCAATCCGCGACCTGATGAACCATGACACTCCGGTAAGCCTCTACATCATCACTCAGCCTACCGATAAGAACCGGCTCCGGCCGCTAGTCCGCATCATGTTGAACATGATGGTTCGCATCCTTGCACCCAAGCAGGAGTTCGAGGGCGGACGCGTTAAGGCCAATTACAAGCACCGGATGCTATTCATGATCGACGAGTTTCCCAGCTTAGGGAAATTGGAGATCATTCAGGAGAGCTTGGCTTTCGCCGCCGGCTACGGCCTGAAATTCTATCTGATTTGTCAGGACATCAACCAGCTACGCAGCCGGGAAACCGGCTATGGTCACGACGAGCTAGTTACGTCCAACTGCCATGTGCAGAACGCCTATCCGCCCAACCGGCTTGAGACGGCCGAGCATCTATCGAAGATGACGGGGCAAACGACCATCCTGAAAGAGCAGATCACCACCAGCAAGAACAAGGGCGGCGGTTGGCTTTCAGGATCGGAATCGCGAACGGTTCAGGAAACCCAGCGTCCGCTACTCACCCCCGACGAGTGCCTACGGATGCCGGGACCGAAGAAGAACGCCAACGGCGATATCGAGGAGGCCGGCGACATGCTTCTTTATATGGCGGGTTATCCGATGATCTACGGCAAGCAACCGCTGTATTTCAAAGACCCTACGTTCCAAGCCCGCGCTCAGGTGCCGGCCCCCGATAAGAGCGACAAAATCCGTGTCGCCAGAGCGGCGAGCGATCCACGCCCCGGCAACGATGACGGAGACGAGGGACTTCCCCCTGTTCGCGTGAAGTTGTGAAGCGGCCGAGCTTCAAGACGGTTGGACGGTACACAGCCTTTGCCGTGTTCGGACTGTCCATCGCGACCGTCGCCGCAGCCGCAGCCGGCGTGCGCGTCAACGTGACCCGCAGCATCCCGCTAGGCTTCTACAGGACCAGCGCCGAGCCGATTCACAAAGGCGCTTACGTGATGTTTTGCCCGCCCCAGCGAGAGGTTTTCCGGCTCGCGTTGAAGCGGCACTACATCGATCCCGGCTCTTGCCCCGGCGGGAGCTACCCGATGATGAAGCGAATTTTAGCGGCTAAAAATGATCGAGTGCAGATCGGCCCGCAGGGCGTCGTCATCAACGGCGTCCCCATCCCGAACAGCAAGCCGCGCCCGCTGGACGGTGCAGGCCGCCCGCTTCCGGTATTTGCGGGCGCAGGCACCGTGAAGGCTGGTGACGTGATTGTGATGGGCGAGAACAAGGTATCGTTCGACAGCCGGTATTTCGGCCCGATCTCGCGCCAGCAAATCAGCACCGTCATTCAACCAATCGTGATTTGGTAGGAGCGCCCGATGGCCGGAGAAATCGTCGTCATCGCGGAAAAGCCCGACCTCGCGAAAGCCATCGCCGAGGGGCTTGGAGGCGGAAGCCGGCAAGACGGCTACATCGATTGCGGCAAGCATTACGTGACATGGGTATTCGGTCACATGCTTGAGCTTGAGGCCCCGGAAACACCGTGGAGCATGGCCGAGCTACCGATCAGCTTCATCCCGTGGAGCAAGAAGCCGTCACCCGACAAGATGAAGCAGCTTCGCATCATCCGCGACCTGTTGAAGCCCGCCAAGGGTATCATCCATGCCGGCGATCCCGATGACGAAGGCCAGCTACTCGTTGACGAGGTGATAGAATGGGCCGGTTCCCGGCTCCCCGTGCAGCGCGTCCTAATAAACGACTACAATCTGAAATTGGTGCAGCGCGCGCTATCGACCATGCGGGACAATCGCGAGTTTGCCGGCATGTCCACAGCGGCCGAGGCGCGCGGCGTTGGCGATCTTCTCTATGGCGTCAACATGACCCGTGCGTACACGCTGGCAGCGCAGGCCAAGGGCTATCAGGGCGTGCTCAGCGTGGGGCGCGTCCAAACCCCGATCCTTGGCCTTGTGGTGCGTCGCGACCGCGAGTTCGAGGCGCACACCAAAGGCTATTACTACACCGTCACTGCCCAATTTCAGGTCGGAGAGACGGTCTTTCCGGGGCGCTATCAGATTGTCGATGACGATCCCGTCGATGACAAAGGCCGCCTGTCCGATCAGGCGCACGCCCGCGCGATTGCCGCAGCCGTCCATGGCAAGGCCGCCAAGGTCATCAGCATAGCGACGAACGCCAAGGAGGCATCGCCTCCGCTCCCCTACAATCTGTTGAAGCTCCAAACCGATGCGTCTCGCAAGTTCGACATGAAGCCGGATCAGGTCAAAGAGGTGACCCAGGCGCTTCGCGAGAAATACCGGCTGATTACCTACAACCGCAGCGACAGCGAATATCTCAGCGACGAGCAGCACGCGGACGCGGCCGGCGTACTGGCGGCGATCGGCGAGACGGCTCCCATGTTGGCGGCCCCGGTCAAACGTGCCGATCCGGCAATCAAAAGCCGGGCGTTCAACACCGCAAAGGTGTCCGCGCACCACGCGATCATTCCCACCGAGGCCACGGCCGACCTATCAAAGCTGACCGACGTCGAGCAGAAAATCTATCTGTTGATCGCCCGCGCCTATGTCGCTCAGTTCTGGCCGACGCATCAGTATGACCAGACCGATATTGTGATGGAGGTAGAAGGCCGGCGGTTCACGACCCGGAGCAACATCACCACCCGGCCGGGCTGGACGATCCTCTATAAGAATGACGCCGGCAACGAAGACCTTGCCGGTGACGAGGAAGCCGTTGCACTCGACCTTCGCGCGATAGTCGCCGGGCAGATCGGCACATGCACCAGCGCCAGCGCCGACCAGCAGGAAACCAAGCCGAGGCCGCTCTACACCATGGCGACTCTACTGACGGACCTTACCCGCGTTGCGAAATACGTCCGTGACGATCGGTTGCGAAAGCTCCTGATCGAGAAGGACAAGGACAAGGCGGGCGAACATGGCGGGATCGGTACGCCGGCCACGCGGGACGGCATCATTGCCACCTTGTTCGATCGCGGGTTCCTGATCGAGAAGGGCAAGAACATCGTCAGCACGCCGCAGGCTCGCGACTTCTACGACGCCCTCCCCGACCAAGCCAAATATCCCGACATGACGGCGATTTGGCACGAGCAGCAGCGCGCGATTGCCGATGGATCGAAGGATGCACAATCGTTCGTGCAGACGCTTGCCAATTACGTCGCGCGCGAGGTCGCGAACGTGAAGGAATACGGGCTGTCGATCAAAACCGACGCGCCGCCCTGCCCACTGTGCTCGAAACCCCTTCGCCGCGTGAAGGGAAAGAGCGGCCATTTTTGGTCCTGCACCGGCTATTCCGAGGGCTGTAAATTTACGGGCGAAGACAAAGCCGGCAAGCCCGTGCTGACTAAGAAAGAGCCGGCAACGGTATCGGCGATGCACAAGTGTATGGCGTGTGGATCGGGCCTTATCCGCCGACCAGCCGCCAAGAAGAAGAACGCCTATTGGTGGAGTTGCAGCGGATACCCCGAGTGCAAGCAGACCTATTTCGACGCCAACGGAAAGCCCGATTACAGCAAAGGAAAAGCAGCATGACCGACGATGCCCGGCCGATCGAGGACGTGAACGCGGATGCGATTATCCGTCAAAAGCTGATGGACGCTGAAATCCCCGGAGCCGTGATCGAGTTTGACCCGGAGGAGGCCGATCGCGCCGGGGCGTTCGTGGAGGATGCCTTGAGCGAGGAAGACGCCCGAGCGGCCGAAGACGGACTTGAGCCGGCCGCGCCGGCACCGGCCGCAACCCGGTCGCTTCTCACCCTTGCCCGCGTCAAAAACTAATCAGCGGAGGCTATCATGGCCGAGGACAAAAAGCCGTTTCATGAGCGCGTAGCCGAGAAGATCATTGACCAGCTAAAGGCCGGGACAGCGCCATGGCAACGGCCATGGAACCCGGCCGCCTTCGGTGACGAGGGCAGCGGTTCGATCATCCCCATGAACCCGACGACCGGAAAGCGGTATCGTGGCGTCAATGTCGTGAACCTCATGTCCGAGGGCCACGAAGACAATCGTTGGATGACCTATAAGCAGGCAAGCGCAGCCGGCGCACAGGTCCGCAAAGGCGAGAAAGGCTCGCTTGTCCAATACTGGAAATTCGATGACGAACAGACGCTAAAGGACGATCAGGGCAAGCCCGTCAAGGATGCCGAAGGCAACACCATGAAGGTCCGCGTGGAGCTTGAGCGCCCCCGCCCCTTCTATGCCGTGGTTTTCAACGCCGAGCAGATCGACGGCCTGCCCCCTCGCACACCGCCCCAGCCTCCCGAATGGAACCCGATCGAGCGCGCCGACGCGCTGCTAAAGGCCACCGGAGCGAAGATCACCGAGATACCGGGCAACAGGGCTTTCTATAGCCCGGCGACCGACAGCATCACCCTCCCCGAGCGGTCGCAGTTTCCGAGCGCGGCGCAATTCTACGGGACGGCGCTACATGAGGCCGGCCACTGGACGGGCTATCCGAACCGGCTTGATCGCGACCTCGCACACCCGTTCGGATCGGAAGGCTATGCGAAGGAGGAGCTTCGCGCCGAGATCGCGAGCATGATTGTAGGCGACGAGCTACAGATCGGCCACGATCCCGAACAGCATGTCGCTTATGTCGCGTCATGGATCAAAGCTCTCGAAGACGATCCCATGGAGATCGTCCGCGCCTGTTCCGACGCCGAGAAGATCAACACCTACATGCTCGCGTTCGAGCAGAAGCAGGTTCAGGAGCAGGGCCAGACCGCCGAGATAGGCGAGCCGCAGCCGACAGCGATCCTCACCCCCGAGAGCGCGAGCGAGGCCGGCAGGCTGGCGTTGCTGGCGCAGCCGGTTGCAATCGTGCTGGACGATGCCGACCGCGAGTTCAGCCACTATCACGGCTTCAACCATAGCTACGACCCGACGATGGGCGCTCCGCACGCGAACCTTGAGCGCGCCCTTGCCGCAGCTGGCATGGTGCAGATCGGCGACGTGGTTGGACGGGACACCACCGATTACCCGGCGATGTTCCAGACCGCGATTGAGCGATTGTCCCCCGTGTTTGGAATCGCCGCCGACGACGAGGTGTTCAGCAACGCCTATTACGAACGAAAAGGGCTGGCGCAGGCGTTCGCCGAGACGGGCGAAAAGCTGACTCGCGAGCCGACCTTTACCGTTCAGACGTGGGACGACGAGGAACGGCAGTTCATCAACGTCAGTTCTGGCGTGAGGGCCGACGCGGCGCTGGACCTGTTCGCCGACTTGAGCCGCGAATATCGCGCGCTGCAGGAGAAGCCCAACGCGGTTGCCGGCTTCGACTTCACCGGCGAGAGCCGGATCGTCAGCGACAATTTCGGGCATGTTGTCGCCGGAACCAGCAATCCGGTAGATCACCGGCAGGGTGAACCGACCATCCCGGCCGGGACGATCGATTGGGCTGATACGCAGATCGTCAGGCTGGCGAAGATCGAGGACGGATCAGACGACCGGGCCGACCGCTGGCAGCATCTGGCCGAGAATGACGCCCGATTGCACGACGCTGGACCCGCGCTCGTAGCAACGGCTCCCCCGGCGCAGATTGCCGACACGCCGACGCCGCTAAACGTCCCCTTCCGCGAGAAGAACGAGGCCAAGCAGCTAGGCGCGCGATGGGATAAGGACGGCAAGACTTGGTATGTCCCCGCCGGGATAGGCCAAGCACCGTTCGCCAAGTGGGCGAAGGAGGCCCAAGCGCCGGCCGTAGAAGGCCAGCCCCAGCAGCAGGCACCAGGGCAGGCCGATAGCGCCTCGCAATCCGCAGCGTCCCCCAGCGCCGAACAGGAAGGGCAGCAGATGACCGATCGCAGCAACACCCCCAAGCCGCCGGCAGAACGCAAATATCTGGCGGTTCCCTATGGAGAGCGGAACGTCGCCAAGGCGGCCGGCGCGAAATGGGATGCCACCGCTAAGTCGTGGTACGCACCCGAGGGCAGCGATCCGACGAAGCTCGCACGCTGGAACCCCGAGAACCGACCCAACAGACAGGACAAGGCGATCACTCCCCAACAGGAGTTTGCCGACGCGATGAAATCCATGGGTCTGACCGTGCCGAGCGGGCATCCGATCATGGACGGCCAGCGCCATCGCGTGCCGGCCGAGGGCGACAAAGGCAAGGAGACGACCGGATCGTACCGCGCTTATCTCGACGGCCACCCGGCCGGCCACATCGAAAACTTCCGCACGAACTTGGACATGAAATGGAAGTTTACCGGCGCGGCACTTTCGGAGGAGGAGAAAGCCCGGCTCAGCGCCGAAGCGGCCACCAAGCGCGACGCTCGCGAGCGGGAGCAGACCGCGACCTATGCGGAGTCCGCCCGGCGCGTGCAGATGCGCGCGGCCGGCTATAGGCAGATCACCGAGCCAACGCCGTACATGGCAGCCAAAGGGATCGGCCCGACGATCGGCGCGATGACAGATAGCAAGGACGGAACGATCCACCTCCCCGCGATCGACGCGCAGGGACAGCACTGGACGACGCAGTATATTCAGGAGGACGGCACCAAGCGGTTCGCGAAGGACAGCCACAAGGAGGGCTGTTTCCATGTCGTCAACGGCACGCTGGCAGACCTTGAGCAAGCGCCGAGGCTGATGATCGGCGAAGGCTATGCGACCATGACGACGATCGGCGACGTGGTAGGCCATGCAACCGTTGCCGGGTTCGATGCCGGCAATCTCCCCGCCGTGGCGAAGGCGCTTCACGAGCGGTTTCCCGACAAGCCCATATTCGTCATGGCGGACGACGATCTACGCGTTCAGCAGACCTACGGACACAATCCGGGACGGGACAAGGCAAACGAGGCTGCCGAAGCCGTAGGCGGTAAAGCGGTCCATCCAATTTTCGCACCCGGCGAGCAGGCGGCCGATCCTAAGCGGTTCACCGACTTTAACGACCTTGAGCAAAATAGCAGCCTTGGACGTGCCGGCGTCGAGCGCCAGGTCAACGCCGCCATGCAAACGGCACAGCAGGCATTACCAACGCCAAAGCTACGGGTGGACGAGGAAACCCAGCAGCAGCGGCGATCGGGGCCGGCGATCGGAAACGACCAGCCGGCCCAGCGGCGCAGCGTGCGCCTTTGACCCGCAGCGGAACGAGGGCGGCGATCGTTGCCCTCGCTATCACCAGCATTGCCACACCGGCCGACGCGCGACGGTGGAAGCCGCCTCGCCATCCTTTGCCGGCCGAAGAGACAACCGGCGTCCCCACGTCGATCTATGACGGGGACACGTTCCGGTTTGGCAAGATTCCCGTGCGGATATGGGGGATCGATGCGCCGGAGAAGGACACCCGGTTCGGTCCCACCGCGCGCGCCCAGCTCGTGCAGCTTGTCGCCGATCGGCGCGTCACTTGTCGCGACACCGGCCAGCGCAATCACAATCGGATCGTGGCGCAATGCTGGAACTGGCGGGGCGTGGAGATCGCGTCCGCCATGGTGCGAACCGGATGGGCGGTCGATTGGTCGACCTTTTCACGAGGCCGCTACCGGCCATCACAGCAAGCCGCCCAGCGCGCCAAGACTGGCATGTATCGATATGGCGTCCAACCATGGCGCTAGACGCCGGCTGAAGGATAGACAGCCGCGTCTAGCGTTCCTTGCGTCGCGTCGGGAACACCGGGCCGCGCACCGTCATGCGGTCAGCATCGAATGGGCGTTGCAGCTTCACCACGTCATCATAGGAACCGCGCAACCACGTATCCACGTCAGCCGGGTCGAGGATCGTGATCATGGCCTTCGGGTGGATCGGCGCCACCAGCGTGTTGGGATCGCACGTCACCATCGTGAACCCGTTCCCTTCCGCAGTGTGCTGCCAGAATCCGGCAACTGCGAACACGGGCTGATCGACCACGCTGAACCACATTTCACCTTTGAGCGGCGGTTTCCCGTCACCCAGGTCATGCTTGTCAGGCGTAAATTCACAGAATTCGGTTAACGGCACAAGGCACCGGTTTTCCGGCTTCTCCGCAAGCTTGCGCCACTGTGGAAGGGCCAGGTTACGGACGTTGGTCATTGGCCAAGGGGCCTTTCCGCCCAGCACGTCCCACGACATCACATCCCAGGCACGCTCGCCGTCCTGTTCCCGCACCACATAATTTCGGCTCTTGGGGCGAAGCTCGCGCGGGTCGAACCGGTTGTCGCGCGGTCGCTCGCTGAAGATCTTTGCGGCAGACTCCCAATGGGTTTCGGGTTCACCGAGCATGCGGGCGCGATTGCACATCGTCGCTGCCTTAATTGTCTATTGCTTGATCGCGGATCGCCGCTGCGATCCGCGTCAGCAGTTCGAGAATGCGTTCGTCGGTCTCGCTTTCGGAGAACGCCTCGACGATCTGTGCCGCCTGTTCGAAATTGCTATTTTGCTGGCTCATCGTTTCACGATGCCCGAGCATGGGTTACTCGGCAATGACATGGGTCCATAGTCCTGCGACACGGTTCGCCAGCGAGACTCCGGCGGTGAGGCCTTCGGCGCCAGGTTAGCTGTCCGGGGCATGCGGACATGGCTTCGAACGGATAGCTGTCTTTGGCCAGCGCTCATGAATGACGCGACGTTCGCCGGAACCGCTAGCCTTGCGGTGTCATAGGAACGATCGGAAAAGTCCCCATCTAGTCCCTTATGATCAATACCATTCTTCATCTCGGGCTGATGGAAGACGGCGAAATCGAGCTTGATCTGGCCGCCCTGGAACTCGCGGCGCTTGATCACCCCGGTGTCGATCTCGACGAATATCTCGATGAGCTCACAGACATGGAAATAGCCCTGCGCGCGGCTGACGGCGACGCGGTAAGCAGCGTCGCTCAGGCCCAGGCCCTGAGCAACGTGATGGTGGAAGAATTCGGGTTCTCTGGCGATCGCGTACACTATGACGATCCGCAGAATGCGGATCTGATCGCGGTCGTCGATCGCAGGCTCGGGCTGCCGATCAGCCTGTCGATCCTTTATGTGGCGATCGCTCGCCGCCTGGGTTGGTCGGCGATGCCGCTCAATACCCCCGGCCACGTCCTGGTCCGCCTCGGCGACGCATCGGATGCGTTGATCATCGATCCCTTCAATGACGGGCGCATCGTCGCACCTGAACAGGTGGAAGCGTTGTTGGAGCAGATGACGGGCCAGGCACGGTTTGCCGACGGGATGCTTCCCCTGTCGAACCGATCGGCACTCGTTCGACTGCTGCTCAACCAGGCGACCCGTGCCGAGCAGACTGGCGATCCCGCGCGCGCGCTGATCCTATATGACCGCATGACGATCGTGGCACCCACGCACGCCCATGGTTGGTGGGAGCGTGCCAGACTTCACCTGGTCGCAGGAGATGTGGCCGGCGCCCGCAGCAGCCTCAGCGCTATGCTGGAAATTACCCGGGACGACGATCTGCGCCTGCAGGTATCGGCAGCGCTCGATGCCCTTCCCCGGCCAACGCCGTCATGAATATTGCGGTGGATCGACCCTTGCCGTGATGCCTTATCCTAAGCGCATCCATCGGCGCTCATGCCAGGCCCGGGACTGAACCGCGTCTCCGAAACGCCAGAACCGGGTCTCGCGTGTGTGCGGACCTGCGCGGACGAGCGTCCAGCACTCACCCGTCGGCAGCTCCACGATACGGTGAATGTGCGCAGCGTCGACATGGTAGGTTTCGCCAGGGAGCCGGTGAACCAGTTCGCTGTGCCAACCACCGCCTAGATCCAGGTGGAACACCTCTTCGACATAGCCGCCATCGAGGATCTCGGTATCGAAACTCCAGGGGTGATCATGCGGGGTCGCATGCGGCTCTTCCATCTTGAACCGGTGCAGCGCGCGTCCGTCATCCAGATGATATTTTGTGAACGCCCGCGACATCCGCTCGACGCTGACGATCCGCGTACCGTCGGGAACGCGAGCAATGGCTGCTCGCGGTAGTCGCATACTCACGGTTCAGACACCTCTTCATAACAGCCGGCGCGCCGCAACTGGCGGACAATCCCGTTGAACGCCGCGGTCACGCCCTGTGCCCTGCCGATCTCGTTCTCTTGGGCTGCGGCATCCCAGTAGAGTGCAAGTGGCCAGCGTTCCGGGCAGTGCGGCAGCAGGCAGCGCAGCGCCAACCGGATCTCGACGACATCGACGCGCGCGTCCGAGCAACGCGCAACGCCGCCCCGCAAGATATGCACCGATAGCGCGATGACAACGCGTTGATGACGGACGAGGTTGGCCATCAGTGGAAGTCGTGAGATTTGAAGTTCACGACGGCTTCCGGATCCATGCCGTCCGCATGGGGCGGCCAGTAGGAGTTGCGAGGGGCAGGGCTCCAGCCCTTGTCACCGCGGTCGGGGGAGCCGGCATGTTTCGCGCCATCGCCACGGCCGGTCCGGTGTGGGAAGGACATCTCGCCGACCCGGTGCAGCAGATCGCCATGGTCGATGATCCGGTCGCAGATGACGTGGATGACCTCGCCCTCCTTCTGCACCCTGCCCTTCATGCCGATCATCGAGGCGGACATGACAGTGCGGCGCTGCCGCTCGAACCGGTCGGGCCACAGGATGCCGTTGGCGATTCCCGTCTCGTCTTCGATCGTGATGAACAGAACGCCTTTGGCAGACCCCGGCTTCTGGCGAACGAGAATGATGCCGGCGACCTCGACATGGCGTCCATCGCGGATGGTGGCCAGGTCCGCGCATTTGGTTACGCCACGCCTGGCCAGCTCATCGCGGACGAAGGTCAGCGGATGCGCGCGCAGCGAGAGTTGCAGCGCGCGGTAGTCCTCAATCACCTCACGACCGTCGGTCAGTGGCCGCAGTTCGACATCAGGCTCGATCCCTTCGACGCTGACCGCCTGGTCGGCGCGGTCGGCCGCGGCGAACAGCGGCAGCGGCGCTTCGCCGAGCCCCCTCACCTTCCACAAGCCCTGCCGACGATCGGCGCCGAAGCTATGAAAGGCATCGCCGTCGGCGAGCTTCTCTATCGCGGCGCGCTGGACGCCCGATCGCCGCCATACGTCCTCCACGCTCTCGAACGCGGTCAGCTCGCGCGCGCCGACGATCTTGGCGCCATCCGCGTTGGACAGCCCACGGATTTGCCGGAGCCCCAGTCGTACGGCGAGGTACCGCCCGCCATACGGCTCCAACGTGCAGTCCCAGCGGCTCGCGTTGACGCACGGCGGTCTGACCACGACGCCGTGCTCGCGCGCATCGCGTACGATCTGTGCGGGCGCGTAGAACCCCATCGGCTGCGCGTTCATGAGGCTTGCGCAGAACACGTCCGGGTGATGATGCTTCACCCATGAGGATGCGTAGGAGATCTTGGCGAACGAGGCCGCGTGACTCTCGGGGAAGCCGTAAGAGCCGAACCCCTCGAGCTGGCGGAAGGTGCGTTCGGCAAACTCACGCGGATAGCCGCGCTCAACCATGCCCCCGATGAGCTTTTCGCTGAAGTGCGACACGCCGCCCGTGAACTTGAACGTCGCCATGGCGCGGCGCAGCTGGTCGGCTTCGGCTGGCGTGAACCCCGCGCCGACGATCGCGACCTTCATCGCCTGTTCCTGGAACAGCGGTACGCCGAGCGTCTTCTCGAGCACGGCACGCAGCTCGGGCCGTGGGTATTCCGGTTTCTCCAGCCCCTCGCGCCGGCGCAAATACGGGTGGACCATGTCACCCTGGATCGGTCCCGGCCGCACGATCGCGACCTGAATGACGAGATCATAGAAGCGCCGCGGCTTCATGCGCGGGAGCATCGACATCTGCGCGCGGCTTTCGATCTGGAAGGTGCCGAGCGTGTCGGCCTTCGAGATCATGGCGTAGACGTCGGGATCGTCGTCCTGCAGGTCAGCAAGGCCAACGCTCAGTCCCTTGTCCGCCTCCAGCATGTTGAACGCGCGGTTCATGCAGCCGAGCATGCCGAGACCCAGCACGTCGACCTTCATGAACTTCAGCGCATCGATGTCGTCCTTGTCCCATTCGATGATCTGGCGATCTTCCATCGCGGCAGGTTCGATCGGGACGAGATCGTCGAGACGGTCATGGGTGAGGACGAAGCCACCTGGATGCTGGCTCATATGGCGCGGCACGCCGATCAGCTTGCGAGCAAGCTCGAGCGTGAGGCGCAGGCGACGATCGCCGATGTCGAGGTTCAATTCGTTGACCTGCTTTTCGCCAACGCCTTCGGCTGACCATCCCCACACCTGGCCAGCGAGCGAGGAGGTCAGATCTTCGGGCAACCCGAGCGCCTTGCCGACATCGCGGACGGCGCCGCGCGCGCGGTAGCGTGTAACCACTGCGGTCAACGCCGCGTGGTTGCGGCCATAGGTCTCGTAGATCCACTGGATGATCTCTTCGCGACGCTCATGCTCGAAGTCGACGTCGATATCGGGCGGCTCGCGGCGCTCGCCACTGACGAACCGCTCGAACAGCAGCTCATGCTTGATTGGATCGATCGAGGTGACGCCCAGCACGAAGCAGACGCAGGAATTGGCGGCCGAGCCGCGGCCCTGGCACAGGATCCCGCGCCGACGGGCTTCGCGGACGATCGCGTAGACGGTCAGGAAGTACGGCGCATAGCCGAGCTCACCAATCAGCCGCATCTCGTGGGCAATCTGCTCGGTATAGGCAGCCGGCACCCGACCGTTGAACATCGCGTCGACGGCGTCTTCCGCCAGCTTCTGCAGCGCCTCCTGCGCGGTCAGCCCGTCGATCAGTCGCTCATGCGGGTACTGATAGGCCAGTTCACCCAGATCGAAGGTGCACAGACGCGCGATGTCGACGCTCGCGCGTAGCGCATCGGGATACGCCTTGAACCGCCGGACCATTTCGTCGGGGGATTTGAGCGCACGATCGGCATTGACCTCGCGCCGGTAGCCGAGCTCGTCGACGGTGCATTTCTCGCGAACGGCCGTCACCACGTCCTGCAGCAACCGTGCTTCGGGCGCGTGATAGAGGACATCACCCGTCACCACCGCGCGAACGCCAGCGCCACCCGCCTGCCGTGCCAGCGCGTCGATCCGCACGGCATCGTCCGGCCGGCGCCGCTGGAACAACGCCATATACCCGCGACAACCATAGAGTGTCTTCAGGTCGGCGAGCGCTGCCAGATTATCCTTGTCCGGCTCAACCGGCAGCAGGATGGCGATCATGCCCTCCGACCAGGGTTCGAGGTCATGCCAGTGGAGGAGGCATCGCCCCTTCCCCGCCCGCTTCTTACCCACTGTCAGCAGGCGCGTCAGGCGCGACCAGGCGGGGCGGTTGGTCGGGTAGAGCAGCAACTGCCGGCCACAGGATAGATTGACGCGTGTGCCGGCGATCGAGCGAACGCCCGTCGCCTTCTGCGCTTCCCATGCGCGCACCACACCCGCGACCGTGCCGATGTCGCTGACCCCGATCGACGGATAACCGAGCAGCGCGGCAGCCGCGAACAGCTCCTCGGGGCTCGACGCACCGCGAAGCAGCGAAAAATGCGTGAGGACCTGAAGCTCGACATAGTCGGTCATGCGAACACGCCGTGCATCCACCAGCTGAGATCGCCGGTGTCCTCGACGAACCCGTCACCACGCCGGAATACCCAGTAACGGCCGCCCGCGTCGTCCTCGACGCGGTAATAGTCGCGCACCGCCCATACTTCCGCGTCGCGGCGCCACCACTCACCGTGGATCCGCTCGGGGCCGTCGCCGGCAACCACCTTGTGCGGCCGACCGCGCCACTCGAACCGCCGGGGCGGCTGATCGGGCATCAGCGCTATGACGCCCCATAGCGGTTCGGGCCTCGCCAGCAGGCGCGTCGGTCGGCGCCATTTCGGCCAGCCCGCGGGCGCTACCACCGGGTCGGCGCGCATGACGGCGCGCTCGGGTACGTGGCTTTCAACAGGGGCAATCCGGAATACGGCGTCAGCGCCGATGCGGCCGGCAACGACATCGACGAGACGGGCTGGATCACGCACGAGCACCTCACCGGCGAGAACCGCGCCAAGATCGACCGCGTCGAGCGGCTCTGTGTGCGGTGCCGCCAGATAGAATTGCTCGAGCCCCAAGCCCGGATCGATCCGCTCGATCCTGAGCTTCATGAGCTGCAACAGGTGCGAGACCTCGCGCGTCGGGCGGGAGGTGCCGACCGCGACGACCTGCTCGGTGCCATCGACGCGCAACCCACCGAGCCGCAGCGATCGTACGCCGAGCCCCTTCGCGCGGAGCAGCTCGGCCATGTCACTGAGGAGATCTTCCATGACCTGCGCGATCGCGTCTGCGGTGACGATCGGTTCGAGCAGCCGGCGTTCGACGATCGGCATGACCTCGTCGGTACGCGGCGTGATGGGCTCGGCGACCGCACCGAGCGCCTGATCGAGCCGTGTGATCGCAGCCAGCCCCAGCCGGCGTGCCAAGGGCCCGCGGGCAACTGGTAGGAGATCTGCCACGCGTTCGAAGCCGAACTTGCGGGCGGCGATAAGCGCGGTCCCTGCTAGACGCAAGGCCGCGACCGGTAGGCCGCTGAGCGCATCGACCGTCCGCCCTGTGGGCACGATCGCGATGTCGGCAGGCCCGAACCGGGCAATAGCGTGTGCCGCGCCCGGTGTGTCTGCAACCGCCACGCGCGCGGTGAACCCGGCACGCTGGCAAAACGCGCGCAGACGCCGGCAGAACCGTTCTTCCCCGCCATGGAGATGCGCGCAGCCGGTCAGGTCGAGCCACAGCCCGTCGGGCGGTGTGGCTGCTGCGATCGGCGACCAGCGGCGCACCGCGCGTAGCGCGAGCTGATCCAGTATCGCGGCATCCGCCTCGGTCTCGGACGGTCGGATGTCGAGATCGGACACCAGCGCACGCGCATGGGTCGCGGCCATCCCGATCGTGATCCCTAACGCGGCAGCGCCATCGCAGGCGGCCACCACCTCTTCGCGCCGGCCGACCTTGCCCACCAGCGCGAGCGGCGCCCTGTGAAACGCGGCAACGGTCGCCGCGACCCTGTCGTGACTGTCGGCTTGCGCAAACCCATGAAACGGATGGTTCGCCGCTTCCGATCGTCGGCCAAGTTCACGCAAGGGTGGTTTGGCATGCGCGGGCAGCGCTGCGATCTGACCTTCCACGTCCTGCTTGGTCGGCATGTCAGCGCGCGCCCACCGCGCACCCGGCCGCCACCCGCCGCCCCGCGGTACCGAACACGCACCGGGATCGTCGTCGACGGGAAGCTGAAGGGCTGGCCGCTCAGGCGGCCGCGTAGCGTGCCGGTCCAGCCGTCTCAGCCGCTCGATGGCCAAGTGCGGCAGGAACAGCGAGACAACCCGTCTCATCGCAGCCCTCCAAAATCATCGAAAATGCTTCGCCGCCACGCTGCCTTGCGACCTCGACCTGCCACCGCGATCGGCCGACACCGGCAACACCGAGGCGCTCGGACGACGCACTGGCGATCCGCCAGCGCGTCCAGGCCGCGGACGGCTCGGCGAGCGGATCCTGGTCGCGATTACGTCGGCGTCGCAGGATGAGTACGGGAATGTCGGCATCAGCCGCCACGAGTTGCAGGCGCCGGGTCGCGACCATCGACATCCGGCTTACCTCGGCGATCACCGTCGACGGCGTTCCATCGCGCACCGCGTCTTCGACGACGGCCAGCAAGGCTGCATCGTCACGCGGTTGTGCGTGGATCAAATCGGCAGGCGATAGCCCCGCCTGCTCCAAGCCCGGCGCATAGAGATCGTTACGACAGCTCACCCACAGCACCGGTCCGCCTGTATGCGCCGCTTCTCGCGCGGCGATACCTGCCAGGAACAGCGTTGCTGCGGCATCGTCGACCATCGAACAGCTTTGTGCAGCGACCTCGTGCAGTGCTCCAGCGCGAAGGCCCCTGCTTGCGAGGCGATCGTCGAGCGCAGGGATACCGAACGGCATGATGCGGTGATCCACCACTGGCGTTGCGATTGTCCGCAGGTGGGCGATGGTGGTCGGCAGGTACTCGAGGGCGGTGATCATGATGTCTAGACTCTACCTGTTCCCTTTATGTTCCGTTACCAGAACCGTTTGGTCAAGCGTCAGACTCGAGACTCATGTGGATAAGGTTCCAGCTACTGACGCTGCGAAGCACGTTTTGCTATGGGCTGCGGAGCCGGGCTAACGCCCTTGCGAATATGCAAACGACGGCCGTTGGGCATGGTGATCGGCGTGCGGAATCCGGCCCGTTTCCCGCGCAGTCGTACCTTTGTCAGTAACCCTGTCGTCGAGCTCGGCAGGGAATGAATTTGGCCACAACCTTCTGCCAAGTGCATGAAATGCAATCCAGATTAGACAGATTTGCATTCGCCATTGCCCTGCCTGGCGGATACCAAGGTGACGCCTTTCAGGCATCCTCTCCTAAAACTTCCCGGGTCGCTTTTGGCGGCCCCTTTTTTTGCCTGGACGCATCCGGCACAGCGTTTCCGGTGCTCCGAGCTACCGGACGTTCGCGTATAGCGATCGGCTGTCATCGAGCATGCTGATGGGTGTCGGGGTGATCCAGTCCGCCCCCCGCATCGGATATGGGCCGTAGAACAGATCGCCGAGCGCACGCCGGTAATGCGCGTTCATCCAACGTCGACGGCGATGCTCAGGACCATCGTAAATCATGTGGCAGCGCTGGCAGAGCGCCGCCAACTGGTGCAGCGCGCTATCGCTGGGGTCGTGATTGAGATGCGCGCAGGCCAACACCACCGGCGTCCATTTGCCCATATGGAGGATGTTCTCGGTCGGTCGGCGAACACGTCGGCCGTCGCCGTTACGCCAATACGACCGGCCTTTATCCCACCAGCGTCCGTCGCCGAGGTGGAAGACCCGTTGCCCGTGCGGGCGTCCGCAATGTTCGCAGCGTCCGCCTGCCCGCACGAAGCGGACCAGATGCGATAGCTGGGGCCAATCGATCGGGTACAGGAAGACATGTTCGGGGCGGATCGGCATCTGTGCCGTCCACCAACATCATCGCTACCCGTATGTCTAGCGACGTTCTGGTCCTTTGATGTTCTTGCTATGTCCTACAGGCAAACATTCGTGCATCCGACCGTTAGGTGAGTCGAAACGGATCGAATGCAATGGGATTATCAGGGACACATTGGCCGGAAGCGTTGAATGTCAGTGCGGTCGAACGATCAATGTCCCATTTGCCAATGTGTTGCAGCTCATTGGCGGGTTGTCGCAACCGATGCCTCAAGCCATTGGACGGTTGAAATGCAAAAGTGTTTCAAGAAAGGGCAAGTGATCGTTTCGCCAGTGCAACAGTACAGTGATGAGAGCGGCAAGGGCCTAACTGATAATACGGTATATAAGGGGGAAGAATGCTCGTTTATTTGTTGGCGGCGCTACAAATTGCCGCGGCGCCATCTAGTTCGCAGGAACCGCAGCCGGTTATCTGGCGCGAATTCCGCGTAGGCATAACCCCGGAACAATTCGCCGAAGGGCTACGAAAAGAGGAGGGTATCAGTTCGGTAGAGGTGACGCGCAAAGGCAAAAAGCCTGCAAAGATCAAAATCGCGTATGCTGCCGGCAATGGGATGCAAATCGGAGATTTGAATGTCACTGTAACGCCATCATTCATCAACGATCGCCTCGGCTCCGTAACCCTGTCTGAAACTGGCTGCTATTCTACGGTAGAAGCAAAGCTTGAAAAGCTAGTTACGGCATTGGGAGAAAAATATCCTCAGCAACAGAGAGTGAAATTCGTCAACACGGATGGCGTTTCCGTCGACACGCAACGGGCGTTCAACAACCAAGAGACTAGAGTAACGGTATCTGTCTCACCGATCGAGAATCCTTACCCACAACATATTTATGGCGGTACGGGATTTATGGCATCGTTGAACAAGGTCGCAAACAGTATGGCCGACAGCACCTATAATTCTAATATTGAGGGGTGTCCCATAGATAAGGGGCGCAAGGCGACGCTCCAGCTAGAATACGTTTCACAGGGGGCGTTCATGGCGGAGCATTTGAAAGAAAGTGCAGACCAGGCAGCCAAGGCGAAGGCGACGAGGGACGGCCTGTGATCCTTTACAAGTATGTGTCGGCGTTACGGGCAATCCAAATAATAAAAGATCGTCAAATTCAATTCTCGTTGCCGAGATACTTTAACGACCCTTTTGACCGGCCGCTCAATCCTATTGCCCGCTCCCGGGACTTATGGGGGGATCTTATGGGGCCACTTCGCGCTGATATCAAAAGCCGGATTTGGGAGGCCAATAGCGGCGTCCTTTCTCTAACTCGAATACCTACTAACTCGTTGATGTGGGCGCATTACGCCGATAGTCACAAAGGTGTAGTCCTTGGCTTCGATGTAGAAGAGGCGGGATTTTTGGAAAGGCAAACTAACCTGATTCCCGCACACTTCGGCAGCGTTATCTACTCACGACGGCGCGTGCTCGATGACTATTCCACAGAGGAGGCCAATCCCTTAACAATAGGTGGAACGTATAGGTTCGATATAAGTAACTATGAAAAGCTCCAAAGACTATTTCTAACTAAACCGCTAGACTGGGCTTACGAGGAGGAGGTTCGCGTTGTTAAGTGCGTATTGGGAATGACCGTAGGCCATTCAGAAACGGAAAGTGGAATATTTGATGTCGTAGAAACGGCAGAAGGATTGCGATACCTCTACAATTTGCCAATAAAGTCGTTAAAGGAAATGTATTACGGCGTTCGCTGCAATCCAAAGCCGTTCAGAGAACTAAATTATAACGGAATATCTATGTCGTTCAACCTGTGCGAACTGAACCATGATACCTACGAATTGACATCGAAGCATGTCGGTTCGTTTCCGATCTACAGTGTTTAGGTAGTGAGAGTCGGCAAAATGAAGTTCTTTGTTCCACATGCCGATGGCCCGCAGGAAGCGGAATCTGTCTACTCCAGTATCGCAAATTTCGTTGGTGCTAGCTCGCCGCATGAGCACGAAAGGCGTATCTTTTCGTTGTCTTGGCAACACAATGCTCGCTCCATGCAAGCCGAGGTCGGGAAGCCGCTTCCGGACTATTTCGAATTGGGAATTGAGCCAGTGCTCGCGATTTTTGATGCTGGAACACACTTCAAGATATGCACTCCGTCGCGTGGCGGTGTTTTAGGCGATCCGGTCCTAGCGGGCGGCCGTGGAACCAGAGCGACGTACTTTGAGGGGGGGCGTATAGAGCCGCGAAAGTTCCGGACAGCCTGTAAATATTCGTGCACAAACGGACACAGCGGCACCCCGTCGGAGACCCAGGCGTATTACGAACGCCACTCAAAAGACTAAATGCTTTGTCACCGGCGCGGAGTTTAAGGCGTAGCCCAAAGTTGTAAGGTGTCAGAGTGCTTTGTCGATTTTGGTATGTCATAGATATCTGCCGGTTCTGCGGTAACTATGGGAATATCCGCTCCAAGCAAAGTGAAATGGCTAAGTTTAATTGGTTCAACCCGTTTAAGTCTATCTGGATCTAATCTTAGCTTTTCACGCAGTTCCATTAATAGCCTGCCCAATACATTCTGTCCGTGAAAATCGCCGTTACTATCTTTAATGGCTCCCCAGAAGTCGTCTTTTCGTGAGTCCTCAACAATCGGCATGTTGCCGGTTTCTAAGAGCAGGTCTCCAAATGAGCGCCAATTTTGAGCCAATTTAACGCGAATGCACCATTTCATAATAGGTATTCTGATATCATCCCAGCGTTCTCGACTCTCATTCCGATAAGGCTTTGAGCGCATCTTGGCTGTCATCGGGCTCGCCTCGTTTACGATGAGGCGCTGAACGTCGGGCATATGGGGGAATCTACACGCCTGATACAGCGCTTCGGAGGTTCTTAAATGAACCCCGGCGATCCTGATTGGAAAGCCAGGAGCCATATTTGATAGACCCCCGAATGCCTCCGCCGTTTTACGGAAGGATACGATTTCCTCGGGCCGGTAGGTCCTCGAATCGATCTTTGCCATAGCCTTCAGTTCGTTACCCTCGGGAGAAGCGGATACCACGGATTGCCAGCCCACAATACCAAAGGAGCGTTGTTGGGACAATTTCTGTAGGTCGCGAACATGGTGCCGAACCCGATCGTTTTCATCCTCGTGTTGCCTAGCGGGCGCTGGTAGTCATTGAGGTATGGGCACATTGCCCGCACGGCGACTCCCATTTTGAGAAATTCTTGTTCCAGCAAATGACGTCCTTGGGAGGAGGAGAAGAACCGCTGCGGGCCTAAACCTGCTCCATTGCGCCATTTCTGTTCCTTATCGAGTGAGGCAACGTAAGCTGCTACGGCGGGATTGGTTCCTGGACCGGTTGGGCGCAACACATCTGATGCATCCACTTTAAACAATCCATCTTCGATAGAGACTAAGCTGCCCCACCTAATGCTGATATTCTTTTCAGACTTAGTATTCGCTTGGTCCAGCAACTTCCCAGTGAAGTATCTACCCTGGGTATGTGAAGCGATAGTAGCAATGTATAGCTCGGCATTCTCTGGGGCGGTCTCCAAGATCCATTTTTCAAGGTCAAAACCTAATCGTCCCCCGGAGAACAAACCGTCGTCCAGGTATAAAAACTTGTTTCCTCGACCGCAATCGTCGATGGATAGGCCGGTTTCTTTTTCTAACTTTCTATTAAATAAAGAAAGAAACTCTGTTTGGCTGTTTCCCCGCGGCTGAATATCTAAGAAGTGCATCTGACGCCAGAATGTCGCAGGATCGCCACCCGTCCATGCGGCAAAACCGGTTATAGTTTTCATAAACCTTTTAACGCGGGATTTGGAAAAATATGTTTTTGCTAGCACATGCTCAAGCTCAGCTAAAATAGGCTGTCGAACAGCCGGTATAAACTGATTTATCCATCGTTCGACATGTGCGGCGGTTGGAACGGCTTCCGACTGATAGTCTTCAATAATTGTAGCGATGTCCTGTAACAGTCGATTCCACTCGTCCATGATTTCCCCGCTACGTGCTATGCAATATTATGATTTTTAGCCTTACTATCAGTACTGCATACCCGGCGTGCGGGCGTCGTCAAACTATGCTAGCAAGCTATTGTAATTAAATACCTATGCTTTGCGGGCTATGGTCGTGGCTGTTTCCCGGACGTCAAATGCAATGAGCACGAGCGCAGCCCAGATGATCCAGTCCCTGATGCTGTAGGGCATGAATACGGAGTGGAGTGCGACGTCGATCGCTTGCCGGAGGGTGGCGTTGTAGCGATCAAGGTTGGTGGAGATTCCTAACCCTAGCTCGATCACGATCCCGATCGGAATTGCCGCGATCGACCCGGTTGCGATGCGCCCGACTTTCGTCATGCAAAGGCCCGCACAGCCTACCGTTCGCGGGAGGCGCGCGGGTGGGCGCTGCCGGCGTCTGCACGGTTTGGAAGGCACAGCGCGATCAGAGTAGGTTTTGCCGCGCGCGCCAGGACGGCGGCTTGGCCTTTGTCGTATCCAACCCGGGTGATCGTCATTGCGAGACGCTACACCTGATGGTCGAGGTAATGATGGCTTGTCGTTTGGAGCATTGATGGGTGAATTAATGTTCAAGACATGCGGCATGCACGCCATCTACTGAACCGAAAGAACCTCGGGCTTCAGTAAAAATTTCGGTTCACATTGGATGTTGTCTGCGAGTTCGTCCTTGCGCAAGCCTTGGCCTAACCTACCATAACATGCTCGGGGGCAAATTACTGATGTGGTCGGACAATCAAACAGCACGGGACCTGTTGAACTTTCAACACGTCGCCGACATCGCAGCTGAACGAATTTTCGGCGCCAAGGGGCAGCCACTATCGATCGGCATTTCTGGTGGCTGGGGGATGGGTAAGTCCTCGATGATGGAATTGCTTCACATAGCGTTGCAGCAGCGCGTTGCCGAGCAGGTTATGGCGCATTCCAGTGCCGAGGCGGCCGGACTGGACAGTGAACCGCCCGATGAGATCCGCTTCGTCCACTTCAATGCCTGGTTATACCAAGGGCACGACGATGCGCGGGCCGCACTCATGGAGGCCATCGCCCAATCGCTCGTCGATCACGCCGAGAAGAAAGAGGACCAGTTCGGAGCCGCCGTTGTCAAGAAGGCGAAGGGTCTGCTTAGTAGGGTCAAATGGTTCAGGGTCGCGAGCATGACCGCAGGCGCGGGGCTTGCAATGTACACGGGATCGCCGCTGCCGCTGATGTATAGCTCGATGGTGACTGCGGGGAGTGGTCTGCTGGACGGAGACCTGTCCAGCGGAGATGTCGAAAAGCTGAAGACGGCGTACGAATCGATCAGCAAGGAGGGCAAGGATCTTCTCACCGCCAAGAAGGAAGAAGAGAAGATCGCGACGACTACGCCACCTAAGGCGATCGACGCGTTCAGGACCGACCTCCAGGCAACATTGAAGGAGATGAAGATCACATTGGTGGTCCTCATCGACGACCTCGACCGCTGCCTACCCGAGACTGCGATCGCGACGCTCGAAGCGATGCGACTTTTCCTGTTCCTCGACCGGACGGCTTTCGTCATCGCTGCCGACGAGGACATGATCCGTGAGTCGGTTCGCGTCCACTTTAAGGGCGCCCTGCTCAGCGAGGGGATGGTCAGGAGCTACTTCGACAAGCTGATCCAACTGCCCTTCCGCGTCCCTCCACTCGGAACGCAGGATGTCCGCGCCTACCTGATGCTCCTCTTTATCGACGCAAGCGATCTCAGATCCGATCGCAAGGACGAGATCCGCGATGCCGTCTGCATGCGGCTGGGACAGACATGGAACGGCGCACGCTTCGACCGCGCTTTTGTCCTGGAGACGATCGGCGACGCATGTCCCCCGGATCTTCGCAGCAGAATCGCGATAGCCGACCGTATCGCGCCGATCCTGACCAGCTCTCCCGAGATCCGGGGCAACCCGCGCCTGATCAAGCGCTTCCTCAATTCGCTCGCACTCCGCGCGTCCCTCGCAGACCGCCAGGGCGTCTCGGTGGATGAGGAGGTGCTGATGAAGCTTCTTCTGTTCGAGCGCTGCGGAACCGCGGAGGCTTACGGCGCGCTGCTATCGACAGTGAACGAATCAACGGACGGGCATTCCAGCAAGCTGAAGGCAATGGAGGACGCCGTGCGCGGCGAGACCAGCGCTCCCCTCGACAAGCCCTTCGACGATGCGTTCGTGCGGGACTGGCTGCTCCTCGACCCGCCGCTCGGCGAGAGGGACCTGCGCGCCGCTGCGTATGTCAGCCGCGACAACTTCGCCATCATCGGACGGCCGGACGAGCTATCCCCCGAGGCACTCGAGATACTGGACGCGCTGCTCGCGGCAACCCAGCCGAGCCCGCCGCTCACGGAGAAGACGAAGGCGCTGAGCTTTCGTGACGCCGCCGCGATCATGGACCGCATTCTAATCAAGGCCGGCGAGGAGACGCGATGGGGCGTCCCTGCGATCCTCAACGGCGCCCTCGCGGTCGCATCCGTCGACGAGCGTCACGCGCGTGAACTATCCTCGTTCCTCGCCAGCCGGCCTGGTCCGCAGCTCGAAGCCGGGATTGTCCCGAGGGTGATACAGTTGCCATGGGGGAAGGACCTGCTCAGGCTGTGGTCGAACAAGACTGACCTGAGCGTGCCGATGCGCAAGCGCGTGGACAGGGAGCTCACCTGATGGGCACATCTGCTTCTAGCAAGGGACCCGGTCCCAACGTGCCGATCGTCCCGCCATGGGTCGACGATCCCGCCCCGCCCCCGCCGCCGAACACCCCGCCGCCGATGGCACCGCCGCGGCGCTTCGGCCCGGCTCGTACATCGCTCGGCAAATGGGCTAAGAACGGCGGTGACGGCAATCTGCGACGCGGCCTCGGACACTACACTTCTGGTGGAATGGGCGGCGCTGCCAACGCTACGGCGAGGATGGCGGGTAGCGCTTCGAGCGCCGGAGCGATCTACGAGGCACTCACCGCCCTCGCAGCGGACCAGCAGCTTCCGCCACAATACGGCGTCTCCCAAGCCAGATTGGGCGGTCTGACCCAGGCCGAGATCATCGACGTACTCGTCGACGTGCTATGCCCGGTGGACGGCACCCAGGACGGAGAAGCTTCGAGGGACTCCGCCGCGCGCGCGCTGACCGACATCGTCGAGCAGGGCAGCGACGTCACCGATTTAGACCAGAACCAGATCGACCAGGTAGTCCAAACGTTCCTTGGGAACGAGGTGGCGCACCGGATCGCGCTCGATGTAGGCATGGCCGTCATCGACAAGGCACCAAGCGCCAGGGTCGGCCAGCAACGGCTCGAGGAGATGCAGTCGTACGTTCGGGAGGAACTGGCCAGGCGGTATGCGGAACGGCGCGCATTAAGCGGAACGCTCGACCGCCAAGCCGCCGCGCAGCTCGGCCGAGACGTGATCCAGGACACCTTCGACGTCTTTGAAAGCTATTTATGACGCAAGTCGCATGCCTTCCCGCATCGCTTCCCACGCCCGCTGGACGCAACGTGCTGCGCTTTGACTTGTATGGCCGCGTCCCGATCAGCGGTCTGGGCCGCGTCGGAGGACCGGTCCCCCCGCTGCTGAAACGGCTGCGCCTTGCTCCCACAGAACGCGCATGGGACTTCACATCCATAGCGCTCTCCGTCGTCGCGGCCGACGAGGCTGTAACACGGAGCGACAGCCCCGATGGCTGGACGCGTGAGATCGAACTCACGATCGCGGTGGCGGCGCTGTTGTTGCCCCCTAAAGGCCTGACAGGGCCTCGCAGGTTTGCGCGATGAACTCGCGGGGTGATCGATAGCGCAAAGCGCGGTGCGGATGCACCTCGTT
>NZ_LMKH01000006.1 GCF_001421415.1 Sphingomonas sp. Leaf208
ACAAGGCGAGGCGGTGCGACAGGCGCTTAACAATTGGATCCGAAGTTCAGGGGCCTTCGATGGCGTAATCGATTTTGCGTCGTCGGTCGCTGACAAGACTGATCCCCAAGCCATCGCCTCGGCGTTCAACGACGGTGACAAGCTGCACCCCAACGACGCTGGCTACAAAGCCATGGCAGATGCGGCTGACCTGCAAGTAATTACCGGTATGTGATCGGCTAGCTCGTGTCCCGTACGCCCGTATCGAATGGTGCGTAGTTCAGCGCTTTGTCCCCCTCGAGCATCGGACAAGACGTCGGTCGCTACCATTCACAATCGCAGATCACCTGACCCATAAACGGTCATCCACGTGCCTCTACCCGCCTCCCAACTTTGGACACTCGTTCATTCGGACTCGGCAGGATCGTCATCGAGCGTAGCGACCCCCATCAACGGATGCATGACGAAGGTCCAGCCGTCGCCGCCGACGATCATAAGGCGCAGCGATTGACGATCTGCGGTGCCAAGCAGCGATGCCGCTCCTGACGAAGCCGGCAATGTGACCGTCCTGCCATCCTGTAGAATACCGGTTGCCCAGCCACGGCGGCCATTGCGGATCTCGTTAGCAAGGCGCTCCAAGGCCGTCTCGAGCGCAGTGCGCGCACGTTTTCCTGTGACCCATGCATATCCGCCCGAACTCAATTGCAGCGGCGTTACTTGGGGTTGGTTGGGGACTAGCGACGGCTGTTTGACAATACGGCTGGGGTTTTCTTTCAGGGTGTTGAGAGGACGCACACCCTCCGTACTCATCACGCGCGCAAACTCATCCATCGCTGTTTCCTCAGTGGTAGCGCTCGGAGCGAATGGGTTTGACTACTGGTTCCTTCCTGGTGCGAGGATGTCGTCCGAGCACGACCGCATGCTTCGGTCCGAGTGCCCCCGGAGCATGCTCGACAAATTCGGTCGGAGCCTTCAGACCGTGTCCGTACCGCGCAGGTGCGCGTAACCGATCGGTCTGGAGCGTTCATGCATCGTCGCCACTTTATCACGTCCGCCGGGCTCGCCTCTGCTCTGTTGGCGCTGCCAGCGTTCGCGCGTGCTGCGATTGGTCGCGACGACGCGAAATTGCGTGCCATGCTCGACCGGTTCTTCTACGCCCGGCTGGACGACAGCCCCGAACAAGCGACCTCGCTCGGCCTCGACGTCGGCGCGCGGATCGGACTTAGATCGAAGCTCGACGATACCTCGCGTGCCGGCGAGCAACGCCAGTTCGCGCGGGCCAAGACCGAACTCGCTACGCTGAAGACGGTGTCGCGCGACGCGTTGGGCGACGCGGCAAAGATCGATTACGACGTCGTCCAATACAGCCTGGACCGCATGATCGCGGGGCAGCGCTTCGCGTACGGCGCCAGTGCGGGCCGGTACGCGCCCTATGTGCTGACCCAGTTGAGCGGCGCCTATCGCGACGTCCCCGACTTCCTGGCCAACCAGCATGCGGTGAAAACCGCCGCCGACGCGGACGCCTATGTCGCCCGCGTGCAAGCCTTTGCAGGCGTTATCGATGCCGAAACCGAGCGGCAGCGCGAGGATGCAGCCAAGGGCGTGTTCGCGCCGGACTATATCCTCGACACCACGCTGAAACAGTTGGCGTCGGTGCGCGACAAGGCGCCCGAACTGTCCGGCCCGGCAACCGATCTGGCTGCCAAGCTCAAGGCGGCCGGCTTGCCGCCCGAGCGCGGCTTGGCGGTCGCGGCGCTGATGCGTGAACGGGTGTTTCCTGCGCTCGATCGGCAACGTGCGCTGGTGACCGAACTGCGCAGCAAGGCGACGCACGATGCGGGCGTCTGGCGCTTGCCGGACGGCGACGCGTATTACGCCGCCGCAGCGAGTGCCGCCACCACGGTGGAACTGACAGGCGACGAGATCCACAAGCTGGGTCTGGCGCAGGTCGCCGAAATCAGCGCGCGCATCGATGGCATCCTGAAGACGCAAGGCATGACGCAGGGTAGCGTCGGCGAGCGTCTGGTCGCGCTCAACACGCGACCCGACCAGCTCTACCCCAACACCGATACCGGTCGCGAGGCGCTGCTCGAGCAACTCCGTGCGCAAATCGCCGCGATGGCGAAGCGGCTGCCCGAGCAATTCACGGTTCTGCCCAGGGCGCCGGTCGAGGTGCGCCGCGTTCCCGAGGCGATCCAGGCCGGTGCGCCCGGTGGCTATTATCAATCCGCCTCTCTCGATGGGTCGCGATCGGCGATCTATTTCATCAATCTGCGTGATACGTTCGACCGCCCGAAATTCGGCTTGGCGACGCTGAGCTATCACGAGGCGATTCCGGGCCACCATCTTCAGGTCATGTCGGCGCTGGAGAGCGAGGACATCCCGCTGATCCGCCGCCGCGGCTTCTATTCGGGGTATTCCGAGGGCTGGGCGCTCTACGCCGAACAGCTTGCAGACGAGATGGGCGTTTACGATGGAAACCCGCTGGGCCAGGTTGGCTACCTCCAGTCGTTGCTGTTTCGCGCCACCCGTCTGGTGGTCGATTCAGGCATGCATGCCAGGCGCTGGAGCCGGGAGAAGGCGACCGATTACCTGATTGCCACAACCGGTATCGCCCGTGGGCGCAGCCAGGGTGAGATCGACCGCTACACCGTCTGGCCCGGACAGGCCTGCAGCTACAAGATCGGTCATACCGTGTGGGTCCGCCTGCGCGACGAAGCCAAGCGGAAGGCCGGCGCCAATTGGGACCCGAAGCAGTTCCACCGCGTGCTGACCATGGGAGCGATGCCGTTGACGGTGCTGGAGAAGGTCGCGCGGGAGCGGGTCGCGTAGCAGACGGGGATCAGGGCGCCCCGGAAACAGGCAGAGCATATCGTTCTTCGGTACCTAAGTGGCTGTCATTCCCTAAGGAACGCGCTGCGCGCGCGGGTTAAATGTCGCGCCGTACGTTCTCATTGACGCACTGAGTCGCGATCCTCGCAGCGTATGCGTAACCCAGTTTCGGACGTTCGCGGGCTTCTTCTGAGGTCGGCATTAAGGACGTTCGTTCATCCGGCGCCTCGCGCAGATTCAACCTCACGCTCGGCTTGAGTGAAGCCATAAGCCGGAATGATGTCGGCGGTTCGGTCCCGTATTTCGTCCCAGTGCAAGATTGCTTGTTCATCAGCGTCGTGGGCATGGCCGACATAACGTCCGCGCGTGAGCGTGACGTTCGCGGTAGCGAAATGGCCCGCCCCCGCGCACAGGATCACGCGCGTAGGCGCGTCGTTGCTCACCAACGTTAGCAATGCCGGCGACACGCGATCCGGCGCGAGCCTCTCGAGGCTTTCCGCGTCGAGCACGCCCTCGGTCATCCCTGTCGCGGCCGTCGGCGCAAGGCAGTTGACGCGGATATCGTATTTCTCACCTTCGATCGCCAGCGTCTGCATCAGGCCGACGAGTGCCATCTTGGCGGCACCATAATTCGCCTGACCAAAATTGCCGTACAGGCCGGAAGACGACGTCGTCATCACGATCCGGCCGAAACGCTGGTTGCGCATCGTATCCCACACCGCCTTGGTGCAGATCGCCGCGCCGATCAGGTGGACGTCGACCACCGCGCGGAAGTCGTCGATCGTCATCTTGGCGAAGCTCTTGTCGCGCAGGATGCCGGCATTGTTTACAAGGATATCGATCCGCCCCCAGGCCGCGAGCACCGACTCGACCATCGCCCCGATCCCGGTTTCGTCGGTCACCGACGCGGCGATGGCCATCGCCGTGCCGCCCAGCGCCTCGATCTCAGTTACGACGCGGCCCGCGGCCTCGGCGGAGACGTCGTTCACGACGACCCTGACGCCCTTACCGGCCAGATAGAGCGCGTGTGCCCGCCCCAGACCGCCACCCGCACCGGTGATGATCGCAACCTTACCATGAAGCATCGGATTCACTCTCCAGACGTTTTATTCGCTAACGTGATAGCGAACTAAAGTTGAGGCGCAATGTTTTCCTGATCGGTCCGACGCGACCGCGCCATCAGTCGCAGAGCGAGCGAAAGCCGGCAGCCATGAAGGTCGCCATAATTTCTTTCACGGCAGGAAAGTCGTCCGAACGGCATAGACCTCCGGATAATTTGTCGATGCGCCCCGTGCGCGCGAGTGTCAGCATCAGCGCGCCGGTGACGAAGTGATACCCCCAGAAGATACGCTCTTCCGGGCAATCGGGCATCGCTTTCTTGAGCAGCGAAATCAATCGCAGCACGACCGGATCGAAATGCTGGTCCATCAACTCGGCCCCCCACTCGGGCGTGTTCGCGACCTGTGCGCCGAGCTTGGCATAGTTCTTCCAGCCCTCACCGCCATCGATATAGGTATCGAGGTCGGTGTCGAGAAAGGCGTGCAACGCCCCTTCGATGGTTGGCGTGTCGCCGGCGGCGGCTTCGTAATCGGCCAGCGCCTTCATGCGCCGTTCGCTGGTGATCCCGGCCCGGCGTGAGAAGACTGCATCGAACAATGCCTTCTTGTCCGTGAAATAATAGTTGAGCAGCGTGTGATGGACCCCGACCTTCTTGGCGACATCCTTCAAGGTGACGCCGTGAAGGCCGTGCTTCGAGAACAACTCCTCGGCCACATCGAAAATCTGTTCCATCGTTTCGGCGCGCTGTTCGGCCTTGCGAGAGGGACGGGCGGATTTTGCTTGCTGGGTCACGCGTCTTCACTCCCGCGCTAGCGAGCAGGCGTCAAGGCGCGGCGTCCGGCGACCCATGCTCACCCATAAGAGAGTGTGTATTGACACCTACCCCTGCGTGCCGCATCGTCGGAGCATAATCCACGCCAAGTGGGAGAGGGTGATGACGGTCCTGAGCGACGAGGCGACGCACGTGGTGCGAGCGCAAACCATGGCACCCCGACGATCACGTCATCCCGGCATCGTGCTGGCGATGCTGACTTTCGTCTATGTGTTGAACTTCCTCGACCGACAGCTGCTCGGCATACTTGCCAAGCCGATCCAGGATTCGCTGCACATCACGGATGGCCAATTGGGGCTGATCGGTGGACTGTATTTTGCGATGTTTTATTGCTTCATCGCGATCCCGGTAAGTTGGCTTGCCGACCGTACCAGCCGGGTCGGGGTGCTCACCCTCGCCTGTGCAATTTGGAGCGCCGCGACGATCGCTTGCGGCATGGTGCGCACCTATCCGCAACTGGTGGTTGCGCGGATGACGGTGGGCTTCGGCGAGGCGGGCGGCGTGCCGCCATCCTATGCGCTCATCACGGATATTTTCCCGCCAGGCCGCCGGGGCGTCGCGTTCGGCATCTACAATCTGGGGCCACCAATCGGCGCAGCGCTCGGCATCGCGCTGGGCGCTACGATCGCGGCGATGTTCGATTGGCGCGACGCATTCGTGGCGATCGGCATCGTTGGAATCCTCGCTGCCGCCGCACTGCCGTTCGTCATCCCCGAGCCGGTGCGCGGTGCAGCCGATCCCGGCGCAAGCAATCTCTCCGACAAGGCCCCGTTCTGGGCGACATTGCGCGCATTCTTCGTGAATCCGGTGATGACGCTTGCCGCGTTCGGCAGCGGCGCGACTCAGTTCGTCACCTATGGCCTCGGCAATTTCGCGGTGCTGTTCCTCATCCGCGAAAAGGGCATGACGCTGCCGGAGATCGCCTTCTGGTACGCGCTGGCGATCGTCATCGGCATGGGCGGCGGCATGATCGCGTCCGGGCGGATCATCGACCGTTTCGCGCGACGCTCGCGCCGCGTGTTTGCGATCGCGCCAGCCGTATCGCTGGCCATCTCGATGCCGTTCTACGTCGCATTCGTCTGGGCGCCGACCTGGCCGCTGGCGCTCGCGCTGCTGACGGTCGTGATGTTCTTCAACTATTTCTACCTCTCCTGCTCGGTCACGCTGGTTCAGGAAGAGGCAGCCCCCAATCAACGCGTGCTGGCAGGCGCGTTGCTGTTGCTGGTGATGAACTTCATCGGGCTTGGCCTCGGGCCAACCTGGGTCGGTGCGGCGAGTGACCATTTCTCGGCCGGCGGGGCAACCAATCCGCTGCAGCTCGCACTCTACACGCTCGCCCCCTTCTACGTCATCGCGATCGGCCTGTTCCTCTGGCTCGCGCGGACGCTGCATCGCCAGGAGACGATTAAATGACGGTATTTCTGATCGCCATGACGCTGGCCGGTGCCGCGCCGATGCCGGTGGTGGACACGCCAGCGGGCAAGATGCGCGGCACGACCGAGGGCGAGCTCCGCGTGTTCAAGGGCATTCCCTACGCCGCGCCGCCGGTGCGCGACCTGCGCTGGCGCCCGCCCGCATCGTTGCCGCGCTGGAAGGGAGAGCGCCCCGCCACCGCATTCGGCCCGGCCTGCATCCAGCCTCAGGCGCCCAATGCCACGGTCTATTCCGGACCGCCAATGCCGGTCAGCGAGGATTGCCTGACGCTCAACGTCTGGGCCCCCGCCAACGCGAAGAATGCGTCCGTCATGGTCTGGATCCACGGCGGCGCGCTGCGCACCGGATCGAGCCGCGAACCGATGTACGATGGCCGCAAGCTCGCCGAGCGCGGGATCATCGTCGTGTCGATCAACTACCGGCTCGGCGTGCTAGGCTGGCTGGCGCATCCCGGGCTCAGCGCCGAATCCGCACGGCACGTCTCGGGCAATTACGGCCTGCTCGACCAGATCGCCGCACTGACATGGGTCCGCGACAACATCGCCGCGTTCGGCGGATCGCCCCGCAACGTTACCGTCGCTGGGGAATCTGCAGGCGGGCTCAGCGCGCTGTACCTGATGGCGTCGCCCGCCGCGCACGGCCTGTTCGCGAGGGTCATCGCGGAAAGCTCGTACATGATTTCCATGCCCGATCTGCGCAAACCGGCGTTCGGCATGCCGTCCTGGGAAGCCGGCGGCCAGGCGCTAGGGACTGCGTTGAAGGCACCCGATATCGCCGCCCTGCGGACCATGGACCCGCAGATGCTGACCGACACCGCGTCGAAGCTCGGGTTCGCGCCGTTCGGCGTGGTCGACGGCGCGGTGCTGCCGCAGCAGATGGTCGACGCGTTCGATCAGGGGAAGCAGGCCGCGGTGCCGGTACTTGCCGGGTTCAACCAGGGGGAGATCCGCTCGCTACGGATGCTCGCACCACCGGCACCGGCGGATGCGGCAGCGTATGAAAATACGATCCGCGCGCGCTATGCCGACCTCGCCGATCCGTTCCTGCGGCTCTATCCGGCGGCCGCGTACAAGGAGAGCATCCTCGCGGCGACGCGCGATGCGCTGTACGGCTGGACCGCGGAGCGCCTCGTCCGCAAGCAGGCCGCACTCGGCAAGCCCGCCTATTTCTATCTGTTCGATCATGGCTATGCGGCGATGGACCAGGCGGACCTCCACGCCTTCCACGCCAGCGAACTGCCGTTCGTGTTCGGCACATCCGCCAGCACGCCGCCGCAATGGCCGAAAATTCCCGACACCCCCGGCGAGCGGGCGCTGTCGGACGCCATGCTCGATTATTGGGCAAGCTTCGTCCGCGACGGCAAGCCCGTCGCCCGGCACGCCGCGCCCTGGCCCGCCTATACCGCGACGCGCGCGTACATGCATTTCGGCGCTACGCCGGAGGCACGGCGCGACCTGTTACCCGGCATGTTCGCGCTCAACGAACGCGTGATGTGTCGCCGCCGGGCGACGGGGACGATCGGCTGGAACTGGAACGTCGGCCTAGCCGCGCCGGCGATGCCACCGACCGTGGCGGGGTGCGATTAGGCGGAGATAACCAACCCGGCGAAGCACGGCATGGCACACAGTCCAATCGACGGCATCAGGCCTCAGCCGTGCGCGCCTCGCACGTCGCGATGAAGCCCGCCGCCATGAAGCGCGCCATCCGTTCCTTGATCGCCTCGAAATCCTCCGAGCGGCACAGACCGCCCGACAGCTTGTCGATCCGCCCCGTCCGCCCAAGCGACAGCATCAACCCGCCCGTCACGAAATGATATCCCCAGAACAGATCTGCCTCGGGACATTCCGGTAGCGCCTGTTTGAGGATGCTTATCAGCCGCAGCACCACCACGTCGAAATGCGTGTCCATCAGGTCGGCACCCCATTCGGCTGTGTTGCTCATCTGCGCGCCGAGCATGCCGAAGTTGCGCCAGCCGATGTCGCCGTTGCCGTAGAGATCGAGATCCGCGTCGAGATAGGCGTGCAGCGCTCCCTCCACGGTCGGGCTGCCCGCCGCGCTCCGCTCATAGGCATCGAGGGTTGCAAGCCGGCGCTCGATCGTCACCGGCGCACGCCGGGCGATCACCGCGTCGAACAGTTCCTTCTTGTCCTTGAAATAATAATGCAGCAGCGACTGGTGGACGCCGACCTGCTGCGCGACCTCCTTCAGCGTGACGCCGTACAGGCCGTGCTTGGCGAACAGCGCCTCGGCGGCGTCGAATATCTGCTCCAGCGTCGCGGCGCGCTGTTCGGCCTTTTTGGTCGGGGAACGTCGGGGTCGGGGCGGCGCGTCGGTCATGCCGCCGTCATGGCCTCAGCCATGCTCGGCCCGCAAGCGCATCTTGTCGATCTTGCCGGTCAGCGCCAGCGGCATGGCCGGAACGCGCACGATCGCATCGGGAATCCACCAGCTCGCGATCCGGCCACGCAACGCATCGAGCAGCGTCTCGTCGGACAGATCTGCGCCCTGCCGCTCTTCGATGACGAGCACCGGTCGCTCGCCCCAGCGCGGATGCGCACGGCCGACGACCGCGACCAGCGCCACGTCGGGCAAGGCGCCGACGATCGCCTCGATCTCGCCGGGATTGATCCATTCGCCGCCCGACTTGATCAGGTCCTTGGCGCGGCCGGTGATGCTCAGGTTCCCGTCGCCATCGATCCGCGCGAGATCGCCGGTATCGAACCAGCCCTCCGCATCGGTCGCGGCGTCGTGCTGCCCAAAATAGCGCTCGACCGCGCTTGCCGCCTTCACCCACAACCGGCCCTCGCCGTCTCGCTGGTCGGGCAGCGGGACCCCCGCCTCGTCGGTCAGCCGCAGATCGACGCCCAGCGGCGGCTTGCCCGATTTGCTCGAGACGCGCACCGGCGCGTTCGCCGGCGTCACGGTGCCGACCGGCGACAATTCGGTCATGCCCCAGCTCGTCTGGACGGTGACGCCCAGCCGCGCCTCGAACCGGTCCATCAGCGCCTGCGGCACCGACGATCCGCCGAGCAGGATGCGCTGCAACGACGGCACCGTCCCGCCGGTCTGTTCGAGGTGATCGACCAACCCCAGCCACACCGTCGCGACGCCTGCCGCCACCGTCACGCCCTCGTCGTTGATCAGCTTCGCCAGGCTCGCACCGTCCTGGTTGCGGCCGGGCAGCACCAGCTTCGCGCCCGCCGCCGGCCCTGCAAACGCGAAGCCCCAGCCGTTGGCGTGGAACATCGGCACGCCGACCAGCACCGAGTCGCGCGCGGTGATGCCGATCACGTCGGCGGCCATCAGGTGCGTGGTGTGGAGGTAGTTCGACCGATGAGTATACGTGACGCCCTTCGGCATGCCGGTCGTGCCCGAGGTAAAGCACAGCCCGGCGGGCGCGTTTTCGTCGAAGCCGCCCCAGGGCACGGGGGCGCCGTGTTCGGCAAGCAGATCCTCCAGCCGCCAGATACGCGCGCTATCCGATGTCGGAGCAGGGCTCGCCGGACCGGGCTCGTCGAACAGCACGACATGCTCGATCCCGGGACAGCGCGCGAGCAGATCCTCGACAAGCGGTGCAAGGCCAGGACTGACCGCCAGTATGCGGTTCTGCGCCTGGTGAATCATCGCGGCGAGATGCGCGGGCGCGAGCCGCGGATTGAGCGTGTGGCAGACGATCCCTGTCCCCATCGCGCCGTACCAGCATTCCATATGCGCTTGGCTGTTCCACGCCAGCGTCGCCAGATTGTCGCCCGCGCTGAGGCCAAGCGCGGCGAATGCCCCCGACAGGCGATTGGCGCGCTCGCGGAGCGCGGCATAGCCTATGCGCGCGCCGCCCCCCTCTCCGCCCGTCACCACTTCGGTGGATCCGTGCCACTTGGCGGCGTGATCGATGAACTTGTCGAGCGTCAGGCTATAGGGCTGCATCGATCCAGGGGTCATTGCGAGTCTTTCAAGAGGAGCCTGTCGCAGCACGTCGTTTGACGACCATGGGGGCGCGAGCCGAGGCCACGCCCCTCGCCATCAGAACTTCGTGCTGGCGCGGATGCCGTATTGGCGAGGGGGCGCCGCCAGGCGCCGGATGCCGTTGAGCGACCCGATATAATGCTGGTCGATCAAATTGGTGCTGAACCCCGCGATCGACCACGTCCCGTTGTCGAGCGTCAACTGCGCGTTGAAGATGTTGCGATCGACCAGATAGTCGCCCAGCGCCTCCTTCTGGAACAGCGTCGCCCATACAGACGAGATGTGCGCGTAATCCAGCCGCGGGGTCAGCGTGAAGCCTGCCGCGACGGGGATAGCATATTGCGCACCGGCGCTGACCGTGAACTTCGGCGAATAGCTCTGGCGGCGACCGCCCAGATCGATGCAGCCCGCCGTCGCCGGCCCCGTCGTGGCGTTGCATACCCCAGTCGTCGCGAGCCGCGGGTCGCGCGCGAAGAACTGGCCGACCGAAGAATGCGAGAGCGACGTCGAGAAATCGAACAGGAGGCGGTCGAACGACCCCTGCGCCGAGGCTTCGAACCCATAGAGCTTGGTCGTATTCGGCACGTTGAAGATTGACGTGTAGTTTGGCGTCGCCGGGTCGACGATCGTCACCTGGAAGTTCTTGTAGGTATTGTAATAGCCGCCGAGCTGCGTGCGCAGATGGCCGCCGAGCAACGTGCTCTTCCAGCCCAGTTCGTAATCGGTCACCTTCTCCGGATCGAACCCGCGCGGAGTTGCCCCGAACAGATTGGCCCCGTTCAGCCCGCCTGCCTTCGTCCCGGTGGCGACGAACGCATAGACGAAATTACTGGCATCCACCGTCCAGTTCAGCGCGATCTTGCCATCTACGTTCTTGTTGGCGTTGAAATCGTGCTGGACCAGTGTCACCGGCACATTCGTCGGCCCGCCAAAGTTGAGCTGGATCGGATAATTGACGTCGTTGCGCGAGGTCGTGCGTGACCAGCGACCACCGAGCGTTACCTGCAACGCGTCGGTCAGCTTATAGCCCACCTGCCCAAACCCAGCGAGCGCGGTGTGAGGATTGGTACCCTCGATCCGGAGCGAACGCAGCGCACCGGTCGCCGCGATCGAGACATACCCGTTGCCCACCGGAAAATCATATTTGTCGTGCTGATAAAAGCCGCCGAGCAGCCAAGTGAACCGGCCGGTGTCAGGCGAGACGATGTTGAGTTCTTGCGAAAAGATCTTCTCGTTGGCGAAATCCTGGAAGGTGTTGCTCGCGGTGCTCGTGCCGTCGGCGTCGAGTTCCTCCTGCGTCGTGCCCTTCTGATACCCGCTGATCGACCGTAGCATCAGCCCGCTGTCGAAGGTATAGCTCAGATTCGCCGAGATGCGGCCGAACTCGTCCTGGCCGGATAGCCGCGCGTTGCTGGTAACGGCGAACGGATCGCTGGTGTTCAGCGTGGGCGCGGCCGCGCTGCCGAAATAAGCCGGCGTGTTCGGGAAGCCGCCATAATTGATCTTGTTGTAATCGCCCTTCACCAACAGGCGTAGATGCGTATCCGGCTGCCACAACAGGCTCGCACGGCCGCTGATCGCATTGAGGTTTCCCGGATTGCCGGACCATGGCCCGGTAACGTCGAAGAAGCTGTCGCGCTTTTCGAGATTGGTGGCGAGCCGGATCGCGAGCGTATCGGTCAACGGAATGTTGATCGCGCCCTGCGATTTCAGCTGGTTGTAATTGCCATATTGCACGGTCGCGAAACCCTTGACGCGATCGAAGGTCGGGTTGGTCTCGGTGATGAACACGGCGCCGCCCGTCGCGTTGCCGCCGGCGAACGTGCCCTGTGGTCCGCGCAGCACCTCGACCGACTGAATGTCGTAATAGGGCTCGGTCTGGAAATAGCCGGGGAAGGTCGCCACGCCGTCGCGGTAGGTGACGACGCCGACGCCGACCGAACTGCTGATCTCCGACTTGCCGATGCCGCGGATGTTGAAGCTGTTCGCCTGGCCCGAGGTGTTGACCGTCAGCGACGGCGTAGAGAACTGGAGCTGCTCGACGGTGTTGACGCTTTTGCGGATCAGGTCCTCCCCGGTCAGCACGGATGCCGCGACGCCGGTGCGTTGCAGGCTGGTCGAGCGACGCTCGGCGGTGATGACGATGTCGGCGGCGCCGGTGTCGCCGGGAACGGCATTCGGGTCGGCCGCATCGACCGGGTTCTGCGACGACCGCGGCGTCGTCTGGGCGGACGTGGCGGGAGCATCGGCGGGGCCAACCTGAGCATAGGCGGCGCTCGAAGTCACAACGGCGATCACAGACGCCGACAGCAGGAACATGCGCATCAATCATCCTCTCTGAATGTCGCGCTCTGCGGCGCGTCGGACTTGAGTGGCATCGATTCGGCGTAACTGTCAACTTTCATTATCGCTCTGGTGAATGTTGATTTTGATGTTAGCATGCGTTGTGACAGTCGGGTCCACTCGGCGCGCAGGAGAGGTAACAAGGGTATGATCCGCACGACTTCATGGGCGCGCTGCGCCGTCTCGATGGCCGCCGCGATGCTGGCAACGGGCGCGGCCGCGCAACAGGCGACGATCGATACTGGTACTTTGATGGGCGCACGAGCTACCGACATCCTCGTCTTCAAGGGCATCCCCTATGCCGCGCCCCCGACCGGCCCTCTGCGCTGGAAAGCGCCGCAGCCTGCCGCGTCGTGGACGGGCGTACGCGACGCGCGCAGCTTCGGGGCCGCCTGCCCACAGGGCCCCGAACATAAGGAGCCCTGGGCGCAGGTCGGCGCGATGAGCGAGGATTGCCTGTTCCTCAACGTCTGGCGGCCGGCGCGGCCGGGCCGTTATCCGGTGATGGTGTTCCTGCATGGCGGCGGCTTCACCTATGGCGCGGCAGGAGTGCCGCTGTACGATGGCACGGCACTCGCGAAGCGCGGCGTCATGGTAGTGACGATCAACTATCGCCTCGGGCGCCTTGGTTTCTTCGCACACCCGGCGCTCACTCGCGAGGATCCGAACGGCCAGCTCGGCAACTACGCGATCATGGATCAGGTCGCGGCGCTGCAATGGGTCAGGCGGAACATTGCCAGCTTCGGTGGCGATCCCGCTAACGTCACGCTTTTCGGTGAGTCGGCAGGCGCCGGCTCAGTGCAAATCCTGATGGGCGCGCCTGTCGCGAAGGGTCTGTTCGACAAGGCGATCTCGGAATCGGGCGCAGGCGGCAGCGCGCTGTTCCCGATCCGCGGCGGCGTGCTGAACGCGGAGAAGGTCGGCGAAATGTGGGCCGACAACCTCGGCCTCAAGAACGCCACGGCCGAGCAGCTTCGCGCGGTCCCGCTTGCCGATGTCGTCAAGAACGGCCGCGCCTTCCCCTTCATCGACGGCAAGGTGGTGGTGCGCAGTCCCGGCGACCCCTTTTACCGCAAGGAAGAGATGGCCATTCCGATGATCATCGGGGGCAATTCGAACGAGTCCAGCTTGGGCGGCATGACCGAGGCAGCCGCGAAGGCCTTGCTTGGCGACGAATTCCCCGCGCTACGCGACGGCTATGCCACGATGACCGGCAAGGCTCCCGATGCCGCCACGACCGACTTGGCCGAAGACGTCGGCTTCGTCCTCCCCTCCTTCGCGCTCGCCGATCGGCACGCGGCGAACGGCGGCAAGGCGTTCGTCTATTATTTCGATCAGGTTCCCGTCGATCAGCGTGCGACGGCCGCCGGCACCGATCATGGCGGTGAACTGGAATATGTCTTCGGCACAAAGCCCGCCGAGCATCGCTGGGACGCGCGGGACACCGCCGTGTCCCGGATGATGGGCGATTACTGGGTCCGCTTCGCCAGGACCGGCGACCCGAACGGCGGCGCCGCACCGCGCTGGCCGGCGATCACGGCCGCGCCGACCGCCTATCTCGCGATCGGTGCGAAGACGCAGGCAGCCCGCCTCAAACCGATCCAGGAACGCGCGAAGGCTGCCGCGATGGCGGACGCGCAAAGGAAATGGGCCGCGATGCCGACGCCCTGACGCCGACGAGCCCATATATTTCCCGGCCACCCCAGGTTCGACCCCGGGGTGATGAAACCCTCCGCAAAGGCCAGCCGTCCATGAATCCCAGCAGACGAGACCTCGTTGCCGGCGCGGCCGGGCTCCTGACGGTCGGCAGCACCGCAAACGCGGCACCCCGCGCTCGCCCACGCGGTTTCCTCTGGGGTACCGCGATCTCCGCGCACCAGAGCGAGGGCAACAACACCGCGTCGGACAGCTGGCTGCTCGAGACGATCACGCCGACCGCGTTCAAGGACCCATCGGGCGACGCATGCGACAGTTACGAGCGCTACGAGGAGGATCTCGACATCGCGATGAGTCTCAGCCTCAACTGCTACCGGTTCGGGATCGAATGGGCGCGGATCGAGCCTGCCGAAGGCCTGTTCTCCGAAGCCGCTCTCGACCATTATTTCCGCGTGCTGCAGGCGTGCCATGCGCGCGGGCTGCTGCCGATCGTCACCTACAACCACTTCACCGTGCCCTTGTGGTTCGCGATGCGCGGCGGGTTCGAGGTGGCGGACGGCGCCGACCTGTTTGCCCGCTTCTGCGCGCGTGCGACGCAGAAGCTCGGGCCGCTGATCGGCATGGCGTCGACCTTCAACGAGGCGAACATCGTGCTGTTGCGCAAAGTCCTGCCGCGCTTCGCCAGCGACGCGGCGGCGGCGAATGCGCGCGCGATGATCGCGGCGGCGGCACGACGCACCGACTCGCCCGTCTTCTCTTCGATGCTGTTCGGCGATCCGGACAAGATCAGCGCCGTCATGCTCGACGCGCATGCCAAGGCCTATAAGGCGATCAAGGCGGGACCGGGTGATTTCTCCGTCGGCGTGACGCTGTCGATGCAGGAGATCCAGGGCGTCGGCCCGGGCAACCGCGCGGCCCAGGCCGAGCAGACGATGTACGGCGGCTGGATCGAGGCCGCGCGGGCGTCCGACTTCGTTGGCGTGCAAACCTATTCGCGGCTGCGCATCGACGCGCACGGCCTGATGAAGTCAGAGCCCGGCGTGCCACTGACCGACATGGGCTATGAGAATTACCCGCACGCGATCGGCGCGACGCTGCGCTACGCGCACGCGCACATCGACAAGCCAATCTACCTGACCGAGACCGGCATCGCCGCCACCGACGACCGCCTCCGCGCGCAGTTCATCGACGCCACGGTGGCCGAGGTCGCCAAGTGCATTGCCGAAGGGATCGACGTGAAGGGTTATCTCTACTGGTCGCTGCTCGACAATTTCGAATGGACCTCGGGCTATGCCAAGAAGTTCGGGCTGGTCGCGGTCGATCGCAAGACGTTCAAGCGGACGGTGAAGCCGAGTGCGCGGATGCTGGCCGCGCATGCCACGGCGAACCGGCTGTGACCGCGCCGCGACGGTGGGTAAGACGAAGCCTGGGCTCCTTCGGCCTGATCGTCGTCGTCTTGGTGGGAGCGTTCACCGCAATCGGCGGGTGGGCTACGCTCGCCAGCCTGCGCGGCCCGGCCAAGCCCTACGACGCGCGAACTCTGCCGCCCGCTCCCGACTACGCAAAAGCAAACGCCTGGCTGGCCCTGCCCGGCCACAACGGGCTCGAACGATCCACTCCGCCGGGGGTGACGCCCGTCGACGAAAGCACCGCGCCTGCAGACGTGTTCTTCGTTCACCCTACGACCTTCAAGGGCAGCCCGGTGTGGATCGCGCCGTTCGACGCCTCAGACACCGCCGCCCCGCTCAACGCGCCCGTGCTCCTCGATCAAGTCAGCGTCTTCAACGGCTGTTGTCGGCTCTATGTACCGCGGTATCGCCAGGCCACACTGGCAGCCCTCAAGGTGAACGCGGCGATAGACGTCGCCTATGGCGATATAGCCCGTGCGTTCAAATATTTTATCGCGCACCAGAACCACGGCCGCCCGTTCATTATCGCGTCGCATAGCCAGGGGACAGCGCACGCGATCCGGCTGCTTCAGGAAGAAATCCTCAGAACGCCACTCAAACGGCGCCTCGTCGCAGCGTATCTCATCGGAGGCTATGTGCCCGATACGTTCGGCGAACTCGGCCTGCCGATCTGCAGCACTGCGCGGCAGACCGGGTGCGTGTTGTCCTACAACACCAGTGAGACAGGCCGCAGTGGCGCGCGGATGATCACCGACAACCGCGCCTATTGGTGGCGAGGTCGCCATGTTACCGACGGCCGGTCGCACGCGCTTTGCGTCAATCCGCTGACCTGGCGGCGCGTGGGCGCGGCACCGGCGACCGCAAACGCCGGCAGCCTCCCCTTTCCCGTTGCGCCGTTCGGGCGGGTCGCCCAGCCGTTATCTGCGCTCGTACCCCATCTCACCGGCGCAGTGTGTCGCGACGGCCTACTCGCCGTGCACGTGCCATGGTCCGCGCCGTCCGGATTCTTTGACAAGCTGAGCCTGGCATTCGGAAGCTATCACCTCAACGACTATGGGATCTTCTACGACGCGCTGCGCCGCAATGCTGGCGACCGGGTGACTGCGTGGCAGGCCGACGCTACCAAATGATAGCGATTGCTCTGGCATCACGGTTTTGGGACTCCAATACCCCAGCGTTTTCGCGGCAGCCGCCTTTGCACACTACTGGACGAGCCCACCCGGCCTCGAAGATGATTGGTGCCGCACCCATCTCAACGAAATTATGAACGAACGGCTGCTTTCGCGATAGCCACCCGTAAGCGGCCAAGCCGCTTTCCACCAGTTTTGCCATAGATGCGGACAGTCCGCAGGAACCTCGATTACGCCGTATACCGTTACAGCTGTCCGTTCCTGCCGCTTCGACATCTCTCCGAACGCGGTGCGGTTCTCCATTGGAGAAGCTTCTTTCGCCTGCAGATAGGGTGCATTTTTGCCGAACGACCTCAGCCAGCGGGCGTAATTGCCTCTGCCGCCCCCGCGGCGTTTATGATAAAAGGCGACATGCTCAAGACAAGAATGAAGCGGGTCGCCGATCGCGGCGATCACGCGGTGCAGCGGCTTGCCGAGATCGAAGCCTCGATCGCGGACCTTTCCAACGAGGATCTGCTCGATTTGGCCGACATCTTTAAAGCCGAGCCCCGCTCAACAATCGGGGATATGGCATTCGTTGAAATGGCGCGGCGGAATATCAGTCTTTAGAGACCGGTCGGGAACGAATTAGCAGGATCATGGGACTTCCAAGGAGCATCGGCTGCCTCAAGGATCTCCCGCAATTTTGCATGATCATTAACCGAGCGACGACATAGCGATGGTAGCGATTGGTACCCGGATTAATGAAATAGGCACCTTGGTCCGCGATGGCGGAGCCTTCTATCTTCGCCGCGATGTCGGTGGCCGCTACGAGCTGGAATTGCATCGAACCCCCCGTAGATCTGGTAGAGAAGCGCGTCCGGCTCATCGGCACATTGGTTGGCCCGGATCTAGTGAACGCTGACGCCGTCGCGCCAGCTTAGTTGGCTTGATATTTGTCCCGTTCAGTCGTCAGCCACTGGCCGCGATTATGATTCAACCTGACTCATTGCAGTTGCGCACAAACCACGAGCGGGCATCCTCCATGTCATGGAACAGCGGATCATTCATGCCTGCGGTCATGAGCAGGCTCATTATCTCACCGGCTTTGAAAGCCAGCAGGAACGTAAGGCCAAGTGGCTGAAGACGACTACCTGTCGTGACTGCTTCGTTGCGGAGAAGCGGTCTGAGGAGGTCGCTGCGGCAGCGTTAAGCAGCGCCGCTGTCTCACACCTTGTTCTTCCGCCGCTGACTGGGACTGATCGGCAAATCAGCTGGGCGTCGACGGTCAGGAACAAGAGGCTCGCAGCGCTAACCAACTCAAACAGCGACGCCGACTGTAACGCATGCCTTCGGGTCACTGACGCCAAATGGTGGATCGATTGCCGCGATCTAGGTGATGTTGATTTGATGGCAGCCGCGAACCGAGTGTCAAACATGCAATGCGTGCCGACGCTTATGCCATCGACTACAAATCCCACTATCGCCCTCTGAAGGCATAGGCCGGCCTCGCAATTCACGCCGGTAAGCCAGACGCCTATGTGTGCAAGCAGGATCTAGAGCGGTTTCTCACCGGGCTGAATCATAATGGGATTCCCGTCGCCGCGGTTTTCTGATTCAGGATTCATGCCGGTGCAGGAGGCTGGCATGGATGGCGCGAGCATTGTCGGTAGATCTTCGGAATAGAGTTGTGGCGGCTATCGCGGGTGGTCTGTCGCGTCGGCAGGCTGCGGTACGGTTCGGTGTCAGCGCCGCGAGCGCCATCCGGTGGCAGCAGCTTGCAACCCAGCACGGGACGCCAGCGCCACAGCAACAGGGTGGCGATCGACGTTCGATGAGGATCGAGGCGCATGCCGGGTTGATCCTAGACGCTTACAAGGCGACCCCCGATATAACGCTGGCCGAATTGCAGGCGCTCCTCGCTGATCACGGCACCGAGGTCGCGCTCGGTACGATATGGCGGTTCTTCGCGCGACGCGGAATAACGCGCAAAAAAAGACAGCGCACGCGACCGAGCAGGATCGTCCCGACATCCTGAAGCGGCGCGAGGAATGGTTCGACGGTCAGCTCGATCTCGATCCCGAGCAGCTCATCTTCATCGATGAGACGTGGGCATCAACGAACATGGCGCGTCGCTACGGCAGAGCGCCACGCGGCGAACGACTGCGGGCCGGCGTGCCGCACGGGCACTGGAAAACCACCACCTTCGTCGCAGGTCTGAGCCGCACCGGCATGATCGCACCCTGGGTGCTCGACGGACCGATGAACGGTGATGCCTTCACCACCTACGTGACCCGCGTGCTGGTGCCCGAACTCTCGCCCGGTAACGTCGTCATCATGGACAACCTGTCGAGCCATAAGGCGCCGGCCGTGCGTGTCGCTATCGAAGCCGCAGGTGCCAGGCTCCTGTTCCTTCCGCCCTACAGCCCGGACTTTAACCCTATCGAGATGGCCTTCTCCAAGCTGAAGGCGCATCTGCGAAAAGCGGCCGAGCGGACCATCCACGGCCTGTGGGATGCCATCGGCCGTATCGTCGACCTCTACTCGCCCCAGGAATGCTCGAACTATTTCTCAGCCGCTGGTTACGATGCAGACTGATCAGAAACCGCTCTAGACCTCCTGAATACGGTGTTCAATTTCGCTGTTACCGCCCCTGTTTGAACGGGATTTGTGTTCAAACCACATGCTCACTCAGGGTATACCCTGCGGAGCAACGTTAGTGTGCCCATAACTACGTTAGCATTAGCTGCTTCTGGGAACGGATTTCGTTAGGAAATAACTACTCATAGCGGCTGCGGCTGAAAAGGTTAGGTCAAGACGGATTTGACGTTGGATGCCGAGGATAACCCAATCTCCTTCAATGATACGGTTCGATCCTGTAACTGCTCCGGCGTAACCGCGACTCCTTCGATAACAAGTCCCCGTCCCTGAACATAGTCTTTGACCATGTTCACGCAGTCCAACGCGATCACCCGCCCCTGCCGCAGATAAATGACCGAGAAGGCGCGTGATGCCGGCTCACCGCGCACAACGACCTGATCGTAATTGGTTGACAGTCCGACGGTCTGCAGCTTGAGATCATACTGGTTCGACCAGAACCACGGCACGGTGGCATAGGCTTCCGGTACGCCGGTCAACGCCTTGGCCACGATGCTGGCCTGGTCGTTAGCGTTCTGCACGGACTCCAACCGGATGGTCGCGCCATCGGCGAAGCTGTTCGCGTGCGCGGCGCAGTCTCCGATCGCGTAGACGCCGGCGAGACTGGTTCTGCAAAATTCGTCGACCTGCACACCGTTGCCGCCTACGGCGCCAGCGTTCAGCAACGGCCCGACCGACGGCACGATGCCGATACCGACGATGATCATTTCGCACGACAGTATTTCGCCACTGCCAAGCCGGACGCCGACGGCTGCACCGTCTTGCTCGACGACGCAATCCACGAGAGCATTAAGCCGTATGTCGACGCCGTGCGCACGATGTTCTGCCTCGTAGAACCGGGACAGTTGCTCACCCGCCACCCGGGCAAGCACCCGGTCCTGCGCTTCCAGTACCGTTACCGGCTTGCCCAACTTCGTCAGGACCGCTGCGGCTTCAAGTCCGATATATCCCCCGCCGATCACGACGACACGCGTCACGCCCGGCAGTTCAGAGATCATCCGGTCGACGTCGGCACGGTTACGGACACTGTGGACACCGCTAAGATGATGACCCGAGCAGGTCAGACGACGAGGACTGCCCCCGGCGGCCCAGATCAGCGTGCCGTATCCCAGCGTGCTGCCATCCTGCAGGGTGACAATGTGGATCTCGGGTGCGACTGAGGTCACCCGCTGCCCGAGCCGCAGAGTGACGTCGCGCTCCATCCAGAAAGACCTCGGCCGGATGAGGATACGCTCGAAATCCTTCTCGCGTGCAAGATACTCTTTGCTGAGCGGCGGGCGCTCATAGGGGGGATCGGGTTCGTCACCGACGATAGCGATGGTGCCGGTAAACTTCCGCTGACGCAGTGCCGCCGCAACCTGCGCGCCGCCATGGCCACCGCCTACGATCAGAGCGTCGTATCGATCGATCATCCTGCGTCTCCTTTTGTATAAGCGTCCGTGTCGATCCCGAACTCCGTCGCGCCCGGCTACGGTTCGAGCCTCGGCCCGGCGACGAGGCGACGCACCGCCTCCGCGTAGATCCCTGTCAGGCCATAAACGCCGTCGGGTGCCTTACTTGCCAAGTCTTGCGGCGTGCCAGCGCAAATGGTCTTCTAGAAACGTGGAAATAAAGAAATAGCTGTGGTCGTATCCCTCCTGCATGCGCAGCGTCAGCGCGATACCGGCGCGTTCGCAGCTTTCAAGGAGTCGCTCAGGCTGGAGTTGCGCATCAAGGAATTGGTCAGCCGTGCCCTGATCGACCAGCAGATCGGTGACGCGCGCGCCATCATCTATCAACGCGACAGCGTCGTGACGACGCCAGGTTTTTCGGTTTCCACCTAGATAACCTTCGAGCGCCTTTTGCCCCCAAGGGACCTTGCTGGGCGCAACGATGGGACTGAACGCACTGATCGCCCTGTAGCGCTCCGGATGACTGAGACCGATGGTCAGCGCGCCATGTCCGCCCATGGAATGTCCCATGATGGACTGCCGGTCGCGATCTACAGGAAAGCGCTCAGCAATGAGGGCGGGCAACTCTTCGGTCACATAACGCCACATCCGGTAGTGTTCGGAATAGGGTGCCTCGGTTGCATCAACATAAAAACCTGCACCGAGCCCGAAGTCGTAGGCACCGGCCGGATCGTCAGGAACGCCTTCTCCACGTGGGCTCGTGTCTGGGGCAACGAAGATCAGACCCAATTCGGCACATGTCTTTCGATATTCGCCTTTATCCGTGACGTTGGCGTGTGTGCAGGTGAGCCCCGAGAGATACCATATGACCGGCAGCGCGGTGCCCTTCGCGTGAGCAGGGACGAAGACCGAGAAGGTCATCTCAGTACCCGTGCTGTTGCTTCGGTGGCGACAGACGTGTTGAACACCACCTTGCGCAGTATTGATTGATATCGTCTCGAAGCTCATGCGCTTCATTCCGCCGTAAAGCTGTAGGCAGTGATCTTGTTGCCGTCGGGGTCGCGGACATAGGCGGCATAGGCCGTATCGGTGAACGCGCGGGGACCCGGTGCCCCCTCATCCGTCCCGCCGTTCGCCAGCGCCGCCTCGTGGAAAGCGCGCACCGCCGCACGGTCCGGAGCAAGAAAGCCCAGCGTACCGCCGTTGGCGAAGGTCGCCGGCTCGCCGTTACCTGGCTTGGTAATGATGAACTCGGGGCCCTCGGCACCGTACATCATACCATTCTCGCCGAAGCGGCCCTGCCGCTTGCTACCGAGCGGGGCCAGCGCTGCATCATAGAAGCGTTGCGCTTTTTCGAGATTATTCGTGCCGAGCACCGCGTGCGAGAATATCGACATATCATCTCCTGTATTTTCCGCGTCGCGGCGATGGCGAACCCTAGTGACCCTGGGTTTGTCGGGGGATCCGAGGGATCCGAGACATTTGTGGATCTAGTCTTCAGGCGTGATCGTCACGCGGAGACCTGTCAGCGCATCAGAGAACGGGATCTGACAGGACAGTCGGGAGGCGGCAGTCCGGTTGTCCGAGCTGCCTAGAAGGTCATTCTCGTCTTCGCTTATGGGAGGTAGCTGATCGAAATCAGCCTCGTCGACATGTACGTGGCAAGTCGCACAGGAAAGACACCCTCCGCACAATGCGAGCAGTTCGTCGATGCCGGCATCCCGGATGTTTTCCATCACCGAAAGGCCAGATTTGGCGTCCAGTTTGCGGACGTCGCCATCGCGCATTGTTACGATCAGCGTTGCCATCTCAGTACGCCACCACGCTGCGCATGCTCTCGCTCGCGAGCATCAGGTCGAAGCCCCTGTTGATCTCGTCGAGTGTCAGATCAAGCGGCTGTCTGGCTTTGACCGCAACGGCAGCACCGGTATTCATTCGGACTCCTTGGCCATAGGGAAACAGCACACCAATCCGATCGCAATATTCTTGGCGCTTTGATGAGATGATCGGCCAATACGCGGTCGCAAGATCCTGGCCCACTCGACCTCTAATTTGACCAAGTCGCCTGTTGCATGTCGTCATTCCGATTCGAGGCCACGCCTGGCACCGACCCTTCCTGATCTGAGCAGCTCTTCTGGATGAAGTGTCTCGGTTTCGTAGATAAATGAGATCAGCTGCGCGAAGTTTGCGATCTTCGTATTGATGCTCTGTCAGCGTGCGCAGTCTGTCGCTCCCGTGACGTGTCTGTCCCATACGGCATCCTTCCATTCAAACGAAGTATCGCGTCATCAAAACCGTGGGCTCAAACATCTAGGCTTTGATCGTGTCAGGCTTGCGTTTAGGCCAGGCGATTGGAAACAGTTCGCTGGTAAGCGCAGCGCCGGTTTCGAGCGCTATTTCTGGAATGGGAAGCCCGCTGTTCCGACCCATATGAAAGAAATCATCGGCGCGCGGATCGTAGCGGACGTCCTGATCGGTCCAGCGCGTTGCAAGCGCTCGGCGTTGTGCAGTTGGACCGGTGGCCGGCGCGCCGTGCAAGGTATCAACATCGTGGATCAGCACATCGCCCGGTTCGAGCGTCCAGGCGAGAAATTCGTGCCCCTCGATCTCGCTTCCCGGTTCTGGCAAATCGCGAACAAACGCTTCGACCGAAACGCGGCCTCGTTCGTGAACCCAGCGATGCGAACCCTTGAAATACGTTACCGCCCCCGAAGTCGGCGAGGCGTGGTCGAACGGAATCCATATCGACAATACCTTGCCTTCCCGCGTCGGGAAATAGGTCGAGTCGAGATGCCAAGGCGTCGCGCTTGGCAGACCCGGCTGTTTGACAATCAACTGGTCGTAGAAGAAATTGACATGCCGCGCCCGCAGGAAGCGCTGCGCGATGTCGGGCAGAGCTGAATCCAACAGGAAATCGCGAAACACCGGGTTTCGCCGCCAATGTAAAAAACCGTTGTAAAACCCGTTCCGTGTCGTGAACGCGGCACCCGTATCGTTCATGGCGTCTGCGATTGCGTCCCGCATCGCCGCAATCCAGCCCGGTTCGATGGCTCCCCGGACGACGGCCGCGCCGTCTCGTTCGAAAGCCGTAACCGCATCCGCATCGCTAGCCGAGACCATATCACGCATCATCAAGCTCTCGATTTCTGTTTCTACCTGATTGTTACATCAGGACGAAAAGCTACGCGATTGTCAATACACTACTGCATGGAAAGGGCGGCGGTGAACGGGGAATCTGGCGAGAGACGATTGATTGACAGGACCAAGCATGAACCATACATCTATGTATGTTTGATACGTTCTGCAGGATAGATTTCGGACAGCAAGGACGCGAAATGATTAATGATACGGCATTTCTAGAACTCCTGGAGCGCCAGCGCACCGGCTGGACGCTCGAACAACCGTTTTATCTTGATGCAGATATCTTCGAGTTCGAGCGCAACGCCTGGATGACGCGGCAATGGATGCTGATGGCGCATGTCGCCGAACTTCCAGTCAAAGGCAGCCATATCGTCCGCGACCTGTTTGGCGAGTCTATCGTCATTGTGCGCGCGGGGGACGACGACGTCCGCGCCTATTTTAATGTCTGTACGCATCGCGGATCACAGCTTTGCAAGGTGGACGGTCGTGCCCCCCTGCTCGTCTGCCCCTATCACGCCTGGTCGTTCAAGCTCACCGGCGAGCTTCAGAGCCGCGCCGACGTGCCGGTTGACGTCGACCCCGCGGGGCTGGGCCTGCATCCTGTTCCCGTTCATCTGGTCGAGGGGCTGATCTTCTGTGCACTTCCCGGTGACAGCTTGCCCGATCCCGTGTCGGCCCTCGATGCCTTGGCACCGGCATTGAGCCAGCACGGCATTAAGAGGGCGCGGATCGCTGCGCGGAAAAGCTATCCGACTAACGCCAACTGGAAACTGGTGCTGGAGAACGCATTCGAATGCTATCATTGCCGCGGCGCCCACCCCGAATATACCCGAGCGAACGGGCATGTACAGGTGACAGGCATGCGCGATGCGGCGAAGGCGGAATCCTGGGCCGATGAAGTATCGGGTTGGCAAGGCGCGATCGCCGAGGCTTCCGGGTTCGACATGAAGTTCCGTGATATCGGAGATCTCGACCGGATGGCCTGTAGCGTGACGCGTCATCCAATCGGGCGCGGGCGCTCGACGCTATCGCAGGACGGCGCACCGGTATCCAAGTTGATGGGCGCGTTCGCCGATTATGACGGCGGGGAAACACAATTCCGCTTCGGGCGGCTGTCGTTCGCAAGCGCTGCGAATGATTATGTTACGCTTGTGCAAATTCAGCCGCGTGGCGCGCAACAGACCGACATGGTTCTGACGTGGTTGGTCGACGCAGAAGCCGATCCGGGGCTGGACGTCGACGCTGTCCAGTGGATGTGGGACGTGACGACGATCCAGGACAAGAGGATCATCGAGGACAATGCCGCGGGTATCCGCTCCAGTGCCTACCGGCCCGGACCCTATACCCCGCTGGAAGACGAAACTGCGGCTTTCGTTCAAACCTATCGGGCTGAGATGCGCGCACTGGCGCAGCTAAACGCCTGTGGAAGGAATTAACCCCTTGAGCGCTGCGGCGAAAGTGGAGGTCATATACACGCGGCTGATGCGCGCGGGTAGCGGCGCCCCGTTCAACGCCTCGGATGCCTGCAGCGCCGATGGCGAAACGCTGTTCTTCATCGGAACCGTTTGCGGAGGCACGGTTTTCGCTGGTTTGCACTCGATTGTTTATCGGGTGACCCAGACCGGTGAACTGGTGGCCCTGCATCAGGGGCCAGCCAAGCTCCTCGAACTGGCACCGGACGGTGCGCGGATCGCCTTCGCGGTCGCTGATCGAGAGACCGGTCGTGATCGCCTGGTCGTCATGACCGAAGATGGCGCGGTCGACCACGATATACAAAGTGACGGCAGGATCGAACAGGTCGACTGGTCCCCGGACGGTACGGCGCTATTGGTCTTGGTGGCCGGTGCCGGAACCGACACGACCACACTGGCCGGATCGACCGGCACTGATGCTGGTCGGGCGATCGAGCCCTGGCGCCCGGCCATTGATGATGGCACTCCCGATCCCGAGGATTGGCGACGACTGTCAGTTTACCGCCTGGGTGAAGCTGGGTTCGACCCGTCGCTTAGTGTCAAGGGCATGATCTGGGAGGCGTCATGGACCGGCGACGCCGCGATCGCCGTGCTTCTCAGCGAGCGCAGCGGTGAGGCGGCCTGGTATCGCGCGGTGCTGGCAAAAATCGATCTGCCTTCGCTTGGTGTCCGTACTCTGTATGTACCTCAGGACCAGATCGGTCAGGTCCGGGGATCGCCCGATGGCAGCAAGATCGCATTCATCGAGGGTGTAGCGAGCGATCGCGGGCTCGTCTGTGGTCCTTTGAAATCGATCAATGCCGATGGCAGTCAGCTGAAAATCCTAGCAACGGACGACATCGAGATTACCGCCGTCACGTGGCGCGGACCCGCGCTTCATCTTGCGGGGCAGCGCGGCCTCGTTACAGTGATTGGCGACCACGATCTGTCTTCGAATGGCTTCCGCGAACGCTGGTTCTCGGACCAGTGGAGTTGCGGAGCCTATGTCCCTGTGTCCCGCCCGGTGGGCGCAGATGGCGCGGTCGCGATCATGGAAAGCCAAACGGGTGCGCCGCGCCTAGCCCTGATCGGTGATGGCGCGTTCGAGACGATCATACGTTTCGCTGACGGGGATGACCGCAACGATGTCATCACCACACCAATCCGTTGGGTTGCGCCCGATGGACTCGAAGTCGAAGGACTGCTGGTCCGTCCCGCCGACGCGAACGGCCCCATGCCAACGGTGGTCGATATCCACGGCGGCCCGGTCTGGGCCTATCGCGCACGTTGGGAAGGGCGACAACGGGCGACGCCCGCGCTGGTCGCAGCAGGCTTCGCCGTGCTGTATCCCAACCCGCGTGGCAGTTTCGGGCGAGGACAAGATTTTGCGCGGCGAGTTCACGGTGACATGGGCGGCGCCGACACTGGTGACATCCTGTCGGGAATCGATCATCTGGTTGCTCAGGGGGTTGCAGACCCGGCACGGATCGGGCTGACCGGCTCCAGCTATGGTGGCTATATGTCTGCGTGGCTGCCCAAGCTGAGACCCCAGATCGCAGCAGCAGTGAGCATTTCGCCGGTCGCGAACTGGTTTAGTCAACATTTCACATCCAACATGCCGGTTCTCGAAGAAATTTTCATCGGCGGTAGTCCGGGAGTGTTGGGACAAGAATACCTTGCTCGGAGCCCGGCGATGTCTAAGGCGAAGACGCAGGCGGCAACGCTAATTCTTGCCGGCGCGCTGGACCGGTGCACACCGATTGGCCAGGCGATTGAGTTGCACCGCGCCCTGTTGGAACAGGGATCGACTAGCGTGCTGGTCACCTATCCCCAGGAGGGTCATAGCGTAAGAAGCCCGCGCGGGTTCATCGACAGTGCCACGCGCACGCTCGACTGGTTCTGCAAGCATATGGCGCCATGAACATTGGTACGCGGGTCAGGCGCGACTTTCTCGGGCTGAACGTGGCTGAATGGGCGACGATCGCGATCGCGTTGTCGGCCGCCACACTGCCGGCGGTGCTGCCGCTGATGGTAGGTGTGCTCACCAGGCAGTTCGGGATCGGCACCGCGCAAGCGGGCTATGTCATTGCGATGAACATGGGCGGCATTCTCGTTGGATCGCTCAGCTGCGTGCTGCTGACGCGACGGTTCGGTTGGGCGACGCTGATCATGGCAGGCTTGGGCATCATGGTGCTGGGGAACGCACTGACGATGCTGACCAGCGGCCTGCCCCCGCTTATCGCCAGCCGACTCGTTTCGGGCTGGGGCGAGGGCGTGGTCGGCGCCTGCTGCTATGCATTGATGGGGCAGGCGCGATTGCCCGGCCGATCGATTGCCTTCTATACGGGTGGGCAGTCGATTGTCGCCGCGGTCGGACTGGCGACCCTCCCAACGCTAATGGCAACGTTTGGCTGGCATGTCTTCTACATCCTCGTTTCAGTCGTTGCAGTGCCCGCGATGCTGCTGACGCCGATTGCAACACGCGCGCGTACGCCGGCGGTCGCGACGGTCGATCGGCTAGGGCCAGCGCCGAAGCAGTTGTCGGCAACGGGCGTGGGTGCACTGGTGTCGATCTTCCTGTTCTTTGTCGGGATCGCGATGATCTGGGCGTTCATGGAGCCGCTGGGCGTGCGGCAACATCTCAGCGTTACGCAATTGTCTGTCGCGTTGTCGGCCTCGTCGATCGCCGGGCTGGCGGGATCGTTCGTTGCCGGAGCACTGGCCGACCGCCTGCACGCCGCGACCGGGCTGGTGTTCGGCGTTGCGGTGATCGTCGGCAGCTTGGGACTGCTGCTTACCGGCGGATTCTATCCGTACATGGCGGCGATCTGCGGGCTGTTTTTCGCGTGGACCTATCAATTTCCGTTCCTGTTCGGGTGTCTTGCCGACACCGATCGCGGCGGGCGGATCGCGGTGATGACGCCGGTCGCGACCGGTGGCGCGCTGACCGCCGCCCCAGCGATCGGCGGTTTTGTCCTGGAACATGGCGGCGTGGCGATGCTGAGCGCCGGCTGCCTGGTACTGACCCTGATTGGAACACTTCTTGCCGCTTGGGTTCGCATGCGGGCGAGCTCTCATTTGACCGAGGTACGCACATTATGACCGAAGCACCCTGGTCGACCGATCTCCACTGGCCGGCGGAACTGACGCCGTTCGATCCGTTCGACACCGACATCCAGCGCGACCCCTATGCGCATTACGCCTGGCTACGCGATCACGCGCCGGTGATTCGCGCGGGACAACGGGAAGCCCCGCTGTATATTGTCTCACGCTTCGACGACGTGACCGACACGCTACGCAACGCCCGTGACTTCTCATCGGTACCGCGACGCGATATTGTCATCCCGGGGTTCCTGCTCAACAGCGATCCGCCCGACCATACGCGTCTGCGCCAATCCGCCAGCCGGGCTTTTTCGCCGCGCGCGATCGCCGCCGCCGAGACCGTGATCGCCCGACTGATCACCGAACGATGGCAACCGATCCTGGCAGCGGGCGGCGGCGAGGTGATCGGCAGCTTCGCGAGCCCGCTCACGATTTCGGTGATCGCGACGGTGCTGGGCATCCCGGTATCGCAGTCGGAAACAATGCGCGACTGGACCACCGCAATCATCGACTATGTGGGAATGCTGTTCCGCGGCGTCCCGAGCGCCACAGCCAATGACAGCGCGCTGAAGGCAATGCTCGCTTACATCAATGCCGTGTTTGACGACGTCGATGTGGAACAGGGCGAAACCGTCGTCGCCAACCTAGCGCGGTTGCGCGACGAAGGTGTGCTGTCGGCCGAGGAAGCCGCAGGTTTCGCCTGCCAGTTATTCATGGCGGGCCATGAGACTACGACGCTGCTGACGGGCAATTGCCTGGATTTTCTCAGCGTCAATCCGGACATTTTCGAGTCACTGCGCGCGCCCGATACGATCCCCAAATTCATCGACGAGATGGTCCGCTATCGCCCGCCGGTCCATCGGCTGACGCGCTACACGACCTGCGAGGTCATCATCGCGGGCTGCTCCATTCCCGCAGGGTCAAGCGTACGACTACTCATCGCATCGGCCAATCGCGATCCCACCAAGTTCTCCGATCCCGATCGCTTCGATCCGAAGCGCAAAAATGCCTCGCATGCTGGGTTCGGCTACGGGATCCACATGTGCATCGGATCGTGGCTCGCAAAGCTGGAGGTGCGCCTGATGCTCGAGACGCTCGTCAATACCACCGCGACACTCGAACCCGAACCGCGCTGGCCACGCCAGCCACTGGCCGGGGGCGCGTTCGCGACGGTGGGGCTGCATAGTCTGGGGTTGAAGGTCACGTCGATCTAGCCGACCGCTTCTTGCGAGCCCCGGCGCGTTCAATCAGCATGCGCAACATCGCTTCCAGTTCCGGTGTGGGCTTCTGACCCGTCAGGACCTCGTTGTAGAACGGAGCCAGCCGGACGCGTTCCGTCATGTCCTCGTCGATGGCTAGTGCATAATACCCAATCTGGTGAAAATAAACGACGCGCGCACGGACGAGTGATTCGTCCGGGCCGAGGCCCATCCGGGTGAAATGAGTCTGGAGCAACGCCACCCAGGCGTCGTCGGTTTCATGGACCAACCTAGCGACGGCCACACTCTTGCGCGCCCAAGCTCGGATCGCGGTATCGAGTTGCGGGACGATAGGGTCCTCGCCGAGCCATATGCGGATAACCTCAACGAAATCGAACGGCGTGGTCGCCCAGCGCGCGGAGATTTGTTCGATCTCCCGCACATTGCGCCCGCGCCAATCCTCTAACAACGCGTCGAGCAGAGCCTGGCGATCCTTGAAATGCCAGTAGAAACTCCCGCGTGTCACTTTCATTCGCTTCGCCAAGCGATCAACCTTCACATCGTCGATGCCAGATTTTACCAGCACTTTGCACGCCATCGCGACCCAATCTTCGCGCGTCAGCCGTCGGCTCACTACCATATCGTCCACCCAATCGATCATCGCCGTGCAGGATAATGATATTCCGTCGATTGCAAACGCCAACCTTCGTCGATGTCCGGAAGGACCGGATGGACTGAGCGTCACGCATACTTTGCGTTTTCGGCACCCAGCATTCTGCAAAATATCATGATCAAGTCGGTCGCTTGACAGTACATCACTGTATGTTCTAGCCTCTTGACAGATAATAAAGACGGCAGATTTCGACGTTCGCAGGCTCGACCTATCATGTCGGGGAACGTCACAGCTGACCGCCATCGTTTCATCGGAACTTAGGGGATTATGGATGCGAAGCGGATCAAAGCTGATTTTGACGGGACTGCTGACGGGTTGTGCCTGGCTTGCTCCCGCAAGCGCACAAACCGTCGCGCCGGACCCCACGAATACGAACGCTGTTGTCGCGAGTGACGATATCGTCGTGACTGCGCAGAAGCGTGCCGAACGTCTGCTCGACGTTCCCGTCGCTGTAACCGCGGTCAACACCGATGCGCTGGTCGCGCAGAATTTGGTGCAGGTGCGCGATTTCTACGCCACTGTTCCGGGCTTAAGCTATGCCGGAGGCAGCGGCCAGACGACGCTAGCGTTGCGCGGGGTGACTACGTCGATCGCAGGCAACCCGACTGTAGGCGTGACCGTCGACGACGTCCCATTCGGCTCGTCATCCGCGCTTGGTTATGGCGGGCGCCTGTCGCCCGATCTTGATCCCTCGACGCTCGAGCGCATCGAGGTTCTGCGCGGACCGCAAGGCACGCTCTACGGCGCTAGCAGCCTTGGCGGCCTGCTCAAATATGTCACGACCGCACCTAGCACCACCGAATGGTCGGGCCGGGTCGAGGCGGGTGCCAGCTTCGTCGAGCACGGCGCGGACGGCTGGTCGACGCGCGGGAGCATCAACGCGCCAATACTTGCCGATCATGTCGGGCTGAGCGTCAGTGGCTTCTATCGCCGCGACCCCGGCTATATCGACAACACGAACGCGCGCATCTTCGATTGGAACCGCGCCCGCGCTTATGGCGGGCGGGTAGCGTTGCTCATCAAGCCGGTCGACGCCGTTTCGATCCAGCTGTCGGCGCTGGTGCAGAATCTGGACGGCCAAGGATCGCCGAACATCGAAGTATCGCCGGCCTATGTCCCGATCGCGGGATCGCTCGCCACGGCGGCAAGCCAGGGCGATGACCCGTATATGACGAAGGCGCGGCTCTATACCGGACGGATCGCCGCCGATCTCGGCTTCGGCGAACTGACTTCGATCACTGCCTATGGCGAGAACCGGTACAGCGCCTCGCCCGACCAGTCAGTGCGGTTCGCCGGCCTGCTACGCGCCTTCGACCTAGCCGGTAACCGCGCGGTACTGGCGAACACGTTCAAAACCGACAAGTTCTCGCAGGAAATTCGTCTCGCCTCCAACGGGACAGGGGCCTTCCAGTGGCTGGTCGGCGGCTTCTACACCAAGGAGAAAACTAGAGGCCTGCAGACGCTCGATGCGTTGAACCCGACCAGCGGTGCGCTGGTTTCGCGGCTGCTGGCCGCTGATTTTCCCTCAAACCTCGAGGAACTGGCGGGCTTTGCGGACCTGACCTACAAGGTAACCGACAAATTCGATATCCAGCTCGGCGGTCGCTACAGCCATAACAGGCAGGACTATGTCGAGGTCGACAGCGGGCCGCTCGCCGGCGATCCAATTCCGCTGTCGCGATCGTCGGACAATTCCTTCACTTGGCTGGTGACGCCGCGCTACAAGATTTCTGACGACACGATGCTTTATGCGAGAATCGCATCGGGCTATCGACCCGGCGGGCCAAACAGCAATGTCGGGAATATCCCACGCAGTTATGGTCCCGACAAGACGATCAATTACGAACTGGGACTAAAAGGCACTACGTCAGACAGGGTACTGACTTATGCGGCGTCGCTCTTCTGGATTGACTGGGACGACATTCAGCTCGCGCAGACCGACCTAACGTCACAGTTTCTATATTTCACCAACGGCTCCGGCGCGCGTAGCCGGGGTGCGGAGGTCGAGCTCAGCATCCGTCCGTGGCGCGGCATGACGCTGGCCGGCAACGCAGCTTATACCGATGCGACGTTGACGCGGGCTCTGCCGGGATCGGGGACGATTGGCCAGCAGGTCGGCGATGCGGGTGATACCCTGCCCTATGCCGCGAAGTTCGCCGCCAATCTCAGCGCCGACCAGAAGTTCGAACTCGGCAACGACCTCACTGCCTCGCTGGGCGGCAGCATGTCGTATCTCGGTAGGCGGCTTGGCACCTTCGCGTCCGCGCCTGCAACGCCGCGCGGCGTCGCGCCCGCGTTCACGACCTTCGATCTGCGCGGCGGCGTCGACTATCACGGCATCCGCTACAGCCTTTATGTCCGCAACCTCACCGACAAGCGTGGCTATACGAGTGCTGAACTGCGCGCGGCGGGCAATCTGGCGAGCGGCTACAACCTCAGCCTCATCCAGCCCCGCACGTTCGGGGGCAGCTTAGCGGTAAGCTTCTAGGCCGATCGCCGGGCACAGCGACAACCCTCCCCGGTGGGGGGGGAAGGTGATAGCAAAAGGCGAATACGAGGCGCCGCCCTTTTCGGCCAGGCAGACGCCGGACCGATTGCTGGTGGGAAAGGTTGTACATCGATCGGGTCGATTTTGATTGATCGTAAAGCGGCACAGGCGACTTCGGCGTTTCACAAACCGAAGTCGCCGCCTACCGTCAATCGAACACGATGGTCTGCTGGCCGTTTAATAGGACGCGGTGATCAACCTGCCAGCGCATCGCGCGCGCCAGTACCGAACATTCGACTTCCTCTCCAATTGTCACGAGATCTTCGGCCGATCGCGCATGACTCACGCGGCGCGTCTCCTGTTCGATGATCGGCCCCTCGTCGAGATCGGTCGTGACATAATGCGCGGTCGCGCCGATGATCTTCACCCCGCGCGCATGTGCCTGATGATAGGGCTTGGCGCCCTTGAAGCTCGGCAGGAAGCTGTGATGGATGTTGATACAGCGTCCTGACAGAACCTCGCACAGGCGCGGCGACAAGATTTGCATGTAGCGTGCGAGAACAACAAGATCGACGTGCAGGGCCTCGATCAACGCGATGATCTCCTCTTCCTGCTGTGGCTTGGTCTCCTTCGTCACCGGCAGATAATAATAGGGGAGCCTATGCCATTCGGTGATTGCGCGCATGGCATCATGATTCGACACCACGCCGACGATCTCGACCGGCAGCTGTCCGCTACGCCAGCGATGAAGCAAATCGTTGAGGCAGTGGCCGAATTTCGAGACCATGATCAGGACGCGCGGTTTGACCGCGGTATCGTAGAGGCTTGCCTCCATCGCGAACTGCTCGGCGACCGGGGCGATTTCGACGCGCAGCCGATCGAGCGTGGGCGGCACATCGCCCTCCGCGACGAACACCACGCGCATGAAAAAGGTACCGGTACCCGCATCCTGATGCTGGTGCGCCTCAAGAATCGAGCATTCTTGACTGGCGAGCAGGCTGGTCACGGCCGCGACGATACCACGCCGATCGGCGCAGCGGATCGTCAGGATATAGGTCGGAAGCATTAGTCGGTGTCCTGGGTCTGGAATTCCAGTACGGCATCGGCGAACCACAGGTCCAGATGCTGCACGTAGCTGGCGTCTGCATAGATATGAAAGACCGCCTCTTCGGATGGCTGGTCGATCACGACGAAGACCTGCGCGAGCGCGGACTGGGCAGCCCGGCTCGGCCCGAACACTCGCGGATGCAGGTCGATTGTGCAGCCCTTGGCGACGAGATCGCGCGCCCGCGGCCCAGCGACCGCATAGACCACACGCCCCTCACCCAGGTCCGCGACATGCGCGACGCGTGCGCCAGAGGCCGCAGCTAACAGCGCAGCACTCGGGACGACACTGCCAACGAGCATCCATTCACCGGGCGCGATTGCGATCGCGCGCGGATCGGTGCCGACGGCATGGTTGGGTACGCGCGGCAATTCGGTTGACAGGCAACGATCGAGCGCACCCAGCACAGCATCGTCGAACCCGCGCAGGCGCAACAGATGGAGCGCGGGCGTCGAGATGCGCGCCACCGTAACATTTTGTGCGGCGACGCGCCACGGATCATCAACCACGAAGGCGCTCCCCTTCCTTGTCGTAGAACGTTGGATCGACGATCGTTGCGGTCCGACGCGCGGCACCCGACCCGATCCGGACGATTTCGCCCGTCCTTGCGGCGCCGCCGCGGACCATGCCGAGTGCGATCGCGTGCCGCAAAAACGGACTGAACGCGGTCGACGTTACATATCCTTCGGAGACGACCGTCCCGTCGGGGGCAGTCCCGACGACATGATCGCCGATCGGCAACGGTGGCTCGTCCGCCGCCACTGCAAACCCGACGAACTGAAGCCGATCGGAGCGCTGATCGGCGTCGCGCAACAACGAGCGTTTGCCTATGAACTCGTTCTTCTTCTTGAGGACGTGGTTCCAGCCGAGGTCGAGCGCATTGGTCGTGCCGTCCGTGTCAGCGCCGATATGGAGATAGCCCTTTTCGGTCCGGAGCACCATCCAGGCGTCGATTCCGACTGGTATTAGTCCGTGGTCCGTTCCCGCTGCCATCAAGGCATCCCATAGCGCGGCGGTGCTGCGCGTCGGCACGTTGATCTCGTAAGAAGTCTCGCCAGTGTAGCTGACCCGAAATACACGCGCCGGCAGGCCCGCGACCGTGCCCTCCGCAAAGCTCATATGCGGAAAATCATCGAGCAGCACCGTGGTGCCGACCGCCCGCACGATCGTGCGGGCGGTCGGGCCGGTGATCGTGACGACCCCCCACGCCGCCGTCACCGGCGCCACCACGACGTCAAGATCGAGCCATTCGCACTGGAGCCATTCCTCCATCCACGCCGAAATGGTGTCGGCACCGCCGCTCGACGTGCCGATCAGGAAATGATCGTCGGCCAACCGCGTAGCGACGCCATCGTCGATGACGACGCCCTGTTCGCTCAGCATCAGGCCGTAACGGACCTTGCCGGGTTTCAGCGTGGACATGGTATTAGCGTAAATCAGATCGAGGAAACGGCCCGCGTCTGGCCCCTTCACCTCGATCTTGCCGAGCGGCGATCCTTCGAACAGCCCGGCGGCATTGCGCACTGCGAGCGCCTCGCGCTGCTCGGCCAAGTGCGGTGTTTCGCCAGCACGTGGATAGTAGGCCGGGCGCATCCAGCCCCCATAATCCTCGAACACCGCGCCCTCCCCGACATGCCGGTCATGCGCAGGCATCCGGCGGCGCGGTCGGAACAGCTCGCCCCGGTTGCGCCCCCCCATGCTGCCAAGCGGGATCGATGTGAAGGGAAAGCGATATCGCGTATGGCCGGTGTCCTCGACGCTCCGCCCGGTCAGCGTGCCCATAATCGCCAGCGCGTTGACATTCGAGGTCTTGCCCTGGTCGGCGGCCATCCCGAGCGTCGTGTAACGCTTGAGATGTTCGACCGAGCGGAAGTTCTCGCGCGCCGACAAAGCGATGTCGCCGACGCTGACATCGTTCTGGAAGTCGACGAAGGCCTTCTTGCGCCCGCCCTCCACGTGCCAGCAGGGCAGCAACGGTGCCTCCGGTCGTTCATCGGTAGTCCATCGCGAAGCGGACTGGGGGACAACGTATTCGGCGAATGCCGCCGCTGTGCGTCCCGCCGCCTCGCCCGCCTCCAGCGCCTGCACCGTTGCGTAAGCGCCCGCCGCGGCTCCGACCGAGGTTTCGGCTTGCACGGAAACGCCGGGGACGAACGCGGCAATGGTGTCGTCCCAGCGCGTGACGCCGCCGGACTGACTGAACAGATGCACTGTCGGGTTGAAACCGCCCGACATCGCGAGATTGTCGCACGCAATCCATTCCTCGCCCCGCGCCGATCGTACCAGTGCACGGTCGATGCGCTTGCGCCCGCGCGTGTCGATGACCGTCCCGCCGGCGATCGACCTGATGTCGCGCGCCGCTAGCGCCGCGAGCAGGTCGGTCGACACGGTTTCGCGAACATCGACGACCGCCGCCACGTACGCGCCGCTATCCGCGAGGGCGGTGGCGGTACGATAGGCATTGTCGTTGTTGGTGAAGATCACTGCCCGCCGGCCTGGTAGCACGGCAAAGCGGCGCACGTAGTGACGCGCCGCGCTTGCCAGCATGATGCCGGGGCGGTCGTTGCCCGGAAATACGAGCGGGCGCTCGATCGCCCCGGTGGCCAGTACGACGCGCCCAGCGCGCACCTGCCAGGTGCGATAGCGTGCGCGTCTGGGGTCAGCGGCGCATTCGGCTTCGTTCGCGAGCTGTTGCACCATCGTCAGGCTGTTGTGATCGTGATAGCCGACCACCGCGGTACGCAGCAGAACCCGCGCCTCTGCCTGTGCAGCGATCGTGCGACCGACACGGTCCGCCCAGCGTGCGCCGGGCTGGCCATCGATCATGACGTCATCGTAGCGTAAGGTGCCGCCGAGGACGCCGTCCTGCTCCGCCAGGATCACGCGAGCCCCCGATGCGGCGGCGGCATTGGCAGCGGCTAGCCCGGCTGGCCCCGCACCAATGACAAGCACGTCGCAATGCGCGAAGCGACTTTCGTAGCGATCGGGATCGGCACCCTTCGCCACCTTCCCTAGACCGGCAGCCCGGCGGATGATCCCTTCGTAGAGATGCCAGTCCGGCCACATGAACGTCTTGTAATAGAAGCCTGCCGGCAGGAAGCGCGCGACCAGATTGTTGATGCCGCCGATGTCGAAACGGCTGTTGGGAAAGCAGTTCACCGGCTTCGCTACCAGGCCATCGTACAGCGGGATTTCGGTCGCGCGCATGTTGGGCGTCGATCGAGCACCGTCACCCAATTGTACCAGCGCGTTGCACTCTTCGACACCAGCGCCAATGATCCCGCGCGGGCGATGATATTTGAACGATCGGCCGACCATTGACACGCTGTTCGCCATCAGCGCTGACGCGAGCGTATCGCCCGCATAGCCCTCCAGCGCGCGGCCTTCCCATGTGAAGCGTAGGGGGCGTGTGCGATCGATCTGCCCACCGCTCGAGAGGCGTGTGTTCTGGCCGCTCACAGCGCGTCCGTCCCGTCGAACGCAGAGGGCGCGGGTTCGTGCATCATGTAGATCGCTTCGATTTGGTGTGTGGCGGTATGCCGCGCGACGTTGAACCACCGGCGGCACCCAAATGCATGGACCCAACGCTCGTAGTGCACGGCCTTGGGGTTCTTGCGCGTGAACAGATATGCGCCCCAGTCGGCGTCGGAGATGGTCTCCGACGGGCCGGGTCGGCTTATATGACTTTCGCCGCCGCAGCGGAATTCGAGTTCTTCACGTGGTCCACACCATGGACAGTGGATCAACAGCATGGTTCGCTCCTCAATGCGCGATACCGGAGGCGGCGGCTTCATCGATCAACGCGCCGGTCGAGAAGCGGTTGAGCGAGAAGGGTGTGGCGAGCGCATGTGGCATACCGGTCGCGATGTGATGGGCCAGCAGCGTACCGCCCGCCGGGATCGCCTTGAACCCACCGGTGCCCCAGCCGCAGTTGATGAACAAGTTCGGCACCGGAGTTGCGCCCAAGATTGGACTACTGTCTTGCACGACATCGACGATCCCCGCCCATTGCCGTAGGAACCGCACGCGCCCTAGCGACGGGAATTGCTGTGCCACCGCACCGAGCACATTGCGCGCCATCGGCATGTTGCCGCGTTGTGCATAAGACGGATACAGGTCCAGTGCGCCGCCGATCACCAGTCCGCCCTTGTCCGACTGGCTGAGATACAAGCCAGTAGCGAGCGACAGCACTACGGTGTCGAGTATGGGTTTGAGAGGCTCGGTGACGAACGCCTGCAACGCATAGCTTGTCACTGGCAACCGGAAGCCCGCCATGTCGGCCAGCATCGTCGAATGCCCAGCGGCGGCGATGCCGACTGTCTTCGCGTTGATCGGGCCTCGGCTAGTTTCCACCCCCGCGATGCTGCCATCGGCGTTGCGACGAAAACCCGTCACCTCGCATTGCTGGATGATGTCAACGCCGAGCGCATCCGCTGCGCGGGCATAGCCCCAGGCGACTGCGTCATGCCGCGCGGTGCCAGCGCGCTTCTGCGCAAATCCGCCGAGCACCGGATACCGAGCATCCGGAGACATATCGAGGATCGGCACGCGCCGGGCGATCTCGGCGGGATCGATCATGTCGGTATCCACACCGTTGATCCGCATCGCGCCAACCCAGCGCGTCGCCGCCTCCAGATCGTGCCGACTGTGCGCCAGCGTGATAATCCCGCGCTGACTGAACATGACGTTGTAGTTCAGTTCCCGCGCAAGGCCCTCGTAGAGCTTCAACGAGAAGTCGTAGAGCGCTGCGCTCTCGCGGTAATAATAGTTCGACCGGATCACCGTTGTATTGCGACCGGTATTGCCGCCGCCGAGCCAGCCCTTTTCCAGCACCGCGATGTTGCGGATCCCATGATTCTTGGCGAGATAATAAGCCGTGGCGAGGCCGTGCCCGCCGCCGCCGACAATGACGACGTCATACGCCGGCTTCGGCACAGGATCACGCCAGGCCTTGGCCCAGCCCGTCTGTCCGCGCAGCCCCTCGCGCACTACACGCCAGCCCGAATAGTCCAGTCTCGCCAATTCCAGACCCCATTCCATACAGAACTGTATTGATTGCTTGTACGTCTGCGGATACGATGATTGCAAGCATTCTTCTTCGTAAGGGAACGAGGCGTTGGGAGCATCGATCATCGACGGGCGCGGTCGAGCGGACCGACTTTGTGCCGAGCTCGCGATGGATGTTGCGGCTATGATCGCACAAGACAACCTCCGTCCGACGCTCGCAACGATCCTGGTCGGCGACGATCCCGCCAGCGAGATTTATGTGCGGAGAAAGGCGGAACAGGCGGAGCAGGTTGGTATAAGGTCGTTACGGTTTCGATTGCCGGCGGAGACCGATACGGCATCGCTGCTTGGGCTTGTTGCAGGGCTGAACGCCGATCCGGACGTTCATGGCATCCTTGTGCAGCTTCCCTTACCTGATCATATCGATCGTGCCGCGATTCTGGATGCCATCGAACCCGGCAAGGACGTCGATGGCTTTCATACCCTCAATGCGGGTCGGCTCGCGTTAGGCGTCACCGGCCTCGTGCCCTGCACGCCTGCCGGTTGTATGATCCTGCTCGCCGATCACCTGAGCGATCTTCAAGGACGTCATGCGGTCGTCGTGGGATGCTCCAATATCGTCGGCCGTCCACTGGCGCAGCTGTTGCTCCAAGCGCGTTGCACGGTCACTGTCGCGCATATTCACAGCGTCAATCTACCGGGTCTCGTCGGACTGGCAGATATTCTGGTGGTCGCGGCCGGATCGCCGGGACTGATCCGCGGCGACTGGCTTAAATTTGGTGTGGTGATCCTCGACGTTGGAATCAACCGGATCACCGATCCCGTCACGGGCACCGCGCGCATCGTCGGGGATGTCCGATTCAACGAAGCGCTGGACCGCGCGGCCGCGATCACCCCCGTTCCCGGCGGAGTTGGGCCAATGACGATCGCATGCCTGCTTCGCAACACGGTAATCGCCGCGCGACAATCAAGAAAGCGGACAATGTTCACGAACATCCCCGGGTCAGCCGAGCACCATCGATCGAACATGCAAGAGGAAGTTATCTCATGAAGACCCGCGCCGCTGTCGCATTCGAAGCGAAAAAACCGCTCGAGATCGTCGAACTCGACCTCGAAGGGCCAAAATTTGGTGAGGTGCTCGTCGAAATCATGGCGACGGGCATCTGCCACACCGACGCCTACACGCTCGACGGGCTTGACTCGGAAGGGTTGTTTCCGAGCGTGCTGGGCCATGAAGGCGCCGGCATCGTGCGCGAAATCGGCGCGGGCGTGACCAGCGTCTCGGTTGGGGATCATGTGATTCCGCTCTACACCCCCGAATGCCGTCAGTGTAAGTCGTGCCTTAGCGGCAAGACCAACCTGTGCACCGCGATCCGCGCGACGCAAGGCAAGGGTCTGATGCCCGACGGGACGACGCGGTTTAGCTACAAGGGGCAGCAGATCTTCCATTATATGGGCTGCTCGACCTTCTCGAATTTTACGGTGTTGCCAGAGATCGCGGTGGCGAAGATCCGCGAGGACGCGCCGTTCGATACGTCCTGCAACATCGGTTGCGGCGTCACGACCGGGGTCGGTGCGGTGGTGCACACGGCGAAGGTGCAGCCGGGTGACACGGTTGTCGTGTTCGGGCTCGGCGGGATCGGGTTGAACGTGATCCAGGGTGCACGGCTTGCGGGCGCGGGGATGATCGTCGGCGTCGACATCAACCCTGACCGCGAGGAATGGGGCCGCCGCTTCGGCATGACCCACTTCGCCAACCCAAAGGATGTCGGTGACATCGTCCAGCACATCGTCGCGCTGACCGATGGCGGCGCGGATTATACCTTCGACGCGACCGGCAACACGATGGTCATGCGGCAGGCGCTGGAAGCGTGCCATCGCGGCTGGGGCACCTCGATCGTGATCGGCGTGGCCGAGGCCGGCAAGGAAATCTCGACGCGGCCGTTCCAGCTCGTCACCGGGCGCAACTGGCGCGGCACCGCGTTCGGCGGGGCGCGGGGGCGGACCGATACGCCGAAGATCGTCGACTGGTACATGAACGGGATGATCGAGATCGACCCGATGATCACGCACCGCCTGACGCTCGACGAGATCAACAAGGGCTTCCGGACAGGTTGATCCCGCCGGATTNCCTTGCCAGCGCGGAACGCGGCCCACAGGCTATCGGTGGTGATCGCGATCAGCGACGCGCCGAGGAGCATCAGCATCACGACCCGCTCGACCTGAGTCCGCGCCCGTCGACGGCAAGGTGACGTTGTCGAAGTCGGCCGACGAAGGGCGGACCGATACGCCGAAGATCGTCGACTGGTACATGAACGGGATGATCGAGATCGACCCGATGATCACGCACCGCCTGACGCTCGACGAGATCAACAAGGGCTTCGACCTGATGCACGCCGGCGAGAGCATCAGGAGCGTAGTCGTCTATTGACGACCACGAGAGGGGACGAACCATGAAAACGGTGAACGATCCGACTGCGACGGCTGCCCCAGCGCCACGGTTCCGGAAGATTTCCGGCGGCGCCTACGTCCACCGTGTTCAGGCCATGCACCAGGGAGAAGGCGCGATCGACATACATCGCTTCGCCTTTTTTGCGGAACGACAGACACCTTATTTCGTGATGTTCGATATGCCGCCAGGAACTAGCGAGGGCGTGCATGTTCACGGTGTTGAGGATCCGTCCGAGGGCTGGCTCGACGAGTATTATCACATCGTCGAGGGCGCAGGCATAATGCGGATCGACGGCGAGTTCGTCGCCGTCGCGAAAGGCGATGTCATCTACACGCCGGCCGGCGTTTCTCACGGAATCGAAAACGCCGCCGAACACGGCAATCTCAAGGTCATGTTGACGGTGCTCGCGGTGCTGCCGACCTGAGCACTGTGCCGTTCCACTGATCGCGTCAGGGGAGCGGAAGGGCCGTCGTATATTTGGTCAACGAAAGCGCGAAATGCGAGGATGCACCGCCAACTGAGGGATGTTCGAGAAGCGTGTTCATCAGAAAATGCTCATAATCCGACACGTCTATCGCGACGATCCTTAGCAGATAATCCCAGTCACCCGACATAGAGAAGCATTCCAGAATTTCGGGGCGCCCGGCGACAAAATGCTCGAACGCACCGCGGACTTCCCGGGCGTGACTGCACACGCGGATGTTGCACAGCACGTTCACCCCGTATCCGAGCACGCTCTGATCAAGCAGCCGAACCGACTGCCGAATGAGTCCGCGCGACTCCATCGCCTTGATCCGCCGCCAGACCGAAGCCGCTGAACTGCCGACATGCTCGGCAAGATCGCCATTGCTAATCGCAGCATTGACCTGAAGTTCGGCAAGGATTCGCCGATCGACATCATCGAGCTTGTAGGTCGATTTCATAAAGACGTCACTTATCGAAAAATTCTTTCGGTTTTTCGCATTTCTCGGTAAATATTGAAAGGCAAATTCACACGCAGAGTGCGATATTGTTCGCATGACACAGGGAACGATCGATCGCCCCGCGGGCACCGCCCCGGACTGGACCATCCCGCAAGGCTGGGACCGCTATACCGCAGCCGAACACGCGATGTGGGATCATCTGTTCGAACGGCAGGCAAAGATGCTGCCCGGTCGGGTCGCGACCGAATTCATCGACGGGCTCGACGTCTTGCGCATGTCGAAACCCGGTATTCCTGATTTTGACGAACTTTCCGAACGGCTGATGAAGGCGACGGGCTGGCAGGTGGTCGCAGTGCCGGGGTTAATTCCCGACGACGTGTTCTTCGATCATCTGGCGAACCGCCGCTTCGTCTCGGGCAATTTCATCCGCACCCCCGAACAACTCGATTATCTCCAGGAGCCAGACATCTTCCACGACGTCTTCGGCCACGTCCCCCTACTCGCGAACCCGGTCTTTGCCGATTACATGCAGGCCTACGGCATAGGCGGACAGCGCGCGGCGAATGGCGGGGTGATAGAGAAGCTGTCGCGACTCTATTGGTACACGGTCGAATTCGGGTTGATCCGTGGGGCGGCCGACGATCTGAAAATTTATGGCGCAGGCATCGTCTCGTCCTACGGCGAGTCGCTTTTCGCGCTCGACGACCCCTCACCCAACCGGCTCGGCTTCGACGTTAGGCGACTGATGCGCACCAAGTACCGGATCGACGATTATCAGCAGAACTACTTCGTCATCGACAGCTTCGAGGACCTACTCGAGCAGACGCTCAACACCGATTTTGGTCCAATCTATGCCGAACTCGCAGGCGCGCAGGACATAGAGATCGAGACCATCCTGCCGACTGACAAAGTCTACACGCACGGCACGCAGGCTTACGCCCGCGCGAAGGTGACGGCATGACGCTCGTCGTCAACGCGACCGCGGCACAGGCGCTGTTCAGCTCACTTGAGCGGCAACCGCCGGATGCACTCCTCGCCGTTATCGGCATGCACCGTGCGGATCCTCGGGCGGACAAGATCGACGTCGGCGTCGGCGTCTACCGCGACGAGCTTGGTGGCACGCCGGTGATGCGTGCGGTCAAAGCCGCCGAGGCACGGCTCCTGTCCCATCAGACGAGCAAAAGCTACCTCGGTGCAGAAGGCGACCAGCAATACACGGACCTGCTCGCAACGGTCGCGCTCGGCGCATCGGCAGGCGACCCACGGATCACCGGGATCCAAACTCCGGGAGGCACCGGCGCTCTGCGGCTCGCGGCTGAGTTGATCTCCCGTATCGGCGGTACGCCCACGGTCTGGATCGGCGCACCGACCTGGCCGAACCATGGTCCGATCTTTCGTGAGGCGGGACTTGCCGTGCGAACACATGACTATTTCGACGCCCGCCTCGGTGATATCGATTTCGACGCGTTCATGGCGGCGCTGGTCGACGCACAAGGCGGCGATGTCGTCCTGCTACACGGTTGCTGCCACAATCCCACTGGTACCAGCTTTGATGGTGGTCAGTGGCGGGCGATCGCCGACCTCCTCATCAGGCGCGGTCTCGTTCCTTTGATCGACTTAGCTTATCAAGGGCTGGGCAGCGGTCTGGAGCAGGATGCTGCTGGCCTGCACACGATCCTGTCGATGGTGCCAGAGGCGATGGTTGCCTACAGCTGCGACAAGAATTTCGCGCTGTATCGCGAGCGGGTTGGCGCGCTGTGGGTACAGGCGCAAACGTCCGCCGCCGCAGTGCCGGTCCGCGAAACGATGCTGGTCCTCGCGCGCAGTCTCTGGTCAATGCCCCCCGATCACGGTGCGGCGACCGTCCGGCTGATTTTGGAAGACGCAACGCTCGCTGCCGATTGGCGCCACGAACTCGGCAGTATGTGCGCACGGATAAACGCGCTTCGGTCCGCGCTTGGTGCTGCCCATCCCGCATTGTTCCGGATCTCACGCCAGCAGGGACTGTTCGCGCTGCTTCCAATCGACCGGGCGGCGGTCATCGCGCTCCGTACGGAGCACGGGATCTACATGCCTGAATCGGGACGCATCAACATCGCCGGCCTGCGCGAAGCGACGATCGCTCCGTTCGTCGCGGCGCTGACACCATATCTTCCGTTTTGAAAGCAACCGACATGGCAGATCTTAACGCCGCTCTGGCTAACCCGCTCGGCCTCGATGGCTTCGAATTCTGCGAGTTTACCTCGCCAAATCCCGATACGCTTGCTCGCCAATTCGAATCTTTGGGCTTCGTACCGTCTCACCGACATCGTACGAAGGACGTAATCCGCTACAAGCAGGGGCGTATCAATCTCTTGCTCAATCGGGAAGCCGTCGGGCAGGCTGCAGACTTCCGTGCGGCCCACGGCCCCTCCGCCAGCGGTATGGCGTTCCGGGTAGCCAACGCCGCTCGCGCCTATGAGCATGCCCTGTCGGAAGGTGCGACTGCGGTCGACGCGTCGGTGGGGGTGCTTGGAGACGACAGCCACGCAATTGAAGGGATTGGCGGATCCTACCTCTACCTCGTCGAGGGCGACATCTATGCCGACTGGGACGAAATCGAGGGCTGGAGACAGGCCGAGCAGGAGAATAACGTCGGCCTCGACCTGCTCGACCATTTGACCCACAACGTTCGCCGCGGTGAGATGCGCACGTGGTCTAGTTTCTATGGTCAGCTATTCGGATTTCAGGAGCAGAAATACTTTGACATCAAGGGCGAGGCGACCGGGCTGTTCAGCCAGGCAATGATCGCGCCCGATGGCGCAATTTGCATCCCGCTGAACGAGAGCCAGGACGAAAATAGTCAAATCGAAGAATTCATCCGCGAATATCAGGGTGAAGGCATTCAGCACTTAGCACTCACCACCGACAATATCTTTACGACCCTCGAAAAACTGCGGGCACGTGGTGTGCGGCTACAAGACACGATCGAGACGTATTACGAACTGGTCGACAAGCGCGTACCGGGCCATGGCGAGGATCTCGAGCGTCTGCGGAGAAACCGGATCCTGATCGACGGCAACGTCGGCGAGGAGGGGCTCCTGCTCCAGATCTTCACCGAGAACATGGTCGGCCCGATCTTCTTCGAGATCATCCAGCGCAAGGGCAACCAAGGCTTCGGCAACGGCAACTTCCAGGCGCTGTTCGAAAGCATCGAGCTTGATCAGATTCGGCGCGGCGTCATCAGCGTCGACGCCTGAGGGAAACCACCTCGCCGCATGAGCCGGGCGGTCCGCAACCGATGGCGGCTGCTCGGTGGCAGGTTCACGTATTTCAAAGGTCCCCGGCCTTGTCCGGGGCGGCACAGGTTAGGCTTCGGCGATGATCGATTACGTCTCCGGCTTTGGCAACCACTTCTCGAGTGAGGCTGTCCCCGGTGCCCTTCCGATAGGGCGGAACTCGCCCCAGCGGCCTCCCTTCGGTCTATATGCCGAACAGTTGTCCGGCACCGCCTTCACCGCACCGCGACATGAGAATCGCCGCACGTGGCTCTACCGTCTGCGACCCACAGCGGAGCATCCTCCGTTCATCCGCTACGAGCAGGCCACCCGATTTACACGCGACGTCGGTAATGCACTCCTCGCGCCCAACCGCCTGCGCTGGAATCCGATAGCGGACGCGCTACCCGGCACCGACCTGATCGACGGCATTACAACAATGCTCGCCAATCGTGATCCGGCCGATCTGGAGGGGGTCGCCATCCACCTCTACGCCGCAACGCTCGAGATGACCGACCGGGTCTTCATGAACGCAGATGGCGAAATGCTGTTCGTGCCGCAGGCGGGCCGGCTCGAACTGCTGACCGAGCTCGGCCGGATTGAGGTTGCACCGGGCCAGATCGCGCTCGTCCCGCGCGGCGTTCGCTTCCGCGCACTTCTGCCGAACGGGTATGCACGCGGCTACGTATGCGAAAATCACGGTGCGTTATTTCGGCTCCCGGACCTTGGACCCATCGGTGCCAATGGCTTGGCGAACCCGCGTGACTTCGAAACGCCGATCGCCTGGTTTGAGGATCGGGACATCCCGACCCAAGTGGTTCAGAAGTTCATGGGCGCGCTCTGGACTACGGAGCTTGACCACAGCCCCCTGGATGTCGTCGCGTGGCATGGCAACTTGACCCCGTGTAGGTATGATATGGCGCGCTTCAACACGATCAACACCGTGTCGTTCGACCATCCCGACCCATCGATCTTTACCGTGCTGACCAGTCCCAGCGACGTACCCGGTCGCGCCAATGCCGATTTTGTTGTCTTCCCGCCGCGCTGGATGGTGGCGGAGGACACGTTCCGCCCGCCCTGGTTCCACCGTAACGTCATGTCGGAGGCCATGGGCCTCATCACCGGCGCTTATGACGCCAAGGCGGAGGGGTTCGCCCCCGGCGGACTCTCGCTTCACAACCTGATGGCTGGACATGGCCCCGATCTCGACAGCTGGCAGGGCGCATCCGATGCCGAACTCAAGCCGCGCCGGATCGAGGGGACGATGGCGTTCATGCTGGAGAGCTGCTGGCCGTATCGCCCGACCGCCTATGCGCTCGAACACGGCCAGCCCGATTACGACGCCGTATGGGCCGATTTTCCGAAAGCCACGTTGCCATGACCATCGACCATACCCATGCCCCTGCCCTAACCAGCTGGGTCGACAGCGCTAATAGCCACGTGGACTTCCCAATCCAGAACCTCCCACTAGGCATCTTCACTCCCGCTGACGGCGTCACGCCGCGGCCGGGTACCGCGATCGGCGACCTGATTCTCGACCTCGGCGGCGTTGTGTCGCTGCTGCACGACGCAGTGGCGCCAGCCCTCACTGGTACGACGCTGAACGCGTTGTTCGCACTGCCCGCGGAAGACCGGGTGGCGCTCCGTCGTCGCCTGTCGCAACTGTTGTCCGACCCTGCCCACCGCACCGTGATCGAGCCGATGCTCTACACCGCCGCCGACTGTACGATGCATCTACCCGCCGCGATCGGCGACTACACCGACTTCTATGTCGGCATCCATCACGCCAACAATGTCGGCCGCCAGTTTCGTCCGGACCAACCGCTGCTGCCCAACTACAAATGGGTCCCGATCGGCTATCACGGCCGCGCGTCATCGGTCCGCCCCAGCGGCGTGCCGGTGATCCGTCCAAAGGGCCAGCGCAAGCCGCCCCAGGCCGAAGTGCCCGATTACGGCCCCAGCCGCCGCCTAGATTATGAGCTAGAGATGGGTGTGTGGATCGGCCTAGGCAACGCGCTGGGCGAGCCGATCGCGATCGCCGACGCGGGCGCGCACGTCGCCGGGCTCTCGCTATTAAACGACTGGTCGGCACGCGATTTCCAAGCATGGGAGTATCAACCGCTTGGTCCCTTCCTATCGAAGAATTTCCACACCAGCGTCAGCCCATGGGTCGTCACCGTCGAGGCATTGGCCCCGTTCCGTATCCCACAGGCGGCCCGACCGGACGGAGATCCTCAACCGCTTCGCTATCTGTGGGACGATGGAGACCAAGCATCTGGCGCACTCGCGATCGAACTGGAGGTGCACCTGACTACCGCCGCGATGCGGGCGGCGGGCACTGCGTCGCATCAACTCAGCCGGGGTGTGGCGAGCAATATGTACTGGACGATCGCGCAAATCGTGACCCACCACGCGTCCAACGGCTGCGATTTGATGCCGGGCGACCTGCTAGGCACCGCCACCATCTCCGCGCCCGACGACAGCGGTTACGGCAGCCTGCTCGAGATATCGCGCGGCGGTAGCCAGCCGGTGAGGCTGCCTAGTGGCGAAACCCGCTTCTTCCTAGAGGATGGCGACGAGGTAACGTTGACCGCCCGCGCTGTTGCGAACGATCATGTTCCGATCGGCTTCGGCGCGTGCAGCGCCACCATCCTGCCGGCACGGCTGTGACGTTGCGCTTGCACGGGCACTCGTGGCAAAGCGCGGCCTATCGAGTCCGCCTCGCGCTGGCTCTGAAAAGGCTGGACTACGAGCAGCAGCCGCACGACCTGCGCATTGGCATGCAGGGCGCGCCGGACTATCCCGCGTTCAATCCGCAGGGACTTGTGCCCGCCCTTGAAACCACAAAGCGGGTGCTAGTGCAGAGCCCAGCTATCCTCGAATGGCTGGAGGAACGGTACCCGTACCCCATGCTGCTTCCCGCTGCGGCGGGCGTCGCGCCTGCCGCTAGCGCAGACACTCGACGACTCTCTTGGCGCCGGCAGCGAACTTATCGCATGCAGCTGGCACTCGGCGCTTTTCTCGCTGGACCCCGGCATCTGCGTCAGCGGTCCATGCACGGATCAGTCGCTCACACTTTGGCTAGTCGCCGTGGTCGCCGGGATGATGGCGCATGAGGAACCTGCGATGAGGGTATTGATCACGGGCGCGAGTGGCGCGTTGGGACACGCGGTGGTGCGTCGCTTTGCCGAATACGGCTGGCGCGTAGCGTCGCTCGGCACGTCTGCCGACCGGGACGACGGTAGGTTCGTGGCGGGGGATCTTGCGGAGGAGCACAACGCTAAGCAAGTCGTCGACGACGCGGCAGCGTGGCTGGGTGGGATCGATGCCTTTGTGCACCTTGCGGGCGCGTTCCGCTGGATCGAAGTCGGATCGTCCACGCTCGCCGACTGGCGGGCACTCTTCGACGCGAACGTCGCAACAGCGGTCGCAACAACGAACGCTGTGCGTCCCCATCTCCTTGCAAGAGCATCAATGGTCTTCGTCGGGGCTCGCTCGGCAGAGCCTGCGGGAGCGGGCTTCGGCCCCTACGCCGCGGCGAAATCCGGCGTTGCCCGCCTCGCCGAGGCCCTGTCGCGGGAACTCGCACCAAGGATTCGAGTCAACGTGGTTCTGCCCGCAATCATCGACACGCCTCAGAACCGTGCCGACATGCCTGATGTCGACCCAAGCCTATGGACAAGCCCCGACGCAGTGGCAGATGCTATTGTGTTTCTCGCTACGCCGGCATCTCGAGCTGTTAACGGCGCCCTGCTTCCCGTGGGCAATCCCGCCTAGAAGGATAAATATGATGCACTCCGAACCAAGCGCAAATGATCTGCAGCGCTTTGCCGACACATTACCTGCGTGGAAATATAACCCGGAACGCCGTGCACTGCATCGCCGTTTGAGCTTCGCGAGCTTCGGCGAAGCGCTTGGTGCGATGGTGCGCATCGGTGTTGAGGCCGACAAGCGAGATCATCATCCCGAATGGGCAAACGTGTATAATACCGTCGATATATGGCTTACCACGCACGATGCTGGCGGCGTTTCGAACAAGGATGAGAATTTAGCGTCCGCGATCGACCGCATGTTCCCATGATTTTTGCGAAAGTTTAAAATTATTACATTACTGTAACGGGAAAACACCTAATTTTAATATAATCGGATAACTGGCCAGCATTCGATCATCAATCACATATTTTTTAGATCAACGTTTAGAGGATTGGTCGCGAGACTCGACGACGAGTACAGTGTGCTCATACATCGCGAACTCAACCCGACACCCGAATAGGCTGCATCGTTTTTGCAAGTTCAAGCTCTAATGCGAGACAATACGCGTGCAGCAACATTACTTCTGGCCGCAAGCTTGCGCCCATAACGTAACGTGGTCGATGGCGACGACCAGCGCAGCGCCTGCGCAATGCCGACGCCGTCTTCGCCGGCCGCAAACAGGTCCTGCGTGAGCCCGACGCGCAGCGAATGGCTCGACAGCGCCCGCACCGCTTCTTCGACCTTTGCAATCGGCATCTCGACCAGCCCCTTATCAAAGGCACTCAGCGCCCTCCGCCGATAGATCCCGTTGACGCCTTGCCGGCTAAGCGAAGCCGTCCCGACGGTGTAGACCGTCCTCGCCGGCTCAGCCTTCTTGCCCTTGAGCTTCTCCTGCCAGTGCCGCGTGTGTCCTGGGATCGCCTCGTACGCCATTGGCGGAACCGCGACGCGCAGACGGCGCCGATCAACCCCAACGCGGCGGAAGACCGGCCCCTCGGTGATGGCACTCGCTACCAGCCAGGCGCCGACCCGGCGCATCGTGTCCGCAGACAGCCAGCCCCAGGCCCCCTGCCCTTCCTGATCGGTCTTGGACGATGGGATGAACAGGAGCGCCGAGCCGTCGCTGTGCGGATCGATATGCGCGACGGTGACGGCGACGAGCTCGCTGACCCGCAGCCCAGCGTCATAGCCGAGCGACAGCAGCGCTGCGTCCCGCAAGCCTTGTAGATCGCCGCCACAGGCCCCCAGCAGCGCCGTCAGCGTGAAGCCCTTGGTGTGGGGATCGAGCGAGGCACCGAAGCGCAAGGGCGCTGCCTGACGCTGCGCGGCGCCACGACGACGACGCAGGCCCTTGAGCGCCGCTCGCACCATGACGTGGCTGGTGGGCGCATGCCCCCTCTCCTGCAGCCCTGACAGGCTGTGGGCGGTGGCCAGGCTGGCAACCCGCCGGGCAACGGTCGCGGGCTTGGCGCCGCGCGTCTCGAGCATGGTGATGTAGCGGACCAGGTTTTCGGGCTCGGCCGGCAGCGGCGCGACCCGGATGCCCTCACACCAGCGCAGATAGCAGGCGAGGTCCGATGCAAGCGCCGCCTTGCTCGCTGCTGCCATAGCGCCAAGCTGCGCGTCGAAGCCGATCTCGCTGACAGGGCCGGCATCAGCCGGCAGTGCCAGGCCCAGCAACCGGGTAACGCGGGCATCGATCGGCTCAACGAGGCCTCGCTGTGCCCGGACCGGAAGCCCCTCCCCGTCGGTGCGATGGACGACGATTTCGCTCACGCGGGCCCTGCCCGCTTGTCCGACTTACCCTGCATTTGGCCTTCGTAGCACATCGCTGTAGTTACCATAATTTTTGATTATGGTAAGTGCTTCGGCGCTCTCTGAAAACCAAGCAAACAGAGTAGGCGTCGTCTGCATTGAGCATCGAGGTCACTACGAAATCCAAGTCTGAGGCGGGGCGTTAGTAAAGCCGCCCCGCCCGCATTTCGGTACCTATTGACCGGCTCGTGCTTTGCAACAGGCTCGAACCACATCAGCTGCGGCTCGCTCAAGCCCAGCCGCACGATCGGTCCACCGGTCGAACGGTGCGATGAGCGACACCCAGATACCATCGGGGCCGACCGTGAGGAACAGGTCCTGGTGCTGTGGCACGAGGTGGAGTTGCCCGTCCATGTCACGGAAGAGACTGAGGTCGGGGAGGAGGATCGGCCCGGTGGTCGACCTGAGGGCGACATCGACCCGCACCGGATCGAGCGTCTCGGGGTAGAAGCCGTGACGTACAAGGAGTGTGTCACGATACTCCGCCGAGCGCAGCAGCGCCTCATCGAAAACGCGGACGCTGACCGGGGTGGCGGCCAGCACGACGTTGTGATCCAGGCTCTCGAGGGCGCCGGCGGGCAAGCCGGTGTTGCCGCCGAGCGGGTAGTAGGTTTCGCCGCCGAGCGCGGCGAGAAAATAGTCGAGCAACGCGTTCGACGTGGACGGCAGCGGTTCATGGAGCATGCGGTGCATGACGGTAGACCTTCTTTTTGGCGTTATCCCCGAACCGACTGGTTCGGATCAGGCCCGTTCGCTTTTCATCGCGCTTCCCGGGCTTCGCCTGCCTGTCCTGCCGATCCATTCCCCATTCCGCGGTCGCGGCAGCGTGCAGCGATTCCTACCGTTCCATCCGGTCCGATCGCCGAGAAGGGCGTAGCCCCAGCGGTCGAGCAGATGGGCGCTGTCCGCCACGGTGAGCGGGCCAGCTTCGCCACCGACGCCAGGACAATAGGAGTGCATCATGGTCACCAAAGCATAGCCATCGGCGCCAAGTGGCTGCCGCTGCCACCACTGACCGAGCACAGCAGAACTGAGCAGCAGCATGGCGGCGAAGCGGAACACCATGGGTGGATTGCGCGCGATCATCGTCTTTTCTCCATCGGGCTTGTTGCCCCATCGAGATCATCCAGCGTCTCGCCACCGGTAGCCGGATGCCGGTGGTGCCGATTGCCGGAGGCGCTCGGAACCCTCATCTTCAAGCCGCCGGCCTACGACGCCATGCCTCGCAGAAGTCGAGCCATCGCTCGGCCCAAGCGCCATGCTCGCTTTCGGCGAGGTCCGGATGCAGCTGAGCCCATCCGCACGCATGATGGATACGGCTGAACACGACAATGTGAGCGTGCGGCGCTTCCGCGGCGAGTTGATCACCGGGCGCGTGCAGCACGGCAAGGCTGGTGAGTTGCCTCGCCCGCGCCAGATGCAGCATGGCCCAGGTGATCACCTTGTCGAACTGATCGTGCAGCGGTTCACCGCGAACGAATGGCAGCGTCAGGACAGCAGCGAGCAGCCGCTGGTGCTCGGGCACCGCCGCGTCATAATCAGCAAACAGCCGTTCGAGCGACACCGGGTCTGCGACACCCGGCGCGAGCAGCAGCCGGTGATCGCGGGCGGTCGTCGGCATACCGCAGCGGGTATGCGGGCTGGTAGCTCCGGGCTCGATCGGATTCATCTTGGCGAAGGCAAGCCGCGACAGACTTCGCTCCTGCCCCTTGGAGCGGGGACGCAACAGTGCGTAACCAAGCCCCGTCACGCCCGGCTGGCGCACATCGAACATCATGTCCGACGCTTCGCTGGGGCTAGCCCACAGCTTGAGCTGGCTCATATCAGCGCCCCGCCATCAAGGCCGCAAGCGCGTCGGCGCCGAGCGCGAATCCATCCTCGCGCTCCTCGTCGCTGCTCCACGGTGGCACCTCACAACCGCGCAGCCCTACGCTGAAGAGGGCAAAGACGGTGTCGTCCGGATGATTGGGGACAAAATGCGCCGGTGCCGCTGCTCCGAGCCACAGCCGGGTAGGCGCCGACCAGAACAGGCGATGTCCATGCAGACCGACCGTAAAGCGGGCACGCGTTGCATCGGCGCCATCTGCTCGCGCCACCAGCGCGTCGCACCCGAACGCCGCCATCACCTCGCCCACGGCGGCGGCATCGCTGCCGTCCGACAGGGTTGAGGGAACAAGTAGCAGCCGCGCAGTGCGCGCGTGGAGGTAGTTGCGAATCTTCAACATCGGCACGTCGACGTCCGGTTCGAAGCGCAATGCCGCCAGGCGCGCAACCATGAGCGCTGCCGCGATGGCGGCAGCCTCGTTCGAATGATGGTTCATTGTGTTCGTCTCTCAACGGAGCAGGCGCGCGGGCTGTTCGCGTCACCTGTCGGGATCATTTCACCTTCCGGTTCAGCCGAAAGGTTTCTCTCCCCCCTCTCGCTGTTGCTTATCTTGCCGCCCGTAGCGGCGCAGGCTCGTCTTGGTATTCGGAGGGGCTTTATTTGCTTAGAATCCTCGGCGCCGAGGCGACAATGGCGACGCTCATCGCGCGGCCTATGACCACCAGCATCGCGCTAATCGCCCATTGATCAGCAGGCGTTGAAGGGCATGTCGCTACCAGATAAGGTCGCCCGATGGTCGACGTCCCCAAAGCGCGGTCATGCTGGGACGCTAGATATGAATGCGGGAATCTGACCTTCAGCAGGGGACAGATCTTCGTCGCCGACACCTCATCCGGGCTCGACGTCATGGCCGGGCGCGGCAGCCTGGCACAGAACGCCGACAAGGCCACAGTTGACGCGGATGCGGCCCGTCAGACATCGGCAAAATCGAAATTAGCATTCTGATGCGGGCGGGCGATCCCAACAGCTGAGTAAATCGACCATGCCGTCCCTACGGGGGTCCTTGTCGGACGCACGTTTGCTGTTACTCGGGCGTGTCGTCCTGTCGCATGCGATGCTGATCGCGTTCCCGTCCTATGCGGTGGCTGTGGGCGCGTTCTGGCTGACATATCAAACTTTGGTCCCGCCGCCGGTCCTTACGCCTACGTGCTCGTGCCGGCAGCCCTGCTTGGCTGGACGCTGTGGCGGCCGGCCGAGAACAGGATCGAGCTGCAGATGTGTGACGGGTTATATGTCTCGACCCGGCTGAGGATCGCTTAAGCCACGCAGATACTGGCCGTCACGTTGCTCGTGGCCCAGGGCCGGATCAAGCCATGGCTCAGCCAAGCTTAGCCAATGGCGCTGCTCGCCATCGCCTGCTGGCCCGCTCCAGCTTAAGATGATGCGCTGGCTGCGACAATCCCATCGCTTTGCCGGCGCCAGCGGCATAGCCGTCTAGCAGCCCCACCACGCAGAACCCGGCAGCAATCATGGTTTCCACCCAGGCACGAGTGACATGAGCCGCACCACCTCGATCCGGTCGATCGCGTTGCAGCCGAGCAACGGTTCCAGGTCGGTCATACCGAGATGCCGCAACTCGGGCCGGGCGAACGGCGGTGTTTGCATCGTCGACAGGCATTCGATGATCTCGACGATCGACCACCCGCGGACATCGACCTCAATGACGCGTCGCTGTTCGAAGGTGATAATCGTCTCACTGTCGGTCAGCACGTTGCCGTGAAGGCCGGACATCCGCAGCCACAGCCCCCGCGTCGTCGTCCAGTCATGTGGCAGGGCGAGCAGACGGCCGCCCTTCACAGCGCCCCCCGCGCGATCTGACGGCGCTTGCACGCCGCATCGACGATGCAAAGCCGCTCGAAATCGGTTGCGGTCATACGCCTTTCGATCAGCGCGGCTTCCACGACCCAGCGCTCGGCCAGTATCCAGATGTGTCCTTCGAGCAGTGCGACGATGCCGCTCAGACCTGCTCCGCTGTTGTGCACTTCGCGCACGACGTAGAGTTCGTTCATATGTCCTCCGCGTCGCGCGGGACTTAAGGCGGACTGCCTTTTCTCCTCCCCATCACGACATCAAGGTCTGACGCTCCTCTCCGAATCTACCAGCCTTGTCCTGAAGCGCCCCGGCGTGGGTTTGCCGCCCTCTGAAGACGATCGTCTTCTTGGACGGCACAGCCGTTCCCACACTCGGCCAGGGCAGCGGGATGATGGCCCAAGATCCAATCAGGCGGGTGGACGGGATCGGCGCGCTACGGACCGGCATCGGGCTTGAGCTGAGGCAGATCGGCACCGCCGCGACGTAGGCGAACGAGTGAGCTGTTGGGTCGCTTCCCTTCGCACGCCTACAATCGGAATAGATGCCAAAGCCCCATCGGGCTCCTTACTCTTATAACCGGCCTACACGGTGATGCTCACCAGTCCGCCTTCCGGAGATGCCGTCGTAGCGGCATCGGAGGACCTGGAGGCGCCGCCTCCACAGCGGCAGCAGGCCGCCTCGCGCGCACGCGCCGCCAAAGCAAAAGTGGGTGCCCCAGTTTTGCGGTATTGCGCCGCAACTGTTTGTGAGGGTCTGCAAGCCCCTCGGTGCTTCTTCCTGTTAGGGCGCCCTACCCCTTCTGTAAGGCCCTGCCTGATCCCTTTGTGAGGTGGCGGACGAATAAATTGTGAGGCTCGATTCACCACTTGTCAGGCTCTACATGGCAATTTCCTGTGCCATGACCCGCAGAAATGTTGAATCCGGCGACGCAGCCGCGGAGACCGTCCTCGACCTCAATCAGCTCCTGACACCGCAGGAGGTGGAGAGCTATCGGCAGCATATGGAAATTAGGGATGACGACGGCCGGATCGTCGTTACCGCCGCTGAGATGACGAAGCGAATGCTCAACATGCTCGTCACCGAGCATGGCCACAAGAACGAGACGGGGGGCGTTCACATCGGTCGCAAAACCGTGCTGCCGCTGCTGATGGAAGCCTTGGTCGGCTCGGAGCCGGATGTCGGCGCCTGGATTGAAGCGATCGCCCATGGAGAGTTCGACGTCGCCGCTCACATCCCTGTCCGGAAACCAGGGAACGAGACAGGCTCCGCCGGCAACTATCTACCGCGGATCCTGACACGATATGAGCGGACGGCTAATAAGCGTGGTTCAGTGCACGCAACGATAGCGCAAAAGCAGCGCACTGAATTGGGCTTGCTGATTGCCGTCACGCTGATACGCGAATTACGTAAGGCGATCGGTGCCAAAGTGGCGCTCGGCTCGGCTTGGCCGCTGATGCGAGCAGTATCCCAGCCGAAGGATGCCAAACTGCGACGGTACTTGGCCGATTTCGGCGCGGACATGGATTTCCTCGGTCACCTTCGTGCCAGCATCATCGACGCAACGCGCGAATGGGCAGAGCACGCTGGCCGTAAAAAACCACGCTCGACCAACGCTCAGGTCGCTTCAAGCCTCCCAGCCAACGCCGATCCCTCCGTTTACTTCGCCACCGTAGAAGACCGAGATAAACGCCGGGAAAACGAACTCGTGGCGTTCGGAAAGCTGATGCTAGGTTCGTCGGCCAATGGACACGATAGGCACGTGCTTGATCGGCTGGCAAATGAGGAGCCGGCCTATGCGGATTGGCGCGCCGTGATGACCGGCGCCCGCCTCCCTTCTGCAGTCTATCTGACCAGCGATCCCCTACCGCTCTCCAGCGAAATAGCCGAAGCCCACTATCGTCGGCTGCTCTACCTGATGCCGGTCGCTGCCGAGCGGGGTAGCGACCATCAGTTGATCGCTACCGCCCTCCCCGCCGTCCCCTTCGACTGCGACGACCTCGATTTAACCGCGACGGGAATTGGACTGATCGATAAACAGCGGCATCAGCTTGGCCGCGCCGTGTTCCGGTATGCACGGGATATTGGGCCCCCGCCGCCCACCGTGCCGCTCGATCACCTTGCCCTATTTCAGGCGTCAGCTTGTTATCTCAGCCTCGCGCCGGATTGGACGGCGCGTAATAAGTGGGAAGCGGCAGGGTTCAAGCTACGCAAAGCGGACAGCGGCAGGTTTGATCTACTTCACGAGATGGCCGCAGCGATACTCGCCGACCCCATGCCAGGTCTGGGGAATTTCGATCCTTTGAACCACACACTGTACTAATCGCTTTGTTTGGAGCTTATTACATGTTTCCGCATTCTATATTCTGATAACTTATGCATCACACATTTTTGCAGATCAGTTTCGAACCTTTCCACGCTACTCTGGTCTAAATAGGGTCAAAACTTCCTAGCGAAATTCAAGCTTTCAGTACACATTTCCTCGCTCAATCGCGCGCTCACGCGCTCATTGATCAATGCCGCGACGGCTGCCACGTCCTCTGTCGTCAGCGCCGCAAAGTCGTCGCGGCTCACCTCATGCTCATCGTAGAGAAGATCGATGAATCTTGCCGTATCAGCGTAGAGTCCCGTCTCTTTTTTGACCGCGCGCTCCCGCAGGATATCTTTTTCCGTATCTTCATAGAGCACCACTTCTGTCTCAGCGAGATGGATCGCCAGCTCCTTAACGAGCACCTGCTCGATCAGCGGTTTCAATTCCTCTCGCAGTTTGGCAACCAGAATCTTTCCAGCCTTGATCCGATGCGCGTTGTAGGTAGTTTTAAGCGTCAATCCTTCGAGATGTTGCCTAAATACCTCCGCTCGCCGGTTTGCTGTCAATCCGACCACTACCTCGAGCAATTTGGCGCGGCGGCTATTATATTCTGCTATCTCTGCCTCGAGCAGCGCGATGACTGTCGGCGTAGCCTCGATGCGTGCGGGAGTAGGGTTACTGTCGGACATAATGCTATCTCATACAGCTATTACGGAGAATTTGATGATGGGAACGCGGTGCCAGCTGCACAAGCCTGTGCCCAATCTAGGGTCAGGACCCATTGATGTGAGAGGCGCGATCTAATTCAGGCTCCGTGAGGAGAGCGTGGATGAGCGACCTGTACTGGCTGACGGATGAGCAGATGGCGCGTCTGCAGCCGTTCTTTCCCAAGAGCCATGGCAAGCCTCGGGTCGATGATCGGCGGGTGCTCAGCGGCATCGTTTTCGTCAATCGCAACGGGCTACGCTGGTGTGATGCGCCGAAGGACTATGGGCCGCACAAGACGCTCTACAATCGCTGGAAGCGGTGGGGCGAGAGGGGTGTCTTCTTGCGCATGATGGAGGGGCTCGCGGCAGCGGAAGCCGTACCGAAAACGGTCATGATCGACGCGACCTACCTGAAGGCACACCGCACGGCATCGAGTCTGCGGGTAAAAAAGGGGATCTCGGCCGCCTGATCGGCCGCACGAAAGGCGGCATGAACACCAAACTGCACGCCGTCGGCGATGCGGATGGGCGGCCCTTGAGCTTCTTCATGACCGCCGGGCAGGTTAGCGACTACACCGGCGCGGCAGCCTTGCTCGACGATCTGCCGAGAGCACAGTGGCTGCTTGGCGACCGTGGTTATGACGCCGATTGGTTCAGGGACGCCCTGGAAGCCAAGGGCATCCAGCCCTGCATCCCAGGCCGCAGATCGCGCAACGAGCCGGTCAGATACGACAAGCGCCGCTACCGGCGCCGCAGCCGCATCGAGATCATGTTCGGCCGTCTGAAGGATTGGCGCCGCGTCGCCACTCGCTACGGCCGCTGCCCAACCGTCTTCTTGTCTACCGTCGCGCTCGCGGCCACCGTCATCTTCTGGCTATGACCAATGAGTCCTGACCCTAGGAGCAATTGTATATTTGCACTTGCGGCAGAAACTTCGCGAAAGGTGCCCAATGAGTCCTTCGCTATTTCTTGCGCGAGAATGGCCGGCGCCCGGTTGCCGTACGGCGACCTATTTTGCTTATCAAGGCTGTGTGACCACCAACTCATCAATAAGCAGTTCGGATCGACCGCCCGCCCTTAATAGCTGCGGCAACTTCAAACGGCTCCATTTCGCTAGATTATTGCCCGTGATCGGTCACCCAGAAGAGCGGGAGCAGCCCGCGAGGGGCTTAGAGCGCTACTCGCAGATGACGACCCCAAGCTCCCTAGTTATCCGCCTTCTTGGCCCGTTCGTTGAAATTGACCGGTGCTGGCCGACTGGGTTGCCGCCCTGCGTCGACCGCAGACGCGCCACAGGCGTGAACTGCGCCAGGTTCGCCGGAGGCTCCAACTGCCGAGAAGGTGGAGCTTGTATGAGCAAGAGGACGAACAAGTTTGCGCCGGAAGTTCGCGCAAGCGCAATGCGAATAGTCTTTGAACACGAGCGGGATCGTCCCTCGCGATGGGCCGCGGTGGTGTCAATCGCGGAGAAAATCGGCTGCGTTCCGCAAACGCTGCATGAGTGGGTGAAGAAAGCTGAGGTCAACAGCGGCAAAGGTGCCGGTGTCCCGGCCGAGGTTGCCGACATGGTGAAAGCAAGCTTCTTAATATGCCACGTTATGGGTAGCGTACTGCTGCGCCATTCATGCGGAAGTGGTGCGGGCGAGAGAAGGCCAGCCTCGCGTTATTATCGCGGGAACTGGCGCTCGCATTTTACCTTCAACCCATTCTTCAAATTGGTCTCGACTGGAAAAGCCTAAAAGTCTTATGAGATTGAAGTTTATCGGTAGTTCCTCCCAATGCAAGTCACCGAGAAGACCTCTCTCGAGGCGTGATAACATAGCCACGCTTAGCCTGCTGTAACCCGCTGCCTGCGTGATTGTTACACGCCGTTTGCGACGTAACTCACGCATTCTCGGCCCAATACCTGCCGACAAAATCGTCTCACCGGTCTCCCAACGTTCCACTAGCGTACCGGGTGCCAAGAGGAGAGCTTTCTCCACCCGCAAGATCGTGTCAGCAGACGTTGGTTCGCCGGCCTCCATTCGCTGAATCGTTCGAACACTTACGTCCGCTTCGGCTGCCAGCGCTGCGGTGGTCTTCCTCTGCTTTTTTCGCAGCTCTTTAACCACTTCATGAAGGTTGCTCGGGCGAGCCGAACGCGGCGTGAAGGGATTTTGTTTAGCCATTTGCGACAGTTTTGCAAAACCCGGTATCGAACGCAACCGCCAATCGGTAATTACAGGAACGGAAAGAGAACTTCCTTAAACAGCAATGAAGCGGAGCTAATGAAATGGTTGTGATCATGGGCATCAAAAGCGTCGCCACAGAGGTAACGACGCATCAGGTCGGCGGATTCGGGATCGCCGCATCGCTCTCGGCGGGAACCGCGTTCAATCCGGCTTCATCGGTCGCAAGTGCAGCGTGCAACGATAATCACGCATCGGATCGCGGACGCGACCAGTACTTCACCAAGTCGGATGTCGCCCTACATTTCTACGGCATCTTCAAATCCCACTTCAACCCGTCCGACTATAAAATGGTCGAGCCAAGCGCCGGGACGGGAGCGTTCTTCAGCCTCCTGCCCGCGGGCAGTTTGGGCTACGACGTCGACCCTAAATATCCCGGAATAGCGACTGCCGACTTCCTGACGACTAAGATCAAGACCGATCAAAAGATCGCTATCATCGGCAACCCGCCCTTCGGCAAAAACTCCAGTACGGCGGTCAGATTTTTCAATCATGCGGCTGATCAATCAGAATTAATTGCATTCATCCTCCCGAGAACATTCCGGAAAGCTTCCATCGAGAATCGGCTCGATCCTTCGTTCCACTTGGTCTGCGAGCATGATGTGCCCGCCAATGCCTTCCTGTTCCAGTCGAAGCCGTACAATGTGCCCGCAGTTTTCCAGATCTGGCGTCGCACCTCGCAATTCCGCACGCCGAGGCCAGTCGCGACAAACCACCCCGATTTCGAGTTCACAACGCCGGAACGCGCGGATTTCGCGATCCAGCGGGTCGGAGAGCGGGCGGGTCGATTGCATCATAATTTCTCCGCCAGCCCGTCCGCTCACTATTTCATCCGAGGCGCTGTCGAGAACATCATGTCGCAGATCAACTTCGCCGATGTCGCAGGCGACGTCGCAGGCAATCCCAGCTTGGCAAAGTCCGAGATCGTCGCGCTGTACCGCCAATGGACTGACGGGAGTCACTGCCCGCCGCCAGTCGCACCCGGCTCAGAATGACAGCTTGACAAGATAGCCGCAGGGCGAAATGTCCAATCAGCTTCGTCTTGAGATGCGCGGACGAGGCGCTAGGTCAACAGCCGCCACCTGGAGCGGCTGCATGCAGGTCGCCGGGGCGCGCTATCAACCCCGCCTTTCCGTCTCCCGCCGCTGCGAGTGCGGGTCAGCAAACGCCCTTCGGGGTTAATCGATACGGTTCCAGGGACCGTATGCGCTGACCTGAGTATTTTCTATGAGCACATACTTGAACACGGTGCCGTTCGTCGGTCGTCATCGCCCCGCGAGCCTCGTAAACCACGCCCTCTTCTCCAGCGGCACTCCTGTGAGCCGTATCGAGGATCTGGCGGCTGCCCATATCTCCTCGGTCTTGAACGACGAGCGACAAGAGCCGGTGGCGCCTTCCGCCCTTCACGCCGACCTCACCTGGAGGAAATACACACTCAAGGTTGCCGTCGAGGGCCGGCAGCGAGACCTTCGCCATCTTTCCGGCGAGCTGCTTCTCAAGCCGCTGGTATTTCCCCGCCACTATCGCCCGTCCGGTAGCATCGGCGTATGGGTAACGCGCATGCTGACGGGCGGAACGACGATCGCCGACGTCGACCAACTACAGAAGGATCTCGGGTTCGACATCGTGCGGCACACGAAAAATCTGCAGGCGCTTCGCGCGTCATGCGCGAGTGGCTGGCGGCTGCTTCTTCAAGGCAATCTAGTCGGCCTCTACCTACTAACGCCGGACTTACCCGACCAGCGGACGCTTATCCGCGCAGTCGTACGTGATCACGCGCTGCTCCTCGGTGTCGTTCGCGCCCGACTCCTCGCCGAGTATCTACGACGCCTTGCGACCGAGCCGATGGGTCCGCGCTTCGTCGATGACGATCCAGCTTGGGCGAGGCAGGGCACCCTTCTTATCGATCGGCTCGTCAAACCCTCTAAACGCCTGGACCAGTTTCTCGGCATGGCAGGGGGCGACTCGGGCAGAAAAACGCTGGACCGCGCGATCGCCAGCGGCCGGCTCGCCTATGATCATCGGCTCCTGTCGATGGCACGCCGCATCTACCAGCGCGTCGGACCCGCCGCGTTCGACTCTACGGCGAATCTGCGCATAGCCGCAAGCATCCAGACCGAGATCGCGCCGCTGACCGCCATCACCCCGAAGATGCTTCGCACCGATGGGATAGGTAAGGAGAGCTTCGCGCAAGCACAGCTCGGACTGTCGGTTCCCGAGGCCGTTACCATCCTGGCCATGAACCTTATCGCCCTGCCTAGCCGACTGGATGCGGCACTCCGCGCCATCGACGAGGGACAGCCGGTGTCGATGACAGCACCGACTCCGCCTGCCTTGCCTGGCACGGCCAACCGCGTGCGTCGGATTGCCACCGCGCTGAAGGCGATCAGCGGCTGCGACTGGCGTATCGGCGATACAAGCACCGACCCCGACAATAAGGCGGGCCGAAAACTGCTGCAGCGAGTGCATAAGCTTTTGGATGACCCTACGCCGCCGCAGGGTGCGGCACTGCTTCAGATCTCGTCCGCGGAGTGGCTGGGGCGGTGATCGCCGCAGCGGTTTTAGGTACCCTGTCCGCTCATCGTCCGAGTCGTCATCCCATTATGGATGAGACCCGCTGCCACTCCCGCTCCCGCCGACCCATCGCACGCTGCCAATCCGGCCTTCGCTATCGGCATGGCGAAACTCGTCCGGCTAATGGCGAAACAGGCCGCAGCCGACCATTATGCACGCAGCGCGTCCGCCTCGCGGGCATCCAATGATCCCGGCACGCCCGCCGCTTAATATACTTCTGACAGAAGGTGCTCCTATGCCATGCTGATGCGCCCTGCCCCCCGCATCGTCCTCTACGGGCGCCACTCGACCGCGATGCAGACGGTCACGTCGAGTATTGATCAGACCGAATCGTGCATGAAGCTCGTCACCTATGTTGGCGGCACCGTGATGGCGACGTATCACGACCCCGAACAGTCCGGCTATCGCCGTGATCGGCCCGGCCTGAGGAAACTGTTGGCGGACATCGAGTCGGGAACAGTCGACTTGATCGTCTGCGAAGCGCTCGACAGGCTTGCGCGCGATGCGGAGGATGTGGCGTGGCTCGGCAAGAAGCTGGCCTACCACCGGGTGCAGTTGCACACGGTGAGCGAGGGGCATGTCGACGAGATCAAGTTCGCCGTCGCCGGGCTGCTGGGCGCGATCTTCCTTAAGCACCTCATTGACAAGACGCTGCGCGGCATGGAGGCGGCAGTGCTTGCGGGGCGGTGCGCCGGTGGTCGCTCCTACGGCTACAAGCGGGTCATCCGCCTCGATGATCGCGGTGAACGTATTCGTGGCCTGCTCGAGATCGACGAGGCGCAGGCCGCCATCGTCGAGCGCATATTCACCGAGTTCGCGGCCGGCGCTTCTTCCATCCAAATAGCTACCAAGCTGAATACCGACGGCGTGCCCGGGCCACGTGGCGGGCAGTGGAATGCCTCTACGGTCCGCGGGGACCCGAAAAAGGCGACCGGCATTCTCAACAACCCGCTTTATGTTGGCCGGCTGGTATGGGGACGCCGGCAATGGCGTCGCAACCCTGACAGCGAAAAGCGCGAGCGACGCTATCGCCTACGCGAACATTCAGAATGGATCGAGGTTGCCGTGCCGGATCTGCGCATCGTCGATGACGCACAGTGGAGCGCGGTTCAGACACAGATCGAGCAGCGTTCGCGTCCCAGCACCGATATTCCGGTCGCCCGTCAGAACCGCAGGAAGCACTTGCTGTCGGGACTCATCCGCTGCAGCTGTTGCGGGTCGGGCTACACTATTTCGGGCAAGGACTATTATCGCTGCGCCGGCCAGAAGGAGCGCGGCACCTGCTCGAACACGGTCTCGGTCCGAAAGGGCCCCCTCGAAACGGCGACCCTCTCGATTCTCCAGCAGCAGTTGCTGACCGAGGATCATGCCCGGTTGTTCGCCGATGAGTTCCGGCGGGAGATGGTGCGGCTGACGAGCACGTCGGCGAGGCAGGATCAATCGATCATCGACCACCTCGCCGTAGTCACCCGCGAGATCGACACGCTGGCCGCCAACATGCTGGCCGCGGTGGCGAGCCCCGCCCTGCTGAAGCTCCTTGGCGACCGCGAGGCAGAGAAAGCGCGCCTTGAAGCACAGTTGAATACGCCAACGGCGGTCGCGCCCTCCGCGACGATTCTCTCGCCTCCGGCGGTGCAGCAACTGTTCAAGGAGAAGGTCGGCCGCTTGCGCGAGGCGCTCGATGCCGAGACGGTCCGCGGCGAAGCCGCAGAGATCCTGTCGACGCTTATCGAAAGCGTGACGATCTACCCGGACGGCAGGGATGGCCCGGAGGCGGAGGTCGTCGCTAAGGTCGCAGACCTCGTCGCCTTTGCCACAAACGACAACGCCGCCCGTGAGGGCGGCATGTCGAGTTCTATGAAGTTGGTTGCGGGGACAGGATTTGAACCTGTGACCTTCAGGTTATGAGTTCTGCAGATCTAATTACGTAGTTCTTCTTAGATCTACCTTCTTCTTCGCTTTTTCAGACCGTTACCTTGACTGTATCGCAGCATTGCCGCTCGTGATGTTCTAGCGTTTTCGCCCCGTTACTCTGCACCTTGCTTCCTAGGTGCTACCTGAGAACGGCTCGGAGATGGCGCAGGTATCAGGAGACATTCATGACCAAGTTGACGAAGACCATTGTGGAAGCGGCGACTACGCACGACAAGGAGTTTCTCTGGGATGATGATGTCCGCGGCTTCGGTATTCGATTCCTGACCTCGGGCCGGCGGGTTTGGGTCTACCGCTACCGCGACGAAAGCAACCGCTGGCGTCAGCTGAAAATTGGCGAGGTAGGCGTCTTATCTCTAGCACTAGCTCGCGAACAGGCCCGCTCCGCTGCCGCGAAGGTCCAGATGGGCGGTAGCCCCGCCGCCGAGCGTGATGCAAAGCGTCGCGCCTTAAGTGTCCGGCAGCTCGCCGAGGTCTTCGACGACCGTCACGTCGCCTTGTGGGTCAAGCCGAGCACGGCCGTGGAATACCGCCGGTCACTCAAATCCTACATTCTGCCCGCTATCGGGTCCAAGCGTGTCGACGAGGTCACGCGCCAGGACATTGCCCGACTGCACCGGGACCTTGGACACAAACCCACACAGGCCAACCGGACGATCGAGGTTGTGTCCAAGATGTTCTCGTTAGCCGAGGAATGGGGGCATCGCCCAGAAGGCACCAATCCCCGCAAGGGGATCAAGAAGTACCCGGAGAAAAAGCGGGAGCGCTTCCTCAGCGCCGCCGAGCTTAGCCGCGTCGGCGAGGTGTTGGAGGAAATGACAGCGGAGCGGATCGAGATGGCTTCCGCGATTGCCGCCGTGCGTCTGCTGATGCTGACCGGCTGTCGGTTGAACGAAATCATGACGCTTCAATGGGGATACGTCGACTTCAAGCTCGGGCTGCTAAGGCTTCCGGACTCGAAAACCGGCGCCAAGGACGTACCCGTCGGTGACCCGGTCCTGGCGGTACTGCGCGAAATCCCGCAAGTTGACGGCAACCCATGGGTGCTTACGGGCAAACTGACCGGTGGGCGTCTCACCGACCTCCAGCCATTCTGGCAACGGGTTCGGGAACGCGCCGGTCTGAACGATGCGCGCATTCACGATCTGCGCCACACCTTTGCGTCGGTAGCTGCTGCCAGCGGTATGTCGCTCCTGGTCATCGGTAAGATCCTGGGACACTTGAGCGAGCAGACCACGAAGCGCTACGCTCACCTGGCACGCGGCACGGTCCGCGACGCCGCCAGCGACGTGTCTGGATCGATCTTCCGCAGCATGTCTCCCGGTCTCATACAGAGCCGGTTCTACCCTGACGAACAGCCCATCTCTTTCGCTGGACTAAGCGTCGCACGCTTGGCAAGCATCGGTCCCATTGCATTGATGGGACCGACTGCCCGTGAAGGAGCTAGCTCCAACTGCGTACCAGTCGGCGGAGCCTCAATGGCAAACCTGCTCTGGCCCATGCGAGATGTCCGCAGCCGCAAGCTAGCGACCACTCGCGCGAACGAGTCTATACGCGACGCCGATGATGCCGTTTCTTGCCATTGAGCCGACAAGCCAGAACCAGTTTCGAGCTCTGATGCTCTTCGGTCGGAATGTCGCCTCATACAAGCTCGCGCTCGCCAAGGCGCTTCTCGAGCTAGCGCGGGACGGGGCTGACCTGATCACGCTGGAAGAGCTAGCCGGTCCGTACAGCCGCCACCTGCTAACGCACCTCACACAAGCATCGAAGCAAGGTACCAGCCGGTCGAGCCGTTTTCTGGACGCATGTAAGGGTGCGAATACTGGCAGCGTCTCCGAAGACGAGCTTCGGTCGATCACGGTGGCCCTCGGCTTCGGCAACGTCATCGACGCCTTCCACCGCCTTGGCCGCCAAGACGTCGAGCAGCGCTTCTTCCTAGACGAGCGCGCCACCGCCGGCGGCATCCGGATAACGGTTGCGCTGCAGGAACTCGCGTCTGACTCTGCCGCCGCCGACCTCGGGGCTGAAACGGAGGCGCGGTGGCGCCTGGTGGAGACCGCGTGGGAGCTGGGCGTCACCAGCTCGCTGATTGCATATAACGCCGAAGACGGATCGTTCATCGCCGCGGACGGCGCGAGACGGATAGCTGTCACGTCCGCCAGGGCAGCGCTGAATGGTTATCAGAAAGGCCGCTGCTTCTACTGCTTCACGCCAGTGACGATCGCGGCGAGGCAGCTCACCGCCGACGTCGACCACGTCTTCCCCTGGGCGCTCCGGTCGCTGCTGACAGGAAACCCGAACGGCGTGTGGAACCTCGTTCTTGCCTGCCGCGACTGCAATCGAGGCGCCGGTGGGAAGTTTGACTGCGTGCCAGCGCTCGAACTGGTATCTCGCCTGCACCGTCGCAACGAATTCCTGATCACCAGCCACCACCCGCTGCGCGAGACGTTGATGGCGCAGACTGGGTCGACTCCGGCTCTTCGAGTGGCCTTCCTGCAGGGCAACTATCACGCGGCCAAGCTGGCGCGAATTATCGAGTGGAACGCGGTCGCGCGTGACGACGCAGCCTTCTAGCTCAACGTTCTTCGCGCGGTGACCGATACCCATTGCGTCGGCTGGTCGTCGTAGCCACCGCCTTGCTGTTCATCGATCTCGAGCGACAACCAAGGCCCCGCTGCCAGATACGCCGCGCGAAGTACCTCGCTGGACGGGTAGTTGTAGTAGCGACCAAACTGATCTCGCCCCTCCCCTACCCCGGCCTTGTAGCTAGCGTAGAAGAAGCCCCCCGGTCGGAGCGCACGATGCACACGTGCCAGAACAGTCGACAAATCAGCGAGGGGTACGTGCAGCAGGCACGCGCTGGCCCACACGCCGTCATAAGCCTCCTCACACTCGAGATCCTCAAACCTCAGCACCTGGACTGGGCGGCCTAAAAGAGATGACGCCTCCCGCGCCATTTCAGGCGATCCATCTGTGGGCACCACGTCAAAGCCGGACGCGAGCATGGCTGCCGTGTCGCCGCCACCACCGCAACCTAGCTCCAGCACGCGTCCTGGCGGTGGTAGGCGGTCGAGGAAGCCTGCTAGATCGTGGCTCTGTTCACCACGGTACCGCGCCACATACTCACATGCCTCTGAACCATAAAATGCGAGCGTCTCGGGATCGTGCATCGTGGCACTATACAGCTACACACAGCTTCTTCGAATGCCGTAATTCGTCAATGAGGCCCACAAACGGACGCTAACGCCTCTTCCTTCGCTTCCCAACTTCCGACGCTGGTTCATCTTTACGAATGACCGATTTTAACACCCGGTTATCCGCTCGCGAATGTCGTAATGGGATAGGAAAGCAAACCGGCTGCTGTTCGAGTCAGAATAGGCACAATAGCCAATGATCGTTCGTGTGGAGCGGATGGCGATTTAGCGCCGTCAAGCGCCCTTAAAAGGCTGAGAACCGGCGCCCAGAAGCAGCAGGCGATTAGTCGTCGAGCGGCGAGAAGGTGCGCGTTACCGCGCTTTTCCCATCCCCCTGGGACTTTGCGACGACAGCGCATCTCGAAGCCAGTCGCCAACGAATGCTACAAGGCGAGGTGATCCGAGGTACGGGCCTACCTTCGACGCCTCATCCGGCGCGCCTGTGACTGCGCCTTCCTGGAACGAGTGCCCGAGTCCGTCCAGCATCACAACTCGAGCGAGGTGGTTGCTCGCCAGAGCGGCACGTGCCGCAGGTGCGTCATCCACCACCGTATCCTTGGTCCCGTAGATCGCCAGAACGGGTATTTGCAGTTCCGTGAGATCAGAGGCCGAGCGTAATTTGCTCCCTTTCCAGGCGTCTGGAACGTCGATCATCGTGAGCGCTTGTTCCGCCTGCGCCCGCGGGAACCCCGCTGCCTCGAACCGGTCGATAGCGTTTGCGCGAAGGCGTGAGATCGTAGTCGCATCTCTGCTGTCCACGCGAGCCTGGAGCAAAGTCATAGCCGCATCCGCCGCCGGGCCGACGAGGGTGTCACGGCCGCCGACAACCATCTTCATCATCTGCCTGTAAAGCCCCTTCCTAACGTAAGGCAGCCCGTCGCCAACATTGCCCGCCAGCGTCACCACGGCCGCAATGTTTGGATCGGCAGCCGCCGCCGCGGGCGCGATTACACCGCCCCCGCTATGGCCGACCAACGCAATGCGGCTGCCAGCGATATCCGAGCGATGGCGCATCACCGCAACAGCGGCGGCAGCGTCTGCGGTCAGCCGCTCGGGATCCTCCTCATAGGTGCCGGTCGACTGCCCGACCCCGCGCTTGTCATATTCCAGAGCAGCTATACCGTCGGCCGAAAGTCGCTTGATTAGCTCGGAGAAGCCGCCACGTTTATTGGGTCCATTCCCCTGAATCATTACGGCCAAGGGATAGGGACCTTTCCCGTGGCCTGCCGGGAGGTACAGCGTTCCCGCCAGGACAACGTCCGGTTCGGATGAAATGCGAACATCGATGGCCATCGGCCCGGGCACAGCCAAGCCAACGCGGTTCGGTGAAGGTTTGCCGACAGCTGCCTGTGACTGCGCGTCTAAGCCGCCCGCGATGCCTGTCGCGGGGAGCAAAAGCAGGGCTGTTAATAGCCGTATGGGGGACACCCATAACATATCAGTCATGGCGTTCATCATTGCTCCACCTCCTCACTGTGCAGCACGGCCGGTATGCCATGCCGATGTCTTTCCACCGTTCGCTGCCAAACTACCGCTGGTGGCATTCGGCAGCCCTCGCTCCACGCTATCGGAACATATATAGATTTAAGAGTTGAAACTATGTTGGTTGGGACCAGATCATTCATGCGAATTAACAGACGCCAGCCTTTTAAAGACATAGGGTGTCAAACCCTCATGAAGCGTAAGCTTTGTCGCTGAAGGTAGCCTGTCGAGCCGCAGCTTGCGCACCGAGCGCGTTCCGTCCACGTCGAGCCCTTGATCGGATACGGCGCCGACGTCAAAGCGTGGCAAGATGTACGGCCCTTCTGCATCTCTACCGACAATGTATGATATGGTTTGACGATCGTTCAGCAGCATCTCGCCGTCGGCGAGCTTTATCGTGCCGCAGAAGTCGTTTGCGAACAAGCCGTTCGCTCTGGCATCAACAACAGGCTTACGGAGATGAAGAAATAAAGCAATAAGCAAGACAGTGCCGGTTGCAACGACACCTATGCTAATTACACGTCTCATCTTCGCTTCCCCTTTGCGTGTCGGACGCTCTTTCCTCTCGGCCTGTACACGGCCTCGGCGTTTCGTCGCCCCCGCTTTGAGCCTCACGCTGCTCACGCTAGACAGACAACAACATATGTAGATTTATGAGTCAAGTAGGTCTGCATAGGTCTAGCCAGTAGCGTGGGTTATTGAAGGGTTCCTACAAGCTATCGGGCAAGCAAATCGCGCGAGGCGTCTGCAAGAACTCGCGTGTGGTACCGCGAAATAGATACCACCGCCACAAATTCGATCGCCAGCTCCGCGACTTGCGCCCTCAAGGACGACAAATCGAGCATCAATACGCCCATGAATAGCGACAGCGTGATCATTGACGCTCCGATCAGCGTGCCGCACTTCACGATGCGCGGCCAGTCCCCCTCCACGAGCATCCATGCAAGACAAAGGTGCGCCATGCCAAGCAGCAGCCACGTGATAAGCAAGACCGGGATGGCGCTGTTCTGGGACCAGATCAAATAGAGATTCGGCCCGTCGTTGGCGCTTGGGTTGCCGAAAGGCGGACCGTCTGCCGAGGACAGGAATCCGATCCCCTGCTGGAACTGCAGAGCTGCCATCGGGATGAGTACTCCCAAGGCAAGCACGTAGGTCGCAACGATTAACCGCCCTTCGCTGTGCTTCCCGATTTCGCGCCATGCTGCGAACAGGCAACCGAGAGCGAACAGGAATGCACGCTGATCGTCGACCGCGGTTTCGAACTCCGCTTCCATGGCCATCGCCCACGTTCGGCGATCCGAGCCGAGAGACCGACTGGCCAATGCCAGCAAAGCCCGCGACACAGCTGCTGTCACGCGAAGGCGGCCTTGGTGAAGGTCATTGGGCCGGCGGATGTTGCCGTCCGCGCAAATGCCACTCCAGCATTCGTCAAACGGTACGCATGTCGAGCAGGACGGCCGGGTTGTTCCGGTTCGCGCCATTCGGCCTCGACAAGCCCCTGGTCGGTCATGCGGATCAGTAGCGGGTACAGCGTTCCAGACAGAAGCCCCGTTTCTTTCATCAGATCGTAGCCGTGGCGCCACTGCTGCGTATGCGCCGCCAGCGCTTCCAACAAAATCAGCATTTGCTTCGATGGTCGACGATTACGGCCCATGCTCCTACTCAACCTAAGTAGAGTTATCTGTCAACTGCCGAGCTGGCAGCATGGACCTGCTATCCGCCGTTCCGGCGGTGGTGCCTGCCCGCTGGCGGTCAGCGAACGCGCATGTCACACAGCGCCAAACTATGCGCTATGCGGTAACGACGTGGATCGACCAATGTGATCCGTTCAAATGGCTGAACTTGATCGCGGTCTGCCATCATGAAGCGAAAAGAACAAACTGCCGAAGTTGGGACAGGGAAGCACCTAATGGATGATCGATAGCTGGCGAAACACGCGCTGCCCTCCGGCTTCCGACTAGACCCATTACCCGCCGTCTGTATGCCATTCGTCGTTCCCGAACTTCCGCCGGTCGTTCAGGCTAACTGCGCGCCACGATTTCCTTACAGTGGGTGGAGCGGAACGACACTGTCCCTTGGCAACGAGTGCCCCATTCTTCAAAACTGCGGCATGACGCAAGAGACCATCGCGCGCGTGCGCATCAACCTTAACGACATCGGGCCTGAGATATGGCGGATCGTCGAGATGCCTGTCGCGGGCAGCCTCAAGATGCTCCATGACGTGATCCAGGCCGCGATGGGGTGGCAGAATTATCATCTCTGGCATTTCGAGGCCGGTGAACGCCGCTACGGCATACCAAACCCAGAATGGCCGGACCGCAACCTTGCCGCAGCCCGAAACGTAAAGCTTGGTACGCTCATCTATCGCGACGTCCGGCAGTTCACCTATACCTATGACATGGGCGATGACTGGCGGCACACTGTCGTCGTCGAGGCAGTCGAACTGGGTGAGCACGAATTCAAATATCCCCGCTTCGTTACCGGAGAGCGACGATGCCCACCCGAGGATGTCGGCGGCGTCCCCGGCTTTGCGCGCTTCCTCCAGGTGCTGGGCGACGTGGCCCACGAGGAACATCAACAGCTATACGAATGGTACGGCGGCCCCTTCGACCCGCTCGACATCGATGAAGTCGCCTCGAAGAATGCAGTCGCAGCGATTGCGATCCGCCGACATACCGGCAAGGTCGCCTACGAAAAGAGTCGCAACCGCCACCGACGCAGTTGGTAGATCAAGATCTGGCGCAGGAGACCCAATGCCGGTCATTCCGAAGCCACTAGGTCGATCCTGAAAGCTGCCATCTGTTCACGAAGCGGGTGTAGACCAAGTCCGGACATTTCGCCGGCGCGCGCCTCGTGCGAAAGCAGTGGAACGCGAACTCTCTCGCTTGCCAAGGGGCAGCGACCGCACGCACAAGACAGCGTGCAGAAGTCTGACGCCCCCGACCCTCTCCATGAACCGGTAGATCCGAGGTTCATGCTGGATCCACCGGAAGGAGCGGCTCCACGGCCACCCGCTTCGACGCGTGCGCAGACGCTCCCGTTCCTGGAGCTTTCGCCGTTGGATTTTGAGCGGCTATGTCTACGGCTATCGCGCCTTTCCGGTAGTCCGGAGCATTGGCAGCTTTACGGCGCGACCGGTCAGGCCCAGGGCGGCATCGACATCTATGTGCGGCGCGGCGATCGTGACGGATATGACGTCTGGCAGTGCAAGCGGCACGCGCAATTCCCCGCGACCCTGATCAGGAAAGCGGTAAAGACGTTCCTCGAGGGTGGATGGGTGGATCGGACGCGGCGCTTCGTACTCTGCACCGCCTCCCCGCTCGAGACTACAGGTCAGGCCGAGGAGATCGAGAAGCAGGCGCGGATCCTCCGTTCGCACAAGATCGAATTCGTGACGATTGACCAGCATCGGCTATCCGAAACGCTTAAGGGACATGCCGATCTCGTCGATGACTTCTTCGGTCGACCTTGGACCGAACGGTTCTGCGGCACGGAGGCGGCCCGCGTCCTTAGCGGCAGGCTGGATCGTACGCGCATGGTCGATCTGCGCGCGGGTCTGCGGACACTATACGAACGCCAATTCGCCGCGGCGGACCCGGGCGTCCTGAGAGCGACCTCCGGGCTCGAGACGCCGCCGGTCGCGCTACCTCTAACCCGGCGCTTCGTGCCCCCCGACCTCTGGGCACCCAAGGAGGCCGACGAAGTACGCCGGCCTGACGTCAGGCCACCGTCCGAGGATGAGGACGATGGCCCACGACGCTGGCGACGAAGACGCATCGGTCCGATCAGCAGGGTCCGACGCACCGAGACCCGATCGACCCCGCAGCGCATTAGCCTGACGCAGTGGTCCTTGACGACCGAGCGCTCCGTGATCCTCGGCGAGCCGGGGACGGGCAAGTCGACGCTGTTGCGCTTCGTCGCGCTGGACATGCTTTCACGGGAGCCGCGCCTCCAGAACTTGCGGAACCGTTGGCCAGGGCGCCTTCCCATCCTGCTTCCGTTCGCGTTCTGGACGCGGCGCCTCGCGGGAATTTCGGCAGGCCGCGAAACCTCGGTGCCCGGAGCTGTGAAGGCGTGGTTCGAGCAACTCGGAGCGGCCGACATCGCGCGTCACGTCGAGGCCGCCTTCAAGGACGGACGCGTCAGCCTGTTAGTCGACGGTGTCGACGAGTGGGCGGACGAGGCTGCGGCCGAGAGCGCGCTCACGATCCTGCACACCTTCGCATCGGCCAGCGGCATCCCCACCATCGTCACCTCGCGACCCCACGGCTCGCGCGTGCTCGGGGCGCTCGACGCGACCTGGGTCCGGCACTCGCTGGCGCACTTCGACAGGTCGCAGCAGTGCTCCTTCGCAGAAGCCTGGTTCGAGTGGCTTGGCGAGGCTGAGGGGGGGCACAGGACGCCCGGGCAGGCTCAGGACCGCGCCGAGGCGTTTGTGGCGGAAGTCGCGAGGTCGCCCCATATCGCCATATTGGCGGGCGCGCCGCTTCTTCTAGGCGGACTGATGGCCACCGCCCGCGAGGGCGGCACGCTGCCGGGCTCGCGGAGAGAGGCATACACGGAACTGGTCGGACGCGTGCTCGAAAGCCATCCGCGAAGCCGGTCCAGGTCGGCGCTGACCCCCGTTGCACACGGCGAACTAGACGCGGCGACGCGCCGGCGAGCGCTGGCAGCGCTCGCATTCGAGATGCAGCGGGGAAGCGAACGGGCCCACGCGCCGGATGGAGCGGGCGTTGCGGAGGCCACGGTCTTCCTCCGCGACCATCTGATCGAGACGCTCGACCTTGCCGTGGAGCGTGCGCGACAACGGGCGTCCGAACTTGTGTCGGTCGGGGCCGAGGCGATCGGTATACTCGTGGAACGCGCACCCGGCGAACTCGGCTTCCTCCATCGGGCCTTCCAGGAACTGCTGGCAGCTGAACACCTCGCCGCGATGGATCTGGAGGAGCAGCGCAGGGTGTTTGCGGAAAGGGCCCACGACGCGCAATGGCGGGACGTGCTACTCTTCGCGGCGCAGATGGCGCAACGACCGGGCGACGTGGACAACCTCGTCTTGGCGCTCGAGGCCACCGAGGCGCCACCTGGTGTAGGGGTGTCCCGGGATTTGCTGCTCGCGGAGATGGCCTTCGGTCCACTGCGGCGCACCCCTGGCCTCACACGCCGTCTCACGACGAGGTTCCTGTTCGAGGTCGAGCACGGTTCCGGAAAGGCGCCCCGCTCGGAAGTGATGCGACACGCCCTACTGGGTCTGCTTTCGGAACAGACCGCCGGCATCGTGGGGCCGCGGCTGAAACGCTGGTATCCATCCCTCCATACCTACCGCTACGGCGACGCGTTCGCGATGATGGATGCGTGGCATGAGCCCGGCGTCGACGCGGCGCTGCTCCGCGCGCTCGATGCCGACGAGGACGGTACCAGGTCCCGGGCGGCGGACGTTCTAGCCAAGCGGAGGGGCGGAGACAACGATTTTGCCGAGAAGCTGTTTGACGTGGCGTCCCGCCCCCCCTCGGTAGAGGCGGCGGCGGCGGCCGTGCGCTGCCTCGCCCGCGGGTGGCCGACAGAAGGACGGGTCCAGCGCCTAGCGGACGCCGCTGCCGCGTGCCCGACCTGGCAGATCGCCGCCGCGGGGATCGCGGCACGAATTGACTGGGGCCGTCAGACGGACGGGGAGCGGGACCGGCTCCTGGATGGCCTCACCGACTTCGGCATCGACCGCACACACGCGTCGGTGGGGCTGTTGGCGGCGGGTTGGGCCAACGACGCCAAACTTCGCCAGTTCGTCATGGAGCGGTTGGGCAAGCCTGGGCACCTCTTCTCGGACGTACGGCGGTTGGCGGCCGCCGCCTTCCCGGGCGACCACGAGGTCGCCATGAAACTCGCGAACGAACTCTCGTCGCCTGCCGGGCGCTTCGGTCTGCACGAGTGCTGGTCACTTCTCGAGCAAGCGCACGCCGGAAACGCCCTTCTAGCCGACGCCCTCGTCGCCGGACAGGACCGCTCGGACGCCCCCTACGTGCTCGCCCATGCGGCCCGGATCGCGGCAACGCCGAGGATAAGGGACGCGTTGCTGAAGGTGCTGCTCAAGCACGACAGCATAGAGTTCTGGGCGGTCGGCGCTCTGCTCGATCACTGGAGCGACGACGCCGAAGTGCGCGCAGCCCTCGCTGGCGTGCTGAAGTGGACACCGGAGCGGCTCATCCGCGTAGCCGAGCGCATCCCGGAACTCGAGGAGGACGCGGCCTTCGCCACGGCCCGCGTCCGTGAGCTCGCGCTCCTCGCCCTCGCCGCAGGTGGACGCCAGCTCGCGGGACCGATGAACGTGCTGACATCGGCAAAGGCGATCGACGATCCACTTGCTGAGGCGTTGATCGCGGCGGCGTTAAACGTTGACCCGACGGCGGACGACGCCCCTTACTTGGTCATCGCCGCGGCACAGGCCGCACCGAAAGACCCTCGCGTGCATGCGCTTGCCTTGGATTGGTTGCGCAGGCCGGCAGGGCTGCTCGGCGTGCTCGCGCTGCTGCTTGGCGAGGTGGCCTGCGTAAGAGAGGCGGTGATCGAATCCTGCGCGCCGCTGCCACAACCGCTGCGGAGCGAGCTCACCGAGGCGCTGGCCGGGATCGCGGGCAGCAGCGGCGAGGCGCTGGAGACCTTGCGCGAAGGGGAAGGCGACGGCGACCCCGCGATCGCGGCGGACGCAACGGTGCTGCACGCCGCCGCCGTGCACCGCAGGGGAGAGATCGACGAGGTTTTGCTAAGGCGGTTGGAGGCGCAGCTGCAGGCGAAGGGCACCGACCTCGAAAACCTGCGACTCGCGGCACTGGCGGGGCTGATGGCTGCCGGACGCCCCGGGGAGGCCGCTAGAGGAGCGGCAGCGCGCGACAGCCTCAAGGTCGGGCTGTCGGGATGGAGCTCTGAGACAGACGGACCCCTGCTCGACGTGCTTGCGGCGCACTGGCCGGAAATCGAGCAGCTGTACGCCACCGGGACGACGTGGCTCGAACTTACCGACTCGGACCTGGTTAGCCGGCTGGCCCCCTGGTCGGAAGGCCGCCCACGGCTCTCGGCCGCTATCAGGGAAGCGGCCATGCGCATGGCGGAGGCGGGCACCTCGACCCTCCACTCCCTGAAGATCCTGCTCCGCGATCCGGAAACGGCCGATCGCGCGATCGATCCGCTCGTTGCCATGCTCGGCTCGGACGGCAGCTGGGCCGGTGTAGAGGGCGCACTGGGCGCCGCGCGCGCGCTCGCGGGCACATTCGGTGGCCGGCGGGACGTGGGGGCGCTAATCGAGGCGCGTCTGCAGGCCGGCCTCACCGACGGTCCCGCCGCAGCGCTGTGCGACGGCTGGCCGGACAGCAAGGTCTTGGGGTCATGGTTCGAGACATTACGGGCGGGGCTCGCGGACCAAGACACGCTCTCGATCCCGGTCAGACTCAAGGTGATCGCCACACTGTCGGCGGCCGATGTGCTGATCGCAAACTTGGAGGCGGTGCCGGACCAAGTAGAGGAGGACGATCACGACTGGACCACCCAGTGGGCCGACAATGCCCGGAGGAGGCTCGCGGTCGACGAGGTGGCCTACGACATGGCCTGGGCGAGCTTGCGCCGCTCCAACTCACCCGGCGCGCGAGCAAGCCTCGCCTCATTGCTGGTCCAGGCTCGCGGACTGACCGCCGACCTGCGCGACTGGCTGGTCGCCGAGATGGACTCCGATCTCGGCGACGGCCTCGCCGAGATCGGCATGGACGTCGTGGCAGGCCACCACGTCGTTACCGCACGCCGGTTCGCAGACCTCCTTTGGAACGGCGGGGCGCCGACCTGAGTGCGACGGGAACCGCCGGGATGCGACCGGGCTTGGGCAACGGCGCGGCCTTCGAAATCGCTGTGCACGCGGAGACGTCTTCAACCCTTCCCCACGGCAAAGCATTAAAAGTGGACTAGTGACCATCACCTCCAGGGAGCCGGCGGCACGCCGCCCGAGCACGAAACATGTCGGCGGCTCCATAGCCCACTCCAAGAGGAGACGAATTCCTCCGTGATGATTCGTCGTTCTCTACACGTGAGCGATTTCGAGCGCCTCCCGTTTCGCCAACCGCACCCGACCTTTGGAGGTGTCGACAATATCGCTGGGGACGGAGGCGGTGGCGGCCTTGCGTTCGTGACGTAGCCGCAAGCGGATAGTTGGACGGGCCTGCGCTTCTGCACGATCTCGGCGTATTCGCACGGCGCCGCCGACCGCAGCCGCCAAAGCTTGCCACGGGGCGATCGGTCGGATTGAGAAAATCCGCCAAGCACACCCACGTCGCGCCCGGTGCGCAATGACAAAGCGAACGCGCTTCACCGGTTTTCGTCGGTCAATCCGCCCGAAGATCATCATCCAGATTCCGAAGTGGCGATCAAGCGGCAGCTGGGCAGGCTTCGGCGTTTCCACTGGTTCCAGCCCTCCCCTTGCGTCATGACGGTTCGAGCAGCACCCTTCGAGGTGGCGACGGGGATGGGGAACAGAGTTTGGCGCGAGCTGCAAAGAGCGGAAATGACGAGGTTGCGCGTGTCATCCAACGCGCCGACATCGAAATCGTGGCAAAATCCCTGGGCATCCAGGTTGACAACAGGGGTCGGCAGCCACTTCGTGCGATCTGTCCGTTCCACGACGACAGCGATCCATCCCTTAACCTGTACAAGGGCGGCGCAGCAGCCGGCGAACGAGACCACTACCATTGCTTCGTCTGCAGCGCGCACGGCGATGTCGTTTCTCTCATTCAGAATTTCGAGCGGATAGGCTTCTGGGAAGCGGTTCAGAGGCTCGCAAGCATTCAAGGGGTGGAGATCGCGTCATCGCGGCGCGCACCCGTGGATCGCCGCAGCGGCTCGGCGATCGTCTCCGAGCTCATCGAGAACGCGCCTGTCGATGATCCAAGCCTCATCGCCTTCGCCGCTGATCGCGGTTTCGACGCTGACTTCATTAAGCGATCACACGCAGCCGTGGTCGATCTTCGAGAGATTTCCAGACAGGCTCAGGCTGACAGGACAATCGAAGAGCGACTGGTCGAAGCCGGCATTCTTCGTCGGGGTGAGAGAAAGGGCAACGAGCCGGAGCTCTATGGCCCCACCTTGAAGAGCTTCTTTGGCGGGCGACGTCTGGTCTTCAAGATCACGGACGTTCACGGCGAGACCGCAGGCTTCGCCGCCCGTGCGACGGGCGGCGACGTTCCAAAATACCTATTCTCGTACGATTTTCCGCGTCGAAGCACGTTGTACGGGCTCGACAGCATTGCTCATCACGTCCGATCCACCGCGACAGACGCCTCTGCGGGGCCCATCGAGATCTACCTGGTCGAGGGAATATTCGACGTTCTCCGGTTGCGATCGTTCGGCCTCCTAGCGGCTGGTGTCCTGGGTTCAAGGATCACATCGGGCCAGCTGGCGAACCTCAGCGGCGTCATCCAGTCCGCCCGGGATACCGGACGACAGGTCGTGCTACGCCTGCTGTTCGATCGTGACGCCGCCGGTCGGCGTGGGACGTACGACGCTGCGATCAGCTTGCTGACCTTGCTCGGTCAAACCCACCCGTTCGATCTGGAGGTGATCTGGCCGGCCGGCGACGGAGAAGCCAAGATCGATCCAGACTCGTGGCTGAAGGGGCTCGATAGAACACAGGCTCTTCAAACCCTTGCCGCCGCACGACTTCCGGCGCTGACCTTTCTTGCGGCCTTCCGCCTGGGCGCTGATCCTCACGCGATCGAATGGGAAAAGTACGGCCGACTGAAAATCGCGGCGGAGGCGCGCGCGGTCGCGCTCTCCATCCCTGGCGCACTATGGTCAAATATCCTGGCCCCGCTGGACACGGGTAGTGCGGGTGACGGCCTAGCCGAATTCTCGGCGCTGGTGCGCGGCTACGGTGGGCACGCCATCGTGCCAGGCCAATCCGCCGAACTGCTCAAAAGGTATCGGGATCCAGCCGACGACCGCGCAGACTTGCTTTCCGCGCTCACGCTCGGGCGTTCCTCGACCTCGCGTCGAGAATATCCGCTCGACGACTACGCATGGGAACGGCTGACGGTCGCGGCTTCTCCCCTGTTCCACATCCACCGGGCCAGGCTTAAAATCGGAGATGGGCCTTCGGCGCCGTTGCTATCCCGATCACTCCCCAAGGGAGATGATCGCTACCGACTCAAATCCGGCCCCGTTGCGGAGGATGCCCTACTCCAGCAATATGTGATGCTCGAGTTGCTCAGGGATCGCCTCGACTGCCAGTCATTCGCGGAGATGATTCCGGCTGTTCGATACGCACCGGAACGTGGCGCCGCTAAGGCACTCTACCGGACTGGATCCACTGGCGAACGCACTTCCCTGAGCTTCGCATATCAAATCGACATGGACATCGTGAACGGGGAACGTCCGCCACGACGCGAGGGCATCTTCCGCCCTTACTTCGAATGCTGGCGGTCATTCGTCGATTTCCTCGATGACAGTATCAAGCGCTTCGAACACGAGGACTTGCAGATCCTCCGCCTCGACATAACCGGGTTCTACGACAACGTCAGGCGTGACGTCGTCTCGGGCGCATTGGTAGGGCCGCTCGAGCACGCGCTCAATCTTCTTCCCGCAGCAGATGACGACGCACCTGGATTCGCTCCGATGCTAAGACCAGATGCGGGTCACAGCACCGCAGGCCGTGCCGAGGCCGTCACCGGTTTCCTGCTCAATCATAGCTTTGGCCTAAGCTACCTCGATCCCGAAACGGGCAAGTCCAAGATTCATGACCAGCGGCTCGGCATTCCGCAGGGCCCCGACCTCTCCGCCTATCTAGCGAACATCGCATTGTTCGACCTAGACGACATGATGGAAGCTGAGATCGATCAGCTGGCCAAGGTCGATCGTGGAAGTACGAGCGACGACGCGTCGCCAAGGTGTGCCGCTGCATATGCGCGGTATGTGGACGACGTCGTTCTGATCTGTCGCGATCTCGAGACGGCGAACGCCTTGAGGCGAAAGGTGGAGGCGTGGCTCGCGCTGAAGGGCCTTACGCTCAATCGTAAGAATGTGACCCCGCCGCCGATGACCCGCGCCGAGGCCCGGGCCTGGCTGACTGACAACAGAGCCGGTTTCGGTTTTTCGGGACCACTTGCGGACCTGCCTAACACAGACGCGATGGACCCCCTTGCGGATGCGGGCGAGATTGACCGAAAAACCGCCCTCGGTCTACTCTTCGATCCTGAGCTGGACGATCCCGCGAACGCCGACACAAGTATTGTCCGGTTAGGCATGGCGCTTAGCGCCCCGGACATACGGTTCAACGATAGAGCCAGCGCCTATCGGCGTTTTTGGTGTCTCGCCGCGAACAGACCTGACGTCGACGACGGGCAATCCCTCGCGGATGCCTTCTGGTCCATGCTTCTACAAGCCGAACCCCAAACGGCACTTTTGGCCGGCAGTGAGAAGGCTCTCGATATTGGACTGGCCTGCCTCGAAGGTCTGGATCGGGCCTTACGATCATCCACGCACATGAACACACTGGCCGAGGAAGCGTCGGAGCAGGTTGCGGCAATTCTCCTGCGGCTGTCCGCAAATGTTCTCGACGACGTTTTCACGCCGCTCGCCAGCCACGTGCTGGGCGGTTCGAAGATAGCGCTTCTGCTTAACCGGTTCGACATCAGATGTCAGACGGCGATCATCGCATGCCTGGCGGCACAGCGATTGCTAGACAAGTCTAAGCCGTTTGGATTCGCTCGGGTCAGCCCGCATTTTTCCGAGACTTGGTCGGGAGAAGGTAGGCAACCACTTCCGGAGGGACTGCGCCTCTCACTCGTCAAGTTCGATCCTGCGTTCGCCCCGGCGGCACCGCCAAGCATCCTACAGGGACAATCCAAGACAGATGCCGCCTTTGCCAACCTCAACCGAACGATCGTTGCGCTTCAGCGTGTCGCATCCCACGGGGCGGACGAGGAGCTCATCCCCTACGACGCCGCAGTCGCCGAGGAGCTCAGCCCAATCGCCAGTCTGACAAGCTTGATCATGCGGGTGTGGACACCCTCAGACGCCGGTTCTCACGTCTCCCATTCGGCGCAGGCCATCGAGCTCGATGCCGCAGCAACACTGGTCAACATCACCTACGCGAACTTCGCGGATGTCGCAGCGCGGCGGCCCAGGTTGATGCACCTCATAGCAAACACCTCCAACGCCGTGCCACTGCCCTCGCCGCCAGGCCTCGAGACTTCTGGAATCATGCTTTGGTGCGATGAGAACAGATTGCTCCTGGCAACCGCCGAAGGGGCAGACGCGGCGCCGGTCGGGACGAACTGGACGGACACCAGCACCCAGTCCGTCCCCGGGATACGACTTAGGGTTTCAGATCTTCCGGGCGACTACGTGCCTCTGTTCCTGATAAGACGAGAATGGACTCCCGGCGCGATAGCCACCGTCTACCGCGCGGGCTTTCCGGCGTTCGCCGCATCCTTGTTGACCGTGGACGGTCGCGTACCTGTACCCACAGCATTCTCGTTCTTCGTCAGAATGGCGTCGGAAGCTGAGGATCTTACTGCCGTAAAGCTCATCAGCTGGGACGCATCGCGCGACAGCGTCGATAGCCTCGCGTTCGTCCGCGCCGGCACCTCGCTTGGCGCGAAGAAGGTCTTCTTCGACGGCGCTGACTACTGGCGATATGGCTGGGCCGTCCGCGATGTCTGCGAGCGCGCCAATCTGGCGACAGATGAGGAGCCTGGCATCGATGCCGACGCACTTACAAAACTTCACCGCGACATCCAGCGCCGTGAGGCGATCGTGGTTCGAGTGCTGCCAAAGCTTTCCGGTGCAGATCGATGGGGCGCCGGCGATGTCACTGCCGAGAAACCAATACCAACCCGAGTCGAACGAGCACTAAGCCTTCTAGAGCATTTCGACGCCTCCCAATCCCCCGCAAGCCACGCAGCCTATCTCGTCGCGGCGATGGCCGAGGGCATGTACATGAGCGAGAGGATCAACTCGGACGTCAATCTCGGAACGCCCGGGCAGCCCGCGGCGCTCATGGTCCGTTCCTCGCGCCGACTGACGCGAAGTCTTCCCGAGGCCGTGAAGCTCTGGCCGGGCACGATCGACGCGCCGCTTCCATATCGGAGAAGTGCCGCAGCATGGCAAACCATAAGTGTCAAAATTGCCGACCATATCCCCGGTGTCGCCCGCAGCGCTGTTCCTCCGCTCATGAATCTTTCGCTCGGGGTCGGTATTCTCGCCGCCGTGGCCGATATCCGGGCGCTGGCGTTCGAACTGACAAGCGGCCTGCCGCGCGAAGCGATCGAGCAGTTGGAGCAGTGTGGGCTCGAGCCTTCATGGTTGAGCGATCTCGTCGGGCTTGACGTGATCCTAGTCGATGCAGACGGCAGCAATGTCGATCTCAGCCTGGATGGCCAGGCGCGCACGCTGCTCAAGACGTTCAGCCAGATCGTGCTCGGACGCAAAGGTGGCCTCGGTGCGCTGCGTGACCGCATCGCTCCGACCGGCTGGGCGGTTCTGGTCGCGATCCTCCTTCAGGTGGCGCCCTTGCGCCAGAGCAGAGAACGCCTGAGACCCCGTCTTTGGCCGATGGATGCGACCAGGCTCGCCCAAGCCGAGACCGCACTCTGCGAACTCATCCGGTTTTTCACCAGCACGTGCGAAACTCCGGAAACAGACGAGGAGTGGCCGTGGGGCGCATTCCAGGAGTTGGGACGAAACAAGCCGAGCGATCTCGCCGCCGTGCTGCGCACGCTGACCGAATGCGCTCGTCTCGACGTGACCAACGAGGAATCCTGGTCGAACCCCCGCACCGGCGAGTCGCAATCCGATCGAGCGGTCATGCGACTGGCGGACGGAAGCTCGCAGAGTCTGGCGGACTGGCAGGTCGACATCGCCCACTCGCGCGGGGAGCGAGGCACGGCGACAGAGGCCCTCTCCGTGGGGAGCCGAATGCGCTTCCGCTATTCGGTTAGCAGGCGCGAAGATCAGGTGCTCGGCATGCACCTCATCTCGCGGCAGCTCGCCGATGCCGTCTTTGGGGAGCATGGCGAGATCCCAAACACGGCAGCGACTTCCCCAACACCAATTCATGGAGGGGATCCGTTCGATGCCGGTCCGCGCAGGTCCTCATCAAACCGGGAGCGCACCGAAACGCCAGCGATCGAGATCGGAGGGGAGCCACGAGCGGATACGGAAATGGACGCAGCAGGATCGACGCCTGCTCCAACGCCAGCGTCGGTGCAACCGACAGACGCGGACGACCTCGGAATTCCGCCGCTCGAAACGCTTCGGAGAATTCAACGCTCGTCGTGGACAGCCCGAGGAAAGGACAAGAGCTTAACCGCACGCCGGATGGCCATCGTGCAGTGGGACGTTGCGGAGACGTACTCCTCGCCTGGAGACGGAGACGGCAAACTTGAAGGATTGCTGGCCCCGGCGAGCAGCATCGTTGCCGCCAAGGGAAAAATCAAAAAAGGCGGTTTGTTCGTATCGACGACCGAGTTTAGACGGCGCGCGATCCTAAGAGAGGTTCTCGAGGCTTGTAAGCAGTTCAAGGTCGAGGGGATCGTACTTCCGGAATACAGCGCCCGCCCGGAAACGGTCAACTGGCTGGCGCGCCGCATTCGAACGATGGCGCTACCCGTTACAATCTGGTCGGGCACGTTTCGGGTGCCGTCGGGCACCCAGCTCGACCGAAACTATCTGCCAAATGCACTGGTGCCGTTCGTGACGGCTGACCTCGCAACAGCACCCGCCGGCCGCGACCGCTGGGAAGCGCATACCGCCCTCCTGTCGTGCCTTCGAACTGTGGTGAGCAAGGACGGGCAAGGGATCGATTCCGCGCATTTCGTTAGACAGAAACGATATCCTTCCGCGGCGGCCGGCGAACTGATCAGACCGCCTCTAAACATGTCTTGGTCTCCGCAATTGGACAATGTGACGGATCCCTTCGACATCGGCACTTTTTCGCTCGAGCTCATTTGCTCGGAAATGTTTCCACATGCGAGCAGCGCGAATTTCGTCGGCGTCATAGAGGAAAATCACGAACTCGCGCGCCGCTATCAACTTCCGAATAGCAGTCTGGCACCATTCGAATATCTCAGCAACGACATCTACGAGTTTGCCAGATGGACCGCGTACCGAAATCCATTGACGGTAGTCGGGGATCCACATGACAAACTCGCGCGAGGAAAGAAGCTTCAGCGTACGCTCGTCGTCCTGCCGGCGATGACAGCCCGCTCCGCGGATTATCACATATTCGGGCAAAACCAGTATCTCGCGACGGGCCTGGTAACGGCATTCTGCAATGCAGTGTCCCCACCATATGGATGTGGCCAGAGCGCCTTCGTCGGCCTGGACGGCTGGAAGATCACCGAAGCAATCCGCACGCCCTACGGCTCTAAGTCTCCAGGCGTATTTCAGCTCGGCAGCAGCAAACATAGCGGTCCACTAGGTAAAAACGAGTCGGCCGTCGTCATCGCCGATCTGGACCTCCTTCGAACGACCGAGCAGAAACCGACTCCGCACTACCAGACCAAAGCATTGAAACTCGTGGCGCATCTGCCGATGATTTTTGCGACAGAACGCGGACGCGGGGGTGAGGCTGTGGGCGACTATCCGCATAAGGATCGCCGAGTTCGCAAAAAGGCGGTGAATGGGGTCGAGAAGATCTTTGAAGAAGCCGCGTACGTTCTTCTAGCCGCCCTGCAGGCTGAGGGTTCATGGCGTTCCGTCGAGAATGTGGCAAATCCTGCAACATCCCCGTCGGCGAACTACATTGGCGCCATAGATGCTACCCGTAATGCCTTGCTCCTGCTGGAGCAGTTCGTCGACGATCCTTCATGGATGGTCAAGCGAACCGCGTCGTTCGCGGATGAACGTTACAAATTCCCCCCGGTCTCGCCGCTACCTGTCCTCGTGGACTGGATCTACGTCGACGATCGCTGGCAGCCGGATCCCCGGACGCTGGCGCAGCCCGCAGGCGAAGAAGATGCGCTTACATCTGACCGGCCGGTCCTCGCGATCCCCGCATCGATGGAGGACGACCCACGTCGCGAGGCGGGCTGAACGGCTGACGGACTAATGCTAGGGGGTGAAAATGATTGATGATCCTGAAAGCGTCGTGCGAGAGCTTGAGGCGAGCGGCAAATACCGTGTGCTCCGCAGGCTCGATCTGCCTCGGCAGCTTGCGGAGAACCTCGGCACTCCAACCAAGTGCGGCATCTTCCTCGACATCGAGAGCACAGGTCTGAACCCCGTGCTGAACGAACCGATCGAGTTCGCGATGGTGCCATTCGAATATACAAAGGATGGCAGGGTGGTCGCTGTTCGCGAACCACTTCATCAGTTCAACGAACCAACGGAAGCCATCCCTTCAGAGATAACCGCCATAACCGGACTCACGGACGCCCATGTTGCGGGTCACAAACTCGATGTCTCCGCCATCGAGATGTTCGCCGCGCAGGCCGCGATCATAATCGCGCACAACGCCGCTTTCGATCGCCCATTCGCGGAACGGATCTCGCCAGTGTTTGCCGCAAAGCCGTGGGCGTGCACGATGTGCGACGTACCGTGGAAAGAGGAAGGCATCGATGGCCGTCGACTGTCGGATCTGCTCTCGAGATTTTCATATTTCTTCGACGCGCATCGCGCCGTCGACGACTGCAATGCAGGCATTGCGTTGACCACCATGACATTGCCCGTCAGCGGTCGAACGGTTCTCGACAGGCTTCTGGAGGTGGCGCGTCAGCCGACCTGGCGAATTTTTGCAGAAGGGGCCCCGTTTGAGACAAAGGAGGTTCTCAAACAGCGCGGTTACCGATGGAACACGGACGCTGCCGTTGGCCCGCGCGCTTGGCGCATCGACCTCGACGAAGCCAGAGTTGAAACCGAAATCGCGTTCCTCAAGACGGACATCCTGGGTTCGCGATCGATCCCGTCCGTGAGCGAGATAACCGCCTTCCAAAGATATTCGGCAAGAAACAGGTGAACCTCAAGCCAGTGGCTTGACCATGGCGCGAGCGCAATCGAGCCCGATCCCCTATCCACCTTCCTGGTCTCGACGATACGGCTGTTCGCCAGCAGATGAAGCTGTTGAAGGCCGTCGAGGCCGGTGCTGGCTTCCGTGCGGCAAAGCTATTGTACTGAGGGGTAGAGCTGCCACTGAGCGCTATATGAACGAACGTCTGCTTACGCTGGCTTGGCGCTCCAAAGCGGCCAGGCCGCCGTCGACCAGTACTCAACTTAACGTGTGCGTCTCATAGTAGTAAATCCGTCAATCGGAGCTCAATATCGGGCCAAGCACCTGATAGATCAACAGTTGCCAACCGAACCTGATGACCGTGAACGACATACGTCGCATCAAGCACTTGCCCCACCTGAGGATAAAGCAGCATACCGTCCGCGAGCACCAAATTCTGATTAGCGATGGCGTCGTTACGCAGATAGGCGAACAGCTGGTACAGGTTATCAGAACGAAAGCTCGGTGAACCTTGATACTGTTGGAGCGCATCGGCATAGTACTTGGTGTCTATGATGATCCGCCGGTCGGCGCTCTCAAGGTATACGTCGGTGCGCATGGCCGGGAGGCGCCCGATGCCGTTTGATGTCAGCGGTACGGCTTGCCACTCGAGCTGGTAGGGTTTGACCCGCAACGCGCGCTGGCTCACGCGGTAGTAGTTACGGATAAAATCCTCAAAAACGCGTGCCATCTTCCGCTCATCACGGAGAACGTTATGAAAGCCGTATCCCGATCCGGTTTCATCGGGGATCATGCATGCGAATGCCAACTCGCAAATCTTGAGCAGCAGATCGTAGCGCGCGTTGTTGCGATGGAGCTGAACTCGGGCAAACGCTGCCGCGCTTAACCTGATATCTGCAACATCACCCATTCGGATCCAAAGCCTGTGCAGATCTCGCGCCAGCGCCGGATCCATGCTGCTGACATTGGCCAATCGCCTCAGCGATGCTTTCAGCAGCTGATTATGCAGCAGGTCGTGGCTAAGCTCGTCATAGGTACAATGCACCCGGCGCCGATGCCGCGCCTGGAGCTGCAATGTTGGACCGAGCTCGATGAGCCCACGAATGGTGCTCAGCTCTTCTTCACGGGGCAGATACCCCCGATCAAGGCCGCGCTTGAGGAGAGATCGCGTGCCCTCAGACAGGACGCGAGCAAGTAGGTTAGGAAGGTCCGGGCTTTCCTCCGCTCCGGTCGAGATCGCCTGCGCCTCCTCGAACCGGTTCCACGCGTAGCAAAACAGATAGTAAAGGTTGCGGATTGGGATCGTTGGCTCGCTCACCAGACAGCCAGCAACCGTACTTTCCAGCGTTCGGCTTTATCCGGCGCGTCGAACCAGTATTCCTGAAGCAGTGGTACCAGCTCGGTGCGCACCACGCGACGGTACCAAGCTGCGTCACTCTCCCCGTCGCTCGGGGCGGCGCAGAAGAAACTGTGTCCGATAGCGAAGCCAGGCCCTAAGTTGATGGTATCGCCAATGATCTCGTCGTTAAGCTCGCCAACCCGGGTGCGAAGTGTGTTGCGAACATCGGCGCCAACTCCAAGTGCCTCCAGGTGCTCGTCGAACCGAGACGAGCTGAGGTTCGGCATCAACGACACAAACGCAAAACGACGGCGTAGCGCGTAGTCTACCACCGCTAGTGAGCGATCGGCGGTGTTCATGAGGCCCATGATGTACACATTCGGCGGTACGTGGAACGGTACTTTACCTGATGCTAGTGGCATCGCCCATTTCGGGTCGCGCTTATCGGGCTCGATGAGGAGCATCAGCTCACCAAGAATTTTGCTCAAATTACCCCGATTGATTTCATCGATGACGAACACGTACGTGTGCGTTGGGTCAGCTTCGGCCTTCCGGCAAAACTCGACAAACTTGCCAGGCTTAAGCTCAAATCCGTGCTCGGCAGGCCGGAAGCCCTCTACGAAGTCTTCGTAAGAGTAGGACTGGTGGAACTGAACAAAGCCGACCCTTTCTCGAGCTTCGACGGCCATGAGAGCGTAAGCGAGCCGATGAGCAGCGAACGATTTTCCGACCCCGGGCGGTCCTTGGAGGATGATGTTCCGCTTGGCTCGCCAAAGCAGTAGAATGTCCTCGGCATCTTCTCGGCTCAGGAACAGCTCCCGGAGAGCATCATCGAGCGTGTATGCCGCGGCTTCATCGCCGCCCTCTTCGAGAACAACCTGCTGCTCGTCGATGTATGGCAAATTGCAGCCGGCAAGCTCGACATAAGCACGATTGAGGATGGATCGAAGCGTCGGGGTGGCTTCGGTGAGATACGCGCCCTGGTTCAAGCTGCGCCGGCTGTTGTAGAAAAGCCCCTTCTGCCCGCTTTCAGCTAACTCTTTGAGCTCAGTCGCAAACGGCTCAGCTTCCAAAAACGCTTCGCGCGATAATGGTGGTTCGAGCTGCTGATAGTCGATCAGGGTAATCCGATACCCTGGCTGATCAGCCCAGTCGCTGCCAGCTAAGCCAACGAAGCTCTGATCGGCAGCAGTTTCGACTACCGACACACCAGCGATCGCGTGATTGTCGACAAGGTGGAACACGATGTCTCCGGGCCGGACCTCGAGCATATTGGCATAAATATTCTTGCCGTCTTTTGAGCGCTGGGGTGACCATAGAGCTTGGCCAAGTGAATGCGCTCCAGACAACCGATCCTCACGGCCATTCACGATTGTTTTCTCGATCCAGAAGCGCTTGAGGGTCACATCCGCATTGTCACCGAACTGGACAGCCCAACCGGTGCTGTTGCGGAACCAGTCCAGGTCTTGCGGCTGGTCATTAAAGGTAAAAGCGATGAGCCGATCGGCCATATCGTGGCCTGCAGAGACCTGCCAGATTGTCGACCTATAGGTGTAAAAATACCAGTCACGGGCGCTGAAGGTTTGATCCCACTCGACTTGAACCCGCTCGCCATCGCCAGGGTTGGCCGTGATCACGCCACGGGCTTTCATACGCATCACCGACACGCTGTTACCGCGGCTATCAAATGGCAGATTATGCTTTTGAACGAACGCCGCCTTGATCGCGATACGCTCGCCAGGCTGCATGGATCGGACCTGTGCAGCCTCGGCGTCCGTAGGCGTACTGATTTCCCAGATGCCTTCACGCAGGAAGCGCTCGACCTGATCTTCGCGACGGCCAAACGAGGCACCGACGAACCAGTAGAATGGCCCGGAGTCTCGGGGCGTTTGGCTTTCGATCAGTTGTGTGGTGTCAGCTGCTAGCTCATCAGGCCAGTACGCGGTCCCATTTGCAAACCGTCGGAACGCGGTAGGGGCGGCTTCAAGAGCGTCAGCAAGCACCCCTAGGGCAACAGCTGAATTTTGAGGAAGGCCGAGTTCCGTACGATCACCACCCTGCCGGACCCAAGCTGTCGGCTTGAGATTACTGATTGCGAGAATTGTCTCAGTAGCGTCGATGGCACCCCTCTTTTTGCGGCCACAGCGTATCTGACGGTTGATATTGACGTGATACCAGTCGGCACCCGCCTCGTGCAGTGTGCGGGCAATCCGGAGAAATGCATGCCGGTCGGCGGCGGACCAATTTTCCCACCAACCCGCAAAATCCTCCTTGCCACTGAAATGTACGAGCAAGCCCCCATCATCAGTCATGTCGCCATTCCAACCTTCAGTTCAGCTCTGTAAATCATCACTGGAGCTCGGGTTTGGATTGCGCAGGTGGCACCCCATAGACCGAACCCACCGCTGACTCTGGCCGCGAACCTCCCACACGAGTTGCTTCATTTCAATGCTTGAAGGTTTGCCCAGGCTGCACGGCACGGAGAGGCTGGCAGTGCTGGTTAATTTGCGGAGTAGGAGCACACCCTCCTGAGCATGGTAAGCCTGGCGCCAGTAGCTCGTTGTTATCCGACCTTTAATCAGCCACCCGCTCGAATTTCACTCCCCAAAATAGTGAGCCAATGGGTCAGCTTCCTCCTCATCAGCGAGTGATATTCTTGCACGCGCTGCCGGCGAGAAGCCGAGTTCCGACACCAGCGACCGCATAACAATTGCCTGCTTGTTGAGAACGGAGAGCCATGGGGACTGGATCGGTGTGCCGTTAGCGGTCTTGATGATGACGGGTGTGGAATTGACCATCTCGGTCGCCTTCCGATGCAGGCAAAGGGCAATGCACCACGTCTCAAGCACGGGACCATCGCTCGCTTTCAACAGACCCCTGGGGGCGTGCTGTATCGCATAGACCCAGATGGCCCGCTGCTGGTCGTTGAAGTGGCCGGGCGCGTCACTCAGCTCACCCATCGCGACCGGTTCGTTTTTGCGCTCGTTCAGACGGTAGTGCTGACCGTCGACCAGCTTCAACTGGGTTGGCTTGCGTTTGCGGCCCGAGTTTCCGTTTCCCGCCATTATCGGCTGCTCGACCCGATACGCTCATCCGCGATTTCTGAGAACGTGCGACCGTCCTCGGCGAGCGTTGCGCAGCCGCTGGTGAAGTCCTGCCAACGACGCACAATCACATCAACGAACCGCGGATCCAACTCACAGAGCCTGGCCTCCCGGCCCAGCGTCTCACAGCAAATCAACGTCGACCCCGAACCGCCAAACAGATCAAGCACGACGTCGCCGGGCTTGGTCGAGTTGCGCAGCATGCGAGCGATCAGTTCAACCGGCTTCATCGTTGGATGCTCAGCCGAGCGCGTTGGCCGATCGATCCACAAAACCGTAGGTTCGAGGGGGCGAACGTTCAGGTCGGTCCCAGAAACAATAAGGGACTCATTGCCTACCCTGACCAGGACGGTTCCGTCCGCATTTTGCGAGAACACAGACCCGCCGAGCTCACGGATGGTCGTTGCCTTACGACCACCATACCACCGATGCCGTGCCCCTGGCTTCCATCCATACAGTACCGGCTCATGCTGCCACTGATAATCGGACCGGCCGAGTACCAACGCGTTTTTACGCCAGATCAAGCAGCCGGATAGTTTGAAGCCCGCTGACCGAAAGGCAGAGCGAAATGCCAAACCTTCGGTATCGGCATGGGCGACGTAGCACGCAGCACCTGACTGAAGGACATCGAACGCAACGGTCATGGCTTGGGTCAAGAATGTTTGGAACAGTTCCCCTTCCATGCTGTCATTTGCGATCTTGCCGGCTTTTCCGCGGTAATCGACATTGTAGGGCGGGTCGGTCCAGCATGCGTCAGCCAGGTGTCCTGCCATGAGCTCGGCAACATGCGCCGCTGACGTGCTATCACCACAAATCACTCTGTGGACGCCAAGCTGCCAGACATCGCCAATCCTCGACACCGGAGTGGGCGCAAGGTTAGGCGCGTCGTCAGGATCCGTTAGATACTTCGATGCGGCAGGATCCATCGCCTCGAGCTCGTCGCCGGTAAAGCCCGTCAAATCCATGTCGAACCCAAGCTCAACGAGGTCCTTTAGCTCTGCAGCTAGCAATTCCTCATTCCAGCCTGCGTTGAGCGCGACTTTGTTATCAGCCAGCACATAGGCTCGGACCTGGGCGTCACTCCATCCGACCGCCTCGAGGGTCGGGACCTCAGTCAGGCCTAGCTGCTCGGCCGCTAGCAGACGGCCGTGACCTGCGATGACACCATCGGTCTCCGCGCGCACCAACACTGGGGTGGTCCATCCGAACTCACGAATAAGCCGAGCAATCTGTTCAACCTGCTCTACGGAATGGGTGCGAGCATTTCGCGCATAAGGCACCAGGTCGGCTACTCGTCGCATCCGGGGCCGTGACGACGGCCAGCCATCAGAACCGGAGTTGTTGGTCGTCTCGGACGCTGACAAGGCGGTGTTCGCGATCAGCTTATTCGACTTACGTCTTGTCGTGGGATTCGTCATTTGACCCCCCTTCCATTTTTCGCTTTCAGACAAAATTATGACCCACGCCGGTGTCCAGCGTGCGGCGCCAGCCTTTGGTTTAGCCCCCTCACCGGGAACGCGCCTTTGCTTCCGCGATGAGAGGTGCAACGCAATCTCCAATGCTCATCCCCTCGGGCGGTCTGGCAGCGTGCCGCTTACTTCCTGATTCACTTCCCAGATTCTGTCGGTCAACCTGACCGGCTTCGACTGTCCAACCTGACGGCATGAGCGTACGATTTGGCCGTACGGGAGCCCGAGTTATCCACAGGTTTATGCACAGTTGGTAAGTGTTGGTTCGGCGCGTGCGCGGCGTGCAAATGATTTGCTTGATGTACGAACGTTCTTTGAGATGATCGATCGCACGTGACGCAGTGCTTACGCTGAAACCGCACCGATCTGCCAAAGTCTGCTCTGATGCATAACAACGAAGCGATCTGTTGCCGAGACGAGCCATGATCAGCAGCATGTGGTTAGCTGGCGCGTTACCGGTATCCACGTCGAATGCGAGATCAAGCGCGCGCGGTTTTTTCCGCAGCGGCGCAAAGCTTGAAATCTCCCGACTTTGCGCCGGCGCTGCGGAACCGGCCGCGGTCACTTCGACGCTCCGTAAATTACCGGAAGCACTAGGCCATCTCGCTCGAACGCTTCGATGTCGCTTACCCGATAAACTACGCGACCGCCGATCTTGATGTAGGGTGGGCCTTTCTTCTCGTAGCGGAAGCGTTCGAGCGTACGCGGGCTAAGCTTCCACCGACGGGCGAGCTCCACCTGCAGCATCATCTCACAAACTGAGGTGGCCCCCTAAATGACCTGACAGGGCCCCGCTCTTAGATAAGAGTGAGGCATATGACTGACGGTACGACCAGGCGTTACAACGATGGCGAGG
>NZ_LMKH01000007.1 GCF_001421415.1 Sphingomonas sp. Leaf208
CCAACGGCGTCGACCCGCAGGCCTACATCGCCGACGTCACTGGGAAGATCGCAGCGGATTGGCCGGCCGCGCGATGGGACGAACTCATGCCCTGGAACTGGTCCGCGCAAACCGCAGAGCGAGTGGCGCAAGCCGCGTAATCTGCGGCCTGCCGGCCACGCTTACGCCCAATTCGGGAAGCTGCGCTCTGCAATTGGCTCCATCGCAAGGAGGGAGACTTCGCTATGTCGATCATCCTGCTGGATCCTCTCGAACGCGATCTCCACCACGTCAAGCGGCCCCTCAAGCACTTGGGCGAAGCACCCGGCATTGAACATCAAAGCGCCGGTGATGCCGTCCCGCTCATTGTTAACACGGCTAGTTGCGAGGATGTCATCCACCTCTAACGCAAATCTGTTAGCGTCATCCGCTGTGAGGTTGCGGCTGTAATATACTAAACGATAAATGTTAGCGGACATCGCCGTCTCCTTTGTGTTTGATAGTGAGAAATGACTGAACGTCAGCTTGCGCCATTGGCCGTCCAGTAAGGTACCCTTGCACATGGGTACAGTTCTGATCACGTATGCGCTTAAGCTGCTCGGCGGTTTCGACGCCCTCGGCTGTAATTGCCATACCGAGGCTAGTTCCCAGACTGGAAACCGCTCTCAGGATGGCCTCGCTGTCGGGATCGTCGCCAGCAACGAACGAGCGGTCGATCTTGATTTTGTTAAATGGAAATTTCTGAAGGTAGCTCAGCGAGGAATAGCCCGTGCCGAAATCATCCATCGAAATTTTCACACCTAAGGCCCGCAGCGCGTGCAGTGTTGCCAGCACGTTGTCCGTGTCGGCGAGGAGGGCGCCTTCAGTAATCTCAACCTCAAGGCGTTCTGGCTTCAGCCCTGATCTGGCAAGCGCTAACGACACGGACGCGAGCAACGTGTCGGCCTTGAACTGTAGCGGCGAAACGTTGACTGCCACCACGAGATCACCAGGCCAGGCTGCCGCTTCCATACATGCCTTCAGGAGTACCCACTCCCCAATCTTCACGATAAGCCCGTTTTCTTCGGCGACGGCGATGAAGTCGAGCGGGGGCACATTGCCGCGGACAGGATGATGCCAGCGCAATAGTGCTTCAAAGCCCATCACGGTATCGGTCGAGAGATCGAGAAACGGCTGGTAGTGGAGCTCAAACTGCTTGAGCGCTAACGCGCGGCGAAGGTCGATCTCCAACTCACGGCGCTCTTGGAGAAGCGTGTCCATGCCGTGTTCGAAGAAGCGGTAGCGTCCCCGGCCTGCCCGTTTCGCCTCATAAAGTGCCAAATCAGCATTTCGGAGGAGGTCGCGAGGCTGCATCGAACCGACCCCGAGCGCTACACCGACGCTGATGCCGATGTTCACCGTGTGCCCACCGAGCACGTAGGTCCTCCCGATAAGGTCAACCAGACGTTCGGCAAGCAGCTCAGCATCGCGCGGCGAGCGGATACCACGTTGAAGAATGACGAACTCGTCGCCTCCAAGTCTGGCAACGAGATCGTCCTTGCGCGAGGCTTTGCGCAACCTATCCGCTACCTTCTTGAGTAGCTGGTCGCCGATGCCGTGGCCCAGCGTGTCGTTGATCATTTTGAAACGATCAAGATCGAGGCAAAGCACCGCGACTGGCTCCCCCCCCTCGGCGGTGCCCGGTAATGCACGTTCAAGTGTCGCCATGAAGGTATTGCGTAAGGCTAATCCCGTCAGGTCATCTGTCTTGGCTTCCGTCTTCTCAATGGGAGCTAGGGCAACCGGCCAGAAACTGACGCAGATATTGCCCCCACCTACCGGATTGAGCAGTGCGTCGTATGCTTCGGACTGACGCGTCATGAGCCGCATGCTCGATGGGCCGTCGCCGATCGAGGCAGGGCGCAGGTAGTCGGAAAAGATATCGGCCAGTGTCAGCCCGACGATCCAGCCACCAAAACTGGCCGCAGCGGTTGCATTAGCGTAGGTAATTTCACTGTTGGCATCAACGACTAGAACCGGGTGCTGCAACGATTCGAGGATCTGCGTCGATGAGACCATTTCGGCCTCGGAATTCTGCATAACGTGCTGAAACATAATCAATTGCTCCGCTGCCATGGCAGGTTAAAATTTGTTGCAAGCACGGAAATGGGTGGGCGCTACAAGCAGTAGCTACTGAGCAAACCTAGGTGGCAACAGCGCCGGGCGTCCGGCTTTCGCGAATTAAGCAACTTACAGATTGGAAACTCGAACTCTGGTCACAAGCAAGGTACAGGTTCGGCAAGGTACCTGAGGCCAGTACGGCCCGGGAACGCCCTTTTTGCTTCGCAGCGTACAATGCCCCGTCTGCATCGAGCATCAAGGTTGAAAGGTCTGGGCCTGCTTGCGACCGGATCGAGATTCCCACGCTTGCGCTGATTTTCACCGCGTTGCCATTAACCACGAACGACGTGCCGCGTAGCGTGTCGATGAGGCGCTGCGCTGTCTGACGAGCGGTGGTAGGATCCATCTCATTGGCAAGAATGATAAATTCGTCGCCTCCAATCCGTGCAACGGCGTCCATCGTCGGCGTTACTTGTCTCATCAACTGGCTGACCTCGACTAGCAGTTGATCACCGGCCGCATGGCCGAGCGTGTCATTGATCGTCTTGAAGCCGTCGAGGTCGATATAGAAAAGCGTGGCTCCGCTCTCAGTGCTGTCTGCACGACGAGCAACGACGTCCTCAAGACCGGCACGGTTTAACAGGCCGGTAAGCGTGTCCTGACATGCGCGACGTCCGTTCTCACGCTCTGATCGCATTGTCTGAACGAGCATCGCATTCAGCCGATAGGCGGCATGCGTCATGGCATAGATATACATCGGTATCTGCAGCGCGGTTGCGAGCATGATCAGTTTACCGGATATGACACCAGCCATGGCGCATGGCCCGAGGCTAAGCATGATCATCACCATTACGAGCCGAGGTGCCGAAAAGTTACGAAATGCCACGCCGCCAGTCATGGCTGCAGCGGAAAGCACGACAAGGGTGGCAGCAAGCCAGTCCCCACTTAGAACCGTTATGAAGCAACCATAGCCTACCGATGCGGCCCAACACACCGCCGCCAATATGTAGAGATCGATATGAGCTCGTTTGCCGCTCTTCGCGGCGCGAGACCCTTTGACGAGCAGCGGAAGCCGCAGCGTAGCAAGCCCAATCTCCAGCGCAGCCCAGAACAGGAACGCCGGTGTGGGAATTCTAATGGCAACGATCGAGGAGACGAGAATCGTATTGAACACACCGCCCAGGAAGATCGGGAGCGATCCGTACAATCCTTGAACCAGGGATGGGCGGATCTCAGCTGGAACAACTCCAGCACATTCAACCAACCACCGCGTGACTGCCCAACGCGGCAGTACACCATCATCCTGTGGCATTACGATTACTCCCGGATCTCCCCCCGGGAGCTCTCCCAATTAATTGCCGTTTTGGGGTTAAATTTTGGTGAACCCGGCCCGGCGCAGATAGAGGATTGACCTTACGTGACGGGCTGAAAGCAGAGGCGCCTCGGCAAATCTGGACAGGCTGCTAAGTGGAGTTTCGGCCTGAAGGCAGCCAGCATGGCTGCCGAACAGGAGATGAGATGACGAAGCGAACACGCCGGAACCACAGGCCGGCCTTCAAGTCGAAGGTGGCCCTGGCTGCCGTGAAGGGCAAGAAGACGCTGGCTGAGCTGGCGCCGCAGTTCGACGTTCACCCGAACCAGAAGTCCGGTCATGGGTACGCGGCGCTTACCAACTGCGGCGGCGAACGCGGGGTCGCAATTACATCGCAGATCCTCGAACGCATCTCCCTCAGATCACCAAGCACCTAGCCAGATCAAAGGGCGGGCCGATGAATGAGCGTCCGAAGATGGGAACCGTCTTAGTACCGTTGAATGGCGGCTTGTGGGTCCCATCCCCTAGCTCGCTATCGGGAACTGGCGCCGAAGCGGAACAAGGATGTCTTCGATCAAAGCGGTGCGATCAAGGCCGAGAGCCGCTCGACGAATTGCAAGGATGATCGGTGGGCGCTCCCTGATTCCGCCGTTCCCCATCTGAACGGAACTGGCGTTTGACGCATGCTGGGCGCGCGTCCGCCATCCGCGGTGTTCCACGCCTGACAGGCGCGCTGCTACAACGAGATGCGTTAGCCGCTGTGTGCGATCGATGAGGTCGAGGACGCCCGCCGCGTACTCTAGCGTAGTACCGAGCCGCTGCTGCACCGCTTCCTCTATGATGATCATGCCGCTCATAGGATCAAAACCCCGCCCGCCGGCGCGCGGTTCGTCCAGCGGCACGCGCAAAGAGACGGATCCCTGCTCGGTGACTCGGATGACTGCGCCGCGCTCCTGGCGCAAAACGAGGTCAGGCCCATCCAATCCGTTTGCGGTGCCGAGCGTCCGCTCGAACAACCGGCTACCGCCGTAGAGCGCAGACTGCTCTAACTGCTCGGCAAGCTCGGGCGCTTCGAGTTCCGCCGGCCGCAGGATGCGCTGGCGTGGTCCACCAATGACGACGAGGTCCAGCATTGCTGCCATGACCTGATTTCTGTTCTCGGGCTCGAGCATTGCGATGGAGCGGGCGGTCATCTCTTGCTCGTCGACTGGAGCTGTGGCGCTCGCCAGCGTTACGTCGTGTAGCGCGCGCGTTATTCCGTCTTGCAGGTCGTTCGCCCCAACGAAGCCACCGCGGAACAGTCCGCCCTCCCAGGCCTGGACCTCTGAGATGAAGGCGGCCTGCTCCGGCCCGGGGGAAATAGCGGGGGAGACCCCGACAAGGGTTCGAACCCTTGCGCCGGAGATGGAGCGCCTCGGCATATTTCAGGAGACTGGCCAGCACCGGCACCGCACGATTGAAACGGGTTTCGGCGCACCCCGCACAATCGTCACGCCAGCGGATCACACCGGCTGGCAACACCTCGGCGACCCGCGTTCCGCCAAAGACCGGCGCAAGGTCGCGCCGCCATGCATCATGGTTGCGCTTGGAGGTCGAAGGTTTCCAGTAACGGGCAATGTCGTCCCAGTAGGTTTCGACAAAGGCAGACAACGTCGGTGTGGCCTTCACTGACCTATGCTTGGGCAAGCCGTCCAGCGCAACCTCGGCCAACAGACGGCGCGCCTGGGCACGCGCAAGGGTTGCGTCCACGTCCTCGACCCGACCGATCGTAACGCGGCGCTGCTTACCGCGATGACGAAGCCGCACTGTCCAGAAAGCGTGTCCGCTTGGTCGGATACGGAGGCCGAACCCGGCAAGCTCCGCGTCCCAGATGACATATTCCGAAGGGCGGGCAGGATGGTTTTTGCGAGCAAAATTACCGTCCAGTAGTGCCCGCTTTTCAGCTCTGGAGGCATTGGGGACCAAATAGCCATCAGAAGGGGCCAAATCAGGTTCGCAACCGACGGGAAACGTTGAGTTTTTGGGGACCATATGGCCATCGCCGCACCCCGAACTGCGGGGCGTTTTTAGAAGAGCGGCCTTTGATTTTGCTGACTTTTTTTCCATTCTGCAAGCGTAGCTTGCGTAAGGTGTGCACTACCGCCGCATCTTCCTGAACAAACGTCCGCTCCCAATGCGCCGAGACCGGACGGTGATGTCGCTTTTTGGGTCGTCGCTGACGCGGATCGATCGACGGTTTTCCGCGGCGGTGGTCTCAGCTAGCCTAGTCGCGCCGAACCTGTATGCCAGTAAGTAGGTCGCTGACGGGAGTTGATAATGGATTTGGTGTCCAGGCGGACGATGCTCGCTGCCCCGTGCTTCGGGACGCTCGCCCTAGCCATGGCGGCAGATGCAAAAACCGCGACGACACCCGGCATGCTTGCCAACATGTCCACCTGGATGGACCTGGCGTCCGTACCGGGCGCGAGTTGGGCAATGCTGGACCGCTCCGGTGCCATCTCGTCTGGTGCGGTCGGCTACGCAAAGGCTAATGCGGTGCCCGCGACACCCGAAACACTGTTCGAAGCAGCATCGCTGTCGAAGGTGGTTCTGGCGGTCGCGGTTCATGACATGGTGCGGGAGGGCTTGATCGACCTCGACCGTCCGGTGGCGGAGCATGTCGCGTTCACGGATGATGCTGCGACGCGATCGATTACGCCTCGCCACCTGCTCTCCCACTCTAGTGGCTTGCCTAATTGGCGCGACGAAGCGGGCGAGTCACTAACAGCCGCGTTCGCTCCCGGCACACGATTCCGCTACTCTGGCGAGGGCTTCGTCCTGCTCGGCCGGTTGGTCGAGGCAGTTACACGACAGACCGCCGCTCAGGTGGTTGAAACGCGGGTCCTGCGACCGGCGGGGATGGGCCGAAGCACCTATGGATGGGCGCGAGGCACCGAGCCAGCGGTCGCCTGGGCGCACGACGGAGGCGGCGGTGTACTCGTGGACAAGGGCCCAGCGGGCTATGCGATGCGTCGCGATGCTGGCCCGCCGAAACCAGTCGACCGGTGGACGCTAGGCGAACGGGAGAAAGCGGTCATCGCACTTGGCAAACCGGCGATGCCAATATTCATGACGCCCAACATGGCAGCCGGATTGTGGACCACCGCCAGCGACTACGCGCGGTTCCTAGCTTTCGCACAGCGCTATCCGGGGCTCTCGACGAAGACCACACGAGTGAAGGGAACACTCGACTGGGGGCTAGGCTGGGGAATGGAGAGTGACGGTGGGCGGCGTTTCGCTTGGCACTGGGGCACCAACGATGGCGTCGCGAACCTATTCGTGGTGGACCTCGTGTCGGGCCTGGCGATCGTGGTCCTTACCAATGGCGATGCTGGGCGTAAGGTGTACGAGCGTGCTGCCCGCACTGTCTTCGCACGCGAGTTTGATGCGTTCGCCTGGCTGAAGTGACCTCTGCCGGCCCATCCGGCTCTGCTTGCGATATGGAGAGGGCTCCGCTTTCAAGTCGCAACCCTGTTACCCGGCGCATCTCAGTCGGATTCTGGAGTATGAACAAGACGCTCGCAATGGCAGGGGATGGGTCACGCTGATCGCAGATAGCGTATTGCAGCCTCCAAAATGTTGCCGCCCATGAGGACAGGTACATCGGGTTCCAGTTCCCATCTGGGTTTATCCTGGACGTCGTAAACTGGCTCTGCTGAGTATTGCAGCGCCAGACCAGTGCGGTCGAGCCGTAACGGAAAGACCGCGGCACCTACCCGCATCATTGGCGTTCCTACGATAGCCGCACGCCCGAGACCACGCATGCCCATGGGAAAGCCTTCCGCCATGCTGGCGCTCCACCGCGTTGTGAGGACAGCGACCTTGCCGGTGTAGGTAAAGGGGCCCTGCGGCTCGACGGTCTCTGTCCAGGCAGCACTCAGTCGGTTGCCGTCGCGCCTGCGCATGCGGGCATAGGGCATCGTCTCGGTGATAAAGCGCCCCATGATCGGGCGGGCGACCGCGGTGTCGCCGCCGCCATTCTGACGAACATCGATGATGAGTCCGGGTGCATTCCGGAAACTTGCCAGCGCCGCGTCGAAGGCCGTCACAACCGCATCGTCAGCAAAGCTGCGAACGACGATGCAACCAATGCCATGAGCTAACATCCGGCTCTCGACATTGGGGAGCGTAACAGGTTGCTTCACGCGAACGGGAACGACGTGTTCCGAACCTGGAGTCGACCGCACCGTTAACGTCCTTGGCATGCCGCGCCGCCCCGATACCGCCACGTTAAGCGCAAACGCCGTTGCCGCTGGATCTGGACGGCTAAGACAGCGCGGTATTATGTCCGAGGCGATCTGCCCAATCGGCCGGCCGTCGATCGCAAGCACGCTCTGGCCAGGCGTGATGCCCGCATCCGCTGCGGGGGACCCATCGCGAACGCTTGTGACAAACGCCGTACCATCGCGGTTGGGTTCGACCCACAGATCGAAATATGGCCCGCGCGCCGCGTCCGGTGCCGGATCATTCAAGTGGGTGTGCGCGTCGTACAGTTCGCCGATCACCCGGCCAACAATGCCGGCGAACGCTTCAGACGATTGGGCGGCAGCGGCGAGCGGGCGATACATCTGCCTTACTGCCCTCCAATCGGTGCGCTTCTCCCCGAAATAGCAGTAGCGCTCGTCCCGTGTCCGCCAGAGTTCGTCGAAGTCCTCGACATAGGTCACGTCATGAGCCGGCTCGCCCGCCTGGGCTATACCCGGCGGGAATGCCGCAGCCGTACCCAGGGCAATACCAGCATGAAGCAGCGAGCGACGGGTCATGGGGTGGTGCATGTGATCGGCTTTCGCTAGTGGTCTTCCATGCGGTTAGCCGAAAGAAATCTCGCCGCCTTGAACGATATTGCTGTCGCGCGAACGGTGCGAGCTTACCTGTTTGCGTAGCGTGCCGGCGATACACCGACGATACGCTGGAATTGCCGTGTGAGATGGCTTTGATCGGCATAGCCAACATCAAGCGCAACCTCCGCGATTGGCTGACCTGCCAACAGCAGGCGTCGTGCTGCGACGATGCGGCACTGATTGCGGTACGCAAGGGGGGGTGATCCCGACTGCCTTGCGGAAGCTACGCGCAAGATGGAAGACGCTGATCCCGGATACGGTCGAGAGCGTGCCCAGCCCAAAGCCGTCGGCGAAGTGGGCGTCGATGTAGCTTCGAGCGCGCGCAACGGCATCGCTGAATACGCGGGTGTCATCCGACGATTGTTTCACCTGGTCGGCGAACAGGACCCCAGCCAGATCGGCGAGTGCGCTTTCCTGTTCCAATCGCCCCGCGTCGTCGCGACACAATAAAGTGTGCGCATCAGCAACGATGGAGTGAGACCGATCGCCAGCCAACACGGGGGAGTCAAACCGCGGCGCGTTCAGGCGCGCGGCGATGTAGGGACGTATCGCTTCGTCGGGGATGTACGCGACGCGATAGCGTAAGGTCTCACCTCCCGTCGTTCGGTTGGCATGCGGCTGGTCGGGATGAAGACGCAGTACCTGACCTGCCTCGACGTTGTAGGTTCTGCCGCCAACAGCGAGGGCCTCACAGCCTGCCATGACCGCGCCGACTACCCATTCCGCATGGCTGTGCTCGGGAAACGCTCGCTCGTTATACTCGACGGATACGAGTTCGACGCCTGGTAGGTAGGAGGGGCGGGAGAAGTGGGCATCATTTCTTACTGGCTCACTCATGTTAACGCGCCGCCTACCCAGAGCTGAACGCCGACCAGTCCAAGCAAGTATGTCATTGCGCCTTACCGATCCACCCGCGGCCAGATCCCAAATCGAGCGTCAGGTCGCACCTGCCCATCAGTTGCATGCCGATATTGCCGTCCATGATCATATTCGGAAATACGCGTGCTTGCCCGGTAAATACTACGTCGCGCGTGATCGTCGCGCTAACCGGCTGAGCCGTCCGAATGTCCGTGCGTAAGCCCAGGAGCGGCGCGATCTGCGGCGACACGAAAATGGTTGGCCCTGCGTTGGCAGAGTCCAGTTCCATCCAGGCACGACCCCGGGGAGTGTTCACCCCGATGTTGACGTCGAGGGCGGCACCTTCTGCTCCCCGCACCAGCCGAACCGGCACTTCGAGACCGGACTTCATACGCGCCGCGAGGGAGCCCGGTGTTTCGATCACGATCTGGCGACCAGCGAAGCGAATGGTGATGATACGGCCAGCGAAGAGGTCTAGTCCGATCGAGCCGTCCAGCCTGGCAGTGTCGGCATCGAGCTTGCCGAGATCGTAGACGATCGTTGTCGGTGCTGTGTAGGCATGGTTGCCCATTTTAAAAGCAACGTCATCGCAGCGTGGTAGGTCCAGTCGCTCTCCTGTCATACGAAACGCCGTGACGTTGCCCCAAGGTTCGCAGCCAAGATCGCGGGCCAGGGCTGGCGTAATCATTGTCACCCCCTCGCCGGTGTCAAACAAGAAGGTCCGCTCGCGGCCGCCAACCGATGCCTGAACAGTGAACTGCTTACCTTGAAAAAGCTCGAGGCTTATCGTTTGTGGGCCGCGGTCTTGCGATGGTCCGGCGGGAAGGGCGGCGAGCAACGCGCCCATCATCAACATTTTCACTAGCATCCCCTTTGTTCATTGGCTGGCCACCGACGCTACGGTCGAAAAACTCAGACGCCCGGATGTAGGCCGTCAAGTTCACGAGCGTGCTGCCCGTTGCGTTTTCGCCTGCGACTTTGATTTCCCTTACCCCACAGGCTTCACTGGCGGTGGGGTTCCCATGCCGGCGGGTGCTGCAACGGCACTGCGTTTGAGCCAAACCCGTCCTTGAGCGAGATCCATGGTGACCACCCAATCTTTGAGAAACGGCATGCCAAGGGATCCGTCGATCACGATGTCGGGGCTGAAGATCATCCCGGACGCTTCGACACTGGGGGCGATCTGAAAGCGGCCTTGTTGCGGCCCCTCGCCGGTAACTTTCTTCAAGCCAAGTAGAGGAAGAAGTTTTGGTGCAACCAGGATCGTGCCGCCATTGCCACTGTCCAGCTCAAGGCGCGCCGGTCCACGTTCGGTCGGGACGTCAATGAACACAGACAGCGCCAGGCCGCCAATCTCACGAGCCAAATGAGCAGGAAGCTCTACCGCGTTCGCCGTGCGCCCAGCCGCGCTTTCACGTGTTTCCAACGTGAGCTCGCGACCTGCGAAATCGATGGTTACAGTGCGTCCGGTGAATGCGTCGAGGGCAAGCAGACCATCGATCGGTGTGTCGGGAGACCCCACGTCCATGACGATTGCAACAGGGCTCAGTAGGGTTTGGTTCTTCCAGTGGATTGCAACATTGTCGCATCGTGGGGCGGTGATCTTCGTGCCGGTCATATGAAACCCGGTGATTGATCCCCAAGGTTGGCAGTCTATCTCCTTTGCCAGCGCTGGTGAGATCACCGTCAGTCCGCCTGCAGTGTCGAGTTGAAAGAGTCGCTCCCGTCCGGCCACCTTCACTCGTGCCGCTACGCCTTTGCGGTAGCTTTCCAACGGTAGCCGAACCGGACTCGTTGGGGCAGCATTCGCTCCAGACGCCACACTAATGAGCAACGCAGCCACTAATAGCTTTTTCCAAAGAATGCCCCTTTTACCGTGGGATACCCGCCCATCGAAGTAATCGAATGGATGATGCATTTTACTATTTAAGGCTAAAGAGCAGTGATCCAGCGCTCGAGCTGATCGGTATTGCGCATGTCGCCGGTGTAAGCATGTACCGGCCTGGCCGGGACGTTCGAACCGCGTTTTCTGCCGCGATACACCTTCATCGGAATGACGGCCCGGGCAAACCCGCTAGGTAAAGCGACTTGCCGTACGTCCATATAGAGCGAGTCAGCGCTCGTCTCCTGCCCGACATGAACGCCACCTAACGCGGTCCATAGGTCGACCGCATCAAGGCATGCCGAGCCGCATCCCCAGTCCGTCAGCACGAACACACGCGCTTTCAGCGCGGGAGCAGCGCCAGTTGCCGCTGGCTTTGCTTCGTCGGCATCGATTTCACGCCAGAGCGCCTGCCCGAGCGCGCGGGCAGATGTCATGCCCTTTGCTGTACGAGCAGCCCAGTCTTTCACCGCCTGCGAGACATCGGCGGAATTCTGCCAGGCGGTGCGATAGCCTTCGAGCGTGGCGATGTTTCCAGCCGAAGCGCGCCAGTCGACGCCTTCCGATCCTGATGGAAGCGCATTCACTGCAGCCTGGCCCCAGAGGATGGCCGCAATCTGATACGACCAGTCGGACGATCCACCGCCATTGCCTCGAAGGTCGAGCACGATGCGCGGCGCTGCTGCGATCGCGATGGCGTCCTTCCTCATCGATTTGATGATTGGCGTTAGGGACTTGGTATCAGCGCTGTCGGGGTCGCCGTTGAAGCCGGGGAGCGAGAACCAGCGCGTGCCGTCAGCAAACGTTCGAGCCGCGAACTCCGGACGCGCCCGCGGTGCAGTAGCGGCAAAAACGTGCGTCGAAGTCTGCATCAGGCAGATCGCGCCAGCTGAGCATCGCATCCTTTAGTTTGCCATCAACCTTGAAGCGGCAGCGGACGGGACGCTTGATGTAAGGGTTGGCGGCGTCAAGGAACAACCGACCACCATTGGTCGATCGTTGGCTGATCAGTTCCCACCTGCCTCTAAAGGCGCCGACGTTGCGGGCAGCCAAGTGTTCGGCATCAATGCCATCGCAGCTTACGAGTACTGCTCCGAGCGGTAGGGGAGCGTCATTCGCTCGGGTCATCACGACCTGACGTCCGGTGCCGTCAAAGCCGGTCAGGAAGCCGGGCCAGCGGATCGGCAGGGGGGCTGGCTGGTCAAGGTCTAGGGCGACATGTCCATCGTTGAAGCTCGCCACGTAACCGCGCATCGCCCACAGATATCCCGGGTAGTCTCCAACGGTTGCAGCCCGACGCAGGGCCAACGCCAGACTGGCATTATTGCGACGCGCAAAGCCGGGGTCGAGTTTGTTGTAGGGACCAGGGTGATTGTCGGCGATCTGGTCGTGATAAGCCTGGGCGTCTGCCCGCAAGGTCGCTGCCCAGTCGCCGGGCACGTTGGTCGCACCGATCAGCAGAACCGCCGCTGGTATGGCAAGGAGCGACAGGTTCATCTCGGCGCGGCCAGTTTGCTCGCTGCCTTCTCAAGATAGGGCCTGACATCAACCGAACTGTAGCCCGGCGTCGTCGAGGCGAAGTGTCGCAGCCAGTACCCGTGACCAGACCCATACACGACGAGGATGCGATCGCCTGGTTTGGCCAAGTTGATAAGCTTTGCGAAGATCTTCGCATTGCGCAGATACCACATGGCATTCAGATCTGCGCCAGGTTGCTCGTTACCGTCGCCAAGGCGGAGCAGGGAGTAGTATAAATCCTGTCCACCCATTGGCGTAGAGGGGTCGTTATAGCGGATCAGCATCCGCGGTATGCTGGTGGTTGCCTGCTCAGCCTCAAACTTCTTGGCAGACGCCTGGACCGTCGCAAAGGCGGCGTCGAGATAGACCTGCTGCCCGTGAGCTTTTGCATAAGCTTCGACCCGGCCGATTGGGAAATAGTCCGGTTCACCCTTGTCGGGTTGCTCGTCGATACCTTGAACGGACCGAAGGCCGGCGCGAGCAGCGATGCGGTAGCCGATCTGGGTTGTCTCGTCCCGGTCGGTCTTGAGCATTTTTGGGTAAAACGTTGCGAAGTCCGTCACATCGTAGGTCGGGCCCGGGCGTTGCGCCTCGACCATGACCCGCGTCGGTTCAAACTCAGCGATGGCATCAGCCAGTGCTTCCAGTTCGCGCTGGCGCTGCGGCGTGGTGACATCGTCGACATGGGCATTCACCTTGTCACGACCAGGGTTGCCGAAATGATAGCTACCCAGCACCATCACTTGGACAGGTTGCTGTTGTGCAGCGGTCACAGCAGGCGTTGCTGCCGCAGCGAGTATGGGTAGCAGCATGCAGGAGGCCTCCTTGGTGTGGTGCTCAAACAATACACGTCGAACGGCAGCTGTCTATCTGGATTTGCTGCATTGGACGCCGCTGTAGATGAGGTTGGTCCGAAAGCTGGCAACGACACCAGTCCCGGAATCGGTACGTTTGCGAGCAGGCCGAGTTAATCATATCCCCTGTTGATCTCATGCCCTAACAATCCGCCAAGCCAGATTATGATGGGGCGAGGGCAGTTGAGAAGACGTAGCTTCCTCATGGGTGCAGCGGGGGCCGCTTTATCAGGCGCTGTGCATGGAGCGGACGTCATACCTAATGGAGCGGTGGGCCTCACATGTTCGAAGGCGGGCGTATCGGGAATTATCTCGCAGGGCGAAGATGGCGCAATTCTCGATCCGTCGTTCCGTTGGCACATCGGTTCCAATACCAAGGCAATGACAGCCGCCCTATACGCTCGCTTGGTCGATCGCGGACGGTGCCGATGGGGCGCAAGCGTACCTAGTCTCTTCCCGGCAATCGCATCGCATCCTGCTTGGGTCGACATACGTGTCGAGGAACTATTAAGTCATTCAGCAGGCCTAACCGATACCTTCGTTGACCCTCAGTGGTTGGATGCGAGGCGCGCCGATCCAAAATCTGCCAATGAACAACGGCGGGATCTGGTTGAGCGCGTTCTTAGCAGTGCTCCGCCGGAAAGGCGGGGTGTCTATCGCTACGGCAATCTGAACTACGTGATGGTGGGCGCAGCTATTGAAGAGGCGGTCAACGTTACGTGGGAGGAGGCACTGCGGGGCGAAGTTTTCAGAGCTTTGCGTATTGCCGAAGCGGGGTTTGGGGCACCTCCTCGAACGGGGCCGTGGGGGCGGGAAGCTAATGGTGGCATATTGAAACCCATTGACCCGGCCCTTGGTGAGGCTGACAATCCGGCGGTACTATGGCCATCCGGCGGCGTACACATCAGCGCCTTGGGTTACGCGCAATTCCTGGCCAGTTATTTGGGCGGTGGGCCACCTTTTCTTCGTACAACGACGCTAAGGCACTTGCTTACTCCAGCCCAGCCGGATTTGGGCTATGCCGGGGGCTGGAGCCTTGACGGACCATCCGACTCTCCGGCCAGCAGACTAATGCACGATGGGTCGAACACCCTATGGTTTGCGAGTGCGATTATCGACCGCAAGTCCGGTCATGGGTACGGGGCGCTTACCAACTGCGGCGGCGAACGTGGGGTCGCAATTACATCGCAGATCCTCGAACGCATCTCCCTCAGAACACCAAGCACCTAGCCAGATCAAAGGGCGGGCCGATGAATGAGCGTCCGAAGATGGGAACCGTCTTAGTACCGTTGAATGGCGGCTTGTGGGTCGTTCCGAACGAGGCGGTACCGACGGTTTCTCGAAGTATCGGACTGGACCGAGGTCGACGCGCTATCCTTCACCCCAAAAAAGTTGAGTAAATTCTAGGGAATTTGCGGGGTTGTAAGGCAAACCTGAGGGGCGACATGGTGGCGATGCGGTTTATCGTCCCTCTGCTCATCCTCCTCACCGGCTGCGAGGGACCTACCTCGTTAGCAGGTGCGGCTGTCCCAGGCGCGGTCGCTGGATCTGACACGAAGGGACTCGACGCCGCATCCATGCGTGACATGCAGGCAAGAGCCTCCGCGCTCCCGCGGCTTCGTTCGCTCCTCGTCCTTCGAGACGGACAGACGCTGACAGCACAGGTGTTCAATGGCGGTCCCCCGCTAGACCGGCCGGTCAACATCAAGTCGGCGTCGAAGTCAGTCATGTCGGCACTGATCGGTATTGCCATTCAACGCGGTGTCCTTGACAGCGTCGACCAGCCGGTGCTGCCGCTGCTCAAGCGTGACGCGCCCGCCGATCCTGACCCACGGCTAGCCAGGGTGACCATCGGCAACCTGCTGTCGATGCAGGCGGGGCTCGAACGCACCTCTGGCGAGAACTACGGCCGTTGGGTGTCCAGCCCCAACTGGATACGGTTCGCGCTGGCCCGCCCCTTCGTCGCTGATCCCGGTACGGCAATGCTGTACTCGACCGGTTCCACCCACCTGCTATCGGCGGCGCTTACACGGGCGAGCGGGCGAAGCACGCTCGCGAACGCGCGCGCATGGCTCGGTGAGCCGCTTGGAATCGCGATCCCGTCCTGGCCGGCTGACCCGCAAGGCATCTACTTTGGCGGCAACGAGATGAGGCTTTCGCCGCGCGCACTCGCTCGTTTCGGCGAGCTTTATCGGCTAGGTGGTATGATCGATGGCCGGCGCGTTGTCCCGGCCAAGTGGATCGAGCAAAGCTGGACCTCGCGTGCCGTCTCGCCTTGGAGTGGGAAGGCGTACGGCTTCGGCTGGTTCCTGACCGAGATGAAGGGCCATCCAGTGCGGTTCGCCTGGGGCTACGGCGGACAGATGGTCTACGTCATCCCTGATCTACGGATGACGATCGTCATGACGTCGGACCCAAATGGCTCACGAGACACAGGGCACATCGACGCGCTGCATGGCATCGTCGAGAATGCGGTCGTTCCTGCTGCGGAGCGAGGTGCGTCGTGAGTTTTGCCTAGCTGCCATCGGCTGAGCGCGGAACCAGCACAGGGGAACCATGACTAACGCGTCGGTATGGCCGAGTGAAACATGCCCACGATGAGCAGGACGAGGACAAGGGATACGACGCTCGACAGCGCGACAAGGATCGCTGCTGCCTTCCGGTTCGTGTCGAGGAGGGTCGCGAACAGGGTCACGTTGCTGGCGATCGGGAACAGGGCGACAAGCCCGACGATCACGCGGTCGCGCGGGCTCAATATGCCGACGAATGCCGCTTCTAGTGCGAGCGCCGCGCCGAGCAGTATTAGACCGGCGATCTGCCTGACCGCGAGGATGCGCGTCATCAGCCTTGGCCGCCAGTCGTCCCGGCCGGTTTCGGCAAGGTTGAGGCCAATCACCGCCATGCCAAGAACCGAGACCAGTGTGCCGGCGATCGAGACGATAGGCGCTGCCGCTTCGGGCATCGTGACGCCGCCCCACTTCGCTAGTAGCGAGCCGATGACGACATAGACGAGCGGCACCCGCAACGCCTTGGTCGCTTCAGTGCGTGTACCCTCCTTGGTACGGGCAATGAGGAAATACCCGATTGTGTTGCCGTACAGGGCACTGCCGACATACGCGCAGATCACCGTCGATACGCCCACCTCGCCGAATAACGCCTGGCTGACGGGCACCCCGAAGAACGCGACGTTGAAGAACGAGAAGGACGCCGACAGCAGTTTCGGGTCGAAGTCGCCGCCGAGTCGCTTGGCCAACCGGTATGCGGGGATGCTCATCAGGGCGGAGACGACGAACATCAGCGGCGGGATCACCAACAGCTGTCGTGTTTCCGCACCGAGCACCTTGTCGATGACCAGCAACGGGATGAGGCCGAAGACGAGGACCTTCGAACACAGCTTCGCTGCCCAAGGCACACGAGCGCCGAAAGCCCATGCCAGCAGGATCACCCCGTAGAGCGGCAGGAGCGCCGCGGCGATGTTGCCGAGCGCGCTCATTGTTGGCGCAAAATGTCGTCGACCGCACGGCCGGTGCATTCGACGTTGAACCAGACCGCGTTGGTGTCACGCAACTCGCCGTTCAGCAATTGGCCGAGTGCGTAGAGTCGTGGCGCGTCGCGCGTGGCGGATATGATCCGACACGTTGCCCGGTGGGCGATGGCCCCGCCGACCGGATGTGCTTGCAACCAGTCCTTCGCGAGCAGGTCCTTGATCAACGTCTCCTTCATCTCATCGAGCGTGGTGGCCTGGCCCGTGGCGTTCACGACGACCGGCGTGTCGAGCGTGTCGCCATTCTCGAACCGGACGGTGAAGCCCGTACCGCTCTCGTTGGCAACGGTCTCGTCGATCCGCCCGCGTACGCTGAGCAACCCGCGGGTCATTGCATCCGCCAAGCGCCGTGCGTTCGCCATCGGCGTGACGAAGCGCGCCGCGGCGAAATGCGGCGCCAACCATTGCCCGAATCGTTTCTGGTCGGCGGGGCGCAACAGGTTCCATATCGCCGTCGAATCATGCCGCGCGGCGGTGAGAATGCGCTGGAACGGTTCGTCTCCGGCTTCCGCTGCCGCAATGTCGTGCAGCAAGGCGACCTTGGCGTCACCGTCGTATCGGTCCTCCGCCTGCCAGTCGATCGCGCGTCCGGCAGCCGTCTCGGCTTCAAGACGAAAGAGGCGGAACAGGTCGACCACCGAGAAGGCGCTGCCCCGCTCGCGGATCAGCCGATGGACGTTTCCAAGCGTAAGGTGCTGACGGTCATAGCCTGTCTCGGGCGCCGGGATCTCAACGCGTGGCAACATCCCCTCCTTCGATATCAGGTGAATGTGACCGCGATGCCCATCGTCCAGCAGTGTCATGACCGCGTCGATGGCACTCAGGCCGCTGCCGAGGACCACCACGGACTGATTTCGGTCGATTTTCTCGGTCATGCGGTGGGCGGGGTAGGGGGAGTCGAAGTAGCCGGGCGTACCGTTCAAGTTGCCGAACCGATCCGGATCGGGCGTGCCGATCGTCAGAAGGACGACGTCCGTCGCGATCATCGACCCGTTCGCGAGCCGAACCGTCGCCGCGGCATGATCGCCCTCGATGGCGATAGCTTCCTCGCGGTGGACGTGGACATCGATCCCGGTGGTCCGTGCCTGATCGAGCGCACGGTCGAGAACCTCTTGCATATAGACGCGGTATTCGCGTCGCTGCGGGTATTCGACGCCATCGGGATCTAGCGGGGAGCCGGATGCCGCGCGCCGCGCTTCCAGCCAGGTTCGGAAATCGCCCGGCTCGCGGTCGTAGAGCCCCATGAGGCGGGATTCCGTGTTCAGGAGATGCCCGGGTTGCTTCGTGCCGAACGCCAATCCCCGCGCAAGCTCATCGTCACGCTCGATCAGGTGGATCATCCAACCTTCGCCCGGATCGTAGCTAAGCCGCGTTACAGCTTCGGCGAATGCGGCAACGCCGCAGGCACCCATGCCGATAATAGTGAGTGTTTTCGGCATGATAGCCCGTTCGCTGAGGAACGGCGACAACGCGCGGCAGCCTTTTCGTGCCACGGTGAACGTGAAACTTTTGTCATTTTAAGTGCTTCGAGCAGTTCCCCGACCATGGGACGTTGCACCAAGGGCCGATCGCTCGGACCCTAATTAATTCGCACGGCTGTCTGTCTCGCGGATATCCCTGAATGTCAGGGGGTTACACTATCGATCATAATCCGGGAGACATTATGAAAACGATCCTTGCTACCGTCACCGTTTTAAGCCTGACAAGCGGCGCCGTCGCACAGAAAACACCGGCAGTGGTCGGCCTGAAGGCGCAAGCAGAGCCCTATGCGACCGCGTCCGTAGTCAACCACCCCAGAACGATTGGCTGGCCCGAGGGACGTAAGCCGAAAACGCCGCAAGGGTTTGAGGTAGTCAAATTCGCTGGCAGACTGGACTATCCTCGCCAGGCGCTGTTGCTACCTAATGGCGACGTGCTGGTCGCAGAGGCTCGTACGAAGCCCAAGCTCGATGCCGAGCCGGACGTCCAGCGTGGCCAAGCCCTGTCGAAGACGACCGGCTTCAGCGCCAACCGTATCACCTTGCTACGCGACGCGAACCGCGACGGCGTCGCCGAACAGCGTTTCGTACTAATCGAGGGGCTCAACCAGCCGTTCGGGATGCAGTACGGCAACGGTCGCCTGTATGTCGCTAATACCGACGGAGTCGTCAGTGTCCCGTTCACGCCCGGCCAGACGCGCGTGACTGCAACGCCGCAGCCGATCGTGTCGCTGCCTGCGGGTGGCTACAACAATCACTGGACGCGAAACCTGCTACTCAGTCCAGATGCGCGAACACTGTACGTGTCGGTTGGCTCGGCGTCCAATGTCGGTGAGCATGGCATGGACGAGGAGACACGCAGGGCAGCAATTCTCGCGGTCGATCTTCGTACCGGACGGGAGCGTCTTTATGCATCCGGGCTTCGCAACCCGGTCGGTATGGCGTGGGCGCCGGGATCGAACGTGCTGTGGGCCGCCGTCAACGAACGCGATCAGCTCGGCGACGATATTGCGCCGGACTATCTCGTCGGTGTGCGCGATGGTGGTTTCTACGGATGGCCCTACAGCTATTACGGCAAGCAGGATCCGCGTCATGCGAACGACAAGCGCGAACTGTTGGCGACGACGTTGATGCCCGACGTCGCGGTCGGTCCCCATGCCGCGGCGCTGGGCGTAGCGTTCGCACAGGGAACGCCGGCCGAGCAACAGGTTGCTTATGTCGCGCGGCATGGCTCGTGGAACCGGTCAACGTTCATCGGGTATGACGTGCTCGCGGTACCATTTGCGAACGGAAGACCGACGGCCGCGCCGCAGCCGTTCCTGACCGGGTTCGTCGCGGACGAGAAGAAGAATGAAGTCTACGGTCGACCGGTAAGCGTCCAGACGCGCGATGACGGTGCGATCTTCGTCGTCGACGATGCCGGGGATACCGTGTGGATGGTGCGACGCACCTCGTGACCATACCGGCCTTGATGGTTCTCGCAGCGACGCTCGCGTTGGTCGCTGCGTCACCCGCGTCGTCGCAGACCGTGCCGTTCATCGACACCGAGGATGCAACGTTATCTGAGGTCGATGTCGGCGGTGGGAGCGTTCATCCGATCGTCTCGTTCGACGTCCGCAACGGCGATTACGCGCGAGGTGCGTATGACGACGATGCCGCCGGTTTTGGCAGGGTTCCGGTCCATGTCTCGGTCGGCGCCGCCGCAGTGCTGAAGCGCGGTGCGGACGGGCAGGGGACGCTGTTCCTCGTAGGGCAAAGCTCAAACGGCTTTCACGCGCCCCGCCCCGACGAAAGATCCCGACCGCGCGGTTGGTACGAAAGCAACACGATCGTCGGTCTGGCATGTCGACCGGTCGATGGGCTGTCGGCCGCCGCAGCCTATGCCATCAAGGCAAGTCCCAACGGCGTGGCGGGGACGACCCATGAAGCCAGCCTGACGTTCCTGTACACCGGCAAGGACGCAGTGGGATTCCTTGCTCCCCGCTTTACCGCCACGACGCGGACGAAGGGGCAGGGCGGCTTCTACACGATCGTCGGCATAGCCCCCGCTTTCCCCCTCACGCGCGCAAAGGACGGCCCTACGCTCACGGTGCCGGTCTCGGTCGGTGCCGGTTGGCGCAGCTTCTATGCAGCGGATAGCGGAGACAGGGTCTACGGCAGCGCCGGGATGAGTGTGGCTCAGCCGTTGAGGATTGCTGGCGCGAAGGCTTCATTGCAGGGCGAAATTCTTGCTCTCGTTCGTGACCGTCAGCTTAGGTGGCTCGACGCTCCTGGCGGCACGACCGCATCTATCGTGCCTTTGGCAACGATATCGATTGCAATGGCTTGGTAAGGTAGACCCTCACGTGTGGGCCAACGACAACCGAGCGTGGACGAGAGGGGGCGAACCCTGCCAATCGATGCCGATGAGATACCGAGATATATGAAGTGGCAGACGAGAGATGATACTTGATTCAAGAAGCCGTGAGAGGGGCAATATTGCCGGCTAATTCGTAGAATTTACAAAGAAGACGGTGGTGCAGCTGTCAGCCTGGCGGGGCATTTGGCGAAGCGGCGTAGACCTGAACGAACGTCAGAAAGTGGGGAAGGCGCGAAGCCAGTTGGGCGTCCGGTTTTGGGTCGTCATTACTTCGGCAAACGAGAAAGCAGTTGCTTGCGGATCCATGACGCGCCGTCACGGATTGCCTGCTGAGCGAGAGGGGCGATCGACATCGCTTCGAGAAAACTGTGAGTTGCCCCCAAATAAACGTTGCGTGCCACGGCACAACCGGCAGCCTGTAATCGCTCTTCAAGGGCGAAGCTTTGCTCGGCGAGGACGTCAAGTTCTGGGATGATGAGCAGGATCGGCGGTAGGCCACATACGTCGCTCGCCGAGAGCGGGCACGAATAGGGATCGTCGCGTTGATCGCCCGATACGAGATAGTGATCGAAGAAGTACACCATGTCCGCTTGGGTCAGGAGCGCGTCTGGGCCACCATACGCCGCCTCTGCTGCGTCGGATACATCACTTGAGAATGCGCCGTAATTCGAGAGTATGCCCCGGATCGCAGAGTGCCCGGGGGCGTCGCGCAGCTTCATGCACGTCGCTAGGGCAAGGTTCGCGCCTGCCGAGTCTCCGCCGATCGCCAAGCGCGTCGCGTCGATGCCGAGTTCGGCAGCATGCTCGCCAAGCCAGTCGACCAGTGCGACGATGCGATTGAGCGCATCCGGATACTTCGCTTCCGGCGACAACGGGTAGTCGATCCCGATCACCACGAACTGCCCGGCATCAGCGTATTCGCGCATCAGCCGGTCATGCGTGTCGAGGCTGAAGAAGACGAAGCCGCCACCGTGAATGTAGAGCAAGGCGGGCGCGTTCTCGAGCGCGACGCCAACCGGACGGTGGATCCGCAAGCCAAGCCTGCCGGCACCGGTTTCGACCTGGATGTTGCGGGTCTCGCGCATGACCGGTCCGCCGGCGGTCCAGCGTGCGCGCACCAGTTCGGCGATCCGCCGTGCCTCCACCGTCGATACAGTGTCAAGGGACGGATACCGGCTCCAGTCCTCGCGCAGGATCTCGGTAAAGATACGGATGTCGGGGTCGAGAGCATTGTCCATGAGCTGGTCCTAGAGGTGCGCGTCGAACCAGGCCAGGACACGGCGCTGGATGTCGGCCTGATGCTCGGGTTCGTGGAACCAGTGCGTTTCCCTCGGATAGCGGACCATCTCGGTGGGTTTGCCGAGCAACTTCAGACCGCGATAGAATTCGAGACCGAGCGTGACGGGCACGCGCGTGTCCTGTTCGCCGTGCAGGACGAGCACGGGCGTATGGACCTTGTCGAGCAAGCGGATCGACGACGCGCGGTCGAGATCGCCGAGGTGCGCGGACGGCTCGCCGAAATAGCCGGTGGTGAAGTCCGGAGTGTCGGTGATCCGTGCCATCGCGGTCATGTCCGTAGGCCCGGCACCGACGATCGCCGCCTTGAAGCGGTCGCCGTGCGTGACTGCCCAGGCCGACAGGAACCCGCCATAGCTCCAGCCGCCGATGCCGAGCCGCGCTGGGTCGGCGATCTTCTGGGCGACGAGCATGTCTACACCGTCGAGCACGTCCTGATAATCCATCCCGCCCCAGTCGTTACTGACCGCGCGTGCGAACGCCGTACCCTGGCCGTCCGAGCCGCGGGGATTGGGCAGCAGCACCGCATAGCCGTGGGTCGCGAGCATCTGCGCCCATTCGTGCCAACTGCCGAGCCATCCCGACCACCATGCCCATTCGGGGCCGCCATGAACCTGGACGACGGTCTTGATCGGCGTGCCGGCGACGTAGCCGGGCGGCGTGACGAGAACGCCGTGGATCGCCTGTCCGTCGCGGCTGTTGGTCCAGGAGACTTGGCGGACCTGGCCGAGCTTCCAGGTCGCGACCTGCGGGTTGATCGTCGTGACCGGGCGGACGCGGGCGCCGTCGATCGTCCAGACGTCGGCGGGGCGGTCGGGGCTCGACAGCGAGACCGCGAGATGGCGCCCGTCGCGGCTGGCGGTGATGTCGGAGGCTTCGCCGTCCAATTGTGCCAGCGGTATGACGCGTCCCGTTTTGCGCGCGATCCGGACGAGCTTCGATCGGGTCTGTTCGAACGACAGCGCGACGATAGAGCGACTGTCGGCCGCCCAGCGGACCTGCGTCAGCAGGCCGGGGTGATCGTCCGCCAGCGCCGACAGCGTATCGATGGTGAGGTCGTACACGCGGGCGCCAACGCCGATGAAACCCGGCGTGCGGATTTCGGAACCGAGGATTGCGGTGCCGTCGGGGGACCAGAGCGGTCCTTCCGCAGCATGCTCGATCAGCGTCTTGCCGACCGTGCCGCTCGCCGTATCGAATAGCGCGATGCGGGAATGGTAGAAATAGTCGTTGATCGCGGTCGTGTCGGTCACGCGCACCGCCATGCGCTTGCCGTCCGGCGACCACGCCATGTTGCTGACGCTGACGTGGGTCGGAGAAACAGGCCGTGCCGTGTGGCTGGCCAGATCGAGAATCCAGAGCCGCGTCACGTGGCGCGTCTTGTCCATCTCGACCCAGTCGCGCTTGGCCGCGCGATCGGCCTTTTCCGCAGAGGTATCGGGATCGGTGCTGAGGAAGGCGATTCTGGTGCCATCGGGCGACCAGACGAAGTCCGCGATGTCACCGGGTAGCGCGGTGAGCGGAGTCGCTTCGCCGCCATCGCGCGCGATCACCCAGAGCTGGCGGGATGGCTCGCCGGACGCCGCCGGTGCGGTCGGCGGGGTCGGCGGGGTCGCGTCGACCGGCGCGCCTGGGCCGGCCGAGATATCCGGTTTGAACTCGAACCCGGTATCGGCACCACCCGACAGAGGGTTCTTGCGGTTCGAGAGGAAGGCGATCGAGCGTCCGTCCGGCGACCAGCGCGGCGTGTCGTCCGCGCCGGCGCTGGTGACGAACCGCCGGGCGGGCGCGCTGCCGTCAGTGGGGACCGACCAGATCGTCCGCTGCTCGGGGCCGAAAGTCGCCATCTGCGGCTGGACGGTGAACAGGATGGTCCTGCCGTCCGGCGACATCTCGACATCGCGCATATCGTGGAGCCGCATGATGTCGGCGGGCGCGATCGGCCCGCCCTTTTCGGCGGCCACAGGCGTTGCGGTCTGAGGAAGCGGCGCGGTGCCGGCCAGCAACAGGGCCAGCACCGGCAGCGTCGAGGTCATGCGATGCCGCACCCTCAGAACCCGATATCGACGCGCAGGCCGTAGGTGCGTGGCCGGATGATCGAATAAGCCGGGGCGACCTGATCGGTGAACGGCGCGTTGAGGACGCCGCGCTTGTCGAGCACGTTGTTGACGAACCCGAGCAGCCGGACGCGTTCCATCACGGTGACGGAGGCGCGCGCGTCGAACTGGTTGAAATTCCCCCGCGTGTTGGTGTTGCCGAACGCGACGGGGGCGGACGAGACGTAGCGATGCGCGATCTCGAACGTCGGTGCCAGTTTGACGTTCGGCAGGTCGAGCACGAGATTGTTGGCGACCGCCCATTTCGACGACCCCGGCAGCGTCGTGCCCGACGCGTAGCCACCGCCGACCGCGAAGCTGTCCGGCAACAGGCTGGTAAGTTGCGCATCTTGATAGGTGACGTTCGAGCTGAACGTCAGCGCCCTGGTCAGTTTGACGGTGCCCGAGAACTCGACGCCGCCGATGTTCGCGCTGCCGGCGTTGGTGACGTAGGAGTAAAAGGCAGGTGCCGGGCCGAACAGTCGTGCCTGGATGTTCTTCCAGTCGATCGTGAACACCGTGGCGTCGAGCAGGATGCGGTTGTCGAACAGGCCGAACTTCACGCCGGCCTCGTAATTGTCGACCGTGTCACTGTCGTACGCGGCGGGAATAGCCGACAGCAGCCCGGCATTCGGATTGATCCCGCCGACCCGGAAGCCCTTCGAATAGGTCGCGTAGGCGAGGAAGCCGGGAACCGGCCGGAATGAGATCGTCGCCTTGGGCGTGAAGCCGTCCTCCTTCTGGTCGACGCTGCCCCCCGAGCCGACCGGCGTGTATCCGCCCGGATAGCCGCCGAGCGCGCCGGCCTGGTTGGTGACGGTCGCCTTGGCGCGCGTGTCGTAATAGCGGCCGCCGACGGAGATCTCGAACTGCTCGACCGGCCGCCACGACAACTCGCCGAAGATGCCGAGATCGGTGTTCAGCGTGTCGGAGGCATAGCCGTAGATGCGGTCGTTGGGCGTCAACTGCGTCCCGCTATAGCCGCCGAACAGTGCCGGATTGGCGTTGATGAAGGCGCCGGCACCCTGCTGGTAGATCTGGTCGTAGCTGAATTTCTTCGCGCGCAGGTAGCTTGCACCGATCAGCCAGCGGACTGGACCATTGCCCGCGGACGCAAGCCGCGCCTCGACCTGCTTGATGTTCGCGGTTGCGTCGCCGAGAGAATAGGCGGCGGCGTCGCCCGTCGTGACGCCGGTGACATAGGCATAGGGGTAGGAGAAGACGGTTCTGTTCTTCTTCTTGTCGACCGAGCCGAACACGGTGAAGTTCGCGAACCCAAGATCCTGGTCGAGGCGTAGCGAATTGAGAAAGAAGCTCGTCTTCTGCGGCTCCTCGCGCGCCGACACGCGGGTCAGCGAATCCAGCGAGGTGAGGTAGGTCTGGTCGGACAGCTTGCTCTGCTGATAGGTCGCCAGATACGTGATCTTGGTCCCCTCGGCCGGCGTGAAGACGATCGACCCGCGCGCGCCGCGGGTGCGGAAATCGTTGCTGCCCTGGTTGTTGGTGCCGGTATTGTCGAGATAGCCTGCATCATAGCGTTGCAGCGCCATCACGCGGACGGCGAGCTTGTCCTTGATGATCGGCAGGTTGAACATGACCTTGCCGGCGTAGTTCAGGTCGCCGCTCGCGTTCTTGGTCGAACCGATCAGGCCCTGTGCGGCGGCGTCGATCTTGCCCGGATCGGCGGTCTTGACGACGTAGTTGACGAGACCGCCGAGCGTCGACGAACCGAATAGCGTACCCTGCGGCCCGCGCAACACCTCGACGCGGTCGAGATCGAAGGTGTCGACGTCGGGGATGCCGATCGGGAAGCCCGGCTCGACCAGCGGAATCTCGTTGAGATAATAGCCGACCGTGGTCTGACCCTGCTCGTGGTAAGTGGTCGCAGCGATCCCGCGGATCACGACTTCCGATATGCCCGGCTGGTAATCGTTGAAGACGACGCCCGGCAGGCGCGCGATATAGTCGGAGAGGCTGTTGGCGTTGGCCTTGGCAAGCTGGTCGCCCGTCACCGCGCTGATCGGCATCGCGACGTTGCGCAGCGATTCGTTGCGCTTTGTCGCGGTCACGACGATGTCGTCGGAGCTGTTCGTGACCGGCTCGGACGCTACGGGCGCGTCCGGAGACGCGTTGCCGGGCGCCGTGGTGCTGGCGACCTGTGCGGCCGCGGGAGTCGCGGTCAGCGAGAGCGCTGTTGCGCTCACCAACGCCGTCGTAGTGAGAAACCGGTATGTCATTAGCTCGCCCCCAATGCTCGGCGACCGGCACCTCTGGCGCCGTCCGCATCAAATTGCCCGAACCGTCCTGCGGCCATCTGCGGTCTTTTCGACCGTCGCGGCTCTGATCTTGAGGGTATAGGGTCCGCTCAAACTGGAACCGTACAAACATCCAGTCCTATGATGTCGACGGGACCAAGGCGTGCCGATCGTCGGCGCTGGACCCGGCGGCGGGGATGCCGCCTGCCGCGGCCAGCGAGGTCAGCGCGCGTACCGCTTCGGCTTCGGTCAGGCTGGCAAAGCCGAGGCGGAGGCCGCGTGGCGCGTCGTCGGTGGTCGCGAACGACGCGGAGGTGGCGAGGCTGAGGCCGTGCTCCGGCGCTCCGGCTTCGATCCGGTCGAGCAGCGCAGGGTCGGCGAACCGCAGCCAGAAGGCGAGGCCGCCATCGGGGACGCGGTAGTCGATCGCGGCACCGAACGTCGCGGCGAGCGCCTGGTCGAACGCGGTGCGCCGCTTGGCATAGACCTGAGTCACGCGGCGTGCGTGGCGGCGAAGTTCGCCTTCGACGATCAGGTCCGCCGCGGCATCCTCGGTTAGGGTGTTGCCCATGCCGTCGGTCAGCGAGACGCCGTGCGCCACCGCCTCGATGAAGGCGCTGGGGGCGGCGATATAGCCGACGCGCAACGCCGGCAGGAGCAGCTTCGACAGCGAACCCACATAGATCACGCGGCCGGGCGCATAGCTCGCCATCGGCAGCAGCGGCTGCGATTCGAAATGGAATTCGTGGTCGTAATCGTCCTCGATCACCGCGAAGCCGAATTGCCGCGCGAGTTCGAGCACGCGCAGGCGCCGTTCGGGGCGTAGCGCGACGGTGGTCGGGAACTGGTGATGCGGGGTGAGGAAGATCGCGCGGACGCGGTGCTTGCGGCAGGCGCGCTCGATCGCCTCGACATCCGCGCCGTTCTCGTCGAGCCCGACCGGGACGATGTTGGCGCCGAGATCGGTGAAGGCGGCGACCGCGGGTTCGTAGGTGAGGGCCTCGACCAGCACGGTATCGCCTGGCTGCAACAGCGTGCGCGCGGCGAGGTAAATGCCGTTCTGGCTGCCGCGCGTGATGCAGATATCGTCGGCGGTGACCGCCAGCCCGCGTTCGCCGCGCAGCATTGTCGCGACCGCCTCGCGCAATCGGGGCGAGCCGCGTGGATCGCGATATTGCAGTCGGTTGTCGCGGCTCGCGCGCTGCACCGCGGTCCGATAGGCGCGCGAGAGGATGTCGGCCGGAAACAGGCGACCGTCCGGCGCACCCTCGTCGAGCTTGATGCCCTTGCCGGGCGACAGCGCGAGTGATCGTTCGGGCGGCGCGCGGAAGCGGTATTCGGGCGCGGTGGTGGCGCTCGGCATCGAGGGTCGCGGTGGTGGCTTGCGCAGCTCGGTCGACAGCGCCGCGACGACGGTGCCGCGCGTGCCCTCCGACAGCAGCCAGCCTTGCGAGATTAGATCCTCATAGGCGAGGACAACGGTCTTGCGGTTGACGCCGAGGATTGTCGCGAGTTCGCGGCTGCTCGGCAGGAAGGCGCCGGGGGGCAGGCGGCCGCGCTCGATCTCGTGGATGATCGCGTGGACGATCTGGAGGTAGAGCGGCGTCCGCAAGGCCGGGTCGATGCGGCCCAGCGTGATCTTCCAGGGTCTCAGCATTGGCCCGCTCTCCCGATCGTGGAGCGGCTAGCATAGGGGGCCAAGTCCTGGCGGCAAGTCGTGTTCTATGCCTGCTTCCGTGCGAACCTTTGCATCCAGGATACGAGGGCTTTGTCGGGGTGGCGTTCGAGGATCGCCGCGAAGGTGGCGGGTGCCTCGTCCTGGCCGAGCTTGAAGCGACCCGACAGGCTGGTGACTTCGGCGCGGAAGGCGATGATCGCGGCGGCCATGCCGTCGTAGCGTGGGCCGAGTTCGCGCGGCGTCCAGTGCTCGCCCTCCATCGCGAAAGTGAGGGCGCCCAGTGCGTGGTCGGTCTCGTCGGGGAGGAAGACGAGCTGCGCGTCGATGACGAGTTGCGCGTAGTTCCAGGTCGGTCCCCAGTCGCGGCGGTCGGCATGTTCGGGCGAGACATAGCCGTTCGGGCCGTTGACGAGGATCGTCGCGGTCGGCGCCTGCGTCAGCTGCGCGTGCAGCGGATTGCGCCGCCCCATGTGGCCGAGCAGGTGCGTGAGCCGTCCCTCCGCATCATATTCGCCAAGCAGCGGGAGCAGGCTGGGCGGGGCGTGGCCTGGCGCCGTCACCCAGGCGAGCGGATAGCCCGCGATCAGATCGCGCACGTCGCTGTTGTCGAACGTTTCGAAAATCCCGGTCATGCGGGAGCAGGCGCGGTGGCAGGGCGGTGGTGCGTCATGATCTCCCCTTATGCGGCCACTCTCGCGACCCGCCTCGTCGCCGCAAGCGCCAACACGCAAAATCCGGGAGGGCCAGCTTGGCTCCGCCGGGATTGGAAAATTGGCGGGTCCGCGCTGCGTCGGCGTCTGACACGATCGTCCGATGATGGGAGCATGACGATGATCGACCGGCGGATGGTGTTGGCAGGCGGGGTGGCTTGGGCGTCGGTGGGACGGGCGCTGGCGATCGAGCGCGTGCTGGACGTCGCCTATGTCAACGCGAATGCCTGGACCGGCGACCCGCGGCAGCCGTATACCGACGCGATCGGCCTCGTCGGCGACCGGATCGTCGCGACCGGGTCGGGGGCGGTGAAGGCGGCGATCGGTCGCGCAACCAAGGTGATCGACCTTAAGGGCGCGTTCGTGACGCCGGGGTTCATCGACAACCACACGCATTTCATGATCGGCTCGGCTGCGCTGATGCAGCCGGATCTGCTGTCCGCCACCACGATTCCCGACTTCGCCGCGCGGCTCGGTGCGGCGGCGAGGGCGCGGCCGGGCAAGTGGATCCTCGGTGGCAGCTGGGACGAGCAGCGTCTGGGCGGCCAGTTGCCGACGCGCGTGTGGATCGATGCGGCGACAGGGGACACGCCGGTCGCAATCCCGCGCACCGACCTGCACATGTATTTGCTCAACAGCGCGGCGCTGAAGATCGCGGGGATCACGCGCGATACGCCCGACATCGCGGGCGGCGTCATCGTCCGCGACGCGCAGGGCGAGCCCACCGGCATCCTGAAGGACAACGCCAAGGCGCTGGCCGAGCGGGTGTTCCCGGTGCCGACGCCGAGCGAATGGCAGGCGATTATGCGCGGCGGCATCGCCCATGCGCTCAGCCGCGGCTTCACGCAGGTTCATACCCCCGAACCGTTCGACTGGACGACGTACGAGACCGCGCGGCAGCTTCGCGCCAAGGGCGAGACCGACCTGCGATTCTACTGCTTCGTGCCGATCCGCGACTGGGAGAAGATGGCCGCGATCGTCAAGGCCGAGGGGCGCGGCGACGACTGGGTGCGCTGGGGTGCGGTCAAGGCGCTTGCGGATGGCTCGCTCGGCTCGCGCACCGCGGTGTTCCGCGACGCCTATACCGACGCGCACGACCAGCACGGCGTCCGCGTCACCAGCTTGGCCGACTTGAAGGCGTATGTCGGCGGTGCGGACAGGGCGGGCTTGCACGTCACCACGCACGCGATCGGCGACCTCGCCAACGACGACGTGCTCGATCTGTATGCGGAGATTGTCCGCGAGAACGGCGCGCGTGATCGTCGCTTCCGGATCGAGCATGCGCAGCATCTGTCGCAGGCGGCGATCCCGCGCTTTGCCAAACAGCACGTTATCGCCTCGGTCCAGCCGTTCCATGCGATCGACGACGGACGCTGGGCAATCGAGCGGATCGGCCAGGCGCGGCTGCGCGGCACGTACGCGTTCCGCTCGCTGATCGACAGCGGGGCGACCGTCACGTTCGGATCGGACTGGCCGGTCGGGCCGCTCGATGCGATCGAGGGCATCTACGCCGCTGTCACACGCGAGACGATCGACGGCAAGAACCCGGCAGGCTGGCTTCCTGACCAGAAGACGACGGTCGCCCAGGCGCTGACCGCGTACACCGTCAACAACGCCTACGCCGGGTTCCAGGACGGCAAGCTCGGTCGGATCGCACCCAGCTATCTGGCCGACCTGACCGTGCTTGATACGGACCTTCTGGTGACGCCCGTCGAACAGGTCAAAAGGGTTAAGGTCGTTCGTACGATAGTCGGCGGCAGGGAGCGCTTTAAGGCATAATACCGAACACGATCCATTGGTTATCCCAACTAGAATTCATTATATGCGTTAAAAGAATGGCCGTTGGAGCTAGATGAGCGAACGATCGTAGTTGTAGATCGGAGGAGCTACCGGGAACGTCTGAATGTGGGGCAACGTGTCCGAGTGGCTGCCTCGCTACGGAGCTTGCGCACGGCACAGTCTACGCGGGCTAGTTTAATCGATCACACGCTAGCTGAAAGCCGCTGGCCAACCGGGACTTCAGGGCATTGGGCACCTGTCAATGCTGACCGTCGTGCGGGGCACGGGTAAGGAAGCAGCTTGCTATCCAAAAGAAATTGCGCAGGACTACGTAGCATGAAGCGCGTGCAACGTCTTGTAATCCTTGGCGGAGGAACCGCGGGGTGGATGACCGCCGCGGCTTTGAGCGCCACATTCGGCGACCTGGTCAAGATCAGCATCCTCGAATCCGACGCAATCGGCACCGTCGGTGTCGGCGAGGCGACTATCCCAACGATCCACTGGTTCAACCAGTTGGTCGGACTGGACGAGGAGGCGTTCGTCGCGGCGACGAAAGCGAGTTTCAAGCTGGGCATCGAATTCGTCGATTGGGCGCGACCCGGCACGCGGTATTTCCACCCGTTTGGTCGCTACGGCGTCGATCTTGGACCAGTACCGTTCCATCAGCACTGGTTGCGGGCCAAGGGGGATGGGCTCGATCGGCCGCTCTCAACCTATTCACTCGTCGCGCAGCTTGCCGCCGCCGGCCGCTTCGCGAAGCCCGTGGACGACCCACGGTCGATCCTGTCAACGCTCGGCTATGCCTATCATTTCGACGCTGGCCTCTACGCCCGCCACTTACGCCAACTTGCCGAAAAACGCGGCGTCGTCCGGCACGAGGGCATGCTGCGCGATATCGAGCGTGATCCCGAAACCGGCTTCGTGACCGCTTTGACAAGTGACCGGGGTGAGCGATTGGAAGGCGATCTCTTCATCGACTGCTCAGGCTTCCGTGCCCTGCTTATCGACGAGACGATGGGCGCGCAGTTCGAGGACTGGTCGCACTGGTTACCTTGCGACCGCGCAGTCGCGGTGCCGTGCGCGCGCATCGCCGCGACGACGCCGTTTACGCGGTCGACGCTGCGCCCCGCCGGCTGGCAGTGGCGGATCCCGCTCCAGCACAGCACCGGCAACGGCTATGTCTATGCGAGCAGCTTCGTGTCGGACGACGAGGCGGTGGCGACCCTGCTCTCCAACCTCGATGGCGAAGCGCTGGCGGATCCACGCATGCTGCGCTTTACCGCAGGGTTCCGGCGCGAGGCATGGCGCGGCAATGTCGTTGCGATCGGGTTGTCATCGGGGTTCCTCGAGCCGCTCGAATCGACCAGTATTCACTTGATCCAGAGTGGCATCGCCAAGCTTATCACGCTGTTCCCGGATGCCGATTGCGACCCCGCGCTGGCGCGTCAGTTCAACACGCTGTTCGCGCGCGACATGGACGGCATTCGCGACTTTCTGATCCTGCACTATCACGCGACGCAGGGCCATGACGCGCCGCTCTGGCAACACACTCGTCATATGACGCCGCCTCCCACGCTGGTCGACAAGATGGCGCAATATACGCGCGCCGGACGTCTGATGTTGAGTGCCGACGAACTGTTCCGCGAGGCAAGCTGGCTCGCCGTGCTGGAGGGGCAGGGGGTGGGCGCCTTGGGCCATGCGCCGTTGGCCGATACCCTCGATGCGGCGACAAACCGCCGCCAGCTCAACCAGATCGAGACGGTCATCGCGCGCGCGACGCCCACGCTGCCCTTGCATGACGCGGCCATCGCAGCGCTCGTTGCCCCGCAGGTCGCCGCGAGATGACGACGCCCGACGTGCGGGCGCGCCGTATCGGTAAGGAAGGGGAGCCGGTAGTCGTCATCGACCACTTCGTCCCCGATCCCCACGCGCTGCGAGTTTTTGCCGCGACCCAGGATTATGGCCCGGCAGGACGACACTACCCCGGCATCGCGGCAACGCTTCCCGATAGCTATATGCGCGATCAAGGGGCGCTCATCGCGACGATCGCGAAGCAGGTTTTTGGGATGTCGGCCGGGCTGTCGGTGTTGGAGGCGCGCTTCTCAATCGTGACGATGGCGCCGTCCGCGCTGTCGATCGAGCAACGCCTGCCGCACGTTGATGCGGTGGAGCCTGGACGGCTGGCGCTGATCCATTATCTCGTGCCCGACAAAACCGGCGGTACCGCGTTCTACCGGCATCGTTCGACCGGGTTCGAGACGATCGACGCCAGTCGCCGCGATACTTATTTCGCCGCGCTTAACCGGGATCTGGTGAAGCACGGCGCACCCGAGTCCTATATCGCCGGTGACACGCAGCTGTTCGAACGGATCGCGCGCATCGACGGCGTGTACAATCGTGCGCTGCTGTATCGCAGCAGCCTGCTGCATTCGGGTGAGATCGCGGACGGCGTGTCGCTGGCGTCCGACCCGCAAACCGGACGCCTGACGATCACTGGCTTCTTCGCCGGTTAGCGAGTTCCGGGCGGCTGCACGGCCAGATAGACCGTGCTCCATAATTGCGCCGCGTTCGATTCGTCGACATCGGCCTTGCCCGCGCCGAATGCGACGATGCGGTAGCCGCCGTCCTTGTACGCCCAAGACCAGAGTTCCGATCCGCGGATCGTCCTGCCTGCCGCGATTGCGCGCCACAACGCCGCCTGTGCCGTCCTGAGCCGCGTCCGGGTCGCCGCGGGCAGGTCAGTCCGCTGCAACTGGCGTTCAAGCCCCGCCGCCAGCAACGCCTGCTGCCACGACCAGACGACTGCGCCGTGATATGCCGCGGGCGTAAAGCGCGCCTGTGCCGCCCCATCGGCGAACGCCGGATTAGCTACCAGCAAGCCGATGTCGGTCATCAGACCCGCCGGGAAGGGCTGCATGATCCCGCCCACAAAGGTATCGAGATCGATTGACGACGGTCGCCCGAACAACAGCGCAAAGCCCTCGTCCGAATTGACGATCTTAACCGGCTCGCCATCGGCGCCCAAAGATAGCGCATGAAATACGACGGGGGCCTTGCCCAGTGCCGCCAGCGCCGGTGCTGCGGGCACGCCAAGGGTCGCCGCATAGCGCCGCACGTCCGCCGCGGCCGTTGCAGCAGGAATTTCGACGCGGAACAGCGCGGGTGCCTTTGTCCGCCAGACTTCGGCCATCGTGCCGGCCCGCCCAAACGCCGCGCGATCGCCCGCCGACAGATATCTGTCGAGTAGTCTGGCCTGCGCGAGGCGATCTGCCGCTTCGATCGCCGCGGGGACTAGGGCGGCGTTCACGTCATACGCGTAAATGCCGCGGCCAAGGCCCTCCTCGCTGTCGCGCCACTCGCCGGTCATCCGCCCGGGCTTGATCGCGACGAGGTTGCGGGCCGATGGGGCTGCGGCAAACGCATTCGCCTGCGCCAGCACGAAGCGGAGATTGCGGACCAGCGCCGCACCGACCGTCTCGCCGCGCCCCTTCTGGCTCTCGCTCGCGAGGGGTGCGGCCAGATAGGCGGACGCGCGCTGCTTGCCCGCCCCGAGCAGATAGTCGGCGGCGACCGGCCCGAGCATGTAATCGTCGTCGACCATGCCATAGTCGAGTTCGGCGGCGTCACCGCTGCGGCCCGCCTTGCGATTGGCGAGGATCGCAAATTCACCGATCCCTTCTTCATGCGCGACTTCGCCGCCGGGTGACAATCGCGCGATGACCGCATTGAGGCCCGACTCAATCGCGATGGGTTTGAGCGCCGGCATTAGCAGCCGCAACGACATCAGCGTGTCGCGCCCGAAATAGGTATCGAAGCGCCAGGAACCCGCCAGGAACTTCTCCCGGTAGCTGAGAAACGCAAGCGCGTTGCGCGCAGCGGGATCGGCGGCCGCTGTCGCATTGAGCAACTCCGCCGCCGGGATCGGGGTCAACGGTCCGTCGCCGGTCAGCGCCGTGATCTCCAACCGGATTTGCCCGTTCGCGCCAGCAATGATCGCGCCCTGGTCGATCCGCCCCTCGACAACCCGCAGCGTCAGTTCATAGCCTGCCGCGCCGTCGAGCCGCTTGCGGCGCCACGTGATTGTGTCCCCGGCGATTACCGACGTCGCGGCGAGCTCCGCAGGAAACGTACTGACCGCCTGATAGTCGCGCAGGAAGCGGATGTTGGACAACACCGCCTGCTTTGGAACCAACCGCGCCGCATCGGCGGTCGCTACCGCGACGATGCCGTGCAGGCTTCCGCGGTTCAGCGGTAGCGGTGCTTGGTCCAGCCGCCAGGTGACGGGACGTGCGGTGTTCGCGAACCACAGGCCGACACCGCTGTTGCCCGCGGGAAACGCTACCAGGATGCGCGGATCGTCACCGTTGCGCAGCAGGACATGCGCCGCCACCGCCTTGTCGCGGACGAAGGCGTTGAGGTTCTTTCCTTCGGTCAACTGATACGCAAGCTCCGGTCGAGCCGTGATCGGCGCCGCGGCGCAGGTGAGGAGTGCGAGGCCACCCGCCATCGCCATGCGCGCTATCGTCTTCATAATTGTCACTCCGCGAAAAGGGGCGGCAGAACAGTTGCCTGCTCGCCGCCCCGTTTGAACCCTCACATCGTCGGTCGATCAGAATTTTAGCGTGACCGATCCGCCATAGGTCGTGCCGACAATGCCGCGGGCATAGAAATAGCCATCGGTTACCGCCTGTGTCTGGCCCTGCCGCGGATTGCCCTCGGTCAGGCCAACGACGTTGAAGATGTTGTCGGCGTTGAAGTTCGCCTGGATCCGGTCGTTGACGTTGATCGTGATCCCCGCGCTGGTCACGCCGTAGCTGGGGAGCGCGACCCCGTTGCCGGCATCGGCGAAAATGCGCCCGACATATTTGTAGCGACCGTACACTTCGCCAAAGCCATTCGGCAGCTTGATCGCTGGCGTGATCGTGAACAGCTTGGCGGGCGTGCGTTCGGGGCGGTTGCCTTCGTACTGCGCACCTTGGCTAACGCCGTCGATCTCGAGGTTGAGCAGCTTGGGTTGCTGGAACACGCCCTGGAAATCCACCGAGAACCAGGTGATCGGACGGACGTTCACATCCACTTCGACGCCGCGCGTGCGCAGGTCAGCGTTGATGTTCTGCTGTTGCGATGGGTTGGTCGGGTTGGCGAAGTTGTAGTTCTGGTTTTTGAAGTTGGTCTGGAAAACGGTCGCCGAGCCGCTGATGAAGCGCTGGTATTGATAGCGGACACCAGCCTCGTACAGCTCGATCGTCGTGATAGGATCGGTATTGTTGGTCTGGAAACCGTTCGCATAGCGCGCGTAGATCGCGAGGTTCGGCGTGAACTGATAGTTCGCGCCGGCGGTGTACGCTGCCTTCGACTGCGTCCGCTGCGTCTGTGCAAAGGTCCCGTCGAAGGTCGATCCGACCGTGCGGATGAGCCCGGGCACGTTTGGCTGCACCGGCTGGTTCACCGCCGCTGCCTGACCGTCCAGGAACGTCGCAGAGTCGCGCTCCCAGCGGATGCCGCCGTCGAGATGTAGGTCGCCGATCGACAGTTCGTCATTGGCATAAAACGAGACGGTGGAGTCCTTGCGCGTGCGGATGCCAGCGCCCCAGTCGCCATACGAAACCAGGCCGTTATCGGACAGCGTACCGACGACGCCATTGTCCGCGTTCAGCGCGACGATGTCGTAGATGTCGCTGTTCGACCGCACGTCGTTGACGACGCTTGCCGTCGCCGACTGGTCCTGCTCGCGTGTCACGTCGTAATACATCGCGCCGACGGTCAGCGAGTTCTTGAACCCGCCGCTCTCATATTCCCACGTGCCGCCGCCGTTCAGACCGAAGTCCTTGCCGTCGATGTAATCGTGGTTGAGCGTCGTGCGCTGGAGGAAGCCGTTGCCGTTCAGCGCATTCAGGTCCGTGGTCTGGTTGCTGCCCAGCACCGTGCCGGTCCGCAGGTTGCGGATGCCGAAGCGCGTCGCGGTCGGAAACGCCGTTCGGCCCGCGGTCAATAGGTCGTTGATCGGCGAACCGGCGCCGGGCGTCAGATAGTTGACGGCGCTGGTCAGACCGGCATTCCCAGTGCCCGAGCCAGGGAACAGGCCGTTGAAGTCGTACGAGTATTTCAGATAGCGACTGTGCAGGAACAGGTTGACGCTGTCGCTGACCGGCGTTTCCATGTCGATGCGGAACTGAGCAGTCTTCGCCTTGATGCCATCCTGATAGCGAAATTCGCGGAAGCCGCTTGGATGCGCGAAAGTCGAGACCGGGACCTGGATGCTCTTGAACGCATCACCGCCGACATTGCCGAACTGGGTGCTGAGGCTCGGGATACCGCTCGGCTCGCCATCTATAAAGCGATACGGCTGATCTGCGTAAAACGCATTCTCGATATCGCCGCCCTTGGCGGAGATGCGGATATAGCCACCGGCCTCGGGGCGATATTCCAGCGCGCCCTTGATGCGCCAGCCGCGATAGTCGAACGGGTTGTCGCGCACGCCGGGGCTCGACTGGAAATAGCCGCCGATGTTGAACGCCAGCTTGTCGGTGATCGGCGACGATAGATACACTTCGCCGCGCTTCTGGCCGTAATTATAGTAGCTGCCGCGCGCCATCGCTTCAGTACGCGTGAAGTTCGGCGTCTTGGAAATGAAGTTGATCGTCGCGCCGGCACCATTGACGGTCAATACGCCTGACGAGCCACCCTTTACCGCTTCGAGGCGATCGATCGTCAGGTCCTGGTCGAAGAAGAAGTCGGCACCGCCGCCGCTGTACAGGATCGGCATGCCGTCCTCTTCCAGCTGGATGAAGCGCTGGCCGCCACCTTGCAGGCCGCGCACCGAATAATTGTTCGATACGGCGCCCGCGGTCGACTCGACGAAAATGCCGGGGATAAGTTCAAGCATATCCGCGGTCGACCGCGGAGCCTTGCGGTCGATATCGGCGCGCGACGCTAGCGTAATATCAGCTGACGATGTTATTAGAGCTCGATTACGGGATGTTTGCCCTGTGACGACTATGTCCGCGTTCTCATCAGATGCGCCCACCGCAGTTGGGGCGGTTGTATCCTGCGCAACTGAAATTGATACTTGAGTTGTCGAGCGGGGTGCCGCCATAACCCCAGTCGCGAGCACAGCCGTGCGGCCATTGAATGACACGATCTTGAGACCGGAGGCGTTAGCGATCTGGCGGAGGCCGTCGGCGACTGCAAGATTGCCTTTGATTGCGACGATCCGTCGACCGCGCGTAGCGTCTTCAGGCGCAATGATCTGGATGCCCGCCTGGCGTGCGAATGCGACGATACCGGTCGATGCCGACTGGGCGGCGACATCAAAGTTTCGGGTCTGTCCGAAAGCAACTGCTGGCGATGCGGCAACCGCGACGCTGGTCAACATAAGGCCCATATAGAACTGCGAACGCATTATAATCCTCCCCTTACGATCTGCCGACCGCGTCTTTAGCGCGTCTGCAGGGAAGATGCGTCGCGCTCCTGTTTCCGTCAGGATTTGCGAGATTTATTTTACGATCCGTAAATCAGTGCCGTCTCTCTCGATCTTCGCACCCGTCATTATCGCAGCCGCGCGTGCGAACCCGTCCAGATCATCGGTGCGAAACCAACCCACGATCCTGCGCTCGGCTAGTTGTGTATCGACGGATAATTGTCGCCTATTGTACCGGTTGAACTCGGCTGCAGCGTCGCCAAAAGTCATACCATCGAGTATGATTTCACCCTGTCGCCAGGCTAATGACTCGGCGGGCTTCGCATTTGCGACGACGGTTTCGGCGGTACCGGACACATCTGCTACGCTTGCTTGCTTGCCAGCGCTTAACATGACGAAGCGTTCTGGGGCAGCAACCGACCAGACTCGAACACGCCCTTCCGTTACCGTCACCTCAGCGCGGCCCAGATAACGGCGAACCGCGAAGGCCGTTCCAACCGCACGAACCCGCACGTCGCCCGCAGAGACCACAAACGGTCGAGCATGATCCGTTGCTACCGCGAACCAGGCCTCGCCATCGTCAAGCGCTACCGACCGATGCTCCGGCGTCATTCGCACACGAGTCCGGCTAGCGGTGTTGAGAACGATGGTTGATCCGTCTTCAAGCCTGGCTAGACGGCGTTCACCGACAGCTGTTTCTATGCCCATACTGCGGTGCGTTTCTAGCCAGACCACGCCTAAGGCCGCGGCAGCAACCGCTAAGCCCCCGCTGACCGTCAGTACTCGCCGACGAGAGAATAACGGTCTCTCTACTATGCGGGCATCGGCCGCGTCCAACCCACTCCAAACAGCACGGGCACGCAGCAAGGCACCAACGTGGCGCGGATGTTCTGCACACCAACGGTCGATCTCGCCTGCCAAGTTCGCATCGTCTGGTGCGCGATCCAGCCGCGCGACCCACCGCGCTGCAGCAACGTCGATAGCGTCAGGATGGTCGCGCATTGCGGTTCCTTTCGTTTCGCGATGGCAAGTCTGCCCTGTCATCTGTTGAAAGGCCACTAAGGATAACTTTTAATCCCCGTGCCAGATCGTTCTCAACGATCATCTCAGTCACGCCCAATTCTTCTGCGATATGCCGCTGCGACAGTCCTTCGACCTTTCGCATGCGAAAGATGGTTCGGCTTCGCTCTGGAAGCGCGGCTAGAAGATGTTCGACTTTCGCTAATAGTCCCCGCCCTGCGACGATACGTTCAGGTGACAGATGGTCGGCAGCTAGCGCAAGCTCGAGATCGGCAATGGTTCCAACGGCCTCAATACGCACGACGCGAGCCCTGCGCAGCTCGGTCAGAACCACGTTGCGTGCTGTCTGAAACAGATAACGACGCGGATCCTCTACACGCTTGAAATCTGCCAACGCGGCCAACCGGCAATAGGCTTCCTGGACGACATCATCGACATCAACGCCAGGAAATCCGGCCCGGAGCCACCGTCGCAACTCTGGCTCATGCGGCAGAATCCGCTGGGCAACCCAGTTTACGAGTTCAGTAGTTACGTGCCTCATTTCACTCCTGACCACAACATAGATGCATGGCCCCGATATTTCCGTCACGATTTTACCGAGCGAAGACCAGATCTGTGCTCCCATCATTCGATGGCGCCGGTTGTGGATAGGCGTCGAAAGCTCTGCCATGGCAAAGTATCGCTAATTTATTGGAACTACCTCGAAAACCTACATGGTAGGGGACAAGATCGGCGCCGATCAGAACCCTTTCCTGACCGACATTTTTCAAAAGATTGCAGTCGGTTGTTTCCCTGCAGGGGCTCGCTTTCGACGCTCATCCACACCGCTGATAGATCGAATGCGTCTCACTCAGGCATGACCATTGGACGGGATGGCTCTCGCGTACAAAGCCGCTCTGAGTTCGAAAATCGGCGACATTTCGTGCAGGCTGAAGATGAACGAACGGCAGAAATGTGGAAAGAGGAAATGGCTCGTGAGTGTCCACTTGTGGGTCGACGCGCCGAGGGTGGGGCTACGTTGGTGCGCGGCCTGGTGACGCGCCCTGAGAGAAGGGGCTACTTGTCCGGCTCGGGATCAGTGCGCGTCGCTTCCAGTTTGGCAAATGGTTGCGATACCGTAGAGTAATTAGGCCCTCGGCGAGAGGCGCCATCCACGACCGCGAGGGCTACAATGCGACGGGTCTTCACCAATGCCTCCCGAAACTTTGTCGGAAGCGCCTTCGACAATCGAGTCCGGAACGCCCGCAATGTGCTCTTGGCGGCACCGTATTTTACGGACGGCGCCCGCATACTCGCGGCGGTCCAGGCGGGGCGCAGCGTGAGGCTAATTGTGGGCCTGAACTCTGCGACTTCGCCGTTCGAGCTGGAGAAGCTGCATCACCTTCCCGGTCTCTCTATCCGGTTCCTGACGTCCCGCTTCCATGCGAAGATATTCATCTTCGACGACATCGCGATGGTCGGCTCCTCCAATCTGACAGATGGTGGCATGATGAGCAATCGAGAGGCGGTCGTATGTCTCGACAGAGCCGAGGATTCGGACGCTATCGACGAGGTTAAGCAGCTGTTCCGTGATCTATGGGAAAGCGCGGCAGTCCTGACCGACGAGAAGCTAGCCGCATTCAAGTCGTCGTGGACGATGGTTCGCCGTAAGTATGGGGACGCCGACGCCGAGATCGAAGCGGCCGTCGGGAAGAACCAACCCGCGAATATCTCGGTCGACAGCCGAAGTCCCAGTCGCGAGCGCATTTTTCTCGAGGACCTGCGTCAGCTTGTTTACGAGCAGTACCGGCCCGCCTTCTCGGAAGTCGAGGGTATCCTCGTGGCGAACCACTTCCGCCGTCCGGAACTTGCCGGAGCCGGCCTCGCGAACGAAACCAACCGCTTCCTGAACTGGCTGCGTCTGACGAGAGTGGCAGGTGACGACGCTTGGCGGGACGCGCCGCTACGCGCGCCGGAGCAGCGTCGGGCCATCGTGATCGAAGCCGGCCAAGCGTGGCGGGATGCGGAGCAGTCACGGGTTCCCGACGACTATCTAGACTGGCTTGGCAGAGTCGATGCTGCTTTCGGATCGGCGGAGCGCATCGCTGGCCTTTCACCCGAAGAGATCGCCGATGGGCTTACCGCCCTCCACGCTTTCGCCGAACAACTCCGATTCACGAAGGGCGGTCTATCGAATTTGCCCACGGCGTTCTGGACCGCGAACGGCGGCGACGCAGCACGGGTGCGCAAAACGCTTGCTCATCTGCTATACGGGGACGGCGACTTCATCGAGCGTCTGCACGACGCACTCTACTTGCCCCGATACGAGCTTGGCCTGTTCGGACGGTTTTGCGCGCTCGAGCTTTTCGGGACGGTTCACCCGGAACGCTGCCCACCTATGAACGGACGCATGGCCAAAGCGCTTCGCTTCATCGGATTCGATGTTCCAGGTGGGTGAGCCCGGCTTTCTCTCAAACATGAATAAGTGGCGGCTTTTGGGAAAGCTTAGGCCAAGTCTGAATGTCGCATTGTGGGGCGGTCAGGTCAATGCGTTCGCAGGTGTCCACTGCGGCACCTGCTGGTCCTGCCATAGTCGCAGACGTCGCCAGTCCAGCGCATCGTAGACAGCTGTGGACCCTACAGCATCGTTTAGTGGCAGTGCCGCAGCGGCCTCACGCAGAAAACGAGGTCGAAGCGCGTCATCCTCCAGATAGGCTGCCTCCCACCAGCCGATGATGCGATCTCGCGCATTTGCCATTGCAGCGGCCGATGGTAGGCGGTCGCGCTTCTCGTGCTGATTAACTCGGGTGTGCGCCGGCATCAGGTTCCACAGATCCCCGCATGGCCAAACCGACCATGGCAGGCAGTGGTCGATGTCGAAGCTGTTCGGCTTGAGGGGGCGTCCCGTCCAGACGCACTCGAGCGGCTGCCCGCGACCGAGCAGCCGCTGGAGCACGTCGCGACCAAGAGCGGTGGTGCGAACCGGCTCTACCCACGCCAGGGCGGCTTCTGCAGCGCCGGGCGCGACCGCCAGACCCATACGGTCGGCATAGACGCGGATGAGGCGGGACCATTCAGCGACCAGCATGGGTTCGATCCAGGACCCAAACCGCGACATAGCCCGCCACAGGTGGCCCGGCACCTCGATCAGGCCCCAGCCGCGCAGCGTCTCAAGGTCGAGCACGGTTGCGGATGCACCGCCCCGCCGCCCGCGGCTGACGCCGAACACCTGCATGTCACTGTTGGGATAGCGGGTGAAGGTCGCCGGCATTTTGGCGATTGTGTGAGCAGCCCGGGACAGCGCGGAAGCGATGGCGTGGGCCTGCTCGCCGGCGAAGACCGCACCAATCCGTAGCTCGACCGGTGCCGTGCCGAGCGCGAGCAGTGCTGCAAACCCGTCCTTGGCGAAGCCCAGTCGCTCAATGCCGACATTACCCGGCATCTGCGGGAGCCTCGCCCGAACCAGGGGCAGGTACATTCTAAGCCAGTTCAGTGCGACCAAGCCCAGCGGCACTTCGACTGCATCGCGGCCCTCGGGCGCTGGCGTAGCTGCGGCAGGCGCATACTCGGCGATGCGTGCCACGGCTCGGAGCAGTGCCAGCTTATAGGTGGATGACTTCTCGTCGGACAAGACGATGCCGCGCACCAGAGGAAGCGCGCCGGTGCCGTCATCGGGCATGCGTAGCGCTATGACGTCCCATGTCACACCGGCGCGTCCGCCCTGATCGCTGGATGTCGCAACCCGTAACACCTCCAGCCCATGTGCCCGGGCCAGCCCCTCGATCTCGGCGGTTGAGGTCGGGTGCATCTGCATACCGGACGGGGCGGGACCGTGGCGCAGCGTCATCACCAGCACACCGCCCGGCTTCAACAGAGTGGCGAGTTTGCGGAAGGCACGGGGCCGATCGGCAGGCGCGACGTGCTGCCAAACGGCTGACAGCAGCACGAAATCGTAGGCAAGTCCAAGCCCATGGACATGGTCGAGCGAGGGCAGGGTATCGTTCACCCACCTTACGCCGTCGTTTCTATGCTTCTCGGCCGCGATCCGGCGCATACCTGCAGCAGGCTCGACCGCCACAATCTCGTAGCCTCGTGAGGTGAGCCAGGCCGCGTCACGTCCTGTGCCGGCGCCGACGTCGAGCGCCAGCTTGCTGTCGCTGCCGTCAGGGATAACCGGCAACACCTCCGCCAGCATGCGCTCGGATGATACCGCCTCGTACCGCTCGGCTAGCATGTCGGCTTGGCCGTCATAGGCAGCAACGACGTCGAGGTAGCTGTTCAAGCGTCGAGGCCCGCGAAACGGGCACGGTGCCGAGCGACATAGTCGGGGCGCGGGTGGAGCCGTGGATCGACCGGCAGGCGAACGCGCTCGCCCGGTTGTGGGAACAGCCGAATGAGCTCGGACGGCACCTTGTTGTGCGACACCAGCAGCCGGCACTCATCGTCGAGGCTGATGAGGTGACGGTCGAACAACCAGTGCGCGGTCGCGGACAGAGCAATGCCGTTCTGCACTACGTCCGGCCCGCCATCGGCGACGCTCCAGATATGCGCGGCCTGAGCTTCGGCCTTTCCGCCGCCATTGACCATACGCAGCCCCGTCACCGCGCAACGGTTGTCATATGCGTCCAGCACATGGCCGCGGAAGGCGGCGCTGCGCACCTTGCGGTTGACCAGTAGCTGCGCCACGCGCCGCTCGTCGGGCGGTGAGGCCAGTAATGCGGCCGTGGAGGCGTCGATGTGGCGGGGATCGAGTTCGAGCCGGATCGCGTGTTCGGGCGATAACGTGTCGACCAAGCCGGCGTTCACGATGGCAGCAAAGTCAGCATCATCAATGCCTCGAACCGATCGACCGCGTAGTGTCCGACCAACGACGGCGGGGTTGTCCAGCTCGCGCAGCATACGCTCAAGAAAGCGGCCGTCAGGATCGCGATACGGCACGGGACGATCGAACTCGATGAAGTCGCTGATGCGGGCGTAAAAGAGCGTGCGGTCGGCGGGATCAGGGTCGATGCTGCGCACCAGGCCGGCCGCCACATAGGCCTTGCGCCCACCCGCCGAGCCGGTTTCGCGGTAGATGATCCAATCGCCGACGCATGCTTCGGCTGCGCGCAGGTAGATGCGTGGGAAATGGTACCGCTCCGCGATCATGTCGTCGTAGCGCGATGCACCGCTGATTTCGAACACACCCTTCATGCCAGGATCGTGACGCGGTTCTCGGGTTGGAGCAACCTTGCTAACAACGTTCAACGGTCAGCGGTCAGCGATCGTGGAACAAGCTGCTGCTGAACGAACGGCCGCTTTCGGGGAGTCCAGATGCGGCCTCGAACGTCCGGTTCTGGGTCGATACGCTCGACGCCGACCAAGCTACGGCCTAAAAGTGGGCAAGGTATCCGCCATCGACGGCAATTACCTGGCCCGTAATGTAGGAAGCTGCCGGCGAGGCGAGGAACACGACCGCTCCGGCGATCTCGGCAGGATAACCCCAGCGGCCGAGTGACGTGCGCCTCGCAAGGTGCGCCGCGATCTCCTCGCTGGCCACCATCGGCGCATTGGCATCAGTCGCAAAATAGCCCGGCGCGACCGCGTTGACCGTGATCCCACGTGGGCCCAGTTCGACAGCGAGCGCGCGGGTCAGCGCTTCAAGCCCGCCCTTGGTGGCGGTATAAGCGGCGTCACCAGCGCGCGCGATCTGTCCGGCAATTGATGTGATCGTAATAATCCGCCCACCTTCTCGCATTTGCGGTGCCACCATTCGCACGAGGTCAAACGGAGCGACAAGGTTTACTTCGAGCAGCCGGCGGAAAGCGGCGCGGTCGAGTTCAGCGAGGGGACGTCGATCGCGTAGACCCGCATTACTGACGAGTATGTCGATCGGACCGAGCGCTGTTACGGAATCGCGAAGGGCGCTCTCGTCCTCTAGGTCGACGACAATTGCCTTGGCATAGCCGCCCGCATCCACCAATTCGGCGACGACCGCTTCCAACCGCCCCCGGTCACGACCGTGAACTACCACTTCCGCACCAGTCTCAGTGAGGCTCCGAGCGATTGCGTGGCCGAGACCACCACCCGCGCCCGTGACAAGCGCGAGCCGCCCGGTCAGCGTTCTGCTCACTTGTCGGGCCGGCGACGGGATCATCGGGCTTCGCAGCCTGTGTTGTACCACCTAATCACGGACGGGAGCGGGCGGACGGGGCCACATCGGCATGCCGCACAGCAGCGCATGCTAAGATCAGCGTATCCCATTTCTCAACGACTCCGCTACCGGGAACCCGTATTGCTCGAGCCCCGCGACGACCTTCGGCAACCCCTCGGACTGCGCCCAGAACATCGGCCCGCCGCGGTACACCGGCCAGCCATAGCCATAGATCCACACCACATCGACGTCCGACGCGCGCTGCGCCTTGCCCTCTTCGAGGATCAGCGCGCCTTCGTTCACCATCGTGTAGAGCGTCCGCACGACGATCTCCTCGTCGCTTATCTCGCGCGGCGTTACGCCCGATTTCTTGCGGAAGTCGTCGATGATCTCGGCGACGCGGGGGGAGTTCGACGGCGTCCGCTTCTCGTCGTAATCGTAGAAGCCCGCCTTGGTCTTCTGGCCCCAGCGGTTCTCCGCCGCCAACGCATCGCGGATGTTCTCGATCCGGCTCGGATCGCGGTGCCAGCCGATGTCGACGCCCGCCAAATCGCTCATCTGGAACGGCCCCATCGGCATCCCGAACGCGACATGGACCTTGTCGATCTGCTCGGGGCTCGCGCCTTCGAGCAGCAGCTTGGTCGCCTCGACCTGCCGCGGCATCAGCATCCGGTTACCGATGAACCCGTAGGTGACGCCGGCGACGACAGCGACCTTCTTGATCTTCTTGGCGAGCGCCATGACCGTCGCCAGCACATCGTCAGCGGTCTTGTCACCGCGTACAACTTCGAGCAGTTTCATCACGTTGGCCGGCGAGAAGAAGTGCATCCCGACCACGTCCTCGGGCCGCTTCGTGCACGCCGCGATCGCGTCGATATCCAGATACGAGGTGTTCGACGCCAGGATCGCGCCCGGCTTGGCGATCGCGTCGAGCTTCGTGAAGATCTCCTTCTTCACCTCCATCGTCTCGTACACGGCCTCGATGATCAGGTCGCACTCAGCGAGGTCGGCAAAGTCGAGCGTCGGCTTCAGCGCGCCCATTGCCTGCTCGACCTGCTCGGGCTTCATCCGGCCCTTGGCGGCGGTCGCCTCATAGTTCTTCCGGACGACGCCGGTGCCGCGGTCGAGCGCGTCCTGCTGCATCTCGACGATCGTCACGGGGATGCCTGCGGACAGGAAGTTCATCGAGATGCCGCCGCCCATCGTGCCCGCACCGATCACGCCGACGCGCTTGATCTCGCGGAGCTTGGTGTCCGCAGGAACGTCGTCGATCTTGGCGGCCTGGCGTTCGGCGAAGAAGATGTGGCGCTGTGCGGCCGACTGGACGCCCGTCATAAGCTTCATGAACTCCTGGCGTTCGAACGCCATGCCGTCTTCGAAGCTGGAGCCGTCGGCGGCCTTCTCGACGCAAGCGATGTTGGCCGCCGGCGCGTCGAAGTTACGGAAACGGCGCGCATTCTCCTTCTTGAACGCGGCGACTGCCTCGGGATCGGCCTGCGCCGTCTTCTCGGACGCACGGGGCAGGGGGCGCTTGGTCGCGATCTCGCGCGCGAATGCAACGGCGTCGGCCTCAAGCGAATCCTCGCCGACGATCTTGTCGATCAGGCCGGCGTCGAGCGCCTTCTTGGCCGAGATCGGATCGCCCTTCGCGGTCATCTCCAGCGCGAGCTTCACGCCGGCGATGCGCGGAATACGCTGCGTGCCACCCGCGCCGGGGAGCAGGCCGAGCTTCACTTCGGGCGTGCCGATCTTGGCCGAGGGGACGGCAACGCGGTAATGGCAACCGAGCGTGACTTCGCAGCCGCCGCCGAGCGCCGTGCCGTGGATCGCCGCGACGACGGGCTTCGACGACGCCTCGATCATGTCGACGACGGTGGGCAGGCCGGGCTCGACCATCTCCTTGCCGAACTCGGTGATGTCCGCACCCGCAAAGAACGTACGGCCGTCGCAGCGGATCACCATCGCGGTGATGCTGTCGTCGTTCAAGCCTTCCTTGATCGCCGCCTCAAGGCCTTGGCGGACCGCGGCGCCGAGCGCGTTGACCGGCGGGTTGTTCGAGGTGATGACGAGCACGTCGTCATGGCGTTCGGAGCGGATCGGCGAAGTCATACAATCTCCAGAATTTCTGTCGTTCAACGCGGTGTAGACAGGGCTAAGAAGCACCTTGGAATGTCGGTTTGCGTTTGCTCAGGAAGGCCGCGATGCCTTCGCGGCCTTCAGACCGTCGCGATTGACTTGCGATACTGCGTGCTTCGGCGTCGAGATGTGTTTCGAGCGGCGTGACCAGACTATCGAATAACAAACGCCGCGTTGCGCCCAGTGCCGATGTGGCGGAGGTCACCAACTTTTCGGCCAATGCCGTTGCCTCTTCTCTGAGGCTGCCGCCTTCTACGACGCGCGTCACAAGTCCCATCTTGGCGGCTTCGGTCGCCAAGACGCGTGTGTTGCAGAAGAATAGTTCCTGTGCCCGTCGCAATCCTACGAGACGTGGAACAAGCCAACTTGTACCGCCATCTGGCGACATTCCGAGTGCGGTATACGCCATCGTGAAATGGGCCTCGGGGCCTGCCAACACGATGTCACCGATGACGGCAAGCCCGATACCAGCACCCGCCGCTGGACCGTTGACTGCCGTAATGAGCGGCTTGTCCATTCGCGCCAGGCGAGTGATGGCGGCATGCAGATACGCAGTCGTCTGCTTGATGTGCGCGGGTAACGCATCACCCATTTTTGCAAAGCCGGCGACGTCCCCACCGGCACAGAACATGCGGCCGTTTCCGGTCAAGATGACGCACCGTATCGCCGGGTCTTCGTCACACTCGATCGTAGTCTCCATCAACGCCTTCGCCATCGGCACGTCTATCGCGTTGGCTGCGTCAGGGCGATCGAGGGTCAGCCAAGCCACTGGTCCAACGCGCTCGAACAGCAAGCCGTTCATGTTTGAACCGGACCTTGGGCGTCGCGCCAGTCGCGCTTGATCTTCTTGGCAAGGCTCCACTTGTGGACCTCGGTGGGACCGTCGTAGATCCGAAAGGCGCGTACCTCGCGAAAGACTTGCGCGACGATCGTGTCGTCGGTCACGCCGGTGCCGCCCATGACCTGCACGCAACGATCGGCGATGCGCATNCGATCGGACCACCGGATCGGTAAGCTTGATGTAGATTCAGTGGGACCGTCGTAGATYCGAAAGGCGCGTACCTCGCGAAAGACTTGCGCGACGATCGTGTCGTCGGTCACGCCGGTGCCGCCCATGACCTGCACGCAACGATCGGCGATGCGCATCAACGCCTCGCTGACCGCAACCTTTGCCATCGAGCTTTCCACGGTACCAAGCGCGCCCGTATCGAGCACGTCGGCGCACCAATCGATCATCAGTTCGGCCTGTCTCAGATCGATCAGATTCTCGGCAAGCATGAAGCCGACCCCTTCGTGATCGACCAGCGGCTTGCCGAACGCGTGGCGGCGGCAGGCATAGTCGGTCGCGATCTCGTTCGCGCGGTCGCAGGCACCCAGCCACCGCATGCAATGGGTAAGCCGTGCGGGCGCCAGCCGAACTTGCGCGAGCTTGAAGCCGTCTCCCGGATTGCCAAGCATCTGGTCGGCCGGGATGCGCAGGTTTGTGACAGCGACAACCGAATGACCGCCCGGCATGGAACTGTCGATCGTATCGAGCACGCGTTCGATCGTGATCGCAGGATCGGGCAGGTCGACCAGGAACATCGTCGCACCTTCGTCGGCTTTCGCCATCACGATGCCGACCTTGGCACCGTCGGCGCCCGTGATGAACGCCTTGCGACCATTGACGACCCAGTGGTTTCCATCTTGCGTTGCGGTCGTGAGCATCATCGACGGATCCGAGCCGGCGCCACCATCGGCCGCTGGCTCCGTCATGAAGAAGGCGGATCGCGCCGTTCCGTCCACCAGCGGCGAGAGGAAGCGCGTCTTTTGCTCGGTGCTGGCGACCTTGCCGAGCAGATACATGTTGCCCTCGTCGGGTGCCATGACGTTGACCGCCAATGGCCCGAGTGGCGACAACCCGGAAGCGCGCAGCACCTTAGCCGTATCTCTATGCGACAGGTGGCTGCCGTCGGAAAGAATATGCGGGGTCAGGACTCCGGCCGCACGCGCCAGATTGCGCAACTCCTGGACGAGTTCGTCCGAAGGACCGTGCGCGTTACGCCGGGGATCGTGTTCGTACGGCACCACCTGGTCGCGAACGAAGCCTGCCACGGCTGCGGCAATGGTGGTGCCGCTCATCGGGGTGCCATCCGGATCGCACCGTCCAGGCGGATCACGTCGCCGTTGAGCATGGGATTGGTTAGGATCGCTTCGACCAACGCGGCATATTCGTCTGGTTTCCCGAGCCTGCTAGGGTGCGGCACCTGCGTTCCCAGCGAATCCTGCGCCGCTTGTGGCAGGCCCATGAGCATCGGCGTCAGGAAGATCCCGGGGGCGATCGTCATCACCCGGATGCGATGCTGCGCAAGGTCGCGAGCGATGGGGAGCGTCATGCCGACGACGCCACCCTTCGAGGCGGCATAGGCTGCCTGGCCTACCTGTCCGTCATAGGCGGCCACCGAAGCGGTGTTGACGATCACGCCGCGTTCCTCACCGATCGGCTCGGCCGCGACCAGTCTCGCCGAGAAGCGGGCAATCATAGCGAAGGTGCCTATCAGGTTGATCTCGACGGCGCGGCGGAAGGCGTCGAGCGGATGCGGAACGTTTTCTTTGCCGACGGTCTTGATCGCGGGCGCTACGCCGGCACAATTGACCAATATCCGGGCGACGCCGTGGGCCTGCTCCGCCTCGGCGAGTGCAGCTTCGATGGCGGCGTCGTCCGTTACGTCGACGATCGCGGCGCGCCCGCCGATTGCTGTGGCGTGAGACTCTGCGGCGTCACGATCCCGATCTACGATCGTTACCCTGGCCCCTCTGGCCGCGAGCATCGCAGCGGTGGCGCCGCCTAGTCCGGATGCGCCACCGGTGACGATGGCGGCTATGTCGTTGATCTTCAAGACTGTCTCCTATTGTGCGGTGGATCCGCCATCGACGACCAGTTCGGAGCCCGTCATGTAACGCGATCCGTCTCCGGCCAAGAAGACAATGGCGTCGGCTATCTCGTCCGGCGAGGCCTTGCGCCCAAGCGGCGTGTCCGCCAGCAGCGCGCGCTGTCCTTCCTCCGACG
>NZ_LMKH01000008.1 GCF_001421415.1 Sphingomonas sp. Leaf208
AATTCCATCCAGTTCTTTTTATCTCACTCGACGCTGCTCATTTGCGTTAAAGATTCTATTAAATATGAACTGTTAAGAAGGTTAAGCTCTCCCAAAAGCGAAATTCTTCCCCTGTTTTAAAGCGCTTACGGGATAGCCCAGTGGGTGATACCCCGTGATTCGGTGGGTGATCCCCCGATAGTGTGGTGGGTGATCCCCCGAAGCGATAGTGGGTGAAACCCCGAGCCCATTGATGCAAAAAATCGCTTTTCGAGTTGGTTATCCACAGGTTGGGCAGTCTGGCGAACTACGACGCAGTCGGTTACGGTCCGACGGCTGACGTTCTTGGTGGGTGATACCCCGACAATTTTACCTGTGGTGGGTGATACCCCGATAGTCACCGCCGGCCTGCAAGATGGTCCATCTTGGCGTCTACCTGGTCTGTACGTCGGCGATCGGCATCGAAGCGAGCGCGTCGATCTTCCTCCGCCCGCGTCCGCTCAGCGAGGGCCATCGCTTCGGCCTCGCCACGACGCCTGAACATGACGGCAGCGCTTTTATCGGCCGTTTCTGCCGGTTCCATCATGTAATCGGGGAGCTGGTCGGCCTCGATCACCCGTCGAAGCATCCGATTGAACTCCTTGGGCTGGGCATCGCTACCGGTTTTGTCGCGCAGCACCTCTACCCGACATAACCATCCACCCTGTTGCGATCCCACATGCTTGCGCGCAATGCGATACAGCGCTCGCTCCAGCCCTCCGGACAGGAGGAAATAGTCGGGGTGCATGGTCAGCAACGATTTCTCGTTGACGATTCCCTCATAAACCCAGTCCGACAGGGTCAACGTCATACCCCGTGGTTGCTCGGTCTCGGCGTCCGTGTCGAACGTCCAGCTATCTAGCCAGTTGAAGCCGGCCTTCTGCCGGCGTGTCGTCGCGCGGATCGAGGTCGTAATGGAAGTGGTCTGGAGCCGGAGCAGTGCGGCTTGCAGTTCCTGATAGTCCCTGCCGCCTGTGCCGCGCTTGATCGCTCGCAAAAGGTCATAGGGTGTTGTCGTCAACGTACGCGGCAGATCGTTCAGACCCTGCTGCTTCATACGGTTTAGCGTGGATGCAGCCCATATCAGAATATCGGCGTCCCATATGGTCGCCATGCCATAATCGGGGATCGCCTGCACACGCACCCAAGCCTCGCCGTCCGGGCTGCGGTATTCGATCGGCTTGAGACGCTTGCGCTTCTGGAGCGAGAAGAACGGTCTCTCCATCACCTCCCGCTGGTCGCGGAGCGACAGATCGCCCAGCGCCGGGATGAACAGGTCGAACTCGGGATTGGGATCCCGCCGCTTGCTCATGGCGCGAACCTGGTATGGCCCCGCTTGACCAAATACTGACGGAGCAAGCGCTCGGTAACGACGGTGAGCGGTTCCCCGCCCTCCTCCACGCTGAGCTGACGCAACGCACGGTGCATGTCCTCGGGGATGTGGATCAGCACAGGCTTCTTGCCGGGATGGCTGCTGCGCCGCGCCGGTGCGGACAGCGCCGACGCGTTGGCCTGACGTCGTGACGTCGCTACCTTCGGCGGTTCGGGAATCACGTCGGCGAGGGGGGTAGCTGCGGGTGTTGAATCCGCGGGTTCGTCATCGAAGATGCCGGCAAGAGCGGAGGGCTTACGGGCCATTATGCCGCCTCGCTTACTGGCTTAGTCGCATATCCGCTTAGTCGCTTAGCCTCAGCATAGGCGGCGCGCAGCTCGGCCGCCGCTTTGCTCTCGGGATCCGTCTCGGCAGCGGTGCGGCCCTGCGGTGTAGCCTTGTAGAAATCCTTTCGGAAATGAAGCCGGCTGTCGAACACTGTCACGCCCTTGGCAACGAAGCCCGCATGGGCCTCCTGCCCCTCTCCACCCTGATGTGGAACTTGAGTCAGAATGACTGCGAACGGCGTACCGGCCTGCTGCACCTGCTTGACGGTCTGTAACACCGAATGAACATCCAGCCCGCGTGGTGCGACCGGGATGATGACAAAATCCGCCTGCTCCGCTGCAAGCATGGCAATATCCTTGGAATTTGCAGGCGTGTCGATGATGATAAGGTCGATCTTGCCGCTGGCTCGCCCGCGCGAGACGTGAAGCGGCAGGCCGGCGACGCTGCTGTCCTTCACTGTCACGTCTTCCTCGCCCCGACGCTCCGACCAGTAGAGCGCCGAGCCCTGCCGATCGTCGGCATCGAGAATTACAACGGATGCGCCTTCGCGCACTGCCTCAACGGCAAATCCCGTTGAAAGGGTGGTCTTGGATTGACCGCCCTTTTGCGCGATCACGGCCCATACCTGCACAGCTGCTGCTCCTACTAAGCGGTTAAGCGACTTATGGCGCTTAACCGCTTAGTCGTAAAGATGGTTAGTAGCTTAGCCATCCTATGCCTCGTCTTTCCATCATTGCCGAGTGGATCGCGACACACTTACCTATGATCATCAATCGGGCAAAAGCGGCGGGCAAACCGTCTCAGCCATTTCCGGGCGGTCCGCAGGGTCTAGCCGCAAGCCTCGCACTCGCATTTGAGCAGCCGTGCCGCCTGATTGTTCGGCAGCGTCGCCACGCCCCCATTGAGTGGCGCATGGGGAGGGGGCCAGCCGCAGCTAGGATCGGTGGGACTATAAAGGATGGCGTTGCGGAGCTTGGTGGCGCGCATCGGTCCGACCACGCCAAACCAAGACTGGCTGCGACGAAGCGGAGATAGAGCGCGGTCCCCGCGGAACGCCTTAAACGAACCACATTAAGCCACTAAGCCACTAAGTCACTAAGCCACTAAGCCACTAAGCTTGTGGCCCTTTCGATTGGTAGGAATGCTGGAGTTATGACGGCGCTCCCCTGATCGGAGTTTGGTTCCCCTACCTGAAGGCATACGGGGGTGCTCAGGGCTGCCGCTTTGCAAATGTCCTAAGTTTCGGACGTCTCGAATGTCACCACTTTTGCGACAGCATCATGGCGCCAGGTAGTGGACTACAAAATGACTTTTGGAGGTGAGCTGCCCGACATACGCCTTCCCGCAAAGAATGGTGAAACGGGAATTTGACCGGAACCGGCCGTTGACGAGATTGCCCTCGGACGACATATGCGCAGCAACGGCGATGGATTTCCGCCGGGCTATCCGGCCGAACCGCCCTCGCAAGGGCCGATGATTCCTACCAAGCGCCGTAAGGCAGCGAGGAGGAATCGTGCGCGCGACGTTTCGCAATCTCTATAACGAACTGAATATGGCGGCGTTTGTCCGCAATCGTCACGACCATGCCGTGTCGGTCATACGCTGGGCGCTTATCCTGGTGCCGATGGCGGCACTTGTTGGGACGCTATGCGCTGCGTTCCTCTGGAGCCTCGATGCTGTCACGCGGTCGCGCTTCGCGTTGCCCTGGCTGCTCTATCTGCTGCCGCTGGGCGGCTTCATGGTCGGCCTGCTCTACCATCTTACGGGCCGCTCAGTGGAGGGCGGCAACAACCTCATTGTCGAGCAGATCCATGAACCGGGAGCCGGGGTGCCGCTGCGCATGGCACCACTCATCTTCTTCGGCACGGTGGTGACGCATCTGTTCGGCGGTTCGGCCGGACGGGAAGGCACCGCCGTTCAGTTGGGCGGGAGCCTCGCCAGTGGCATCGGCCGCGCTCTCAAGCTCGACGCGAACGGCACGCGCATCCTGCTGATGGGGGGTATCGCGGCCGGGTTCGGCGCGGTGTTCGGCACGCCGATCGCGGGCGCGGTGTTCGCACTGGAGGTACTGGCGATCGGACGCGTCGAATATCGCGCGCTGGTGCCGTGCCTGCTCGCGGCACTGGTCGGCGATTGGACGTGCCTTGCCTGGGGCATCCACCACGGGGTCTATCGAGTCGATGCGATGGTGCCGGTTGATGCGCTGCTCGTCGCCAAGGCCGCAATTGCCGGGGTGGCCTTCGGGCTGGTCGGACTGGCGTTCGCCGAGGCCAATCACGCGCTGGGCGGATGGCTTAAGCGGATCGTTCCTTATGAGCCGCTGCGCCCCGTGATCGGCGGGATCACGGTCATCGCGCTCGTCTATTTGTTCGGCACGCGCGATTATCTCGGCCTCGGCACCCTCGCGGCGACGCCCAACGGCCTCACCATCGCCAGCTTCTTCGGCCCCGACACGCATCCGTGGAGCTGGGCGGTGAAACTCCTGTTCACCGTCGTGACGCTCAGCGCGGGCTTCAAGGGTGGCGAGGTTACACCGCTGTTCTTCATTGGTGCGGCGCTCGGCAACGCGCTCGCCCCGATATTCGGCGTCCCGACCGGTGTGTTCGCCGCGATCGGCTTCGTCGCACTGTTCGCGGGCGCGGCGAACACACCGCTCGCCTGCACGTTCATGGGCATCGAACTGTTCGGCGCGGCCTATGCGGTGCCGATCGCGGTGGCCTGCTTCGTCGCTTACCTCTGCTCGGGGCACAACGGCATCTACCTGTCGCAGCGGCTCGCCGTGCCCAAGGTGCCGGCAAACGGCCTCAGCCCGAACGTAACCTTGCGTGAGGCGCGCGCGCACCGTGCAGCGCGCCGGCCGCACCCCTGATCTGCCAATCCATTGCCCGCATAACCGAAGGTCTGTTCATGCCCGACCATTTTACCGTCCAGCACCGCGAAGTCGGCATGCTGCGTATCTACATGAAACCGTCCGACAGGATCGGAAAGCGCAGCCTGCGGACCCTATGGGGCTCCAAGCCGCTCTACCGGGAACTGATCCAGACGGCCAAGACTGACGGCATCATCAATGCTGTCGCGCAACACACGCACTACGGCTTTAGCAATCACGGCCAGATCCGGGAGCACGGTCCTGAACTGGCCGATCCGCATCTGACGATCTGCGTCGAACTCGTCGGGGAGCAGGACCAGCTCGACTTGTTCTGCCGGAGGCATGGCAACCTGCTTGCCGATAAGATTGTCGTTTACAAGCAGTTGGAGCGCTGGTCGGTTACGTCGTCTTGAAGCTGACTTAGCAGAGCCCTGTGTTTTTGAGCAGGTTGCCCCGGTCAAGTTACGATGCGATAGGGCGAGACGGGTGTTCGTATGGTGATGCGGGCAGGTTTTACGTTGGTCGGGCCGCCAGCGTCGAAATCCTGTGTCCGGAGACCGTCACGATGGGCCACTCGCGCCATGCACACCCAAGCGCTATTCGCCGTTTTCTCGAAAGCCAGTCCTCGGCCGGTCTAGTGCTTATAGGCGCGGCGGTATTAGCCCTCATAGTGGCGAATTCTCCGCTTGGGCCGAACTACGAAACCATTCTCCATGCCTATGTTGGACCGCTGTCGGTCGGGCACTGGATCAATGATGCGCTGATGGCCGTATTTTTCCTGTTCGTTGGTTTGGAGATCAAGCGCGAGATGCTGGATGGCCAGCTTTCGACTTGGTCGCGTCGCATATTGCCCGGGATCGCGGCCGCTGGCGGCATGGTGATCCCGGCGCTCGTGTATCTCGCTTTCAATCGTGGTCCGACCGCTGCCGGTTGGGCTATTCCCGCGGCCACAGACATAGCATTCGCGCTCGGTGTGATCGCGCTTCTCGGTGACCGCGTTCCGGTATCCCTGAGAGTGTTTCTGGCGGCACTGGCGATCATTGACGACCTTGGCGCCGTGATGATCATTGCCGTGTTCTACACGGCGAAGCTGTCGATACCGGATCTTGCCGGGGCGGTCGTAGCGATCATGGTTCTGATAGGCCTCAACCGCTTCGGCGTGCGTCGCCTTACGCCGTATCTGCTCGTGGGGGTGATCCTGTGGGTATTGGTGTTCCGCTCGGGTATCCACGCGACGCTCGCCGGGGTCGTTCTCGCTTTCACCATCCCCATGCAGTGCACGCCCGGTCGTCCCGACAGTGACTCGGACAGCCTGCTGCATACGCTGGAGCATGCCCTGTACCTTCCCGTCGGCTTTCTCGTAGTGCCCATCTTCGGCTTGGCCAACGCCGGGGTGCCCGTGCTGACGCTCCCTGCCGAGGCACTGGTTGCGCCTGTGACTCTCGGCGTTGCCTTGGGGTTGCTGATCGGAAAAATCACAGGGGTGTTCGGCTTTTCGATGCTCGCCGTTTGTCTCGGCCTGGCCGACATGCCGGCACACGCTGGAAAGCGGCAGTTGCTTGGTGTCGCATTGCTCTGCGGAATCGGCTTTACGATGAGCATCTTCATCACCTTGCTGGCTTTCCCCGGTAGCCAGCTTTTGCAGGCGGAAGCCAAGCTGGGCGTCCTCGCCGGCTCTTTCGTCTCCGGACTTCTCGGCTACGCCCTGCTTCGCAGTGTCGGGTCCGTCCGACTGAAGGCTAGCCCCGCGCTTTGAGCGGCGTGCAGATGCGCTTGGCCATCACTGTTTCAATACCAGATGCGAGGAAGAATTCTTGAGAGCTGGCACATTGCCTGCGCCGATCCGTGTATTGCCTTGGTCGATGCTCGCTACGGTCATAGCTATCACCGCATTCGGTCTGGTGACGCTTTATTCGGCTGCCGGGGGGCATCTCGCGCCCTGGGCGACGAACCAGGCGGTGCGTTTCGCGGTGCTGTTCGCAGGGATGCTAGTGCTCTCGCGGGTGTCAGTGGCGACATGGAAGCGGCATGCCTACACCTTCTACGCCGTCACGCTTGCGTTGCTCCTGCTAGTCGAGTTGTTCGGGCATATCGGCATGGGTGCCCAACGTTGGATCGATCTGGGCATCATCCGCCTGCAACCTTCCGAGTTCATGAAGCTCGCGGTCGTGCTGAGCGTGGCCCGCTTCTACGACACGGTACCGCCCGGTTTCATCAGCCGCCCCGCCGTACTGATCATCCCGGTTGCGCTGGTCGGGGTTCCGGCCGGGTTGGTGATGCTGCAACCCGATCTCGGTACGGCGATGATGATCACGATCGCCGGGACGACTATGATCTTCCTCGCTGGTACAAAGCTGCGGTGGTTCATCGGCGCTAGCGCGATCGTAGGCGCCCTGCTGCCGGTCGCATGGGGGTTGCTCCACGACTATCAAAAGAACCGCATCTTGATCTTCATGGATCCGGAGAGCGATCCGCTCGGCACCGGCTACCACTTGTCGCAATCCAAGATCGCGATCGGATCCGGAGGCGTTTTCGGCAAGGGCTTCCTCCAGGGCACGCAAAGCCATCTCGAATATCTACCCGAAACGCACACCGACTTCATTTTCTCGACGATGATGGAGGAGTGGGGGATGATGGGCGGCCTGTTCGTCCTTTTGGCCTATGGCTACCTCGTCAAGTGGGCCCTGAACCTCGGGTTCGACGGCAAGTCGATGTTTGCTCGTCTGGTCGCTGCTGGTCTTGCGATGACGCTGTTTCTGTACGTCAGCATCAACATCGCGATGGTCATGGGTCTGGCACCGGTCGTAGGTATCCCACTGCCGCTGCTATCCTATGGCGGGTCGGCGATGATGACCGTCCTGATCCTTCTCGGGATCCTCATGTCGATCCACCGGGAGCGGTTCCAGACACGCCTTATCGGGGGGCTATGACTCCACCGAATGTCACCGCCTCCGACCGACCCACAGAGCTTCACAGCGGCTCCCAAGCGATGCAAGAGATGGCATGCACACTGACGATGCAGACACGGTGCATTATCGCCTGCGACGCCAGAGCCGAACCCCGGCGTGGCTGGCCTTGTCCTGGCGGGCGCTGGTCGCGCTGGCACTGATCGGCATCGCGCTCGCGGTCCATTGGTTCGATCGCGACGGTCTGCGGCAAAATTCGGGCGAGCCAGTGACGTTCGCCGACATCCTGTATTTCACGATGATTACCGTGACGACGGTCGGCTATGGCGACATCGTTCCTGTGACGCAGCAGGCGCGGATGTTCGATACCTTCGTCGTGACACCGATCCGGCTGTTCGTATGGCTCATCTTTCTAGGTACCGCGTATGATTTTCTGCTCAAGGGCGTCTGGGAGAGATGGCGTATGTCGGTGATCCAGCGCCACCTCGAAGGTCATGTCGTGGTCGCGGGGTTCGGCACCAGCGGGTCTGAGGCGGTGAGCGAACTCATCCGTCGCGGTGCGGATCCGGGTATGATCGTGGTCGTTGACGAGCGCGCCGCAGCGTTACGCACAGCGGAGAGTTGCGGCACGACAGTGATGGAGGGAAACGCCACGCGCAATACAGCGCTAGAGGCGGCCCGTCTCTCCAGAGCCCGGGCGCTCATAGTCTCCGCAGGTCGCGATGATACCTCAATCCTTATCGTGCTGACGGCGAGACGTATTGCGCCTGATCTACCTATCAGCGTGGTGATCCGATCAGAGGACAACGAAGCTATCGCGCGCCAAGCAGGGGCAAACGTGGTCATTAACCCGGCCAGCTTTGCCGGCCTCCTGCTCGCTGGCTCCACGCACGGCGCTCATACCGCAGAATACATGGCCGATCTTGCCGCCTCCGGCGGTCGGGTCGTCCTGCGCGAACGCGAAGTTTCTGCCGAGGAAGTGGGCAAGCCGCTTGCTGACATCACCACCGGGCTCGGTCATCGCATCTATCGCGGGCAGCAGGATTTCTGCTTTTGGGAACCTGAAGCAAGTCGTCTGGAAGTGGGCGATATCATTGTCGAGGTCGTCCCCCGCCGCTGACAAACGCGTGTACCAAAGCCTTGACGATACCGTCAGCCAGCGCGGGAGGTAAGTATTCGTCAGTGGCAGCAGGTCGCATGATCACGCTCATCAGGCGATGCTACGCCATGCCCTTCTGATGTATCATGCTTCACCGAACATCTCCCGTTGGGCCTTGTCCAGTTCCTCGGCGTAGCGTCTTCGCACGTAGGACTCCGACAAGACGCCAAGCACATCGCCGTCTCGGGAAGCGACGGCCATTTCGTCAGCGCCCGCGGCATCAAAGGCAGCCATTACAGCCTTTATGTCAGCATCAGGCGACAGCACTTCTTGTCGGTGAATTGCCAGCGTGCCGACCGGGTCGGTCAAGATAACACCTTCGGCAAAGGCGCTGGCGGTCTGGACTATACCGGCATAGCGATCCCGATCGTCGATTACGACGACGCGACTGGTCGATCCCAGAGGAAACAGGCGGCGAAATTCGGCGACGGTGATCCGCGCAGGCGTCGCTCGCTCCACCTTTCGCATCATGCGTCCGGCAGTCAAGGTTCGAACCCAGCCGACATCGCGCGCGCTCTTGATCGTCTCGCCACGAAGATGAAGCCGCCACGTCGAAAACGAGTAGCCGAACGTCTCGCGGACGATGGTGGAGGACACCAGTGCCGCTGCGATCGTAGCACCTGCAAGCGAGAAATCATGTGTCGCCTCCAGCACCAGCATCGCCATCGTCATCGGACCGCCGACGACCGCGACCGCCAGAGCGGCCATCCCGACTAGCGCCGCATTCTGGGGATCGACCAGCGATTGCCCGGCAATCCAGCCCAATCCTCCCGCATAAAGCTGGCCAAGTAGGCTGCCCAGGAACAGCGAGGCGAAAAACAGCCCACCCCGGAAACCGAAGCCGAGCGAAATGACCGACGCCGCGCTCTTCATGATGAAAATGGCAGCAAGGATCGTGAGAGGGACGCCATAGGCGAGGTCGATGTGAAGCGCGCCGTGTCCCGCAGACAGCACCTGCGGCGTCAGCCAAGCGAGGGGTATCAGCAGCACGCCCCCGACGATCGGTCGCCATGACGTGCGGACAGGCATGCGCCGTGTCAGTGCCTCGACCTCGGCGACAGCGCGCATCAGTATGATTCCGGTTGCCGCGGCAATGGCGCCCAACCCGGCATAGATGAGGTAATGATGCGTCTGCACCTGCTCGGCGACCGTAGCATTGACGAGATACGGTTGCGCACCGAACGCCTGCGCGACGAGGACGCCCGATAGCGACGCTGCGGCGACGGGAGCTATCGCGGCCGGGGTATAAGCACCGATAACGATTTCGAAGGCGTAGAATGCGCCGGCCAGCGGCGCGCCGAACGCGCCTGCGATAGCGGCGCCGGTGCCTGCGCCGACGAGTATCCGCAGATCGGCGCGGCGGAGCTTGAACCATCCTCCGGCGATCGAGGCGATGACCCCGCCAAGTTGGGCGTAGGCCGCCTCAAGCCCGACCGATGCACCGAAGCCGTTCGAGATGATCGTTTGACCGGAAATGACGAGGCTGTCGCTCCGCGACATGCGACCGCCATGCAATGCATTCGCCTCGACGGCGTCAACCATGTGTCGTGCTCGCGCTTTCGTGATCCAGGAGAAGAGTGCCAGCACGACACCGCCGAGCGGTAAAGCGAGCAGCGCCAGCAACGGTATCGCTGGTGTCGCGCTCAACCGCTGGCCGTTCGGAAGATCGAAAAGTAGGTGCTGTATCGTTCGCGCAACGGCACCCTGCAAGACGCTCAGCAGACCCGCAGCACCGCCGATCACAACCGCCAGCAAAATTAGGACCCCCTCGCTTGCGCGCAGGCGCTGGCGCATCCATGATGTGGCCGACCGTATGGCTGTGATGTCCACGCTCAAGCGCCCATGGTCCAATACACGGCGCGGCGCTTCAATCGGGATCGTGCAGGAGCGCGGCGAACATGACCAAGGCGATAGCGCCGCTCAGGATCCAGAGCAGCACGGAACTGGTCCATGTTGTTGCCCATCCAGCACCGGTGATGCTCGCCAGCAACACAATGATGAGCGACGGCACAAAGAGAGGAGAGCGGGGCAGGCGCATGGCGCCGGTTAAACCCAAGTCCTCGTCCCGGCTATACCGATCTCGGTGGTGGCGACTTCGCTGATAACGGATCCGACATCACTGCGCCGAGCCGAGTGCGCTGCGGGTCGAAGCCGATGTGATCCGGTTCCGCTTCCCGAGCAGGCGGTTACAAGACGTGAAAAGGGAAGCCTCGTTGCCATTTGCATTACTATGTCGCTGCGTTGGGATCGTTGCAGGTCTGTCCGGGCTTGCAGCTTGCGTTCCCGCCGGACGACAGCCCGTTTCGCCCGCATCCGTACCGATTACCGTGCAGACGACCACGCCTGCCCGAATACCGCCAAAGCCGGTGCAAAGGCGCGCCCAGCCCTCGGCTGACCTGCTCAACGCCGTCCAGGCGCTTGGCGCAAGCTTCAAGGGTGAGGCTGGCATCAGCGTCCGTGATATCGACGAGGGTTGGGTTGTTGCCTGGGCAGGAGACAGTCCTCGCCCGCAGCAAAGCGTGAGTAAGTTCTGGGTCGCCATCGCTGTCATGGATGCGGTTGACCGAGGCCGACTGTCACTCAGCGATCCGGTGACGGTTACGAGGTCTGACCTCACCGTGTTCCACCAGCCAATCCGGACGCTCGTCGGAAAAGACGGATACAAGACGACGATCGGCGAGCTGCTGCGCGGGGCGATGACGCGCAGCGACAACACCTGCAACGACGTGCTTCTGTGGCGCGTCGGTGGCCCCGCTGCGATCAACCGGATGCTTGCAGAGAAGGAGATTGCGGGCGTCAGGTTCGGCCCGGGAGAGCGGCAGTTACAGGCTCGTACTGCCGGACTGGAATGGCGGTCGGAGTGGGCTGGCGGCTGGGGATTCCTTCAGGCTCGCGCAGCGATGACCTATGAAGCGCGCGACAAGGCGCTGCGCCGCTACCTCGCCGATCCGCTCGATGGCGCCTCAGCTAATGGCGTCACGCTCGGCTTATCGCTGCTCGCTCAGGGCAAGCTTCTGAGCGCGCGCTCGACCGCCTCGCTGCTGACGTTGATGCGATCCAGCAAGACCGGTCCGCTTCGTCTCAAGTCCGGCCTTCGGCCCGGCTGGACGCTCGCGCACAAGACGGGGACGGGCCAGGATCTCGGTACTTTATCGACCGGCTATAATGACGTGGGCTTGCTCGTCGCTCCCGACGGGCATCGGTATGCGGTCGCGGTGATGATCGCGAGCACCCGGCAACCAATCCCCGTGCGGATGCGGCTTATGGGCGACGTTACACGCGCCGTCGTGGCGGCGACTCGGTAATCGGCGAGAGCCGTCGATCTGCGCGCTCTGAATCAGCAATCCCTAGCGATCAGCCGCGCCCGCGGTGGTGACGTTCCAGGTCGCGAGTATCTTGCCTGTCCGGGGGTTGTCGATCGCTACCTCGTCCATCGTCACGCCGACGACGCAGATCGGGCGCTGTTCGGCCCCAGCAGGCTGGCGACAGGACACCGGCCCCTGACCCGGTATGTTGGCGATCCGCCCATTTATCCGGATCTGGAAACCGTGCTCCGCCTGCACTTCGGCAGGTTCTATGCGGACGACCGTTTCATACGGCTTGCCGTTACGCTGGCCCTGTCGCGCGCCGTCGCCGTCGAAGAATTGAGCAATCGCCAGCGTCTGCCCCGGAAGCATAACGGCATCCGTTCCAGCCGGCGCCGGATTGTCCTGTGTCGCGGGACACGCCTCGCTGGCGGTCCAGGGTCGTGGAATCCAGAATCCCTCAACGGGATCCTCTGAGGTCGTTTGGCCCGCGGCATCGAGGATGTCGGCCCTCGTCCAAACGACCGGGGCAACGTGCACGCGGAGCGCCTTGGTCGTCTGATCATAGCGCCAGCGCATCGCGACATCGCTTCCCGTTTCGGCCGGTCCCCGACAGCCGAACGGAAGCCGCAGTTCGAAACGTTGCCCGGCAGTGTCGGCAATCGAACCGGGAATAGTCTGGCCCGACGCGGTCGCATCTGCTGCCTGTGCGGCCAGCGCTATGAGATCGGCGCGCGTCTTTACTGATTTGTCAGGCGTCGAGGGGGCGGCCGGTTCGCGCGCAACGTCGGGAGTGTCCGCCATTGATTTTGCAACAACTGGCTCCACGCTGCGCGGTGACGTTCCGCGCCCGATCAAAAACCCGGTCCCGCCAACAGCTAGAGCGACCGCGATACCGCCGGCCAGGGCAAGACGACTTTTCCGCAAGGTTGGCTCATCCATTGCGTACAGATAGCAAAACAAGCCAAATTCGCATACCCGGTTGCTATGCCTACGATCCACATCGCGATGGCCATGTTGCTCAGCTGTTGCAGCTTTTTGGCTTTACGGAAGTCAACATGACGATCGATCAGGTCCTGACCTTGATCGTGCTGGTCGCGATCGTCGCGGCCCTGATCTGGGACAAAGTGCGCTCGGACGTCGTAGCGCTGAGCGGTGCTGCCGTCCTGCTGATCACAGGCGTCGTACGCCCGATCGAGGTGCAGGGCGCCTTTGCAAGCCCCGCGATCATCGCGCTCGCTTCGTTATTTGTCATCGCCTACGCGCTTGAGTTGTCGGGGCTCCTCGACCGGGCGATCGAAGCCGCAGTAAAGATGTGCAAGCGACTAGGATCGGCTGGCATCTGGCTGATGCTGGGCGCGATCGGCATAGTGTCCTGCTTCCTCAACAGTACTCCGATCGTCGTCCTGGGGGCACCAGTGGTGCGCGATGTCGCCACCGCGTTGAAGCTGCCGCCCAAACGCTATCTGATGCCGCTGTCGTACATCACGGTTCTGACAGGCTGCTGCACGCTGATCGGCACGTCGACCAATCTGCTGGTCGACGACATGGCACGTGTGGCGGGACAGCCGCGCTTCGGCATGTTCGAAATCACGCCAGTCGGACTGCCGATGGCAGTTGCGGGCGCCATCTACCTTTTCCTGTTCTCTGGCAAACTCATGCGCGGCAGCATTGCCGATCCGGCGCCGATTGCAAACGTACGCGAGATCGATGTGCCGGGCGCGCAGATCGGAGACTCATCGCTGTTCGCGGAACATCGCCCGTTCCAGCCGATGAAGGCGGTGATCGCCTTTGGTGTCTTCGTCGGCGCGATCACAATCGCTGCGGCAGGGATCGCCCCGATCGCCGCCTCCGCCTTTACGGGCGCGGTGCTGCTCATCCTGTTGCGGGTCATTACTGCTGACGAAGCCTATGGCGGCCTGCGTCCGCAAATCCTGATCCTGATCGCAGGTATGGTCGTGATCGGCATGGCGATGGAGCAAAGCGGCCTTGCTGCAGAAGCGACCGAGGCACTGGTCGGATCGATGCAGGAGTTCGGCCCCCTGACCGCGCTAATCGTGCTCTACGGCATCACCATGGTGCTCACCGAATTGCTGTCGAACGCCACAGTCGCTGTGCTGGTGACGCCGATCGCGGTCGCGCTGGCCGAAAGTTTGGGCGTCAGCCCGCGCCCTTTCCTGGTCGCGGTAATGATGGCAGGCAGCGCGGCGTTCGCGACACCGTTCGGGTATCAAACCAACGTGATCGTCTACCAGATGGGCGGATATCGCTACATGGACTTCGTGAAGGTCGGCTTGCCGCTCAACCTTATCACCTATGCCGTCGCAATTCTTGCTATCCAGACGTTTTTCCCCTTCTGACGAAGGCGGATCGTGATTTGGTCATCCGACCATGCCCGCCTCACACGATCGGCAGGCGCGTATGGTCATTGGTCCAAGTTTCGCGCCTAGCGAACGGCCCCTGCTATGCGGTCCGGGATGCACGGACGAGATGGTCGGTGAATAGAACCTCTACATTGGATTGGGGGTTAGGGGGGCTCTTGTATCGAACGTGGAGTGGACGGGACGGCGATCTGGAATCCACAACAAATTGAGACGGTAGCGGACCGAATCTGAGGCTAGAAATGTCCTGTATATCCACTATCCTGGATGCATGGATAAGGGTTTAGCTATCGCTGCGCTTGCTGCGCTTGCACAGGGCACTCGGCTCGATGTGTTTAGGCTGCTGGTTCGCCACGAACCCGACGGCATGGCGGCTGGCGAAATCGCCCGCCAACTCGACGTGCCGCAAAACACCATGTCTGCGCACCTCGGCATTCTCGCGCGCGCCGGCATCGTGCGCTCGGAACGGCATAGCCGGTCGATCATCTACCGGGCCGATCGGGACGGGCTGCGCGCGCTGACGCTGTTCCTCGTCAAAGATTGCTGCGCCGGCTCGCCTGAACTGTGCGCGCCACTCCTGGCCGAACTCACTCCCTGCTGCTGAAAGGACGCCCCGTGGCCGTCGATATCGTGATCTATCACAACCCCGAGTGCGGCACGTCGCGCAACACGCTGGCGATGATCCGCAATGCCGGCATCGAGCCGCATGCGGTCGAATATCTCAAAACTCCACCATCGCGCGCGCTGCTTGTTGAGCTGATCGATCGCGCCGGGATCACGCCGCGCGATCTGCTGCGTGAGAAGGGCACACCCTATGCGGAGCTGGGCCTGGGCGACACGTCACTGTCCGACGAAGCGCTGGTGGACGCGATGATGGCGTATCCGGTCCTCATCAACCGGCCGCTGGTCGTCTCGCCGCTCGGCGTGAAGCTGTGCCGACCTTCGGAAGCGGTCCTTGATCTGCTGCCCGAGCCGCAACAGGGTGTGTTTGCCAAGGAAGACGGCGAAAAGGTCGTGGACGCCTCGGGTCAGCGCATCGCCTGATGCTGCTCGCGCTCGCTATCTTCGTCGCCACGATCGCGCTCGTCATCTGGCAGCCCAAGGGCCTCGGCATTGGATGGAGCGCATTGGGCGGAGCGGCGATCGCGCTGCTCGTCGGGGTCGTCTCGCTCTCAGACGTGCCTGTGGTGTGGGGCATCGTCTGGAATGCGACCGCGACGTTCGTTGCGATCATCATCGTCAGCCTGTTGCTTGATGAAGCCGGATTCTTCGAATGGGCGGCGCTCCACGTAGCCCGCTGGGGCGGGGGGCATGGTCGCCAGCTGTTCGTGCTGATCGTCCTGCTCGGCGCGGCTGTGTCGGCGCTGTTCGCCAATGACGGCGCAGCGCTGATCCTGACGCCGATCGTCATCGCGATGCTGCGCGCGCTGGGATACAAGGACAAGGCGACGCTGGCGTTCGTCATGGCTGCGGGATTCATTGCCGATACCGCCAGTCTGCCGCTGATCGTCTCCAACCTCGTCAACATCGTGTCGGCCGACTTCTTCCGGATCGGCTTTGCCGATTATGCCTCGGTGATGGTGCCGGTCGATCTGGCGTCGATCGCCGCGACGCTGATCGCGCTGCTGCTATTCTTCCGCCGTGACATACCGGCGAATTACGATGTGGCGCAGCTTCGCACGCCCAGTGATGCGATCCGCGACCATGCCACCTTCAAGGCAGGCTGGGTCGTTCTTGCCCTGCTGCTCGCCGGCTTCTTTCTGCTCGAACCCCTCGGCGTGCCGGTCAGCGCCGTGGCCGCTACCGGCGCGGTCCTTCTGCTCATCATCGCCGCGCGCGGCCACGTCATCCAGACGCGCAAGGTGCTGGCCGGCGCGCCGTGGCAGGTCGTGATCTTCTCGCTCGGCATGTACCTGGTCGTCTATGGGCTGCGAAATGCTGGTTTGACCGACCAACTTGCCGGCCTGCTCGATCGCACCGCGCAAGGCGGCGTATGGGGCGCAGCGTTCGGTACCGGGATCATCGCCGCCCTGCTGTCGTCGGTGATGAACAATATGCCGACCGTGCTGGTGGGGGCGCTGTCGATCGACGCGACGCACGCCACGGGCGCGATCAAGGAAGCGATGATCTACGCCAACGTGATCGGATGCGACCTCGGCCCGAAGATCACGCCGATCGGCTCGCTCGCGACACTGCTGTGGCTGCATGTACTCGGGCAAAAAGGCATCCGGATCGGCTGGGGCTATTACTTCAAGGTCGGCGCGACGCTAACGATTCCGGTGCTGTTGGTGACACTCGCCGCGCTCGCCATAAGGCTCAGTCTGTAATGCCCCTTCGCACGCTCTCCGATCCTGACCATCTGCCCGCGCTCGATCGCCGCTATGCGCTCGACCGTCCCGCCCTCGGGTTGGGGGCCGGTGATCCTCCCCCGCGCATCCTGCTGCTCTACGGATCGCTTCGGGAGCGATCCTTTTCCCGGCTTTGCGTCGAGGAAGCGGCGCGCCTGCTGCAATTCTTCGGCTGCGAGACGCGCATTTTTGACCCCGCCACGCTGCCGCTGCCCGATCAGGTGACGGGGGACGATCACCCCGCCGTCCACGAGCTGCGCGAACTGTCGATATGGTCGGAAGGGCATGTGTGGTGCAGCCCCGAGCGGCACGGCCAGATTACCGGCATCATGAAGCTGCAAGTCGATCACCTGCCCCTGTCGATGGGCGGGATGCGACCGACGCAGGGCCGGACGCTCGCCGTCATGCAGGTGTCGGCCGGATCGCAGTCGTTCAACAGCGTGAACACGCTGCGCGTCTTGGGTCGCTGGATGCGGATGGCGACGATCCCCAACCAGTCGAGCGTCGCCAAGGCGTTCAACGAATTTGACGACGCCGGCCGGATGAAACCGTCCAGCTACTACGACCGGATCGTGGACGTGATGGAGGAGCTGGTGCGCTTTACGATCTTGCTACGCCCACACACCGCCCAGCTTGTCGATCGCTATTCGGAACGGAAAGAGGCGGGGGTGCCGATCGACGCTACAATCGATCTGTCCAGCATTGCCACCTCACCTCGCTAGCAGGCTGATGTCGCTAAAACCCTAAGTTTCGGACGTCGCGCATGTCGCCGATTTTGCGACAGCGGTATGGCTGAAAGGGAGAGGACTGCGGACGGTCCGCTTTCGGCGAGGCAGGCCGCGATAGCAGACATTGGGCCGCTGCCGCCTTTCCCTAAAAGGATGGTGAATCGGGAATCTGAGATAAAAGGGGAAAACCAGCCTAGCGCCATCCTCTGCCACCTTCGACATTGTGCATCACTGAGTGGGCTTCTAGACGCATCCAATGAAACGCCGGGCTCGCCCACTCTCCAAGATATTGCATTCCATGGCGTTTTTCGTCCTGGCGGTGATGTTGCTGGTCCGGCTTGGCCCGCTCTGCGAGACGATGGCGATGGCCGCGCCTCCGGCTGCGTCCGCTATAATGGACTGCGCCAGCAAATCAGCAGGCGCTCCCATCAAAAAGGCCCCTGCGTCGGCCTGCGCCATACCGTGCGTTGCGGTTGCCGGCGAAACCGTAGAGCATGTCGGGCTGGTTCCGTCCTCCCGTCTATCGCCTTGGCCGGCTCCACAGACCGGCCTTTTGGGCATGGCATACGCTCCGGCCACACCCCCTCCGCAAACCGTGTGACGTCGAACACCATCACACGTAAATTTCGGAGAATATCATGACCAAGTTCAAGCTCATCAGCGCTGCCTTCGCCCTCACCCTGTCGACTGGCGCATTCGCCGCTGTCGCCAATTGCTGCGCCGACATGGCGTGCTGCAAGGACGGTGCGGACTGCTGCAAGGATGGCGCAAAAGCCAAGGCTGCTGACTGCTGCGATCATGCCAAGGGCGGCATGAAGCACGGCTAAAAGCTAGATAGGGGCGGGCAACCGCCCCTATCTATTAGCCGGCTGCGATACGCCGCCACGCCACGGCTACTGATCGACTACATAGCTATCCAAGAATGGAACGGGCCGCTTACCAGCGCGTCCGTAAACGATTAAAAAATGGGAACACCCAAGCATCCCAAGCCGCGTCGCACGCGTCATGAGAGAAATATTTATCCTCGTTCAACCGTGGCATTAGTTGGGCACGGCAGTAATCGCTTCCATTACCCGGCAGTCGGCGATGCGTCCGCCATCGCAGGATCGTGTTGCAGCACTCAATGCGTCGCGAAGCGCGACAAGGCGTGTGATACGATCCTCCACGCTGGCGAGATGCCGACGGGCGATGGCGCCGGCCTGGTTGCAGTCCTGATCGGGATCGGCAGACAGGGCAATAAGCGATCGGATTTCATCTACTGAAAATCCTAGTTCCCGGGCATGGCGGATGAAGCCAAGCTGGCGAACCTGCCCCTCTCCATAGGTGCGACGGCCTCCAGACGTGCGGAGCGCTTCGGGCATGAGGCCGATTTCCTCATAGAATCGGATGGTGTTGATTTTGGTCCCTGTCCGCTTTGCCAAATCGCCGATCATCAACACGTTGCCACTCCACTAGAAACCGCTTGCTCCTACAGTGACTGTAGATCGTAGAGGCACGATATGAGTGCAAGTGAATCCTCTTCATGCGGTTGTTCCGGTGATACCAAACGAGCGGAGCGCGATCCCGCATATCGGCGCGCATTGTGGATCGTCGTTCTGCTTAATCTGGGCTTTGGTCTGGCTGAAATCGTCGGGGGGTTCCTTGCCGACAGCCAGGCATTGAAGGCCGATGCCCTCGATTTCATCGGGGACGGCAGCATCTCGCTCCTCGGATTGATTGCGCTGGGATGGACCGCTCGTGCCCGTTCTCAGGTTGCGCTTACACAGGGCATATTCCTTGGCGCGCTTGGGATAGGTGTCATCGCCTTCGCCCTTTGGCGTGCGATGAATGCAATTGCGCCAGAAGCCGAATTGATGGGCGCTATCGGGATCGTTGCGCTCATAGTGAACGTGACGGCTGCACTAGTTCTATCGCGATTTCGCGAAGGGGATGCGAACGTCACCGCTATTTGGTTGTTCAGCCGTAACGACGCGATTGCCAATGTTGCGGTGATCATCGCAGCCGCCCTTGTTGGCTGGACCGGTGCGGCTTGGCCCGATCTGGTCGTTGCCGGCGTCATCGCGCTCCTGTTCCTGCATTCGGCCTACGAAATTATCCGCAATGCGCGGCGCGAACTCCAATCAACGGCAAGGCCGTCGTCATAATGACTTACCCTATGAAGCTCCGGCACCGGTTGCCCTTCGTCCTGATCGCGGTCGTCGCCGTCGTTCCGTGCGTAGCGCACGCCCAATCGCAAACCGGTTCCGAAGCGACGGTCACCCCGGTACTGACGCTAGAAAAAATACTGGCGTTGGCGGAAGCGTCAGCACCGTCGCTAGAAGCAGCGCAGGCCGGCGTTCGGGCAACAGGTGCGGCGCGCGATGTAGCGGGGCTGCGCCCTAACCCTACGCTGAATGGCGGTCTGGAATATTTTGGGGGTTCGGGGGCATATCGCGGTCTTCGTAGCGCGGAAGCTACAGTCGGTGTTGCTCTACCTATCGAGCTTGGCGGCAAGCGTTCCGCGCGGGTCGGTGTTGCCAACGCACAAGGGGAGCAAGCTCGGCTCGCCCTGGTTATTGCTACGGCCGATATTCGGCTCGCTGTAACACAGGCGTATATCGAAGCCGTAGCAGCCGAGCGTCGCATCACGACTGCGCGCGAGCAAGCCGGCATTGCCGGGGAGGCGGCCCGCGCGGCGGGCATTCGGGTACGCGCGGGCAGGGCATCGCCGCTAGAGCAACAGCGTGCCGACGTGTTGCGCATCAATGCCGAAGCTGCGGTTGAACGTGCGCAGCGCCTGACGGAAGTCGCGCGGGGCAATCTCGCCCGGCGTATTGGTCAGCCCGTAACCGGCCCGCTCGACGTTGCCTGGTTCGATCGCGTGCAAGGTTACGGCCCCTCGATCGCGGCCAGTCCGGGCGGCACGCTGGCATTGTCTGCGGCGCGAGCCGCAGTGACGACGGCAGATGCGCAAGTGCGGCTTGCTCGCTCCCAACGCATCCCCGACGTGACCGTCAATGCCGGCGCACGCCGGCTCGATGCGTCGAACGATATGGCTGCGGTCGTCGGCCTCTCGATACCGCTTCCACTGTTCAACAACGGCCGGGCGTCGGTCGTTCAGGCGCGGGCGCAACGCGATCAGGCGGACGCGATGCGACGCGCGGCTGAGCTGGATGCGGGGCAGTCGATAGCCAGCGCGGAAGCGGAAGTGGCAAATGCCGCGACGACCGCTAGAACCACGGGTGGGCCGGTCCTGGCAGCAGCGACGGAAGCCGCGCGCATTGCCCGCATCGGCTACCGTGAAGGCAAGTTCGGCCAACTCGATCTTCTCGACGCCGAACGCACCCTGTCTGAAACCCGCACGGCCGCGATCGATGCGCTGGCGACCTACCATGATGCAAAGGCCCGGCTTGAGCGGCTGACCGCTGCCGCTCCCGAACTGGCGAAGGACCAATGATGACGAAGACCGGCGCGCGGGTCGTACTATCCGCTCTGCTTCCCCTGACGCTGCTTGCCTGTGGCGGGGGCGGGGAAAAGAAGGCCGACAACATGGCCGGCATGGAAGGGATGGAAAAGGGCGAAGGCGAGAAAGGCGAAGCCGGCAAACCTGCCGATAAAGACGCCGTAAGCCTTTCGGCCCAGCAAATCGCGGATGCCGGGATCGAAGTTGGTCGGCCTGCGATTGGCGGCGTTGCCGGCGCAATCGAGCTGCCGGCCTTGGTTCAGGGTGATCCGCAAGGGGTGCAGGTCGTATCCGCGACGATCGGCGGTCGTGTCGTCTCCCTTACCCGTAACCTCGGGCAATCGGTGCGCCGTGGCGATGCGCTTGCGATCATTGAAAGTCGCGAGGCCGCCTCATTAAACGCCGAGATTGAAGCCGCGCGCGCGCGCTCTGCGCTCGCACAATCGAACCTGCGCCGTGAGCAACGTCTGTTTGCTGAACGCGTCTCGCCGGAACAGGATCTCATCGCCGCTCGAACTGCTGCCACCGAAGCCAACATTGCGGTCCGCCTCGCCCAACAGCAGCTCTCGGCCACAGGCGGGAGCGGGGGTGCGCTGAACCGTGTGGCGATCCGCTCGCCCCTTTCCGGTCAGATCATCGCTCGATCGGCGACGCTCGGTCAGACGGTTGCGGCAGACGGCGAGCTGTACCGGGTCGCCAACCTCTCGCGCGTGACCATCGCTGCGTCACTCTCACCGGCTGACGCCGGCAAGGTAAAGCCTGGAACACGCGTTGAAGTCACCTCGGCCGGCCGCAGGCAGGAAGGTCGCGTGACCTTCGTGTCGCCCGCTCTCGATGAAACCACGCGGCTTGTTCAGGTTATCGCTTCCCTCGATAATGCGGGCGGCACTTGGCGGGTAGGGGAGCCCGTCACGGCCTCGATCCTGCTGCCCTCGATCGGGGATCACAGTATCACTGTGCCGTCCACGGCGGTCCAATCGGTAGAGAATAAGATGGTCGTGTTCGTGCGCACGCCTAGCGGCTTCAAGGCCGTTCCGGTGCAGGCAGGGCGTCGCAACGGCGATCAGGTCGTCATCACCTCTGGCCTGACCGGCAGCGAGCGTATCGCAACCACCAATAGCTTCACGCTCAAAGCCGAACTCGGCAAGGGCGGCGAAATGGACATGGATTGATCCAATGATCGGCCGTCTTGTAACTTTCGCGGTCGAGCGCCGCTGGCTCGTCCTGCTTTTCACCGGGATCGCGGCCCTGGTGGGTGCTCTGGCGCTGCAACGCCTTCCGATCGATGCCGTCCCTGACATCACGAACAATCAGGTTCAGGTCAACGTGATGGCCCCCTCTCTGTCGCCCGATCAGATCGAGCGGCAAGTATCATTTACGATCGAAACCTCGCTCGCTGGCATACCGGGTCTGGAATATACGCGCTCGCTCAACCGGAACGGCTTTGCGCAAATTACCGCCGTATTTTCCGATGCCACTGATATCTATTTTGCCCGCCAACAGGTGGCCGAACGGCTGCGTTCAGCGGAGGAACGCCTACCCCAAGGCATCATGCCGGAAATGGGGCCTATCGCTACCGGCCTTGGCGATATTTTCATGTGGACGGTCGAGCTTCGCGAGTTGGACAAGGTCCGGCATCGCGACGGGGAACCGGGGCTGCAACGTGATGGCAGCTATATCACGCCGGAAGGCGAGCACTTGGTCAGCGAAGATGACAAGGCCACTTACCTGCATACGGTTCAGGAATGGATCGTTGCTCCCCAACTTCGGGGTACGGCCGGCGTCGCCGGCATCGACTCCCTTGGGGGGTTCGATCGCCAGTATCTCGTCATGCCCGACCTTCAACGCCTAGCCGCGCTGCGCCTCACGATACAGGACCTCGCGACCGCATTGGAGCGCAGCAATAGCAGCATCGGCGCGGGCATCGTGGACAGTAACGGCGCGGGCCTTTTCGTCCGCTCCGACGCGCGCGTGCGAACCGCGAACGAACTGGCGCGGACGGTCGTGGCGACCCGCGAAAACGTCCCCATCACGCTCGATCAGGTCGCGACCGTCAAAGCAGGCCACGGCATTCGCACCGGCTCCGCTTCCGAAAACGGTCACGAGGTCGTGGTCGGCACAGCTGTCATGCGCATCGGCGAGAATAGCCGCACCGTCGCCACGGCTGTGTCCGATCGCCTGAAAACAATCAGCCGCTCGCTTCCGGCCGATATCATCGTGAAGCCGGTGCTGGATCGCACCAACCTCGTGAACTCCACGATCGCGACTGTCGGCCGCAACCTTGCGGAGGGCGCGGTGCTGGTCATCGTCGTGCTGTTCCTGCTGCTCGGCAATATCCGGGCGGCATTGATCGCGGCCCTGGTTATTCCTGTCACGGTGCTGCTGACCAGCGCCGGCATGCTACGTGCCGGGGTGTCGGCCAATCTAATGAGCCTCGGCGCGCTCGATTTCGGCCTGATTGTCGATGGCGCAGTCATCATTGTAGAAAATGCCCTGCGCCGCTTAGCGGAACGCCAACACGAGCTGGGCGAACGCCTTTCGCTAGAGGAGCGGCTTGCGATCGTCGCCGCGTCCGCGCGCGAAATGATCCGCCCATCGGTGTACGGGCAGGCGATCATCATCCTTGTCTATGCCCCGCTGCTCACCTTCTCGGGCGTCGAAGGCAAGATGTTCGAGCCGATGGCGCTTACCGTCATCATCGCGCTCGTGTTCGCCTTCATCCTGTCCCTGACATTCGTCCCTGCCGCCATCGCGGCATGGATTGGCGGACGCGTGGATGAGAAGGAAAGCCGGGTCATCGCAGTGCTGAAACAGCGCTACGAACCCGGCCTGGATGCCGCCATGCGACGCCCGAGCATAACGATCGGCGCTGCGGTTGTGGCTGTGGTAGCAGCTGTCCTGGCCTTCTCGACGCTGGGCCAAGAGTTTTTGCCTCAGCTTGATGAAGGCAACATCCTTGTTCAGGCGTGGCGGCCTGCGGGCACCTCTGTCAATCAGAGCCAGAAGATGCAGTTTGCAGTCGAGAAGATGATCGCTCGCGAGCCGGAAATTCGCTTCGCGTTCTCGCGTACCGGCACGTCCGAAATCGCCTCCGATCCGATGCCGCCCAATGCGACGGACACGTTCGTGATCCTCAAGCCACGCGACGAATGGCCTGATCCCAGCCTGCCTAAGACTGAGCTGGTCGAGCGCCTTGAAAAGAAGCTCAAGACCATTCCCGGCAATGGCTACGAGATCACGCAGCCTATCCAGATGCGCTTCAACGAGCTGATCGCGGGCGTCCGTGGAGACTTGGCGGTCAAGGTGTTTGGGGATGACTTCGGGCAGATGAACGCGACCGCCAATCAAATTGCGGCAGTCCTCCGCAAGATCCGTGGTGCGGCTGATGTGCAAGTTGAGCAAACCGAGGGCCTGCCGCTGCTCGATATTCGGCCGAACCGCGATGCGATGGCGCGTGTTGGTGTCACTGCCGGCGACGTGCAAGATACCGTTGCCGCGACGATTGGCGGTCGTGAGGCGGGCATGATCTTCGAGGGCGATCGGCGCTTCCCGGTCGTGATCCGCCTGGCGGAAACCGCACGGGCTGACCTACAGGCGATCGGGCAGATACCTATTCCTACGCCCAACGGCTCCTACGTCCCTCTGGGGAGCGTCGCGGACGTTGCTGTCGGGGATGGTCCAAACCAAATCAGCCGCGAGAACGGCAAGCGCCGCGTCGTGGTGCAGGCCAATGTCCGCGGTCGCGACGTTGCTGGCGTGGTGGCTGACGCGCAGGCCGCGATCGACGCGCAAGTCACGCTCCCTCCCGGCACCTACCTCCAGTGGGGTGGTCAGTTTCAGAATCTGGCTGCGGCGCGCGAGCGGCTGACGATCGTCGTCCCGATCTGCTTCGCGGTCATCATGTTGCTGCTCTATGGTGCTCTCGGCAGCGTCCGCGACGCGGCCCTGGTGTTTACCGGCGTTCCTCTGGCGCTGGTGGGCGGCATTCTCGCGCTCGTGTTACGCGGCATGCCGTTCTCAATCTCGGCCGCTGTCGGGTTCATTGCGCTGTCGGGTGTGGCTGTGCTGAACGGGCTGGTGATGGTTAGCTCGATTCAGGAGTTGATGCGGCAGGGTATGGCGCGGGCGCAGGCGGCGAGGGAGGGTGCTCTGACCCGTTTCCGCCCCGTCGCCATGACAGCGCTCGTTGCATCCTTGGGGTTCGTCCCAATGGCGCTCGGGCACGGCGCGGGGGCGGAAGTGCAAAAGCCGCTTGCTACGGTCGTGATAGGCGGCTTGATCTCCGCAACGTTGCTGACTCTATTCGTGCTGCCAACACTCTATGCGCGCTTTGGACAGGCACGGGCTGATCCGGTCCCACAAACCACCTGACGGACGTATTGCTTTTACGGATCGTCTCCCAACGGCTTTTCTAAGACGATGGTATTTCGGGATTATGGAAGTAGATCGGTTAGCCTGTTCCACCTGAGACACCGGGAGCCGCCTTGGGGTCGGGATCCTGCGCCTTGCCTGTCGCGGGTGCCGCCTTCTGGCTCGGCATAGCGATGAGATAGGCGACGATCGCGTCGACGTCCTTCTCGGCCACCGGGGCCTTGTACACCTTGCGCATCTTGGTGACGGTCGCCTTCCACTGATCCGCCGATAGCGATGGCTGGGTCAGCGCCATGCTGGCCGAGTGGCACGAAGTGCAGTTGGCGTTGATGACGTTGGCGTGCGGACCATCGGGATAGGTCGCTTCGTCGACCGGCAGGTCGACGCTGGTCGAGGCGAGCGAAAAGCCGCGGGCTGAGACGCTGGTGGGCGGTGCCGGCTCGGATGTCTCGGAGATCGGGGCAGGCGCCTTGCGGCTGCTCGGCGCCCCGATCGAGACGAGGATAATGCCGGTCAGGCCGATCAGGCCAGCGGCCATGATACCGGGAGACGGGGTCTTCATGCTACTCGCTCCTCAGGCCGCGATGATGGTGGTGGTCTCGATATTGCCGCGCATGAACCCGCCTGGGTTCCAGATCGGCTTCATCGGCTGAGCGACACCGTTGGCGTTCCAGCAGCGCACCATGATGGGGTTGGGACCGCGCCTAAGCGGCACGCGACCATCCCAGCGCCGGAAGCTATACTTGCCCTCGTCCGCTCCGAGCGTCGTCCTGTACCAGGTGCGGCCACCATCGGATGAGACATCGACCTTGGCGACGCCGCAGTCGCCGCCCATCGCGATCCCGCCAACCGGGATGGACGCTTCATAGGCGATCGCCTGGCCATCCGGCAGGCTGGTCATCCAGCTGCGCGGGATCATGCGATTGATCGGCACGGTCGGGAAGTCCTTGGCACCGGGCGCGACATTCGCGCCGGGTGTCGCCGGTATCTTGTAGGCCTTGGCCATCCAATACTGGTCGTCAGGGCCGGGCAGCACCTCGATCGCGTTCAGCATCTTGACCCAGTAGGTCGAATACCAGCCCGGGACGATCAGCCGGCAGGGAAAGCCGTTGAGGAGCGGCAGCTGCTCGCCGTTCATGCCGAAGGCGATCATCACTTCGCCGTCGCGGGCATGGTCGATGTCGAGCGCCTTCTCGAAGTCAGGGGCGCCCGCCACAACCGGCTGATCGAGCGCGCCGAAGCGCACCTGTACCGCGCCTGCCTTGACCCCCGCGAGGTTCAGCACGTCGCGCAGGCGCACGCCGAGCCATTTGGCATTGCCCATCGCGCCGTTGCCCCATTGCGCGCCGGCGACCCGGGGCTGGAACAGCCCACGGCTGTTGCCCGAACACTGGTTGATCGCCGCCATCTCGACCCGCGGCAGGCGCAGCAGTTGGGCAAGGCTGATCGACAGCGGTCGGTTGACGTGGCCGAAGACGTTGAGGCGGAAGCTCTCGACGTCGATCGAGGTTGGAATGTCGGCCCAGTGCCAGCGAACGAAGAACTGGTCGTTGGGCGTGAACACCGACTTGTCGAACACGTCCATCGGCGTCTCCAACAGCGGAGGATGGATGCGTTGAAGGATCATGCTGCCCTTGCCAGGAAAGGCGCTGGTCATCGGCCGCTCGGCATTGCCGCCAGGCAGCTTCAGGTCGACGAGCTGCTGCGCCAGCGCAGGTGCTGCGGCAAGGCCGGCGGTGCCGAGCGCCGTACGCCTGAGAAAGCGGCGACGGCTGGTTTTACTCGCCAGCGCGGCGTCAAAATTGTCCATGACAAGGCTCTCCTGTGGCCAGCCACGCTGGCGGATCGAAGCGGCGTTCTGCAAGTGATCGGACCGACTGATCCGATCATCAGGGTGGATCAGTTCGGGGTAGCGATGCAGGGCGAGACGAACAGGTTGCCGCGCCATGCTCCGGCGAGCGTCTTGGCACCGACCAGCAGCCACATCGCCGCGAGCGCGATCGTCAGCACCGTGCCGACGATACCGAAGAAGCCGAGGTTCAGCGTCGTACCGAGGCGGAAGGTGGCGACGGTGTAGACGCCGAGCGGGAAGGTATAGCCCCACCAGCCAAGGTTGAATGGGACGCCGGCGCGCCAGTAGCGGATGGTGATGAGCGTCGCGAGCGCCAGCCACCACAGGCCGAAACCCCACAGGCAGAGCCCGACGACGACGCCGATCCCTTGCGCGACGGTACCGACATCGACCAGCCCGTGCGCCGCGAGGATCGCCGGCGCATCCGCCCCAAGCACCAGCATACCCAGCGCCCCGGTGCCGATCGGCCCCAGCGCGAGCCAGGATGATGCCGCCATGCTCTCGTGCGGGAGCTTGTGGAGCGCCATGCGCAGGATCAGGATAGCGAGGATGCCAAACGCGACCGGCACCGAATAGGCCCACAGCACATACGAGGTCGCGAGCGTCACGATCTGCGCGTGGGGATCGACCAGATGCGGCGCGAGCAGCCCGCCGCTGGCACCCGCCACTTCCGCTGCGACGACCGGCAGCAGCCATACCGCGGTCATGCCGTCCAGGCTGTGCTCGTGGCGGGTAAACATCAGGTAGGGGATCAACACGCCGCAGGCGAGCGACATGGCGACGTCGATCCACCACAGGACGTGTGCGACCGGCACGATGCCGTTACCGAACCGCACGATCCCGAAGGCGAGGCATCCGTTGATGATCGTCGCCAAGCCCATCGGAATGGTCCCGATGAACATCGACACGGTGTTGTGGCCGAAGATGCGCCGTGCCTCATGCCCGAACATCGCCCAGCGCGCGCCATAGAGACCGGCGAACAGGATGAAGAGCGCGATGTTGAAGAACCACAACACCTCGCCAATCGGTTTGAGCGCGGGGCCGATGCCGGGCACCTGCGGCAGCGCGAGAGCGAGGATGCCGGTGCCCATGGTCGCGGCGAACCAGTTGGGCGTGAACTGGCGGATCATCTCGCGCGGATGGTCGAGCCGGCTGAGCGGCTTGAGGCCGGTCAGGACCGGAGGTGTTTTGGCAGTCATGCGACCTGCTCCTTGATAAGGTCCGTCAGCGCGTCCGCCGCGCGGGTGCGATAGCGTTCCTTGTGGCGCAGCGCGTGGAAGGCGCGATCGGGCAGCCCCAGCGGCAGCTCGACCAGATCGCCCGCCTTCAACGCACGAGCGACGACCAATCGCGACAATACGGCGACGCCGGCACCGGCCTCGACCGCGGTACGCACCGCCTCGTTGGACGGCAGCGTCATCGCTACCGTCAGCTGGGCCGGATCAAACCCGCGCGTTCGCAGCACGTCCTCGAAGGTCGAGCGCGTGCCCGAACCCTGCTCGCGGACGATCCAGCGTTCAGCGCGAAGCCAGTCCTCGTCGACGCGCCCGGCGTCCTCACGGCCGACCAGCACCATCGGGTCACGCCCGACATTCCAGAGGGCGAGCGCCGGTTCGTCCACCTCGCCCTCGACGAAACCGAGCTCCGCCGCGCCGCTCAGGATCTGCGCTGCCGCACCTTCGGTGTTGTCGATCGCCAGTTCGACCGCGATCTGCGGGTGGCGTTCGTGGAAGGCGGCGAGCTTTGCCGGCAACCAGTAGCTCGCGATCGTCTGGCTTGCGACGATCCGCAACGAACCACGGGCAAGCCCGGCATAGTCCGCCAGCATCGTCTCGGCATGCGCTGCCCGCCCCAGCACCGCGCGCGCTTCCTCCAGAAAGCCGCGGCCTGCTTCGGTCAGCTGGATGCCACGCCCGACACGGTGAAACAGAGGAACCCCGTAGCGCGCCTCCAGAGCCGCGACCGCGCCGGACGCAGCAGACTGCGTGACGTTCAGCGCCTCCGCTGCCTTGGTGACGTGTTCGCGCTCGGCGACACCGACAAAGATTCTGAGCTGCTCCAAGGTCATGCAGCTTATATCGCGCACTCTGATCGATACGACCAACCGTTTGATCTGTTTATTTCAATCTGGATACCGGAACGATCGGTAATCCTTCGTCTGCGATAGTCTTGAAGACTTGAAGCGATCCGCGCGCTTGCGGCGTTGGTTCGTCCATGACTGATATGATCGAGCGCAAATCCGAGCCCTACAACGCCGAGCCGACGCCCGGCGCGCTGATCGAGCGGTTCCTGACGCCGCAGGCGCTGTTCTACGTGCGCAGCCATGGTGCGGTGCCTGATCTGCCTGCCGATCACCGGATCGAGGTCAGCGGGATGAGCATGGAAAGACGCTCCTTCTCGGTGGAGGAATTGAAGAGCGCGTTGGCCACGCGGACGGTGACGGCAGTTCTCCAGTGCGCCGGCAACCGGCGCACGGATCTCCAGCCGGTCGCAAAAACGTCCGGCGACCCCTGGGACGTGGGAGCGATCGGCAATGCGGAATGGACCGGCGTACGACTGTCCGACCTACTGGATGCCGTCGGTGCGCCGGATGCGTCCGACCTGTTTGTGGCGTTCACCGGCGCGGACGAGGTGGACGTCGAAGGCGAGGAAGCATTGTTCGGGGTCTCGATCGCCATGGACAAGGCGCGGCAACCCGACGTCCTCATTGCCTGGGCGATGAACGGCGAGCCGCTGACGCCCGAACACGGCGCACCGCTCCGCATGGTGGTGCCGGGCTATGCCGGGGTGCGGAGCGCCAAATGGCTGACACGGATCGAGGTGCGCGACACGCCATCCGACGCACCGATCCAGGCGCACGACTACAAGCTCTTTCCTGCCGATGTGACGAGCGACACCGTCGACTGGAGCCAGGGTCTGACCATCAATGCCATGCCGCTCAACGCCGCGATCTGCGTGCCCGGCTCTGGCGAAAGCCTGCCGGCCGGGGAGGTGCGGATCGAGGGCTATGCCATCGCCTATGATCGCCGCGTCTCTCGGGTCGAAGTGTCGATAAACGGTGGTCGCGACTGGCAACAGGCGACGTTCACCGATGATCCGGAGGCGCACTGGGGTTGGCGGCGCTGGACCCTCGACGCCACGCTCGTCAAGGGGCGCCAGCACCTTGTCGTGCGCGCCTTCGACGAGACTGGACAGGGTCAGCCCGAGCGGCCGGATACGATGTGGAACTTCGCCGGCTATCTGTGCACCGCCTGGCATCATGTGCACGTGCTGGTCGAATGATCGAAGCATCAGCGGCATCGGACCTCGGCTTTTGGATCGACGCGATCGGGCGGCTGGTGGTGGCGACCGCGGCTGGGATGGTGCTCGGCTGGGAACGCTCGCGCGAGAACCGGCAGATCATGGGCTTGCGGACGCTGAGCCTCGTCGGTCTGGCGAGCTGCATCGCCGTGCAGGCGATCGTGCACAGTGGCTTGCCGAATGTGAACGCCGATGCCGCAGGGCGGGCGATGCAGGGCATTTTGTCTGGCGTCGGTTTCATCGGTGCCGGTGCGGTGCTGCGGGTCGGCCAAGGTCAGGAAGTGCATGGACTGGCGACCGCCGCGTGCATCTGGGTGACAGCCACGATCGGCGCGGCAGCAGGGTTGGCGGTGTGGCCGCTCATCATCGGCGGGTTGAGCCTTGCGATGCTCGTACTGTTCGTCGGCGCTCCGCTCGAACGTCGCATTCGCGAGCGGGCCAGGCTGACTCCGGCAGAGGCCGACCGGAAGGATGCCGAGCGCAAGCCGTGATCCCGCTGGTCCGCCCAGTGCCTGTCGCGCTGAGAACCGGCCACGCGCTATCAGGACACAAGCGCCGCATCGGCCTGGCGCCGGACCTCGTTGGCGATCGGATGCAGCTCGGCAGCGGGGCGCTCCCCCACCACACTATAGCCGATCCCGTCGACCGCCCATGTGACCCGGCCCATGGTCCCGCTGGACGTGCTGGTCATGCTTGCGCTCTTGTCGATTTGCATGGGCCTCGTCAGCACCGCGAGCTTCGACGCTTGCGGTCCATCATAGAGGAGCAGCGCCGCAGGGCCGTGGGGCGTCGCGACCAATCGCCCCCCGCCATAGCGGTAACCCGCTGTGCTAAGGTCCGGGATGGTCACGCGCTCACCCAATCGGCTGGAGGTCCACCGGATCAGCATGGCGCGCTGGTCGGGGCCGATTTCCGCCGGTCGGATCCGGTCGGCGGCATAGACACGGAAATTGTCGCTCGCCTCATTGGCCAGCGCCGCGATGCCCGCGTGGGGTTCGCCGCTCCACCGCGCGCTCGACCAACCACCGCCAAATCCGACCGCCAGCAGAAGCGACGCGGCGATGGCGAGTTGCCAAGGCGGTTGGCGTTGCCGTCCCCTGATGGCTGCGACGCGCATCGTCGCCGGGATCGGTTCCTCCGCGATGGGAGCGAACAGGGACGCAAGGGCTCGCGCCTGCTCCGCCTGCTCCCGCAAACGGGCATGCACGTCCGGCTGGCCTTCAAGGTAAGCGTCGACCAGACGCTGCCGCTCGGGCGACAGCCTGCCATCGATCCACGCGGCCAGATCGTCTTCTCCGATCGGGCTGGTCATCGAATACTCCTTAATCGTGGCCGTTCATCCTCCTGGAGGAGCGTCGCCAGACGGTCGCGCCCCCGCGATATGCGCGACATCACCGTTCCCAGCGGCACGCCGACGACGGCAGCGACTTCCCCATATGACAGACCTTCGACGGAAATGAGGAGCAGCACCGTCCGCTGCTCCTCGGGCAACGCATCAAGTGCGCGCAACAGGTCTCGGTGGTGCAGGCCTGCGTCCTGATCGGCCGGGTGGCCGAGCGCAGCGTCGTCCACGAGGTGGAGCGGAACCGCCGTACCTCGCCGGCTATGCTGCCGCTGATGGTCGACCAACAGATTGTGCAGGATCGCATAGATCCAGGGGCGAACCTCCGTCCCGCGTCGTTGCCGCCAGCGCCCGACCGCGCGCTCAAGGCAATCCTGCACCACGTCATCCGCCATCGCCCGATCGCGCAACCACGACCGGGCATAACGGCGCAGACCGGGGACCAGGGGCTCGATCGCGGCGGCAAGCGGGTCCATCTCAGTCGCGCTGCACCTGCACGATGCGGCCCGGTGCGCCATTCACTACCTCGGCGACCGCCAGAAAGCGCCGGGGGGCCGCTGCACTGCCCTGAACGATCTGCCGGATCGGACCCGATGCGTTGACGATCGCCGCACCTGCCGGATTGCTCATGAAGTTCGCAAGCGGCTCTACCGCACCGCTGCCGTCCGCGTTGGCGGTGAGCACGAGCATATAAGGCTTCTTGGGCTGCAAACCGGTAACGGCACTCTGCACGACCTGAATGATGCCCTGGTCGAAGAGGGTAATGCTGCTTGCCGCACCATTGCCTCCAACTGGCCCCATGTTCAGATGCACCGCCTTGCCTGCCGTACCGAGCGGTTGGAGATTGTCGGTGCCGGGGCCTGTCGGAATAGCGTTCGGCACATAGGCGATCGCCTGCGGTGCCTGTCCGACCGGCACGGTGGCAACGACCTTGTTGCCGGCGGTGTCGATCGCGGCAAGTTCATCGGCATTCTCCAGCCCGACATAGATGCGCCGGCCGTCGCCCGATGGCCAGACGCCGTGCGGCATCTTGCCGACCGGGATGGTAGCGACAAGCGCGAAGTCGGACGTGCGGAACACCTTCACCGCGTTTTCCCCGCCCACCGTGACATAGGCGAACTGTCCCCTGACCGTGCGGGCGAAGTTGACGTGATTGGTGATCGGTCCGGTATCCAGCACCTTGAGGATCGCGAAAGGCGGCCTGGCATCGAATGCGACCGTCTTGCCGATGTCCTTCAGCGTGAACCACACCTGCTTGCCGTCCGGCGTCGCGGCGATGTTGGGACAGAACGGACTCGGCTGCGCCACCTGTCCGACCTGCGCGTGGGTCGAGACATCGAACACGGCCAGCACCGGATTGAACGAGGAACAGACATAGCCGTATCGGCCATCGGGAGAGAAGATCGTCATGCCCGGACCACCGGGCGTCTTGATGCGACCGGTCTCCTTGTACGTCGTGGGGTCGAGCACGGCGATGTAATCCTCGCCGCGTACCGTAACCCACACCTCCTTGCCGTCCGGCGTGAAGAACGCCTCATGCGGGCTGCGCCCGACATAGGTCGTGTGCTTGACGGTGTTGGTGGCGGTGTCGATCCACGACACGGCGTTGGATCCGATCGACACGACCGCCAGTGTTTTCCCGTCCGGCGAGAAGCCGAGGCCGTGAACCAGCACCTGCCCCTTGTAGAGCGGGGAAAAATTCATCGGCTGCGGATCGCCGAGCTTGATGACGCCGAGCAACCTGTTGTCGGCCGGGTCCGTCACCGACACCGTGTTGGAGAATTGTTCGGATGCATAGACGCGGTCGCGGTGGCTGACAGGCACGTCCTTGGCGTTCCACGGCGCCTGCTGGGCCATGGCAATGCCCGGTGCGGCGCTCATCAGCAAGGCGGCCGAGCGCAGGAAGGTCGGGATCATGTCAGTGCTCCATATGGCTGTGGTGGTCGCCGCCCTGCGTCGGGGCTGGCGTCGAAGGGGGTAGCGGCTGACCGATCGCCAACTTCATGGCGGCGATCTCCTGCTGCTGATCGATGATGATCTCCTGCGCAATGCGCTTGAGCTGCTCGTTATGGCCGTAGCGCAGCTCTGCCACCGCCATATCAATGGCGCCCTGGTGATGCGGAAGCATCATTGCGACGAAGTCGCGGTCGACGTCGCCGGACGGCTTGACCATCATGCCCGCCATCATCCGGTCCATCGCGGCAGATACCATGCTGGCGTAGCCATCGGCGGGGGCGGCCGCGACTGCGCCGGTGAGCATGGCCGAAGCAGTCAGACCCAGCATCCAATTTCGTCTACGCATAAGCCTCCGGCGCATCAGTCTCGAAAGCGTAGACGACGCCCGTCGGGGTTTATTCCATGGGTGCAGTCATTTTATCGATCTTCACCAAGACATATGGTCCCTTCGCAACCCTGCGGTTGGTTGACCAGGTCGCCGTCGGACATCATATGCTCGGGCACGGCGATGGATTTCCGCCGGGCCATTCGGCCGAACCGCCCTCGCAAGGGCCGATGATTCCTACCAAGCGCCGCAAGGCAGCAAGGAGGAATCGTGCGCGCGACATTTCGCAATCTCTACGACCAGTTCAACATGGCAGCGTTCATTCGCGATCGCCGCACCCATGCCATGTCGGTGCTGCGGTGGGCTTTGATCCTGGTCCCGATGGCCGCAACGGTGGGAACGCTCTGCGCGGCCTTCTTGTGGAGCCTCGATGCCGTGACCCGGCTTCGCTTTGCCTTTCCCTGGCTGCTCTACCTGCTGCCGATCGGCGGGTTCATGGTCGGACTGCTCTACCATCTGACAGGGCGCTCGGTCGAAGGCGGTAACAACCTCATCGTCGAGCAAATCCATGAACCGGGGGGCGGTGTGCCGCTGCGCATGGCCCCGCTCATCTTCTTCGGCACGGTCGTGACGCACCTGTTCGGGGGATCGGCGGGGCGTGAAGGCACCGCCGTGCAATTGGGCGGCAGCCTTTCCAGCGGCTTCGGCCGCGCACTCAAGCTGGATGCGGAAGCGACACGCATCCTGCTGATGACCGGAATCGCGGCGGGCTTTGGCGCGGTCTTCGGGACGCCGATCGCGGGCGCGGTCTTCGCGCTGGAGGTCCTGGCGATCGGCCGGGTCGAGTATCGTGCGCTAGTACCATGCTTGGTCGCGGCACTGGTGGGTGACTGGACCTGTCTTTCCTGGGGCATTCATCACGGCGCCTACCATGTCGATGCGATGGTGCCGGTCGACGCGTCGCTCGTCTCAAAAGCCAGCCTCGCGGGCGTCGTATTCGGATTGGTCGGGCTGGCCTTTGCAGAGGCCAACCATGCGCTCGGCGGATGGCTGAAGCGCGTGATACCCTATGGCCCACTACGACCCGTTATCGGTGGTTTGGCCGTGATCGCGCTGGTCTGGCTATTTGGCACGCAAGATTATCTCGGCCTAGGCACGCTGGCGGCAACGCCGGGTGGCCTGACCATTGCCAGCTTCTTCGGCTCCAATACGTACCCGTGGAGCTGGGCGCTGAAGCTGCTTTTCACCGTCGTCACCCTAAGTGCCGGCTTCAAAGGCGGGGAGGTGACCCCGCTGTTCTTCATCGGCGCGGCGCTCGGCAATGCGCTCGCGCCCGTATTTGGAGTGCCGACGGGGGTGTTCGCGGCGATCGGCTTCGTCGCGCTGTTCGCGGGTGCAGCCAACACGCCGCTTGCCTGCACCTTCATGGGGATCGAATTGTTTGGCGCGACCTATGCCGTGCCGATCGCAGTCGCGTGCTTCGTCGCCTACCTCTGCTCAGGCCACAACGGCATCTACCTGTCGCAGCGCGTCGCTGTACCAAAGGTACCTGCCGCACACCTCACACCCGACGCGACCCTGCGCGATGCCCGCACGCACCGCGCTTCTCGCCGGCGCACGCGCGCCTGATCCTGTTTCCTGTCGAAAGCCCGTCATGCCCAACCGTTTCACTGTCCATCACCGCGAAGTCGGGATGCTGCGCATCTATCTAAAACCGTCCGACAAGATCGGCCCGCGTCGCTTCTGGGGGGCAAAGCCGCTCTATCGTGAGCTGATTCGCACCGCGAAGGCGGACTGCATCATCAACGCCGTCGCGCAAAATACCCATTACGGCTTCAGCAATCACGAATCGATCCGGGAGAACGGCTCGGAAATTGCCGATCCGCATCTGACGATCTGTGTCGAACTGGTCGGCGATCACGATCAGCTCGACCTTTTCTGTCGCCGGCATGGAGATCTGCTCGGCGACAAGGTGATCGTCTACAAACGACTGGAGCATTGGACTATCACGCGCAAAACTGAGCTAACCAGAGCCTGATTGGCGTTCCCGTAAAGGAAGGTCGAGTGGGAATCCCCAGCTAAACGCCCTGAAAAGCACTGTGCTGGGTGCGGTTTTCTCGAAATCTGTTCCCAAATCGATTTTCTCGAAATGGTCTAAACGACACGGGAAAACGGGAATCCTTAGCTGACCGGTTTTGGCGACGGAACTATGCTCAATTTCTAATTTCGCATCCGGCAAGGATGTCGCGCATGTCCTAAGTTTCGCGACAGAGCTGCTAATGCACTTACCCTCTTGCAACTGATGTCGCAAAAGTCGGTTGCATAACATATCAATTTCAATACAGTTATGCGACATGCTGATCGGTTACGCCCGTGTGTCCACTGATGACCAAGATCTTCGGCTGCAACGCGCGGCGTTGAAGGACACGGGATGCAAGCGGACGTTCGAGGAGAAAATCTCAGGCGCGAAGCGCGACCGGCCCGAGCTGGCTAAAATGATCGAGCAGCTGCGCCAAGATGACACGGTGGTGGTAACGCGGCTCGACCGGCTAGCACGCTCCACCCGTGACCTTCTCGACATTGCCGAGAAGCTGAAGGAGGCTGGTGCCGGCTTGCGTTCGTTAGCCGAGCCCTGGGCGGATACGACCTCGCCAGCCGGTCGCATGGTGCTAACGGTGTTCGCCGGCATCGCCGAGTTCGAGCGCGAGCTGATCCACCAGCGCACTAGCAGCGGGCGAGAGGCGGCAAAGGCAAGGGGTGTCCGCTTCGGTCGCCCACCCAAACTCACTTCCGACCAAATCGCGCTCGGCGAACGGTTGGTGGGCGAAGGCACATCAGTGCGCGAAGCCGCCAAACTGCTCAAATGCCACCATGCCACCCTCTATCGGGCGCTGACCGCAGTGGCATTGGCACCGTGATGCGATGCTGTCCGCAACCTCATGCTTTGGAAGGGGAGGCCTGATGCCGATCCGACCCGAACACGTGTTCCTGTACCCAATCGATTGGCCGCAACTTTCTCACCATGTGCGCTTCGTGCGGGCAGGGGGGTGCTGCGAGCATTGCGGGCGCCCTCATCAGCAGAAGGTATTCCATCTGCGGGATGGGCGATGGTGGGACCGGAACCGGCGTTACTGGCGCGACGGTCAAGGTCGACGCGTGCGACGGCCGACGGAGAACATTCTGTTGCAGGGGGCTTGGACGCCGGTTGTATTGGCCTGCGCACACCTCAATCATGATCCCAGCAACAGTGCGCTGCACCAGCTCGCGGCGCTCTGCCAGCGATGCCACATGCTCCACGATGGGCCAGAGCATCGGCGCAGGCGCTGGATGAACGCACATTATCGGCGCGCTCTTGGCGATCTGTTTTACGGGCCATACCCTGCGTTGGGAGCCGACTGGATTATGCCCACGCCAATCAGCATGCTCGATAGTATCCGATAATTATACGCTTACATGCGGTGAGGCGTATTGCGTACCATCACTTCGTACTAGGTAACGATACGCTTCTCCGAATGCTGGCATCGAAGCTGCGACCACACGCAGCTTCAATTTCAACTGCCGCATCTTGCACGCGGCGGAATATAACTTCGTCATGACCCTTTTTGGTCTTCATCGCTTTGACAGCGCCCTTGGCCTCGTCGGCAGTGATCGTAAAATCGCTGGTATGGGTATCAAACTTGAGGCTGATTGCGAACGTGTCCTTGGTAGGATGTGCTACGGTTATTTGAGGAAACCCTTGGATTCCTAAGCCATTCACCCGCACGTCATGAATGACCGCTTCCGCGATTGCCGCGCCGATGTCGCCTGAAGACACTCCGATGGCATATAATGTTCCCACATCAACTCCCCAATTTTCGCGTCAAATCATGTCTACATATGCCCGAATGTCGAGCATCGGAACTGTGCCTATCCCCTGAAGCTGGGCTATCAGCTCGAACAAGAAGCGGATCGCGGCCTTGTCGACCGTATGCAGCTCGAACCTGTCGCACCTCATACAAACCAGCCCGCGTCGGCGATGCAGCCGATGTCGAGTACGCTGTCACCCATATCGCGCCCGAGATGACCCGACCAAGCCGGCCGCTGATGCTATCGCCAGCTTTGTCCATTTTCTGCGAAATTCGCCTCGATTTCCGCCACACGGCTTTGCTGAGCTGGCGTAAGGGCGGCCACGACCCGCTTGAACGCTGCGGGCTTCATGGTGCGAAGCTGTCGCAGGTCGCTATCCCTGCGCATCCGCACCTTCCAGTCTGTCGGCCGATATTCCACGCCAGCGGATCCCATCCGCCAAAAAATCATCGCGACCTGGCTGGGGGTGAACGCGCCCTTGTCGTCGACGAAATCGATGAAATTCCATGCGTCAAAATTGGGCACCTTCTGACCGAGCTTCAGCAGCGCCGTCATCACACGCTGCTTGCGGGCATCCTCGACCAGGCCGCGACGGTGCAAATCGACCAGCTTGCCCGTTCCGTCTGCATCAAGGTGCTGGCCTTGCTCATCGACGCCGGTGATCTCGAAACGTTTGATGCATTCGGAGCCAACCAGAAGGATCGACGTCGTGCCCGGATTTTCGATCTCGAAATGATAGCGAAGATCCTGCTGGCCACATAGCTCGCAGGTTCCGTCCCGTGCCTCCAGATCGAAGAAGCGGCCCGTATAGGCCCATTCGCGCAACGCAGCGCCGAGCGTGATCGCCCGACTGAGTGGTAGCAGGGTAGCAGCTGCTCGTTCCGCCCAGCCCGACACAAGCCCTTACGTCCCCTTCAGTGTCAGGGTGTTCGGCCCTAACGGCTTAGCGGGAGCGGCAGGTGGCGCTACTGCCGCAGCGGCCGCGGCGTGTGACGACGCCGACGCAAGAGCGAGAACCTTTTCGACGATGGCGAAGATCGCCGTCATGTCGTGCGGTTCGACCTTCGGGTATACGGGGACATATCTCAGCGACAGTAATGGTCGCAGGCGGTTGACGTGGACCGTATAGAGATGGTCACAAACAACATAGGCTATCCGGCCTTCCGCATGGCCACGAGGGTTAGGATTCTTGGAAAGCTGGTGAAAGTGCGTGCCCGCCTTCTGTTGAGCGCTGGTAACGGGCAGGATGATGCAGGTGTCGCTCAGCGAGTTGGAAGCGCGGATGACGATGCCGGGATGCTCGTTGACGAACTCGGGCACATAAGCGTCGTGTGGAAAATCGACCCAGTACATCTGGCCAACACGCGGGCGACTCTGGATCCGCCGCTCGCGGCGGCTGATCGGAATATATCCAGCTTTGATGATCTCGTTATGCTGCGGGAACGGATGACCCAGTTCTGTGGTCATATCTTCGACCGCTGGCATATTTTTGAAATTGATCAGCACAAAGCCTCTCGCAAGCAAATCCTCGTCGGTCAGGATCGGGGCATAGCCGGCCGCGAACAGCTCGGCTTCGGTTGGGAAAGGCACCTCCATGTTCTGCTGCGCTTCTGAATTATCGTCATTCGACATGGAAATGCTGCTTCTTCCCGGCGGTTGATTGGCTCATTGTGGTGCGGCCGTGTTCATCGGCCGATTATATTCCCCCCGTAGCGCATCAAGCGCGATCTGGGTGTAGCCCGCCTCATAAATCTCGATCTGCGTGCGACGTTTATAGTAGGACAACCGACGTCCCGGCGTGTCCGCTTCGATCCGCATCCGTGCTACGCCCCGGATGCCTGGCGCGCGCCGGTGCTGCGCAAGCGTCACCAGCATGTCGAGACCATAGCGGCCGAGCAGGTCGCTGCGTTCCTCCGAAAGGTTGGCGGCTGCATCGAGCATGGTGCGTGTGAGTTGGGTGACGTCGTCGCCCTCGCCCTGATGATAAAGCGCGGCGAAATCCACCGGGAACAGCGGTTCGGCATCGGGTTCGTCGCTATCGAAAATCCACGCCTCATACCAGATAGCACCGATTTTCTCGAGCATCGCGACCCGCGGCCAAAAATCTTCCCATGCCTTGTCGTTGCTGCGGCTTTCAGTGCGATGGTAGCTCGCCCACGCGCCCTTTGCCGTTTTGGAGCCGCCGAGGCGCATAGCCCAGACGGAATGGACCCCAAGCTCGAACACTTTGCGAGATGGGTAGTCTGTGGGCGGTGTTTCGCTGAGCGCGGTGATCGGCACACCGAAAGTCGCATCGAGCTGGACTAGACCATAGAGGTCGACCAGCATCCGCAGCAGGAGCGGATCCCCGGTTTCCCGAACACGCCGGAGCATTGAGGCTTCGGCCTCGATCCCTGTTATCATGGCAACGGGCAGGAAGATGGGATCGCTATCCAATGGGATCGGCGGCAGGCGGTATTGCGGATAGAGCTTCGTCGATCGTTCGGAATGCGCGACAAAGCCATGCTCGATCAGCTCTACGATAGCGACCTTTGCCCTAGGCTTTCCCATGCCGGTGTGCTGTTCGCACGCCTTGGCCGACCATTTGCTGAGTTGATGATCGCTACCTGTACCCGCTAGGATCACGATAAACGCCGTGACTAGGTTCAGCCTGTTACCGGTTTCCACTTCCCAAAGGCGACCCCAGGTGGTGCGATCGATCGCAAGGAAATTGCCACCTCGCCCTTTTCCCCGAACGCGATCGGGACTGGGCGATTCGGATCGAGGGGACGCCGAACCGTCCAAAGGCACATCTCGCGATCGTTCCACAACTGTGCTGTAGCACGCCTTTTTGTCCCCATCAAGGGATTCAATGGTATCAAGGAAATCAAGGAATTCAAGGTAACTAAAGTTACAATAGAACGACTCAAGGATATTAAGAACAATCGATCATGCGACAGAACCTTAACTACGTGAATAATCTGGTAGTTTCAGGAGGTTAGTGGCCCCAAGGAGATTGAATTTTAACATCTACAGGCTTATATGTGCTTCACAGCTTCGGCTGCTTCGGCTTAACCGCCTTTTGGAATTACACCGCAAGGTGCTCGGGGAAAGCTTCGCAAGAGGCTTTCCCCTTTCCTTATTCAGATCTGCGACATCATCGATTGCGCTAGGTACAGAAGCGCCAAGGGCTCGGCCCTTTCCTTCACGCCTATTATACTGCGAGAGGGAACGAAAAGTGAACACGCCTGATCACTGTTCGATGCACTTATCCCTTTTACAATCACAACCGTAGGCGATTGCGTGCATAATGCTCGAAAGCATCGGCGGTTTTGCTGAGCTTAGAAGCTTTCTCGTTCAGCTTTTTGATGCACTCTGCCAGCCAGTCGGGAGGGTTCATTTTATTAGTATGATCGGGATGCGCAGAAAAAAGCGGGCCTGCGCCAATTGGCCCGGTTCCGGCAGCCAGTGCGCCGACAAACGCCTTGATATCTGACAGCAGCAGCGCCCATTTTTGTTGAAGTGCGCTGTCCAGAAATTGGCGACGGCTTCCTTCCCAATTGGCCAGCTCGAACAGGCCCTTTTGCTGATTTCCAGCGAAGGAATTATCGAAATCATGATTGCGTAGAAAATCGATGGTGCCCTCGGGCATCAGCTCGACAATGCGTACAAACAGCGACAGATCATGCTCGCTGGGTTTCCGCCCGCTAACGATCTCGGCTGCCAGCCATGCTACGATGGTCGTGATGACAGCGCCAAGCCGGACTGGATCGATGTCGCGTGGATGGTCCGGCCAAAGGCCTACCAGAATGGCGACGGCCATCGCCACACCGGTGGAAATACGACCTGCAACGGTCGCAAGTGCATCAAAAACCCTCATGAAACCCCCTTACTTATTCTCGCGTCACTTCGAGACAGTCCCTGTGCGTTATGCGCCGTCGTAGCGAGCCCTATCCATGACCAAGACCAGCTAGCCGGGCTTGACCAAATCATATTTGTCACATATCTCATGTGTAACAAGTGAGATAGCGGGCTATGATTTTTGATATTGCCGAATTTGCAGGTGTAGCAATCCTCTCGGGGGCGCCGAGCGGGCGGCAGCTTTATGTACGGCTGATTGAGGCGCTCGGCGAGGAGCCGGCAATGCCCGAGCCTCTGTTTCTCGATTTTGGTCGAATTGAAGTCGCGACCGCTAGCTATCTTCGGGAATCGGTCCTTGCGTTCCGCACATTTGTGCGCGGCCGCAAATCTAACTTCTACCCGGCGGTTGCCAATGCCAATGCTGACGTGATCGATGAGCTTGTCGAAATTGTCCACTCGCGCGGCGATGTACTCATGGTCTGTGTCGTCGGTGATGACGGGACAATGCTGCGCTGCCGGTATGTCGGAAAACTCGATCCCATGCAGCAGCTAACATTCGATCTCGTCAATCGCGAGGGTGAAACGACAGCTGCTCGATTGATGGAAATCGAGAATAGCCAAGTCAAGGCAACGGCTTGGAATAACCGCTTGGCTTCGTTGTCGAACATGGGTTTGTTATGTGAGCAGTCGCGTGGACGTACCAAGACTTACAGACCGATATTTGCGGAGAGTGAGAATGGGCGCTGATTTCAAGGAAAAGACGAGAAAGACTTTTGAGAAGTGCTGGGACAAGGCGGCGGTCGAAGCCAATACGCCCGACCTCTTCAGCAAGACGCCGGACCATGTCGCCAGTCGCTACGAAGCCGAAGCGCTTGGCGATGCGAATCTTGCGATCGGTGACACGATCGCGGTGCGGATGGAAGCCGGCAAGTTGATCGGACGCCGTGGCGTTTCGGCCGTGCTCGAGATTTGCAGCCCCAGCCAGGCTCTTGTCCAGTCGGTTGCACAAGGGTGCAACATCGCCCGCGTCGACATTGTTGCAGCCGATCCAATCAGTGGCGTTTTCGAGGTTTCGTTTAGCTAGAGGTTCAATGGAAATGTCCCGACAGGAGCGAGCGTTCACGAGTTACTGGAGTAAGCCTGGCGCCGCTATGTCGTTGGGGTGCGTTGGTTGTCCCGACCAAGCAACCTGTGGCGGACAGACCGTTATTGGGTCCGGTTTCAACTGCTTAGACCATTGCTGCGGCAAGCCCGATGCCTGTCCTGCCGTATGTCCTCATGCGTTGACGTTCGCCGATCGCATTCGGGAAGTGCGCGGGCTTGCTCTTGAAACGCCTCTGGCTGCACCGCTCACACGCCCGGATCTGCCCCCCCACATCCCCATGCTCTTCCATGGCAGTGCGCTTGCTGCGCCGGTGCCGGCGAGCGCCGTTGCTATACCACTGTATCGTTTCTTCAACCGTTATGCCGACTGCCGGTTCGGCACACGAGAAAGCGTCGCCCAAACCTTCAAAATTGATCCGGCTGCGGACATCCTCCTCTCCGGCGTGGCGCAGGACAAGGAAGTCGAAGGCTGGTGGCGCCTTGAGCGGCGCGGTCGCCTCAAGGCCGTTGCGAACTTTCGACGCCTAGGGGTGTCAATGATTACGGTTCCCAACTTCAGTCTGATGGTCGATCGCCCACGCTGGGACGACCTCCATGCCATGCGGCGGATCGCGATCTGCTATCACGAGATCGTGTCCGAAGGGCAGCCGGCAGCGCTCCATGTGAACGGCCGGACCGAATGCGATTTCGCGCGCTGGACGGAATATATCGTCGCGCATCCCGAGGTCACGCACATCGCTTACGAGTTCACGACTTGCGGCAAGACTCCTAACCGTATGATGCAGCACGCCGCCTGGTTGATCGAGCTCGCTCAGAATGTGGGCCGGCGGCTTGGCCTTGTCCTAAGGGGCGGGCTCCCGGTGGTCAGATTGCTGGCGGACTATTACGACATCATCTTCATCGATACGTCGCCCTTCGAGAAGGCGCAGCATCGTGAGGTCGCTTGGGTCGACAATGAGGGACAGCGTCGCTGGATGAAGCGAATGACCACCGCCGACGAAAAGCTGGATGCTTTGCTCGCCGATAATATTCGTGTCTCGCGCCACTGGTTCGACACTCTGTTGCCGAAGTTCAAGCTTGCAGCCTGACCTCCTGGCTCCGAGCTTCGACTATCGCGTTGTCGACGGTCTCGGCCGCGCACGACAGCGTGGCGGGGTGCCGCAGCTCGGCGGAGCCGTTTTCCGGGCGGAGACGCTGGGGCCGGCCGTTGAGCTTGCACACTTGGAGTCCGGGATTTCGATCGGTGATCTGCATGGGCAGGATTGGCTTGAACGCGGCTCGCTTGCGCCGATCCTGTCCGCACTGGCGAGCGCGCAGCAGCAATGGCTGGCCCCCGATGGCCAGCGCGGCCTGATCCTTGGATCAGGGATGGTGGGTGAAGCGGTGCTCAACAGCTTCAAGATCGATGCCCATAAAGCGGCGCTGGCTGCCGGCTTTGCGAAGCCAGCACTTCTTGTCGCGGCGATGGGCGAACTCATCGGCAACGTGATCGATCATTCCGAGGCGATCGGAAGCGGCGTGGCGATGTTTTCCGCCGAGGCCGGGCGCTTCGAATTCGTGGTGGCAGACACTGGCATCGGCGCTCTCCCCAGTCTGACCCGCAACCCGGACCATGCCAGCCTGAGCGACGATGGGGCGGCCTTGCTCGCCATGGTCGAGGCCGGAGTCTCACGCTTTGCGCGCAACTCCGGCCACGGCAACGGCTTTAGGCCGATCTTTGAGAAGCTTGCGGATATGTCGGGCCACCTTCGCTTCCGTTCGGGCGGTTATGGGCTGACACTCGACGGCTGCTTCGGCAATCGGATCGCGCGGCAGATTGCGCAGAAACCTAAGTTACGCGGCCTGCTGGCGGCGGTAACCTGTCTGGCTCCAAAGACGGCAGGCCGATGAAACCGTATCAGCCTTAACTGGAGCGACTTCCTGCCGCGTCCTGAGCCCACAACCGGTTCGGTTGTGACACCAGCGATCCGATCGGCTTCCCAGATTACCCTTACGCTTCTGAAAGCCGACGCCCATCGATCTCGCCCCCACGACCGCTAGCGAGTGGGCTGCCGCGCACGACAACTGCAATCGGCGTTCTCTACTGCGCGGCCATGTATGGACTTGCTGCTTATGCCATCACCAACGACCGGATCTGGACCACTGTAATCGTGCTTTTGACGGCAGTCTTATCGTGGGAACCTGTTGCCGCCTTTATCTCACGTCGAGCGGCCCACTGATTGCCTAGAGCCTATGACTTTCTCGCTCGGCCGTATGGCTAGCCACTGTTGTGCTACGACCTTTTCAGCTCAACGGCTCCTAGTAGGCGGTCCCGGTATTCGGAAGGGTTTCAGTCCCTGTCGCTCAATCTCGGCCGTAACCATCTGTAGCGTCTGAATTCCTGTCATAGCGCGCAACAGTAGCAGCGTTTCGATCTGCACGGCGCTGGGCTCGCCGGTGACCTGGTTCTCCTTGATGGATGCAATGGGTTGTTTTTCTACCTGATCGCGCAGTTCGTCCAGCGTCTCGCCAATATCGATCATTGCGGCTCGGATACTCGCAAGCTCCTCGCGCATGAGGTCCGCACTCGCCAGCCGGTCACGCAGATAGGTGCTGATCGGGATGCCGCGCGCTTCGGCCTCGGCGGCATAAACCAGCATCTGGCTCTCGTTCAGCCGGACCCGCACCCAGTTCTCAAGCTTCATACGACCCCTGGCACGCTGTGTGTCCAGATAGACTACAGCAAACGACTGATAAATCACCACTTATTTCACTGAGCGGCACGTTTACGGCACATTTTACTCGGCGCGCTGATGGTCTTTCTGATTTATTTCAATAACTTACCGGCACCGGAAGGTGCGTATGGTGTACGACCTAAAATCACGGATTTAAGGGTCGAAAATGAAGCGCTGACAGATCGGAAACGGGCTGGCCGAGCTTAAGGGGGTCCAAACTACCCTGATGAGCGCAGCTCAGCAGGCAAGCCCGCCAGATGATGCAAATGTAATGCACAGATGATGCAATTATTACGCAGATATGATGCAATTATGATGCATTCTTGCGCTAGGAACTCTCTCTAGAAAGCTTTGGGGTGCAAATAGGGGGCAATCAGGGTGCGGATAGGGTGCGGATAGGGTGCAGGAAGGGTGCAAATTAGGGGCACGGACGCAAAAGGGATGCAGAAAGAACGCAAAAAGGATGCACCAAGGAGGCAGCAGGGACGCAAAAGGGACGCACATCGGACGCAGGATATCGATCCGGCCTACGGCAGCCATGCGTGATCACTCTAGCTGGCTTCGAGACGCCGGCCTATCTCCTGCCTGTCCCCCATTATCAAAAGGGTATCGTTGATAAACCTCTCCAGATTCTGGTTCAGGTCGTAAATGATTCCCCCGAATAGCAATCGCTGATGGCCCGAAAACCCGTCACGCATTTCCAGCATCAACGTTCTCGCCAATGAGACAAACTGCTCAGCCTCCTCGGCCATCCATTCGGCATAAACATCCTTGGAACAGCTCATGCCGATTGGCCTGTTCAGAGTGATCTCTGTCATGCGCAGACACAGCAGATTCTCAAGCTCGCCCGGAGCCGATCCAGGCTGCCGGCATTCACCCAGCCCGCCCAGCAATTCCCGCATTTTCTGTTTTAGATCGTCCACCGCGATGCCTCCTCGCTTGGAATGGAGGCATAACCCGGCTGAAAAGCCGGGCGTTCGTAACCCTGCACAAGCACAAGGCGCTGCCACCTTTGGGCAAGCCTTGGACATGCGTGACAGCCACCCGGCCGAGAAGCTCTCGACCGGACTTGTGATCATCGGGGTTACGACGCCCCACGGCCGGGATTGACCGAACCGCGGGTCTATGGTCGCAGAAGGAGACGCTTCGGACAAGCCGCTGCGACAGAGGCGGGCGTTTCGACGATCATCACTCCATCGAGCCAGGACGATCCTGCCATGAGCGATCCCCTTCCGAGTTTCCGCACACTCGCCGAGCAAGCCACCTACGCTACCCTCCTGGCTGACCTCGCCGGCCGCTATCGGGGAGACGAGGCGGTCATTATCTTCCGCGAACCGACCGACCCGGACGCGGCGGTGACCGCCGATGCCATGATCCGCGCCGGCAGCGTCAGCGACGATCAATACGCCCGCCTGCTCGCCGCTGCCGATCGTCTCTATGCTCCACCGCCGATCACTCGCGCGGTCGCATTCGATGCATTCGGCACGCTGGTCTATATCGGCCGCAAGCGGCATCCATTCGAGCGGTTGATCCGGCAGGCCCGTGACCGGGCGGAGGCCCTGCCCTCGCCGATGGTCCAGCCGATCGGCCTTGCCGACTATGCCGCTGCGCTGGGGTTGCCGCACCCGGACGCCGAGCTGGCGATGCTGGACGAGGAACTGGCGACGATCGTGCTCTACCCCGACGCGCTGGATGCGCTACGCCGGGTTCGCGAGCAGGGTGTGAAGGTCGCCGTCGCCTCGAACCTTGCCCTGCCCTATGCGACCTCGCTGAGGGCCCTTCTGGGCGATCTGGTGGACATCTGGCACTTCTCCTTCGATGCAGGTGTCATTAAGCCTGACAGGGCGTTCTACGGCAGCCTGACGGCCCGCCTGGAATGCGAAGCCAGTGAACTGCTGATGGTAGGCGACACCTGGCGCGACGATATCGTCGGTGCCGTCGAGGCCGGATCGCGTGCGCGGTGCGTTGATCGGGAGGGCCGCGCCTCTCATGCCCGCCGGTTTATCGCCGTTCGCGAGCTGGGTGATGCCTATCCCGATCGCCGGAGAGCCGCGCAAATGACGGAGCTTGAGCTTTTCCGCAGCGGCATCGATGCAAACCTTGATTACCTTCACGGTCAGCGGTGGGCGCTTGAGGCGGCGCAATTCCGGCAGGCCCTTACTGATGCACCGGATGCGGAAAAGGCAGCTGCGAAGCGAGTGCTGGACGATCATTACGACACACGTGATCAGCCTGAAATCAGCCGTGCTGCCCTGATACATGACGCGATTGCGACTATCGGGGCACAGAAGCCTGTGTGATGGCCTCTCTCACTAACCCTGCCCTTCTACGGAACGATGCAGGCACACACCGTCAGATCCGATTGGTTTTTTCGGAAGCATTCGGCCGATAGGCCGCCTTGTGACGGCGTTAGCCGGCACGGAGCAAAAGCGCGTTGATCCGGAGGATCAATTCCATCCAGTTCTTTTTATCTCACTCGACGCTGCTCATTTGCGTTAAAGATTCTATTAAATATGAACTGTTAAGAAGGTTAAGCTCTCCCAAAAGCGAAATTCTTCCCCTG
>NZ_LMKH01000009.1 GCF_001421415.1 Sphingomonas sp. Leaf208
GCGGCTGCCTGACCGACCCAGCCCGCCAGCGTCGAGCGGTCGATGTCCAGGCCTTGGGCGGCCATCATCTCGGACTGCCGGTAAAGCGGCAGATGATGGTCGAACTTCGAGACGACAACATGCGCCAACGTTGCAAATGTCGCCTTCCCGCGGGCGACCGCCTTCACCGGGGCAGGCGCCTGGACGATCTTCTCACAGGTCCGGCAGCTATATTTCGGTCGGACGTTCCGCACCACGCGCCAGTGCACCGGCAGGACGTCGAGCATCTCATGGGCGTCCTGCCCGAGGCGGCGTAGCGCACCGCCGCAGTCCGGGCATGTGCAGGCGCCGGAGGCGGGTTCGTGGACGACCTCCTCGCGTGGCAGGTGGTCGGGCAACGCACGGACTGGTGCCAGTCGCCCGGGCGTGTCTGGCAAGGCCGCGCCGATCTCCGGGACTGCGCTCTCGGTTTCCAGTTCTTCGAGCGCGAGTTCGAGTTGGGCGATCTCGCGCGTCAGCTTCTCGGAGGATGCGCCGAACTGCATCCGCCGCATCCGGGCGATCTGCCCACGCAGTGTCTCGATGAGCAGGTCGCGGGCGGCAAGTGCTGCATTGGCCCGGGCGAGCGACGCCTCCAGCACGGCAATCCGCGCCTCGGCATCAGATGGGGCAAGAGGGGCTTGCGACACCTCGTTTCCATAACAGTTCGCGCACTCTCACACGAGCAAAAATGGCGGAAAAGCTATGTTTTCAGCCGGCCAATGTTGGTGCCCATGTCCGCTCTGGGCGGCGCCAGTCGATGCCCTCCAGAAGCATCGACACCTGCGCCGATGTCAGAAAAAGCTATGTTTTCAGCCGGCCAATGTTGGTGCCCATGTCCGCTCTGGGCGGCGCCAGTCGATGCCCTCCAGAAGCATCGACACCTGCGCCGATGTCAGCGCCACTGTGCCTGTCGCGGTCACCGGCCAGACGAAACGCCCCCGGTCCATCCGCTTCGAAAACAGGCAGAGTCCCTGACCGTCGAACCACAGCAATTTGATCAGGTCGCCGCGCCTGCCGCGGAACGCGAACAGCGCACCGGAATGTGGTTTCTCCCGGAGCACCTGCTGCACCAATACCGCAAGGCCATCGAAGCCCTTGCGCATGTCGGTGACGCCGCACGCCAGGAATATCCGCGTCGATGTCGGCTGCGGGATCATCGCGTCAGCACGCCGATCACGNATCGAAGCCCTTGCGCATGTCGGTGACGCCGCACGCCAGGAATATCCGCGTCGATGTCGGCTGCGGGATCATCGCGTCAGCACGCCGATCACGCGCGACAGCGCCTCGGCGTCGACCGTGCCGTCGACGGTAAGTCGCACACCCGAAGGCAGCTCGATGCCGATCTGCCCCGCGGTCCGGGCGTCCGCTGGCGCCTCGACGGGCGGCGCCGGCAGCATCATGGGCGGCTCGCTGATTTGGACTTCGGCAAATGCGGTCTGAGGCCGGGCCGGCACTCCGCTCAGTGCACCCGACATCGCCTGGCGCCGCCAGGTGTAGATCGCGCCGCTGCCGACCTCGTGACGCTCGACCGCCGCCCGGACCGACCCATCCGGCCCAAACGCATCGCGCAGGATCGCCAGCTTCTCCTCGACCGTCCAGCGGCGTCGACCCGACACCCGCCCGACAATCTCGATACGACCACTCATACGACCGGTCGTATGACTACTCGCTACATCTGCAGCTGGTTCGATAGTCTCGTCCGACATNCCCGACACCCGCCCGACAATCTCGATACGACCACTCATACGACCGGTCGTATGACTACTCGCTACATCTGCAGCTGGTTCGATAGTCTCGTCCGACATTACGGCCCCGTTCAAAGAGCTGCCATCAACCCGTTGAACGCTCCGCCTACAAGGCGGCCCTCAGACCGCGCTTACGATGCACCACAGGTGTCGTGACCGCTCCACTGATGGTGTCGTAATAGCATGCTACTTTGGGTGCCCGGCACTAGCACTGCTGCCCTTCCGTTCTCCGGTGGGCATCAGGCTGCGGCACTGAAGCTTGAGTAGGCTGTCGGACGTAGTCTGCCTGCTTCCTACCCGTGCCTTACCGAACCACGCCGCCTCAAGTTCAAAACGAGAGGCAGTTGGAGCGCGTTCGCTCTTCTCGTTGAGAATAAACCAAAACCCCAACGCTAAACCCGGCGAACCACGCAGACACCGCTTCGCGATCCTGCACAGGCCATGGACACGTTGGGGGCGGTACAAAATGCATCCTCCCCGCCTGTAATCCCTGAGCGTGCGCAAGCGCTACTGGATGAAGGGAGCCAGCCATATAAGCAAAATACCGAAGTCTCTAGTTTTTACAACAGCATAGCGCTGCCTTTTATTGTCGTCCTGGCCATTCAAGCGGTGCACCGACGCCGCGTGCTGGGGCCGTTAAAGGCAAGGTATTCGACCCGACCTTCGCTGAGGTAGGCCATGCATGAGCGGTTGCAGCGTTGCCGACGACCCATATTCTTGAACGCACCGGTGACTTGTACATACGCCACGGAAACCAAGGGCTGCGGGAAGCCGCCTGACACGCGCCGAGCAGCGCGGCAGAAAATCTCACCCAAGACAGCGGGACGTAGCACTGCGCCGCCAGGGCCAAAGTCCGACATGGCGAAGGCTATTGCCATTGCCGCTAAGCGACGGCCCGAATTTAGCCGGTATATATTTTCCTGAATCACACCAAAGCGTTCACTGCGTCTAAGAACCCCGTCAGGGTTATCGGTTTCGAGATATAGGATTGCGCACCAGCTGCCCGGATACGTTCCTCATCGTCAGGTCCGGCATAAGCGGTCACGGCCATTATCGGGATCGTTCGCAGATCCTTGTCGGTCATCATCTCAAGGATCAACTCGTAGCCTGTGACGTACGGCATCTGTATGTCCATTATGATCAAATCAGGATTAAATTCACTAGCCCGCGCCAGAGCTTCGCGACCATCGCGTACGGGCTCGACAACGAACTCATGCGCTTTCAATAAGTCACAGAAAAGCTTTAGGTTCAGCTCGTTATCTTCAACGATTAGTACCCGTTTGCCCATGATTTCACCTATTCCTTTAAGTCACGACAACATCCGGATGATTATAAAGACTCATTTTGCAATGATATAAATGCACGAAGTATTTTCTATTTTACTATTATTGATGAGTATAGTCTTGGATGACGACTAGTGTGATGATTAAAATCATCGTATTGCCGCCGTGAGTAACTCGATAGCCGTGCATGATCCATGAACCGAGTGTGGTTGCCTCCCCCCAATGCTTGGACGAGTTTCATTCTGTCGGCGGGTAACCGATTGCAACGATGAGTCCGCCTGACATGGTATCAGCGCAAGGCGTACTGGACACCCCGGGGGGTGATAGTCATGACACCGTCTTCGATGACGACGCGGCCAAGCCGAGCGATCTCGGTCTGGCCAAGAAGCGTGTAGGCAATGCCACGCTGCCCGATGCGAGCTATCATGCTGCCGAACTGCTGTCCGGCAACTTCCATCGTGCGGAGCTTGGCGACTGCCACCGTGGTCATACCGCCGATGCCGATGGCCGACTCGTTTCGAATGATTGACTGGTAGGCGCCGACCGCCTGTGCCGCTTCAGGCGTTAGTAGCGTGTAGGTCGCCCCGGTATCTATGATTGCCTTGATCGCGACGCCGTTGATGTGGATGTTCGCAATGAAGTGTCCGCTCCAGCCATCGCGCTTGATGCGCATTATCTTGGGCATCGAGGATGGCTGCTCGTCCGAGAGTTCAGACGGGTCCGGTTTGAGGCGTGGTGGCACATAAGTAGGCTGGCGATAGATAGCCTGCTGGTAGGTTGGAGCCCGCGCCGTATAGGCGACGCGCGGCGGTTCGGCATGCGTGACGACCTTGCGCGAAAGAACCCGTCCGTGGCCGTCCTCTTCGACGGTCTCGGTGGTAACGACGACACCGGAGGCAACTTCGACACCGATCTGGCCAGCCCATGGCTGATCGGATATCTGTTGCCCACCGCCCGGCGAGTAGGTGATAACGCGCATTGTGCCGGCGGGCACGTCGATGGCCTTACCGTTGACGGTGACGCGCACCTGCGCGACGGCAGGCACCGTCACGATGGCCGCGGCAGCGATAACAAAGATGCGCAGCATGATCATACCCTTCGGGTAGGGCGCAGAGGTTGAGGTCTGGTAAATTTCAGACGACGACGGTATCGCCGAGACGTGAAGGGCGGATCTGATCACGGACGCTGGACTATCGAACCGCCGACCCCAATCTCGAGAATGAGCGTTGGTGTGGGTTGATCCGAACCGGGCGCTACCAACTACCGCTTTACAAAACTCTTACCAGTACAAGGCCTGCGAACAGGCTACTTTGCACCCTACGATAGACAGAAGCGGCAAAAGCTGCGCAGTTCAATATTGTTCTTTTCAAAATCTCATAGCGCCGCGAGTATTGCGGCTAGCTCGGCGCTTCGGAAGGGTTTTACCAATCGAGGCAGATCCGGAGCAAGACCCTCGAGATCGGCATAGCCAGAAATGATCAACACCGGCAGATTGGGCAACGTTTTTCGGAGCTCTGATGCCAGCTCCACCCCACTCATGCCGGGCATGAGATGGTCCGAGACCAGCAGGTCAGGAAGCAATCCGTTGGTAACAAGTGCCAAGGCCGTTTCAGCGGAGTTCGCTTCGCGAACCTCGTATCCGTATTCTTCGAGCATATCGGCTGTGCTGGCCCGAACAGCGTCTTCGTCATCGACGAGGAGTGCAAGGCCGCTCGCTGTGTTAACGGGTGCAACGTCTGCGGGTGTCTCGCCGCCGTCAGGAGAAACGGCGCTGACCGGCAACCAAAGTTCGACATTGGTTCCGACACCCTCCTGGCTCTGAATAGTGAGCGCACCGCCTAATTGAGCTGCCAGTCCGTGTGCCATTGAAAGGCCAAGGCCGGTGCCCTTGCCGATACCCTTAGTGGAAAAGAATGGCTCGATCGCGCGAGCCAACGTGACCGGATCCATTCCGGCGCCAGTGTCGGCGACCCCTAACCGGACATAATGCCCCCGTTTGAGCGCCCCACGTGGGGTGCGGATGCTAGCGCGATTTGCGGTTATCCGGAGCGTGCCTCCCTGGGGCATAGCGTCGCGCGCATTCACGCCTAGGTTCAGCAGCGCCATCTCCAGCTGGTTTGGATCTGCTTTGGCGGGGGGCAGATCGTCCGCCAGGTCGACAACCACTCGAACCTGAGGGCCGGTCGTGCTGATAAGAAGGTCCGCCATTCCCGCGACGAGTTTGCCGATGTCGACGGCAGATGATTGCAGTGGTTGCCGTCGCGCGAACGCTAAAAGACGCTGAACGAGTGTTGCAGCCCGGTCGACCGATTGGATAGCACCTTCGATCAGCCGTTGTTCGCGGTCGCCTCCGACGCCTCGCCGCTGTAGCATATCGAGCGCTGCCAGGATCGGCGTGAGCAGATTGTTAAAGTCATGTGCGACGCCACCAGTAAGCTGACCCATCGCCTCCATCTTCTGGCTCTGGCGGAGTGCCTCCTGCGCATATTCAAGCTCTTGGGCGGCAGCCTTCTCTGACGTGACATCGCGCCCGACTGCGTAGAAGACATCGCCTTCAGGCACGAGCGTCCAAGAAATCCAACGCCATGATCCATCGGCATGAGCGATCCTGTCCTCGAAGCGCTCGACGGTCTCGCCGCGAAGCAACCGCTCCATGACGCTCTGGACCGCATCATGATCATCAGGGTGGACTTGCTCACGGAACGATAGAGACAACAGCGTCGCGGCATCGCGGCCAAGTGTGGCCTCCCACGCCGGATTTATGGCCTTTCGAGAACCGTCGAACCCCATGATAGCGAGCAGATCGCGGCTCATCTCCCAAACCCGGTTGCGCTCGGCAGTTCGTGTGGTGACCTCGTGTTCGAGGCGTTCGTTAAGCTGATGAAGGTGGATTTCGCCTGCCTTCCGCGCCGTGACGTCGATGGCGGTCCCGATCACACGAAGGCAATTACCTTGCGCATCAAACAGGCCACGCCCCTTTGCTGCGACCCACCGGGTAATGCCGTCCTCCTTGCCGATGGTCCGGTACTCGACGTCGTACAGAGCGCGGCGATCAGGGTCACTTGCGGACTCGTAAGCCCTGCGTGTTTTCTCCCGGTCCTTCGGATGCACGCCGTTATGAAAATCGTCTAAGGTGACCGGAACGCCCGGAGAGATACCGAACATCGCCTTAACCCGCGGTGGCCAGAACATGTTGCCAGTGGCCTGATCCACGTCCCATTGGCCAATTTCGGCAACCTCTAAAGCAAGTCGCAATTGCTCTTCGCTGACCGCCAGCCGCTCCTCAGCTTCACGCCGTTCGTCAATGTCGATTACGGAGCCGGCGTAGCCTAAGAACTCCCCATCGTCACCGAACCGCGGACTCGCAGCATCGATCGCCCAGCGGTAGGTGCCTGATGCGTGCTTGAGACGATACTCGAAGCGGAAGGGTTCATGTTTGGCATTTGCCGCGAAGAAGGCAGCCTCCGTACGTTTGCGATCACCGGGATGAGTAGCCTCTAGCCAGCCGTATCCGTGCGCTTCCGCAATCGTCTGCCCGGTAAATTCATACCACTGCCGGTTAAGGTACGTGCAAAAGCCAGTCGCATCGGTGACCCACATTATAACCGGAGCGTGATCGGCCATATTGCGGAACCGGCTCTCGCTTTCCCGCAGCGCAGCCTCTTTCGCTTTTTCGGCCGAAAGATCGCGCAATTCAATGATCGTGCCGACAGGTTGACCGTCATCACCCGTGATTGGGGACGCGGTGAACGCGACGGGATAGAAGTATCCGTCCTTGTGGACGAATACCTCCTCGCCGTACATCTGTTCAAAGTCGGGGAATGCCCGATCGATTGGACATTCAGCCAACGGGTATGGTGTACCATCCGGGCGCTGGTGATGAACGAGATCGTGCAGGGGGCGGTCGACGGCTTCTTCCAAACGGTAGCCAGTCAATGCCTCTGCTGCTCGATTCATGAAGACGCAGTGCTGACGTTCATCCATGAGGAAGATCGCCATCGTGCTGTTATTCACGATGGCGTTCAAACGACGTTCGCTTGAATCGATAGTCACTTCGCGCCCCCAAACGCCCTCCCATGAGGGTGAGCGTCTTACAGTTAGGCCATACGCTTTCTATCTGCGTCAACTGGTTACTCTTGTTCCGTGACGAGACCGCATATTCACAATCTGTACCCGCTGACCGACGAGCATATGGCGCTGCATGAAATGCATGTCCTCCAAGGACCAGCGCAACCCGCAGTGCCGTAATGCACAACCTTTGCTATCGCAATCGCCGCGAACGTCACCCTTTGACTACGTTCAGCAAGATCAGACTCTAACTGCGAATAGCTAAATCAAGCGTTCTTGTGGTAAAAGGTTTGCTTAGATAGCGCGTACCGCTTGGCAGCGCGTCAGGTTTTGGACTTCCCGACATCAGCACGACAGTTTGCGGCATATCAATTTGCTCGTCCGCGATCAATTCGACGCCGGAAAGCCCTCCCCCTAACGAAATGTCGCTAAGCAGTACGTCTACACCGCCTTCACGAAGACAATCTATTGCCGCCTCTGCCGTGCTAACCGGTATCGGGATATAACCCATATCCTCAACCATATCAGTAATCATTGACAGAATAACGACGTTGTCGTCAACGATGAGCACTTTTAGGGTATCCATGTTGCCTCTTAGGGATATGATTCAGATCAGAGATCTGAGAGGTTTGTGATGAGAAACGGTTACGGAAATACCATTCTGGTCGTTGACGATGAAGAACGGATCCGCTCTATAATTGGCGAGCACCTGCATGAATGTGGGTTCAAAACAGTTCTAGCTTGTAATGGTGATGATGCATTATTGCTTGTAAAAAAATGTCCTGAGATCGATTTAATCATAACTGATGTCAAAATGCCGGGTATATTAAACGGGTTTGATTTTATTGAGAGCGCTTTGGCGTCTCGACCAACCCTTCGCACGATAATCATGTCCGGCTTCACAGACGAAGCCGAAACTCGCCGACATGTTGCCCAACGTTTTCTAATAAAACCATTTACCATGAGCTATTTGGAAAACGAAGTTTATGGCCTCTTAGAGATCGACTCGTAATTCGAACTTAGCAATACGGCCCGCCATTCCCTTGATGGATGACCGATAATCCAAGCCTCGGACGAGGCGATGGAGGTTTTCAGTCCTTTGCAAGACGTCGACATCGACTGAACAATGCCAGGGAGCGCTAAACGACGCAGCGACGCGATAGATTGACCAAACCCGTCACGATCTCGACTGTCAGATGATCAACGCGCGCGCTTGCGGCTTCAAGCTTCCTGCCGCCATAGCCGCCATCATTGAGCTTAGTGAACGTGGGTACGCGTCGCAGGATTGCTCGATCAGGCCGAACACCCCGTCACAGCCCTTAACATTGGCAGGCCATCGAGCAGTTTCGGAAACAATTGAGGACGGACACCGCAGCGGGGAGGCGTCTTGGGGAAAGCTCAACCCGCTGCGATGTCATGTAATTGACACTTATCAGTAAGGTAAGCAATCTTTAACGATTCCCAAATCGGAACAGTGCCGCGACGAGCGCGTGTGACGAGCACGGAACTGGAATGCTCGCCGCGACGGATCACGGTAGTCCCAGTGCTTACCGGGCAGCAACCGCCATCTCATAAAATGCCGCCTTGCAGGGCGATCGTTCGATGGGTCGATAGCAGCACCTTAAACGGAGCCGTGATGCCAGGCGGCTCTATTGAACGAACCAACGGCAGCCACAGCACCCGCTTTATAAGTAGTCATATCGAGATGTCGGTCGGGTGTCCTTGGTCGACACGCGAGGAACCGAAACCTACATCGCCGATGTCACTGGAAGGCTGCAGCTGATTAGAAAGCGGTGCAATGGAACGAGCTCCTGCCATGGAACAGATCCGCGCAAATTGCGGAGCCATAGGCGCAAGCTGCATAATCTGGGGCCCGCCGGGCACGCTACCGTAGCCCGCTCCATGAGCTCTTCCACATATGCGCGCCGACATGCCCGATTACCGCATCTTTTTGTTGCTCGTTCAGATCCGACACCGTGACAACATATCCAACCTTGCGCGTTCGTTCCCGTTGCGTTCCATAGCGTAATGCATCGGCAGAGGCGAATCACAATTGATTTAGCGGTCCAGATCTTGCGCCAGACGCTTGACCAGACCAGCGCGGGGCGAGTGGAAACAGTTCCAGTCCGTCTCGCGCTACGATGCCTATGGGGACACTGCCCCGATCGATGGCCACTGGTAATGTTCTGGGAAGCGGCTCAGCAGGATAACGAGATTGGCAGCCAAAGCGTTTCGGCATCTTTAAGGGCATCGTGAGGCAGTTGCAGCGATCGGACGCCTACTCAGACACCGTGCCTTGACGTTGACCCGGTCGGACAACAACTGCTCTAACGCCCATTCCAGCAATGGTGACGTAAACCTTAGATTTACTTGCGCGAGCAAACTTTAAGGCAATCAACTCATCAGCCGTTTCAACAGATAGATATCTTAAAATCCATCTGGTGCCGTTAAACACCGAGTTCTGTAACGCATACCTTGCCAATTCCGACAATCCGGCAGCAAGCCCAGCGTTTTTGTAAACGCGATCGCTCTTGGAGGCGTAAAGTACACAAGATTGTCGACTGCTGCAGCTACCCGATGCCGGTGCTCAATACGATATTTCGAGTTTAAGATTCTATTAAACGAGTTTGGCACATAGCTTACCGGTTCCTCGCCGCGCAACGCGACAAATTCCGTGGCCTTCGACCGCACGTTCCGATCGCCTATCATATATTAAGGTTACGCCGTTCGATCTCAGCAAGAAGGGCCTTGGCATCTAGTTCGCCGGCTTCACCGTCGGTTTCTTGGTGAGCCTTAACCAAGTCCGTGTCCGTAGCCTCGGCCAGTAATACGCTAATTTCCCGCTGCATGCCTACGATCGCCGCTGCAGGCATCGGGTCATCTGACATCGTACCGACAGACGTGTCGAGCATTGGCGCTGGCATAAGCGCGACTGCCTCCTGAGCGCTTAAAACGCGCCGCAATTTGGATAGGAGGGGTGAAGCGTTGAGCGAATCGGTCATGGGCGAAGCCTATGCTCGGTCGACCATTCGGGCAAACCATCTGCTCAAACGATTTATGCAGTGCATTCAAGGCCACGAGGGGTCTTGGTCTACAATCTCGAACTTCCCTATCTTAAGAATTTCACTCGTTCGGTATGGGCGGCGAGCTCATCAAGCTTCCAGATAGATGCTTATACAACGGTTTTTATTCGTCGGGTCAGTCGTTCCCGCTTCAGCCCAATCTGAAACTGCGCGCCGGCGAAAATACTCGCTCATTACGGCTGTTTTAGAACTTGACCTGTCCGAAACTCGGCCGCAAGGCTAGGGAAGGTCGATGAGCGAACTCACCACCTCCATTGTCGGCTTGGACTTTCCGAACGAGGATAAATCGAAGAGCAGCAGGGTTATGGAGTGCATGCTCTGCAGGCCTGGCGAGATGGTCGAGCTTCGCCTTGAACCGAAGACCCCATACGACCAGAACGCCATTACCGTATGGTCCAGACGCGGTGTACAGATGGGCTACGTCAGCGCCGAGCATGCGCGCCTGATTGGCAAGCGGATGGATAAAGACGAGGTTAGCGCGATCTTCCAAACCATGCACAGGAGCAGGGCTTACATCCGGATCCGGTTCGGAGGCGGGCTTCCCACCCTGCCCGACCCGGTCCCTGATGTTCCGAATTACGCCCCCCCAAGATGAAGCCAGCGCAGCGGCCGGTGCACGATCTTTACGCATTCTATCTTGATGAAGGAAGTCCCGAGGTCGGGCCTTAGTTCACTCCGTGGAAAGGATTTGGGTTTTACCGCCTCCGTCATGCGAGGCATTGAACGAATGATGGAGCAAACTTTTGAAGCTGGTCGGGTTGCAGGCCGGACAATCGACGGCAGTGCACTGGACTGTCCGTACGAAGAACGGCTTGCGCCGAACCTTCGAAACGTTTGGATCTACGGATTTCTGTGCGGCAAGACCGGCCGGGCGTACAGGAAACGATTGCGCTTGAGCTAGAGGCCACGCGGCAATACCAAAACTGCTAACGGCAAGCACAATCGCAGCCGACAGGATGGATAAGTGCGGATTATGGCTGGACAGGTTGTCCATGATGACGACGTTGCCAAGTGAGAGTTCGGACACCAGCACGCGGTCACGTAGGCAATGAAGGCATCACCGTTCATCGGCCCATCGAGAACCTGGGGTGCGATCATGCCCGTACGGCTCAGACCGGCGATGAAAGATCAGGTCCGCGATTCTTTCGGTGGTGATCACCTCCGCCATCAACCGATCTCGCTCTCATGGAACAATACACGGAGTCGCGCGAGATTTACTCAACCGCCGGAAGTCAGCTTTCCATTGCATAGCGAAGGGAGATCAACGGGCGGTTTGCGTCGATGAAAGCGCTTCTCATGTCCGTGTGACAGCGACGGTGCCTAGGAGGGGGCAGCTCAGTGCCTTTGCGCATCGCCTCGGGAGCATGTCTCAAAACGTCCTATGAGGCCTGACCTTTACGCAAAACCGCGCGAAATCGGGCGGAGAACTGATCTACGGGGCGCCGATACTGCCTGCGATCTCGCTGAATTTGATCTTGGTGGACTTACGACAGCGACCTTGCGGTTCCCCTGCCAGATCTCAAGACCGAACGGATTTCTGTGATCAGCACCTTCAGCAATCGATTGCAAATCGTTATCTGCCGATAGGTCTGCCCCGCCTACGATTTCACCACAACTGCCGAGCTCGTAAATTCTATAACGCATACTGTGTCCCCCGCCCCTATCTGACGGGAAAGGGTAAACGACGGGTTAATGCCTTCTGCGAGCTGGCGAGCGACTGACGGAACGGAGAAGATCCAATTCCCGGTCGACGAGCCTCTGCCTCTGCTGGGCTTCCCTCAGATCGGCTGCGTATGCGCCGAGTAGTTGGCGGGAAAGCTCGTCATTCAATCCTGCGACGATACGCCGTACCCGATCACATTCCGTTTCAAGATTTGTCTCAGTCGGCACGTTCGTCTCCATTACGTCGCAGGGAACGACTAATTCAACAACCATCGGAAAATGGTTAACGAGAAGTTAAGCATTTTCGAGGCGTCGACAGGCCGAATCTCGGGCGCGACGAACCGATAAATTTTCAATCATATCGGGGGCGAGCGTTGCTAACGACGACGGCTTTTTAACAGCGAATGGCACAAGTGCGGTGCGATTAACAAAGCCTTCATCCGAAAGTAGGATGAGCGTCGAATGAGCCATGCTGATCATCCAGCCTACTGCCCGCCTTCGTATCCCAGCGATCGACGATCAGCTGTACGATCAAGAATCCACCTATCTGTGTCTCTCATTACACCGGCAGGCGATTTACATGCCGCTACCCTCACGAACATATCGTCGTTGGGATTCAGGATCAGGTCCGAATATGGAGTAACTCTCGGACGCTTCCTGTCGCTGGATATACCCCAACTTACACGATATTCGGGCTGGGTTGCATGGTCTTATTCAGATGAGTTCGGCCTTGATGTGGCCAATCCCATTCCGCAAAAGGTAATTGATCACATTTTGGCGCTCGCGGCAGTCAAAGCCTAAACATAGATTTTGACTTGTCCGTAGCCAACGTCAATCGCGATGTTTCAGCTTGCGTGACCGAGCTGCTGGTCGCAGCGGTCCAAGCGACATAGAGCGCCATCTCGGGAATGGTACCGATTATCAGCATTGGTTCCTTGCCGCCGAACCGGAAGCGCCCGCGGCCGCGGGCTTCGACGTAGAGGGGGCGCTGCCGACCCCGCGTTCTTCTTACAGTGATGGTCAGCAATTTTTACAATCCTGATACAGGTTTGCGCCGGCGTTGCGGCACGAGCTATGAAGCATTGCCATGCAGGGCATAGGGTGCATGACGGAGCGAAGCTTCGAAGCAGGACTGACCAGCAGCCGTAAGGCTGAAGGTAGCCGAGAGGACTGCCCGTACAATGAACGGCTCGCACCAAACTTGAGACGCGCGTGGTTTTACGGCTGGGTGTCCGGCAAGCAGGGTCGCCCTTGCAGGCGAAAGCTAAGACTCAGTTGATGGTGCACGCGACGGAGAAGCCCTTTGCCGCGAACAACGTCTCCCTGCCAGAACGACATCGCAATTAAGGGTTTGTAGTACACCGCTACCACATGGAATAGTACGGAATGACCAAAATCCAGCACTGTACCTTTCCTACAATTTTCTTCGAGCTTAACCTATATTAACCGAGCTTGTTGGTGTTAAGCTATTGTGCCTATCGTACGGCGACGCCTTTCAGATCAACTAATCGCTCTATGTAAGCCTGACGTTCATCGCAATTCCCGTACCTCCCATTCCTAAAGCTTGGAGTGTAACAGTATGGGCGATCTACCCAAGATGCCGAACTACGATCAATTAATGACAATCGAACAAGAGATGATCGCATTACCCCCTCACGATGTAGTCTGGCCCATCCATCTTGATCAAGCTAGCACTTGCGTAACAAATGTTAAGGCCTCCAGCGATCATACCCTGACGGCCAAAGGCCCCCAAAGTTCTCTACGTTCATGGGAACGGGTAGGCACTTTTGCCCATGCGAAACGCGCAGCGCTCGTATCGGCCCTCCAAGATTGCGATTACAATGTTGCAGCGACCGCTACGAGGCTGGAGATTGGCCGGAGCACTATTTACCGCTTATTTGAGGAGTACTGTATTAAGCCGTCCGTTATGAGAGCGTCGGTCGTACTCGAAGATGGCGGACCAATCTGTCGCGTTATTGTAGACCAGCCGCCCAACGTACGGTCGAGACTTTTATTCGAGGGTGGTAAGCTTAAACTCGTGGAACTTGCTGTTCGAAACTGAACTGGAAATGAGATCGCGGCGGGGGATACTTCCGACGCAAACGAGGGCTTTTGTGGTTCAGGGCAAGCCCCCCCCCCCCCCCCCCCCCCCGCGGCCGTCGTCGGCTGTGGACCGGCACCGAAAGCCAGACCCCCGGCAGATTTCGGTTAAACCGTTGATACTGGCCAGCACTTTATAGGCCTGGGGCTTCCCATCGGCACTCATCGGGACCCCATCGCTATCCTCTTTTCCTCAGGTAGTTGGATCAGCAAGAGTCGGGGCTCTGTTCCTGAAGTCTACCTACATACCTCGGCGGCATCTCTCGCCATCTGCCAATCGTGTTTATCATCGTGAGGCGCTTCGTGGCGCCCTTAGGCGCAAAACCGCGAACTCGGCACCTTTGACATGCGGAACTCGCCCGATGATGTCGACAGTGGCTTGAGCGAGAAATCTTTATGAGGTGCGTAGGCACCCGCATGCATCGGCCGCGTGCCGGCCTTCGATTGCGCGCAATTCGTCGTCGACCATGCTCAAGGCTTCGACAAACCTTAACGCAATATCAGTATGGCCACCCTCGTCAGCCAGACGCATCGCTTCTTCCGCTAAGAACCTTATTGTCCGAAGTCGGCCTTCCTTTCGCGCGCGTTCCGGTATGAGCATAAGGCTACGTGCTCGCGCTTCCGATCAATTACTATCCGGGAAAAACCCGGACCTGCCGATCGAACCGATCAAGATTATTTGATCATATTACAAAACTGGCGACGATGCACCGTCGGCAACTCGCCTTTGCCGTGGACGCCGACCGCGCATTCCCAAGAAAGATCCATAAAATCAGCGATGCCGATGACACTTTCGTCACCAAACCGACCTTTCGGGAAGATTTGCGAATTCAGCGGCGCACCGATGCAATGGCGGAAGAGATTTTGTTCGCAATCAAAGTCTGCTGGTTGGGATCAAAGAGCTTGTTTGCATCAGACCGGTTGGTGACATATCCGGTTTCCACAAGGATGGACGGGACACCCGGCGCCTTCAGCAAAGCGAAATTTGCCGTCCTGATCGCCCTCAGGTTCCCCTCCTCTTGGCCAAGCGCAATGCGGATTTTCGACGCCAATTCATATGCAAAGTTTATTGATCCGCGCTGACTTAGGTTTGCCAATATGTAAGCAGTGTCATCGTCGTGATCAACTGACCGGCCTGACCGGGTCAAGCGGCTAACCACGATAGCCTCGCCAGCATCGTTTAAGACATAAATCGAAGGACCACGCGCGGAACTGGGACCGCTGTCAGCATGAATGGAGATAACAAGGTCGGGTGAGCACGACGAGATAACTCGCCGACGTTGAACAAGGGAGAGGTTGCGATCTGTTGCCCTTGTCATGATTACTGCTAACCCCCTCTGCAGGCTTAGCTGTTTCGCCAAGGCGGTTGCGATGCCAAGGGTCACATCCTTCTCATACCTTCGCGGCATGACTGCAGGCGCGCCCACGTCTCTGCCTCCGTGGCCCGCGTCCACAATCACCGTATAGCCCGGTGGCTTTCGCGCAGGCACGCACTGACCAACTGATATAGCGATCGCGGCAAGAAACAGCATTCACATTAGATACGTCAGTGTCATGCCGCAGGCTATACCAACGCCGGCTACTTGGCATTAAGTCGGACGTCGCGTCGGTACGGATACCGGTCTTTGGCACGTCGGCGGCTTCGTTGGCATTGTTGAAGCAGATCAAGGCCTTCCCCAACTATCTTCTCAATCCGCTCCAACGTGCCCCGCGACCAAGGAAGCCTTAGCCATATTTGTGACCGAACAGAAACATCCAGTTTCAAATAACCGAGGCGGTATAAGCTTGTGTTAGCCGGTTATCCTCGTTTTAATCATTATACGTTGAGTTTGCGGACGCCGGATGGGTTGTCCGCCACGCGACAGATAGGGGGGTAGTAGAATGATGTCAGTAGCTTACCCCAGGAAGGGGCTGCCCTGGACTGACGTCGACGATGACACCCTTCGACTATGGTCCGAAACTATGAATACTCGTGAGATTGCGGACTTACTGGGGCGCACGTCACATTCCGTGTACGAACGGAAAAAGGTCCTGGGCTTGAGCCAAAGTCGTTGACCTGCGACAAAGGGCTACGCGTCTCGAACGACAACCGCTACTTATTGCGAGGTAACTTAACAATGATCCCAGAGGTAAGTAACGGCGAAGGCGACACAGCCGAAGAACGTGGGGAAGTTCACTTCCTAGCCGCGATCGTCGACGAATTAATACGGCGCTTAGTGCATACCGGCGCAATGACACAGGGCGATGCGAACGCAATCGAGTCTGCAGTAGCGGACCGGTTAGGAACATCGCCTCGTGCGTGGTGATTGGTCGTTACTGGAAGCACTCCCCCCTGCGGCCCAGGTGTCGCCGCAGCGCCCGGGGCCATACCTTGGTCGCCCCAATCTCGATCTACTACGAAATGCTAGCGGATCCCAAAATGCGCTGGTGCTAATATCACTCGACCATACTATTGGTTAATTAATAAGGTTAATTGATCGAGAGCTGAAACGAAGTGGTTGCTATGAGTCGTTGGGTTGCGTCGTGGTCGGTCACAGGGCTGGGGCTACTGATCGGGTGTACGGCAAAGCCCGAGATCGTCGCGAAAGCCCCGCCGCCCGTTACGGCGCCCGTAGCAGCACCCATGATGCCAAAGGGCGCATCACGGAACATGGTCATTCCCGCGGCGCTCTCTGACGGCAGCTACCCCACCCCAAACCGAAACTTGTCATCTGCCGCCACGGTTTGGCATCTCCGCGCGGCGTTGAACGTAGCAGCGCTTGCTTGCCGTGGCCCTCAAGAACTGGTGATCGTTGCCGCCTATAATGCCTTGTTGTCGGCTCAGCAGCCAGCTTTAGCTAAGGCGCAATCAACATATGCGAGCGAATGGAAGTCAGGCGGTGGGGATTGGCAGGACCGTTATGACGACGCAATGACCCGACTGTACAATTTCTTCTCTCAGTCGCCTTCGAGAGAAGCATTTTGCACATCGGCGAACCGTGTCTTAGCCGACAGCACCGGAGTGTCTCCCGAAGGGCTGCCTGCATTCGCGGCTGAGCGTCTACCAGCTCTGGAGCAGCCGTTCACAGATTTCTATCGCGCGGTTGACGAATGGCGCGGGCGTGGGGTGAGACCGTCTGCACCTCAACTTCGAACTTCGATGGCCGGACTGCCGTTCTCCTCGAGTCGGCCGGCGCAATCAATCACTCAATCGAGTCTTCAGCCGATCTCACAACCAGTCCCACCCGTACAGCAAATCACGTTGAAGATCGATCCGAGTGTCTTTCAATGATTATGCAGAGGGGCGGCCGCTTGCGAACCGGGATCTCCCGCTGACAATTTACACGATCTCACCCCGATGCCGCAACTGGTTATAGGCGACCCGGCAATAGGGCCGCAGCCACTGATGCGGGACGAGTTGTATCGCGAGCTAACCGTGGATTGCGCTACCTTCGAATGCATAAGGAATGGCGCCGCGGCTGATGAGAGCAACCCTTATACCGGCGAACTTCATCCGGCCGAACACGCCTAACGCGGTCACTACTATGGCCAAGGTTCCTTCGCAGATAACAACGGGTTCACCGCGGCGGCACGCGCCTCGACCGTTATCGAACGTCGATCGCCGCCCTGCTGCTGTGGCGCCGGCGTCCCATGCTGGTTTGCAAGCTGCTGCCAACGGACCGCAATCGCGGCGCTAACCGAACCGTACCACCGCCTGTCGACGCGACAGACCGCTCGCGATCGCCGCCACAACCCTGCCCCGAAGATCCACTGAATGCTCGCGCCATCCATGCCAGCCTCCTGCACCGGCAGGAATCCTGAATCAGAAAACCGCGGCGACGGAAATCCCTTATAATTCGGCACGGTGAGAAACCGCTCTAAAGTCACGCAGATGCCGTTGTCGTGGTGATGCTATAGAGGCGGTCGCCGAACACTGCGCGACCATTTAGCGGGTATCGAGGAGGTCCGAAAACGTCCCCCATCCGTTACTACTCTTCCGCACGTCTATAATGTGCAACAGAGCCACTGCGTTTCACGGAATAATGCGGAAGACGGTCTTTTCTGACAACGCTGGACGTACGCATGTCAGGGAATGGGCTCTAACCACGCTGCATAAACGGACAAATTAATGAGAATGCCATTTGTAGTAAACAATTTGTGAACATTAGGTTATCGATGCTGGGCGGTGCCGCTGAGTTGACTCGCACTCAGGTATGCTCGTGGATCGGCGCCGAAAACGAGACGCCAGTAGATTTCATCAAGCCATTGAACTTATATTTACAGCGACGAGCCCGGCTGGCACCCATCGCCCCCCCCTTATGACATGTACGTTTCAAATCATTACAGCCGGCTGTCTTCCCCAAAACGGGATTCCGCTTTCGGCGCTGATCCACATGCAAAGCGGTGCCACGCTGCAGCGGTCTCGGATATGCCACCTAGCTATCGTTCGAACGATGTAGCCGTATCTAGCTGTCCAACCGCTGCGTCAGCGACATTCCCTATGCGATACTGGCGCCAGTATCGATTCCACCTGATGGCGGCGCCGTCGGAAAGGATCGCACAGGAAAGCGACCGCCCGTCCGGCATCGTGCATTGTGCAACCACGCGCTGTAGCTCTTACCGGCTGCCTCACACTGCTGCGTTTCTGCAGTTCACTGCCCGCCTGCCACCGAGACTTATTACCGTCATCGCACCACGCTAACCGCCGCGTTAGGCAGACCAACTGGAGGGCAACATCGGATAATATCGAACCAATTTGAGCTTTCTTCAAACCATGAGGGTTGCGATAGAACTCTGCAGAACCTTAACCTGGTCTAGGTTAAATACCCCAAAAAAATACTTCGGAAAACGATAATGCGAGAGTATCGTATGTATGTTCTCGATAACATCGGGAAAATCATTGAGCGTATCGATCTAAAATACCCAAATGATGCGGAGGCCGTGTCCGACGGAAAGATTTACGCCCGAAAGAACGATGTAGAGATTTGGTGCGGTCAAAGAGTCGTTACCGTTCTGCATCCTCTAGCCTGATTGAGAGCGACGAAGGACTTCCTTTGAAAACCCTAAGGGCACAGAGTCATTCGCAGACGGAATGAAAGTCGTGTATGACCCTAGGCTACCTTCTCGAATGACTCCATCGGGCGCTTGGTCATGCCATCGAACCAATAGGGAACCACTTTTGCCCATCTCGAGGTCGTAGGGATGATCTCTCATTGCCCTCGAATCAACGCCTAGCTCAGCAGCGACACGAAAGCGCTGCTTTTCCATTTCGTCGTTTGTCATAATCTGTTTCAGCCCCGCCACAGGTTCAATACTGGCGCGACAAACCTTCAAAAGATGAAAATTGATCCGGTTTATTTGTTACCGACGCTAGTTTAGCGTCAAGCGTCCGGTCTTACCCCGACGAATGGAAACAACGCGGGGGTGGTCGCCCTACAAGAAACCACGAGTTTTCAAGAGCGCTCCGCACATTCCCGAGCGCTTCGAAAACCATCGAGATTACGATATGGGCCTTGCGTATCGTAGAGTCCGCGCACTGTTCGGAACGATATTCATGTTGCAACGCCATGCGGCGCAATATTGGAAATCTGGACACGATCACGGCCACCCCACTGATTCAGCCAGAGATTATTCGCCAGCCTAAGAATGGATCAAGCCCGTTACGGCGTTCCGTTCCTCGATTACGGTGTAATGCACTTAAGCGATTTTCTGATCAGTCTGCATCGTAGCCAGCAGCTGCGACGTAGTTCAAGCATTCCTGGGGCGAGTAGAGGTCGACGATGCGGCCGATGGCATTCCAGAGGCCGTGGATGATCCGCTCGGCCGCCTTTCGCAGGTGTGCCGTCAGTTTGAGAAGGCCATCTCGATAGGGTTAAAGTCCGGGCTGTAGAGCCTGCCCCGTTGAACGCCGGGGGCGGAAGGAACAGGAGCCGGCGCCTGCGGCTTCAATGGCCGCGTACTCAGCTGGCGCTTTATGGCTGGATAGGTTGTCCATGATGACGGCGTTGCGAGGTGACAGTTCAGGCACCAGCACGCGGGTCACGTAGGTGAAGGCATCACCGTTTATCGCCCGTTGAGGACCCAAGGAGCGATCCATGCCGGTGCGGCTAGGCCGGCGAAGAAGGTGATGGTTTTCCAGTGCCCGTACGGCACGCCTGCTCGCCGTCGTTCACCGTGTGGCGCGCTGCCATAGCGACGCGGCATGTTCGTCGATGCGCAGGTCACTCGATAAAGATGAGCTGTTCGGGATCGAGATCGAGCTGGCCGTCGAACCATTCCTCGTGCCGCTTCAGAATGTAGGGGCGATCCTGTTCGGTCGCGTGCGCTGTTTTTTTGCGTGTAATCCCGCGGCGCGCGAAGAACCGCCATCTCGTGCCGAGTGCGACCTTGGTGCCGTGATCGACCAGAAGCGCCTGCAACTCGGCCAGGGTGATGTCGGGCGTTGCCTTGTAAGCGTCCAGGATCAATACGTCGTGCGCCCCGATCGTCAGCGAACGCCGATCTCCGCCCTGTCCCTGTGACGCCGGCGTCCCGTGCTGGCTTGCAAGCTGCTGCCACTGGACGGCGCTGGCCGCGCTGACACCAAACCGTACCGCGGCCTACCGACGTGACGGAACACCCGCGATCGCTGTCACAGCTCTATCCGAAGATCTACTGATAATGCTCGCGCCATCGATGCCAACCTCCTCCACTGGCAAGAATCCTAAATAAGAAAACCGCGACGATGGGAATTCCTTTATGACTCAGCCCGGTGAGAAACCGCCCTAGTGCTGTGACGAGTATTGTCACCGAAGATCGACCAGTAGCTTGGTCAGGTTCTGTCGTGCCGCCCGCCGCATGTCATGCGGTATACCGCAGAATCCGGCCTCTATACCGTAGAAGGCACCAATGCGTTCGAGTATCCCGGCTATCAGTGGCATTGCGACGAGTCATTTGAGTCTAACACCTTGCGCTGGATTTACCTCGATAGCCGACATCGGTAACACGGCTTAGATTGATGATTATCTCACCAGCAAAAATCTCGACTTGATCAATCGCCGCCCCGCTTCACCGAAGACTGCTCTAGATCGCACGAATGACCAACAGCAATTGTCCAAATATTGTCTCAATCTGCTCAACCGACGCAGTGCACAAACGGATGTGCCCAATTGCGGAATGAGGCGGTGCATCAGTAGATCGTGGCCGCAAAGAATACCGCTTGCGGATTCCGTAACTACCGACCCTTTTGGCTTGCCCCGGTCGCTGGTCTTTGGCATCAGATGTCCACCCTAATGGGGCGATTAGCTCAGTTGGTAGAGCGTCTCGTTTACACCGAGAATGTCGGCGGTTCGAGCCCGTCATCGCCCACCATATATGTTTGCTGTAGGCGCTGGATCGCCCACGGCTCTTTCGCTCTGTCCTGACGAGAAAACGGTGGAAAATCGGGAGCGACGTAACGGCAACCTACTCGTCCGCGTACCCAGCCTTTTTCCGATTCCAGTTCCTTGACCACCAGCGTCATGAGGTTGAAAAACTGGCGCGAGAAATGGACCGGAGAACGAGGAACGTTGCAGTATGGCCATTCTCGTTGCCGCTGAATGAAGGACGGAGTTCTCCGCGCGCAATCAGGTTAGGCCACGAGTTGCCCGCCTCACAACGGCGCGAGACCGGACTTCTGCTAGGCGTAATAGAACGACTGCCGGGCAGGTTTGCGGTCCTGTCACCAAAAAAACCCAAAATAAAATGGTTGTCTGATCAAAAAGCATTTATAGTTAATATTGTTGGAACTCAAACACCTCGCGCGCGTCCCTTACAAAAGCGGTCGAAAGCCACGAGGAGGATATTATGTCTAAAGATTGCAACCCAGGGCCTGATGCGCAAAATGACCTTAGTTCGCCTGACGCGATCCGCGCTTTGATACTTGGCGCAATTGCGGGTGGTATAGTTTGGGCGCTGCTTGGCTATACAGTAAAAGCCCTTATATAGGGTATTGCTAAATACGATTAAATCTAGGCTGGAGAGAGATTATCTAAGCTAAGCTTTTGTTCTACATATTGACCGATTTTAACTTATAGGGCGGGCGCTGATCGCTGTACAAGTTAGCTGGCTTACCGGCGGTATCTTTCTCTGATATAACTAATATATTGTACTCTGTAATATCCTTGTAAAAACTCTTACAACTCGGCAGTTAGGGGTTGAGCACCGCCATAGATTCCCTAGTAGAGCGCCAACTCGTAGACGAGATAATTATCCAAGCGCTCCTGAGGTTGAATGCACCTGATTGTCTATACAAGTTATGCTGTACATTCGTTTGGACAGGAGGAACTCGTAAAACTGCGGGCGTTCTCTGCGTCGGTGAACCGATTTAACGACATTACCGGTTTGCTCGTGTTCGATGGAAAACGGTTTATTCAAGCCCTCGAGGGAGAGGCAAACACCGTGATCGCTACAATGAATCGAATATATAATGATCGTCGGCATACGAAGATCGTGATGATGGAAGATCGAAATATCGTATCCCGTCAGTTCGGTTCCTGGTCTACCGAGTACAGGGAGACATCCGGAACCTCGAATGACGCAGCCTTCGTAGACCGAGTAAAATCCAAGGTTGTCAATGTTGAGGATGATTCGACAAAAGCGGCGTTTATAGGCTTTTCAGCCTTGTCGATACGCCGATGGGCACGATCATCGATCTAGCCGTGCCATCCGTGTTTACCACACGACGGCAACAACAATAGATCCTTAAACATGCGGTCTTTTCTGACACGATGCTTGTAGTAGAAGCCGAAGCACCACTTCACTAAAGTGGGATACCCGAACGGGCTTTTCTAAAAATATATCAGCTCCGGCGTCCGCGGATCGCGTTTTGAACTCATATTCAGTTGCTGCAGTGATCGCAATTATAGGTACCAGAATGTTTTCCGGCGAGGCTCGCAGTGCGGAGATGATCTCGTATCCAGGCCTATCTGGCAATCGAATATCGACAATAATAAGGTCCGGCTTCGTTGCATTCGCGATAGCCAGACCGTCATTTCCAGTTAGCGCTGTCACGGAAGAAAGCCCTACTGCTCGGATGACTTCTGAGAAAAGCTTTGCATGAAGAGGTTGATCTTCGATAATTAAAACGAACGTCATCGCCCCCCCCTCGCTTTTCGCGAGCTTCACTCAAGCCGTAGCGCATAACATCAAAAATAAAACGGTTTTGTTTATCTTCTAATGCTACTTTGTAAAAAGGTAACGGTAATATTTTTAATGTCGGAAGCAGAAAAGTCCTCCGCTATGATGACAGTACGTATGCACCGCGTAGTATAGGTGAGCATTTATCAATATTATCCGCGGAATAAGACGCCATCCAAATTGCGCAGCTGGCAAACGCCGGCGGTTTAAAGATCGCTCGCCCGTTACGCACCTCTGAGCCAGAACGACGAGGTCGCGGGCGGTGCGCCGCGGCGTTAGCATAGCCCACATTGGAGAATCGTGCGGCGAACAGACTGCTATGCCTGATAGGTTCTAAAAGTCTGACTCGATTGAGCACCGGTTTTTAGTCTTAAGCCCGATGGGCGGTATTTGATTACTCAGCAAGTATAAGCGCGACGCGCCCGCAGATTTCAATCAATCTGAATACTTTTCGTTAAAAACGTACACATACGCTATACGCGTTGTCATAACTTAGCTAGTCGATCTATTTATTTGAACGCTTGCTACAGCGGAAGGGAGATTGTTACTTAGCCACTCGTTTACTAATGGCATCGCTAATAAAAGCGCTAATTCACCAAACGTACCATTTTCAAACAAAATATTAGTTCTTTTATGACCAAGAAGCCTTCTCATTGACGATCGACACGCATTAATGGTTTCGCGCGATGCCATAGAACAGCAGCAGCTCTTGTCTATAGCATTAAAACAGTTTTCCTGCTTGCTATTTACCCCTTCATTATCACTTAGGCACAGATCATGCACTGCAAGCGAGCTCTCTTCTATATTAAACTCATATTGGCAAGGCGTTGACGAAGGGACATCTAACACCGTTAGTATTTTCACATGTTTATCAGTTTCATTTATATTACTATCTGATAGTAATATTTCCTGGACTTGAACGAGAATCTTACCAAGCTTGGTACCTATATTTTCGTGGCTCGCTACATTTCGCATCTGGTGCTCAAGTTTAAATCATGGTCGGTCAATATGATACCTCATACGATTTGATCCCAGGCGCCTCGCATAGCCGACATCGACCGAAGTTTTTTACAAACATCGCATATGGAACGAACTTATCGATTGATAACTAATCTCAAATGTGGGTGTTTTACCTCCCTCTGTTTCTGCAAACGTTGCCAAAAAGTAGCAGGAAGGCAGCTTGTGTCACTAATATAATCCGCCAGTTCCTCGGCGATTAGAGCGGTTGCGAGATAACGCCGGCGACGTACTGGATCCTGGCATTTTTCCGCATGGGCTCGTTGGCTTGATGCTTTGCATCGTAGCGCTTGCGCGTGATCGTCCAAAACGTGTCCTTTATCCGTTTTTAAATGACGGTTAACCATAATGAGTAGATAATGTGAATAAGATTTCAGCGCCTGACTCAAAACCTGGTTTTGCGAACATGCGGAGGCTGTGATTGTTGCGGTCGTGTCCGATACGTCCGGTCATGCGATGCATGACCGTATCGTAGTACCAGTCTGCAAGATAGTGAACTGAGCCGTTCACTCCCGTACTGTAGACGACAGCGACCCTTACCGCTGCAGATTTAGTTTTCACTATTATGAATAAATTGATAGTGACAACGTATAGTCATTGCTTTTTGGTATAGGAACTATACTCTATACTATAAGCTATCTAATCAAACTCTTCAATATCTTTGAGCCCGACGATGACGTGTGTCATCTAAATCTGATCATGGTCCTATATTTATTGTACTGCGTTTATTTTATCTAACTTAGCCCGTAGAATGCGTTGCTTTTGCTGTGCTTTTCGCAAGTCGGCCGCGTACGCGCCAAGTAATTCACGAGAAAGCTCATCGTTTAGTCCTTCGACGATTCGGCGTACTCGATTGCATTCCGTCTCTAGGCTCACATCAGTCGGCACGTTTCTCTCCGTTTCGGCGCGAGGGGGCGTCAAACCTGACAACAGCCTAAAAATGGTTAACGAGACGTTAAGATATTTAAGGCTGCGGATGGGCCGATTGGCTGGCGCGATGAGCGGATGCATTCGTGTTGAATTTACCTCCGATTTGGCGCGTATCCGTAATGCGCGTCCGAACTGATGAATCCACCGCAGTCGCTGCTAGAGAGCGTGGCTAACTAATACGGGCCCGTCGCTCACAGTGCCAGCGCACGGATTAGCGCCGCTGCGCGCCAAAGCGGTAGGTTGACGATGGCGAATGATTTATGCCCATGCCATCGACAAAACCGGTCTGTTGCCGAGCGGAAGGCAATGACCGTGGTTACACGTTGTTGCCGGTCGCTTGAGCGCAGCAGCCTGGCATCAGCCGTGACATTTTACGATTGATTGCATCCTGCACCTCCTGCGGATTTCGCAGTCATTCGCTAGGGCAAATACTCTGCCTGTCTTTAATGGTTTGCCGGCAGCTGGATGCAGCACAAGTTGCTCCGGCAAGCAGCATAAGTTTGAGCCTTCACGTAGATCGCGACGCTGACGATTGGACAAAAATAAATTCCCCTACTGCTGGATTAGCTCGTCAACGCCGAACCCAAGGTGAGCTGCTGCCGATTTCGTGGACACCAAGATAGGGTGTTTTCGGATCCGGAAGGTGACAATGCAACGACGAAAGCTCAGCCGAGAGTTCAAGCTGGAGGCGGTGAGGTTGGTCCGCGACCGGGGCGGGACGGTTGCGCAAGCCGCGCGCGGTCTGGACCTGCACGAGAACGTGCTGCGCAAATGGGTCCGCGAAGCGGAAGCTGATCCGCCGTCGGCCTTTCCGGGCACCGGCCAGAGGGGCCTGAGCAGCAGGAGATTGAATGGCTGCGCCGCGCGTTGGCCCGGATGACGGCTGAACGTGACATCCTAAAGAAGCCACGGCATACTTTGCCAGGGCCTCCGGATTGAGTTCGGGTTCATCGCAAAGCATCGAGCAATTTGGCCGGTGTCGTGGCTTTGCGGGGCGCTCGATGTCTCGCGCAGTGGTTTCCAAGCCTGCCTCGTGCGCGCGCTGAGCGCCCGGTCGCGCAGTGGCGAAGAGTATGCGGGGAAGATCCGTGCCAGCTTCATCTCCAGCTACCGAACCTGTGGCGCGCGTCGCGTCTGACACGATTTCTTGGCCAAAGGCCTTTCATGCGGCCTGCATCGTGTCGAGCGGCTGATGCGGTTGCACGGTCTCATGGCGCGGCCGGGGCGCCGCGGTCTGCCCAAGGATCATGGCGAACGCTCGGTCATCGCCGGCAACGTGCTCGATCGTCAGTTCAGCGCCGAGGCGCCGAACCAGAAGTGGGTGGCCGACTTCACTTACATCTGAACTGCCGAAGGATGGCTATACGCGGCCACGATGATCGACCTGTCCTCACGTCGGGTGGTGGGTTGGTCGATGAGTAACACGACGACGGCGCAACCCGTCACCGATGCGCTAGTCATGGCGATCTGGCGGCGCGGCACGTCCGATGCACTGCTGCATCACTCCGACTCGGGCAGCCAATATACCGGCGAGCAGTTCCAACGGCTGATGGCCGACAACGGCGTCACCTGCTCGATGAGCTGGTCCAGCAACGTCTGAGACAATACTGCGATGAAAAGCTTCTTCTCCTTGCTGAAAACCAAGCGGATCGCGCGCGAAACCTATCGCACGCGCACTCAGGCAAGGCAGGACGTGTTCGATTACATCGAACGCTTCTACAATCCCACGCGCAGGTACTCGACCTTGGGCTATCTCGGCCCATAGGCTTCGAGAAGCAGGCTCATGTAGCCTAACTTGGTGTCCATGGGACCGGCAGCAGCTCACACGGGAGCCGTTGACCGTGCTCCCTCTTATTTATCTAACCGCTGATTATACCCGCGCTATCGGAGCTTGGCCGACTGGTATCGGACGCGCTTCCGAGGTACTGACCTCATAACAAATTCATACCTATATTTTCGGTAGCGCTCAGCGCATAACATTCCGGGGCAACGATTAATGAACCAAGACGATCTGCGCCAAGCGATGCAGCGCCGATTCGAAGCTATAAGTTTGCGTGAGTGGTGCCGACTTACAGGTTGTAGGGCCAGCCACGTTACCGAGTTTATGTTAGGTAAACGTGGACCACCCTCTGACCTCTTGAATGCACTTAACCTTGAGATACGATATGTTCGACGCTATCGTGCTAAAGGCACAACGCCTTAATAGATACTGCTGATCCTTTACCGGTCGTGTAAGGAATTAGTATGTTTTAGATCTAGAATATTTCGTCGATTAATTGAGACAGAGGCTACCTGAAACCGAGCTATTTGTGTGCTTATTCTGACTTATGTAAATAGGTTTGCGGAACCTAGGCTATCTAGTCATTGTCCGGTATGAAATGCTGGTTGAATTTAACCAAGATGACCTACAGCACCCATTCATGTCCCACCTCTATTTACACCCTTCAAGCTATCTTTCTTATCAAACGAATTAGGTGCTTGATGGTAAGTTCCTTCTTTTAAATGGAAGGAACCGTATGGAACAGGTACGTCATGGGCGCGCCTCAACCGGTCGCGCCGCCAGAAAAGCAATATAAGGCATCGCAGGCTTCGCGGTCGACGCCTGGTCACGAGAGGGGGATCAACACGAAGACGACGGCGAGATGGCACAAGCGGCAAACGGTTGAGGATCTCAATTCTTGGCCGAAGGCCCTCAACCTACAACCCTGAACAAAACCGTAACTGTAGCGGTCGTCGCATTCCGCCGTCACATATTGCTGCCGCTCGGTAATTATTTTTGCGTTGTACGAGCAGCTACGAATGCCTCTGGCTGACTTGAATGCGCACTATAGTCTTACCCGTCGACCCAAGTCGGTCATTGGGTTTAGATCTTTACGAATTTATCGCTGAAATATAGGCGTAGCTAGTTTGCATCAGACCATCGCTACCGAAGCATTTGCGCCCGTTTTGGTTTATTTACCTGTCGTTAGCTGCGATCTCCGATCAGTGGTTCACGTGCGACGATGCGCGGCATCCAAGGGGCGAGGGTTTGGATCAACTCGACTATCGGGCGTTCGGGGCCAGTGACGACATGCCTAGGCAACTTGTTGATGCAGCGTACCCTGATCAAGATGAACCAACGACTGTTATTGTTCGTCGGTCGCCGTCAAATGGTAGCCTAGACGAGTGTGATGAGGACGCTCGTTATGCCGTTGCTCTCAGTCCCCAGATCAGCTGGACCGCTGGGCCTGACGGTCGGGTCGAACGTGTAAGCCCCCGATGGCGTGAGATGACGGGGGCGGATCCATCAGCAGCATTAGGGGATCGGTGGATCAGTAGGCTTCATGCCGACGATGCGACGAATGCAGCGAATGCCTGGAGAATGTCGATCGAAACAAAACTGCCGATCGACATTGAGTATCGCTTGCAGACGTGCACTGCAGGGTATCGGTGGGTACGTTCGCGTGCGGTGGCTCGGCTCGATAGTTCAGGTCAGGTCGTACGCTGGTACGGGACGCTCGAGGACGTGCATGATCGCAAGTTAGCGGAACATGCACTACGGGACAGCGAAGAGCGCTTCCGGCTGGCAGCGCAGGCGGCTGGCCTCGGCATATGGGACTACAATGCGTCCGACGACCGTCGCGAGTGGTCCGAAGAATTCAAGGCTATGTTGGGCCTGCCAATCGATGCCGCACCATCGATCGACACCGCGCTGTCCTGCGTCGTATCTGACGACCGGTCCAAGTTACTGGCTTTGATCGGCGCAGTTCGCGCGGGCCACAGCGGGCATCGGTTCGAAACAATGGTAAGAATCCAACGCGCCGACACAGGCGCTGAGCGGTGGATGAAGACCGCCGGGTGGCGGATTGAAGCACCACTGGGCAGGTTACACCGCGTTCTAGTAACAGTTCGCGACGTGACCGAAGAGCGGAACGTTGAAGACCGGATCAGATGGACGGCGGATCACGACGGAATGACGCGCATACCCAATCGCACGGCATTCGTGGGTCGGTTAGAGAGCGCCATTGCCACCGCTTCCAGGGAGCATACGTACGTTGCGTTGGTCTTGTTCGACGTAGACCATCTAAAAGAGACCAACGATACAATCGGTCACGACGCCGGGGACCTACTTCTGCAGACCTTGGCTAGCCGGCTTACAAAATTCTTCGGTGAGCATTGCACAATTGGTAGGCTTGGTGGTGACGAGTTCGCCGCCATCCTCGAACGGACGGACGATCACTCCCTCGTCGTCGAGGTCCAAGCTGCACTGGATGCACTACGCGAGCCCTTCACCTATGAAGGTCGGATCGTCGATTGCCAGGCGACAGCCGGCGGATCGGTATACCCGCAGCATGGTTCGAGCGCCGCAGAAATGCTGAAGGCTGCCGATATTGCGCTGTACGCTGGAAAGGAGCGCAACCGTGGTGGGTTTCTCCCCTTCCGAGCGACGATGCGCGCCGACCTTCAGCGACGGTCCTCGATGATCAGCGTTGCCCGCGATGCGGCGCGTGATAACCGTATCGTGCCATACTATCAGCCAAAAGTCTCTCTGCAGAATGGCGCAGTCTGTGGTTTTGAGGCGTTGCTGCGCTGGCGTCACCCGACGCTAGGTGTGCAAGCGCCTGGGACGATTGCCGCCGCATTCGAGGATCTGGATCTAGCTACGGGTATAAGCGAACGCATGCTCGCCCAGATCGTTGACGACATGAAGCGCTGGCTCGACAATGGCGTTGAGTTTGGGCGCATCGCGGTCAATCTTTCGCCTGCCGAGTTCCGCCATGAGTCCCTCGTATCTCGGATCTTAGAACGTCTGCACCGCTCTGGAATAGCAACCTCTCGTATCGAACTCGAGGTTACCGAAACCGTATTCCTTGGTCGCGGCGCGGACTCCGTCGCAGAGGCGCTAAACGTCTTCAGTCGCGAAGGTGTGAAAATCGCACTGGATGATTTCGGCACCGGGTACGCGTCGCTAACGCACCTGAAGGCCTTTCCGGTCGACGTTATCAAGATCGACCGTAGCTTCGTCAGTAATCTGGATACAGATCCCGACGATGCCGCGATCATCGATGCAGTGGTTGGGCTTGGTCATAGGCTAGGTATGGAGGTCGTGGCCGAGGGGATCGAGACCGGCGTTCAGGCTCGGTACCTGCTCGACCGCGGTTGTGACTACGGTCAGGGGTATTTGTTCGGTAGGGCCGGCCCAGCTGAAACGGTGCCTTCCATCATGGCCGGCAAACGTATCCATGTCGGACGCAGTCCATCAATTGGCGCTAAACCTCTCGGCTAATCACCGGCTGATCGCATGAGGTTTCAGTCCGGTCAGCTACCACATGTGGGTCACATGCGTACATGCCTGTCCTGCAGCTTGCACTCCGTCCGGGTCGGCACGGGGGATTAGGCATGTCGAGAACGTTCTACGTAGAGACTGATCGTTCAATTTGAAGGGCAGCGGACTTTCCCCATTTAGAGAAGTATTTTCCCCCTGCCCCCCCATACTCTTTTTAGTTTTTCCAGTGTCTTGGTCCTAATGCTAAATTATTTGGCATCATCGCGCCACATATGTTGGTCTGCCTCTTTCATTGTGAACCCTAACTCAATCGGTATCAGCGCCAGTTTCAAACTAAGATCCTTCGGCAGCAAGATTGCTGCGCTTGACGAAGGACGTCACATGACTTTCGGAAATTTCACCAACTCAGTTACCGTAGACGATACCGCAGAACCGTGCCGTTCCCGCGGGGGCCAGCCAACGGTTTCCAGCCGACGACCGTTCGAGTTCGACGATCTAGAGACACAGTTCGATCCCGAACAAAATACCCTGTGGACCTACATGCGACAGAGGAGCCGACCGAGCTTTAACCCTGGGCTGCTGGCGGAATTCGGGCAATGGCAGGATGACGTGGTGGACGCACGAGAGTCTGGCAAGATGCCGATACGGTACCTGGTTCTGGGCTCAAGGTTTCCGGGTATTTTCTCGCTGGGCGGCGACCTCGACTTGTTCGCAGCACACATCCGGGATGGGGATCGGGCCGCTCTTGTCCGCTACGGCCGCGCGTGCGTCCGAATCCTTCACCGCAACATGCGTAGCCTGGATCAGCCGATCGTCACGATCGGGTTGGTCGAGGGCGATGCGCTGGGGGGCGGCTTCGAGGCGTTGCTGTCGTTCAACGTTGTGGTCGCCGAACGGGGCACAAGCTTCGGGCTGCCGGAAACCAACTTCGGCCTATTCCCCGGAATGGGAGCGCACTGCTTCCTTTCCCGTCGCCTCGGAACCGCCCGCGCCGAACAGATGATCCTGAGCGGCCGAACTTACACCGCGGAGGAACTGTACGATCTCGGTATTGTCCACGCACTGGCTGCGCCGGGAAGAGGCCGAGCCGAGGTCGAGGGTTACATACGGCAGAACCGTCGCCGTCACAGCGGCCACTGCGCGATCTATGAAGCGTCGCGTTCCGTTAATCCGCTTCCCCTTACCGAACTGGAAACCGTCGTCGACCTTTGGGCGGATGCGGCATTGCGGCTGAGCGAAGCAGACCTGAAGCTGATGCGTCGTCTTGTCGGTGCCCAGACGCGCCTACTCGACAAAGCGGCGTAAAGACCTCCGCTTAGCGCAGTTTCACTGCTGACGGGGCAGCGTCGGCGAGCATGGTTGCGACCATGCTCGCCGACATGGGCCGTGCAAGAAGAAACCCCTGCACGGCATCGCATCTGGTTCGACGCAGTTGATCAAGCTGCGCCTGTGTTTCTATCCCTTCGGCGATAGTCCTCATGCCGAGCTTGGCCGCCATCTCAATCACGGTTTGCACGATCGCCACTGAGGCCGGGTTCAACTCCGAGTCCTGCACAAAGGAGCGGTCGATCTTAAGTTTCTGGAACGGAAACTTCGTCAGATAGCTCAGCGACGAATAGCCCGTTCCGAAGTCGTCGAGCGTTGTGCAAACCTGCAGGCGATTGATGGCCTCTAGCGCGGCGAGTGATGCCGTGATGTCCTCCAGCAGCACCGATTCCGTAACTTCGAGCTCGAGGCGTTCGGCGGCCAGCCCATTGGTAGCAAGGGCGCTTACGATCGTCATCGGTAGATCGGCCGAGCGCAACTGGATCGGCGAAAGGTTGACAGCGACCGTTACATCGCTCGGCCAAGTGCTGGCAACGCGACAAGCCTCGCGGATCACCCATCTGCCTATCTCAACGATCAGTCCGCTGTCCTCCGCTATAGGGATGAACTCGGCGGGCGAGATCGAGCCATGGCGGCGACTGGTCCAGCGTAAGAGGGCCTCGCACGATAAGACGTGCCCGCCGGCCAGATCGAAAATAGGTTGAAACATCAGACTGAATTCGTTCCGTGCAAGAGCACCTTCCATTTCCGCTGCCAGTTCCCGACTGCGTTCGACCTTCTGGTCCATCAGTCGTTCGTAGAAGCACATCATCCCGCGACCGCTGTCCTTCGCCCGGTACAACGCCAGATCCGCATTTTTCAAGAGAGTGTCCGCATCTCTGCCGTCGGCAGGCGCGATAGCAATGCCGAGCGAAGCTTTCACGCGCAGTACATACCCGTCAAAATGTAGCGGCCGTTCAACCAAGTCCAATATCGTCTCACCGATCGTGACAGCGTCGGTTCGGCTCTCAATTTCGCAGATTACAGCAAATTCGTCTCCGCCCAGTCGAGCGACGATGCCGTGAAGCCCAAAAACTTCGTTCAATCGGTGAGCCACGCCGGCCAGCACCGCATTGCCTGCTAGATGACCGAACGAGTCGTTTATCTCCTTGAAGCGATCCAGATCGAACCAATGAATAGCAAGGCAGCGGCCGCTAGCGTCCAAGGCATTCAGCCGTTCCTCAAACTGCTCGCGGAAAGCCGTTCGGTTGGCTACTCCCGTCAGATCATCCCGGCGGGCCACGGCAGCATGGTAGTCCGCGAGCGCGATTTTCTCTCGAGAAACCGTCGTTGCTTTCAATATGACGCCGTATGTTTGCAACGTGATGTCCATCATTGCGACGACGAACAGGACGATAACGGCTGCGAGCGCCATTCTGAGTGGCTCCAGCGACGCTGCCAGTCCTGCAGCTAGCGGCAGCGAGGCCAGGGAGAGCTGTGAAAGCGCGATCCACGGACGACCGGCGTTGCGACCGGCAATCCCCGCGGCGTATCCGATCGTAGTCGTCACCGCGAGCATCTGCAGCGTGCCGCTATCGCTCTGAAGCAGAGTAAGTAGGCCGAACGTTCCAAGCAGCGCCGAATAGCAAAGTGCCCCGGACCGATAGAGAGCTTCCTGTCGTCTCGGCCGCTTTGCTAGCGACAGTTCGTCGGCGTTCGCGCGATGTGACGGAAGGAACGCATCGACGATACGGCCACCGGCAACGAGGGCAATCGCGAACCCACAAGCCAGTATTGCCGTGCTACCAATGGCCAGTGTGACGATCGCCACGATTCCGGTGGTCGATAACGCTCCGATTACCAGGGACTGCGGGGATGCGTAGAGTGACTCCACCAACGTCTCGCGGACCGAGGCCGCGATTGCCTGGTCGGAATGTCGCAGCTGCCTTAATCGGGATATCAGACCGGTCATCCGCCCGGTAATGACGTGTAGAGGTGTAGAATACACGAAGAAACGTCCGTCAGGTAGGCGAACCGGGGCAGACCGAGTTGTCTCCCGTAAGGGGCAAGAGATCTGCTCTGGGAAATCATTAACCCAAAATGATTGACCAATGCCCTCCCCTACTCGCGAAGTCGCGCGTTGAATCGGTCAGGAGTTTGAAGCTATACATCGCGACATGATGGCTATTATTAATGCTGACGGACGCGATCGAGTTGAGGATCCCCTGTGCGCTTAGATGCCGTCGACCTTAGTTTCATGCCCGGGTCACATAGCGACACACTTTACGGTTGATCCGCCACCTGGACTAACAGGTGTATCATGCCCTTCAGATGTACGTAATGAGCTGCCTGACATGCTCGTCTTAATAACGACGATACGATTTATAGATGCGCAAAACGGCGATGTGCGAACCGAACGGCAATGCGCCAAACGTCATGTATAGACCAACGGATCAGCGATGAGAGCCCGACCGAAAATTGAGTTGAACGATTTCAGCACCTTGTGATTCACTGGGGGTTGCGAAGACCACGAGGATCACATGGGCTGGACTGAAACCGCTCGGCACGAGCATGACAGAAGCGGGCTGCGCTATGCAAGCGACTGCACCGATGAGGAATGGGCTGTCGTCCGGCCATTATTGAGGCGAACCTCCAGGGTTGGACGCCCGCGCAAACACAAGGCGCGGACCCTGTGAGATGCGATCCAGTATATCGCATCGACGGGGTGCCAATGGGCGCAACTGTCCAAGGACTTCCCGCCCTTCACGACGGTGCAGTACCATTTCTACCGTATGCGCGACAACGGCCTGCTCGTTGTCATCAACGCGGTGTTGGTAGGATGGGTGCGAGTTTCGGAGGGTCGCACGCCGGCGCCGACCGCAGGCATCATCGATAGCCAGTCGGTGAAGACCACCGAGGCGGGTGGGCCTCGCGGATACGACGCCGGCAAGAAGTTAAAGGGGCGCAAGCGCCACATCGTGACCGACACGCTTGGCAACATGCTCGAAGGCGTGGTGCACGGGGCCGATGTTCAGGACCGCGACGGGGCGCCCGACCTGATTGAGCGATCCTGCGACGCGTATCCCACGCTCACCAGACTGTATGCCGATGGCGGCTATGCCGGCCAGAAGCTTGAAACAGCGGTCGCGCACATTGATCGGCTGACTATCAAAATCATCAGACGATCCGACCTGACGGGCTTTGTCGTTCTGCCCCGGCGCCGGGGCGTGGAACGCACCCTGGCGTGGCTCAGTCGATGCCGGCGTCTCGTCAAGGATTGGGAAGCCTCCATCGCATCGTCCGAAGCCTGGATGCTCGTCTCGTCCATAAGACGAATGACCCGCCGTATCGCTAAACTCAAATTATGAGTCGGGGTCTGAGGTGTCTTGTGGAATTTTTTCAGAATTACCGCGTTAATATGTGATGGGGCACTGCCATCATGGAGAACGCAAACCTCACCAGCCATAAACGGCGATGCCATCCGTGCCAGGACTGGGTTTGGCTGTAATCGGAGTCGAGTTCGGTCGTTTCGAAGATGCCGAGATTCCCAGCGGTGATCTAACAACGGCACTAGGCCTTGCATGTCCGGACCAAACGATCGCTGGATAGCCGCGGATCGGGATGCTTCAGGGTTTTCCGTGTAATAGCACGAAGCCTCCCTCTTGCGCCGTATGGTGCACGACAGGCCGCAGCGTTTTCCTCGTAAAAGCACGAGGAACGCTGCCGGGCGACGTCGTTCTGCTAGAATCATCGTGCCTTTCCACAGGCCGCCAGTCTGTGTGCGCGAAGCAGCGATCCAGCCCTGATAATGTTCGTGCTATTACACGGAAAACCCCCTTTCCATTGGACAAGCATCCCCTGGAGACACAGGTTAAGGACTGGACAAGGCGAGTTTGGGATGATGGGCGATGTTTCGGTGTTCCAAGGCGATCTGTTTTCGCTCCACAGCCCGCTGTACGGCGATGTGCAGGGCGAACGCACGGTAGCTGAATTTCCGTTTTTCGCATTGTCGAAAAAAGCTCACATGACACCGATGGTTTTTGAATCAGGTGAGGCTCGGATTGAAATCAATCCGAGCAAGACCGGGGTGGCCACAATTTATGACAAAGAAATATTGCTCTATATCGCTAGTCTGATGGCTGAGCGTGCCGAGAAAGGCGAAAAAGCCGACCGGATCATGACATTCACTGCCAATGATCTCTTCCGCGTAACCGGAACTAACTCATCCGCGCGGTCCTACACGTCACTCAAGGCCTCGTTAAATCGGCTGCAGGGTACGCAGATCGTTACCAACATTGAAACTGGCGGCGAGGGGTCTGACAGTTCATTTTCTTGGTTGCTCAAAGCCGATATCAAATACATCAAGACACTGGCCGGGGAACGCCGTGTCAAGTGGGTCGAAGTAATGGTATGTGATTGGCTGTATCGCGCAATCCTAACAGATCAGCGGATAGCAGCATATCACCATGACTTCTTTAAGCTAGGTCCGATTGAGCGACGTTTGTACGAGCTCGCGAAGTTCAACTGTAAGGACGATGATGGCTTCAAGCTTGACATTGGCGAGCTTGCTGCGCGTGTCGGGTGCGCTTCGGATCGGCGCGGCCTTGAATACTTCAAAAAACAACTCCGCGACGTGTCGGAACAAGATAGTCTACCTGAATATACACTCGACGTGGTTGAGACAAAAATTCCGTCGGGACGGGGCGGTCGGCCGCGGTTGCACACGATGATAGGCTTTCGGCCGAAAATCGATCCTACGATCCTCGCCAATGCCGTAGATGCATAACCTGTGCGCGGGCTGCGAGGGGTTTTCCGTGTGATAGCACGAACATTTCCTGGGTTTTCCGTGCGAAAGCACGAGCCTTGCTGCTTTGTCTTGAACGCATAAACCGCAAGGATGGGTAACGGCATCCTTTGTTCGTCAGATTCGGTTCTTCGCTGATCTGTTGAATGATGGACGCCGTGACGATCATCGGCAGAGAAGCCAGGTGTCGGCAATTCTGAGCGGCATCATACGCAGCGTCCACGCCAGCGCATGATACATGAACACTCAGATTGGCCCCTGCCCTATCTGCCAGTTGCAGCAGTAACGAAGGAATGGACGTGAGCAGATAGAAGGAAACCCGGCGCAGAGGCCGGGCATCCCGTAAGCACATACTAGGTTCGTGCCGGCAAGCACAAACGATCGTCTCAACAACGAAGCCTAGATATGCGCTTTTCAGATTAAATTCAAGGATGCGCGTTTCGTGCCACGGGTAACTTTTGCCTGTTTCCGCCACCCTCACAAGGGAACGGACGATGGGGACTATTACGATAGGTGACGCCGCGCTGAAGGCGTTCGGCCTGCTGACGCGGCAGCGTTCGCCGGCGCTCTCGGGTGCGCCGCACCGGACAGGCGCACCTGTCCTGCGCGACAGCCTAGAAGCTGGCACTTTCGAGGAGGTGTTCTGGACGGCGCCTGCTAAAGGTGAGACCGACCGTTTGCTGCACGTAGCGCGCAGAACCCTTGATGCTGCACGACGATTGCGTCGCGACGAGCGCTCGGGAGAACGGAAATTGACGGTAACCGAGCGAGGTATCGCTCAGCTTACTTCTAGCGCCGTGAGGGTCTTCGAAGAGATTCTCACGCTCGCGCGATTGAACCGGGGCCGTGTCTACCCCTCCTATGACTATCTTGCAGAGGCCACCGGTCTTGGCCGTGCAACGGTAGGGCGTGCGCTTAGTATTCTAGAAGCAATCGGGTTTCTTGTCCGCCAGCGACGCTTTAGCCGTGTAAATGTCGATGGCCCCGGGCCGCGGTACGTCCAAACATCCAACGCCTACCGACCTCTGCTGCCTGATAGCGTGCAATCCTATCTTCCGCGCTGGATGCGTCCTGTACCATTACCCGATGACACTGTGCAGCATTACGCCGATCATGCTGCAGAAACCGATGCGATGCTGAAGACGCTGTCATGCCGGGAGCTAGCGCAGATGACGATAAGTGGTCCGCTTGGTAAGATTCTTGCTAAGCTGGGCGAGGCAATTGATCGCACTGAGCGCGAAGCTCAAAACGATCCAAAAACACTAAATGATTCTATCATATACAGGGTGAAGCGTTTTGCTGAATAATCGGCCGAGCCTCTAACACCCTGACTAGGGCCTAAACCTCAGACCCGAACGAGTGAATAACACGCGGAAAACGGTGAACGCAGCGACACAGTCACTGCGAAGGCTTCCTAGTGACCCAAAGGGCTTCTGGAATTTTTGATCATTGAACTCCGATTGTACCGAAACGTTGAAGATTCAAAAAAGTAGATACTGTTGTCTTATCAGTATGTTAGCTAGGCCACGTGGGCAAAGGCGGCCACAGCGTAACTGATGCGAGCGCGACGAAGCCGAGATATGACTCTGTTGTCTTGTCATAACGCGTTGCGACACGGGCCAGTTCTTGAGCTTGCTGAACAAGCGCTCGACGAGATTGCGCCAACGGTATTTCTCGCGATCATGCGGGATCGGTATGCGGCGGTTACTTTTGGTTGGAATGACCGCCTCGACATCCGCCCTGGCGAGTTCCTGGCGAGTTCCTGGCGGATGGCATCGGCGTCATATCCCTTATCGGCAAGCAGGGCCTCGATCCGGTCAGCCAGCATCCCGAACGAGGGTCCGAAGCCCTTCACGTCGTGGGCTTGGCCCGGCGTCAGGACGAAACATAACGGTCGTCCCTGACCATCACAGCGGGCGTGCAGCCCTTCGACGAGCTCAGGAGAGCCTTGGTTGTGAAGCCGCCTCGCGAACGGCCGAGCCCTTCGAATTCTTGATCCCTTTTTTTAGCCCGACGGCGCAGTGGTGCGCCCGGACTACGGTGCTGTCGATCATGTCGGCGCTAGTATCCCGCTCGACGACAGCGACCAGGGTCTCCAGCATGGCTTCGAACACGCCCGTCACGACCCAGCGACGATACCGCCGGAACACACTGTTCCACTTGCCATATTCATCCGGCAAATGCCGCCATTGCGCGCCCGTCCGCGCCATCCACACCATGCCTTCGAAATAGGGCCGGTTGTCTCCCGCGGATCGTCAGCCACGTCCTCGCCCCGACGGCAGCAGGGGCCCAATCAGAGCCCACTCAGCCCAACGCCACCTCCAAAAGACAGCCTTGAGTCAACCGATCGGACGCGCGTCAACCTTTGTCCACGTGGACTAGTTTTATAAATCGTCTTCACCCGTAACATAAAGCTAATGGGGATCACCGGTCCGGTAATTTGAGATCAAAAACTAAGACGATTTACCATCCCCGCGACATGAAGCTTGCGTATTGAAGCTGGTATGCCTAACCGAAGCGCCGTCGGGGAGTGGCGCAGGCTGGTAGCGCACCTGGTTTGGGACCAGGGGGTCGCAGGTTCGAATCCTGTCTCCCCGACCATGAAGGATAACGATTTTGTCACGCACGTTGTCGCGAATTCGCGCCATGAACTAGCGGGCTAATGGACAGGCCAAAGCCGGGTAAAGCCACCTGAGCACAATAAGCAAACCAGCCGGGAAGTTGGTCGATATCGCTCGGCACAATCGGCGTTGGGTTCGCGCGGACATAATTTCTATTGAGGGTACTGAGCAGCCCCCACCGGGTGGTCCGGGTAGATAGTTAGTGCATTGTCGCCTCCGCCGCCATTGCCGGGCGTAGGTGGAGCGAAGCGGAGCCGGAGGCCGGCAATAGCGGGGTCGCTGCTGCTGGTGCCGGAGGTCGATAGCCCAGGCTGCTGTGTGGTCGGACGGTGTTATAGTGACGCCGCCATGCCTCGATCAGCACTTTTGCCTCAGCGAGGCTGTAGAAGATCTCGCCGTTGAGGAGCTCGTCGCGAAGCGAACCGTTGAAGCTCTCGTTGTAACCGTTCTCCCACGGCGAGCCCGGTGCAATGTACAGCGTCTTCACGCCTACCTGCCCAAGCCATTTCTGGACCGCGGTAGCGATGAACTCGCTGCTATTGTCCGACCTGATATGCGCGGGCGGCCCGCGCTCGATAAACAGTTCTGCAAGCGCCGCCAGCACGTCTTCGTGTTTCAACTGACGTGCGACGATCAGCGCCAGGCATTCCCTGCTGGCCTCGTCGATGATCGTGAGGATCCGGAACTTGCNGTGCACGTTCAGACCGAATGTGCGATCGAAATGATCCTCGTCGACCGCGTCGAGGGTTGCAAATTGGCAAGCGCCGCCAGCACGTCTTCGTGTTTCAACTGACGTGCGACGATCAGCGCCAGGCATTCCCTGCTGGCCTCGTCGATGATCGTGAGGATCCGGAACTTGCATCCATCGTGCGTTCGCGCTTCGACAAAGTCGTATGCCCAGACATGCCCCGGATACTCCGGCCGCAGCCGTATGCACGAGCCGTCGTTCAACCACGGCCAGCCACGCTTGGGTTGCTTCTGTGGCACCTTCAGCTCCTCACGCCGCCAGATGCGTTCGACACGCTTATGATTCACCGACCACCCCGCGGCATGCAGCAGTGCGGTCACCCGGCGGTAACCGTAGCGTCCATACTGCCCGGCTAGCGCAACGATGTCCTCAGTCAGTGCCTGTTCGTCATCTGCCCCACACGGCACCTTGCGCTGCGTCGACCGATGCTGCCCGAGCACGCGACACACCCTTCGCTCGGATACGTCCAGCACCTCTTTCACTTGGTCAATGCACCGTCGGCGCCGCGCGGGGCTTAGAAGTTTCCCCGTGCCGCCTCCTGCAGGATCAGCTTGTCCAGTGTCAGGTCGGAGATCGCACGCCGCAGCCGCAGGTTCTCCTTCTCCAGATCCTTCATCCGACGAGCCTGATCCGTCTTCAGSCCACCATATTCCTTGCGMCAGCGGTAATAGGTTTGCTCGCTGACCGCGATCCGCCGACACGCCTCGGCGGTCGTCCCGCCCTGGCCCAGGACGATTTCAACTTCACGCAGCTTCCCGATGATCTCTTCCGGCTTRTGCTTTTTCGCAGGCATTCGTCGACCCTTCCTTGATCCAGATTCTCATAGTCGATGGACCGCTCAGAAGGGGGCAGCTCAGTACGGACCAGTATCGTTCTCAAGGTCGATCCGATGTGTCAGATGAACAACCGCGGGTTACAAGCGACGTAACTGATACCCTTCGGCTCACTAGGGACACGATTATTGGCGAACCGGTCGATTGATTCAGGCAATTAATTCCCGACTCCGTCGCGACGCTCCACCGCCATGGCCATTGGGTCTGGGACGTCTACAACAGCAATGCCGCCCATCATCGCCAAGTATTTCATCGCCTCGCCTACGCAGCAGTCGAACGCGAAAGCGACAAGCTCTTTCCTGCATTGTCGCCAAGTGGTCCCAATCCGTAGGAGCGCTAACGGGTATTACGCGGGTCTACAGCAACACGGCCATCGTGACGCCGCTCTTGGCAATGTTCGCCGTCTCGCTGTAGCAGCCCCCATACCTCGATGACACTGTAGACAGGATTTAAAACACGCTTCGCCCGCCAAATCTTTCTCTGAAAGTCTCACAGTGCAGAACATAAATGCGCCGGTAGCCATACAGCATAAGGTCTACCACGGCCAAGACCGGGGTCGCAGATCGGCGACAAGCTGCCGTTGTTGGCAACCAACTTGCTATCCGGCAAGAGATGGTCAACCGTGCGATCGGGAAGCTGGGCAATATTGTATTGCAGACAGGTATGGATAAGTAATGCCGATCGCCGCTGCGACCGCGCTCACCGTCCACTCCACGGCAACGAGTAGAGAGCAATAGCACTTTTAAACGTGCGGCTCGGAACTCAGCCTCGCGATGTAGCTCGTTCTCCATGGCATTCTTGCCGAACAGCCCATGCGATCGAGGCATCTGCGCCAAGAGGGCACGTTGATCGGCCGTCAGGACCATTTCCTCGGCAGCTATCGAGGCGGGAAGTGGCCCAGACACGATCAACCCGCATCAAGCGAAATCTGATACCCACCGATGCCGTATCGGCGGACGGCAAGCGACACGCTGATCCCCGGTAGATGCGTCTCTTTGAGGAACCGGACTTTTTCACTGGTGCCCATCCTCGGTCGTTGAACACCGGAAAGAACCTCGCCATCAATGTGACGCCGGATCGTACCGTAATTCATATGCCCTACTCTCGTCCGAGAGCGGGTATCGTCGGATTATTATGGGTCAAGTCATTAGGGCTGACCTTAACGGATAGTTTCTACCGGTTTGATCGTGATCAGCCGCACTTGGCACCGCTAGCGTGATTAGACAAATAATACTCCGGTGTTTGTCAGTCCCCAATTGGACTTTCGCCGTGCTTGCGTAAGACATCGTTGAACGCTTCGGCCATCAGCGCCTGAAGGCTCCTTCCCTGGCGGCGGGCTAGCATATGCATAGCGAATGACATCTCGGGCGAGAAAAAACCTGCTATCTGCTTGCGACCCTGCCGGCTTGCGGGGCCCAACGTAGCCCCCTGCCCGCCCGTCTGGTTTACCGTTTGTCCAGCAGGTGATGATCCCGTAGGCGGTACGACGGGTTCCGCCGAGCTACGATCACGCAAGTTAACGAAGGACGGCTTGCGGCTCATGCTATGACTTTTCCAGTATGTATGAGATGTCTGACGGAAGGATTCTTCGGTCGCTTGGTAGATATACCGAGTTGTAGACATGTCCACTTGTAGAATTTCCGGATGTCGTCGGCTGCCTTACCGTTGGATTCAAATTCCATGACGGTGCGCCCTTCCGCGCTCGCATGGCGAAAGGCCGCACGATCAGCAATCTGTATCGGGCAAGCTGGTGTACCGAAGCCTTCGACGAGCTCGATCGCCTCCTGGTACATTCGTGGAGCATTGGGCGATCCGGCAGTAAACACCACGAAGGCAGGCTTACGCAGCAATTGGACGAGCTTAGCCGTCGTCTGGATCGCTGCCAGATCGAACGCGCTAGGACGGCATGGGATCAGGACGAGATCGGCTACCTCGACCGCAGCACGCGCCGCACTGTCAGCGTGCGGCGGAGTATCTATTACAATAAAATCAGCCCCCTGCCCTCTCGCTTGTTCTATCTTGGCAGAGAGTCGTGGTGGTGGGCTGTCGATCACCTCGGGGGGCGCGTCCTGACGCCATGCAGCCCATTGGCTCGCAGTGGCCTGGGGATCAGTATCGATGACGAGCGCTATGCGCCCAATTTCATGGGCGGCAGCAGCGAGGTGAAGCGCCAGCGTCGTCTTGCCGGCACCTCCCTTCTGGCTAATGATTGCTATGGTCGGCATAACATTATCATACATGTCGACACTGCCACAATGCAACACCCCTTACTTGAGCCGATCAAGTTTCTTTTCCATAGGCGCAAGAGATATCTACATATCTCAATCACTTATTAAATCGCCAGATTGGCTCGCTTAAAGGTTTGCATTTCTAGGATAACAATCATTCAGCATGTCGACGTTTAAGTGCGTTTCAGCATCCACACGCACAGATCTTTACATGTCAACATAGCTACATGTCGACATGTAGTTATGTTGTTGAATCAGTGTGTAAATGATGTGGTAGCACAGGTGTAGTACCTGACAGGCTCATTACGTGATCTGCGGGCCGGGATGCCCTGGATACCCTTGGCGTCCAAGGCATCCATGACCAGTCAGCATCATACCCGTCGTCGCCGGGCTACCACTGCGCCTTCGGCAGGTAATCGAGCAGGCTGCGGCGGTGCCCGTATCGTTACTTATCTGTCCAGCGGTAATCAAAAGATCAAGGAACGGTCGTTTGGGTCGCTGACGGCTGGCAGCGTGATATTAATGTCGTTTTGGGTAAGGCCGATAAGCCGACCAAGGCCCCCTTTATGGATGGCTCGCCCGTTATCCGAATCGTTGTCATCCTACGACAGCAGGTCGTTTGAGGAAGGAGCGAAGGTCATGGACGTATCGGTTCTGGGAATTGATCTAGGCAAGAACAGCTGCAGCGTGGTGACAGCAGGTCGTTTGAGGAAGGAGCGAAGGTCATGGACGTATCGGTTCTGGGAATTGATCTAGGCAAGAACAGCTGCAGCGTGGTTGGGCTGGATGCAACCGGCGAGGTCGTCGTCCGCCGACGGATGCGGCGCGACACGGTCATCACATACGCCGCAGGCCTGCCGGCTTGCGTCGTGGCGATGGAGGCCTGCTGCGGAGCTCATCACATGGGACGGACGCTGGCACGACAAGGCCATGCCGTTCGGCCGATGTCGCCGGAATATGTCCGTCCATACGTTAAGGTGCAGAAGAACGACGACCGCGACGCCGAGGCGATCGCGGAAGCGGCAACACGGCCGACCATGCGGTTCGTCGAGTTGAAAAACCGAGGAACAACTCGACATGCAAACGCTGCACCGCATCCGTGACCAGCTTATCGGTGATCGCACCTCGTTGATGAACCAGATCAGGAGTCCTTTCTGGAGCGCGGCTACATAGTCCCGCAAGGACGTGCAAAGCTTGCCGTCCGGCTGAGTGATATGCTCGATGGTGACGAGCCAGTGCCGGGCTCTCGTATCCACTGGCTCGTCAGCGATATGCGCCTGCGCTGGATTGCCCTTGATGACCGGATCGCAGATCTCAATGCCGAGTTTACCGAGGCTGCCCGCTCGGATGAGCGAACGCGGCGCCTCCTGTGGCTCGTCAGCGATATGCGCCTGCGCTGGATTGCCCTTGATGACCGGATCGCAGATCTCAATGCCGAGTTTACCGAGGCTGCCCGCTCGGATGAGCGAACGCGGCGCCTCCTGACTATTCCTGGTATCGGCGCGCTGAACGCGACGGCGCTGGTAGCTGCAGTTGGCGACGCTCGAACTTTCGGACGCGGCAGGGATCTTGCCGCCTGGCTTGGGCTCGTGCCGCGTCAAGCGACGACCGGGGGTAAACCGCGGTTGCTCGGCATCACCAAGCGCGGAAGCCGCTATCTGCGNCAGGGATCTTGCCGCCTGGCTTGGGCTCGTGCCGCGTCAAGCGACGACCGGGGGTAAACCGCGGTTGCTCGGCATCACCAAGCGCGGAAGCCGCTATCTGCGGAAAAACCTGATCCAGGGTGCCCGGGCATCACTGCCCACGATGAGCAAGAGCGACACACGACTTGGCGCCTGGCGGCGCGGCCTTTTGTCACGTTCCCATCACAACACCGTCGTGGTGGCGCTGGCAGCCAAAATGGCGCGCATCGTCTGGGCGCTGCTGCGTCATGAGCGCACCTACGATCCAGCCGCACAGGCGGCGTGAACGAGATCAGCCAATGCACCTTGCACCGGCTGGATGATGTCTGCGGGAGGTAAGTGAAAGATGGTCTGACAGTCGACCGGTGACCTGGAACCCTATGGCTTAAAATGGCATTCGATGCCGGCCCCTTTATGAGGACCAGGACGCGCGGATCTCCATCTTGGCCAACGACCTCGCGTCGAAAGGCCGGATACGTTTTCGCAGACTGCTCAGAACATCAGACACAAACCGCTTGCCGACGGGGCGAGCCATACGTTTTAACCCGCAGGCTCGACGCCGTGCGGTGCGCCTTCAGATAGGTCGCGTCGATCATGATCGTCTTCGGCGTGGCGCTCGCGGCCGCCAGTTCTTCCATTATGCGGAGGAAGACACCCCTTTCGCCCCATCGCTTCCACCGGTTGTAGAGGGTCTTGTGTGGGCCATACTCCCGAGGGACATCGCACCATCGTAGCCCGTTGCGGTTGACGAAAACGATGCCGCTCAACACTCGCCGGTCATCAACCCGTGGCTTGGCGTGGCTCTTGGGAAAATACGGTTCGAGCCGTGCCATCTGCTCGTCGGTCAGCCAGTACAGGTCGCTCATCCTCGGTCTCCACAAAGAGCCTGAATCAGATCGAGCCGCTTAGATCAATGGGTCCTGACCTTACTACATTCACACTTGTTTCCATGTCTACATGTCGAACAAAAAGTCAGTATTGGTCATACGCTTTAGACATATCCATAACGCATGTTTCCAACGTCCGGAGGAGCCAATCGGCTGAATGACGAGGCGATATCCCAGGTATAACCGTGCAGAAACAGGTCCGCACGTAGACAAGCATACATGAAGACAAGTCCCGCCAACGACGTGTCTTTAATCCGACTTTGCCATTCAGTATTTTTGGCCGCTAAAGGAAAAATGCCAATCCACCCTAAGGACCGCTGCATCTACCTAATCGACTCCCAGCAATTATCGGAAGCGATCCGCCGGGGTCGAGCCGGCGGACGTCGTAAACGGTGCCCGCACCCGTATCGGCGCTTCGTTGTACATCTCGGAGACGGACGACGGTGGAACACCAGTGCCGGATATTGGCCTCAGGATTGGGGTCGATGGGTAGCTGTGCGAGGTCGGCTGACATGACCGTTCCTCGTACGACCTATGCAGTGTTCCTGCGCCGATCTTAATCACGCCCCTTATCACAAATATTCTAGCAAATCTCGCTGCATTATGCCAGCACCGCCATAGCTCCATAACCCTGCTGCACATAGCTGGCAGCTTTGGTGGAACATCTTTGCCTATGCGTGCTCCGCGACACCTACGTGGAACATTGTTTTACACGGGAGCGTCTCGCACGTTGGCTTGAGATTAGTGGCGGGGAAGAGCCGTTGACGCTACACCAGCTTGCACAAGCAATACGGGTATCTACCGAGACCTCAGACCCCGACTCATAATTCGAGTTTAGCAATACGGCGCGTCATTCGCTGTTGGACGAGATAACCATCCACGCTTCGGATGACGCGATGGAGACTTCCCAGTCCTTGGCTAGGCGCCGGCATCGGTTGAGCCACGCCAGGGTACGTTCGACGACCCAGCGCCGTGGCAGAATAATGAAGCCCGTCAGGTCGGATCGTCTGATGATTTCGACCGTCAGCTGATCAATGTGCGCGACCCCATTCTACCAACATCGCGTTGATGACAACGAGCAGGCCGTTGTCGCGCATACGGTAGAAATGGTACTGCACCGTCGTGAAGGGCGGGAAGTCCTTGGGCAGTTGCGCCCATTGGCACCCCGTCGATGCGATATACTGGATCGCATCCCACAGGGTCCGCGCCTTGTGTTTGCGTGGGCGTCCAACCCTGGAGGTTCGCCTCAATAGCGGCCGGATGACAGCCCATTCCTCATCGGTGCAGTCGCTTGCATAGCGCAGCCCGCTTCTGTCATGCTCGCGCCGAGCGGTTTCAGTCCAGCCCATGTGATACTCGTGGTCTTTGCAATGCCAGTGAATCACAAGGTACTGAAATCGCTCAACTCAATTTTCGGTCGGGCTCTTAGCCCCGAAGGCACGATACGATCAGTCTTTTTTGCGCAATATCGGGTAATCGCGACCAGTGCGACGGCAGAAAAGATCAATTTGCACAGAATAGTTGCAATCCAGTGGTCTGTTGGGATCGGTGGAAGTAGCTAAGGTGGGGAAACAAATCGGGAGAGTGATGTGCAGACGATCGGCGTGATTGGTGCAGGGCAGATGGGCGCGGGTATCGCGCAGGTATCGGCGCAGGCGGGGTATCGCGTCCTGTTGACAGACGTGTCACTAGAAGCTGCCGAGAAGGGTAAGGCCGGGATCGCCAAAGCGTTAGCGCGGTTGGTAGAGAAGGAAAAGATTGGCTCGCGCGAACGCGATGAGACGCTTGCGGCGGTCGAGCCAGTCGCAAGCCTGTCAAACATGGGCGACTGTACAATCGTAGTTGAGGCAGCCACCGAGCGTGAGGGCGTCAAGCGCGCTATTTTTGCAGAGGTCGGTAAGGTACTGGGGCGCTACGCAATCCTAGCGTCGAACACGTCGTCAATCCCAATAACCCGGCTGGCGCAGGCGGCTCCTGACCCGGCACGGTTCATGGGCGTGCATTTTTTTAACCCGGTCCCTGTGATGCGGCCGATCGAGCTGATCCGGGGCCTCGCGACGTCAGATGCCACGGTTGAGGCGGTCGAGGCGTTTGCCGAAAAGCTTGGCAAACAGGTCGTACATGCGAACGACGCGCCGGGTTTCATTGTCAACCGCGTGCTAATGCCGATGATCAACGAAGCGTGCTTCGCGCTGGGTGAAGGTGTTGCGAGCGTGCGTGACATTGATTTGGCGTGCCAGTTGGGGTTGAACCACCCGATGGGGCCACTGACGCTGGCAGACTTTATTGGCCTCGATACTTGCCTCGAGATCACGCGCGTACTGTTCGACGGAACGGGCGATCCAAAATTTCGGCCTGCGCCAGTACTGGTGAAATATGTCGAGGCTGGATGGTTCGGGAGGAAGACCAAGCGCGGCTTCTACGATTATTCGGGCGCGGAACCTGTGCCGACCCGATAATCCGAAGGCATCTGTGTCAGCGCGGGAAGTCAGGCGATCTGACGCTGCATCCAAACCGTGATGCGGCTTGGACGTGTGACCGACGATCGACTTCGGTACGACTGACGTTCCCTCTGTTATGGATGACTCGCCCCTTGTCCGAAACGTTGTTGTGTCACAACTGCGGATCGTTTGGGGAAGGATGGCGGTCATGAACGTATCAGTTCGTGGGGATCGAGCTCGACAGGAAAAGCTGCGGTGTGGTCGGCCTAGATAGGACGGTAAGGTCGTTGTGCGTCGGCTGAACCGGCGTGAGACCGTCATCGCTTATGCCTCCATGCTACTGGGCTCCGCCCATGGGACGGACATTGGCAGACAGGGGCACTCCGTACGGTTGATATTACCGACCTATGTTCGTTCCTATTTCGAGGCGCAGAAGAACGACGACCGCAACGCCGCAGGGATTGCGGAAGCCGCGACCCGTCTAACTTTGCTGTTCGTTGAGTTGAAGACTGAGGAGCAACTCAAAAGGCAGACCCTGCACCGCATTCGCGACCAGCTCTTCGGAAGTTGGACCCTTTTGACGAGCCAGATTAGCATCGCCTTCCTCAATTGCGACTATCTCGTGCCGCTAAGCTGAACAAACGTAGCGGTCGGACTGTATGAATTGCTCTGCGGAGACGAGCTAGTGCTCGGCGCTCGCATTCATGGGCTCGACAGCGATATTCAACGGACCCGACGCCATACGTCACAGACGCTCGGGTAGTCGGCAACTCGGCGAATGAACGTCCCGTACAGATAAAGCGGGTCGCTGCCGTCCGGCAAAGTATGAGTGGCATCAGCAGCTAATATCCTCGTAGTTTTATTGAACGTCGCATCGTTGCTACTGAGCGTAATTGTTGTTGTGAACGGAATAGCTCGGTGCAGCCTGATGACTACGTAGTCATCGCCAAGAGTGTACACTCCAACTGCTTCGGGCGATGTACCGAGCCTTACCTCTCCTCGATCGAGAACATAAAATTCTCGGCTTGTCCGATCGAAAGACTGGTCTTCAACGAGGTAAAACCACTCGCCCTGGAGTGCCGCTTCGGTGATAGACGCCATCTCGAATCCTCCCGGGGCGATCTATGAACTTTTAGCTGGAAACGGAAGGGGTAGGTTACTGAACCGCCCCGGGTCTGCCGGAGGCCTTGGGTTGTGAGTCATGCTGCCATATCGATGTTGGCCGCGGCAGCATAATATTGATCTTCGGCTTCGGCGGGTGGGATGTTGCCGATGGGCTCCAGCAGCCGACGATGATTGAACCAGTCGACCCATTCGAGCGTGGCGTACTCGACGGCTTCGAAGCTGCGCCAGGGTCCGCGCCGGTGGATCACCTCGGCTTTGTAGAGACCGTTGATCGTTTCGGCCAAAGCGTTGTCGTAGCTGTCGCCGATACTGCCGACCGATGGCTCGATACCGGCCTCGGCAAGGCGCTCGGTGTACTTGATAGACACGTATTGAGCGGATTCAATCGGTCGTTGCAACGCGCTGTTTGTCGATCTGCTCAAGGCATTGGTCAAGCGCCTCGGCGGGCGTTCTCCAGCCCAGCGTCTTGCGCGGTCTGCCATTGAGCGTTGCGGCGACCGCCGCGAGCGTATCGGCGCTATGCGCGCTAAGGTCGGTGCCCTTGGGAAAATACTGGCGCAGCAACTCATTGGTGTTCTCGTTCGTGCCGCGCTGCCAAGGGCTTTGCGGATCGCAGAAATAGATTTCGACGCCGGCTTCGACCCTTAGGCGCGCATGCTGCGCCATTTCCGCGCCCTGATCCCAAGTTAACGAGCGACGCAGCTCTGCTGGCAAGGTGGTTATGGTACGCGTAATGGCATCGCGAACGGCTTCGGCGCCGTGTCCGGCCAGCGCCGGTCCGTTCTTAATGCTCAGCCCTGCGCCGTGACCCTCCATCCTCGGCAGGTGCAGAAGCATTGTGAAGCGCGTCGTACGTTCAACCAGCGTACCGATCGCCGAGCTGCCAAGCCCCAGGATGAGGTCGCCTTCCCAGTGACCGGGCACAGCCCGGTCTTCGGCTTCTGCAGGGCGCTCGCTAATCATGATTTCAGACGACACGAAACCTTTGCCGCGTTGACCGACACGCGCCCGTGGCACCCGCAACGCCCGGCCGCTGCGCAGGCATGCGGTCAGGTCACGGCGCAGAGCACCCCGGCCTTGCACAAAGAGTGCTTGGTAAATGGCCTCGTGGCTGATGCGCATGCTGTCGTCATGTGGATCGGCGTGGAAAAAGGACCCCGATAGCGGGGTGATCGGCGTCGAAAAAGGACCCCTCATTCCGTTGGTCTAAGGCTGTCCGCTTGGCAGATGTCAGGCGGCGATCGGGATGTTGGTATTGGAGACGGTATTGAGGATCCGGCGCGAGCACGCGTCGGGCAAAGCCATCAAGGTGATAATGCGGGACCTGCATTTGTCACGCGGTGTCGTGCGCAGGGCGATCCGGGCGCCGGAGGCGGACACCAAGTACCGGCGAGAAGTACAGCCGTTGCCAAAATTGGGGCCGTTTCAAATGCGGCTCGATGCGCTGTTGGAAGAGGATGAGGCACGACCGCGGCGCGAGAAGCTGCGCATTACGCGTGTCTATGATCTGCTGCTGCGCGAGGGGTTCGACGGCTCGTACGACGCGGTGCGCCGCTACGCTACCCGCTGGCGGCAGGCTCGGCGTCGCGACGTAATGGACGCGCCAGCGTTCATCCCGCTGCTGTTCTGGCCGGGCGAGGCCTACCAGTTCGACTGGAGCCACGAAGACGTCGAGATCGCGGGCAAGCCGATGCGGGTGAAGGTTGCGCATGTGCGGCTGTGCGCATCGCGGGTGATGTACGTGCGAGCCTATCCGCGCGAGACGCAGGAGATGCTGTTCGACGCCCATGCGCGGGCATTCGCCTTCTTCGGTGGCGTACCGACGCGGGGCATCTACGACAACATGAAGACTGCCGTGACCCCAAGATGACCACCGCGCTGCTAGACCGCATTACGCACCACTGCGACATCGTCGAAACCGGCAACGACAGCTGGCGCTTCAAGCACCGCAGCTAGCCTCGGGAACCCGACAGAGGAACGCTTCGCGCTGGTTACGCCTCCGGACGGGCTACGCCCGCCCTACGCCGCAACCAGCGCGAACGGCGCGTCCGTTACCGTCACGCCGCCCAACGAAGGGGGTCTCTTTTGGACGCCGATAGGGGGTCCTTTTTGGACGCCGATTGACAAGAAGGATCGCCATCACAGCTTGCCAGCCTGTTTCGAGTGTCCCGATCGACGGTACAGCGCGTACTCCGCAAGAATCGTAACCGGTCGTCCGTGGCGTGAGCTCGCCTAGGCGAGCATCGGAGCATCAGGAACGATCAAGGGGCGTATGATCGTCGAAAATACCGGCTTCCTGATCAAGGTCCGCCATCCGTTGAAGGGCATTATGGCGAGCCATATCGGTAGACCCAGCTTGGATCAGCGTTGCCCAATCATCAGGAGGATTTCCCTTGTCGAGCATCCCCTTGAACACGGCATAGGCATCTGTTTTGGAGTCGTACGTTCGCAGCGTGGTGTCGTCATTCACCCAGGCGAAAATGATGACTTTGGAGCGGCTGTCATAGCGAAAGAACAGGCGGAAGCGTCCGTTGCCGAACTTTGCCCGAAACCAGTGCTTTCGGGCGGCGCCCAGTGTGCCACCCTGCCGATACTCGGGTCGAGTAGGATCGCTGGGAACTGTCTCGAACATCAAGGATCGCACAGCCGCCAATACCTTGGCGTTAGCGGTCCGAGCCCAGCCATGCGAGTCTTTTGCCCTAGCCTTCTCGACGACTCTGGTCAGCTTTTCCAGCTGATCGAGCAGCAGCGGGTGCGCGTAAATGGTCCAACCGTTGACGACGATCATGAGTCAGAGCGCAACCGGTCCGTCGATTTCCTTATCTAGGTCGACCCGGACATGCTCGGCTAGCGTTGCCATGCGTTCGGCCAGAATGGGCGGGAAGGCGACGACGTTCTGTGGAGTGCGCAGCATGTCCTGTTCCAAGAAACCTATGAACGCTCCGATCACCGGATCGGCTTCCTCGACCTCGACGCGCCGAACGCTGACGCCATGCTCATCAACTACAAAGGCGATCTCACCGCCATAGCTGACCCCAAGCGCCTGGCGCACAGCCTTCGGCACGGTTGTCTGTCCCTTGGCAGTGATCCTGCTGCGCTCTTGAACAATGGTAGCCATGACATCCTCTAAATAGGGAATGTAAGGAATAATCCTTACTTTTACAACAAGAGGTTTTAGCTTGTAGCTGAGGCCGTCGCGCCGTCGCGCCGTCGCGCCGTCACTCTGGATGCCTGGCAGCACTCATCGCATGTAGGGATATAACGATCGGCTGTCGTCGAGCATGCTGATCGGGGTGGGGGTGATCCAGTCGCCTCCCAGCATGGGGTAGGGACCGTAAAACAGGTCGCCGAGCGCGCGCCTGTAATGCGCATTCATCCAGCGCCGGCGTCGATGTTCGGGACCGTCATGGATCATGTGGCATCGCTGGCAGAGCGCTGCCAGCTGGTGAAGCGCGCTGTTGCTGGGATCATGGTTGAGGTGAGCACAGGCCAGTACCACTGGCGTCCATCGTCCATGTAGTAGAATGTTCTCTATAGGTCGTCGTACGCGCCGGCCTCGGCCGTTGCGCCAGCATTGCCGGCTCCGATTCCACCACCGTCCGTCGCCGAGGTGGAAGACCTTCTGCATATGGGGACGCCCACAATGCTCGCAGCGCCCCCCTGCCCGCACGAAGCGTATCTGGTGCGAGAGCTGGACCCAGTCGAACGGGTACAAGAACACGTGCTCAGGGGGATAGGCATTAGGCGCCCTCTTCCGAAGCGTCAGGTTGCGGAGTGCCCGGCATTATGGGGTCAGCGCGCGGTAGAGCGTCGCATGGTGGCATTTGAGGAGCTTGGCAGCCTTTCGCACGAATGTGCCTTCAGTCACCAATCGTTCGCCTAGCGCAATCTGATCGGGAGTGAGCTTGGGCGGGCGCCCGAAGCGTACTCCCCTCGCCTTGGCCGCCACCCGCCCGCTGCTGGTGCGTTGGTGGATCAGCTCGCGCTCGAACTCGGCGATGGTGAGCGATTTCCTTGGCGATGGTGAGCGATTTCCTCGGCTTTGCACTCATGGTGGGCAAGCCGCAGGCAATTCCATCGGCGTCAACGAGTTGTACAGCATCTGGTCCATCGCTTGCTCGCCATGCTCCATCAACATCTCTGCCGCCAGTCTCAGCGAAACGTACCTGTCGGGTGTATTAAGCTAGGTCTGCTGACGACAGGCCTACGACTTGGCCCCCTGGAGGTCCATATGACGGGAGCGCATCATGGATTGGCACGGTAAGCGCCTGCCATGCTGAGTGAACTAGCGGTTGCGGGATTTTGCCTCGCATAGACGATTTTAGGCACGACCAACGCTATCTGGCTTACCGCTGACGATTGCCGACTCGCGTCGCCAAGATCGCTCGCCCCGATCACCGCACAAAAACAGCGATATTTCGGCTCTGAGAACGCTCGGACAGCGGTTTGTAATAAATGGCACGAATCAATTCGTAAATAGATGCAATGCCTAGAAAATATTATGGTATAACCCGATTCGGTTCAGTTATCGGCTTACCAGCTATCGCTCCCGGGGGAGTTTTTAGTCATGCCCTCTTTTGAAGACTCTGCACGACGAGAGCGCGAGTATATCGCAGCTCAACTCCATATTACCGTCTCCGAGTTAGTCCAATATCCCTATTACGCAGGGGTTGAAACCGTACGCGGCAAGATTGCACTAATGATACATTGGTTAGACGATACCCCCGATGGGGTTATACGCGACGGAAATATGCGAGGGTCTTTCATAACCGATATTGAAATGCCAACGTGATAGTAAAACCTCCACTGAGTCTTGAGTATAATGATTAGTTAATTGTTGCCACGCAACCCGGGGCATTTTCATGCGCCTGAGCTACTATTGCCCAAGTGTCTCGCTCCAGAACTTGGTATCGTTCTTTTACGTATTTGGAGCCGGGCCGCTTGGCGCGACTAAGCGACTGGGCGCGTTGTTTGGGCAATTGCAGTTCCGGTTAACCGGCCGGGGGTAGACCTGCCGAGTTCATCTTAGAAAGCGGCTTCGATCGCGCTGACGTACGCCATCGTTCTAGACGATAAGAACGGTAGCGCTTAATCTGGGCGCCCAGTCAGCGGCTTGTTTCGCGGGGTGCGCGCGCAAACCGGAACGTCCGCTAACCTCTCCATCTCAAACATTTCCCGAAACTCGATCCCTCGCGAGAATGCCGGCTGGGGCAAGAACGCCCAAAACCGGATATTCGAAAAGCCCGACCTGCTTCTCAGCTTTAGTCGTTAGTTCATTTTAATAAAAAACCGTGTTCGGTAAGCGCAACGACGTCGGTCTCGTGTCGCTTATCGAATTTTGAACGCAGACCCATACACTGTAGGGGCCGAAGACAGCGGGCTGGGATCGGTTTTCCCCGACACAATGTTCTCTCCGACAACGTTCCCGCGCTTCAGGCCATGACCTGGTTTTCAACGGCTCAGTATATGTATTAACCGACGCAGATCTCGGTTCGCCTGCCCATCAATCCGAAACCAGAAACACGTAAAGGGCCCGCAGCTGGCGAGCCCTTAATTGCGTCGGGCTTTAGAACCGAATAGTAGCGCCAACCGCGATGTTGCGACCGAGCGAGTCGTAGCGCGCGGGGATCGTGTTGCTCCGTGCGAGGCTGATGTCGTACGAATTCGCGAGGATCGGCGGGGTCTTGTCGAGCAGGTTGTTGGCAATAAACCGCAACGAAAAGTCCTTGGCGATCGCAAACGACAGCGCCAGATCGAAATAACTTGCTGGTGCGATGTGGTAGAAGGTCGTGCGTGCCCGATCCGGCGTGCCACCGATCGCTTCGTCGCCCGAATTGTCCGCGCTGGTCAACGAACCGACATAGCGCCAGTTGAACGACGTACTGAAGATGCCGTCGCCGGTAGTGTAGGTCGTACGCAGGCCGTGCGACCATTTCGGCAGCAACTGGCTACAGCCATTGCCGTAATAGCCGACGCAGTTGCGCTTGGGCTGAAGCGGTGAATCCTGGCTGCCGGCAAAGGTTGTCAGTGAGCCATTGAAGCTCCAGTCGACCTTGCCCGCACCGCCAAGGGGGAGCGTATATTGTGCCTGAAAATCGATGCCGCGAGCGATCGATTTGTAATAGTTAGTCGTGCCCTGACGAATGAAGCCGCTGGTTGGGTTGCTGCTGGCCGGTGCGTAGAGGATGCCGGTACCGGGCTGGCGGACGATACCCGAGCAGAAGAAGGGATCGCCGTTCGAGCGCTGACAGCCATCAGTGTAGTAGGTATAATCGTTATACCCCAGCGAGTTGTCGATCTTGATCTGATACCGGTCGACCGAGAAGACCAGTCCGCGAATGAAGCTTGGCTTCACCACCAGGCCGTAGGTCAACGTGTAGGCGGTCTCCGGGTCCGCGGTGTATCCACCCGACTGGACGGTGCACTGGTTGCCGTCGCCCTGGTTACACAGCAGCGTGGGGCTACCGTACAGCGCGTCGGAAAGCCCGGTCGCACGGCAGACGTCGCGCGACGCAACGGGCGTGCCGTAGCTGATGGCGCCGGTGGTCGGATTGGTCGTGACGGTCGGTGCGCAGAAATCGTTCTGAGACCCGCCTTGCAGGCCATAGCTGATGTTCCGCGCCTGGCCGATCTCGATCACCGTCGGCGCGCGCTGCGCCTTGTTGTACGAGCCGCGGAATGTAAGGTCGCTGACCGGTGCGTAGATGCCTTCGATCTTCCAGGTATTGAAGGTCTTGGGATTGCTGCTGTATTTTGACACGCGGTAGCCGCCATTCGCCTGCAATAGATGCGCGAACGGGCGATCCTCAATCAACGGCGCCTGCACTTCGATGTTCGATTCCCAAACGCTCTGCGAAATATCCAGATCGGCACCACCGTTGAGATCGCGGTAGAAGGAATCCGCTGTCGATGTGTAGTTGTCGTGACGATATTCGGCACCCAGCGCGATCGCGACGCCCTGGTTGGCTAGTGGCGAGGTAACACCGTATTTGCCGAGATCGCCGGTCACAGAGAGCAGGCCGTCCCAGAGCGTACCCACCCCCTTGGTGCGGCCGCCTGGAGCTGTGAACAACCAGTCCGCGACTGGTTGGCCGGGCGTGTTGGCGGTGAAGGCGTTGAACGGCACGCAACCCGCGACGCCGCTGGCGCAGGTCGGCACGCCGTTGACGTTGACGACGTCAAGCGACTGGTTGACGCGGTCGTAGTCAGGCAGGTTGCCGTAGTTCACAACCTGCTGGTTGCGCGCGTAGACGCCGCCGACATCCCAAGTCCACGTATCGTCGACCTTGCCGCGGAAGCCGCCGGTGGCGCGGATGCCGCTGTTGATATAGGTATCGGAGATGTCAGCAAGATCGTTGAAACGATAGCGGAGTTCGATCGGTGCCTTGGTGTTGGTACCGGCTGCACCGCCGCAGATCGCGCTTGCCTGCGAACCCGATAGATACGGGTTGTTGCAGTTCACCTGGTACGGCTGATTGCCATAGACGGTGTAGCTGTAGATCCGCGCCGGATAGACGTTCACGGACTTGTCGCGGAACCAGATTCCCGATCCGTAAACTTCGATATCGGAGGTGAGATCGGCGCTGACGAAGCCGCCCGCGTTCCACCGCTCCGACCCGCGCTGATAGGAATAGCCGTCATACGGGTTCGCCGCATTGCCCGCGCCGACGCTGTAGGGGACGAAGGTGCGCGTGCCGTTCGGGTCGTTGACGTAAGTGGCGCCGTTGTTCGCACCCGAGCGTGGCGAGATGTAGCCGCTGCGCGAATAAGTCGACAGCGAGCATGAAAGCGGGCCATCCTTGCCGGTCTGGACAAGTTGGCATGCCGAGCTGGAGCGCGCGTCGTAATCGACCGCGTCGGTGTGGCGGTAGTTGACGAAGCCCGACAGGCGCAGCTTGCCGTCGAACAGCTTCTTGCCCGCGGTCACGGTAATGTCGGCCCGGCCGCCGTCGTTGGTCATGCCGCGCGGGCTGCCGAAACTGTTCGCGCGCGCCAGCGGTGATACGATCGTGTCGTTGTTGTCGTGATTGTAGAAATTGTAGTTGCCGTCGATCTGCAACCCCTCAAAATCCTTTTTCAGGATGAAGTTGACCACGCCAGCTACCGCGTCCGAACCATAGACCGACGAGGCACCGCCGGTCAGCACGTCGACACGCTCAAGCATTGACGGCGGGATGATGCCGACGTCCGCGCCGTTCTGTGTGCCGATACGCTTGCCGTCGATCAGCGTCAGCGTACGCTCGAAGCCGAGGCTGCGCAGCTTGATGCGCTGGCGGCCGTCCGAATCCTGGTAGTTCTGCTGCGCGTCCGGCGCGATCTGCGGGAGACGGTTCAGCACGTCCTCGATGTTGGTCGGCGCTTGCGCGCGAATGTCCTGCGCGGTGACCGAGGTGATCGGTGCGGCCGACGTCATGTTCGGACGCTGAATGCGGGATCCGGTCACAACGACCGTGTCATCCGATGAGGACGCAGGATTGGGTGCGGCAAGCGCGGTCGCGGCATCCGCCTCAACCTTAGCCTGTGCCGGTGTCTGAGCGGGACCCGTTGCAACATCCTGATTTTGCGCCATTGCCGGGACAGCGCAGAACAAAAGCGACCCTGCAAGAGCGATACGCGACACAGTTTGGTCGAAGATCATATACTTCCCCTTATCCGGCTGCGCCCTGACGCTTTGACCGGTTCGAACGACAGATTTCGTTAATTTGTCATATTCGTCAATACCCAAACAATACCTATTAAATACTTTTATGCTGAATTGTTGCGTAATAGCATCCTCCATTCGTATGGCGGACACGCACGATGCTCGCTGATCGATACGGTAGAGGCGGAAGTCCAGTTATGTTCTCTCAACGCCAAAACGGACAGGCGGGTGACCACAAGGGGCTGGCCAATCAGCCTCTTGCTGCCGCTCGCTGAAGGAACGGCAGCTTACCCGCTGATCGTCACCCGTAGCCGGACAGGCTGCGATCCTCCCCAACTCGGACATTCCCGAAAATCGACCCCTGCAACACTAGGGCGGCGGTTGAACGCTAAATTGCAGATATCCGCATTTTCAGGGACAGTGCCGAGATGCAACCTCGCGCCCTACATACTCTTCGAGCGATAGCGACTGCCCTTTTGCCAGCGTGGCTTTAGCCGCATGCAATCCTAGGCAAAACAAGTGTGAGAACAAAGACTAGAACTGGACGCATCGTCTTGAGCAGTCAGTATCCGTGTCACATGTGCTCCTCGTAACGCAAGCAGGCATTTTGCTGTGGAATGGTAGTGCTATCAGTCCCCAAGACCTATCAAGTCGGCTTGCACTGAAGAGCGAAATGAATGTTATGCCGAAAACGCTTCTCCGGCATGAACGGGGTGTAGACTGTGCTGAACTTTTAGCTATAAAAAATCAGATTGAGAAATCGATGGACTGTGCCTCCGGCAAGTGTGCGGAGGGACGCGAATGGAAATCAATCCCTGATAACGGCTTCGACGGCTTCAGTGGAGGACAATAAGAACGCTCGATTAAGCAAAATCGTGTGGACGGGAAAAAGCTAGACGCCTCAAGCGGTCCTTCATTTCGGCCACCAAGGCATCGCGCCACGGATCGCCCGCTTTGGCTTTGGTCGCTAAAAAGGCAGTTCGAACCACTCTGTCGGACATCGCACTAATACGTTCTTGATACTCCAAAACGTGCTGGTCCTGCCCGCGTTTTTGTTCTTCCATCACAGCCTGTTCCGAATTCGCCGCCCGCCTGAGACTTAGACTTATTACCGTCATCGCGCCGCGCTAATCGCCGAATTCGTCCGACGAAATCGTGAGTAACATTAGATAACATCGGACCAGTAAGAGGCTTCTTCGACCCATAGCGGTTGCGATAGCACTTTACGAAGCTCTAACATCGTTTAGGGTTAATACCCCAGTATGAGTTCGGGATCGCCATGATGCTAGAGTATCGTATGTATGTTCTCGATAAAGTCGGAAAGATTGTCGAACGTATCGATCTAGAATGTCCAAATGATGCGGACGCAGTGTCGGGCGGAAAGACTTACGCACGAAAAAACGATGTAGAGATTTGGTGTGGCCAGCGGGTTGTTACCGTTCTTCACACGTTAACCTGATTGAGACCGTAGAGCCTCATTTTCGATGGACTCTTCCGGCGTGGTGGCATTCGCAGGGCGAATACGCGTCGTGTACGAGCCTGGCTTACCTTCTCGAATTATGCCATCGGGCGCTTGGTCATGCCAGCGAACCAATAGCGAACCATTATCTTCAAATTCGAGATCGTATGGATGGTTCCTCATTGCCTTCCAATCAATGCCTAACTCTTTGGCGACAAAAGTACGCTGCTTTTCCAATTCGCTTTTCAGCATAAATATCTCGGAATCCTGACTAAGGTTCGATACTGGCGCGACAAACCCTCCAAGGACAGTGATTGATCCTGTTTAATTTTTACTGCGGTTACATTAGCGTCGAATGGTTGGGCTTACTCGACCGAACGAGGACGACGCGGGTGCTGTCGTCCTTCCAGCATCCTCAAGGTTTCAGGATCGCTGGGATTCATCGTGCCATACGGTAGCTTTAAACCAAGCTACTTGGATCGGGTCCCACCGGCTGCGGCAGTGCGTTGCCGAAAATGGGGTATCGATGGGGTACAACGTAATATATTTTGCCCAAGAACGGCCTATTTTATGCGTGGCGTGGACCGTTGCGGCGGAGGGGTTATCCGCCGCACCTTCAAGAGGCGTAGGATTATGTCGGTTGCTTACCTAACAAGGGGCTGCCGTGGACTGACGTCGAAGACGAAAACCTTCGCCTCTGGTCGGAAACTAAGGGTACTCGCGAGATTGTGGACTTGCTTGGGCGTACGCCAAACTCCGTTTACGAACGGCAAAAAGCCCTTGGCTTGAGGCAAAGCCATTGACCCTGCGACGGAGGGGATATCCACCGCACCATCGTAAAACATGACCCATTCGGGCAACAGGATGACTCCAAATGACGCGCCTTGTCGTCGAAAAGAACCAGTACTTTGTCCCATGGGCGGAACTTGCGACTTTGTGGCGTCGAAAAGGTAGGAAGATCGGTCCAGGTAGCGAGGAAATGCTCGCAGTCGCGACGCTGCGCGAAATCGTTTGTATCGCGGCTTCATTGGGTTTGCCGGCGCGAAACCGGCTTCGAATCGTTCTCCCGAACCGAAACTGCTGGCCCTATGGGTATTACGGCAAGCAGCAGCTCGCACGACTAATCAAGCTTTCAACTCTCTAGCGCCTGGGGCGTTAAGGGAGCGGCGCTGGAAAGAAGTGCGGCGGTGAGGTCTCCGCCGTATGAGGAGGAATAAGCGTGGATGAGATGGATGTAACGGCCGTCGCAAAGGGCATGGAGGCGCACTTTAAAGCCGCGCTCGCTCCGTTCGATGCAAACTCCGTGTCGCTATCGCGGGAGGAGGCGGTGCTTACCCTCGGGCTAATATCGGCGCTGGTCGACCTCTTGGAACGTCACGATCCGGCCAAATCATAAAATGCTGCGGCGGATAAGGTATCCACCGCATTGTGCGAGGTGAGGACGGGAATGGCTACTTCTACGAACCCAGCTGACGACCTTGCACAGCGCAAGAATGCGGTGAACAGTAGGCAGGCTTGGACGAACGATGACGACACCAGGCTTCTTTTGATGGCTGGCTCGAAAAGCCAACGCGAAATCGCTGTTGAGTTAGGCCGCTCGGTATCGGCCGTTGAAACTCGTATTCGAAGTTTGAGGATGAAGTAGAGTCAAATCGCACGAAGTCGACCAGTGTTGTAATGCACAACCGTGATGCATTTTGGGGGGCAATGGGCGTTCCTGACGTTGCCAAAGGGATCCCTTTGTGGCTCGGCCCGTGCGAGCTTTGATTCTCGAAATAGGATCGTTTTTTGAGAAGCCGGATCCCGTTATCTGTGGCGATCAGTTTTCCGGAAAAGGTGAATGGCAGGCCTCGTTTGGACAGGTTAAGGGCTGCGATATGATCCGCGCCACACTCTTGAAGCTTAAAGCTTGGTTATCCCCCGAAGTTGCGAGCAGCGGTGCGAAGGCCAAAGGGCACAGTAGTGTGGCTAGCGCCCAACTTGCAGAGTCCGCGAAGAAGACCAAGCGGCGGGCGCAGAGGCAAGCGAGAGCGCGAAACCGTTAGAGCCGGTGGATACCGAAACGGTCCTCCTGGTAGATCGGCCGTGTTATTGCTTTGCCATGACAATCATCGAACGAGCATTCGAGATCGCGCGGAGCGGCAAAGCGCGCTCGATAACGGACATCCGCACCCAGTTGAGGCGGGAAGGTTTCGATCACGTGCAATCGCATTTGAACAGCGCGGCGCTGCAAAAGCAGCTAAAAGGCCTGATCAAACCTCCCAATTAAAGGGACGCGACTGCACTAGCGTTCTTTCTTTGTTCCGCTATGGTCCGGGTATGGAACACGCACCCGAGTCGATGCGCGACGGCGCACAGCCCTTCAGCCATACCCACACTCTGATTGCCGAAATCTTGCCAGAGCTTCGGCCTTGCGAGATGCAGACCACCTTTTTCCAATGCTTCGAGGACGGTCCTGAAACCCTCCTGGCGCCGATTGAGGCAGAGTTCGCGCGGCGTGGGCTGTCGCCCTACGGCAAGTTCTCGACCCATTGCTTCTGATGGCTAGCGTGATCTCGCCAGAGCGGATTGCGGCCATTCTCAAAGACGCGCCTGCATGGGCTCTGATCGGCCTTACCGCGCCGCGCGAGGGTCTGAGAGCAGACGCACGCCTTGAAGTCGCAAGGCATGTCTACGGCATTCTATACCAGCCTGTAGACGCTGAAGCGGCGCAGATGGCTTTGCCTTGGTGATCCTGTGGGCAACACGCGGTTTAGGACGCTGGGCGATTTCACGAAGCACGAAGCTAATGTGGGCTGCGTATGCTCCAAATGCGGGCGCAAGGGTGTCGTGCACCGCCTGGTTTTAGTGAGGTGGTGTTACCTCAAACGCAAGAACATGTCGGTCGAATGCCTCCTCGGATATCTGGGGTGTTCGGCTTGCGGCAGTAGGCCAAACAAGATCGCACCGACGCCGCTACCGCCGTCCTTTCCCAGTTACGGTCGGGACGAACGCCAATGGAAGCGCTTCGAGCAGAAGCTGAGAGTGTAAGGTGGCGTTCTTGTAAAGGCGGACGTCATCACCGACTATGTCGTTGATAATGCCGCCGATGCCGGGTCGACCGTCCAGATGGGCTAGCATCACAGACGAGCGCCGGGAACACACTACAAGCTAGGCAGTTTCTAAATACGCTAGAAGCGTCCTGCCCTTTCGGGGGGAACGGCGGTGAAAGCTCGCAATGCCCTGTCGGTCTTCAGATCGGCAGGGCATTTTCGTAACTATGTGCGGAACCGACGCCGGCCTGTACTGTTGATATCATAACCGGTCGGGCACTTCCCCCCCCCCCCTTGGTCCCGCTGGTTCTAAAGCGCCCCGCTGCCCCCCCCCCGCAGCGGGGCATTTTATTGTCTGGGTCCTTTTGGACAACGGGCCAATCGAGATTCTACATCCGCAATGATTGCTTGAGATGTCAAAGCTAGGGATACAACGGAGCCATTTTCGCACGTGGCTGGTTAGTGCGGCATATCCCTATCGACAGTTCCCTATGCGCTTGCCGTTAACGATGACCCGTTCATCCTCATGGATGTCACAGCCATTCTCGAAGATGCGGGTTCCGCATCTATGAAGCGGATCACAGCGATGCTGCGATCGCGATGCTCCCTGAATACGCGCACACAATCACCCTGCTCTTCTCAGACGTCGATATGCCGGGCGATACTAACGGGTTCGCGCTCGCCCACCACGTCGCGGAGAATTACCCCTGGATCGAGATCGTTATCGGCAGCGGCCACCTCCGGCCGAAGGCGGATGACTTGCCCGAAAAGGCCACATTCGTATTCAAGCCGTTCAATGCGCAGATGATCTATGGTGATCGCGCGGTCATGGCGCTGCTTTATCGCTGATGGTCGTGCGCACCGGCTTGCCGCTGATTACCCCCGCCAAGCCCATCTCGCGCATCAGCCGTTCCACGGTACAGCGCGCGACCGCAAAGCCCTCCCGCATCATCTGCCGCCATACCTTCCGCACGCCGTAGACCGCAAAGTTCTCCGCGAACACACGAGCGATTTCGGGCTTGAGGATCAGATCCTCACGCGCCCGTGCCGACAGACGCGATGGATCCTGTCGTTGCGACGTGCTCGTAGTAGGTGGATGGGGCTATCGGCAGGACACGGCAGATCGGCTCGACCCCATAGGCATCACGGTAATCGTCAATGAAAGCGATCATCTCCGGAACGGGCGGTCGAGCTCCGCCTGCGCAAAATATGCCGACGCCCCTTCGGCAGGCTCAGGACAGGCTTGCGCAGGATCTCGTTGGCTTGCCGCAGTTCGCGGACCTCGCGCTCCAGCGCCTTCACCTTGTCGGCCACATCTGTCGGGACACCGCCACGTTTGCCGCTGTCGACTTCGGCCTTCTTCACCCGTTCATGCAGCGTCTGCGGAACGCAGCCGATCTTCTCGGCAATCGATACCACGGTCGCCCATCTGGACGGGTAATCCCGCTCGTGATCGAAAACCATCCGTACCGCCCGCTCGCGGACTTCGGGCGCAAACTTGTTCGCCGTCTTGCTCGTCATGGCTCCACCTTCTCAGGAGTTGAAGCCTCCAACAAACCCGGGGCGGTTCATTTAATCCGCTTTTCGAAAATATACAAATTCGCTGGTTAAAGGGTTTATACCTAATGTTAATGAGTTAATCGCCTTTCTAATGCGCTTGAATGCCCTGTCTTCCATGAGCTAGCTCGATAACGCGGTTCCGGATGTGTCGTCGTTCTGTTCCTAGAGTGTCTAGGACAAAGTTCCCGAAGGGTCGACTTTGCGTTCCTAAAGGAGCGAACCTTGTTCCTAGAGTGTCGAAGGCTGGCTCGATTGCGTAATTTTTCTCGAGTAATTGCATCAGATTGTTAAGGTTTGTCCTAAGGGACGTTCAATTGCGACAGATACCCAAGCGTAAAGAAGGAGGGACGTTTACAAACACGACACTTCGGGAACGGTTGAACTAGGCTATAGGGATTTTGAAGTACGCGGCCCCGATGCCCTCTCAAGGCAAAGGCGGTTCGTAAGGCCAAGCAGTGCTAACGCCCAAGTTCGTGACGGTGCTTTTCATGGTAGCGCCGTACAAAGCCGATGAACGCCGCCTGATAACTCACCGGCGTGCGCGTACTGTCCGCCTCAACCCAGGCGCGAAACTGATCGTGTAACGTCTGGTAATCCCATCCCGGGCATTCCCTGCACAGCGTTGCCATTGTCGCGTCGGTGATTTCGCCGGCGGTGGCGCGTGTCGCCAGACTGGTCCGCGACCGTCGCAGCAGCGCTGTTACGTCAATCGTCTCATCCGCATCGTTGGCTGTGGCAGTGGGGTTGGTTGACGTTTACCTTGCTGGAGCTTTAGCGCCCCCTGCCCCATGTGCCACCACGGTTTTCATCGGGCGCTCGACGTCGCTGCGACGTTTCATCCGCAGCAGTGGCTCGCGCTTTCCAGCTGGCGTCTCCAAGGCGAGCGCATAGCCCGGCAGCCCGTTGCGCTCGACGATCTTCGCGATCTCGAACTTGAAGCGGCGATATTGCCCTTCGGCGCCCGACTTCTCGAACAGCGTCGGCATGGCGATCGCGAAGCCGACTTCCCCTGCCCCTCCAGCATGTTTGCGCGCGACGCGGTATAGCCAGCGCTCACGCCCGCCCGTCAGGTCGAAATAGGCAGGGTCGATCGACAGCACCCCGCCCTGCATCATTACGCCTTCCCAGAACCAGTTCGACACCTCGATCGTCATCCCACGCGACCGCTCGGTCTTTTCGTCGACCAGCTGTGTCCACCCATCGAGCCAACTGAACGTGGCCTCTCGGCGATTCTCGGCGAATGTTGGTCTTGATCGTGCTTGACACCAGCCGGTCGAGCGCTTGGCCGAGCAGTTCATGCGCTCGACCGGTCGTGGGCCGCCCAATTGCGCGGAGTAGGTCATAGGGCATAAGGTAGAGCTTGCACGGAACGTCGTTGATCCCGCGCCGGGCCATATCCGCAAGCACGCTCGCGCAATAGATTAATATGTCCGCATCCCAAATCGTCGCCATCCCGTAATCAGGGTTGCCTGAGACGTGCACCCACAGCTTGCGGTCGGGGCTGCGATAATCGATCGGCTTGACTCGCTTGGGCTTGGCGAGGCTGAAGAACGGACGCTCCATCATCTCGCGCTGGTCGCGCAGCGGCAGGTCGGCGAGATAGGGGAGGAGCAGGTCGATCGCTCAGACACCCTCTGACGATCGGCGCGTGTCATGCCGTCACGACCTGAGTGTTTCCCAAGGAAAACATCATCTGGGCGGTAGCGGCAATCGTCCGCGTTGGTATGGAACGGACATGTTTCCCCGGGGAAACACACTCACCGCTGCAGTCCGCGGCCTTCGGCCTCCAAATGCACGAGCGCCTGCCGCAGCGCGTTGACCAGCTCGTCGTTCCCGGCGCCCGACCCGGCATGGAGTCGGATTGTTACGCCCTGTCGGTTGCTCGACTGGATGCTGAGCCCAGGGCGTCCAGACGGCGTGGTCCATGTGAACGGGGGCGCAGCGTCGGTGGGATCGTTCGACGCCTCGAGCAACCGCCGCAGCACGTCGCCAGCAGGGTAGGGGGGCGCACCCCGATCGCGCCGCGCAGCCTGCTCACGCGCAAGATCTCGAGCAGCACCTTGAATAGCCTTAGCGGCAACCTTGTCGTTGAGCGCCTGCGCCAATGCATAAGCAGGCTTGAGTTGGACGTCGGAGGGGGAGGCGAACGCGGTAATCACCGCGTCTGGGATCTGCGCGACCTTGACCATCTTTGACAGCCAACCCTTTGACACTTTGAGCCGGTCCGCCATCCGCGTCAGGTGGTTGCCGTAATGGGCCTTGAGCGCCTCGGCATAATTACGGGCACGCTCGAGATCTGACACATCTTTCCGCGCGCGGTTCTCTAGATCGGCAAGCCGGAACGCGGCTTCGTCGTCGAGGTTGGCAACCTGCGCTACGAACTGCATCTCAGGATAGGAATGCGCACGTAGCCAGCTGATCGACCAGTGGCGTCGAGTACCCGCAATCACCTCGAAGTCATGTGTAGGATCGCCGTTGACACGGCGTACCACGGCAGGAACCTTTTGTCCGCCCTCGGCGATTATGGAATCGATTAGCTCGCGGCAGCCTTCTTCGGTCAGATGCTGGTAGCTACGCGCATTACCCGGCCAGATCCGCACGCGCACTGGATCGAGTAGCAGCTGCGTCACTTGTCGCACTTCCCCGCTAGTCACTCGCGCTAGTGCAGTCTCGCGGTTGAGCAGTGTCGTCCCACGCGTCCGTTCGGACGTGGGCGGGGCAGGGGGCGCGTCGGTGTCGATTTCCGCTGATTCGTCGGCCAGCAAGGCTGCGAGATAGTCAGATTGCTTACGCGCCATGCTGCACCTCCCGCGCTGGACTTATTGGGAACGCTGCCGCGCAGGACAGCACCAATTCGGGTTCACGCGACACGGAGTAGATCCTCCTCGCGTGCGGGCTCGACACGGCCCCAGCCTTGTCGGACGAGTTGCTCGATCTGCCCCATCGCCTCGTCAAGATTGGCACGGCAGCGCTTGTGCGTCTTGGGAGTACCGATTGGGCGTTCAAGTTCGTAGATCGTCATCATTCGCATCGCGGCATGGCTGATCTCGGCGGATTCGAGGATTGGCACCGGGAGTAAGGCTGGACCGAAGCTCTGTTCCATAATCGTGCGAACCATTGCGTGGCTGGGATCGTTACTGTCAAACTTCGAACATATAAGCCGAAGGAAGCTATATTCGACCTCGATTCCGGCATGCGCGAGCTGCTGCAGGACCTGGTTCATCATCGACAGAAACTGGACGGTCGAGCAAAAATCGGGCGTCGTAGCGGCGAGCGGGACGAGCAGCGCATTTGCCGCCTGCATCACCGCGAGGCTGATCGTCCCGAGAGCAGGTGGAGGATCGAGCAGTACCACGTCGTAATTGCGCGCAAGATCGGCCAGCCCCTGTTTGAGCTTGCGGAAGCGCGCGGCGAGCACCGACTGCCCGTCCGATCCCGCGGCGGCAAGTTCATATTCGACGTCGAACAATTCGAGGTTCGATGGGATAAGGTCGACATTGGGCCACGGTGTCGATTTGACCGCATAGAGCAGGTCGGCCTGGGTCGGATCGATCGACAGATAGGGGTAGAGCGTCTCTTCTCGCGCGATATTGAAATGGGGGTTAAACCCGAACAGCGTCGTCGTCGTCGCCTGGCTATCGCAGTCGACAACCAGCACACGGTACCCCTGCACCGCGAAATAATGCGCGAGGTGGCACGTGACCGTCGACTTGCCCACCCCGCCTTTGAAATTCTGCACTGCGATGATCGCGGGGATATCAAACAGTGCGCGTGCAGGAGAGGCGCCAAGTACCTCGCGCATCTGCAGTAGTTCCTCGACCGAATAACCAAGTCTCCGCCCATTTTCACCCGCCGGGGCAGGGGGGAGGCGACCGTCATCCTCCGCCATGCGGATCCGGTTGGTCGAACAGTCGAGTAATTGCGCTGCCTCGGCAATCCCGAAGCGGACATTGAGCCCCTTGCGGCTTTCGGGCAGGAATGCCTTGCGCCGTAAGCGTTCAATCATCCGCTCGCCCGCGTCCGCCAGTTCTCCGATATGATTGACAATGGCATTCATGAACTGGTCCGATCGCTCGTCTGAAGCTTCTGGGCAATTTTATACGCGTATTAAACTCAATGCGTAAGGGTATGGCATAAAAAGGTCTACGGTGAGGCGATCTTCGCTATTAGTGTACTGGGTGTTTGATCCCACGGTTTGATGGTGTGATCCGTCGTTAGAATGGAAGAAGCCGTATGGGACAGGTACGTCATGGGAGCGCCACGACCACGCACGCCGTCAGAGCAGCAATACAGCGATCGCAAGCTTCGCTCTCGACGCTGATGCGACGCATGGCGGTATCAGCGATGGTCTCGAGCTGGTTGCCCAGTTGGACAGCCTGGGCGACAGCGAGGTCGCGCAGACGAACATGCTCGGTAAGCCTGATGGCTTCGGGGTTGTGGACATGGGGCGTGAGCTCGGCATGCAGCGCAGCAAGGCAGCGTGCGATCACCGCAGCATCGAGTGGATCGGTCTTGGCCAGCTGTGCTCGGCACGGGCGAAGCTGCGCACCCGTGCCGGATCTATAAAATAGGCGGCAAGTGCCAGCCGATCGAGCAGGATGATAAGCTTGCGCTCGTAACCGCCCGACGCCTCGAAGCCGATCCGCAAACGGGCCGTGCCGGCAAGCCGGGTCAGCTTGCGGCCGAGCATGGCAAGACCGGTCTTGCTGTTGGCGACGCGACACAGCATGCCGGTCGGATGAAGGTGAATAGCGAGTTCGTCGTTGGCAACATCGATGCCGACAAAGGTCGGGCTATGACATGATCCGGTCTCCCAGGCTCGTCGTGCGGGTCCGTTAACGGTCCCAAGCAACTGTTCGGGGTTTGGGAAAGACGGATGCGGCCCTGCTCAGGAACGGTCTTTGACGACCAGCCTGTCGAACGGCCTCACATCCGCCGCCTGAGCGGGGTGGCCATCCCGCTCAGGAACCTCGTGAATACACCATTTTCCACAGACAAGCTCGTCGAAGGGCTCTGCCTGTTCGTCGGCATCGACCGCACTAGCAAGTTTGCGGTCACCCAGCTCGTCGATAAGGCTGACAGGCGGACGGCTTGGGAGTTCCTCGAACATCTGTTGAAAGCCGTGCCCTACCGCATTCACACGATCCTGACCGACAATGGCATCCAGTTCGCCGAGCAACCGCGCAACCGCAACACCGCCTCGTCGCGCCAAATGCGCTTTGACATGATCTGCGAAGCCAATGACATTGAGCATCGGCTTACCAAGCTTAACCACCCTTGGACCAACGGGCAGGTCGAGCGGCGGATGAACCGCACGATTAAGGAAGCGACCGTCAAACGCTTTCACTACGAGAGCCACGAGCAGTTGTAGGTGCACTTCGCCGACTTCATGGCGGCCTACAATTTCACCCGCCGGCTCAAGACGCTCAGTGGCCTCACGCCTTACGAATACATCGCCAAATCTGGACGTCAGAGCCGGACAGGTTCATCGTCGATCCGATCCACCAGATGCCGGAATTAAACACCTAGCACTCAATTTGTGGGAATGCGGCAATATTTGTTTATCTGAGCCGCTGTAGTTGACTGGTTGCCACTGCTAGCCGGAGGCTGAACCCGTAATCGAAACGCGCGACGTTCAATGACGCCTCGAACGTTCCATCAACCGATCGATATCAGCCATGCTTGCATCAAGGTCGGCCGTGGCAAGGGCCAGCGGCCCGTCGTCCAGGATAGCGGGTTGCTCGACCAAAAGCTCACGTTGCGTCGGATGAATACGACCGCCTGCTGCGAGGGTAACGAGACCGGCACGGGCGAGCGCATGCGCCTGGATATCGGCCCCGGCTCGAGACAGACCTAGCGCCCGTGCAAGCTGGGTCCGCCGCAGCGGGCCGACCGCAACGATGAGCGCCCACGCGTCGCGCGTGCGTGCGTTGCGGGAGAGGCCGGTAAGCGCTTCAATACCGCGAACGCAGCGGCGGTTGCTCTGTTCAAGGCGGTCAAAGCAACCGCGAGCGATATGTTCACAATGCTGGACAAGTGCCTCGGCGCGCTCCTGAGTCGTCAAATTAAGACGAAAGACGGTCCGCGGAAGCTGCCCCGCAAGTCCAGGCCTGACGCCCGTGTTGTGGCCCAACAACGCTAGGTTGAGCGCCCAACACCCTGAAGGTGGTGCTGCGACATAGCGATGCAGCGGTCCATCCGGCAGTTCCAGCATGGCGTCATGGCTGTCCTGCTGGGCGAAATCGGGATCGTCGAGCAGCACATCGATAGCGCCAACGGCCGGCGCGATCTGCTGCAAAGGGTGATCGGCAGCAAGCCCAGCGAGTCCGAGAGCTATAGCAAGCGAGCCGGTTGTCTGCACTGCGAGCAAAGCGGCTTGTGCTGCGTCGAGGAGCGCTAACTGATCAGGCCCAAAATGCCGGGACGCATCGACCATGCGTGCCAGCATGGCGGCGGGCGCTGCGATCGCGGGCACAGCATGATTAGCAAGCCATAAGAGTACAGCGTCACGACGGAGGTCGTCGGTGAGGAGAAGCGTGTCGGCGTCGATGCTCTCCTGATGGGCAAGACCGACATCGCCGACGCCGGCATCGCGCCGGTACGCGCGCCATGCCTCAGCAACAGTCGCAAGACCGCTGATCCGGTTGCATTCGGCAGTGGCAAACCGTGTTGCGCCGGTCAGGCACCCCAATGCGTGAGCCAACGGGGCAAAATCATTACGCACCATAAATTTAGAAATAACCTAGCGGATCAAAGATTACTAGGCATCGCTACTTTTCTTTCTTTTTAACTTACCATAATCGAACATTATGGTAACTACAGCGATGTGCTACGAAGCCGGGATGCAGGGCAAACACGACCAGCGGGCAGGGCTCACGTGAACGAAATCATCGTCCATCGCACCGACGGGGAGGGGCTTCCGATCCGCGCGCGGCGTGGGATCGTTGAGCCGATCGATGCGCGTGTGACCCGGTTGCTGGCGCTAGCGCTCCCGGTCGACGCCGGCCCCGTGAGCGAGATCGGCTTCGCCGCGCAGCTTGGCGCGATGGCCGCGGCGAGCAAGGCGGCACTGGCGTCGGACCTGGCCTGCTATCTGCGTTGGTGTGAGGACATCCGTGTCGCCCCGCTGCCCGCCAAGCCCGAGAATCTGGTCCGCTACATTGCCATGCTCGAGGCGCGGGGCGCCAAGCCCGCCACGGTCGCCCGGCGGGTTGCCAGTCTCGCCACCGCACACGGCCTGTCAGGCATGCAGGAGAGGGGGCATGCGCCCACCAGCCACGTCATGGTCCGTGCGGCGCTCAAGGGCCTACGCCGGCGTCGTGGCGCTGCTCAGCGTCAGGCTGCCCCGTTGCGCTTCGGGGCCTCGCTAGATCCCCATACCAAGGGGTTCACGCTTACTGCCTTGCTCGGCGCCTGTAGCGGCGATCTGCAGGGCTTGCGCGATGCCGCACTGCTCTCACTCGGCTATGATGCGGGACTGCGCGTCAGCGAGCTTGTCGCCGTCACCGTCGCGCATATCGATCCGCACAGCGACGGTTCGGCACTCCTGTTCATTCCGTCGTCCAAGACCGATCAGGAAGGGCAGGGGGCGTGGGGCTGGCTGTCCGCGGACACGATGCGCCGGGTCGGCGCCTGGCTGGTAGCGAGTGCGATTACCGAGGGACCCGTCTTCCGCCGCGTCGGGGTCGATCGGCGCCGTCTGCGTGCGGCGGTTCCGCCGATGGCGTACGAGGCGATTCCGGGGCACACGCGGCACTGGCAGGAGAAGCTCAAGGGCAAGAAGGCCGAACCGGCACGCACCGTCTACACCGTGGGGACCACGTCGCTGAGCCGGCAGGGCGTCAACGGTATCTATCGGCGTGTGGCGCTGAGCGCCTTCGATCAAGGGCTGGTCGAGATGCCAATTGCGAGGGTTGAGGAGGCTGCAAGGGCGCTATCAAGCCACTCGCTGCGGGTAGGGCTGACGCAGGATCTGTTTGCCGCCGGGGAGGACGGCGTTGGCATTGCACAGGCACTCCGTTGGTCGTCGCCATCGACGGCACTGCGCTATGGCCGGAAGCTTGTCGCCAGGAGCAATGTTGCGGCGCGCGTACTCTCTCGCATCAGGAGCTGAAGGTGAGGAACCGACGGCCGCATCGGTTTGGCAACGTAGTAACGCGATTGAACGCCTATGGTCGATTACGGCAGCAAGCGGTTTGAATATCGACTCTGTAATCAGCAATCGAGTTCTCGCCGGATTTTCCGATCGGATTCCGGAAACCGGAAACAACATTCAAAACGGATGTTTTGATATACGGGTTTTATTTATGCTTTAAAGAATTATAAATCGGCGTTGTGATACGCTCTGTTTCCATGGGACTTTCTGAAACCGATCCATATCACGGAGGCGATGATACAGTAACCGTACTGCTTCATCTTCAGAACGCCATTCTGAAAATGATTGCCAAGGGCGCTGGGCTTACACCAACGTGTAGCACGCTGTGTGTAGAAGTAGAGCGGATCCTCCCTGACGTAATCTGTTCGGTTTTAACAGTCGATGTGGCAGGCCTGCTTCATCCGCTAGCTGGCCCGAGCCTTCCGGAAGTATATTCCCAAGCGTTGGATGGCTTGTCAGTCGGCCCATTAGCCGGCTCCTGCGGAACTGCTGCCTATCTAAAGACAGAAATTACCGTCGTTGATATCGAGACCGACGTCCGCTGGGCGCAGTTCAAAGACCTCGCACTTCCCCACGGACTCCGCGCCTGCTGGTCTAGTCCGATATGTGATGCAGACGGTCGCGTGATCGCGACATTTGCTTTCTACTATCGCAGCGCCCGACGACCGACGGCCTTCGAACGCGAGGTGGTGACTAACTGCGTTAACCTCACGCAAATCGCTATCGAGCGACATGAGCGTGTCCTCGAGCATCAGCGTCGGGCCTTTACCGACGCCCTGACCGGTTGCCCCAATCGGGCCGCTTACCATGCCGCACTTTCCAAACTCGAAGGCGCTGCGGTGGGCAGCTGGGCGCTGTTCGTGCTGGATCTCGATAATCTCAAGGTCGTGAATGACACGTTCGGGCATCATGCGGGTGACGAGCTTCTTCAGATCGCCAGCGACAGGATCTCAGCAGCGGTCAGCCCCGGGCGAACGTTTCGCGTCGGGGGCGACGAGTTTGCAGTCATTCTCCAGGCTCCTGTAGCTCTTGGTGACCTGGAGAAAATCGCTGATGACGTTCTAGGCGCGCTTTCGGTTGCTGCCGACTGCGGCGGGCATAGCATCGTCCCTCGCGCTACCATCGGAGGTGCTACGTTTTCATCGGACGACGCGGGGGTTGGAAGTGTTCGGCAGAATGCCGACTTTGCCCTCTACCACGCCAAGGAAACCGGTCGTGGTGGTTTTGTACGATACTGGGCAGGGCTCCGCTCGAACATGACGCGGCGTATGGGCGCGATCAGGGACCTCAGCGCGGCTTTGCAAGAGGACCGGATCGAGGCGCACTATCAGCCGATCTTCCGACTAGACACGCGCGAGATCGTAGGCCTGGAAGCCCTTTGCCGCATGCGCATCGGCGACAACCTGGTCTCGGCTGCCGCCTTTCATGAGGCGACTGCCGACGCCCAGGTTGCGACTTCGCTCACTGCCCGGATGATGGCGCTTGTCGCGGCTGACCTACGCCGATGGCTGGATTTGGGTATTCCGTTCCAACACGTCGGTATCAACGTCTCGTCTGCAGATTTAAGTGGCGGTGCCGTAGGACAGGTTCTCTCCGCAGCGCTCGAGCGCGAACGGGTCCCTCTCGATCACGTCATTCTCGAGGTAACCGAGACGGTGTACATGGGACGTGGCGACCAAGCGATCCAGCGCGCGATCAGGGCGTTACGCGCTGACGGTATACGTATCGCGCTGGACGATTTTGGAACGGGTTTCGCATCGCTGACGCACCTGCTCACCGTTCCCGTCGATGTCATCAAGATCGACAAACTGTTCGTTGACCACCTGGAACCCGACGGTGTCAGCGTGACCATCGTCGAAGGCCTTATCCGTACCGCGAAAAAGATGGGCATCAGGATCGTCGCCGAGGGGATAGAAACTGAAGAACAAGTCGAACAGCTTCGCGCAATCGGCTGTACGTTAGGGCAGGGGTACATCTTCTCACCCGCAGCCAATCGCGATACTACGACCGCCCTTCTCCTTGAGCACGCGCAGGGCATCGCGCCCAAGGCGTTGAAAAATTAAGCGGCAGGAGATAGGATCCATCAGTCTAAGGTGCTGTACGTCACCGGCGACGGTGACGTTGAATGCCGGAAAGTATTGATTGTCGCAGCGGCGTATTGCCGCGGGTCAGCGGTTAAGCCGATACGGCCGCGAAAATTTCCTAGGCCAGGACTTTTGTGGTTGCCGCCCCTGATGCAAGAGGTTTCTGACCGTGTGGGTTAGTGATCGGATGCGGTCTTCTGTCAGGCCTTTTGAGACGGCATTCAAAGCCGCTGGCTGGTATGGCGATCCGCGAAGCAGATCCAAATTTCATTGGCGAGCTGTAGCACTCTGAGTCCTAAACTGGTTTTCTAATACAGATCTGTTCGATTGTTTTGCTCAATCGGGTCGTCGCCTTCTTACACTCCCGTTTATTCGGCCTCAGGCAGAACTTGCAGCATAACGTCATGCTGCTTCTGCCTATGCCGCAACTCGATAATCCTTATTTTTCGTCAGCATCGCCCACGACGTCCGTGCCATCTTGTTGGAAGGCGATCGCCACGAGCATCCGCAACTTCTGCGATATAATTCGTGCTCGGCTCGTCAAGCATTCCGGAATCTAGAAGAATTTGTATGTATCTAACGGAAGGCAATTAACTAACTCGAAAACCTTAACTGCGAAGCATGCTGGAACAAGGAGTTCCGGATGCGACCCGATGCAAAGGCACTATTATCAAGGTTGGGGCAGCGCGATTTTCAGTATCGCCAGTTTGCCGATCCAATTGCAGACGTTGAGCCGTGGCCGTTGTTCGCGGCATTGCTAGAGGACGAGCGTGTCGTCGGCCGAGCCGAACGCGCAAACGAAGAAAGGGCATCTGCCGCAAATTTCCTGAGTGATTACGATGATATGTCGGGGCGCGGCGACCCTAGCCAACGTCAGGGCGGCAGCTTGCGCGCGTTCCTGTCCGGCCTTTCCGACGACAGTACGGAGCGCCGCTGATGCCGTTAATTCTGTGCCATTCACCCGTCGGCGGTGTTGGAACCACGTTCATGACCGCCCGTCTCGCGCTCGGCCTTGCAGCACGGGGGCACGACGTCTCCGCGATTGATTTTACACATGCCGACGCATTGAAGCTGTTCTTCGGGATGCTCCCTGCGCAGGAAATCCCGGCGATGACCGATGCCACGACCGAAGGCATCGTCGTCGACGGCGTCGAATTGCTGTCGGGCTATGCCGCCGTCCAGAGCGGCGCGTTCGGGCGCCTGATGGCGCGGTCGGGCGCGTCGCCGTTCGATAGCGAGCGTATTGTGATCGCCGATGTCGCCTGTGCGGACCTCGCGCTGAAGACCAGCCTGTTGCCGCACGCCGCGCTGCACCTGTGCACGCTCGTGCCGCAACCGACATCGCTCGCGGCATTGGCGAAGGTCCAGCCGGGTACGCCGACGATCGACCTCGAACAGACCGTGTTCGTTCTCAACCAGGTCGACGACACGCGCAAATTGTCGCGCCATTCGCAGATCTTCCTGCGCGCGTTGTTCGGCGATAATCTGATCGCGACTGTGCGCCGCGACGAGGCAGTGAACGAGGCGCTGGCATCGTTCCAGCCGATCGTGCGCTACGCCAAGCAGAGCGTGGTGCTGCCTGATCTCGAAGCCATGACCGACGCAATCCAGGCCCGTTGCGGCCTTACCGCCGTCTCAGAGCCGGCGGAATGACGCGCGGATCGGTCCGCAAGGCCTTTCGTGCCGATACGCTTGGCATCACAGTCGCCGCTCTGCTGACGCTGGTCGTCGTGACGGTGCCGCTGGATATGAAATCGCAGTGGATCTTTGCTAGCGTGTCGATCCTGGGCGCGATCGTGCTCGGGCGGTCGAAGTCGCGTCGTGGGACGCTGGTGCTCGCCCTGCTGTCGCTGGTCGTATCGACGCGTTATCTGTTCTGGCGGACCACCGCGACGCTCGAATTCGAAAGCGCGCTGGGCACGTTGCTCGGCATGGGACTGTACCTCGCCGAACTTTATGCGTGGGTCATCCTCGCGCTCGGCGTGCTCCAGACCGCGTGGCCGCTCGATCGCCAGTCGGTCGAGCCGGAGGGCGAACCGCACGAATGGCCGACCGTCGACGTCTATATCCCGACCTATAACGAAAGCCTGGAGATCGTCCGGACGACCGTGCTCGCGGCGCTCGACATGGATTACCCGCGCGATCGCTATCACGTTTACCTGCTCGACGACGGTCGCCGGCCTGAATTCCGCGCGTTCGCGCGGTCTGTCGGCTGCGGCTACATCACGCGCGCCGATAACAACCATGCGAAGGCGGGCAATCTGAACGCCGCGATGTCGAACACCGAAGGCTCGCTGATCGCGATCTTCGACTGCGATCACGTCCCGACGCGCGCCTTCCTGCAGATGACGGTCGGCTGGTTCCAGCGCGACAAAAAACTCGCGCTCGTCCAGACGCCGCATCACTTCTATTCGCCCGATCCGGTCCAGCGTAACCTGGGCTCGGTCCGCGACCTGCCGGGCGAGGGCGACCTGTTCTACGGCGCGGTTCAGCGCGGCAACGATCTGTGGGACGCCGCTTTCTTCTGCGGGTCGTGCGCGATCATCCGCCGCGCGGCGCTTGCCGACACCAATGGATTCGCGTTCGAGACCGTCACGGAGGATGCGCATACCGCGCTGCGCCTGCAACGCATGGGCTGGTCGACCGCGTATCTCGGCATCCGGCTGTCGGCCGGACTCGCGACCGAGCGGCTGGTGCTGCACATCGGGCAGCGTATCCGCTGGGCACGTGGGATGACGCAGATCCTGCGCATCGACAATCCGTTGTTCGGTCGTGGCCTGAGCTTGCAACAGCGGTTTTGCTACCTCAACGCGATGCTGCATTTCCAGTTTCCGCTGCCGCGCATCGCCTTTCTGACCAGCCCGCTCGCATATCTCATCCTCGGCGAGAACATCATTCATGCGTCTGCCGGGATGATCTTCGCCTATGCCGCCGCGCATCTCTACTGCGCGCAGGTATCGGGCGGCCGGTTGCAGGGTGGCGATCGCCGGCCGTTCTGGGGGGAAGTGTACGAGACGATCCTGGCGTTCCACTTAGTCCGGCCGACCGTCGTAACGCTGTTCCGGCCGCATGGCGGCAAGTTCAACGTCACCGACAAGGGCTCGCTGCTCGACAAGACGCATTTCGACACCGCGACTGCGCGTCCGCACCTGATCTGTATCGGCTTGGTGCTGTTCGGCATCGCGTTCGGGTGCGTCAAATACTTCTTCTTCGCGCATCTGTTCAACATCCAGGGCGATACGCTGGTGCTGAACACGGTGTGGGCGGTTTTCAGCCTCGTCATCCTGCTCGCTGCCGTATCGGTCGCGCGCGAGACGCGGCAGGTCCGCGAGTACATCCGCATTCCCGTCCAGTTGCCGGCGACGCTCTATTTCAGCGACGGCCATGTCGTCGATGCGGAAACGATCGACCTTTCGATGGGCGGTCTTGCGATCACCGCGCCACCGGGCGTGACGCTCGCCGACCGCGAGGTCACCCACGTCGCGCTGCCGATGGGGGATGAAGTGCTCACCCTCCCAGTCGAAACGCAACTTATCGACAAGACCTTGGTCACCATGCGGTTTCTGGAACTCGACATGCTTCAATTACGTCAACTCGTCCGCGCCGTCATGGGCCGCAACGATGCCTGGGAACCCGAGGCACCGCGGCGTCCGGTCTCAACGCTGCGCTCGCTCCACGACATTCTGGTCGTAGATCTCGTCACACTCAAACGCTTGCTCGGCTTAAACCGCGCAGAACGCCATCGCGAACGGATCCGGCTAAAGGCAGTAACCGCATCGCTTGCTGCCGCGGCATTGGTGATGAGCGTCAGCCTGCCGCAGCCGGTCGCCGCGCAGGCTCCAACCGTACCGGTGTCCGCACCCGAAGCACCGGGCGGTATCCGCCAGGAGCGCCTGACGCTGCGCGACCTGCGTATCGGCAGCGCGATCCGCCTTGCCGGCACCCGCGGCGAGATCGCGATCCCGTTCGGGCTTCGCAGCAACGAGGTCGTCACGGCAGCCAACCTGACGCTCGCGCTCGCCTGGTCGCCGGCATTGCTGCCGGATCTGAGCCAGTTCGTCGTGATCCTGAACGGCGAGGTCGTCCGTACGGTTCGGCTCACGCCCGACGGTGCCGGCGGTCAGCAGCTCACGATGGCGGTCAATCCCGCGCTGTTCCTGCCGGGCGACAACCAGCTCAATCTGCGCTTGATCGGTCACTACACCCGCGATTGCGAGGATCCGTTCCACAGCTCGCTCTGGGCGAACGTCAGCAATACGCGYTCGGCGCTCGACCTGACGATCCAGCGTCTCCCGCTTGGGCCTGACCTTGCCCGGCTGCCGTCGCCATTCTTCGATCGCGCGGACAATCTGCCGCTCAACCTGCCGTTCGTNTCGGCGCTCGACCTGACGATCCAGCGTCTCCCGCTTGGGCCTGACCTTGCCCGGCTGCCGTCGCCATTCTTCGATCGCGCGGACAATCTGCCGCTCAACCTGCCGTTCGTGTTCGGGGCGGCGCCGTCGAATGGCGAACTCGAGGCCGCGGCCAGCGTCGCATCCTGGTTCGGACGGCTGGCCAGCTATCGCGGGTTCGCGTTCAAGCCGAGCTATGGCCGCATCCCGCGCGGCAACGCGATCGTATTCCTGCGTCCCGGCATGCGCGTCGGCAGCTACGTGCCCACCATCGCCGGTCCATCTGCGCAGGTTATCCGCAACCCATTCGACGGTTTCGGCCAACTGCTGCTGGTGATGGGGCGCGACGAGCGCGAACTGAAGCTCGCCGCCGCTGCGCTGGCGACGGGCCGCGGCACGATCGGTGGCGCCGCGGCGTCGTTCGACGGTGTCCGCATCCCGACCTATGCGCGCTACGCCGCACCCCGCTGGCTCCGCTCGGACCGTGCCGTCAAACTGGGCGAGATCATGGACCCGCGCGCCCTGCAGGGCGTCGGCCTGCCACCAGGCCCGCTCACCGCGGCGTTCCGGACCGCGCCCGACCTGTTCTTCTGGCCGCGTGGCGGGGCATCGCTCGACCTGCGCTATCGTATCGCTACCCGTCGGCGACATGGCTCGACCGGCGCGCGTCGCGGCTCGATATTTCGATCAACAACCAGTATCTGCGGACGCTCCCGCTCGCCGGCGCGGCATGGTGGAAGGCGCTGATCGGCGGCCAGGACGGCGCATCGTCGAGCCAGGCTCGCGCAAAAGTCGAACTGCCGAACTATAATCTGTTCGGCCAGAACGAGCTGATCTTCGATTACAACCTGATCCTCGGCACTAAGAAGAAGTGCGAGGGCACGCTGCCCGAGAACGTCCATGTCGCGATTGACCCGGACAGCGCGATCGACCTGACGCACGCCTATCATGCGCAGCGGATGCCGAGCCTCGCGACGTTCGCGAACGCAGGCTATCCCTTCACGATCAGTCCCGACTTGGCCGAGACCGTCGTCGTCGTCCCCGCCTCGCCCGACCTTGGTATCGTCGAGGCGTTCCTGGCGATGATGGGCCGCTTCGGTGACTCGACCGGTGCCGCCACCACGGGGGTAACTGTCACGCAGGCAGCTGACGGCGACCGGCTTGAAGGGCATGACGTGCTGGTCATCGGTATCCCGCAGACCGCCGGCGCGTCCGCGTTGTTCGCCGGTGCGCCGGTGCGGATCGAGAACGGCAGACTGCGCGTGGTAGAACGCAATCCGATCGAGCGCGTCTTCGGGCTGATCTCTCCCTACGGTGATAGTGACGTGACCGAGACCAACGCGTTTCTTACGACCGCAGCGCGCTTCGAAGGTTTCGTCAGCTTCCGATCACCGTTTGATAGCGCACGTACGGTCGTTGCGATGCTCAGCACGGATCCAACCGACCTGCCAGAGCTTATCCAAGGTCTTGCAGAGCAGCGAATTAATGCGCAGGTGCAAGGCGATCTATCAGTAACCAATGGCGAGGGCATGCGCAGCTTTGCGGTCGGTCAGACTTACTGGTCCGGATCGCTGCCGGTATGGATGCGGATTGGCTGGTGGTTCAGCGAACGACCGCTGCTGATGGCGCTAAGCGGCTTGCTTATCGCGCTCCTGCTGGCAGGGCCTCTATATTTGCTGCTGTCGCGTCAGCAGCGGCGTCGCCTGGGTTCGGAGGACGCGGCATGATCCGCTTCACCACGCTAGCGCTATTAATGGCGGGCATAGCTTTGCCAGCGCTTGTCCAACCAGTGGCCGCGCAGGTCGCCGGAGTCGGTGCGCTCGTCCAGCAGGGACGGTATTGGCAATCGCGCGGTCGCATGGACTTGGCGCGGGTCGCCTATCGTCGTGCGCTCGCAATCGATCCGTCAAACGTTGAAGCTCGTCATGCCTTGTCTGCATCAAGTGCCCCGGCCCCGGCACCTATTGCACGGCCCAGCAAGGGGCCAGCGCAGGTTCCGTCGAGCATGACCGGTGCCGAACCCGCGCCAGCAACTGCCTTGCGAGCGGTGCCGGCGACGGCCCCGGCACGCAGAGCAGTACCGACACCGTTGGACCGCGGTGGGGATTCACGCGCGGCGGGCTTCCGCTCGCTCGACCAGGGCAATCTCGTACAAGCGCAACGCCAATTCGAGGCGGCGCTTGCCAATAACCGTAACGATGCTGATGCGGCAGGGGGCCTTGGCATCGTCCGGTTGCGGCAGTCGCGCTTTGCTGAGTCGGCCAGCCTCCTGTTGCGCGCCTCGGCACGTGGCAATCGGTCGCGCTGGTCGGAGGCACTTGCGTCCGCGCAGTTCTATGCGGGGCTCGGCAACGCTCGCGCGCGTCTCGCAGGCGGTGATGTCGCCGGCGCACAGACCCAGGCCGAGGCGCTTGCGCGTACCGACGTCAAGAATCGCGGCCCTGCGCTGGCGCTGCTTGCTGACATCTATGAACGCCAAGGTCGCTACGCGGACTCGGCTGATCTTGCACGCCAGGCGGGTTCGGCAGGCGGCAGCGCGTCGCAGCTCGAAAGCCGCGTGGTACGCAACGACGCGTTGCAGGCAGCGACGCACGGCGATCCTGCAAAGGCAGATGCCCTGTTCCAGCGTGGGCTGCTGCTCGACCCAACGGACCCGTGGATCCGCTACGAATATGCGCGGTACATGATCGAGCAGGGCCGTGCCCCGGAAGCCGAGGCACTGATCCAGTCGATCCAGACGATCGGTACCGCCGACGCGTTGTATGCTGCAGCGATGCTCCACAACGAACGTAGTCGGCAGGCACAGGCAACGTCGTTGCTGTCGCGGTTGACCGAAGCGCAGAAGACGCCGGCGATACGCCGTTTCGAGGCGCAGATCGCGGTGGACTCTGCCGTTGCGCGGGCCAAGGCGATCGCGGCACAGGGCCGGGGCGGTGAGGCGATTACGACGTTGCGCCAGATCGGCTCGACCCCGACGTTAGGCGCTGCATCGCTCGCAGCGATTGCCGGAGGCCTGAATGATCTCGGCGATCAGGCTGGCGCCATTCCGCTAGCTGAGCGCGCGTTAGCCGCAAGCCCTACAGCCGCAGCGGATTATGAGCCGATCGTTCGGGTGCTGGCGCAGACCGGGCAGGATGCTGCGGTTGTTAGCGTGATCGATCGTGCGCGGACGGCATCGGCTGGATCCGCTTCAGGTGCCCAGGCAATTGCGCGTCTCGAGGGAATCGCGGCATCATCGCAGGCGGACCGGATGCGTTTGACGGGTCAGAACGCACAGGCGTTCGACCTACTGCAACAGGCATGGACCGCGTCGCCGGGGAATGTCGATGTGCTGAGTGCGCTCGGCAGATTATACCAGTCGGGCAACATGTCCTCGCAGGCGGCGCAGACGTATCAGATGGTGCTCACGACAAATCCGCGGGACAAGGGCGCATTGATCGGCTTGATCGGCAGTGCTGGCGCCGGCGGCAATCACGACGTCGCCGCCGCCACCGTTAACCGCGCGCTTGCTGCCTATCCAGACGATTACGAGATCTACGCGGCTGCCGGTCAGATGGAGCAAGCTCGCGGTGATCAGGGAGCGGCAAAACGCTATCTGCGTCGTGCCGAGGCAGCCTATGCCGCCCGCTCCGGCGCCGGTGCCGTGCTGAGCGGGACTAATCCGTTCGCCGCGGGCATGGGTTCGGGCAATCCCTTCCGCCAGGCGGAACAGGTGCCGGTCGTTGCGGCAAACCCGTTTGCATTGAGCGCTGGGCCGATCCCGACTTCCAAGCCCGGCCGCTCTTCGACGCCGATGGCCTTCACCGTGGCGCCCGGATACGGCGCAGGCTTGCCCGGTGTTTCGATACCAACTGGGTTTGCGCCAGGTAGCTATGCGTCCTCAAACAACGCGGTGCCGCAGGCCGGCGTTGCAGGCGGCGATGCCACGCTGATCCGCCTGCGCGACGATATCGCCCGGTTGAGCGACGACACCGGTCCGCGCGCGGAAATGAAGCTCGGCTTTCGCGAGCGCTCTGGCGAGACGGGCTTGAGCGAATTGCGTGAATTGTCGGGCACTGCAACGCTTTCCACGGGTGTCGCTGGTGGTCGCGTATCCGTGTCGGCGACACCGGTCGTGATCGATTCCGGCCGCCCAACCGGCTCCGCGCTTGCTCGGTTCGGCCGTAACGCCACGCCGGAGGCGCAAGGGATCGTCAACGCGTTACCTTCAGCTCTTGTCCAAGCCGATACCCAGCACGCCTCCGGCGTCGCTGTTGTCGCATCGTACGACAGCCCCGGCGTGCGGATCGAGGTCGGATCGACACCGATCGGGTTCCACAATACCGAAATGACGTGGGGCGTGACGGCTAAACCGAAAATTTCCCGGACGGTAACGGCGCAAGGCTGGGTGAAGCGCGAGCCAGTGACCGACAGCATTGTGTCCTACGCTAGCACGCGGGATCCCGTCACCGGCGCGCGCTGGGGTCAAGTCATGCGGACCGGAGGCGGAGCATCGCTCTCGTGGGACCGCGACGGCACGGGCGTCTATGCCGACGTGTCGGGTTATCGTTATGCCGGTGAAGCGGTTCGAAAGAACCGTGGTTACCAGGCGAATGCGGGTGGCTATCTGCCTGTTTACCGCGACGAGCGTTCGACGCTCACTGGCGGCCTCAACCTTAACTGGCAGGCGTTCGACAACAATCAGAACTACTTCACCTACGGTCATGGCGGCTATTTCAGCCCGCAGAGCTTCCTAAGCATGAGCGTACCGATCCGGTATGCGTACAATTCAAGGCGTTGGGAGGGGCGTTTCGGCGTTGCGCCAGGTTATCAAAGCTTCGAACAGGATCGAGCGCCAATCTATCCGACCGATCCTGACGCGCAGGCCGAACTTGACGCGTTGAAGGCGCGGAATTCTGATGTCCGCTCTTATTACGACAGCCTGAGCAACACCGGTTTTGCCTTCTCGGCGGACGGGTCATTGTTTTACCGTTTGAACCCGAACACCCGGATAGGCGCCTCGGCCAGTGCCAACACGTTCGGGACCTATGACGATTACCGATCGACTTTCGAATTGCGCCAGTCCTTGGGGGGCGCCAAATGAACGCAATGACTGAATGGTCCACCGACAACGCGACCGAAACCACTGCTGCATCCCTGTTGCTGGGCAACATCGTCGCCGAAGTCGAGGGTAGCGCAACGACGGCGCAGCGACGCACGTTCTTCCGTGCGGTCGGCGCCCGGATCGCCGCGGGTCACCCGGTTGGCGACGCGCAGGACATTGCCGCGCTCGCAGCGTCAATTAATCGGCTATGGCGCGAGCATGACTGTGGTGAAGTGCGGTTCGAACTTGCCGAGGATGGCCTGTTGATCACGCACACCGGTTTTCTTCGACGGCTGGCGCCAGTTATCGGTGACGCTACCGAACATACCCTGCGGCCGCTGTTAGAAGGGGCGTATGATGCATGGCTACATACGCTTGGCAGTAGCACCAACCTGACGACACGCACGCTGTGGTGGACCGATACAGAGATGCGACTGAAGCATGGACGTTGATCGTCGCCACGTCATGGTCGGGATGGCCGGTCTGGCCATCGCAGGGTGCAGTAACGCACGCACACTGGACGACCGAACACTTACCTCCGAGAACAGCGCAACGCAGAACCTCGCGGCAGTTGAGCCAACTACCCTACCGGCGACCGGCACAAACGGCGTGAGCTGGGCGACGTTCAAGCAGCGGTTCGTGGCGGACGACGGCCGGATCGTCGATAACGGCAATGGCGACGTCAGCCACAGCGAAGGCCAGAGCTATGGGCTGCTGTTGTCGCAGGCTGCCGGCGACCGCGTGGCGTTCGATAAGATCCTCGGCTGGACCGAAGCCAAGCTCGCCCGGCCGGATGTCCCGCTATACGTTTGGCGCTATGATCCGCGCTCGGCCAATCCTGTAGCCGATCGTAACAACGCGACCGATGGCGACCTGCTCATCGCCTATGCTTTGGCAGAAGCGACGAAACGATGGCACGAGCCACGCTATGCTGCGCGTTCCCGGGTGATCGTGGATGCGATTGCCACCCGCCTCGTGAAGACGGTCGGCGGCAGAATGATCTTGCTGCCAGGGTTGGACGGGTTCTCGACCGCCGCGCGAACGACGATTAACCCGTGCTATTATGTCTGGCCTGCGCTCGATCTATTCGCCAAGACAGGCAACGCGGCGGTCTGGCGACAGGTTATCACCGACGGCGAGGCCTTGATTGCGGCAGCACAGTTCGGTGCGCACCGCTTGCCCACCGACTGGATCGACGTCTCGAACGTCGGAGCGGTCTCCCCGGCAGTCGATAAACCTCCGCGGTTCGGCTTCGACGCCATTCGCGTGCCGCTTTATGCCAACGTTTCAGGTCGCAACGCGCTGGTCGTGCCGATCAGAACCTTTTGGAGGCAGTTGCCGGTTGAACGAATACCCGCTTGGACCAACGTCATTACCGGCCAAGTTGCGGAATATCCATTGTCGACCGGCGGCCAAGCCGTCGTGAACCGCGTGCTTGGGACCCCATCAACGCATGTGCTTTCGACAGATTACTACGCTGCGGCACTGCAGTGCCTAGCTGAGGTTTTCGCTTGAGTGGTGGCGTCAATCGTATTTAACCCTACGGTTCCGGGTTCTCATCTTCCCCGTCCTGCATCAGCTTTTGAGTTTAAGCTCGCGAACGATCCAGTATTATTACGGGCTTGCCAATTGACCGAGAAATACACGTAGCGTATTTGACGTTGAGGTGCGCGAATTAAACGCGGACTGCCCATTATTCAAATTTAACATGAGCTGTGGAGCGCGAAAAGCAGGCCGGGGTATGACCGCGGTATCATAGCTTTATAAGCAGCAGGTTTCGAATCAGGCAGATACCGTCGATAATTGCCTACTATTGTCGACACAGGCTGCACCTAACAATGGCCCGGCTTCCGTTTCAAGGAAGCCAGGCCCTTGGGTTATTCCGCTGCTGCTTCTTCCACCTCGCGCTTGCGCGGAGTCGGAGCGGACTTTGCGTCTGCCTGAGCTGCATTCGTCTGGCCAGGTTTGCGACCTAGGCCAATGCTCTTGGCCATCGTGCGACGCGCTTCTGAATAGGTAGGAGCGACCATGGGGTAATCAGCCTTCAGGCCATAACGCTCGCGATACTCCACTGGCGTCATGCCGTTAGTCGCGAGGTGACGGCGCAGCGTCTTGTACGGCTTGCCATCGATCATGCTGATGATGTGATCGGGGCTGGCGAGCGACTTACGAGCCGTCACCGCCGGAGTGTATTCTTGAGCAAGTGCCTCTGGCTCGGCAGCCGTCGCGTTTCCGCCAACCAGCACCGAAACAGTTTCGTACATTTTGTTCAGGAAGGCCGGAACGTCGTCAGCATTGGTACGCGTGTTGGGGTTGGCTAACCAAGCGATCGTTAATTCCGTGGCGAGTTCAACAGGGTTTAGGTCGAGGGCAGGATCGGACATAGAAGTCTCCATTTCTGGAAGCGCATCTAGGTAGTGGATTGGTATCTGGCAATCTCTGACGGCGTTTGAATGGCTCTTTGCGGCGCAGTGCCGTTTTCAACCGGATATGTATCGTATCACGTTGGCAGTTAGTGACGTGCTTCCCAATTTCAGGCCGGATCTGTACTCGGCAGCTTGGGTGGCGCTGGAGTCGCAGGCGCTGCGCCCGGGGGCGGTCTTGGCGGCGGACTGGGGGCATTCTTGGTTCGGTCTTTGGCGAGCGACGATAGAGCCGTCCGGAGATAAGACCCTCCTGCTCGATCAAACCGGCGGATTTGAGGTCCACGAACATCTCGTCGCCACTGGGCTACGGCACGGCGATACCTTCGACGGTATGACTGGGGAGCGCATGTGATGCGGAGACGGGGAAACAAGCGAGCTGGTCCTGTGGCAATTGTCATCTTCGTGATGATCGTGGCACTCGTCGTCACGATCTGCTGGCTCGCCGCGCAGGGCTTTCAGAAGGAGCCGAATGGACCGCCGCGTGGTAGTCGAACGCTGCCAGCGCAAGCAGCGCGGCGGACCGTAACTTCGACGCCTCCCAACGCTACTCCTGCCCGATAACGGAGACGACGGTTAAATTGGCGGTCTGAGGTCGGGGGGGGCCGCGTAGGGTGCGGTCCCCCCCCGGATAGGCTGGTTTAGTTGCGCAGGGTGTCGGGAACGATACCGCCGTTATCGGCAAGCTTCTGCATCACTGCCTTATGAAGGGCGATGTTCTGCTCGGCCGAGCCGTCGGCTGCTGCATGGACGTTCAGTTCGCTAGCGAGTTCCTTGCGAGCCGTCAGACTGGAATCCAGGTCCAGCAGCTTCAGAAGATCGACGATCGAGCTCTGGTAGTTGCCCCCGCCATCTTTCATCGATGCCATCTCGCTGAGGACCGCACCGACATCGACGGACTGCTGAGCCGCTGCTGGGGCGGGCTGGTCGGTAGCGGTCGGCGCGGCTTGCGGTGCAGCCTGCGGCGCCGCGGCAGGAGCCTGAGCCGGCGCAGCGGCTGGCGCGGCTTTGTGATGGAAAACCTTGTTCATGATCGTGCTGAAGATGCTCATAGCCGTGTCCCGATAAGGCCGGCAGTTGTGCCGGCAGACGGCTAGAACGAACTTGCTTCACGATCGGTCCGGCGTTCGTTGCTTGGGCGGAACGGTCCTCAGGAAGCACGCGTTGAGCAGCCAGCGGCAATATGCGAGCAGATGGAGAGTATGATGAACTTCAAGACCCTGGCACTGGTATCGGTAGCGGCATTGTCATTGGCCGCATGCGGCAAGAAGGCCGACGATACGACCGCCGTCGATAACAGCACCTACGCCAACACGACCGCCACGGACGTTAATGCAGCCGGTTCCAATGATGCGATGGCAGCACCCGCCTCAGGTGGGCAGGCTTTCGTTAACATGGCAGCTGCGAGCGATGCGTTCGAAATCGAGACCTCGAAGCTCGCTGTAACCAACGGCGCATCTGCTGCTGTTAAGAAGTTCGCTGGCCAGATGATCACCGCACATGAGGGTTCGACTGCGAAGCTGAAGGCACTGACGGCAACGCTGTCGCCAGCTCTGACGCCCAACCCGGTGCTGAGTGCTGAGCAGCAGCAGAAGCTTGCCGATCTAAAGACCAAGCAGGGCACTGATTTCGACACCGCATACGCGGCTGCCCAGGTCGCCGGGCATCAGCAGACGCTCGATACGCTCAAGGGATATGCTGCAACCGGCGACGTGCCCCAGCTGAAGACGTTCGCGTCGGGTCTGGCACCCACGGTCGCAGCGCATCTCAACATGGCGAAAGCGCTCAAGTCCTGAGGTAGCGTCCCAGACGATGAAGTATGAAGCCGAGAGGGACGCCAGGTGTGCCTCTCGGCTTTGCCCGTCCTGACGTCAGGACGGATACAACGAAAAATGCTTCGTGCCGGGTCTCGACGTGACCGATACGCGAGCCCCGGCAGGAAGGTTTCCGCATGAGCAGCCCCGACAATATCGCCGGTTACAAGGATGTCGTGACCGGTAGCCGCGAAGCGCCCGCGGACAATCCAGGTGCGGCTCAGATCCGCTCGGCCTCGGCGCCGGAACTCAAGACGCTGGCCGGCGTGGCCGTTGGCACGCTCGTCATCGCCGCCCTGTATTTCGGTCAGGAGGTGCTCATCCCGATCACCCTGGCGGTGATGCTCTCCTTCGTTCTCTCACCGGTTGTCAACCTGCTGCAGCGTCTGCGTCTTTGGCGTGCACCTGCCGTGATCTTGACCGTCATAGCGGCCTTGGGTGTCTTGGGCCTGTTCGGCGCGCTCATCGGTAGTCAGGCGGCATCACTGACTGTGAACGCACCGCAATATGCCCGCACCATCGAAGCCAAGATCCAAGGGGTTCAGGGGTTTGCGGTCGCACGCCTAGCCTCGATCACCAAGGAACTGGGGGGCTCGCGACCAACTACCCGGCCTCGTGCCGCGCCGGCAACGCTGGCAACACCGCCGGCTGTGACAGCGTCCGACCAGCGCCGCCCTATTCCAGTGGAAGTCGTTCAAGGCAGCACGTCGCCGTTTGCGATAGCGCGTACGGTTCTCGAACCCATCCTGGGCCCGCTGGAAACAACGGTCATCGTTCTTATCGTGGCAATCTTCGTGCTGATGCAGAAGGAGGATCTGCGCGATCGCTTTATCCGAGTGTTCGGATCGAGCGACCTGCACCGCACGACGCGTGCTATCGATGACGCGGGTCAGCGTCTCAGCAAATATTTCCTTTCCCAGCTGGCTGTGAACACGTGCTTCGGCGTCGTTATAGGCCTTGGTCTATGGCTGATCGGCATACCATCGCCGGCCATGTGGGGCGTGATGGCGGGTCTGCTGCGCTTCGTACCCTATATCGGGCCGTTCCTGGCAGCAGTGGCTCCCGCAGCCCTCGGTGCGGCCGTGGATCCAGGCTGGGGAATGGCGCTGGAGGTCGTCGCTCTCTTCGTGATCATCGAGCCGCTCACCGGATATGTCGTCGAACCACTACTCTATGGCCACTCGACAGGTCTTTCGCCTGTATCCGTGATTGTATCAGCGATCTTCTGGACGTGGCTTTGGGGTCCGATCGGGCTGATCATGTCCACCCCGCTGACACTATGTCTGGTGGTCATGGGGCGTCACGTTAAGAGCCTGGAGTTCTTCGACGTACTGTTGGGCGACAGACCGGCGCTGACGCCTATCGAAAGCTTTTACCAGCGCATTCTGGCTCGGAACCCGGACGAGGCTTTGGCACAGGCTGAGATGCTTCTCGCTGACCGGTCGCTCACCGAATACTATGACGGGGTCGTGCTTGAAGGGTTGAAGCTGGCAGTCGAAGACGAAGCGCACGGGACAATCGACCGCGCTGGTGCGGCGCAGATGACCAAATCGATGATGTCCGTGATCGAGGACCTACAGCCAACGTCCGGGCCAACACCGTCTGACACCATGGTAAAGGCTCAAACGGTCGCCTGCGTTGCGGGGCACGGTCCGTTCGATGACGCTGTTACTGCTATGCTCACGCAGTTGCTGGGTCAGCAAGGGGTGCAAGCGACGCGTATTCCCAATACCGAAGTGTCCCGGGATGCGGTGCAGACGTTGGATCTAACCGGGATCGATGTGATCGCCATTTCTTATCTCGAGGTGACCGGTTCGCCAGCTCAGCTGCGTTACCTTGTCCGGCGCTTGCGTGCCCGAGCGCCAAACGCGCGCATTGTTGTCGGGCTATGGCCGCAGGGAGAAGCTACCCTTAGCGATACCGGGATCCAACAGGCCTTGGGTGCGGACCGTTATGTAAGCTCGTTGGCCGATGCGGTCACAGTGATAGTAGAACCAAGACCTTATCTAAAGGCAACCTGATCGGCCTGACGGAGGCAATGAACTTTAGGCCCTGACCTCCAAAAGAATAGCTCACTCACGCGGGACGGCCAACGGTAAATAAATGCGCATGGTAACAAAGGTGTAATTACGACCGAGGATCAGTCGTTACAAAGGTGTGTAAAATAGTATTGTGAACTATTAAGTTGCTTTTATTAAAGCAAGATTAGGATCGGAGCTCGCCAGAAACTTTGTTTGAACTCCGGATCGTTCGGCTTCTATGAGAAAATCGGTATCTGTCAGGGTGCGGTGATCAATCCACCACTTCGCATCAGTTGCAAGGGTACAGACCTGAAAGCCTTTTCCCTTTGTAACCGGCTCGGCAACGAATCTGCAAAGGCGGCTAGCTCGAAGGGTTGTTGCCCATGCGACTTGACGATCACTACCGGTTAGAAGGGGTAGGTTAAGGTGCGCTATGGCGGCGCCGTCACGAACCGCCGCTTCCGCCTGCTCGGTCTGTTTGGTTGCGACGAAACAGGTGCGGCACTCGGTTGTCTCTAGCCAGCGCGCTTTTCGCTCCTGCTGGCTGGCGAAGCCAGAGAGATAATGAATCTGCTCATGCCCACAGGCATGCGTAATGATTTGTCCCATAACGGGATGATGCTCGGCAGACATTTTCAGGCAACCGGTATGAGTCAGGGTGAATCGGGCATGCGGCAAGCCGTTGGCCTATAGTACCTGCCAGTTGGTCGACCTCGGCGTTGCCACATTGTTTTGGCATCGCATGGTCGGGTTGCCGTCAAAGGCTGATATTCCGCCTCGCCATTTCAAGGAACGCCACATTGCCGATCGGCGTGCGAGGCTCGGCTTTGAAGATGTCGGCCAGATCAAGCAGGTCGTTGTCGGCAAGGCCTGTTATGGACGTCTCGATCTCGGCAAGGCGTTCAGCGGCGCGATCACCACGATTAGTGATCCGCTTCATTTTTGTCCTGAGCATGCACCCTCCTACCATGGGCATCCTGATGCGGGCACCCCCAGGGAGATGGGACCGACTTGGCACCTACGCTTTTGCCGCATCGTCCGAGTAAAGGAACGAGACGAACAGATCGGTCGACGATCTCAAATGCCGCGCGCTTGCCGCCAGGTCGCTGGCGCTGCCCCGTACCGACGCTGACAAGAGCGCGGCAGATCCCGCCGCTTCCGCAACGCCGTCGATCCGGGTGCCGATCTCGTCCGCCGCGCCGACCGCACGCGCTGCACCCGCATCTACCTCTTGTGCCGTGAAGCGCTGCTCGCCGACTGCGGTCGCGATCCCCGATGCCGCGACCGATACCTGGCCGATCGCGGTATTCACGCTGCGAAGCTTCTCGCCCGTATCCGCGACGCCCTCGCGAATCCCAGCGAGCAGCATGCTGATCCGGTCGCTCGCCCGCTTGGTGTCCGCCGACAGGACCTTCACTTCGCCCGCGACCACCGCGAACCCGCGCCCTGCGTCGCCCGCCCGCGCGGCCTCGATCGTTGCGTTCAGGGCGAGCAAATTGGTCTTGTTCGCCAGGTCACGGATATCGTCGAGAAAAACTTCGATCTGGACCGCATGATCCTCAAGCATCGCGACCGTCTGCACGCTGCGCTGCGCTTCTAGGCTCGCCACCACGGTCAACTCCGATTGCCGGTCGGCCGCGATCGCGATCGTCCGGATCGATTCGGACAGGTCGCGGATCGACGACGAGACATGCGCAATGTCGCGTGCTGCTCGGCTTGCGCCCGATGCCGCTTCAACCGCATCTTGGGTCGCACCGCCGGTGACATCCTCGAGCCGCACTGCTGCGTGCTCTAGTCGTTCGGTCGCCTGTCCGATGCTCTTCACCACAGACGTCACCGAATGGTCGAACTCGTTCGCCAGGACCACCAGCTCGCCGCGCCGCTCGCTCGCGATTCGCGCCGCCTGCTCCTCGCGCTGTTGGCGTTCGCGCGCCGCCACCGCCTCCGCGGCACGCGCCTGAAGCATTGCCTCCTCGGTCCGCCGCTGGCCGTCCTCCGCCACCTCGGTCAACTCGCGAGACCGCCGCAACGCCGCGCTCTGCGATTGGAACAGCCGCTCGAGCTGAATCGTCAGCACCGTCAATGCGCCGAATTGCAAGCCGACCGCCAAGACATGAAAGATCACCCGGCCTAGATTGCCCGTGCCGGTGAACACGAATTCCGGGGCCCACCATTCGAGGGCAAGATGATGGACCGCGGTCAGCGCCGTCGCCAGCGCAATCGGACGCCAGTCCGCTAACATTACCAGCGCCGCCATGCCGACGAAGAAATACATGTGCGCATCCATCTGCCATGGATGTCCCTTAAGGAGAAAGACGAGCATCGCCGGTATCACCGCGGCAAGGGATCCCATCATGGTCCGGGCCTCGACATCGTAGCGCCTACGAAGCGCCATCGCGGTCGGACCTGCTGTGATGATGGTGCCGATGACCAGCAGCGGGACGCCTGCGCCCGCATCCAGTACGGCGTTACCTATTAGCAGCCCCACCAACGAGGTCCAGCCGATCAACGCCCACGCTTGGACAGCGCGACGCCGCAACCGGTCAAGCGGGTTGAGTCCGGGATCATCCCCGATTTTCCCGGTGGCCCCGAGCTTTCCTCCGAAATCCAACCGGGAGAATGTTGGCTTCAGCAGTGAAGTGGTTCGGTTCATGCGCGCTTTCCAGCACCGCCATCAACGCCGCACCCCGCTGGCGGAGCGGCCATGATGACGATATTCCACGCGACCCGGGGGGCGATGCGGGCACGATCGCCAACGACGACCAGCGATCCCGGAAATGGCCCGGCTCCGAGCAATGCCGCACCGCCCGCCAGCGCACCCTGTACGGCTGCTCCGCCATTTTGACCAAGTGGCACCAACAGCATCGAACCCGATTCTGGCGGCCACACCGTCAACGCCACGAGCCCAAACGTTGCAGTAGCGATCTGCGCAGGGATCAACATCCGGCTTGGCAGGAATTTCATACGCTTACCTAGTCACCGCCTGGTTAATGCAAAGTAAGTTCGCCACCCATGATCGCCCCCGATCTGGCTTCGACAAGATCCAAATTGGTGGCCCGAGCTGGGGGTATCGCGGAGGACCGGCCCTGACGGATACGAGCCTAACAGCGCGGGAGTTGATTTGCGATTGGACAGTCTCGGCCGACAATCCCACCACGTCATCTTGAGTATGGTGGGTTTCAGTTTCTGGAGTGTAGGAAATGACATTAAGCCACGATCGCTAATCCGATGCTGTCGCGCGCTAAAGCGCGAAATGCCGCCAACCGTTACAAATCTGCCACAATCGCTGTGTCATGTTGTGTTTGCCGATTTCATCCAGTGTCGCGTGTTCCGGAACGCGGACTATACCCGCCGACTTCGACGCAAATCGTTTATAGCCCAGTATCTCAGATACGGGTTTTGACGCATACCCGCCGCGAATATCCTAAGTTTCGGACATCTCGAATATCGCCACTTATGCGACAGCGGCATGTCACCACGCGGCGGACTGCGCGACGCCTCTGTCGAAGCGCGACGCCTGCTAAACGTCTGCTCACAAACGAGCTTTCTCAAAACGGCCGGAAGCGATGCGCACAAAACAGCCGTTTTCTATATAAGTATAGGAAAACACAAAAGGCAGCCCCTCGCGGGACGGCCTTTCCATTGCTAGCCATTAATGGCTTGCTCATTAGAGCTGGACAGCCCCGCCAGCGGGGAACATATTCATCCGGTTTGCCCTTAGCGGGGTATAAAAAGTAACTTTTCAAAACGAATATCTAAAGGAAATAAATGCCTATTACAAATAATGTTTAGTTTCATTTATAAGTGAAAGTTTGTCCGTAAAATAACGGTAAATGATGGGAGGAGTTATTCGAGCATGTTTTGCAACTTCTTTAAGTGTTAAAGAATCCTCTCCGTTTTCTTTGATTATCAACCAAGCAATATCAATTAATTGTGATCGTCGCCGTTCGTAAGATAGTCGTGTGCCGGGTGGGGACCGGGTCGTAAACGTGATCATGTGATTTATCCTATGATTAGTCCGCCGGTAGATGGGTTTAATGTAATTTGAGTGTTACCTGCCGGCCACGTCGCTTACAGCGGCTCACGATGCCTGTTAGTTCTAGCTGCTCAGTACGAGCAGCTCCTTTCGCCGCAATCCTCTAATGAGAAACCCTGTTAGCGGGACGGACGTCCGGGCGTCATGGATGCCCGTCCCTGCTAGTGTCAGTCGCCACCAAAGCTGAAGGTGGCGCCGGCCACGGCGCCGACATTGCTGCCACCGTTTGGACTAAAGCTAACCGCACCGTTGTAACGTAGGCGCTGATTGCCTGACGTATGTCCGATCCCAAGCGCCACGCCGGCCTCTCCCTTGTAGTACGAGACTGCGCCGCCCATTGAGGTCCGGCCCGGACGGTCGTCGAACCGCATACCGTTTGCGGCCAGAGCGACTGCGGTGCCTCGCTGAGCCTCAGTCCGCACGCTGCGGATGTCGTTACCCAGATCATAGCTAACCGATGCCAGCTGGTTCAGGTTGACCGCGTCCAGTCCGCTCGTACCCGGAGCCACGTTGTGCAGCTGGACGGGGCCGGCGGACGGCGTTCCGAAGGTGACCGACGAGCGGTCCGGAGCCCCCGAGGCCGTCCGGTCGTACTGGACCGCCGATGCCGCGACACCCTGCAGCTGTGCGACGTTGACGGCGTCGGTCAGCGCGCTGCCGGCCGCCACGTTCGTGATCTGCCGCTGTCCTCCAGCCGAGCCGACGGAGAGTTCACCGACGGAGTTCTGCGCAGTCTGCAGACCCGTCGCCGCATAGTTGGCCTGGGCGCCGCGATCTGCCGTGCTTCCCGAGCCGAGCGCGACCGAGTTCGCCGCGTTGGCCGTCGAACCCGTGCCGATGGCCACCGAGTTGGCCCCGGTCGCATTCGCCACCGGTCCGGTGCCGTTGATCGCCACATAGGCGCCGTCGGCCGTCCGGTTGATGGCGTCGAGCTGCGTCCGTGCCGTCGTCAGGCTGGCGTCGAGACCGCCGAGCGCGCTCCCCACGTTCGCGTACGTCCGCCCCTGCACCGCATAGGCCGGGATGGTGATCGACCCGTCGGCGTTGAGCGTGGCGCCCGCGCCAAAGGTGGAGACCACCGCCGCCAGCTGACCGCCGTTGACCGCAGCGTTGGCGCGGCCGCTCGCCGCTACCCCCGTCAAGGTGCGGTCGCCCTGCGTGCCGGCCACGTTCACGACCGTGCCGTCCGTGCCGCCGCCCACCGCGATCGTGCGGGTGGTCTGGTCCTGCTGGACGATACCGACCGTACCGTTGGCGATGCCCTGCTGCAGGTTGGATAGACCCGACATGTTCGCCGCCGTCTGACCGGCCACCGCGACCAGTCCGGTCTCCGTGGCGGTCACCCGCCCGTCGAGACCGGTGACCGCGGTGTTGGTCGCCGCCACCTGGGTGCGAACGTCGCCGATCGCGCCCTCGTTGGCCGTCACCCGCCCGTCGAGGCCCGATACCGTGGCGTTGGTCGCGGCCACTTGGCTGCGCACGTCTCCGATGGCGCCTTCGTTGGCCGTGACGCGGCCGTCGAGGCCCGTGATCGCCGTGGTATTGCTGGCGGTCTGCTGCTCGTTGACCGTGACACGACCGTCCAGTCCGGTGACACGCCCGTCGAGACCGGTCACGCGACCGTCAAGTCCGGTGATGGCGGTGGTGTTGGCCGCGATCTGCTGCTCGTTGGTGGTGACCCTTCCGTCCAGTCCGGTCACACGGGTGTCGAGACCTGCGATCGCTGTCGAGTTCGCGGTCGTCTGCCCCTGCAGCGTGCCGATCGCAGCCGAGTTCTGCGCACCGACCGTCTCGTTGACCGTGACGCGCCCGTCCAGACCGGTGATCGCGGCGGAGTTCGCCGCAAGGCCCGTCTCCGTCGCGACGACCCGGCCATCCAGCCCGGTGATGGCGGCGCCGTTGGCGGCGATCGCCGTCGTGTTGGCGGCGAGTCCGGTCTCCGTCGCACCGACGCGACCATCCAGTCCTGCGATCGCGGTGGTGTTGTTCGCAAGTCCGGCCTCCGTGGCGCCGACCCTGCCGTCGAGTCCGGTGATCGCGGCCGAGTTGGCGGCGAGGCCGGTCTCGGCCGCACCCACGCGCCCGTCCAAACTGGTTATCGCACCGGTGTTGGCCGCCGTCTGGCCCTGCAGCGTGCCGATGGCGGCGCTGTTCTGGCCGATCGCACCTTCCGCGAGCGTCGTCCTGGTGCCCAGATCGCCGATGGCGGTCTCGTTCGCGGTAGTCCTGGTGCCCAGATCGGCGATCGCGCCCGAGTTAACCGCGGTCTGCCCCTGAAGCGTGCCGACCTGGCCCTGAAGGGTCCCGATGTTGCCCTCTGCAGTGGTCAAACGGCCGTCTAGTCCGGCCGCTCCGCCTGACAGACCGCCGATCTGCGTGCGGATGTCGGCGATGTCGCCGGTGTTCGTGAGAACGCGACCGTCGAGTGCGACGAACGCGTTCTGCAGGTTGGTGATGCCCGTCTCCGCGCCGCCCACCCGACCGGTGACGCCGGCGATGAGATCTGCGTTGGTCGTGACGCGGCCGCCGAGCGTGGCGATGTCCGCGGTGTTGACGTCGATGCGGCCTCCCAGCGTGCTCAATCCGGTCTCGGCGGTGCCGATGCGTCCAGTCACGTCGGCGAGACCCGTTTCGGCCACGCCGAGGCGACCGTCCAGCACGCCGATGTTCGCATCCGCGAGATCGACGCGACCGATCACTGTGGTAAGACCCGTCTCCGTGGTGCCGACGCGGGTGTCGAGACCTGCGATGGCCGCGGTGTTCGTGCCGATGCCGGTTTCAGCCGTTCCGAGACGCGTCCCGAGGCTGTCGATGGACGTGTTGGCGAGATCCACCCTGCCGTTGACGTCGGCGATCCCTGTCTCCGCGGTGCCCAGGCGGGCGTCCAGACCCGTGATGGCTGTGGTGTTGGTGCCGATGCCGGTCTCGACCGTCCCGAGACGGGTGTTCAGACCGCCGATCGCGACGCCGTTGGCGGTGATGCCGCCGTTCGCTGCGACTAGTCCGGTCTCCGCGACGCCGAGACGCGTGGTCACGTCGGCCAGACCGGTTTCGGTCCCACCGACGCGCGTTCCCAGGGTGGCGATAGCCGTCGTGTTGGCGCCGATGCCGGTCTCCGCCGTGCCGAGACGCGTATCCAGACCACCGATCGCCGCCACGTTGGCGGCGATGCCGTCGTTGGCGGTGACGAGGCCAGTCTCGGCTACGCCAAGACGTCCCGTCACGCCGGTCAGGTTGGTCTCCGTGGTGCCGACGCGGGTGTCGAGCCCGGTGATGGCTGCGGTGTTCGTGCCGATCCCCGTTTCCGCCGTACCGACGCGCGTCGTCAGACCGGCGACCGCCGCGGTGTTGGTGCCTACCGCTACCTCGGCTGCGCCGACGCGGCCGCCTAGCGTCCCTACGGCGGCCGCGTTGACGCCGACTTGGGTGCCAAGCGTCCCCAGATTGGCGTTGGTCACATCGACGCGTCCGTTGACCGCGTTCAGGGCGACGTTGGTTTGGTCGGCTACGCTAGCGACCTGACGCACCGTCGCCGCATCGGTTGCGAACACGCCGTCCGCCACGTTGCGCAGCTGACGGGTTGCACCGACCGCACCGATCGAGACCGAGCCCTCGTTGGTTCCGGTGCTGGTGTCGTACCGCACGCCTGCGACGGGACCGACCACGCCGCTGAGGTACGTTCCCGTGCCCTGCGTGGTCGCGAGTCCGACCGAACCCGTTCCGAGCGCGACGCTGCCCGTCGGTGCAGCTACCGCGCCGGAGCCGAGCGCCAGAGAACCGTCGCCCGACGCCGCCGCGCCTGCGCCTACCGTCGTCGAGGCGGATCCGCTGGACGTGGCGCCGGCGCCGAAGGCCGAGGAGAACCCGCCGGTGGCGTTTGCGCCCGCACCGAGCGCCGTGTTGTTGCCGGTGAGGTCGACTGCGTCGCCTGCGATCGAACCGAGGCCGATGGCCACGTCGGCGTCCAGGATCGACAGCGCGTTCGCGCCGATGGCGATGCCCGCGATACCGTTGGACGCCGCTCCATCGCCGATGCTGATGCCACGCCCGCCCAGCACGCTCGCGTTGACGCCCAGACCGATCCCGTTGTCGCCCAGCACGTTGGCGCCTAGGCCCAGGCCGATGCCGTTGAGGCCAAGGATGTTCACCGCGGCGCCCAGACCAATGCCGTTCTGGCTCAGCACGCTCGATCCTGCGCCGATGCCGATGCCGTTGATCCCGCCGACCTGCGCGCCCGCGCCGATGCCGATGCCGCCGATGGCGCCGCTCAAGATGTCCGCGTCCGCGCCGATGGCCACGCCGTCCTGCGCCAGGATCGTCGCGTCCGCGCCGATGCCGACGCCGCGCGTGCCGTTGATCTGCACGCCGGCGCCGAGCCCCAATCCGTCGGATACGCCCAGCGAGGTTTGAGCCCCGCCTACGCAGACGTTGCCGAGTGCGTCTACCGAGATGGTCGTGCCGAGAATGGCGACGCATGCTGCGCTGGCCGGGGTAGAGAATGCTACTGTGATCACAGTAGCAGCGAGGATTGGAAGCGCGGTTCGCCCAAGCAAAATGGATTTTTTTGTCATCCGATGTCTCCTTTGCGCCATTCATGCGGCGTTGAGGGCAAGACATCATCGAATCATCTAACAATTAGTTGACGATATGTAAGTCGGAGCAGTCAGCCCAAAATGGTATCCATAATGGTTTATCTGTTTAGTGACGGTTTGCTTGCTTTTTCTAAAAGATATTGTCTTATTTATGCATTATTATTTATTTTATATGCCAAATCGGTTTCATAGGAATGAGTGATTTTACGAAGAACCTTGCATTCTCATAAGAATATTATGGTATCTATTAAAATTGGGACTCACCGTTAACGTGCAGCAAGACGGCGTATCAGCCGCCCTAGTTACACCGGTGCCGTTGGCATGCTCGGCCGGCCCCGCTCTTTGCAACTGTTGGATGCGCCGCTGCGTTGATCAAGACAAACCCGCTTTTGCGGATCACTGGACCAAGGATCTCGATCAATATTTTCCTGAGGGCATCGACACGCCCGGCATCGTCATGATCCCTGTGAGTGCAAAGGCGATCCGCTACTGGGATGGTAGCGACGAAAGCCCGCTCGCCGTCTGATTGGGCACTAAAAGTCGTACTACATCGGACTTCTGCGGCATTGTCGCGGAAGTTCTAAGTTTCGGATATTTCGAATGTCGCCACTGTTGCGACAGCGGCAGGTCACCACGCGGCGGACTGCGAGAAGCCTCTTTTGACGCGCTATGCCCGCTAAACAACTGCTAAAGAACGATCTTTTTGGGAAGACGGCCGGGAGCGATGTGCACAAAACAGCAACTTTCTAACCAAGCGGAGAGAAAATGCAAAAGGCCGCCCCTTTCGGGACGGCCTTTCCATTGTCAGCCACTAATGGCCTGATCCTTAGAGCTGGACAGCCCCGCCAGCGGGGGTCGCACTCATCCGGTTTGCCGTTAGCGGCGTATAACAATGAGACATTCGACCACCTCCTTCCAGTTGTTGAACAGTCAAACGGATATGGGTGCGCTCACCGAAGGTTCAAGGATCTCAGCAGGATAGCCTTTCGCTCGCGCCGGATTGTTGATGCGCGTTTGCGCAACGGTGCTCGCATCCGTGAAGCGCGTAGGGATTCCTGTTCGGTTGGGTTAGTAATCCCGCTCAACAGGAGCTAATTCAATGCGTTACGTAATTCGTAAAGACGGCGAGATGTCCACGCTGGGTGTTCACCGAAACAGCTTCGACGAGGCGCTCGCTACCGCCGCTGAAATGATCGCGATGCGCGATGACGAAAAGTCGATTGCTGTGGAAGACACGTGGGAAGATCGGACGATCGACGAAGCGGAAATAGCGTCTTTGATTGCCGCGAGATCGCCAGACACGGCTGACAATGCGTAACGTAGTACATTCAAGCGCGGTCGTTGGGGGATACGAGTGAACGGTTACGTGGAATTTCACAGTCCTGAGGGCGATCCGATCGTGGTGAACGTCGATCGCGTGAACTTTGTACGCCGTTTCAGGGGCGGCAATGATGCAAGTGCCGTAAACTTTGAGAAAGGCAATTATGTCGTGGTCAAGGGGAACCTCGCGGCAGTGATGAAAATCCTACAGCACGGATAACTGTTTTCCTGGTAGGCTCTACCGTCACGGTTCAAATGCCCAATCATGCCGCGTGAACCAGAATTGGGGTCAACCCTGCAGCTGACCATACTAGTATATCAAATATGCGAATTTCTACTGGGCATGCTGCTCACGCTCGTTGCTTGCAACAATCACAAGCGGCCCAATTCTTTCGGCGCCAAGCCGGATGAGAACGTTTCCCCTCCATACAATGGCGTGCCGCAGGGAGGGCAAAAAAAGTAACTACCTAGGGTGGCCGGCCTTCGTTTTCTAAAGGCCGGCCCTAAATCACTCTGCGGTATCGTCGGCTTTGCGCTTACGCGGTGCAAGCTTTGCCGCCTCTGCCTTGGCCTCATTCGTCTGACCGGGCTTGCGACCCAGCCCGATGCTCTTGGCCATGGTACGGCGCGCTTCCGAATAGGTAGGAGCGACCATGGGGTAATCAGCCTTCAGGCCATAACGCTCGCGATATTCCACTGGCGTCATGCCGTTAGTGGCGAGGTGACGACGCAGCGTTTTGTACGGCTTGCCATCGATCATGCTGATAATGTGATCGGGGCTGGCGAGGGACTTCCGGGCCGTTACCGCACCAACGTATTCCTTCGGCTCCTCCGCAGGGTTTTCTTCGGTCTGCGAACCGCCAACAAGCGACTGAACGCTGCTGTGCATCTGCGATAGAAATGCAGGAACGTCGTCGGCCGACGTACGGGTATTTGAATTGCTAAGCCAAGCGATAGTCAGCTCGGTAGCGAGTTCAACAGCGTTAGGCTGGTAGGTATCGTCGGACATTGGGTGCTCCATTTAACTGACAGGCAAGTAGGGTTCCCTTAATAATCGTACAACCTTTCAAAAAGTTATTCTGTGAGATCGCCTAATCAAATGAGACCAACTGCCTGACGATCAACAACGGCTGAGTGAACCCCGATTGAGAATTCACCGGAGATATACGCCAGCAAAGTGGTACCTTTTTAGATGTAATTCGATCCGGTTTGATCTCGTCAACCTTAAACTCAACACCGATAGTCCCGTGGACTTCCCCGTCCTTTGCCGATCGCTATTCCTGCCTAACACACGTCGGCAATTGTTATCGGATGGGCAACTTGGGTTCGGTGTGAACGCCAGTCTAGACCGCTTTTTTCAGGGGCTCCGGCAGCTTGCCATCGGGCAGGGTTCGCGGGGATGGCCATGGATCATCTGCGCATTGAACGGCTTGGATACGAATGTTGCCTTGTCGGGCAAGTCACCTGCCTTCGGCCGGAGGTGACCGCTGCCGATGACGATCTCGATCCAGGGGTAATTCTCCGCGACGTGGTGGGCGAGCGCGAACCCCTTAGTATCGCCTGGCATATCGACGTCTGAGAAGAGCAGGGTGATTGTGTGTGCGTACTCAGGGAGCATCGCGATCGCAGCATCGCCGTTATCCGCTTCATAGGTGCGGAAAACCCGCATCTTCAAGAATGGCGCAAGCTAGCCGATCAGCAAATGCCAATCGCGACGGAGGCCGTATTGAACAGCAGGTGACTTTGCCTTTTAGAACTGCACCATGGAGCATCAATGCTGATTGGCAACAATGAGAAAGGGAAGCGAACCAGCAGTTTTGGAGCTGATAACTTCAGATTTTTGACCGTTACAGCCCGTCACTCGGACGAGCTTATTTGCCGTCTCACCAACGCAGCTGCTGTTTCATATTGAGCGGCTCTGCCTAAATGCAGTTTACGGTCTCTGTCATGAGTCGCTGCCGCAGCCTTAACTAATTCCTGCTCCGCCTGTACGTCGTATTTCGATGCCTCGCCATCGCTGACCATTGGTTTTCTCCCTAATACTGTAATTCGGGGGAATTAACCGCCCGCAGGTAGGCGGACATTGCCTGGTTGCCGTTATCACTAAGTGAGATTTCAATTCGGCGCCGGTCGACAGGATCCGCGACGCGGTTGATTAGGTTCAATTTATGAAGATGGTCAATCCAACGCTGCGATGTGGTAGCTGGAGCGTCCGAGAAGCTAACCAGGGTTTTGACGTTCATCGGCAGGCGCTCTTCTCGCGCGGCAAAGAGAGCTAGTAGCATATCCCAAGCCGGTTCCTGGAACAGCTCGGCTGGTAAAAAGTGGCGACGCATGCGTCGTTCGGCGAGTAGCGCATTTGCATACTTGGTAAGCACCGTCTGACTGGGCTGCTCGTTCGACGCATCCGGCTGTGTCGCTCTAGAAACCCGTTCATTGAACTCAACTGCCACGGTTGATAGCGTCTCAGTCAAATCATTAATCAGACTCAATACGGTCTCATTTCTCATAGCCCCCCCCTTCAGAGCATTCTATGAACGTCGAGTATTTAGCACGCTTTGTTATGCACATGTCGTGAAATTAAGCTACGATTTCAATACGGATTTTCAACGAAACACCTCACTTTGCCAGAGAAGCAAATCCGATAAATGATGCCTTAATGTGGTTGTCAGTTACGTTACGTACCTTTTCCTTTACGTCCGCGAGTAGTTGCGGAACGCTAAGGTTTGCCTGGAACCCGACACACGCTAAATCCCATTTTTTAAACGCCCGTTCAGGAGTACAACCGTTAATCATGTAGACGATTTTGTCATGTCGACTATCCCGGGCGATGCGAGCCATGAGCAAAGTTACGGCAGAAGCCTCACCTTCGATAAGCTGAATGTATCTCACGCCATCAAATACCAGAAGGCCTGTAACACCCACAAGCTTGTTATGGGCAGCTGATGTTTGACAGAGCTGTTCCAATTTAACAAATGAGCCATTTTCTATAGCGCGGCTTGTGTATCCAATATGATGCATATCGATTTACGATGAAATGCTTGAACAGGTCACATCGAATCCCTCTCGTTTCTTACCGTCACTGTCAGTGTTCAGGTTTGGAGAACTTAATTGAAATTATAAAATACAATATTTTTTTATTGATTCACCTCAAGGGATACGTAAGCAGTGTAGTCTTATTTGATTAATCCTGGTATTCTTGTGGCAGTAGCCGACCGGCCTCTAAGTTGGGAAAGCCGCCCGGACGGAAACGTATTGCTTAAGGGATACGCCGAGCAACTGACGGTAACGTGCCACTGGGGTGGGCAAGATGGGATAAGGCGCTCATGCTCAAATTTAGCGCGCAGAACAGCCTCAAGTTACCAGAACGGCGCAAGAAGCTCTCGTGCAAACTGTCGGTCTGCTTTATCGGAATGGAGGGTCGAGTAGGATTCCCCAGATCAACGCCCTAAAAAGCACTGGCGTTGGATGCCGTTTTCTCAACTTCTGTTCCCAAATTTATTTTCTCAAAATGGCTTAAATGATACGGAAAACGGGAATCCTTAGCCGATCGGTTTTGGCGACGGAACTATGTCCAATTACCAGGCCACGTGGACAAGGGTTGACGCGCGTCTGATCGGTTGACTCAAAGCTGTCTTGAGTGGGCTCTGATTGGGCCCCTGCTGCCGTCGGGGCGAGGACGTGGCTGACGATCCGCGGGAGACAACCGGCCCTATTTCGAAGGCATGGTGTGGAAGGCGCGCAATGGCGGCATTTGCCAGATGAATATGGCAGGTGGAACAGTGTGTTCCGTCGGTATCGTCGCTGGGTCGTGACGGGCGTGTTCGGAGCCATGCGGGAGACCCTGGCCGCTGTCATCGAGCGGGATGTCAGCGCCGACATGATCGACAGCACCGTAGTCCGGGCGCACCACTGCACCGTTGGGCTAAAAAAGGGATCAAGACTTCGAAGGGCTTGGCCGTTCGCGAGGCGGCTTCACAACCAAGGCTCTCCTGAGCTCGTCGAAGGGCTGCACGCCCGCTGTGACGGTCAGGGGCGACCGCTATGTTTCGTCCTGACGCCGGGCCAGGCCCACGACGTGAAGGGCTTCGGGCCCTTGTTCGGGATGCTGGCTGACCGGATCGAGGCCCTGCTTGCCGATAAGGGATATGACGCCAATGCCATCCGCGAGGAACTCGCCAGGGCGGATGTCGAGGTGGTCATTCCAACCAAAAGTAACCGCCGCATACCGAACCCGCATGATCGCTAGAATACCGTTGGCGCAATCTCGTCGAGCGCCTGTTCAGCAAGCTCACGAACTGGCGCCGTGTCGCAACGCGTTATGACAAGACAGCAAAGTCATATCTCGGCTTCGTCGCGCTCGCATCAGTTACGCTTTGGCTGCCCTTTGTCCACGTGGCCTAGCAGTTACGGGTGCACCTCGCCGACTTCATGGCAGCCTACAATTTCGCTCGTTGACTCAAGACATTCGGTTGCCTTACGTCTCACGAATACATCGCCAAGATCTGGACATCAGAGCCGGACAGGTTTATCGTCGATCCGATCCACCAAGTGCCGTGACTAGATACCTAGTGCGTCAAACAAGAATCACAGGTTCCTGCTGCTGCCGATTGACGCTTTGAGGTCTATGATGGGTTGCCCACATGGACCTCTACGTCATGAGTTTCTGGGCTATCCTAATTGTGCTCTCGGTTCTCGCCTGGCGTCGGCGAGGTCGTGCACTGGGGATAGTCGGCTCGGCGCCCCACGTTGCCCAGGTCTTCGCGCTTGCTGCGATTAATGTGGCCGGCATCCCGTCTTTCCTCAAATACGTCGCAACGGGCGGGCTGCGCCACGGCACGCGGTCCGCGTTGTAGACCATGCCCAGTACCTTCGCGCCGAGCGTCTTCGCCCCGCCCAAGATCGTACGGTTTTGCCGCGGGAGCTGCTTCAGGCTTGCCGAGTTTCTCCCGCGCACGGAAACCACGCTGACCCTAAAGCTATCGTCATGTCTGTTCCTTCCAATTTGAAGCTATATTCCATGTTGAACGTCTCTATAACGCCGGCAACAGGAGCGCTTCGCTGCCGGTTGGCCCGCCTCGCGTTTGCTGTGGCGCTTGAGGCGGGCCGTTATTCTGATCTTAACTATATGCCGTCAGACCAATCGTTGAGGCGTCGCCCTCACACCGGACGGTCCCTGCTCGCCGTAAAGCTCTCCACAGTCAGGGCGGGCAGGGGTTCGGGATCATCACGCGGGCCTTGAAGTTCGTTACTTGTCCGTCCACAGAACGTCTCGTTGGTCCCGTCGAATCGCACTCGATCCCAACCGGCCCGCTTTTGCCCCCACGGTTTAGCGGGCCGTTATTCCGCTGGCTTGTCGGTCTCGACACGGAGCGCCGCACTGGCCTTCTGATGAAATGCTTAGCAATCTTGAAGGTGTCCTCGCTGAGCACTCTGAGGCCCGTACCGTATGTCGGGGCACTGAGCAGCTTAGCGTTGCAAGGCGATGATTGCTGCTGGCACTGCTACCGCCATGTCACTAACAGGTATGTCTAGGACCAGTGATGCTTCTGCCGAACAGACTGCGCAGGCCCATCCAGAATCCCGCCGCAAAGCGGCTGGGCAGCACTGCGAACATGCCGGCCGCTTTGAACAGCTAGATCAAGAGTGCCGGATCACCGGCCGCGACCTTGCGATCGTCGCGCACCTGGGATCTTTAAACGAATGGTGCGCCATACCTAGCGTTGTATCATGCATTCCACGGTTCAGTATTGAACCGTCTTTAAGCGCTCGGAACGGCGACAGGCGGGAGGGCGGCGAAGCGACACGGTTAGATGCCGGCTTAAACTTACCTATTAGTGTAAAACCTCGTGTTCTGAGAAGTAGCACTGGTCGGCATTGTAGCATCGACAACCCCGCTACTCCTTGGCCAAGGCGTCCTATTTTTGAACAAGGGCATCGCGAAGCGAGCTACTTTTATATCGACTTCGTCATCTGATTGCCTCAGATCGGTTCTACGTGATCGATGTTTATCCGCATAAAAGGAACTGGTATGATTAATACCCTAGTTTTTTGCGTTGCCGTTATTTGGGGTGGATCATTAACAATAGCTGTCGCGCTATGGATTGTCGAGGCCATGCCCATCCGCATTGCTGATCCGAAGCGGCGGTCTAGTGACCGCGCACAATAGCTCGCAAATCTAACGCGGCTTGTTTTAGCGTCCGCAATTAATGATCGCTACGCTCAAAGGAATGCGACTAGCTCCGGACGTCGTCGGTGATATGCAACACCAATTGCCTTGATCACATCGGCCGTCATGGGGTTGCAGACAGATGCCATGTCGCCCTCAACTCTCGCACTCGCCGGGTCACGATCGGCCATATGTTGGCCACATCTGCAGGACAAAATGTCTTGGAGATGGTCGAATACCTATGCCAAGAATGTGATGTTGGTCATGTAATATTTCATCCGGCATGCGGTCTGGCTGCCGCGTTTTACCGCTGAATCCGTTCCGCTGCGCCGACCCTTATCTGTGTTCAGTAGGCGCAAGTAATGGTGGGCGGTAATGACAAAAGATACGAAATGGTATGCTTATGGGTATTGCGATCTGACTTCTTTTATGGTCGCGCCGCTCGCCAAGTGCTACAGCCAAGTGCAAGTCTGAAGTTGAGGAAAACCAAACCAGCCATCGATAGATTCGCAAAGATAAGCCATTAATTCGGCAGGAATGAACTGGAATTTATTCTACGTCAATTACCTCGCAAGCAATGACTTCGGAACCTCATGCTGTAGAATGGTTAACGACAGAGAGGCAGGGTTTGATAGGAAAACCCATCTATTGTATATCACGGATCCGTGTTAGGGCGACTCGCCGGTAAACGTGGCGAACTGGCGTGGGTGTTTGAATTAGCCACGTTGTATGGAGGCCGCTTTGAGCGAGGGCCGGGACGATGCTGACGTCGACAAGATGCTGATGGAAGCGCTTTTTTTGCTTGAGCATCGGCAAGAACATCTAGCGGCCGCGCTTGTAGGCCAAGCGCTTACATGGCTGCGATGGCAGGATGAGATAGGGCTAGAACTCAGACCTGACGGGAAACCACATGCTTCACAATGAACATACCTTCCTATTACCGTTGGACTATTGCCACAGCATTGCTCCTAATTAGGGATGGGGCGGCATACTACTGTGCTCACTGTGGTTAGCTTATGCGGGCATAGGAGAATGTCGTACTTTATCGTTCCAAGCAGCTAGGGCCTATACCTGACCGGCCCGCGCTCTCAACGTGTCGGTGACGATCCGATCAACTGTCGCTCCCGGTATGTCAGCTGGTACATGGGCGGTGCCGGACAAAAGGAGTCGTTTTAGGCCAGCGCGCTGACGCTGGCCTAAAACGTTAGTTGCTGTCCGAGTTATCGTCGCCGTCGATCGCCAGATAAAGCGCACCGCCGACTGCGATTGCTGCGGCTGCAACGATAATCAAACCGCCGTCAGCGACTTTGCTCTTTTTAGCGGTAGGTGTGCCTGTTCGAACTGCCTTCGATACCGAAAGGCTCGCTGCAAAGGGTGCGGGCGCAGCGCTCGCAGCAACAGGTGCAGCGATCAGGGCCAAGCCGGCCGAGGCCATCGCGAGGGATTTGAGAAACATAATATTCTCCAGTAGCTGCGACGTGGTTCGTCACACCGCCAGTTATGACATACCCGTTAATCAATCGTAAACGACCTAAAATCCAGTTCTACGTTCCTGCTTATCCTCATGAGCTGCTGCCGGTTTCGTGGACACCGAGATAAGGTGTTTTCGGAACCGGAGGGTGTAAATGCAACGACGGAAGTTCAGCCGAGAGTTCAAACTCGA
>NZ_LMKH01000010.1 GCF_001421415.1 Sphingomonas sp. Leaf208
GTCATCTGGAAGCTCGACCGCCTTGGCCGTTCGATGAAGGGCCTTGTCGAACTGGCGGCTGACCTTGCTACCCGCGGTATCGAGTTACGGTCCCTGACCGACGGGATCGACACAGCGACGCCGACCGGCCGGTTGCTCTTTCACATTCTGGCGTCGATCGCGGAAATGGAGCGTGAGCTGATCCGCGAACGAACAATGGCCGGGCTACTGGCNGGATCGACACAGCGACGCCGACCGGCCGGTTGCTCTTTCACATTCTGGCGTCGATCGCGGAAATGGAGCGTGAGCTGATCCGCGAACGAACAATGGCCGGGCTACTGGCAGCCCGTCGCAAGAACGGGCCGGGCAGGGGGCGCAAGTCGGTCCTGACGCCAAAAAAAAGAGCCACGGCTATGAAGCTGCTCGCTGCAGGCGATCGTCCCCGGGACGTGGCCGAGGCGATCGGCGTCTCGGTCGCAACCTTTTACAGGCATTTTCCGGCGGGTGGCGGCGAGCCGGCATCTTGAAGACGCACCGCCTACACATCGTACCCTTGGGCGGCTATGATCGCCGTCTGACGACCCTGGAGGCCCTAACGCCATGAACGTCTATCGGCAGATCAAAACCCCTGCGATCAACCCCGACGAACAGGCTCGCCGGCAACGTGCGATCGACTTTGCGCGCGGCAGCGTACGGTACGAAGGCTTCGTTCTTTCCGAAGAAGCCGAGCGTGTTGGAGAACGCTTTGTCGCCGGGCACCTGACGGTGCCCGAGTACGTCGATGCAATCAAAGCCATCGGCTAATGTCCGCTTCTCGCCCGATCAACGAGGGCGAAGTCTGTAATGCGCGAATTGTCGAATTGGAGCTCGACCCGGTCCGCGGCACATTCGATGCTGCGCATCTGCAAGAGATCCATCGCCGGATATTTCAGGATCTCCCTCATCACAATCCTGGTGAGTATCGTCCCGATGCACGCGGCCACGTCAAAGAACGTCGGCTCGAAGCCAATCGGGCTGTCAGCTATCCGGTCCACTACGCTCTGCGACCGGAGGTAGACGCTCGCCTTGATAGGGTACTGAGCGAGCTACGTGGCGGAGACGCTCTCAAAGGCCTCACGCCCCTCGAGTTCGCGGGAGCGATGGCGAAAGCTTACGGCGATCTCGACTATCTGCATCCCTTTTCCGAAGGAAACAGCCGCACCCTTCGCAGCTTTACGAGACGGCTTGCCGAGCATGTCGGGCACCATCTCGACTGGAGCGCGACCAACGCGGACGCGGTGACGCGAGACAACCTCTACATGGCACGGGATATCGAGGTGCTACACCGGGCTTTTCCCGACATCGAGGCGGTCAAACTTTCGGACGAAGGCCCGCGGTCCTTGATCCAGGCGCGCATGTCGCTGAACATGATCGACAGCGCAGACAGACTGCAAGAGATCGTCCGGCAGTCGGTCGATCGCGATCCCGCCTCGGTTGCGGGACCGCACACCTTGCCCATCGGTGAGGCCGAAGCCGAGTTATCAGCGCTTCTGCCTGCCGCGCGCCGGCAAGCCGAGAGCATCGCCACGCGGCTTGCTACAGCCTCCTATCGCAATCGTTCGCTAGAACCGGCCTACAAGCACGCGACAGCGCGAAAGGCGGCGCTGGACGGGGAACACGGCCCAGAGAAGCTATTTAGCGCTCTGCAACGCCGGGGAGATGCCGACCTCACCTTCGAACGTGTGCCAGGTGCAACGGCACTCGATCGGGTGCTTGCCTACCGAGAAGGTATGGAACGACAGTTGGCAGAGCAGCACAAGGAGATACACAATGGACCGCCCCGGGAAACCTCCGAAAGCCAAACCCACGGACCGGAACTCGCTGCCAAAGTTTTCGATGTTCGAGGACGCCATGCTGAAGACTTTTCGGGATCTCAACACGAGCGAAGCGCTGCGCAAGGAGGTAGCGTGCAAGGACTCCTGAGCCTGGGCCGGGGAAGCACTCTGGCAGGGTTAGCCGACAAGGTGCCGGCTGGTCGATCTATCCCCGACGGTGCGGAACCGGGGAAGCACTCTGGCAGGGTTAGCCGACAAGGTGCCGGCTGGTCGATCTATCCCCGACGGTGCGGAACAGGTCGTCGTCATGAACGGCAGTCGGCTTCATGAACGTCGACATGAGGGCAAGTGGGAGGTCCAGAAGTCGGATCCGCAAGGCATGCTCCCGAAGGGCGTCTTCCGCCTCGATACCGCAGCATCAGCCAAGGCCGACGACGGGGCAACGTACGCCGGATCGATCCTACACGTCAGCGCCAAGGGCGTTTATCAGGTACACGGCAACGGGGTCGCCCGGCACGAGCCTGCCGCTTTCCAACAGGTCCCGAAGATCGGAGACAGTCCCAAGGTTGTCTATGCCAAGGGGCGGGCGACGATCACGGTCCGTGATCCACAATCACAAGGGCAGGGGCAGGGGCGTAGCCGCTAGGCCTCTCGTTCCGCACCGCGGTCAGAGTAGGTCGCCGGGGCTGTATCAGTGTGCTAGTATCGATCAGCGCAGGCCGGTTTAAAGCGTCTACGACGAAGTGCACGCAATCTTGCCCTGCATTTGTGGGGGGCATTATGTCAGAGGCCAAGATCAGTCCGCTTGTCGGCATGATCGACAAACTCGCGCGGTATGCACCAATATCGTTGGGGGATCGCGCACTACTGCTCGCACTACCGTCTAAATCGCGCGTATTCAATGCTGGCAGTTACCTGAACCGCGAGGGAATTGCAGCAGATCATTACGGTATACTTGTTTCGGGTCTTGCCTGCCGGCATAAGATAAGCGGGGAGGGCACTCGGCAGATCGTATCGATCGTGACGCCAGGTGATATCTTCAATCTTCAGCAACTGTATCTCGAGGACGCCGATCACAACATTCAGACGCTCGCGCAGTGCGAGATTATGATGATCTCGGGACGGGCGCTCCGTCAACTTGTAGATGACCACCCCTCCGTCGCCAGAGCCCTTGTAGCGAGCATGCTCGTTGAGCTTTCTATAGCACGCGAATGGATACTTAGCATCGGGCGCCATAATGCTCGAACTCGACTTGCTCATCTGCTGTGCGAGTTAGCGCTCCAGCTAGGCAACCCGAGCTTGGCGCCAGGACAGTCTTATGAACTGCCTATGTCGCAGGAACAGCTAGCCGATGCACTCGGTTTGACACCCGTTCATATCAACAGGATGCTCAAAAGTCTGGTCGACGATAATTTGATTAATTATATAAATCGCCGTGTAAATATTCCGGATTGGCACCGTTTGACCGAAGCCGGTAACTTCAACAGCCGCTACCTTCACGCATTTAGTCATGCCAGCTGAGAAGTAAGATGCTTCAGGCGATTCTTTCACCTATCAAAGTTTCTCAATCGCATTTGACGCCATTGGAGCTCGCGCTCCGCAGATCGGCGGACTTGAACCGTTCGCGAGCTGCCATCGGACTGTCGATAATTTGGGTAATTGTATTCGTCCTGGACGGATCCACCGGACCGCACTTCTCGCTGAATACGGTCTATTTGCTGCCACTATGCTTTACCGTATGGTGCCTCGGGCGGATCGCAGGATTGCTGTCAGGTTTGCTGGGCGTGGCTGTAACCCTGTATCTCAATGGCTTTGGAGACGGCCTCTCCGCGCAGGCCTCGACCGTCCCTACTGCAACCGCGATATGGAATGTAGGTGCGAGAGCCTTCGGAGTCCTCTTTATCATTCTGTTCGTAAGTGCGTTCCGGCGAACCTTCGACCGGGAGCGCGCCACAGCAAGCATCGATCCCCTCACAGGCCTCGGCAATCGACGAGCCTTTCAGAACGAATGCGCTCGCCTGGAGTTAGCCAGTGCGCGTGACGATCGGATTCTTTTGTGCGGGGTGATCGACGTAGACGATTTCAAGTCGGTAAACGACCAACACGGTCATGCGGCCGGTGATGAGGTTTTACGCGTCGTAGCAACAGCGCTTGCCTCGGCAGTTCGCCCTTACGACATCACGGCAAGGCTGGGGGGTGACGAATTCGCCTTCTGCCTGGCAGTTCGCGACCAGGCTTCTGCCGAAAGAAAATGCGGCAAGATCCACCGCGCCATCATGGCGGCGCTTCAATCAACTGACGTATCCGCAACGTGCAGCTTGGGGGCGGCGATAGGGACTGATTTCACCGATACATTGCTCACCGCCGATCAAACCATGTACCGCGCCAAACAGGCTGGAAAGAGCTCATGGAGGTTCAACGTCGAGCCGGCCTCAAGTTACCGGTAAATTTTGTGGGCATTCGGTTGGTGTAACATCTACTCAGGCACGCGCTACCTGACCGGCATTTTTAAGAAATAAATATAAATCGTAATTTGCCTTCCAAGAATTTGTACTAACTTGATTTTCGGGCATCTTCGCTTAACTACGAGCCTTCAACTTCAAGCGAGATACTGATGAGCGATGATATCAACGCAGTCGAATTGGCTGCTGAACTGACGGCCGCGTGGTTGGCAAATCCTAACACCCGCACCAACGCAGACGACGTCCCTGCCTTTCTGATCTCGATGCATGCCGCGGTCTCGCAACTCTCAGGCACGTCTGATCCCGTTCCAGCCGAGGAGCCCGCGCAGTCATATGAGCCGGCCGTAACCGCGCGCAAATCGCTGTCGTCGCCAGATCACATCATCTCGCTGATCGACGGGAAGCCGTATAAAACCCTGCGTCGCCACCTTGCGACCAACGGCCTGACGCCGGAAGAATATCGCGCCCGTTATAACCTCAAGGCCGATTATCCGATGGTCGCCCCGACCTATTCGGAAGCGCGTCGGACAATGGCAAAGTCGATCGGTTTGGGGCGTAAGCCTGGTCAGACTGCTGCAAAGCCTACTGACGAAGTCCCAAAGGCACCTCGCAAGCCCCGGGCTGCCAAGGCGGTTGAAGAAGCCTAACCCAAAGGGGGGGGGCAGTGAGATAGTGCGTTACCTATTCAACATTCACTGCCCCCCTTTCGCAAGCATCCAAAACTCGGCGCGCGCTCATGGTACTGTGAGCTTCAGCGGCATGCGACAACGCTGGCGCATAGCAAGCGTCGGCTATTCGCTGCGAGGCACCTGATGGCTGCCGGGCAGGAAAGTCCCCGATGTCGGCCATTCCTCGGGCGCTAGAAAATCCGTCATTGTACGACGGCTTCTGGCAAGTCCGGACGTTCGCGGCGACATGGCTAAACGGCATATTGTAGTCGGCACCGGCCGCACCCCTATGTCGTTAAACTCAACCTTTCCGACAGGGCCATTGAGCAGCGGCATAAATCTTGGGGTAAAGCGAAAACACCGATCATCTGCCGGGCGTCGGAAAACGGTATGTTTTCGACTTGCCAGGATGGTTGGAGTGCCTGGCCCCTGTCGCCTATCACCTGTTTGTCGCACAATGGTGATTACGACCAGGTTTTCCACACATCGGGCCGTTGAATGCCGACAATGGGGAGGAAAGCTGCCCGTCCGCTATTGGGAAGGCACATGGCGTTAGCGGACGTCGCCTGATGCTGCGGCCTTTCTCAAAAAGGATCCAGACCGTCCGAAAACTCGCCCGTGATCAAGGTCGGTACGATCCCCCGCTGAGAAATGGCTAGGGACCAGCCTGTTCGGGTTTTTATGCTCTGATGAGGCCGGAATAGGCTGTCACAAGGCGATATTTGGCGTGTGACGGCAGACGTGGCGGGCCGGATCAGGGCTGCACCGCCTAGATCATCCTACCGCCTTACCGAGTGACTGAGATCTACATTTTCCCAAAAATCGTTCCCAAATCATCATGGTCGGCAGACGGATTTATGGGAAGGCTATGGCTGTAAAAAAGGGTATACCCTAACTGAAATTTGGATTTTCGACTGTCCAGTCAGGGTCCCGAAGCGGAACTTTAGGCAGGAAACAGATCTTGTTTGTACACAATCAAGCGCCGAGCGCTGTCTCGTAAACGAACGTCCACTTAGATCGTAACTTTGGTGGCCGGAGCCCGAGCATAAAGCCCATAAGCGAGGATCAGCGCGTAGCAGATCGCCGGGAGCAGCAGCGCGAAGTGTAAGCTGCCCGACTTGTCCGCCAGCATTCCTGTTAGATACGGGATGATCGCGCCACCGACGATCGCCGTGGCGATCACGCCCGAGCCTTCCGCGGCACGCTTGCCGAGCCCTTCCGAGGCCAGCGAGAAGATCGTCGGGAACATCACCGCGTTCATCAGGCCGATCGCTAGCAGCGTCCAGCCCGACAAAGCGCCCTCGGCGTTCGCCGAGATCAGGATCAGCGCCAGCGTCCCCGTCGCGACGCCCGCGAGAACCTTGCCCGGTGAGACCTTGTTCAGCACGTACGCGCCGATGAACCGGCCGACCAGCGCGCCGCCCCAGTAGAACGGCACGTGCTTGCCCGCAGCGACATCGCTCAGGCCCATCACGCTTGGCTGCATCAGATAGTTGACGATCAGCGAGCCGACCGCGACCTCGGCGCCGACGTACAGGAAGATGCACGCCGTCCCCATTGCGAAGCGCGGGCGCTTCAGCAGCGTGAACGCGTGGAAGATGCTGCCGGTCTGGTCCTGCTCCTCGTTGAGCCGGTTGCGACGGGTCCACACAACCGCAGCGACGATCAGCAGCGCGACCGCGAGGCCGATATAGGTGTGGACGACCGTCCGCGACGACTCCGTGCGGTACGCGTCGAGCGCGGCGCCGGTGAGCTTCGAGGAATCGACCGACGCCAGCCCGCCGAGGATCAGCGCGGAGCCGACATACGGGAAGATGGTGGTGCCGAGCGAATTGAATGCCTGCGCGAAAGTCAGCCGGCTCGACGCCGACTTGGGATGGCCGAGCGCCGAGATCAGCGGGTTGGCAACGACCTGCACGACGGTGATGCCTGCGCCGAGCACAAACAGCGCGAACAGGAACATGCCGAAGCTCGCTTGGCCTGCGGCGGGAATGAACAGCAGGCAGCCCGCGGTCATCGTCACGAGTCCGATCGACGCGGTCCGCATGTAACCGGCTTTCCGCACGATCGCGGCGGCGGGGATCGAGAACAGCGCATAGGCGAGGAAGAACGCCGACTGGACCAGCATCGCGGTCGCATGGTCGAGCGTGAAGAGTTCCTTCATCTTGGGGATGATGATGTCGTTCAGCGAGGTGATACCGCCGAAGATGAAGAACAGCGCGAACACAAACACGCGCAGGTCGGGTGCGTTGTAGCCGTGGCTGGCATCGCCGTCCGCCGCAAAAGCAGACTCTGTATTGACGTGCATCGTTTCAAATCCTCGTGGCACATTGCGGGTAACGCACAGATTTCTAGTTTCTTCTGCGTCTAGTATCGATTTATCGAAGAGCTATTGGTGGAGGATGCGCAGCTGCTTGCTCGCCAGATCAGTTTTAAAGGGACGGCTGGCAGCTGATAGTCTTCGCCAGCTATCATTCGATGAAGGGCTTCAACGAGGTAACTGCCGGCAACGGCGCCGTTCTGCTCGACCGTGCTCAGCGGGGGAACCGTGTATGGTGCGGAACCAATGCCGTCGAAGCCGATAACGGCGACATCTTCTGGGATGATGCGACCGCATTTGTTAAGCGCCTGCATCGCTCCCACAGCAAGTCCATCCGATGCCGCGAAGATGGCGTCGAACGGGACATCGTTGTTCATGAGATCCAGTGTTGCAGCATATCCTTGAAGCTCGCGGGTGCCCGTCAATCTTGCCTGTGCTTCGAAGACTGGAAGGCGCTGCTCACTCATCGCGCTGATGTAGCCGGAACGGCGATCTCGGTACGCGTGCTGGCGACGCCAACCTGGGCCTATGAAGATGATACGCCTGCGACCCGTCGCAACCAGGTGGCGAACAGCAGTCGCCGCACCTGCATGATTGTCACATCTCAGCGTTGGAAGGACGTCGTCCGGACTTCCCCAACAAATGACGTTTTCGCCCTGAGATCGCGCTTTTGCAAAGAACCTCCAGCCCGCTGAGTTTCTCGCGGTCCCGATGACGATGATCCCGTCCGCGATTCGGTCTTGGCAGTAGCTGGCGAAGAAATTGGCAGGATCATGTTGAAAGGAAACCAGAATCTCCTGGTCGTGGTCAGCCGCTGCGGCCGCGACGTGGGCGAGAAGGTCCATGTAGAACGAGTTGATCGGAGCCCCACGAATTTTGGGATCGCCTAGGATAACGACCGCAATACGTCCCGTTGCGCTGCTTCGGAGGCTGACCGCTCGCTGGTCCGGTCGATAGTCCAGCGCTGCCGCCACCTCCAGGACGCGTCGGCGGGTTTCGACACTGACGCCTTCGCTGCCGCGCAGGGCCTTCGAGACGGTCGACTGGGATACCCCGGCCCCCTCGGCGACGTCGAACGAAGTGCATCTTCTGGTCATCCGGCGATCAACTCGGCCGGGAGCCGCTGATGCTGGATCCTGAACACCATGCTGTACCTAAGCCCGCTCAACACTGAGCCACACCCATCAGGCGGCCCGCGAACCGTGTGGCGTCACGATCGTCGCTGCGCGACGCAACACGTCTATCCCAAGTGACATGAGACATGTCGCGTCCGCTCGCGTCTAGGCCGGTCAAATCCGGGCCGCGCCAGGGTAGGCGAACAGGAGATCCGCATCGTCCGACGCGTCCAGATCCTCGTTTCCCGTCACGATAAGACACTCCCCTGCCTTCCAGGCGATCCCGCCTACGCTTCCCGTGCCGCGGACCGGAACGAGCCAGCCCCGGGCATTCCCAGGCATATCGATTCTCCGATCACCGCCGGTCCAGCGTTCGAGAACGAACGTCGGGCCTTCCACCAGTATCTCACGGCCGGGTTCGACGACCCCGCCTTGGGGCTCCGCCGTCCAAGGATCGAGTTCCGCTACAGCGACGCCGTCGTCCAGATGGAGTTCCCTCGGTCGGCCGTAGTCGAACAGGCGATAGGTCGTATCGGAGTTCTGCTGAACCTCGATCAGCGTGAGACCCGCCCCAATTGCGTGGACGACCCCGGATTTCGAATAGAAGAAGTCGCCTGCCTTGGCCGTCTTCCAGTCCAGTCTGCCTTCCAAGGTTCCGTCTTCCGCGCTTGTGCGCAGAACCTCTCGGGTCATGGGCTCCAAAGGACCTAAAGCGATCGTCGAGTCTGGCTCCGCATCTAGAATGATCCAGCACTCGTCCTTGCCACGCGGAAGGCCACGTTTTGCGGCTTCCATGTCGGAGGGATGATTCTGCACGGATAGCTTTTCGCTCGTGAACAGATACTTGATCAGAAGCTCCGGGTCGGACAGTTCGGAGGATTGAAACCAGATCTCCCCGATCGGTTCATCGTTCTCCGCCGGGTCCGTGAAGCCCCCGTAGAGGCTGTGGCGCCCCCAAGGTTTCTCCACCCGTTTCGTCGTGAGCAGCTCAGCAGGCATGTCGTGTGTGTTCCTGATCGAGAAGGGTGGGTGGCAGGCCCTCTTGGCCGGCCATTCGAATAAGGTGGGCAGGTGAAGGCGGATTCGGATCTCTAGTCGAACCGATGCTCTCTCCCGGTTTTCAGCCGCCCTTTCGGGAGGAAAAGGGAAGCGACGCGGGTTCGACGTTCCAGCCCCGGACCCGAAGCTCACCGAGCTTCCGTTCAGCCGGTATCTGCAGACGCAGTCGTCTCGTTTCGCCGGGGAGAAGGGAGACGTAGTTGTCCGTGAAGTAGGCAGGTAGTATCTGCACTCCCGCCGCATCAAACGGCGTCAGCTTTGCTTGGAGCACGGGCGCGGTGGAGGTGTTGCGTATGATGACGTCGATCCCGGCATCGGAATTAGGTGACGTGCCACCAAACGCGATCTCCAATCGGATCCTGGGCAGGTCGTCGAGCGCCTTGAACGCTGCCGGATCGCTCGCATCCCAGTAGAGATTTTCAGACAACAGAACGCCTTTGGCGCTCGTCGCCGTGAGCTTGACGAACCTCAATCCGGCATCCCTACCGACGTCGAGATTACGTATATCGGCTATGTCATCGGCTGCGGCGCTAACCACAGCCGACTTCGTGGCTAGTTCCTGCCCGCTGGGCGATACGATGCGAGCGGTGACCGTGACGTTCTGCAACGGGGCATTGGTGGTGTTCACGAGCGTTAGGCTGCGATCCGGCAAATTCATCTGTATATGGATGGGCTCCGTCCCTTTACGCGTTCCATAGAAAGAAGCGTGCGTGTCGTAGTCGGACGAATAGATCTGAAAATTCGCCGATGACCATGCGGGATGCGACATCCAGAGCATGCGGGCGCTGTTCGTTCTCCACAGCCCGGCATTCATGCCTTCGAAGATCGCACGATGGGACTCGTAGTTCAGCAGCTGAGCCTTGCGCTCGAAGTCGGGCAGGCTCGTCGCCTCCCCCAGGCGTAGCTTCATCGCATCCATGAAACTGGCCGCCGAGACCGCTCGTTCCTGATGCCAGTCATGGTAGGCCCAAGTGTCGTTTATAGGCCATTGATCGGCCCCGGGGACCGCCCTCTGCCAGGCTTCAAGCGTGGGAAAGCTCGGCGTGCCTACTTCGACCGCGAAGCCCTTCGCGAAATCGGTAAAGTAGCCTTCCGGGGAACGCCAGTTGTATGGTCCGGATCCGCCGAGGTTTATGATTCGTGATGAACCCTTGTAAAGTCGGCCTCCATCCTCCTCCCAGACCATGTCCTGCAACGCCGTCTGCAGGATTGGCTGGGGTACGCCCTCGTTGCGACCGATCCACATAACGATTGACGGATGGGTCCTGAAACGTCGGACGACGTCGCGCGCGTTCTGCAGGAACAGAGGGACGTCCTCGGCTTCCGCGTTGTTGTCCTGCGTGGACTCCCAAAAATCGTTGAGGACCATCATGCCGTATTCGTCGGCGAGCTGGAAAAAGTTCTCCTCGGTGCTCTGGCCCATCCAGTTTCGGATGATGTTCAGACCGGCGTCGCGGTGAAGGCGAAAATAGGGTTCGAGCCGCTCTCGCTCCACCCGCTTCATCATCTCGTCCATGCCCCAGTTGCCGCCACGCGCCGCGATCCGGACTCCGTTGACCCTCAGGACGAGGTTCGGAGAAAGGCGCGGGTCGCTGACGACCTTGCGGACCGCCGGTGACAGCTCGGAACCGGGCCGCAACGAGTTCGCCCACCCATTGGGGACCTTTCGAAGAGCCGCGTTCCGCTCGTCGATGATCGGGGTCCCAAGTCGCTTCGCCTCCGCGAGATCGACATCGACGCGCTCCAAGTCACCGTGCTGATCAAGCGAGGACAGTTCGTAGGTTACCTTCCGCATGCCGAAGGACAGCTGCCGTCGATCGGACACCGTGCCCCCAGCATCCACGGCAAGCCTGAGCTGGTGCAGTGCCGGGGCGCCATATCCGTTTGGCCACCAGAGCTTCGGGTTCCTAACGTGCAGGGCGGCGTGTTCCGATGGGTTGAACCGCGCCGTCACGGTCGACCTAGGCGGTACGCTGATCCGGCGAGCTACGGAGACATCGTCAAAGGCGGCGATCACGGTCGTATCCAGCGCGGTATCACTAACGTTCGTCACAGGCACGTCGATGAAGACATCCGCAAGCGAGTTATCGTCCTTGGGCAGATCCGTGGACACTTCGGGATCACCGATAGCCAAGGCACCTGTAGATTGCAGTTCGACGCCTTGCCACAACCCGGTGTTGCGGTCGCGGATGCCGGGTATCCAATCCCACCCCTCACTGGCGGTGAAGGTCGGGCCGTCGATCATCATGGCGCCGCCATTCTCGCCCCGCCCGCCCGTCATCGATTGCTCATGGGGAATGCCGGGATGGGGCGGCGGGGATACGCGGATCGCTATCGCGTTCGACCTACCGGGCATCAGCAGGCTCGTAACGTCGAACCGACCTCGCACGAAAGCGCCTTTGACGTCCCCCACCCGTCGACCATTGACCCAGACGTCGGCATGATAGTTGACGCCGTTCAGAACAAGACGCTGCCTCTTTCCCTCTTCCGATCGAGGAAGGGTGAACTCGGTCCGATACCAGTAGTCCTGCCGTGCAAGCCGCTCGGGGATGGCCATGTTGTTCAGTCCCACGCGCGGGTCCGGATAAACCCCACGATCGACCAGGGTCGTCAGCGCGGTTCCGGGGACCGTCGCGTGAAACCATCTGCTCGCATCGTAGCCAGGGCTCGATAGCAGCTCCGGCGGGCTCGAGACGTTCGGAGCTTCGACCATTCTCCAGCCGTTGACCGCGAACAGGCCATCTCGAACCGGAATCAGCGGGCTGCCTTCCACCACGGGCGAGGGCTGAGGTCTCGAAAACGGCGCGATGCCCTTCGGAAGGGTCCAGGCCCGCTGCGGCACGGCCTCGCCGTACTGCGTTCGCACCTGCAGCGGCCAACTGGGGCTGTTTGTCTCGAAACGGACGATATCTTCGTCCGGCACGACTGCAGCCTCACTACGTATCCGTTCGGCGGAGTAAGCCTGCGGAGCGGCAACGAAAGCCGCGAGGCGGCCAGCATAGCCTGGCTTGTCTAGCGTGCGCGAGCCGAGCACGATCAGCGCTTCGGGCGAAGACGCCGACGTGGTCCCTTTACCGACTTCGCGTCCATTAACGTAGAGACGGGCTGTTCCGCCGTCGCTGACTGCGACCACGTGGTGCCATCTGCCGATCTTGAGCGGCCCACCGCCTTGGAGGGATCGTTCACCCATTGATAAGCTCAATCGTCCATCAATCAGATCCAACGATCGCGAAGCATCGTCCCCGGGCCTGCCGACGCCGGCGACCTCGACCCGGCCAGGCACGAGCCTTGCCGGTTTGATCCAGGCAGACATCGTCCATGCGGCACCTGCGGGAATGTGCTCGCCTTCGGCATAGCCCTGAGCGCGCTTCGATATGGTGTCCCCACCAGCAATGAACTCGGCGTCGTAGGGGCCGAACGCATCCATTTTCGGCTGCGGAAGTCGCGGGGAAGCCCAGTCAATCTGTTGCGCAATTCCGGGAACCGTTCCTCCGGCTACTACCGCGAGAAGGACACTCTTCAAGACGATGCGCTTCACTGAGATGCTCCTTCATGGGCGGCAATGCCGATTTCCAGCCCGCGCAGTTCGGCGAGCCCCCTGAGCCGCCCAATCGCGGAATAGCCGGGGTTGCTTCCCGACTTTTCCAGGTCGTCGAGCATCCGGTGACCGTGATCCGGACGCATCGGGATCGAACGCCGTCCCGACATTGATATCGAACGGATAGCCTTCATGATCGCGACCATGTCACTGGACCCACCCAGGTGTGTGGCCTCGTGGAATCCGCCACCTGCTTCGCGCCGCACGTTTCTGAGATGGAGAAAGTGAACACGGTCGCCGAAGCGGCGAATCATCGCGGGCAGATCGTTCTGCGCGGCGACGCCGAAAGAGCCGACGCAGAAGCAGAGACCGTTGGAGACGTTGGGCACGGCGTCGAACAGCTTGCCCAGGTCGTCCGCGGATCCGACCACTCGCGGCAGGCCGAAAAGCTCGAAAGGTGGATCGTCGGGGTGGATCACCAGTCGCATGCCGAGGTCGTCCGCGAGCGGGCATACCGCGCGCAGGAAGCCGAAAAGGTTCTCGCGCAGCGTCTGCGCGTCGATCTGTGCGTAGCCTTCTATCGCCGCAAGGAATTCCGCGGAACCGAAGCTCTCCTCGCTACCGGGCAGTCCGGCGATAATCGTGCGCTCCAGGCGGTGGCGCGCCGCGCTGTCCATCGAAGCGAAATAGACTGCGGCGCGAGCCCTGACGTGATCGGGATAGCTCCCTTCCGCCGAAGGACGTCGCAGGATGTGGATGTCGTAGGCCGCCAGCGCTTCTGGTTCAAACCTCAAGGCCAACGCGCCATCGGGAAGCTCGTAGGCAAGATCGGTCCGCGTCCAGTCGAGAAGCGGCATGAAGTTGTAGGTCACCGTCGTGACGCCGCATGCATGGAGGTTGACCAGGCTCTTTCTGTAGTTCGCCAACGCGTCATCCCGGCCCGGGCCGCCAAGCTTGATCGCCTCGTGAACCGGCAGGCTTTCGACCACCGACCACCTGAGACCGGCCTGCTCGATGAGCGCCTTGCGATGCGCGATCGCCTCGACAGGCCACACCGCGCCGTTGGGCATCTCGTGCAGCGCCGTGACGACGCCCGTGCACCCGGCCTGTCGAATGTCGGACAACGACACAGGATCACGCGGGCCGAACCATCGCATTGTCTGTTCCATGGGGTATGGAAACGAAAGGGACCGATCGTTCATACGATTAGGCTCAGCATGAGAGTGAAAATCAGGCCGAACACGCCGACCAGCGTCTCCATGACCGACCAGGACCGGAAGGTGTCCGCCAGGCTCAGTCCAAAGTATTCTTTGAACATCCAGAAGCCGGAGTCGTTGACGTGGCTGCACATCAAGCTGCCGGCACCTATGGCGAGAACCATTAGACTGGGATCAACGTGCTGGGAGGCCACCAACGGCTGCACCATGCCGGCAGCGGTCAGGCCCGCCACCGTGGCCGATCCCAGAGCCAGCCGGATCGCAAGGGCAATGGTCCAGCCGAGGACAAGAGGCGGAACGTGAAGTCCTGAAAGCCAGCCGGCCAGCGCAACATCCGCCCCGCCGTCAATGAACACCTGCTTGAGCGCGCCAGCGCCTGCAATGACAAGGAGAATGCCGGCGATGTCCTTGATAGCGTCGACGGACCCGACGGACAGAAGGGAAGCGCTTCTACCTTGCGCGACGCCGAGCACAATTGTCGCGACGAGCAGCGAACTTAGCATCACTACGTTCGCATCACCGGCAACGGCAGCCGCCATCAGCGCTTCTGGTCGCATGCCGTGGAAAGACGTGAGGAGGGTTGCACCGGCTAGCAGCGCGACCGGCAAGAGCGCGACCCCGAAACTGGCGGCGACGCCAGGAACATGAAGACTTGTCGAGCTACTATCCGGCCGGGACGTGTCAGGCTTCGCCACTATGCCCTTCAGCGTGTGGGCGAACAGTGGCCCTGCGATCAGCAGCGTTGGAACCCCGACGATCAGCCCATAGACGAGAGTTCTTCCCATGTTCGCGCCGAACAGTCCGACGAGAGCGGTAGGGGAGGGATGGGGCGGCAGAAATCCATGGGCGATCGAAAGACCAGCCAGCATCGGTATTCCGAGATATACCGCAGGCAGGCGTGAGCGCTGCTGGACCGACAGTATGAGCGGCACCATCAGGACGAAGCCGACGTTGTAGAACAGCGGGATCCCGACCAGGAACCCGGAGGCCGCGAGGGCGAGCGTTATACGCTTCATCCCCGCGACGCGTATCAACGTGTCCGCGATCCTCCGTGCGGCACCGCTGTCAGCGACGATCCTACCGAACATGGCTCCGAGGCACAGGATCGCGGTCAACGAGCCCAGCATGTCGCCGATGCCGTGGTTCAAGCTGGTCGTGATGCTGGCCATCGGACGCCCGAGCAGCATGGCCGCGAGAATCGCGGCGATCAGGAACGCCACGAAGGGATGCAGCTTAACGACGGAGATCAGAAGCACGAGCGCTCCCACCGCGACCAGCACGGCGAGCAGGGTCATATCGAACTCCGGCGGATGACTTTGCACTGAAGACGTGGTTCGGAAACATGCCGATCCGCATGCGCTTCCGAATGACAACTCAACGGCGACAGCATGACGGAGGCGATCAATTCGCCACCCCTCGGTCGACTGGTTCACAGGTGGCCAGTCGGAAGTTGGATCTAGCCAGCGTCTCGAGCTCTCCGCCGATGTCGTCGTTGATCTTCGGGCAAAGCACGCCCTGAGGCATGAGGCGATCTTCGATCAGCATTGCGGCGGCGCCGATGGCGACGGCGTAATCGGGCTCGGTCGCAGGAGATACCACCGATCCGCTTCCGCGAAGCTTGCCTAGCGCCGTGGCCAGATCGATCGCGACGGAGTCCGTTACGTATCCTCCCACAAATAATGTCGTGGGCACGGACCTGCCGTAAGCCTCGTGCAGAGCAAGATGCAGATCCCCAGCGCAATCGGCCACCGCGCCGTTGCTTGCGGCCGTTGTTGCGACGATTGGCTGCGCTTCGCTCGCTGCTTGAAGCCTCGCTGCGATCTTCGCTCCCTGCGGAATGCGCTTCGCCTCTACGTGAAGATGGCCCGTAGACCTTCCCGTGACCGTTACGAGCAACGGGGAGGCACTGAGGTGGACGTATCCGAAGCGCCCGATCTCATGACCGGTCCGGTGAAATGGCTCCATCGCCGCCAACGCCTCGTAGCTCGAGACAAAGGTGAACTCGCTTTCCGAGGCATGCTGATCCGCTCGCCCTCCCAGCCTCCCGATCGCGTTGGTCGTAGACGCTTCACCCTGATCTGCACGATCGATCCGGGAACCACACCGCGCCACGGAAACGCCGATGACCTTGCTCGCATCAAGGATCCCGCTGGCGAGCAGGTCAGCGACGGCGACGGTGATCGCGGCGCAGACTTCCGTCTCGTCCGCGACATCCCGCGCCTGTGTTTGTCGGTGAACCACCTGCCCTGCCAGATTGACGGCAACGAGGCGCATCGCGGAGGAACCGACATCGACGCCTACGCAGATCGCTCGATCCTGCACCATCTGCAATCGGATCGCCGGCTGGCCTCGGCCACCGCTCGTCCGGCCGGATTCCCGAACGAAGCCGTCCTTGATCAGAAGGCCCGCGATGTTCGCGATCGCCGGCATGGAAAGCCCGGTAACCGCTGCAAGCTCGCGCCGGGTCTTCTGACCGGACGTTCGAAGAATCTGCAGTAACATCCGCCGGTTCCACTCGGCAGCGACTTCCAGATTTATCCCGTGCAGCATGACGCACTGTCTCCACTGCTGAAAGAATGTCGCGGGCTCCGACTTCCATCGTGGACCCGCAAGCTAGATCAGCCACCGCAACCTGCGGCCCTAATCAACGAGGCTTGATGACGGCGTTGACCACGTTCCATACTCGAACGGACACCGCAGGAGCCTCGTTCGGCGCATCGTCGCACTTGATCTCGAGACGGAAGCGTCTCTGGTAATAATTCATCGATTTTCTCTCTCGATATCAAAGCAATCCACGCTGATCGTGGATGACTTCGGAAAAGCAGGCTTGAGCGACAGCGCCAGGTTCAATCGTTTGCTGCAAAGCGTCCAAAGCCAACGCGAGCGAGCCCATCGGACCAGCTTCGTCGCCAAGACCCGGCGCCACCAGCAGCGTCTCGAGCTGCGCCGCGATGACGTCCGAACCGGCATAGCCGCCCATCCGCGATTCCAGTCTGCTGCGGATCATGGGGATGAGGAACGGCCGCCGAGATGGGACGCCACCTCCCAGCAGGATGCGCTCCGGCACGACAGTGAAAAGCATGTTGTGCATCATGGTCGCCAACGCATCCGCGACGTGCTCCCAGACCGGGTGATCGTCCGCGATGGCGTCACCTGACATGCCGGTCCGCCGTTCTATCGCCGGACCGGAAACCAGACCTTCGACGCAGTCCCCGTGGAACGGGCATGAGCCCTCCCAGTCATCACCAGGCTCGCGCCTCACGAGCATGTGTCCCGCCTCGGGATGGCCGAGCCCATGAACGGTTTGCCCACCAACTACGATGCCCGCACCCACCCCCGTGCCAACGGTGATGTAAGTCCAGCTCGAAAGTCCTCGGGCTGCACCCCATCGACCTTCGGCCAGCGCTGCCGCATTCACGTCCGTATCGGCCCCGGTCGGAACGTCATAGCGTCGCATCAGCCGCTGGACCACGTCGGCGCCATGCCATCCGGGTTTGGTCGTCTTCCCGATGCGGCCAAAGTCGTCGGACGACCGGTTCAGTTCAATCGGCCCGAAGCTGCCTATGCCGAGCGCCCGCACATCGTGCATTCGCATCCAGCCATCGAGTATCCTCTCGATGTCGGCGAGCGTCGAGACCGGGTCGCGCGTTGCAAGCCGTCTTGTCTCGACGATTTCGTCATGGTCTCGGGCCAGTGTGCAGATGATCTTGGTGCCGCCAAGCTCTATCCCGACGATGCAGTCCCCGCGGATCGTCTCAGCCGTCGGCTCCGCCCCGGCACGGATGTCCTGAGTGTGCACCTCCATCATCGCACCACCACCGTCGAAGGCGTCACGTTCCATCCGCTAAGGCGTACGCTCACCGGTCCGGCCGCGCGGCTCGTCGGGTATCGCACGGCGATCACCCGTTCCTCTCCTGGAAGAAGAGAGACGTAGTTGTCGGTGAAGTAGGCTGGCAGAACCTGTTTTCCGGCTGCGTCGAAAAGCGTGGCCTTCGCCTCGATGATCGGCGTCTGAGTGGCATTCCGAAGCGTGATGGTAGCGGCTGTCTCCGCTCCGTCGATCCGTGCCGTCGTGGACGCCGTCAGTCCGACCTTCGGCATCGCCGTCATACCCTTCAGGTCCGATGGCTGGCGGCCCTCCCAATAGAAGTTCCGCGAGAGACTCGTGCCCTTTGCATCCACGGCTTCGAGACTGACCAGCGTCACCGGAGTCGAACTCAGCATTTCAGGAGCGATCGTCATGGCGTCTGAAACGCCTTCGCCAGCCGCATCCAACTGCACGGAACGATCCGCGATGACCTTGCCTTGCAGATCGGTCATCCTCACTCGAACCTTCAGCCCGCGCAGCGGTTCGCGCGTGTTGTTGACCACCACGATCTTGTGATCCGGCAGGTTCATCTGCACGTGGACCGGTTCCGACGATTTCTGGACCGCGTAGTAGGACGCCTGCGTATCGTAATCCGAGCTGAAGATGTTCCATGCGCTGGATGGCCAGGCAGGTTGGGTCATCCACAGCATCCGAGCGCTGTTCGTCTTCCAGATGCCGGCGTTGAACCCTTCGAAGATGGCCCGATGCGAGTCATACTGCAGAAGCTGCGCCTTGCCGCTGAAGTCCTCTAGGCTGGTCGGCTCACCGAAACGAACGCGCATGGCATCCATGTAGGTCTTGACCGATCCGCCCCGATCCTGATGCCAGTCGTGGTAGGCCCATGCGTCGCTGATCGGCCAGAGATCCTCCTTCGGGATCGCGCGCTTCCAGCTTTCCAGAGTAGGGAATGACGGCGTGCCGAGTTCCACCGCAAAACCCTTGGCATGCTCGGTGAAGTAGGTTTCGGGTTCCCGCCAGTCATAGGGCCCGCTTCCGGCAAGATTCACGTTATTGGAGGAGCCCATGTAAAGCCGGGTTCCGTCCTCCTTTTCGATCAGCGACTGCAAAGCAACGTTGAGCGACGGCTGCGGAACACCCTCGTTCCGGCCGATCCACGCAACGATCGATGGGTGATTCCGATACCGGGCCACGACGTCCTGCGCATTGTTCATGAACAGGGGCACATCGTCGACCTGCTGGTTGTAATCCTGTGTCGATTCCCAGAAATCGTTGAGAACCATCAGGCCATATTCGTCCGCCAGATCGAAGAACACGTCCTCGGTGTTCTGGCCGACCCAGTTGCGGATGATGTTCATGTTGCCGTCACGGTGCAGGCGGAAGAAAGGCTCCAGTCGGTCGCGCTCGATGCGCTTCATAAAATCGTCCATGCCGATGTTCCCGCCCCGAGCGGCGATGCGGACGCCGTTCACGCGGATGACGAGATGCGGCGCGAGCTCCTCCTCGCCATCGATCCGCGTTACAGCGGCCGACTTGAGCGCACCTGGCGCCAGGGATGCGGCCCAGCCGCCCTTGACCTTGCGGATTCCGTCGTGAGTGCCATCGACGATATGCTGTCCCATCGATCTGGCGCGAGAAAGATCGATGCCGACCCGACGCAGCTCTCCCGCATCGTCCATCAACGACATGTCGTAGGTCACCTGCCGAATCCCGAAGCGCGTCGTGCGCTCGTCGGACTTCCTCCCTGCGATCGACGTCTCGATGCGCAGATCGTGGAGGTTCGGCTTGCCGTAGCCGTTAGGCCACCAGAGTAGCGGGTTTCGGACGGTGAGTTGCGGGAACTCGCCGGGCATGAACGCGACGACGGTCTTCTGCCGCGGGGCGAGTTGAACGGAACGGCTGACGGCGACGTCGTCGAAGCTCGCGCGCACGACGGTCTCGACAGGCTGATCCGTAAGGTTCTCGACCGGGACGCGAACCTCGACGTTCGCGAGGCTGTTGTCAGGCTTTGGAAGCGTCGTGACGATCTGCGGATCGCCTATCCGCGCCGCGCTGACCTGTTCGATCAGCACGGGCTGCCAGATCCCCATGTTCCGATCGCGGATGGACGGTATCCAGTCCCAGCCCTCGGCTGCGACAAAGGTGGGGCCGTCAAGGACGAGCATGCCACCGTTCTCGCCGGCACCGGCCTTCAAGGACTCCTCCTGGGCGATGCCGGGATGGGGCGGGGGAAGGATCTTCACGGCGACGGCGGCAATGGTGCCAGGCGCGGCCACCTTCGAGATGTCGAAGCGGCCGCGAACGAATGCGCCCTTCACATCGCCTACGAGCTGCCCGTTGACCCAGATCTCCGCGGCATAGTTGATCCCCTTGAACGTAAGGAACGTGTTCGTCGCGGCTTTTCCCGCTGGCACGCGGAACTGTGTGCGATACCAGTAGGCCTGCCGGCTGAGCTTCTCCGGAATGGCCATGTTGTTGAGGCCGTAACCAGGATCAGGATAGACGCCCCGATCTACCAGAGTCGTCAGGACGGTTCCCGGCACCGTGGCGACGTGCCAGCGGCTGACGTCGTATCCAGCCCTGGACACGACCGCTCCTGCGTCGTGGATGTCCGGTGCGGCAACGAGGCGCCAGCCGTTCAGCGTCCAGCGCCCGTCCGCGCCGCTCGCCAGAACCGGCAGATCCGGGATCGGCTTGGCGATCGGAGCCGAAAAGGGCGCACCTGACTTCGGGAGCGTATCGGCGGACTGAGGCGCCTCCATACCGATCTGCTGCTTCTTCTGCACCGGCCATTTCGGGCTGTTCGTCGCGAAGCCGATGAGATCCGGATTAGGAAGCCGACCCGCCTCAGATGCGATCGTTGCTGACGGGGTCCCGGACTGGTCCAGGCGAACGTCCGCCAAGCGGCCTGCAAACGTCTGGTAGCCGGACTGGCGTGGCGCGACAGTCATCGATCCCTGGGAAGCGAACCCTTCTAGGCGTCGAGCCCGCCCCGCGGTTCTGCCATTGACGTAAAGGACGAGGCCGTTGGCATCGTTGATCACCGCAAAATGGGTCCAACGCCCGACCGGCATCGTCGCATTGGCGGTAATTCTGGTCGAGCCCGCAATGAATGTAGGACGCCCCTTGACCAGGTTCAGCGCGAACGCGACCTTCCCCTGATCAGCTTGCGCCATCAGCTGCGCGTCCGCTGCCGAAGCGTCCTTGGGCAATACCCACCCGCTCAGTGTGAAGTCACCGGTTCGAGCCGTAGCGTTCGCTGACCGCGCCGCGATTGGGACCTTAACGCTGTCGCCGCCACGCGCGATGTCGACGTTGATGGGACCGCCCACGACGGCTGATGGCTTGCTAGCCGAGGCCTGCCACCCGCTAAGCGCCGTTGCCGCAAGCGCTACCGCCAAATACTTCATGCTTCCTCCCTCAGGCGTCAAAACCATTTGCTGCCTACCAGTTCGGGGCAGCCATGATCGATCGTCGATGACTGGGATAGCACCTCCCTAAATTTATTCAATCAAATTGAATAAGTCTTGATCTCGGCTTCTCAGTGTGTTTCTCTGCAACTCTAAGACAGGGCTTAGACACCGGTCGTCACAGGAGAGGACTCGACGCTGCGGCAACCGCGGCGCTCGTCCCCGCTTGCGCGATCAACACAGGGGACGACACCATGCGTACGGGCAGACAACTCATCGCAATGCGCCTGCTTGCAGGCTCGGCAGCTATTCTGATGCATCCTGACGCTGCATTGGCGCAGCAAGAGGTATCGTCTGCCGCACAGGAGGACGTGTCGCAGGATATCGTCGTCACGGGCGTCCGCGGCGCGCAGCAGAAGGCGATCAACGTCAAGCGCGATGCAGCACAAATCGTGGACTCGATCGCGGCGGAAGACATCGGCAAGCTGCCGGATGCGACCATCGCGGACTCTCTGCAGCGGGTGCCCGGCGTCCAGATCACGCGATCCGCAGGGGAGGGGGCTTCCCTAAACATCCGTGGTCTGGGTCAGGTGCTTACGACATTGAACGGGGAGCAGTTTCTAGGTGCCTCGAACATAACGGGAGCGCAGCCAAACCTCACCGACGTCCCATCGGAACTCTTCGCCGGCGTCGACGTGATAAAGTCGCCAACGGCGCGCAACCTGTCCGGCGGTGTCTCCGGGATCGTCGATCTCAAGACGCGCCGCCCCTTCGACCTACCCAAGGGGTTGACCGCATCGGTGTCGGGTCAGCACGTCTACGGAAACCGCACCAAGGACTGGAGCCAGCAGTATTCGGCGCTAGTCGGATGGAACAACGGCCGGTTCGGCGGACTGCTTGCGGTAGCATACGACGACCTGACGCTGTCAAATCAGCGCCCATCGATCACCAACGGCATCCGCAAGACGACGGACAGGGCGGCGGGTTTCGACACGAGAGGCGATGGCGACATCACGAACAGCACCCTGCGCGCCGATGGCGACTACTTCTACAATCCCGTCGCCTTCGAAATGAGCAACTCGATCACTGATCGACAGAGGCTGGGCGCCAACGCGTCGGCGCAGTATCAGATCACGGACTCGCTCCAGCTCATTGGAGATCTGGCCTACACGCGCCTGCGAAACCGAGACTCTGGCGTTTCGGCCGTGCTGCACAACAATTTTTCCGACAACGCCTACCAGTCCAGTTCGATCATCGACGGAAACGGCGTGCTGGAGGTCGGAAACGCGAACCTGTTCCGTTTCCACACATCGACCATCAACAACTATACCAAGGCTCGTTCGCTTAACACGAACGTTGAATTGCGCTTCGACGACGGAGGCCCGTTCACAGCGTCGGCGCGTTGGGTGCAGGCGGATTCGAAATCGAGCTACATCTCCGGCAACGTCGATGCATGGGCCACCAGAAGCATTCTCGTTCCGAGGAGCTCGAGCGTCGCCGACTGCACGACGACGCCGGCGTCCTGCGTTTACGGCAATCCGGGCGGTCTTCCCAGCGTCCTCGCTAGCATCGACTTCCGCAACCACTACCCTGCGGTGTCGTTCGCGAGCGACGTGACGAACCCTGCGCTTTACTCGCTGACGTCCACATGGGCCTTCGGAAACCGCTCCGAAGCACAGCTCGACGCGTATCGGATTGATGGGGCCTACCAGGTCAGCGACGACGGCCTTCTGCGAAAGCTACAGTTCGGCGGCCGATACGGGACGCGTGACGTCAGCAACGACGCTTTCCGGCTCTTGTCTCCGATCTCGTTCGGGGGGACGCCTTATCTCTACTACTTCAAGGACGCGACTGGCATTAACCGGGTAAACGGGCTCAACCGCTCCCTCGTGCCGGTGCGCAAGTTCGCCGACATTCCCGGCCTGACCACGATGGCCACCGGCTTTGGTCCCATTACGGGCATTCCAGCCCTACCAGCGATCAATCCGACCGCGCTCAACGATGTCCGGCAGTTCAATGAGGCATTGTTTCCTGGTACGCGGGAATTCGCAAACCCGACCCAGTCGTATCGCGTCAACAGTCGTGACGTCGCCGCCTACCTTCAGGCGGACGTCGGCGGGCAGCTGATCGTTCCGTTCACTGGGAACGTAGGATTGCGCTACGCGCGCAACTCGCTCGACATCTTCACCAACCCAGCGAACGGGATCGCCTTCGTCGGGTTGAACGCCAACAACGGCGTCCAGCTCGCGCTGCCCACCGTAAAATACAAGAACGACAGCGACTTCTGGCTACCGAATGCCAATCTCAATTTTGAGCTGGCGAGCGACATGCGACTGCGGTTCGCGTTCGCCAAGGTCGTCGGGACCTACGATCTGGCCACGCTCGGGCAGGGCTTCGCGTTCAGTTACGTCATCAACGGTTCGCGGACGTTCAACGGGCAGCCCCTCCCGTCGGATCTAAAACGGTTCAACTCGGGATCCGCCGGAAACCCATCTCTGAAGCTTCCGCAGTCGACGAACTACAATGTTTCCTATGAGTGGTATTTCTCGCGCAACAGCATCCTGTCGGTGGCTGCCTTCCTGTTCGACGTCAAATCGTTCCTACAAACGAACACGGCCATAGAAGCGCAGCCAGACGAAGACGACGTCGTTCGCGAGGGGGGACCAGTGACGCGCCCTGCTAATGGGAAGGGCGGGATCATCAAAGGTGTGGAGATTGGGCTCCAGACGACCTTCGACTATCTGCCTGGTCTGCTCAGCGGCTTCGGCACGCAGCTGAACTACACGTTGTCCGACAGCAGCAGCTCGAACGTCGATCTCTTTGGAAGGACGCTGCCCGTTCCAGACAACTCCCGACACCAGGTCAACGCTGTCGTCTTCTATCAGAAGGGGCCATTCCAGGGGCGGGTCGCAATGAACTACCGCAGCAAGCGGTTCAACGGCCTGACCCCCGCCGGAAGCGACAATTTGGCCGTCTTCACGAAACCGACGAACTATCTGGACGCATCACTCAGCTACGACGTCACGCCGCGCTTCACTGTATACGTGCAGGGCACCAACCTCACGCAGGAGAACGAGGAGCGCTACGCCCAGTTCAAGAACTTCTATCTCGATCAGGCCATCTTCGAACGCCGCGTCTTGGGCGGGGTTCGGATACGGCTATGAAACGCACGAACGCGTCGGCACAGCTTGCCAGTTGGATCGTCCGGAGCGTGATCGCGATTGTCGCGCTTTCGGGCGGCGCCGCAGCATCCGCGGCACGTCCCCACTGCGAACTGACGCCATCCGGGCGACAGATCATCGAGATCGGGACGGTGGGCATGGCTCGTCCGGTATTACTCTACGTGCCTCACGCGACCCGGTCCTGGAAGGCTCTGCCGCTCATTCTCAACCTGCACGGGAGCGGCTCGAATGGCGCACAGCAGCTCGACCGTTCGGGATTGATGGAACTTGCGGATCGCCACCACGTGATCGTGGCCTCGCCGGATGGGGGGCTGACGCTTCCGTCCGGTGGTCTGGCCTGGAACATCCCAGGCGTGCCGACCACGGCCGGGACCTTGCCGCCGGCCGATGCACCCGATGACGTCGCGCACATCCTGACGTTGATCGACACGTTGATCGCCAAGGGCTGCACCGACCCAGAACGCGTTTACGCAACCGGTCTATCCGGAGGCGGCCGGATGGTCTCACTGCTTGGCTGCGTTCTGTCTGATCGCCTGGCGGCGATCGCGCCGGTGGTAGGGCTTAGAGCGGGTGCGCCAGATCGCTCGACGCCTCCGAAACCCGACGTGAAGACCTGCCAGCCGACAAGGCCTATGCCGGTCGTTGCCTTTTCGGGCGGCGCTGACACCACAAATCCGATCGATGGCGGTGGAGCGAGGTATTGGCAGTATGGGTTGCTGGCAGCCGAGCGCCGTTGGGCGGACATTGATGGATGCCGAGGCGTCGCCGAAACTGAACTTGGCAGGTCTGGAAGAATGAAGCGTCGTTATCTCGGCTGCCAGCCGGGGGTGGACGTAGTCTCCTATGTGACGAGGAGTGGCACACACGAGTGGGGCGTCGCAGACACGCGGCTTATGTGGCGCTTCATGTCCGAGCATAGCCGTCTACTCAGAAGTGACCCAGCAGCCCCACCAGAGCCCTAAGCGGAAAGTAGCACGTCAACTTTTATTCAATCAAATTGAATAAGTATTGCAAACGCAAATGAAAGATGCTTTTCAGGCAAGACCAAGAGGGCTTGGAAAGAGCCGGTTGGGGAGGGAACATGACACTGCGCCGAAGCGCCGTGCACGTTCGAGTTCCCTCCCGGTCAGGATGAGGGGATGAAGGCAATGCGTAAACTCACAGCACTCCGATCGGTTCTATTCACGGCTAGCTCCGTTGTAGCGCTTCTAGGCGCACAGTCCGCAACGGCGCAGCAGACCACGTCGGACGGTCCGGCAGCAGCGGCCCCGGATGCGGCAACGCCACCGGTTCAGGACGGCGCCAACGAGCAGGACATCGTCGTGACAGGCGTCCGTGGGGCGCAGCAGAAGGCGATCAACGTCAAGCGCGAGGCGTCGCAGATCGTCGACTCGATCGCCGCCGAAGACATCGGCAAGCTGCCCGACGTAACCATCGCCGATTCGCTTCAGCGGGTCACCGGCGTGCAGATCACGCGGTCGGCCGGACAGGGCGCCTCGGTCAACATCCGCGGTCTGGCGAACGTCCTGACGACGCTGAACGGCGAGCAGTTCCTCGGCGCATCCAACATCACCGGGGCGCAGCCCAACCTGACGGACATTCCGTCCACCCTGTTCGCGGGCGTCGACGTCATCAAGTCGCCAACGGCCGCCGACCTCACGGGCGGCAACTCGGGTATCATTGCTCTCAAGACCCGCCGGCCCTTCGATCTCCACAAGGGGCTGACGGCGACGGGCTCGGTGCAGGACACGTACGGGAACATCACCAAGGACTGGAGCCAGAACGCTTCTGCCCTGGTCGCATACAACGGCAGTCGCATCGGCTTTCTCCTTGCCGGCTCGTATGACCACGAGATCCTGAGCAACAAGAACCCGCGCGTGACCAACGGCATCCTGAAGACGACCGATGCCCAGGCCGGCTTCGACGTCCGCAAGGACGGCGACATCACGAACAGCAAGAAGCTCGCCGACAAGGACTATTTCTACAATCCCGTCGCGCTCGAGTTCGACAACGGGCAGACGCAGCGCGAGCGGATCGGCGCGAACGCTTCGGTCCAATACGACGTCACGGATTCCATCCAGCTCATCGGCGACGTCGCCTACACGCGGTTCCGCAACAGGAACTCGGGCAACACCGCCGTGCTGCACGGCAACTTCTCGAACGACAGCTACCTCCCGTCGTCGATCATCGACAGCAACGGCGTCGTCCAGTTCGCCGATCTGAACCTGTCGCGGTTCCAGGTCCACACGTTGAACGCCTACAGCAAGGCTCGGTCGATCAACACGAACCTCGAGGCCCGCTTCAAGAACGACGGGCCGTTCAGCGCCACCCTTCGCTACGTGCACGGGGATTCGCGGAACAGCTCGACCCAGACCGACATCGACTCCTGGGCGACCAGAGCGGGCGTCGTTCCCCGTTCGCTTCCGACCAGCTGCGCGGGAGCCACGATTCCGGCCAACTGTAGCTACGCCAACCCAGGCGGCTTGGCCGCCGTTCGCGCTACGGTGGACTTCCGCGGATCGGAGCCTTCGGTGAACTTCCTCACGGACGTGACGAACCCAGCCAACTACTCCCTGACCTCCACCTGGTCGCAAGCGTCGAAGCAGAAGGCTACGCTCGACGTCTACCGCGCGGACGCGCAATACGATACCGACCTGGGGCCGCTCAAGAACATCCGCATCGGCGGCAGGTACGGCAATCGCGACGCCGGCAACAACGCATTCCGATATCTGTCGCCTATCGGTCCGGCCGGCCATCTGTACTTCTACAAGGATCCCCTCATCGTCGACACGGTCGGCTACAGCGTGGTACCGATCCGCAAGTTCAACGATCTCCCAGGACTGGTGACGTCCGCGGGCGGCTTCGGACCCATCAGCGGCATCCCCAACGTTCCTGCCATCTCGCCCAACGCGCTGAACGACGTGAACGCCTACAACGCGCTGCTCTTCCCGGGCACGAAGGCCTACCTCGACCCCCAGAACAGCTATCGCGTGACCCAACGCCAGATCAGCGCCTACGCCGAAGCCAACTTCGACGGGTCGGTGGGCTCGCTCGAATTCACCGGAAACGCGGGCGTGCGCTACGTGAAGACGAAGCTCGGCATCTACTCCTTCCCGACGAACGGCCAGTTCATCGGCGATCTCTCGTTCAACGGCGTCGCCATCGCAGCAGGAACGACCAAGTCGAACAACGATAGCGACGACTTCCTGCCGGACGCCAACCTGAGCCTGCACGTGCGTCCGGACATGTATCTCCGCTTCGCCTACGCCAAAACGCTCGGCCAACTCGATCTCTCCCAGTTCGGCCGCGGTCTGGCATCGTCGTACGCTGTGAACGGAACGCGAACCTATCAGGGGGTGGCACTCGATCCGAGCTTACAGCGCTACAGTTCCGGATCTGCGGGCAACCCCAATCTCGAACTGCCGCGATCCGCCAACTACAACGTCTCTTACGAGTGGTACTTCAACCAGAGCAGCCTCCTTTCGGTCGCCGCCTTCTGGTTCGACGTTAAGAGCTTCCTGCAGACGAACACGCTGATCGAGGCGCAGCCTGACGCCGATGGCGTCGTCCGCGAAGGCGGTCCGGTCACGCGACCGGTCAATGGCAAGGGCGGCTCCATCAAGGGTGTCGAAGTCGGCTTCCAGACCGTCTTCGACTGGCTCCCCGGCACGCTCAGCGGCTTCGGCGGCCAGCTGAACTACACCTACTCGGACAGCGGCAGCTCAAACGTCGATCTCTTCGGCAAGTCGCTGCCCGTTCCGGACAACTCGAAGCATCAGGCCAACGCGGTGCTGTTCTATCAGAAGGGCCCAGTGCAGGGTCGCGTGGCCTACAACTATCGGAGCAAGCGCTTCGGCGGGTTCGTTGCCGCGGCTGATGACAATCTGGCCGTCTGGAACCGCGCGACAGGCTATCTGGACGCGTCCGCGAGCTATGACGTGACACCGAAGTTCACGATGTTCGTGCAAGGGTCGAACCTGACCAAGGAGAACGAGGAGCAATACGCCCAGTTCAAGAACTTCTGGTATGGCTCGAGCATCTTCGAACGACGAGTGACATTTGGCGTCCGCATCCGCAACTGAGCTTCACGCGATACCCTAGGCTGGTTCTCCTCCCCTTGACCAGCCACTCACGGGGTTCACTCAGGCCGCAGCGACATTTCGCTGCGGCCATATTTTTGTTCGCGTCACCAGCCGTATTTGATGCAATATGGAGGGGATGAATGATAGCGGTAACAACAAGATGGTGGCGACGGTGTCCAAGGACGACGGCATGCGTGGCAACGACCGGCAGCCTCGGCTGACCGTTGGCCTGTCTGGCAGCAATCTTGTCCGCGTCAGCGACTTCAACCAGCGGGTGGTGCTGCAAGCCATCCGTGTCGCAGGAGGCGAGGTTTCGCGGTCCGAACTCGCCGCGGCGACCGGCCTCACGTTTCCCACCATAGCCAACATCACCCGTCGTCTCATCGACGAGGGTCTCATCCACGAGACCGCCCGCATCAAAGGCCCCAGAGGTAGCCCCGCTTCGCGGCTCGCGATCGATCCCGACGGCTGCTTTTCGCTAGGGGTAAACATCGATCGAGATCATGTCGCCGTGGTGATCCTCGACCTCGCGGGAGGCGTTCGCGCGCGATCCGTCAAGGAGGTTGATTTTCCTAGCCCCGAAATGGTCGTCGACTTCGTTCAGGAGTGGTACGCCGAGACGACTGACGCATTGAAGCTGGACCGAGAACGCTTCATCGGCATCGGTCTTGCGATACCTGACGATATTGGAACGATCGCGCTGCCGAAGATGCCCGAGGCATACGGCGTCTGGGCAACGACGAACGTCTCACTCCTACTTCAAGATGGACTGGGCCTGCCCGTCCTCCGCGACAACGACGCCGCAGCGGCAGCGATCGGGGAAGCGCAGTTCGGCAACGGACGGCAATTCACCGACTTCTTCTACGTGTTGATCAGCGCCGGACTGGGCGGTGCTGTCGTCGTGGACAACGAGTATGTGCGCGGCGGAAACGGGCGAGCAGGTGAACTCGGACTGCTTCCTGCGGACTTCAACCATCCCGCAGGGCCGACCGTCCAGGACTGCGTGTCTTTGTCTGAACTTAGACTCAGGCTGGAGAAAGCGGGGTATTCGGGTAGCGTGGCGGAACTTCGTGCAGACGTCGAACGCCACAACCCGGTCGTCCGCGCTTGGTCCTTAGAGGCGGCAAAGACTCTCACGCTCCCCATCATGACGGTGAACGCCCTCCTCAACCCGACCGCGATCTTCATCGGCGCGCGACTGCCGTCGTGCCTACTGGACAGCCTCATACTCGAACTGAACCGTAACATCGCCGCGCTCGGAAGCGCGGTCCCGAACATGGCTTTGATCCAACGAGCCAGTCATGACGAGGACGCCGTCGCGATCGGTGCGGCCATTTTGCCGTTCATAGCCCATACGTTGCCGTCGCACGCTGCACTCATGAAGAACCTTAGCTGACGCCCTGCTCCCGATCGTCGCGTCCCGACATGGCGCGGCGGTAGAAGTCCAACGTCAGCGTCACGGACTACAGGAACAGCGCCGGGTCAAAGCGCGGCCCTTCGTCTCTCAGGAACGCAAGCTGTGCGTTCACCTCATGCCATTCGTAGTGCGCAGCGACGTCCTGCAACCGCGCACGGATCATCTCCCGTCCTGCAAAGGGGACGTGTGGATCCTGCCGCCCCCAAACGAATATGGTTTCGGCCTTCAAGTTCGACATGCGCTTCAGGCTGTCGTCCGACCCACCCTCTCCGAGTGTGGCCGAGTGGATCTCGGTGGGGTAAAAGCAGGCGGCCGCAGACACCCGCGGATCGAGTGCCGCCCGATAGGGGAGATGGCCACCGAGGCACACGCCGAACGTGCCAAGTCTGCCATCGGCAGCCGCGGCATCACGGCCAACACCGTCGCCCCCGGCGCGATCGAGACCGACTTCTTGGGCGGTGCCGTGCGCGAGATCCCCCATTACAACCAGGCATTCGCCGGCATGACGGCGCTCGGCCGCGTCGGCCTGCCTGACGACATCGGCCCCATGGTCGCGAGCTTGCTCGGTCCAGACAACCGCTGGGTCAACGGCCAGCGCTTGGAATGGTCATGTCAGACATCTCCATGAGCTTCAAATGTGAGATAGGACGCAAGCCGCGTCATTGATGCTGCCGGTAAGCGTCCACCCAACCCGGCCGTTCCCGAAAATTCGATGATCGGCAGACACAGTTATGGGCGCCCCGTATTTGTCAGAAAGGGTATACCCTGAGTGGGCATGGGCTTTGGTACGCAAAACCCGTTCAAACAGGGTCGGTAGCAGAGAAATCGGACACCTCATTATGAGGGTCTAGAGTCTGCCTGAACACATTAGGGGTGCGCGTCTGACATTGCTGCGTTGGCCTCCGCCTGTCGACGGCGATCACGAGCAATCTTGGCGAGCAGCGTTCGACTGCACCCAGTCGCATCCATTATATCGCGCCAGCTTCGGCCATCGCGAAGAAGGCTCGAGATCGCAGCGTTGCGGGTCTTGTTCTCGGGACGCCCCTTATAAAGGCCCGCTGCCTTGGCTTTTGCGGTGCCTTCGGCTTGTCGACGACGGCGATCCTCATAGTCCTTACGGGCAACCGCGGCGAGTACGTCCAACATCATGGCGTTGACCGCTGCGAACATTCGGCCGGTGAACTCATCCGTCGGTGCCGTCAGGATCCACGACGTCGGCAGGTCGAGTGCAACAACCCGGACCTGCTTGGCGTCGATTAGATTTCGCAGTTTGATCCAGTCTGGGGAGGTGAGGCGGGAAAGCCGATCAACCTGCTCGACTAGGAGCACGTCTCCCGGCTCGCAGTCCGAAAGCAGGCGGAACAGCTCTGGTCGGTGAAGCTTGGCTCCACTTTCGTTTTCGACATAGCGGGCTGCAATCCGAAGCCCGTGCTCGGTCGCAAACACGTCGAGGGCGCTCTTGGCGCGCGACGCATCCTGTTCGGAGGTAGAAGCGCGAAGATAGGCTCGGATAAACATCCCGTAGTCTGCTATATGTGGTACTTATTAGTCTAGTCCTTTTTACGCCATCAGGACGTGATTAAAGTACCAGCTATTGAGAGGTCTGCGGAAGGCATACCCAAAAAGAACCGCCGGAATGATGGTCGGGAGGTCGGCGGCAACAGAATGCTAGGGAGAGCAGGAGACCCGTCGGCCATTCGGATGAAATATCGCCTGCAGCGATATTTCATCTTGCTGTCGAGCCCTGAGGACTCTACATGGATCGGGCGATGGTAGCTCATAGTGAACCCGTCAGAAGCAGGGGCGATCTCAAGCCCTGTGGGAGAATGGTTCTCCCGACTACCACCTGTGTCTCGGCGGGGGGGCGGCGCGCCGCACCCGCCCGGGACCGGGCGCGGCATGCCCGAGGTATAAACGCTCCGGAACACAGCTCTCACAAGTGCCTACGGGGGCCGGCATTTGTCGCCGGTCTGGCAAGAAAGAGAGCGCCAAATGAGCAACGACCTTCGCACGCAGCGGCACCAGCCACGACCTCCGTCGCGTTGGCTCCTTCTGATGAAGGTAGTTATCGCGGTAGGGCGAGTGGTTTCATTCGTGATGTTTCTCTTGAAACACCACGAGTAAGCGGTGACCTCGGGATAGCCGAACTAAGGATGTTCGACGATGACAAAAAGACCCGTAATCAATGAAGCGCTTCGTTTACTTCGACTCTACTGCCGCTATTCACAGACAGAGATGGCCGAACGTGTAGGGGTGACGCAGTCACTAATCTCTGACGTGGAGGGTGCACGCAAAGCTGTCAGCATGGATTTGCTTGAAGCCTACAGCGCTGCTGTGAATGTGAAGATGTCGCAATTACTGTTTTTCGCGGAAGAGATAGAAGGTCAGCCGATCGCGCGGCGGGGTCAACTCATTGTCGCGGAAAAGGTGCTGCAGATACTCGAGAAGCTGCATCCAGGTCAACGTGAAGCAGCATAAAGATCGGCGCTACGAGCGCTACGAAATTGCCGATTCAATGTGGGCTCAAAACCCTGGGCAACGAGACATAGCCTCGCTCATTGGCATGACGAAGGGGCAGCTGGGAGCCATTGTTCGCGACAAGGAACGTTACATCCGTCGCGACACGATCGATATAAACGGCAAGCTTCGTAATTTGACCGTTCCGACCGGTAAGCTACGAATGGTCCACGAACGTTTAAAGTTTCAGCTCAACAAGATAAAGCAGCCACCGTACCTGTGTAGCCCTCGCAAGGGCGTTGGTCAGCGCGACAATGCCGAGATGCATGTTGCTGGGCATCAGCTTCTGAAACTGGATATTCGTCAGTTTTACCCGAAGACGATGCAAGAAGACATCTGGCGATGGGCGCACTACTCGCTCGGCATCATGGACGACGTGGCCGGTCTGTTTGCCAAGCTCGCTGCTATCGATGGCCGTATGCCGTTTGGATCGCCGATCAGTCCAGTGCTTACGTCGTTGGTGCACCGGGGGATGTTCGACAAGGTCTATGCTATATGCGGATCGCACGGGCTGAAAATGTCTCTGTGGGTCGACGACCTGACAATATCAGGAGCCGAGGTCCCCGGCGGGGCGGTCACAGACATTCGGCAAGCCATCAGGGCCGGAGGTTTTCAGACCCATAAGATCGAGTACCTTATGACGGCCAGGCCCACCGAGATAACGGGCGTCCCGATCGCGAAGGGCCGTGTGCTTGCGCCGCATGCGATCCATCGTCGCATCAAAGAGGGGTATGAAGCACTAAAGGTTGCCGCCTCTGACACTGAGCGATCGAACATCATCGACAAACTGTTGAGCGCGCTCGGATCGTATCGATACCATCTAGGCTCTTCCACGCCTGAAGGTCGATTAGCGGCAGATCGTATGCAATCGCTAAGACAGCGTCGTGCAAAGATGACGATCGTCGCCGAAACCCCGCAAACGCTATCGTCAATACAAGCCGTGACATTTGGTGCGCCAGACACTCTACCCTGGGATTAAAGGCGCTGCTTGATGCCGACTTCGCTCCCAGCGCGAAATTGCATCCTCGCAGCGTCGTCGCTGCGATCGATCCCGTGTCTACCGGTTCAAACACTGACCTATTGATTAGAACGTGCTGGTGGCGTCGACTTCCATCCCGCCATCCCCTTGAGGTTCCGCTTGATCGCGTCGAACATTTGCTTTTGATCTACACCGTGCAAGTCCGCGAGCTCTGGCACGCAATCGGTCGCCTCCCATGGATAGAGTGGTCGATCGCCGGATCGGGCGAAGGGAGCGTCGGTCTCGGTAAGAATCCGCTCGAGCGGCACGGCGGCCGCGAGATCCCGTCCCTTGGCTGATCGCATCATCGCGGGGCCAACGCTGAACCAGCATCCGAGCGACACCGCGCGTTCCAGTTGCTTGAGCGATCCTGAGAACCAGTGGAGGATCGGTAGTCCTGCACGAGGATGGCGTTCAACGGAGTCCAGGACACGCTCTGCGGCGCCCCGCGAGTGAATGGTGAGGACCCGGCCACCTAGTTTTTCGCACTCGTTGAGGATTCGGTCGAAGACCTTCACCTGCCGGTCTATCGAGGCGCGGTGCGGCGCGCTTCCATCCAAGCCGACCTCTCCGACGTAGCGCGCCTCCGGCATCAGTGCGCATAAGAGTTCGACCTCACCGTATCGCTCGGCGACGACCTCGGGATGGAGGCCCAGAGCCACTCGGATCCGCGCCCTCTCGCCGACGAGCTTGCGCGTGCCGCGCCAAGCCTTCGGCGTGGTGGTCACCGCAAGCACAAACGTCCCCCGTGCCTCTGCCTCGTCGAGGATGGCGGTGGGATCGGGATACAGGTCAATGTGGCAATGGAGATCGATCAAGTTACGCCTTCGCGCCGGTGCAGGGCAGCAAGCTCCTCGATGCCACGACGGACGACCTCACGATAGGGGGCGACGTCGCCGATCATCTCCCGGTTCATTGCGCCACCGATCAGGGATTCAACGCCATCCCGCGCGACGACGTCGATCGCCATAGCTACGGAGCGTACGTCGTCGAACTGGGTGTGGCTACGGTCTCGCTGCCCGAGGGGACCATACTTATACCCCTTCGCGGTCCGGTCGGTGTTTCCCCAGGCAACCACAGCGCCACGCCGAACCTGACAGGGGACGCATCGACCGCAATGCCGGTACCCGTACCGTGAGTATCGACTGCAGCTTGTGGAGTTCCACGCAAGTTGGTCGAGCAGCGCTTGGTCACGACACTCGCTCAGCATCTCTCCCTTGGTCTTGAATTCGTATGGGTTCGTGATCGTCGCCAGGAGCCCGGCGGCATCCAGAACCTTCTGCAGCTGGCGGAAGTAGAAAGGATGAGTGGTGCGAGTGCTGAGCGACCCCGTCCTAAGCGGGGTCAACGGCACGTTCTGGGAGATGAACCCGTTTTCGGGCACGAGCAGGTCGACCGATACGCCATTTCGGGTGATCTCGAGGCAGCTCGCAGCCAGCACTCCGAAGGCAAGGAACACGATCGAGCGTGCGCGCTGCGACCGCTCGGACGGGCAAGGTGGCCGGGCGTTGTGACTCAACTGCAGATGAAGTGTGCCTGGAGATATTAACTCGGCAAATTTGATTTGGTCTACAGTGTCGCCCTTAGCCTTCTGGCTGACGAAGAGAGGTCGCCGGCCGGCGTGTACAGCGTCGATGGCACCCACCAAGCTGTCCATGCCGCCCGAAAGCAGGCAGACCACGTCCTCCGTCCTCAGTCTGGCGCCTCGCACAGGCGCAGGCGCATGCCCTCCTGGAACGAACGTCAGCGACCAGATGTCGCCGGTTAGGAACTCAAGCGCCCGTTCAAGCTCTGGCCTCTGCGAATCCCAGAATGTCGGCGCCTGAGGTGGCCCCCTAAATGACCTGACAGGGCCCCGCTCTTAGATAAGAGTGAGGCATATGACTGACGGTACGACCAGGCGTTACAACGATGGCGAGG
>NZ_LMKH01000011.1 GCF_001421415.1 Sphingomonas sp. Leaf208
GGGAGGCGTGAAAGGGGCCGGCTGCTGACCGGGCGGTGGTGGCGAGACGACATACCCCCACGCTGCAACCCACGTGCGATCCGAGGCGGCCCGAGCAGCCGTAGGGCGCGGTGGCGCGCTTGCGGCCGGTACCGACATCGCAGCCATGGCACAAAGCAAGGTCAAACCAAATCGCGTCATCTTAGACTAACCCCATTCGCTTAATTAACAGAGGATCGGCAGCGTGCAGCCAGCAAACTCCGCGACACTTCACCGCTTACGCTTGAGTTGCGGGCCAGACACTCCTGCTTCGGTCTGAGCGACCGGTTTCATCGTGCCATCCGGATTATAATAGAGACGTTCTACGGTAACTGCGCGACGTCCAAGCGCGCCCTTCTGAGCGCCGATCGTCAGCGCAGCGTAGGACACGTGTTCGTCCCCGGGTTTGGCCCCCAGCTTTGCCGCTGGGTCCATGGAGGCATAGGTGAGGTAGTAGAGATTACCGCGTCGGTGCAGCCACGGGCCTTCTACGTAGAAGGGCGGGGTAATCTCCCGGATCGGTCCGTCGAGCTCGATCATGTTCGGCTTAAGTTTGGCGATGTAGCATTCGCGATTGCCCCACGCGATCCAGGTCGTGCCGTCGGTGTCGGTGAGCACGGTGGGATCGATGTCTTCCCAGCTGTGCTGGCCCTTGGGCGTCATCTCGTTCGTGATCAGCGCCGAGCCGCGCGCGTCCTTGAAGGGGCCGGTCGGCGTGTCCGACACCGCAACACCGATGGCTTTGCCGGGGTGGGTGTCGTCATGCTCGGCGGGTACGTACAGATAAAATTTCCCGTTCTTGGCGATGGCCTGCGGCGCCCACGCGTCCTTTTTTGTCCATTTAAGGTCACTGATCTTCAGGATCGAAGGATGAGGGCTCCAATGTTTCACGAGCATCTCCCCATCTTAATTGTAGGAGTACTCCCGCTACCAGCGCCGTCAATGCTCCCGGCAGGGGCGGCAGTTTCTACCGCTCCGACAAGGCTCCTCCACCTCCACGCGTGCAGCAAGTTCTCGTCAGAGAAGAGGCGAGGCATGGGTCACAGGCCCCTATCGTCGGACCCGAACCATAGACTATATCGAGCGGCTCCACAAACCTGAACAAGTGTCGAATTTTCGGAATTTGCGGTGGTGCCGTGAATGTCGGGATGTTGGCCATCTACTGGTAAACAACGACATATTGTTTAACGATAACTATGAGCATAAGCATAAGGTAGTTGTTCGTCGCCTTAAGCTTGGGGTCGTGTTGACGAGTTTGTCCGGTTCGCCATAATTTACCTACCGGCAATAGGATTGCCTCATGAAAACGTTGGATAAGCCAGTGATCGTTTGTCGAGCGGTGCCGACCGCACCAAGTATTGATCACCCGGCGGTAAGCTGCGGATCAGAATTCAATTGGCGAAGCCGTCGCGCTTGCAGGCATCGCTCCTTGTGTCGCAGATGCCGTTTGGTCATTCGACATCGTAAAGACATAGCGAAGCGGGCTTAGTGGAATACGGTAGCGCTCAAGTGGACGACCGTGTGGGCTCCAACTGTCCGTACCGCCAAGGCCGCTCTGAACCGCGTCTATCATTACACTGACGTGACCATGCGGCACAATGTCGCTACTACGACGAGTGCCCGGCGGCCGACGCGATAGGTCTTCGTACGGGAACGTAAGCACATTGGCCGATAGCGGTTGGCCACCCTTCACCCTCAACGTCGTCAAATTTGTGCCTCGTATGGCCAGCCAACGCACGGCGACCTTATTCCCCGTTTCCTGCGGTCGCATGTAATCGTGATTCTGCGCAGCGATAGCACCCGCCCAACGTCCTAGCGCGGCACCCGTCTGTCGGTCCTGGTAGCTTTCGTGTGGTCCCTTTCCGTACCACTCCAGGTTGGAGTATTCGCTAGGCATAACGAACGCCATTCCAACCCGAAAAGGGGCGGGCAGCGATGTGTCCGCCGGCGTAAATTGCGCATCTACCGCGACCGCCCCGTCGCCATGCATCACGTATCGGCTTTCAAAGGTTGCGGCGCCATTGCCAACGGCAAAGCGAACGCGAACTGCGATGTCGCTACGCGTCGAGCGTTCGACGGCGACGCTCTGGACCGTCCTCGACGCTGACGCCGTCTTCCATAAGTCGTGCGTGCGGGCGATCTGAGTCCCGATGTCGTTATCAGTAAGCGCACGGTAGAAGTTCGGCGATCCACCTGTGATGATGGATCGCCCATCCTTGCGATAATCGACCAATCCAGTGATGCGGTCGATTTGCAATTCGGACCCCCCGCCGGACAGGGTGACGCGATTGGCCGTTTCGTGAACGACTGCCGAACCACTGGAGGCAGCGGTCACACCGCGTGCGGCATCGTTAGGCAGCACGAACTGGTCCCAAGCAATCAGGTGGCCCGCAGGCACCAAGGCAGATGCGCCCCCGCGCGCTCGCGCCGTAAGTGTCAGGACATATTCATGGTCTGGTTGGCGGATGGCCGGCAGCGAGACCGACAGCTTTCCTTGTCCGCGTGCCGCCACGTCAATCGTAGGCATTTCGCCGCGCGCGACCTCGATCCCCTCATCCAGCAATATCCAGCCAAGGTCGAATTCTGATAGATTGCTGAAGTCATTGTGGTTGATCGCGGTGAAGCGCCCCTTCGCCACGTCGTCAGCGCGGAACGCAATCGGCTGGTACACCTTGCGCATCTCGAACAGATGGGGGTTCGGCGTGCGGTCGGGCTGGATCAGCCCATCACCGAACTCAATCTCGCCGCCGGGATTGGGACCGTAGAGATCTCCCGTCCCCCAATACGGCTCGCCATTCTCGTCGCGCGCGTTCATCGACTGATCGACCCAGTCCCAGATGAAGCCCCCTTGCAGCTTGGGGTTGGCGTAAATCGCGTCCCAGTAGTCGGCGAGATTGCCGCCGCTATTACCCTGCATGTGGGAATATTCGCACTGGATCAGCGGCTGAGCGAAACGCCCATCATGCGCGTACGCGATCGTCTGATCGACGGTGTAATACATGGGCGCGAAGATATCGCCGTATGGATTGGGTTTGAGCTCCGGCAACGTACCCAAGCCGAGATAGCTGACCAGCCGCGTGGGATCCAGGCGTCGCGCTTCTGCCGCTCCCCTTTCGAACGCTGGCCCAACGCCAGCTTCGTTACCCAGCGACCAAAAGATGATCGACGGGTGGTTCTTGTCGCGCTCGACCATGTTGGCGACGCGCGAGACGTGTGCCGCTTCCCATGCCGGATCATAGCCTAGATGGTAGAGTTTGCGCTCCTTCTCGCCTTTCCAGCCCATTTCCATGTAGGCGTGCGATTCAATATTCGCCTCGTCCATGACATAGAGGCCGTATTCGTCAGCCAGATCATACCAGCGCGGATCATTGGGATAGTGGGACGATCGCACGGCGTTCACGTTGTTTTGCTTCATCAGCTCGATATCGCGACGCATCGACTCCATCGAGATGACATGGAAAGTATCGGGATCATGTTCGTGGCGATTAACTCCGCGGATATAGAGCGGCCGGCCATTGACCTGCAGTTGGCCACCCCGGATCGCAACGTCGCGAAATCCCACGCGCTGTCTGGTCGCCTGAATGACGGCTCCCTTCGCGTCGGTAAGTTCGAGCAAAAGCGTGTAGAGATTGGGCGTTTCCGCCGACCAACTGCGTACATTCGTCAGGCGATCGGTCAGGCGAACGTTTTGCTCGGCCCTGCCGGCGCTCACGCGCGCCGTTCGGCGTGACAACGTACGGTCGCCGTCGAACAGCGTCGCGCGAACGGTCATCGCCGCACTGCCGGGGAGTACCTTGGCGATGACGTCCAGCGTGCCATTGCGCCAATTGTCGGTCAGTCCAGCGCGCACGGTGAAGTCCCGTATGCGCGTCCGAGGCGCGGCCATCAGGAAGACTTCGCGCTCGATGCCCGAGACGCGCCAGAAATCCTGATCCTCCAGATAAGAACCATCGGACCAGCGATAAACGCGCATCGATATGCTGTTTTTGCCCGGACGCAGGTGAGGCGTGATGTTGAACTCGGATGGCAGCTTGCTATCCTCGCTATATCCAACCTGCTGCCCGTTGACCCAAACGTAGTACGCTGATCCAGCCGCACCGATGTGGAGGATCACGTCCTGACCGGACCAACTCGCCGGCACATCGACGTCGCGTCGATAGGAGCCGACCGGGTTGCGGTCGTGCGGAATCAGTGGCCGGTTTGCGGGGAACGGATAGGTGACGTTGTTGTAGCGCGCTTGGTCGTAACCTTCCGCTTGCCAGTCGGCTGGCACGCGGATTTGCCGCCACGCAGAAATGTCGAAATCATCTCGGTAGAAGTCGGCGGGAGCGCCATCGACATTGGGAGAGAAGAAGAAGCGCCATTTACCGTTCAGCGAGAGAAAGCGGCGCGATGCAGATCGGTCATCGGCAAGTGCAAGCTCGCGGCTCTCGAACGGGAAGGCCGTAGCCCGGGCTGGCTCCTTTCCGCGGGCAAATATGGCGGGGTTTTCCCAGTCAGGACGACTGGAATCGATTTGGGGCGATATAGGCGGAACTGGTCGGTTCTGCGCTGATGCGATCGATCCCAAGACGAAAAACCCGGATGACATGCTGACGAGCCATGCGAAACCGATTACCGGACCAAGCTTCATATCGCGTCGCATCCCCGTTCCCAGGCCCCGTGTGGGCTTGGCAGATGCTATGCCCCATCCGAACGAAAGTGAGAACGGTTTTTCACAGGCAAAAACCTCAAGCGTTCCGGGATGGTAGGCGTCGGGTCGCGATAATCAGTACGCAGATAAGATTAGGGGCACTGCAATACCACCGGCTGATGACAAACCGAACGGATCGGGCCGACTTCAGCGTAGCAATGCTATCAATGAGCCGTTGGTTCTTGGGCGTCGCCTGTACGTTCGAAGCGTACGTATGCGGGCATAGAACATCGACACCAAAGTAACGCGCGATGGCTCCCGGCTTTTTTGTTTGGCCACCGGGCAGGCATCGCAGGATATGAGCAGTGAGGATATACGTGGAGCGCGATACTGAACCTCTAAATCGCCTCAAATTCATTCGCATTCAGGTTTCTAGGCTTGCCAGCACGGAGCCGAATTTGAATTGCGCGTTCGCCCAGTCTTACCGTCCTCGTACCAGCCTCTGCTGAAACAAGCGTTGCGGTGACCAATCGGCCGTCCTTCCAGTGCAGGTCGATCGCAGTGGAGCCTCGCGTGCGCAATCCGGTGATACTGCCGCTCGGCCAAGAAGAGGGGAGGGCGGGCAGCAGGAAGATATCCTCTCCACGACTCTGCACAAGCATCTCCGCTATCGCGGCCGTTCCACCGAAGTTGCCGTCGATCTGAAACGGTGGATGTGCATCGAACATGTTCGGGTAGGTGCGCTCCGGACCGAGCAGGAACTTCAGGATGCCGTGGGCCCGGTCGCCCTCTTGCAACCGTGCCCAGAGATTGATCCGCCAAGCCGTAGCCCACCCGGTGGCCTTGTCGCCGCGGATCTCAAGCGACCGACGTGCCGCGGCGGCCAACCGCGGGGTGTCCTCCAGGTTGATCTGGTGGCTTGGATAGAGGGCATAGAGTTGCGACACGTGCCGATGCTGAGGCTCGGGCGCGTCCGCATCCCAGTCCGACTGCCACTCCTGCAACTGCCCGCCCGTGCCGATCTTGTCAGGCGCGAGCCGGGCTCGCAGGTTTTTGATCTGCGTCACAAATCCACGATCGACGCCCAGGATGCCCGCCGCCGCAGCGGTCTGGTCAAACAGGTCACGCAGAATCTGCATGTCCATCGCGGGTCCCGCACAGATTGACACGCCTTTGTGGTGCTCGTTCTCTGGCGAGATGGACGGATTGGTGACCATGTGCCCGGTCGTCGGATCGCGCTGTAGGACATCGACGAAGAACTCGGCGGCGCCGCGCAACAACGGGTAGATCGACGCAAGATAGGTCTTGTCCCGTCCATAGTCCCAACGGTCCCACAAATGCGTGCAGAGCCAAGCGCCGCCTGTCGGCCACAAGCCCCAGGATGCGCCGTCGATGGGCGCGGTGGCGCGCCAGAGGTCGGTGTTATGGTGCGCGACCCAGCCGCGGGCACCGTACATGTCCCGTGCGGTTCTCGCGCCGCTTGCAGCGAGCTCCCGGACCATGGCGATGAGTGGAGCGGTGCATTCGGCCAGGCCGGTCGGCTCGGCCGGCCAGTAGTTCATCTCCGTGTTGATGTTGATCGTGTACTTGGAGCCCCAAGGCGGCCGCACGCGATCGTTCCAGATGCCCTGGAGATTGGACGGCTGCGATCCTGCTCTCGACGAGGCGATCAGCAGGTATCGGCCGTAATTGAAATACAATGCCGCCAGTGCGGGATCATCGCTTGTTTCGCTCAGGCGAATTCGCACGTCGGTAGGTCGGTCGGCAGCGGGCGTCCGGCCGAGATTGATGCGTACGGTCCCGTAGAGTCGCCAGTGCTCGGCAGCGGCAGTAGCGGCGATACGATCGAACCCGATGGCCGCAGCCACTTCGATCTGCCTACGAGTGATTGCTGCGGGATCACCCCCGACGTCGTTGAAGCCGCGGTAGCTCGTCGCCATCGCGATCAGGATGGTCACCGTCCGGGCGCCACGCACGCCGATCTCGCCAGCCCGGCTCTCCACCGTCCCGCCCTCGTGGAGCACGCGAGCCCGCGCTTCGAACCGGAGTGCGCCGGCGATCCCTTCGCTGGCGGAATTCCTGCCCGACAGGATCAACGTGTCGTCGGCGATCGTCAGCGTTCCGGACTGCGGCGAGCGGAGACCGATGTCGCAGTCGAGGGAGCCGGCCTTGCTAGCGACGAGGCGGACGGCGATGACTTGATGCACCGGGCAGGCGAAAACCGACCGTTCGTGGCGAACGGTTCCAGCGGCGAAGCCTGTCGTCGCGACTGCCGTATCGAGATCCAGGGCGCGTTCGTAGTCACGGATGGAGTCTGCAGTGATCGTTGGCAGGCTGATGAAGAGGTCGCCGAGGGTCTGATAGGACATCTGGCTAAGCGGCTTGGCCATCAGCTTGGCGTTGGCCAACGCCTGTGCCTCCTGAAGACGTCCGGCGAAGACTAGTCGCCGTACCTCTGGCAAGGCCGCCAGTGCGTCAGGGTTGACCGGATCGTACGGACCTCCCGACCACAAGGTATCTTCGTTGAGCTGAAGTCGCTCATGATCGACGCCGCCGAACACCATGGCCCCGATGCGGCCATTGCCGATCGGCAGCGCCTCGACCCAGCGTTCTGCCGGTTGACGGTACCACAACCGCGTGTCGGGAGACTCGGACGATAGCTCGGCCAGACCCGCGTGCGGCAATCCTAGTGCGGCCGCCGTGCCGACGGACCGCTTTAATACGCTCCGACGGCTGAGTTTGCTGGCGTCGTTGATGTCCTGCACTCCCTACTTGCGGCGCCCGTCGAGTGAGCCGACGGTCACTTGGGCAGATCTATTGTCTTGCGGACAGCATACGCCGCGTATGATCCAGGAATGCCTGCCGCGGGCTGCCCAGATCCGACGGTCAGTCGATACTCTCCGGGGATCAGTCGGCGCTCGCCTTCGGCCGTGACGAAGCTTAGATCGCGCGGCGACAAGGCGATGGTGATCCGCTTCGTCTCGTGCGGGTTCAACGACACCCGTTCGAATCCGCGTAGCGCCTGGCGCGGAGCACCCTCGAAGCCCGGTGGCGTGATATAGGCTTGCGCCACCTCGTCGCCGGCGCGGTCGCCTGTGTTCGTGACGTCGACCGTGGCGGTCAAACCGTTCTCGATACCGCCCGACGCCGGATCGATCGACAGCTTGCCATAGCGGAAGCTCGTGTAGCTCAGGCCATGGCCGAACGGATAGACGGGTGTCCCCTTGAAGTAACGGTAGGTACGGCCGGCCATGCTGTAGTCGGTGAACGGGGGCAGGTCGGCGACGCTTTTGTAGAAGGTCAGCGGCAGGCGGCCGGCAGGGTTGACCTTGCCGGTCAGCACGTTGGCGACAGCGAGACCGCCCGACTGCCCGGGATACCAGGCCTCGACGATCGCGGCGGCATTGTCCTTTGCCCAGGACAGGTCGATCGCGCTGCCGTTCATCGCCACCACGACCAGCGGCTTGCCCAGGGCCCTAGCCCGTTCCAGCAGCGCGCGCTGGTCCGCAGGGATATCCAGCGTCGTCTTGTCGCCGCCCGAAAAGCCTTCGATCTTGATCGGCATTTCCTCGCCCTCCAGATCGGAGGTGAGACCGACCACGGCGACTACGACGTCCGCGTTTGCCGTGCCGGCTTTCAAGTCGCGATCGAGATCGTCGGTGATCCTCTTCCAGAAGATCTGGGCGGGCGGCGCAATATCGCTCTCCCCCTGCAAGTCGATCGCTACCCGATCGCCCTTCCTTAGCTGCGCGTCGACCAACTGTAGCGGCTCGGCCCAGCGGGAGTAGCGTTTTGCCTCGACCAGCGGCTTGCCGGCAAGCGACAGCGTGCCCTTCACGCCGGTCAAGGCGAGACGATAGAGTCCGGTCTCAGGGACGACGAGCGAGCCGGAGAACAGGACCCTGTACTTGCTCGCGACCTGACGGAACTCCGACGCGCGCGAGACGATGCTGGGCTCCACGCTGGTCAAGACCGGCTTGACTGCGAAGCGCCGCTCCGCCCCGGGCGAGAGTGCATTCTCGTCGGGAGCATTGTAATATTCGGTGCGGATGCCCGGGCGACCGTCGGGGGTGACCAGCACCGAGCCCGGTACGGGATCGCCATCGGTGACAGAGGCGGTGAACGGCACGACCGTCACGTCCGCGCCGGGCATCGCTTGCCTCAAACCGTCGGCGACCGAGATCGGGGGAGCGCTCCGCGTCGAGGAGTAATTGCCGCGCAGCACGCGGGTGGCGTCGGACAGCGGCCCGATCAGCGCTACCCTGGTGCCCGGACGGAACGGCAGCGCGCCGTCGTTCTTGAGCAGCACGAGGCTCTTCTCCGCCGCGGTCAGCGCCAACGTGCGGCTTTCCGGCGTGTCGATCGCACTGACCGATGTCGCGTTGGGCTTGCGCGCGGACAGACCGGGAAGGTCGCCGTTGCGGTAGCGAGCCGAGAAAAGGCGGACGAGCGCCGTGTCGATGTCCTCCGTGCGGATGTAGCCGCGTCGCAGTGACTCCGTATAGCGATCGCCCAGATCCATGCGGCCGCCCAGCGTGGCGTTGTTGCACTCGTTGTCGACGCCGTGCGTCAGCGCCACTGCGACGCCGGTCGCAGCGTCAGGCGCGTATTTGTGATGCTCGTAGATGTCGACCACCGAGTCGCAGTCCGACACGACATAGCCCTTGAAGCCCCACGCGCCGCGGAGATAGTCGCGCAGCAATAGCTGGCTACCGCATGCCGACTGACCATAGACGCGGTTGTACGCGCACATGATCGAACCCGCCTTTGCATCGACGATCGCCGCGCGGAACGCCGGGAGGTAGGTGTCCTCCAGGTCATGGTCAGTCGGGTAGATGTTGTCCACGTGGCGGCTCTGCTCCGGGCCGCTGTGCACCGCGAAATGCTTCGGTGTCGCCACGACGTTCGGTAGATCGGGATTGTCGCCCTGGATGCCGTTCACGAACGCCACGCCGATCCGCGCGGTCAGGAACGGGTCCTCGCCATAGGTCTCCTGTCCGCGGCCCCAGCGCGGATCGCGTAAGATGTTGATGTTGGGCGACCACGTGTCGAGCCCGGTACCGATGCGCCCCAGGCGCCCCGTCCGTCGGCCGAGCGTATGCAGTCCCTGCACCTCCGTACTGATCACTTCAGCCACGCGGCGGACGAGGGGCGCGTCGAACGTGGCTGCCAGGCCGATCGGCTCGGGAAAGTTCGTCGTCGGCACGCCGCCCATCGCGCCATGCAGTGATTCCGTCCACCAATTGTAGGCGGGAATGTTCAGACGGGGGACGGCCGGCGCGGTGTTCAACAACTGCGCCACCTTCTCGTCCGTCGTCAGCTTGCCGACGATCTCGCGCGCCTTTGCATCGGCTTCCGCCCGCGCGCCGGCTTGCGCGTTCGCCGGTGCCGCGCCGATGGCAGCAGCGAGAGCCAGCGACGAACCGGTGGCTGTGATTAGCGATTTCAGCATGGGTAACCTTTCCATTTCGCTTTCGCGCAGCACGTATCCGTCAGCGTTCCGGCGATTCTATTCGCGGGTGTCATTCGGAGTTCAGGATCGCCACCGCACCCCCGGAGGGCGCTAAGTTAAGTGAGAGCGACCGTCTTCCTCCGATGCGCGTGGAGAGGGTCTGCAGGCTGTTCATGGTGTCGCCATCTTGCCAGACCCGCGCCTGCCAGTTGCGATTGTCTTTTTCCAGGAACGAGAGCGGGACAGTAATTTTGCGACCGGTCTCGTTCGTCATCGCGCCGACGTACCAGGTTCCGCCCTTGCGCCGGGCCACCACGATGTACTGGCCGATCTCCCCGGTCAGAAATCGCGTCTCGTCCCAGCTTGCTGGCACATCGCGCAGGAAGTCCGCGCCTTCCTTCAGCGTGCCGTCGGCCGCGACGTAGCTGTCCGGGCTATCCGAAAGCATCACGACCGGGCTGTCGTAGACGACGTACATCGCTAACCCATGGCCGCGCGTCGTCATCACATACGGACGCAGCGAACGGACCTGCGTCGCGAACTCGGCCGGCGGCAACGCGCGGAACCCGCCCGGCGTGTAATCCATCGGTCCCAGTAGTCCGCGCGTGAAAGGCAGCGTCACATTGTGGCTGGCGGTGATCCGCGTCCCGAACTTGTTGTATTCGGCACCGAGCACACCTTCCTGCGTGACGAAGTTCGGCCAGGTACGCGCCAGTCCGTCGGGCGGATAGGCACCGTGCAGATCGACCATGAGGTGATGCTCGGCCGCCTTCTTGAGCAAGCGGTGATAGAACGCGACCATCTCCTGATCGTTGCGGTCCATGAAATCGACCTTGATCCCCTTGATGCCCCATGAGGCGTAAAGCGGGATGGCGGCGTCGAGCTGTCGTTCAAGCTGCTTCCACTGCAGCCACACCCACACGCCGACGCCGCGCTCGGCGCCATATTTGACGACGCCGGGGATATCGACTTCGGGTTTGGGCACGGTGACGTCGGCCGGAGCCGGTCCTTCCGAGCTCCCCCTGTACCAGCCTTCGTCGATCAGGGTGTATTCCAGCCCCAGCCTCTGCGCGAAGTCGATGTACTTCTTGAACGTCGTGGTGTTGACGCCCGCATTGGGCACGTCGACGGCCCAGCCGTTCCACCAGTCCCACGCGGACTTGCCCGGCTTGATCCAGCTCGTGTCAGCGATGCGGGACGGCTCCGCCAGGAGTTGAATCAGATTGGACGGTATAAGATCGCCCGCCGTATCGCCAAGCATGACCACCCGCCATGCGGTGATCAGCGGCCCTTCCAGCAATGAGGCGTGAACGGCGGTCTTGAATCCGGTACCGTCCTGCGCATTGTCCGGCCTGGTCGTCAGGCTGATGTTGACTCCGAGCCCGCCGTCGCCGCGGCCGCGCAGGTAGGCTCCAGCATAGTCGCGCTTGTCTGACTCCGCGATCGCGAAGGTCGTGCCCTTGCCCGTCGCGCACAGGAGGGGAGCGTCGTACAGGTGGAAGGTGCGCATCTTCGACGCCTGCACCGAATCGAACTCGAACTCATGACTGTTGACGTAGGTGCCGGCGTTGGCACCCCAGCAGCCATAGTCCGCCGGAAAGTAGAAACCTGTAGTTTCCCAATAGACGTCGAGTGACTTGAACCGGTCCTGGGCGGGCACGACGAAGCGGAACGCAACGCCCTCCGAATAGGAACGGACAATTAGGTCGAAGCGGACGCCGTCACGCTTGCGAAGCAGGTGAAGCGTAAGCTGGTTGTAGCTGTCGGGTACCTGAGATGCCTTGCCCACTACGGGGCGGTATACTTCGCTGACTGACGTTCGATCGGTACCCGTTACCTCCACTCCATCGCTGCCGAGCGCACCCTGATCAGTGAACAGGCCGACTGGGGAGGGCGCGAGCACGGCCTTGCCGTCTCGCGTTACCGTGAAGCGCAGCTTCCCGCCGTCCGCTGTCACCTCGATGCGGTTGCGCCGGTCCGGAGAGATCGCATCGGTCGGCGTCTGGGCGGCCGCGACGCCGAGCAACGACGAAGGAGCGAAACCCGCCAGCACCATGCCGATCCTCAGCCGATTCCGTTCGACCATCCGCATGCCATCCCTTTCACATTCTATTTGCGCCAGACTAGCCAACCTCTCGTACCGAGGCCATCCCTTTTTCGCAGGTGAGTACCAGTTCTCATTAACAAAAACGAACTGGCTTTGCGCTGCGGTGTGATCCGCCATAGTGTGAAGCGAACGAAGGTCGGGGTAGGTCGGTGGAACGCAAAGACGTCAAAGGCACTTATGCCGCTCCTGCGCTGGAGAAGGCTTTCGAGGTCATCGAGCATCTGGCCGAATACCCGCAGGGCATGCTGCTCAGCGAAATGGCGGCCCGGCTCGGGCGTACCGTCGGTGAGCTGTTCCGCATTGTTATTGTGATGGAGCGCCTCGGCTACCTGCGTAAATCGGCGACGACCGATCGTTATACCGTCGCCTACAAGCTGCTCGACGTGGCGATGCGCGCTACGCCAGCCCAGCATCTGGTCCGCGCTGCGACGCCGGTGATGCAGGGGCTGGCGCTCGCAGCCGGGCAGTCGTGCCATCTGGTGGTCGCGAACGGCGGCCATGGCCTCGTCGTTGCCTGTGAGCAGCAGCCGGGAACGCGCGGGTTCTCGCTGCGCGTCGGGGCCCGGATCGACATGATCGTCAGCTGTTCGGGGCAGGTGATTCTCGCATTTTCCGGCGAGCAGCGCGCGCATCAGATTGTCGCCGCCGTCGAGCAGGAGCGGACGGCACCGGTGGACCAGCGGGCGCTAACCCACAGCTTGGCGGTCATTCGCGAGCAAGGGTATGACAGCCGCAGGAGCCCGATCACCTACGGCGTCACCGACATCAGCTTTCCGGTGCACGGCTTCGATGGCAACGTGGTCGCGGCGCTGACAATTCCATTCCTGGAATTAATCGACGGATCGCAGAAGGTCGGGCTTGATGCGGCACGGGGGCTGCTGCGCGAGGCGGTCGCCGCGATTTCCGACGCGCTCGGCTATCAAGCCGGGTGAGTCAATTCCGGCTTGATCCGCCGGGCATAGATCGCGATCGCGGCGAAGCAGACAAGCGGTAGCAGCATCGCGATCGGCACTCCGCCCGCCCGTACCGCGACCATGCCCATCAGCGGGGGAAAGATCGCCCCGCCGATGATCGCCATGATGATGAAGGATGAGCCGAGCGGCTTGGCCGGCCCTGTCCCTTCGATCCCGAGTGCAAAGATCGTCGGGAACATGATCGACATGAAGAAGCTGGAGACCATCAGCGCGCCGACCGCGATCCACCCGCCCGCAAACGCTGCAACCGCGCACAGAATGACATTGGCGAGCGCATAGGCGCCGAGCAGCCGCGCCGGCCGCACCCGCGCCATTATTGCCGTGCCGCTGAACCGGCCGATCATGAACAGCACCAGGCTGGCCGACAGGAGGAATGCCGCGTTCCGCTCCGTCACCGACGGCGTCACGTCCTTCACGAAATCGATGAAGTAGCTCCAGATGCCGACTTGGGCACCGACGTAGAAGAACTGCGCGATCACAGCGCCAACTAGCGGTCGGTGACGGGAGAGGCGGCGGAACTGGTCGGCCAGGCTCGCGCCGTCGTGCGGCTGGGCGGCGGGGAGGCGGGTCACCGCCACCGCGCCAGCGACGAGCAACGCCGCCAACGCGAGGAGGGTATAGGGAAGCTGCACCGTGCTCGCTTCGCTCGCGCGATAGGCGGCGAGCGCGGCTGGGCTCATCGCCTCTACGGTCGCGGAGGAATGTTCGACGCCCGTGAAGATCAGCAACGCGCCGATCACTGGCGCCAGGCACGCGCCCAGACCGTTGAACGCCTGCGCCAGGTTCAGCCGCTGCACCGCCGTTCCGGGGTCGCCGAAGGAACTGGCATATGCGTTTGCCGTCGTCTCCAGGCACGCCGCCCCCGCCGCGATCATGAACAACGCGAACAGGAACGCGCCGTAGCTGAGCATCAGGGAGGCGGGAAAGAACAGCAGCGCGCCGCCTGCATACAGCAACAGTCCCGTAAGGATTCCCGCCTTGTATCCAAAGCGCCGCATCAGCAGGCCAGCCGGCAGCGCGACAACGAAATAGCCGATGTAGAATACGAACTGAATGAAACCGGCTTGCGCGCGATCGAGACCCAGCGACTTCTGGAACTGGCGGATCAAGATGTCGTTGAAGTTATTCGCCAGCGCCCAAAGGAAGAACAGGCTGATGATCAGCACGAAGCCGAACCGGTAGGTTGGCGTGATGAAGGAACCTGCCGCTTCGGCGGGTTCCATCGGGCCCGTATCTCCCATCATCGCCGTCCTGCTCCCTGCACGGTTATCGTTGTTGCGCTCATGCTCAGGCGGTCGGTGTCGGACAGTCACCGCTTACCAGACCCTCAGCGCGCAGTGCCTGCCAGAAAGCGGCGGGGATCGGCAGGCGGATGAGATCGGCCGTCTGCTTGATCCGGTCGGGACTGCCGGTGCCGAGCACCACCGTCGCAACCGCAGGATGGGCGGCGGCGAACTGCAGTGCCGCCGCCGGTAGCGGCACGCCGAACTGCTCACAGCACCGCTCGATCGCGGCGACCCGGCCGATCACCTCCTCGGGAGCGATGCCGTAGTCATAGTGCGGCGGTTCTCCCCGCGTGCCAGTAGCAAGGATTCCAGAGTTGTAGACTCCTGCGCCTACCACGCCAATTCCTCGCGCGCCGCACTGCGCGAGGAAACGCTCCGCCTCCTGCTCGAGCAGGGTGTAGCGACCTGCGATCATCAGCAGGTCGAGATCGGCGTGCGCGAGGCTCGCCTCGCAGACCGCGATTTCGTTCACGCCCAGCCCGATCGCAGAGACGACACCCGCGTCGCGCAGCTCCGTCATCGCGCGGAAGCCGCCGTCCACTGCCTCCGCGAAGGTGCGGTCGTGGTCTGCGCCGTGAGTCAGGCGGCCGAGATCGTGCATCAGGAGCACGTCGATCCGCGCCAGCCCCAGCCGGTGCAGGCTTGCCTCGACCGAGCGCATGACGCCGTCGTAGCTATAATCGTACACGGGATCGAACGGCATCGGCGAGTGGAAGCCGAACCGCTCGTCGGCAGCACCTCCGGGTACCAGAAGCCTTCCGACCTTGGTCGACAGTAGGAACGCATCGCGAGGCCGCTCGCGCAGCGCATCGCCTAGTCGTCGCTCGCTAAGCCCAAAGCCATAAAAAGGTGCGGTGTCGAAATAGCGCACACCTTGATCCCAGGCACCGTTCACCGTGGCGCGCGCTTGAGCGTCATCGATTTGGCGGTAAAGGTTGCCGAGCGTGGATGCGCCAAATCCGAACGGACCGCTCGCCGCTAGGCGTTGGAGAAAGGCTGTGCGGGATGTCTTCATGGGTTTGGGGCCTTCAGAAGCTGGCGATTGCCTTCACCACATGGTCCGCCTCGGCGATCAAGCCGGGCAGGCGCTGTGGCAGGTCATCGGCGAGAAGGCTGTGGGTGTGCAGCGCCGCCGTCGGGATCTCGCCGGCGAGGATCGCCTCGCGGACGCGTTCGAAATCCGAGGCGTGTGCGTTGCGGCTGGCGAGCAGGGTGGTCTCCCGCTTGTGCAGTTCCGGATCGGAGAAGACCAGGTCGCCCGGAGCGACCCCGACCAGCACCAGCTTGCCGCCGTGCGCGACATAACCGAGGCTCTGCGCCATTGCACTCAGGGAACCTGTGGCGTCGAACACCGTGTCGAACATTTCGCCTCCGGTACGCTCCGCCAGCGACCCGTCTAGGTCGGCCGTCGCATCCGCCGTGTCGTCGAACCCCAGCCGCTCGCGCGCATAGGCAAGCCGCGGCAGGCGGGTGTCGGTGAGGGTTACTTCCGCACCGTTGGAACGCGCGAACAGCCCGCAGGCAATGCCGATCGGCCCCGCGCCCACCACCAGCACGCGCTCCCCCGCCGCCACCGCCGCGCGTGCGACCGCGTGCGCACCGATCGCCAGGAACTCGATCATCGCCGCCTGATCGAGCGTCAACCCGGTTGCGTCGAGTAACGCGCTCTCGGGGACAGCGAGCAGCTCGGCCATACCGCCGTCGGTGTGGACGCCCAGCACCCGGATGTTGACGCAGGCATTGGGCTTGTCCTTCCGGCACGCGATGCAGGTCCCGCAGGTCAAATACGGGTTGATCGCGACCTGCTGGCCGACATGGAAGGGCGACATGTCGGAGACATGCTCCACCTCGCCGGAGAGTTCGTGTCCCATGACGCGTGGATAAGCCAGAAAGGGATGCCGTCCGGCATATATATGATAATCTGTGCCGCACAGCCCGACGCGGCGGACACGGACGATCACCTCCCCCGGCGCCGCCTGGGGCGCGGGTCGCTCCTCTATCGTCAGGTTATACGGCTCTTGGCAGACGACCGCTTTCATTGCGCTTCTTTCCGTTCAGACTGGCCCCCGTACTAGACGACCATTCTCATATGTGCAACTTGGCTATCATACTTGAGAAATGAGAACGGCCTCGCGAATGCGAATCGACGCGCACCACCATCTCTGGCGATACGATCCCAGCGTGTTCGGCTGGATCGCGTCCGGCTCTGCAATCGCGCGGGACTTCGCAACGGAAGATTTGAGATCGGCATTAGACGATGCCGCGCTTGATGCGGCGATCGCGGTGCAGGCGCGGCAATCGCCAGAGGAAACCCGCTTCCTGCTCAACGCCGCGCGGCAAGAGCCAGCCATCATTGGAGTCGTCGGCTGGATCGACCTGCGCGCGCCCAATATTACAGCGCTACTGGACGAGCACACCGATCCACTGGTCGTCGGCTATCGCCACGTGGTGCAGGACGAGGACGAATCCGACTTCCTTCTTGCCGGCACGTTTATTAATGGTGTCCGCGCGGTAGTGGAGCAGGGGTTAACGTACGACCTCCTCGTGAACCACGGGCAGCTTGAAACTGTGCCGCAGTTCCTCGACAGGGTGGGCGAAGGCCGCTTCGTGCTCGATCATGCCGCCAAGCCCGACATCGCTGGGCAGGGATGGCAGCCTTGGGCGGACCGTATCTCCGCCGTCGGCGAGCGGCGGGACGTGTGGTGCAAAGTGTCGGGGCTGGTGACCGAGGCCGATCACACCGCGTGGACGCCGGATGACGTCGAGCGCTACCTTGATCATGTGCTGGCGGTGTTCGGTCCCGAGCGGCTGATCTGGGGGTCGGACTGGCCGGTATGCCTGCTCGCCGCCTCTTATGACCGCGTGGTTGATCTGGTCGCCGACTGGGTCGCGCGATGCTGCCCGGACGCGGAGGCGGCGATCTTCGGCGGTAATGCGCTACGCGCCTATGCGATCGGGCGCGCGCGATGATCCTCCAGTTTGGCACCAGCCGTTTTCTTCAGGCGCATGTCGATCTATTCGCGTCCGAGGCTCGCGATGCGGGCCAGACGGTCGCCGACATCGTGATCGTGCAGGTGAGCGACGACCCGGTACGTGCGCACCGGCTGGTGGCGTTCGACGACACTGCGGGTTTTCCCGTCGTGATCCGGGGGCTGGAGGGCGGAGAGCCGGTCCAGCGCACCGTGCAGGTGCGCAGCGTCGTCCGCGGTCTAGCGGTTGCGCGCGACTGGCCGGAGCTCTGTGCGCTGTTCGTCGGGGAGGTAACCCATGTCGTGTCGAACACCGGCGATCATGGTTATACGGTTCCGCCAGAGGATCGCATCATGCTTGCCGGCGATCAGTCGCCGCGCAGTTTTCCCGCAATCTTGCTTGCGCTGCTCAATCGCCGCTGGCAGTTCGGCGGGGCGGGGGTGACGATCCTGCCTTGCGAGCTGGTTGTCGGCAACGGCCAGACTCTGCGAGCGACAGTGCTCGATCTCGCGGAGCAGTTGCGCCTGCAGCCCGCGTTCGTCGAATGGCTCGGCGCCGCCTGTCTGTGGGTGGACACGCTGGTCGACCGGATCGTCAGCGAACCGATCCATCCCGCCGGTGCGGTTGCCGAACCCTATGCTCTGTGGGCGATCCAAGATCAGCCAGGGTTGGTCTTGCCCTTCACCCATCAGGCCATCATCGTCACCGATGATCTGCCACGCTTCGAACGGTTGAAGCTTCATATCCTCAACCTTGGTCACAGCTGGCTGGCCGAACGCTGGCACCGCGCCGGCGCGATGCCGGACGCGACAGTGCGGCAGGCGATGACGGATGAGGACACGCTTGCTGACCTGCGCCGTCTCTATAACGACGAAGTCGTGCCTGGCTTCGCCGCCGGGGGCCTTGGCGACGAGGCGGCGACCTATGTCGGCAATACGATAGACCGGTTCGCCAACCCGTTCATCGAACACCGCTTGGCCGACATCCACGCTAGCCATGCGGCCAAGATTGCCAAACGCGTCGGCGGTTTCGTCGACTGGGTCGACGCAAGCGGGGGCGAGGTTCCGATGCCGGAACTGCGCGCGCTTGCACAACGCTATGAGGTGAAGAAATGACAGTGCGCGCGCTACGCTTATCAGACCGTGACGACGTCGCGGTGCTTATCGATGCTGCATCGCCGGGCGATCCCGTTCTGGGAATCACCGCGCGCGACGCCATGCCCGGCGGACACAAGATGGCGCTCCATCCGCTTGCTGCGGGCCAGGTAGTTCGAAAATACGGCTACCCAATCGGCATCACCACTCGCGACGTCCTGGCGGGCGAGCATGTCCATGTGCACAATCTGGCGCTACCCGAACGCAAGCTTGCCGAAGCCGTCGCCGGGACAGCGCACGCGCCCGCCACCGTTCGGCCAGGGGCAACGTTCGAAGGGTATCTGCGCGCCGACGGCGGAATCGGTACGCGCAATGCCATCGGAATCATCGCCAGCGTCAACTGTTCCGCCACCGTGGTTCGTCGGATCGCGCGCGGGTTCGAGGACTGCCTGCCGACGGGTATCGATGCTGTGGCGCCGTTCACGCATTCAAGCGGGTGCGGCATGTCACGCTCGGGCGACGGGTTCGACACCTTGGAGCGCACCCTCGCTGGCTACGCCCGCCACCCGAACTTCGGCGGCGTGCTGCTGGTCGGTCTTGGCTGTGAGGTGGCGCAGATCGACGACATGCTGGCGCGTCACAATCTGTCGCCCGGAGTGCGCCTACGGACGCTGACCATCCAGGAGGCGGGCGGTACGGCGGAAGCGATCGCCCGCGGTAGTGCGATCGTAGCCGAGTTGATCGAGGAGGCGTCGGCCGATCGCCGTACGACCCGCCCGGCGGCCGATCTGGTACTCGGGCTGCAGTGCGGTGGGTCCGACGGCTGGTCCGGCGTGACCGCGAACCCGGCATTGGGCGCGGCGACGGACCTGTTGGTGGCGGAGGGCGGCACCGCCATCCTATCCGAAACACCAGAGATCTACGGGGCGGAACATCTACTGCTCGCGCGCGCCGCGTCTTCCGAGGTCGCGGCGCAACTCTTGGCGCGGATCGCGTGGTGGGAGGATTACGCTACACGCCACGGTGCCAGCCTCGACAACAATCCGTCGCCAGGCAACAAGGCAGGTGGGCTCACGACCATCTACGAGAAGTCTCTCGGCGCTATTGCAAAGGCTGGGACGGCACCGCTCGCAGATGTGCTGCTCTATGCAGAGCAACACAAGCGGCGCGGGCTCGTGTTCATGGACTCTCCAGGATATGACCCCTGCTCGGCCACTGGTCAGATTGCCACGGGCGCAAATTTACTCGCCTTCACGACCGGACGAGGTTCGGTATTTGGAGCGCAACCCACGCCCTGCCTCAAGCTCGCGTCCAATCCCGTACTCGCACAGTCGATGGCAAACGACATTGACGTAGACTGCTCGCTGATACTGGATGGGGCAACGCCGAACGAAATTGGTCAAGTTGTTTATCGAAAAATGCTCGAGACGGCATCTGGTAAGCAGACCAAGTCCGAAGGACTTGGTGTCGGTGACTTCGAATTTGTGCCATGGCAGCTAGGCGCTTGGATGTAAGTGCCGGTACAATCAAAGTGAGCACAGATTGCCTTATAGTATCCAGGTTAAAGCTTGCACGTCACCAGTGTGTCAACAGGATAGCGAAGGATGTCATGACGAGGGAGGTGTCTTTCGCGTATGACATGTCGCTGACCTCTGTCACATCAGTGAAGAAACTTGATTTTTTCAATATAAACACTGTGTTTACCAAAATGCATACAGTGTTATATCGTTGACTGCTTACGGTGCTCTGTCGCGTATGCTTCGCACAAGAACGATCATGCCCTCGATCCGCCATCCTCAAAAAGCAACGCATTTTACTAGAAGAATTGCAGTTGCATAAATGAAAACAACAGGGCACGTTAGCGTCGCGTTGTACCAAGATATGGCAAGGAAAGGTTGCGCGATCGAGCGCAGCCCTTTCCGCAGCTGAGAAGAAGATAACGTTACCAGGAATAAGCTGGGCGGTTGGGAGAGGATCAGAATGGCAATCGAGTTTAGAACGTTGCGTAGGCACCGGCTGCAAATCGGGGCGACGAGCCTCATGGCAATTGCTGCCTGCCTGCATGCTGTGCCAGCCTTCGCACAAGCGCAGGACGTGCCCGCCGCGTCATCGCCCGTCGCACCCGAGGGCACTATCACCACGGCTGCTCCTCAACAGATAGCGCCTGCTGCGCCGGATCCCGCGACCGGTGAACCAGCGTCGACGGACATCGTCGTTACCGGATCGCGCATTACGACCGGTGGTTTCACCGCGCCGACGCCGACAACCGTGATCGATGCCAATGCCATTGCCGCCAATGCACAACCAAACGTCTTCACGACCATCGCTCAGTTGCCGTCGTTGCAGGGATCGACCGGCACGAGCACTGGTACGTTCAGCACATCGAGCGGCGCCCAGGGGCTTAGTTCCTTCTCGCTGCGCGGCGTTGGTGCGATCCGTACCCTAACCTTAATCGATGGCCAGCGCGTCGTCGGTGCCAACGTCACCGGCGTACCCGACGTAAGCCTGTTCCCGCAGATACTCATCAAGCGCGTCGATGTCGTCAACGGCGGTGCCTCGGCTTCCTACGGGTCCGACGCGGTTGGCGGGGTCGTGAACTTCATTACCGATACCCGGTTCAAGGGTCTGAAGGGCAACGTTCAGGGCGGCATCACTACGTACGGTGACAACGAACAGGTCCTTCTCCAGCTTGCTGGCGGAACGAGTCTACTCAACGATCGCCTCCATATCGTCGGGAGCACCGAATACGCGCATGAAGACGGTATCAAGGGAGGAGGTTTGGGCACCGACCTTGCAAGCGGGCGGGACTGGTTCCGGCAGACTACCTTGATCAATCGAAACGTCTTCAATGACGGATCACCCCAATACCTCGTTCGGGACTACTCCCAGCAATACAGCTATACGAAATTCGGGCTGATCACCGCTGGCCCGCTGCAGGGCACGGCCTTTGATCAGTCTGGCAACCCGTTTCAGTTTCAGTATGGCTCAAATGGCGTACCATCACGTAACGCATCAGGTTCCGTAATTGGCTGTTTCCCCGGAAGTTGTCTTGGAGGCGACCTATCGGGAAATGTCGATGTGGGGCGTTCGCTTCAGTCACGGTTGCAGCGGGTAGCCAATTATGGTCGCATCGGTTTCGACTGGGCGCCCGACAACGAGGTCTACATCACTGCCAACATTGGTCAGGTGAAAACCAACAACCAGCCGATCGGAGGTATGAACCGGCCGAACCTGACGATCCAGTGCGCCAATCCGTTCGTACCTGCGTCGGTTCAGGCTGCCTGCACCACCGCGGGGATCACAAGCTTCGTATACGGTACGAGCAACGCCGCCTTGGGGAACACCCAGGTCTATACCGATCGCCGTCAGTATCGTTTCGTCGCCGGTGCCAAGGGCCGCCAATCCGTCGCCGGGTCCGACTGGACCTACGACATGTACTTCGAACACGGCACCAACTATTCGAACATCGACGTAAACAACGTCATGCTGTCGAACCGTTTCAACCAGGCGATCAATGCGACCACGGTGAACGGAGCGATAGTCTGTGCCAATCCTGTCGCGCGTGCGAACGGGTGTCAGCCTCTCAACATCTTCGGTGGCAATCCGTCGCAGGGGGCGCTCGGCTACATCATGCCCGACAACGGCCCGTACCAGCGGACCCGCCAGACCCAGGACGTGATCAGCGTCAACTTCTCGGGTTCTCCGTTCAGTCTGTGGGCGGGGCCCGTCTCGTTCGCGTTCGGGAGCGAGTTCCGGCATGAATTCTATACCGTGCGGGCGGATCCATACGGTGCAGGTACTAGTGCTACGCCAAACACGCCCGATTACCCCGCCGATCCTACGCTACTGCCCGGGGGCAACAACTGGTACGCGGGCAACTACAAGAACGGCAGCGGCGCCTACAGCGTTAAAGAGGCGTTCGTCGAAACCAACGTGCCAATCCTAAATTCGGAAGGGACCGGACGCGCGGCGGTAAACGGCGCAATTCGAGTAACCGACTACAGCACGTCGGGCACCGTTTGGGCCTGGAAGATTGGCGGCACCTGGGACTTGCCGATCGACGGGTTGCGTTTGCGTGGTGTGACCTCTCGCGATGTTCGGGCACCGAACTTATCGGAGCTGTTCGCTGCACCGACGACTACGACGCTACCCGGATTCTTCGATCCGTTCCGCAACGTCAACGTACTTGCGATCCAGAATACGATCGGCAACGCCGCCCTTACGCCCGAGATCGCGCGCAACACGACCGCTGGCATCGCCTTTTCCGGCTCCTCCTGGCTTCCCGGTCTCAGCCTCTCGGTCGATTATTACCACATCAAGATCAAGGACGTGATCTCGAGCCTCGGCACCGGGGACATCGTCAACCTCTGTTTCCAGAATATCCTTCCCGAAACCTGCAGCGCGTTCAACCTCAACAACTCCGCCGGGCCCAACTTCATCAACGTTCAGGCGTTCAACCTCGCCTCGATCGACACCAACGGGCTGGATATCGAGGCAAGCTATCGCTGGCGGCGTCCGCTCGGTCTGCCGGGCAGCTTCACGCTGCGCGCGCTTGCGACCAACATCCGCAAGTTCGCGACCGATACGGGCCTGCCCGGAACGATTCCGATCGACAGCGCCGGCGTCAATTCCGGAAACACGCCCGACTGGAAATGGCTGGCGACGCAGACCTATGCCAATGACGACTTCTCGCTGTTGCTGCAGGAGCGCTGGTTCAGCGACGGGGTGTTCGGTAGCCAATATGTGGAATGCTCGCCCGGCGCTTGCCCCGTATCGACGAACAACCGACCGACGATCGACAATAACTTCATGCCGGGCGCCTTCTACATGGACGTCGGTGGCACGTACAACGTCACCAAGCAGGTCACCGGCTATTTCAAAGTCGACAACGTGTTCAACAAGGAGCCGCCGGCGTTCCCGAATTTCGTCAATCCGGCACTGTATGACATCGCCGGTCGGACTTTCCGGGTCGGCCTCCGTTTCAGCATGTGATGCAGGGTCGCGCCGTTAGCGTGGCAGTGAAACGGCGCGGGAAGGACTTGGTAGTGGAGAGCAGGAACATGCAGCGGTTTGCAAAAGCACTCGCATTGGCCGCGGCGACGCTGCCTGCGGTCACGCGCGCGCGGGTGCCCGATATCATCCTCTACGGCGTCGACGATCACGACGAGTACACCCCGGTCGACCGCCAGGTGAGGCGTGGCGAGCCGATCCACCTTGCTGCGTGGGACGTGGCCATCATCGAGAAAGATGGGCGACCCAATTGATGGCCGCGCCGTGCGGAAACACAGCGAAAGGGAGGTTGCGTGACCGGTAAGAAAAGGCCGCGTAGCGGCGCCATCACCCGGCGCGCGCTGCTGGGAAGCGGCGCGGGGGCAGCGATCGTGTCGAGCGGCCTCGTACAAGCCGCGATTAGAATTGCCTCCCCCGATTTCGTGATCTGCACCGGCGATCTGTCGATTGCCGTCTCGGCCCTGAGCGATCGTGCGTTCCGCGTGCGCGTCGCGCCCTTGGAAGCCCCCCCCGCCACGCCAAGCGAGATGCTGGCGCCCATCGCGAAGACGCCAATCCTCAAGAGGACCCGCGAGGGCAGTCGAACGCGGCTGACGCTCCCACATGCACAATGCGTATGGGATGAAGCGACCAGATGCCTGTCATTTTATGACGGCGCCGGCAATCTGCTCCTCAGCGAAGCCCCCGGATCGCGTCAGGTCGCGCAATCGACGATCGGAAATGAGCCGACACTGGCCGTGACGCAAGGCTTCGCCAGCTCCGCTGACGAACGCCTTTACGGCACGGGCTGTTTCCAGGATGGCCATCTCGATATCCGGGGCCTGCCCCGCCGTCTGACGCAGGTGAATACGCAGATCAGTCAGCCGTTCGTGCTGTCGAGCAAAGGGTACGGTCTGTTATGGCACAATCCCGGCATGGCGGAGCTGAACCGGCCTGACCGGCCGATCGCGTTGGCTCGGCAAGCGGCAGCGGGCGACTTGCGCATGGCCGATGTCACCACCGCCACCGGCAATGCCCGCGTCCAGCGCCGCGATGCCGTGTTTACGGGAAAGTTCACGGTCCCGCAGGGGGGGCGCTACGCGTTCCTGCTTGATCTAGGGCGCAAGATGTCATCGCGCCATTATGTGGAGATCGACGGCAAAGCGCTGACCGATCATACCAATCTCTGGCTGCCACCGACCGCCAGCTTCATCGGCGAGCTCGCCGCCGGGGAGCACAGCGTGCTGGTGAGGGCGGGTGACGAAGACATGCCGGTGCTGAACTTTGCACCGGTCGAAGATCGCACGACCTGGTGGTCGCCGGTATCCGAGGGCATCGATTACGTCGTGATCGCCGGGCCTACGGCGGCGGAGGTCATGGCCGGCTATCACGCCTTGCTTGGGCCGCAGCCGATGATGCCGCTCTGGGCGCTCGGCTACATCCACTGTCGCGAGCGGTTTCACTCGTCGGATGAGATCATCGCGACGGCACGCGAATTCCGCGCGCGCAAGCTCCCCTGCGACATGATGGTGCAGGACTGGCAATATTGGGGGAAATACGGCTGGAACGCCATGCGCTTCGACGAGGAGCATTACCCCGACCCCGCGGGCCTCGTTCGCGATCTGCATGCGATGGACATGCGCCTGATGCTGTCGGTCTGGTCCAAGGTCGGCAAGGAAACCGAGCTGGGCAAGGAAGTGGCGGCGAAGGGCTTCTACATTCCGGGCACGGAATGGATCGATTTCTTTAATCCCGTCGCCGCGCTCTTTTATGCCCGGCAGCAGAACCAGAAGCTCGCCTCGCTCGGTATCGACGCATGGTGGCAGGACGCGACTGAACCCGAGAACGACGATCTGGTCGGACGGCCGATTTACGCCGCACCGGGCCGGACCCAGCCGGGCGAGAAGCGTCGTAACCTCTATCCGCTCCAGGTCAGCCGAACGGTGTATGAGGAACAGCGGCGGGCCTATCCGGACAAGCGGGTGATGATTTTCACCCGATCGGCAGCACCGGGCCAGCAGCGCTATGGTGCGGCGACGTGGTCGGGCGACATCGGCCACGATTGGGAGACGCTGAAACGCCAGATACCGGCCGGACTGAACATGGCTGCGACAGGCCAAGCCTGGTGGACCGTCGATGCAGGGGGCTTCTTCCGGCCGGGCGAGGGGCAATATACGGACCCTGCCTATCAGGAACGGTTCCTCCGCTGGTTCCAGTTCGCGACGTTCCTGCCGTTGACGCGCGTCCACGGCTACATGACGGATACAGAGTTTTGGCGATATGGTGAGACGGTGGAGCGCATCGCCCGTTCCTATCTCGAACTTCGCTATCGCTTGCTGCCGTACACCTATGCCCTGGCGGCCGAGGCTTCGGCGGCCGGAATGCCGCTGATCCGGCCGCTGGTGTTCGACTTTCCACACGATCCAAAGGCCCTCGATCAGGTTCATGCGTACATGTTCGGCAGCGCGATCCATGTCGCGCCGGTACTGGCTGCAGGCGTGAAGACCTGGGACGTCTACTTGCCGGTTTCGCAGGGCGGCTGGTACGATTTCTGGACAGGCGAGCGTCGAGAGGGCGGCCGGACGTATGCCGTCCCGGTGACACTGGACCGCATGCCGCTTCACGTGCGGGCTGGTAGCATCCTGCCACTGGGGCCGGTCGGCCAATCGACGGCCGGACTGCTTGGCGGGCCCCTCGATCTCCTGGTTTATCCGGGTCGGGACGGTACCGCTTCGTTGTACGAGGACGACGGGCTTACCTATCGCTACGAGCAAGGCGCAGCAGCGCGCACGACGCTCGAATGGAAGCAGGCGGCAAGCCTGCTCACGCTCGGCGCGCGGCGGGGCGCTTATCCCGGCATGCCGAACAGCCGGGGGATCCGTGCTCATCTTATGCGCCCGGGAGACTCGGTGTTGTCGCCAGGTTCCGGTGTTTCGGTTGAATATGTCGGGGGAGTTAAGCGCATGATTCTAGGAGCTTAGCTCCTCGCATCTCGTCAAGTAAACGATACCACGAGTTCGTGTCGTCGCTTAAAGATTCTGGCTCCAGTTGCAAGCCGTAAAAATCAACAAACTCGGAACAGGTGGCATTTGATGATTAAGTTCAAACTGTCGAGCTTTGTCGCCATGTCGGCGCTCGTGGCTACATGGTCTAATCCGTTATTGGCACAGGCCGGATTGCAATCGATTGATCGCACTCCTCGACAAATTCTTTATGGCGTGTCGTATTACGACGAATACACTCCTGTCGATCGCATCGACGAAGACTTTAGGTTGATGAAGGAGGCGAACATCTCGGTGGTTCGGATTGCTGAATCAACGTGGGGAACGCTAGAGCCGCAGCCCGGTGTATTTGATTTCAGCCATGTCGACCGGATGCTGTCAGCGGCCCGGCGCTACGGCATTAAGGTCATCGTCGGCACGCCAACATATGCGATTCCGACATGGCTGGCGCGCGAGCACCCGGACGTGTTGGTGACTGGACCAGAAGGGCAAGCCAAGTTCGGCGTTCGCCAGAACATGGACATTACGAACCCACACTATCGCGCGGCTGCTAAACGCGTCATCGAAACTCTAATTGCCCACGTTGCAAAGAACCCAGCCGTGATCGGCTATCAAGTTGATAACGAAACGAAGCCTTACAACACGGCGGGGCCGAACGTGCAGGCTGCATTCGTGACGGCGATGCAGAAGAAGTGGGGCAGTCTCGACAAATTAAACGCGGCGTGGGGTCTCAATTACTGGAGCAATAGAATCAACCGGTGGGAAGATTTCCCTTCAACGACCGGGTCAATGAACGCCAGTGTCAAGAACGCCTTTGCTGAATTCCAAAGGGATCTGGTAACCGAGTTTCTAGCGTGGCAAGTGGACCTGGTTCGGAAGCATTCACGCAACGACCAGTTCATCACCCAGAATTTTGACTTAGGCTGGCTGAAAACGTCCTACGGCATTCAACCTGAGGTCAACCATTGGAAAGCGGCCAAACCGCTCGACGTTGCCGGCATTGATATCTACCACCCGACGCAAGACGACCTGACCGGAGTGGAGATTGCCTTCGGCGGTGACCTAGCCCGATCGCTGAAATCCGGAGCAAATTATTACGTTATCGAGACCGAGGCGCAAGGGTGGGTGCAATGGACGCCCTACCCGGGCCAATTGCGTCTACAAGCCTTCAGCCATCTCGCATCGGGTGCGAACATGGTCGCGTATTGGCACTGGGCTACAAACGCGAACGCGGTCGAGACCTATTGGCGCGGGTTGTTGACCCAAGACTATAAGCCGAATGAAGTCTACGATGCGGCCAAGGGAATTGGTGCCGAGATCAAGTTGCTCGGGCCCAAATTAGCAGATTTAAAGAAAAGTAACGACGTCGCGATCTATGTCAGTAATCGCGCGCAAAGCGCCTTCGACTCTTTCAAATTGCCTGGCAACATCCAATACAACCAAGTTATGCGCCCATTCTATGATGCGTTGTATCGAAGGAATATTGAGACGGATGTCATATCACCTGATGGCAACCCTGATTTATCAAAATACAAGATGATCATCGTGCCGGCCCTGTATGCAGCGAGTGACGAGGAGATCGCTCGGCTCAATGCCTATGCTAAAGCCGGTGGGCACTTGGTCTACACCTTCAAGAGCGGGTTCTCCAATGAGGACACCAAGGTGCGGTACGCTACGCAGCCGGGCGAAATCGCGGAAGCTGCGGGTGTAAATTACCAACTGTTTACTGAGCCTAAAGGTGTGACGGTCGGATCCGGCCTATATGGTCTCAGCGGAAAGGATCTTGAGGCGCGCTGGTGGATGGAGTTTCTAAAACCCACCACTGCAAAAGTTATTGCCCGCTTTGAACATCATTCATGGCCGAACTATGCTGCCATTACCCGTAATTCCTACGGCAAGGGAGAAGTAACATACATTGGCTTCATGCCGTCGGACGCGCTAATCGAGGGCGTCCTGACCGACACTGCGAAACGCTCAGGAGTCGTTTGGCCGGATGCAGCTCAATATCCTCTTATCGTGCGTAGCGGCATCCTGACAAACGGCAGTCGCGTCCGTTATCTGCTGAACTACTCGCCAGAAAAGCGTGGCGTCCCCAACGAACTTATCAATGGAACCGACCTTCTGACGGGCAAGCAGGCCTCCCCGTCAATCGGGCCTTGGGGCGTGGCGATCGTGGAAATCAGAAATAAATAGAGATTTGCCATTGTAAGGAGTAAAATGTTGAATATCGTCAATACTAATAGTTGTTCAATCTTGCGAAAGATCAATCTGAGTACTTTTCTGGGGTAAACGTCCAGAAAAGGTCGCTTTAGCTGAAGCAAAATCCGGTTAACGTTGTTAACACGGTTACCATCTAGGACATCAGCCGGCTTCCGGAACAGAATGTTGCGGAGTCTTTGCAGCGTATCCTTGGCGTAACGATCGGTCTTAATCTCGGCGACGGGTAGATATTATCGGTCCGTAGCCTCGGGCCACAATTCAACGTCGAGCGCCCTCTCGGGCGCTCTCCCGGGAAGGAGAATGCCGTGACAGAGAGCCACGAAGCAATGTCTGACGACGAAAAGCACCTTGCATCACTTGGCTACACCCAAGAGCTGGACCGCTCTTGGTCGAGCTTCAGCAACTTCGCCATCTCGTTCTCGATAATCTCGATCCTGGCGGGCTGCTTCACCTCGTTCGGCCTCGGCTGGAACAACGGCGGGCCTGCGGCGATCGCCTGGGGGTGGCCAATCGTGTCGGTGTTCATCCTGATTATCGGACTTTGCATGTCCGAGCTGGTCTCCGCGTTCCCGACTTCCGGCGGAATCTATTGGTGGGCAGCAAAACTTGGCGGTGCCAAAGCTGGCTTCTACACGGGCTGGCTGAATCTGATCGGCCTGATCGCCATCCTTTCGGCGACGGCATACGGCGCGGCGACGTTCCTCGACCTCACTCTCGGCACGTTCAGCGAGACGTGGCTGGCCAACTATAGCCTGACGAGGGTCTTTGTCATGTTCCTCGTGATCCTAACATTGTCGGCGACCATCAACATCTTTTCCTCGCACCTACTGGCCGTCATCAACAACATCTCGGTATGGTGGCACGTGGCGGGCACAGCCATCGTCATCGCTATCCTCATCGTGGTACCCAAGCAGCACGCCAGCCTGGCCGACGTCTTCGCCAAGACCATCAACAACACCGGCATGTTCGGCGGCGCTACCTCCGGGGTCGGCTGGCTGATATTCGTACTGCCGATCTCGGCGATCCTCACCCAGTTCACGGTCACCGGCTACGACGCGTCCGCGCACATTTCCGAGGAAACCAAGAACGCGGCCGACAGCGCAGCCAAGGGTATTTGGCGGGCCATCTTCTACTCCTCTATCGGCGGCTGGATCCTACTGCTCACATTTCTGTTCGCAGTGAACGATTCGGACGCGGTGAGCGCGGGTGGCGGTGCAGTTGCGGTGATCTTCAATCAAGCGATGAGCTCACCGTGGGTGGGCGTCGTGTTGCTGATCTCGACGGCCGGTCAGCTGTTCTGCGTCACTGCCATCCAGACCAGTACTTCGCGGATGCTGTTCGCGTTCAGCCGCGACCGTGCGGTGCCCGGTCATCAGCTTTGGTCGAAGGTCAGCAAGAACAAGATTCCCGCCAACGGCGTGATCGTCACCGCGGTACTCGCGGCAGTCCTCACGTTGCCGGCGCTGGTCGAGGTCGACATCAACGGCGCACCCGTGCCGGTCGCGTTCTTCGCCGTGGCCTCCATCGGCGTCGTCGGCTTGTACCTGTGCTTCGCGGTGCCAATCTATTACCGATGGAAGGCTGGGAATTCGTTCCCCGTCGGCAAGTGGAATCTGCGAGGTCACCACAAGTGGATGGCCCCGGTCGCGCTTGTCGAGATCATCGTCACTTCGATCATAGCTATGTTCCCGACCTCGTTGGGCGGCGTACCGTGGGACCGGAGCTTCGAATGGAAGTTCGTAAACTACACCCCGCTCGTCGTTGGCGGCGTGCTGACCCTGCTGTTCATCTACTGGCACGTGTCGGTGAAGAAGTGGTTCACCGGACCCATCCAGCAGGTAACAACCGTCACCGAGGAACTCGACCTGATTTAGCACTACGTCGTATCGCCATTTGCCTGCGTCAGAATAAGGGGCAATCAATGCGGAATAAACATCGCCTAGAAGAACGTAACCACGCTAGTGAGCAGCCCCCACCGGGTGGTCCGGGTAGATAGTTAGTGCATTGTCGCCTCCGCCGCCATTGCCGGGCGTAGGTGGAGCGAAGCGGAACCGGAGGCT
>NZ_LMKH01000012.1:0-602500 GCF_001421415.1 Sphingomonas sp. Leaf208
CCTCGCCATCGTTGTAACGCCTGGTCGTACCGTCAGTCATATGCCTCACTCTTATCTAAGAGCGGGGCCCTGTCAGGTCATTTAGGGGGCCACCTCAGATCCTGACTTTCGTCAGCATGACGGAGTCGTGGGAAAATACGTGAACGGCGCGCCATTATCGTCCACGTCATGACGCATGATCGAAGCCTCCTGCCACTGTGGCGCGGTAACGCTGTCCGTTGGGGACCCGCCCGAATGGGTCGCCGACTGCAACTGCTCAATCTGTCGCAGCTACGGAGTCCTGTGGGCTTATTACCGGGCCAGCGAAGTACGCGTGGCGGCATCCGTTCCGATCGACGTCTACAGTTGGGGTGCCAAGACATTGCGCTTCCATCGCTGTAGCGAATGCGGATGCGTAACGCATTGGACGAAGGTCGACCCCGCGATCGACAGGATCGGCATCAACGCCCGCCTGATGGCGCCCGACATTCTGGCAACAACCCGCATACGCCGGCTCGATAGCGAGGATACCGGGCTATACCTCGACGCCTGACCCTCTCCGCGATTGACTCCCCCGCCAATTCCGCTAAGCGGCACCTTCGTTCGGCGGGCTTGCTCGTCGAACTCCGTCCGAGACAGTGGGTGCAGCGGGTTTGCCGGTGCTTAATCTCCCACCTAGACGGGGAATGAGATTTTGTCGGCCCATCTGCGTGCCTGCCCTCTCCCATGCCCCATCGACGAGACACCCGGAGCGCGGGCTTGTCTGCGCCTCCGGTTAGTAACCGGGTCCACTGCGCAAGCGGTGAACTCGTAAAACGTGGAGAATGGCATGGATCGTGATCAAAAGACCGCGGCCGTAGCCGAGCTGAACCGCACCTTTTCCGAGGTCGGCGTCGTCGTTGTCACGCGCAACCTCGGCCTGACCGTCGCACAGTCCACTGTGCTGCGGAACAAGATGCGCGACGCCGGTGCGACCTACAAGGTCTCGAAGAACAAGCTTGCCAAGATCGCAATGGACGGCACCGACTACAGCTCGCTGGGCGACATGCTCACGGGTCCGGTCGGTCTGGCCAGCTCCATCGATCCCGTCGCGGCCGCCAAGGTGGTCGTGGAATTCGCGAAGACGAACGACAAGTTCGAAATCGTGGGTGGGGCGATGGGCGCGACGACCCTCGACGTCGACGGTGTGAAGGCGCTCGCAACGCTGCCCTCGTTGGACGAACTGCGTGCCAAGATCGTTGGCCTCATCGTGGCACCTGCCACGAAGCTGGCAACGATCACGCAGGCTCCGGCAGCGCAGCTCGCGCGCGTGCTTTCCGCCTACGCGGAGAAGGAAGCCGCCTGATCTTGCAGGCCTTTCGTTACCTTTTTGAACTGATGGGGCACGAGCCCCGAGATGGAGATTTATCATGGCAGACCTGAACGCACTCGTTGAGAGCCTGAGCGAACTGACCGTTCTCGAAGCAGCTGAGCTTTCGAAGCTGCTCGAAGAGAAGTGGGGCGTTTCGGCCGCAGCAGCGGTTGCAGCACCGGCAGCAGGCGGCGGCGCCGCTGCTCCTGCAGCAGAAGAGCAGACCGAATTCGACGTCATCCTGACCGGCGACGGTGGCAAGAAGATCAACGTCATCAAGGAAGTCCGTGCGATCACCGCGCTCGGCCTGACCGAAGCCAAGACGCTGGTCGAGTCGGCTCCCAAGGCCGTCAAGGAAGGCGTGTCGAAGGACGAGGCAGCCAAGATCAAGGCTCAGCTCGAAGCAGCTGGCGCGACCGTCGAGGTCAAGTAAGCCGCAGCGGGAGAGACGGACCATTCTGGTCCGCACTCCCGCAAGGCCGGCCGGCGGTGCCTGCACCGACCGACGAAGCAGGGGCTTTGCCCCTGCTGGCCGCAGCTAAGAAAAAGGGCGGCCCCAGCAATGGGGTCGCCCTTTTCCGTTGTGCACCGCGAAGGTTCCACATCCCCGGGAAGGCCAGAGCTACGCTGGGAACGGCGCCCCTCACGACGGACGTTTCACTTGGGCCCCGGCCTCCGCCGGGGTGGGGAGAATCGGCGGTCAGGCAGCTTGGATTTTGAAGCGTCGTGCTTCGTCAGCCCACTCCGCCCGCGCCACCGCCGCGTCCAGATCGCGCGGATGCACGGTCCACCCCTTCCACGTCAGCCCGGTCTTCACCCCGACGAATACCGCCGATCCGACCAGCGCCGCGAACAGCCCGACCCACAGCGCATCGAACGCCATCAAAGCCCACACGATTGCCGATGGCTGCCCCATAGCGAGCTTGTGGTTGGCCATGTGCAACGCCTGAGCCGGACCGAACGCTGTCGCCGCCAATACGCTAAGGAAAATTCCAGCAGGTAAAAGCGACGTCATCGCCCGCCTCGGCGTCACCCGAGGATCCTCGATCAACGCGCCGACGACGTAAATCCAGAACCCGCCTTGGATGACCGTGGAGACGATCTGCAGCGGCACGTTGATCGCCGGCGATAGCCCTTGTTTGCCGAGCCACATGAACGGCCATGCAGCCGCCAATCCCACGATCATGCCTGCCACGACGCGAACAACGGTCATCGGCGGAACCAGCAGCGTGCGGCGGACGGACCCGACCGACCAGAACCGCGCGACCGCGAGAATTGCGATGACGAACCCCGCTACCTTCACATAGCCGAAGCCCCAGCGCAGCGGATCGTTGCCGAGTGCACGAAACTGTTCGATCGATACGAACATGCCGAGGTGGATCTCCATGATATGCTGCAGGAATTCCGGCACAACCGCGATCGCCAGGACGAGCGGTACCGCCCTCACCGCGCGTCCGCCGAGCCTATACGTCTCAACGACGGGGCGCGTCATGCCGGGGACAGCGTCGATGATCCGCATTCCCAGTCCGCGTCTTTCCATACGACCATTCATGCCGTTTCCCCCTCTGACGTGAACCTCAGGATGTCACCCGGCTGGCAGTTGAGCGCCGTGCAGATCGCCTCCAGCGTCGAGAAGCGGATAGCCTTGGCCTTGCCGGTCTTCAGGATCGACAGGTTGGCCATCGTAATGTCGACTGCCTGCGACAATTCGGTCAGCGTCATGCCGCGTGCTGCGAGCATGCCGTCGAGCGTGACGATGACGGGCATCAGACGGTCATCGCCAGATCGTCGCGCATGCGGGCGCCGACGCGGAACACCCGGGCGAGCACGAACAGCATCACGACCCCGATCCAGCCAGTAAAGCCGGGCACCCATGTTGCGTGATCGACACCGAGCCGGTCGAGCGCGAGCACGATCCCGCCGAAAGCGAGATCGAGCAGTTGGATCGCGAACAAAGCCCAGCCGATCCGTTGGAGACGATCGGCGTTGGCGACGACGAACGGGTCGCCGGCGCGGACGGTCGTCAGGATTGCCAGCAAGCGGCTGAACAGGTGATACACCGCAATGCAGGCGACGAGGCTTAGGGCGCCGGCGAGACGCAGCAACGCGATCGTCTCGCTGACGTAGTGGCCGTGATAATTGGTGGCGATCTCGGCGGTTAGCGCGTCACCGAAGACGAACGAAGCGATGATCGCGATCACGAACCCAAACGCGACAATCCAGTTCAGCCAGTTCGCGAACCGTACCAGTCCGCTCGCGACGACGAGAACACGATCCTGCATGCCGACCTCCGTTTATCGATAAACAATATGTATCGTTTATCGATAAACGTCAATCGTGGTGCGTCGGCCCTTGCTCGGGTCGTGACGGCAGCAGGTCAGCGTTCGAAGGTCGCTGCATGCGGCCGGGCCGCGACCGTGCTGTACATGCGGGCGGGGGCGTCGAGCCAGAACGGCGCGAGCTTGGCGGAGTCGACGCGTTCTACGCCGACCACCCACGCCCGCGCCGTCTGTGCCTCGTCGCCAGCCGTCACGTACAGGATGTTGGTCGCGACGACGGGCACGAACATCGGCCGGTTGGCCGCGGTCATTGTCCGGATCGCCTCTCGCGCGATCGCCGTTACGGTACGGATCGTTCGCGTTTCGCCTGGCGCCAGCGCGAACGGCGGGGCGACGGGCCGCATAACGGGCGCGGCGTTGAACTGCGCAAGGTCCTGATCCTGATCGGCGTGCGCGGTGAGCAACGCGACGCCGGTGCGGATCGCTTCGGCCGATGCGGTGCCCGTGTTGGTCACGACGAGTTCGCACTCGACGGTTGCGCTCAGCAGATTGAGACCGGCGCGCAGCGGGCGCAGTTCGCAGGTGAGCCGGGCACGCGCTGCGACTGGCGGCGTAGGCGGCACCTTGCCCCTCGGCTCGAGGAACTTGGGTGCGGCCATTGGCACGGCAGCCACGGGTGCGACCGCAGATGCCGTGGCAGCGGTGACAACCGCCGGGGTTTCGGCCGGTTCGGAGACGACCGGCCTGGGGGCGACTGGCTGGGGGGCAATAGACTGGGCGACGACCGGCTTCGCCGCAACGGGCGGCGGAGTCGGCTCGACATAGGCTTCGGGTTCGACGCTCTCGTACCGGTGGCTGCGCGGCTTGCGGCGGAGCGCCCACAGCGCGCCGAGAACCACGACAATCGCCGTCAGCGAAAGCCACAACGGCATCGCGCTGCCCTTTTCCGGCGTCGAGAGCGTGGATTCCGGGGTTGGGGCTGGCGTCGTTGTCGGCACCGACGCGGTGGGCTGCGGCACCACTTCGGTGGTCGGGGTCTGCGGTGGCGACGATTGGAGAGCGGGCTCGGGCGTGGGCGTGGCGACGGGCGCCGGTTCGACCGATGTCGGCGGACGTGTTGGCTCGTCGTCCGAAGCGCGTGGTCGGGTCGTGGATTCCGGCGTCGTCCCGGTGGCTGCCCGTCCTCGCGTGGGTGCATCGGTCGTCGTGCGCTCGACGCCTGCACGTTGCGTGGCCGCACGATCCGTGGCTGGCTTTGCCGCAGCGGTCGAGCGGGGAGTACGGCGGGGAGCGGGCGTGGTATTCGGCAGGACGATCGTCGGCGCGGCGGGCACCGGTATCGTGGTCGCGTCGGGGTTCGCCTGCGTGCCGGGGGTCTGGAGGCGCTCCAGACCGCGCACGGGTGCGGCCGGCTCGGTTTGCGCAGCCGCCGGGGTCGCGGCGGCGGCCAGGACGGTCATGGTGGCGAGCAGGGCGGCCAGCGCTCCGCGGTCGGTCGTCATCGTCGAAATCCCCTGCGCGCGGTCGTCGCGGCGTTGTGGGCGGGGGAGGCTGAACGTGACCCGACGGCAACCCGTGATGCGACGAGTTGCTTCTGGGTAGCGGTGAAACGTTGACGGCGTTTGAGCCACTGGGCGTCGGTTGACTGCACTCCGCCCTTGCCCGCGGTGGGCGTCGCTGCAGGTGTCGGCGGCCGAGAACACAGATCAGGGTGCTCCCCTTACCTCCCCCTCCGTCTGGCAAGGGCCAGCCACCTCCCCCTTGCGGGGGAGGATCGAGACAGTCGATCTTATCGTGGTGCGACGATTACTGCGCCGCCCTTCATCACGAAGGCGGGGTGTTCCAACTGGCGGACATCGGCGAGCGGATCGCCATCGACCGCGACGAGATCGCCGAAACGGCCGGGCTGGATCGCGCCGACGTCCGCGGTTCTGGCCAACGCGATCGCGGCGCTGGAGGTGGCGGCCTGGATCGCCTCCAGCGGCGTCATGCCCCATTCGACCATCTTGGCGAACTGGAGCGCGTTGTTGCCGTTGGGATAGACCCCGCCGTCGGTGCCGAACAGCATCTTCACCCCGGCGGCGTGCGCCGCGCGGAAGGTCTGGCGCTGCTTGAGGCCGACCTGGCGTTCCTTCTCCAGGCTTTCGGGGAAGACGCCATTCTTTGCACCTTCGGCGAGGATATAGTCGTCGTCGTAGATATCCATGTCGAACCACGCCCCGCTCGCCTTGGCCAGCTTGAACGATTCGGCGTCGGCTAGGCTGGCGTGCTCGATCGTGTCGACGCCTGCGCGCAGTGCGTCGTTGATGCCCTCCGCGCCGTGCGCGTGGACCGCGACCTTCATGCCGAGCATGTGCGCTTCCTCGACGATCGCCTTGATCTCGGCGAGGCTGATCTGTTGCGCGCCGACGCTGTCGGTCTTCGAGAGGACGCCTCCGGTCATGCAGACCTTGACCACCTCGGCGCCGTATTTGCGGATCGTGCGGACGGCACCGCGAAACTCGTCGGGCGTGTTGGCGATCTGCGGGTGCGGCACCTGGATCGAGGGCGGGAACTCGGTCGCGTCGCAGTGGCCGCCGGTGGCGCCGAGCGCGTAGGTGGCGGGGACGATGCGGGGGCCGGGAACATAGCCGCGCTCGATGCCCTGCTTCAGCGCGACGTCGTCGTAATTGGCCGAGCCGACATTGCGGACGGTGGTGAAGCCCGCATCGAGCGTCTTCCGGGCATTGGCGACGCCGACGACGGTCCAGAAATTGTCGGTGAATTCGAGCTGACGATAGCCGCTGAGCGTCGGGTCGCTGGTCAGATGGACGTGCATGTCGATCAGGCCGGGGAGCAGCGTCCGCTCGCCCAGATCGACGCGTTCGGCCCCGGCGGGCACGGCATCGCCTTTGCGTCCGACCGCGGTGATACGGCCGTCGACGATCGTCACCTGCGGATTGTCGACGCGCTTGCCGGCAAGGACGTCGATCATGTGCGCTGCGGTGACGACGACGGTCTTCGCATCGCCATTGGCGGCGGTCGTCGCGAGTAGCGTCGCGATGAGAATGCGCGCGATCATGTATGTCCCCTTCCCCGTGTTACGCGCTGTGTGCGGTACGGCGGGCGATCGGGCAAGTGCCGCATCTTGCCCTATTGTCGACACCGGTACAGGCCATCTGTGATGCTTCCGACGACGAGATCGCCCGTGATGATGCTTCGATTTCTTCCGTTCTGCGCGCTGGCTGCTGCGCTGGTGCCCCTCGCTGCGCGCGCCGATCCGGCGCCGTTCGACCTGACCGGGCCCAGCCTGCGCGTCGGGGTGACGCATGGGACGACGACGTTGCCGATCGCGCAGGTGCCGAGACTCGCGACCGGGGACCGCGTGTCGATCGCGGCGGACCTGGTCGTCGGCAAGAAGGACGACGGCGCGCGCTATCTGCTGGTCGCGGCGTTCCTGCGCGGTGCGACCGAGCCGCCACCGAAGTCGTGGTTCTTCAAGGCCGAGACGTGGAAGGCGAAGAAGAACACGCTGGCGTTGACGGTACCGGAGGTCGCGCGGCAACTGGTGGTGTTCCTGGTGCCGGAGAGCGGCGGGTTCGATGCTGTCGTGTCGGCAGTGCGCAAGCAGCCGGGGGCGTTCGTGCGCGCGGTGCAGGATCTCGACCAGGCGTCGCTGGATCGCGCGCGGCTCGATGCGTTTCTCGACGGGATTCACGCGCTGGAGCGGACGCGGCCGGAGCGGATCGAGGCGGTGTCGCCGCTGTTGTCGCGAAGTCTCGCGATCAAGCTGAAGGCGGAGTGCCTCGATCTCGCGGCGGACCTGCAAGCGTCCTGCCTGACGCAGAGCCGCGATTCGCTGGTGCTGGCGGATGGGCAGAGTTCGACGCTGGCGGATACTCTGGTGGGTGCGCCGACCGATCTGGCGCTGCAACTGAGCGCGACGCCGGAGGGCGGGCTTGGCTATTACAGCCCGTATATCGGCGTGGTCCGCGATCTGGCGAAGATCTTCGGCGCGTTCCAGACGACGCAGTTCCGGTATATTCCGGCACTGGCGCGGGCGCATGACGATCAGCTGGCACTGCTGCTGAACGCGGCGCCGTCGTTTGCCAGCCCCAAGTCGGTGATGGTCGTGGCGATGCCGGTGATCGAGACGGGTCCGCCGCAGACGCCGACGATGCGACGCGCGGAAGCGGACCGGCTGGTCTGTGCGGCCAAGCCCGATCTGGTGCTGCCGGTCGAGGGCGCACCGCTGATCTACGCGACCAAGTTCGCGCACGACATGAGCTTGCGGGTGACGACGCCGCAGGGTGGCGTGGTCGAGCTTCCCGTGCAGGCGGATGCGGAGCGTGGCGGCTATGTGCTCGATCAGGTCGGGATGCGGACCGCGGGGTTGAGCAGCGTGACCGATGCGACGTTGCACGGCCGCTGGGGCTTCACGCCGTTCGATGGACCGCGGTTTCGGTTGCAGGTGCCGCGCGCCGGTGGGTGGCAGATGGTCGATACCGACCCCGAGAGTCTCGTGGTCGGGCGTGACAATGCGGTCTCGCTGGCGGGGCCGACGCCAAGTTGCGTGGAGTCGGTGACATTGGTTGGTGCGGCGGGCGACGTGCCGCTCGCGTGGACGTCGACCGGCGAGCGCATCGGGCTGACCTTGCCGTTGGCCAAAGCCGCGCCGGGAAAATTGTCGCTCCTCGTGAAGCAATACGGGGTCGAGGCGCCGGACAAGATCGCGCTGACCGCGCTCGCCGAAGCAGGGCGGATCGACGGTCTGACGCTGTATGCCGGCGATGCGTCGGGGACGCTGAGTGGGACGCGGCTAGATCTGGTGGCGTCGATGACGATCGACGGGGTCGCGTTCAAGCCGGGTGACGTCGTGCGGGCGGACAAGGCGGATCGGCTGGCACTGGCGGCGGGTACGGTGCCGACGTTCGCTGCTGGCCAGGCGAAGACGGCGCTCGTGACGCTGACCGATGGCCGGAAGCGGTCGGTGAAGTTCGTCGTCGCGGCGGCGCGGCCGAAGGGGACGCTGATCGCCAAGAGTGTCGTGGCGCCCCCCTCCCCTGGCCTGCCGGTCGTGCTGGCCGGGGATACCGCGATGGCGCAGGATGCCCGCCTGACCTTCTCGCTGCGCGCGGAAGGAACGCGGTTTTCTGCGAGCGACAGTGTCGAGATCACGACGGCGGACGGCGCGATGACGACCAGTGTCACGTCGGGGCGCGGGCTGACGGTGCAGGACGACCGGATCGCTGTAGTGTCGGTGGAGCCGGGCAAGGCACTCGGGGTTTCCACGCATGGGCCGCTCAAATGGCGACTGGTGCAAGGCGGCGTTGCGGGGGATTGGGTCCCGCTCACGACGCTGGTGCGGACGCCGGCATTGGCGGGGGTCGCGTGCAAGGAGACTTGTACGCTGACCGGGACCGACCTGTTCCTGATCGAGTCGATCGCGGCGAATGCTGGGTTTGCCGACGCGGTTCGCGTGCCGGACGGGTTCACCGGGGCTTCGCTCGCGGTGCCGAAGCCGGTCGGCGGGACGCTGTTCCTGCGGCTGCGAGACGATCCGGGCGTGACGGCGTCGATCGCGATCGGTTCGTAGCGTTCGCCGTTTGTTGCTAGACTAGTCGTGACCATCGCTGGCCCGTTTGCGGTGGCGGCGGGCGGGCGATTGTCGCTATGGGGCGCGGATGACCGCATCGGATCTCCAGAGCCTGTTCGTCACCAACCTCGTCCGGTACAATAGCGGCGATCGGCGGCGGTGGCGGCTGATCGTCGGCGACGTGAAGGTCTACAGCCTCGCGACGCACGCGCATTGCAACTGGGCGGTGACCCCGTCGGGCAGCGCGAGCGAGGTCGACGCGGTCGAGCGGCTGGCGGACCGGCTGCGCGAGGATCATCCCATCATTACCGCCGACTGACGGCCTTTCATCTACGCAGGAGCGACACATGGCGAAGCAATATTGGGCGCAGATCATCGAACTCGATGAGGAAATGACCGCCGCGACGATTCCCGGCGCGACCGATCACGAGGATGCGGCGGATTCGCTGGTGGCGGATTTCGTCGGCGCGATGGGCGGCGAGATCACGTCGGGCGCGGTCCGCGTCTGGGTGCAGGGCGGGGTCGAGAAAGTGTATGACTGGAAGGCGGACTTCACGATGCCTGACATGGACGAAATGGGCGACGAAGACGAGATGGAGGTCGAGGGCGAGATCGAGCTGACCGAGCGGGTTTGACCCTGCTCCCCTCCCTGAAAGGGAGGGGTTGGGGGTGGGTCGGCCCGTTGGCGGACGTCGTCCGTCCCAAGCGGCCTACCCACCCCCCTGCCCCTCCCTTTCAGGGAGGGGTGAAAGTTAGGGCACGGTTTGGCCCGCGGGGGCGAGTTCGTGCCAGCTGTGGTCGTCGTGCGCGAGGAGGGCATCCGCTGCGGCAGGGCCCAGCGTACCTGCCTCGTAGGGTTCGGGCATGCCGGCGTCATGCGCCCAGAGGTCGAGGAACGGTTGCACCGCAGCCCAGCCCGCCTCGATCGCGTCCGCCCGTTGGAACAGCGTCTGGTCGCCGACGAACAGGTCATAGATCAGCGACTCATACCCGGTCAGGTGACCGATATCGAATTCGTCGGCATACCGGAAATCGAGCGCAATCGGCGCGGTCGCCACTTCGAGGCCGGGGCGCTTGATGTTGATGTCCATGCTCAGCCCTTCGTCGGGCTGGATCTGGATGATGAGCCGGTTGGACGGCAGCATGTCGGCGGCGGCACCGGGGAACGACGCGAACGGGACCGGCTTGAAGGTGATCGCGATCTCGGTATCGCGGCACGTCATCGCCTTGCCGGTGCGCAGGTAGAACGGCACGCCCGCCCAGCGCCACGTGTCGACCATCAGCTTCAGCGCGACATAGGTTTCCGTCTTGCTGTCCGGCGCGACGTCGGGCGAGGCGGCGTAAGCGGGGACATCCACCCCCTTCACCTTGCCAGCGGTATACTGCCCACGGACGCCGTTGCGCTTCGCCTTGCCGGGCGAATAGACGCGGACGGCTTTGAGCACCTTGCCCTTTTCGTTGCGGATCGCCTCGGCATCGAAGCTCGCGGGGGGCTCCATCGCGACCATCGCGAGCAGCTGGAACAGGTGGTTGGGGACCATATCGCGCAGCGCGCCGGTGCCGTCGTAGAACTTGCCGCGGGTGCCGACGTCGACCGTCTCGGCGGCGGTGATCTGGACGTGCGCAATGCAGTCCGAATTCCAGACGCGCTCGATCATCATGTTCGCGAACCGCGCGGTCATGATGTTCTGGACGGTTTCCTTGCCGAGGAAATGATCGATCCGGTAGATTTGCGCCTCGGACACGCGGGCGAGGATGCGTGCGTTGAGATCGCGGGCGGAGGCGAGGTCGTGGCCGAACGGCTTTTCGATCGCGATCCGGCGAAAGCCATGCGGCGTCTCCGCCATCAGGCCGTGGTCGGCGAGCTTGTCGACGATCGTGCCGAAGAACTTGGCGGGCACCGCGAAGTAGAACGCCACGTTGCCGTTCACCCGGGCCTTGAGTTGCTCGAAGACGTCGTCCTTGGTGAAATCGCCCTGGAGATAACCAACCCGGTCCTTGAGCCGCGCCCAGGCGTCGCCCTTCTCGCCATTGCCCTCGCCGCCCTTCGCATCGAAAGTGCCAAGCGCCTCGCGCAACGACTGGTCGTTTCCTTCGTCGATACCGACACCGAGCACGTGGAAATCGTTACCGACAAGCCCCAGTCGAGTCATGTTGATCAGTGCCGGCATCAGCAGACGGCGGGTCAGGTCACCGAAGGCACCGAAGATCACGAGCGTCGTCGGCGGTGCGGGCTTCACGGACTTGCTCACGAATTCGCCTCGGACATGCATCGACCCTTTCTGCGGTGGTTCCTTCAAACCGCATAGCGTGTGCCGATGTTCCCCGCACGCCCTCAGGTCGCCGTGAGGATGTTGTCCCCGAACGCACGCGCGTCGACCTCCGCCCAGTCGAGTTCCTCCTGAAGGCGGCGATAGACGTCCTCGGCCACCTCGCCCTTGTCGCGCATTTCGTGGAGCACGACGCGCTGGCAGGCGATCATCTCGAGGTGGAGTTCGTCGAATTCCGAGGTCGCCTGCGGATCGTCCGCCTCTGCGGTGACCTTGCCTGCCGCGCCATAGCGAAAGCGCAACGCGTCCGCCGCCTTTCCTTCGCGCGCCGGCAGCACCGCGAGCCCTGCATCGATCAACCGCTTGCGCGCTGGGGCGATCTCGTCGGCCAGCCCGGTATCCTCGCCGAGATCTAGACGGCGGATCAATGGGCCCAGCGTGAGCCCTTGCAGCACGAGCGTGCCGATCACGACGGCGAACGCCGCGAGAACTATCAGGTCGCGGCCCGGCACGGATCGTGGCAGCGCGAACGCGGTCGCGAGCGTCAGCAAACCCCGCATGCCCGACCAAGACAGGATGATCGACGCATTCCAGGGGGGCGGCTTGGGCAGCCACGACGGTGCGTAGCGGTTGGCGATCACGCCCTCGACGAACCGCACGAAGAACACCCACGCGATACGCGTAACGAGCACGGTCGCCAGCACCGCGGCGGCGAACCCGATCGCGGGCCAGCGCTCGGCGGCGGGAAGACCGACCAGCACGTCGCGCGATTGCAGCCCCATCAGCGCGAACGCGATGATGTTGAGGACAAGCACCGCCGCCGACCACACTGCCGCCCCCTGCAACCGGTCGCGCGCAGGCTGGCCGATCGGGCGGCGCTGCGACACGATCATTCCGAACGTGACGACCGCGAGTACCGGCGAGATATGCAGCCGCTCGGCGAGCAGCCAGATCCCGAACGTCACCGCGAAATCAGCTAGGCTAGCACCGAGCGTCCGCGCGAACAGCGGCGTCACGCGGAGATACAGCCACGAGGCGATGACGCCGAGGACGATCCCGCCCGGCACCGCCGCGGCGAGCGCGAGTGGCGTCACCGGCGTGTCGGAATGCGTCGCGAAGGCCACCGCGAGCCCGAACAACAACAGCGCCGTCGCGTCGTTGAGAAGGCTCTCGCCCTGCAGCAGCAACAGGCCGCGGCGCGGGATGCCGACTTCGCCCAGCACCGCTTCCGAAGCGGCGGCATCGGGCGGTGCGACGATCGCGCCCAGCGCGAACGCGGCGGCAAGCGGCAGTCCGCCGAGCGTCACGCCGACCAATGCAACCGCCGCGGCGGTGACGAGTACCGCGAACACGGCGAGGCTCAGCAGTGGGAACCAGTGTCGCCGCAAGGCGCGCGGGCTCGTGTGATATGCGGCGTGGAGCAGCGCGGGTGCGATGAACAAGGCCAGCGCCAGGTGCGGCTCGACCGTGATTTTCGGCGCGAATGGCAACGCCGCAAAGGCGATCCCGGCCACCGCCAGCAAAGTAGGATACGGCACGTTCAGCTTGCGCGCGAGGACCAGCAGGACCAGCGCGGCGAGCAGGATGACGTCGAGGCTTTCGAATAATTCCACGGGCACGCAACGGGTGGGAGGAGCGGACGGGCCCGGCGCATCGCGGAGGCCAAAAAAAACCACCCCGTGCGTATCGCACGGAGTGGCCTAGGTTCAGGGAGGAGGGACGCTAGAAGCGTCCCGTACGGCGCCGCGAAAGGGGGGGACACGATGCCGTACAGGACCTAAATGGGTGAGCGCCGTTTTGGTTCAACCCCTGCTGCACCGCACCCCAAATAATTTTCGCGGCCTCCCGGCTTCGCTATCAGACGTTGAACTGCGCCGGGGCGGGCATCTGCTGCTGCGGGGTCATGCCGAGCTGCGCCTGGCGCGCGAAGATGTCGCGCATTAGCGACAGCGAGAACAGGTGTGCGTAGAGCAGCGGGAGCATGCCCGACTTGCTCATCTTGCGCAGCGCATCGCCGCGCAGGTCGATCAGCTTTTCCTCGTTGATCATCTGGAAGCCGCGATAGACGAACGGCTGGTCGGCGCCGTCGGGCTGGATCGTGACTTCGCCGTCCATCAGCAGATCGAGCTCGCGCAGCTCGTTCATGAAGTTCTGCGTGCGCGCGCCGGCCTGTTCGAACGACTCGTTGAAGCCGAGGATGTTCTTGGTCAGCTCGGTCGGCTGGCCATTCTCGAACAGCGCATCGCCGTCCTCGAAATCACCGATCGCCTGCGAAGTCGGGTCGAAGCAGAGCGACAGCTCCTGCGCATCGGGGTGCAGGCGGGCGAGCATGTACGGGTAGCGGCGGACATAGGCGGGCACGTAGAACGTGTTCTCGGTCAGCTTGCCGTCTTCGCCGACGAACACGTTGACGCCCTCGTTCAGGCCCATCAGCGCGAGCGGGATCGCGTCGTCACCGACCGAGAAGACGATCGGCATGTGGCGCTGAACCAGCGGAAACTCGTCGACGGTGATCGGGATCGCGTGCTGGCCGACCAGGAACGGCGCGCTGTCCTGCGGGCGGACCTTGTAGTTGGCGTGCGTGTCGCTCGAGAGTGGCTCAAGGCCATTATAGAAAAGCGGAAGCTGGGCGGTGCTGGCCATGTTACTCTCCGGATCGGTCGGTCGAAATGCCGGTGGCTCATGCCACCGATTGGGGCGAGGCTCTATGGTGCGCCGGGCGGGCGTGCAAGTGTGACGAGCTTGCCGGGGTTCAGGATGCCGAGCGGATCGAGCGCGGACTTGATCGCCCTCAGTGCAGTCATGCGCGCGGGCGACGAGAGGCGTTCGAGTTCGTCGCGCTTCATCTGGCCGATGCCGTGCTCCGCCGAAATCGAGCCGCCGGCCGCAACGACGAGGTCGCCGACGAAGCGGGTGACGACCGGCGCGTCCTCGGCATACCAGTGCGAAGGGTCGGTGCCGGGCGCGGCGCGGACGTGGAAATGGACGTTGCCGTCGCCGAGATGGCCGAAGCCGCTGGCGTGCGTGCCGGGGAAGCGCGCGTCGCACGCCGCCGCCGCCTCGATCATGAAGCGCGGCATCGTCTCGACCGGGATCGAAATGTCGTGCTGCGTTGCGGGGCCGAGCGCGCGTTCGGCGGCGGAGAGCGAGTCGCGGAGTAGCCAGAACGCTTCTGACTGGGCTTCGCTGGTGGCGATCGTCGCGTCTTCGAGCGCGCCGTCTTCGAGCGCTTTGCCGAGCAGGCGTTCGAGGAGCGCGGTCGGAGATTCGCCTTCGGTGGTGGCCGATGTCGCCTCGATCAGGAGGTGCCAGGGGTGGCGGCCGGCGAGCGGCGAGCGGGCGTTCGGGAGGTGCGCGATGGCGGCGTCGAGCGATTCTGCGGGAAGGATCTCGAAGCTCTCGATCGCGTCGGTCTTCGCCTGCATCGTGCGCAGGAGTTTGAGTGCCGCCTGGGGCGAGCCGATGCCGACCCAAGCGGTGCCGCGCGCTGCGATCGCCGGGGCGAGACGCAATGTGGCGGCGGTGACGATCGCCAGCGTGCCTTCCGCGCCGATGAAGAGCTGGTCAAGGTCGTAGCCGCGATTGTCCTTCTTGAGCGCGGACAGGCCGTCGTAGATCGTCCCGTCAGCGAGCACCGCCTCGACGCCTGCGACGAGGCCGCGCATCGTGCCGAACTTGAGCACCTGCGTGCCACCGGCGTTGGTCGAGACGAGCCCGCCGATCGTCGCCGTGCCGCGCGCGCCGAGCGTCAGCGGGAAGCGCCACCCCTGCCCTTGCGCGGCGCCGTCGAGGTCGGCGAGGATCACGCCGGCCTCGGCGATCGCGAGCCCGGCGTCGGTGTCGAGGCTGCGGATGCGGTTCAGGCGACGCAGCGACAGGATCAGCGCGCTGCCGTCGGTGGGGGCGGTCGCGCCGCCGACCATCGAGGTGTTGCCGCCTTGCGCGACCAGCGGCACGCGGTGCTCGGCAGCCGCCGCGACGATCAGCGCGACTTCGGTGGTCGAGGCCGGTGCGAGCAACGCGGGCGCGACGCCGTGGAAGCGGCCGCGCCAATCGTGCAGCCAGGGATCGATATCGGCGGGGTCGGTAACGATCGCCTTCGCGTCGAGCCACGAGGAGAGCGATTCGAGCATTGCCGCCTGCGAAGGCGTCAGGATTGCTGACTGAATTTCGGCCATCCACGAGGCGCTAGACAAAATTCATCGCGCGTTCAACGATAGGCGCTAACGATTACGTCAGCATGATCCAGACACCATGATTCACCCCGCGATACCCGCCACCCTGCTCGCGCTCGCGAGCCCCTTTGCTGTGGCATTGCGCGATGTACCGTCGTCCGGGCAGTCTTCGGGATTCGAGCTTTATGGCATGCAGATCGCGCAGGTCTCGATCCACGAACGCATCATCATCCGTGTGCCGCGGATGAGCCGAGCCCCCGTTCGTACCTACGCGCCGCCGACCGAGTGGAAGGAGCATAAGGGCCCCAAATGCATCGCCGTCGACGAGATCGCCGGCGCGATGCTCAACAAGGACGGCGCGGTCGACCTGGTGATGGATGACACCACGCGGCTGCGCGCCCGGCTGGACGGCGACTGCAAGCCGCTCGATTATTATTCGGGGTTTTATTTGAGGCCGGGCCTGGACGGGATGATCTGCAAGGACCGCGATGCGATCCGGATGCGATCCGGTGCACGCTGCGAGATCGAAGGGTTCAAGAGTTTGCGGGCGAAGAAGAAATAGGCCGGTTGCTTCGGCGCGCGTCGACTGCCTGTTCGCCTAATTCTATCCAGACTCCCTGAGCCCCCCAATCCGATAAGCACCTCCCCGGCGAAGGCCGGGGTCCAGTTGGGTGACGTTGCCAACTCTGCGTTGCCGTTCGTTGCCGCGACCTTTCCAACTGGGCCCCGGCCTCCGCCGGGGTGGTGCATCTGGTGAATAGATGCACCAGCACATCGTTCAGAGTATGCGGACGCTACGGGTAATTGGTATTTTTCCGCCAAGACCCCCTCCCCACCCTCCATTCACCGCGTTTCCTTGACATTTGTCGCCAAATCGGCGAGCGCCGGAACGCTTGAGGGCAGTGCATTTCACCCTCCATTTACCGGACATTTGCATGAGTTTTGCCGATCTCGGCCTCTCCGACGAACTGCTCAAGGCAGTCACCGACTCCGGCTACACCGAGCCGACCCCGATCCAGGCCGGTGCGATCCCGTCCGTGCTGATGATGCGCGACATCATCGGCATCGCCCAGACGGGGACCGGCAAGACCGCGTCGTTCGTGCTGCCGATGATCGACATCCTCGCGCATGGCCGCAGCCGCGCGCGGATGCCGCGCTCGCTAATCCTCGAGCCGACGCGCGAACTCGCGGCGCAGGTGGCGGAGAATTTCGAGAAATACGGCGTCAATTCGAACCTTTCGATGGCGCTGCTGATCGGCGGCGTATCGATGGGCGACCAGCTCGCCGCGCTCGAAAAGGGCGTCGACGTCCTGATCGCGACGCCGGGCCGGCTCATGGACCTGTTCGGGCGCGGCAAGATCATGCTAAACGGCTGTTCGCTGCTGGTGATCGACGAGGCGGACCGGATGCTCGACATGGGCTTCATCCCCGACATCGAGGAAATCTGCACCAAGCTGCCGAAACAGCGCCAGACTTTGCTGTTCTCGGCGACGATGCCGCCGCCGATCAAGAAGCTGGCGGACAAGTTCCTGACCAATCCCAAGACGATCGAGGTATCGCGCCCGGCGTCGACCAACCTCAACATCAAGCAGTATCTGGTGCCGGTACCGAGCCAGACCGCCAAGCGCGATACGCTGCGCCGCATCCTCGCGCAGGAGGAGGTGACCAACGCGATCATCTTCTGCAACCGCAAGACGACGGTCCGCGACCTCAACAAGGTGCTGAAGCAGGCGGGCTACAAGTCGGGCGAGATCCACGGCGACATGGAACAGCCGCAGCGTCTGGCCGAGCTCGAGCTGTTCAAGACCGGCGCCGTGACGATCCTCGTGGCGTCCGACGTGGCGGCGCGCGGGCTCGACATCAAGGGCGTGTCGACGGTGTTCAACTATGACGCGCCTTGGCATCCGGACGACTATGTCCACCGGATCGGCCGCACCGGTCGCGCCGGGGCGACGGGGACGGCGTACACGTTCGTCGCGCCGGATGATGCCGAGAATATCGCCAATATCGAAAAGCTTACCGGGCAGACGATCGAGCGGTTGAAGGTTGCCGAGCCGAAGACCGCACCGGTCGCTGCCGTGGCGGAGGACGACGAGGTCGCGCCGCGTCGTGATCGGTCGCGGAACCGTCGTAGCGGGCGTTCGGAGGATGTCGCGCCGGATGCTGCTGCGGTGGACACTGGCCGCGAGCGGTCGCGGACGCGTCGCGTTCCGCGCGAGGACACGGTTGCGCCAGCGGTCATCGCCGAGGTGTTGGCTGCGGTCGAGCCAGTGGTGGCGAAGCGGCCGCGCTGGGAGCGGACGCCGATCGACGAGCCCGTGCCTGCGGTCAAGCCGCGCGTTGCGGAGCCCACCCGGGTCGAACCCGTGTATGTCGAACCCGCGTATGTCGAACCGGTTCGCACAGCGCCTGTTCGGTCTGAGCCGGTGCAGGCGGAGCCGGTGCGGTCGGAACCGGTTGGCTCGCAAGCTGTTCGTTCGGAAGTGGCAAAGGTCGAACCCCCACGGACGGAGCGCATTCCTGCGGATCCAACCGGTGGTCGCCGCCAACCGGTCGCCGATACGCCGGCGGATGGCTGGAACGGGCCATTCCCGAGTTTCCTGAATGCCGTGATCGGAGGATATGAATGATGTCGATGCGCCGTATCGCCGCGCTTGCCTTGCTCGCAACCGCAGTGGCCGCCCCCGCCGCGCCACGCGCGAAAGTCGTGGCACCGCACGTCAACACGACGAGCTTCGACAAATTGCCACAGCCGTTGCCGCTGCCGTATAACGAGTCGGCGAACGCCAATGCACAGGTTGCGGCGGCGAGGGCGCGCGCGCTGAAGACGCACAAGCGGTTGTTGATCGATCTCGGCGGCAACTGGTGCCTCGACTGCCGTCTGCTCGCGGGGACGATCGACCTGCCGGAGATGAAGCGGTTCGTGGACAGCAAGTTCGTGGTGGTGACGGTCGACGTCGGCCGCTTCGACAAGAACGGGCAGATTGCGGCGGGCTACGGGATCAAGGGCCGCCTGAAGGGCGTACCGGCGGTTCTGATTGTCGATCCGCGGACCAACAAGCTGTTGAATGCCGGGCATGAGACCGAACTGGCTGATGCTCGGTCGATGGGGCCTCAGGCCTTGGCCGACTGGCTGGCGAAGTGGGCGGCCTGATCGGAATTCGAGAGTCGGCGTGCGCTGATTGACGCTTGGCGACTGACGCCGAGATCTTTGGCTGATCTGGGTCGTGGTGGGCGTTGCCTGGCCGAGGCCGGCTCGATTGGGTTTCGATCGACGATCGGTGCCACGTCGTCGGGAGTGGTTCCTGCCTGCCAGAACCGGAGTCGATAGACGGTATTAGCTGGCCGATAGCCTTTTCGGCACGACGGCGGTCACGCGGCCTGGGCTGCAAGCGTGTTTCCCCGCGAAGGCGGGGACCCAGTCTGGGCTCCCGCCTTGCGGGAGAACAAGGGGGCGGTAGCGATGCTGTTGGTCCGCAGGTACGGGGCCTGTCGGATCATGGCCGGGCTAATCCCGGTGGTGGAACGAGTTTGCAACCTTCGAACTCGCAATACGCAATACGCAATACGCAATACGCAATCGGTTCTGTCGGGAATCCAATTGCAACACGCCCCGGGCGGGCCAATAGCAGTGTCATCCTGACGAAAGTCAGGACCCAGGATACCAAAAGTTAGCGCCTGTGGCTCTGGATCCTGACTTTCGTCAGGATGACGGGTTGAGTGGCTGGTCGCACGCCGTCGGTCGACCCTAGGCTGCGGCAGCGATCAGGGCGTCGTCCAGATCTCCAGCCCGCTTATACGCTGGACGCTCGATCAAACGGGCGGCATAGTCGGTGAACGTCGGTCGCTTGGGCAGCCACCCGAACTGCATGCCCCAGATCACTTGGGATCCGACATAGACGTCGGCGGCGGTGACGCGGTCGCCGGCGATGTACGGGTGCGCGGCAACTGCCTGTTCGAGTACGTCGATGACGCGGTCGAGGCTGCCATAGCCGATCATCCGCTGTTGCGCGGCATCCGGCACTACACCGAGTGCGCGATTACCGACGGCCGCTTCGACGGGGCCGGCTGCGTAGAACAGCCAGCGATAATAGTCGGCGCGTTCGTCATCGCGTGGCGCGAGGCTGGCTTCGGGGAATGCTTCGGCGAGATAGGCGCAGATCGCGGCGCATTCAGTGATGGTCTTGCCGTTGTGGACGAGCGCGGGGACCTTGGCCATCGGGTTGATCGCGCGATACGCCTCGGCCTTCATCGATTTGTCGTAGTCGAGGACGACGGTCTCGTACTCGGCGCCGACCTCTTGGAGCATCCAGCGCGCGATGCGACCGCGCGACATCGGGTTGGTGTATAAGGTCAGGGCCACGCGACTCTCCTTGAGAACGGATCGTGAACGATGGTCTCATGGAGCAGGGGGGCGGTCAAGGCCGTGCAGAATGTTTCCCCGCGAAAGCGGTGATCCAGACTGGGCTCCCGCCTTCGCGGGAGAACAAGAGAGCGGGGCCTACAATTATGCCCCCGCGCCCTTACACCAGCGCTTTGTCGAACAACGCCAACATGCGGGCCCAGGCCTTATCCGCCTGGACAGGATTGTAGACCTTCGAGTCGGGCGGGCACCAGCCGTGCATGGTGCCAGCGTACACCTCGATCTCGGCTGGGAGTTTCGCCGCGGCAAACGCGGTGCGGAGCGTGTCCTTCTCGGTCGGCGACCGCGCGTCGTCATTGGCGGCGATCGCGATGAGGTATTGCGCCTTCATCTGCGGGATCAGGAGGTGTGGGCTGTCGGGCTTGTCGGTGACGAAGCCGCCGCCGTGGAAGGTCGCGCCTGCGCGGATGCGGTTCGCCACGGCTGCAGCGGTGCGCATGACCATCGGGCCGCCCATGCAATAGCCGGTGGTGGCCATGCCACGCTTGCGATCGACCTGCGGTTGCGCGTCGAGGAAGGCGGTAAAGGCTTTCGCGTCGCGAACCGTCCCTTCGGACGTGAGGGCTTCCCGGAATGGGGCGATGCGGCTTTTGACTTCGGGTTGGTCGTAGGATTCGCCGGGCTTCAGGAATGGCGCCTTGGTCGAGCGGTAGAACTGGTTGACGACGAGCACCGCATAGCCCGATTGCGCGAGGCGGTCGGCCATCTGGCGGAAGGCGGGGCGTAGGCCCATGATGTCGGGCCAGACCAGCACGCCGGGATGCTTGCCGGTCGCGGGCGCGACGAAATAGGCGTCGGCCTTGCCGTCGGGCGTGGTGATCGAGACGTCGCGGCCCTTGATGACGGCGGCATTCGCGGGCGCGGGGAGCAACATCGTCAGCCCCATCGCGCCGGTCATCACGCCGAACCGGCGACGCGAGACGCCGGCCAGATAGGCTTCGTTATCGTCTGCGGTATGCTCGTCGCACATGGGCCTATCCTCTTGAATTTGGCTGCATGCTAACTCAGGCCGCGCGCCACCACCATACGCCATCTTGCGTGTCGCGGGTCGCGCGGCCCTCGACTTCGAGGCGGCGGAGATGCGCCAGGGCTTCGCCGGTCGCCATGCCGAGCACGTCGGGGCCGATCGCGCGGCGGAACAGGCGGCCGAAACAGTCGACGGCGCGGCGGGGTTCGGCGAGGAAGACGGCGAGTTCGTCGAGTCGTTCGCGGTGTTCGCGGTCCATCGCGTCGAGGCGGGTGTGAAGGCCGGTGAACGGGTCGCCGTGGCCTGGGAGGACGAGCAGGTCGGCGGGCAGCGTCTTGAGCTTGGCGATCGAGGCGAACCATTCGCCCAGCGGATCGGCGCCCGGTTCGGTGACGCCGAGCGAGACGTTGGGGCTGATGCGGGGAAGGACCTGATCGCCGGCGATGAGGATGCCGCCGGCTTCGTCGTACAGGCACGCGTGTTCGGGGGAGTGGCCGGAGCCGGTGACGATCCGCCAGTCGCGCGTGCCGATGGTGAGCGTGTCGCCGTCTTCGATGCGGGTGTAGCTGAGCGGAAGCGGCGTGATGATCTTCCGGAAGCCGGCCCAGCCCTTGGCGGTCGCGTGGTCGATCTGTTCTAGGGCCCAGCCTGCGCCGCGCCAGAAGGCGAGCATTTCGTGCGGAACGGAGTCCCGGGCGTCGGCGGCGAGCATGCGCGCGGTCAGCCATTCGGCTCGGGTCATGATCAGGGGGGCGGCGTGGTGGTCGCACATCCAGCCTGCCAGGCCGATATGGTCTGGGTGGAAGTGGGTGCCGATCATCTTGGTGATGCGGGTGTTGACTTTGGGGCCGCTGAAGATGGCTTTCCAAGCGTTGCGAGCCTCGACGGTGTTCATGCCGGTGTCGATCAGCGCTTCGCCGTCGGTGTCCGCGAGGAGCCAGCAATTTACGTGGCGCAAGGGGCCGGGGATGTGGAGGCGGACCCAGTCTATGCCGGGGGCGACCTGCATCGTGCCGCCTACTTCAGGTTCTGCGCCACCAAACGGGTAGGTCAGCCCTTTGTGGCTGGTCGGCGCGAAATCGGTGTCGGGTGCGGTTGCCATCCGTTGCGGTTAGCAACTGGGTGTGGCGGGAGATAGTGCTGCTTGGCAGCTGACGCCTCTCTCGATCCTCCCCCGCCAGGGGGAGGTGGCACCGTAGGTGACGGAGGGGGAGGACACGGAACAAGGGTTGGCGCTTGCCTCCCCCTCCGTCTGGCGAGTGCCAGCCCCCTCCCCCTGGCGGGGGAGGATTGTGTTGGATTAACGGATTCGCACGCTCTCCGTCATCCGGCCGGGGACGGCACGTCTCAAATTCAGACGAAGGAAGCTTGTTTCCCCGCGAAGGCGGGGACCCAGACTGGGCTCCCGCCTTCGCGGGAGAACATGGAGGCGCGGACTGTTCGACATCACTGCCGCCGCCTTGTGCGTCGGCTAATCTCGCTAGCCGTACGTATGCGGAGAACACGGGGCCGCCCCCCTGCCCCCTCCCGCTTGCGGGAGGGGAAGTGCGGTCAGCGCTTGAAGGGGTCGTCGAACAGCGGCTTGACGGGCAACACGCCACCGTCTGCCACGAACTGGGCGTCCGCGGCCGCCTGGGTGCGCTCGGCGCGGAGCTGCTGGAGCAATACCTCGCGGTCGCCTTCGAGGCGCGTGTCGGTCGGGGCTTCCATGCCCGCTGCCTTCGCCGCCTTCGCCACTGCCGCATCGAGCTCGCGCTGCGACGTCAGGCCGAGCGTGACGGGGTCCTTCGGGGTGATGTTAGCGATGTTCCAGTGGCTGCGGTCGCGGATCGCGGCGATCGTCGTGCGCGTCGTGCCGATCAGCAGCGAGATCGCGCCGTCGGTGATCTCCGGGTGGTTGCGGATGATCCACGAGATGCCGTCGGGCTTGTCCTGGCGCTTCGAGACCGGCGTGTAGCGCGGGCCCTTGGTGCGGCGGACCTGCTCGGGGCCCTTGATCATCTTGAGCTGGTAATCGGGATCGGCGGCACCCTTGTCGATCTCTTCCTGCGTAACCTCATGCGCGCGCACGGGATCGCGGCCGGTCAGCTTGGTCGAGGTGGTGTCGTCGGCGATCGCCTGGATCTCGAGGATGTGCAGACCGCAGAAGTCCGCGATCTGCTCGAAGCTGAGCGCGGTATTGTCGACCATCCAGGCGGCGGTCGCGTGGGGCATGAGCGGCTGGGCCACGGCGGAAACTCCGTAAAAATAGAAAGGGCCGCCCCTTTCGGAGCGGCCTGACATGAGAGAGACTTAGTGCGCGCGGGGGCAACAGGCAAGCGAACAAGCTCAGGCGGCCATGAGCTTTCCTTCGAGGGGGACGAGCGCGTGGAGGAACTGGCGGGCGCTGGCGGGCCAGCTGTAGCGCGCGGCATAGGCGGCGCAGGTGACGCTGTCGCGGGTGAGCGCGGTGGCGATCGCGGTGTCGAGGTCCTCGTGCATCGCGCCGACACGGTCGTCGAGCACGTCGATCGGCCCGGTGACCGGGTACGCCGCGACGGGAGTACCGCAGGCGAGCGCTTCGATCATGACGAGGCCGAACGTGTCGGTGCGGCTCGGGAAGACGAGGACGTCGGCGGTGCGGTACGCGGCGGCTAGGTCGAGGCCGGAACGCTGGCCGAGGAAGACGCTTGTGGGAAGCGGCGGGCTAGAGTCGCGCGAGCCGGACCGTCGCCGACGACGACCTTGGTGCCGGGATGCGCGGAGGACAGGAACGCCTCGATGTTCTTCTCGACCGCGACGCGCCCGACATAGAGGAGGATCGGGCCGGGCAGCGCTGCGATCTCGGGATCGCGCGCGCCGTCGAGGCCGAACTGCGCGAAGTCGACGCCCCTGCCCCATTCTCGGACCTGATGCAGGCCTTGGGTTGCGAGCGTTGCCGCGACCGACGGCGTGGAGACCAAGATCGACTGGGCTGGGCGGTGGAACCAGCGGATGTAGCGCCAGATCCAGTCCGGGTTCGCGCCGGTGCGGGCAGCGATATAGTCGGGGAACTGCGTGTGGTAGGCGCTGGTGAACGGGAGCGCGCGGGCCAGACACCAGTTGCGGGCGGCGAGACAGACCGGCCCTTCGGTGGCGAGATGGATCGCGTCGGCGCCGAACGCGGCAAGCATGCGGCCGACGGCGCCCGAGCGCGCGAAGGCGAGGCGGATCTCGGGGTAGGTCGGGCATGGCATCGAGGCGAAGCGTTCGGGGGAGACTACCAGGACCTCGTGGCCGACGGATTCGAGCTCGCGCTGGACCGACTGGAGGGTGCGGACGACGCCGTTGACTTGCGGGCTCCAGGCGTCCGTGACGATCGCGATACGCATCGTGTCTTCTCCGTTTTGCCCCTCTCCCATGGGGAGAGGGAGGGGCCCGGCCGGCGCAGCCGGGTGGGAGGGTGAGGGCACGCTTTCACTCGCGTTGTGGACTTGCCCTCACCCGCGCCGCTGACGCGGCTTGCCCTCTCCCCGACGGGGAGAGGGTTTAAGTTAGGCAGCTAGGCTTATGACCTTGTCGCGTTCGCGGGCGGCGATTTCGTCGCCCCAGTGGAGCAGTTCCATGCGGCCGTCGAAATGCTCGACCAAGGCGGTGCAGCCTTCGACCCAGTCGCCGTCGTTGTAATAGGCGATCCCGGCGATCTCGCGCATCTCGGCGGTGTGGATGTGGCCGCAGACGACGCCTTCGACGCCGCGGACGCCGGCCGCGTGCGCGACGACTTCCTCGAAGTGCGAGATGAAGGCGACGGCGTTCTTGACCTTGGCTTTGGCATGCTTCGACAGCGACCAATAGGGCATGCCCATGTGGCGGCGCGCGCCGTTGACCCAGCGGTTGAGCCCCATCAGCATCGTGTAGGCGGCGTCCCCGATGTGCGCGACCCAGCGGTGTGCGAGCGTGATCGCATCGAACTCGTCGCCGTGGAGGACCAGCAGGCGGCGACCGTCCGCAGTCTCGTGGATCGCGTTGCGGCGGATCGAGATGCCGCCCAGGTCGAGCCCCGAGTATTGGCGGAACACTTCGTCGTGGTTGCCGGGGATGTAGACGACGCGGGTGCCGCGCTTGGCGCGCTTGAGCAGGCGCCAGATCACGTCGTTGTGCGCGGCGGGCCAGTAGAATTTCTTCTTGAGCCGCCAGCCGTCGATCATGTCGCCGACGAGGTACATCGTCTCGCTGTCGACGTGGTCGAGGAAGTCGTTGAGCATCCCGGCGTTGCACCCACGCGTGCCGAGATGGACGTCGGAGATCCAGATCGTGCGGTATTGGCGGCGCTCGACGACCGGCTCGGGTACGGCAGGCCGGGAATGGATGAAGTCGGCGATATCGGTGATGTCGGCGCCAACGAAGCTAGATGGCGAAAACGTCGTGATGGCGTTCATGAGCCTGCCCCCGCAAAACTATCCTTGTCGCGAGTATTAGCCGAGTATTGTTACACGGTGGTCGCAGTCCGGTGACTGTTCCAAGTCATGGGCGAGGATAGCTTGTTTTCTCGCGAAGGCGGGAGTCCCGACTGGGCTCCCGCCTTCGCGGGAGAACAAGTTTTGGGTCAGGTAGCACTCCGAGGCCCCCACCCCGGCGGAGGCCGGGGCCCAGTTGGAGAGGTTGCAGTGATGGAGCGCACCGCGTCCTTACTGAGCACCCCCAACTGGGCCCCGGCCTTCGCAGGGGTGGGGTAGTGGGGGTGGTGGCCGTTTGCCCCTCCCTCTCACTCCATCGTCAGCACGATCTTTCCGACGTGATCGCCTGCTTCCATCCGCGTATGCGCGGCGGGCGCGTCCGCAAACGCGAAGGTGCGATCGATCACGGGCTTCAGCTTGCCGGCCTCCACATGCGGCCATACCGTCCGGGCGAGTTCGTCCGCGACCAGCGACTTGAACGCGGTATCGCGCGGGCGGAGGGTCGAGCCGGTCAGCGTCAGGCGGCGGCGCATGATCTCGAACAGGGGGACGGTAGCCGTCGCGCCGCCCATGACCGCGATCGACACATGCCTGCCGTCTTCGGCAAGGCATTGCAGGTTGCGCGAGACGTAGTCGCCGCCGACCATGTCGAGCACCGCGGCGACGCCCTTGCCGCCGGTGATCTGCTTCACGCGTTCGACGAAATCCTCTGATTTGTAGTCGATCGCGTGCGTCGCCCCGAGACTGAGCGCGGCTTCGCACTTCGCCTTCGAGCCGGCGGTGACGATGATGTCGATGCCAAAGACGTTGCACAGGGCGATCGCCATCGTGCCGATGCCGCTGGTGCCGCCGTGGACGAGGACGGTGTCGCCTTCCATCGCGTAGGCGCGCTCGAAGAGGTTGGTCCAGACGGTGAAGAGCGTCTCGGGCATCGCCGCCGCCTCGACCATCGTCAGCGCCTCTGGCACGGGGAGGCACTGGCCGAATGGCGCGACCGCATATTCCGCATACGCACCGCCCGAGATCAGCGCGCAGACGAGCTGGCCGATCTGTTCGTCACCGACTCCTTCGCCGACCGCGACGATCGTGCCGGAGATCTCCATGCCGAGGATCGACGGCGCACCCGGCGGGGGCGGATACTTGCCCTGGCGCTGCATGACCTCGGGACGATTGACCCCGGCGGCCGCCACCTTGACCAGCACCTCGCCCTGCCCCGGCCGCGGCACGGGACGGTCGACGAGGACCAGCACTTCGGGACCGCCGGGCTGTTCCGGATCGATCGCCTTCATGACGTCGGGTACACCTAAGTTACTGGATTGGTTTTCGGGTATCGCGGTCATTGCTCGTCACGTCCCTTTAGATTTCCGCGCCTTATTGACATCACTCTGGTGCGGGTCAACGTTACAGAAACTATGGAACCGGACGACACCCCCTCCCGTCCCGACGATCTGCTCGACGCGCTCGTGCGACAGGACCTCGATCCGTTGTCGGTCGCCGAGCTCGATGCGCGGATCACCGTGCTGCAGGGCGAGATCGCGCGCTGCCAGCTGAAGAAGGACCGCGCGGTCAGTCACCGCGCCAGCGCCGACGACCTGTTCAGGCGGTGATCGCGCTGCCCGCCTCCACAAGCGTTGCATTTAGGCAGCGCAGGAACGGACGGGGCCGGGTTCAAGTGCTTGATGCGACCGATATCAGTTCCGACATAGTGGCAAAGGGCTCGCGTTCTCGCGGCCCGACAGGAGTATTGTAAATGCCATCATTTGCACCCGCCCTCGAGACCACGCTGCACAAGGCGCTCGAGGCGGCATCGTCCCGGCGTCACGAATATGCGACGCTGGAGCATCTGCTGCTCGCGCTGATCGACGACGAACATGCGTCGAAGGTCATGACCGCGTGCAACGTCGAGATCGGCGATCTGAAGAACACCGTCTCGCATTACCTCGACAGCGAACTCGATGCGCTGAAGGTCGATGCGGCGACCGATCCCTCCCCCACCAGCGGGTTCCAGCGCGTCGTCCAGCGCGCGATCCTGCACGTCCAGTCCTCGGGCCGCGACGAAGTGACCGGCGCCAACGTGCTCGTCGCCTTGTTCAGCGAGCGCGAGAGCTATGCCGTCTATTTCCTGCAACAGCAGGACATGAGCCGCCTCGATGCGGTCAGCTTCATCAGCCACGGTGTCGGCAAGGGCGGACAGCAGGCGACCGAAGCATCCACGCCAAAGGGTGCGGACGACGAGAAGCCGGCCAAGGGACAGGAGAAGGGCAAGACGGAAAGCGCGCTCAAGCAATTCACGGTCGACCTCAACGAGAAGGCCAAGAACGGCAAGGTCGATCCCCTGATCGGGCGCGGGCCGGAGGTGGATCGCACGATCCAGATCCTGTGCCGCCGGTCGAAGAACAACCCGCTCTATGTCGGTGATCCGGGCGTGGGCAAGACCGCGATCGCGGAAGGCCTGGCGCGGAAGATCGTCGAGGGCGACGTTCCCGACGTGTTGTTGCCGGCCGTAATCTACTCGCTCGACATGGGCGCGTTGCTGGCGGGGACGCGGTATCGTGGTGACTTCGAGGAGCGCTTGAAGGCGGTCGTCAACGAGCTCGAGAAGCTGCCTGACGCGGTGCTGTTCATCGACGAGATCCACACCGTGATCGGTGCGGGTGCGACGAGTGGCGGTGCTATGGATGCCTCGAACCTGCTTAAGCCGGCTTTGTCGGGTGGTACGATCCGGTGCATCGGCTCGACGACGTACAAGGAGTTCCGCAATCACTTCGAGAAGGACCGCGCTCTGCTGCGGCGCTTCCAGAAGATCGACGTGAACGAGCCGACGATCGAGGATACCATCAAGATCCTTGCCGGCCTGCGGAGCGCGTTCGAGGATCACCACAACGTCAAGTACACGCCCGATGCGATCAAGTCGGCGGTCGAGCTGTCGGCGCGGTACATCAACGATCGCAAGCTGCCGGACAAGGCGATCGACGTGATCGACGAGGTCGGTGCGATGCAGATGCTGGTGCCACCGAACAAGCGCAAGAAGACGATCACGCCGAAGGAGATCGAGCAGGTCATCGCGACGATGGCACGCATCCCGCCGAAGTCGGTCTCAACCGACGACAAGCTGGCGCTTGCCACGCTCGAGACGGATCTGAAGCGCGTGGTGTTCGGGCAGAATGCCGCTATCGAGAAGCTGTCGTCGGCGATCAAGCTGGCGCGGGCGGGCCTTCGCGAGCCTGAGAAGCCGATCGGCAACTACCTGTTCACTGGCCCTACCGGTGTCGGTAAGACCGAAGTCGCCAAGCAGCTCTCGACCATCCTCGGCATTCCGCTCCAGCGGTTCGACATGTCGGAATATATGGAGCGGCATTCGGTCAGCCGTCTGATCGGTGCGCCTCCGGGTTATGTCGGGTTCGATCAGGGTGGTTTGCTGACCGATGCGATCGATCAGAATCCACACTGCGTCCTGTTGCTTGATGAGATCGAGAAGGCGCATCCGGATCTGTTCAACATCCTGTTGCAGGTGATGGATAACGGACGACTGACCGATCAGCATGGCAAGTCGGTTGATTTCCGCAACGTCATCCTGATCATGACGACCAATGCGGGTGCCAGCGACATGGCGCGCGAGACGGTCGGCTTCGGCAACCTGTCGCGCGAGGGCGAGGACGAGGTGGCCGTAACGAAGATGTTCACGCCCGAGTTCCGCAACCGTCTTGATGCGGTGGTGCCGTTTGGGTACCTCCCAACCGAAGTCGTGGCACGCGTAGTGGACAAGTTCATCCTCCAGCTCGAACTCCAGTTGGCGGACCGCGGCGTGCATATCGTCCTCGACGACGAGTCGAAGGCGTGGCTCACGACCAAGGGCTATGACAAGCTGTACGGCGCACGGCCGATGGGTCGCCTGATCCAAGAGAAGATCAAGCAGCCGCTCGCCGAGGAACTTCTGTTCGGCAAGCTGGTCCACGGCGGCGAGGTGACGGTGAAGATGAAGGACGGCGCGCTGTCGTTCGCAATCGAACCGGCGGCACCGAAGAAGCCGAAGAAGAAGGGCAAGACCGAGACGGTCGACGCCAGCTAACGATTATCAACCTGGTTCAGCGAGAGCTGGACCAGGTTTGATTTGAGGTGGCTGGATGAACAGCACTCCAAATTCTACCAATTTTCTTTCGGCTCGCGCCCGGTTCTGTCCTTGAGACACGATCGGCGGTGAGGATGAAGCGACCTCGCGAAGCCGATAGCGTGGTTCGAATTGCGAGCCAAATTGGCATAAATCGATCCAGTATGGTCGAAATCCGATTGATTACGCCGTCGTACGGGCGCCTCTTTACCATTAATTGGCTAAGGCGGCTTAGACGGTGTCTGCATGACGTTCGGGTTTCGTATCACTTGGCTCATCGGCATCGTTGCGACGGCGTTGGCGATGCTCGGTGCTGCGCCGGCCGAGGCACGGACCGGGCAACTGCTCGATGTCTGTATTACGCGGGCTACCCCAGGGCTTTCCGTACCTGCCTTGTTTCGAACGCCTTCACGGTTTGACTGCACCACGCCCCAGTCGGCCTATGGGTCCGGCGATTTCTGGATTTTGTCGCAGGCTTTGCCGACGAACCTGACGCACATCCCTGATCTGCGTGCCCTGACCGCGAGCGTCTGGCAGGATCGCGTCACGCTCTTCGTTCTTTATGCAGACGGCGCAATCCGCCGTACCGGGTTCACCAGTCGCACGTCCGGCCGCCATCTCATGATCGGCGCAACCCTGTCTCTGACGCTGCCGCCGCACGTTGCGCCCCCCGTCCGCCTGCTTTGGCACGTCGAGGGTTCGGCGAATTTGCGGGGCGTCGTACTCGGGCCGACACTCGCAACGGCCGCGGAAGCCGCAGAGAGCGAGATCATCCTGTCGGCGCTGTATGCAAGCTTCGGCGGGATGGCGATCGCGTTGATCGTCTACAATCTCGCGTTGTGGGGTGCGCTTCGACAGTCGTTCCAGCCGGTCTACTGCCTCCTGGTGCTATGCTTGCTCGGGTACGCCTTTTCGTCGTCGGCCGCGCTGGGCCAGCTTGTGCCGTCGCTTGACAACAACGACCGCTTGAAACTCAACGTATGTTTGCTGGCGATCTGTGCGGGCATGGTCCTGGTCTTCGCACGCGCTTTTTTCGAGCGTGCGGTGTTCGATGGTTGGCCGCGCCCCGCCAGCAACGTGGCGCTCGCGACGCTCGCCACGGCCGGAATTGCGTTTGCGATCCTGGCGCCGTGGCAGATCTACTGGCTCGATCGGTTGCTGACGCTCAGTTACATCCCGCTGATCGCGCTGGTGCCGCCGGTGCTGTACCGAGCCTGGCGGGTTCGCAGCAGCTATCTCTGGATGTTCACGCTCGCCTGGGGCGCGCCCATCGTCTTTGCCAGCCTGCGGATCGCCGGTGCGCTGGGGCTGATGTCGTGGAGTTTCTGGATCGATAATTCGACGATGATCTCCATGATGCTGGAGGCGCTGCTCTCCAGTTTGGCGATCGCGTACCGGATTCGCCTGCTCAGCGTCGAACGCGACGACGCGCGTGAACAGGAGATCGCGGCGCGGTTACTGGCGGATACCGAGCCGCTCACCGGGCTGCTCAATCGCCGTGCATTCCTGGATCGCGCGATCGGACGGTCGGGCGATCAGATGCTGCTGATCGCGGACGTCGATCACTTCAAGCACGTCAACGAAACCATCGGCCACGATGGCGGCGACGAAGTCCTGCGGGTCGTGGCGCGGGTATTACGCAACGCGGTGCCGCCCGACGCTCTGGTCGCGAGGATCGGCGGGGAGGAGTTCGCCATCCTCATCGACGCGACGACGCCGGTCCTGCCCGACACGATCCTCGAACGTTTGCGCAGCCAGCGCATGCCGTTCGACATGGCGATAACCGCCAGCATTGGCTGCTGTACGGGGCCGCTGCAGCGCGAATCCGACTGGAAGGCGCTGTATCGCAGCGCCGATCGTGCCTTGTTCGCGGCCAAGGGCGCCGGGCGCGATCGGTCGCGCGACGCAGGCATACTGCCGATTGCCGCTTGAAGCCGGTTCGCTTGCGAAACGGCAACGCGTGAGCCATGATTGCACGCCTGGGAGATCGACGATGCGTAACCGGAAACTTGTGTTGGCGGTGGCGGGGCTTGCCCTTGTGACGCTCGCCGTGCGCCATCCGACCGCAGACTTCCGGTTGATCACGCACGACAAGAGCGACCCTTCGCCGCACCGGATGCAGGCCGTCGTCGATTTCGGACTGGTCGGTGTCTCGGTGTTGTACACCTGGACCGTCTACCGCTTGCGGTAAGTGCGTGCCGCATATCCGGCGCCCTCTCGCGCGTCCTTGACCCTCGTCGCGTGCCTGCGCCATAGCGGCCGGCATGGACACGCCGATCGAAGACCTCGCGTTCGAGGATGCACTGAAGGAACTCGAGCTTATCGTCGGGAAACTAGAAAGTGGCGACACGCCGCTCCAGCAGGCGATCGAGCTGTACGAGCGCGGCAACAAGCTGCGCCAGCGTTGCGCCGATCGGCTCGATGCGGCGCAGGCGCGGATCGAGGCGATCCGGCTCGACGGCGACGGCAAGCCCGCGGGCGTCCGCCCGTTCGCGGCGGGCTGACGCGGTGAGCGGGATGCCCGTCACGCTTGATGCCGCGCTTGCCGAGGTCTCCGCGGAGATCGACCGGCAATTCGACCAGCTGCTGACCATTCCGGACGATCCGCGCGGCGACCTGTACCGCGCGATGCGGCATGCGGCGATCGGCGGCGGCAAGCGGCTGCGTCCCTTGCTCGTGTTCGCGACCGCCAATCTGTTCGACGTGGCGCGGGACTGTTCGGCGCGGGCCGCGACCGCGATCGAGGCGATCCACGTCTATTCTTTGATCCACGACGACCTGCCGTCGATGGACGACGACGACATGCGCCGCGGCAAGCCGACCGTGCACAAGGTGTTCGACGAGGCGACTGCGATCCTGGCGGGCGATTGCCTGCACGCGATGGCGTTCGAGATCCTCGCCGATCCGGCGACGCATCCCGATCCGTTCGTTCGGATCGAACTGGTCATGGACCTCGCGCGGGCGTCCGGGCCGAACGGCATGGCTGGTGGCCAGAAGATGGACATTGAGGCCGAGAATACTCGCTTCGACCTCAACACTGTCACGCGGTTGCAGCAGATGAAGACGGGCGCGCTGATCTCGGCTTCGGTCGAGGCTGGCGCGATTCTCGGGCGGCTGCCACCGGAAGGTCGCGTGGGGCTTCGCGGGTATGCGCATGACCTGGGGCTCGCGTTCCAGATCGCCGACGACCTGCTCGATGCCGAGGGTGACGAGGCGGTCGTGGGCAAGTCGCTGCGCAAGGACGAGGTCGCTGGCAAGGAGACGTTCCTGTCGCTGCTCGGGCCCGAGCGTGCGCGCGAACAGGCGCGGATGCTCGTCGACCAGGCGGTCGCGCATCTGCACAGCTATGGCAAGGAAGCCGATCTGTTGCGGGACATCGCCCGTTTCGTGCTCGAACGCGACCGCTAAGTCTATCACCGGGGAGTTCAACATGACCGCACGGATTGGCGTTTACCCCGGGACCTTCGATCCCGTGACACTCGGTCATATGGACATCATCCGGCGCGGCGCGAAGCTGGTCGACCGGCTGGTGATCGGGGTGACGACCAACCCGTCAAAGTCGCCGATGTTCACGATCGAGGAGCGGATGGCGACGGTGCGCCGCGAGGTCGCGGACGTCGACGGCGATATCGAGGTGGTGGCGTTCGATTCGCTGCTGATGGATTTCGCCGAGCGGCAGGGCGCGAAAGTGATCGTCCGCGGCCTGCGCGCGGTCGCCGATTTCGAATATGAATATCAGATGGCGGGGATGAACCAGCAGATTAATCCGCGCGTCGAGACGGTGTTCCTGATGGCCGACGTAGCGTTGCAGCCCATCGCGAGCCGGCTGGTGAAGGAGATCGCACTGTACGGCGGGAATATTGCCAAGTTCGTGCCGGAATCGGTGCGCGAAGAAGTGGTCGCTCGGGTCGAGAAGATCGGCCGCAAGGGGAGCTGACCTTCTTCGCCCCTCCCTGGAAGGGAGGGGTTGGGGGTGGGTCGGGTTCCGCTTGGTCGAACGTTTGAGGCTCAAGCGAGCCTACCACCCCTGGCCCCTCCCTTTCAGGGAGGGGAGCAGCGATCCCCATCACGTTCAGATTGGCGCAAGCGGGGATTTGCTCTAAGTGGCGGCAGCCTGGTTGCGCCGGGCCTCTTTCGAGTGGGAATTTGATGCGCTTTTTCGTCGGAATGTTCGCGTTGCTCGGGTGCCTGGTCACGGTGCCGGCTGGTGCAGCGCAGAAGAAGGAAGTCGTGGCGCCTGCCGTTCGCGCGACCCCGCCCCTGACCACGGATACGCAGAACCTGCTGCTGCTCGATCTGTCGACCGGTGGGCGCGTCACGATCTGGCTTCGGCCCGACGTCGCACCGCTGATGGTCGAGCGGATCAAGACGCTGACCCGCCAGCATTTCTATGACGGGCTCGCGTTCCACCGCGTGATCGATGGCTTCATGGCGCAGGGTGGCGATCCCAAGGGCGACGGCACCGGTGGCTCGACGCTCCCCGACGTGAAGGCGGAGTTCAACTACCTGCCGCACGTCCGCGGCGCCGTCTCGGCGGCGCGGTCCGACAAGGAGGACAGCGCGAACAGCCAGTTCTTCATCGTCTTCCAGCCGCGCCTGAGCCTCGACAAGAAATACACCGTGTTCGGTCGCGTGCTCGACGGAATGCAGTATGTCGACGCGATCGAGCGTGGCGAGCCGCCGGCGAACCCGTCGCGGATCGTCCACGCCTATATCGCAGCGGACAACCCTCCGGCGTACATGGCTGGGCCGCCCGCCCCGGCGCTCGGTGCACCGGTGACGTTGCCGGGCACGGCTTCGGGGCCTGACGCTGCCAAGCCGAAGCTCGCGCCGGCCGCTCGCAAGGCGCCGGTAAAGAAGGCTCCTGCAAAGAAGTGACTTCACGTTGAACGTCGACCTTTTCGACTTCGACCTGCCGACCGACAATATCGCGCTTCGCCCCGCGGCGCCGCGCGATGCTGCGCGGATGCTGGTGCTCGAAGGTGATCGCACCACGGATGCAGGCGTATCCGACCTGCCGTCGCTGCTGCGGCGTGGCGACATGCTCGTGTTCAACGATACGCGCGTGATCCCGGCGCAGCTCGACGGGCGGCGCGGCGATGCCAAGATCGGCGCGACGCTGCACAAGCGCGAGGGGCCGCGACGGTGGCGCGCGTTCATTCGCAACGCGCGGCGGTTGCGCGATGGTGACGTGATCGAGTTCGGCAACGGCGTCAGCGCAGCGGCGGTCGATCGCGAGGACGATGGGAGCTACGCGCTGGTGTTCGCGGGCGACGAGCCGGTCGAACTGCTGCTCGAACGCGCGGGCCACATGCCCCTGCCCCCGTATATCGCCGGCAAGCGCCCGACCGATGAACGCGATGCGGACGATTACCAGACGATGTTCGCGTCCGAGCCGGGAGCGGTCGCAGCGCCGACGGCGGCGTTGCACTTCACGCCGAAGCTGATGGCGGCGCTCGAGGCGGCGGGGATCGAGCATGCGACGCTGACGCTGCATGTCGGCGCGGGGACGTTCCTGCCCGTGAAGGCGACCGACACGACCGAGCACAAGATGCACGCCGAGTGGGGCCGGATCGACGCCGCCACCGCAGATCGACTCAACGCGGTCCGCGCGAACGGTGGTCGCGTCATCGCGGTCGGGACAACGTCGCTGCGGCTGATCGAGAGCGCGACCGGCGAGGACGACGTGATCCGCCCATTCGACGGCGACACCGCGATCTTCATCACGCCGGGATACCGGTTCCGCGGCATCGACGGGTTGATGACCAATTTCCACCTGCCGCGCTCGACCTTGTTCATGCTCGTGTCGGCGCTGATGGGGCGCGAGCGGATGCAGGCGGCGTATGCGCATGCGATCGCCGGGAAGTATCGCTTTTACAGCTATGGCGACGCCTCGCTTCTGCTGCCATGACGGGCGGCATGCTGCTCGCTCTCGCTCTGCTTCAAGCCATTGTCGCTGCGCCGCCGCCCGCGGGTACGCCGCAACCACCCGCGACGATCTTCGCCGAGCCCGCCGCGCTGTTCATCGCCGCGTGCGATACGAACGGTGATGGCCGCGTGACGCAAGCCGAGCTGACCGCGGGCGTCGCGCGGAGCTATGCCACCGCCGAGGGTGCAGCGACCGGATCGATCGGGTACATCGCCTTTGCCGACTGGGCGCAGGCGTGGCTCGGCGATCGCAATGCGTTGCCGAGCCCGTTCGAGGTCGATCGTGACGGCGACAACCGGATCACGCTGGCCGAACTCCAAGCGCGGTTCGCGCAGTTCTTCACGCGGTTCGACCGCGACAAGGATGGCGTGCTGACCCGCGCCGAACTCATCACCATCCGCGGCGCGCCGGCCGGCGATCGCTACGGCATCCGCAAGAAACGTTGATATGACTCGTCCCCGCTTCGACTTCACCATCTCTGCCACCGACGGCAAGGCGCGCACCGGCGTCATCGCGATGCAGCGCGGCGACATCCGCACGCCAGCGTTCATGCCGGTCGGCACCGCCGCCACCGTCAAGGGGATGAAGCCCGCCGACGTCGTCGGTGCAGGCGCGGACATCATCCTCGGCAACACCTATCATTTGATGTTGCGGCCGGGCGCCGAGCGGGTCGCGCGGCTGGGTGGTCTGCACGCGTTCTCGGGCTGGTCGAAGCCGATCCTCACCGATTCCGGCGGCTATCAGGTGATGAGCCTTGCCGACCTGACCAAGCGGTCAGAGGAAGGCGTCTCGTTCAAGTCGCACCTCGACGGCACACGGCATCTGCTGAGCCCGGAGCGGTCGATAGAGATCCAGCGGCTGCTCGGCTCGAACATCGTCATGGCGTTCGACGAACTCGTGCCGACGACGTCGACGCGTGAAGTGCAGGCGGCGGCGATGGAGCGATCGATGCGCTGGGCCAAGCGGTCGCGCGCGGCGTTCGATGCGGGTGAAGATCATGCCGAGAACAACGCGATCTTCGGCATCCAGCAGGGTGCGCTGAACGAGGGCTTCCGCAAGTCGTCTGCGGATGCGCTGATCGATATCGGCTTCGATGGCTATGCGGTTGGCGGACTCGCGGTCGGCGAGGGCCAGGAGGCGATGTTCGGGTGTCTTGACTTCGCGCCGGACCAGTTGCCGGTCGACAAGCCGCGCTATCTGATGGGGGTCGGCAAGCCCGACGACATCGTCGGTGCGGTCGAGCGCGGGATCGACATGTTCGATTGCGTGATGCCGACCAGGTCGGGTCGCACCGGCCAGGCCTTTACGCGCACCGGGCCAATCAACATCCGCAACGCGAAGTTCGCCGAGGATATGGGGCCGCTCGATCCCACCTGCCCCTGCCCGGTCTGCGCGACCTGGGGCCGGGCGTATCTGCATCACCTCGTCCGGTCGGGCGAAATGCTTGGCGCAATGCTCATGACGGAGCATAACATCTGGTTCTACGAAACGCTGATGGCGGATCTGCGGGCGGCTATCGCCTCGGGCACGCTGACGCAGTTCGCGAATGATTTCCGTGGCGTGTATGCCCGGAAGAGTGAAGGAGAGCCCAAGTGACCATCAAGATCGACAGCGATACCCCGAACGAAATCCTTGCCGCCGCCAAGGAGGCGAAGCTGCAGGCCGAGGCCGCCGCGCACAACGCCGCGGAGAAGGCCAAGAGCTGGCCGCTCGCGAAGATCGGGCTGGGCGTCGGCATCGGCTCGGCGGCGATCGCAGGCGCGGTGCTGTTCGCGAACCGCAACAAGTAAGGACTTCCATGCGCCTCCTCCGCTCCGCTTTGCTGCTGACCGCAGCGTCTTTCCCGGTAGCGGTGGGGGCGCAGACCGCACCTACCCCGACGCAGGTTTCGGTGAAGCCGATCGCCTATACCGAACGCACCTTGCCGAATGGCCTGCGCGTGTATGCGATCCGCGACACCGGCACGCCGAACGTGTCGGTGCAGGTCTGGTACGACGTCGGCTCGAAGGACGACCCCAAGGGCAAGTCCGGGTTCGCGCACATGTTCGAGCACCTCATGTTCAAGTCGACGCGTAACCTGGTGTCGGAGCAGATGGACCGGCTGACCGAGGATGTCGGCGGCTACAACAATGCGTCGACCAACGACGACTATACCAATTATTACGAGGTGATCCCGGCCAACCACCTCCAGCGTCTGCTGTTTGCGGAAGCCGATCGGATGGCGAGCCTCGTCGTCGAGCCAAAGAGCTTCGGCTCGGAGCGCGATGTGGTGAAGGAGGAGCTTCGCCAGAGTACGCTCTCGCGGCCGTACGGAAAGCTGTTCTCTCTCTATTATCCGGCGCTTGCGTATACCGCGCACCCTTATGCACGCGGGACAATCGGCAGCCTGGAGAATCTGGAAGCCGCCGGGATCGACGACGTCCGGGCGTTCCATGCGACCTATTATCGGCCGGATAACGCAATCCTTGTGGTGTCGGGCAATTTCGATCCGGCGCAGTTGAACGGCTGGGTCGACCAGTATTTCGCGGGGATAAAGAAGCCGAGCGCGGCTATCCCGCGGGTGACAGTGGCCGAGCCCGCGCGGACCAAGGCGGTGACGCGGACCGTGTACGAGCCCAACACGCCACTGCCTGCGGTGCTGGTAAGCTATCATGTACCGGCGGATCGCGATGCGGATATCGCGGCGTTAACGGTGCTGAAGGCGGTGCTGGCGACCGGCGAGAGTTCGCGGCTGTACGAGAGCGTCGTGTACCGCGACCAGCTTGCGCAGTCGGCCGAGGCGTTCCTCGATACCAAGCAGGCGACCGGCAACATGGTCGTTTACGCGATCCTGGCGGGCGGCAAGACGGTCGAGGCGGGTGAAGCAGCGTTGAAGCGCGAGATCGCGCGGTTCCGCGATGCGCCGGTGACCGCTGCCGAACTGGCGGAGGCGAAGAACGAAATCCTCACCCAGTCGATCCAGTCTCGCGAGACCGCCGAGGGCAAGGCGAGCACGCTGGCGTCTGACGTGCTGGTCGACGGCGACCCGCAGGCAGCTGACAAGCAATTGGCGGCCATTGCGCGGGTGACGGCGGTGGATATCCAGCGGGTTGCGCGGAAATATCTTGGTGACAACCAGTCGGCGACGATCCGGTACATGCCACTCGCGGCCAAGCCTGCGGGCGGTGTCGCGGATGCGATCACGGTTGCACCGACGGTGCAGGTTGCCGACCTGAAGGCGCCGGCGAATATCGAGATCGTGACGCCTGCGCCGGAAGGGCAGCGGGTCCAGCCGCCTGCGCCAAGCACACCGGTATCGCCGACGATCCCGCAGCCTGTGGAGACGCGGCTCGCGAACGGTATGCGGCTGGTCACGGTGGAGCGGCACGACCTGCCGATCGTTACCGCGTATCTGGTGACCGCGGGCGGTGCGGCGACCGATCCGGCGAACCGCGCCGGCGTCAGCAGCTTGTCGGCGGAACTGCTCACCAAGGGCACCAAGACGCGCTCGGCCACGCAGATCGCGCGTGCGGTCGAAGGGCTTGGCGGCGCGATCGGCAGTTCGGCTGGCAGCGATGGCGCCGCGGTCGACGTGACGGTGAAGTCGGACCAGCTTGCGCCGGCGATGGCGATCCTCGCCGACGTCTCGATCAACCCGGCCTTTGCGCCCGAGGAGATCGAGCGCGCGCGGACGCAGCAGGTCGATGCGGTGACGCTCGCGTTGAAGGATCCGGCCCAAGTCGCAGGTCTGGTTGCGGATCGCGCGGTGCTTGGGGCATCGCCCTATGGCGCGCCTAACGGGGGCACGCCGCTGTCGCTGAAGGCGATCACGCGGGCCGACATCACGGCGGCGTATGCGCGGAGTTTCCAGCCGGGCCAGGCGACGCTGATCATGGTCGGCGACGTCACTGCCGCGCGCGCCAAGGCTTTGGCGGAGGCGCAGTTCGGTTCTTGGAAATCGACCAGCACGGCAACCGCGAGCGCGCCGCAGGTCACGTACCCAAAACCTCGTGTCATCGTCGTCGACATGCCGGAAGCGGGTCAGGCGGGCGTCGTGGTTGCGCGTCCTGCGATCGCGCGTTCGGATGCACGCTATTATCCGCTCGCGGTCGGCAATACGGTCCTTGGCGGCGGCTTCTCATCACGGTTGAACCAGGAAATCCGGATCAAGCGCGGGCTGGCCTATGGCGCGAGCAGCGGGCTCGACGCGGGGAAGACGCAGGGCACGGTCGCGGCGCGGACGCAAACCAAGAACCCGACCGCTGCCGCGGTGGTGACGCTGATCGCTGCCGAGATGACGCGGATGGGGGCGTCACCCGTGTCCGCCGCAGAACTCGACACGCGCAAGGCCGTGCTGGTCGGCAATTTCGGGCGCGGGATCGAGACGACGTCGGGCGTTGCAGGAATCCTGGGCGCCTATGTTCAGAATGGCGTGCCGCTCGGTGAACTCCAGCGCTATACCGACGCGGTGGGTGCCGTCGATCCGGCGGCCGTGCAGGCGGCGGCCGTCGCGCTGCTCGACCCCAAGGCAGCCAGCATCGTCGTGGTCGGTGACGCCAAGCAGTTCATCGAGCCGCTGCGCAAAGCCTATCCGAACGTCGAGGTCATCCCCGAAGCCTCGCTGAAGCTCGACACCGCAACCTTACGGTAAGCGATTGCTGCTACGGATTCAGTCCGTCCCGCGGTGGGACGGACTGAATCCGTGCGCGATCGGTCCGGCCAAATCGGCTATGCCCGGCTCGACAGGCAGGTACGAGGAAAGCGATTGCGCGTTAGGTTGCAGACGGTTCGGTTGATGAAACGCATCTGGGCGGCGATGGTCGTCACGTTGTTGATCATAGGTGCCGGAATCTCTGCCCACGCCGCACTCCGGGCGATGTCGGCGCGTGAAGCGGCGAACGACCGCGCGCGTGCCGCGTCTTCGGTAAAGGTTTCAGCCCCTGCCCCTACGCTGGCTGAGCAGGAGATCGCAGCTCCTGCGGCGGGTGTTACGGGGACCATCGATCTCCCGAATTTGCCAATCCCAGCCGGTGCGACGCTCGACGCGGGCATTGTTCCCGCACGGCCATTCTCGATGGCGAGCGCATCGGCGCTGAACCGCGACCGCGCGCTGCAATGCCTCACCGCGGCGATCTATTACGAAGCCGCATCCGAGCCCGATGCCGGCCAGCAGGCGGTCGCGCAGGTCATCCTCAACCGCGCACGGCATCCTGCCTTCCCGGGAACGGTATGCGGCGTGGTGTACCAGGGCTCGGAACATGCCGGCTGCCAGTTCAGCTTCGCATGCGACGGCGCGATGACGCGGGTGCCCGCGCGCGCCGCATGGGTTCGCGCCGCGCGCGCGGCGGGCATGGCCCTGGCCGGCTATGTCTACGCACCGGTCGGGTTGGCGACGCACTATCATACCTATGCCGTGACGCCTACGTGGAACCGGAGCATGGTGATGACCGATGTCGTCGGCGCGCATTTCTTCCACCGGTGGAAGGGGTATTGGGGTACTTCGGCTGCGTTTAGTCAGCGCTACGCTGGCGGCGAACCTGTGCCGGGGCCGCATATTTCCCTGCAACCGATTGCGCCGCCGACGCCTCAGATGATCGCAGCTGCGACAGCCGGAGCTGTCTCCGTCCCGGTGCCGGCTACGGTGGTGGCGACCGTTGCGCAGGCCAAGCCCGCTACTCAGGCACCGGCAATACCGGCTGCTTCCGACATGCTACCGCCAGAGTCGCAGATCCTCGACCGGTGGAAGGATTCGGGTAAGCCGCTGAAGTAAGTTGCGGCAACCTTCCACGGTGCTGCGTAAGCGGCCTCGGAGTTGACGTTCCTCAGAAGTTGTTTGCGCAGAGGCATAAAGAAAAACCCGGCTGCATCGCTGCACCCGGGTTTTTCCTCAAATAAATCGAACCTCGGAGATCCGGCCTATTCGGCGGGGACCATCGACGGGATGCCGATCATCATGCGTTCGCCACCGGGGGGGGCGGCTTCACGCGCGGCGCGGAGGATCTGGGTACGTTCGGCGCGTGAGGCCATGTCGTCCCAGGCCTTTTCGGCTCGGCGGCAGCGATCGCGGACGTTGTCGAGGAGGGCGGCATCGCCGTTGCGACGCTCTTCATCAGCGCGGGCCCGGTAAAATTCTGGATTATCGGCCATGCTGGTGCGCTCCTGCGGGAAATTTCAAAGGGGTGATGCGGCGACCATGATGGCCGCCGCATCGCAACCGAGATCAGGTTGGCGGACCGTAATCCGCCAGCGAGATCAATCGGCTGGCTGGAGGTTCACGGCCGACTGCTTGCCGCGCTTGTCGGGCTCGAGCTCGTAGGTGACGCGCTGGTTCTGGTTCAGCGTCGGCATGCCGGCGCGCTCAACCGCGGTGATGTGCACGAATGCATCGTTGCCGCCGCCATCCGGCGCGATGAAGCCATAGCCCTTGTCGGCGTTGAAAAACTTGACGGTTCCGGTGATAGCCATGAAGTGGCTCCTTCTTAGTAGAGAGTAACCCGACGTTCGGGCGACCCGTGCCGCGGAGCAGGGAAAGAAGGAGAAAGGTGCCGCAAAGCGCCAAGAACCGTCGATATGCGACTGTAGCTGAGCGCTATATGGGCCAAGACCGCCGGAATTGCAAATCTTGCCGGTAAAATGGGTCAAGAACTGCGTCGATTTACGCAGATAATATTTTCGCGTGCGCCGCCATCGACCACGATAATTTAAAACGACCGGCGCCGATATTTCGACGCCGGCCGAGGGATTTAACGGCAGCGGGTGTCGTTGCTGGAGCGATCCACCGCGCGCCCGGCGAGGGCGCCGCCGGCCGCACCGAGGACGGTGCCGAGCAGGCCCGAGCCGCCGGGGGCGATGACGTTGCCGAGCACGCCGCCCGCGACTCCGCCGACGATCAGGCCAGTGGTGCCGTCGTTGCGGCGGCAATAATACCGGCCGTCATTGCCACGATAGACGCGGTCGTTGCGCGACAGGCGGCGCTCGCGATAGCGTGCATCGTCGCGGTAATAGCGACCGGCATCGTAGCCACCGTATGCGGGATCGACCCGGTTATAGTCGTAGGAGCGATAGCGCGGGTCGACGCCGTAGCGGCTGCCCCCGTCGCCAACGCAACCGGCGACCATGGTGGAGGCGGCCAACAGGCCCAGCATCGCAACGCGCATTTCGTGTCCTTTCAGTGGGTTGATACTGAAGGCGTAATGATCGGCGCTGGCATTTGGTTGCCGGCGCCTATCCTGGATCAATCCTTGAGGTTGGCGGGCACGGTGCCGCCGTTCTTCTCCAGCTCGCGCATCACGGCCTTGATCAGCCACATGTTCATCTCCGCGCTGCCGTCCTTCGCACCGGTATAGCCGAGCTCGGTGGCGAGCTCCTTGCGATTGTCGAGGCTCGAATCGAGGTCGAGCAGCTTCATCAGGTCGACGATCGACGTGCGCCAGTTGAGATCCGAACCCCTCTTCGAGGCGATGCCCGAGAGGACGGCCTCGACGTCGACCGCCTGGGCTGGCGCGGCAGGCGCAGCCTGCGGAGTCGGGGCGGCGGGCGTCGGTGCAGGCTGGGCGGCCGTGGTCTGCGGCGCGGGTGCGGGTGCCGATGCGGGCGCGGCCTTGGGCGTGCCGAAGTGGCCGCTGCCGAGCGGGCCGTGCTCACCGAAGATGGCGGACTTGATCTTGCTGAAGATGCTCATGGGGGTACTCCGTTGACTATGCGTATGGCGGGAGAACGCCCGGTGGCGGATTTGGGTGCAGCGTCCGCAGGCGTCGGCGCCAGATTGGGTGCGGTGTGCGACTGGCCGGACGACTGGCCAGGCGACTGGCCGGGACCGGCGCCGGACGAAGCGGCGTTACCGGGTTCGGGGTCAGGCTTTCTCGGGCGATCCGGATCGAAATCACGGGCCAGCGCAGCGACGCGCGCGATATCGGTCGCGGCGACCGCATCGACCTCGTCATCCTCGATCAGCCCGCAGCCCACCGCATAGCCGATGAACCAGCTGTCGCGGTCGGCGCCCTCGACGACGACGCGCTCGGCGGTCTCTCGGTCGTACGGCGCATCGAGGATGATCGCCTCCTCCCGGGAACATTCGCGGCTGTACCCGTCGTCGCCGAAAGTGCCGCCATTGCCTTCGTCGAAGTCGCTCAGCGGCGGGAAGCGGGTGCGCCAGGCACTGGTGAACTCGTCCCACCAGACCGGACATTCGCCGTCGGGTCCGCCCGGTTCGACGTCCGGAAGTGCAGAAAGTGCAGACGCTGGCGCAGGTGTCGGGGGCGCAGGTTTCGGGGGCACAGGTTTGACGACAGGTTCGGGTGCGAGACTGAGCAGCCCGGCGGCCTCGGCGCGCGCCCATTGCTCGGCGGTCCAGCCGGCGCGGGCGGCGGGATCGAGATCGGCGACGTCGATCTCCGACGCGAGGCCGGCGTTGCTGCGAAGCCAGCGGTCCGCGCGGGCCAGCGCCACGATCGGCGCCATCCCCTCCCCTGCGTCGGACGACCGGACACGCTCGCCGAGGAACAGGCCGGCGCGGGCCGGGCCGGCGTCGCGCTCGACGAGGTCGAGGAACGCGTCGAACTCGGTCGCGATCAGGCGTGCGGCGGCATTGGTGGTCTCGCTCTCCTCGGCATGGCGATCGAGCCGGGCGAGCAGCGACATGGCGAGGCGGTTGTCGAAGCGGTGGCGTTCGATCACGTCGCCGTCGGGCTTCGTGAGGCGCTCGATCTGGCCGACCATCGCGCGACAGAACAGCGCCTCGGCGACGATCGGCCGCGCGACGAGCTTGGCGGCGTCCCAGCCGAGCGCGAACGCCGCGCCCGCTGCACGGCGGCGCAGGCTGTACGCGGCGCGTGGCGACAGGCCGACGCTGGCGGTCGCCTCGTCGACGGTGGCGCCCTCGGCGATGCGTTCGAGAAAGCCGCGCTGGCGGTCGGGGGACCAGCCGTCGATGCGCTGGCGATTTTGCCGCGCGAAGGAGTCGATGGGCGGTGCGTCGACACCCTGGTCCTGGAGAGCGGCGGTCACTTGCGCATGGTCCGGGCGAGCGCGGTCCAGCGGTCGCGGTTGGCGGCGATCTCCGGCGATACGGGGATGCGGGTGCCGATCCGGCCGGCGTCGACATGCGCTTGCCAGGCGATGACGTGGCGGACCGCGTCTGGGAGGTGGTCGGGGATCGGGGGCTCGCAGCGCGGCCTGGGGGCGGGCACGGCGCGCCTGGCCAAGTGGCAGGGTCGCGGATCTTCCGGGGTGGGTGCGTTTGCCATGGTCGATCCTCGCCTGAGAGAGGACCGATCAGGTATGCCGGATCGGGGTGTGTAGGACAGCGGTTTCGGGGGGGGGGGCTCGTCATAACACCCCCTCGTCATCCTAACGAAAGTCAGGACCCAGGGTTACGGGGCATGGCGCTTTTGGCTCTGGGTCCTGACTTTCGTCAGGATGACGGAGTGGGGGATGAGGGCGTGGCGTGGGTGATGAAACCAGTGCTCATCGATCTTGAACACGCGTTAGCGCGCGATACGACGCCCTCCTTGTTCTCCCGCGAAGGCGGGAGCCCAGTCTGGATCCCCGCCTTCGCGGGGAAACAGGCTTACCTGCTCGAAGTACCCGACGATCCGGCCAGCGGTGACGAAGCACGGGCGGTAGCGTCAGGATAGGCTTCGACCGTCAGGCGGTTCTCATCCTCCCCCGCAAGGGGGAGGTGGCACCGCAGGTGACGGAGGGGGAGGACACGGAACCTGCGTAGTCGCCCCCTCCCCCTCCGTCTGGCAAGCGCCAGCCACCTCCCCCTTGCGGGGGAGGATCAGGAAGGCGGCTCAGCCGAGCGTCGAACCGCGATCCGCGGCGAACGACGGGGCCGGGCCGGTGGCGGGGCGGAGCGACTCGCGCTCGGCCTTGGTGGGGACGGCGGTGGGATCGGGGCGGAAGGCGTCCGGCGCACGATCGGTCGCACCCGGGCGGGGCTTGTCGAGCGCGAGATCGGGCGCGGCATGCTCGGCGGGGTTGGCCTTCGAGCGCAGGAACACCGCCAGCAACGCACCCCCGAGACCGATCGCCGCGGCCCCGATCGACAGCGCGTTGATGCCGAACCTCTTGGTGTTTGGCTTGTTGCTGGGGGTGGGCTTGTGCGGGTGAGGCTTGGTCATGGGAATGTCCTTTGATGCAGCCTCGGAAACGGATGGTCCGTGGCAGGGGTTCCGCTTTGCGCTCGCGACCGGCATGCGTCCGGGAGACAATGCCGGCGGGCGGGCTTCAAGGATATTGCTGGCGAGCGTGGAGGACGGCGAGGATCTCGATCGCCTCGGTGACGCGGTAGACCAGGAGGTAGTTTGGATGGACCACCGCCTCGCGGGTTCCGGCCAGCCTTCCGGAGCGATAGAGGTAAGGATGATCGGGCAGGTTCTCCGCCGCATGAACAATCGCGGCGTTCAACCGCTCTGCGGCCGCAAAATTCCGCGCGCCGATAGAATCGAGAATGTTCAGTAGGTCGCCCGTCGCATCGTCCGTCCAGACGAGCGGAAGCGTCAACGCGGCTTGTGTTTGTCGAGGATAGCCTGCGCCATTGCCATCACTTCAGCGTGTGGAATGCTGGGTGTGTTCGATGTCATTGCACGCTCGACCTTGGCGCGGAACCATGCGTCATACGCGGCGGCTTCTTCGCTGGTAGCGAACTCCGACTCGATGGGCGTTAGTTTGGACATGAACAAATAATAGCAGATGCCAACACAAACGTCACAAAAATCTGCCGACATCTTCGAGCAGCAGGTATGAAGCCAAATCTGAGTACGATCGTTTTGAGTTAATCTATACTGGTTTACTTAAATAATAATATTGAACGTACCAGCCACCGATTAATTTAACTTCACTCTTCGATTATATTTTTAAACATAGAAATTGCAGACTTTGTGTCCGCGATATACGCATCTACATTGAGACCAAGCCTGCGCTTAGCGCCATTAAATTGCTTTGTCATTCTTTGAAGACCAAGCGCCTCATTCTTCATACCATCAATACTGAGAATATTTTCTTCCATTCGCAGAACAACGCCGGACAATGTCTCTTTAAGAGAGGCTATGTCTTCCTCATTATCATTGAAATCTGCTGCAAGATTTATAAGTTTTCGAGCATCATTTGCCATATCAAATATATTGCTTGCATAAGCCGCTGATCTGTTTTCTAGAAAGATAGATAGATTATCCATCATATCAGAAACATGATGTATTATTGGCTTCGTTTCTATAATCTGAACCAGCCCCAGCGACTTTAACTCTTTAAGTTTCTCAGCGCTGACATTGGTCTCCCTGCTAACTTCGTTTAGAACCCCCGACATATTATCTAAAAATTCGCCAGCAAGTTTACTGTTTTGCTCTATCCGTTCCAAAACATCGATTATTCCGTCGTCGTCTTTGTCGGATATCGCTTCGACAACCGGCAGAGTAGCGATAGCTATGACTCTATTTTCGGTTATTTCCGTAGTTTCCACAGGAACAAACACTCTGGACAACTTATCTAAAATCAGATTCACTTCAAATATAAGAGCTTCATCGCTTGAGAACGATTTATAAAATGCCCCATCAGATTCCAGACGAGCCTTAAATCCATTTAGCGCCCCCCATCTGTTCAGGATCTATATTTCTCATCGCGATAGGCGAATCTTTGAACAGAAATGCTAGCTCAACTTTATTTTCAGAAGTTCGTCGCCTCGAAGCTCTTTCGTACTCTTCGACAGTACCTGAATCAGATCTGGCTGTTTTCGTGCCCAACCTACCCCAAAAAACACACAATAACGCGTCATAGGCTTCGCCTATTTCTTCATTAACTACCGACTGCCCATCGTCAGAAAATCCCGCAGCAACACTGGTTTCCCATTTTAGCAGCTCGACATAAACGCCAGAGCGCCGGCCGGATATCTGATTCCATGCATCTATTGCGCGGGTAACAATTTCGCGCTCGCGCTCTACGTCGGAAGGACTAGCAAGAAACAAACCTATTGTTGTCGTTTGCCTGGGCACGATTAGTCCTCCGTATTTAGAACCCGCTTCTCCAGCAATGGTGCAAGATATTTCCCGGTAAAGCTACCCTTGGCCTTGGCGACCTTCTCCGGCGTGCCTTCGGCGACGATCTCGCCGCCCTTGACGCCGCCTTCGGGGCCCAGGTCGAGGACCCAGTCGGCGGTCTTGATGACGTCTAGATTGTGTTCGATCACGACGACCGTGTTGCCTTGCTCGACCAGCGCGTGGAGGACTTCCAACAGCTTCCGCACGTCCTCGAAGTGGAGCCCGGTGGTGGGTTCGTCGAGGATGTAGAGCGTGTTGCCGGTGGCCCTGCGCGAGAGTTCCTTGGCGAGCTTGACGCGTTGCGCTTCGCCGCCCGAGAGCGTCGTCGCCTGCTGGCCGACCTTGACGTAGCCGAGGCCGACCTCGACCAGCATCGCCATCTTGTCGCGGATCGGGGGGACCGCCTTGAAGAACTCGGCGGCGTCCTCGACCGTCATGTCGAGCACGTCGGCGATCGAATGGCCCTTGAACTTCACCTCGAGCGTCTCGCGATTGTAGCGCGCGCCGTGGCAGACGTCGCAGGTGACGTAGACGTCGGGGAGGAAGTGCATCTCGATCTTGAGCACGCCGTCGCCCTGGCACGCCTCGCAGCGGCCGCCCTTGACGTTGAAGCTGAAGCGGCCGGGCTTGTAGCCGCGCGCCTGCGATTCCGGCAGGCCGGCGAACCAGTCGCGGATCTGCGTGAAGCTGCCGGTGTAGGTGGCGGGGTTGCTGCGCGGGGTGCGGCCGATCGGCGACTGGTCGATGTCGATGACCTTGTCGAGATACTGGAGGCCGGTGATCTTGTCGTGCTTGCCCTGGACGATGCGCGCGCCGTTCAGCTCGCGTGCGGCGGCGGCGTAGAGCGTGTCGATCGTGAAGCTCGACTTGCCCGAGCCGGAGACGCCGGTGATGCAGGTGAAGGTGCCGAGCGGCAGGCTGGCGGTGACGCCGCGCAGGTTGTTGGCGACCGCGTTGTGGACGGTGAGCTTCTTGCCGTTGCCCTTGCGCCGCGTGGCCGGCACGGGGACTTCGCGCGTGCCGTTGAGATAGTCGGCGGTGATGCTGCCCTTCGACTTGAGGATCTGCTTCAGCGTGCCCTGCGCGACGACCTGGCCGCCGCGGACGCCGGCGCCGGGGCCCATGTCGATGATGTAGTCGGCGGTGCGGATCGCGTCCTCGTCATGCTCGACGACGAGGACGGTGTTGCCGAGATCGCGCAGACGGCGGAGCGTCTTGAGGAGCATGTCGTTGTCGCGCTGGTGCAGGCCGATCGAGGGCTCGTCGAGGACGTAGAGCACGCCGGACAGGCCGCTGCCGATCTGCGACGCGAGGCGGATGCGCTGGCTTTCGCCGCCGCTAAGCGTGCCGCTGGTGCGGTCGAGGTTGAGGTAGTCGAGGCCGACGTTGTTGAGGAAGCCCAGGCGCTCGACGATCTCCTTGAGGATGCGTTCGGCGATCGCGTTCTGCTGATCGCCGAGATGCTGCGGCATGTCGGTGAAGAATGCGAGCGCGTCGACCACCGAGAGATGCGTGGCGTAGGAGATGTCCTTCATCGCGATCTTGACCGCGAGCGCTTCGGGTTTCAGGCGCGCGCCGCCGCAGACTTCGCAGGGGGCGGCGGACTGGTACTTGCTGAGTTCCTCGCGCATCCAGGCGGAGTCGGTCTGGAGCATGCGGCGGTTGAGGTTGCCGATAACGCCCTCGAACGGCTTGGAGACGTCGTATTTCTTCTTGCCGTCGATGAAGGTGAGCGTGACGGGCTTGCCCTTCGAGCCGTGCAGGATGGTGCTCTGGACCTCCGGCGGGAGGTCGGACCAGGGCGTCTCGATGTCGAACTTGAACTCGCGCGCGAGGCTGCCGAGGACCTGCATGTAATACGGGCTCGGCGGGTTGGATTTCGCCCAGGGGACGACCGCGCCCTTCTTGATGCTGAGCATGTGGTTGGGGACGACGAGGTCTTCGTCGAACAGCAGCTTCTCGCCGAGGCCGTCGCAGGCCGGGCACGCGCCCTGGGGGGCGTTGAACGAGAACAGGCGCGGCTCGATCTCGGAGATGGTGAAGCCGCTGACCGGGCAGGCGAATTTCTCGGAGAAGACGATACGGCCGTCGGGCGCGTTGTTGCCGAGGATCTCGGACTTGGGCGTGTGTGGCTCTACCGGGTCGGCGGGGTCGACATAGGCGAGGCCGTCGGCAAGTTTCAGCGCGGTTTCGAAGCTTTCGGCCAAGCGCGTGGCGATCTCGCCGCCGACGACGAGGCGGTCGACGACGACCTCGATGTCGTGCTTGTACTTCTTGTCGAGCGCGGGGGCTTCGTCGATGTCGTGGATCGTGCCGTCGATGCGGACGCGCGCGAAGCCGGCCTTCTGCCACTCCGCGAGTTCCTTGCGGTACTCACCCTTGCGGCCGCGGACGACGGGGGCGAGCAGGTACAGGCGCGTGCCTTCGGGGAGGGCCATGACGCGGTCGACCATCTGCGACACCGTCTGCGCCGCAATGGGTTCGCCGGTGGCGGGCGAGTACGGGATGCCGACGCGCGCCCAGAGCAGGCGCATATAGTCGTAGATTTCGGTGACGGTGGCGACGGTCGAGCGCGGGTTGCGCGACGTCGTCTTCTGCTCGATCGAGATCGCGGGCGAAAGGCCCTCGATGTGGTCGACGTCGGGCTTCTGCATCAGTTCGAGGAACTGGCGGGCATAGGCGGAGAGGCTCTCGACGTAGCGGCGCTGGCCTTCGGCGTAGATCGTGTCGAACGCGAGGCTCGACTTGCCCGAGCCGGAGAGGCCGGTGATCACCGTGAGCGTGTCGCGGGGGATGTCGATGTCGACGTCCTTGAGGTTGTGCTCGCGCGCGCCGCGTACGGAAATCTTTGTCAGCATGAGGCTGGTTCTACTTCTGTTCTGATCGGGAGACTAGTGGGAGAGATAGGAATGCATGAGGCCGGGCGCCAGTTCATCGGTGATGGTCGATTGCGCGACGGGCGATCGAGGCGCCGACACGGCTTGCAACCGGGCGGCGGATTTCAGAGAACCGGCGAACGGGACGGGGTGCAAGGGGATGATGCAATGACGAATATTTCCGGATGCCGCTGATGCTGGTGCTGGCCGCCGCCGCCGCGGCGCTGGCCGAGCCCACCGCGGCCGCGCCGTTGACGCCGGTGAGCAAGTGGAACGTCGATTATGGCGCGACCGCCTGCATGCTCGGCCGCACCTATGGCACCGGCAAGGCGGAGACGATTCTCGCACTGCGTCGGCTGCCGCTGGCGTCCACGCTCGAGCTGATGGTCTACACGAACGATCGTAGCCTAACGATGCGGCTGGGCCAGACGAAGATCGGCATAGTCGGTGGGGGATCGGATGACAGCCGGTACGAGAGTTATCCGACCCAGGCTTCGGGCAAGCGGATGACGCGCATGCAGGTCGATGCCACGCTGTTCGAAACGCTGCCCGCCGATGCCGTCCTGCGCATCGCCCCGGACAAGATGTCGGGCTGGGCGTTCGCGATGCCGAATGCGAAGGCGGCGTTCGAGGCCCTGGCCAAATGCAATGATTCGACGGCCAAGCAGTGGGGCATCGACTCGACCGAGCGCGCGCGGATCGCCCAGCCTGCCAAGGCGACGACGCGGCCCGAATACTGGATCGGGCCCGACGATTACCCGAGGACGATCGTCGGCAAGGGTGCGCAAGGGACGTCGACGGTCCTGTGGACGATCGGCCTCGACGGGCGGGTTGCCGATTGCCGGCCCGTGGTGACGAGCGGCGAGGTCGAACTCGACAAGGCGGCCTGCAGCGCGATCATGCGGCATGCGCGCTATACGCCCGCGCTTGGCTTCGACGGCAAGGCGATGGTCAGCCATGCAACGCAAAAGGTGACATGGCGATTGCCGGGCGCCTGGTCCGGCAACTGAGCGACCGTCGCGGCTGGACGGCCCGAAGGCGCCGGGGTTGCACTCCAGTATCGGTGTATTATCTTGTTCGTACACACAGACGCGGAATGGCACAGAGGACGACATGGGCAAGAAGAAGGACGAGCGAAAGCGGCGCGAGCGCGAGGCCGAGATGGCAGCGCAGGGTCAGTCGGGTGATCGGCATGAGGGCCATGCGCATGACGCGCACAAGCATGACGCGCACAGGCATGAGGGCCGGAAGCATGAGGGTCGCAAGCATGAAGGCGGCGCGCCATTGGCGGGGATCGCTGCTACCATCGCGCGGCAGATGGGGACGCCGGTCGGACGCCAGATGATCGCGGCGGGGCTGATGGCCGCGGCGACGGCGATCTCGAAGCATGACGCGAAGTCGAGTGCTCGGCCGAGTCCGCCGACGCCGCCGACGCCCCCTGCCCCGCCTTCCCCTGCCTCGTCCTCGGCACAGGCTGAGCCTGCAGCGTCGAAGGTCGAGCCGGACGTGGCGACGGAGTCGACCAAGCCGCAGGGCAATGGTCCGTTTGCCGGGGAGACGCGGGAGCCGCCACGGAGCGAGACGAACGCGCTGCCGCCGGAGTTCGCCAAGGTGCTCGACTCGGTGACGGTGGGGCTCGAGCGGCTGTTCGTCGGGTTCGGCAAGCCGACCGCGAAGAAGGACCCGCCTTCCGCCTGAGTGTGCAGGGCCGCGACGCCGCGCGTGGCGTTGCGGCCCTTTCGGGACGATCCAATACGCGCGGCTCAGGCTGCCTTTATGTAGATGGCCGGTTGGCGGCGGTCGCCCTTTGCGAGGTATATCGCGCGGTCGGCGCCGGCGATGAGGTCGACGATCGGCGTGTCGGGGTCGCCTTCGACGACGCCGATGCTGACCCCTAGCGTGCCATGCGTGGCCATGCGCGGTGCCATGGCCTGCGCGAACCGGGTGGCGATACGGTTGCCGATCATGGTCGCCTGCGCCGTCGGGGTGTCGGGCAGCACGCAGACGAACTCGTCACCGCCCCAACGGATCAGATGGCCTTGTCGGCCGACGGCGTCGTGGGCGATCTCTGCAAAGCTGCGGAGTGCGGCGTCGCCGGCGGCGTGGCCGAGCGTGTCGTTGAGCGTCTTGAAGCGATCGAGATCGAGCATCATCACCGTCAACGTGCGCGGCGCATGGCGACCGGCGAAGGTCTGCGCGATGCGGTCCAGGCCGGCGCGGTTGAACGCACCGGTGAGCCAGTCGCGCTCCATCTGATCGAGCAGCAGGTTCTGGCCGCGCTCGGCCTGGAGGATCAGCAGCGAGAAGGCGCGGAAGATGATGAAGGCGATCTGCCCCGCCGCGAGCCAGGCGCCGAGATCGTCGTGACGGCCGGTCAACTGCGTGCCGATGCGGTCGCCGTACGCCAGCCAGGCGCGGCCGAGGAACATCGGTATGGTGACGGCGAACAGCGCAGCGACGATCCACCCGGTCTGTAGCGAGTCACGGCGCGCGAGACGGATGGCGACGATCACCACGACGAGGTCGAACCCGGCGCGGATGACGCTGAGATAGGCGACGCGGAGGTGGAAATGCGCCGGGTCGTGCGTGAACCAGAGGGGTAGGCCAAGGACCGCGGCGGTCGCCAGCATCGACGTCAGGCGCGCGTCGGGACGGCTGAACTTCACGACCGCGCCGGCGATCAGCGCATAGCCCATCACCACCGCGGGGTTGCCGATGCTGGGCGCCCAGGGGAGACCGATCCGATCGTTGAGCACCGCCATCAGTGCACCGCACCCGGCGATCAAGTGGCCGGCGCCCCATAAACCTGCCCACGATCCGAACCGACCGGTTGCCAGCGGGATGAGGTGGATGAACCCGGCGACCAGCATGCCGAGGCCTGCGACGACGTAAAGAGTTGAGAGATCGAGCGCCACGGAGACCTGCTTGTTCGTTCGTGCGCGGACTAATAGGTTGGCTTTGCTAAGGATTGGTTCCGGTTGGGGGCAGGGGTGGAAGTTTGCGGGTTTTGGTTTGGGTTTGCCTTGAAGCGCCTCGCCACGCGGTGTGCGCGCCACTCTGATCGCGCTCTATTATTGCGTTCCCCCTTCCCCGTCATTCCCGCGAACGCCGGGACCTATGGTCGCGGACCGGGCGATGATGGCGCGATATCGCCGGGTCCGCCGTAACCGTGGGTCCCGGCGTTCGCCGGGATGACGGAAGGGGGGTGGGTTGGGCGGGAATGCGGCGGTGAGTACTCAATGCCCGCGTTGCCCGTGGGCCCGTGCACTCCGGCAGCATGGGGCGGCTAGAGGCTAGGGGCTAGGGGCTAGGGGCTAGGGGCTAGGGGCTAGGGGCTAGGGGCTAGCGGCTAGCGGCTAGGGGTGGCGGCTAGCGGCTAGCGGCTAGCGGCTAGATCATGCCCTTCTGCAGTTAACGCCGCCCCGTTATCGCATTCTCCCAATATCAATCTCACCTGTCATCCCGGCGGACGCCGGGACCCATGGTCGCGGACCGGGTAATGATCGGGGATATCACTGGAGCCGCCGCAACCGTGGGTCCCGGCGTCCGCCGGGATGACGGGAGAGGTGTGGGTTGGTGAGTTTGAGAGGGGTGCGGAGCTTGGGGCTTTGGAATGGGTGACGCCGTCAAAGACCTTGCAGATCGTGAGCTTGCGACGGTTCGCGCTGCCGGTTGATTGCGCCCCTGCCCCCTAACCCCCTCCCCTACCCCTCCTACCCCCCGTCATCCCGGCGGACGCCGGGACCCATGGTCGCGGACTGGATAGTGATGGGGGGATATCATTAGGTCCACCGTAACCGTGGGTCCCGGCGTTCGCCGGGATGACGGATGGGGTGGGTTGGGCTTTGCGGATGGATGGGGTGTGGGGCGAACTGGCGAACTGCGGCAACATCCATCCCCCGATCGAAATCAACCGTCGCCCCCTCCTCCACCTTCTCCGCCTCGCCTGCATCTTCAACTCTCGCGCTGCAACACAGAGGGGGCGCCGGTGGATTGCCACCGACGCCCTCTCAAACTTACTTCAGATGCGAAACCTTGCTTGGCCGGACAGGGGCAAAGCCCCTGTCGTCGGACGCAGCTTTTGGCCGCGCCGGCCGATCCGACCGCTTAGGGCTCGGCCGTAGCTTGCGCTACGGCCTTGCGCGGTCAGATGTGAATGGGCTTGCCCTGAACCGCCATCGCCGCTTCCTTGATCGCCTCGGCATGCGTCGGATGCGCATGACACGTGTAGGCGATGTCCTCGCTCGTCGCGCCGAATTCCATCGCGATGGCGGCTTCGGCGATCAGCGTGCCCGCCAGCGACGACACGATCCAGACGCCGAGGACGCGATCGGTCTTGGCGTCGGCGATGATCTTCACGAAGCCGTCGGTGTCGCGGTTGGTCTTGGCGCGGCTGTTCGCGGCGAACGGGAACTTGCCGACCTTGATGCCACCAGATTCGGCGGTCTTGTCGCGCGCCGCCTCTTCGGTGAGGCCGACACCGGCGATCTCGGGCATCGTGTAGACGACGCTCGGGATGACGTCCTCGTTGACGATGCCGGTCTGGCCGGCGATGTTTTCCGCGACCGCGACGCCCTCGTCCTCGGCCTTGTGCGCGAGCATCAGGCCGGGGATGCAGTCGCCGATCGCCCAGACGCCCTCGACCTTGGTGCGGAACGAGTGGTCCGTTTCGATCTGGCCGCGCTTGTTGAGTTCGAGGCCGATCGCCTCGAGGTTGAGGCCGTCGACGTTGGCCTTGCGCCCGATCGAGACAAGCACTGCGTCGGCAGTCAGCGTCTCGGATGCGCCACCCGCGGCTGGCTCGACGGTGACGGTCGCGACGCCGTCGGCGACCGTCACGCCGGTGACCTTGGTCGAAAGCTTCAGCTCCATGCCCTGCTTCTTGAAGAGCTTGGCGGTCTCGCGGCGGACTTCGCCGTCGAAGCCGGGGAGGATTTGGTCGACGAACTCCACGACCGTGACCTTCGCGCCGAGACGACGCCAGACCGACCCGAGTTCGAGACCGATCACGCCGCCGCCGATGACGACCATGTGCTCGGGGACCTTCGGAAGGGCGAGCGCGCCGGTGCTATCAACGACCGTCGTCTGGTCGACCTCGACACCGGGGAGCGGCATCACGCTCGAGCCAGTGGCGATGACGATGTTCTTCGCGGTGACCTTCTGCCCGTTTACGTCGACGGTGTGCGCGTCCTGGAACGCGGCCTTGCCCTTGAGCCAGGTCACCTTGTTCTTCTTGAACAGGAACTCGACGCCGCCGGTCAGTTCCTTGACGGCCTTGGCCTTCTCGGCGTGCATCTGGTCGAGGTTGAGCGTGACGCCCTGGAAGTCGATGCCGAACTTGGTGAGGTGGCCGCCCTTGGCCTCCTCGTAGATCTCGGACGCGTGGAGCAGCGCCTTCGACGGGATGCAGCCGACGTTGAGGCAAGTGCCGCCGAGCGTCTCGCGCGATTCGGCACAGGCGGTGCGCAGGCCGAGCTGCGCGGCACGGATCGCCGCGACGTAACCGCCGGGGCCCGCACCGATCACGAGGACGTCATAGTCGTAGTCAGACATGGTATGCTCCAGCGGGGAACGGCTTTGAGCGTTCGCCGTCCTTGGTTATCGTTGTGATGTGCCCTTCGAAGCCGCCGCGTTCAACCAACGCGAGGAGACGATCGGCGGTGAGTTCGACCAGCAGATGAGCCAGCCTGACGTAGAGAATGGCGTTCGGTGACGGCATCCCGCCATTGAAGATCAGGTCGCCAAAATCGCTGTCGCCCGTGATCAACACGTGTCGTCCGATGTCCGGTCTCAGAAGAATGTGCCGGTCGCTCACTCCGGGAGTCGAGTGACTGATCCATTCTACGTCCAGACCAGCAGCCCGAAGGCGCATGACGACGCCCTTATGCATATTCTCGTCGGCGAGAAACCGCACCGATCAGGCTGCTTCCCGACGAGCCGCGGAAGATTCCTTTACAAGCAAGTCGTGTGTAAAAGCGACCGCGGCTCGAATATCGGCTTCCGTGATGTGGTCGTAGGCTTCGAGGATCTGCTCGAAGGATGCCCCTTCCGCGAAATATTCGAGGATCAGCTCGACCGATATCCGCGTACCCTTCACCACGGGCTTGCCGCCCAGGATTTCCGGGTCCGAATGGATATGGTCGCGCCAGTTCATCGCTACCTCACAGGTCGATCAGGATACGGGTCGGATCCTCGATAGCATTTTTCAGTGCCACCAGGAACGTCACGGCTTCGCGGCCGTCGATCAGGCGGTGGTCGTAGCTGAGCGCCAAGTACATCATCGGGCGGATGACGATCTGGCCGTTGACGACGACCGGACGCTCCTCGATGCGGTGGAGGCCGAGCACCGCCGACTGCGGCGGGTTGATGATCGGGGTCGACATCAGCGAGCCGAACACGCCGCCGTTCGAGATCGTGAAGGTGCCGCCCTTCATCTCGTCCATCTTGAGCGCGCCTTCCTTGGCGCGCTTGCCGAAGTCGCCGATCGTCTTCTCGATCGTCGCGACCGACATCTGGTCGGCATCGCGGATCACGGGGACGACGAGGCCGCCCGGCGACGAGACCGCGACCGAGATATCGGCGTAATCGTGATAGACGATGTCGTCGCCGTCGATCGACGCGTTGACCGACGGGATGTCGCGCAGCGCCATCGTCGCGGCCTTCACGAAGAAGCCCATGAAGCCCAACCGGACGCCGTGCTTCTTCTCGAACAGGTCCTTGTACTTGGCGCGCGCCTCGATCACCGCGGTCATGTCGACGTCGTTGAACGTCGTCAGCATCGCGGCGGTGTTCTGCGCTTCCTTGAGGCGCTTGGCGATCGTCTGGCGGAGGCGCGTCATGCGCACGCGCTCTTCGCCGCGACCCGATGCGGCAGCAGGAGCTGCTGCCGGTGCGGGTGCTGCGGCGGGCGCAGGCGCTGGCTTGCTCGATGCGGCGGCAGTCACGTCTTCCTTGGTGATGCGACCGTCGCGGCCGGTGCCCTTGACGGTGCCGGGGTCGACGCCGTGCTCGAGCACCGCGCGGCGGACCGACGGGGAGAGCGCGGCGGGGGAGTCGCTGGTGCCGGCGCCGGGCTGGTCGCCGTACCCTGCGCCGGACTCGTCCTTGGCGGGTGCGGAAAGGGCTGCGGCGGGTGCAGGCGCAGGAGCCGACGCAGCGGCGCCGTCACCGGAGTCGATCGTGGCGAGCATCGCGCCGACCTGCACGGTGTCGCCGACGGCGACCGCGTGCTGGCCCATGACGCCGGCGACCGGTGACGGGACCTCGACCGAGACCTTGTCGGTCTCGAGGCTGGCGATCGGCTCGTCGACCGCGACGGGATCGCCGGGCTGCTTCAGCCACTCGCCGAGGGTGGCTTCGGTGATCGATTCACCCAGGACGGGGACGGTGACTTCGGTTGCCATGTTTGCTTCTACCTTTTGTGCTCCCGCGGACGCAGGGGCCTAGGGTTACTCTGCCGGACCCTGGCTTCCTGCTTTCGCAGGAAAACAGGGAGCGGGTTCAATCAGTTTGCGCGGGTGCGGCGGATTTCGTCGCGGACGGAGTGGCCGAGCGCGTCGGCGACGAGCGCGCCCTGTTCGGCCTGGTGACGCTTCATCAGGCCGGTCGCGGGCGATGCCGAGGCGTTGCGCCCGGCGTAACGCGCGCGCTTCACCGGTGAGTCGACCGTTGCCAGCGCCTCCTCGATCAGCGGCTCGACGAAGAACCAGTAGCCGTTGTTCTTCGGCTCTTCCTGCGCCCAGACGATCTCTTCCAGGTTCGGCATCCGTGCGACGCGCTCGGCGATCGGGTTGCCGGGGAAGGGATAGAGCTGTTCGACGCGGACGATCTGCGTGTCGGTGTCGCCCGCCGCGTCGCGTGCCTCGATCAGGTCGTACGCGACCTTGCCGGTGCACAGGACCAGACGCTTCGTGTCGACGTCGGCGGCCGGATTGGTATCCGACAACAGACGGCGGAAGTGGCTGTCACCCTGGAAATCCTCCGCGTTCGACACCGCCAGCTTGTGCCGCAGCAACGACTTCGGCGTCATCACGATCAGCGGCTTGCGGAAGTTGCGATGCATCTGCCGGCGGAGCAGGTGGAAATAGTTCGCCGGGCTGGTGCAGTTCGCGACCTGGATATTGTCGTCCGCGCACGATTGCAGGAAGCGCTCGGGACGTGCCGAGCTGTGCTCCGGCCCCTGCCCCTCATAGCCGTGCGGGAGCAGCATCACGAGGCCGTTGGCGCGGAGCCACTTCGACTCGCCGGACGTGATGAACTGATCGATCATGATCTGCGCGCCGTTGACAAAATCGCCGAACTGCGCCTCCCAGAGGACCAAAGTCTTCGGGTCGGCGAGCGCATAGCCATATTCGAACCCGAGCACGCCGTATTCGGAAAGCGGGCTGTCGAGCACTTCGAAGCGACCGTGTTCGATCTCCTGCAACGGCACGTATTTGTGCTCGTCCGTCTGGTCGACCCAGACGGCGTGGCGCTGCGAGAAAGTGCCGCGGCCCGAATCCTGGCCGGACAGACGGACGCCGTAGCCTTCCGAGAGCAGGCCGCCGAACGCTAGCGCTTCGCCGGTCGCCCAGTCGAAGCCCTTGCCCGACTTGAACATCTCGCGCTTGGCATCGATCACGCGGTTGAGCGTCTTGTGGATCTTCACGCTGTCCGGGATCGTCGTCAGCGTGCGGCCAAGCGAATCGAACAGCTTCGTGCTGAGGCCGGTCTCGACGTTGCGGCGTGCCGACGCGCCATCGGTCGGCGCGCTGAGGCCGGTCCAGCGACCGCCGAACCAGTCGGCCTTGTTGGGCTTGTACGACGACCCGGCTTCGAACTCACCCTCGAGACGGAGCGTGAACTGCTTCACGTTCTCGTCGATCCAAGGCTGGTCGATCACGCCTTCCTTGATCAGGCGATCGCCGTACACCGAGCTGACGCCGGGGTGCTTGCGGATGATGTCGTACATCAGCGGCTGCGTGAAGGACGGCTCGTCGCCCTCGTTGTGGCCGAAGCGGCGATAGCACCACATGTCGATGACGATGTCGCGGTGGAACTTCTGGCGGAATTCCATCGCCATCTTGGTCGCGAAGGTGACCGCTTCGGGATCGTCGCCGTTGACGTGGAAGACCGGCGCCTGGACGCCCTTGGCGACGTCCGACGGGTAAGGCGACGAGCGCGCGAACTGCGGCGAGGTCGTGAAGCCGACCTGGTTGTTGATGATGAAGTGGACGCAGCCGCCGGTATTGTAGCCGCGGATGCCCGAGAAGCCGAGGCACTCCCAGACGATCCCCTGCCCTGCGAACGCCGCATCGCCGTGGATCAGCACGGGCAGGCTCGCCACATGATCCTTGAGATCGTTGTTGAGCGTCTGGATCGCGCGCGTCTTGCCGAGCACGACGGGGTCGGCGGCTTCGAGATGCGACGGGTTGGCGACCAGGCTCATGTGAACCTTGTGGCCGTCGAACTCGCGATCGGTGCTGGTACCGAGATGATACTTCACGTCGCCCGAGCCGCCGATGTCGTCGGGATTGGCCGAACCACCGGCGAATTCGTGGAAGATCACGCGCAACGGCTTGGCCATCACGTTCGCCAGCACGTTGAGGCGACCGCGATGCGCCATGCCGATGACGAGCTCGCGCACGCCCATCTGGCCGCCATACTTGATCACGCTCTCAAGCGCGGGAATCATCGATTCGCCGCCGTCGAGCCCGAAGCGCTTCGTGCCGACATACTTCTTGCCGAGGAATTTCTCCCACTGCTCGGCCTGGATCACCTTGGTAAGGATCGCCTTCTTGCCGTCGGTGGAGAATTCGATCGCCTTGTCCTGGCCCTCCATGCGCTCCTGGAGGAAGCGGCGCTCCTCGACGTCGGAGATGTGCATGTATTCGAGGCCGACATTGCCGCAATAGTTCTTGCGCAGCGTGTCAACGAGCTCGCGGATCGAGACCCATTCGAAGCCCATCGTGCCCCCGAGATAGACCTTCCGATCGATGTCGCCGTCCGAGAAGCCGTGATATTCGGTCTTCAGATCCTCGGGCATCTCGCGCTTCGAGAGGCCGAGCGGATCGAGGTTGGCGGCGAGGTGACCACGGACGCGATAGGTGCGGACGAGCAACTGCGCGCGGATCGCGTCGGCCGCGGCCTTGGCGATCTCTTCCTTAGAGACGGGCGCGGGTGCCGCTGCGGCGGGGGCTGGTTTCCCCTTTGCGGGCTTGGGCGCGGGCTCCATCTGGGTGGGATCGAGCGCTGCGGTCAGGTCGTCCGTGGTGGTGAGCGGCCAGCGGGCGCTCTCCCAGCTCGGGCCCTGCGCGGAGCCTTCGAGACCCTCGAAGAACGCGCGCCAACCGGATTCGACCGAGGCCGGGTCCGCGTTGAACTTGGCGTAGAGTGTCTCCACGAACGCCGGGCTGACGCCGGCTGCGATATCGCTGAAATCCTGGCCTTCGTAGCCCATCGTTCTCGTCCTCAGTGTCCCTCTCCCCGCGGGGGAGAGGGAGGGGCCCGCCCGCACTTGCGGGTGGGAGGGTGAGGGCACGGGCGGTCACGTGCCCTCACCCTTCCGCTGCCAAGTGGCAGCTCCTTCCCTCTCCCCGGGGGGAGAGGGGTAGTCAGCTCAACCCTTCAACACGCTCAGCAGCGTCTCGCCGAGCAGGCTGGGGCTTTCCGAGACCTTGATCCCGGCAGCTTCCATCGCCGCGATCTTGCTCTCCGCGTCGCCCTTGCCGCCCGACACGATCGCGCCGGCATGGCCCATGCGACGGCCCGGAGGCGCCGTACGACCGGCGATGAAGCCTGCCATCGGCTTCGACCGACCGCGCTTGGCTTCGTCGCGAAGGAACTGTGCCGCCTGCTCTTCTGCGTCGCCGCCGATTTCGCCGATCATGATGATCGACTGGGTCTCGTCGTCGGCGAGGAACAGCTCGAGCACGTCGATGAAGTTCGTGCCGTTGACGGGATCGCCACCGATGCCGACCGCTGTCGTCTGACCAAGGCCTGCGTTCGACGTCTGGAACACCGCCTCATAGGTGAGCGTGCCTGAACGGCTGACAACGCCGACCGAACCCTTCTTGAAGATCGAGCCCGGCATGATGCCGATCTTGCACTCGCCGGGGGTCAGCACGCCGGGGCAGTTCGGGCCGATCAGGCGCGACTTGGAGCCCGACAGCGCGCGCTTGACCTTGACCATGTCGAGCACGGGAATGCCCTCGGTGATCGCGACGATCAGCTCGATCTCGGCGTCGATCGCCTCGAGGATCGAATCGGCGGCGAAGGGGGGCGGCACGTAGATGACCGACGCGGTCGCGCCGGTCATCGCCTTGGCTTCAGCGACGGTGTTGTAGACCGGGAGGTCGAGGTGGGTCGTGCCGCCCTTGCCGGGCGTGACGCCGCCGACCATCTGCGTGCCGTACTCCAGCGCCATCTTGGTGTGGAAGCTGCCGGTTTCGCCGGTCATGCCCTGGGTGATGACCTTGGTGTTCTTGTCGACGAGGATGCTCATTCTATCTCCAGTCCGGTCCGCCCCGGCGAAGGCCGGGGTCCAGTTGGGAAGGCGGTCATGGTAACGCGATACGATCGTACAGGTCATCCCAAGCAGGATTGAACCCTTCGATCTCACGCACTTTCCAGGCCCGCTTCCACTCCTTCATTTGCAGCTCGCGCTGCCGTGCCGCTTCCCATTCACCGCAGGCCTCGTACCAGACGAGGATCTTGCAGCCGTAACGCTTGGTGAAACCGCCGAAACCGTTGCGGTGCTCCCACACACGCTTTGGCAGGTTTACGGTCGAACCGAGGTAGATCGCACCGTTGGGGAAGTTGGTCATGATGTAGACGAACGCTTGTTCTTCCATCATTTCGGCTTTCCCAACTGGACCCCGGCCTTCGCCGGGGTGGTGGTTACTCCTTTTGGTTCGTCACCTCACCTCAAATCAGTTCAGCGAACCATCGATACCCTTGCAGGCCACGATCAGCTCCTTGACCGCATCGACCGACACGGTGAGATTCTGCTTCGCTTCATCATCAAGCTTGATCTCGACGATCTTCTCGACGCCGCCAGCACCGATCACCACCGGCACGCCGACGTACAGATCGGTAAGGCCATACTCGCCCGAAACATACGCCGCGGCCGGAAGAACGCGCTTCTGGTCGTACAGATACGCCTCGGCCATCGCGATGCCGCTGGTCGCCGGCGCGTAGTATGCCGAGCCCGTCTTCAACAGTGCGACGATCTCGCCGCCGCCGCCGCGCGTGCGCTTGACGATCGCGTCGATCTTTTCCTGGCTCGACATGCCCATCGCGATGAGATCGGGGACCGGGATGCCCGACACGGTCGAGTAGCTGATGACCGGGACCATCGTGTCGCCGTGGCCGCCGAGCACGAAGCTGGTGACGTCCTTGACCGAGACCTTGAACTCGTCGGCGAGGAAGTGGCTGAAGCGTGCCGAGTCGAGCACGCCGGCCATGCCGACGACCATGTGGTGCGGCAGACCCGAGAACTCGCGGAGTGCCCACACCATCGCGTCGAGCGGGTTGGTGATGCAGATCACGAACGCGTTCGGGGCGTTGGCCTTGATGCCCTCGCCGACCGCCTTCATGACCTTCAGGTTGATGCCGAGCAGGTCGTCGCGGCTCATGCCGGGCTTGCGTGCGACACCGGCGGTGACGATGATGACGTCCGCGCCGGCGATGTCGGCATAGTCGTTCGAGCCGGTAATCTGCGAGTCGAAGCCTTCGACCGGGCCGCACTGCGACAGGTCGAGCGCCTTGCCCTGGGGGATGCCCTCGGCGACGTCGAACAGGACGATATCGCCAAGGCCCTTGAGTGCTGCGAGGTGCGCGAGCGTACCGCCGATGTTACCGGCGCCGATCAGCGCGATCTTCTTGCGAGCCATTCCAATCCGTCTCCGTCTGATGTGCGGGGTGATTGGTGACGCCGGTTACGCGCATTATCCCGCTACGGCAACCGCTAAAAGGACAAAAGGGGGTTGTTATTGCGAGTGGTTCGCATGTGCAATAAGCTTAGAGGTGGCCTTCGGCGAGATAGTCCTCGGAGCGCATCTCTTCGAGGCGGCTGATCGTGCGGTCGAACTCGAACCTGCCATCGCCGCTTTCGTAGAGGTCACCGGGTTGCGCATCGGCGGCGGCGAGCAGCTTGACCTTGTGCTCGTACAGCGCGTCGATCAGCGCCACGAAGCGCGCGGCCTCGTTGCGGTTCTCGGGGCCGAGCTTGGGGATGCCGACGAGGATGATGGTGTGGAATTTGCGCGCGATGGCGAGGTAGTCGGCCACGCCGCGGGCTTCTCCGCACAGCTTCTTGAAGCTGAACACCGCGACGCCCTTGAGCGACTTGGGCACTCGGAGCGTGCGGCCCTGCACCACGAGGTCTTCGGCGGGGACGTGCTCGCTGTCGTCGGTCGAGAAGTCGGTGAGGCGGAAGAATGCGGCGGAGAGTTGCGCGGTCGCCTCGGGGCCGTTGGGGACGAGCCATGTGTCCTGGCTGCCGAGCCGGTCGCGGCGATAATCGACCGGGCCGTTGAGCGGGAGCACGTCGAGGCGGTGCTCGATGGTCGCGATGAAGGGCAGGAAATGCTCGCGGTTGAGGCCGTTCTTGTAGAGATCGGCGGGCGGGCGGTTCGAGGTGGTCACGATCGTCACTCCGGAATCGAGCAGCGACGTCACCAGCCGCGACAGGATCATCGCGTCGGGACTGTTGGTGACCATCATCTCGTCGAACGCGAGCAGCCGCGTCTCGTCGGCGATCGCGGTGGCGACGGGGACGATCGGGTCGCCGACTTCCTTGCGCCGTTCGGCGGCGATGCGCGCGTGGACCTCGAGCATGAACTCGCCGAAATGCACGCGGCGCTTCTTCTCGACGGGGGCGTTGGCAAAGAACAGGTCCATCAGCATGGATTTGCCCCGGCCGACGCCGCCCCAGAGGTAGACGCCGCGGGGGGCGGCTTTCTTGGAGAAGCGGGCGAAGAAGCCGGTGGACTTGGGGGTGGCGAGTTCGGTCGCGAGGGTGTTGAGGCGCGCGGCGGCGGCGGCCTGTTCGGGGTCGGGTCGGAGTTCGCCGGATGCGACCAGCGCCTCATAGGCCTTGAGGACGGTCACGCCTCCGCCCTCACACCACCCCGGCGGAGGCCGGGGCCCAATTGGAAAGGTCGCCGTAATGGAGCGCTGCGCTTGATCAATGATCGTGTCCCAACTGGGCCCCGGCCTTCGCCGGGGTGGTGTTACGCGGCGGTGTCAGCCCTTGGAGGCTTGCCGGACGGCTTGCGGATCGTGGCCGAGAAGGCGGCGATCTTGGTTTCGTCGTCCCCTTGCACCACGAGGCCCCGGAGGAACAAGAGGCGGCCGGTTTCCTTGAGCACTTCGACCTGCGCCTCGATCGGCTCGCCGATGCGGCCGCCGCCGATGAATTGGGTGTTGAGATCGAGCGTGACTGCGGTGCCGGCGGTGATGAGGCCGAAGCCTCTTGCGGCTGCGAACAAGGCGACGTCGATGAACGCGAGGAGCGCGCCGCCGTGGACGTTGTTCTGGAGGTTCGAGTGGCGGTGCTCGGGGGTGATGCGGACGCGGACGGTGTGGCCGTCGACGCGGTAGAGCATGGGGCCGAGCAGGGTGTTGAAGCGGGTTGGGTCGGAGAGCGACCAACTCCGCCAGCCTGGGTTGGCGGGGTCTTCGGCTTCGACGAAATGGGGTTTGTCAGTCATATATTCCGTTCGTCCCCAGTAGGCATCGAGCTTGTTGAGATGGCGTATCGAAGGACATGTACCTCGATACGAGCTCTCGACTACGCTCGATCTCTACTCGGCACGAACGGGGTGGGGGGAAGGCAGGTCTTACCCCCACCCCAAAAAAAATCGGGGAAGATAGGCTCCTCCCGACCAACCGGATCAGACGATCCGTTCGGCTTCCATCTTCTTGATCTCGGCGATCGCCTTGGCGGGGTTGAGACCCTTGGGGCAGGCGTTCGCGCAGTTCATGATGGTGTGGCAGCGGTACAGGCGGAACGGATCTTCCAGCTCGTCGAGACGCTCGCCGGTCATCTCGTCGCGGCTGTCGGCGAGCCAGCGATAGGCCTGCAACAGGATCGCGGGGCCGAGGAACTTGTCGGCGTTCCACCAATAGCTCGGGCACGAGGTCGAGCAGCACGCGCACAGGATGCACTCGTACAGGCCGTCGAGCTTCGAGCGATCTTCCGGCGACTGGAGACGCTCCTTGCCCGAGGGCGGCGGGGTGACGGTCTGCAGCCACGGCTTGATCGACGAGTACTGCGCATAGAAATGCGTGAAGTCGGGGACCAGGTCCTTGATCACGTCCATGTGCGGCAGCGGGGTGATCTGGACCTCGCCCTTGCAATCCTCGATCGCGGTGGTGCAGGCAAGGCCGTTCTTGCCGTTGATGTTCATCGAGCACGAGCCGCAGATACCCTCGCGGCACGACCGGCGGAAGGTGAGCGAGGAATCCTGCTCGCTCTTCATCTTGATCAGCGCGTCGAGCACCATCGGGCCGGTATCGTCGAGATCGAGCGCGAACGTGTCGTAGCGCGGGTTCTCGCCGCTGTCCGGATCGTAGCGGTAGACCTTGAACGATTTCAGACGCTTGCTGTCCCCCGAACCCTGGCTGGTCGAGGCGTGCTTGACGCCCTTCTTGACGACGCTGTTTTTCGGGAGCGAGAATTCGGCCATTGCGAGCGGTCCGTCCGTGGTGTGATTATAGGTTGTCAGAGCCGATACATGACAGGGGCCCTCCCCGCAAATCCTTAGCTTCGCGGGTGCAACATGCGTCACACCCGCTGTCGCGTCGCCTGCTCGCGCCGGGTCAGATGATGTCGAGGACGAGCCCCAGGTCGCGGGCTTCCTCGGCTTCGATGTACCAGTTGGAGGGGGCCTTCTTCTTCAACTCCTCGAGCGATACCTTCGAGCCTTCGACGATCGCGCGGAAGCCTTCCTCCTGGATGTTGATCGAGTCCTCGATCTCGTGGAGCTTCGCCTTGAGCGTGTAGGACAGCGTGTTGAGCGGGCCGTTGAGTTCGATCGTGCTCTGCATCTGGCGCTCGTGGATCATGATGCGGCTGTTGCGGGTGAGGAAACGGCTGTCGACCGGGAAGGCGGACATGAACGTCGCGCCGGCGGAATAGACCGCGACCTTGCCGAGGAAGAGCGTCTCGCGGCCGGTGTATTCGCGGAGCAGGCGGATGTTGTCGCCCATCGCGCGGGCGACTTCGGGGTCGCCACCGAGCGTGGTGATCGAGACGACCAGCGGGCCCTCGGTGGGGGCGGCGACGAGTTGCGACTTGAAATTGTCGTACATCGCATCGTCGACGGGTCCGTGGAGGTGGATGTGGGGGGCGGCCAGCAGAGGATAGTTGCGGGCGTTCGAAGCGGGGGATGTGTCGGTCATGCCGCGGCAAACTTTTACGGGGGCGGCGGGTTCCGGATGGGTTGCCGCATATCAGCACGGTGATTTGGTAAGACCTGTTCGACGTGCTATGAAGCGGTCATGATCGAGACCATCCATGCCGGCGCGACGGTGAGCATCAGCGACCTGAAGAAGAACCCGTCTGGAGTGATCGAGGCTGCGGGTGGATTTCCAGTCGCCGTGCTCAATCGGAATACGCCAGCTGCGTATCTGGTGCCGGCTGCGGCTTGGGAAGAGTTGATGGATCGGCTGGAAGACGTCGAACTGGCGGAACTGGTGCGCGCACGTGCCGACGAGGTGCCGGTCGCGGTGTCGCTTGGCGACCTATAGTCTAGCGTTCCTGCCGAGTGCGCTGCGGGAATGGGAGAAGCTTGGCGCCAATGTTCGCGAGCAGTTCAAGGCGAAGCTGACCGAGCGGTTGGGCGAGCCGCATATTGCGAGTGCGCGGCTGAGCGGGATGACCGGGTGCTACAAGATCAAGCTTCGGGCTGCGGGGTATCGGCTTGTGTACCGGGTCGATGACGGCTTGGTGACGGTGATCGTCGTGGCAGTCGGGCGGCGGGATCGTAATCTGGTGTACAAGATCGCGGCGGGGCGGCTCGATTAGTCGTCGGCGTCACGCCTGAAGCTTGTTTCCCCGCGAAGGCGGGGATCCAGACTGGGCTCCCGCCTTCGCGGGAGAACAAGGAAGAGGGTCAGGCCTTTCCGGCCGCGCGCTTGTACTGGAGGATCCAGCCTACGAGGCCACCGGGGACGCCGCCTACTAGCGAGAAGAGTGCGTAGAAGGTGATCGCTATCTTTTGGGGTTCTTCGCCGAGACCGCGGGGTTCGATGGCGAAGACGTAGATCGCGGTCAGTAGCGCGACGACCACCGGCCATAGGAAGCCCGCGATCATCGGTTGGAAGCGCGTGAGGAGCCCCACCGCGACGGGCACGAGGAACCCGATCGCGATGATGGCCCAGGTCATTAGTATACCCGCTTCTTGGGCTTGATGTAGTCGATGTCGTCGGTGAGCGTGTAGTCGTGGACCGGGCGGAAATCGATCTTGGTCTCGCCGCCCTTGCCGCCCCAGCCATTGAAGGTGGTGATGGTGTGCTTCATCCAGTTCGCGTCGTCGCGCTCGGGGAAATCCTCGTGCATGTGCGCGCCGCGCGACTCGGTGCGGTTGGCCGCCGAATTCATCGTCACGACCGCCTGGCCGACCAGATTGTCGAGCTCCATCGTCTCAACCAGATCGGTGTTCCAGATCATGCTGCGATCCTTCACCGCGACGTCGGTCATCCGGCTGTAGATCCCGGCCATCTTCTCGACGCCCTGGTTCAGCAGTTCGGTGTCGCGGAACACGGCGCAATGCTTCTGCATGGTCTGCTGCATGTCGAGACGGATCTGCGCGGTCGGCGAGCCGCCGCTTGCATTGCGGAAATGGTCGAGACGCGTCAGCGCGAGGTCTTCCGACCCCTTGGGCAACGGCGCGTGCGCCGTACCGGGCTTCAGCGTGTCCTTGATCCGCAGGCCGGTCGCGCGGCCGAACACCACGAGATCGATCAGGCTGTTCGAACCGAGACGGTTGGCGCCGTGGACCGAGACGCACGCGGCCTCCCCAACCGCGAACAGGCCGGGGACAACCGCGTCGGGGTTGCCGTCGACGAGGTTGACGACCTCGCCGTGGAAGTTGGTCGGGATGCCGCCCATGTTGTAGTGCACGGTCGGCGTGACGGGCAGCGGCTGGCGCGTGAGGTCGACGCCGGCGAAGACCTTGCCGGTCTCGGTGATGCCCGGCAGGCGCTCGGCGAGCACCTTGGGATCGATATGATCGAGATGCAGGAAGATGTGGTCGCCGTTCTTGCCGACGCCGCGCCCTTCGCGCATTTCGAGCGCCATCGAGCGGCTGACGACGTCGCGCGAGGCGAGGTCCTTCGCCGACGGGGCGTAGCGCTCCATGAAGCGCTCGCCCTCGGAGTTGGTCAGGTAACCGCCCTCACCGCGTGCGCCCTCGGTGATGAGCACGCCCGCGCCGTAGATGCCGGTCGGGTGGAACTGGACGAACTCCATGTCCTGCAGCGGCAGGCCGGCGCGGAGCACCATCGCGTTGCCGTCGCCGGTGCAGGTATGCGCCGAGGTCGCCGAGAAATAGACGCGGCCGTAACCGCCGGTGGCGAGCACGGTCTGGTGGCTGCGGAAGCGGTGGATCGAGCCGTCTTCCATGCACAGCGCGATGACGCCGCGGCAGACGCCGTTCTCCATGATCAGGTCGAGCGCGAAATACTCGACGAAGAAGTCCGTGTTGTACTTCAGGCTCTGCTGGTACAGCGCGTGGAGCATCGCGTGGCCGGTGCGATCGGCGGCGGCGGCGGTGCGCTGGACCGGAGGCCCCTCACCCATGTTCTGCATGTGGCCGCCGAACGGACGCTGATAGATCGTGCCGTTCTCGTTACGGCTGAACGGCATCCCGGCATGTTCCAGCTCGTAGACCGCCTGCGGGGCCTCGCGGCACAGATACTCGATCGCGTCCTGGTCGCCGAGCCAGTCGGAACCCTTGACGGTGTCGAACATGTGCCAGGTCCAGTGATCCGGCGAGTTGTTGCCAAGGCTGGCGGCGATGCCGCCTTGGGCTGCGACGGTATGCGAGCGGGTCGGGAAGACCTTGGTGATGCACGCAGTTTTCAGGCCGCTCTCGGCGATGCCCATCGTAGCACGCAGGCCGGACCCGCCGGCACCGACGACGACCGCATCATAGGTATGATCGATGATCTTGTAGGCTGCAGACATTACGCGGGGGCTCCGGAGAAGGCGACCTTCAGGATAGCGAACAGGGCGATGCCGCCCAGCGTGAAGGTGAACAGGTTGAGGAGGATCATCGTCACGACACGGCTCTCGCCATGTTGGTAATCCTCGATCACGACCTGAAGACCGAGACGGAAGTGATAGAAGACCGACAGGATCAACAGCGCCATCGGCACCGCGACCCAGGCCGATTGCAGCCACAGATGGACCGCGGCGTAATCATAGCCGGGCATCCGCGCGACCGAGATCATCAGCCACGCCATGAGGAACAGGTTCGAGCCCGCCGTCAGGCGCTGCTGCCACCAGTGATGCGCGCCATGCTTGGCGCTGCCCAGGCCGCGGACGCGACCGATTGCCGTACCCGAACCCATTACTTGATCCCCATGTAGAGCCAGAACACGATCGTCAGCGCTACGCTCGCGACCATCGTCGCGATCGCGCCCATCTTGTTGCGCTTCAGTTCGTAGCCGGCGCCGATATCGAGCACCATGTGGCGGATCCCGGTCATCATGTGCTGGAACAGCGAAAGCGTCAGCCCGACCGCGATGATATAGCCGAGGATGTTGAGCCGGCCGGTGTCGGTGGTGAACACGTCGACAAAGGTCGCATAGGCTTGATCGCCCGACGCGATCGCGGCGAGCCACCAAACGAGCAGAATGCTGCCGACGGTCGCCATCCCGCTGCCGGTCACGCGGTGCAGGATCGAGACCAGCATGTGCGGGCCCCATTTATAGACCTGCAGATGGGGAGAAAGCGGGCGTGCCGGGTTGCGCGATGCCAAGGGCGGAGTCCTCGAACCAGAAGATGACGAACCAAGAACAGCTTGGTCCAGAATATATAGATTGGGCGACCTATTAGCCACCGCGTGCTGCGATGCAACCCATTGGGGCCGGTCCGATAACCCATGACACCGCGCGCGTGATGCCGTGCGGGACACGATGGCCATGCACGTGACGTGACGTCGATCCCTAACCAGCCCTTAAGACATGGCGTGTAGCGATGGCGTCGTACATTCGATCCGGAGTTCACCGTCTTGACCACCAACGACCTGCCGGCCCCCGGCTCGATCGCGGCCTCCGTCAACCTGATGGCGCGGCTGCGGGTGTTCGATTTCGACGGATCGCTGACCGGCGCGAGCCGCGAAGTTTGGGCCGCGCTGGCGCCCGAGATCACGCATGTGTCCAGGGCGTTCTGGGAACAATGGCTGCAGTGTTTTTCCGACGAACGGATATGGGCGCCGCACGAAACCGACCAGATGATCGAGATCGGTTGCACGTTCCTCCGCAATCGCTTCCTGGACACGAGTGGACGCGCCTGGATCGAATCGATCGAGCGGTCGGTCGCAACGGCCTATGTCGCCGACGTATCGCCAATGGCGCTGCTGTCGATGATCAGCGCGAGCGATCGTGCCGCGCTCGACGTGTTGATGCGGCGGGTCGATCGGTCGGACCCGAAGCTGCCGGTGTTCATTGACACGCTGATGCGGCTGTCGGCGCTGGAGGGCGAGATCACCGTCGCGATCTATAACCGCTACCAGATGCATACCGCGCAGGTCGCGCGCGATACGCTGGCGGCGGAATTCCGCGACGGCATCGCGGCGATGGTCGAGACCGCGACCGACGAGGGGCATATGCTGCGCGAGCAGGCGTTGCGCAGCTCGGCGTCGACCCGTGCGGTGCTTGGCAAGGCGAGCGAAGTCGCCGCCGCGGCAGAGCAGTCCGCAGTGGCGATGCGCGAGGCGGCGCAGACCGCCGCCGGCCTGATCCGCGCGATCGAGGATGCGCGGACCGAGGTGGAGGCGGCCGCAGAGATCGCCAATCGGGCATCGGCGCAGGCTGGCCAGGCGGTCGGCATGTCGGAAACGCTGAGCGATCATGCGAAGTCGATCGAGTCGATCCTGGGGCTGATCCGCGACATTGCCGGGCAGACCAACCTGCTCGCGCTGAACGCGACGATCGAGGCGGCGCGCGCGGGCGATGCCGGGCGCGGCTTCGCCGTGGTGGCGCAGGAGGTGAAGAGCCTCGCAAACCAGACCGCGCGGGCAACCGACGACATCGCCGCGAAGATCGCCGCGATCCAGTCGGCGACGCGCTCGACCGTGGAGACGAATGCGTCGATCAAGTCGACGGTGGCCGAGGTGCAGGAAAGCGCCGACCGCATTCGTTACGCGATGGAGGCGCAGGCGCAGACGGTGACTGCGATCACCGCGGCAGTGGACGAGACCGCGCTGGCGGCGGATTCGATGTCCAACACGATCGCCGCGATCCGCGAGGATACCGAGACGGTCGCCACCGAGATCGACGGGGTGGGTCGCGGGTTCGACGTGCTCGACGGGCGGCTCAGCAACCTGAAGAACAGCGCGGGCGATTTCGTCGCGAAGGTTGCGGCCTAGCCGCGGGGTATCGTCCGTGGGTGCGGGATTGGCGTGACGGAGCGGCGTGGCGCGCGCTAGAGGTGCGGCATGACCATTCTCCTTACAGGCTCCAGCCGCGGTATCGGCGCGGCTATTCATGCGGCGCTGACCGAGGCCGGCGCGACCGTCATCGGGCATGGGACCGCTAGCGGTATCCCGGCCGACTTCAGCGATCCTGCGGGGCCGACTGCATTGTGGAACGCCGCGCTGGAGCAGGCGGGCGGCGCGATCGACGTATTGATCAACAATGCGGGGGTGTTCGAGGCGGCATCGCTCGCCGACGACGACTGGACCGCGCAGTGGGAGCGGACGATGCGGATCAACCTGACCGCGTCGGCCGAGCTTTGCCGGTTGGCTGTGCTGCATTGGCAGGCGCGCGGGTTCGGTGGGCGGATCGTCAATATAGCCAGCCGGGCGGCGTATCGCGGGGATTCGCCGGCGCACTGGCATTATGCCGCATCGAAGGCGGGGATGGTGGCGATGACCAAGACGATTGCTCGGGGCTATGCTCGGGAGGGCATTCTGGCGTTTGCGGTGTGCCCGGGGTTCACGATGACCGGGATGGCGGAGGACTATCTGTCGAGCCGTGGCGGCGATGCGTTGCTGGCGGACATCCCGCTCGGGCGGGTTGCGGCGCCTGACGAGATCGCGGCGGCGGCGAAGTTTTTGGCGTTGGAGGCGCCGGCTTCGATGACGGGGTCGGTGATCGACGTGAATGGGGCGAGCTATGTCCGATAGCTGGAAGCTCACCCTGCCCTGCACGCGGGCGGAGGCGGAGGCGATCGATGCGAGCGACGATCTGACGATCGACGGCGTGTTGATGACGACCGAGGAGATCGAGGACGACGTCGAGTCGTGGCGGCTCGATGCGTATTTCGAGCATGAGCCGGCGGCCGAAACCGTCGCGGCGGTGCGCGCGCTGGTGCCGAGTGCGGCGGGGGCCGCGATCGCAGTCGAGCGGTTGGGTGATGCGGACTGGGTGACGATGAGTCAGGCTGGGCTCGAGCCTTTGTCGGTCGGGCGGTTCTTCGTGCACACGGGTGCGCATGCGGGCGCGGTGCCGGCGGACAAGCGGGCGTTCCTGATCGAGGCTAGTCGGGCGTTCGGGACGGGGCATCATGAGACGACCAGCGGGTGTCTGGCGATGCTCGACGGGTTGGCGGATGCGAAGTTTGCGAACGTGATCGATATCGGGACGGGCACGGGGTTGCTGGCGTTCGCGGCGGCGCATCTTTGGCCTGAAGCCAGGGTGATGGGGACGGATATCGATCCGGTTTCGATCGATGTGACCGCTGAGAACGCGGCGCTCAACGGGGTCGAGGGGATCGATCTCGTTGTGGCGGATGGTACGCTGGACGATGCGATCGTGGCTCGCGCGCCGTATGATCTGGTGATCGCGAATATTCTGGCGGGGCCGCTGGTGTCGATGGCGCCGGAGATCGCTTCGATTTCGGATGTGGGGGCGACGATCGTGCTGGCCGGGTTGCTGGAGACGCAGCGGGCCGGGGTCGTGGCTGCGTATGAGGCTTGTGGGTGTTCGCTCGAGGCGGTCGACCGGCGGGGGGATTGGTCCGTGCTTCGGTTGCGCGCCGGGGCGGTTAGGTTCGTGGCGGAGGGGCCGTTCGATCCGAAGGGTCGTGATGGGTGGGCGTTGGATATCTGAGCCCGCGGTAGAAGGTTGTTCCCCTGCGAAGGCGGGGGTCCAGTCTGGGCCCCCGCCTTCGCGGGGGAACAACCTTTGGGGAGGGCGACCCTCACCTCACTTCCGGCACCACCCCGGCGGAGGCCGGGGCCCAGTTGGGTGAACCCTTGCGATAGAACCGCACCGCTATCCCAACTGGGCCCCGGCCTTCGCCGGGGTGGTGGCCTCCCCTGGGTGGTGGCCTTTGTGAGCGAAGCTTATGCGGTCTTGGTTGACGCCTTCGACGTCGCGTAATCCTGCGTGCCCTCGGTGATCACCACATCCCCCGGCTCGATCCGTGCCACCGGGATATCCGGGAGCGCCTTCAGCTCTTCGTACAGCGGCGCGAAATCCGTCTCTACCGTCAGCCGCAACAACTCCTCGAAGCTCGGAATGACGAAGTAGTTCTGTTGGAAATCGTCGATCCGGTATTCGGTGCGCATTACGCGGGCAAGATCGAGCGCGATGCGATTGGGGCTTGGGTCGTCCAAGGCAAACCGCGTTTCCGCGTAGCTGGAGACGATGCCGGAGCCGTAGATGCGCAGGCCTTCGGGTTCGGCGATCAGGCCGAACTCGACCGTGTACCAGTAAAGCCGGCCGAGATATTTCAGCGCGTCGAGGCCGAGCGCGCGCTGGCCGCCGCGGCCGTAGGCGGCGAGGTAGTCGGCGAAGACCGGGTCGGCGAGCATCGGGACGTGGCCGAACACGTCGTGGAAGACGTCGGGTTCCTGGAGATAGTCGAGTTGGTCGGGACGGCGGATGAAGTTGCCCGCGACGAACCGGCGGTTGGCCATGTGGTCGAAGAACACGTCGTCGGGAACGAGGCCGGGCACCGCGACCACCGACCAGCCGGTGAGCTTGGTCAGGCGCTCGGACAGCTCTTCGAAATCGGGGATGCCGGGCTTCGATAGCTTCAATACATCGAGTCCGCGCAGCCAGGCGTTCGAGGCGCGGCCAGGGAGCAGCTTCGACTGGCGCGCGAACAGCGTGTCCCAGGTCGCGTGATCCTCCGCGGTGTAATCCGCCCAGTTCTGCGGGATCGTCCAGTCGGGCGCGCCTTCGGGCGGGGTGCTCAGCACATGTGTGTCATTGGCCATGCGGCTGGTCTAGCATGACGGAATGAAGACGGAAACGCGTTGGGTTAAGTCGATTTTATGGGTGGTCGCGGCGGTGTTCGGGGTGGTCGCGAGCTATGCGGTGGCGGGGCTGGTCGGCGGGTCGATCCCCAGCAATCGCGACTGGCGGGCGCCGGCCGAGGGCGTGCATATCTTCGTCGAGAGCAACGGCGTGCATACCGGGATCATCGTGCCGAAGGTCGCGGCCGGGGTGGACTGGCGCGGGGTGGCTCGGGCGGAGGATCTGCGTGATCCGCGGTTTGGCGCATTCGATCATGTGTCGTTCGGGTGGGGGGAGAAGACGTTTTATCTGGAGACGCCGACCTGGGCTGACGTGAAGCTGCGAACCGTGGTTGCTTCGGCGGTCGGGAGTGATCGGACGTTGATGCATGTCGATCATCTGCCGAGGCCGCGTGCCGGGGATGGGCCTCGGGAGGTCGTGGTGACGCCGGCGCAGTATCGGCGGTTGGCGGCATATATCCGGGCGAGCTTTCGCGATGGGGGTGCGCGGTATCGGGGGTATGCCGGGTATGATGCGTTTTATGAGGCTAACGGGCGGTATAGCGCGGTGCGGACGTGTAATGCGTGGACGGGGGATGCGCTGCGGTTTGCGGGGGTTCGGGTTGGGTGGTGGACGCCGTTTCCGGTTACGGTGATGGGGTGGTTTTAGGGGCTGTCGCGAACCTGACAGCTTGTTCTCGCGCTTCCTTGTTCTCCCGCGAAGGCGGGAGTCCAGACTGGGCTCCCGCCTTCGCGGGAGAACAAGGGAGTCAGGGAACATTGGCGTGGGGCACCACCCCGGCGGAGGCCGGGGTCCAGTTGGGGGACGTTGATGACTGAGGACAGCGCGACGTTACTTCGGTTCGCCCAACTGGGCCCCGGCCTTCGCCGGGGTGGAAGTAGGTTGGTGGTATGGGGGAGCCGCTCAGTTCCCGGTGCGGTAGTCCTGGTACTGGCCGCATTCCGAGCGCTGCGGGTCGCGCTTGCAGCGCTTGGTGAGTTCCTTGCGCTGCTTGCCTTCTTCGGCCTCCTGCTTGCGCATCTTCTTGCCGTAGTTGCGGTCCGATTCTTCCTGGCTGGTGGTGGTCCAGTCGACCGCCTTGCCGGCGACCTGGAACGGCGCTTTCACGATCGAGGTTGCGGTGCTGATGCAGCCACTGACGAGGAACGGCAGCACCGCGAGTACGGGAAGAACCTTACGCATTTACTTTACTCCTGCACGCGCGGTTCCCTGGGCTCGGTCGCGCGCTTGGGCTCCGTATAGCGGAAAGTCGGTGAAGAAACCGTCGATACCTTGTGCAAGGCACGCGTCGATCTCCGCGGCGATGTCGCCATGGGCGGCGGGGTCGGTGCCGCGGCGGAAGCGGGTCGGTTCGAAATAGTTCTCCGCGCGGTAGGTCCAGGGGTGGACTCGCAGGCCAGCCGCGTGTGCGTCGGCGACCAGCGTGGTGGGTATAGCGTCGGTCCAGAGCATGCTCTTGTTCGGGCCGATGCCGTAGGCGTAGGTCGCGACGGCTTTCAGGCCTTCGGGCGTGATCATCGCCTTGTAGCTCGGCTGCGCGCCATCGGCGGGACCGCCCTCCCCGTCCATGAGCTGGATCAGGCGGACCTTGGTCATTGTGTGAAGGCGCTGAAGGTTGGCGACCTCGAAGGACTGGATGAAGACCGGCGCTCTGGCCGAATCCCAGCCGGCCTCGCGCAGTTCGGCGACCAGTTTCGCGTCGGTCGGATGGCCGATCTTCGCGAAATAGGTCGGATGCTTGGTCTCGGGATAGATGCCGATCGTCCGGCCCGTCTCGGTCGTGCGGCGTTTGGCGAGCGCGATGATCTCGGCGAGCGTCGGGATCTGGAACTGGCCGTCATAGGCGGTGTTCGCGGGGCGGAGCTTGGGCAGGCGCTCCTTCGCGCGCAGCGTCTTCAGTTCGGCGAGCGTGAAGTCCTCGACGAACCAGCCGGTCATCGCCTGGCCGTCGATCGTCTTGGTGGTTTTCCGGCTGGCGAACTCGGGATGGTCGGCGACGTTGGTCGTCTCGGCGATATTGTTCTCGTGGCGCGCGACGAGGACGTCGTCCTTGGTCGGCACCAGATCGGGCTCGATGAAGTCCGCGCCCTGGTCGATCGCGAGCGAATAGGCCGCTAGCGTATGCTCGGGCCGGAGCCCGCTCGCGCCACGGTGGGCGATCACGATAAGGGGCGATAATCGGGGAGAAGCTGGCGTCATCGCAGCAGCTTGCCCGCTCGCCGCGACGAGCGCCAGCGCACCGATGTGTGAGAGCTTGTCGCAATAGGAAACGATCGGTCGCATCGGCGTTGAGTCCTCGAAATCCGCACATTCCCGGCACATTCAACCAGGGGCATCCCCATGCATTTCACGATCAATGGTCAATCATATGACGCCGAGCCCGATATTCGCACGTCGGTGCTCGACTTGTGCCGCGAGCATCTCGGGCTGACTGGCTCGAAGAAGGGTTGCGATCATGGCCAGTGCGGCGCGTGCACGGTGCTGATCAACGGGCGTCGCGTCAATTCCTGCCTGACGCTCGCGGTGATGCACCAGGACGATGAGATCACGACGATCGAAGGTATCGGCCAGCCGGGCAATCTCCACGCGTTGCAGGACGCGTTCGTGCGGCATGACGGGTATCAGTGCGGCTATTGCACGCCGGGGCAGATCTGTTCGGCGGTCGGCATGCTCGACGAGGTCAAGAAGGGCTGGGCCAGCCATGCGTCCGGCGACCTGACCGATCCGAAGTTCGACGATGCCGAGATTTCCGAGCGGATGAGCGGCAATCTGTGCCGGTGCGCCGCGTATCCGAACATCGTCGATGCGATCCGCGAAGTCGGTGGTGCCGAGCCCGCAGGCCGGACCGCAGACGAGAAGGATGCCGCGATGGAAGCCAACGCGCGTGGGGAGCTGGTGGCATGAAGACCTTCACGTACGAGAAGCCCGCGACGCCCGAGGCTGCGGTCAAGGATATCGATACCGTTGGTGCGAAGTTCATCGCGGGCGGCACCAATCTGCTCGACCTGATGAAGTTGCAGGTCGAGACGCCGGACAAGCTGGTCGACATCTCGCGGCTCGATCTCGCGAAGATCGAGGAGCGTGAGGATGGCGGGCTCACGATCGGTGCGCTGGTGCCGAACAGCGATCTCGCCGCCGACCGCCGCGTCGTCGCCAAGTACGAGGTGCTGAGCCGCGCCTTACTCGCCGGTGCGTCGGGGCAGTTGCGCAACAAGGCGTCGACCGGGGGCAATCTGCTTCAGCGGACGCGGTGCTATTATTTCTATGACACGGCCGCGGCGTGCAACAAGCGTGAGCCGGGCAGCGGCTGTTCGGCGATCGGTGGCTTCAACCGCATCCTCGCCGTGCTGGGGACGAGCGAGCATTGCATCGCGACGCACCCGAGCGACATGGCGGTGGCGATGCGTGCGCTCGACGCGACGATCGTGACGCTGAAGGCGGACGGCGATCGTCGGCGGATCTCGATCCACGACTTCTACCGCCTGCCGGGTAATACGCCGCAGATCGAGAACGCACTCGAAGCGGGTGAACTGATCACGCACATCGAGCTGCCCGCACCGGTCAAGGGCAAGCAGGAATACCGCAAGGTGCGTGACCGTGCGTCGTACGCATTCGCACTCGTCTCAGTGGCGGCGATCGTCGATGTGCAGGACGGCGTGATCGCGTCGGCCTCGCTCGCGTTCGGCGGGCTTGGGCCGATGCCTTGGCGCAACCCCGCGGTCGAGGCGGCGCTGGTCGGCAAGGCGCCGTCCGATGCCGTGTTCGAGGCTGCGGCGACCGCGCTGCTGGCCGACGCCAAGGGCTATGGCTCGAACGACTTCAAGATCCCCCTCGCCCGTCGCACGCTGATCGCGACGCTGCGCAACGTCACGGGAGCATAAGCATGTTTGGTCTTGGCACTACGAATAGCCTGACGATGGACAAGCCGCATCCGGACAGTCTTCTGGATACGGGCGTCCAGGGCGTCATCGGCAAGCCGCTCGACCGGATCGACGGCCCGCTGAAGGTCACCGGCACGGCGACCTATGCCGCGGAATACCAGTTCGCGAACATGGCGTATGGCGTGCTGGTCGGCACGAAGATCTCGGCGGGCAAGGTCGTCTCGATCGACGTCGACGCGGTCAAGGCGATCCCCGGCGTGATCGACGTCGTCACCGATTTCGACCAGTTCATCCGCGTCTCGGCGCAGGGCGGAGCGACCGACGCACCGACGCAGGGCGTGAAGGACATCGCGTTCTTCGGCCAGATCGTCGCGATCGTACTCGCGGAGAGTTTCGAGGTCGCGCGCGATGCGGCGGCTCGGTTGCCGATCGAGTATCAGGCGAGCGAGGGGCAGTACGACTTCGCCGCGCATCGTGACGAGACTCGCAAGCCGGCGGACGATGCCACGCAGGCGCATTTTGCGCAGGGCGATGTCGACAAGGCGATGGACGACGCGCCGGTGACGATCGACGTTACCTACGTCACGCCGAGTCAGAATTCCGCGGCGATGGAGCCGCATGCCTCGATCGCGGTGTGGGAAGAGGATGGCTCGCTGGCGCTGTACGGCGCGTATCAGATGCCGACGTCGGATGCCCAGCAACTGGCGAAGTCGCTCGGCGTGTCCGAGAAGAAGGTGCGGATCATCGCGCGCTATATCGGCGGCGGGTTCGGATCGAAACTCGGCATCGCGCCTGAGAGCGTTGCAGCAGCGATCGCGGCGAAACAGCTTGGCCGTCCGGTCAAGGCGGTGATGGCACGCCAGCAGGTGTTCGAGGCAACCGTCCGCCGCTCGAATACCGAGCAGCGCATCCGGCTTGCGGCCGATGCCACCGGCAAGCTGAGCGCGATCGGTCACGAGACGCTCACCTCCAACCAGTCGACCGAGGATTATTTCGAGCCAGCGGGTATCGGCACGCACATGCTGTACGGTGGCGAGAACCGGATCATCACGCACGACATCGTCGATGTGAATTTCGTCGTGTCGGGCTCGATGCGCGCGCCGGGTGAGGCGGTCGGCATGATGGCGCTGGAAGGCGCGATGGACGAGCTGGCCGAGAAGCTCGACATGGATCCGATCGAACTGCGCCGGATCAACGACCCGGCGGTCGATCCCGAGAAGGACGTACCGTATTCGTCGCGCAATCTGACGCGTGCGCTCGACGAGGGCGCGGCCAAGTTCGGCTGGGACAAGCGCCAGAAGGCCGGGACGCGGCGCGAGGGAGAATGGCTGATCGGGACGGGCGTCGCAGCGGCGGTGCGCGGCAACATGATGCAGGAATCGTCCGCCAAGGTGGAGATTCATCCCGATGGCTCGGCGACGGTGTCGTCGGCGATGACCGACATCGGTACGGGCAGCTACACGATCCTGGCGCAGATCGCGTCGGAGATCCTGGGCATTCCGGTCGAGAACATCACCATGTCCCTGGGCGATACCAACGATCCTCCTGCCGCCGGTTCGGGCGGTTCGTGGGGCGCGACGTCGTCGGGGACGGCGGTGTATCTCGCATGCGAGATGCTGCGCGGGAAGCTGGCCAAGGCGATGGACGTCGACGAGGGCGACCTGACGCTTAAGGACGGCAAGGCGATCGGTGACAATCGCTCAACACCGATCGGCGAGCTGGTCGGCAAGGGTCTCGAGGCGACCGGACATATCAAGCCGGGCAAGCAGGAGAAGGAGACGACCCAGGCGTCGTTCGGCGCGCATTTCGCCGAGGTCGCAGTGAACGCCGTAACGGGTGAAGTACGGGTGCGGCGGATGCTCGGGTCGTTCGCGGCTGGGCGCGTGCTCAACGCGAAGACTGCGCGGTCGCAGTGCCTTGGCGGGATGACCTTTGGGATCGGCGCGGCGCTGACCGAGGACCTGATCCACGATCTGCGTACCGGCAAGCTGGTGAACCACGATCTCGCGGAATATCACGTGCCGGTGAACGCCGACATTCCGCAGATGGACGTCCACTTCGTCGACGAGCGCGACATCCATGCGAACCCGATCCATGCCAAGGGGATCGGCGAGCTGGGGATTTCGGGTGCAGGGGCCGCGGTGGCGAACGCGGTGTATAATGCGACGGGGATTCGGGTGCGGGAGTTCCCGATTACCTTGGACAAGCTGCTGGATCAGTTGCCGGCTGTTTGAGGGCTGACGATACCATAGACAGGTACCACCCCGGCAAAGGCCGGGGCCCAGTTGGGGGACGAAGATAACGAAGGATCGTCCTCCGTTATCAAGACCATTCCAACTGGGCCCCGGCCTTCGCCGGGGTGGCGGCAAGGGTTGAGGTGAGCCAAGCTCTAACCCTCGTCAAACGCCCCCGCCCTACCCATATCCTTCGCTCCACCCGAGGACCGCAGAATGAACGAACACGTGATGGATGCGGCGTTTCGGCCGGGTGGTCTCGACCGCGCGAAGCAAGGCGTTCTCGGGCTCGGGCTCGATCGGATCGAGGGGCCGGCTAAGGTCACCGGCGTGGCGGACTATGCGTATGAGGGCACGCCCGATCGCATCGCCTACGCCGCGATCGTCGGTACGCCTGTTGGCAGCGGGCGCATTCTCGGCATCGATGTAAGCGCCGCCGAAGCTTTGCCCGGTGTCATCGCCGTCATTCATGGCGACGCGCGCATGCCGGCTGGCGAGTCCAATTCCCGCGCGATGCCGCTGTTCGATACCGATGTCATTCTCCACCTCGGCCAGCCGGTCGCGATCGTCGTTGCCGAGGATCAGGCGATCGCACGCGACGCCGCGGCGCTGGTCGTGGTTCGCACCGAAGCGGGCGAGGATCGGTTCGACGTCGAGGCGCAACCGGTCGATACCGCGCCCAAGATCGGCTTCTTGCCGCCGATCGACAATGGCGATCTCGACGCGGTGATGGCGGACGCGGCGGTGACGTTCGACCGGACCTACACGACGCCCGTGCATTTCCCCGCCGCGCTGGAGCCGCATGCCACCACCGCGTGGTGGGAGGGCGGCAAGCTCACCGTGCGGTCGAGCAACCAGGTGATCGGCGGCGCGCGGAGGACGATCGCGAAGGCGCTGAAGATCGATGCGGACAAGGTACGCGTGCTGGCGCCGTATGTCGGCGGTGGGTTCGGGGGCAAGACCGGTGTCGGGCCCGAGGCGATCCTTGCGGCGATCGCGGCGGAGGTCGTCGGGCGGCCGGTGAAGGTCGCTCTCCCCCGCCGCCAGACCGCATATATGGTGCATCACCGCTCGCACACGACGCAGCGGATCCGGATCGCCGCTGACGCAAACGGCGTGATCCTCGGCATGGGGCATGAGAGCGTCGTCGCGCAGAACGACGATGGCGAATTTCTCGAGCCGGTGCCGTTCGGGACTCTGCCGCTGTACCGGGGCGACACGCGGCGGTTCAAGACCGACCTCGTGCGCGTCGACCTCCCCGCGAGCGGCGCGGTGCGCGCGCCGGGCGAGGCAGTCGGGACGTTCGGCGTCGAGTGCGCGATGGACGAACTGGCCGAGCAGCTCGGGATCGATCCGATCGAGCTGCGGCGGCGCAACGAGCCCGAGACCGATCCGGTGAGCGGCAAGCCGTTCTCCACGCGGCGGATGCTCGATTGCTATACGCAGGGCGCCGAGCGATTTGGCTGGCCTGCGAGCGTGCCCGTGCCGGGGTCGGTACGCGATGGCGAGTGGCTGGTCGGGATCGGCATGGCGGCGAGCCTGCGCGGCAACTTCACGGTCGAGGCGCAGGCGCGCGTGCGGCTGGAGGCGGATGGCCGCGCGACGGTCGAGTGCGACATGACGGATATCGGCACGGGGACGTACACCATCCTCGCGCAGACCGCGGGCGAGATGCTCGGGCTGCCGGTCGCCGAGGTGAACGTGCGGTTGGGCGATACCGATTTCCCGCCGAGCGCGGGGTCGGGCGGGTCGTTCGGCGCGGGCAGCGCGTGTTCGGCGGTGGTGCTGGCGTGCGAGGATATCCTTGGCGAACTGGGTCTAAGGATGAACGCCGCGCCCGAGGATCTGAGCTTGCACGACGGCTGCGTGAGTGCTGGTGGGCGATCGGTGAAGCTCGCCGATCTGGTCCGAGGTGAACCGATCGTGGCGATGGGCAAGACCGGGCCGGGTGCCGAGAGCAAGCGCACCAGCCAGGCGAGCCACGGCGCGCACTTCGTCGAGGTCGCGGTGAACGCAGTGACGGGCGAGACGCGCGTGCGCCGGATGCTGGGCGTGTTCGATGTCGGGCGGGTGCTCAATCGCAAGACCGCGACGAGCCAGATTACGGGCGGGATGGCGTGGGGGATCGCCTATGCGCTGAGCGAAGAGGGAGTGGTGGACACGCGGACCGGGGCGTTCGTGAACCCCGATTTCGGCGAATATCATGTCGCGGTGAATGCCGACATTCCTCAGCTCGAAGTGCATTTCATCGAGGAGATCGACCACTCCGCGAACCCGGTGGGGGCGAAGGGCGTTGGTGAGCTTGGCATCTCTGGCGCGGGGGCTGCGGTGGCGAACGCGATCTACAATGCGACGGGGGTTCGGGTTCGGGACTTTCCGGTGACGCTCGACAAGTTGCTCGAAGGGTTGCCGGCCGTCTGATCCTCCCCGCCACGGGGAGGGGGATCACGCCCCTTGGCGTGGTGGAGGGGGCGACCCCAAGCGTAACGTCTGCGGCTGGCCCCCTCCACCAGCTGCGCTGGTCCCCCTCCCCGCGTGCGGGGAAAATTAGAAAAGAGAACGAGACATGGCCGAAAACGATAGCGTGCTCGCTGCTGCGAAGACCTGGAAAGGCGAGAAGATGGCGATCGCCACGGTCGTCTCGACCTGGGGATCCGCGCCGCGGCCCAAGGGGAGCCATATGCTCGTCCATGCCGATGGGCGGTTCGAGGGATCCGTCTCGGGCGGGTGCGTCGAGAGCGACATCCTCGCCACCGCAGCCGAGGTGATCGCAGGGGCGCCGTTCCAGGTGCGCAACTACGGCGTCGCGGATGCGGCGGCGTGGGAAGTCGGGCTGCCGTGCGGCGGCGAGATCGCGGTAATGGTGCAGCCGGTGTCCGCTGAGGGGTTCGATCCCGAGCTGTTCGACCGGATCGCCGATGCGCGCGACCAGGGCGATGCGCTGACGGTGACGACCGACCTCGCGACCGGGCACAGCGACGCGCGGCCGCTGGAGACGGGCGAGGTGTTCGTCAATCGCTACGATCCGCCGCGCCGGCTGCTGATCGTCGGCGCGGTGCAGATCGCGCAGGCTCTGACGGGGCTGGCACGCGAACTCGGGATCGAGACGGTGGTGATCGATCCCCGCGCGCGCTTCCTGACCGAAGAGCGGTTTCCGGGCGTGACGCTCGACGATCGCTGGCCCGACGAGGCGATCGCCGCGCTCCGCCCGGGGCCGTCAACCGCGATCGTGACGCTGAGCCACGACATCAAGATCGACGACCCTGCGCTGATCGCGGCGCTCGCGTCCGATGCCGCGTATGTCGGTGCGCTTGGCAGCCGCAAGAGCCACGCGGCGCGGCGCGAGCGGCTTGCCTCGGAAGGCGTTACGGCGGAGAACATCGATCGGATCGATGCACCGGTCGGGCTCGACATTGGCGCGATCGGACCGTCGGAAATCGCGCTGTCGGTCGCGGCGGCGATGATAGGAGCGTTCAATGATCGCCGCTGAAAACGTCTTCCTCATCCTGCTCGCGGCCGGGCGCTCGGAGCGGTTCGGCATTCCGAACAAGCTCGAGGTGCCGTTCCTCAACAAGCCGCTGGGGATGCACGTCGTCACCGCGTTCGAGAACATTCCGTTCAAGCGCCGGCTGGTCGTCACCGACGGCTGCAAGCTCGACTTCGTCAGCCATCATTTCGAGGTGGTGCATAACGACGATCCGTCGTCGGGCATGTCGCAGTCGGTGAAGCTCGGCGTGCAGTGCGCGAAGGACGAGGGCGCGGAGGCAGTGCTGATCGCGCTGGCGGACATGCCGCGCGTGACCGCGGCGCATATCTACCGGATGCTCGACGCCGCCGACAGCGCGGACGCGGTGGTCGCGTCGAGCGACGGCGAGAAGCCGAGCCCCCCTGCCCTGTTCGGCCGCGATCGGTTCGATTTCCTGCTGACGCTAGACGGCGATGCGGGTGCGCGCGACCTGGTGAAGGCGGGGCGGCACGTCGTGACCGCGCCGGCCGAGCTGATCGATATCGACACGCCCGAGGATCTGGACCGGCTTCAGGCGCTGGTCCACGATCCCAAGGCGGCGATCACTCGTGCCTTAACGCGTCGATAGGATTCATCGCGGCGGCGCGGCGGGCCGGGAAATAGCCGAAGACGACGCCGATCACCGCGGAGATCGCGAACGCGAAAATGTTGATCTCGGGCACGAACAGCCACTGAACCTTGATCAGCGGCGCGATGATCGCGATCGCCGCCTGCGCGACGATCAGCCCGATGACGCCGCCGAGGCATGACAAAGCGATCGCCTCGACGAGGAACTGCAACAGCACCTCGCGCGCGACTGCGCCGATCGCCAACCGTATGCCGATCTCGCGGGTGCGCTCGGTGACGGACACCAGCATGATGTTCATGATGCCGATCCCGCCGACCACCAGGCTGATCCCGGCGACCGCGGCGACGATACCGGTGAGCAACGTCGTGGTGCCGGTCAGCGTGTCCGAAATCTGCTTGGTATCGAAGATGTTGAAGTCGTCGGGCTTGTCGCCGGTGATGGTGCGGCGTTCGCGGAGCAGGTCGGTGATCCCGGCCTGCACGGTGCTGGTCGAGAAGCGCTCGTCGACGCCGACCAGCATCAGGCGGATATCGCGGTTGCCGGTGAACCGCCGCTGGACCGCCTTGATCGGCATGACCACGGTGTCGTCCTGATCGCCGCCGAACCCGGCCTGGCCGCGCGTGGTCAGCACGCCGATCACGTCGCAGCTGATCGGTCCGATACGGAAGCGGTGGCCGACCGGATCGCCGCCGGGGAACAGGTTTTTCGAGACGGTATTGCCGATGATGCAGACCGCGGCACCGGCGCTTTCCTCGACCGGCGTCCAGCGGCGGCCCGAGGCGAGCGGCCACGGCTGGACCTGGAAGATGGCGTCGGTGGTGCCGTTGATCGTGGTCGACCAGTTGGCGCCTTCGTAGATCGCGGTGGCGGTGGCGCTGGCCTGCGGCGCGACCGCGGTGACGCCGGCGATCTGGTTGGCGATCGCGGCGACGTCCTCGGGCTTGAAGTCGGGCGGACGCGGGCCGCCACCGCCGCGACCGAAGCCCTGGCCGGGGCGGACCTGGAGGATGTTGGTGCCGAGCGCGGAGATCGACTGTTGGACCGCGGCGGTGGTCGCCTTGCCTAGCGTGACCATCGTCACGACCGCGCCGACGCCGATGACGATGCCGAGGATGGTGAGGAACGATCGCAGGAGGTGGCGGCGGATCGAGCGGAGCGCGAGGACGAGGGTTGTGCCGAACATTATCGCGTCGCTCCGGTATCGAGAGCGCAGTCTTGCTGCTCCCCTTCCGCTTGCGGGAGGGGCTGGGGGAGGGGCTGATCAAACAGAGCGGACGCCAGTACGTACGTCGCGCCCTCCCCTGACCCCTCCCGCAAGCGGGAGGGGAATGTCTTTTGGGAGGCGCTCACGATTCCACGCTTTCGCCTTGGCGGTGCTGGCTTTCGATGCGTTCTACCAGGCCGTCCTTGAAATGGACCACCGTCCTGGCGAAGGCGGCCATGTCGGGTTCGTGCGTGACCATCAGGACCGTGATGTTCTTCTCCGAATTCAGCCGCGTCAGGAGTTGCATGATCTCCACCGAGCGTTCGCTGTCGAGATTGCCGGTCGGTTCGTCGGCGAGCAGCACGTCGGGACTCGTGACCAACGCGCGGGCGATCGCGACGCGCTGTTGCTGGCCACCGGAGAGTTCGGCCGGGGTGTGGTCCCACCAGTCCGCGAGGCCGACGGTGTCGAGGCTCGCCATCGCCGCATCCCGACGCGCGCGCTTTTCGTCGCCGCGGTAGAGCAGCGGCAGTTCGACATTCTCCAGCGCGGACGTGCGCGAGAGCAGGTTGAACCCCTGGAACACGAAGCCGAGATATTTCCGCCGGAGCAGCGCGCGCTGGTCGCGGTCGAGCGTCTCGACGTGGTGGCCGCGGAACAGGAAGGTGCCGTCGCTCGGCACGTCGAGGCAGCCTAGGATGTTCATCGTCGTCGACTTGCCCGACCCCGACGGCCCCATCACCGCGACGAAATCGCCCGCCGCGATGTCGAGGTCGACGCCCTTGAGCGCCTGAAACATCGTCGCGCCCTGCCCGTACGTCTTGGTGACGCCGCGCAGGGAGATGAGCGGTTCGGCGGTGAGCGGCGCGTTACTGGCCACCGCCCCCACCCTTGCTGGCTCCACCCGAGCGGCGGGGGCCGCCACTGCGCTTGGCATCGTCGCCGCCGCTCGCCAACTGCCCGGTGATGACCTGCGCGCCGGGCTGGAGATTGCCCGACAGGACTTCGGTCATCGTGCCGTTGGTGTCACCGGTGGTGATCTGCACGGGCTGCGGCGTGCCGTCCGCGCCCTTGACGTAGATCGTCTGCTGCGCCCCGCGAGCGACCGTCGCGGTGCGCTCCGCCCCGCCGCCACGGCGCGGACGGAAGGTCAACGAGCCGGCGATACCGCCGCCTGCATCGCCGGACGCCGCGGTCGGCTTGAAACGCAACGCGGCGTTGGGGACGAGCAGGACGTTGCGCTTGTCCGACGTGACGATGTCCGCGGTCGCGGTCATGCCGGGGCGCAGCGTCAGCGACTGATTACCCACCGTCAGGTCGGCCGCGTACGAGACGACCTGCCCGGTGGTCGAGGTCGCGGTGGTCGAGGTCGACGAGGTGGCCGAGCTGACCGTCAGGTTCGAACCGAGATCGACCCGGCTGATCGTCGCGGGGAAGGTCTGGCCGGGGAACGCGTCGACGGTGAAGCTCGCCTTCTGGCCGATCTTGACCTCGCCGACGTCGGCTTCGTCGATCGCGACCTCGAGCTTCATCTTGGTGAGGTCTTCGGCGATCACGAACAGCGTCGGCGTGTTGAACGACGACGCGACAGTCTGGCCGGGATCGATCTGGCGCGCGAGCACTACCCCCGTCACAGGCGAGCGGATGATCGCGCGCGCGCGCTGCGTCTGGTTCTGCGCGAGCAGCGCGCGGCTGGCGACGACGTTGGCCTCCGCGACCTTCTGTGCCGCGACGGCACGCGCGTAGTCGGCGCGGCCGGTCTGGAGCTCTGTCTTCGACGGCACGCGACCACCCGAGAGGCGCGAGACCTCTTCGAGACGGTTCAGCTGTGCGCGCGATTCGGCGACGGTGGCCTGTGCCTGCGCGACTTGCGCCTGGTTCGCCGCAAGCTGGGCGCTGGTCTGGCGGATCTGGTCGTCGAGCTGTTCGGGATCGATCAGCGCGAGCGGCTGGCCTGCGGTGACGCGGTCGTTGACGTCGACGACGACCTTGGTGACGAGGCCCGACAGCTGCGAGCCGACCGTGACCTGCGTGGTCGGGGCAAGCTTGCCGGTTGCCGAGACGCTGACGGTCAGGTTGCCGCGCTGGGCGGCCTGCGTCGAATATTGCGTCTGCTCCTTCGCGCCGAAGCACTTGGCGAGCAGCAGGCACAGCAGGACCACGCCGACCGCGATCAAGACCCACTTTACGTAGCGTTTCCAGGGGGCCTGCGGCTTTACGCCGAGGAAGTCGTCGATCGATGCGTCGGCCATCAGCGTGCCTCTGGATTGGATATGGGCGCTTGCGGGATCACGGTGGAGTCCCAGCCGCCGCCGAGCGCCGCGTAGAGGGCGATCAACGCGGTCGCGGCATCGGCGCGCGCCTGCGTGGCACCGTTGCGGGCGGACAGGAGCGCGGTTTCCTGCTGGTTGAGCGTGGTGAAATCGGTGAGGCCGGTGCGGTACTGGCTGCGGCTGAGGATCGCGGAATTGTTCGATGCGTCGAGCGCGATCGCGAACTGTCGCTCGCGTTCCTGCGCGGTCTGGAGCGCGACGACGGCGTTCTCGACATCCTCCAGCGCGGTGAGGACGGTCGATTTGTAGAGCGCGAGCGCACCGTCGGCGGCGGCTTCGCTGGTGCGGACCTGGCTGCGCAGACGGCCGCCGTTGAAGATCGCCTGGGTCAGCCCGGCGAAGAGGCTGCCGGTGATCGCGTCGCCGATGTTGCCGATCGAGGTCGCGTTGGTGTTCAGATTGCCGGTGATCGCGAGCGCGGGATAGAGCTGCGCCTTGGCGACGCCGATCCGCGCGGTGGCGGCGGCGAGCGCGCGTTCGGCGGAGCGGATGTCGGGGCGCTGGCGGAGCGTATCGGCGGGAATGCCGACGCCGACCGCGGCGGGGCCGGTCGGGATCGCCTCCGCGGGCGCCATTAGTGGGCGGAGCGCGCCGGGGGCCTGTCCGGTCAGCACGCCGATCCGCGCGACGGCGGCGGCATATTGCTGGTCGAGGCTCGGGATCGTCGCGGCGGTCTGCGCACGCTGGGCGCGGGCCTGTTCGGCGTCGACGCTGGAGACGAGCCCGGCCTGGACGCGGAAGCCGGCGATCTCGAGATTGTCGTCCTGGATCGCGAGCGAGGCGCGGGCGTTGGCGAGCTGCTGCTGGTACGAGCGCGCCAGCACATAGTTGCGCGCGACCTCGCTTTCGACGGAAATGAGCACGGTGGCGTAGTCGTAGCCGGACGCAGCGTAGTCGGCGCGGCTCGCCTCGACGGTGCGGCGGATCTCGCCGAAGACGCCGACCTGGTAGCTGGCGCTGGCGCCGACCGTGAAGCTGTTGGCACCGCCGCCGCCGGTATCGATGACGGTGCCGTCGGGCAGCGTGAACGAGCGCCCGCCGCCGCGGACATTCTCGTTGCGTTGATAGCCGGCCGAGCCGTTGACCGTCGGGAGCAGCGACGCGCGGTTCTGGAGCAGGCTTTCGCGGGCCTGGCGGAGGCGGGCTACCGACTGTGCGATGTCGAGGTTGGCGGCGGCGGCCTGCTCGACGAGCTGGCCGAGGACGGGGTCGTCGAACTTCTGCCACCAGCGGGTGAGGTCTTCGGGCTTGGTCTCGGGAGTGACCGAGTACGCGTCGGGGACGCCCAGCTCTGCCGCGGCCTTGGGGTGGTAGTCCGGGCCGACGGTGCAGCCGGCTAGCAGGACGGCCGCGGATACGGGTGCGATGAGGAGGGCGCGGACGCGGGACATGGGCGGCAGGCATGACCAAGCGGCTGGGGCTAGTCCAGCGGTTTTGTGTCGCGAGGTGTCGCAGGTGGGGTGGATTGGAGGGGTGTGGGGTTCAACTAGCGCCGTCTACGCGAACTTGCTTGGCAGCCATCCCGATGGGACGTGTATGCGCCGTTTAATGCGCGCCACCCCCGCTGCTTGTTCTCCCGCGAAGGCGGAAGCCCAGTCTGGGTCCCCGCCTTCGCGGGGAAACAAGGTTTGCAGGCCTGAAATGGAGTGAGATGTGCATCCTTTAGCACCTCCCCGCTCTAGCACCTCCCCGGCGGAGGCCGGGCCCAGTTGGAACGTCTGAGATAATTGCGCGCAACGTGCGTCATTATCGGCCCCCAACTGGGCCCCGGCCTTCGCCGGGGTGGTAGGATGCGATGGGAAAATCAGGGTCCGCCTCCTTCTTGTTCCCCCGCGGAGGCGGGGGCCAGGGTTACGGGCGCTGCGCTGCTTGATCCTGGGCTCCCGCGTTCGCGGGAGAACTTGAAGGCGCCGTTCCGCAGCCGCAGCCCCCTGCCCAACCCCCAAAAATCGAACCGCACCCGTTCCAATTTTGCAGTGCAGCGGAACGGAGCGGTAGCGCTAGGGGTTCAGGGATGATGCTAGCCGAACGCCAGCCCGCGACTGATGTCCTCGCGCCGCCTCTTGCCGTGCCCGACGCCGTGAGCCTTTTCTTCGATTTCGACGGGACGCTCGTCGACCTTGCCGCCACGCCGGATGCGGTCGTGGTGAGCCAGATGCTGCTCGATACGCTCGATACGCTCGCCGAGCGCTTCCCCGGTCGGGTCGCGATCATCAGCGGGCGGTCGATCGCGCAGCTCGACGCGATGCTCGGGCGGCACGCGCATTTGTTCGCGGTCGCCGGCAGCCACGGGGCCGAAACGCGCACGCCCGACGACGGTCATGTCGCCGCAGAACGCCCTGCCTCGCTGGAAGCCGCCGCCGACTCGTTCCGCGACTTCGCCGACGCCAACGGCCTCGTCTACGAAGCCAAGAGCCTTGGCGCCGGGCTGCACTATCGGATGGCCCCCGACTTCGAACCCGCCGCGGTCCGCCTCGCCGAAGACCTCGCCGTCACGCACGGCCTCACGCTCCAGCGCGGCAAGATGATGGTCGAACTGCGCACGCCCGGCGACAAGGGTGCGGCGCTTCGCAAACTGATCGTCGCGCCGGCGATGGCGGGGAGCGTGCCGTATTTCTTCGGCGACGACGTCACCGACGAGGACGGGTTCGAGGCCGCGCGCGAGCTTGGCGGGGCGGGCGTGCTGATCGGCGAGCAACGGCCTACCGCCGCCACCTACCGCCTGAACGACGTTGCCGCACTTCGCGTCTGGATTGCTGCCATATTGGAAACACCCAAGTTGGAAACACGATGACCGCACCTACCCAAAAAGCCGACATGAACCTGTGGCCGATCGGCAATTGCCAGGTCTCCGCATTGATCGACAAGACCGGCACGTTCGTCTGGGGCTGCGTGCCCCGCGTCGACGGCGACCCGGCGTTCTGCGCGCTGCTTGGCGGCGATGCGCCCAAGACCGGGTTCTGGGCGATCGAACTGGAGGGCGGTGCGAAAACCACGCAGGCCTATATTCGCAACACGCCGATCCTGGTGACGCGGCATGAGGACGAGGCCGGCAACGCGGTCGAGGTGATCGATTTCTGCCCGCGCTTCGTGCGCGAGGGCCGGACCTATCGCCCGACCAGCTTCGTCCGGATCGTCAAGCCGGTCGCGGGCTCGCCGCGCATTCGCGTTAGGATGCGGGTCGCGACGAACTGGGGGAAGCCGACCGAACACACGCAGGGTTCGAATCACATCCGCTTCCTGATGGACGACCAGACGTTGCGGCTGACCACCGATGCGCCGGTCGGGCATATCGTCGGCGAGAACTGGTTCCGGCTCGAACGCCAGATGCACCTGTTCCTCGGGCCCGACGAGAGTTTCGCGGGCGTGCTGCACGAGGCGGCCGAGGCGATGCTGTCGCGGACCAAGGACGAGTGGCGGCACTGGGTCCGCGGGCTGGCGACGCCGGTCGAGTGGCAGGACGTCGTCATTCGCGCCGCGATCACGCTGAAGCTGTGCCAGCACGAGGAGACCGGCGCGATCGTCGCCGCGCTCACCACCTCGATCCCCGAGCATGAGGGGTCGGAGCGCAACTGGGACTATCGCTACTGCTGGATCCGCGACGCCTATTATACCGTGCAGGCGCTGAACCGCCTGGGTGCGCTCGACGTGCTTGAAGGGTATCTCGAATATCTGCGCAACATCGTCGATGCGTCGAAGGGCGGCCATGTCCAGCCGCTCTACGGGGTCGGCGGCGAGGCGACGCTGATCGAGCGGATCGAGAGTGACCTGCCCGGCTATCGCGGGATGGGTCCGGTGCGCGTCGGCAACCAGGCGTACGAGCAGATCCAGCACGACGCGTACGGCCAGATCATCCTGTCGGACGTCCAGGCGTTCTTCGACAAGCGGCTGTTCCGGATGTCGAGCGAGGAGGACTTCAAGAGCCTCGAACTGGTCGGCGACCGCGCGTGGGAGACCTACGACAAGCCCGACGCAGGGCTGTGGGAGTTGCGGACCAAGGCGCACGTCCACACCTATTCCGCTGCGATGTGCTGGGCGGCGTGCGACCGGCTGGCGAACGCTGCGGAGGTTCTCGGGCTCGAGGATCGCCGGACGTTCTGGGAGGAACGCGCGAACACGATCCGCACGACGATCGAGCAATCGGCGTGGCGCGAGGATACGCAGCGTATCTCGGCGACGTTCGGTGGCGACGATCTCGATGCGAGCCTGATCCAGCTGCTCGACCTGCGCTTCTTCGCGCCCGACGATCCGCGCTTCCAGTCGACGCTCAAGGCGGTCGAGGAGGGTCTGCGGCGCGGCAGCCACATGCTGCGTTACGCGACCGAGGATGATTTCGGCCTGCCGCACACCGCGTTCAACGTCTGCACCTTCTGGCTGATCGAGGCGCTGCATGCGACCGGCCGGACCGCCGATGCCCGCGCGCTGTTCTGCGAGATGGTCGCGCGGCGGACACCTGCCGGGCTGCTGTCGGAGGATATCGACCCGAATACTGGCGAGCTGTGGGGCAATTATCCGCAAACCTATTCGCTGGTGGGGCTGATCAACTGCGCGGTCCTGCTCAGCAAGCCGTGGAGTGCCGTCCGATGAGCCGCCTCGTCGTCATCTCGAACCGCGTCCAGTCGGTCGATGCGCCCTCGGGCAACCAGGGTGGCCTCGCGGTCGCGCTTCTCGCAGCACTCCGCGAAAAGGGCGGCGTGTGGTTCGGCTGGTCGGGTTCGACCACCGAGACCTTCACCGGGCACATCAATTTCCAGCAGGGCAAGGGCGTCACCACCGCGACCATCGACCTCGAAGAGCAGGATTTCGACGAATATTATAATGGCTATGCGAACCGGACCTTGTGGCCGCTGTTCCATTACCGGATCGACCTGACCGAGTTCGAGCGGGATTTCTCGAGCGGCTATGCTCGCGTGAACAAGCGGTTCGCGGAGACGGTGCTGCCGTTGATCGAGCCCGAGGATCTGGTGTGGGTCCACGACTATCACCACGTCCCGCTCGGCCAGGAACTGCGCAAGCTCGGGGTCGAGAACAAGATCGGGTTCTTCCTCCATATCCCGTGGCCGCCGATGGCGATGCTGCTGTCGCTGCCAAGCCACCGTGCGCTGGTCGAATCGATGTTCGCGTATGATGTAATCGGCTTCCAGACGCAGGACTGGCTCGACAGCTTCCTGCATTACGTGACGAGCCAGCTCGACGGCGTGGTCGGCGAGGATGGCTGGGTGACGGTCGGCGACCGCACGATCAAGGCGATCACGACGCCGATCGGGATCGAGACCGCGGACTTCGAGAAGTCGGCGAACAGCGACGCGGCGCGCCATGCCAAGGAGCGGATGTACATGTCCGCGACCGGGCGGAGCCTGATCGTCGGGGTCGACCGGCTCGATTACTCGAAGGGGCTCGCCGAGCGGTTCGCTGGGTATGAGCGGTTCCTCGGGTCGCATCCGGATCGGCGCGGGCTGGTCTACATGCTCCAGATCGCGCCGCCTTCGCGCGAGAAGGTCGATACGTATCAGGAGATCCGCGCGAACCTCGATTCGATGTCGGGGCGGATCAACGGCGAATATTCGGACATCGACTGGACGCCGATCCGCTACGTCAACCAGGGCTTCCCGCGTGACGTGCTGGCGGGGATCTACCGTGCGGCGCGTGTCGGGCTGGTGACGCCGTTGCGGGACGGGATGAACCTGGTCGCGAAGGAATATGTCGCGGCGCAGGATCCTGAGGATCCGGGCGTGCTGGTGCTGTCGCACTTCGCGGGCGCGGCGACGCAGTTGAAGGACGCGGTGCTGGTCAATCCGTACAGCCCCGAGGAGATGTCGGACGCGATCGACCGGGCGTTGAAGATGCCGCTGGCCGAGCGGAAGGCTCGGTGGGAGAAGCTGATCGACAACGTCCGCAAGGAGGACGTTATGTGGTGGTGCGAGCTGTTCATCACGGCGCTCGAGGCGGTGCCGGAGCACGTCGAGGTCTGACCTTCTTGCCCCCCTCCCTGGAAGGGAGGGGTTGGGGGTGGGTTGGCCAGTTTGTGTCAATGCGCCCTGGACTATGCGGAAGCCGACCCACCCCCTCCAGCAACCACCGAACAGCGTTTCGTGCTCGACCATGTCGTGCGGATCGGCGAGATGGCATTTCCTCGCGGATGTATTTCAGCAACGCTTCCCGCACGTCACAACGCAGATCGAACGCGATCGCGGCGTCCTTGGCGGTCATCAGGCCGCGCAGTTCGATGCAGTCGGTCTTCACGTCGGTCACCTGAAGGTTGTAGAACCGCTTGTCCCACCGCGGATTGGACGTGACGATCTCGCCCAGTTTCTCACGCAGCCGCGGCACGTCTGCGGACGGATCGAGATACCAGAACACCGACCCCATCAGCTGGCTCGTCTCGCGCGTCCAGTTCTGGAAGCTCTGTTCGAGGAACTTCGAAACCGGCACGACGAGGCGGCGCTCGTCCCAGATCTTGATGACCACGAACGTCAGGTTGATCTGCTCGACCCGCCCCCATTCGCCGTCGACGATCAGCACGTCGTCGATCCGGATCGGCTCGGTGAACGCCATCTGCACGCCGGCGATCAGGTTCTTCAGCGCAGGCTGAGCAGCCGCACCGACGACGAGGCCGGCGATACCTGCCGACGCCATCAGCGTGACGCCGATCGAGCGAATGCCGGGGACGCTCAGCAGCATCAGGCAGACGCTGACGAAGATGATGAAGAACGTGCCTATCCGCCCGAGGATCGCCGCGCGCGTGCGCTTACGGCGGGCGCGGAGATTGTCCTCGACCGAGATGTCGGCGCGGATCTCGATGACGTCCTGGAATGCGCGGAGCGCGGCGACCGCGAGCCAGCCGAGCAACCCAGGGACGAGGAAGCCGAGCAATTGTTTCCACAGATCCTCGATGTCGTTGTCCATCGGCAGGATTCGCGAGACGAACGCGACGGCGACCGAGACGAACACCGCGCGCAACGGGCGGCGCACGCGGGCTAGGACGAGGCCGTCGGTCTTGGCAGTCGAGCGGCGCTGGGCGTGGCCGCCGATCCGCATCGTCAGCCAATGCGCGATAAGCGCGACGAGGACGGCGGCCGAGACGACCGCGACACTCTCCAGCCAGACCCATTCAGAGGGTATGTGGAGCGATCTGAACATGCGCATCCAAGCGCAACGGTGCGCGGCGACAGATGTTCCGCTGCAGTGCAGCATAATCGCGCGATACATGGCAGCTTTTTTCCTGCCACACTTCGTGCGTAAGTCCGCGCCCATGAAGGCCATCATCCTTGCTGCCGGCCACGGGTCACGGCTGCTGCCGTTGACGCTGACGACGCCGAAATGCCTCGTGCAGGTCGGTGGCCGCGCGATCCTGGATCATCAGCTCGACGCGGTGGCGGAGGCCGGGTTCGAGGGCGCGGTGATCGTCGGCGGGTACCGGATCGAGCAGGTCGCGGCGCATCTGGCGGCGCGCGAAGGCGGCGTACCCACCGAACTCGTGTTCAACCCGTTCTGGGCGATCGCCAACAGCATCGGTAGCGTGTGGGCATCGCGCGGATTTCTCGACGAGCCGTTTGCATTGATGAACGGCGACACGCTGTTCGATGCGGCTATCTTGCGCGCGGCGCTTGCCGATGACGAATCCGGCGTGAAGCTGGTCATCGAGGCGCTGGTGACGCCGGGGCTCGACGACATGCTGGTCGAGGCGGACGGCGACGCTGTCGTCGCGGTCGGCAAGCACCTGGTCGGGCATCAGGCCACCGATCGATCGCTCGGCCTGATCGTCTCGACCGGCGGCGATGCCTATGCCGAGGCGTTGCGCGCGGTGATCGGCGAGGAGGACGGCATCCACGCCTATCATCACGCGGTCGTCCGCCGCGTCGCGGAGACCGTCGGCGTCCGCGCGGTGCGGATCGCAGGGAATGTCCGCTGGCAGGAGATCGACCGCCCGGAGGACATCGCGCTGTGGCAGCACGACCATGACGCGCCTACGGACGGCGCTTCGGGGTCATGACGCGGAAGGTCGCGTTCCTGTTTCTCGGCGAGACGCTGCTGATCCCGCATCTGTATCCGATCGTCGAGGCGCTCGCTGCGAAGTCGGACGTGCCGATCGAGCTTTGGGTGAGCACGTCGGTGCACGAGACGTTGCTGACGCGGTGGACGGCACCCTTTCCTAGTGTCCGGATCCGGCGAGCACCTGGGTTTCGCGCGGTTGCCGACGATGAGACCGGCCGTAATCCGGTGCTGCCAGCGAAGATGCCGATGCTGCTGCGGCTGCTGCCGTATCTGCGCGGCGCGGCGGTCGTCGTGTGTGCCGAGCAGACGAGCCTGTGGCTGCCGCGGCTGTTCCCGATGCGCGCCAAGTTCGTGAAGACCTCGCACGGCGTCGGTTCGATGAGCGCGCGCGACGATCCGCGGCGGCGGGCGGCGGCGTTGACTCTGGTGCCGAGCGAGTTGGAGCGGCGGACCTATCTCGACCGCGGGTTTGCGCCCGAGAAGTTCGTCGCGACGGGCTATGTGAAGGCCGACTTCACGCACCGGACGCACGCCGCGCCGCCGTTCGCGGATACGCGGCCGGTCGTCCTGTATACGCCGCATTGGCAGCAGCATCGCTCGTCGTGGTGGCGCTGGGGGGCGGAGGTGGTGCGGCGGATCGTCGCGGACGGGCGCTACAATCTGATTTTCGCGCCGCACCAGCGACTGGTCGAGCGCGCGCCCGAGGTCGCCGATCTGATGCGCGAGATTGGTGACCTAGCGCATGTGCACTGCGACATCGACGGGTTCGCGATGGTCGATGGCAGCTATACCGGCGTGGCGGACGTGTATCTGGGCGATACGTCGAGCCAGGTGATCGAGTTTCTCATGCGGCCGCGGCCTTGCGTGTTTCTCAATGCCGGGGGCGTCGCGTGGGAGGGTGATCCGAATTACGCGATGTGGGCTTGTGGGGAGGTTGTTGGCGACGTTGCGGATGTGGTGGCGGCGGTGGATCGGTCGGCGTTGAGGCATGCGGGGTTTGTGACGGTTCAGGCGGAGTTTGCCGCAAGGTCGCTGGGGGCGGTCGAGGGTGGCGCGGTGAGATCTGCGGAAGAAGTCCTTCGGCTACTGGAAGCCCCGTCGTTCTAGTATGCAGCTGTTCCCCCGCGGAGGCGGGGGTCCAGGGTACCAACCGCAGCGCTGCTTGATCCTGGGCCCCCGCCTTCGCGGGGGAACTAGATACGATCGACAACCGTGAGCCCCCCTCGCTTTCACGACCAGATCGGGTAACGGGTGCGGCATGGTAGATTCGACAGCCCCTACGCCAGCGCTCCGGACCGTCCGGGCGAACGACACGCTGCTCTGGGGCATGACCAATGCCGAGCGGATCCGGCGGATCGGCGTCGCGCAGGGTCTGGCCACCGACGGCGATGGCGACACCGGCCCGGTGATCCTCGCCAACCTCGCCTACGCGTTCGACCCGATGTGGATCGCGTATCTGAAGACCCGGCCCGGCACCGTCGTGACGCGTACCGGCGTGCCCGTGCTCGCGCATGTCCGGGATGCCGACGAGCGTGCGCGGATGATCGCGGCGATGCTCGGCGAGGCGCCGCTGGTGACCGGGCTGACGGTGATCGCCGCCGAGGCCGAGGAAGGCATCTTCAACGAGGCGTTGCGCAAGCGCGAACGCCCGTTCGCCGAACTGCTGACCCCCGCCGCGGTGCCGGCGATCGAGCGCGCGAGCTATGTCGGCGCGTATAAGGGCGTCACCGATCTGCTGACCAAGTATCTGTGGCCGGAATGGGCGCTGGCGATCACGCGGGTTTGCGCGCGCGCCGGGATTACGCCCAACCAGGTGACCGCGCTCGGCTCGGTGCTGTGTATCGTTGCGACGGTGGCGTTCTGGTATGGCTGGTTCTGGACCGGGCTCGCGACCGGGCTCGTGTTCATGGTGCTCGATACCGTCGACGGGAAGCTGGCGCGATGCACGATCACCTCGTCGAAGCTCGGCAATGCGTGGGATCACGGGGTCGACCTGGTGCATCCGCCGTTCTGGTGGTGGGCCTGGGCGGCGGGGTGCGCGCCGTACGGGCGACCGCTGGAGGACGGCGTGTTCTGGGCGGTGATCGGGACGATGCTGTTCGGCTATGTCGCGCAGCGGCTGATCGAGGGCGCGTTCATCGTCCGGTTCGGGATGCACATCCATGTTTGGGAGCGGTTCGACAGCTGGTTCCGGCTGATTACCGCGCGGCGCAATCCGAACATGGTGATTTTGTTTGCGGGGTTGCTGGTGACGCGGCCGGACTGGGGGATCATTGGGGTCGCCGCGTGGACCGCCATCTCGCTGGTGGTGCATCTGGTAAGGCTGGTGCAGGCGATGGTGCGCAAGGCCAAGGGTGAGGTGTTGGTGAGTTGGCTGGCTTGAGGGCTTCGCGGGGTCGCATACCTACTAACGCCAACTTCCCTTCCTTCCGTTCGTCCTGAGTAGCCATCGAGTAGCTGCTCTTGCAGCGTATCGAGAGGGCGTATCGAAGGACAGGTTGGCGCGCGGAACCCATGCTTCGATACGCGCCCTCGATACGCTTCTACGAAGCTACTCGGTCGCTACTCAGCACGAACGGAAAAGGGGGGGGACGGCAGCTTGGCAGCGCGAGAATTAAGTTATTCTGCGCGCAAAGGCTTAGGCCGCCCGATCCACCACAGGCAGAAGATCGCCAGCGCGTACAGGAAGCGGCTGTGGTCGCGCTTGCCCGCGCGGTGATCGGCGAACACCTTGTCGACCGCGCCAGCGCGCCAGATGCCTTGCTCGCGGACGCCGCTGTCGCGCCAGAGCTGCTCCGCATACGCACCGAAATCGCCGGCGAACCACGCGGCAAGCGGCATCTGGAAGCCTTGTTTACGTCGATCGAGGATCCCTTCCGGCAACCACGGCGCGATCGCCTGGCGGATGACGTATTTGCCGATTTTGCCGTGCAGCTTCACGTCGGCGGGCATCGACAGCGCGAGGTCGACCATCCCCTGCCCGAGCATCGGGACGCGCACCTCCAAGGAATGCGCCATGCTCGCGCGGTCGACCTTGGTGAGCATCGCGCCGGGAAGGTTGAGCGCGAGGTCGGCGAGACCGAACTGCTCGAGCGTGTCGGTCGAGATCGCGTCGGGATCGGGGAAATATTCCGCGACCAGTGCGGCGATCCCGCCTTCTTCCTCGGCGATGAACTCGGCGGAGAATATCTCGCGGCGGAAGGCTTCGTTGGTGATCTGCGTCTTGGCGAAGAACCGTGCGATGCCGTTCGGGAGTGCAGCGCTGCCGGTGGTTTTCCGCCAGCGCTGCAACACGGCGTTTGCATGCCGCGAGGGCAAGGTCGGCACCGCGTCGAGCGCCCGCGCCAGGCGACGCAGCGGCGCCGGCAACAACCCGATCCGGCGTTCGGTCGCGTGGCGCTTGTAGCCGAAGAACAGCTCGTCGCCGCCATCGCCCGACAGCGCGACCTTCACCTCCTGCGCGGCGATCTGGCTGACGTACCAGGTCGGCACCGCGGACGGATCGGCGAACGGTTCGTCGTAGCAAGGCTGGACCTCGGGCAGCATCGCCTGCGCATCCGCCAACTCCAGCGTGCGCGTGACGTGGTGGCAGCCGAGATGCCGCGCGATCGCCTCGGCATGCGGCGATTCGTCGAAGCGCGGGTCGGGGAAGCCGATCGTGAAGGTGCGCACGGGTCGATCCGACACCTGCGCCATCGCCGCAACCACCGCGGACGAATCGACACCGCCTGAGAGGAACGCGCCGACATCGACATCCGCGACCATCTGCTTGCCGATCGTGTCGAGCCATTCGTCGCGGAAGCGCTCGATCCACGCAGCCTCGGGCCGGGGTTCAGAGGGATGATAGGCGGGAGTCCAATAGGCACGCATCGTCGGCGTGCCGCTCGCCTCGACGGTCATCACGTGGCCCGGCGGCAGCGTGCGGACCTGCGCGTAGATCGAGCGCGGGGTGCGGACATGGCCGAAGCTGAAATAATCGTGGAGCGCGCGACGATCGACGTCGAACGCCATGCCCGGCAGCAACGTCAGCGTCTTCAGCTCGGAGCCGAACGCGAACCCTGCGGCCTGGTCGGTGTAGTAAAGCGGCTTGATCCCGATCGGGTCGCGCGCCAGCGTGAGGCGGCGGGCGTGCGTATCCCACACCGCGACCGCGAACATGCCGTCGAGCCTTGCCCAGACGTCGTCGCCCCAGCGTTCGTAGCCGGCTAGGATCACCTCGGTATCGCCCGCGCTCTCGAACACGCGGCCGAGCGCCTGCAGCTCGCGCCGCAATTCGCGGAAATTGTAGATCTCGCCGTTAAAGACGAGCGCATAGCGGTGGTCGGGCGAATGGAACGGCTGGTGGCCGCCCTCGATGTCGATGATGCTGAGCCGGCGCATCCCGAAGCCGAAATCGCCATCGGTCATCACGCCCTGGTCGTCGGGTCCGCGGTGCAGGATCGTGTCGCACTGCGCCGTAACGAGGCGGGGCGAGACGACACCGCCACCTCGTGCGTAAAGGCCGGCAATTCCGCAGATGACGAACGATCCCTCGCATGACGGCAGCACCGCCGCCCGATCGCGCGGTCTAGGAGCCGACCGCCGCTTTGTCACCTCCGGGCCACCCTAGTACCGCCGGGCATCTTGCCGCCCTCGCCATCGCGCTCTAGGGGCCGGTCGCAGATGGTTCAGGACCCCGCGCCCATTCCGGTTACCACCGGCTCGACCGGGATTTTCCGGGCGGCGGCGCGCAACCTCGGCTGGCTGCTCGCCAGTCGCAGCGTGCTGGCGATCCTGTCGCTGTTCTATCTCGGGTTCGCGACGCGCACGCTGGGCGTGGTCGATTTCGGCCGGTTCGCGCTGATCTCGGGGGCCGCGCAGGCGCTGGCCACCTTCGTCGGCTTCCAGACGTGGCAGATCATCGTCCAGTACGGTGTCGAGCTGATCCAGCACGGCGACACGCCCAGGCTCGCGCGGCTGCTCCGGCTGTCGGCGATCCTCGACATGTGCAGCGCGCTGGTCGGCGCCGCGCTGACCGTGGCGATCCTGTTCGCGTGGAGCGACGGGTTCGGCATTCCGCCCGACCTGATGCGCGACACGCTGATGTTCGCGGTAGTGCAGCTGATCACGATCCGCTCCACCCCGCTGGGCATCCTGCGACTACGCGACAAATTCTCGTTGTCGGCGGTGGCGGACAGCATGACGCCGATCATGCGCTTCGTCGGCGCGGGCGCGGCGATGATCTTCGAACCGACGATCCGTGGCTTCATGCTCGCCTGGGCGGTCGCCGAGATCGTTACCGCCGCGACCTATTGGATCATGGTCGCGAAAAGTGGCGACCTGCGCCTGCTCGCGAGCGGCCGGGGCAGCTGGCAGCAGGTACGCGATGAAAATCCCGGCATCGTCCGCTTCTCGCTGAGCACCAACGCGAGTGCGACATTGGGCCTGTCGAGCAAGCAGATCCCGCTGCTGCTGGTCGGTGCGTCGATCGGCCCGGCGGCGGCGGGGGCGTTCCGGCTGGCGACTCAGTTGGCGCAGGCGCTGGCGAAACTGTCGCAGATGCTGTCGCGCGCTGCCTTCCCCGAGATCGTCCGCGCGGTGCGCACCGCCGAGCCGTCGCGCCTGCGCCGCATCCTGATCCGGACGATGCTGGCGAGCACCGCCGCCGCGCTCGTCATCCTCGCCATCGTCGCGCTGGTCGGCGAACCGATCCTGAAGGTCGTCGGCGGCAAGTCGTTCGTCGGCGCGTATCCGGTGCTGTTGTGGCTCGCCGCCGCAGGGTGCTTCGACCTCGCCACCGTCAGCCTCGACACGGTGATGACCGCACTGCACCGCGCCGGCACGGTGTTCGCGATTCGCGCGGTCGGGGTGCTGTTGCTGTTCGTCACCGCCTTCGCGCTGATGCCGACCTATGATTCGACCGGAGTCGCAGCCGCGGTCGCGGTCGGTTCGGTCGCGGTGGCGATCCTGCTCGGGTTCGCCGCCGCGCGGATGACGCGTACGCCCTCCGAGCCGCAGGCGATCGACGGAGCGTAGCGCGCGAACGACGAACGCCCCGTTCGCGTCGCAAATGTCATCTGTGCGCCGCGCTCCGGCCATCTTTTCCGCGCTTAAGTCCTGTCATGAAGACTGTGGTTTCCCTTAGCCTGGGCGCGGCGGCGCTGCTGATGCCCGTCTCGGCGCAGGCTGCCGAGGCGTGTGAGGGCACGCCCGGCGGCGGCAACGCCAAGCTGATCGTCGAGGCGACGGCGATGCACAACGCCGTCGGCGAGGTCGCATTCACCGTCTATCCCGATGACAAGAAACGGTTTTTGGCGAAGGGCGGCAAGCTGGTGCGGGCGCGCGTGGCGGCAAGCAGCCCGCGCGCGTGCTTCTGGCTGAAGCCCGGCCACTATGCAGTCGCACAATATCACGACGAGAATAGCGACCATGATTTCAACCGGACGCTGTTCGCGCCGAAAGAGGGATTCGGCTTTTCCAACGATGCGCCGACCTCGATCGGGCTGCCGTCGTTCGATGCGGCACGCACGGCCTTGGCCCCATCCGGGACCGTCGTGCGTATGAAAATGCGGTATCGCCGGTGATCCCAAATCCGCTGGTTGCAGCGGAACGGAAATCTTCCTGACACAAATTTGTAGCGGTTATGTACCGCGACGGGTATCTTATATCGTGGCCGATGCTGTTTCGAACTTCCATGCCTTTGGCGGGCACCCTCTTTCGCCACCGGCGCCGCCGGCGTGGCTGCCCGAAGGCATGTTCGATCCGTCGGCATCCGAGCGGTACGGCGTGAGCCCGCGCGACGCGGCGGCGAAGATCCGTACCGGCATCATCTGCAACCCGAAAAGCCACCGCAACCGCAGCAGCGTCGAGGCGACCAAGCCGTTCCTGTCGGGCACCGTGCTGGCCGTGACCCCGCGCACGCAGGCCGAACTCGCTGAGGTGCTGACCGATTTCGCGCGCCACGGCATCGAGTTGCTGGTGATCGACGGCGGCGACGGCACGATCCGCGACGTGATGACCGCTGCTGCGCGCGTTTGGACCGGTGCCGCGCCGCGCGTGGCGATCGTGCCGTCGGGCAAGACCAACGCGCTCGCGCTCGATCTCGGCATCCCCGATAGCTGGACGCTCGACCAGGCGCTGACCGCCGCGCGCGCCGGCAACGTCAAGATCCGCAGCCCGATCGAGGTCGTCCGCAAGGATACCGGTGCGCGTCTGCACGGCTTCCTGCTGGGTGCGGGCGCGTTCGTCGACGCGACCGCGCTGGCGCAGCGCACCCACCGCGCCGGCGCCTTCAACGGCGTCGCGGTCGGTCTCGCGCTGTGCTGGGCGATCCTCCAGACGCTGTTCGGGGGCGCGAACAGTTCGTGGCGCGCGGGCAACCGGATGCGGATCCGATTCGAATCGCGCGGCGACGAAGGCGTTCATGCCGCGGGCAGGAACACGGACAGCGATCGCGCCCGCTACATCCTTCTCGCCTCGACGCTGAAGCGGATGCCGATCGGGATACGACCGTTCGGCGTGCCCCGCGCTGGACTGAAGACCTTGCTGGTCGATGCGCCGCCGCGCTGGTTGGCCGCCGCGACGCCGCTGATCGTTGCCGGTTCGCCGGCCGCGTGGCTCGATCGCGCAGGGTATCACCGGATCGATTCGCCAAGCTTCGACCTGTCGATGGACTCGGGCTTCATCCTCGACGGCGAGGTCTATCCGGGCGGCGACCTGACCATCCGCGAGGCACGCGCGCTGCGTTTCGTCGTCCCGTGATCACGTTGGGCGACGTCGTCCGCCGCCAGTTGCACGTCCCCACCATCGCCGCGGTCCGGGACGTCGCGACGATACTTGCGGGGGATGCGCCCGAGACCGCGGCGGTACTGTTCTACGGTTCCAACCTGCGCACCGGCGAGACCGAGGGCGTGCTCGATTTCTACGTGCTGACCGCCGGCCCGCCCGAGCGTGGCCTGTGGCCGACCGTGAGCTACCGCGAGTTCGACCTCCACGGCGAGACGTTGCGCGCGAAGATCGCGACGATGCGGATGGCGACGTTCGCGAAGGCGGCCGCCGCGCAGACACTCGATACGACGATCTGGACGCGTTTCGTCCAGCCTTCCGCGCTCGTTTGGGTCCGCGATCCCGCCACCGCTACGAAGGTCGCCGTGGCGATCGGCGATGCGGCGAAGTCCGCCGCGCGCTTTGCCGCCGCGCTCGGTCCGGAAACGGGCACCGCCGACGATTATTGGCGGGCACTGTTCCGCCAGACCTATGCCGCCGAACTCCGTGTCGAGCGCAAGGGCCGCGAGGGCCAGATCCTCGGTTTCGATCCGGGTCGCTACGCCGAACTCCTGCCGCTTGCCTGGACCGCCGACGGGATCGCCTATCGCGACGAAGCCGGCATGTTGAAGCCCGACCTGTCGCCAGCGCGTCGAAACGCGTTGCTGCGTGCGTGGGGCCGTCGCCGTCGGGCGGGCAAGCCCCTCAACGTCGCACGGCTGGTGCGGGCGGCGTTCACCTTCGAAGGTGCCGCGCGCTATGGGGTGTGGAAGGTCGAGCGGCATACCGGCGTCGCGGTGCCGCTGACGCCGTGGCGCGAAAAGCATCCGATCCTTGCCGCACCAGGCGTGTTCTGGCGGGTCTGGCGGGCGCGTGCGCAAACCGGGCCGAAAACGGTATGAGCGCGGATGTTCGAGGCTTCAACGCGCTGATCCTCGCCGGCTCGCGCGGCGGCGTCGATCCGGTCGCGGCCTATGCGGGCGTGTCGCACAAGGCGCTGATCGTGCTCGACGGCGAGACGTTGCTGGCCCGCGTCGCGCAGGCGTTGCGGGAAGCAGGCGCGCGATCGATCGCCGTATCGGTTTCCGACGACGCAGTCCGATCAGCAGCAACCGCGCTCGGCCTCATCGTGCTCGACGCGGCATCCGGTCCCAGCCGCAGCGTCCGCGACGGAATCGAAGCGCTCGGCGCGCCCCTGCTGGTCACGACCGCCGACCACGCGCTGTTGCAGCCCGAATGGGTGACGCGCTTCCTCGCCGACGTCCCCGCACAAGCCGATGTCGGCGCGCTCCTAGCACGCCAGGACGTCATCGAGGCCGCTGCGCCGGGCACGCGCCGCACTTATCTGCGCTTTGCCGACGGGGCGTGGTCGGGGTGCAACCTGTTCTACTTCGCAACGCCGCGCTCGGTCGCCGCACTCGATCTCTGGGCGCAGGTCGAGGCGGACCGCAAGCGACCATGGCGGATCGTTCGGCGGCTCGGGATCGGCACGTTGATTCGGTATCTGTCTGGCCGCCTGACGCTGGTCGCGGCGATCGCGCATCTCGGTCGCCTCGCCGGCCTCGACGCGGCCGCCATCGCCAGCCCGTTCGGCCTGGCCGCGGTCGACGTCGACAAGCCCGCCGATCTCGACTTGGTCCGGACGCTCGTCGAACAGGCTTGAGCCGTCGACCGCCTGCGCCAATTCCGCGAAGAAATAGCTCGGCCTGCCGTTCGCCCCTGTCCCCAAAGGCCGGGTTGGTGCAAAGCGCCGCGCATGCAAACGCTCGCGCCCCAACCCGCCTCATCCGCCATCACGACGACCTCGATCGGCATCTATGGTAGCGCAGGACGCATGGGCCGCGCGATCGTCGAGGCGATCGAGGCGGCCGGCGCATCGCTCGCCGGCGGCGTCGATGCGCGCGAGGACCCGAACCCGCTCGCCCGAATCGCCGACGTGCTGGTCGATTTCTCGACGCCCTCCGCGGTCGAAGCGCACCTCGCCGCCGCGCGTGCCGCTGGTACCGCTATCGTCATCGGTACGACCGGCCTGTCGCCGCAGCACCAGTCGATGATCGACGACGCGGCGAAGGACATCGCGATCCTGCAGACCGGCAACACCTCGCTCGGCGTCACGTTGCTCGGCATTCTCGTCCGCGAGGCCGCCGCGCGTCTCGGGCCCGACTGGGACGTCGAGATCGTCGAGATGCACCACAAGCACAAGGTCGACGCGCCGTCGGGGACCGCGCTGCTGCTCGGCGACGCCGCCGCGAAGGGCCGCGGCACGACGCTCGCCGAACTCCGCGTCGACAGCCGTGCGGGGCTCGTCGGCGCGCGCACCGAAGGCACTATCGGCTTTGCGTCACTGCGCGGCGGATCGGTGATCGGCGACCACAGCGTGATCTTCGCCGGCGAAGGCGAGCGGATCGAACTCAACCACCGCGGCGACGACCGCTCGATCTTCGCACGCGGTGCGGTGCGTGCGGCGATCTGGCTCGCCGGGCAGCCCGCCGGACGCTACCGGATGGGCGACGTGCTCGGGCTGTAAGGGCGTGAAGAAAGCCGACGTCATCGAGTTCTACGCGCGTCTGGCCGAAGCCGATCCGCACCCCGAGACCGAGCTGGAATTCGTCAATCCGTACACGCTGGTCGTCGCGGTCGCCTTGTCGGCGCAGGCGACCGACGTCGGCGTGAACAAGGCGACGCGCGCGCTGTTCCGCGAGGTCGACACGCCCGAGAAGATGGTCGCGCTCGGGCTCGACGACCTGAAGCGCCACATCAAGACGATCGGGCTCTACAACACCAAGGCGAAGAACGTCATCGCGCTCTCGCAGATGCTGATCGACGATTATGGCGGCGAGGTGCCCAATGACCGCGCCGCACTCGAGCGCCTGCCGGGCGTAGGCCGCAAGACCGCCAATGTCGTCCTCAACGTCGCGTTCGGTGCGGAGACGTTCGCCGTCGACACGCATATCTTCCGCGTCGGCAACCGTACCGGCCTGGCCCGCGGCAAGACCCCGCTCGCGGTCGAACTGAAACTCGACAAGGCCACCCCGCAACCGTTCCGCCTGCATGCGCATCACTGGCTGATCCTGCACGGCCGCTACGTCTGCAAGGCGCGGACGCCCGAATGCTGGCGCTGCATCGTCAGCGATCTGTGCGCGTACAAACCCAAGACCCCGCCGCCTAAGGGTAGATCGCTCGCGAGTCCGGCACCGGAGCCGGACATCGATCCGGCAACCGGCGAGGCCTGATCGCGAAAACGTCTGGCGCACCCCGGTTTGCTTTGCTAGGCGGACCGTCCGGCACCCGTAGCTCAGCTGGATAGAGCGCTGCCCTCCGAAGGCAGAGGCCACTGGTTCGAATCCAGTCGGGTGCACCAAAGTTTATTTCGAGATTTGTCAAAAGCCCTGTTGCTGCGATGTCGGCAGGCGTGCGCTGGTCGACTGCCGCGCGGTGTACCGCGCAACCTCGCTTTAGGTCGTATGATCTCTCGGTTCAAACAACCGGTTTCTATGAATCGTCGTGCAGCGGCTTTTCGAGACCTGCTAGCGGAACTCCGTCTCGACGAAGATCGGACCGACCGTGGGGGTCGCGAGGATCGGCTCCGCCAGGCCCGGCGCTTGCGCTGGCACAGGCCGTCGGATCATGCGGTGGCCTAGTCGCACCATCGGCTCTTCGACGGCATGATAGACGACTGCCGCGATGAGTATCGTCGCGCTCAGCACGACCGCGACGTAGCGTAATGCCGACCCCGGATCGCCCGCGATCAGGATCGTGCCGCACGCCAGGATCACCGGTCCGTGGAACAGGTAGACGGAATACGAGATGGTCCCGAACCACTTTGCTACACGCCGATATACCGAACGGCGGCCAACCGCGCGGCCGGTATCCGAGCCAGCGCCGACGACTCCCACGAACAGCAGCAGCGCACCAATATACCCTAAAGTCGGCGCGAGGTTGAAACCTGGGGCGCCGACCGGCGGGACCGTCATGAACTGGACGACGGGCACGATCGCCAGGAAAAGCCCGCAGAGAATCCCCGCCAGACGCACCGCGATCGCATTACGCTCGAGCATCGCCAGTCGCAGCATCGTTCCCAGCAACATCAGTCCCAAATTCAGCGGCAGGTCGGCGGGCAGCCGCTTGTCGACCAGATGCGACGCCAGTGCGAGCAACAGCGCTGCACCGAACAGCGCGACGATTCCTCCGGCCAAGACGAACGGCGCACGCAGCCCCCCCCAGGCAACGAGGCAGGCGGCCAGCACGTAAAACGCCATCTCCGTTGCGAGCGTCCAATAGGCGACAACGATATCGGGCTGACCGACATAATGCTGGACCATGGCCACATTGGCTACGATCGTCACCGGCGCAGGAGCGGGCGCGCCTGTCATATGCAGCACCAGCAGCGCAAGGCCCAGCGACAGCCAATAGGCGGGATACAGGCGAAATGCGCGGCTGATCGCGAATCCGCGGACCGGACGATCGGTGCGAAAACTGAACGGGATGACGAACCCGCTGATCAGAAAGAACAGCGCGACGCCGAACCGCCCGAAGTGGAAGATACCGTCGAACAGCAGCACGCCGGCCTGTTCGATCGGAAGGGGAAGCGCGTGCGTCGCTATGATGGTCTCGGCAAGGTGCTGAAACAGAACGAGCAACGCGGCAAATCCGCGCAACATATCAAGCGTTTCGATCCGGCCTGAGCGATGAAGGCGCGAGCCGTCGAAGGGGATGCGCCCCATGCCAGCTGCTGTCATTGCTCCCCCGCTTCCAAGACACTTGTACGCGGCGAAACTTTTTCTAGCAAACTCGGTATCTTACAATGGCCCCAAAACGGGTCAATCAGTTCAGCTTACCGCTGGCATCCTTTGCGTTTGAGCATCTTACGCGCTTACCGGTCGTCACTACTGACGCGACCGGTTAGCCAGTTTGTCGGAAGCCCACAGGTTTGTGTGGCCGGCCATCATCTTCATTCGGCCTGATGTTACCGCTCCGGTGGGCCAGCCTTTTGGTCGGGTCGCTTGTTGGCAACGACGGCTGATAGGATAGCGGACCGGGCTCGATCCACCCACGCCCGCTCGCCGTCCTGCCCCCGCGGAATGCCGTTAGAAGCGGATCTTGCGTTCCAGTTCGTTGGTGCGGGTTGCGGTTTTCGTAACGAGGCAGGCGGTGTCGATCGTTTCTCCATCGATCTTGCACTCATAGTCGCGCGCCTTGAGCCAGGATCGCTGTTCGTCGCGCAGGGCGATACGTTGCGCCGGTCGGCTCGCGAGTTGCCGCATGACCTGCTGATAGGCCTTGTTCAGCCGCGCGTCCTGCGACGCCATTTCGGTCTGCGCGCAGATACCGCCCTGCACCGTGTTGCCGCGAGCCCGCGCCTGGCACGCTATGTACCGGTCGGATATCCCGGCGGGTGCCACCTGTGCGAGGACAGGCGCCCCGGCCGAAACCACAACCGCCGCCGCCGCCGCCAACATCTTCCACTGCATCGCTCGCTCCCCTGCCGCATGATCGGTGCCGGGAGTGTAGCGACGGGCCAGCCGCTCTGTCTACGCTCCGGCTAGCGGCGCTTGAGCCGGACCAGCGCGGCATCGAGCGCGGAGAGGAAGCTCGACCGGTCGGTCTTGGAGAACGGTGCGGGGCCGCCGATGATATCGCCGCCCGCCCGCAGGTCGGCCATGATCGCACGCGTGGCGATGGCGCCGCCGATCGAGCTGGTGGTGAAGGGCTTGCCGGTGTTGGCGAGCACGGTCGCGCCGGCCTTCACGCAGCGATCGGCGAGGAGGATGTCGGCGGTGATCACGACCGACTTCGCATCGGCCTGTTCGGCGATCCAGTCGTCGGCCGCGTCGAAGCCGTCGCTGACCACGATGCGCGAGATCAGCGGGTGGACGGGGATGCGGAAATGGCTGTTGGCGACGATCGTCACGGGGACTTCGTGGCGCCACGCGACCTTGTAGATCTCGTCCTTTACCGGACACGCATCGGCGTCGACGAGAATTCGGATTGGGGCGTCAGTCATTCAAATCCTCCCCCGCCAGGGGGAGGTGGCAGGCGTAGCCTGACGGAGGGGGAGGCATCCACCACATCTGTCGCGTATCCTCCCCCCTCCGTCACCTTCGGCGACACCTCCCCCTTGCGGGGGAGGATCGCGTTAGCTCAGCTGCGCTCGCGGTTGCCGCGGTACGGCGGCTTCCGCGCGGGAGCCGGTCCGCCACGCGGGGCCGCGCGGTGCAGCGTCGAGCGCGGACCGCTCGCATTGCTGCGACCACCGCCGCCGCCATCATGCCGCGCGCCGCTCTCGGGCGCGCCTTGCATCGCCTCGATCGCGACGCCGCTCTCTTCCTCGCCAGCCTGCGCCGTACGCTGGATCGCCGCCGAGAACCGCGACGCAACCGCGCGGGGGATCTCGAACGCCGTTTCGTTCGGGCCGATGCGGATCGCACCGATCTCGGACTTAGTGATGTGCCCGCGACGGCAGATCAGCGGCAGGATCCAGCGCGGATCGGCGTTCTGGCGACGACCGATGTCCATGCGGAACCAGACCGTGTCCTCGAACCCCGCGCGCGGCCCCTGCGAACGCTCGTCCTGCGTCGGCTGCTTGCTCTGGTCGATCAGATCCTCGGCCTGCGGCATCGTCGCACGGTGCATGTGCACCAGCGCCGCGGCGATATCCTCCGGGGTCTTCTCGGCCATCAGGCGGACGGCGAGTGCGCGATCCTCCTCCTCGACCTCGACCGGCTGCAACAGCATGCCGATCAAGCGCTCATGATCGTTCTTGCGGATGTCCTCCGCGGTCGGGGCGTTGACCCACTCCGCGTTGATCTTCGCACCACGGAGCATCATCTCGACGCGACGACGACGCGGGAACGGCACGATCAGGACGGCAGTGCCCTTCTTACCCGCACGACCGGTGCGACCCGAGCGATGCTGGAGCGTCTCGGCGTCACGCGGCAGCTCGACGTGCACGACAAGGCTCAGCGTCGGCAGATCGATGCCGCGAGCTGCAACGTCGGTCGCAACGCAGACGCGTGCGCGACGGTCACGCAGAGCCTGAAGCGCCGCGTTACGCTCGTTCTGCGAATGCTCGCCGGACAGCGCGACGGCGGCAAAGCCACGCTCGACCAGGCTCGCATGCAGATGGCGCACATTGTCACGCGTCGCGCAGAACAGCATCGCCGTCTCCGCCTCGTGGAAGCGCAGCAGGTTGATCACCGCATGCTCGATCTCGGACGGCGAGACCGTGACGGCCTGGTACGAGATGTCGCCATGGCCGCGATCCTCGCCGACGGTCGAGATCCGCAGCGCATCCTTCTGGTAACGCTTGGCGAGCGCGACGATCGGCCGCGGCATCGTCGCCGAGAACAGCAAAGTGCGGCGCTGCTCGGGCGACGCATCGAGGATCTGCTCGAGATCTTCGCGGAAACCCATGTCGAGCATCTCGTCGGCCTCGTCGAGCACCGCGACCTTCAGGGCCGACAGGTCGAGCGCGCCACGCTCGAGGTGATCGCGCAGACGGCCCGGCGTACCGACGACGATATGCGCGCCGTGTGCGAGCGAACGACGCTCCTTCGAGGCGTCCATGCCGCCGACGCAGGTCGAAATGCGCGCACCGGCCTTGGCATAGAGCCACATCAGCTCGCGGCTGACCTGGAGTGCGAGCTCGCGAGTCGGCGCGATGCAGAGGACGAGCGGCTTGTGCGGCGCGGGCAGGCGCTGGACGCCGTCCTCGCCGGCTTCACCGAGCAGCTCGCCGGCCATCGCCAGGCCGAACGCCACGGTCTTGCCCGAGCCGGTCTGCGCCGACACGACGAGATCGCGACCGATCGCATTGTCCTCGATCACATGAGCCTGGACGGGGGTAAGCGCGGTATAGCCGCGCGCTTCGAGCGCCTCGGAAAGAAGCGACGGAATATTTGTAAAAGGCATGTACGTCCTAATTGGTGGCCGGCTTACGCAACGGCAAGGCACTGGCGTGGTGGTCCCTACAGGACTTGACCCGCGGCCCACCCGCTCGCCCATGCCCATTGGAAGTTGTAGCCGCCGAGCCACCCTGTGACATCGACCGCTTCGCCGACTGCATACAGCATTGGTACGCGTTTGGCTTGCATTGTTTGCGATGACAGTTCCGCGGTGCTGATTCCGCCCGCGGTGACCTCGGCCTTCGCATAGCCTTCGGAGCCGTTTGGCGTGAATTGCCAATGGCTTAGCGCCCGCTCGGCGTCCTGGAGCTTGCGGTCGGTGAGCGTGGAAATCTCGCTCGTCATCCCCAATCGCTCGCTCAAAGTCTCCGCGAGTCGGTCCGGAAGCGTGCTGCCGAGCAGTTTCCGCAGAGTCGCACGCGGCGTGGTACGCTTGGCGGCGGGAAGCCAGCCGGACTCGCGATCGGGGAGGAAATCGATCCCGACGGGCTGACCGTTGCGCCAATAGGACGATGCCTGGAGGATCGCGGGGCCGGACAGGCCACGGTGCGTGAACAGTGCGGCTTCGCGAAACGCGGTCTTGCCGGCGGTGGCGACGACTTCGGCAGCGACACCGGAGAGTTCGCGGAACAGCGTCTCGTCGCCGCCGAGCGTCAGCGGGACGAGTGCGGGGCGTGGCTCGACGACCTTCAGGCCGAACTGCCGCGCGAGATCATAGGCGAACCCGGTCGCGCCCATTTTCGGGATCGATGGGCCGCCGGTCGCGATGACGAGCGCAGGGGCGGTGACGGTGCGGCCGTCCAGCGACACGCGGTAGCGACCGTCCGCATGGTCGACTCCGGTGACCGCGCGGCCGGGCGACAGGTCGACGCGGCCCTTGTCGCATTCGTCGAGCAGCATTTCGACGATCTGCTTTGCGGAGCCGTCGCAGAAGAGTTGGCCGAGCGTCTTCTCGTGCCACGAGATGCCGTAGGATTCGACAAGCGCGAGGAAATCCTGTGCGGAATACCGGCCGAGCGCGGATTTGGCGAAATGCGGGTTGGCGGAGATGTAGCGGTCGGCGGCGGTGTGGACGTTGGTGAAATTGCACCGCCCGCCCCCGGAGATCAGGATTTTCTTGCCCGCCTGGTCGGCGTGATCGACGAGCAGGATTTTCCGCCCGCGCTGGCCTGCGACCGCGGCGCACATGAGACCGGCTGCGCCTGCGCCAAGGATTATCGCGTCGTAGTCGGACAAGGGTCGCTCCGTGCGGCTTGGTTGGGCGAGCCGCTAATTAACAGTGTTTCCCCGCGAAGGCGGGGATCCAGACTGGGCTCCCGCCTTCGCGGGAGAACAAGAAGGGATGGTCGCTGTAGCGTGTTCGGGAGTGGCCACAAAGGTAGTGAACTGTTCCCGAGTCCACTAAAATGCCGCGCACGGACGCTGCACCTCCCCGGCGAAGGCCGGGGCCCAGTTGGGGGCCGGCAGTGGCGCAAGTTGCGCCTCGTTACAGCCACCTTTCCGACTGGGCCCCGGCCTCCGCCGGGGTGGTGCAATTTGGGCGGGGTGGTGTCTCCCCCGGTGGTGCCATTCGGAATGGCGCCAAATGGAGAAGCCACGGCCTCCGAAGGTTAGTGGAGCACGCTAACGCCCCTTCTGCTCCCTCTCCCCTCCGGGGAGAGGGTCGGGGTGAGGGGTAGCCAAGCAGTGCGCCGCTCGGAACAGCCCCTCACCCAACCCTCTCCCCGGAGGGGAGAGGGCTCAGGACCCACAAATTACCGCAGCTTGGCGATATTCAGCGAGTCTTCCTTCGCCCGAACCTTCACCGACTCCTCGCTCCGGGTAAGCGCCTTGGCGATCGCCTTCAGCGCCATGCCCTTCTTCGCCAGCGTATGCAGCTTCTGGATCTCGTCCTGCGTCCAAGCCTGACGATGCCGTTCGAATTTCGCCTCAGCCATCAGCCATCATCCTTGTCGATCGCCAGAACCTCGATCGCGTCCGGCTTGTCCGCAAACGCAACCGTCTCGCCAACCGCAGCCCCCATCAGCGCGCGCGCCAACGGTGCCGAGAACGCCAGCCGGTCCTCGCCAGGCTCAGCCTCGTCACCACCGACGATCGCGATCACGCGTTCCATCCCGTTCATCCGAACCCGAACCCGCGAACCGATTCCGACTTCATCATCCTCGGGCGAAGGCGCGAGTGCGGCGGTCGTCTGCCGCGTATGCCAATAGCGCAGGTCGCGCAGCAGCAGCTTGCGCGCCTCCTCGTCGGTTTCAGCCGCAACCGCCGCCTCGATCTCCGTCACCCGCTCGCCGAGTAGCCGCAACCCCCGCGCCGTGACCAGATTAGGCCCCGGCGCGATCGGCTGCTCGAACTTGGGTTCGAGATGTTCCTCGTCACTCTCGCGACGAAACGCGACGCTCATGCCCTTACTTCAGGCACGCGACGATCCCGGCGATCGCCGCCAGCGTGCCATCGACGTTCTTCACCTTCACGACGTCGAGCCCAAGCTGCTCCGCCGGATAATCATTCCCGCCCGGGAAGATCGCGTCGCCGATGAACATCATCTTGTCGAGCGCGATGCCGCTCGCCTCGTTGAGCTTCTTCAGCCCATACGCCTTGTCGACACCCTCGCGCGTGATGTCGATCGAGGTCGCGCCGCCCATGTTGATCGACAGCCCCGGCAGGCGCTTCTGCAGATCGGCCTGGATCACCTTGCGCTTGGCGAAGTCGGGATCCCAGCTGTGCTTGGCATCGATCGGCGCTTCCTGACCGAGCGCGGAGAACGTGATCTGGCTGCCACGATCCTCGATCCGCTCGCCCCAGGTCTTTTCCGGCACGAACCCGGTGGCTTCCAACGACTCGTCGAACGCCTTAAGGATCTTCTGCTTCTCGTCGTCCTCGAACAGCTCGGCATACACCGCGCGCCATTCGCCATCGAACCGGTACAGCTTCGTGCCCGTCGTCGGCATCAGCCACAGCTTGGTGCGATCGGCTCGCTCGGGCAGGCGCGACGCGACCTGCTTTTCGAACTGCGGCCAGTCGCCGCCCGAGATCACCGCGACATGCGCGACGTCGAGCAGGTTCGCCAACGCCTCGCCCATCGGCTCCTGCAAGGGCTGCTTGCTCTCGGCCAGCGTTCCGTCGAGGTCGAAGGCAACGAGGTCTTTCATGCGGAAACTCCGGTCAGGATAAAGGTGTCGATCGCGTGCGCGACGCCGTCGGCATCGTTCGCGCTGGTAATCTCGTGCGCGACGTCGCGGACGGCTTGCGGTGCATTTCCCATCGCGATCGCCAGCTTGGCGCGCTTGAGCATCGCGATGTCGTTGGCCTGATCGCCGATCGCCGCGGTCTCGGTCAGCGAGATCCCGAACGCGTCCGCCAGTTCCTCGATCCCACTGCCCTTGTTGCCGGCCACCGGCGTGATGTCGAGATAATAGGTCTGCGACTGGACGATCGTGGCCTGCGAATCGAACTTCGCGGCAACCTTGGCATGCAGGTCGCGCAACAGGTCCTCGTCGTCGCTGACGAACGTGACCTTGTCCGCCTTGGCGAGCAGAGCGGTGAAGTCGGAGACGATCACCGGATCCTGCGCGGAGGCCTTCTTCTCGCTGCCGACATGGCCGCCCTTTTCGGTGCTGGCGTACCAGACGTCGTCCGCGAAGAACCACGTATCGACCGGCGCGTCACCGATGATATCCATCGCACCGCGGACGACGTCGACGTCGATCATGTGGTGCTCGATCACGGTGCCGTCGCGCTTGAAGACGATCCCGCCGTTGAACGCGCCCATCGGCTCGTCGATGCCGAGCAACTCCGCGATCGGCATCATCCCCGAGCGCGGCCGCGCGCTGATGATCGTGAAGCCGAGGCCGGCCGCCTTCAGTCGCTTGACCGCGTCGACGGTGGCGGGCGTAACCTTCTTCTCCTTGTCGACGAGCGTACCGTCGACATCGGAAACGAGGAGCTTGATATCGCTCATGCCACCGCTCACTGGGGCATCTCGACGTGACCGCCAAAGCCATAGCGCATCGCCGACAACAGCTTGTCGCCGAACGTATGGTCCACGCGGCTACGATAGCGCGCATACAGCGCGGCGCTCAGCACGTTGGCGGGCACCTTCTCCTCCATCGCCGCGTCGATCGTCCACTGGCCCTCGCCCGAGTCCGCGACGCTGCCGCTGAACCCTTCGAGCGTGCCGTCCTTCGCCAGCGCGATCGCCGACAGGTCGAGCAGCCACGACGAGATCACGCTGCCGCGACGCCAGACTTCGGCGACGTCGGTCAGGTTGATGTCGAAGCGCTCCTCCTCGACGACGTGCTCGCCGGATTTGCCCTTGAGGATGTCGAAGCCCTCGGCATAGGCCTGCATCAGGCCGTATTCGATGCCGTTATGGACCATCTTGACGAAGTGCCCGGCACCCGAGGGGCCTGCATGGATATAGCCCTTCTCGGCGCGCGGATCGGCCTGGCCTTCGACGCGGCCCGGCGTGCGGACGATCGTCCCCATGCCCGGCGCGAGCGTCTCGAAGATCGGATCGAGCAGGTCGACCGTTTCCTTGTCGCCGCCGATCATCATGCAATAGCCGCGCTCGAGACCCCACACGCCGCCCGACGTGCCGACGTCGACATAGTGGATGCCCTTCTCGGCCAGTTCCTTCGCGCGGCGGACGTCGTCCTTGTAGAAGCTGTTGCCGCCGTCGATGATGATATCGCCCGAATTCGACTTCGCGGCGATCGCCTGGACGGTGCTCTCGGTCGGCTCGCCTGCGGGGACCATGACCCACCAGATCGCCGGGGTGTCGAGCTTGGCGTGCATGTCGTCAAGCGAGTCCGCACCGATCGCGCCGTCGGCAGCGAGCTTCTTCACGGCTTCGGCATCGCGGTCGAACGCGACGACTTCGTGGCCGTTCTTCATCAGCCGGCGCGCGATGTTGCCGCCCATCCGGCCGAGGCCGATCAGTCCGATCTTCATGGGGAATTCCTTGCTTACCCCCTCTCCCCGCCGGGGAGAGGGTTGGGGTGACGGGCAGTTGGGGAGGGCAGCGCTCGCGGCGCCCCTCACCCCGGCCCTCTCCCTGGAGGGGAGAGGGGGCAGAAGTTACGCCGTCGCGGGCTGCTTCTTGGCGATCGAGCCGAGCAGGTCGTCGAACGCCTTCACGAACGAAGCGACGCCCTCCTCGACCAGCTTGCCGGTCACGCCGTTGAGGTCGAGACCCAGCCGCTCGGCTTCGGCCAGCGTGTGCTTGGCGCCCTCGACGTCCTGCGTGATCGTCTCCGCTGCGGTGCCGTGGTCGCGGAACGCGTCCATCGTCTTGGGCGGCATCGTGTTGACCGTATCCTTGCCGATCAGCGTGTCGATGTAGAGCGTATCGGGATAGCTCGGATCCTTCACGCCGGTCGACGCCCACAGCAGACGCTGCGGCTGCGCACCCTTGGCGGCAAGCGCCTGCCAGCGGTCCGACTTCAGGAAGTCGAGATACCATTGATACGCCATCTTCGCATTGGCGATCGCGACCTTGCCGCGCACCGCCTTCAGCGCCTCGGCATCGGCATCGCCCTTCTCAAGACGTGCATCGATCTCCTTGTCGATCGACGAATCGATCCGGCTGACGAAGAAACTGGCAACGCTGGCGATCTTGTCGATCGGCTGCCCCTGCTTGACGCGCTCCTCGAGACCCGCCGCATACGCCTCCGCAACGCGAATATACGCGTCCAGTGCGAACAGCAGCGTGACGTTGACGTTGATACCGCTCGCGATCGTTGACGAGATCGCCGGACCGCCCGCGAGCGTCCCCGGGATCTTGATCATCAAGTTCGGCCGATCGACCATCCCCCACAGCTTCTTCGCCTCGGCGATCGTCGCGTCGGTATCGTCCGAAATGTACGGCGACACCTCAAGACTGACATAGCCGTCCTTCGCGTCGAGCTTGTCATAGACCGGCTTCAACGTCTCCGCCGCCGCCTTGATATCCTGGATCGCCAGATGCTCGTAGCGGTCGATCGTCGCCGCGCCGGCATGCTGCTTGTCGTACTCGGCCAGCGTCGAGTCATAGGCATCGCCGTGACCCATCGCCTTTTCGAAGATCGACGGATTCGAAGTGACGCCGGTCAGGCCATCCTCGTCGACCAGCTTCTGGAGACCACCGGCCTCCAGGAACTTCCGGTCGACGAAATCGAGCCATACCGCCTGGCCGAAGCCTTCGAGATCGTTGAGCGCACCCATCACTTGGTCTCCATCACTTGGCGGGCGACCTTGACGACATTGTCGACGGTGAACCCGAACTTGTCCTGCAGCTTGGCGAGCGGTGCCGAAGCCCCGAAGGTCGACATCGTCACGGTCGCGCCGTCGAGGCCGACATAACGGTCCCAACCGATCGACCCAGCCATCTCGACCGCAACGCGCGCCCGCACTTCGCGCGGCAACACGCTTTCCTTGTACGCGGCGTCCTGCAGTTCGTAGCGATACCAGCTCGGCATCGACACGACCCGGCTCTTCACGCCGTCCGCCGTCAGCTTCTCGTGCGCCTCGACGACCAGCGACACTTCGCTGCCGGTCGCGATCAGGATCACGTCGGGCGTGCCGTCACTATCCGCGAGGACATAGCCGCCCTTTTCGAGCCCGTCTGCGCTCGCATATTTGGTGCGGTCGAGCGTCGGGAGAGCCTGGCGCGACATGATCAGCGCCGCTGGCGTGCTGGCGTCCTTCAGGACCGCCTTCCACGCCGCGACGACTTCGTTCGCGTCGCTCGGGCGGATCGTGTCGAGACCGGGGATCGCGCGCAGCGTGGCGAGATGCTCGATCGGCTGGTGCGTCGGGCCGTCCTCGCCGACACCGATCGAGTCGTGCGTGAACACCCAGATCGCGCCGACTTCCATGATTGCGGACAGGCGCACCGGCGCGCGCATGTAGTCCGCGAACACCAGGAAGGTGGAGCCGTACGAACGCAGATGCGACAGCGCCATGCCGTTGACGATTGCGCCCATGCCGTGTTCGCGGATGCCGAAATGGAAGTTCCGGCCGGCGTAGTTCTCCGCCTCGAACGAGGGCTGGCCCTTGATGTCGGTCTTGGTCGACGGCGCGAGATCGGCCGAACCGCCGATCAGCCACGGCACCTTGGCGGCGATCGCGTTGAGCACCTTGCCACCCGAATCGCGGCTGGCGACGCCCTTGGCATCCGCCTCGAACGTCGGGATGTCGGCATCCCAGCCCTCGGGCAGCTCGTCCTTGAGCAACAGATCGAGCTCTGCGGACAGCTCGGGATAGGCACCACGATACTTGTCGGTCAGCGCGACCCACTCGTCGCGCAGCTTGGCGCCACGCTCCGCGATCGCACCGTTGAAATGCTCGATCACGCCGTCGGGCACGTAGAACGACTTGTCCTCGGGCCAGCCATAAGCCTTCTTCGTGATGCGGATATTCTCCTCGCCGAGCGGCTCGCCGTGCGCCTTCTCGCTGCCTGCCTTGGGGCTGCCGTAGCCGATGACCGAATGCACGACGATGAAGGTCGGCTTGTCATTGGTCGCCTTGAACGTCTCGATCGCGCGGCTCAGCGCGGCGGTGTCGTTCGCGTCGTCGATATGGATGACGTTCCAGCCATAGGCGTCGAAGCGCAGGCCGACATCCTCGTCGAACGCGAGATCGGTCGCGCCCTCGATCGAGATATGGTTGCTGTCGTAGATCCAGCAGAGGTTGCTGAGCTTGAGGTGGCCGGCAAGGCTCGCCGCCTCGGCCGAGACGCCCTCCATCATGTCGCCGTCGCCACAGATCGTGTAGACGTCATGGTCGAACAGCGTGAAGCCATCCTTGTTGTAGCGCGCCGCAAGCCAGCGCTCGGCGATCGCCATGCCGACCGAATTGCCGCAACCCTGGCCGAGCGGACCCGTCGTGGTCTCGACGCCGGTGGTGTGGCGATATTCGGGGTGACCCGGCGTCTTCGACGACAGCTGGCGGAACTGCTCGATATCCTCGAGGCTGACGGCCTCCTTGCCGGTCTTATTACCGTCAGCGTCGATCTCTTCGATCTTGGCGAGGTGGATCAGCGAATAGAGCAGCATGGACGCATGGCCGACCGACAGCACGAAGCGATCGCGGTTGGGCCAGTCGGCGTGTTTGGGATCATAGCGCAGGAACTTCGACCAAAGCGTGTAGCCGACCGGCGCGAGCGCCATGGGGGTGCCGGGATGGCCCGAATTGGCCTTCTGCACCGCGTCCATCGACAGCGTGCGGATGGTATCGATCGCCAGACGCTCGGGGGAGCCGTCCTCGTGCAGCATAGGGTCCGCCTTGGTGGGGGCGGTTGCGGTATCGGTCATGGAAGAAGCCTCGCTCTAGACGGTGACCGAACGCCGCGCATCCGATCTGGTTGCCAACATAGGATGCCTTTAGTCGGATGCACCCATCCGTTCCAGTCGCGTAACGACGCCGTTCGTTGCAATATACGCGGCATCGACCTCGTCGAGGAACAGGCCGTGGCCGAGAATACCGGGGATCGCGGCAAGGGTGGCGGCGGTCGCGCGGGGGTCGTCGAGGTTGGCGAAGTGGCAGTCGATGACGAGATTGCCTTGGTCCGTCCGGTAGTTGTCGCGGATCGTTGGGGCGGCTTTCATGTCCGTGAGGACGCGCATGACGTAGGCGATGGCGAAGGGGAGTACTTCGACCGGCAGCTTGGCGGCACCGATCCGGTCGACCCGCTTGGAGCCGTCGGCGATCACGACCATCCGTGCCGAGGCTGCGGCGACGATCTTCTCGCGCAGCATCGCCCCACCTGCGCCCTTGATGGCGAAACACCGCGAGTCGATCTCGTCCGCGCCGTCTATGGTTAGGTCGACGTGGGCGATGGTGGCGAAGTCGAGAATCTCGATGCCGAGTTCGCGGGCGAGTTTGCCGGAGGCTTCGGACGTGACGACGGCGTGCATCTGCAGGCCCTCCGCGACTCGTTCGCCGAGCGCCTGGATTGCGAACGCCGCGGTCGAGCCAGTCCCGAGTCCGACCAGCATCCCGTCCCGAACTTCCGCCACAGCCGCAACGGCAGCCGCCTTCTTGTCATCATCGATCGAAGCCATCAGCCCACCCTATTCGTCATGCCGGGCTCGTTCCGGCATTCACGCTTGAACACATCCCAGAGGATTTAGTTTGGAGGACCCGCACAACAAGCACCACCCCGGCGAAGGCCGGGGCCCAGTTGGAAAGGTCGCAGTAACGACGGACCGCGCTCCGTTAGCACCGTCCCCCAACTGGGCCCCGGCCTCCGCCGGGGTGGTGCAGTAGCGCAAGAGCTATGCGGTGGTTCTCGATCGCGGTGGCTGCATGGTGGTGAGTGTGAGTGCGGGAGAGCACTCTTCCTTGTTCTCCCGCGAAGGCGGGAGCCCAGTCTGGGTCCCCGCCTTCGCGGGGAAACAATTCTTGGGACGTTGGCGAGCCTTACGTTGCACAAAACGCCCCCAACCAATCAAACAGGTTACTCTTTCTTCCCTATTTCTCACCCGCGCTTTTCAACTGACATACTTCTGGTACATCCTCGTGGTTTAGGCCGACCAACAGCTGCCACCACCGATCGCGAGCGGATACCAAACTTGATAGCCACACGATTTTCTGCGCGGCAGTGCGCCATCCTGCTGGTGCCCGCACTGGCGCTCGCCGCCTGTTCCGGCGACGGCGACAAGGCTCAAGGCAAGGCCGGCCGCGGTGGCCAGCCGGGCCAGGGTACGCCGACCGTCGGCTATGTCGTCGTCCAGCCGACCAGCGTCGCGATGACCACCGAACTCAGCGGCCGTACCACCGCGTTCGAGAGCTCGGACGTCCGCCCTCAGGTCACCGGGATCATCCGCCGGCGGTTCTTCACCGAGGGTACGCTCGTCAAGAAGGGCCAGCCGCTCTACGAGATCGACCCGCGCCTCTATCGGGCCGCCGCCAACGAGGCGCAGGCCAACCTGCAGAGCGCGCGCGCCAACCAGCAGGCGCAGACCATCCTCGCACAGCGCTACAAGCCGCTCGCCGAGATGGAGGCGATCAGCAAGCAGGATTACACCAACGCGGTCGCCACTTCGCGCCAGGCCACCGCCTCGGTCGCGCAGACCCGCGCCGCGCTGGAGACCGCGCAGATCAACCTCAAGTTCACGACCGTCCCCGCGCCGATCACCGGGCGCATCGGCCGTTCGCTGTTTACCGTCGGTGCGCTCGTGTCCGCCACGCAGACCGATCCGCTCGCGCAGATCCAGCGACTCGATCCGATGTTCGTCGACATCCAGCAATCCTCCGGCGACCTGCTCGCGCTGCGCCGTTCGCTCGGCCAGAACGGCATCGTCGCGACCCGCGCCGAAGTCCGCCTCACACTCGAGGACGGTAGCGAATATGGCGCGACCGGCACGGTCGAGTTCGCCGAAGCGCTGGTCAACACAGAGACCGGCACCGTGACGCTCCGCGCCCGCTTCCCCAATCCGCAGGGGCTGCTCCTCCCCGGCATGTTCGTCCAGGCCAAGTTCGCGCAGGCGATCAACCAGCGCGCGTTCCTTGTGCCGCAGGCTGGCGTGTCGCGCGACGCGAAGGGCAATGCGACGGTCTATGTCGTCGATGCGAACAACAAGGCGGTGCAGAAGAAGATCAAGGCGGATCGCACGCAGGGCGCGTTCTGGGTGGTTACCAGCGGACTCAACCCAGGCGACAAGATCATCACGCAAGGGTTGTCGAAGATCGCGCCGAACCAAGGCGTGAAGCCGGTGCCTGAAAACACCGCGCAAAAGATCGAAGCGCCCAAGGACGACTCCTCAGGGGGCCAGTCCAGCCAGAAAAAGGCCGGCTAAGCCCTTATGTTGTCCCGTGTCTTCATCGATCGCCCGATCTTCGCCTGGGTGCTCGCGATCATCGTGATGCTTGGCGGCATCGGCGCGATCATGAGCCTGCCGATCGCGCAGTACCCCGACGTCGCGCCGCCGCAGGTGACCGTCCGCGCGTCCTTCCCGGGTGCCAACGCGCAGACCATCCAGAACAGCGTCACGCAGGTCGTCGAGCAGTCGCTGACGGGTATCGACGGGCTGATCTATTTCAGCTCGTCCTCGTCGTCACGCGGCTCGGTGAACATCACGGTGACGTTCGAGAAGGGCACCGATCCCGACATCGCGCAGGTCCAGGTCCAGAACCAGGTCCAGCAAACGCTCTCCCGCCTGCCGCAACAGGTCCAGCAACAGGGCCTCGTCGTCCGCAAATCGAACCCGGACAATTTGCTGATCGTCGGCGTCTATGACGAGACCGACAAGCTGACCAACCAGGACGTCTCGGACTATCTCGTCTCGAACCTCCAGGACCCGCTCGGCCGTATTCCGGGCATCGGCGACAGCAACGTGTTCGGCGCGCAGTACGCGATGCGGATCTGGCTGAACCCCAACAAGCTCGCCAGCTACCAGCTGATCCCGAGCGACGTGACGACCGCGATCCAGGCGCAGAACACCGAAGTCGCCGCCGGCGAACTCGGTGGCCAGCCCCAGCCCGACACGCAAATGCTCAACGCGACCGTCACCGCGCAGTCGCGCCTCCAGACGCCCGAGCAGTTCGCGAACATCATCCTGAAGACCACCAACGACAGCGCCGTGGTCAAGCTGCGCGACGTCGCCCGGATCGAACTGGGCGCGGAGAACTACAACGCGCGCAGCCGCGTCAACGCGCATCCCGGCGCCGGTATCGCGGTGCTGCTCGCGCCGGGCGCCGACGCGCTCAAGACCGCCGAACTGGTCAAGGCGTTCGTCGCCAAGTCCGCCAAGAGCTTCCCGCCCGGCCTGAAATTTGCCTACGCCAACGACACCACCGACTTCATCAAGCTGTCGATCGACGAGGTCGTGAAGACGCTGATCGAGGCCGTCATCCTCGTCGTCATCGTCATGTTCGTGTTCCTGCAAAGCTGGCGCGCGACACTGATCCCGACGATCGCGGTGCCGGTCGTGCTGCTCGGCACGTTCGGCGTGTTCTATCTCGCCGGCTTCTCGATCAACACGTTGACGCTGTTCGGGCTCGTGCTCGCGATCGGCCTGCTGGTCGACGACGCGATCGTCGTGGTCGAAAACGTCGAGCGCCTGATGGAGGAAAATCCCGAGATGACGCCTCGGGAGGCGACGATCGAGTCGATGAACGAGATCACCGTCGCGCTGGTCGCGATCGCGCTGGTGCTGTCGGCGGTGTTCCTGCCAATGGCGTTCTTCGGCGGCTCGACCGGCGTGATCTACCGCCAGTTCTCGCTGACGATGGTGTCGGCGATGGTCCTGTCGGTGCTCGTCGCGCTGATCCTCTCGCCCGCCCTCACCGCGACGCTGCTCAAGCAGAAGCAGAAGGACGCCGACGGCAATCACGAGAAAAGCTGGGGCGAACGCAAATTCCCGAAGGTCGCGCATGTCTTCACGCGCGCCGGCGACAAGTTCAACAGCGGGTTCGAGAAGGGCACGCAGAAATATACCGGTGCCGTCCAGTCGGTGATCGACCGCAAATGGCTGTTCCTGCTGATCTACGCGGTGATCGTCGCGGTGCTGGCCGTTCTGTTCCTGCGGCTGCCGACAGGCTTCCTGCCGACCGAGGACCAGGGCTCGGGCATCGTCCAGTTCCAGCTTCCCGCCGGCGCCACGCAAGGCCGCACCTTCGCGCTGCAGAAGCAGATCGAGCAATATTACTACACCAACGAGAAGGCCAACGTCCGCACGATGTTCACCGTCAGCGGCGGCGGCGGTGGCGGCGCGAGCGGCCAGAACACGGGCCAGGGCTTCATCGCGTTCGCACCGTGGGATGACCGCAAGGGCAAGGAAAACACTGCCGAAGCGATCACCGGTCGCGCGTCGAAGGCGTTCGCCGGCTTCCGTGACGCGCAGGTCTATTCGCTGGTGCCACCGGCCGTCCGCGGTCTCGGCTCGTCGAACGGCTTTACGATGGAGTTGCAGAACGCCGGCGGGCTGAGCCAGGTCGAGTTCAACGCGGCGCGCGACAAGCTGCTCGCGCTCGCCCGCGCCGACTCGTCACTGACCGCGATCCGCCTGACCGAACTGCCCGACGTCGCCACGTTGCGCGTCGATGCGGACCAGCAGAAGCTGTCCACGCTCGGCCTCACCCAGGCGAACGTCAACTCGACGCTATCGACCGCCTGGGGTGGCCAGTACGTCAACGACTTCATCGACCGTGGCCGTGTGAAGCGTGTCTATGTCCAGGGCGACGCACAGTTCCGTGCGCAGCCGTCAGACCTGAGCCAGTGGTTCGTGCGCGGTTCGAACGGCCAGATGGCGCCGTTCTCGTCGTTCGCGAAGACCAGCTGGGGCCAGGCACCGACGACGCTGTCACGGTTCAACGGCATTGCTTCGTACGAAATTCAGGGCTCGGGCGCGCCAGGCGTTAGCTCGGGCGATGCGATGAACCGGATCGCCGAGCTTGCTGGGCAGATCCCCGGCACGTCGGTCGCATGGTCCGGCCTGTCGTATCAGGAACGCCTGTCCTCGGGTCAGGCACCGATCCTCTACGGGCTGTCGCTGCTGGTCGTGTTCCTGTGCCTCGCCGCGCTGTACGAGAGCTGGTCGATCCCGATCGCCGTGCTGCTGGTGATCCCGCTCGGCCTCGTCGGAGCGATCCTCGCCGTGACGCTGCGTGGGCTGATCAACGACGTCTATCTCCAGATCGGCCTGCTGACGACGATGGGTCTGGCCGCGAAGAACGCGATCCTGATGATCGAGTTCGCCGAGCAGGAGGAGAAGAAGGGCAAGCGCGTCATCGAGGCGGCGCTGTCCGCGGCGAAGATCCGATTGCGCCCGATCCTGATGACCTCGTTCGCGTTCATCCTCGGCGTGTTGCCGCTGGCGCTGTCGACCGGTGCGGGCGCGAACAGCCGTATCGCGATCGGGACCGCAGTGGTCGGCGGCATGCTGACCGCGACGATCCTCGCGATCTTCTACATCCCGCTGTTCTTCGTCCTCGTCCGCCGCGGCGCGCGTGACGGCATCGCCAAGCTGCGTGGCAAGCCGACCGGCTTCCAAGGCCATGACGGCCACGGCCCTGACGGCCATGGATCCGATGGCGATCACAACGAACCGCTCGGACCACCCGAACCACAGGGCCCTCACCGGCCGGAGCCCGCATGATGCGCTCGCTAGTCCTGATCCTCGCCGCTTCGACCGCACTCGCCGGCTGCTCGCTAGCGCCGAAATACGCGCGCACCGAGCTCCCCGTCCCGCCCTCGCTCCCGGTCGGCGACGCGTACCTCCGCCAGTCCGAGGCGGCGCTTCCCGCGATCACCTACCGCGACGTCTTCAAGGACCCGCGGCTCCAGCAGATCATCGTTCAGGCGCTCGCCAACAACCGCGATCTCCGCGTCGCCGCCGCCAACATCGCGTCGACCCGCGCGCAATACCGCATCCAGCGCGCCGACCTTTTACCGCAGGTCGATGCCAGCGGCCGCTACAGTTATTCGGGCGGCGGCAGGGGTACCCGCAACACCGTTACGAGCGGAACGGGCGGCAATACCGGGACTGGGACGGGCACCGGCAATACTGGAACCGGGACTGGAACTGGAACTGGAACTGGAACTGGAACTGGAACCGGCACAGGTACGGGCGGCGTCGGTACGGGCGGCACGGGCACCGGCTCGGTGGTCAGTTCTTCCAGCTCGAACAGCGCCTTCTCGGTCGACCTCGGCACCACTGCGTTCGAGCTCGACCTGTTCGGCCGCATCCGTTCGCTCACCAGCGCCGCGCTCGATCGCTATTTCGCGACCGAAGCCGCCGCGCGCGCCACCCGCCTGACACTCGTCGGCGACATCGCCGATGCGTGGCTCACCTACGCGTCGGACCAGAGCCTGCTCAAGATCGCGCAGGACACGGTGACGAGTTCGCAGCGCAGCGTCACGCTGACCAATGCGCGGCTGCGCGGCGGCGTCGCCCCGCGGACCGATCTCCGTCAGGCGCAGCAGATCCTGTTCACCGCGCAGTCCGACCTCGCACAGCAACGCACCGCGCTCGCGCAGGACGTCAACGCGCTGCAACTGCTCGTCGGCGCACCGGTCGATGCCAGCCTGTTGCCCGCCTCGATCGAACAGGCGCTGCCGACCATCGCCACGCTGCCCGCAGGGCTCGACAGCAGCATCCTCCTGCGCCGCCCCGACGTCGTCGAGTCCGAATACCAGCTCCGCGCCACCAATGCCGAGATCGGCGCAGCCCGCGCGGAACTGTTCCCGAAGATCTCGCTGACCGGCATCCTCGGGTTCGCCAGCACGTCGCTGACCTCGCTGTTCAGCGGCGGCGCGTTCAACTATTCGGTCGCACCCTCGGTCAGCTACCCGATCTTCCGCGCGGGGGCCGGGATCGCCGGCGTCGCCTATTCGAAGGCGCAACGCGACGCCGCGCTCGCGACCTACGAAAAGACGATCCAGACTGCGTTCCAGGAAACCGCCGACGCGCTCGCACGCCAAGGCACGATCGCGGACCAGCTGAAGGCGAACCAGAACTTCTCCGAAGCGGCCCTCGATACATACCGCCTGTCCGACGCGCGCTATCGCGGCGGGATCGACACGTTCCTGAACTCGCTCGACGCGCAACGTTCGCTCTACACCGCGCAACGCAACCTCGTCGCGACGCAACTCGTCGGCGCGAGCAACCGCGTGACGCTGTACCGGGTGCTGGGCGGCGATTCGACGCTCGAAGCCACCGCCGGCGGACCGCAACCGGTGACCATGAGCGGCGCACCGCGGCCGGAAACGGACTGAAACGTCGGAGGGAACGGAAGAGCCAGACGCAACTCCGTTCCCTCCGCCGCTATAACGCACTGAGCGGACGAAGTTTTTTTCGCGTCCCGCCAATCTTACCGTATCAGCAAGATATTCCAGTCAGAACGGTTGGATGTACGCCCCCCTCCCCGTCGCGGATCGCCGCGCGCGCGATCGATCGCCAGCCCCCGCCGTGTTCGGGCTTGGCGAGGATGCGCGCGAACAGGTTGCCGAACTCCTCGATCGCAAGCTCGCGCAGGTCGCGGAAACCTGGCCGATCGCGATCGCCACGCAGATGGTCGGCTGTGCCCTCCTCGTCGCGCTTGCGCTGATCGCACCGCCTGCCGCCGGTCTTGGCACCATCGTCCCGTCGATCGGCATCCATGCCGCGATCCTGGCGGCGCTGTCCGCAGGCGTGTTCGGCGTGCTGCGCCTGCCGGGATTGTGCGAATGGCCTGCCTATAAGCGCAACCGCGCGCTTACCGTCGGCGTCGCGGGAGTCGCCGCGCTGTCGCTGTCACTATTGTGGGCCGTTGCGCGCGCGCCGTCGGGGTCGCCGCAACTCGCCTGCTGCGTCGCGGTGCTGGGGATGATCGCGGTCACCGCGGTCAGCGTCCATGCGGTCCGCGCGGCGACGCTCGGGCTCGGCGTCGGGATCGTCGTGATGCTCGCGATATGCGCGGGGATCGGTATGCCGCTGGTGGTCGCGATCGTCTTCCTCGGCTGTCTGGGGATCGTCGCGCACCGCCTCGCGCGGATCGACGTCGCGCAGGAACTGAACCGTGCAGAGAACGCGAACGAAGGCCGGCTCGCGATCCGGATGGTCGCCGAATTCGAGGACCAGGGTACCGGCTGGTTCTGGGAAGCCGACCGCCAGGGCCGCCTGACCTACCTATCCGCCAAGGTCACCGACGAACTCGGCCTCGCCGACGACGCGGTCGGGCAACCGCTCACCGACCTGTTCCGCATGGACAACGACGCGCCCGGCACCGAACGGACGCTCGCCTTCCACATCGCCTCGCGCACGTCGTTCTCGGACTATTCGGTGTGCGCCGCGACCTCGCCCGATTGCGAACGCTGGTGGTCGATCTCGGGCCGGCCGGTGGTCGACGACCTCGGGCGCTTCCAGGGCTTCATCGGCTCGGGCCGTGATCTGACCGAACAACGCAAGTCGGAAGCCGAGATCACGCGGCTGGCGCTGTTCGACGGGCTCACCGGGCTCGCGAACCGCCAGCGGATGCGCTCGTCGCTCGACAAGACGCTGGCGCAGAAGACCGGTCCGTACCGCGCGACGTCGCTGTTCCTGATGGATCTCGATCGGTTCAAGGCGGTCAACGACACGCTGGGCCACCAGGCGGGCGACACGCTGTTGAAACAAGTCGCGCAACGGCTCCAGCGCGGCATCGCAGATGCGGGGCTGGTCGGGCGGCTGGGCGGCGACGAGTTCCAGGTCGTGCTGCCCGGCATCGCCGACCGCGATACGCTCGCCGCGCTGTCGCGCGAAGTGATCGCCTCACTGTCGGAGCCGTATTTCATCAGCGGGACGTCGGTCACGATCGGCTGCTCGATCGGCATCGCTATCGCTCCGGACGATGGCGACGACGCCGAGACGCTGGTCCGTAACGCCGATCTCGCCTTGTACGCCGCCAAGGCCGATGGCCGCGGCGTCCATCGCTTCTATTCGGACGACATGCTGACCGGCGCGCGCACGCGAAAACTGCTCGAGGACGATCTGCGCGCGGCGATCTCCGACGGCGCGTTCCACCTCTGCTACCAGCCGATCGTCAGCACGAAATCGGCGCAGATCGTCGGCTACGAAGCGCTGATCCGCTGGGATCATCCGACGCGCGGACTCGTCTCGCCCGCCGACTTCATTCCGGTCGCGGAGGAATGCGGGCTGATCGAGGCGATCGGCGAATGGGTGCTGCGGACCGCGTGCCTGGAGGCGGCGCGCTGGCCCGGCTCGGTGCGCGTCGCGGTCAACGTCTCGCCGATCCAGTTCGCCAACCCCGCTTTGCCCGCGCTCGTCACCAGCGCGCTCGCGCAGTCGGGAATTGCTGCGGGACGCCTCGAACTGGAGATCACCGAAGGCGTGTTCCTCGACGAGACGCGCTCGTCGGAACAGATGTTCAAGGCGCTGAAGGGGATCGGCGTGCGGCTTGCGTTGGACGATTTCGGCACCGGTTATTCGTCGCTCGGCTATCTGCGCAACGCCCCGTTCGACAAGATCAAGATCGACCAGTCGTTCGTGCGTGGCGCCGCCGAGCCCGGCAACCGCAATGCCGCGATCATCAAGGCGATCGTCACGCTCGCCGACACGCTCGGCATGGAGACGACCGCCGAGGGGGTCGAGGTGCAGGACGAGATCAACCTGATCCGCGACCTCGGGTGCAGCCATATCCAAGGCTATGTCTATGGCCGCCCGGTCCGCGCGGACGAGGCTTTGCGGCAATTGGGGGTCGAAAACGGCACCGCCGCCGCAAGCGGCTTCAAAGTCAGCCGCGCGCCGCGCACCAAGATGCTGCGCTCCGCCCGGATCGCGATCGACGGGGTCCGCGGCGACGTCCGCATCCGCGACATCTCGACCTCGGGCGCGATGCTCGACGGGCTGCGGATCGCCGGCAATCCCGACGGCGTCGAGATGCAGATCGAACTGGTCGAGGACCAGATGTTCGGCGCCCGCATCCGCTGGGCGCGCGCCGGCAAGGCGGGCATCGAGTTCCACGAGGCGTTCAACCTGGAACGGCTGAACCAGGGCCACTCCGCGCGTCTTCGCCGGACTGGGTGAGTTGGACGAACAATAAACGTCCACCACCCCGGCGGAGGCCGGGGCCCAGTTGGGAAACGTGGATTGGCGAACGCCGTCCTTCGTTATTACGACCTTTCCAACTGGGCCCCGGCCTCCGCCGGGGTGGGTGACATTGAGGCGCAAGTTACCGAGTTCCCCGCTCAACGACGGCGTGCGCAAAGCCCTCGAAGTCCCCCATTCCTGGGAACCAACCGCCGCCTCCCACCGTCTCACCCTCATGGTACATCGCGCCCCGATCAAAGCCCTCGCGTTCGACGTGTTCGGGACCGTGGTCGACTGGCGCTCGGGCATCGCGCGCGACGCCGCGCCCGTGCTCGCGCGCCTCGGCCGCACCGATATCGATCCGCACCGCTTCGCCGACGGCTGGCGCAAACGCTATCAGCCGGCGCTCGAGGAGGTCCGCAGCGGACGGCGACCGTTCGTCATTCTCGACACGCTCCACCGCGAGGCACTCGAAGACCTTCTCCGTCACCACGGCATCGACCCCGCTGCGGTGGACGAAGATACGCTCACCGACCTGACTCACGCCTGGCACCGGCTCGATCCCTGGCCCGATTCGGTCGAGGGCCTCACCCGCCTCAAGACCCGCTACCCGGTCGTCACGCTCAGCAACGGCAACATCGCACTGATGCTGGAGATGGCGCGCCGCGGTGGCCTGCCTTGGGACGCGATCCTCGGGGCGGAAGTCAGCAGAGTCTACAAGCCGCTTCCAGAATCCTACCTCGCCACCGCGCGGTTTCTCGGCATTGCCCCGGGCGAACTCTGCCTCGTCGCCGCGCACCACAGCGACCTCGCCGCGGCACGCGCCGCTGGCCTGCAAACCGCCTATGTCGACCGCCCGCACGAATATGGCGGCCGCCCCGCGCCCGATGCGGATGCCGTCCAGGACTGGGACCATAGCGTCGACGTCCTGACGCGCCTGGCCGACGAACTGTGCCGATGACCCGCCGACCTGCCCGCGAACCGGTAGAAACGCGCGACGCGGCCCCTTATCGAACGCGCACCGGAGTAAAATTCGGCCCGGCGTGCGACCCGGCAGGAATTTGAGATGACCACACAAACGGCCGTGGCCGATTTCCTGACCGGTGGCGGCGAGATGGCCGCGATGATCCGCGCGCACGACTGGTCGACGTCGCCGCTGGGGCCGATCGAGCACTGGCCGCAGTCGCTCCGATCGATCGTCTCGTTGATGTTCGCCTCCGAATTCGCGATGTGCCTCGCCTGGGGGCCGGAGCTCGGCTTCCTCTACAACGACCATTACGCGCGCATCATGCACGACAAGCACCCGCAGGCGCTCGGCCAGCGGTTCGCCAACGTGTGGGCGGATGTCTGGGACGATATCAGCCCCCTGGTCGACAAGGCGCTGGCGGGCGAAGCGTCGTTTTTCGAAAACCTGCCGCTCGTCACCGACCGCAAGGGCTATGACGAGCATGCCTGGTTCACCTTCTCCTATTCGCCCGTCCGCGATGAAAGCGGTGCGATCGCGGGCATGTTCTGCTCGACCTACGAAAGCACCGAGCGCGTCCAGACCGAACGCGCGCTGCGTGACGAGCGCGAGCGGATGAACCAGATGTTCGCGCAGGCGCCGACCTTCATGGCGATGTTGCGCGGGCCCGAACACCGGTTCGAGCTGACCAACCCCGGCTACGACAAGCTGGTCGGCCACCGAGAGATGCTGGGTCGAACCGTTGCCGAGGCGTTGCCCGATGCGGTCGAACAAGGGTTTCTGGACCTGCTCGACGATGTGTATGCGACAGGCGAAGCGTTCACGGCGGTGGGCATGCTCTATGCGGTTCAGGCTGAACCCGGCGGTTCGGTCAACGACCGCTACGTCGATTTCGTCTACCAGCCGATCCGCGACGCGACCGGCGCGGTCGTGGGCATTTTCGTCGAAGGCGCGGACGTCACCGACCGCAAGCGGCTCGAACGCGACCTGCAATCGCTCAACGCCGACCTCGAACAACGCGTCCGCGATCGCACGCAGGAGTTGGTCGAGGCGCAGGAGGCGCTCCGTCAGGCGCAGAAGATGGAGGCGGTCGGGCAGCTTACCGGTGGCATCGCGCACGACTTCAACAATCTGTTGCAAGGCATCACCGGCAGCCTGGAGATCGTCCAGCGCCGCGTTGCGCAGGGGCGTGTCGGCGAACTCGATCGCTTCATCACCGGTGCGACCACCGCTGCCAACCGTGCGGCGTCGCTCACCCACCGCCTGCTGGCGTTCTCCCGCCGCCAGCCGCTCGATCCGCGCCCGGTCAAGGTCAATCCGCTGGTCGCGTCGCTCGAAGACCTGCTCCGCCGCACCACGGGTGAGCAGATCGAACTCGAGTTGGTGCTCGGCGCCGGCCTGTGGATGACATTGTGCGATCCCAACCAGCTTGAGAACTCGCTGCTCAACCTCGTCATCAACGCGCGCGACGCGATGCCGCATGGGGGCAAGCTCACGATCGAGACGTGCAACGCGCAGCTCGACGACCATTTCACCGCCAGCCAGCGCGACGTCCGGCCCGGCCAGTACGTATGCATCTGCGTGTCCGACACCGGCACCGGCATGTCGGCGGACACGATCGCCAAGGCGTTCGAGCCGTTCTTCACGACCAAGCCGATCGGCCAGGGTACGGGGCTCGGCCTGTCGATGATCTACGGTTTTGCGCGCCAGTCCGAGGGCTATGCGAGAATCTATAGCGAGCTCGGCCAGGGCACGACGATCAAGCTGTATTTGCCGCGTCACTACGGCGAAGCGGAGCAGGACGAGGCGCTGCCGGGGCTGACGCAGGACCACGTCACCGATGCGGGCGAGATCGTGCTGGTGGTCGAGGACGATTCGGTCGTCCGCGCGCTGATCGTCGAAGTGCTGGGCGAATTGGGCTATCAGGCGATCGAGGCGCATGACGGCCCCGCCGGGCTTGAGCGCCTGCGCACGATGGAGCGCGTCGACTTGCTTGTGACGGACATCGGCCTGCCCGGATTGAACGGTCGCCAGGTCGCGGATGCAGGTCGTGCGCTGCGTCCGGGGCTCCGCGTACTGTTCATGACGGGCTATGCGGAGAATGCCGCGCTGGCGTCGGGTTTCCTGGAGCCGGGGATGTCGATGATCACCAAGCCTTTCGCGATGGAGGCGTTGGCGACGCAAATCCGGACTATGATCGAGGGGTAGAGCAGGCCACCCCCCGTCCAAATGCCACTACCCCGGCGGAGGCCGGGGCCCAAGTGGAAAGGTCGCAGTAACGACGCACATCGTTCAGTTATCACCGTCCCCCAACTGGGCCCCGGCCTCCGCCGGGGTGGTGAGGTTTTGGCGGGGTGGTGAGTCCTGGCGAGGCGATGCTCTCGTTTTGGAAGTGGAAGAACGCCCCATCCCGTTCCCCCGCGAAGGCGGGGGTCCAGGAATCAAGCAGGACGACGTTAGTGGCTCCTGGGCCCCCGCCTTCGCGGGGGAACTAGAGTGGTCACCCCCATATCCAGTGCATACTCCCACCCCCTCCCTCCGAAGCAACATTTGCCATCTTCCACCCCGAAATAATTTTTCGTTCCCCCTTCGCCCCCTTGCACATCTTGAACCCCGCAGAAGTCCACGCGTCGCGAATATCCCTGCCGACCAACCCGCACCCGAACGCGACGAACCGAGCCCCCTGAACCCTGCACACCCCCTTGCGTCTCTTCGCGCTATGGCACAATCTCTTGGGGTTGCGTTCGGGGGCGGACCCAATCGCTGGTAGAACAACCCTCGCATAGCCATATGCGATATGACCGTAAGCGCGCCTTCCACCGCCGCGATGGTCACTTTTTGTTCTCCCGTTAGGGGCCGTCCGATGGTAGCATGGCGACAGGCGACCGATTCGAACGAATACAGAACACTAGGAGCGGTTTCGATGGATTTCAGAGACAGCAGCCGGGATAGCGACATGACCACAGACACGATCGACCAAGCAGCCCCCACTATCGAAGCCGAGGCACCCAAGGCCCCGCGCCAGGCGCAGGACAGCCACTCCGTGCGCGCGCAGATCTACCCGGTCGAGGTCGATCACAGCCGCGACGCGCTCCTCACCGAATTCGGCAAGGATACGCTTAAGGATCGCTACCTCCTCCCGGGCGAAAGCTACCAGGACCTGTTCGTCCGTGTCGCCTCCGCGTACGCAGACGACGCCGGCCACGCGCAGCGCCTGTACGACGCGATCTCGAAGCTCTGGTTCATGCCCGCCACCCCCGTTCTGTCGAACGGCGGCACCGGCCGCGGCCTGCCGATCTCATGCTATCTCAACTCGGTCCCCGACAGCCTCGGCGGGATCGTCGACACCTGGAACGAGAATGTCTGGCTCGCCTCGCGCGGCGGCGGCATCGGCACCTATTGGGGCAACGTCCGCGGCATCGGCGAGCCGGTCGGCCTCAACGGCAAGACCAGCGGCATCATCCCGTTCGTCCGCGTCATGGATTCGCTGACGCTCGCGATCAGCCAGGGCTCGCTGCGCCGCGGTTCGGCCGCCGTGTATCTCGACGTCTCGCACCCCGAGATCGAGGAATTCCTCGAAATCCGCAAACCCTCGGGCGATTTCAACCGCAAGGCTTTGAACCTCCACCACGGCGTGCTGATCACCGACGACTTCATGGAAGCCGTCCGCAACGGTGAGGAATGGCATCTCCGCTCGCCGAAGGACCAGGCGATCCGCGCCACCGTCGACGCGCGCTCGCTGTTCCAGAAGCTCGTCGAGACCCGCCTCCAGACCGGCGAGCCGTACATCGTCTTCGCCGATCACGTGAACAAGGCGATGCCCAAGCATCACCGCGAGCTCGGCCTCAAGGTCTCGACCTCGAACTTGTGCTCCGAGATCACGCTGCCGACCGGCAAGGATCACCTCGGCAACGAGCGTACGGCCGTGTGCTGCCTGTCGTCACTGAACCTCGAGACATGGGATCAGTGGAAGGACGAGAAGGGCCTGATCGAGGACGTCATGCGCTTCCTCGACAACGTGCTGCAGGATTACATCGATCGCCACGAACCCGGCATGGAGCGCGCCGCCTACTCGGCGGGCCGCGAGCGCTCGGTCGGGCTCGGCGTGATGGGCTTCCACTCGTTTCTCCAGGCACGCGGCATCCCGTTCGAGGGCGCGATGGCGAAGTCGTGGAATCTCCGCATGTTCAAGCACATCAGCAGCCAGGCCAACGAAGCCTCGATGCAGCTCGCGATCGAGCGCGGCCCCTGCCCCGATGCCGCCGACGTCGGCGCGATGGAGCGCTTCAGCTGCAAGATGGCGATCGCCCCGACCGCGTCGATCTCGATCATCTGCGGCGGCACGTCGGCCTGCATCGAGCCGATCCCGGCGAACATCTACACGCACAAGACGCTGTCGGGCAGCTTCTCGATCAAGAACCCGTATCTCGAAAAGATGCTGAGCGAGAAGTCGAAGAACTCGGACGCTGTGTGGAACTCGATCCTCGAACAGGGCGGCTCGGTCCAGCATCTCGACTTCCTCTCGGTCGAGGAAAAGGACTGCTACAAGACGTCGTTCGAGATCGACCAGCGCTGGCTGCTCGAACTCGCCGCCGATCGCACGCCCTACATCGACCAGGCGCAGTCGCTGAACCTGTTCATCCCGGCGGATGTCGAGAAGTGGGACCTGCTGATGCTCCACTTCCGCGCATGGGAGCTCGGCATCAAGTCGCTCTATTACCTCCGCTCGAAGTCGGTCCAGCGCGCGGGCTTCGCCGGTGGTGTCGAGGCGGACAACACGATCGACCTGCGCCAGATCGACGTCGAGTCGAAGGATTACGATGAGTGCCTTGCCTGCCAGTAAGGTCTCTAGGCGTTCAAGCGTGACCCCGGCCCGTGACACGCGGACCGGGAAGCGCCTGACGCAAAAAACCCCGGTCCGCGCGAAGCGGACCGGGGTTCGGGCAGGCTATGCGGCGCGTGTCGAACGCACCGCGTTCGCGTCAGGCCTCTTCTTCGAACGTCACCGCCACGTCGGCGTTGGCGGAAAGCCGGACCTTGCCGTCCTCGATATCCGCGACCAGCCCGAGCGAGATGAAGTGATGATGCCCTTCATGGCTGCCCGTACCCTCGACGACCTGCGCGCCAGAGTCCTTCTTGGTCAGCTTGATGCGGTTGCCTTCGACCTTGTCGACGGTGCCGACATGGACGCCGTCCGCGCCGATGACTTCGGCATGTTCCTGGATCTTGGTTGCATCGACCATGGTCGTTCTCCTGTGTTGAGTTCGGGTGCTGAACGCGCGCCGGGCGAGTTGGTCGCATGACGTATGGTTCAGCTATCATGTTCGTGGTCGCAGGCGTGCTCGGAATCGTCGGCACCGCGATGCTGCTCCGGTTGCGCAGCCCGAGCATCACCGAGCAACAGACCTACGCGTTCCGCATGATCGGCATCATGCTCACCTCCGCCGCGATCGTTCTCGCGATGTCCGCCGCCGCGATGTGGCAATGGAGCACCGAGACATGAAACACGCGACCTGACCCCCCCAGTTTCTCGATATAAAACCAATCTTCCGAAAGGCTTACCCCATGTCCCTCCTTCACGCCTCCAAGCAGTACAAGCCGTTCGAATACCCTTGGGCGTTCGAGTTCTGGAAGCGCCAGCAGCAGCTCCACTGGCTCCCCGAGGAAGTGCCCCTGGGCGAGGATTGCCGCGACTGGGCGCAGAAGCTCAGCGATCACGAGCGCAACCTGCTCACGCAGATCTTCCGCTTCTTCACGCAGGCCGATGTCGAGGTGCAGGATTGCTACCACGAGAAGTACGGCCGCGTGTTCAAGCCGACCGAGATCAAGATGATGCTGACCTCGTTCAGCAACATGGAGACGGTCCACATCGCCGCCTACAGCCATCTGCTCGACACCATCGGCATGCCCGAGAGCGAGTACGGCGCCTTCCTCGAATATGCCGAGATGAAGGAAAAGCATGACTACATGCAGCAGTTCACCGTCGACAACGACGAGGACATTGCGCGCACTTTGGCCATGTTCGGCGGCTTCACCGAGGGCGTCCAGCTGTTCGCGTCGTTCGCGATGCTGATGAACTTCCCGCGCTTCAACAAGATGAAGGGCATGGGCCAGATCGTCACCTGGTCGATCCGCGACGAGAGCCTGCACTGCGAGGGCATCATCAAGATGTTCCACACCTTCTGTCAGGAGCGCCAGTGCCTGACCAAGGCGGTGAAGGACGACATCGCCGACGTCTGCCAGACGACGATCCGCCTCGAGGATAATTTCATCGACCTCGCCTTCGAGATGGGCCCGGTCAACGGCATGACCCCCAAGGAGATCAAGAAGTACATCCGCTTCATCGCCGACTGGCGCATGACGCAGCTCGGCCTGAAGCCGATCTACATGATCGACGAGCACCCGCTGCCCTGGCTCGCCCCGATGCTCAACGGCGTCGAGCACGCCAACTTCTTCGAACAGCGCGCGACCGAGTATTCGAAGGCCGCGACCAAGGGCCAGTGGAACGACGTCTGGGACTCCTTCGACAAGCGCCAGACCGCGAAGAAGGGGCCGATCGCGAACGTGGACCTGAGCGAGGTTCGGGACATGTTCAGCGACTCGGTCGCGGCTGAATGACCGACCTGCTGCATCGAACCGCAATCGTGTACGATTTTGATGGCACACTGTCGCCAGGCTCGATGCAGCAACACAACCTGTTGCCGGAAATGGGATACGCCGACGCGAACATCTTCTGGCAAGAAGTGAAGGCGCTCAACCGAGAGATCGATGGTGACGAAATTTTGACATACATGCACCTTCTTCAACAAAAAGAAGGTGACCATATGTCAAAGGAGCGCCTTGCTTCTCATGGTGCCTGTTTGCCGTATTTTGCGGGAGTAGACGACTGGTTCCCCCGTATTAGCGAGTACGGGAAAACAAGAGGCCTTGAAGTAGAGCATTACATTATAAGCTCTGGCCTTGAGGAAATTATCGAGGGAACGACGATAAGGAAGTACTTCAAGCATATTTTTGCGTCGAAATATGCTTATCGGGATGGCAAACCCCTTTGGCCGGCAGCTGCCGTAAATTATACCGGGAAAACTCAATATCTTTTCCGTATAAATAAGGGAGTTCTAAACCAGTCGGACGACAAAGCCGTCAATCGTTGGATACCAATGAACGAACGCCCGATACCCTTTGAACGAATGATTTTCATCGGTGATGGCGATACCGATATTCCCGCCATGAAGATGCTCCGCCACCAACATGGTGTGCCGATCGCTGTTTTTGATCCAGATCGCTTTCAAGGGCCAGATTCCGATAAGGTCTACAATCTGATCGCGGAAGATAGGGCCGACCATGTTTGTCCGGCAGATTACAGAGATAAGTCACAGCTAGATATTACTGTAAAAGGCGTGTTGGGCCGCATGGCGCGCAACGCTGGGTATCGTCCATAGATGATTTACCGGGGATCGCAGGTGCTGAACATCGAAACAACTGGATGGAACGCCACCGACCACCTCGACAGCGACGCCGCGATCCTCGCCTATCTCGAAGCGGCTTCAAGGACGGCAACCCAGCGTTGATCACCGCTCCGCTGTCCGACGTAGCGAAGGCCCGCGGTAGCGCCGACCCGCCCAAGCCCCGGCTTGATATCGCGCTCGACTCGGTCATCCAAAAGCTCAAGGATCTCGACCTCGAACTAACCGCAAAAGCGGAGTAAAAACTGCGTCGCAAATCGCAGCGTTTCGCCATGTTCAAACGGTCAGTTCGCGCAATACCTGTTCGATCGGGATCATCATCGATCGGTCGCGCGCTTGCGTCATCCCGCGCTCGATCTTGGCCCGCTTCCAAGCATCATAGTCGCACTGAGCCGGTTGCTCTGATTCATTCGGTCCGATCATCTTCTGCCTCCTCGTCCCGCGCCCCATGCCTGACCCGCAAAATGATCACGCAGTCGCCGACCACGCGATAGCGAAGAATATACGGCCATACCGTCGTCCGCTCACGCCGTCCGTCGCCTACGTCGCGACCTTGATCTGGAAAACTCGCGAGGTTGTCTGCCACCGCGATAAGCCGCGCGCCCAATGCATTGGCAGCGACGGGATTGAACGCCGAGACATAGGTAACGATCGCCTCTAGATTGGCGACGGCATCGTCCGTCCAGACGATGCGCAACTAATCGCCGACGCGAGGTCGGGGTAGAGGTTCGGTCGAACCCCATGACGATAGCCAGCCCTTGACCGCGTCGTGACTGATCAACCGTCCGCTATGCACGGCTGCATCTGCACGCGCGTCGGCCTCAGCCTCCGCAGCGGGATCGCTCATATCGAACAGGGCATCATCGCGGGCCATCCTTGAGGGATACACCTCGATTGCAATCACGACCAGTGGCAACTCGTGCCCGCTATCACCAAGGCGAGCGCTTGCCGCCACCATAACGGCGCGCGAGGCGTGGCGGACGAGTACCGCCCCCAGTGACACCCCGTCGCGCTCGACGATGCGAAGTTTGCGGCCGTAGCGGTTGCAGTCGCGCTTGATCGGGGTCAGTGTGAAGGGGTCGGCGTTGAGCAGTGCCTGCATCTTCAGCGTCGCCGCCTGCCCCCGGCGGGCTTGGCGAGCGCAGCGGGGGTGGGTGGGTTTCCGGCGTGTCGATGTCGGCGATGTGGATCTTGGTGCCCGCCATCCGGGCCGTGTCTCCGTCGACCATGCAGTCGATCCGCTTGGCGTGGCCGCAGATCGTGAACCGTGCGGAGGCCGCCTTGCCGCCCGACAGTGCGGAGGCGGTCGCAACTGTGGACGCCGCACTGGCAACACTTGCCGCGGCTGACAGTTCGTCGCCGATCTCACGTACGAACTCCACACGACCGCACATCCGCCCGCACTCTCAACCGCCGCGCAGCAGGCGCATCACCAGCGTTCGGATACGCCCGTAAGTCTCCTTCGACGCGCCGAGCACGCCGTGGCGTTCGGGCGGGAGGAATGCGAGCGGGTGGCCGTCGGGGCGGAACACGTAATGATCGAACCACGCGCGCCACGCTGCGCGCTCGGCCGGCGGGCGTTCGGCGATCGTCAGCAGCGATAGCAGCATCGCGGTGTAGGGCTGGTCCGGGCCTGCGCTGAACCCGTCCCACCAGAAATTGACCAGGACGTTGACGTCGCCGACAGCCTCGACCTGATGCCACCAGAGTTTGGGCACGTAGAGCGCGTCGCCGGGCTCCAGCTCGACCACCAGTGCGCGGTCGCGGGCGTTCTCGAAGCGGGGGAAGCGCGGGTCGCCGGGCTCGCTGCCGACCGCGAGGCTGATCGGCTGGCCGGCGAGCGTGTGGTCGATCGGTCCGACATACAGGTCGCGGATCGCGTCGGGCGGGAACAGCGTGAAGCGCCGCCGGCCCGCCGCGACGCACGCGACATTGTCCATCGTGTCGTAATGGCAGGCGACCGTCGAGGCGTGGCCGACCCAGAACCGGGGGCGCACCGCGGGCGGTACGAACGGCAGGCGAGTGGCCTCCTCGATACCGGGGAAATACGTCTCCGCGGTCATCGACCCCATGTACATGCTGGTCCGGCCGGGGTCCGCCGCGCTGTCTAGGATTCGCGTCAGCGCCTCGCCGAACGGCACCGAACTGCGTTCGAAATTGAACCCGGCGAGCGTCGCGTCGTAATTATACCGCGCGCCGATCTCGGGCTTGCCGACGAACACCTCCGCGAGCTTGCCGCTATCGAAGCGGCGAAGCTGCGCCACCACGCCGTCCAGCGCCGCACCCGGCGTCGTCGCGCCCGACAGCATCGGCCAATCCCGCGCCGCACCGCGCAGCACCGCGGGCTCGCAGCGCGCCATCACCTCGGCCTGGAAAGTGTCCGGGTCGCGCAACGCGTCGGCGGGCGGCTCGTGCAGCATCAGCCGATGTCCGCCAGCCGGTTGTTGCGGATCCGGCCGAGCGTCCGCAGATGGCGGATCGACCCGGCCTGCGCATAGGCGAGTTGCAGGTCGCCGCGGCGAAACAGGTCGAGCACCGCGGCATCGGGCAATGCGTGCAGCGCGTCGAGGCTGATCGTGTAGAGCCCTTCGAGCGTCAAATGTTCGCCGTCGTCGAAGCTCATCGTCACGTCGATCGGCTCGAGCAGGCGATGCGCGAGGAAACGCTCGATCAGCGCGTCGGTCTCGGGGATGCCCGACTGAAGGACGTGCAGCGCCTGCTGGATGCGCTTGAGTGGTAGCGCTGCCTCAGCGTTCATGTCGAACAAAAGCTGGCCGTCTGGCGCCGCAAAGACACCGTGTTCGCGGTCGACGACCAGTTGCCCGTCGGTGATGTAGAAGCCCTGGCGTTCGAGGTCGGCGGGTCGGTAGTCGGGCAACGCCCCCTTGACCGCCATCAGGTTGCGGCCCGGCTCCAGGCCCATCACGACGCCTGCATAGAAGGCGCCGGTTTCCGGGTGTTTCGTGAACAAAATCGCATAATACGGAGCGGCCTGGAGAAATTCGTCTGCGACGATCTGCGCGAATTGCCGCTCTCCGTCATGCGCGCGCGATACGCGCAACGCCGCGTGCTGCGCATGGCTCAGCATCTCCCAGATCGGCATCCGTCTCTCTCCGTACAGTCTTCTTGCCCGAGAGATCGCACATGGCGCCCCGGTTGCAAAGCCTCGCCGCGACCACTCATACAAAAGCTTGCATTGATTGTTAGCCTGACTATTGTGAGCGCTACCGTAGATGATCGAGACGGTGCGGAAACGCGTATGATTCGATCATCCAAGTAACTTTGTCGTGAACGCCTCTCACAAGAAGGGCGGTGCGGCGCCGCATGAGGGGATGTTTGACCGTGACCACCACTACGCGCGCTTTCGGCTTTCGAGGACTGGCCCACCCATCGAGCGCACTCGCCTGCGCGACCAGCGTATTGGCGATGATGTGGTCGATCCCGGCAATGGCGCAGGATCAGGGCAATCTTCAGAACAGCACGACCACGCAGCCGGCCGCGCCGCAGCCAGCCGTGCCGACGACCGCGAACACCACGACCGCGTCGGAAGCCGGACAGCCGCAGGACGCAGCGACCGCGCCAGACGTGTCGCAGGGTAACACGGTGCAGGGCGGTACAGCGCAGAGCGACGACATCATCGTCACCGGCCTGCGCGGATCGCTCCAGCGCAACCTCGACCTGAAGCGCACGTCGTCGGGCGTCGTCGATGTCATCTCGGCCGAGGACATCGGCAAGTTCCCGGATTCCAACGTGGCGGCGTCGCTGCAGCGCCTGCCAGGCGTATCGATCCAACGTTCGGGTTCGCGCGGCGAACCGACCGGCATCACGGTCCGCGGCTTCGGCGGCGATTTCAACACGACGCTGTATGATGGCCGCCGCATCTCGACCGCAACCGGCAACCGCCAGATCGACTTCAGCACCGTCGGCGTCGATTTCATCGGCCAGTTGAGCGTTTTCAAGACGCCGGACGTGACGGTCGCATCGAGTTCGATCGGCGCGACTGTGGATATCGCGTTCCCCAAGCCGTTCGACCATCCCGGTTTCCGCCTTGCCGCCACCGGATCGGGAGCGATCCAGGACCGTGCAGGCAAGATCGTGCCGACCGCCGGCCTGCTCATCAGCAGCACGAACAATGACGAGACGTTCGGCGTACTGGCCGACGCGATCTACACGCGCCGCGATACCGAGACCAATCGCGTCTACGTATCGGGTTGGCCGGGCGGCAATTTCGCGCCGTGCCAGCTGACCGGTAACGCCGGGGCCGCAAACTGTGCGCCAACCAGCGATCCGAAGTCGGCAAACTACGCCAATCCCAACAACCGCCAGAACCTGCCCGGCTGGTTCCCGCAGCAATATGGCGCCGAGCAACAGCGCGTGAAGGATGAGCGCGTCGATGCACGCGTCGCATTCCAATATCATCCGACCGACGACCTGATGGTCACGCTGGACAACAACTTCTCGCGCCAGACCATCAACCAGGACAATTACGCGTTCGGCGTGTGGTTCAGCCAGGGCGATCTGCGCAACGTCACGGTCGACAAGAACGGCACCGCGGTCGACTTCACGCAGGCCGGCAGCCCGACCGATTTCACGGCGGCGGAAAACAAGCAGATCCTGCAGACCAACCAGACCGGCCTGAACGTCAAGTACGACGCTACCGAACATCTGACGTTCGAAGCTGACGGCTCGTATGCGAAAAGCTGGCTCAATCCCGGCAACGTCATCGGTAGCAAGAATGGCGACATCGGGTACGGCAATGCTCTGGGTAACGTTCTGCGCTTCAAGGTCGACGGCAAGAGCAGCGACGCCTTCCCGACGATCAGCAACTTCGGTCCTGCGGGCGATGGCGCACGCTGGGCCGATCAGTCGGTGATCGGTACGCACGTCACGGTCAACCAGACGCAGCACAATACCGATGAACTCGCCCAGTTCCGCGGCAACGCCACCTGGAAGCAGGACAATTTGACGCTCAAGGCCGGTGGCCAATATTATCAGGACACGTTCAACTTCCGCAACCAGAGCACGTTCACCAACAACTTCTGGCAGGCCTATGCCGGTTATGGCGGCCCATCGGGGCGGGCGACGGGCATCTCGCCAGTGCCCGCGAACATCTACCAGGGCTCGGTCAGCCTCGACAACTTCATTCCCGGTTTCAACGGCAGCCTGCCGCCGTCGGTGTTCGTGTTCAGCCCGACCGCATATCAGAACTACCTGACGAGCCTGGGCAACCCGTACGCGAAGAACATCCCGGGCTTCAATTATCCGAGCCCGACGAGCGGCGATGGACTACTAGGCTTCCGCGGGAATTTCGACGAAGCGGTCGATCCGGGCAGCGTGCTGAACGTGCGCGAGCGGACCTGGTCGCTCTACTTCAGCGCGAACTTCAAGGCGGACGTCGGCGGCATGCCGTTCACGATGAACGCAGGCGTCCGCAACGAAACGACGAACCTGCGCGCGACTGGCCAAGGTCGCCTGCCGACCTCGATCACGACGAGCACCGCCGATCCGTCGTTGCTCGGCATCCCGACCTACACCGCGATCGTGCCGAACACGACCAACAGCTCGTATTCCTACCTGTTGCCCAGCCTTGATGCGAAGCTGGAAATCACCAACACGCTGCTGGTGCGCTTCGACGCGTCACGTACGCTGACCCGTCCGAGCCTCAGCGTGCTCAACCCGGTGCTGAACGTCGGCAACGGCCAGCGCGTCGGCGCCCTGACGGCCAGCGGCGGCAACCCGAATTTGAAACCGTACCTGGCGGACAATTTCGACATCGCCGCCGAATGGTATTATCAGCGCAACTCGTATTTGTCGGTCGACTTCTTCCTGAAGAACGTCAGCAACTTCATCATCGGCGGCGTGACGCGGCAGTCGATCAACGGGCTGATCGATCCGACGACGGGCATTCTGGCGAGCTTCGCCGTATCGCAGCAGGTCAACGGACCCAACGCGACCGTCCGCGGTGTCGAACTGGCGTGGCAGCAGGTGTTCGGCAACTCGGGCTTCGGGTTCCAGGCCAACGCAACCTTCGTCAACACCAACCGGCCCTACGACGACAAGAACATCTCGCAGACCGGCTTCGCGGTCACCGGCCTGGCAAATTCGGCGAACTTCGTCGGCTTCTATGACAAGGGTGGGTTCCAGTTCCGCACCGCTCTCAACTGGCGCGACAAGTATCTGCTTCAGTTCGGCCAGAACCAGAACACCGGCGCCTTCGGGTCGGAGCCGACCTTCGTCGACCAGAGCTTCCAGGTCGATCTGTCGACGAGCTACGACGTCAACAAGCAGTTCAGCGTCTTTGCCGAAGCGTTGAACGTCAACAACAACCAGCAGAGCACGCACGGGCGCTTCGACAATCAGTTGCTCGACGTGTTCGATTACGGCCGCCGCTACACCGCAGGCGTCCGCTTCCACTTCTGATCCCCCTCCCACTGGCGGAGCACGACCTGTTCGTGCTCCGCCTTTTTTCGATTACGCTGCACCATGCACGAAATTCAGAACATCGTTATCGTCGGCGGCGGCACCGCAGGGTGGCTGACCGCGGGCGTGATCGCGGCCAAGCACCAGGCGCGGCGCCAGCACGGCTTCACCGTCACTTTGGTCGAGTCGCCCAACGTGCCGACGATCGGTGTTGGCGAAGGGACGTGGCCTACGCTGCGTTCGACGCTCAAGAAGATGGGCGTGTCGGAGACCGAGCTGTTCCGGCAATGCGACGCGTCGTTCAAGCAGGGCGCCCGGTTCAATCGCTGGACCACCGGTGCGCCGGACGACGGCTATTACCACCCGCTGATGCTGCCGCAGCATTTCGGGCAGGTGAACCTCGCACCGCATTGGCTAGCGGACGAGGGCAGCGCGACGTTCTGCGACACGGTCACACCGCAGGGCCGGATCTGCGACGAAGGGCTCGGCCCTAAGACGATCGCGACGCCCGAATATGACGGCCACGCGAACTACGCCTATCACCTCGACGCGGGCAAATTCTCGCATTTCCTCCAGCGGCATTGCTGCGACACGCTCGGCGTCCGCCATGTGAAGGCCGACGTTACCGAGGTGCATCTCGACGAGAGCGGCGACATCGCCAGCCTCGATACCGAACAGGGCGTTTCGATCGCGGGCGACCTGTTCATCGACTGCACCGGGTTTGCCGCACTGCTGATCGGTGGCGCGATGAAGGTGCCGTTCCGCAGTTGCACCGACATATTGTTCTGCGACACCGCGCTGGCGATGCAGGTGCCCTATGACGTGCCCGACGCGCCGATTGCGAGCCACACGATCTCGACCGCGCAGTCGGCCGGCTGGATCTGGGACATCGGCCTGCCGACGCGGCGCGGAGTCGGCCATGTCTTCTCCAGCAGCCACATCAGCGCGGACGCCGCCGAGCAGGAATTGCGCGACTATATCGGCCCCGCCGCGCGCGACCTGACCGCGCGCCGGCTGACGATCCGTGCCGGCCACCGCGAGCAATTCTGGGTGCGCAACTGCGTCGCGGTCGGGCTCGCCGCGGGCTTCCTCGAACCGCTGGAGGCCTCCGCGATCGTCCTGATCGAGCTGTCGGCGAAGATGATCGCCGAGCAGATGCCCGCCTGTCGCGAAGTGATGGACGTCGTCGCGCACCGCTTCAACGACACGGCGCATTATCGCTGGGGCCGGATCATCGACTTCCTCAAGCTGCATTATGCGCTGACCAAGCGGACCGACACCGCGTTCTGGCGCGACAATGTCCGGCCGGAGTCGATCCCCGATCGGCTTTCGGGCCTGATAGAGCTGTGGCGGTTCCAGTCGCCTTGGGTCTATGACGAATTCGATCGCGCCGAGGAGGTCTTCCCGTCGGCGAGCTATCAATATGTGCTGTACGGCATGGGCGCGCGGACCGCGGTGATGCCGGGGTCGATCGACGACGATGTCGCGCTGGCTCGGCGCGCGCGGCACGACAATCAGGTGCAGACGCAGCGGCTGGTGAGCAGCCTGCCCGGCCACCGCGATCTCATCGACCGTATCAAGCGCCACGGCCTCCAGCCGATCTAGCCGACAGGGGAATAGTATGCGGACCGTCACAGCGTGCCTGGCCATCGGCGCGATCCTAACCATCGGCGCGACCGCCGCGTCGGCGGCCCCGCGCCTCGACGGCGTGATGGGCGATCACGCGGTGATCCAGCGCGGGCAGCCGATCGTCCTGACCGGACAGGCCGCAGCCGGCGAAACCGTGATGATCACGCTGGCCGGGCGCAGCGTCACCGCCAAGGCTGCGCGCGACGGCAGCTTTTCGGCGAGCCTGCCCGCCCTCCCCGCCGGCGGGCCGTACGACCTGACGATCGCCGCTCCCAGCGGTGCGGCGGTCCTGCGCGATATCCTGGTCGGCGACGTGTTCCTGTGTTCGGGCCAGAGCAACATGGAACTGCGCGTCGAGCAGGGACAGGGCCTGTTTCCGGACGCGCACCCGGAAGTCGACGACAAGCTCCGCCTGCTGACGATCGCCAAGGTCTCCGCCGCCGCACCGGTCGCGCGGTTTGCCGAACAGCCGCGCTGGACGGTGTCCGGCCCGACCACGGCACCCAGCTTCTCGGCCGCGTGTTTCTACATGGTCCAGGCGCTGCGCCGGACGTCGGGCGTGCCGATCGGCGCGGTGCATTCGAGCTGGGGCGGGTCGCGGATCAGCGCGTGGATGAGCGATCCTGCGCTGCGGCAGGCCGGGCTCGGCGCCCCCGCCGACCTGCTCGCGCTCTATGCCCGCGATCCCGCCGCCGCCAACCGGCAGGCATCGACGATCTGGGAAAGCTGGTGGCGCGACGGCTCGGGCGACGCTGCCGGCCGCGAACCGTGGCAGCCGGATGCCGCGCTCGACTGGAATCCGGTGCCCGCGATGACCAATTTCGAGACCTGGGGCGTGCCCGCACTCTCGGACTATAACGGCATGATCTGGTACCAGCACGAGGTCCAGCTGACCGCCGAACAGGCACGCGGCCCGGCGACGCTGGTGCTGGGCATGGTCGACGACGCGGACCGTACCTGGGTCAACGGCGTGGGTGTCGGTGGCAGCAGCCTCGCGTCGCAATCGCGGGTCTACGCGCTGCCCGCGGGCAGCCTGAAGGTCGGGCGCAACGTCATCACCGTCAACGACGACGACGTCTATGCCTATGGCGGGATGACCGGCCCGGCGGATTCGATGCGGTTGTCGTTTGCCGACGGGACCAGCGTACCGCTCGGCACTGGCTGGCGCTATGCGATCGCCAAGCGCCTCGCAGGCGCGGCACCGCGCGTGCCGTGGGACGACATCAACGGCGCGGGCACGCTCTACAACGCGATGATCGCGCCGCTTGGTGCTACGAAGTTCGCCGGCATGGCCTGGTACCAGGGCGAGTCCGACACCGGCATCCCCGGGTACGACCGCCGGATGACCGCGTTGATCGCCGACTGGCGCCGCCGCTTCGGCACACCCGAGACCGGCTTCGGCATCGTCCAACTCGCCAATTACGGCAGCCCGGCGATCGCGCCAAGCGAGAGCGGCTGGGGCGACGTCCGCGATGCGCAGCGGCGCGTGGCGGCGGCGGACCCGCATGCCGGCATCGCCGTCGCGCTAGACCTCGGCGATGCGCTCGACATCCATCCCGGCGAGAAGCACGAGGTCGGGCAAAGGCTCGCCCGCGTGATGCGCGCCGCGGTGTACGGCGAGAAAATCGCGCCGTCCGGCCCTGCCGTCGCCGATGCGCGGCGCACGGCGGATGGCGGCGTCACGGTGCGGTTCAGCGGCGTGACGGGCGCGCTGCATGCCCGCAGTGCCACGCAGGCGATCGGCTTCGAACTGTGCGGCGCCGCGGTCGGTACCTGCCGCTACGCTCCGGGCAAGGTCGCGGGGTCCGAGGTGACGCTGCGCGGCGATGGCCAACCCGTCACACGCGTCCGCTACGCCTGGGCCGACGCCCCGGCGACCAACCTAGCCGACGACGCACCGCTGCCCGTCGGCACGTTCGAAGTGCCGGTCCTGCCGGCGCGATAAGCCCCGAACGAGTGCGAAGAACAAGAACGGCCGCCACAGCGCGCCGCAACGGGAGAGACTGACGATGCGCATGACCATGAGGGCGAAAGCCCTGGCGACGGCCGGGCTCGCGCTCGCATTCTCCCCGGCGATCGCGCGCGAGCCCGCCGCCGCGCCGAGCCAGCGGACCGCGGCCGATCCCGCGGAGCAGATGGCGCGGACGATGGTGTCGCGGATGACGCTCGACGAGAAACTGCCACAGTTGCTCAACGTCGCGCCTGCCATCCCGCGGCTCGGCGTGCCCGCGTATAATTGGTGGACGGAATCGCTGCACGGCGCGCTCGGGCCGCTTGCGACCACCAACTTCCCCGAGCCGATCGGCCTCGCCGCAAGCTTCGACGCGCCGATCGTCCACGACGTCGCGGGCGCAATCAGCCAGGAGGTGCGCGGGCTGCATACGCTCGGTCGCGAGACCGGCAGGAACGGGCATATCGGCACCGGGCTCGACACCTGGTCGCCCAACATCAACATCTTCCGCGATCCGCGCTGGGGCCGCGGGCAGGAGACCTATGGCGAGGATCCGTTCCTGACCGCGACGATGGGCGTCGCGTTCGTGACCGGGATGCAGGGCCCCAACCCCGATCGCCCGCAGGTGATCGCCACGCCCAAGCATTTCGCGGTGCACAGCGGGCCCGAGGGCACGCGTCATCAAGCCAACGTCTACATCTCCGCGCACGACCTGGAGGACACCTACCTCCCCGCCTTCCGCGCGGCTCTCGTCGACGGGCACGCAGGCTCGGTGATGTGCGCGTACAACCGCATCGACGGCCAGCCGGCCTGCGCCAGCGACCTGTTGCTCAAGGAGCATTTGCGCGGCGCGTGGGGCTTCAAGGGCTATGTAGTGTCCGATTGCGACGCGGTGAAGGACATCGCCGACAACCATAAATACGCCCCCGACAGCGCCGCCGCGGTCGCCGCCGCGATGCGCGCGGGCGTCGACAACGAATGCAATGGCGAGACGCTGGGCGATACCGCGGGCCTGGAGACCCGGTACCGCGAGGCGCTCAGCCGCGACCTGATCACCGAGGCGGACGTCGATCAAAGCCTCGTTCGCCTGTTCACTGCGCGGTATCGTAACGGTGACCTGCCCGGATTGGCCGGCGCCCCCAAGGCGTTGCCGACCAGCGTGGTCGGTGCCCCCGAGCATCGCCGTCTGGCGCTGGCTGCGGCCGAACGGTCGATGGTGCTGCTGAAGAACGACGGAATCCTGCCGCTCAAGCCGGGCGTGAAGCTAGCCGTCATCGGCCCGCTCGGCGATGCCACGCGCGTGCTGCGCGGCAATTATTCGTCGCCGCTTTCGGGCGCGCCGGTATCGGTGCTGGAGGGGCTGAAGACCGCGCTCGGTGCAAGCCAGGTCACGCTCGTACCGTTCGGGGAATCCGTCACGGACGGCGACCGCGTGCCGACGTCCGCGCTGCTCACGCCCGACGGCAAGCCCGGCCTGCTCGCGCGCTACTATAATCCGACCACGCCGATGCCCGCGCAATACGCCCGCGGCACGCGCGAGAAGCTTGTTGCCGCGGCCAAGTACCAGACGCAGCCGGTAGTGACGCGGATCGAGCCGGACGTCGGCGATCGCAACCTCGATCTCGCGCGTGTCACCGACGTCCACCGCACCGAATGGACCGGCTTCCTGGTGGCCCCCGAAAGCGGCACCTACCGCGTTGGCCTGTCGGGATCGGGCGGTACGTTGACGCTCGACGGCAAGATGATTTCGGACCGGCGCAAGGCGCGCTGGAACGACCTGCCCGGCATGACGACGCTGAAACTCGAGGGCGGCAGGCGTTATGCGATCCGCGCCGAGGGCAGCGGGATCGACCTGGTGTGGAAGCGCGTGTCGGATGCGCCGTCCGCCGAGCTTCGTCGCGCGGCCGCTGCCGCCGACGTGCTGGTCGCGGTGGTCGGCCTCACCTCCGACCTCGAAGCCGAGGAAACCGGCGTGACGGTGCCGGGCTTCTCGGGCGGCGACAAGACCACGCTCGACCTGCCAGCAGACCAGATCGCAATGCTCGAACAGGCCAAGGCCACCGGCAAGCCGATCGTGCTCGTCACGATGAACGGCAGCCCGATCAATCTCGCCTGGGCAAAGGACAACGCCGCCGCCGTGCTGGAGGCGTGGTATCCGGGCGAGACCGGCGGCACCGCTGCGGCCAACATCCTGACCGGACGCACCAACCCGTCGGGCCGCCTGCCGCTCACCTTCTATCGCAGCGTCGGCGACCTTCCGTCGTTCGGCGATTACGCGATGAAGGGCCGCACCTATCGCTATTTCGCGGGCACGCCGGTCTATCCGTTCGGCCACGGGCTCAGCTACACGAAGTTCGGCTATGCGCCGCTGACCGTCACGCCCGCCCGCGGCGGCGCCGAGAACGGCCTGCGCGTCACCACGCGGCTGACCAACCAGGGCGATCGACCCGGCGAGGAGGTCGCGCAACTCTATCTCGACTTCCCCGACCGGCCCGGCACGCCGCGGATCGCGTTGCGCGGGTTCCAGCGCGTCGCACTCCGCCCCGGCGAAGCACGCAGCGTCACCTTCGACCTGTCGCCGCGAGATCTCAGCTCGGTCGCGCTCGACGGAGCGCGCTCGGTGGCCGCCGGCACCTACCGCGTGACGGTGGGCGCGGGGCAGCCCGGCACGGGCGTCGCCGGGCAGACCGCCAGCTTCACGGCGCGCCAGTCGGCGGAGCTGCCTAAGTGAGCCGCGTCCGGACACTCGCGACGCTCGGCACCGCGCTGGTTGCGCTCTGCACGCCGATCGCGGCACTGGCGGATCCGCTGACCCCGACTGGCAAATGGAGCGCCAACACCGATGGCTCAGCAGCCGTGCCGCCGATGGGGTGGAGTTCGTGGAATGCCTTCAACAGCGACGTCGACGAGGAGAAGGTGCTCGCCTCGGCGCAGGCGCTGATCGACACCAAATTGCGCGACATCGGCTATCGCTACGTCAATATCGACGATGGCTGGTGGCTGAAGCGTCGCCAACCCGACGGCCGGCTGCTGATCCGCACCAGCCACTTCCCGTCCGCTGCGACCGGTGCGGACACCAGCTTCCGCCCGTTCACCGATCGGCTCCACGCGATGGGCCTCAAGGTCGGCATCTATTCGGACATTGGCCGCAACAGCTGCGGCCAGATCTACACCCCCGATTTCAAGAACCAGCCCGAGGGCAATGTCGCCGAGCGCGAGGTCGGGCTGTACGGCCATGTCGACCAGGACATCCGGTTGTTCTTCGCCGAATGGAACTTCGATTTCCTGAAGGTCGACGGCTGCGGCGCACGCGGCCTGCCCGTGGACGCACCGCGCGTGAAGTCCGGCCTGTACCGCGCACTCACGCCACTCGTCGACATGCAGTCGCTTGGTGGAACGGACATCGCCGGTATCCGCCGCCTCTACGAACAGGTTCACGCCGCGCTGCACACGCACGCCGGCGACCGCGCGTACGTCTATTCGCTGTGCCTGTGGGGCGCGGGCGACGTGCGCGCGTGGGGCAAGGACGTCGGCAACACATCGCGCACCAGCGATGACATCCAGCCGGTCTGGCCGCGGATGCTGACCAACCTCGACACCGTCACGCACCGTGCGCTCTACGCGCATCCGGGATCGTGGAACGACCCCGACATGCTGTTCGTCGGCACCGGCGATTTCGACGCGGCGCACAGCGCGGAGGCACGCTCGCACTTCGCATTGTGGGCGATGCTCAACGCGCCGCTGATCATCGGCTACGACTTGCGCAAGCTTACGCCGGACCTGCTCGCGATCTTCGGCAACGCGGATATCGTCGCGCTGAACCAGGATTCGGCGGGCAACCAGGCGGTGCTCGCCTACGACTCGTCGGAGGTGCAGACCTTCGTCAAGACGCTCGCGGACGGTAGCAAGGGTGTGGCACTGTTCAACCGTACCGCCTCGCCCGCCAAGGCCGTGCTGACCGCCGAGCAGCTCAAGATGCTGCCGACCGCCGACGTGCGCCTGAAGGACCTCTGGACCAAGAAGGAGCAGAGCTTCCGCAAGGAGATTGCGGTGACGCTGGCGCCGCACGAGACGCTGATCTTCCGCGCGACCGGCACGCGGCGTTTGCCGGGCGGGCTATACCTTTCGGAGCAGACCGGCAGCGTCAATCCGGCGACCGATGGCGTGGTCGTGCCGCAGCCCGATCCGACGATCTACCAGTCGATCACGCCGTGGACGGGCACCCGCGGCGGTGGCGAGCACCCGCAATATGGCGGCTGGGGCGGCGCCGAAGCCGACCGCGCGCCATACGGTAAGCTGTTGCGCGTTGCCGGCACTGACTTCGACACGGGGATCGGCGTGCTCGCAAACTCCCGCCTCGAAGTCCGCAACCAGGGTTACGCGCGGTTCGCCGCCAAGGTCGGCATCAACGATTCCGGCCAACCGCGGTCGGGTAAGACGGTGTTCGAGGTATGGGGCGATGGTCGCCTGCTCGCCAAGTCCCGGCCGATTGGGTTCGGCGAGGCTGCGATACCGCTGGAGGCGAAAGTGACGGGTGTACGGATCGTCGAACTGGTGGCGCGGGGGAGCGGGGCGGTGGTAAATGCCGGGACGCCGCAACCTGCGATTTGGGCGGACGCTGCGTTACTTAAATAGGCGACCGTCTTCGGGTTCAGGTCTTGAATCCGAACCAAGCTGAACCCGTCATCCTGACGAAAGTCAGGATCCAGAGCCACGAGTTCGCCGTCCGTTACTCTGGATCCTGACTTTCGTCAGGATGACGGAAGGTTGGGCGTGGTCGCTACGTTGGTCACTTAGTCCTAACGCACCCGCTCCGGCTTGCCCGGCGGCAACGCCGACAGCGTGAACCGGTCGACGTCCAGCCACCCGCGACTCCCCGTCGGCGCATAGCAGAACAGCGCAATCTGCTCGCCCTGGAACGTCCCCGTCCGCCACGCGAACGCGAGCGGGAAGTCGCCGCCCAGCCCGGTCCAGCGCCGCCCATCCACGCTATACGCCACGCGCGCCCGGTCGGTCGTGAAGTCCATGTCGGTCCGCAACCACAGCGCCTCGGTCCGCGGCAACGGCACGGTGGCGCGAACCTCGGTCCGGGCACCGGCGACCGTGTCCTCGGTCACCTCCATCGCCAGCGTCACCTTGCCGCCCGCCGCGCCCTGCACCGTGATATTCCCGCTGAACTGCCCTAACGTCCCGAACCCGCAGCGATCGCCCGGTGCCAGATGGCGGATGTCGAGCTTCACCTCGGCCCGGCTCGCCGGCCCCTGCCCCTTCTGCACGAGCGTATTGCGCGCGCGCCAGAACCCGGTCGCGACCGTCGGCTTCAGCCGCAACCAACCCGGCCGCTCGGACAAGGACCAGCGCGAAGGCTCCGGATTGTGGTTCCACTGCCACTGCAACCCGAGCGTCGGTTTACCGAAATCGTCCGACGTCGCCGGCTCCGCGAAGGCCCCACCCAGGATCGGTTTGGCGGCACGCCGCGGCACGCGACCGGGTGCCTCGCGCGTGCCCCATACCGGCCAGTCGTCCTGCCAGAACACCGGGCTGAGGTTCGTCATCCGCCCGATCGCGCCGCTATCCTCCATCACGAAGCCGAACCAGCGGCCATCTGGCAGGTCGACCAGCGCACCCTGATGCCCGCCGGTCTTGTCGTCGATCTGGTCGCGCGTTTCCCACGGCCCGAACAGGCTGCGCGACCGCGACACGGTCAGCGCCAGCCGCGGCGGCAGCGCGTTGAAGAGGTAGTAATACGCACCGCGCCGGATGATCTTCGACCCCTCCGCGCCCTTGATATAATGGACTTTCTGCGACGCGGTGACGTGCGCCAGGTCCTTGTCGAGCGTCAGCAGCGTGATCGTCCCGTCCGCGGTGCTCGCGGTCGCCAGGTACGCGCGCCCGTCCGGCTCGATGAACAGCCCCGGATCGAACGCCTCGCGCTCCAGTTCGTGATAACGCCACGGCCCGCGCACGTCCTTCGCGTACCAGATCCGCGTCTTCTGCCCGACCGGCGTATTGGCGAGATAATAGGTGCCGGCGTGATAGCGCAAGGACGAGGCATAGAGCCCGTGCCGGTACGCGTTGCCTCCCTTCAGGTCGTATTCGGGCTTGCCCTCCAGCCGATCGACGAGGTGCGAGGCAAGCGTCCAGTTGACCAGATCGCGGCTGTGCAGGATCGTGATGCCGGGCGTGTTCGCGAACGTCGTCGTCGCGAAATAATAATCACTGCCGACGCGGATGATGTCGGGATCGGGATAATCCGCGAACAGCACCGGATTGCGGAAACTCCCGTCGCCCTGGTCCGACCGCCACACCTGCGCCGACGCGGCGGTCGCCAGCAGCCCCAGCGCGACCGCCACCGCAATCCTCATTTGCCGAACGCCAGCGCGCGCGAGAAGAACGGCATCATCGTGTCCTGCACGCGGCCGGCGACGCCGCTGGTATGACCGCCCGGATACACCTCGAAGCTGTTCGCGATCCCGTAGCTGTCGAGCGCGGCGTGGAGCTTGCCGGCATCGTCCTTCAGTCCGTCGCGGTCGCCGACGTCGATCCCGATCGCCGCATAACGCCGCAGATTGCCGACATATTGGTCGAGCATCGCCAGCGGCGCATTGGCGGCCCAGCGCGCCAGCACGTCGGGTTGCGCCACGCCGTCCTTGACCGGCAGGTCGAGGTACAGCGGCGGCGCCTTGGGATTGGGCGACCATGCCGCGGCGGTCGCGAGTTGCGCGCGCTGTCCCCAAGAGAGCGTAGCGCTATCCGCGGGCGACCGCAGCGCGCGGATCGCCGTCTCGGTCGCCGCATCGGGCGTGCCGAGCGCACGCGTCGACAGGCAACACGGGCTCATCATGTAGAGCGCGCCGAACGTTTCCGGATGCTTCATGCCGATCCGCGCGGTGCCGTAGCCACCCATCGAATGCCCCGCGAGCCCGCGGCTGCGGCGGTCCGCGATCGTCCGGTAATGGCCATCGACATAGCTGACCAGGTCGCGCGCGACGAACGTCTCGAAATCGCCGACTGTTACCGAACTCGAATAGAAGGACCCGTTATGCGCGGTCTTGCTGTCGGGGATCACGACGATCATCTCGCGCGCGCCCTTGGCGAACGCACCCTCGATCGTCTGCGGCACATGGATCTCGCCGATCCACTGCTCCGCGCCGATCGAATAACCGTGAAGTGCGTACACAACGGGATAGCGCCGCGTCGGGTTGGCGCGATAGCTCGGCGGCAGGACCACCAGCACCGCGCGGTCGGGGCTCTCGCCTTCCAGATTGCCCTCGATCGCGGGCGAGTGGACGGTGATCCGCTCGATCGTCACCGGCTTCGCACCGGCAACGAGCGGCGGTCCGGGCGTCTTGACCTGCGCCGAAGCGGGGCCGGTCGACAGCATCAACGCAGTGCCGAGTGCAACGAGAAGCGCTTTCACGGAAATCCCCTTTTGCTTGTTCACGCGCGCACGAGGCCGTTACCGCGAAGCCGCACGGCCTTGCCCGGCGTCATCGTCACCTCGACCCGCCGCGTGCCGAGGCGGATCACGCGACGCCCCGATATCTCGCCACGGACCACCGCCTCGACCAGTTCGCCCTCCCGCCAGCGCAGATCGACCGAACACCGTCCGCGCGCGCGCAACCCTGTGACGGACCCGGTCGGCCAAGCGCTCGGCAGCGCGGGCAACACTAAAATCTCGTCGCCCCGGCTCTGCATCAGCATCTCGGCAATCGCCCGCGTACCCCCGAAATTGCCGTCGATCTGGAACGGCGGATGCGCGTCGAACAGATTGGGATAGGTCCGCTCGGGGCCGAGCAGGAAGGCGAGGATTCGGTGCGCGTGATCGCCGTCGCGCAGCCGCGCCCACAGGTTCGCACGCCACGCGGTCGCCCATCCGGTCGATTCATCGCCGCGCAGTTCGAGCGACCGCCGCGCCGCCTGTGCCAGTGCAGGCGTACGGTCGAGATCGATCTGGTCGCTCGGGAACAGCCCGTAGAGATGCGAGACATGGCGGTGGTGCGGCTCGGGCGCCGCTGCGTCCCAGTCGCGCTGCCATTCCTGAAGCTGGCCCTGTGCACCGATATGATCGGGCGCCAAACGCGCGCGCGCCGCCGCGACTTCGGCCGCAAACGGTGCATCGATCTTCAGCAACGCCGCCGCCTGTCCGATCTGATCAAACAGGTCGCGCAGGATCTGCATGTCCATCGCCGGCCCCGCGCAGATCGATGCGCCCGCCGGATGGATGTTCTCGGGCGACAGCGACGGATTGGTCACCAGCGTGCCGGTCGCCGGATCGGTCTGCAGCGTATCGAGGAAGAACAACGCCGCGCCACGCATCAGCGGATAGACCGAGCGCAGATAATCTAGGTCGCGTCCGTAATCGTAGCGATCCCACAAATGCGTGCACAACCACGCGCCACCGGTCGGCCACAGCCCCCATTGCGCCCCGTCGATCGGCGCCGTCGCGCGCCACAGATCGGTGTTGTGATGACACACCCACCCGCGCGCACCGTACATCGTCCGCGCGGTGCGCTCACCCGTGATGGCCAGTTCGCGGACCATCTGCACCAGTGGCGCGGTACACTCGGCCAGCGCGGTCGCCTCCGCCGGCCAATAGTTCATCTCGGTGTTGATATTGACGGTGTATTTGGACTCCCACGGCGGCTTGATCGTGTCGTTCCAGATACCCTGCAAGTTCGCCGGCTGCGTCCCCGGTCGCGACGACGCGATCAGCAGATACCGGCCATAGTCGAAATACAACGTCGCCAGTGCCGGATCGTCGCCTGCGCGATTGGCGCGCACGCGCTCGTCGGTCGGCTTGTCCGCCGCCGCCGTGCGCCCCAGGTCGAGCGTCACGCGATGGAACAGCGCACGATGCGCGGCGCTCGTCTCGGCCCGGATCCGCTCGATACCGCGCCGACTGGCACGATCGAGCGTGGCGAGCGTCGCGGCTTCCGGGTTTCCGCTCACATCGTCGAACCGGCGATAGCTGGTCGCCATCGCCACCAGCACCGTGACCGCACGCGCTCCCGTGATGCGAACCCGGCCGCCATCCTTCGAGACGGCACCGCCCACCGTCGAAACTCGCGCCCGCGCCGCGAACCGCAACCGGCCCGCAATCCCAGCCCGCTCGCCGTTATGCCCGGCCAGCGTCACCGTCGCACCGTCGATCGAGACGCTGGCGCCAAGCTGCGGCGACTGGAGCCCCACCAGCAGGTCGAACGGCCGATCGCCGACCAGGTGAACCGCAATCACCTGATCCCCGGGCGACGCGAACACGTCCCGACGAAACCGCGTGCCGCCCATCGTAAAACTGGTGGTCGCGACCGCCGCATCGAGATCGAGCTGCCGGACATAGTCGCCGACCGCCCCCGCCACGCCGGGCATCTCCAGCAGCAGATCACCCACTGGCTGGTACGCCATCTGCGTCTTGGGCAATCCCATGACCTGTGCATTGGCGAGCGCCTGCGCCTCGGCGAACTTGCCCGCGTCGATCAACCGCCGCACCTCGGGCAGCGCCGCGTGCGCCGCCGGGTTGACCGGATCATACGGCCCCCCGGTCCACAGCGTGTCCTCGTTCAGCTGCAACCGCTCGCTGGCGGTCCCACCGAACACCATCGCGCCGAGCCGGCCATTGCCGATCGGCAACGCCTCGGTCCAGGCGACCGCCGGCTGCCGATACCAGAGCCGCGGACCATCGGCGGGAGCCGCCGCCCAAGCCTGACACGGTCCGGCACCGGGTCCGGCAAGCGCAGCGACGGCGACCGCCGCTGCGCCTTCCAGCATGTCGCGACGCGTGGGTTCGACGGTCATCGCCCGATCAGCGCAGGTCGAGCACCAGGACAGACTTCGCCGGCGCCGTGAGCGTCAGATTGCCGCCTGCTACCTGCGCGCCCGTGAACGGCTGCGGCACGACCGTATCCGGCGCGTCGAAGCTGTTATGCGCGTCCATCGCGGTGCCGGTGATGATCCGCCCGCTCGCCTGCGTCGCCTGCAATCCGGCGAGTGCGACCGACACCGGCATCGCGCGGTTCGGATCGAGGTTGACCAGCGCGACATGCACCTGCCCCGCCGTGTCGCGGACCGCAGACGCGCTGACGGCCGGTACCGCCACCTCATCCTTGTGGTACCAGGGCGAGGTCACCTCGATCGGCAGCGACGTCGCGCCCTGCCACGGCTTGTAGAGGTCGAACACCCAATAGGTCGGCGTCTTCACCATCTTCGCGCCGTCGGTGAGCAGCATCGCCTGCAACACGTTGACCATCTGCGCGATCGCCGCCATCCGGACCCGGTCGGCATGATGCGCGAAGATGTTGAGGTTGAGCCCGGCGACCACCGCATCGCGCAACGAATTCTGCTGCTCGAGGAACCCGGGATTGCTGCCCGGCGTCGGATCGTACCACGTGCCCCATTCGTCGACCGCGAGCATCACGCGCTTGGCCGGATCGTATTTGTCCATGATCGCCGAATGCTTGGTGATGAACTCCTCCATCTCCAGCGTGTGCGACATGGTGGACGCCCATTCGCGCTCGGGAAAGCCGATCGCGGCGCCCTTGTCCTTCCAGTCCTTGTCGCGCGGCCGCGTGTAGTAATGCAGCCCCAGCCCATCGATGTTCTTGCCGGCGATCCGCATCATCGCCTCGGTCCACTCGTAGTTCGAGTCGCTCGGGCCGCTCGCGATCTTGAGCATCGGGCCGTTCGCAGACTTGGCGAACTGCGCATAGCGGTTGGTCAGGTCGGCGGCATATTCGGCGCGCATGTTGCCACCGCAGCCCCACAGCTCGTTGCCGATGCCGAGATACTGGATCTTCCACGGTGCCGCATGACCGTTGCGCTCGCGCTCCTTGGCCAGCACGGTCGTGCCTTTCGCGGCGGTCATGTACTCGACCCATTGCGCGGTCTCGGACGGCGGTGCGCTGCCGACGTTGGCGGAGACGTAGGTGCTGGCGCCAAGGCGGTCCATCAACCCGAAATATTCGTGCGTGCCGAACGCGTTGTCCTCGTTGACGCCGCCCCAGTTGGTGTTGACCTTGGTCGGGCGCGACTTGGTCGCACCGATCCCGTCACGCCAATGATATTCGTCGCCAAAACACCCGCCGGGCCAGCGCACCATCGGCACGTTGATCGCCTTCAGCGCGTCCAGCACGTCGCGACGATAGCCGCCGTCGTTCGGGATACGCGAGCCCTTGCCCACCCAGATCCCGCCATAGATGCCGTGTCCGAGATGCTCGGCGAACTGTCCGAACACGTCGCGGTGGATGACCGCACCCGGCTTGTCCGCCTGCAACGTCGCCGTCACGGTAGGTGCCGCGGCGTCCTGCGCCACCGCCGACGTCGCGAAGCCAGCCCCCGCGAGCAACAGTGCGGCGATCGCGCGCTTGAACCCGCGCGTCTGGCCGGAACCCGACTGTGAAGTGCGTTGCGTCAACAGGTCCATACTCTCCCTTTCGGCCACCATGAGGCAGCCCCATCTTTTCGATACTTGTAGGAGTAGTTCAATCTCGGCCGGCGTCAACGTCGGCTGGGATCGACTACGGCCGCTTGAAGGTCCAGCGCCCGGCGGGGCTGGCCGGATCGAACTTGGCGAGCGTCGGCGTGCTGGCGCCGATCGCGACGAGCGCCAGGTTTGCGCGACCACCCGGTACGGACTTCGGCATGATGCGGTAGGTGCCATCGGTCAGCTGGTCGATCCGCCACAATTGCTCGGTCGCGCCCGTGAACGCTGGCACCGTCTCTACCTCGCCCTGCGCGGTCGCCGCGAGGACACGCGCGGTCCCGGCGATCGTGATCGTGTAATAGGGCGCACCGAAATACCCCCCGCCACCCGCCGCCGGCGCGATCGTCCACAATTGGTGCGGGCGGTTCATATAGTCGGCGAGGTCGACGCGGATGCGGCCCTGCGGCCAACCCGCCGAGTCCTGCGCCAATGTCTGATCGGGGATAGGGCTGACCGGATCGGTCGGCTTGGCCATGAAGGCGCGGCGCGGGTCGAACGCGATCCTGACGACATCGGTCGCGAGGCCGAGCGCGTAGCCGCTGCGTTCGGACGCGACTTCATAGGTGCCGGGGACGACGTTCTCCCCCGCGACCGGCCAGCCGTCGGTCCAGCGGAGCGGTTCGATCCCCAGCACGCTGCGGCCGCTGCGATCCATGTCCGCCTCGTAATGCATCGAGAATTTTTCGACGCCGCCGTCGAGTTCGATCAGCCCGAAATGACCGGGGCCGATATTGCGACCACGCGCGCTGACGATCAGCTTGCCGCCGCCGCGCAGCAGCGGCGTCCCCATGTGATCGACATACGGCCCGAGCGGACTGCGCGATCGGCCGACGCGGATGTGATAGGTCGAATTGGGCCCGTCGCAGCACGTCCCGTGCGTCCCGAGCAAATAATACCAGCCGTCGCGGTGCATCATCGCGGTGGCTTCCATGTCGATCGCGACGTCGACTGGCTGATTGCCTGCGACGCGTAAGCCCGTCTTTGGATCAAGTTCGATGATGCGGATCGGCCCGAAATAGGTGCCGTAGGTCAGCCACAGACGGCCATCGACGTACAGGAATGCGGGGTCGATCGCGTCGGCGGTCTCCACCCCGTCGCTCGACGCGACCACGCCGACATCGTGATATTCGAACCGCGGCGATTTCGGATCGAGCGACAGCGTCCACATGATCTTGACCTGGCTCGCATGCCCGCCGGACATGCCGCCGCCACCGACCGCATAGGCGACGTAATAGCGGTCGCCGATCTTGATCACGTCGGGCGCGACGCCGCCGCCGGGACGCTTGGGGCCGCTGCGCCACGTCCAGCCGTCGTCGGAGACCAGCCCGCCGCCGCGCGTGCCGAACGTGTAGTATTTGCCGTCGGACTCGGTGACCGTCGACGGATCGTGGATGAACGTCTCCCCCTGCAACTGCGCGGCGGCGGGCGGCGCGCCGGCGGCGAGGATTGCGGACAGCCCGAGAGCGGCGGCGGCAAGACGCGTCATGAGGGTCTCCATGCTAGCGGACATCGGTCTTGAGGTCGGTGATCGGCCGGCCGGTCTCGTCGACGAAGCGGACGCAGAAGTCGCTCAGGCCGGGACCGTTGATCACCGCGCCGCGCAGGACGTTGCGGCCCTTGCGCAGCGTCACGCGATCCGACAGCACGTCGTCCATCACCATCCGGCGATCGTTGAACAGCCCGGCCGTCTCCTTGCCGTTCAACCACCAGATCGACGCCGAGTTCGACCCGACCGCCAGCCGCACGTCGCGCATCTCGCGCGGGCTGTCGACGATCGTCACCGCCCAGAAGATCACGCCGTAGGTCGGCTTGCCGAGGCCCTTGGCGAAACTGAAAAGCTTGACGTCGAACGCGCCTGAATCGAGTGCGTGCCAACGTAGCGGTTGGGCCGCTTTCACGACTTGGCCGTCGCGCGGGATCGCGGTGAACTGGCCGGGGAAATACGGCGTGGTCAGCGCCTGCCGGACATAGGTGGCGGTGAAGCCCGTATTGCTGCGGTTGGGCTTGTCGATCGGCTCGAGCAACAGCCAGCGACGCAGGAACCCGTCGCTGTCGGGCGTCGTGGGCCCTTGCGTCACCGGCTGGAAATACGGCGCGAGCCCCGGTGCCGGCGCCGCATCCTGCCCGTTCGCGCCGGACGACATCCCGGCCAGCGCACCCAACGCCAGCAGCGGAACGGCACGCAGCCCGATCGCCCGAACCTTCGTGAAGCGCGTCATATCCGTCTCCCCCTGCATCTTGTCATCGCCGTACGAGCATGCCGTTGGCGTCGAGCCAGTGCATGAAATCCTCGAACCAGCCGGTGCTGGTCGTGCCTTTCTTGCCCAGCCCGAAGCCGTGCCCGCCTGCCTGGTAAAGATGGAACTCGACCGGCTTCCCCGCCTTCTGCCAGGATTCGATCAGGCCGAATCCCTTGTTGGCGAACAGCGGGTCGTTGGCGGCGAGCACCGCGAACAGCGGCGGGGCGTCGGCCGGCACCTTCACCGCCTCCATCGATCCATAGATCGGCGCGATGAAGGCCAGATGCGTGTCGGGCGCGGCCAGCGCGGTCGCCATCGTCGTCATCGCCCCCGCCGAAAAGCCGACCATGCCGACGCGGGTGGGGTCGACCTTCCACTCGGTCGCGCGCGTCCTCACCAAAGCAACCGCGGCTCGCGCATCGGCGATCTGGTCGCTTAGCCCGGCGATCGCCTCGTCCGGACTCATCCGCCGATGCGGTTGCGCGGCGCCCGCGAACATCGCCGTGACCGATTGCTCGAACCCGCCCATGTCCGCCGGCGTCGGCTTCAGGCGGTATTTCAGCACGAACGCCGCGATGCCCCGGTCGGCGAGCGCCTTCGCCACGCGCCAGCCCTCGTTCTCCATCGACAGCATCAGGAAACCGCCGCCCGGCGCGACGATCACCGCCGATCCGGTCGCCTCGGCCGGATCGGGCAGGAACGGCGTCAGCGTCGCGGACGTGACGTTGCGCGTCATCGCTACGCCGTACTGGCTGAACCACGCTTCGGGTGCAGCCTGCCCCTTCACGCCGCCGGTGTTGAGCGGAATCGCGGCCGGCTCGGCCGGCGCCGCCGTCGCGGTCATCTTCGCGTCCTGCGCCAGCACCGGCGACGCCAGCGCCAGCGCGCTAGCAAACAGCCCAAATCCGATCGACCAACGCATCGTCTTCTCCCCCAGAGTGTCCGTCACACGACGCTCACGACAACAGGATACGCCGCGCGGCGCCCTCGGGATCGTCGACCATGCGGCTCGTCGTATCGAACACCATCGTCTGGCAGCGCTGCGGATCGGTCGGCGCCCAGGCCAGCCCCGGCTGGCTCGGATTGCCGGTCCGCGCGAAGTTCGCCCAAGCGGTCGACATGGTCCGCGCGACGTGCTGCGCCTCGGGCGTATTGCCGGTGCCCTGGTCACAGAGCGCGGTGTTGTCGAAGCAGAAGGCGAGGTCGGCGGTGTGCCATGCGCCCGCGACGCCGCCGAGTTGCGGCGACTGCCACTGGAACAGATATTGGTACACCGGCGCGCCACGCTGCGCGTGTTTCAGCCGTACCATGTCCTGCACGCGGTTGCGGTTCTGCAAGCCCTGCACGCCGTACGCCAGGGTCCGCACCGCCTTTTCCGGATGCGCCTGCTTCATCGCCGCGATCAGCCGACCCGCCTTGTCGGCGCCCATCTGCGCGGTGAGATCGGTCCGCCACTGCGCCTCGCTCGGGTTGTAGCCCCAGCGCATCCCCTCCTCGCTGACGTTGCCGATCATCACCGGCACGTCGCGCGACACCTCGGGCGCGATGTCCGAGTATGAGCGGACGTCGATCACCTTGCCATCGAGCGTCGGGTTCCAGCCCACGCGCGGTGTCAGCGAAGGCCCCATCGGCCCGCGTGGACCATTGATCTCGGTCGCGACCTTGTTGCCGGCGTCGAACAGCGGCTTCCACGCGATCCGCTGAAGCGCGCCGATATCCTTCGGTCCGATGTTCAGTTCACGCAGCACGCGCCGCGAGAAATCGCGCGACTGTTCCGCGATCGGCAGCGACCCGCCGCCACCCGACTGCACCGCGGCACGGTGGATCAGGCCCTTGCCGGTCGCCATGCCGAGCAACGTCGTCACCTTCGATCCGCCGCCCGACTGGCCGTAGATCATTACCGTATCGGGATCGCCGCCGAACCGCGCGATGTTCTCCTGCACCCAGCGCAGCGCAGCAACGCAATCGGTCATGCTGACGTTGACCGACGTGTCGTACGCGCCGCCGCCGACCTCGGTCAGGTCGAGGAACCCGAGTACGTTCAGCCGGTGGTTGATCGATACCTGCACCACGTCGTGATGCCGCGCCATCTGCGCGCCGTCATGCGAGGCGAGTTCGTACGACGATCCGAACGCGAACCCGCCGCCGTGGAAATACACCATCACCGGCCGCTTGCCCGACAGCGACGGCGTCCAGACGTTCAGCTTCAGCATGTCCTCGCCAATGAACCCGTCGGTCCATTGCTGGAGGAACGTGTGCTCTACGGCACTAAAGTCGTGGAGCGTCTGCGGGCAGTTCGCGCCGTAGGACAGCGTGTCGCGCGTTTCGGTCCAGCGCTGCGGCGGCTTGGCGGGCAGCCAGCGGTTCTCGCCGCCGGTATCTGCGCCATAAGGCACGCCCTTGAAGGTGTAGACGCCGTCCGAGACATAGCCGCGGACCGGACCGTATTGCGTCCGTGCGATCGCCGATTGCGGCGTCGAGCAGGTGCCGGTGCGCGATGCGGACGATCCGGGCGCAGCACGCGCGCGACCGATTGCGGGCAGCATCAGCCCCGCCCCGGTGGCAATCGATGCAAGCATCGCACGACGACGATCGACGGTTGGCCCGGTCATCCTCTTCTTCCTATCGGTTGCGTGCAGGCTGTTCTCCGACGTCCCGAAATCGGAACCGTCGCGTGCCCTTTGCAACCTTGTATGAGTATTAGAGTGATACCGCTACCCTGTCCATACGGAAACAGCATCAGCGGGTGGCGTATGCGATTGTTAGCGCTATAGTCCTGGGAATAGCAGGCGAATCCAACGCCGCATGACGATACCGGAGAGGAAAAACCATGGCGGCCAAATCCGCAATCTGCCTGATCGCGACCCTGCTCGCGAGCGCCGCGCCCGCGATCGCTCAGACAAGCCCGCGCGTCGCGTCGACCGACCTCACGCTCAACGCCGCCGGCTATTACGAAGCGCCGGCCGCAAACGTCCTCGTATTCTCCAACTGGTATGATGGCCTGTTCGCCGATTCGAAGATCAGCGGCGTCGAGATCATCCAGCAGGGCGAACGGATCGCCACCAACGGCGATGTCCGCCTGTCTTCCACGCCCGGCCAATGGGACGCGATCGGACGCCTGGTCGACCGCAAGATCGACGCCGCGACCGGCGCGATCACCGTCACGCTCGAATATCCCGACTATAAGTGGCGCTACCGCGTGCGCTCGGAAAAGCGCGGCGGCGCGGTCGCGGTCTCGGTGATCCTCGACCAGCCTGTGCCGGCTGCACTCGCGGGCAAGGCCGGGTTCAACCTCGAATTCCTCCCCGCCGCCTATTTCCACCACAGCTATATGGCCGACGGGGTGAGCGGTGCCTTCCCGGTCTATCCGGCCGATGCAATGATCCAGACGCCGCAGCGCAACGCGGCGAGCGGTCGCGCGGAAGGTCCCGGCGCGGAACCGACAGCGATCGCCAGGGGCAGTCGCTTCGTGCTCGCGCCCGAGGATCCGGCACGCCGCGTGACGATCCGATCGACTGCTGAGGTGCAATTGTTCGACGGCCGCAACCAGGCGCAGAATGGCTGGTTCGTGCTCCGCTCGCTTCTTCCGGCCGGGCGCACCGGCACCGTGCTCGAATGGATGATCCAGCCCAACAGCGTGCCGGGCTGGCTCCGGCCCCCGGTGATCGCGCATTCGCAACTCGGCTACACGCCCGACGCGCGGAAGGTCGCGACGATCGAGCTCGATCGCAACGATCGCCGCCTGCTGCCCGCGCGCCTGCTCCGCGTCGGTGAGGACGGCAGCATGACGCCGGTGCCGACCGCGCCCGCCAAGCACTGGGGTGAGTATCTCCGCTACAGCTATCTGCAACTCGATTTCAGCGCGGTCCGCCAGCCCGGCACCTATGTGCTCGACTACGGCACGACGCGCACCGCACCGTTCCGGATCGCCGCCGACGCCTATGCCGGCGCATGGCACCCGACGCTCGACGTCTATTTCCCGGTCGCAATGGACCATATGTTCGTCAACGAAGGCTACCGCGTCTGGCACGGCGACGCGCACCGCGACGACGCGCGACAGGCGCCGACCGGCCACGAGCATATCGATCTCTACGCACAGGGGCCGACCACCGACACCAAGTTCAAGTCGGGCGAGCACATCCCCGGCCTCGCGATCGGCGGATGGTTCGACGCGGGCGACTATGACATCCGCACCCAGTCGCAATATCAGGTGATCCGCTCGCTGGTCGACAGCTGGGAGCGCTGGCACCCGATGCGGGATACCACCGCGATCGACTGGACGCGGCGCAAGACCGAGATCCACGTTCCCGACGGCATGCCGGATCTCGTCCAGCAGATCCGCCACGGCACGTTGCAGCTCGTCGCGCAGTTCGATGCGGTCGGCCACGCGATCCACGGCATCGTCGAGCCCGACGTCGCGCAATACACGCACCTCGGCGACGCCTCGACCAAGACCGACGGGCTGGTCTACGATCCGGCGCTGAAGCTCGGCGAGGAGAAGAGCGGCCGCAGCGGGACGCCCGACGATCGCTGGGCGTTCACGACCAAGGTTTCCGCGCTGAACTACGGCTCGATCGCCGGCCTCGCGGCCGCATCGCGCGCGCTCGCCGAGGTCGATCCGGCGCTGTCGAAGAAGGCGCTCGGGATCGCAACGCGGACCTGGGCGGAGGAACAGTCGCACGCGCCCGATCTGTACCAGCACGGCAACACCACCGGCGGGCCGGTCGACGCGGAACGCTTCTCCGCCGCGGTCGAGCTGCTCCGCACGACGCGCGATCCGCGCTATGCCGCCGCGGTCCAGTCGATGTGGCCGGCGACGGAAAAGACGTTCACCTTCACCCTGCGCGATGCGGTGGCGGCGATCCCCTTCATGCCGCCAGCGTACCGCGCAGCCATGATCCCGGCGGTGCGCGCCTATGCCGCCGCCGCCGAGACCGCGGCCAAGGCCAATCCGTTCGGCGTGCCGATCACCACCGGCGGCTGGGCGGGCAGCGGCACCGTGCTCGGCTATGCGATGAACGCGTACACGCTGCACAAGGCGTTCCCGGAGATCATGCCAGCCGACGCCGTGTTCCGCGGGCTCGAGTTCCTGGTCGGCAACCACCCCGCGTCCGACGTGTCGTTCGTCTCCGCGGTCGGCACCGTCTCGAAGGAGGTCGCCTACGGCAACAACCGCGCCGACTTCTCGTTCATCGCCGGGGGCGTCGTGCCGGGCGTGCTGATCATCAAGCCGGACTTCCCCGAGAACCATGAGGACTGGCCGTTCTTCTGGGGCGAGAACGAATACGTCATCCCCGAAGGCGCGATGTGGATCGAACTCGCACAAGCCGCGCAGGAACTTGCCGCAGCGCCTGCAACGAAACCAGCCCAGACAGCCAGCGCACCCAAGTGAGAACCGCCATGAAAATCCAGAAATTCGCGCTGCTCGCCGGTCTCGCGCTCGGAACACCCGCCTTCGCCAGCGACGCACCGCGGTTCAGCAGCTTCAGCTATGACGGCCACACGCAGGAGAAGGTCAGCGTCGGGCCCAATCAATATCGCAATCCGATCCTGTCGGGCTATTATCCCGACCCGTCGGTGACGCGCGTCGGCGACGACTATTACCTCGTCCTCTCCTCGTTCGCGCACTACCCCGGCCTGCCGATCTTCACGTCGACGGATCTGGTGAACTGGACGCAGATCGGCAATGCGATCGACCGGCCGGAGCAGCTCGACTTCACCGGGATGCGCACGTCGCAGGCGGTGTTCGCGCCCGACATCTCGTATCACGACGGCGTGTTCTACATCGTCAACACGTGCGTCGAGTGCAAAGGCAATTTCGTCATCACCGCGAAGGACCCGGCGGGACCTTGGTCGAACCCGATCTGGCTGCCGTTCGAAGGCATCGATCCGTCGATCTATTGGGAAGGCGACAAGGCGTATATCGTCAACAACCGCGCCCCCGCCGAGCCACCGCGTTACGACGGCCACCGCGCGATCTGGATCCAGGAATATGACTGGCGCGCGGGTAAAATGGTCGGCGACAGCACGCAGCTGATCAACGGCGGCGTCGACATCTCCAAGAAGCCGGTGTGGATCGAGGGACCGCACATCTTCCGCAAGGACGGCTATTATTACCTGACCGCAGCCGAGGGCGGCACCAGCGTCAACCACTCGCAGGTCGCACTACGCTCGAAGTCGCTGCGCGGGCCCTATGTCCCGTTCGCAGGCAATCCGATCCTGACTCAGCGCGATCTCGATCCAGCGCGGCCCAACCCGGTCACCTCGACCGGCCACGCCAAGCTCGTCGAGACTCAGAACGGCGACTGGTACGCGACCTTCCTCGGCGTCCGTCCGTACGAGGGCGACTATTACAATATCGGCCGCGAGACGTTCTTGTTACCGGTAACATGGAAGGACGGCTGGCCGATCATCCTGCCCAAGGGCCAGCCGGTCCCGTTCGTCGGCACCAAGCCCAGGCTGCCCGCGAGCCCGCCGAGCCGCATCCCGACCAGCGGCGATTTCGGCTATGTCGACAGCTTCGACGGCAGCAAGCTGGCGATGCAGTGGGTCGGCGTACGCACGCCCAAGACGCCCTTCTACCGGCTTGACCACGGCGACCTGATCCTCGACGGCGGCGGACGCATCGGCGATCTTTCCAAGGTGTCGTCGTTCGTCGGACGCCGCCAGCAGCATCCCGTCGCGACGATGTCGACGACGGTCCGCTTCACCCCCGACACCGATGGCGATCGCGCCGGGCTCGTCGCGATGCAGAGCGACGCGAACTATGTGTTCTTCGGCATCACCCGGATTGAGGGCAAGCCCGTCGTCGCGCTCTACACTGCCGACAAGGGCAAGGAACAACTGGTCGCCTCCGCACCCGTCACCGGGTCGGGGCCCGTCACGCTGACGATCCGCGCGAACGGCGGCACGATGGCGTTCGACTATGACGGTGCCGGCGGCAAGAAGACCCTCGCGCGCGACGTCGATGCCCGCTTCCTTAGCACCAAGACTGCGGGCGGCTTCGTCGGCACGCTGGTCGGCCCCTATGCGTGGATGAAATGAGCCATCCGGGGCGAAAGACGCCGTATGCGGCGTGGGTGTTGTCGACAGTCGTCCACCCGGCGTGCTAAGTGTTGACATGTTTCCTACGGTAGCGCTACCGCAGGTTAACTATGCTCGACACCACATCAGATGGTGAACTCTAGGAAGGATCACGCACCGATGCGTCTCAGCCTCGCGCCCACGCTCGTCATTGCCGCAATCGCCGCAACGGGGACGATCGCCCTCGCCCAGACCAATGGGGCGAACACCCAGACGAAAACCGCTTCCACCGGCAAGGAGCCGCGGAGCCCGGACGGCAAGCGCTATCTGTCGCAGCCCCTCGTCACCAGCATCTACACTGCCGATCCGTCGGCGCACGTCTTCGGCGGCAAGATCTACGTCTATCCGAGCCATGACATCGACGTGAAGATCAGCGACGACGATCTCGGCAACCAATATGCGATGCGCGACTACCGCGTCCTGAGCATGGACCGCATCGGCGGCCCGGTGAAGGTCAACGGCGTTGCGCTCGACGTGAAGGACGTGCCCTGGGCATCGCAGCAGATGTGGGCCCCCGATGCCGCCTACAAGAACGGCACCTATTACCTGTACTTCCCGGCGCGCGACAAGCAGCTCGACAAGAACGGCCTCGGCACGTTTCGCATCGGCGTCGCCACGTCGAAGAGCCCGGTCGGTCCGTTCAAGGCCGATCCCAAGCCGATCGCCGGCAGCTTCTCGATGGACCCTGCGGTGTTCACCGACGCGAACGGCGCGAGCTACATGTATTTCGGCGGCATCTGGGGCGGGCAGCTCCAGCGCTGGAAGGACGGCAAGTTCGACGCCAACGGCTCGGATACCGATCTCGGCAAGGATGACCAGCCCGCGCTCTCGGGCAAGATCGCCAAGCTCAATCCCGACATGAAGAGCTTCGCCGAGACCCCGCGCGACGTCCAGATCCTCGACGAGGCCGGCAAGCCCGTGCTCGGCGGCGACCATGAGCGCCGCTTCTTCGAGGCGTCGTGGGTCTTCACGCGCGGCGGCAAATATTACTACACCTACTCGACCGGCGACACGCACTTCCTGAACTACGCGACCGGCGACAACCCCTACGGCCCGTTCACCTATCGCGGCCATATCCTGAAGCCGGTCCAGGGCTGGACCAGTCACCATTCGATCGTCGAGTGGAACAAGAAATGGTGGCTGTTCTATGCGGACACGCAGATGAGCAACAAGAACCACCTGCGCAACGTCAAGGTGACCGAACTGAAGTTCGCGCCCGACGGCTCGATCCCGACCATCGATCCGTTCGTCAACTGATGTTCCTCGGAATCGATATCGGCACCTCGGGTGTCAAGGCCGTGGTGCTCGACCAGCATGGCAGCGTGGTGGGCCAGGGCACTGCCGCGCTGACCGTACAGCGGCCGCATCCGCTCTGGTCCGAACAGGATCCGGATGCGTGGTGGAAGGCGACGATCGCCGCGGTCCAGGCGATCGACCCGAGCGTCCGTCGCTCGGTGCGCGGCGTCGGGCTTGCCGGCCAGATGCACGGCGCGACGTTGCTCGACGCCGACGACCGACCGCTCCGCCCCGCGATCCTGTGGAACGACGGCCGTTGCTTCGCCGAATGCGAGGCACTGGAGCGCGCCGTTCCCGACCTGCGCACCATATCGGGCAACATCGCGATGCCCGGCTTCACCGCGCCGAAGCTGCTCTGGGTGCGCGAGCATGAGCCCGAGGTCTTCGCGAAGATCGCCACGGTGTTGCTGCCAAAGGACTATGTCCGGTTGCTGATGACCGGCGACAAGGCATCGGACCTGTCCGACAGCGCGGGCACGCTGTGGCTCGACGTCGGCGGCCGCTGCTGGAGCGACGAGATCCTCACCGCGTGCGGACTGACGCAGGCGCAGATGCCGGCGCTGTACGAGGGCACGGAGATTACCGGCACGCTTACCGCCGAGGTCGCCGAACTGTGGGGCATGCCGCAGGTGCCGGTCGCCGCGGGCGGCAGCGACAATGCCGCGGGCGCGGTCGGCGTCGGTGTCGTCAAGGACGGCGATGCGCTGCTGTCGCTCGGCACGTCGGGCGTCATCTTCGTCGCGACCAACGACTTCCGCCCCAACCCGGCGCGCGCGGTCCACGCCTTCTGTCACGCGCTTCCCGGCATGTGGCACCAGATGTCGGTCCACCTGTCGGCCGCGTCGTGCATCGACTGGGTCGCACGGATCACCGGTGCCGCCGGTGCCGCCGACCTGTTCGCGCGCGCCGAAGCCGCTGGTCCGGCCAGTGGCCCCGAGATCTTCCTCCCTTACCTCTCGGGCGAGCGCACGCCGCACAACGATCCGGAGGTACGCGGCGCGTTCCTCCGCCTCGACAACGACACCGACGCCGGCCGCCTGTCGCAGGCGGTGCTCGAAGGTGTGGCATTCGCGCTCGCCGACGGCCTCGACGTGTTGCGGGAGGCCGGCACGACGGTCGAGCGCCTCGCGGTGATCGGCGGCGGTGCCCGCTCGCGCTATTGGGGCCAGGTGATCGCCGCGGCGATGGAGGTCGAACTCGTCTATCTCCAGGGCGGCGAAGTCGGCCCAGCGCTCGGCGCCGCTCGACTAGCCCAGCTCGGTGTCGACGGCGGCGACCCCGCCGAGATCTGCGTCGCGCCCCCCGTCTCGCACACCATCGTCCCCGACCCTGCCCTCGTCTCGGCGCTCGCCGAGAAGAAGGCCGCGTTCCGCCAAGCCTATTCCCGCATCACCCCAAAATCGTAGGAATCCCGATGTCCGACTTCTTCGCCGATATCCCCCAGATCAAATATGAGGGCCCCGACAGCACCAACGAGCTGGCGTACCGCTTCTACGACAAGGACAAGATGGTCCTCGGCAAGCGCATGGAGGATCACCTCCGCTTCGCCGCGTGCTTCTGGCACACCTTCTGCTGGCCCGGCTCCGACGTGTTCGGCGGCGGCACGTTCGATCGCCCGTGGCACCGCGGTGCCAACGACAGCGCCGCCGCGGCGATGAAGCGCGAGGTCGCGTTCGAGTTCTTCAAGACGCTCGACGTGCCCTATTACTGCTTCCACGACGTCGACGTGATGGCCGACGCCGCCAACATCACCGAGCACCGGAAGTTCTTCGCCGAAGCGGTCGATCATCTCGAACAGCTCCAGGCAGCTTCGGGTCGGAAGCTCCTCTGGGGCACCGCCAACCTGTTCAGCCACCCGCGCTTTGCCGCCGGCGGCGCGACCAACCCCGATCCGGAAGTGTTCGCGTTCGGCGCGATGCAGGTCCGCGATGCTCTCGAGGCGACGCACCGCCTCGGTGGCCAGAACTACGTGCTGTGGGGCGGTCGCGAGGGTTACGAGACGCTGCTCAACACCGACATGAAGCGCGAACTGGACAATTTCGGCCGCTTCCTGAGCCTGGTCGTCGAGCACAAGCACAAGATCGGCTTCACCGGCACGATCCTGATCGAGCCGAAGCCGTTCGAGCCGACCAAGCACCAGTACGACTTCGACACCGCGACGGTGTATGGCTTCCTCAAGCGCTATGGCCTGGAGAACGAGGTCAAGGTCAATATCGAGGCGAACCACGCGACACTCGCCAGCCACACGTTCGAGCATGAGATCGCGACCGCCGCGGCGCTCGGCATCTTCGGCTCGATCGACGCCAACCGCGGCGATCCGCAGAACGGCTGGGACACCGATCAATTCCCGAACTCGGTCGAGGAACTGACGCTCGCCAATCTGGAGATCATCCGCGCGGGCGGGTTCATCACCGGCGGCTTCAACTTCGACGCCAAGGTGCGCCGCCAGAGCATGGACCCGGCCGACCTGTTCTACGGTCATGTCGGCGCGATCGACGTCGTCGCGAAGGGCCTGCTCAACGCCGCCAAGCTGATCGAAGACGGCCGGATCGATGCGATCAAGACCAAGCGCTATGCCGGCTGGGACGGCGAGTTCGGTGGCGCGATCGGTGGGCTCGACCTCGCCGGGATCGCCGACCTCGCGATCGAGCGCGGCATCGATCCCAAGCCGGTCTCGGGCCAGCAGGAGCGGATCGAGAACCTCATCAACCGCGTCCTCTGATCGACGACCGCCCGATCCTGCGCTCCGGCGTAGGATCGGGCACGTCCCGACAGCGCGATGATGCGCCTCGGCGGCCGGCGCTCGCGACATTCTGACCGACCGGGAGAGACGCGATGCCGACCCTGACACGCGCGGTATCGACGATGGTGCTGATCGCGACGGGGGTCGCAGCTCAGCCATCCCCCGCGCTCGCGCAGCTTCCGCCACAACCGAACTTTCCGGTGATCGCACCGCCGGCAACGCCTGCGCGCCATCACATCGTCATCCCAAACCGCCCCGCCCCCGTGCCGGTCGTGCTCCACCTGTCGCCGAACGGATCCGACGCAGGCGACGGATCGACCGCGCATCCGTTCGCGACACCCGCGCGCGCGCAAGCCGCGGTGCGACGTCTCAACCCGGATCACGACGTCACCGTGCGGATCGCGCCGGGCAGCTATCGGCTGACCGCACCGCTCCGCTTCACAGCCAATGATGGCGGCCAGAACGGCTTCACCGTTCGCTGGGAAGGCGAGCCCGGCACGCGTCCGGTCCTGTCGGGCGGCATGCCGATCGACGGGTGGCGGCTCGCCGATCGCGCGAAGGGCATCTGGTCCGCCGCCGTGCCGAAGGGCGCCGATCCGCGGCAACTGACGGTGAACGAGCGGCTCGCCAGCCACGCCCGCATCGAGATCCCGCGCTCCGCCGTCACGTTCCAGACCTGGGGCCTCGACATCAAGGACCCGGCGTGGCGCGAACTCGCCTCGCTCCCCGACCAGCGCCGTATCGAGATCGAAGGCATGAGCTGGTTCACGCACCGCCACGCAGTCGTCGACCGGATCGAAGGCGGATCGGTCGCGGCGGGATCGATCGAAGGCGCGCGCATCGTCATGCAACAGCCGGGCTGGCGCAATAACCTGATCGGCTACGACACCATTGCTCGGCCGGTCTCGGCCGAGGTCGCGCGCCTGTTCCTGGTCAATGCGCTCGCCTTCCTGCGCGAGCCTGGCCAATGGTATGTCGATCCCAAGGCGGGGCTGCTCTATTACAAGCCGTTGCCGGGCGAGGACATGCGCCGCGCCAAAGTCGTGATGCCGATACTCGAACGGCTCGTCTCGATCGGCGGCAGCTATGATCGACCGGTCCGCGACCTCCAGTTCCGCCACCTCGCATTTCGCCACACCAGCTGGCTGCAGCCGTCGGGCCCGCAAGGCTATGCGAGCCAGCAGAGCGGTGCCTATCTGGCGGGCGACGTGACCGGCTATCCCGCCGATCCGATCCGCGATTGCAGCTGGGGATGCCCCGCGTTCGAGGCGATGCGCAACCGCTGGAACCAGCAGCCCGCCGCAGTGCAAGTGGCCGCCGCGACCCGTATCGTTTTCGACGACGACCAGTTCTCGCAACTTGGGCAGGTCGCGCTCGGCATCGGCAACAATGCGGACGCGAACGATGGCGGCGTCGGGCTTGGCGCGGCGGCGATCGAGGTGACGCGCAACAGCTTCAGCGACCTCGCCGGCGGTGCGATCATGGTCGGCGGCATTCGTCCCGACGCGCACCATCCCTCGCGCCCCGAAATGGGCCTGCGCGACATTCTGATCCGCGACAACCGGATCGCCAGCGTATCGCGCGACTACAAGGAGCAGTCGGCGATCCTCGTCACCTATGCGTCGGGGACGGTGATCGCGAACAACGACGTGTCGGACGCGCCGTATGACGGGATCGACATCGGCTGGGGATGGGGCACGAACGACCCCGGCGGCAGCGCGGAATATTGGCGACAGCAGCGCGGCTATTACGACCAGCCGGGCAATCTGGTCTACGATACGCCGACGACGCTGCGCGACACGGTCGTCGTCGGCAACCGCGTGACCCGGGTGAAGCAGTGGTTTCCCGATGGCGGCGCGATCTATCATCTGTCCGCCGATCCGGGCGCGCTGATCGCCGACAACTACATCGCCGACGTCACGGGTGCGGGCGGGATTGCGATCTACCTCGACGAGGGATCGCGCTACGTCACGATCCGCAACAATGTGATCGACCGCGTCGGCGGCGTCTGGCTGAACCTCAACTCGCAGGATTTCATCGCGCCGAAACGCACTGCGCTGGACAATCTGGCGATCGGCAACTGGTATAATTCCGGCCGGCTCCAGGGGTCGTGGACCGACTATCTGAACAACCGGTCGGTCGACAATATCAAGGTCGAGGGCGATGCATGGCCAGCCGCCGCGCGCAGCGTGATCGACCACAGCGGCGTCCGGCCGGAGGACAAGAAGCCCTGATGATCGCGGCCGCCCACGCGTGTCGCACTATGCCGCGGTGTATCGATTTCGGCCCGAATCCGCGCCTTCTGGGCCCCAGGACAGAAAATCTCTTATCGTCTCGCGATTGTCACGCGGCTATCACCTTGGTGATGGGAGCTTACCAATGACGAACTTCAATCCCGATCAGACGAGCCCGTCGTCGGATACGCCAATCGCGTCGGACGCGGCGATACCGTCGGAAAGCGCGACGCCGCCACGCCCGCCACGCGGTACGGGACGGCGGCTGCACGGTGCGATCGCGCACAAGCTGGGCACCGCGATCCTGTCGGGCGAGTATCTCCCGGGCGATACATTGTCGGGCGAAGTCGCGTTTTCGGAGGCGCTGGACGTGTCGCGCAGCGCCTACCGCGAGGCGGTCCAGGTGCTGATGGCGAAGGGATTGGTCGAAAGTCGGCCCAAAACCGGCACCCGTGTGTTGCCGCGCAGTCGCTGGAACCTGCTCGATCCGGACGTACTCGCCTGGGCCTTTGCCGGCGAGCCCGACATCGACTTCGTCCGCGGACTGTTCGAGTTGCGCGCGATCGTCGAGCCAGCCGCTGCCGCGCTGGCCGCCGAGCGACGCGATCGTGCCGACATCGCCGTGATGAAGGAGTCGCTCGCCGCGATGCGGCGCCACACGCTAGCCACCGAAGCCGGCCGTGCCGCGGACCGCGAGTTCCACAACGCGGTGTTGCAGGCGACCCGCAACGACGCGCTCGTCGTGCTGAGCGCGAGCATCGGCGCGGCGGTAAGCTGGACGACGCAGTTCAAGCAGCGCACCCGGTCGCTGCCGCGCAACCCGATCCCCGATCACGTCCGCGTGTACGAGGCGATCGCCGCGAGCGACCCCACCGCCGCCAACGCGGCGATGCGCAAGCTGGTGGACCTGGCGCTCGACGATACGCAACTGGCGATGACGCGGTAGGCTCGGTTCCTACGCAGCGTCCCGACCATGCGCGATACCCGTTTCCAGTCCGCGCAGTTCCGCCAGCCCGCGCAGCCGGCCGATCAGCGAATAGCCGGGATTGGTCCGCTTGTTGAGATCGTCCACCATCTGGTGCCCGTGATCGGGGCGCATCGGCAGCGACCGCCCGGTCCGTGCCTGCAACGCGACCAGCTCGGTCATGATCGCGGGCATGTTCGCATCGCCCTCCAGATGCGCCGCCTCGTGAAACGCGCCACCGGGTTCACGCTGCACCGATCGAAGATGCACGAAGCCGATGCGCTCGCCGAGCCGCCGGACCATCCCCGGCAGGTCGTTGTCCGCGCGCACGCCGAACGATCCGCTGCAAAAGCACAGCCCGTTGGCGACCGACGGCACCGCCGCGAACAGCGCGCTGACGTCCGCCTCGGTGCTCACCACGCGCGGCAGGCCGAAGATCGGGAACGGCGGATCGTCGGGGTGCACTACCAGCCGGATGCCCTCCGCCTCGGCGACTGGACACACCGCCTCCAGGAACGCGACGTGGTTCTCGCGCAGCCGCGACGCGTCGATGTCGGCGTAGGTCTCGATTTGCTCGAGCAACTGCGGCGAACTGAAGCTCTCCTCGCTCCCCGGCAGCCCGGCGATGATCGTCCGCTCCAGTGTCGCGCGCGCGGCATCGTCCATCGCCGCGAACCGCTCGGCGGCGATGGCGGCGACATCGGGGGTGTAGTCCTGCTCGGCGCCCGGGCGGCGCAGGATATGGATGTCGTAGGCGGCAAGCGCGTGCAGCTCGAAGCGCAACGCGCGCGCGCCGTCCGGCAACGCCCAGCTCAGGTCGGTCCGCGTCCAGTCGAGCAACGGCATGAAATTATAGGTCACGACCTCGATGCCCTGCCCCGCCAGATTCCGCAGGCTGGCGACATAGGCCTCGATCAGCCGATCCCAGTCGCCCGAACGCCGCTTTAGATCCTCGACGACGGGCAGGCTCTCGACCACTTTCCAGTCGAGCCCCGCGTCCTCGATCATCACGCGACGCGCGGCGATGGCGTCGACGGTCCACACGTCGCCATTGGCGACCTCGTGCAGTGCCGTGACGATCCCGGTCGCGCCGGCCTGGCGGATGGCGTTTAGCGGCACCGGGTCGTTCGGGCCAAACCAGCGCATGGTCTGGGTCATCTTCATCAGCCGCTCATCCCCGTTTTCCCATGGCGGTGCAGCCACATGCTCACACTGTCGATAGCAACGATCGAATTGGTCTGACAACCTATATGCGCTTGGTCACCATATGGATCAATTGTTCGGGACGCCGCCGTAACGCTGGCGAGTCGTCGCAAGCGCCAGTCGAGCCTGTTCCATTGCCATCTCTTCGGTCTGGAACAGGAGGTGATCCATCACCGACGTCAGGTGCGCGCGCATCGCGCCACGCGCCGCCGCCGCGTCGCGCGCGCGCAAAGCATCAACGATTGCAGCATGTTCGGCGACGACCGGCCGCACCTTGGCGTTGCGCGCCTTGGCATGGAGAAGCGCGCATTCGGGCGACGTCGAGCGCAAATGCCACAGATCCTCGATCGTCCGAACCACGCCCGAATTCCGCGTCGCCTTGGCGATTGCCATGTGGAAATCGCGATCGGCAATCTCGGTGACTTCCGTTAGCAAATTCTCGGTCGTCATCGCCTCGACCAGTCCGTCGAGCAGGTCGATCTCGGCATCGGTGATCTGGACCGCTGCGAGCGCTGCCGCCTCACCCTCGAACATGATCCGCGCTTCGGTCAGTTCGAACGCAGTAATCGCGAAACCCGGCTCTTCGCCCTGCCCCGGCAGCCGGCAGACATACGCTCCGGAGCCGACACGGACTTCGATAAATCCCTGCACTTCCAAGGCGATGAGGGCTTCACGCACCGCCGGGCGACTGGCGCCGTAGCCGATCGCCAGCTCGCGTTCGGCGGGCAGCCGATCGCCGATCGCGTAGGTACCCGCGACTAGTTCCTCGAACAGCCGCCGCGCCAGCCGCTGGTACAAGCGGTCGTTCGCTGGAGCGTCGTATTTTCCGACCGCGAACAGCGCGTTCTGGGAGGCGGGCTTTGCCACTGGACTTACCAATCTAATGTCTGCGTATTCATACTAGTACGGCAGCGTGTCGAGTGGAACGGGCATGGCCCAATTATTCGAGCGAAACCAACGCGGAACGCAAGAAAGATAGAGCGAGGCGATCCCGTCGAGACCGCCTCGCTCGCGCACGGACTAGAAGGTGCCGCGCAGGCCGACCAGGAACTGACGGCCCGGCTTGTACTGCGTGAAGGTCGCATTCTCGAACTGGAAGTAAGACCGCAACGTCGCGTTCGTGAAGTTCGCAACATTGACCGTCAGCTGAGGCGCCCCGGCAAGGCCGAAGATCTTGTCCAGATCGAACGACGACGAGAAGTCGTAGGTCGTATAGTCCGTACCGAACAATGCCGCTGCCGGGATGCCATTCTGCGCCGCACCGCTGTTCTGCGAGCCCTCGCGCGAGGTGGTCGACACCCGCAGCATGACCCCGTGCTTTTCGTAATAGCCCGTGATGTTGTAGGTAAACGGCGCCACGCCGAACGCGGTTGCCGCACCCTTGCTGGTCTGGTCGACGACCGTCGCATTGGCGTTGAAGCCGAACCCGGTGATGCCGATGTTCTTGGTCAGGAAGTCGAGTGGCTGGACCCACTGGAATTCGAGCCCGTTGATGGTCAGCTTGTCAGCCACGTTGACCTGTGACGTGACCTGGACCTGCGCGGTGCCGGGGCCGCCGCGCGAGTTGATCGCGATCTGCTGCGTCGGATTCAGCGTGTCGTAGGTGATCCCGTATTGCGACAGGTTCGAGAACGGAACCGTGCTGATCGCGGTGTTCGTGAAGCCCTTGATCGACTTGCGGAACGCATTGAAGCTGACCACGCCTTCGCGGCCGGTATAATATTCGAAGCCCAGATCGATGTTCGTCGACATGTACGGCTCGAGCGCCGGGTTGCCGATCGACGCCTGATCCGCCGATGGCGCGCCGAAGTTCACGCCCGGCAGCTGCGCCGACGGATCGGGACGCGTCATGGTACGCGACCCGGCGACGCGGACTACCGCATGCTCGCTAACGTCATAGGCGAAGGTCGCTGCGGGCAGCCACTTCGAATAGACGTTGCGCGTCGACACGATGCTGACGAGGTTGGGATAGCGGCTACCGTCTGGCAACGCGACTCCGGTCGCGGTCGTATTGCGCGGATCAGGCAAAGACACGCGACCCGTGATCGTCTGGATCGTGTTGACGTAGCGCACGCCGACGTTGAACCGCAGCATGTTGCCGCCAAGGTCCTGCTCGCCGTTCACCGTGGCGAACGCGGACTTCACAACTTCGCGAATGCCGCCGCCGCTTGCGCCCGTGGTGGACGCACCGCTTTCCGGCGAATTGTCGTGGTAGAAGTCATAGTTGGTTGCGGCTGCGAACTTCGGCCAGTCGACCGTCACGAAACCGGCCGGGCCTGGTGTCAGGTAGCTTGGGGCCGCCGAGTTGGGAACGAGCGAGCCACCATAGGTCACCGGGCCGGTCATGCCCGTGGTCGATCCGGTGCCGAAGCCCGGATAGGTCGGGTAGCCGGCGGGGATCACGCCCGGCGCATTCAGGCCTTCGCACGGCGGCTGCGAATTTGGCGAGGCGACGAACACGCTGGGATTATTGCCGCAAACGGCGTTCTGGTAGGCCTGGCTGTTGTCGTTGCTGCTGATCCGGCGCGACACGTCGTCGAACGCGCCGCCGACCTTCAGGTTGAGGGCTGGCTTGCCCCAGGTCAGGTCGCCGCGCGCGCCCTTGCTCTTGTTGAGCCGGCGTTCGTCGGAGATGTTGACGCGGCTACCGGGATTCCAGCCGAAATTCGCCGGATCGTTCAGGTCCAGCGCGCTCTGGATCGTCGGGATGCCGCTGCCGTCGTTCGAATAGGTCACGGTGTTGCCGACACCCAGCGGGGTCGTCAGGCCGACCGACGGGTTCTCGCGGTGGAAGGTCGAGCGCGCGTAATTGCCCTGCAGGTTCAGCTTGAGCGTTTCGGAGATTTCCCACTCGCCGCCGGGGTTGATGCTGAAGAGCTTCGTCGTCTCGGTGTACGGGCGGAATTCGTTGAAGAATTGCGCGTTGGCGAACGTCCCGCCGGTGACGACGCAGCCGATCGTGCAGTCCGCCTTGTCGAACGTCAGGTTGGTCGGGATGATCGCGCCGTTGCGGACGATCCACGCCATGTTCTCGCGCGTCAGGTCGTTCTTCTTGTAGCCGTACAGACCATCAACGTAGAAGTGCAGCGTATCGGACGGCTGCCATTCGGCACTGATGATCGCGTTGATACGGTCACGCGGACCGCGAATGCTGGTCGAACGCCCGAGCCGCGGCAGCAGTGCGTTGTCGATCTGCTGGATCGTCGCACCTGGGTTGTTCGCGAGCAGGAAATCCTGATTAATCACCGTGCCGGCGACCAACCCGGCACCAGCGCCGGCCGGGACCAACCCGGGGATGGTCCAGTTGCCGCCCCCGGTGCCGTTGCAGCTCGCATTGTTGGCACGGCACTGGGCAGCAAGTGTCTGCGCAGCGGTTGGCGTGTTCTGAACGCCGTTGGTCGTACCGGCGATGCCGTTGGGCGTCGTCAGCGCTGGATTGGTATAGCCAATCGTCTCAAACCCGCGCGTGTCGGTGAACAGGCGCTGGGCGGACACGCCTGCGAGGATACCGACCTTGTCACCGCGCCAGCTGCCGATCAGCGAGCCGCGAGCACCGATCCGGTCCTCGGGCGACTGCTTCGTACCCTGCACGTTATACGCCAGGAACGAGGTCGCGCGATCGAACGGCCGCGCCGAACGAAGGTCGATGTTACCCGCCGCTCCGCCTTCAAGCAGGTCCGCGGTATAGCTCTTGTTGACGGTCAGCTTGGTGAACAGGTCGGTCGGGAAGAAGCTGAGATCGACCGAGCGATCGGTGCCCTGCGCATCGGTTGCGCCCGACGACGCCACCGCGATCGTCGCGCCGTTGAGCGTGACGTTCGTGAAGTTCGATCCGAGGCCACGGATCGCGACGTTCGTACCTTCGCCGGTCACGTCGCGCGTGATGGTGATGCCGGGGATCCGGTTGAAGGATTCGGCGATGTTGGTGTCGGGGAACTTGCCGATGTCCTCGGCGAAGATCGAATCCGTAAAGCCGGTCGCTGCGCGCTTGGCGTTCGTCGACTTGGCGAGGCTCGAACGATAGCCGGTAACGACGATGTCGCCGCTGTCGGCCGCATCGATCGTGCCGGGAGTCTGGTCGGAGTCAGGCAGGGCCGCGGCTGGCGACGCGGCAGGCGCGGTCGGCCCGGCGGCGGCGGGCGCGGCACCTTGCGACGCCGCGGGTGCAGGGTCCTGCGTTGGCGGAATGGTCTGCGCCGCCGCAACGGTCGCCGACAGCGCTACCATGGTCGTCGCGCACAAGAGCGCAGCGCGCGTAAGACGAGGGGCCATTTTGAAAGGCGTCATGTTCAGGATCCTCTTGGAACCTCGCTGTCCGACTGGCGGCAGGAAGCGTCTCGTTGTTATGAAAGCTTGAAAAACGTCAGGTATCGGGCGCTAGCTACTGCGCGACGTACTCCACCGGCTCGACCAACTGGCCGACGGGCATGCGACATCAATAGCGTTAAAAGCCATCCCCATTCCTCGTCACGCCTGTCTATGCAGGTCCGTTGATAGCGCTATCTCACTGCTATTGGTCGACGAGTCAAGGTGGTTCGGTTAGGCCAATATTACGGGGTCGGCTCTACCGGTTCGAGGCCTTGGACAGTCTTCAGCGACTTTTCAGCGGGTTAAGTCGTGGTACGACCGCCGAACGCGCATCGTCATCGTGTCGCAAATTCATAAATCGCTCCATCGACGGTTTACGGACGAAGCGTCGCAGAGAACGGCTCAGTCCAACCGGGGCACACCCGTCAGACAGCCGTCTTTCAATAGCAAAATCACGCGATCGCTACCGGTACACAAGGCGCTGGACCCTCAGTAGGAGGCAGACAGAACCCCCTGGAACAATGCGAACATCCACCCGGTCGCCTGCGCGAACAGTGCCGCGTCGTACCGTGGCCCCTCGTCGCGCAGGAACGCGTGCGCGGCGTTGACCTCATGCCATTCATAGCGCGCACCGACCTCTTCCAGGCGCGCGCGAATGAGTGCCCGGCCGGCAAACGGCACATGCGGATCGGCGCGACCGAAGACGAACAGCATTTCGGCCTTCAGGTCCGCCATCCGCGCGAGGCTGTCGTCATCCTTGCCGAGCCCGAGCGATCCCGCATGGATATCCGTCGGATAAAAACACGCCGCCGCTTTAACCCGTGGATCGAGCGCCGCGCGATAAGCCAGATGCCCGCCCAGGCACACGCCGACCGTCGCGAGCCGCCCCGAACAAGCCGCGTGCCCAGCCAGAAAATTCAGCCCGGCGGTCGCATCGGCATCGAACGCCGCAACCGGCTTGGCAATCTTCAACGCGTTGCCGCGATCCGTACCGGCGGTATCGTACGCCAGCACGGTCCCGGGCGCTTCATACTCGTGATACACCTCGGGGACCGCGACACAGTAGCCGTGCCCCGCGATATACGCCGCCAGTCGCCGGATCGGCGCCGTCACCTGATAGATTTCCGAGAACAGCAAAACCCCGGGAAACCGCCCCTCGATCGCCGGACGAAACACATGAACCCGCATCACGCCGCCATCGGCCGAGGGCAGGTCGACGAATTCGTCGCTGGAGATGATCATGGCGCGGTATCCCGATAGAGCTGCTCAGCCGCGCTACCGCATCGCCGGGGCTCGTTCACGGGAAATTCGGCGTACGCCGCCAATGCACGCGGCCAGTGTCGATGGTTCGATCGGAACTTGGCGAGATGGGTCCGGTCGATACCCGCCATGCCACGCATCTCGTGTCCAAGCGTCACGCCTGCTCCAACGCCACTTCGCCACAGTGCCGGTTACAGCGGCGCGAGCATCTGCTATTCGGTCGGCGATGCGTAGGCTCCTGCCCTTCCTTGCCTGTCTGATGCTCGTACTGACCACTTGGGTCGGGCTGGCGCATGCGGCCGAGGTTGGCGGTTGCATCGAGACCAGCCAGTACGAAGCTGCCTTGCATATCGATAGCGATGGCGATCAGGTCGCGGCCGATGCCGACAAGGGCTATCCGCATCATCACGGCAGTTGCCACGCGCACCATATGAGCGCGCCGGACTCCGACGCATTGGACGGCATAACCGGTCCAGCCGGCGCCACGCTCGTGTCCTTCGACGGCGCGGCGCTGGTCGGGCGGAGCGCCGATACTGCGCTGAGACCGCCCCGGGCCTGACGCGTCGATCGGGTGCGCGATGCGCGCCTGCGTCTACTTCGTCAGGAGCATTCCCATGCATCGTATTTTCGCGGCTATCGTGGCCGCAGGCGCCTGCGCATCGTCGCTGCAGGCCCAGACCCGTCCGCCGGTTTTAGCGGAACCGGTCCTAACGCTCGCCGAGGCGCTTGGCCGCGCCGGCGGGTTGTCGCCCTTCCAGGATGCTGCGTCCGCCGGCGTTCGAGCCGCCAAGGCCCAGCGCCGGGTCGCGGCGCTTCGGCCGAACCCGTCGATCGTCGCCGAGACCGAGAACGTCGCAGGGTCCGGGATCTATCGCGGCCTGCGCTCGTCCGAAACGACGCTGGGGTTGGCGCTGCCCCTGGAACGCGGCGGCAAGCGGCAGGCCCGGATGGCACTCGCCGACGCGCAGATCGGCCGCGCAGGTATCGCAGCAGCGATCGCGCGCGCCGACCTCCGACTGCGGGTCACGCAAGCATACGTCGTCGGGATGGCCGCGCAACGTCGTGTAGCGGTCGCACGCGATCAAGTCGGGATTGCCGCCGAAGTGCTCCGCGCCGCCAAGGTCCGGGTGCAGGCGGGGCGCGCCTCACCGCTGGAGGAACAGCGCGCAGACGTAGCGCGCCTTGCCGCCGAGGGCGCCTTGGAACGTGCGGACCGTTCAGCCGCCGTCGCCGCGACGAACCTTGCCCGGCTTATTGGAATGCCGGTCGGCGCGCTCGACAACTCCTGGTTCCAGCAGGTGGACGCGCTCAACCCCCTCCAGCCATCCGGCCCGACGGGCACACTCATCGCCGCGGCCGCCCGCGCGGATCTCGACACCGCGACCGCGCAGGTGCGGCTCGCGCGAAGCCAGCGCGTGCCGGACCTGACGCTCAGCGCCAGCGCCCGACGGCTCGAGCAGACCAACGACACCGCCGCCGTCTTTGGCGTCTCGATCCCGCTGACCGTCTTCAACAGCGGCCGATCGGCTATCGCCGTTGCCGATGCGCAGCGCGACCAGTCGGACGCGCTGCGCCGCGTGGCGTTGCTAGATGCCGAGCAGGACATCGCGACCACGCGAGCCGAGGCGGCGAACGCAGCGACGACCGCGCGCAACGCGACCGGGCCTGCACTCGCCGCTGCCGTGGAGGCGGCGCGGATCGCGCGCATCGGCTACCGCGAAGGCAAGTTCGGGCAACTCGACCTGCTCGATGCCGAGCGGACGCTTCTCGACACCAGGACGGCGGCGATCGACGCGCTTGCCGCCTATCACGACGCACGCGCGCGCCTCGAACGGCTGACTGCCGAAGCGCCGATTGCTAAGGACACCGACCGATGAACCGCACGATTTTGCGCGCGATCGCGCCTGCCGCTGCCGCCTTGGCATTCGCAGGCTGTGGCCCCTCCCCCGACCCGGCGCCCTCTGCCAACGCGGTGGCAGGCGAGGATCGAGAGAAGGCTTCCGGCGATCCCACGGTCGTGACCCTGTCGGCACAGCAGATCGCCGACGCCGGTATCGAGGTCACGCGCCCGACCGTCGGCGGCGTCACCGGCGCGATCGAATTGCCCGCGACGATCGAGGGCGATCCGCAGGGCGTCCAGGTCGTGGCCGCGCCGATCGGCGGCCGGCTGGTCTCGCTCACCCGCAACCTCGGCCAGCCGATCGGCCGCGGCGAGACGCTGGCGATCATCGAGAGCCGCGAGGCAGCGTCGCTCAATGCCGAGGTCGAAGCGGCCGGTGCGCGGTCCGCGCTTGCCCAGTCGAACCTACGCCGCGAACAGCGGTTGTTCGCTGAGCGCGTTTCACCCGAGCAAGACCTAGTCGCAGCCCGAACCGCCGCAACCGAAGCCAACATCGCGCTCCGACTCGCGCGGCAGCAGCTGTCGGCCACCGGCGGCGGCGGCGGTGCGCTCAACCGTATCGCGGTGCGCGCGCCGATTGCCGGCCAGGTGATCGCCCGGTCGGCTACGCTGGGGCAACAGGTCGCGGCCGATGCCGAAATTTTCCACGTCGCCAACCTCACCAAGGTGTCGGTGACGATGTCGCTCGTTCCCGCGGATGCCGGCCGCGTGAAGCCGGGTGCCCGCGTGGAAGTCACGTCCGCCGGCCGCCGCCAGGATGGCCGCGTGACCTTCGTCTCGCCGATCCTCGACGAAACCACGCGCCTCGTCCCCGTGATCGCGACGATCGACAATGCGGGCGGCCTGTGGCGCGTCGGCGAGAATGTCGGCGTGTCGGTGCTTCTCCCCGCCAGCGGCGACCGCAGCATCGCCGTGCCCTCGGCTGCCGTGCAGATGATCGGCGACCGGCCGCACGTGTTCGTCCGGACCGCGACCGGCTTCCGGGCGACGCCGGTGACGCTCGGCCGCACCAATGGCGGCGCGGTTACCGTGACCGCGGGCCTCACCGGCGAGGAGCGCATCGCCTCGACCAACTCGTTCACGCTCAAGGCCGAACTCGGCAAGGGCGCGGCGAAGGACGAGGACTAGGCCATGCTCTCGCGTATCGTAACGCTGGCCGTCGAGAAGCGCTGGCTCGTCCTCCTGCTGACGCTCGCCGCCGCGCTCGCCGGAATGTTCGCCATCCAGCGGCTGCCGATCGACGCCGTCCCCGACATCACCAACAACCAGGTCCAGATCAACGTCCGCGCGCCCGCGCTGTCGCCCGACCAAATCGAGAAACAGGTCGCCTTCACCGTCGAGACCGCGCTCGCCGGCATCCCCGGCCTCGACTACACGCGGTCGCTCAGCCGCAACGGCTTCGCGCAGGTCACCGCGGTGTTCGACGAGAAGACCGATATCTACTTCGCCCGCGCCCAGGTGGCAGAGCGGCTGCGCACCGCCGAGGAGGATTTGCCGGATGACGTGGTGCCCGAGATGGGACCGATCGCCACGGGTCTCGGCGACATCTTCATGTGGACGGTCGAGTACCGCGAGCTCGACCAGGTCCGCCACCGCAACGGCGAGCCCGGCCTGCAAAAGGACGGCAGCTACATCACGCCGGAAGGCGACCACCTCGTCAGCGAACCCGACAAGGCGACGTATCTGCGCACCGTGCAGGACTGGATCGTCACCCCGCAGCTGAAGAGCAGCGCGGGCCTTGCGGGGGTCGACAGCCTCGGCGGCTATACCAAGCAGTATCTCGTCGTCCCCGATATCCAGCGTATGGCGGCAATGAAGATCACGCTCCAGGACCTCGCCACCGCGCTCAAGCGCAACAACACCAGCGCGGGTGCGGGAATCGTCGACCGCAACGGCGAAGGCCTCGCGGTCCGTGCCGACGGCCGGATCCGCAACGCCGACGAGCTCGCACGCACCGTGGTCGCGACGCGCGAGAGCGTGCCGATCCTGCTCAGCCAGATCGCCACCGTCCGCACCGGCCAGGCATTGCGGATGGGTTCGGCGTCGGAGAACGGCCACGAAGTCGTCGTCGGCACAGCAGTCATGCGGATCGGCGAGAACAGCCGCACCGTCTCGACCGGTGTCGGCACGCGGCTACAGGAGATCGGCCGGGCGCTTCCCATCGACGTCGTGGTGAAGCCAGTGCTCAACCGCACCGAGCTCGTCAATTCGACGATCGCGACCGTTGCCCGCAACCTTGCCGAAGGCGCGGTGCTGGTCATCGTCGTGCTGTTCGTGCTGCTCGGCAATTTCCGCGCCGCGCTGATCACCGCGCTGGTGATCCCGATCACGATGCTGCTGACGAGCATCGGCATGCTGAAGGCCGGCGTGTCGGCGAACCTGATGAGCCTCGGCGCGCTCGATTTCGGGCTGATCGTCGACGGCGCCGTGATCATCGTCGAGAATGCCCTGCGTCGTTTGGGTGAGGCACAGCATGGTCGCAGCGAGCCATTACCCCTGAAAAAAAGACTCGATCTAGTCGCGGCATCGGCACGCGAGATGATCCGCCCTTCGGTATACGGCCAGGCGATCATCATCCTCGTCTACGCGCCGCTGCTCACCTTCACCGGCGTCGAGGGCAAGATGTTCGAACCGATGGCGCTGACCGTCATCATCGCGCTCGTCTTCGCCTTCGTCCTGTCAATGACCTTCGTCCCCGCGGCGATCGCGATCGCACTGAGCCGAACCGTCGACGAGAAAGAAAGCCGGATCATCGGCTGGCTGCGCCGACGCTACGAACCGGGTCTCGGCAAGGCAATGCGCCGCCCGAGCATCACGCTGGGCATCGCCATCGGCGCACTGGCGCTGGCGGGAATCGCCTTTACCACGCTCGGCCAGGAGTTCCTGCCGCAGCTCGACGAAGGCAACATCCTCGTCCAGGCGGTCCGCATCCCCGGCACCTCGGTCGACCAGAGCCAGGCGATGCAGTTCCAGGTCGAGAAGGTCCTTGCCCGCCAACCCGAGGTCCGCTTCGCCTTCTCGCGCACCGGTACCTCGGAGATCGCCAGCGATCCGATGCCGCCGAACGCCACCGACACCTTCGTGATCCTGAAGCCCAAGGCGGAATGGCCCGACCCGAGCCTCGCAAAGGAAGAACTCGTCGCGCGGATGGAGCAGCAGCTCTCGACGCTGCCCGGCAACGCGTACGAGATCACCCAACCGATCCAGATGCGCTTCAACGAACTGATCGCGGGCGTGCGCGGCGACATCGCGGTGAAAATCTTCGGCGACGACTTCGGCGGCATGAACGCCGCCGCGGACCGTATCGCCGATGTCCTGCGCAAGACGCGTGGCGCGGTCGACGTCCGCGTCGAGCAGACAGAAGGCCTGCCGATGCTCGACATCCGCCCGAACCGCATGGCAATGTCACGCATCGGCGTCACCGCGGGCGACGTGCAGGACACCGTGGCCGCCGCAATCGGCGGACGCGAGGCCGGCATGATCTTCGAGGGCGACCGACGTTTCCCCGTCGTGATCCGCCTGTCCGAAGCGTCGCGATCGGACCTTACCCAGGTCGCGCAAATCCCCGTCCCGACCTTGGCAGACGGGTTCGTCCCGCTGTCGACCGTCGCCGACATCGCGGTCGTCGATGGACCCAACCAGATCAGCCGCGAGAACGGCAAGCGCCGCGTCGTCGTCCAGGCCAACGTCCGCGATCGCGACGTCGCGGGCGTGGTCGCCGACGCGCGTGCGGCGATCGATACGCAGGTGACGATGCCGCCGGGAACCTATGTCGAATGGGGCGGACAATTCGAGAACCTCGCCTCCGCGCGCGACCGCCTGATGCTCGTCGTGCCGGTCTGCTTCGCGGTCATCATGCTGCTGCTCTACGGCGCGCTCGGCTCGGTCCGCGACGCGGCGATCGTGTTCACCGGCGTGCCACTCGCGCTGGTCGGCGGCGTCCTTGCGCTCGTGGTTCGCGGCATGCCGTTCTCCGTTTCGGCCGCGGTCGGGTTCATCGCGCTGTCGGGCATAGCCGTACTCAACGGGCTGGTGATGGTCTCGTCGATCCACGACCTGATGGCACGCGGCATGGACAGGGCTTGCGCCGCGCACGACGGCGCGCTCGCCCGGCTTCGGCCGGTGGCGATGACGGCACTGGTCGCAAGCCTCGGCTTCGTACCGATGGCACTCGGGCACGGCGCCGGCGCCGAAGTGCAGAAACCGCTCGCGACCGTAGTGATCGGCGGCCTGATCTCGGCCACGCTGCTGACGCTGTTCGTCCTGCCGACGCTCTACGCCCGCTTCGGCGCATGGACGGCGAGATTAGAAGGTTCGGATGCTCCGACGGTGCAAACGCAGACATCATCGGGATAGCTCTGCTCGCAATCTAGTCGCCGAGTTGCGGGATGAGGTCGGGCTCGGCGACGACGAGATCGCGGTAGACGTCGAACTGCGCCTGTTCCCGACACTGGCACAACGTCACTGCCGCGCTCCAGCGTGTAAAGTACCGTCCGCCCTCGCGCGCCTGACCAACGCACAATGCCTGCGCAATTCTCGGCGGACAAAGTCTTCGTGCGGTCTGATCCAGACCAAATGGAAGGCGTTCGATGAAGATCACATACCTGGTCACGAGTATATTCGCGGCGATGCCCCTGCCTGCCACGGCGCAAGTCCGACAGCAGGCACCGGAGCCAACACAGATGAAGTCCCAGGACACGCCTGCTGAGCCGAGATTCAGCGGCTTCAAGATCGGTGCCGATACCGACTGGAGACGAACGACGGTTCACTATGACCTGCCACTCCTATCCTCTGTCATCGATCGCAGGAAAGACGACGTTGGGTATAGCCTGCATTTGGGATACGATAACGAAGTGGGCCAAAGCTTCGTCATAGGGTCCGAAGTTGCGATTGGACGCGGCGATACCAATCTCTTGGCCGACGAGGCATTGGGCGTCTACACTCTGAAACCGCGCTGGTCGCTCGATGTTTCGAGCCGTGCAGGATTACTCGTGGAACCACAGATACTGCTGTACGGCCGCGTCGGCTATAGTTTGCTCCGGGGTCGCGAAAAGACCGATTTTCGCGCCGTCCCGACCAGCGACGTGAAAGCCAAAGGTACCGAGAATGGCTTCCTGTTTGGCGGCGGCATCGAGACGGCCGTGTATTCCGGACTGTTCTTGCGGGCCGAATATGACAAGATCGACTATGGAAATGGTCTGACGACATCGAAGGTCTTGTTCGGCATCAACGCCGGCTTCTGATCCTCGTGTAAATACCCGTCGGCCCTTGGTGACCCGCTGTGGCGATCACCAAGGGCCGACGGAAGAGGCTCACCGTGGCGGATCAGGCACACGTCCTTCGTCGCGCGCCGGGGCGGTCATGCTTCCGCTGACGCTCGCAGTTCCGGATCCGGCTGTCGGCCATGTCCTGCATCGTCTTGTTGATCTCGGTGGCGAGGCGAGCCCGTTCCAAGGCCTCGACACCCTGCGCGTCACGGCGTTGCTGTTGAGTCAGCATGCACCCCGTATAGTCCGGGGACCCATGCGCCGCGCCAAAGCTGGCACAGGTATCGATATCCTGCGCCAGAGATACACGGCGTCGCTCCTCGAGCGTTGCACAACCGTTCAAGCCGACGACCAGTAAAATACTGGTCACGATCGGCACCACTATGCGCAGGATTGGCGTCAGAAAATACAATGTCATCATAGATACCCCGATGTCTGCCGACGGCGTGTCCAGCTCAGGTCTGATCTTGCCGATGCGGTCAGATGCGGGGCGAACATTGCGTGTGTATGGCTCGGCCAAGCACCGTTATCGATCGAGAAACTCGACCCGCACCACCGTGCCGTTCACCGGTGCCGCGAGGATCGACACGCGTCCGCCGTGCAGTTCGACCACCTGCCGCACTAGGTTCAGGCCGAGGCCGGCGCCCGTGGATCTCGGCTTCAGGCGGTGAAAGGGCTCGAACACGCGCTTGCGCTCCTCGATCGGTATGCCGATGCCGTCGTCCTCGACTTCGAACCCATGGCCCAGCACGCGGACGATCACGTGACGGCCACCATGCTCGATCGCATTCTGCACCAAATTCGTCAGCACGCGCTCGATCGGCCCCGCGTCGCCGCAGATCGTGCGCGGTTCCACGATCACCACTTCGATCGTGCGATCCGCGGCGATCAGTAGCGGCGCGAGCTCGGCGGCGACGCGTGTTACCAAGGATACGAGATCGACGTCGGCCTGCTCGCGGGCGACATCCAGACGCTGGAGATCGAGCAGTTGCTCGGCCAGATTGGCGAGCCGGTGCACATCGCTGCCAAGGCTGCGCGTCGCCGCCTCGTCCGCGCCGTCGACCTTGATCCGCAGGATGGCGATCGGCGTGCGCAACTCGTGCGCGGCCGAGGCGATAAACCGCCGTTGTCGCTCATATCCCTCGTCGAGGCGCCGCAGAACGTCGTTGACCGCGCGAACCAGCGGCAGGATCTCGGTCGGCACCTGGTGTTCGCCCAGCCGCCAGCCGCGACGATGGGCATCGATCCGTCCCGCCTCCTCTGCGATCCGGTTCACCCCCGCGAGCGATCGCCTGACGATCCACGGCGTGACCACCAGCGAGACCAGCGCCAGCAGGACGATGACCAGGATGCTGAAGAGATTGGACGCGATGAGTATCGAGACCGTCAGCTCGGTCAGCTTGCCGTGCGCAAGGATCGTGAGTTTACCCGCCGGCGAAACCTCCTGTCGAATGACTGCGGACAACCCATAGGGTGGCGCCCGGTCCCGGATCTGCATGTAGGAAAGCCGGTGCAGCGCGCCACCGAAATGCGCGTATGGCGGCGGTACCTGGCCAAGGGTGACGTTGCGCCCGCGATCGTCTTCCGCGACGAACCAGAGACCGGGCGTCTCCGCGCGCAGTCGCGCCAGTCCCGGTGTCGGGCGCAACGTCATTCGGCCATCGGCGTGGCGAACGATCGACTGCGCGATGACGCCGGTGATCGTCTCCTCGGTATACGCGACGTTGCTGCTCATCCGCATGAACACGAGGAGGATCACCGAGAGCATCATGGTCAGCGTCGCGAACTGGATCAGCATCGGTTTGACGATCAGCGCGCGCTTCAGCGACGGTGGCCGCGCGTTCACGACGACGCCTTCAACAAATAGCCGACGCCTCTGATCGCGTGGATCTCGATTCCCGCACCCGCCTCGGCCAGCTTTCGACGAAGACGCGATATGTGGGAATCGAGCGTGTTCGACTGTACCTCGTCATCGAACCCGTACACCGCGTGCTCGAGCGACTCCCGCAGCACCGTTCTGCCGCGACGCTTGACCAAGGTCGCAAGGACGCGAAGTTCGCGCCGGACGAGGTCGAGCCTGACGCCTGCAACGACGGCCTCGTCGTTGGCGACATCGAAGACGAGCGCGCCCACCCCGATTTCCTCGACGGCCAAGTCCGCGGGACGACGCCTGACCGCGCGAATGCGGGCGAACATTTCCTCGAGCGCGAACGGCTTGATGAGATAGTCGTCGGCGCCCTCGTCCAGTCCGGCAACGCGGTCCGATATTTCCCCGCGCGCGCTCAGCACGATGATGGAAAGTCCGGGATTGCCGGCTCGCAGCGACGGGACCAGCGAGAGCCCGTCGCCGTCCGGCAGGGTCCTGTCCAGCAGGACGAGATCATAGGCCACCGACCGCGCCGCCTCCCGGGCCATCGTCAACCGATCGACATGATCGACGACAAAGCGTTCTCGGGTGAGAGAACGACACAATGCCGCAGCGAATTCGACTTCGTCTTCGACGATCAGGATTCTCACCAAGGGACCTTATGAAGACGGGCCGCGACGCCGAACCGCCGCTCTACGCGTTCCCACCAGAAGATCGCGCATCAACCTCCGATATGGTCCTTCTGTATTGCCGCAACATTGCGCTCGCCGTGACGGCCCGGTTCGAACAGCATCAGGCAAGAGACCTGCCTCAAGAGGTCTCGACATACCCCTTGCGTGTCTTTTCCAGCGTCAGCTTGTTCGCTTCCCGGGCGGCGCGTTCGGGCGTCTCGTAGGTCTTGACGACGGAACTGCCCTTGGTGCCGCGCCGGCCGTAGACGACGGTGACTTCGGCGCCGTTTACCGCGATCTTCCAGAACTTGTCGGACGCCCCTTGGGTAAATTCGAACGTGGTGAAGCCCTCCGCCGACGTCTCTCCCGCAGGCGCTTCCGGGACAGGGGACGGTACGGGTAAGACGGGTAGCGGCAACGCCGATCCCCGCTCGAACGGATCGTCGTCGACGGCGTTCTCGTCGCCGCGCAACGCCGCCTCGATCTGCGCGATCACCGCCTCCGGTTGGCGGAGCCAGGCATGCGAGGGAATATCGATCACCCGCCAGCCGAAGCGCCGCAGGATCGTCGGCTGGAACACGTAGCGATCGGCGATCGCATCGCCTGCGTCTCCATCGAGCAGGATGGCCAGCGCGTGGCTCCTGCCGTCGGGCGCGACGATCGCGAGATCGCAGCGGAAGCTGGCGCTGCCGACATATTCCTGGACGACATGGCCGCGCGCGCGCAGCGTCGCGGCAAGGGCATCGCGCAGCGGGTCCGGCGCCGGCGCGCGGGAAAAGATGCGCTGCGCTTCGGGATTGAGCGTGGCGAGAATGGCCTGGCCGTGCGGTCCGTCGCCCCGCGCCTGCGCTTCGGCGAACGACAGGAACGTCCGGAGCGCACGCGCGCCGTCGTTGTGCGTGTTCGTGATCGCCTCGGCGCGGATGGTGGACACGATCGCCATGTGATGCCGCGCGCGGCTGAAGATCACGTTGAGGCGCTTTTCGCCGCCGCGCTGGTTGATCGGGCCGAAGTTCATCGCCATCCGCCCAGCGCGATCGGGCGCGTAGCAGATGCTCAGCAGGATCACGTCGCGCTCGTCGCCCTGGACGTTTTCGAGATTCTTGACGAACAGCCCGTTCACCTGGCCGTCGTCTTCCCGGACATATTCCGCCTCGATCAGCGCGGCGAACGCCGGATCCTCCGCGGCAAGCGCATCGAGCGCGTTTTCGATTTCGGTCTGCTGCGCCTCGGAAAACGCGACGATGCCGATGCTAAGCCCGGTTTCGCGGCCAAGCAGGTCGCGGACCATCGCCGCGATCAAGCGCGCCTCGGGAAGGTTCGCGCGCTTGTCGTACAGCCCGTCGGCGACCGGGTGATAACTGATCGCGCGCTCCAGCAGTCGATCGACGCTATCGACCGGCGCGCTCTCGTCGTCCGATCGCACCGCCGTCGGCGACGCGCCGGTCTCGGCGATCGTCCGGTCGGGAATGGTGACCAGCCGGCCATCGTAGAACGCCGCATTGGAGAAGCTGATGAGCGCTTCGGAGCGGCTGCGATAATGCCAGGCGAGCAACGTCGCCGGCAGGCTTCGCGCCGCCTGGGCGAGCAGGCTGGCGGCATCGAGCAGGATCGCCATCGTCTGGCCGTCTTCTTCCGCGGTGACCTGCATCTCGTCCTCATCGCGCACGGCGGCGAAGAAGCTGGTGGGCGGCAGCTGCATCTCGTCGCCGACGACGACGATCTGCGGCGCGCGGCTGAGCGCCGGCACCGCTTCCTCGATCGGGATCTGGCTGGCCTCGTCGAAGATCACGACGTCGAACAGGTCCGCCTGGAGCGGCAGCGTGTCCGATACCGATAGCGGACTCATCAGCCATACCGGCTTCAGGTCGTTGACCACCACGCCGGTCTCGTCGTCGGACAGGTCGCGGATCGAACGATAGCGCATGGTCTTGCCGAACTCGTGTTCCAGCTCGCGCCGCCCGGTCGCGTATATCTTCTTCGCCTCGCGCCCGGCGCCATCGAGCTGCGTCACCGACAGCGTCGATTGGCGGACGTGATCGCGGAACTTGCGCTGCGCGCTGGCGCGGATGCAGGCGGCGTTGTCGTCCTGGAGGATCTCGCCGGCGCGCGCGACCCGGCGCGCGCTCGACGCGAGTTGCGCGGCGTCGAACCGGAATAGAGCCGGCTCCGCCCGCAACGCGTGGGTGATCGCCTCGTCGAGCACGAGCGCTTCGATACGCGCCGGATCGAGCGTCATCGTTCGCAAGGCGAAGGCCACCCGCGGCCCCGCCTGATCCGCTGCCCGTAGCAGTGGCAACAGGTCGGGCAGATCGTCGAGGCCCTCGCGCATGTCGCGCATCGCCTCGGCCAGCGCGCTTAACGTCATCACCTGGCCATCGACGAGATGACTATCGCATAGCGCGGCGAGCGATTCTATGGCGGTGGTAGCGCGCGCTTCCCGTACGAGCGTTGCGGCCGGATCCGCGGAAGCCTGCGCATGAGCGACCAGGCGGCGGACGAGCATCGGCGCCGCATCGTCGGACCACCTGTCACGCAGTGCGGCCAGCGCATCGGCATCGTCGGTTCCGAACCGCGCGTTCAGCGCAGCGCGCGCAGCGGCGTCTTCTGCCGCCGCGGCTTGGCGTGCCACCAGCCGTTCGAGCACGACGGTGATGCTGGGTTCGACGGCGTGCGCCGAGAAATCGTAGCGTTCGTGGATCGTGCGCTTGAGGCGGTTCCAGCTTCCGCTCAGGAACTTGAAAAAGCCCGGCTCCTGTCGACGCGCCTGATCGAGCGCGGCATCCGCGTCCTCGGGCGATAGCGGATCGGTCCAATGCCCTGCCGCGTCCGCCGCTGCGCCATGTTTCGACGCAGCTGCGACACACGCGGCGCTGGCGTCGCGAAACTCGCGCGACGCGGCCGAGGTCGGGTCGAGCAGATCGAGGTTGCCCGCAAGGTTCGTCTGCACCGCTGCCGATGCCGATCGCACCACGACGAGCGCATCCGCCAGGCTGGTATCCCCCGACACCAGGGTGCCGTCGTCCTCCAGCATAGGATCGATCCGGTCGAACAGCTGCTCGCCCTCCGCGACCATCGCCGACACCTGCGCATAGCATCGCTCGTCGGCGACCGTCGCCGGGGACAGTCTGGCGAACGGATGCTCGGCGAGGCTGTCGAGACCAAACGCGTCGCTGACCGTCCGGTGGATGCGATCCGCCAAGGCCCGATTTGCGTCCCATTCCACCAGTGTCGGCAAGCGCTCGCGGGTCACGGGATCGGCCTCGGTCGGCTCGGGCAGCGCGAGCATTCGTCGGATCATCGCCCGCAGCGTGACCGTCGAGTCCGTCGGCAGATGCGCCATCGCCCGATCGAACGCCGCGATCCGGCCGAGATGCTTCGACAGCGCCGCGACCGTCCGATCGCGGGTGGCGCGATGACGGTCGATCGCATCGTCGGCCTTGTTCCAGCTTTCGTAGCAATCCTTCAGATCGAGGACGAAGCTCTTCTTGTCCTCCTGCGAATCGTGGATCAGGCACGCCAACCGGTCGAGCCCGGCCTGTTTCAACCGGTTGAACACCACGTCGAGCGCGGCGCGCTTCTCGCACACGAACAGCACGCGTTTGCCGCGCGCGGCATAGTCCGCGATCAGGTTGGTGATGGTCTGCGACTTGCCGGTGCCGGGCGGCCCCTGGATGATGAAGCTGCGCCCGGTCCGCGCCATCGAGACCGCCGCCTCCTGCGTCGCATCGGCGGGCACTACGCTCCACAGGTCGGACGGTGCGAGCGGTGGCGGCGGCGAGGCCTCGATCGGGCGCGGCTCGATCGAGAACACCGTGTCGAACGACGGCGGCGTGACCCGGTCGTCGATCAGCTGGGTATAGTCGCGCACCAGCGACATCTTCTTGTAGTTGAAATTCGCCAGCGTGACCTGCGTCAGGTCGATCTCCCACGAGAACCGGTGACCTTCGCCACCGGCCAGCGCGAAGGACGTCGCTTCGGCCTCCGCCGCCATGCGATCGGGCCGTGGCGGCATCGCCGCCCCCACCGCAATCCGCTGGGGCAGCGGGCTCGGCTTCACGTATTTCTCGAACAAGGCGAGCCCGAGCGGCCGGTAATCGTCGCGATCGTAGCTGAACTCGGGTCGCGTGATCCCCTGGCTGCCGGACGTTACGCCGCGACGACGCTGGAACACACGCAACCGCTGGACGGCCTTCTGGTGGATCAGCTGAATTTCCGGCTTTGTCTTCAACGCGAGCGCCACGCCGGGCTCGGTGCGCTGGATCTGCGCGAGTAGGTCCGCCTGGATTTCAGCAATCGACGTCTGCGACAGATCGACCCGCTCGGCCAGCTGGATGTCGTAGAGTTGCCGCAGGTAATGGCGAAGCGCCGGATTGAACTCGGCCTCGGTGTCGGCAATCTGCAACGAATATTGATCGCGCACGCCTTTCTGCTTGGCGACCTCGACCGGCAGCCACAGCAACGGCGACTGGATGCGTTCGTCCGGCGACTCCTTCAGATTGTGCCAATGCAGATAGGCGACGACGAGCCGGAGATGGCTGAAGCCATATTCGGCACGATCACGGCGCGTCTCCTGAATGACTCGGTCGAACGCCGATGGCAGATAGGTCTGGTCCTCGAACCGCAGCCATTTCGCGAGGCTGACCTTGCCGCCGCCCAGAACCTCGGCGGCGAACTTGCCATCCCAGGTGCAGAGCTGTTCGGCACGGATCGATTCGAGACGCATCACCATCGGTACGCTGGCGACGGTCAGGTTCACCGTCGCCTGGGTCGGGCGGAAATGGATCAGGCGGTTGCGGCGCGACAGGTCGAACAGCCGATCGCGCAGATGCGCGAGGACAGCCGCGCGGCGGCTCGGCACGCCGGTCGCCCCCGCCAGAACGCGGTTCACATCCAGCCCGACCGGCTGATCGCGATAGTCTTCCAGCCGGCTTGCCGCCGCCATCAGGTCGCTGGCGCGTTCGTGCCGGTTGAGCGCGGCCATCTCGCCGATCAGCGACGCGATCACCGGATGCAACGCGCCGTTAAGCCTGAACAGATTGCCCTGGTCGGCGGAGAAGCGCTTGACGTCGGTCTCGTCGTTGAAGTCGAGCCCGCACGCGAGGCTGGCGAGAATCAGTCCGATCGAGAAGATATCGGTCTGCTCGTCGTGATGGCCGACCTGCTCCTCCCAGCTCCGATAGCCGATCTGGTATGCGGGATTCACCGCGTCCGACGGTTCCGCACCAGATCTTTCCCCGTCTGGAATACCGGCGCGCAGATCGTCGACCTGCGATCCCGTATCGATGTCGGTGGTCACTCGGTATTCGCCGACCACCCGCAACGCCGACGAGACGCGCGGCTGCGCAGCACGGATGCCCGCTTCGTTCAGTTGCGGCGCACGCCCATCGGGACGGGCAAGCGCGAGTTCGCCATCGCGATCGACTACCGCCTCGTCGCCAAGCTCCGCGACCAGTCCGCGCGCGTGCAGCGCGCCGACCTCGCGCATCAACGGCAGCACCGCGCGCAACAGATCCTCGGACGGCACGCTACCGCCATCGGCGGCCAGACGCTGGCGCAGCGTAACGACGGGCTGCATCGAGACGGGCTGGGTCATGCAGAAACCTTGTCGAGCGGCGCGAGGAGGCGGGTGATCGCTTGCCGGTTCATCTTGAGATCGCGCTTGAGCGCCTCGCGAAACGCAGCGAGCCCGTCATAGTCCTGGGCGAGCCGAGCACCGGCCACGAGCATCGCATCGCGGTCGTCGGGATCGGCCATCGCCAGATCGAAGCTGAGCGCGATCAGATACTCACGCGTTGCCGCATCGATCCTGGCGGGAGCCAGCGCGGCGGCGTCGATCGGTGTCTCGTCGGGTCCCCAGTCTGGGAAATAGCGCCGCAGCTGCGCCGCTACCGCCTCGCCCCTCGCCGCCGGGTCCTTGGCAAGCGTGGCGAGGACGGCGCGCGTCATCGCGGTCATGTCCTGCTGTCGCAGCAGGTCCAGCGTCGCGATCGACAGCGGCCCGCGGATGCGTTCGGTCAGCCAATCCTCCAGGTCGACGTCCGCCCGCCACCATTTGTCGAGCGCCTGCGCGCGCAGGAAAATCTCCGGATGCGTGACGCCCTCCGCCACCGGCTTGGTCGCCTCCAGTTCGGCCGCCTGTCGCAGATACGCCTCGGCGTCGACGCTCAGCAAGCCGGTCATCGTCTTGACCAACGTCGCGATCGCGGGTGCGGTGGCGTTTGCGGCAACCGCGCCGCCGCGATCGGCATAAAGTTCGGTTGAGAGCCGGTAGATCCGCGCTGTCTCCGCATGGCTGGGGGCTGCGTTCGGATAGGCCAGTACATGATCGAGAACCGTGGTGGCGACGTGATAGATACCGCCCTCGATCGACCAGAGCTTGTAGTGCGCCAGTTCGTGACCGAACAACGCGACACGCTCCGCGCGCGACAGTTTTTCGAGCACGGGGCCGTACAGCACGAGGTGGATTTCACCGGGCACATACCAGAGCGCCGCGTTCATCGTGCTGTCGGGTGCCTGATAGATCGTCACCGGTGCCTCGACCGCGAGCGCCGCCAGCACGGCGCGGCAATCTTCGTAGATCTCTGGATGCACCGCGGCGTCGAGCCGGTAATTCTGCCGCAACAGCGTCGCCCGCACCTCTTCGACCTGCTCCCCACGCGTCTCCTGCGCCATCGCCCACGCCCAGATCTTGGGCTCCGACGTGGTCAGGTATCCGACCACCGCACGATGATACGCAAGCGGCTCGAGTGTTGGTACAACGGTCAAATTCAGTCCCCCGGCTGCCGACACCCTAGGTTCCTGCCAACGTTCGTCCAGCCACGTCTTTCCCGGACCGGACGTTTCCGGTGAGTAAGGGATCTGCGGGAGCTACCAGTTTTTATTTCCGGTTAGATTTAACGCGCTGATTTGCCGCAGCGTCGTTCCCTCACAACGATGCATGGCTCGAAGAAATCTGCGCCTGGAACCGTCCGGCAGTGCCGATCCCTCGACGAGGCAGCATCGTCAGCGAATGGCGCGAAAACGTTCAAAAGAGCGAGTCAGCCAATAGCCGCCGTCTGATCACCAGCGCTGACAAACGTACCTGACCGACATCCGCCATCTGTCCTCGGCAATAAGTCGATCCAGTTACGGACATGCAACGTCAGAAAACGGAGTGGACCAGTAGCAGGTGTACGCCGCAAAACGATCACAGCCCCGCAATACGTGGCGTTACCAATAGCCGCCACCGCAGCATTCGAGGCTCGGCGACATCGCCAGCTAGCAGGGTCGATGCGTTTGGCAAAAATGGCGGAGACGGAGGGATTCGAACCCTCGGTACCAGTAAACCCGGTACGGCGGTTTAGCAAACCGCTGGTTTCAGCCACTCACCCACGTCTCCGGCTGCAGCAGATGCGGGGCTATAGCGAGGGTGGGCGGAAGGGGCAACGCCTGTAATGGCGTCCAGCGCGTTATTCGTCATTCTCTGGACCCGGCCACCTCTTCCTCCCGGCCTACCCGGCCATTCACTCGAATTAGCCCGAATTCGACAGCCTCGCGCCCATCGTTCATTGCACGGCAAGCCCTGCGCTGGTTAACTCGTCGCTTAGGGGTTAACCCGTGGCGCAGCGGTTGACGGCCCTGCTTCGGGGCGCCTTCTGTGTTTGCGATGGGTTTGGGGATCGACATGCGTAGCTTCTGGCTTGGCCTTGGTGCCATTGCGACGGCCGTTTGCGGGAGTGCCGTAGGTGGCGCGGCGAGCGCGTCCGCGCAGGTCCGCACGATCGATCCCAACCAGGCGATCGACGGCGATCTCGCGCCGCGCGCCTATCAGCCCCCCTCGCGTCCGCAGGCGACCACGCAGCCGTCGCGCCCGGCCGCACCGGACCCCGCCTATCCGGAGATCCCGGTCCAGGACTCCGCGCCGCCCGTCACGACGACCACCACACGCCCCCCGGAGACGCGCGCCGAGGCGACGATGCAGGCCGCCGATACCTATGAGCGCGACGATCTGCTCGCGGCAGGCGAAGGCGTGTTCGGCAAGGGCGCCGCCGGGCTGGGCGGCCTCCTCGAAAAGATCCTCAAGGACCAGGGCCGGCCCAACGCGTACATCGCCGGGCGAGAGGCGTCGGGCGCTTTCATCCTCGGCGTCCGCTACGGCTCGGGGATCATGAGCCACAAGGTCGAGGGGCAGCAGCCGGTCTACTGGACCGGTCCTTCGGTCGGCTTCGACGTCGGCGGCGACGCGAACAAGGTCTTCGTGTTGGTCTACAACCTTTACGACACCGAAGAACTCTACAAACGCTTCCCAGCAGTCGAAGGCCGCCTGTACCTAGTCGGTGGGTTCGCCGCGACGTACTTGAGGCGCGGCAACGTCGTCCTGATCCCCATCCGCCTTGGCGTCGGCTGGCGCGCGGGTGTGAACGTCGGGTATATGAATATTACGCACAAGAGCAGGTGGCTGCCGTTTTAGGCGCAGTCGGGCAGCCGGCCACGCCCGGCTGACTCCGACAAGCCCGGCCGGCGGGGCAAGGCCCCGTCCGACGACGTGGGCTTTGCCCACGGCGCGCGCCCAAACAACGACTTCGCTTGTGACGCGACGCCAAAGCCAAGCCCAAAAGTTGACGCCCGCCCCGCAAACGCTACCCCCGGCAAATGGCAAAACCCGACCGCCTCGCCCGTCTAGACGCCCAGCGTGAAGACCTCGAAACCGACTACCGCGAAACGCTGATCGCAGCGCTCGAGAAGACCGCCGCCGGTTCGCTAGGCCTGTTCGACCGCACCCCGGATCGCCGCGTCCGCGCCGCGATCGCCCCGACGATCGACACCCTCACCGAAATGGGCAGCGACATCGATTCAATTCGCGAACGCCTGATGCTCGAACCCTTCGCACTCCACCGCGATTTCTTCGCCGCGCGAGGCCCGGTGAGCGCCAGCGCGGTAGGCGAGCAGAAGGAAGCGCGGCTGTGGCTCGACCGGCTGAAGGCAGGCCTGCAGCCGTAGATCCCAGCCGCCCGTCATCCTGGCGAAAGTCGGGATCCAGAACCACAAACGTCGACATGCAGGGCTCCGGATCCTGGGTCGGGCCCAGGATGACGGAGCGTTGGGGACAGACTGCGATCGAAGGTAATTTTACCCCTCGAACCGCCACCCGACATTGGTCCCCGCCAGAAACGGCACCACCGCCGTATCCCCCGCGCCAATCGAAGCTGGCACCTCGACGTCGCCACGCACCAACGTCACCGTCCCCTCGTTCAACGGCAGCCCGTAGAACCGCGCGCCATGCTCCGACGCGAACCCCTCGAACTTGTCGAGCGCCCCCTCCTCGTCGAACACGCGCAGATACGCCTCCAGCGCGAACGGTGCGTTGAAGATTCCCGCGCACCCACACCCGGATTCCTTTGCACCTACGACATGCGGCGCGCTGTCCGTCCCCAGGAAGAAGCGCGGCGACCCCGACACCGCCGCGCGCCGCACCGCCTGCCGATGCGTCTCGCGCTTCAACACGGGCAGGCAATAGGCGTGCGGACGAAGCCCACCGTCGAACAGCGCGTTGCGGTTGATCAGCAGATGCTGCGGCGTGATCGTCGCCGCGATTGGGTGATCCACCTCGGCCACGAACGCAGCCGCCTCGGCCGTCGTGATATGCTCCAACACGATCTTCAGCCCCGGATAGTCGCGCACCAGCGGCGTCAGCACGCGCTCGACGAACACCGCCTCGCGGTCGAAGATGTCGATCGACTTGTCGGTCACCTCGCCGTGGATCAGCAGCGGCATGCCAATCCGCTGCAACGTCTCCAGCACCCCGGTCAGCGCGCGAATGTCGGTAACACCGTGCGCGGAGTTGGTCGTGGCGTGCGCGGGGTACAGCTTGCACGCGGTGAACACGCCCTCGACGTAGCCACGTTCGAGCTCGGCCGGATCGGTGCCGTCGGTGAGGTAGCACGTCATCAGCGGCGTGAACGCAGCATCGCCAACCGCCGCCATGATCCGACCCCGATACGCCTTAGCGGCCTCAATCGAGGTCACCGGCGGGGTCAGGTTCGGCATGATGATGGCCCGCGCAAACTGCCGTGCGGTATGCTCCGCGACCGCCTCCAGCATCGCGCCATCGCGCAGGTGGACGTGCCAGTCATCGGGGCGGCGGATCGTGAGGCGGTCGGTCATGCCGCCTTCCTATCGGCGGACGTGCCCCGACGCCAGACGGACGGACGCGGGTTTTCGTCGCATGGGCGGATGCGGCCTTCGGTCGGGATCATCCCTTGGTTGGAAATCGCCGCGCACGCACTAGGTGGTACGGATGAACACTGATCTCCCCGGAACGATGCTCGCCGACCGCAGCGTGATCCGCGTCGCCGGCGAAGACGTACGCGGCTTCCTGCAGGGGCTGGTCACCGCCGACACGGCGCTGCTCACGCCAGACGCGCCCGCCTGGGCGGCGTTGCTGTCGCCGCAAGGCAAGGTGTTGTTCGACTTCATCCTGTGGGCCGATGGCACCGACGTGCTGATCGACGTCGAGGCCGCGCAAGCCGACGCGTTGACGAAGCGCCTTTCGCTCTACCGCCTGCGCCGCGCGATCACATTCGCGCTCGACGATCTCGCAGTCCATTGGGCACCGAAAGGCGATCGCGGTGTCCCCGACCCTCGCCTTGCGGACCTGGGCCGCCGGTGGCTGGGACCGCCCGCCGAGCCGGCAACCGACTGGCACGCGCACCGACTGTCGCTCGGCGTGACCGAAGGCGCCGGCGAACTCGGCGCGGGCGAGACGCTTTGGCTCGAATGCAACGCGCGCGAACTGAATGGCGTGAGTTTCACCAAGGGGTGTTACGTCGGCCAGGAGAACACCGCGCGGATGCACCACCGCTCGAAGGTCAACCGCAGGCTGATCGTCGCGCCGTTCACCGAACCAAGCGGACGGACACGCGTGACCTATCCCGAACTCAGCCTGATGGTAGAGCATCGCCGCGTCGAGGCACTTGGCGACGCGATCGTTCCGCCCTGGCTGGCCACTGCGCTAACGGAAACGTCGACCGGTTGACTCGCTCACGGATGCGCGCGAGCCCAGTCCGCAGCGTCCGTTACCTGAGCCGGTGACGGCGTCACGCCCGTATACAGCACGAACTGCTGCAACGCCTGGAGCGTGGCCACCTCCGCCCCGGTGATGCAACGCTTGCCCGCCTCGCCCGCAGCTTTCAGAAACGGCGTCGCGACCGGATATTGCACCACGTCGAACGCTACGGTGCAGGCCGCGATCATCGCCTGTGGAAAGGCCAGTACGTCGGCATCCGGCCCAACCATCCCGCACGGCGTGGCGTTGACGAGCAACGCCCCCTCACCTTCAGGTTCCGCCGTCCAGGCAAAACCATAGCGATCCGCGATCGCGCGCCCGGTCGCCTCGTTTCGAGCGACGACGGTGCCCCCGCGAAAACCACTGTCGCCTAGCGCGGCCGCGACCGCCTTCGCCATTCCGCCGGATCCCTGCACCACGAACGGCATCGCTCGATCGAGATCCGCAACCAGATCGACGACCGCGCCGTAATCGGTGTTGTGCCCGGTAAGCACGCTGTCATCGTTGACGATCGTATTCACGCTGTCGATCGCGCTCGCCGACTGCGCCAATCCGTCGAGCAGCGTGATCACCGCCTCCTTGAACGGCATCGAGATCGCGCACCCGCGTATATCGAGCGCCCTGATCCCGCCGATCGCCGCTTCCAGGTCGGTGGTCGAGAACGACTTGTAGACGAAATCGAGCCCGATTAGCTCGTAGAGCCGGTTATGAAACCGCGATCCGAAATTCCCCGGTCGCGCCGACAACGACATGCACAGCCGCGTGTCCCTTCCGATCAGCGGTTTCATCTGCATCTCCTCGCTAAGTCCGCTCTCACTATAGTCGCGAGCCGCCACGGTGAAGCGTCGATAGATGTGTTTACGCGAAGGCGCGAAGGCGCAAAGATGTCGGCCCCAGCCAAGCGCTGCGCCTGCCGCCCTCGCGACAGTACTGAAAAATCCCATGAGAAGGCGACCAACGCCGCCACCGGCAAACCCTCTTCGCGCCTTGCGCCTTTGCGTGAATACATCGCCGTTCCGCCAAACACCGCCGTCGCGAAAGGCCAGGCGTTGATTTTGTTCGCGCGGAGGCGCGGAGCCGCGGAGAGTAAGAAGCCGGCTTGGTTAGCGCGTTCCGCCATCGCCCCGCCTTGGCGAAGCCGATCATCCAAAGCCGCATCCGCGGATGCGCTTACCCGGAACGATTTATCTCCGCCCTTACTCTCCGCGGCTCCGCGCCTCCGCGCGAACAAAATCGACACTCGCCCAATCCACGAACTTTCGCGATTGGCCCCCCGCGAAGCACAAAAGAAAAGGGAGGCCAGCTTGCGCCGACCTCCCCGATCTTCATTCCGTAACCGACCCGAGAGCCGGTTGGTGAAAGTCTTACTGGCCCGAACCCGGACCGTAGGTGACTTCCACGCGACGGTTCTGCACTTCGCGAACGCCATCGGCGGTCTCGACGCGCGGACGGCTCTCGCCGAATGCTTCCGTCGAGATGACGCTGTCCGGGATGGCATGCGAAGACAGGTATGCCTTCACGCCATCTGCGCGGCGCTGCGACAGACCGACGTTGTACGATGCCGAACCCGACTTATCAGCGTGACCTGCCAGCATGACCTGTGCGTTGCCGCACGACTGGTACTGCGTGACGGCGTTGTCGAGGATCGACGCTGCCTCAGGCGTGATGTCCGACTTGTCCCATTCGAAGAACACGATGAACGGACCAGGCGAGCAGACGACTTCGACCGGCGCAGGCGGCGGAGGAGGAGCGACTGGCTCAGGCGGCGGCGGCGGCGGCGGCGGCGGCGGAGCAGCAGGCTCGCCGAAGTTGTACGTCACACCACCAAGGATGCTGTGCGAACGATAGCGACCGTCGAACACGCGGTTCGAAACGTCGACCAGCTTGACGTTCTCGGCGTTGAAGAAACGATACTTCAGCGTCGCGTCGATGTGGTCGGTCAGCGGTGCGCGGATACCGGCCAGGCCCTGATACGCGAACACGGTGTCCGAGTCGTTCAGGAAGTCGCCGTTGTTGTTGAGAGCGTACTGCGCCTTGACGCGAGCAACACCAACACCACCGCCGACGAAGCCCTGGATGCCATCGTCCGGACCGAAGTCCAGAAGGCCGTTCAGCATGAAGCTGAGCGCCGACGACGAACCACCAGCGTAGTCGTAGTTACCTGCACCCGCGTTGCCACGAACGCCGGTTGCACCGAACACAGGCGTGGTCGTCGACGACGAGTAGCCGTCCACGGTTGCCTTACGGTAGCCGACTTCGGTTTCCAGACGGAAACCACCAAAGTCGTAGCCCATGACCGCATCGACGTCATAACCATAGTCATGATCGACCGAACCGGCCTTATTCAGGTTGCCGATATCATAATCGATATCTTCAACGATCATCGCACCGCCTTCGACGCCAACGTACCACGACTTGTCGCGGGCGAGGGCGGGAGTGGCAAGTGCGGTGGAGGCGAGTGCCAGAACGACGGCAAGCTTCCGCATATAAATCCCCTTTCATGAGTGTCACACGGACATCGCAAACTCCCTATCCTCGGGCTTGTTTCCACGCAAGCTGACAAAAGTTAGAAGTGTTGCTGGAACGACACAGTTTTCAGGGTGTTCTAGACGGAAATCAATCCGTGCCCCCGCAATGCTGCCAATATGGCACCAATCGTCGCTCTCGACTGCACGTCGACGACGGTGCCGCCGGTCGGGTCGGGAACCGCCGGACGACGCGAACCCACCACGTCGACTCCGCCGATCGAGACCTTGGTTCCGGCCAGTACCCCCAGCGTCCACGCGCCCGCACCGAACCGCGCCGACTGTCCATCGGCGATGCTCCACACCGTCATGCCGTCGCGCGGCACCAGGAAACGCCACCCGCTTGCCGTCCACCCGGCGATCGCTCGCGCCTGCCCCGCCCAGCCACCGGTGGGCGCGGTCCCGACGATCCACGCGCTGCCCGCGGTCGGTGCGGCGGGCGGCACATTGGTTCCCACCGCCGTTACGCTCGCCTGCACCGCGAGATCCAACAATGTCAGCGCCTCGTTATGCGTCGCTTCCTTTTGCGCCTGGCCAGGCTGCAACAACGGCAATGCCAGACGCGCTGTGCGGTCGTCGCTCATAATTCGTTCCCCCGTTGGTGAATCACGCCGGTACGATCAGGTTGGCCGCGAGCGACTCCCCGAACACGCCGCGCTGCCGAACTGCGATGCTCACGGAACCGACGCGTTCCGCCGCCGTCACCGAGACAAAGGGTTCCGCCACATCGACATCGCGCGAAGTTCCGCCGGCCGTCACGGTCACCCGGTACGCCTCGACCTCTTCGGCCAGCGGCGCATCGACCCCGTCGCTCCAGCGCCACCCTGCCCTGCTCCGCCGCGTCCAGCGTACCGTGGCACTACCATCGGCTTCGCTCGCAAATCGCAGATGCACCGGCGAAGGCGGCACCACCGAAGCCCCGCGCATCACGCACCGCGTCTCGACCGGCGCATCATCGCCGACTCCGGACGCGATCACGCGAACCTCGCGCCCCAGCACCGACACCGGCAAGTCGAACGCCCGAGCCGCCCCCACCTCGAGCAACACGAACCGATCCCCAGTCATTTGCGCGCCAGTCGCAGCCTCGGTTCCCCGCCGCCCCCGCAGCAACCCGCTCAATCGCCACCGCGCGCCACCCAGCGGTTCCGCCCGCCCGAACTGAACCAGCTCGTCCCCCAGCAGAGCCAAATTCACACCCCGATCGAGCGCCGCCGCATCCGCGTCCCCCAGCTCCATCTCCGCATGCGCAAGGACCACCTCGAACGCCCCACGCAGATCGACCAGCGAAGCCGGCGCCCCCGGTGCAACAACCGCGATCGTCCCAAGCACCCCAGGCGCAGCCGTCACTCCGGCCGCCACCCAACTCACCCCATCGTCGACGCTGTACAGCAGAGCCGCCTGCCGCCACGCCGCCCCCGTACCGGCCGCAACCACCGTCATCCGCGGCGCGCTCAACGGCGCTTCCTCGAGCCCCGGGACCTCGAACGCCCGCACGATCGTCACGCCGACGACCGCATCCACCGCCCCCGAAACCCGCCCGCTTGTCGCAGTCGCCGGCAACGACGCCGCCACCAGCGGCACCAGCCCCAGCGTCGTCACCATCCCCTCGATACTGACGTCGGCGACCCGCCAGACGCCGCCCTCGCCGGCGATCGTCACGCAAGCCCCCGGCGCGATCGCCATCGCCCCGAATCCCGCCGCGATCGTCCGCCGCACCCGCCCAGCCTCAGCCCGCGCCAACATGGCCTCCGCCACAGTCTTCGCCGCGCCCGCCTCCAGCACCGCCGGCACCTCGACGCGATCGTCACGCACGCCAGCCCCCGGCCGCCGCGCCCGCTGCACGCCCGCCTGATAATCCCGCGCCGCATCATAATACCCAACCGTCATCGTCCGCGGCACCGTCTCGATCGCCGCCACAGCCCGAGCCCGCCGCACGCCCCTCCCCTCAACCGCAAACCCCTCGTCCGCCACGACAACGGTAGTCGCCGCCGCATCCCGCATCACCAACCCGGCTCCGGAAGGCGCAAACCATGCCCCACCAGCCTGCCCCAGCATCTCCAGCACCGCCCGAACGCTCCCGCCGGACGCCGCGAACCCGCCCACCGCCAGCGCCGCCGTCCCCGAAACCTCCCCCGCCAGCACCTTCGCGATCGTCGACACCAGCACCGGACCCTCGTCCGCAATCACCTCGAACGTCAGCGAAGGAATCCGATTCCCGAAATCCGCCAGCTGCAACATCTCGAACACCGCATAGGCCGCCCCCCGATACGCCGGCGTCGCCGCCCCCTCAGCCGAAGCGATCAACGGATCCACCGCCTGATCCTCACCCCCAAGGTGCAACCGAAACCCGGTCGCCGTCTTGAAGTCCCCAGCCGCCCCCCGCAGCAGTTTCCCCTCGGCCCATATCCGCCCAACGCCAAGGATAGCCCGAGCCGACAACAGCACCGCAAAAGACGCCGCATAGGAGTAGGTGGACGTACTTGGCTGCCCTTTGCCCGAGCGAGACGAGGCCCGACTCTCAATCAGGTCGGTCGCCCAGATCACCGTCCCCGCCACGCGCATGGTGCCGAACAATTTCGGAATCTGCGCGCCATAAGACGAAGTCTGCACCGCCAGTTCGACCAGCCGCGGCCCCTCCCGCCGCTTCGGCCCGAACAGCGCATGATCCACCGATTGCCCGATCAACGCGCCGATCGCGCCCCCGATCGGCCCGCCCACCGCGCTCCCCACGGCCGTCAATACCAAGGTCGCCATGTCACACCCCCATCCGCCACACACCGATCAGAGGCCAGGGCGGCATCCCCGGCCGCTCCACCACGCGCCGCAACCCCGCGTCCGCATGAACGAACCCGCCCACGGTCCTGATCCCAAGATGAAGCTGTCCCGGCCCCGCCGCCATCAACAGCACGTCGCCCGCCTCGGCCTCGGCAACCCGCACCAGCACCCGATCAAGCAAACCCCAATCGCCACCCCGCAGCGCATACCCGCTCGGAACTTCGCCGAGATAACCGCCAGCCCGAAGTGCCAACGCGACCAGCCCGACACAATCGAGCCCGTCCGCCCCCCGCCCATGCAACCGAAACCGAGTCCCCACCGCCGCGACGGCGGCGTCCGCAACCCGGCTCAAGCCCCAGGATACCGCGTCAGCAGATCGATCCCCGGCAGATACGGCTCCCCCCGAAAGTTTACCGCATTCCCGAACCGCCCCGCACACGTGGCCAGACTCTTGTCACACCCCTCGACGACCTCGACCAACACCCCCGCCTCCACGACGAACGAAGGCACCGCCCGCAAAGTAACCGCCACCCCGGTACCCCGAGCGACAGCGCTCTCCAATCCACAGTTCGCCCCCCCGAACCAGCGCAACAGCCCACCCCCAAGCCCCTCCGCGCTCGAGTCCAGCGTCACCACCGCCCCCACGCACGCGACCACCCGGGCAAACCGCCGCCGCCCCGCCATCGCCGCCCGACACCGCCGATCCCCCAGCTCCGCCCGACATTCCGGCGAAGTCTCCTCCACCACCGCCCGATCCAGTGCCGCACTCGCCCCCCGCAACTCGGCCGTGAACCCGTCGTCCCCCAGCTCGACCGCCCCGATCACGCCCTCCCCGAGTTCCACCCGAGAAGCCGGATCGGTCCAGTCCACAGCAAACAGCACCACCCGAGCCCCATCCCAGCGCCCCGCCAGCAAATCCCGCTCCCCGATAGCGGCAGACGTCAAAGCCCCCGCCACATCCATAGTATCCGCCTCAAGCCCGTCGGCCCGCTGGATCGCCGAAGGCGTCATCCCCGGCGCAGCCCGGTGCACCAGCCCGTCCACCACCAGATCCCGGTCATGCGCGGTCAAGCCCACCGCCACCCCATCCCGTCGCTCGATCCGCCAGCACAACGCGATCGTCGCCAGCTCAGCATCCAAAAACATGAGCGTCTCCCTTCCAAGAGAACCCTCGCCCCTGCGGGGAGAGGGAGGGGCCCGCGCGCCCTTGCGCGTGGGAGGGAGAGGGGAGTGAGGCTAGGAACACAAATCCCAACCACTCCTCACCCTTCCGTCGCCAAGCGGCTCCTCCCTCCCTCTCCCCGCAGGGAGAGGAAAACTAAGCCTCCCGCACCTCAACCAAAGGCACACTCGCCGCCACCCCAGCCAGAAACGTAGCCCGCGCCACGCTCAACCGATCCTCAGCAAACCGAACCGGCACATCGAAAGCAAACTCGGCCGTCACCACCACCCCGACAGCAGGCGCCACGTCCAGCACCACCCACCCCCCAGCCTCCAAGGAAAACGCGGAGGTTCCAACGCCCCCCAAAGCCACCGAAACACTCCCCCCAACCGGCCGAGTAATCCGCCGCTCCATCGCACCATACGACTTCACCAAGGCAAACCGCCGCAAGACCCCATCGCCAACCCCGACGACCTCCCCCACCGCGTCGAAGTCGAAAGGATCCCGCAACCGAAACCCCCGCGCCGCCCCCATCCGCGCCCGAAAGAACGCGAGCAGCACACCGATATCCGCCTCGCTCCGCAACCCCGGCCCGACATCATACGACGTCCGAGCCTCCGCCCAGGCCGCATTGCGCGCCTCCCGCCCCCCGGCACTCGTCAGGATCGCGGTCGAAAACTCAGGCGCCACCTCAGCCTCGCGCCCCAGTTCCAATGGAAACAGCACGTCATCGAACGCATCCACGGCATCCTCCTGTTCCGTATCGAAATGCACGAACCCATCCCGCATCACCTGCGGCAGCGCCCAGAGGAACGTCTCCGCCACCCCCCGCGCCCGAGCTACCGCGGCCGCCGCCTCGATCAGCCCCCACTGCACGGCTTGATCTGGCTTCAACACGAACCCCGAAAGATAATGTTGCCTTTCCACCGGATACCCTAGCCGCGCGAACGCCACCGCTACGCCCTCGGCGGACGACGCAGAATCCCCCGCCGTCACCCAGTCGTAATCCTCAAGCTGCAGCACATCGAAGGCGGGGCTCGCCCACCCCACAGGCATGTTCGCCCGCTTGGCCTCCGGCGCCTTCGCCTCCAGCACGGTCGGCAAATACGTCAACAGATGCGACACGCAGCCTGGCGCGGCCCCTTTAGCAGCCGTCACCAGCGCCGTAGTCGACGACGCCAGACAAACCCCCGCCGCATCCAGCGTTGCGATCTGCGCAGGCGTCTTCGACCGCCGAATGCTCGCCATCTCGACCGGCGCAAACGCCGCCACCGCGCTCGCGTCGTAAAAGCACGGCCGCCCGTCCGGCATCACCCACCACCACGGCTCGCCGACCTGGAACTTCGCCGCCAACCCCGCCGCCACCGCAATCGCCATGAAAGCGCGCGCGACCGCCTGGAGATAGCCCATCGCCCCGCCATGCGCCGGCGACAGCAACGTCGAAGGCGGCTCCCACCCCGTCAGCGCCGGCGAGCCATCGGCCGCCCGCTGCTTCCAGTCGTTCCAGCAATGCGCGTCGAACAGCTCGTAACTCAGCGACCAGATCACATCGAACCCGAGCGCCTTCGCCCGCGCCGCAAAATCCCGGTGCCAGGCCGCGCAAGCGACGTTCAAAACGCCCCCCGCCGCCGACACAAAGAGCCCGCCCCCTGCCCCCTCGAGCGGGAAATAATGGCTCATCCCGACATACTGCGTGATGCTCCCCCGATACCCGAGATGCAGCGCATTCCGCAGCAACCGCGCCGGCGTCAGATTATAACTGTCGTCATACCCGCCCGCGATCCGAACCCCGTGCTCGGGCACGACGGCATCGCCGATCGCCAGCACCGACCCCGGCCCCTCGCAGACGAGATCGGTCCACTCGACCCACCCCTCGCGCGGCGCAGCCAGCGGAACATCGACCTTGGAATATTCCGGCGGCACCACCGACACGAACATCCGGTCGATATCCCCCGCCCACACCGGATCGCTATCCTCGGGCAGGTCGAACCCACCGACCATCGCCCCGAAATCGAGCGAAACGACCGCATCCTCCGGCGTCCCGACCGCATAATTCCACAATCGCACATACCAGGACCGAGCCACCCCCGCCGCATTCCGCCCCTCGATCGTCAAGGTCGGGCCGTTAATGGCATCCAACGCCATCACGCCGCTTGAACGCCACCGAAACCGCAGCCGACAGTCCCGAAAATCGCGCGAAGTCTCATACTTGAGCAAAGGATGATCGAACCGATCCACCGCCTCCCAGATCACTCCGGCCAGATCATCCGCCCTATAAAACACCGCATCCACCCGCAGCGCGTCAGGGCCGACAGTCACAACCGAAGCCATCATCGGCCGAGGAAAATCCACCGTCCAGAACCGAGGGTCGAACCGAGAAACAAGCCCCTCGACCTGCACACTCCGCCCCGAGCAAAGCCAATGCGCCATAAGATCCTCCAACTTTCCCTCGCCCCTCCGGGGAGAGGGAGGGGCCCGCGCGCCCTTGCGCGTGGGAGGGAGAGGGGCAGTGAGGCTCGGGACGCTGATCCCAAAGCCCCTCACCCTCCCGTCGCAAGAGCTCCTCCTTCCCTCTCCCCGACGGGGAGAGGGACTATTCGCTAGCCAAAGCCGCCTTCACTGCTCTCGCCACCTGCCGCCCCGACTGCGCCAACACCCCAGGCGCACTGCCCGCGGCAGCATTCACCGTGATCGCCACCCGAACCTCGCGAACTCCACCACCGGAACCAGTCTCGACCCGCCCGCTGGAGGTAGGCACGAAAACCTCCGCCCCCCGCTCCCCCACGACATAAGCCCGCCCCGGAGACACCGGCCCGCCGGTCGCCCGCCCCGGCAGCCCACCGACCAATCCGGCCAGCGCCCCACTCAAACCCCCACCACTCAACACCGACTGCACCCCAGCCTTCAGCGCCGCCGACGCAATCGCATCCAGCGCCGACAGAGCCACCCCCTTCAGCTCCTCGAACCCGAGCTTGCCCGACCGAACCGCGCGCAACAGCCCCGCCTCCAACCGAAGCGCAGCCCGCTCCGCCCCAGCGCCCAGCACCCCCTCCAACTCCCCCCGCATCGCCTCGACGTCGCGCGAGAACCCGCTCGTATCCGCCCGGACGCTCACCAAAGCCGCATCAAGATCATCCATCAGGAAAAGCCCCCTTCAACCGCGCGATCGTCGAAGCATCCGGCGGCGTCTGCACGTCGCCCACTAAAGCCCCCACAACCCCCGCCAATTCCGCCGGCGTAGCCTGCCAGAACACCTCCGGCGCCCACCCCAGCACCGCCCCCGCAAACCCGGCCAACCGCCCGGCACTATCGGCGAAAGTCACTTCCCCGCCAGAATCTGCCGCAACAGCCCCCGCAAAACCGGCGTCACCGCCGCCAGCCCCGCCTCGACGACAGCCTCTCCCAACCGCTCCCGCGTAACCCCCTCGGGACACTCGCGCAGGCAATGCCAGAACAGCCCCACCATCTCCCCGATCCCAAGCTTCCCCTCCGCCGCGCGTTCGACGAGCCCAAACAATGGCCCCAACTCGCTTTCCGCTGCGACAAGCGCCGCAAAGCTAGGCCGCAAAACAAGAGTCTCCCCCCCAACCCGAAGAGACCCCTCCCCCCGAACCGAATTCGCCAAATCACCCATGAGAAATCTCCAAAAATTCCCTCGCCCCTCCGGGGAGAGGGAGGGGCCCGCACGCCCTTGCGCGTGGGAGGGAGAGGGAAGTGAGGCACGGAACTCCCGCCTCAAAGCCCCTCACCCACCCGTCGCCAAGCAGCTCCTCCTTCCCTCTCCCCGACAGGGAGAGGGAAAGTTAAGCCACAACAACAGCCCCGGAACTCTCCAGGCTAAGCGTATAAGACCGCTCCCCATTGAAATCCCCGGCATAGTCCAGCCGCGACACCAGGAACTTCCCCGTCATCGTATCGCCCCCCTCGAACGCCAGCCGATAGTCATCGAGCACGCCGGTCAGCGCGCTAGCCTTCACCCGCAACTCGGCGACAGACCCGGTAAAAACCCCAGCCCCCGAAACCGAAACACTCCGAACCCCAGCCCCAGACAGCAGCTGCCGCCACCCGCCAGAGTCCTTCGTCGTGACAACGATAGCCTCCCCATTCACCGACATCTGCGTCGTCCGCAGCCCCGCCACCGTCGCATAGACCACCGGCACCGCCCCGTTCCCCACCTTCAGCAGGAACGCACTCCCCTTCTCCACCGCCATGTCGATCTCCCTCAGCTCTCGCGGTACATCCGCACCAGAAACTCCGACGTCCCCCGCCACCGATCCCCGACCCGCAGCACCCGGGACCGCACCAGCGCCAGCCGAACCACCCGCCACCCCTCACCAAGATCGGGCGGCAGCGCCTCCAACCCCTCCTCCGCCGCAGCCAGCAAGGAACGCGCCCGAACCGGCCGCTCCCCCCCATCGAACAGCGTCACCAGAACGCGTCCCTCGCGCCCGACCCAAGTCTTCGTGCTCCAGTCCGACAGCACCGGCTCGTCGACCACCGCATACGGCAGCCCCCCGCGCACCGGCGGCGCATCGAACACGCTCACGTCCAGCACAGCATTCAGCCGAGCCACGATCGCCGCCTGCAAGACCACCCGCCCACTCACGAATGCACCGCCAAACCAAGGCGCATCCGCCGATAAGGCCGCCACAAAGCCGCCACCGCCGCCGGCGGCGCGACGTCGCTCTCCCGGTGATCGAACAGATGCGCGACCAGCATCGCCACCCCCTGCGCGATCGGCGGCGGCACCGCCTCGAAACTCACGGCCAGCCCAGCCGAATACGCGACAGCCACCCGCCCAGCCGATCCCGCGGCGAGAACCCGAACCCACCCGACCCCATCCGCATCGATATCGACCGCATACGCCCCGACCGCCAACACGAACGGCGCCCCCTCGCCAGGCAACCCGGTCAGCCCGGAAATCACGGTAACCGGCGCAACCAACAACCGCCGCCACCCCGCCGCACTGGTCACCACATCCTCGAACGGCCGCACGATCACCGCCGCCCCGAGAAACGCTTCCCCCAGCAGCAAAGCCGTCGACGCCAACCGCGAGAGCACCAAATCCTCCCCCGTCTCCACCCGCAACAAAGCCCTAGCCGCGACGACCACCTCAGCGATCACCCCGGCAGAAATCGCCGACCCACCCATGGAATTTCTCCTATTTCCCTCGCCCCTCCGGGGAGAGGGAGGGGCCCGCGCGCCCTTGCGCGTGGGAGGGAGAGGGGAGTGAGGCTCGGAACCCCCGCCCCAACTCCCCCTCACCCTCCCGTCGCAAGTGCTCCTCCTTCCCTCTCCCCGACGGGGAGAGGGACAGCTCAAGCCACCGAGAACTTCATCAACTTGATAGCCTCGGAATTCGTCACGCACCCACCGACCCGCTTGGTCGCGTAGAAGTTCACGAAAGGCTTGTTCGAATACGGATCGCGCAGGATCCCCGTCTCCGTCCGCTCGGCGATGATATACCCCGCCCGGAAATTCCCGAACGCGATCGCCAGCGCATTGGCGGCGATATCCGGCATGTCCTCGGCCTCCACCACCGGATACCCCAGCAGCGTAGCCGGCACCCCAGCCGCCAGGCTCGGCGCCCAAACGAACGCCCCATCCGTCGTCTTGAACTTCCGGATTCGCGCCAGCGTCGCTGCATTCATCACGAAGCTCGCACCCTGGCGATAAGGCCCGCGCAAAGACTGGACCAGATCGATCAACCGCTCCTGCGGGTTCGCCGAAAAGTCCCCCGCGGTCCCGCTCGCCAGATACTGCAAGGTCCCGAAAGCCCGAACCCCATCCGCAGTCGCCGCAGTAGCCGACGTCAGAAACCCCTTCGGCCGCGACACACCGGAACCCGACACGAACGCCGCCCCCTCGGCCTTCGCAAACTCCATCGCGATCTCGCCCGCCAGCCACTCCTCGACATCGAACGCCGCATCGTCGAGCATCGCCTGGCTAGCCGAAGGATTGGCATACAGCTCGCCGGTAGGCGGCGCGATCTCGACGAACACCGGCGAAGCGGTCTCCGGTCGCGCCGCATTCTCCGCCGCCCAACCGGATGGCGTACCCCCGGTCGTCACCAGCTTCCGATACCCAGCCGAGCCAACCTTCACGACATTGGCGATCGACCGGATCGGCGACACCGCCTTCAGCAACGTATCGATCTGAGCATCGATCTCCCGCGGCACCGCAAACCCGCCGGCATCCCCCGTAACCCCGGTAAAAGCCTTCATCTCCAGCGTAGCGCCGGTCCGAACGAACCCCGCAAACGCCGCATTCTGCGCCAAGGGGGAAGCCCCCGCCAATACCGGCCGGTCAACAACACTCATGTCCATCTCCTCGCATGAAACGAAAAAAGGCGCCCCGCAGGACGCCCAATGAAACTCGAAAATCCCCTCGCCCCTCCGGGGAGAGGGAGGGGCCCGCGCGCCCTTGCGCGTGGGAGGGAGAGGGGAGTGAGGCACGGAACCCCCGCCCCAAAACCCCTCACCCTTCCGTCGCAAAAGCTCCTCCCGCCCTCTCCCCGACAGGGAGAGGGACAAGCCGCTAAGGAATGACCTCGACCCGAGCCAAAGCCTGCATAGGCACCGCCACCAGACTAACCTCCACCAGGTCCACCGCCAGCAACTCCCGCCGCACCCCCTGCCGCACGCGCAAAGCCCGATACCCAACCGACAACCCAGCCACCGCCCCAGACCGCACCAGCCCAGCCAGCTCCAGGTCCGCTACCACCCCCTCGACCCGCAACCCCCGCGCATCCTCCGCAACGACGGACAAGGACCCAACCGCCACACCCCGATGCTGCCACAACAAAGGCACCAACCCGGCCCCGGAAAAAGCCCCCCGCCGCATCACATCCCCCGCCCGATCGACAACATCGAACACCGCCGCATACCCCGCGAACGTCACCGTCCCCGCGCCGCTCACTTCAACCACGCGGCAAACCCCAGCTTAACCGCCAGCCCCGCCAGCATCAGCGCCATCGCCAGCCGCGCGATCCACCCCACCACAGCCTTCCAAACCGACCGCTTCGCATCGCGCCAGGCCGCCAGCAGCTCGCGCAACTCCGCCACATCCTCCCGAGCCCGCTCGTCACTCAACGCCACCCGCGCCAAGGCCCGAGCCGCCCCCAATTCCCCCGCCTCCTCCACGATCGCCCGCAACGTCACCAGGTCGACGCCCCGCTCAGCCCCCTGCCGCATCAACTGCGCCAAAACCGCCCCATCCATCAGACCACCTCCTGAATCTCGAGCAACGCCCGCTTCTCCGCATCGCTGAGAAAGCCAGCCCCGCTCACCATCCCCCAAAGCCGCTCGCGATCCTCCGCCAGCGCCGGCACCCGGTCGAGATCGACCGAGATCGACGCCCCCTCGAACCACCCGGCCAGCCCCTGCGCGATCCCACCCAGCACCGCGGTCGCCAGCGGCAAGATCGCCAGCCGCCACAGCGCCCGATTGGCCTCGCGGTAATTCGCGTAGCTATTGTCCCCCGTCAGCCCGAGCAGCATCGGCGGCACCCCGAACGCCAACGCGATCTCCCGCGCCGCCGCCGCCTTCGTCCCCACGAAATCCATGTCCGCCGGCGACAGGCTCAACGCCTGCCACCTCAGCCCCCCCTCCAGCAGCATCGGCCGCCCCGCATTCCCCGCCCCCGAGAACGACGCCTCCAGCTCGCCCCGCAACCGCTCGAACTGCTCGGTCGACAGCGTCGCGCCGTCCTTCGGATCGTACATCAACGCCCCCGAAGGCCGCGCCGCGTTATCCAGCAAAGCCTTGTTCCACCGCGCCGCCGCATTGTGGATCGCCACGGCCCCAGAAGCCGCCCCCAGGCACCCCAACCCATAATGATCATCCACCGGATTGAAGCTCTTCAGGTGGATCACTTCGGGCCGCACCGGATCGGCATGCAGCCGCGCCACCCGCTCCCCAACCCGGTACCGATAAGCAGCCGGCCACCCACTGGCATCCGGCTCGACCGTCACCCGCTCGGGTCGCAGCGCATAAAGCTCGGCCGCGCCCCCATCTACGTCGCGCAAAACCTGCACATACGCATTGCCGTGCAGCATCAGATGCGCTGCCACCGTCTCGATCAGCGTCTGCCCACCCGACCGCACCGTCGCCAGCGCCAGCAACGCCGGATCCGACGCGACGATCGGCGCACTCCCCAGCCCCTCCACCACCAACTTGACCGCCCGCTGCGCAATCGGATTATCGAGATACGCCTCGCGCACCTGCGCCTCATAACTCCGCGGCCACTCGCCAAACGCCGAACCCCCGATCGCGCCCCCAAATCCGGCCGCCGCAGACCGAGACAACACCGGCCGCGACTCATCGCGCCCGGATTTCCACCCGAACAATTTCATGATGTTCTCCTGAAATTCCCTCGCCCCTACGGGGGGAGGGAGGGGCCCGCGCGCCCTTGCGCGTGGGAGGGAGAGGGGAGTGAGGCTCGGGACACCCGCCCCAAAGCCCCTCACCCTCCCGTCGCAAGAGCTCCTCCCTCCCTCTCCCCGTCGGGGAGAGGGCCACCCCTACAAAACCCGCACCGAGACCCGAGCCCGCGGCCCCAGCATCACCTCGGTCATCGCCCAAACCAGCGCATCGGCCCGATCCGGCGACCGCCCCGGCCCCTCATACCCCCCGCCCGCGATCAGCCCGCAAAGCTCATCCTCCAGGTCCGGAAACGCCCCCACATGCCAAGCCCGCCCACACTCATACAAAGCCGCCACCGGCTCAGCCCGCGCCACCTTCCCCAGCGACGCATGCACCAACTTTACCGGCATAGCCCGATCCGCCCCGGCAAGGACGCTCCCCACCATCTTCCCCCCCTGGTTGGCCTCGGCGATCACCCGATCCGCCCCGTGCCGTTCGGCACATTCGGCCACAGCTCGAGCCCACCCCTCGGGAGAAGCACCCGAAACACTGGCGTCCTCCAAAACATAGCAAAACCCATCGACCCCGAGCGCCACCACCACGATCCCGCAAGCATCCCCAGGCCCCCCGGAGACACTCCCCGCCGGCGGATCCACCCCCACCACGACGCGCGTCAGCTCCGGTGCAAAAGCCACCCGCCGGGACTCCACCAGCGCCCGCGTCCACAAAGCGCCGGCAATATCCTCGATCAGCTCGCCATCCAGCTCCTGCCGCCCCAACCGCGTCCCCGCATACGTGGCGGTCATCGCCTCCACGAAGCTCACCGGCAGATGCGGATTGTCGCGCGTCCGCCCGCGCGTTTCGACCAGTCCCGGCAACGCCATCACCCGCCGCATCAGCGCGACCGGCCGGGGCGTCGTCGTCACCAGGACGCGCGGCACCGTACCCAGCCGCAAGCCCATCATCAGATTGTCCCAGGTCGGATCGCCGTAGCGCCATTTCGCCAGTTCGTCGCACCACGCCCAGCCATGCTCCGGCCCACGCAACGCTTCCGGCGCCTCCGCCGAATACGCATAGGCCTTCGCACCATTGCCGAAATGCACTTCGCCGACCGCACTGCGCCACGTCAGCGCCTCGTTGTCGTGCGCCACCGCGATCAGTCCGCTCTCGCCCTGCACCATCACGCGCCGCACATCGTCGATCGTCGCGCCGACCAACGCGATTCGCGCGGTCGGATCGTCGCGCGCGATCTGGCTCACCCACTCCGCGCCCGCCCGCGTCTTGCCAAATCCGCGCCCCGCCCGGATCAGCCAGATCCGCCAGTCGCCTTCGGGCGGATATTGCCCGTCATGCGCCCAGTGCCGCCACCGATCGCGCAACTCGTTGCGTTGACCGACCGACAGCTTCCGCATGATCCCGGCACGGTGCACCACCGGCAGGTCGGCCAGCTCCGCCACCAGGTCGCGTTCGACCGTGGCCACCGGCGCCGGGTCGACCGCCCCCGGATCGCCTTCGCCGCTTCCCGAGCGCGTCAAGAGGCGAGCGCCTGGCGCCGCGCCAGCGAGTCCAGCAGCTTCAGCAATGCGGCATCGGTCTCCACCGATGTCGCCCGACAGGTCTGGCTGGACTGGCGCCCCCGTGCCTCGCGCGCGCGATGCTGGTTCAGCATCGCCAGCGCGAACTGGATCGCCGTCACGCTCGACAGCTTGATCAGCCCCGCACCGGGCACCGCAGCCCCGCCCCGGATCTTTTCACCGCCCACGTCTTCGACGGCACCAGCGTCTTCGACGGCACCCACGTCTTCGACGGCACCAGCGTCCCCCACGGCACCAGCGTCGCCGACCGCCACCGTCTCGTTGCGGGGCGCCTCCACACCCCCATCGCTCTGGTCGTCGTCGCCCTGCCCGCCAAGACGCCCATCATCGCGATCCAGCGAGGCGAGCGACGTCGCCAACAACAGTTCCTCCAACCGGTCATACCCGCGCGACAACGCCGCCTGCCATGCTGCGGCAAACGCAGGATCGTGCGAGCGGCGGTGATAGGCTCCGCCGAGCGACATCCCCACCACGACGACAGACGTGGTCACGTTGCCGGTCATCGCCAATTCCTCGAGAAACGTGGCTTGCCGCTCAAGTGTCCATTCCTTCGCCCGGGGTTTCCGGGCCACAAGAACCCGGTTCTTCCCACCCGTGATGACCATCCCGCCGACCTTCGCGTTCCCGGTCGCCTTGCTCTTGATCCCCATGCCGCGCCCCCGCTTGCCTGCACCGCACCGCCAAACGCAGAAAGCCGGCGACGACAAAGGCTCCCGCCCCGATCGTCCCGGCCTCCAGAGCCAGACCGCCCGGCCCGACTCGCTAGTTTTCGATGTTCCCGTTATGTGCCAGATGAGCGTGACGATGTCAAGGTAATTAACCCGTTTGGTTACTCGCCCACGGGTAGATCGACCAGAGGCACGACACGATCCACCGCGGCCGCCCCCCACTCACCAAGCACGCCCTGATCGCCCTCGTCCGCCAGCCGACGTCCGCGCTCGCTGCCCCAGCGCGCGCTATCCAGTCGCCGCAATGCCCATATCGCCCCGCCCCGGACGACCGGCGAGTCGTCGCTCAACAGCCCGACGACGGCCTCGACGAGGCCAGGATCGCTACTGTTCCCCGCCGCCATCAAGGCATTGCGGATCATCTTGGCGCGGCCGATGCGCTTGATCGGCGAGCCTGCGAACACCGTGCGGAAGCTCGCATCGTCCAGCGCCAGGATGTCGGCGAGTTCGGGCGCGACCAACTCCGCACGAGGATGAAACGCCAAGTTCACGTTGGCCGCGGCGGCGAACTTGTTCCAGGGGCACACCGCCAGGCAATCGTCGCAGCCGTAGATGCGGTTGCCGATCGCGGCGCGGAATTCGTGCGGGATCGGGCCGGCATGCTCGATCGTGAGGTAGGAGATGCAGCGGCGGGCATCGAGCTGGTACGGCCGCGGGAACGCCGCGGTCGGACACGCGGTCTGGCACGCGTCGCAACTGCCGCAGGTGTCGACGCCGCCCTTGTCCGGTTCAAGGTCCAACGTCGTGTAGATCGCGCCGAGGAACAGCCAGCTGCCATGCTCGCGACTGACCAGATTGGTGTGCTTGCCTTGCCAGCCGAGCCCGGCGGCTTCGGCGAGCGGCTTTTCCATGACCGGCGCGGTGTCGACGAACACTTTCAGATCGAACGGCGGCAGGTCGCGCCCCGCTTCCGCTGCCAGCCAGCGGCCGAGCGCCTTCAACTGTCGCTTCACGACGTCGTGATAATCCGAGCCCTGCGCATAGACCGAGATGCGCCCTATCCCGCCCTCGTCCGCCAGCCGTAGCGGATCGTCCTTCGGCACATAGCTCATGCCGAGCGCGATGACGCTGCGAACCTCCGGCCACAAACCCGCGGGACTCTCGCGGTGGTGCTTGCGCTCCTCCATCCAGATCATGTCGCCGTGGCGCCCATCCGCCAGCCATTGGTGGAGCCGTTCGCCCGCACGCGGCGCCGCGCCGGCATGCGCGATCCCGCACGCGACGAAGCCGAGTTCCGCCGCTTTGGCCTTCAGCCTGTGTTCCAGCTTGTCTTGCGCCACGTCCGCCCGCTACCACGACGCCACCCTCGGTAGGAAGATTGCGCGTGAACGATGAATGGGCGGTCACCGCGAACGGGATCGTGAAGCGGTTCGGCGATCGGCGCGTGGTCGACGGGGTGGACATGATGGTGCCGCGCGGCTCGGTGTACGGCGTGCTCGGGCCCAACGGCGCGGGCAAGACGACCACGCTGCGCATGCTGCTCGGGATCATCGAGCCCGACGAGGGATCGCGCACATTGCTCGGCTACGACAATCCGCGCGATGCGAGCGACCGGGTCGGCTATCTTCCCGAGGAGCGCGGGCTGTATCCGGCGATGAAGGCACGCGAGGCGATCGCGTTTCTTGGCGCACTCCGGGGGCTCGACTGGAAGACCGGCCGCGAGCGTGCGGTGGTGCTGATGGAAGCCGCCGGACTCGGCCATGCGGTCGACGAGAAGATCCGCAAGCTGTCGAAGGGCATGGCGCAGCTGGTGCAGCTGCTCGGCTCGGTGGTGCACCAGCCCGACCTGCTGGTGCTCGACGAGCCGTTTTCGGGGCTCGATCCGGTCAACCAGGAGCGGCTCGAGAAGCTGATCCTCAACGAGCGCGACCGCGGCGCGACGATCCTGTTCTCGACGCATATCATGAGCCATGCCGAGCGGCTGTGTGACCGGCTCGCGATCATCGCCGGGGGCAAAAGACGCTTCGAGGGCACGGTCGCGGACGCTCGCGGCATATTGCCGCAACGCGTCCACTACACGCCGCACCGCCCCGATCCGGCGATACGCGGCGTGCTGCCGGTGGATGCGGTGGCGGACGGGGATAGCTGGCGGTTCGAGCTGCCGAACGAGGGAATCGAGAGCTTGCTCGTGAGACTGATCGACGCGGGATACGGGATTTCGGGGTTGTCGATCGAGCGGCCCGGCCTGCACGAAGCGTTCGTCAGGATCGTTGGGCAGCATGCCGACGTCGCGAAGGAGGACGCGGCATGAGCCGGTTCCGTCGGACGCTTCGCCAGACGTTCACGATCGCGCGCCGCGACTTCATCGCGACGGTGTTCACCCCGATCTTCCTGCTGTTCCTGTTCGCGCCCCTGATCATGGGGTCGTTCGGCGCGATCGGTGGGTTGGGCGCGGCGAGCGTCAGTGGCGGCGCGCAGGACAAGACGCGGATCATCGCGATCGTCCCTGCCTCCACCGCGCGACCGATCGACGAGGCTGACGAGCGCCTGCGCGGCATGTTCCGCAGCGACGAAGCGCCCCCCGAACTGTCGATCGTCGCGCCGAACGCGGATCCCGCGGCGCAGGCGCGCGCGGCGTTCGAGACCAAGGACGTCGACGCCTCCGCAGTGCTGTACGGCCCGCTCGACGCGCCGCGAATCCTGTACGGACCGCGCGGCAAACGCTCGGCCGATTACCTCGGGCTGCTCGCGCAGACGACGCTGGCGGCGGAGAAGCTTGGCGGTACGCTGCCGACGATCGCCGCGACCAAGACGCAGATCACGCGTTCGACCACCTCGGTCGGCGGCCAGCACCAATCCGCCTTCTTCGCGGTGTTCGGGATTTTCTTCCTTACGCTGTTCCTGTCGGGCCAGGTCGTGGGCACGATGGCCGAGGAGCGTAACAACAAGGTGATAGAGGTGCTCGCCGCCGCGGTGCCCTTGGAGTCCGTGTTCTTCGGCAAGCTGATCGGGATGTTCGGCGTCGCGGTGCTGTTCGTCGCGTTCTGGGGCACCGTCGTCACGCAGATCACGTCGCTGATGCCTGCCGCCGCCGCGGTGGCGCTAGGCGACCTGACGCCCGCGGTCGGCGCGCCGATGTTCGCGCTGCTGTTCGCCGCGTATTTCAGCATGGCGTATCTGCTGCTCGGGTCGGTGTTCCTCGGCGTGGGAGCGCAGGCGACGACGATGCGCGAAATACAGATGCTGTCGCTGCCGATCACGATCCTGCAGGTGGCGATGTTCGGGCTGTCGTCGGCCGCGGTTTCCCACCCCGGCAGCTGGCTCGCCACCGCCGCCGAACTGTTCCCGCTATCCTCGCCATTCGCAATGGCCGGCCGCGCGGCGAACTCACCGGAGCTGTGGCCTCACGTCGCGGCGCTAGCGTGGCAGGCGCTGTGGGTGACGATCTTTATAACGGTGGGGGCGCGTCTGTTCCGCCGTGGGGTGCTGCAATCGGGCAGCGCCCGGCCGTTCTGGCGGCGGAAGGCGAAGGCGGCAGCGTAGGCGTTTACGATCCTCCCCCGCCAGGGGGAGGTGGCTGGCTCTTGCCAGACGGAGGGGGAGGAAAGGGATAACCTCTGCTTCGTGTCCTCCCCCTCCGTCGCCTTCGGCACCACCTCCCCCTGGCGGGGGAGGATCATTCGGTTACGATCCCTACTCTATTGACATAAGTGTCAGCAAAGCCTCTCCTGCGGCAAAACAGGGGAGAGAAACGATGGCGACTCTGGTAAGAGACGTGGCGCAACAAATAGTCGATCCGCTCGACGTGAGCCGCGCCGAACTCTACCGCGACGACCTCTGGCAGGCACCGTTCGCGCAACTCCGCGCCGAGTCCCCCGTCCACTATGTCGAGCACTCCGACTACGGCCCCTACTGGTCGGTCTCCACCTACAAGGGCATCGTCGAGGTCGAATCGCTCCCCGACCTATACTCCTCCGAAGCGGGCGGGATCACGATCGCCGATTTCGTCGCCGAGCGCGACGTCCGCATGCCGATGTTCATCGCGCGCGATCGCCCCGTGCATACCGGCCAGCGCCGCACCGTCGCGCCCGCCTTCACCCCCAGCGAGATGACCCGGATGTCGGGCGATATCCGGCGGCGGACTGCGGACATGCTCGACAGCCTGCCGTGGAACACGCCGTTCGACTGGGTCGATACCGTCGCGATCGAACTCACCACGCAGATGCTCGCGATCCTGTTCGACTTCCCTTGGGCGGACCGGCGGAAACTGACGTTGTGGTCGGACTGGGCGGGCGATATCGAGATCGTCAAGAACGAGGAGCTCCGCGGCCAGCGGCTCGCGTACATGTTCGAATGCGGATCGTATTTCAAAAACCTCTGGGACGCGAAGATCGACAAGGCGCCGACGCCCGACCTGATCTCGATGATGATCCATTCGGACGCGATGAGCCACATGGATCACAACGAGTTCATCGGGAATCTCATCCTGCTGATCGTCGGCGGCAATGACACGACGCGCAATTCGATGTCTGCGCTCGCCTACGGCCTCGACAAGTTCCCGGAGTCGCGCGCGAAGCTGGAGGCGGACCCGACGCTGATCCCCAACGCGGTCAGCGAGATCCTGCGCTGGCAGACCCCCCTCGCGCACATGCGCCGCACTGCGACCGCCGACGCGGAATTGATGGGCCGGCAGATCAAGGCCGGCGACAAACTCGCGCTCTGGTATATCTCGGCGAACCGCGACGAGAGCGTGTTCGGCGACGATGCGGACTCGATCGTAGTCGACCGCCCCAACGCGCGGCGGCATCTGGCGTTCGGCCACGGCATCCACCGCTGCGTCGGCGCACGACTCGCCGAAATGCAGATCGCGATCCTGCTGGAGGAAATGGCGACCCGCCGCATGCGCATCAACGTGCTGGCCGAACCGACGCGGGTCGCTGCGTGCTTCGTCCACGGCTATCGCACGCTGCCGGTGGAAATCAGTAAATACTGAGGCTTGGCGTAACCTTATCGGGTGGTTCGGTCGTACCTATATCCGAACCATGGAGACGAACATGACCCAGGACCGCCGCGCTTTCCTCACGCTTGCCGGAGCAGGCGTCGCCGGCTTCGCGCTCTGGGGCTGCTCGTCGCAACCCGCGCAGGCGGCCGAGCGGTTCGAGGTGACGCTGACCGACGCACAGTGGCGCAAGAAACTGTCCCCCGACGCCTATGATACGCTGCGCAAGGAGGCCACCGAGCGGCCTTATTCCAGCCCGCTCAACGGCGAACATCGCGCGGGGATCTTCTCGTGCGGCGGATGCGCGCTGCCGAACTTCTCGTCGAAGACCAAGTTCGAGAGCGGCACGGGCTGGCCGAGCTTCTGGCAGCCACTGCCGAACGCGGTGCGGACGCGGGTGGACTCGACGATGGGGATGGGCCGAACCGAGGTGCATTGCCGGCGGTGCGGCGGTCATCTGGGGCATGTGTTCGACGATGGGCCTAAGCCTACGGGGAAGCGCTATTGCATGAACGGCGATGCGCTGACGTTTAAGGCCGCTTGAGGGCGTTCCTTTGAATGTGTGCGGCGCGTATTGGAACTGAGCAGGTAGCATGTTCCCCCCGCGAAGGCGGGGGTCCAGACTGGGCTCCCGCCTTCGCGGGAGAACAAGAAGCTAGCAGAGCAGTGTTCGCCTTATGGCACCTCCTCGGCGAAAGTGCACCTCCCCGGCGAAGGCCGGGGTCCAGTTGGGGGACGTAGCTAACGACGGTTGCAGGCTGTTACTCCGACCTTTCCAACTGGGCCCCGGCCTTCGCCGGGGTGGTTGCCTAATTGGACCGTCGGGGAGCGATCAGTAGCGAAACTTCGGATATAGAGCGCGGACTGACGCAGCCACCACCACGCCGAGACAAACCTCAGTTCGCCTCGTTCACCAGCGTGAAGATCCCACGCGGATCGGTCGGGCCGTGCTGGATCGTCGCAAGCTGCGCAGCATTGGCGCGCTGCGTTGCAGACACGGTGTGAGTAGCACTCGCCATCTGGAACGACGGCTGCACCGGAGCATCGAGCGTATCGCCGGCAGGCGCGTGGCCCGAATAGATGAAGCCCTTGGTCGGATAGGCCGAGGTGCCGAGGTCGCCCTGCGGGCCGTACCAGACCTTGACCATGCTCCAGTCGCCGGCGGCCGATACGTCGATCGCGCGGACGTTGGTCTCGATCGCACCGGGGCGCGACCAGTTGGCATGCGTAAGGAGGACTTCGCGGTCGCTGACGACCTTCGAGACCATCGCGACATGGCCGACGCGCATCCGCGAGGTCGGCGAGAAGGCGAGGACCGAGCCGGCCTTCGGGGTGTGGCCACGCTCGTAGCGACCCTCGGCCTGGCTCCACCAGGTGTTGGCGTTGCCGCGGATTTCGATGCCCGACACTGAGCGAGCGAACGTCACGCACTGCCAGAACTGAGCCGCAGCAGGGGTGGCCGTCATCAGGCCGCACGATACCACCAGCGCAAAACGCGCTGCTAACGCCTTGAAATTCATCGAGACCCCCCGGCCAAAACCCGTTTGTCGCATTCTGGCTACGGGAGGTTCGATTTAATTGGAACCCGTGCGGGAACCATATCCGACGAAGCGTGTTACCGCGCCGACCAACGCCCCGAATGGGCGCTCAGGGCGGCTCAGTTCATGAGTTTCCAACCGGTTATGCGGTCCACGGTGACCTGCGTGACCGCATGATAGCCCGGCCGCGCCTTGCCGTAGATCTCCATCGCCAGCTTGTGGCCCCAGTCACCCGAGTCCATCATCTGCTGGAACAGCGGCGCGACGAACTTCCGCCGGCCCTGCGAGGTCAGGAATTGCTCGGCCGAGGCGTCGGCGGGCGCATAGTGATTGGCGAGCGCGAGTTGCAGCCAGGCGAAGCGGATCTCGGCATTGCCCGTCGTGTTCCAGCCGAACGCGGTATCGAGCGTCTTCAACCGCTCGGCGGGGAGTTTCCGCGGGAGCTGCGTGATGAACCGCGTGATCTCCTGCGTCGTAGCCTTGCCGGGCACGCCCGAGACGGGACCGCCAGCCGCATACGCCTTGGCCGCCGCGTCGACCGCGGGGAACGCGGCGGACGTCACATGCACCGCGTTCGCGGGGATGCCGGGGCTGTAAACCCATGCGTCGACGCCGATCGTCCTGGCTTCGGCGGGCGTGAGCAGCTTCGTCTTGAGGTCGGCGAGGAAGCCGGCGCTGGTCTGCGGCTGGAAGGCGTGGCGGTCGAAATAGCTGCGGAGATACGCGTCCCACCGCGCGCGGCCGACCTGTTTCTCGATGGTGCGGAGGAACGCCGCGCCCTTGTCATAGGCGATCTGCGTCATGCCGTCGTCGGGATCGCGCGCGGCGTCGAGATCGAGGTGGAGTTGCGTGTCCTTCGCGGCGGGGCCGCCGGCGTCCTTCACCGCGGCAAGCATGTCGGTCCAGGCGAGGTCGGCCTCCATGTCGGCGCGGCGCTTGCCGTAGAGCGCTTCCATGATCCGGTTCTCGAAATAGCTGGTGAAGCCTTCGTTGAGCCAGAAATCGTCCCAGGTCGCATTCGTCACGAGATTGCCCGACCAGCTGTGCGCGAGTTCGTGCGCGATCAGCGAGACGAGGCTGCGGTCGCCGGCGATTGCGGTCGGCGTCGCGAAGGTGAGCGTCGGGTTCTCCATGCCGCCGAACGGGAACGACGGCGGCAGGACCAGCACGTCGTAGCGGCCCCAGCGATACGGGCCGTATAGCCCCTCGGCGGCGGCGACGAATTTCTCGAGCTCCCCGAACTCGTACGCGGCCTTGGGAAGCGTCGCGGGTTCGGCCCAGATCCCGGTGCGCGGGCCGGTCGACTTGAACGCGATGTCGCCGACCGCGAGCGCAATCAGGTAGGGCGCGACGGGCTTGTCCATCTTGTACTGGAATGTGCAGCGATCCGCGGCGCAGGTCGGCTTGCCTGCCGAGAGCCCGCTCATCACCGCGGTGAGTTGCTTGGGAACCGCGATCTTCGCTTCCCAGGTCTGGCGGATGCCGGGGGAATCCTGTGTCGGAATCCAGCTGCGGTTGAGGATCGCCTCGCCCTGGCTGAACAGGAAGGGCTGCGTCTTGCCCGCGGTCTGCGCTGGGGTCAGCCACTGCAGCGCCTTCGCGTCGGGCGACGACGCGTAGGCGATACGGATTTTCTTCGCGCCGTTGAGCGTGACGGTCAGCGGCGCGCCATGGATCTTGTCGACCGCGCCGACCGAGTAGGGGAGCGGCTTGCCGGCAGAGTCGGTGATGTTGACGATCTTCAGGCCGTTGTCGTCGAGCACGAGCTTGGCGCCGGGGGCCGCGAGGATATCGAGCGTGGCGATGCCGCGGATGACGTGCGTGTCGAAGTCGGCGGCAAGATCGAGCGCGACATGCGTGACGCGCGCCTCGGCGGGGCGGGCGTAGCTGTGCGGGTCGTGCGCGTCAGGGGTGGTGAGGATGGGGGCGATCGTCTGGGCGACGGCGGGGGATGCGAGGACGAGGCCGAGGGCGGTGGCTAAGGCGGGGATGCGCATGGGAACTCCGATGTCGCCGTTCCAAGGGGGAAGGCCAAGCGGTGATCCTACCGTGGTGTGCTTGGCGCTGGAAGGGTGACTGTCACCGTCCTGCCCCCCTCCCTGGAAGGGAGGGGTTGGGGGTGGGTCGGCCTGTTGGCTGACGGAGCGCTCGACAAGCGACCGACCCACCCCCGGCCCCTCCCTTTCAGGGAGGGGGGCAGATTTAGCGGTCGACAATGGGTGTCGTTGCGAGTCTCGCCAGCCTTGCCTCGTGCTCCACCCGCCCGAACGGAAACCGCGAGAAGAAGAACGCCGAGACGCAGGCGAGCGCGATGTAGAGGCCCGCGTAAATCAGCGTCAGCCGATCGATCGTCTCCACCGGCACCGTCCCCGGCGTAGCCTTCGCCGGGAACCCCGCCACCGCGAGGATCATCCCTGCAAAGAATATCCCGATCCCGCTCGTGCATTTCTGGACGAAGAACGAGCCCGCGAAGAACACGCCTTCCGACCGCCGCCCCGTCTTCGCCTCCGAATCCTCGACCACGTCCGCCATCATCGACGCGCCGAGGATAAACCCGGTGACGTTCGACGCGGTGCCGAGGATGAAGAACCCGAACAGCATCGGCAGCAGCGACGGATCGCCGACCTCGGGAAACACGCCGAGCATCCGCAGCCAATAGGGCGACGTGTTGAGCGCCGCACCCAGCAGCACTGCGCCCATCGCCGCCTTGGGCTTGCTCCCCGTCCTACCAAGCCGGGGCGCAGCGAGGAACGCGAGGAACACGCCCGAGAACAATGCGATCGTCAAATAGACGAACACCGGACCCTTGAAGCCCCAAACATAGGTGAAGAGGTAATTCGACATCGCATAGCTGATGCCCTGGATCGTGTAGGCGCAGACGCCCGCCGCCATCAGGATCGCGAACGCGCGGTTCTTCACCGTCTGGCGCAGTTCGGCGAAGGACTCGCGCAGGGTCTGCTTGGCGATCGGCGGGTTCGGCAGATGCCTGATCTCGTGATGCGTCCCGAGCGCGGAGACGAGGATCGCGACGCCGATGAAGATCGCCCCCGCCAGCGCAAAGCCGCCGTATCCGGCGCGGTTGAGCAGGCCGTTCGGGAACGCCGCGGTGGGCGCGAGGAAATACTGGTACGCCGACAATAGCATCAGCAGCCCGCCGACCCAGCCGAACAGGTACCGATACGCCATGATCCGCGTCCGCTCGTCATACCCCGACGTGAGCTCGGGCGTCAGCGCGACCGACGGCACCTCGTAGCAACTCACCGCGCTGCGCACGATCACCGCCATGACAAACAGCCAGACGAGCGTCTGCGGCTCCGACATCACCGCGGGCGGGTTCCACAGCAGCAGCCAGCCGATCATGATCGGCAGCGCAGACGCGTACATCCACGGATGCCGCCGGCCCCATTTCGTCCGCGTGCGATCCGAGAAGAAGCCCACCGCCGGATCGACGAACGCGTCGATCAGCAGCGCCATCATGATAACGAGGCCTACGGTCGCGGACGGCAACCCGACGACCTGGTTGTAGAACAGCAGCAGGAAAGTGCCGAACCCGGCGTCCTTCACCCCGTACGCGACCGCGCCGAAGCCGTAGCTCGCCATCGTTCCGTTGGAGAGGCGGCGGGCGGGTGCCGTCACTTCAGTTTGTCGAGCAGCGCGAACAGCGAGGGTTGCGCGGGGTCCCAGCTTGGCCGCGTGCCGATCGTCATGCCGCCGTCCACGAGGATATGCGTGCCGGTGATGAAGCTGGCGTCGTCGCTCGCGAGGAAGGCGACCGCGGCGGCGATGTCCTCGCTGGTGCCGGGGCGGCGGATCGGCTGTGCGTCGGCGGCGATATGCGCGATCATCGCGTCAGCCTGCGAAGTCTTGGCGGCGTCGAGTTCGAGCGTGCGCGTGAAGATATTGGTGACGATGAAGCCGGGGACGACCGCATTCACGCGGATCTTGTACTGTGCGAGGTCGGCTGCGGCCTGCTTGGTGAGGTGGAGCACGCCGGCCTTGGCGGTCGAATAGGCGGTCGGTGCATAGCCGGTGCCTAGCGCGGAGACCGACGAGGTGTTGACGATCGCGCCGCCGCCGCGTTTCGCCATCAGCGGTGCGGCATAGCGGATGCCGAGAGCGACCGAGCGCAGCAGCAGCGCCTGCGTCCGGTCCCAGTCCTCCAGCGAAATCTCGCCGATCGGATCGCGCGAGCCGCCCGCGCCGGCGTTGTTGAACAGGATGTCTAGCCCGCCCGCATCGTCGGCGGTCTGCATCAGCGCCTCGATATCACCGGCCTGGAGCACGTCGGTGCGCTGGAACAGGATCCGCCCGCCGGATGCGTCGGCGATCGCGTGGCCGCCGGCCTCGTCGATGTCGCCGATCAGCACGGTGGCGCCTTCGTCGGCGAGTCGCAGCGCGGTCGCTCGGCCGATACCCGACGCGCCGCCGGTCACGACGGCCCGCTTGCCTGAAAACCTCACACGCTCTCTCCTAGTTTTTGGCGAGCATAGTACGGGCTTTGCACTCGTCAATGACGGCTGGTTCGAAAAACGGGTTTGCGGAGGGCGACGCTCGGCGATACCAAGCGCGCAAACATTCGGAGGATGCGTGATGGATACGACCAACCTGTTCCGGCTCGACGGCCGCGTCGCGCTGATCACCGGCGGCAGCCGCGGGATCGGCAAGATGATCGCCGCCGGCTTCATCGCGCAGGGGGCCAAGGTGTATATCTCGTCGCGCAAAGCCGATGTGTGCGAGGCCGCGGCCGCGGAACTCGGGCCGAACTGCATCGCGTTGCCGCAGGACGTTTCGACGGTGGCGGGGTGCAAGGCGCTCGCCGCGCAGTTTGCCGAGCATGAGTCGAAGCTCGATATCCTCGTCAACAATGCGGGGGCGGCGTGGGGCGTACCGTTCGAGGAGTTTTCCGAGGTCGGCTGGGACAAGGTCATGGACCTGAACGTCAAGTCGCCGTTCTTTCTCACGCAGGCGCTGCATGCCGCGTTGAAGGCTTCGGGGTCACGCGAGAAGCCTGCGAAGGTGATCAACATCACGTCGATCGACGGCCAGCGGCTGAACCCGTGGGAGACGTACAGCTATCACGCGTCGAAGTCGGCGCTGATCTACCTGACGAAGCGGATGGCGGCGCGGCTCGTGACGGATTCGATCAACGTCACGTCGATCGCGCCGGGGGCGTTTGCGAGCGACATGAACAAGGCCGCGCGGGATCACGGCGATGCGGTGGCGCAGGGAATCCCGGCCAAGCGAGTCGGGGTGGACGAGGACATGGCGGGCGCGGCGATCTACCTCGCAAGCCGCGCGGGGGATTATGTGATCGGGGAGACGATCACCGTAGACGGCGGCCTGGTACATGCATCGCTGGGGACGTCGATCGACGCCTGAGGTTCTGCGTCCCTCGCCCCTCTGGGGAGAGGGAGGGAGGAGCACTTGCGACGGAAGGGAGAGGGGCGTTGGGATGAACCGTCCCGAGCCTCAAGCCCCTCTCCCTTCCCACGGCAAGCGCCGCGGGCCCCTTCCCTATCCCCGTAGGGGCGAGGGAGATTAGCGGGCGATACCACCTGCCGCGAGAACGGCCAGCGTAACCAGTTCGCTAGCGGTCGAGGTCATCGGCGCAACCTGCACCGGCTTCTCCATCCCGATCAGCATCGGCCCGATCACCGAGTCCCCACCCAGTTCCCGCAACAACTTCGCCGAGATATGCGCCGACTGGAGCCCCGGCATGATCAGCACGTTCGCCGGCCCCGACAGCCGCGCAAACGGATAGTTCGCCAACTGCTTCGGGTTCAGCGCTACGTCCGGCGCCATCTCGCCCTCATACTCGAACCCGACTTTCCGCCCGTCGAGCACCGTCACCGCATCACGGATATTGTCGAGCCATTCGCCCTTCGGATTGCCGAAGTTCGAATAGCTGAGGAACGCCACGCGAGGCTCATGCCCCATCCGCCGCGCGACCGCCGCCGTCTGCTCGGCGAAGTCGGCCAGTTGTTCGGCGGTAGGCCTCTCGTTGACCGTGGTGTCGGCGATGAAGACCGTATGGCTCTGCCCGACCAGCAGATGAATCCCGAACGGCGTCTTCCCCGCCGCCGGATCGATCACGCGATAAATCTGGCGCATCGTCTCGCCGTAGGTGCGCGTGATGCCGGTAATCAGCGCGTCGCCCTCACCGAGCTGGAGCAGCAGCGCACCGAAGATGTTGCGGTCCTGGTTGACCATCCGCTCGCAATCGCGGCGCAGATAGCCGCGACGCTGGAGCCGTGAATACAGGAAGTCGACCATCCGCGGCACGAGCGGCGAGACGCGGCTGTTGTGGAGTTCGAAGCTCTCGGAATCGGTGACGCCGAGCGCGCGCAACCGGTCGGGCACATCGTCGCGACCGACCAGCACCGGGGTGCCATATCCCCCTTCCTTGAAGGCGATCGCGGCGCGGAGGACGACCTCTTCCTCGCCCTCCGCGAAGATCACGCGCTTGGGATGCGCGCGGGCGCCTTCGTAGGCCATCGACAGGACCGAGGTGGTCGGGTTGAGGCGGGCGCGGAGCGAATGGCGATACGCTTCGATGTCGAGGATCGGCTTGGTCGCGACGCCCGAGGCCATTGCCGCCTTGGCGACCGCGACGGGGACGACTTCCATCAGCCGCGGATCGAACGGCGCGGGGATGATGTACGCCGGGCCGAAGCTGTGGCTGACGCCGTACGCGGCGGCGACTTCCTCCGGCACGCGTTCGCGCGCCAATTCCGCGATCGCGTTGGCGGCGGCGATTTTCATCGCGTCGTTGATGCCGGTCGCGCGGACGTCGAGCGCTCCGCGGAAGATGAACGGGAAGCCGAGCACGTTGTTGACCTGGTTCGGATAATCCGAGCGGCCGGTCGCGACGATCGCATCGGGGCGCGCGGCCATCGCCAGTTCGGGGCGGATCTCCGGCTCGGGATTGGCCATCGCGAAGATGATCGGCGCGGGGGCCATGTCCTTGACCATCTCCGGCGTCAGCGAGCCCGCCGCCGAGAGCCCCAGGAACACGTCGGCGCCGACCAGCGCCTCGGTCAGCGTGCGCGTCTCGGTGATCGCGGCATGGGCGGACTTCCACTGGTCGACGCCCTCGCGGCCCTGGTAGATCACGCCTTTCCGGTCGCAGAGAATGACGTTGTCGCCACGCACGCCCATCGCTTTCACGAGTTCGGTGCAGGCGATCGCCGCGGCGCCGGCGCCGTTGACGACGATCTTGACCTCCGACAGCTTGCGCCCGGTCAGCAAACACGCGTTGATCAGGCCGGCGGCAGTGATGATCGCGGTGCCGTGCTGGTCGTCATGGAAGACCGGGATGTTCATCCGCTCGCGCAGCGCCTGCTCGATGATAAAGCATTCGGGCGCCTTGATGTCCTCGAGGTTGATGCCGCCGAACGTCGGCTCCATCAGCTCGACCGCGTCGATGAAGCGGTTCACGTCCTCGGTCTTCAGCTCGATGTCGATCGCGTCGACGTCGGCGAAGCGCTTGAAGAGCACCGCCTTGCCTTCCATCACCGGCTTGCTGGCGAGCGGCCCGAGATTGCCCATGCCGAGAATCGCGGTGCCGTTCGAGATGACCGCGACGAGGTTCCCCTTCGCCGTATAGTCGTAGACGGTCGCGGGATCGTCGTAGATCGCCTGCACCGGCACCGCGACGCCGGGCGAATAGGCGAGCGCGAGATCGCGCTGCGTTGCCATCGGCTTCGACGCGATGATCTCGATCTTCCCCGGGCGACCTTCCGAATGGAAGAGCAAGGCTTCGCGTTCGGAGAATTGCAGCGTTTCGTCGGACATGGGCGGGGCCTCGCGCGGTCGTTAGGTTTGGAGGACCTTCTAGGCAGGTGGTCGCCGTTCGTCACCCCGGACACTTCGCCCATGCCGGTACCGTCGCGAAAACTGCACCACCCCGGCGGAGGCCGGGGCCCAGTTGGGGGACGGACTAAGCGAAGGGTGGTCCGTCGTTACTCCGACCTTTCCAACTGGGCCCCGGCCTCCGCCGGGGTGGTGATGCCAGTGCGGGGTGGTGCCTTCAACGGCCTTCTCCCCCTCGGGGAGAAGGTGGCGCGGATGCGCCGGATGAGAGGTGGTTGGGGTGCGCGCCCGAGCCTCACTCCCCCTCACCCTCCCACGCTTCGCGCGGGCCCCTCCCTCTCCCCGAGGGGAGAGGGGTTTTATGGGGCGCGGCTTTTCGCTACCCGCCCCTGATGTCGCACCCCGCTCCTACCCCCATGATGACGCAGTATCTCGGCCTGAAGGCGGAGGCGCAGGATTGCCTGTTGTTCTACCGGATGGGCGATTTCTTCGAACTGTTCATGGATGATGCGCGGATCGCGGCGGGGGTGCTCGACATCGCGCTGACCGCGCGCGGCGAGCATGAGGGCAAGCCGATCCCGATGTGCGGCGTGCCCGTGCATGCGGCGACGGTGTACCTGCAACGGCTGATCAAGGCCGGCCACCGCGTCGCGATCGCCGAGCAGGTCGAGAGCCCGGCGGAAGCCAAGGCGCGCGGCGGCTCGAAGGCGCTCGTCGCACGCGCGATCGTCCGGGTGGTGACGGCGGGCACGCTGACCGAGGAAGCGCTGCTCGACGCGCGGTCGGACAATTGGTGCGTCGCGATCGGCGAGGCTGGCGGGTCGGTAGCTATCGCCGCCGCGGACGTGTCGACCGGGCGGTTCGAGATCGTCGAGGTTGCGGGCGACGCGGTCGAGGCGGAACTTGCACGGCTCGGCGCGGCCGAGGTTGTCGCGTCCGAGGCCAGCGCTTTCGAAGACGCCGCGACCACGTTGCGTCCCAAGACCGACTTCGACAGCGGCGCGGGCGAGGCTCGATTGAAGCGGCTATACGGCGTGGCGACGCTCGACGGGTTCGGGCAGTTCGGCCGCGCGGGGTTGGCCGCGGCCGGAGGCCTGGTCGCGTATCTGGAGCATAATGCGAAGGGCACGATGCCCTTCCTCCGCCCCCCGCGGATCGGCCGAGCGGCGGAGACCATGGCGATCGACGCCGCCACCCGCGAAAGCCTCGAGCTGACCTGCACCACCGGCGGCGTGCGCAAAGGGAGCCTGCTCGACGCGGTCGACCGGACCGTGACCGGAGCCGGCGCGCGGTTGCTCGGCGCGGATCTCGGCGCGCCGTTGATGGACAAGGCCGCGATCGACGCGCGGCTCGATCTGGTGCGACTGTTCCACGACGACCAAGCGGCGCGCGAGCGATTGCGCTCGACCTTGCGCGCGCTGCCCGACATCGGCCGCGCGCTCGGGCGCCTCGCGGCAGGACGTGGTGGCCCGCGCGACCTCGGGCAGTTGCGCGACGGGCTCGACGGCGCCTGGAGCCTCGGCGAGCGGATGGACGCGATCGTCGACCCGCCGGTTCTGCTCCGGGACATCGCGCCGAGGTTGCGCGGACACGGCGCGCTGATCGATCTGCTCAAGCGCGCGCTGGTGCCGTCGCCGCCGATCGAGGCATCGGACGGCGGCTATATCGCGGCAGGCTATGACGCCGCGCTCGACGATCTGCGCGATGCCGGCGCCGGCGGGCGGCGGGCGATCGCAGCACTGGAGGCGGAGTTCCGCGCCGCGACCGGCGTCACCGCGCTGAAGATCCGCCACAACGGCGTGCTCGGCTATCATGTCGAGGTGCCCGCGCGGGCGGCTGATCCGCTGATGAAGCCAGAGAGCGGCTTCACGCATCGCCAGACGCTCGCGGGCGTGGTCCGGTTCAATACGCCTGCGCTGCACGAGGTCGCAGCGAAGGTGTCGCAGGCCGGCGCGCACGGGCTGGCGGCGGAAGCGGCGCATCTGGAAGAACTGACTGCGCAGGCTCTCGCGGGGCGCGAGGCGATTGCGGCTACCGCGGATGCGCTCGCGCGGCTCGACGTCGCAGCCGGACTGGCGGAGCGCGCGGCGGAAGGCGCCTGGGCGCGGCCTTCGCTGGTCGATCATGCTTGTTTCGAGATCGAGGGCGGCCGGCATCCGGTGGTCGAGGCGGCGGTGGCGAAGTCGGGCGACCGGTTCGTGGCGAACGACTGCAACCTGTCGGAGAGCTCGCGGCTATGGCTCGTCACCGGCCCGAACATGGGCGGTAAATCGACCTTCCTCCGCCAGAACGCGCTGATAGCCGTGCTTGCGCAGGCGGGGTCGTACGTGCCCGCGACCAAGGCCACGCTGGGTCTTGTCGATCGCCTGTTCAGCCGCGTCGGGGCGTCGGACAACCTCGCGCGCGGCCGCTCCACCTTCATGGTCGAGATGGTCGAGACCGCGGCGATCCTCGCGCAGGCGACGCCGCGGTCGTTCGTGATCCTCGACGAGGTCGGCCGCGGGACTTCGACCTATGACGGCCTCGCGATCGCCTGGGCGGTGGTCGAGGCGATCCACGAAGACAACCGGTGCAGGTGTCTGTTCGCAACGCATTATCACGAGCTGACTCGGTTGGCGGAGCGCTGCGAGGCGCTGTCGCTACACCACGTCCGCGCGCGAGAGTGGAAGGGCGAGCTGGTGCTGCTCCACGAACTCGCCGACGGGCCGGCGGATCGGAGCTACGGGCTGGCGGTCGCGCGGCTGGCGGGGATGTCGCCGGTGACGGTGGCGCGGGCGAAGGCGGTGCTGGCGAAGCTCGAAGCCGGGCGCGCGAAGACCGGCGGGCTGGCGGCGGGGCTCGACGACCTGCCGTTGTTCGCGGCGGCGGCGCAGGTCGAGGAGGCTGCGTGCGACGTGCTGCGCGAGGATCTGGCGAAGCTGGATATCGACGCGATGAGCCCGCGCGATGCGCTGGACGCGCTGTACCGGTTGAAGGCCTTGGCGAACGAGGGCTAACTCTCCGTCATGCCGGGCTCGTTCCGGCATCCACCGTTCCGCACATTCGAGAGAATTGCGTGCGCGGGACGGTGGGCCCCGGCCTCCGCCGGGGTGACGGAGTGGGTTGGTGACAGGGTAAGCTGCTCCCCTCCCTGGAAGGGAGGGGTTGGGGGTGGGTCGGGTTCCGCATGTCCTTGCCGTTGCGACATAAACCGGCCGCCCCACCCCCTGCCCCTCCCTTTCAGGGAGGGGGGACCGGTGCGTGATTGGCGACGTGCGAGAATGTCTCTCGCGTCCTAGTATCTCACGATACGTCAATGCTAGGCGGCGGCCGGATTTAGCGGAGCGCGGGCTTTGGGCGGACATCATCACGGGCACGACCACGGCCATTCGCATGGTCACTCACACTCCCATGGCGGGCATGGCCACAGCCACGCCCCCGCCTCGTTCGACCGCGCGTTCGCGATCGGCATCGGGCTCAACATCGTCTTCGTCGTCGTCGAGGCGATCGTCGGCCTGCGCATCGACTCGGTCGCGCTGCTCGCCGACGCCGGCCACAACCTGTGCGACGTACTCGGCCTCGTCGTCGCGTGGGGCGGCACGATGCTCGCGCGCACCGCACCGACCAAGCGCTACACCTACGGGCTGAAGGGCTCGACGATCCTCGCCGCACTGGCCAACGCGCTGCTGTTGCTGGTCGCGCTCGGCGCGATCGTGCTGGAGGCGTCGCAGCGCTTCTCCGATCCCGCCCCCACCGCCGGCCTGACCGTGTCGATGGTTGCGGGCATCGGCATCGCCGTCAACGCGTTCACCGCGTGGATGTTCGCACGCGGCCGCAAGGGCGACGTCAATATCCGCGGCGCGTACCTCCACATGGCCGCCGACGCGCTCGTCTCGGCCGGCGTGGTGATCGCCGGCTTCGTGATCTGGCGCACCGGCCTCACCTGGATCGACCCCGCGGTCAGCATCGTCATCGCGATCCTGATCTTCTGGCAAACCTGGGGCCTGCTCCGCGAGACCGTCGAGATGTCGCTGTCCGCCGTCCCCCGCGGGATCGAGTTCGACCATGTCGACGAGGCGCTGTGCGGCCTGCCCGGCGTGAGCGAGATCCACGATCTCCACATCTGGCCGATGAGTACCACCGAACCCGTCCTCACCGCGCATCTCGTAATGCCCGCCGGCCACCCCGGCGACCAATTCCTCAGCGACGCCCGGACGATGCTCCACGACAAATTCGGCATCGGCCACGCCACGTTGCAGGTCGAGACGGGTAACGGCCACGACTGCTCGATGGCGGACAAGGCTACAGTCTGAACTGGCGTCTGAACTTGGCCGTTTGAACTTTTCCGGTTCGGCACGGGTTACCGTGTCACGCATCAGGAGATTATCCCATGAAGAAGCATCTTATCGCAGCGTTGATGTCGGTCGCCGTCGCAACGCCGGCCATGCTGCCGACCGCCGCGACCGCACAGCGTTACGACGATCGCCGCGACAACAACGATCGTCGCGATCGTGACGATCGCCGGTACGACAACGACCGCCGCGGCAACGATCGCAACTGGCGTGGCGACGACCGCAACTGGGATCCGTCGAACAGCTACCGCGACGGCAAGTACCGCGAGCGCCGCCTCAGCCGCAACGACCGCATCTATCGTGGTCGCGACGGCCGCGCCTATTGCAAGCGCAACGACGGTACGACCGGCCTCGTGATCGGCGCGCTCGGTGGCGGCGCGCTGGCGAACCTCATCGGTGGCGGCACGCTCGGCACGCTGGCGGGTGCCGGTGGCGGCGCACTGCTGGGCCGCTCGGTCGACCGCGGCAACGTGAAGTGCCGTTGAGCTTCAGCCGAAGCTAACCAATGACGAAGCGGCGGCCGAGCGATCGGCCGCCGTTTTCGTATCTACAGCATGCCGTACAGAAGCGTGCCGTTCAGCCCGATGATCACCGCGGCGATCACCCAGGCGAGGATCTTCAGCCACGCCGGGCTGACCAGATCGCCCATGATCGTGCGATCGCCGGTGAACTTCACCAGCGGCACGACCGCGAACGGGAGTTGCAGGCTGAGCACGACCTGGCTCAGCACCAGCAGTTTGGTTGCGCCCGCATCGCCCGAAGCACCGACCACGAACACCGCCGGCACGATCGCCAGCAGCCGCGTCACCAGCCGCCGCGCCCAGACCGGCATGCGGAGGTTGAGGAAGCCCTCCATCACGATCTGACCCGCGAGCGTTCCCGTCACCGTCGAGTTCTGCCCCGACGCGAGCAGCGCGACCGCGAACAACACGCTCGCCGCGCCCATCCCCAGCATCGGTGCGAGCAGCTGGTACGCCTGGTCGATCTCGGCAACGTCGGTCCGGCCGGCAACGTGGAAGGTCGCCGCCGCGAGGATCAGGATCGCCGCGTTGATGAAGAACGCCAGCCCCAGCGCGACCGTGCCGTCGATCGTCGCCATCGTGATTGCGTCGCGCTTGCCGGCCTTGTCCTTGGCGAACGCGCGCGTCTGGACGATCGACGAGTGGAGATACAGATTGTGCGGCATCACGGTTGCGCCGAGGATGCCGATCGCGATGTAGAGCATCGCCGGGTTCGTCACGATCTGCGTCGTCGGGACGAGCCCGCCGAGCACGCCCGCCCATTCGGGCCGCGCGAGGAACAGCTCGAAGATGAAGCAGCCCGCGATGATCACGAGCAGCGCAACGACGAACGCCTCCAGCTTGCGGAACCCGAAGCGTTGCAGCGCGAGGATCAGGAACACGTCGAGCGCGGTGAGCACGACGCCGTAGACCAGCGGCAGCCCGAACAGCAGTTTCAGCGCGATCGCGGTGCCGAGCACTTCGGCGAGGTCGCACGCGATGATCGCGATCTCGCAAAGGAACCACAGCGCGACCGAGACCGGCTTCGAATAATGCGCGCGACAGGCCTGGGCGAGATCGAGCCCGGCGACGATGCCGAGGCGCGCGGAGAGCGCTTGCAGGACCATCGCCATGAGGTTCGACAGCAGCACGACCGACAGCAGCGTGTAGCCGAACGCGGAGCCGCCGGCGATGTCGGTCGCCCAGTTACCGGGGTCCATATAGCCGACCGCGACGAGATACCCCGGCCCCACGAACGCGAAAAGACGCCGCCAGAACGACGCGCCTTCGGGGACGACGACGGTGCGGTGACTCTCGGCGAGCGAGTTGGCGAAGCCGGACGCGGGGAGATTGGGGGCTGACATCGGGGGGTGCTTTGCCGGAACGAGGGAGAGGGGACAAGGCGTGGCTGCGAGTCGGGTGACAATGCACGCACCTCCATCCCGTCGCCCCAGCGAAAGCTAAGGTATTCCGGTTGGGGGGGGTGTAGCGATTCGAATGGAGAGATCCCGGCTTTCGCCGGGCCGACGTGTGCGGGTGTACGTGAGCAATATATGGGAAGCGCCTCCCCTACCTGAAAGGGAGGGGCTGGGGGTGGGTAGGCCCGCTCGAGCCATCACCGTCCATACATGCGGAAACCGACCCACCCCCGCCCCTCCCTTCCGGGGAGGGGAGTAGAAAGTCAGATGACCTTCATGTCCGCCTGATAATGATGCCACGCGAAGATCGCCGCCGCACCGCGGTGCGGGCGCCACGCCTCGGCCAGTTCGCGCGTCAGTTTTTCGCTCGGGCGGGTCTCGTGGCCGAGAATGCGCCCGACTTCGATCTGGATCGCAAGGTCGCCCGCCGGCCAGATGTCCGTCCGCCCTTCCGCGAACAGAAGGTAGATCTCCGCCGACCAGCGACCGATCCCCTTCACGCGGACCAGCGCGGCGATCGCCTCCTCGTCGTCCTCGGGCAGGTTGGTCAGGTCGAGCCGTCCGCTCGTCACCTCGTCCGCGAGGCTGCGCGCATATCCCAGCTTCTGGCGCGACAGTCCCGCGCTCTTCAACAACTCGTCGCTGGCGGCGGCGATCTTCGCCGGGTCGCCTGCGCCGCCGACCACCGCGTCGAGCTTGTTCCAGACCGCCGCGGCCGAGGCGACGCTCACCTGCTGCCCGACGATCGTGCGCAGCAACGTCGCGAAGCCGCGCTCGCTGATCCGCGGCGCAGGGTGGCCGGCATTGCTGACCGCGACCGCGAACGCCGGCTCGATTTCGCACAATGCCGCCATCGCGGTTTCGAGTTGCTCGGCGCTCAGGCCCATGATGCTTGATCCCTGGCTCGCGCAACGGCATGAACGCACGAAGATTTTTCGGAGAATGACATGCCCAAGCTTATCGTCGTGACGCGCGAAGGGGAAGAACGCGAGATCATCGGCGAGGCGGGCCTTTCGGTGATGGAAGTCATTCGCGACGCCGGGATCGACGAGATCCTGGCGCTGTGCGGCGGCTGTTGCTCGTGCGCCACCTGCCACGTCCATGTCGACCCGGACTTTGCGGCCAAACTTAAGCCGATGGGGCCGGACGAGGATGATTTGCTCGATTCGACGAGTGATCGGGATGAGTTTTCACGGCTGTCGTGTCAGATCGAGCTGACCGAAGGGCTGGATGGCCTGAAGGTAAAGATCGCAGCGGAGGACTGATTCCCCCTGTCCCTCGCCCCTCCGGGGAGAGGGAGGGAGGAGCCGTAGGCGACGGAAGGGAGAGGGGCTGTTGGGATGAACCGTCCCGAGCCTCAATCCCCTCTCCCTTCCCACCGCAAGGGCGGCGGGCCCCTTCCCTCTCCCCGTAGGGGCGAGGGAGTTCAGGTCAGCGTGTCGTTATCGCATACAACGCGATCGCCGCGGCGTTCGACACGTTCAGACTCTCCACCTTCTCCGAGATCGGCAGTTTCGCCAGCTCGTCGCAATGCTGCTCGGTATTCTGGCGCATGCCCTCGCCCTCGGCGCCGAGCACGATCGCGATCCGCTGCGCGCCCATCGCTTCCGACAGCGTCTGCGTCGCGTGGCCCGTAAGCCCGATCCGCCAGAACCCCGCCGCCGCAATCTCTTCCAGAGCGCGCGCCAGATTCACCACCCGAATCCACGGCACGCTCTCGAGCGCACCCGAAGCCGCCCGAGCGATCGTCCCCGATTCCGGCGGCGCGTTACGGTCCGGCGTAATGATCCCCAGCGCATCGAACGCCGCCGCCGAGCGCAGAATCGCGCCGACGTTATGCGGATCGGTCACCCCGTCCAAGATCACCAACGGCCGATTGTCGTCCTTGCCGTGCTCCAGCAGGTCGGCCAGCCACATGTCCTCGAGCGGCTCGACCTCGATCACCACGCCCTGATGCGGCGCATCGCCCGGCACCAGCCGCGCCAGATCCATCGCCTCGGCATAGGTCACCGGCACGTCGGCCGGCAGGTCGAACCCGGCGAGCGCCTCGCGCGTGCCGAGGATTTTGCGCACCGTGCGCTCCGGATTGGCGAGCGCAGCGCCCACCGCGTGCTTGCCCCAGAAGCGGGGGCGGCCTGCCGGTGCCTTGCTCGGCCTGTGTCCCTTGCGTGCCATATTCGCTCTCTATCGTGTCTGTGTATGCCGCGTCCTTGTCGGCATTCCGCGCCCGCGGCAACTATGAACCACGAAACTTCGCAAAACCTGCGTTGACACACCGAGCGCGCTTCGCCATTGAGCCGCCTCGCTTGAAAGAGCGGCGCTTGCAAAAGCGGCCTGGACAGGTGGCCGAGTGGTTAAAGGCAGCAGACTGTAAATCTGCCGGAGTTTCTCCTACGTAGGTTCGAACCCTACCCTGTCCACCACCGCCCCCGCGCGGTGATGGATCATCCCAAATTCAAAGCATTGATCGACAAGCTTCTTTTCCATCACGGGAAGGAAGTCCGCGTGACATCGGCTCGCGGACGGCTAGGATCGCTCCGACCGTAACGATTTCGGAAACCGCGTGACCTCAGATCCTGCCGTACAGCCGCCCGTTCAAGCACCCATCATCCAGGATCTGGCCGACTCGATCCTCGACACGCTGGTCCACCGCATCGGCAAGGATGCACAGGCCGCCCGCCCCCACGACTGGCTCGCCGCGACGATCCTGACTGTCCGCAACGACATCGTCGAACGCTGGATGGGCTCGACCAAGGCGGCACACGCGGCCGGCGCCAAGCGCGTCTATTATCTGAGCCTCGAATTCCTGATCGGCCGGCTGCTGCGCGACGCGGTGACCAATCTCCAGCGCAACGACGAGGTTACGCAGGCGCTGAAGCTGCACGGCGTCGATCTCGCCGAACTCGAAGAGATCGAGCCCGACGCGGCGCTCGGCAATGGCGGCCTCGGACGGCTCGCCGCCTGCTTCATGGAAAGCATGGCGAGCCTCGCGCTGCCCGCCTACGGCTACGGCATCCGCTATGTGAACGGCATGTTCCGCCAGCGCATCGATGATGGCTGGCAGGTCGAGATGCCCGAGAACTGGCTCGCGCACGGCAACCCCTGGGAGTTCGAACGCCGCGAGAGCGCGTATTTCGTCGGCTTCGGCGGCGAAGTGACGGCCGCGGACAACGGTCAGGTCCACTGGAGCCCGTCCGAGGCGGTCGAGGCGACGGCCGTCGACACCCCCGTCGTCGGCTGGCGCGGCAAGCACGTCAACACGCTCCGCCTGTGGACCGCCCGCGCGTTCGATCCGATCAAGCTCGACCGCTTCAACGCCGGCGATTTTTCGGGCGCACTGGCCGATCAGACGCGCGCGGAAACGCTCACCCGCGTCCTCTACCCCAACGACTCCACCGCCGCCGGCCAGGAGCTCCGCCTGCGCCAGGAGTATTTCTTCTCGTCCGCGTCGATCCAGGACATCGTCCGCCGCCACATTCAGTATTTCGGCGACATCCGCACGCTACCCGACAAGGCCGCCATCCAGCTCAACGACACCCACCCCGCGGTGTCGGTCGCCGAACTCATGCGGCTGCTGATCGACCATCACGAATTCGCGTTCGACGAGGCGTGGAAGATCACGCGCGCGACGTTCGGCTACACCAACCACACGCTGTTGCCCGAGGCGCTGGAAAGCTGGCCACTGCCGCTGTTCGAACGCCTGCTCCCGCGCCACATGCAGATCGTCTACGCGATCAACGCCAAGCTGTTGCGGGAAGCCCGCGGGGCGGAAGGCATCGACGACCGCGCAATCTCGGCGATCAGCCTGATCGACGAGGGCGGCGAGCGACGCGTGCGGATGGCGAACCTCGCCTTTGCCGGGTCGCACAGCGTCAACGGCGTCGCCGCGCTGCATACGCAGCTAATGAAGAAGACAGTCTTCGCCGATCTCCACAAACTCTACCCGACGCGGATCAACAACAAGACCAACGGGATCACGCCGCGTCGCTGGCTCCAGCAGTGCAACCCCGGCCTGACCGCGCTGATCCGCGATGCGATCGGCGACGGCTTCCTCGACGATGCCGAAAAGCTCGTCGATCTGGATGTTTTCGCGGATGATTCCGGTTTCAGGGAGCGCTTTTCGAGCGTGAAGCGTTCGAACAAGGTGGCACTGGCTAATCACATCAAGGAGACGATGGGGCTCCGCATCGACCCCGACGCGATGTTCGACGTCCAGATCAAGCGCATCCACGAGTATAAGCGCCAGCTGCTCAACATCATCGAGACGGTCGCACTCTACGACCAGATCCGCAGCCATCCCGAGCACGACTGGACGCCCCGCGTGAAGCTGTTCGCGGGCAAGGCGGCGTCGAGTTACCACAACGCGAAACTCGTCATCAAGCTGGCGAACGACGTTGCGCGCCGGATCAACGCCGACCCCTCCGTGGGTGGCCTGCTCAAGGTCGCGTTCCTGCCCAACTATAACGTGTCGCTGGCGGAGAAGATCATCCCCGCCGCCGACCTCAGCGAGCAGATCTCGACCGCCGGACTCGAGGCGTCGGGCACCGGCAACATGAAGTTCGCGATGAACGGCGCGCTGACGATCGGCACGCTCGACGGCGCGAACATCGAGATCAAGGACCGCGTCGGCGACGACAACATCTTCATCTTCGGCATGACCGCGGACGAGGTCGAGGCGAAGCGCGCCAACGGTTATGATCCGCGCAGCGTCATCGACGGCTCGAACGAACTCCGCCAGGCGGTGTCGGCGATCGCATCCGGCGTATTCTCCCCCGACGACAAGACGCGCTATGCCGGCTTGATGGGCGGGCTGTACGACGGCGACTGGTTCATGCTCGCTGCTGATTTCGACAGCTATGCCACCGCCCAGCGCGCGGTCGACACGCGCTGGAACGACCGCGACGCGTGGGTCGCCTCGACCGTCCGCAACGTCGCGCGCGTCGGCTGGTTCTCGTCCGACCGCACGATCCGCGAATACGCGCGCGAGATCTGGACGGTGATGTGAAGCCACCCGAAGGCGCCATACTTGCCCTGCTGGAAGGGCGTCACGACGATCCGTTCTCGCTGCTTGGCGTCCACAGCGGCCCGACCGGCGTGTTCGCGCGCGTCTGGCTACCCGGCGCGGACACGGCGGAGGCGCATGCGCTCGACGGCACCGCGCTCGGCACCCTCCCCCGCATCGACGATCGCGGCCTGTTCGAGGGTCCGATCGAGGGCACGCAACAGCCGGTGAAATACCATGCCGAGGCGGGCGACACATCGTGGTGGGTCACCGACCCCTACAGCTTCGGCCCCGTACTCGGCCCGATCGACGACCTGCTCATGGCCGAGGGCACGCACCGCCGCCTCCACGACAAGATGGGCGCCCACCTGATCGAGCACGAAGGCGCGCACGGCGTCCACTTCGCGCTCTGGGCCCCCAACGCGCAGCGCGTGTCGGTGGTCGGCGACTTCAACGACTGGGACGGCCGCCGCCACGCGATGCGCAAGCGCGGCGACGTCGGCGTGTGGGAGATCTTCATCCCCGATATCGCCGAATACCGCGCCTACAAGTTCGAGATCGTCGGTCCCGACGGCCAGCTACAGCCGCTCAAGGCCGACCCGTTCGCCTTCGCCAGCGAACTTCGCCCCGCCAACGCCTCGATCACGCGGAAACTCTCGCACGACTGGGCCGACACCGATCACCGCAAGCATTGGGCCTCGGTCGATCCGCGCCGCGTGCCGATCAGCATCTACGAGGTGCACGCCGGATCGTGGGACCGCGATGCCGACGGCTGGTTCCTGACCTGGGACGCGCTCGCCGATCGCTTGATCCCGTACGTGGTCGAGATGGGCTTCACGCACATCGAATTCCTGCCGATCAGCGAACACCCGTACGACCCGAGCTGGGGCTACCAGACCACCGGCCTGTACGCGCCGTCCGCCCGCTTCGGTGATGTCGACGGTTTCGCGCGGTTCGTCGATGGCGCGCATCTCGCCGGGATCGGCGTGCTACTCGACTGGGTACCCGCGCATTTCCCGACCGACGCGTTCGGGCTCGCCAAGTTCGACGGCACCGCGCTCTACGAGCACGAGGATCCGCGGCTCGGCTTCCACCCCGACTGGAACACCGCGATCTACAATTTCGGGCGGCGCGAAGTGACGTCGTTCCTTGTCAACAACGCGCTCTTCTGGGCCGAGCGCTATCATATCGACGGCCTGCGCGTGGATGCGGTCGCGTCGATGCTGTACCGCGATTACTCGCGCAAAAGCGGTGAATGGATCCCCAACGAGGACGGCGGCCGCGAGAACTGGGAGGCCGTGGCGTTCCTCCGCGACATGAACCGCGAGATCTACGGCCAGCATCCCGGCGTCTTCACGATCGCCGAGGAATCGACCTCATGGCCCGGCGTATCCGCGCCTGTGAGCGACGACGGCAAGAGCGGGGGACTCGGCTTCGGGTTCAAGTGGAACATGGGCTTCATGCACGACACGCTCCAGTACATGGCGCGCGATCCGCTGCATCGGAAGCACCATCACGGCGAGATCAATTTCGGGCTCGTCTATGCGTTCAGCGAGAATTTCGTCCTGCCGCTCAGCCATGACGAAGTGGTCCACGGCAAGGGTTCGCTGCTCACCAAGATGCCCGGCGACGACTGGCAGCAGTTCGCCAATCTGCGCGCCTATTACGCGTTCATGTGGGGCTATCCGGGCAAGAAGCTGCTTTTCATGGGGCAGGAGTTCGCGCAGCGCCGCGAATGGTCGGAAGCCCGCGCGCTCGACTGGGACCTGCGCAACTCCCGCAGTCATGAGGGCATCCGCAACCTCGTCCGCGACCTCAACACCGTCTACCGCGAGAAGCCGGCGTTGCACGCGCGCGACTGCGAGGCGGAGGGGTTCGAATGGCTGGTCGCCGACGACGCCGCCAATTCGGTGTTCGCGTGGTTGCGCAAGGCCCCCGGCGCGAAGCCGATCGCGATCGTCGCCAACATGACGCCGATCGCCCGCGCGCCCTACCGCGTACCGCTGCCGCTCGACGGCCGGTGGTGCGAGATCATCAACAGCGACGCGCACGACTATTGGGGCAGCGGCCTCGGCAATCTCGGCGGCGTCGTCGCGAAGGACGGCGCGGCCTGGGTCGCGCTGCCTCCGCTCGCGACGATCATGCTCGAATACGAAGGCTGATCGAGTTCGAAGACCGATCCGGCGCAATGACGGAACAACCGGCGGGTGACGGCGCGTTATACTGCTGAATATTAGGGAGAGACTGACATGGTGGAACGGCGGGGACAGCCATTGGCGCGCGACGCGATGGCGTATGTGCTGGCCGGCGGCCGCGGCAGTCGCCTGATGGAGCTGACCGATACGCGCGCGAAACCCGCGGTGTACTTCGGCGGCAAGGCGCGCATCATCGATTTCGCGCTGTCGAATGCGATCAACTCGGGCATCCGCCGGATCGGCGTCGCGACGCAGTACAAGGCGCATTCGCTGATCCGCCATCTCCAGAGCGGCTGGAACTTCCTGCGTTCGGAACGCAACGAGAGCTTCGACATCCTGCCCGCGTCGCAGCGCATCAGCGAGTTCCAATGGTACGAGGGCACCGCCGACGCGGTCTACCAGAACATCGACATCATCGAGAGCCATGCGCCCGAATACATGGTCATCCTGGCCGGCGACCACATCTACAAGATGGATTACGAGCTGATCCTGCAACAGCATTGCGAGACCGGCGCGGACGTCACAATCGCCTGCCTCGAAGTGCCGCGGATGGAGGCGGTCGGCTTCGGCGTGATGGCCGTGGACGAGCAAGACAACGTCACCGCGTTCGTCGAGAAGCCCGCCGATCCGCCCGCGATCCCCGGCAACCCGGACATCGCACTGGCATCGATGGGGATCTACGTCTTCACGACCAAGCTGCTGTTCGAAGAGCTTCGTCGCGACGCCGCAACCCCCGGATCGTCGCGCGATTTCGGCAAGGACATCATCCCTTACCTCGTGAAAAACGGCAAGGCGGTCGCGCATCGCTTCTCCGACAGCTGCGTCCGCTCGGGGCTCGAGGTCGAGGCCTATTGGCGCGATGTCGGCACGGTCGACGCGTATTGGGAGGCGAACATCGACCTTACCGACGTCGTGCCCAAGCTCGACCTCTACGATCGCAGCTGGCCACTCTGGACCTATTCGGAGGTCACGCCTCCCGCAAAGTTCGTCCACGCCGACGACGGCCGCCGCGGCGAGGCGGTGTCGAGTCTCGTGTCGGGCGATTGCATCATCTCCGGCTCCTCGATCCACCGCAGCCTGATCTTCACCGGCACGCGCGCGCACAGCTACTCGATGCTCGATCAAGCGGTGATCCTCCCGCACTGCGTGATCGGCCGAGGCGCGCGCCTGTCGAAGGTGGTGGTCGATCGCGGCGTCGAAATCCCCGACGGCCTGGTCGTAGGCGAGGACGCAGAATCCGACGCCCAGCGCTTCCGCCGCACCGACAACGGCGTCGTGCTCGTAACCAAATCCATGATCGACCGGCTCACCGCGTGATGACCAACGCAAATCCTCCCCGGCACGGGGAGGGGGACCATGCATCGCATGGTGGAGGGGGGCTTCCACAAGCGATACGTTGGCGGCGAGCCCCCTCCACCATTCGCCAGTGGCGAACGGTCCCCCTCCCCGTGCCGGGGAGGATTTGATGCGCGTCCTCTCCGTCGCCTCGGAAGCCTATCCCCTCATAAAAACCGGTGGTCTCGCGGACGTCGTCGGCGCGCTTCCGGCTGCGCTCGCGCCGCATAACGTCGCGCTGACCACGTTCCTCCCCGGCTACCCAGCCCTCGCCGCCGTCACCAAGCGCGCGAAAGTCGTCCACCGCTACACAGACTTGCTCGGCACCGAAGCCCGCATCCTGAAAGCGAAGATCGGCGACCACCCGCTCCTCGTCCTCGACGCCCCCGCGCTGTTCGCCCGAGGCGGCGGCCCGTACGGCGACGCGACCGGCGCGGACTGGTCTGACAACTGGCGCCGCTTCGCCGCGTTCAGCCGCGCCGCCGCCGATCTCGCCTCCGGCACGGTCCCCGGCTACGCGTTCGACATCCTCCACGCGCACGACTGGCAAGCGGCGATGGCCCCCGCGTATCTCCGCTACGCTCCCGGCCCCGGCGTCCCCGCCAAGACGGTCGTCACGATCCACAACATCGCGTTCCAGGGGCGTTACGGCCACGACATCTTCGCCGACCTCGCGCTCCCCGACGAAGCCTTCGCGCTCGATGGCATCGAGTATTACGGTGGCGTCGGTTTCCTCAAGGCCGGTCTCGAAGCCGCCGACGCGATCACCACCGTCAGCCCGACCTACGCCGCCGAAATCCGCCGCAGCGAGTTCGGCATGGGTCTCGAAGGCCTCATCAACGACCGCGCCGGCCGCGTCACCGGGATCGTCAACGGCATCGATCCCGCCGTCTGGAACCCTGAGACCGACGCGTCCCTACCCGCCCGCTACACCGCGCGCACGCTCGCCCGCCGCCGTACCAACAAGCGCGCGATCGAAACCCTGTTCGGCCTCGACGCCGGCGACGGCCCGATCTTCACCGTCATCAGCCGCCTGACCTGGCAGAAAGGCATGGATGTCCTCGCCGGCGCGCTCGACGAACTCGTCGCACTCGGCGGCCGTCTCGCGTTGCTCGGATCGGGCGACACCGAACTCGAGCACGCCTTCCTCGCCGCCGCCGAACGCCACCCCGGCCGGATCGGTGTCCGCATCGGCTATGACGAGCCCGTCTCGCACCTGCTCCAAGGCGGCGCCGACGCGATCCTGATCCCGTCGCGGTTCGAACCCTGCGGCCTGACGCAACTCTACGGTCTAGCTTACGGCTGCATCCCCGTCGTCGCGCGCACCGGCGGGCTTGCCGACACCGTGATCGACGCCAACGAAGCCGCAATCGCCGCGGGCGTCGCCACCGGCGTCCAGCATGACGGCGTCACGCCCGAAGCACTCAGCCACGCGCTACGCCGAACGATGGCCCTCTATGCACGCCCCGATCGCTGGTCCATGTTGCAGCGCAACGCGATGCGCGCGGACTTCTCGTGGGACGAGAGCGGCCGCCGCTACGCAGACCTTTACGCAAGCCTGACGGGGACCGCATGATCCGCACCGTATCGACCACGCCCTACACCGATCAGAAGCCCGGCACCTCGGGCCTGCGCAAGAAGGTGAAGGTCTTCCAGCAACCGAACTACGCCGAGAATTTCGTCCAGAGCGTGTTCGACGTCGTCGCGGACAAGGCCGGCGCGACTCTGGTCATCGGCGGCGACGGTCGCTTCCTTAACCGCGAAGTGATCCAGGTCGCGATCCGCATGGCCGCAGCGAACGGCTTCGGCCGCGTGATCGTCGGCTGCGGCGGTATCCTCTCGACGCCCGCCGCCAGCCACATGATCCGCAAGCGCGGCGCGATCGGTGGCCTCGTCCTCTCGGCAAGCCACAACCCCGGCGGTCCCGACGAGGATTTCGGGATCAAGTACAACATCGCCAATGGCGGCCCCGCCCCTGAGTCCGTGACCGACGCGATCAACGCACGCACGCTCGAGATCGACCGCTGGCTGACGGTCGACGCCGATGACATCGACCTCGACACCGACGGCGAAGTCACGGTCGGTACGATGCCGGTCGAGGTCGTCGACCCGGTCGAGGACTACGCCGCGCTCATGGAAACGCTGTTCGACTTCGACGCCATTCGCGCGGCGAAACTGACGATGGCGTTCGACGCGATGAGCGCGGTCACCGGCCCCTACGCTAAGGAAATCCTCGAACGCCGCCTCGGTTTCGCGCCCGGCACCGTCCGCAACGGCGAACCGCTCCCCGATTTCGGCGGCCATCACCCCGATCCCAACCTCGTCCACGCGCACGCGCTCTACGAGACGATGATGGCCCCCAACGCGCCCGATTTCGGCGCAGCGTCGGACGGCGACGGCGACCGCAACCTGATCATCGGCAAGCACCGCTTCGTCACCCCCTCGGACAGTCTCGCGATGCTCGCGGCGAACGCACACCTCGCGCCCGGCTATGCAGGCGGTCTCAAGGGCATCGCCCGCTCGATGCCGACCAGCGCCGCCGCCGACCGTGTCGCGCAGGCGCTCGGCATCCCAGCCTACGAGACCCCGACCGGCTGGAAGTTCTTCGGCAATCTGCTCGACGCCGGCATGGCGACGATCTGCGGCGAGGAAAGCGCCGGCACCGGCTCCGACCATGTCCGCGAGAAGGACGGCCTGTGGGCGGTCCTGTCGTGGCTCAACATCCTCGCAGTCCGCGGCGACAGCGTCGACACGATCGCCCGCGATCATTGGGCAAAGTTCGGCCGCAACTACTACGCGCGCCACGATTACGAAGGCGTCGAGACCCCGCGCGCCGACGCGTTGATGGCCGCCCTGCGCGCCAGCCTCGCCACCCTGCCCGGCCAGCAGTTCGGCGATCTCACCGTCGAGACCGCGGACGAGTTCGCCTATACCGACCCGACCGACGGCTCGATCAGCCGCAACCAGGGTGTCCGCATCCTGTTCGAAGGTGGCAGCCGCGTCGTGTTCCGTCTGTCGGGCACCGGCACCACCGGTGCGACGCTGCGCGTGTACCTCGAACGCTACGAGCCCGTCGGCGGCGACCTCGACCGCGACACCGGCGAGATGCTCGCCAGCATCGTCACCGCGGCAGAGTCGATAGCCGGCATTGCCCAACACACCGGCCGCACCGCCCCCGACGTCGTCACCTGATCCGCAACGGCCGATAGCATGACGACCAGACGCCGCCGCAGCGCGCTCTACATGCCCGCCTCGAACGCCCGCGCCATCGCCAAGGCGCGGACGCTCGCGTGCGACGTCGTCATCCTCGACCTGGAAGACGCCGTCGCGCCCGACGAGAAGGCCGCAGCCCGTGACCGCGTGGTCGAGGCCGTCCGCGAAGGCGAGTTCGGCGAGCGCGAACTGGTAGTCAGGGTCAACGGCCTCGACACCCCCCGGTATGCCGACGACATCGCCGCGATCCGCGCGATAGACGTAGCAGCGGTGCTCGTCCCCAAGGTCTCGTCTGTCGCCGACCTGCTCACGGTCCGCGCATCGCTAGGCGAAGACGGCCCACCAGTCTGGGCAATGATCGAGACCTGCGCCGCGATCCTCGTCCTCCCCGCCCTATCCGCAGCAGCAGCCGAAACGCGCCTCACCGCGCTGGTCATCGGCACCAACGATCTCGCCAAGGAGATGCGCTGCCGACTCGGCGCCGATCGCATGCCGCTGATCCCTGCTCTCACGGCAACGATCATGGCCGCCCGCGCTGCCGGGATCGTCGCGCTGGACGGCGTCTGCAACGCCCTCGACGACCCGCCCCGCTTCGCCGCCGAGTGCGCGCAAGGCGCGACGCTCGGGTTCGACGGCAAGACGCTGATCCACCCGTCTCAAATCGAAGCGGCCAACGCCGGTTTTGGCCCTAGCGAGGAGGAGTTGGCATGGGCGCGCACGATCGTCGCCGCCTTTTCCGAGCCCGAGAATGCCGACAAGGGTGCCATCCGGTTAGACGGCCAGATGGTGGAACGTTTGCACCTTGCCGAGGCGGAAGCCACGCTCGGACGCTGAAGCGCTAACAAGCACGTACCCAGACACCGTCCGTCATCCTGACGAAAGTCAGGGTCCAGAGCCGTGAAGCGCACCGCAAGTAACCCTGGATCCTGACTTTCGTCAGGATGACAGATGCTTCGATGACGAGCTTCGGCCCTACCCCGCCTTCTTCCGCCGTGTCTCCCAACCCTTCTTCGCCGCCGCAGACTTCGCCGCCGCGCTACGCCCAGCCGCCTGCTTCCCGCCCTCATGCGAAGACGCATGCGTATCGGGCTTGCCGCGGCCCGAGCCGGACAGGTTGCCTCCGCCAGAATCCTTGTTCACCGCAGCCCAGGCCCGCGCCTCGGCCTCCTTCTCCGGAACGCCGCGCTCTTCATAGCCGTCCGCGATATGCGCGGCCTTGCGCTTCTGCTTGTCGGTGTACGCGCTCTTGTCGCCCTGTGGCATCGTCGCTCTCCTCGTCAGAAAGCGTCAACGCTCAGGCCGACGCCGCGTTCAGAACGAAGGGGCGTTCAGAACGAAGGGGCGTTCACCGACCGATCCAGTCCGCCACCTGCGTCGCCACCTGGTTCGCCGCCTGGTTGATCCCGGCCGCCGCCGAAGGCGCATCGATCGCCGAGACCGGCACGCGCGCCTCGAAGCGATGCTTCTCGACCGTCGTCTTGCCGACACGCGTCAGCGACGCATCGAACGTCACGACGGCCTCGCGGGTCGTCGCATCGAGACCGAACGACCGCAGCTCGCCACCGAGCAAGCCGCCCGGATCGCCGACCGACTGTGCCGTCGACAGCACCACCAGCCCGGTACGCGCCGCGACGGTATCCGACACCAGCCGCGAGAACAGCCGCGCCGGGGGCTCGGCCCACTGCGCGTCGGTCACGTATGCGATCGAAGTCGGCGTCGCCTGCACCGGCACGCGCGCGGTCGCCAGCGACTGCGGTACGACCGGGACCTGGATCGTGATCGACTTCGCGGTCGCCGAATCCTGGTTCTGGCCGACCGGCACCGACGATGCGCTCGTCAGCGTCAACAGCGTGGGGGGCGGTTTCGCGCCGAAGCTGATGCACCCGGCGAGCGGCAGCATCGCGATCAGGATGAGTGGTGTCTTCATGGCGTGCCTCACTTACCCTTGTAATCCGGGAGCTTCTGCTGCCCGATCAGCGAACTCGCACCCTGCTGGTCGACCTTCTCGGCGACCGACGACAGCGCCGCGGCGGTCGTGCGGAGGTCGCGGACCAGACGGTTGGCCTCCGGGATCGTCGTCTTGGAGAAGGCCTGCAAGCCTGGCCGTGCATCGCCGATCGCGGCGTTCAACGTCTCCGCGCTCTGCTGTGCGGAGGTGATCGCCTTGTTCAGGTTCGCCATCGCCGGCTTCACGTCCTCGGACAGCACGCCGTTGGTGGTCTTGGCGAGCACGCCGAACTGCTGCGCGGCATCGCCCGCCTGCTGGATCGCAACCCGCGTCTGCGCGAGCGTCGCGGCGATCTCAGGCCCGCGATCCGCGAGCGCATCGGTCAGGCGGTTGGTGTTCTCGAGGATACCCGCGATCGACGCCTGGTTACGGTCGGTCAGCAAGCCCGTCAGGCGCTCGGTCAGAGTCGACAGACGCTCGAGCAACTGCGGTGCCGAGTTCAGGATCGCGCCCAGGCCGCCGAGCTTGGTCGGGATCACCGGCACGCCGTACGGGCATTCGGTCGGCGTCTTCGTGTCGGGGCAACCGATCGCCGGCGCACCCTTGCGCGCGCCATCGAGCGAGATCTGGCTGACGCCCGTGAAGCCGACGCCCGAGATCGACGCGGTCGTGCCCTGCAGCACCGGCGTCTCGTCGTTGACGCTGATCCGGACGCGGACGAACTGCGGATCGTTCTTCCACAGCGAGATCGTCTTCACCTGTCCCGACGGTACGCCCGAGAACACCACGGCGGAGCCGCGCGCGAGCCCATCGACCGACTGGCGGAAGAAGATGTCGTATTCCTTCTCTTCCTTGCCGCCGATCCGCGCGATCCACACGGTGAACAGCGCCAGCAGGGCCAGCAGGATCAGCACGACGGCGCCGACTAGGACGTGGTTCGAACGGGTTTCCATCAGCGCGTCCTTGCTTCTTTCTCGGCGTATGTCGCGTCGGCGTCGTCCGGCGCGGACTGCTTGGACTGGACTTCGGTAGGGTGTCGGGCTGCTTGCTCGTCGGCGCGCTCGTGCGCCTCCTGAGTCGCGACCGCGGCACGGCCGCGTGGCCCCTTGAAATACTCTTCGATCCACGGATGATCGAGCGCGATAAGCTCGTCGATCGTCCCGACCGCGATGACCTTCTTGTCGGCCAGCACCGCGACCCGGTCGCAGATCGCATACAGCGTATCGAGATCGTGCGTGATCAGGAACACCGTCAGCCCGAGCGTCTTCTGCAACGACTGGGTCAACCCGTCGAACGCCGCCGCCCCGATCGGATCGAGCCCCGCGGTCGGCTCGTCGAGGAAAAGCAACTCCGGGTCGAGCGCTAGCGCACGGGCAAGACCGGCACGCTTCTTCATGCCACCCGACAGCTCAGCGGGAAACTTGTTCGCGGCATCGGCGGGTAGGCCCGTCATCACCACCTTGTACGACGCGATCTCCGCGAGCAGCGCGGGCGACAGATCCGGATAGAATTCGCGCAACGGCACTTCGACGTTCTCGGCCACGGTCAGCGTCGAGAACAGCGCACCGCCCTGGAACAGCACGCCCCAGCGCTTGCGGATCTCGGTAGCCTCGGTTTCCTCGCGGCCGATATTGGGCTCGCCGAACACCGTGATCTCACCCGCGACCGGCGTCTGCAGCCCGATGATCGAGCGCATCAGCACCGACTTGCCGGTACCCGACCCGCCGACCACGCCGAGGATCTCGCCGCGCCGTACGTCGAGGTCGAGCCCCTCGTGCACCACCGAATCGCCGAACGCGTTCTTCAGCCCCTTCACGGAGATGATGAAATCGTCTGTCTTGTTGTCCGTCTTGCGGGGCATCAGTCCCAACCCAACCAGGTGAAGAACACCGCGAAGAACGCGTCGAGCACGATCACCAGGAAAATCCCCTGGACGACCGCGGAGGTGGTGCGCAGCCCGACCTGCTCGGCGTCCGATTCGACCTGCATCCCCTGGAAGCAGCCCGCGATCGCGATGATCGCGCCGAACACCGGTGCCTTGATCAGCGAGATATACAGATCGGTGATCGGCACGACCTCGCGGATGCGCGCGATGAACGTCACCGGCGGAATGCCGAGCTGCACCCAGCACAGCAGCCCGCCGCCGATGATCGCGATGATCGACGCATAGAAGCCGAGCAACGGCATCATTACGATCGCGGCGAGCACGCGGGGCAGCACCAGCGCCTCCATCGGCGACACGCCGATCGTCCGCATCGCGTCGATCTCTTCGGTGAGCTTCATCGTGCCCAACTGCGCCGCGAACGCCGAGCCAGAGCGCCCCGCGACCATGATCGCGGTCATCAGCAAACCGAGTTCGCGGATCGTCAGGCGACCGACGAGGTTGATCGTGAACACCTCCGCGCCGAACTGCCGCAGCTGGACCGCGCCCTGTTGCGCGATGACCATGCCGATCAGGAAGCTCATCAACCCGACGATGCCGAGCGCGGCGACGCCGACGACCTCGAACCGCTGGACCACGGCGTTGAACCGGAAGCGGCGTGGGTGGCGGATGACGCTGCCGAACGCGATCGTCGTCGCGCCGAGAAACCCGAGCAGGCCGAGCATCGTCTTGCCCGACAGCACCACCGCGTCGCCGATCTCACCGACCACGCGGGAGAGCGCACCGACCTTCGCAGGCCTGGCGGCGATCGGCTGGTCGGAGGCGACGACCTGGTCGAACAGCGCCTGATCGTTCTCGTCGAGCCCATCGATCGTCGCATCGTTGCGCGCCGCGAACCGGTGGACGACCCATGCGCCGATCGTGTCGATCCGGTCGACGCCGCTGAGGTCGACATGCTTCACCGAAGCCGCGTCGATCGCCTCGAGCCGATCGGGCAGATTGCCGATCTTCGCGAGCGACAGATCGCCGGTAAAGCGAAGCGTGCCGGTATCGGCACCGTCCTGCTGGAAATCGGCCATCGCGCTCATCGGGGGCACCTTTGCGGCAAAGTGACTGGATCGGCAAGATGAATGCGGCGTAAGCGACGACGATGATCGAAAAGCCTTCCGCCCCCCCGACCATCCGTCTCGCGATCTACGACATGGACAAGACGATCACGCACGCGCCGACCTGGACGCCGTTCCTGCTCCACACCGCGAAGAAAGGCGGCGCGCCGTGGCGGCTGGCGCTGGTCCCGTTCGCCGGCGTCGCCGCGCTCGGCTATGTCGGCAAGCTGATCAGCCGCGGCCGGCTCAAATACCTGATGCAGCGGATGATGCTCGGCAAGCGCATGACGCCCGCCGAAGAACGTCGAGCGGCCGAAGCCTTCGCCGACCGCGTCATGCGCGACGGCGTCTTCGCCAGCGCCCGCGCGCAGATCGAGGCCGACCGCGCCGCCGGCTACCGACTGGTCATGGCGACCGCGTCATACCGATTCTACGTCGAGGCGATCGCCAAGCGATTGGACTTCGACGCGGTGATCGGCACCGAGAGTCTGCGCGACCGCGACGGCGTCCTGCTCGCCGGCATCGAAGGCGAGAATTGCTACGGCCCGGCCAAACTGCGAATGATCCAGGCCTGGATGGACCGCGAAGGCATCCCCCGAGACGGCGCGCACGTCCGTTTCTATTCCGACCATGTTTCGGACGCCCCGACCTTCGAATGGGCCGACGAACCCTTCGCGGTGAATGCGCATGGGCCGTTGCGGCTGTTGGCGAAGGCTAAGGGCTGGCCGATGCCGGATTGGGAGCGGTAGCTCCGTTGCGTGAGCCGAGTGCCAAGTTAACCAGCTTGGTCCGTAACTATCGCCCAGTTGCGGACATTCCCAATGTCCGCCAGTCTCAAAAACATGAGGTGGATCGCACTCACATACCTGCTTACTCTGGCTTCCTGTCATCAGGCCGTCCCTCGCCTCGCAAGCTGTGTCGAGGCGCGCGACCCAAAACTTATCGTGCAGCGATGCTACGGGGGTGATCTGAGGAAGGACCGATATGTCGGCGACACTATATGCTTCCCGTTTGGACCGTCCCAACGCTTGACGGGAATTTGGCATGTGGAACTGGAAGGTTCGTACTTCGCGCTTTCATCTGACGGCAAGCAGACGAGGGATGTGTGGCTACAGGTCCCTAACCCGCCCCGGTCTGCGGTCGCATCGATGCAGGGTGATACGCCTCGCGACTTTGCTATTACAATTGATGGTCGCCGCTCACTCTGTCCTGCCGGGTTTGGCCATATGGGAATGTCGCCGAACGAAGTTATAGCCGATAAGCTGATCTCGATCGTCATGGCAACTTCGTCGTGATGGATCCGAAGGCTACTAACCTCTCCAAAACGGCCATTCCGCTTTCGCCCAGGATCAGACGCTCGAACGTTGATCTGCCGCTCTTGATTGCGGACGCCCGTTCAAGCTGCCACGATCCGCTGATGGAGAAGGTTTATCTGTTGCATCACGTCCGGTCAGACGAAGAGTGTGGCAACGATGCCAAGCTGATCGGCGTCTATCGTTCGCCTGAAGCAGCTGTCGCTGCTGCTCGTCGCTTATTGGTTCAACCTAGCTTCCGAGATCATCCGGAGGGTTTCCAGACCGACGCCTATACGCTCGATCAGGATCATTGGTGTGAGGGGTTTGGCTTCAAGGCGTGACTGCCTACGCCCGATTGCAGACATCCATCAGCGATGGCAGTAAGACGTATGAGTGCCTCAACCACCGCCGCAATCGCAATATTCACTGGCATTCTGTCGCCGAGCCTTCCCTGTGCGAACAAGCATGGTGACACGCTAATGCTAATAGGGGGCAGCGAGAGGGCCCTTCTGCAGTTCGAAAAAGCGGCAGCAGGCTGCCATCTCAACAGTGTTTCGCGCATACCTGCAGAAGTAGGAACCGGAACATGGGTTCGTGTCTCAGGTTCTCGGGCGGAGTTGACCAATAAGCCGCTGAATTGTGCCGCCCGTTACGTATTGGCTCACCTGAGCGGCGCAGATGCGCTGTCGTTTATTGGGAACGAACTACGATAGGCTGGGCTCTGCCTCCCTCGCATCTGGACCATTTTTTAACGCGCGCTTGCGGACGTTAGATCAAGCTTTAGACCACGTTCATGGTCACAGTGCGCTTCTCGAACGAAACTGATCAAGCCATTGAATTGATGGTGGAACCGTGGGGAGCGGTTGAGTCGATCCCGGCAGGCGCAGGGTTCGCCATCCATTACAGTCCGCAGGTTGATCGTGAAGATACGTCCTACGCAGAGTATCATGCCGGGATGATCCGTTTTTGGGTCGAGGGCAGCGATTATGAGGTGGACGTTGACGGCCAGCCTGTTCCGACGTGATGATCGCTCACGCTCAGTTGTCGCCGCTTGCAGCGCAGGTGGCGCTTCCCAAGGCCGAGGTTACGATGGGCCCGAGAAGGAGATGGGGGTAGCATGAAAGCGGCGTTCTGGCGTTTTGCACACCAACACTATCAAAGCAGCAAGCCGCTGCTCGTCGTTGATGGCGCAGCATTTATAAAGGTCCGTTTTTTACAAGCACGTTGTCCCGAAAGCCATCCGTCCACTTCCTTCCCATCGCCCATTCCGCTTCCGCCCATTCATTGCCACTCAACGCTCGGATGGCGCTGTTTGAAATTGGTTGCGTGGCCGGTCAGCAATCGCTCGTGAAAGGACCGGGTTATCTGAACGTCTTTCCTACCAACCTTGCCCACCATCTACGCCTGCCAAGACCGCTTCGGTTGCCGCACATGGCGGCCCCGAGAGCGTCCTACCAGTTAGGCGTAACACCAGAGGGGCGTTCGCCATCGTATCCCGTCTCATTCGCAATTCCACTACGTGGAAATTCGTCACAAGGCCGCCCCGATAATACCAGACAATTGTTTTATCACTAAAGACATAGGCTCGAATAAACTGACGATGTGGCAGATTTCTTGAATTTTCAGCTTCTACATCGAAGGGGACGAACTCCTCGCCAATATCTGCAACGCCTAACTTAATCCTACTAAACTCCGCAGCGACATCGGGAAGTTCGCGTAATGAAGTAACTATGCGGGCGGGCTTAGAAAGGCTGCAGCTAGCAGGAACTGGTTCGCTGAAACTTGTCGCTGCCGTCTGAGCATAAATGGACTGAACACCGAATCCGAGACCACGGGCCACAGCAAAAGTCGACGCCAGCTTCTTTCGCATGCCGTATCTCCGATACACTCCCACCAGACACGAAGACGCGGGTTCGCTAATTTATAACTGTCTAGCAATGACCACTATCATCATTTCATTGTCAATAGCGGCCCGTCCGCTATCCTCCCAACTCAGACATTCGATGTCGACAGGCCATCCCATCTCGATATGTTTTCAGAGCGGACCTCTCCAGGTCTTACTTCACCCAGACAGCCGCACCCTACCGGGTGGTAACGCTGCCTCCCGCGTGAGATCAAACCGATCACACACCGCCGCCATCACAACAGCACATCAACGCTGTGGATCACCAGCCCAACCAGGCCGCCGACGATCGTCCCGTTCACGCGGATGTATTGCAGGTCGCGGCCGACGGCGTTCTCCAGGCGACGGGTGATCGTGTCGGCGTCCCAGCTGCGGACCGTTTCCGAGACCAGCTTGACGATGCCGTCGCCGTAGTCCGCCGCCGCGCCGACCGCCGCACGCCGCACGAACCGGTTGATCGTCCGCGACATGCGTGGGTCGTGCTGCAACGTCTCGCCGAGCTGGCGCAGGATGTCGCCAAGCTTGCCGGCCATCGCCCGCTCGGGGTCGCGCGCAATCGCCAGCAGCGCGCCGCGTGCCTGCTCCCACAGGCCGTCGAGCCAGCGCTGCATCGCCGGATTGTCGAGCAGGTCGTTCCTCATCGTCTCGACGCGCTCGCGCATCCGGCGGTCATATTGCAGGTCCCAGGCGAGCCGATCGAGCCCCTCCTCCGCCTTCAGGCGCAGCGGATGTTCGGGGTCCTCCGCCATCTCCGCGAGCAGCTTGTCGAAGCCGCTGATGAGCTTGTCCGCGACGGTCGTGTCGAGCCCGGTCCAGCGCAGGATCGAGCCGGCCTTGTCGTGGACCATCGCGCGGACGAGGTGATCGTTCGCGGCCAGCGTCTTGGCCGCCCAGCGGATCGCGCTTTCGAGCAGCGGCGCGTGGCGGCGCTCGGCGATCGCGGCCTTGAGCAACTGGCCGAGGATCGGCGACACCTCCGTCGCGCGCAGGCGGGCGCCGATCCCGGCCTTGACCATCCCGCCGAGCCGCGCCGGATCGAGACCTTCCAGCACCTGCGCGACCAGCTTCGACGCGCCCTGGCGAAAGCGCCCCCCTGCCCCCTCGGGCGGATCGGTCAGCCAGCGGGCGATCGCCCCCGCCACGTCGAGGCGGCGGGTGCGCCTGGCGATAACGACGGGGATCAGGAAGTTCGCGCGGAGGAACTGCGCGAGCGTGTCGCCGATGCGGTCCTTGTTGCGCGGTACGATCGCGGTGTGCGGGATCGGCAGGCCGAGCGGATGGCGGAACAGCGCGGTCACCGCGAACCAGTCCGCGAGGCCGCCGACCATCGCCGCCTCCGCGAACGCGCGGACGAACGCGAAGGCGGGGTGGACGGGGACCAGCGCGCGACTGACGAAGAAGGTCGCGGCCATGAACACGAGCAGCCCGGTCGCGACGATCCGCATGCGGACGAGGGCGGGCGGCGTTGCTTCGCTCGCCGGGCGCGTGCGGATTGAAACTGTCATGCCCGAAACAATCCCCCAGCGCGGGGATAGTTCACGACCGCCGCCGACGATCCGGCTTTCGCCCAAAGTGCGCTCGACTCAGGTGCGCTGGGCTGGTGGAATTTAGCCACCCCCGCGCGTGATTGGCTAGGTCGCGAGCGGTCCGCGCTAGACTGCCACCCGGCTTGCGACCGATGCCGGCATGACCGGTCTACGCTCGACCGCCCCGTGTTTGACTTGCCCGTGCTCGACCAGACGGCTCGCGCTGGTGACGTTCGTGCCGTATTCCTCGACGCCAGGCCGACGCGCGATGCTTCTGGTCCGCCCGCGCTCGGCTGGCCCATGCTCGACCGCCCGGCTTTCCACTGAGTCCGGCATGACAGATCTACGCTCGACCGGCACGCGCTCGACCTCCCCATGCTCGACCCGACGGCCCATGCAGGCGCCGTTCGTGCCGTATTCCGCGACGCCCCGCCATCACGCGGAACTCCGGCGTCGCTCAACACGAGGGGTGCGATGGCGTCACTCGGCTGGCTGTGTGCCATCGCCGAGCTTGGGGGTTGCCGGTCCGAGCCGTGGACCCGACGGTCCGGCGAGCCCGATCACTTCGCTGCCGTCGTCGCCGGGGCGATAGGTGAGCAGGCTGCGGCCGAGGCGTGGGCCGATATACCGCTCGATCCCGACTGCGAGGCTGAACGCCGCGGGGACGATCAACAGCGTCAGGATGGTCGACAGGACGAGCCCGCCGATCACGACGATGCCCATCGGCGCGCGCCACGATCCGTCGCCGCCGAGCGACAGCGCGGTCGGGATCATGCCCGCGACCATCGCCACCGTGGTCATCACGATCGGCTGCGCGCGCTTGTGGCCGGCATCGACCACTGCGGTCCAGACGTCGACGCCCTTGCCCATCTCCTCCAGCGCGAAGTCGATTAGCAGGATCGAGTTCTTCGCGACGATGCCGAGCAGCATCAGGATACCGATGAACACCGGCATCGACACCGGGTTGCCCGTCGCCCACAACGCGATCAACCCGCCCAGCGGCGCCAGCAACAGCGAGCCCATGTTGACGAACGGCGGCAGCGCGCGGCGATACAACAGCACCAGCACCGCAAACACCAGGAACGTCCCCGCGATCACCGCCAGGATGAAGTTGTTGATCATCTCCGCCTGGAACTTCGACTGTCCGAGCACGAGTTTGTTCACGCCAGTCGGCAGGTTCGCCATCGTCGGCAGCGCATCGATCTGCTTCTGCGCTACGCCCGAGACGATACCGGGCGCGAGATCGGCGCCGATCGTCAGCTGACGCTGTTGATTGACGCGGTCGATCTTGGTCGGGCCGGAGCCGAGCGTGATCTCCGCCACCAGGTTCAGCGGCACCGAACCACCCGAGGCGGTCGAGACCGGCAGGTTCTGGATCGTCGACAGCTCGCTACGCGCGCCCTGATCGAGCGCAACGCGGATCGGGATCTGGCGATCGGACAGCGAGAACCGCGCCGAGTTCTGGTCGATGTCGCCGAGCGTCGCGATCCGGATCGCCGACGACAATGCCTGCGTCGTCACGCCGAGATTGGCGGCAAGATCGAAGCGCGGCTTGATGACGATTTCCGGGCGCTGCATGTTGCCGGCGACGCGCGGCGCGACCAGCGTCGGCAGGCGCGACATCTCGGTCACGATCTTTTGCGCGGTCGCATCGAGCAGCTTGGGATCGTCGCCACCCAGCGTCACGCTCATGTCGCGCGTGCTGCCGCCCCAGCCATTCTGCGAGCGGAACGAGACGCGCGCATCGGGGATCGCCGCGAGCTGGGGCGCGAGGCTGCGCTCGAACTCCGTGCTCTTCATTTTCCGATCGTCCTTGAGCGTCGCGGTGACGCGGCCGGCATTGACCGAACCGTTGGCACCGCTGCGCGCATAGACCGACTGCACGTCCGGCTGCGATCCGATCAGCGCCGCGACCTTGGTCACCACCGCTTCGGTCTGCGCCAGCGTCGTGCCCGGCACCATGTCGATGACCGCCATCGACGTGTCGTTGTCTTGCGCCGGCTGGAACGTCATCGGCAGGACCGCGAACATCACGATCGTCATTAGGAACGCGAACACGCCGAGCCCGAGCACCCAGAAGCGGTGATCGCGGAAGCGGCTGGTCAAGCGGTGGAACCCGCCACGGGCGGCCGAGGCCTTCGCCTTGCCGGTCTCCAGCGTCCATTTCAGCGTCGCCATATAGCCATCCATCAGGACGCCCTCGCCGTGCACGGCGGGGCCGGCGGACTTGAGGAAATACGCGGCGAGCATCGGCGTGACGAGGCGTGCGACCGCGAGGCTCATCAACACCGAGGCGACGACCGTCAGGCCGAAATTCTTGAAGAACTGCCCCGAGATACCCGGCATCAGGCCGACCGGCAGGAACACCGCGACGATCGCCATCGTCGTCGCCAGCACGGCGAGACCGATCTCGTCGGCGGCGTCGATCGAGGCCTGATAGGCGGACTTGCCCATCCGCATGTGGCGGACGATGTTCTCGATCTCGACGATCGCGTCGTCGACCAGCACGCCCGCGACGAGACTGAGCGCGAGCAACGTCATCTGGTTCAGGTTGAAGCCGAGCAGGTCCATGAACCAGAAGGCCGGGATCGCCGACAGCGGGATCGCCAGCGACGAGATTACCGTCGCACGCCAGTCGCGCAGGAACAGGAACACCACGATCACCGCAAGCACCGCGCCCTCGATCATCGCGTGGATCGCGCTCTCATACTGCATCTCGGTGTATTTGACGCTGTTCGAGCGCAGCACGAAATGCACGTTCGGGTTGCGCTTTTCCATCGCCGCGAGCTTCTTCACCGCCTCGTTGAAGACGGTGACGTCGGACGATCCCTTGGATCGCTGGAAATCGAAGCTGATCGTCTGGCGGCCGTCGATCGCGGCACGGCTACGCTGTTCGGCGTAGAGATCGCGGACCTGCGCGATGTCGGCCAATCGTACCGTACGGCCGTTGCCGACGCTAATCTGAGTCTGCGCGAGTGCGACCGCGTCCTTCGCGTTGCCGAGCACGCGGACCGACTGTTCGGACCCGGCGATCTCGGCGCGGCCGCCCGCCGCGTTCAGATTGACCTGGCGGAGCTGGGCGTTGACCTGGCTAGCGGTGAGCCCCTGGCTTTGCAGCTTGAGCGGGTCGAGGATGATGCGGATCTCGCGACTGACGCCGCCGTTGCGGTTGACCGCGGCCATGCCCGGGACCGACAGCAATTCCTTCGCGACGTTGTTGTCGATGTACCAGCTGAGCTGTTCGACCGTCATGTCCTTGGCGATCACGGAATAGCTGGCGAGATCGTTGTCGGTGGTGTTCGCGCGAAACACCTGCGGCTCGAGGATACCCTCGGGCAGGTCGCTGCGGATCTGGGCGATCGCGTCGCGGACGTCGGTGACGGCGCGGTCGATCGGCGTGCCGATGCTAAGCTGGACGACGGTCTGCGACTGGCCCTCGGTCACGGTCGAGGTGATCTCGTCGATGCCCTGGAGCGACCGGACTGCGGCCTCGACGCGCTGCGTGACCTGCGTCTCGAGTTCGGTCGGCGCAGCACCCGGCTGGTTGATGACGACGATCGCGATCGGGAAATCGATGTCCGGATCGTTGTTCACGTCCATCCGCATGAAGCTGACGATACCCGCCAGCGTCAGCGCGATGAACAGCACGATCGGCGGCACCGGGTTGCGGATCGCCCAGGCCGAGATGTTGCGAAAGTTCATGAGCTCAGCTCGCTTTCTTCGTGACCGGCTTCACCTTCTGCCCGGGCGCCAGGAACCCGCCTGCAGACAACACTACTCGCTCGGTCCCGTCGAGTCCGCTGAGGATCGTCACGCCCGCATCGGAAACCTGACCGATCTTGATATCGCGGCGGACGGCCTTGTTATCGGCGCCGATGATATAGACGAAGCTGCCCTTCTCGTCGCTCTGCAGCGCCGAATCGGGAAGCAGCGGCGCTTGGGTCGCACCGCCAACGATCGTCGCCGCGGCGAAACCACCCGGCCGCAGCGCGGGGTCATAGGCGACAGCGATTCGCGCGATGCCCTGGCGGCTCTGCGGGTCGATGACCGGCGAAACCTGCCACACCTGGCCCGGGAAGCCCTGAGTCGTGCCGACCGGAACGACGGTCGCGCGGGCGCCCGCATGGAGCCCGGCAAGATCCGCTTCGCTCAACTGTGCGCGCATTTCCATCTGGCCGTCCGCGGCCATGCGGAACAGCACGCCGGTACCCGCGCCGACGACCTGACCCGATTCGACGCCGCGCGTCAGCACGAGGCCGGCGGCGGGCGCACGGATATCGAGGCGACCGTTGCGCGCGCGCGCCTCGCCGAGCGTGGCCTGCGCCACCTTCACGCGCGCGGCGGCGGCGTCGCGCGTCGCGGCCTTGCGCTGGAGATCGGCCTTCGAGATGAAGCCGCGATCGACGAGCTGCTTGGCGCGATCGAGTTCGGCCTGCGCGATCGTTTCGTCGGAACGGGCGACGCTCACCGAGGCGGCGAGCGAGGCGGCGGTCTCGGTCTGCACCGAGCGATCGACCGTCGCCAGCACCTGGCCCGCCGCGACCCACTGGCCCGGCTCAACCAGCACGCGCGTGATCATCCCGCCCTCACCCGCGACGCCGACCGGCATCTCGCGACGCGCGGCGATCGTGCCGGTTGCAGAAATCGTGCGGTCAACGGTCTTGCGCCCCGGCACCATGACCGAGACGGTCGGCACCTGTTCGACGACCGGACCGGCGGCGGCGTCCTTCTTGCCGCCCTTGAACGCGAAGACGGCGCCGATGATCGCCAGCACGACGACGACCGCGATGATGATGTTGCGGCGGCGGTGCGACGGTGCGGTATAATCGGGGAGCACGAGCTGGTCTTCGGTCTCGCCACCGTCAATCTGCCCGACGGTCTTCGTCTCGTAGTTCATGCGCGTCACAATCCCAATTTCGACCGGTCTTGTCTCGACCCGCTTCGCCATTCGCAAGCTGTATTATCTGAATAAGTCACCGTGCTCAAGCCCCTCGACGAGCGCAGGATGCAGACATGCTTCGATTTCGATCTATTCGCAATGCGGTTCGCAGAGTTTGCCCGCCGTTCAGCTTGCGTTGAGCCGTTCCGGGCGACACGCACGGACAGTTCAACGGGAGACACCATTATGAAGACCGCATCGTTCCTGACCATCTTGGCGAGCGCCATCGCGATTCTTCCCGCCGCCGCCAGTGCCCAGGCCGCACCGACCACGGTCGAGCCGATGGTGCCCGCCGCCGGGACCGTGCTGGACGTGACCACCGAGGGTCGCACGACACGCGTTCCCGATCTCGCGACGATTCGCGCCGGTGTGGTGTCGCAGTCCCCGACCGCCGCAGCCGCGCTCACCGACAATGCGCAGCGGATGGCCAAGGTGCTGGACGCGCTCAAGCGGGCGGGCGTCGCGCCGCGCGACGTGGCCACCTCGAACGTCCAGCTGTCGCCGCAATATCGCTACGCCGACAACCAGCCGCCGGTGATCACCGGGTATCAGGCGACCAACACCGTCTCGATCCGCTTCCGCGACGTCGCCAAGTCTGGGATGATCCTCGACGCGCTGGTGGCGCAAGGCGCGAACCAGATCGACGGGCCGAACCTGACGATCGACAAGCCCGACGCGGCGCTGGACGAGGCACGGACCGACGCGATCGCGCAGGCCAAGCGCCGCGCGGATCTGTATGCCAAGGCGGCGGGGCTGCGCGTGTCGCGGATCGTCTCGATCGCGGAATCGGGCCAGGATACGGGTGGTCCGGCACAACCGATGTTCATGGCGCGCGCGGCGATGGCCAAGGACAGCACGCAGATCGCACCCGGCGAGAAGGACGTGACGGTCACGCTGTCGGTGCGCTTCCTGCTGAACTGATCCTCTCTACTGCTCCCTCCCTGGCAGGAAGGGGCCGGGGGTGGGTAGGCTCGCTCATGCCGCGACCGTTTCGACACAGGGAACCCGACCCACCCCCAACCCCTCCCTTTCAGGGAGGGGAGACCGTCGGAATTCACTAACACGGCCGCGCACGAAAAAAGGGCCGCCCGGTTGCCCGGACGGCCCTTTTACTTCGCGTGACGATGCGAACTCTTAGCGGACGCTACCGCGACGCACGAGGTTCACGATCGCGAGCAGGACGATGGCGCCCAGCAGCGACACGATGAACGAGGTCAGCGTGAGCGGTGCGTTGTTGATCGAGCCACCCGACAGGATCAGGCCACCGATGAACGCGCCGACGATGCCGACGATGATGTTCAGGAAGATGCCCTGCTGCGCGTCGGTGCGCATGATCATGCTAGCGATCCAGCCGATGACGCCGCCGATGATCAGCCAAAGAATGAGACCCATGATATTTTCCCTCCGTTGAACCCGTATCCGGGCGATGGCGGAAAGACGTGCGAACGGCGTTTTTTGTTCCGCTCGCGTTTTGAGTTTTGCCGCTCAATACTTTTGTTGGCGCTCGTACAACGACTTATAGTGCTGGATTCGCGTCACGCGCAGTCCGGGCATGCCCGACCGATCGATCGCCCGCTGCCACCCGGCGAACTCCTCGACCGTCAGGCCGTAGCGCGCGCAGACATCGTCGACGCTCAACAGTCCGCCATTCACCGCGGCGACCACTTCGGCCTTGCGCCGCACGACCCAGCGCGTGGTGCTGGGCGGCGGCAGACTGTCGAGCGTCAGCTGCTCGCCCAAGGGCCCGATGACCTTGCCGGGACGGATTTTCTGGTTCTCGATCATTTGAAACCTCTGATCGGGGCGGGGGGCCCCCTCTCGATACGCACACACGACCTGTAATCGCAGGTCTTGAAGATCGGCTGAAACGCCGCGGTAAACAGCATCTTCATTCCTCCTTCCAACGGGTCAACGCCGCGGCCATCGGCCCGTTGAACGCACCGTGGAGCGGCGCAAACAACTTCGGATCGATCGTGGCGCGAGCAAATCCCGCCTGCACCGCCGCTGTCGGGCTCGCTGCCTGTCGGGCGGCGATACCGACGATCAGGACGGCCAGGTCACCCGGAAGAACGGTGACCTCTGCGTCGCGATCGAAACGGGGAAAACTCAGGTCCAACGGGATACTCGCTTCATTCTCGGAAGCCCCTGTCTAGGCCAAGGGGATGAAGACTGCGTAAAACACCCGCCACGCAGTGGCCGATTTGTTGCATCGCGACGTTCGCCGGTCGCATTTTTCACTCGCTTCGGCCTGATCGAGGTTAATCGACGCATCTTTTTGCAACGCGGTGCCTCCGCGCTTATGTAGCGCCGCATGGATCAGACCGATTTTCAGCTCGGGGCCAGCGCCGATACGGGCATGGCCGGAAAGCGCATCGTCGTGGCGATGTCGGGCGGCGTCGACAGCTCGGTCGTCGCCGCGCTCGCGCACGCCACCGGCGCCGAAACGATCGGCGTGACGCTCCAGCTCTACGATCACGGCGAGGCGGTCGGCCGCGCAGGCTCGTGCTGCGCGGGCCGCGATATCCGCGACGCCCGCGCGGTCTGCGATCGGCTGGGGATCGCGCATTACGTGTTCGATCACGAAACCAGCTTCCGCGAGCAGGTCGTCGACAAGTTCGCCGACGAGTATCTCGCCGGTCGCACGCCGATCCCGTGCGTCCAGTGCAACATGGGGCCAAAGTTCACCGACCTGCTGAAGCTTGCGCGCGATCTCGGCGCGGATTGCCTGGCGACCGGCCATTATGTCCGCCGGGTCGAAGGCGCGCACGGTGCCGAACTCCACCGCGGCGCCGATCCCGCCCGCGACCAGAGCTATTTCCTGTTCGCGACCACGCAGGCGCAGCTCGATTACCTGCGCTTTCCGCTCGGCGGCCTACCCAAGGCGCGCGTCCGCGAGATCGCGGCGGAACTCGGGCTCGGCGTTGCAGCCAAACCTGACAGCCAGGACATCTGCTTCGTCCCGGACGGCGACTACGCGGGCCTGGTCAAGAAACTACGCCCCGAGGCGGCGGAAACGGCGGGCGACATCGTCGACCTCGGCGGCACGAAACTCGGCGAGCATCGCGGGCTGATCCACTTCACCGTCGGCCAGCGCCGCGGGCTGGAGATCGGGGGCAGTCCCGAGCCGCTCTACGTCGTGCGAGTCGAGCCTGAGACCAAGCGGGTCGTCGTCGGCCCCCGTCGCGCGCTCGCGGTCGAGGCGGCGCGGATGACCGACATCAACTGGCTGGGTGGCGATTTCACCGGGCCGCTGACGGCCAAGGTGCGATCGATGGCCAAGCCCGTCCCCGCCCGCCTGGTCGGCGACCGCGTGGTGTTCGATGCGCCGGAATACGGCGTCGCACCGGGTCAGGCGGCGGTGCTGTATGCGGGCGAGCGCGTCCTCGGCGGCGGCTGGATCGCGGAGACCGAAGCGGCACTCGTCGCCGCCTGACGCGTTGAGGCGGCATGGATATCGAAGATCTACGCCGCCAGATGGAAGCCGCCGCCGCGGCGATGGACTTCGAAACCGCGGGCAAGTTGCGCGATCAGATCAGCGTGTTGCGCGGCGGCGGCGAGAGTACCGACACATCCGGCCTTACTCGCCAGCAGCCCGGCGCGATGGGTCTCGGCACCAGCCAGCAACGCATGACCCCGCCGCCGGGTTGGGTGAAACCGAAAAAGCCCGATCCGATGACCAAGGGGCGCAAGCGGTAGCTCTTCTTCGCCCCCCTCCCTGAAAGGGAGGGGTTGGGGGTGGGTAGGCCGGCTTGAGTCACGCGCGTTCCGAGAACGCGGAAGCCGACCCACCCCCGGCCCCTCCCTTCCAGGGAGGGGGGAAGCAACAGGAAGATCACCACGATGATCCCCCCGGGGGCATTGTCAGCCGCGCCTAAATCATGGCAGCAGGAAGGTGCCTTCGATCGTCGTCACGCACGATCCGCCCAACACCACCCGGCCGCCTTCAAGGCGACACGTCAGCTTCCCGCCACGCGCGCTCGCTTGGTACGCGGTGAAGCTGTTCCCCGAGGTCGGCGCCCAATACGGCACCATCACCGCATGCGCCGAGCCCGTCACCGGATCCTCATTGATCGCGTAATACGGCGTGAACACGCGGCTGACGATATCGGTCGCCTCGCCCTGAGCCGCGACGATCGCGACGATCGGGAACTTCGCCAACGCCGCGAAGTCCGGCTTCAACTCGCGCACCACGGCCTCGTCCTCGACGATCACGAGCGCATAGCCCTTCTCGTGCCACAGCGTCTCGACGGGCGCCTCGATGTTCAGAGCCGCGACGATCTCCGGGATCGCCTTCGGGCTCGGTCCCCATGCGGGCAGTTCCAGCGTGTATCCGCTATCCGCCCGAGCAACCTCGAGCATACCCGCCTGCCGCGTCCGGAACCGCACCCGATCGAGCACGGTATCCGACGACAGCACGAAATGCCCGCTCGCGAGCGTCGCGTGCCCGCACAGCGCAACCTCCGCACCCGGCGTAAACCAGCGCAGATCGAAATCGACGCCGTCGTCATCCGATGCGACGATAAACGCGGTCTCGCTCAGGTTGTTCTCCTGCGCGATATTCAGCAGCACGGCGTCGTCGAGCCACGCCGACAGCGGCATCACCGCCGCCTGATTGCCGCCGAACGGCGTGTCGGAAAACGCATCGATCTGCGCGAACGGTATTCTCATGCCTAAATCCTCAAACACGTTTGCCGAATCTCGATCGGACTATACCCGCTTACCAAACCAATGCGGCGTCACGTCCGCCTCGACCAGCGGATTGTCGGTATCGACATGCCCCTCCGGATCAAGATGGATCAGCACCTCGACCTTGGGGAACGCGGTGCGCAGGTTGCGCTCGACGGCCTCGACGATGTCGTGCGCGTGTTCCACGGTCAGGTCGCGCGCGACCTCCATGTGGAACTGCGCGAAATCGTGGCTGCCAGATCGACGCGTGCGGAAATCGTGGATGCCGCGGATGCCGGGCTGGCGTGCGGCGACGTCGAGGAATTGCGCCCGAAAATCCTCGGGCCATTCCTTGTCCATCAGCTGGTCGATCGCATTCGACGATGCCTGGAACGCGCCCCAGGCGAGCCACAGCGCGATGACGATGCCAAAGATCGGATCCGCGCCGCTCCACCCGACATATTGATCGAGCACCAGCGCGACGATCACGGAGCCGTTGAGCAGCACGTCGGACTGGTAATGGACGTTGTCTGCCAGGATCGCGACCGAGCCCGTCTGGCGGATGATCTTGCGCTGATAGGCGAGCAGGAACACCGTCGCGGCGATCGCGATCACCGACACGCCGATGCCGAACTCGGCGCCGGTGGTCGGCTGCGGATCGCCGAATGCGAGGATAGCGCGCCACGCGATGCCGACCGCCGACGCGGTGATCAGCATGACCTGGAACAGCGCTGCCAGCGCCTCCGCCTTGCCGTGGCCGAAGCGGTGATCGTGATCCGCCGGCGTCGCCGCCAGCCGCACGCCGTACAGCGTGACCAGCGACGCGAGCAGGTCGAGCGCGGTATCGGCAAGCGACCCAAGCATCGCCACCGAGCCCGTCGACCACGCCGCAAATCCCTTCAGCAGCAGCAGAAAACACGCCATCGCGACGCTGGCGAGCGCCGCGCGGGTTGCCAGGGGTATGACCTTGCGCCGTTCGTCCTGCGTCACGGGAACAACAGCCCCTCGCTCCAATTGCCGTCCTCGCGAACGAACAGCCGCCGTTCGTGGAGCCGGTGCGCACGGTCCTGCCAGAACTCGATCCGCGTCGGCGTGACGCGGTAGCCGCCCCAATGCGGCGGCCTCGGCACGTCCTGTCCATCGAACTTCGCGGTCATCTCGGCAAAGCGCTGCTCGAAAGTCTCGCGGCTATCGAGCGGTCGCGACTGCTCCGAAGCCCAGGCGCCAAGCTGCGAATCACGACCACGCGAGGCGAAATAGGCGTCCGACTCTTCGTCGCTGGCCCACGATACCGGCCCCTCGATCCGGATCTGACGGCGCAGCGACTTCCAGTGGAACAGCAGCGCACCCTGCGGATTGGCGGCGAGCTCGCCCGCCTTGCGGCTTTCGCGGTTGGTGTAGATCACGAAGCCATCGGGGCCGTGACCCTTCAACAGCACCATGCGCACCGAAGGCCGGCCTGCGGCATCGGCGGTCGCGAGCGCAACCGCGTTCGGGTCGTTCGGCTCGGACTGCTTAGCTTCGGCGTACCAGCTATCGAACAGCGTGAAGGGATCGTCTGACATGCCGCGCGCCTTAGCGGGATTTGGCGCGGAACGAAACTTGGGAACGACTCTACCGTGCCGATGATTGACCCAGGTAATCGAATCGTTTCCGCAACGAAGGAACACGCAGGGTGGCAGCGCGCGCATATTGGCAGGGGCAGATCCGGCTGGCTTTGGTCTCGATCCCGGTCGAGATCTATTCCGCGACGAAATCCGGCGCCGCGGTGTCGTTCAAGCAGATCCACGAGCCGTCGGGCCAGCCGATCCACTACGACAAGGTCGTCACCGGCGTTGGCCCGGTCGACGCCGACGAGATCATGAAGGGGTATGAGGTCTCGAAGGGCGAATACGTGCTGCTGGAGCAGGACGAGATCGACGCGGTGAAGCTCGAATCGAAGAAGACGCTGGAACTGACGCAGTTCGTCGATGCGAGCGAGATCGACGTGCTCTATTACGAGAAGCCGTATTTCGTGGTGCCCGCGGATGATCTCGCGGAGGAGGCGTTCATCGTTCTGCGCGAGGCGTTGAAGCGGACGAAGAAGGTCGGGCTCGGCCAGCTGGCGATGCGCGGCCGCGAATATGTCGTCAGCCTGAAGCCGTGTGGGCGCGGGATGGTACTGGAGACGCTGCGCTACGCCGACGAAGTCCACAAGGCGCAGGGCTATTTCCGCGAGATTCCCGACGACAAACCGTCGGAGGAACTGCTCGAACTCGCCGAGGCGCTGATCGAGAAGCGCAGCGCCGACTTCCACCCGCAGGAATTCCACGATCGCTATGTCGACGCGCTGAAGGATTTGATCGAGCGCAAGCGCAAGTCGAACGGGAAGAAGATCATCGAGGACAAGGATACCGGCGGGAAGACCGGGTCGAACGTGGTCGATCTGATGGCGGCGTTGAAGAAGTCGATGGAGAAGAGTGGGGGCGCGGCAGAGAAGGCGCCGGCGAAGAAGGCCCCCGCCAAGCGCGCGCCGGCTAAGACGGCGGTCAAAGCGCCAGCCAAAAAACGTGCGTAACGCTTCTCCTTGTTTCCCCGCGAAGGCGGGGACCCAGACTGGGCTCCCGCCTTCGCGGGAGAACAAACTTCTTCAAGCGACCAAACCCTCCCCCGTCATCCCAGCGAAAGCTGGGATCTCCCGGTTGCAGCCCACCCCCTCGCCGCGCGAGGTCCCGGCTTTCGCCGGGATGACGAAGACGGGACGCTCTTGATGGCCACGCCCCCAGATCCCCTCGCGCTCTACAATGCCAAGCGGAACTTCACCAAGACCGCCGAACCCGCGGGCACGCTGGCCCCCGGCAACGGCAACAGCTTCATGGTCCAGAAGCACGACGCGACCCGCCTCCACTGGGATTTCCGCCTCGAAATCGACGGCGTCCTGAAAAGCTGGGCGGTCACCCGCGGCCCCAGCCTCGACCCCAACGAAAAACGCCTCGCCGTCCGCACCGAGGACCACCCGCTCAGCTACGCCACGTTCGAAGGCACGATCCCCGCCGGCGAATATGGCGGCGGCACGGTGATGCTGTGGGACCGCGGCACCTGGTCGCCGATCAAGGGCAAGTCCGCCAAGGATCTCGACAAGGGACACCTCCACTTCGTCCTCGATGGCGAACGGATGAAAGGCGAATGGCTGCTCATCCGCCTGAAGCCCCGCGCGAAAGAGAAGCGCGAGAACTGGCTACTGCGGAAGATCGACGACGCCGCGGCCGGCGGCACCGACACGCTGGTCGAAGAAGCGCTAACCAGTGTCTCCACCGGCCGCACGATGATCGAAATCGAGGAGGGCAAATCCTCCCCGGCACGGGGAGGGGGACCAGCGAAGCTGGTGGAGGGGGCGGCCCGCAAGAGTACCGCCAGCCGTAAAGGTGTCGCCAGCGGCAAGCCCCCCTCCACCCCCGCGAAAAGTCGCGGCGGTCCCCCTCCCCGTGCCGGGGAGGATTTTCAGGACCTGCAACTCTGCACCCTCGTCGACGCCGTCCCGACCGGCTCCGCCTGGCTCCACGAGGTAAAATACGACGGCTACCGCGCGCTGATCTCCGTCGCCAACGGCAAGGCCAAGGTGTTCACCCGCACCGGCCTCGACTGGACCGACAAGTTCGCCGCGATCGCCGATGCCGCCGCCAAACTCCCCGTAAAATCCGCGCTGATCGACGGCGAGATCGTCGCCTTCAAGGACGGCCACCCCGATTTCTCGACGCTGAAGGACGCGATCTCCACTAGCGGCGACATGACATTGTTCGCGTTCGACCTGCTCGCACTCGACGGCGAAGACCTGACCGGCCTGTCCAACCTCGACCGCAAGGCGCGCCTCCAGCCGCTGATCCCCGAGGACGAAGACCGCCTCCGCTACTCCGACCACGTGATCGGCGCGGGCGAGCAACTGTTCAAGACGATGTGCCGCGAGGGCCTCGAAGGCATCGTCTCGAAACGCGCCGACGCGCCCTATGCGGGCAAGCGGACCAAGGCGTGGCTCAAGGTCAAATGCACGCACCGCCAGGAATTCGTGATCGTCGGCTGGCTGCCCTCGACCAAGAAACGCGGCTTCAAGTCGCTGTTGCTCGGCGTCCGCGAGGGCAAGGGCTATCGGTATGCAGGTAAGGTCGGCACTGGGTTCGACCAGGCGCTGATGGACGAGATCCGCGACAAACTGGACGCACTCGATCGCAAGACACCGACGGTCGAGGCGCCCAAGGCGGCGGTCCGCGGCGCGAAATGGGTCACGCCGAAACTCGTCGCGGAGGTCGCGTTTGCCGAAGTCACGCCCGACGGGGTGCTCCGCCATTCGAGCTTCATCGGCCTGCGCGAGGACAAGGCGGCAAAGGACGTCGTGGCCGAGACGCCCGCCCCGCTGCCCGATGTGGAGGAAGCCGCGGCGCCCGCGACCAGCATAAAGGTCAGCAGCCGCGACCGCGTGATCTTCGACAAGTCGGACGTCACGAAGGGCGATCTCGCGGATTATTACGTCGCGGTCTCGGGGATCATGCTGCCGGTCGCGGGCAACCGCCCGATCAGCCTCGTGCGGTGTCCTCAAGGTCGATCGCGCGCGTGCTTCTTCCAGAAACACGATGCCGGGAGCTTCGGCGACGCTGTCCACAAAGTGCCGATCCGCGAGAAGGACGGCTCGACCGAGGACTATCTGTACGTCGACGATGCCCACGGGCTGGTCGCGTGCGTGCAGATGGGGACTATCGAGTTCCACGGCTGGGGCTCGTCGAACGCGACCTTGGAGAAGCCGGACCGGCTGATATTCGATCTCGACCCGGACGAGGGGCTCGACTTCGGCGACACCAAGAAGGCTGCCGAGCATTTGAAGAACCAGTTGGCGGAACTGGGGCTGGTCAGCTTCCCGATGCTGTCGGGAGGCAAGGGCGTGCACGTGGTGGTGCCGCTGACCCCGGAGGCGGAATGGCCGGCGGTGAAGGACTTTGCGGATCGGTTCGCTAGGGCGATGGCGGGGGCTGATCCCGAGCGGTTCGTTGCGACCATGGCCAAGGCCAAGCGCAAGGGGCGGATCTTCATCGACTGGCTGCGCAACCAGCGCGGCGCGACCGCGGTGATGCCGTATTCGGCACGGGCTCGGGCGGGGGCGCCGGTGGCGGCGCCGGTATCGTGGACCGAATTGCGGGATATCGAGACTGCGGCGAGATGGGGAGTGCGGGATGGGGCTGAGTTGATCGAGAGGGCCGGGTCGCGGGCGCTGGAAGGCTGGGGTGTCGCGGATCAGGTGTTGCCGGATTTTTGAGCTGCCCCCTCCACTAGCACCACGCCGGCAAAGGCCGGGGCCCAGTTGGTGAACGCTGCCTTCGGAGGGCAGCGCTCCGTTACGACCACCTTTCCAACTGGGCCCCGGCCTTCGCCGGGGTGGCGGCATTGGGAGGCGACAACTCATCCCCTTACTGTTCCCTCGCGAACGCGGGGGTCCAGGGTAACTGCACGCAGCGCTTGGAATTCCTGGCCCCCCGCATTCGCAAGGGAACAGGAGTAACGCGCGGCCTTCGCGACAATTTATGTTGCACCGCCGCGTTGAAAGGTGAAACACCGCCGCCTGTATTCGGGGGCTTGAGGCATTGGACACGGCGACGCACACCGCGCCCCTTTTCGACGCGATGATCCATGCCGAGCGCTGGATCGCCGACTATTGCGCGCGCACCACCGGCGCCGACGTGCTCTGCCCAGCCGATGACGGGAGCGCAGACCCCGCCTGGGCGGCGATGTTCGCCGAGCTGGCGATGGTCGCCTCGGACGACCTCGGCCACATTCGCGAACGCGTCCAGCGGCATGCGGTCGACATCGGCACCGGCTTCCGCATCGCCGACGAGCCCGACGAGCGTCCCTGGCCCGTCTCGCCCGTCCCGCTGCTGATCGAGGCCGGCGAATGGGCGGGGATCGAGCGAGGCGTGATCCAGCGCGCGACGCTGATGGAGACGGTGATCGCCGACCTCTATGGCGCAGGAAAGCTGGTCGCCAACGGCCACATCCCCGCCGCGCTCGTCACCGGCAGCCCGTTCTTCCTGCGGCCGATGGTCGGGCTCGACCCGCCCGGCGGCCGCCATCTCGATTTCATCGCGATCGATCTCGGGCGCGGGCCGACCGGTGAATGGCGCGTGCTCGCCGATCATTTGCGTGCCCCCGCCGGCGCTGGCTATGCGCTGGAGAACCGCATCGCCGTCAGCCGCACGCTCGGCGGGCTGCAGGATCGGCTCAACGTCCAGCGGCACGCGCCGTTCTTTGCAGCCTTCCGCGCCGGGATCGCGGCAATGTGCAAGCGGACCGACCCGCGGATCGGCCTGCTCACCCCCGGCCGCTTCAACCCGAGCTATCCCGAGCAAGCACACCTCGCGCGGTATCTGGGGCTGCTGCTGGTCGAGGGTGCCGATCTCGCCGCGCTCGAGGACAAGGTCTATGTCCGCACGATCGGTGGGCTCAAGCGGATCGATGCGCTGTGGCGGCGGCTCGACCCGCGGCTGCTCGATCCGCTGGCGTTCGACACGCATTCGCAGATCGGCGTACCCGGGCTGATCGACGCGTACGCGGCCGGCAACGTCGTGCTGTCGAACGCGCCGGGCTCGGCCGTGCTGGAGGCGCCGGCGTTCTCGGCGTTCCTCCCGCAGCTTGCGAAGTCGCTGCTAGGGGAAGATCTGCTGCTCCCCAACATCGCGACGTGGTGGTGTGGGCAGGATAGCGCGCGCTCGCAGGTCGAGGCGAATTTCGATCGTTTGCTGATCGGTCCGGCGTTCCACTCGCGTCCGCTTGGCATGACCGGTGCACCGACCGCAGGCGCCGACATCACCGGCGAAGACAGGACGCGTCTGCTCGCCGACATGGCGAATCGGCCGCAGGATTATGTCGGGCAGGAACTGGTCCAGCTCTCGACGATGCCGGTCGTGGTCGGCGATGCGCTCGTCCCCCGCCCCTTCACGCTGCGCGTCTTTGCGGCGCGTAACGGCGATGGCGAATGGACCGTCCTCCCCGGCGGTTTCGCGCGGATCGGCGAGCATCCCGACGTGCGAGCGGCCGTCATGGGCGAAGGCATCTGGTCCGCCGACGTCTGCATCTATGGTGCCGAGCCGGTCGCGCCGGTGTCGTTGCTGACTGCCGCGGACTCGCTCCAGGTGCGGCGCAATCCGGGGACCTTGCCGAGCCGGGTGGCGGACAATTTCTACTGGCTCGGGCGCTATCTGGAGCGCGGCGAGGCGCTGCTCGGCGCGATCCGGGTGATGCTGGGCAATTCGATCGACGTCGACGGCGGCGCCGTGTTGTCCCCTACCACGGTCGGCAAGCTGGTAGGGCTGATCGTCGGAGCGGGCAGCGCGCCGCACCCGCCATCGCTGCGCCGCGCCGACCTGACCGCGCTCGCCCGCACCGCGATGGAGGACGAACGCTGGCAGTCGATCCTGACGCTCAACCGCCACGCACGCGAGATCGGCGAAGGCTCGCGCGATCGGTTGTCGGCGGACATGGTGCGGCTGCTCGAGGCCCCCTTCCCGACGCATCGCGGAATGCTGGAGCGTGCCGGCTCGCTGCAGCGGCGCTACGCTGCGATCGCGGGGCTGTCGGCGGAGCATATGGGACGGACGGCGGCGTGGCGCTTTCACGATCTCGGGCGACGGATCGAGCGGGCGATGGCGATGGCGCGCGCGATCCGGTTGTTCGGGATGCCGGGCGCGTCGCCGGACGATCTGTCGGTGCTGCTCGACTTGGCCGATAGCCAGATCAGTTATCGGCAGCGCTATCCGACGGGGATCGCGCGCGTGCCGGTGATGGATTTGGTGGCGCTCGATCCGGGCAATCCTCGGTCGTTGGCGTTTTCGGCGGAGCGGATCGCGGCACGGTTGGCGGAGCTGCCGGTGCTGAGCGACGACGAGATGGCGGAGCCGCAACAGGCGCAAGCGACCGGGCTGCAGGCGATAGTGATGACGGCGACGGCCGTGGAGCTGGATGCGGAGACGCTGGGGGATATCGAGCGGCGTCTCGGCGCGGTGTCTGATGCGCTGGCGCGGCGGTATTTTTTGCAGGGTGCGGAGCCGTTGCGGACTAGCGGGCTGACTTTGGCGTGAGGGGCATGACCGTGCAAATCCTCCCCGKKMCGGGGAGGATTTTCATGATCTACGACATTCGCCACGTCACGACGTTCGATTACGGCGCGAGCGTCAAGTTCGCGCGCTGCAACCTCCGCCTAAAACCGATCGACTGGCCGGGGCAGCATCTGGATAGCTATGCGCTGTCGGTGCATCCGGCCGGGCGTACCAGCGCGGCGCGGGCGGAGGCGGGGCTGGCCAACGTGACGCGATTGGTCGTCGACAGCCCAGTTCGCCACCTAACGATCGAGAGTCAGTCGCGGATGACGGTCGACCGACTCGTGCCCGTCCCCGACGCGAGCGATCCGACGCTCGCCGAGATCGCGGCGATGGCACGCGCCAGCACCGATCTCTCCGCGGCTAGCCCGGCGAATTATATCTACCCCTCGCCGCTGATCCCACTCGACCAGGCGATCGCCGACTATTGCGCGGTGGATCTCGACCCTTCGCGCGGCGCGCTGGAGGCCGGGATCGCGCTCGCGCGGCGGATCCAGGTGGAGTTCGAATTCGATGCCGACGCGACGCTCGTCGATACGACGCCGCACGAGGCGTTCCTCCAGCGCAAGGGCGTTTGCCAGGATTTCGCACAGATCATGATCACGGGGCTACGCGCGGCGGGGCTGCCGGCGGCGTATGCGTCGGGGTACATCCGGACGATCCCGCCCGAGGGTCAGCCGCGGCTGGTCGGGGCGGATGCGACGCATGCGTGGGTGCTGCTGTGGTGCGGGCCGGTGCGCGGCTGGGTCGGGGTCGATCCGACCAATGGGATCTGGATGGCGAGCGATCACATCGTGATGGCGGTCGGGCGGGATTACGCCGAGATCGCGCCGGTCGACGGGGTCGTGCTCGGGTCCGGGGCGCAGAATATGGACGTCAGTGTCGACGTTGCGCCGTTGGATGAAACGGAGCCTCCGATCACTGGGTAGCACGGACCACCTTCGTCATCCCCGCGGAGGCGGGGACCCATATAGGCAAACGGTCGTGCTTATCTCGCAGGCCTGCCAATATGGGTTCCCGCCTGAGCGGGAATGACGGAACGCGCCTTACTTCTCTTCGTCGTGCGGGTTCGGATACGAGCCGCCGCCGCTTTCGCCGCCCTTGTCCTTGGCCGGCGCGTCGTTGACGCCGTCCTTCTCCTTCGCGCCATCGTCATTCTTCGGCACGCCCTGCATCGGTTGCTTATCAGTCATGATCGTTCCTCTTGTGCAACCAAACACCCCGCGCGCAATTGCGTTGCGCGGGCGATCCCCCCACATAGACACGCAAGGTATAATGGGGACGTAAGTGGCCGATCCGTACAAGACTCTGGGTGTAGCGCGCGACGCGACCGAAGCCGACATCAAGAAGGCGTACCGCAAGCTTGCGAAGGAGCTTCATCCCGATCGCAACAAGGACAACCCGAAGGCGTCGGAGCGGTTCAGCACGGTCACCAACGCGTACGACCTGCTGAACGACAAGGACAAGCGCGCGCGGTTCGATCGCGGCGAGATCGACGGCGACGGCAATCCCGCGTCGCCGTTCGGGTTCGGCGGCGGTGGCGGCGGGCGACCGCAGCCCGGCAGCGGCTTCCGCAGCGAGGGCTATGAGACCGGCGCCGGTGGGGCCGACATGAGCGACATCTTCGAAGGGCTGTTCGGCGGCGCGCAGCGTGGCGGCGGCGGCGGCGGGTTCTCCGGCGGCTTCGGTCGGCGCCCGCAGCCCAAGGGCGAGAATGCCGCGTATCGCCTGCAAGTCCCGTTCGTCGAGGCCGCGACGCTGGAGCCGCAACGCGTCACGCTCGCAGATGGCAAGACGCTCGACCTCAAGCTCCCCGCCGGGGTCGAGACCGGCACGCAGATGAAGCTGGCCGGCAAGGGCGAGCAGGGTCCGGGCGGCGCGGGCGATGCGATCCTGACGATCGAGGTCCAGCCGCACAAGTTCTTCACGCGTGACGGCGACGATGTCCGCCTCGACCTGCCGATCACGCTCGCCGAAGCTGTCCTGGGCGGTTCGGTCAAGGCGCCGACGGTCGACAAGCCGGTGATGCTGACGATCCCCAAGGGCACGACATCGGGCAAGACGCTGCGCCTCAAGGGCAAGGGTTTCCACAAGAAGGGCGGCACGCGGGGCGACCAGTTGGTCACGCTGATGATCGACATTCCTGTCAGCGATGCAGCGCTGACCGCGTTCATCGAAAGCTGGGACGGTCGCGAAGCCGGGAACCCGCGGGGGGCCATGGGCGTCTGAACCCGTTGTGAATGACAATACTCTAACGCCCGAAGCGCGCGCGCACGATCATGGTGCGACGCGCGCCCGTCTCACTCGTGGCATGGCGAAGGTCAGGCCAGGCAGCTACGCGTTCGAAATCGTCAAGCGGGCGGCCGTTGGCGTGTTCAACGACGGCTTCATCCACGCGGGGAACCTCGCCTATCTCGCATTGATGACGGTGTTCCCGTTCTTCATCGTCGCCGCCGCGATCCTGTCGATCTTCGGGCAGAGCGTCGAGACGGTGCGCGCGGTCGAGTCGTTCCTCAACGTCCTGCCGCCCAACGTCGGCGACCTGTTGCGTAAGCCGATCGCCGACGTGCTCGCTGCGCGGACCGGGTCGCTGTTGTGGCTAGGCGCGCTCGTCGGGCTGTGGACGGTCGGCAGCTTCGTCGAGACGATCCGCGACATCTTCCACCGCGCCTACGGGATCAAGGCGACCGCGCCGTTCTGGAAATCGCGGCTGGGTTCGTCCGCAGTGATCATCCTGTCGGTGGTGATCGCGCTGCTGTCGTTCCTCGTTCAGGGTATCCTGACCGCTGCCGAGCAGTTCATCTACCGCCTCGTCCCCTTCGCGCAGGACGCCGCCGGCTGGGTCGGGCTGTCGCGGCTGATTCCCGGCTTGCTGATGTTCGGCGCGCTGTACCTGCTGTTCTATTCGGTGACGCCGTCGCGCTATCGCTATTCGAAGTGCCGCAAATGGCCGGGCGCGCTGTTCACGACCGCCTGGTGGGTCAGCGCGACCGCGTTGCTGCCGGTGATCCTGTCGCGGCTCGGTGGCTACGACCTGACCTATGGCAGCCTGGCGGGCGTCGTCATCATGTTGTTATTTTTCTATGTCATCGGGCTCGGGCTGGTATTCGGCGCGCATCTGAACGCAGCACTGGCGGAACCACCCGAAACAACGCTAGAGCAGCCTGCTACGGATATGCAGGTATAGGCGGGGACGGCGTGAACGGTTTGATGGCGGGCAAGCGTGGGCTGATCATGGGCTTGGCGAACGACAAGTCGCTGGCCTGGGGGATCGCCAAGAAGCTGTCCGAGGCGGGCGCGGAGCTCGCGTTCAGCTACCAGGGCGAGACGATGGAGAAGCGCGTCCGCCCGCTCGCCGAGCAATTGGGCGTGGCGCGGCTGTTCGATTGCGACGTGTCGGACATGGGCGCGCTCGACGCGACCTTCGACAAGCTGGCCGAGGAATGGCCGACGATCGACTTCGTGGTTCACGCGATCGGTTTTTCGGACAAGAACGAGCTGCGCGGGCGGTTCGTCGACACCAGCCTCGACAATTTCTTGATGACGATGAACATCTCGGTCTATTCGTTCGTCGCGGTGGCGCAGCGCGCGGCCAAGATGATGACCGAGGGCGGCGCGATGCTGACGCTCAGCTATTACGGCGCGGAGAAGGTCATTCCGCATTACAACGTGATGGGCGTCGCGAAGGCGGCGCTGGAGACGAGCGTGCAGTATCTCGCGGTCGATCTCGGTCGCGACAACATCCGCGTGAATGCGATCTCGGCAGGGCCGATCAAGACGCTGGCCGCCAGCGGGATCGGCGATTTCCGGCTGATCTTGAAGTGGAACGAGCTGAACTCGCCGCTGAAGCGCAACGTGACGATCGACGACGTCGGCGGCGCGGGGCTGTATTTACTGAGCGACCTGGCTTCGGGTGTGACCGGCGAGACGCACCACGTTGACGCCGGCTACAACGTGATCGGCATGAAGGCCGAAGACGCGCCCGATATCGCCTTGGCTTGATGCCGACGGTCTTCCGGCTACATGGCCTGCGGTTCATGATCTTTCTCGACGATCACGCACCAGCGCATGTCCACGTATTCGGAGACGGCGAAGCGAAGATCGAGATCGGAGGCGACGGGCGGTCTCCGCGCATGATATATGCGGAAGGACTGAGCGGAGCGATGCAGCGACGCGCGTTGACTGCCGTCGCTCGGAACCAGAGAATGCTGCTGATGAAATGGGTCGAAATCCATGACCGAGCTGACTGACGAAGATATCCTGGCGGCGAACGAGCGCGGTCGCATCGCAATGGCGACCAAGCCAAGGGCGAAGAGCGCGCGCTACGATCGCGACCAGGATCGTATCGTGGTCGATCTGGTCAACGGATCGACGTTCGCGTTTCCGCCACAGCTGTTGCAGGGCTTCGATCGCGCGACCCCGGACCAGATCGCGGAAGTCGAAATTTTGGGTGTCGGATTTGGTTTGCATTGGGATTCGCTCGACGCGGACTTTACCGTAGCCGGACTTATGGCCGGCCGTTTCGGCACGGCGCGCTATATGGCAGAGCGGTTCGGTGCCGCCTGGGACGCGGTCGCAGCAGAATGAGCTTCAATACGTTTGGACGGCTGTTCCGCTTCACCACCTGGGGCGAGTCTCACGGCCCTGCGCTGGGTGCGATCGTCGACGGGTGCCCTCCCGGCATCCCGCTGACCGAAGCGGACATCCAGCCGTGGCTCGATAAGCGTCGTCCCGGCACTTCTCGCTTTACCACGCAGCGGCGCGAGCCGGATACGGTCCGCATTCTCTCGGGCGTGTTCGAAGGCCGCACCACTGGCACCCCGATCAGCCTGATGATCGAGAATGTCGACCAGCGCTCCAAGGACTATTCCGACGTCGCCAAGGCCTATCGCCCCGGCCACGCCGACTATGCGTATGACGCGAAATACGGGTTCCGCGATTTCCGTGGTGGTGGCCGCTCCTCCGCGCGCGAGACCGCCGCCCGCGTCGCGGCCGGTGCGGTCGCGCGGCTCGTCATCCCGCAGGTCCGCGTCCGCGCGTGGGTCGAGGCGATCGGTGGCGATGCGATCGACCGTGCGAATTTCGACGACGCGCAAATCGACCAGAATCCGTTCTTCTGCCCCGACGTCGAGGCAGCACTCCGCTGGGAAGCGCTCGTCGACGCCGCGCGTAAATCGGGCTCGTCGCTCGGCGCGGTGATCGCTTGCGAGGCGACCGGCGTCTCCGCAGGGTGGGGCGCGCCGCTCTATGCCAAGCTCGATTCCGAACTGGCCTCCGCCTGCATGAGCATCAATGCGGTCAAGGGCATCGAGATCGGCGACGGATTCGCTGCCGCCGCGTTGTCCGGCGAGGCGAATGCCGATCCAATGCGTCCCGGTGTCGATGGCCCGGAGTTCCTTGCCAACCATGCCGGCGGGATCGCCGGCGGGATCGCGACCGGCCAGCCGATCACCTTGCGCGTCGCGTTCAAGCCGACCAGCTCGATCCTCACCCCGGTCGAGACGATCAGCCCGACCGGCGAAGCCGCGACGATCGCCACCAAGGGACGGCACGACCCCTGCGTCGGCATCCGCGGAGTCCCCGTGGTCGAGGCGATGGTCGCTCTCGTGCTGGCCGACCAGGCACTGCTGCATCGAGGCCAGTGCGGCTGACGCTGGAACATAAGCCGGACTTAAGCGCTTGCCCTTCAATAACATAGGAGAGCGAAATGCGTATTCTGACTTCGATCGCAGCGGCAGCGCTGATCATTCCGGGCGTGGCACTGGCACAGACGGGCACCGGCGGCTCGATGGGCGGCACCACGGGTGGCACGATGAGCGGCAGCACCATGGGCGGTTCGACCGCAGGCAGCACGACCGGCGGCATGTCGACCGGTACGATGGATCAGGCCAACCCCTCGACCAGCACCCGTTCGACCACAACGCGCACGCGGCGTGGCACCAAGGCTCGCAGCCGTACGCGTGGCACGACGTCGGGCACCATGAGCGGCACTGGCACGACGGGCAGCACGATGTCCGGCACGACCGGTAGCACGATGGGCGCCGACACGATGGGCGGCACGACTGGTACGATGGGCACCACCGGCACGATGGGTGGAACGATGGGCGGCTCGACTGGAACCACGGGCACGATGGGTGGCACGACCACCGGCACGATGGGTTCGACAACGGGCGGGACAACCGGCACGACCACCCCGCGCTGATCCGACCTCGCTACATTAAATAAAAAGCCGGGCGAGCGATCGCCCGGCTTTTTCGTGCTCGCTCAGTCCGAGAACGGATCGCGGACGAGGATCGTGTCGGCACGTTGCGGGCTGGTCGACACCAACGTCACCGGGCAGCGGATCAACTCCTCAATCCGGCGGATATACTTGATCGCCTGCGCCGGCAGGTCGGCCCAGCTCCGCGCACCGGCAGTCGTCTCCTGCCAACCTTCCATCGTCTCGTAGATCGGCTCGACCAACGCCTGGTCCGCCGCATGCGCCGGGAAATAGTCGAGCGTCTCGCCGCGCAACTTGTAGCCGGTGCAGATCGACACGGTCTCGAACCCGTCGAGCACATCGATTTTGGTCAGCGCGATCCCGGTGATGCCGCCTACCGCCGCCGCCTGGCGCACCAGCACCGCGTCGAACCAGCCGCAGCGACGCTTACGCCCCGTGACGGTGCCGAACTCATGTCCGCGGACGCCGAGCCGCTCGCCGGTCTCGTTCTCGAGCTCGGTCGGGAACGGCCCGGAGCCGACGCGGGTCGTGTATGCCTTGGCGATACCGAGGACGAAGCCGACCGCCGATGGCCCGAGGCCGGACCCGCCAGCTGCTGCGCCCGCGATCGTATTCGAGGAGGTGACGAACGGATACGTCCCGTGGTCGACGTCGAGCAGCACGCCCTGCGCGCCTTCGAACAGGATCCGCTTGCCGGCCGAGCGCGCGGCATTGAGATCGCGCCATACAGGCTTGGCGAACGGCAGCACGAAGCCGGCGATCTCGCGCAGTTCCTCGATCAAGCGCGCGCGATCGATCGGCGGCTCGCCGAAGCCGGCGCGGAGGGCGTCGTGGTGCGCGGTGAGGCGATCGAGCTGCGGCCCAAGATCGTCGAGATGCGCGAGATCGCAGACGCGGATCGCACGGCGACCGACCTTGTCCTCATACGCAGGCCCGATGCCCCGACGCGTGGTGCCGATCTTGCCGGCGCCGCTAGCGTCCTCGCGCAAGCCATCGAGATCGCGGTGGAACGGCAGGATCAACGCGCAGGTGTCGGCGATCAGCAGCGTCTCCGGGGTCGCGACGACGCCCTGTGCGCCGAGCCGAGCAATCTCGTCCTTCAGCGCCCAGGGATCGAGCACCACGCCATTGCCGATGAACGACGGCGTGCCGCGCACGATGCCCGACGGCAGCAGCGACAGCTTATAGACGTTTTCGCCGACGACCAGCGTGTGGCCGGCATTGTGGCCGCCCTGGAACCGGACGACCATGTCGGCGCGCTCGGCGAGCCAGTCGACGATCTTGCCCTTGCCTTCGTCGCCCCATTGCGCGCCGATGACTGCTACGTTGGCCAAACTCTATCTCCTGAGGATTACGCGCAGCGCCTACAGCGCGCGGGGCTCGCCTGCTACCCATAGATGCGTGCAGACTTGTGCTTCGGGGGTGTCGCCGGCGTCCAGTGCGGCGACCGTGACCCAACCTTGCGCGCGCATCGCGGCGCCTTCGCTGGCGGGGGTACCGAACGGGAGGAAGAGGCGGCGGCGATCGACGGTGGTGACGCGCTCGACCAACGTATCGGCGAACAGCGAGAAACCCGTCGCGGCCTCCTCGGCGCCGGTTTCGTGGACGACGGTGTAGGTGCCACCGCGGCCGACTTCGCGTGGCGAGCCGTCGGCGAAGAGCGAGAAGCCGAGCCAGCTCTGGTATTCGAAGCCGTGCCGCTCGGTCGGGTCGAGCGTCAGCGCGACGCGGCCGTCGAGTGCTTCAACAATTCGCGCAAGACCGTCGAGGCGGGAAGCCAGCGCACCGGTCGTATCGAACGCTCGGAGGCGCTCCATCGCCTGGTCGAACGGCCCGGCGGCCTCGATCAACGGAAGATAGGCGGGGGCGAGCGCGGCGACGGCGCCGGCGTCCTTCGCGTCGAGCCGATCGCGCAGGGTGGCGACCAGATCATCCGCGACGGGAAGAGATCCGGCGGCGAGCGTCGGCACCAGATCAGGCAGCGTGAAGTCGATCGACGCACCGGTAACGTCCGCGGCGGCGATCATATCGACTGCGACCGCGACAAGTTCCTGCGCGGCGGCAACCGAGTCGAGTCCGATGAGTTCGCAGCCGATCTGCCGAGTCTCACGCGCGGGCGCGAGCTGCGACGCACGCAGTTTCAGCACGGAGCCGGCGTAGCTCAGCCGAACCGGCCGAGGGTGATGCCCCATCCGCGTCGCGGCAATCCGCGCGACCTGCGCGGTAATGTCCGGCCGGATTGCGAGTGTGCGTTGCGACACCGGATCGACGAAGCGTACCGCGTCGTGCAGCCCGCCAGCCTTTAGTCGCATCTCCAGCCCGTCGGCGAATTCGGCCAGCGGCGGATCAACGCGCTCATAGCCGTGGAGACGCGCCGCTTCGAGTACGCGGGCTTCCAGTGCCACTGCCGAATCGGCGAACGGGGGGAGGCGATCTCGGAAGCCTTCGGGGAGGAGTGCGGTCATCGTATCAGATCCATGCGTGTCACAAGTGCATCGCCCAACACCTGCAAAACGCCTTCGAGATTGGTCATCACATCGGTATTGGCGAAACGGATCACCCGATATCCCTGCTCTTCCAGCCACGCCGTCCTGCGGGCGTCGCGTGCTTGGTCGGTGTGCGTATCGCCGTCAAGCTCGACGACCAGCATGTGCGAACGCGCGACGAAATCCGCGATGAACGCGCCGATCACGACCTGGCGGGTGAACTTCACCCCTTGGAAGCGCTTGGCGCGAACTTCGTACCAGAACCGCATTTCCGGCCCGGTCTGCCCGGACCGCATCGCCTTCGCCCGGCCCAGCATGCTGTCATCGGTCTTGGTCACTGCTCCCTCTCCCCTTTGGGGAGAGGGCCGGGGAGAGGGGCCGCCCCAAACGCCATCTCTCGGTACTGCCCCTCTCCCCTACTCTCTCCCCAATGGGAGAGGGCGTCTTGTTAGAAGTTGAGGCCCATCGCGGTCTTTACGCCGGGAAGCGCACGGACCTTGGTGAGCAGGTCCGGCGTCACCGCTTCGTCGACCGAGAGCAGCAACACCGCTTCGCCACCAGCCGAACGACGACCAAGATGGAACGTCCCGATATTCACCCCAGCCTCGCCCAGCGCAGTCCCGAGACGACCGATGAATCCCGGCGCATCCTCGTTGACGACGTACAGCATCGGCCCCGCCAGATCGGCCTCGATCTTGATCCCCAGCAGCTCAACCAACCGCGGCGCCGAATCGCCAAACAACGTACCCGCCACCGAACGCTCGCCATCCTCGGTCTTCACCGAGACGCGCAGCAGCGTATGGTAATCCGCCTCACGCTCGGTGCGCACTTCGCGGACCTCAAGGCCACGCTCGCGCGCCAGCACCGGCGCGTTGACCATGTTGACCGTCGCGGTCTGCGTCTGGAGATACCCCGCCAGCACCGCACTCACGATCGGCTTGGCATTGAGTTCAGCCGCGGCCCCCTCGGTATGCACCGAAATCCGCGACACCGCGCCGGTGGTCAGCTGACCGACCAGCGACCCGAGCTTCTCCGCCAGCGCCATGTACGGCTTCAGCTTCGGCGCCTCCTCGGCCGACAGCGACGGCATGTTGAGGGCATTCGTAACGCCGCCCGACATCATGAAATCGGCCATCTGCTCGGCAACCTGGATCGCGACGTTGACCTGCGCCTCGGTCGTCGATGCGCCGAGATGCGGCGTGCTGACGAAGTTCGGCGTGTTGAACAGCGGCGATGCCTTGGCGGGCTCCTCGACGAACACGTCGAGCGCGGCGCCGCCGACCTGCCCCGAATCAAGTGCCGCCTTCAACGCGACCTCATCAATCAGGCCGCCGCGCGCGCAGTTGATGATCCGCACCCCCTTCTTGGTCTTGGCGAGCGCCTCGGCCGAGAGGATGTTGCGCGTCTGGTCGGTCAGCGGCGTATGCAGCGTGATGAAGTCGGCGCGCGCGAGCAGTTCGTCGAGCGTGACCTTCTCGACGCCGATCTCGATCGCACGCTCGGGCGTCAGGAACGGATCGAACGCGACGACCTTCATTTTCAGGCCGCGCGCACGGTCGGCGACGATCGAGCCGATATTGCCCGCACCGATCAGGCCGAGCGTCTTCGACGTCAGCTCGACGCCCATGAAGCGGTTCTTCTCCCACTTGCCGGCCTGGGTCGAGGCGTCCGCTTCGGGCAGTTGCCGGGCGAGCGCGAACATCAGCGCGATCGCGTGCTCGGCGGTAGTGATCGAGTTGCCGAACGGGGTGTTCATCACGACCACGCCCTTCGCCGACGCGGCGGGGATGTCGACGTTATCGACGCCGATCCCGGCGCGGCCGACGACCTTCAGGTTGGTCGCGTGCTCGAGGATTTCCTTGGTAACCTTGGTCGAGCTGCGGATCGCGAGGCCGTCATACTGGCCGATCATCGCCATCAGCTCGGCGGGCGTCTTGCCGGTGATCTCGTCGACCTCGACGCCGCGCTCGCGGAAGATCTGCGCCGCACGGGGATCCATTTTGTCGGAAATGAGGACTTTTGGCATGGGATTTCCTTCTTCTCCCTCTCCCCTCCGGGGAGAGGGTCGGGGTGAGGGGTGGTACGGGGAGGTGGCGTGCGTGGCAGCCCCTCACCCCAGCCCTCTCCCCGGAGGGGAGAGGGAGCGAGAATATTAAGCCGCCTTGGCGGTCGCGTAGGCCCAGTCGAGCCAGGGGCCGAGCTCTTCGATATCGGCAATGTCGACGGTCGCGCCGCACCAGATGCGCAGGCCCGGAGGCGCGTCGCGGTAGCCGGCGACGTCGTACGCTGCCCCCGCCTTCTCCAGCGCCGAGGCCATCGCCTTGATCAACGCCTCGTCCGCACCCTCGACCGTCAAGCACACGCTGGTCTTCGACCGCGTCGCCGGATCGACCGCCAGATGACCAAGCCAGTCACGCTCCGCGACGATCTTGTCCAACGCCGCCGCATTCGCATCCGACCGCTTGATCAAGCCATCTTCACCAAGCGACTTCGCCCATTCGAGGCTGAAGATCGCGTCCTCGACCGCCAGCATCGACGGCGTGTTGATCGTCTCGCCCTTGAACACGCCCTCGGTAAGCTTGCCCTTCGACACGAGGCGAAACACCTTCGGCAGCGGCCACGCGGGCGTATAGCTCTCGAGCCGCTCGACCGCACGCGGCCCAAGGATCAGCACGCCGTGCGCGCCCTCCCCGCCCAGCACCTTCTGCCACGAGAAGGTCGCCACATCGATCTTGGTCCAGTCGATATCGTACGCGAAGACGCCCGACGTCGCATCGGCGAACGAGAGACCCTCGCGGTCGTCCGGGATCCAGTCCGCGTTTGGCACGCGCACACCGCTGGTGGTACCGTTCCAGGTGAACAGCACGTCGTTCGACCAATCGACCGCGTCCAGGTCGGGCAGCTGGCCGTAATCGGCGCGAACGACGGTCGGATCGATCTTGAGCTGCTTCACGGCATCCGTGACCCAGCCCTCGCCGAAGCTCTCCCACGCCAGCGCGGTGACGGGCTTGGCGCCCAGCATCGTCCACATCGCCATCTCGTACGCGCCGGTGTCGGAACCGGGGACGATGCCGATGCGGTGCGTATCGGGGAGCTTCAGCAGCTCGCGCATCAGGTCGATGCTGTACTGAAGACGGGTCTTGCCGATCTTCGAGCGATGCGACCGACCGAGCGAATCGGTGGCGAGCTTGTCCGCGGACCAACCCGGAGGTTTCGCACAGGGACCGGAGCTGAAAAAGGGACGTGCCGGCTTCGTAGCGGGCAGCGCAGGCGCATTTGTAGCGGATGCGTAGGTCGTGTCAGTCATGTATCTCTCCTCACAGAGAGCACGCGCGGCGTTGGGACCGCGTGGCCCGTCGCCGGCCCTAACGGTGTTCACGGGGGTGTCAACCGCGTTCGATTGCAAGCGCGCGGCGGCGGGACTCGCCCCACCGTGCGCCAAACTCGCTCCGTCACCCCGGGCTTGTTCCGAGGCCCACCGTGCCGCACGGCCTTAGGCATGGGGGACAAGACGATGAGTGGATGCCGGAACAGGCCCGGCATGACGGAATGGATGGTAGTAGCGACTCTCGCACTGACTTTAGCCGGCTGCGGACGTGCCGATCGCCCCACGGCGCCGACCAAGACCCGCCCCAACCTCTCCGTCCCGAGCAACCGCGAAACCGCGCAGTGCCTCGCCGACCTGCGCGAGTTGCACGTGTCGTTCCAGGTCCTGCCCGACCGCGAGACAGGCCCCGGATGCGGGCTCAACGGCACCGTGAAGCTCGTCGACATCGGCGTACCCGTCGCCAACCTCACCGCAGTCCGCTGCGGCGCGGCGCGGGCGTTCATCGGCTGGACGCGCAACGCGGTCGCGCCGGCCGCATACCAGATGCTCGGCAGCGAACTCGCGCGGGTCGACAGCATGGGGAGCTATGCGTGTCGCAACGTGGTCGGCTCCACGCGCGGTCCCACCCGCCGCTCGGGCCATGCGATCGCCAACGCGATCGACGTCGGCGGGTTCGTACTGAAGGACGGGCGGCGAATCACGGTGCTCAACGACTGGAACTCGTCCGACCCGCAGGTCCGTCAATTCCTTCAGACGATCCGCGCCTCGGCGTGCAAGCGTTTCGGGACGGTGCTCAGCCCCGACTACAACGCCGCGCATCGCAACCACCTCCATCTCGAAGACGATCACGCCAATTTCTGCCGCTAGCGCACCGCTCTAGCCCTCCCCTCGCGTTTCCTCTAATCGCGCCTGAATGACCGATACACGAGTACCATCGCGCGTTTTTCCGAACGCCAGCCAGGATGCCGAGTCCGCTCGCGACTCCGTTTCCACCCCCCAGACGCAGCATCCGCATTACCGGCTCGCCTTCCAGGACATGGATTTCCTGTTGCGCGAAGACCTGCGGCCGGTGCGGTTCCAGCTCGAACTGCTGAAGACCGAACTCGTCCTCGACGAGGCGAAGATCGGTTCGACCTTCGTGTTCTACGGCTCCGCACGCATTCCCGAGCCGTCCAAGGCGCAGGCGCTGCTGAAGCTCGCGACCGACGAAAAGTCGAAGAAGATCGCCGAGCGACTGGTCGAGAAGTCGAAATATTACGACGTCGCGCGTGAACTCGCCGCAAAGGTCAGCGTCCTGCCGCGCGACGAGCGTGGCTGGCGGCAGTTCGTGGTGTGCTCGGGCGGTGGCCCGTCGATCATGGAGGCGGCGAACCGCGGCGCGGACGACGTCGGAGCCGAGTCGATCGGGCTGAACATCGTCCTGCCGCACGAGCAGGCGCCGAATCCGTACGTGACGCCGTCGCTGTCGGTGCAGTTCCACTATTTCGCGCTCAGGAAAATGCACTTCCTGCTCCACGCCCGCGCGCTCGCTGCGTTTCCGGGAGGGTTCGGGACGTTCGACGAACTGTTCGAGCTGCTGACGCTGATCCAGACGGGCAAGATCCAGCCGATTCCGGTGTTGCTGTTCGGGCGTCAGTTCTGGGAGCGGGTCGTGAATTTCGACGCGCTGGTCGAGGAAGGCGTCGTCAGCGAGAAGGACCTGGGGATCTTCCGCTACGTCGAGACCGCCGACGAGGCGTGGGACGCGGTGCAGTCGTTCTACCGTGAGCGGGCGGAGAAGGAAGCCGCCGAGGGCTGAGTTCCTTGGCGGGGAGCGCCCCTTCTGCTCCCTCTCCCCCTTCCGGGGAGAGGGTCGGGGTGAGGGGCAGCCAAGCAATGCTCCACCTGGAACAGCCCCTCACCCCAGCCCTCTCCCCGGAGGCGAGAGGGAGTAGCAAGATTACTTCTCCGAGCGGGCGCCCTTGCGAGCAGCCTCAGGATCCACCGACGGCGCACCCGACGCGGGCGTCCCGGTATTGGCGATGTCCGCAGTCGGCGCGCCCTTCGTCGCCGCAGCTTCCGCCGCATTCGCCGTCGCAGGCTGATCCTTCGCCGCAGCATCCTTGCCAGCCGCCGGCGCAGCGCCAGCCGCAGGGGCCGCCGGCAGCGGCAGGTTCGAGCCCTGCTGGTTGAGATACAGGATCACGTTCGCCCGATCCTGCGCATTGCCAAGCCCGGCGAACGTCATCTTCGTCCCCGGCGCGAACTTGCGCGGCGAGGTCAGCCAGGCATTGAGCTTGTCAAAGTCCCACTTGCCGCCGATCCCGGCCAGCGCCGACGAGAAGGCGTACCCGGCCTTGCCCTTGGCGATCTCCTCGCCGACCGTGCCGTACAAGTTCGGGCCGACCCCGTTCGCGCCACCCTGGTTGATGGTGTGGCAGGCGGCGCACTTCTTGAACACTTCGGCGCCCTTGGCGGCGTCGGCGGTCGGCAGCAACGAGGCGATCGGCACTTCGGCGGCGGCACCCTCGCCGCCCTCGGCGACGACGCCCTCGATCGCATAGCCCATCTTCTCGGGGCGCTCGCCGTGGAACATCATCCCGCCGACGATCGACAGCCCGAGCGCCGCACCACAGCCTGCGAGCACCCAGCCGGCGATCGTATTGGTCCGATTGTCCATCTTGTGCATCCGCCCTGTTCTGTTTGGGATAGCCATAGAAAACGCGAGCGCGCACCGCAAGCCGCGCTTGAAGGGCGGGTGTATGGCGGGCGGCGGCGCTTCACGCGGCTTGAACAGGCAGGCAGCGCGCTTTAGGCGCTCGACGCATGGAAAACTTCGCCGCACCCGCCCGCCCGATCGTCGCGCGGATGACCGACGCCGCCGCCGCAGAGCCCGCGCGCGCCGTCGCGTTCCAGGGTGCGCCGGGGGCGAACAGCCATGTCGCCGCGGTCGAGGCGTTCCCTGACGGCCTGCCCCTGCCCTGTTTCGATTTCTCCGATGCAATCGACGCGGTGAAGGACGGCCGCGCCGATTGCGCGATCATCCCGATCGAGAATTCACTCCACGGCCGCGTCGCCGACATCCACTTCCTGCTCCCCGAATCGGGCCTCGTCATCACCGGCGAGCATTTCCTGCCGATCCGCCATGCGCTGATGGCATGCGGCCCGCGCGACGGCATCCGCAAGGCGATGAGCCATCCGCAGGCACTCGGCCAATGCCGGCATTGGCTGAAGGCGCACGGGATCGAGCCGGTAAGCTATCCCGATACGGCTGGCGCAGCGGCAGTTGTCGCGGAGTTGGGCGACCCGACGATCGCCGCACTTGCGCCGCCTGCCGCGGCGGCGCTGTATGGTCTCGACCTGCTCGCGACGGACATCGCCGATGCGGACCACAATACGACGCGGTTCGTCGTGCTGGCGCGCGGTGGCAAGCCTCCCGCGGCGCAGGAACCGGTCGGCGGCGAATGGATGACCACGCTGATCTTCGAGGTCAGGAACGTCCCCGCCGCGCTCTACAAGGCGGTCGGCGGGTTCGCGACCAACGGCGTGAACATCACCAAGCTCGAAAGCTACCAGCGCAACGGCAGCTTCTCCGCGACGGAATTCTATGCGGATGTAGTCGGCAAGCCGGGCGACGCGAGCCTCGACCAGGCGCTGGAGGAACTGGGGTTCCATTCGAAATGGCTGCGCGTGCTGGGGACGTATCGGCAGGCGCGCTCGCGGGGGTGACCATACGGGGGGAGTTCTAAACCCCCGTTCGTCCTGAACGAAGTCGAAGGACATGCCCAAAACGACGGTGCTTCGACTTCGCTCAGCACGAACGGAAATTAGGCGTTTGACGGGCCGATTTAATTAGCTGCTGGCAACCTCAGCCGCACCAGCAACCCACCAAGATCCTCGCTCTCCTCAAGCGCGACCGTCCCCTCGTAGATCTCCGCCACGTCGCGCACGATCGCCAACCCCAGCCCGGTCCCCGGTTTCCCCGTATCCAGCCGCACGCCGCGATCGAAGATACGCACCCGCTCCTCTTCCGGGATGCCGACGCCGTCGTCTTCCACCAGGAACTCAACGAAACCCGACTGCGCGCCGACCGTCACGAACACACTGCCACCACCATATTTCGCGGCGTTCTCGATCAGGTTGCCGAGCATCTCGTCGAGATCCTGCCGCTCGACATGGACCTGCAACCCACGCGGCCCGGTCACGTCGATCCGAACGTGCCGGTACAGCCGCCCGACTGCGCGCTCGACCGACTCAAGGCTCGGCCAAACATCCGCACGACTATGCGCAGACCCACGCCGCCCGACGGCCCGCGCCCGCGCAAGATGATGGTCGACCTGCCGCCGCATCGTCCGCGCCTCGCGGATCACCGTGTCGGCGAGGTCGTCCGACTGCGCGGTCGCCGCGTTCATGATCACCGTCAGCGGCGTCTTCAGCGCATGCGCGAGGTTGCCGGCATGCCGCCGCGCTTCCTCCGCCTGTCGCTCGTTATGCTCGATCAGTGCGTTCAGTTCCTCGACCATCGGCGCGACCTCGACCGGCATCGCGCTCGACACGCGGTTCGACTGCCCCGCGCGCATACGGGCGATCTCCTCGCGCACCCGTCGCAGCGGCCACAGGCCGTAGAACGTCTGCAGCGCCGCCATCACGATCAGGCCGAGCGCGAGCAATGCGAAGCTCCGCACCAGCGTCCGGCGCAACGTCGTAATCTGCGCATCGAGCCCGTCGCGGCTCTGCGCCACCTGGAACCGCCAATGCACTTTCGACCCGGGGATCACCGCGTCCCGCTCGACGACGCGCAGCTTCTCGTCCGGAAACTGCGTGCTGTCATAGAAATGCGCGTTGCGGTCGTCATGCGTCCCGCCGAACGCGAGCCGCCGATCCCACAGCGAACGCGACGGGAAATCCTCGCGACCCTTGCCCGACACCTGCCAGTACAGCCCCGAATACGGCTCGACGAACCGCTGGTCTGCCGCAGCCTCGCGCGAGAAGATCACCTCGCCGTCAGGGCCGATCTCGGACGAATTGAGCAGCGACCGCAGCACATATTCCAGCTGGTCGTCGAAATTGCGCGTCACCGCCGCCGACAGCACCCGGTCGAGCGCGAACCCGCCGCCGCTGAGCAGCACGCCGATCCACACCGCCGCGATCAGGATCATCCGCCGCGACAGCGATCCCTTGACCGCGGCGGGCACGCGGATCGGCCCGTCCGCTATCGGCGTGTCTGTGACCGGCGCGCTGTCCATCGTCAGCCGATCAGGCGTCCGGATCTTCGAGGCTGTAGCCAAGCCCACGGATCGTCGTGATCACGTCCTGGCCAAGCTTCTTGCGGATGCGCGTCACGAACACCTCGATCGTGTTCGAATCACGATCGAAATCCTGGTCGTAGATATGCTCGATCAGCTCGGTGCGGCTGACGACCTTGCCCTTGTGGTGCAGCAGGTAGCTCAGCAGCTTGTATTCCTGCGCCGTCAGCTTCACCGGCTCGCCGGCGCGCGTCACCTTGCCGCTGCGCGTGTCGAGGCGAATGTCACCCGCAGTCAGCTCGGACGAAGCATTGCCCGAAGCACGACGGATCAGCGCACGCAGACGCGCGATCAGCTCCTCGCTCTGGAACGGCTTGGCGACGTAATCGTCCGCGCCGGCATCGAGGCCGGCGACCTTGTCCGACCAGCTGTCACGCGCGGTCAGCACCAGCACGGGCATCGTCTTGCCCTCCTTGCGCCAGCGATCGAGCACCGTCAGCCCGTCGATCTCGGGCAGCCCCAGATCGAGCACGACCGCGTCGTAATTCTCGGTCGATCCGAGGAAATGCCCTTCCTCGCCATCGACCGCGAGATCGATCGCATAGCCGGCCCCTTCCAGGGTATTCTTCAATTGCTGGCCGAGATTCGGCTCGTCCTCGACGATCAGAACGCGCATGACAATCCTCTCGATTACAGTGTTCAGCGACCCGTGCGGCCGACGATCTGGCCGTTACGGCCATCCACGTCGACCCAGATGACGGTTCCATCGCGCAGGAATTTCAGCGTGTAAATGGCGCTGCCCGAATCATAGTCGGAGCCGAGATACTGCGCACCCCGCATCGTCGGGATCACGCGAGACTCGATCTCGCGCAAAGACGGCGCTCCGGTCTTGCGCGCCTGCAACGCCGACATCTGGTCGCTGCGGCGCTGCGGAGGTTCGCCCGCCAGCATGGGGGCGGCACCCATCAGAAACGGCGCAGCGGCCAGGGTTGCAAGGAAAAGCAGCATCTTCATGGCGGTGGCATAGGCCTCCCGCATTGAACAGCCTGTGAATGATCGCGACAGGCGGCCGACAGCACGAAGCCCGCGCGGTGTAACTTGCCTGCATCACTTCGCCCCCCTACGTGGCGCGGACATGGCAGCACCAATCTTAGCATTCGAAGGCCTCGGACTCGTCCAGGGCTCGGGATGGCTCTTTCGCAATCTCGACATCCATATCGGACCGCGCGACCGGCTCGCGCTGATCGGCCGCAACGGCGCCGGCAAGACGACCTTGCTCAAACTGCTCGGCGGCAGCGTCCAGGCGGACGAGGGACGCAGGACGATCGTCCCCGGCACCCGCGTCGTCATCCTCGAGCAGGAGCCCGACCTGCGCGGTTTCGCCACGCTGCGCGATTACGTGATGGCGGGCGACGATGCGCCGGTGAACTACGAGGCGGATTCGATCGCCGACCAGCTCGGCATCGACCTGTCGCGGGAGGCGGCTTCCGCGTCGGGCGGCGAGCGGCGTCGCGCGGCGATCGTCCGGGCGCTGTCGCAGGACCCCGACGTGCTGCTGCTCGACGAGCCGACCAACCATCTCGACATCGGTGCGATCGAATGGATCGAGGATTGGCTCAAGCGCTTCCGCGGCGCGTTCGTCGTCATCAGCCATGACCGTACCTTCCTGACGCGACTCACGAAGCAGACCTTGTGGCTCGATCGCGGTGCGATCCGGCGTGCGGAGATCGGTTTCGGCGGGTTCGAGGCGTGGACTGAGCAGGTCTATGCCGAGGAACAGCGCCAGGCCGAGAAGCTCGATGCGCGCCTCAAGCTGGAAGAGCATTGGCTGCTCCGCGGCGTCACCGGGCGGCGCAAGCGCAACCAGGGGCGTCTCACCAAGCTGCACGAGATGCGCGCCGAACGCGCCTCGATGATCGGGCCGCAGGGCTCGGCGAACCTGACGACCGCCAGCGACGACACGAAGTCGAAGGTCGTGATCGACGCCAAGAACGTCACCAAGGTCTACGGCGACCGCACGATCATCGGCGACCTCACGTTGAGGGTCACGCGCGGCGACCGCATCGGCATCGTCGGCCGCAACGGCGCGGGCAAGTCGACCTTGCTCAAGTTGCTGACCGGCGAGATCCAGCCCGACAGCGGCACGATCAAGCTGGCGCAGACGCTGGATGCCGTCGTGATCGACCAGCAGCGAAGCCTGATGGCGCCCGAGAAGACGGTCCGCGAAGTCGTCGTCGACGGCGGCGAATGGATCGATGTGCTCGGGGTGCGCAAGCACATCCACGGCTATCTGAAGGACTTCCTGTTCGACCCGAACATGGTCGACGCGAAGATCGGCTCGCTGTCGGGTGGCGAACGCTCGCGACTCCTGTTGGCGCGCGAGTTCGCCAAGCCATCCAACCTGCTGGTGCTCGACGAGCCGACCAACGATCTCGATCTCGAGACGCTTGACCTGTTGCAGGAGGTGATCGGCGATTACGACGGTACCGTACTAATCGTCAGCCATGACCGCGACTTCCTCGACCGGACCGTGACGATCACGCTCGGGCTCGACGGCTCGGGCACGGTAGATGTCGTTGCGGGCGGCTACGAGGATTGGGAGAAGCGTCGCGTCTCGACAACCACAGGCAAGCGCGCTTCGAAGAAGGTCGCGGCGACCGCCCCCGTCGCTGCCGCGCCCCGCGCGAAACTGACCTACAAGGACCAGCGCGACTACGAGATGCTGCCGAAGCGAATCGAGGAACTCGACGCGCAGATGGCAGCCGATGCGGTCAAGCTGGCGAAGCCCGACCTCTACATGCGCGACAATGCGACGTTCGCGAAGCTGACCAAGGCGATGGATGCTGCCCGCGCCGAAAAGGAGGCCGCCGAGCTGCGTTGGCTCGAGCTTGCAGAAATGGTTGAGGGAACTTCTTGAACTAGATTTAGCTGGACGTTTCCATCTTCGGTCAATACGGGAACCACGGTGCGATTGCTGCGTTGCGGCAGTTCTGTTTGTTTAATGCGGAGATGTATATGAAGCTCAAGGCCCTTACCGGCGGCGCACTTGCCGTTGCAATGATGACCACCTCGGTTGCAGCGTCGGCTGCTCCTGCCAGCCTGTCGGTGGCGAACGCACGCGTTGGCTCGGCAACGTCCGGCAAGAACGAGCTCGCAGGCGGCGGCGGCATCTTCGCCCTCCTGATCGTAGCTGGCGTTGCAGCGATCGGCGTTATCGCCATCGTCAACGACAACAACGACGATTCGGACAGCAACTGATGTTGCCGGGCCGGTGCTTCAGCACCGGCCCACCGTTTTGAGATTACAACGCCTTGCCAGCGCGACCGGCTAGATCGACGATATATTGCCACGCGACGCGGCCCGAGCGGCTGCCCCGACGTGTAGCCCAACCGATGGCCTCGCCCGGTTCGAACTCAAGATCATGTGTCGCCGCATAGGCCGCAACGATCGCCAGATACCCGTCCTGATCCAGCGCATGGAAGCCCAGGCTCAGGCCGAAGCGATCCGATAGCGCCAGATGATCGTCCGCCGAGTCACGCGGATTGATCGCGCTTTCCTGTTCGGCAATGTCCCGCGGCGCCAGATGTCGGCGATTGGCGGTCACCAGCAATCGGACATTGGCAGGCCGGGGTTCCGCCCCACCCTCCAGCATCGACCGGAGCGCACGCGCCTCCGCCGGCACGTCGAACCCGAGATCGTCGACGAATACGACGAACGCACGCCTGACCTGCGCCAACGCCGCGAACAGCGTCGGCAGTCCGGCAAGCTCGGTGACCTCGACCAGCGCAATGTCGCCGCCCCAACCCTGCACGTCTGCCACCGCGCTTTTGACGAGCGCCGACTTGCCGGTTCCCCGTGCACCCCACAACAGGACGTCCTGCGCGGCATGACCCGCCGCGAGATGGCGCAGATTGGCCAGCAGCGATGCCTTCTGGCGATCGACACCGATAAGCATATCCAACGGCAACGGCGCAAACCCACGCGCTGGATGGAGTACCCCGCCACGCCACGCATAGGCAGGGTGCGCCCGCGGATCGGCGGCCGGCGGCGGGGGTGGCGACAGGCGCTCGAGTGCGGCGGCGATGCGGTCCAGCGGATCGGTCATGCGCGGCTTCTGACGATACCCCTTCTCAGAGGCAAGGGTTCCGAAGGCAGGACCGGTAGCGTTCAGCCAAGCTGGCGGCGGTGGCCTGCAATCACCGCATCGCCCGGCGCGAGTCGGACCGCCTTGTCGAGCAATTGGCGCGCGCCACCGACGTTCCCGCTCGCCGCCAAGGCGATACCGTAGGCATCCGCCGCAGCTGCATTCATCGGCGCGAGACTATACGCAGCGTTACCGTAGCGAACAGCAATGGCGCCGTCGTCGCTACCCGCATAGGCGAGCGCAAGGTCGCTTAATACGCCACCATCCCGGTTGCCGACCCTCCGCCGCACGCCTTCCAGCGTCTCGATCGCCTTGTCCCAATCCCCCGACGCGACCTGCCAATGCCCCAGCAGGCGCAATCCGGTCAGGCTTTGCGGGTTCTGCGACAGATACAGCGCCAGCGAGGCCGCTGCGTCCTGCGCGCGCCCGGCGCGTCCAAGCGCATCGACCAGACGCAACATCGTCGGTTCGTCGAACGACAGATCCGCGGCACGCGCATAGACCCCGGCCGCCTCGGGATAGCGCCCGGCAACACCCAGCGCGTCCCCAAGCGCCAGTTGCGCGGCAGGTGCGCCGGGGCTCGCCGTGACCAGCGCACGCGCCCGAGCAATTGCGCCGACAGTATCCCCACGCGCGATCTGGCCGCGGATCACCCCCAGCACATAGGTCGGGTCGTTCGACGCAGCATCGGCAACGGCCAACAACGCACCGACCGAATCGTCCGTGGCGAAGATCGCAGCAGACGCCGTCCGTCCTCCCGCCTCACGATCGACGAACTGTGCGGCAGCCTGCGTATCCCCGGCTGCTTCGAACGCCCGCGCAATCGTCGTCAGCGCATAGCTGTCCGCGTCGGTGCGCAGCCCGATCGGCCGCAGCACGCCCAGCGCCGCCTGCGCATCCCCCGACCGGAGCAACGCCGCGCCCAACAGCCGGCGCGCGGTTACATTAAGCGGCTGGATCGCGACCAGCTGTCGCCACGTGACCGCCGCCTGTTCGAACTTGCCTTCCGCATAGTAGAGACTGCCCGACAGCAGCATCGCACCCGGCAAGCCGGTAACCGCGCCACCGGCTCGCTGAAGCAGTCCGCGCGCCAGATCGATGCGTCCTGCGCGCGCGGCCAATACCGCCTGGAGGTACAGCGCCTGCGGGCTGCCCGGCCGCGCCAACAGCGCGCGACGCGTCGCCGCCAGCATGTCGGCATTCCGCCCCGCCTCGCCCAGCGTCGCCGCATATTCGATCAGCGCGGGGTGATAATAGGCGTCGCGCTGCAACGCCGCCTCGAACCACGGTAGCGCGGCAACGAGCCCGTAGCGGCTGCGGATCACCTCCCCCTGCAAAGTCAGCACCGCAGGTTCGCCCCGCGCCAGCGTCACCGCGCGCGCCGCCGCAACCGACGCGCCACCGACATCGCCCGCCGTCAACCGGATGCGGCCAAGATCCGTCCACGCCGCGCCATCGGTAGGCACCTGCTCCAGCAGCGCCCGAAGCACCGCCTGCGCCTCTACCGGCTTGCCTTGCGACGCCAGCGCCCGTGCCTGAATTCGCACAGCGTACCCGGCATATCGCGGTTGCGCCTGCGCCGCCTCGTCGATCGCGCCATCGGGGTCGCCCTGCAACAATCGCGCATGTGCCTGAAGTTGATGCAGGCGATCCGCGGACAACCCCGCGTCGGTCGCCCGCGCCAGTTCCGCCTCCGCCGCAAGCCCGTCGCCGAGTTCGAGGTACGCGCGCGCCAGCACCGCATGCGCGATCCCCAACGTCGGGACAGCTTTGATCGCGGCCTGCGCGTTGGTCCGCGCGGCACTGTAGTTCCCCGCCGCCAGCGTCGTCAGGCTGTCGGCCAGCGACCGACGCGCATCTGGCCGCGGCGGACGAGTCGCGAGGGCGATCGCGATACCGACGATCAGCAGACACAGGACGCCGATCGCAACCAAGCGTGTATATCTCGCCGTTACGACGCCGCGCATCTTCAGGCGCCGACGCCGGCCCCGGCTCAGCAACGGATAACGATGCGTGTGCGTCGCCGCGGATCCGGTCTCAGGCATGGAGATCATAGCTTTTCAGGAGGTCGTACAGGGTCGGACGGCTGATCCCGAGCAACCGCGATGCGCCCGAGATATTGCCGTCGGCGCGCGCCAGCGCCTGCCGGATCGCTTTCCGGTCGGCGAGTTCGCGAGCCGCGCGCAGGTTGAGCGCCGCGGCCTCCTCGCTCTTCCCGTCGAGGTCGAGATCGGTGGCCGTGACGAGCTTGCCATCGGCCATGATGACCGCGCGCTTGATCCGGTTCTCCAACTCGCGGACGTTGCCCGGCCAGCCCCAGCCGTCGATCGCGGCGCGCGCATCGGGGGCGAGGCCAGTGACGACGGGGTTCATCGTGCGAGCATAGCGCGTGACGAAGTGCCGCGCGAGCAGCACCGCATCGCCGGTCCGCGCGGCCAGTGCCGGTATCCGCACGACGATCTCCGCGAGCCGATAATACAGGTCCTCGCGGAACCGCCCGTCCGCCACCATCGCGTCGACGTTCTGGTGAGTCGCGCAGACGATACGCGTGTCGACCGGGATCGCCTTCCGCCCGCCGACGCGTTCGATCACGCGCTCCTGCAGGAACCGCAACAGCTTAACCTGCAGCGCGAGCGGCACGTCGCCGATCTCGTCGAGGAACAGCGTGCCGCCCGCAGCCTGTTCGATCTTGCCCTCGGTCGTCTTCACCGCACCGGTAAACGCGCCCTTCTCATGACCGAACAGCTCGCTTTCGAGCAACGTCTCGGGGATCGCCGCGCAGTTGATCGCGACGAAATTCCCCCGCGACCGTGGCGACGCGTCGTGCAGTCCGCGCGCGAGCAGTTCCTTGCCGGTACCGCTCGCGCCGAGCAGCATGACCGAGACGTTGGCAGGCGCGACCCGCTCCAGCGTGCGCGTGACCACCGCCATTTCGGGCGAAGCGCTGATCAACCCGCCGAACCCGCCCGCGTCGATCCGCGCGGCAAGCCGGCGATTCTCGGCCTCCAGCGCATGGACATGAAACGCACGGCTGACGATCATCCCGAGCGCGTCGATGTCGATCGGCTTGGCGTAGAAGTCCCAGGCCCCGTCGGCGATGGCCTGCAACGCACTTTCGCGCGCGCCGTGCCCTGAGGCGACGATCACCTTGGTATCGGGCTTCATCGCCAGAATATCGCGCAGGGTCGCAAACCCTTCGGTGACTCCGTCCGGATCGGGCGGCAGGCCGAGGTCCAGCGTGACGACCGCGGGCTCATGCGCGCGCACCGCATCGAGCGCCTGCGCCCGATCGCTCGCCACGACGATCTCATAGCCCTCATATGCCCAGCGCAATTGCCGCTGCAGCCCGAGGTCGTCCTCGACGATCAGCAGGACGGGGCGCTCGTTTCCGCTCACGCCGCCACCTCCAGCGCCGCGACCGCGGGCAGCAGGATGCGGAAGCGCGTGCCCTCACCCTCCCGGCTCGCGACGTCGAGCGAGCCGCCCATAGCGTGCACCAGTTGCCGCGCCTCAAACGCGCCGATCCCGAAGCCGGCGGGCTTGGACGATACGAACGGCTTGAACAGCTGATCACGGACGAAGCCCGGCGTCATGCCACAGCCATGGTCGATCACGTCGATCGCGACCTGTTCGCCGATCTTCTCGACGACCAGTAAAACAGGCGCATCCGCAGCGCTCGCCTCGACCGCATTCTGGACCAGCTGCCCCAGCACCTGTTCGAGGCGCGCCGCGTGCCCGAGCGTCCAAACCGGACCGCCCTGCGCGACAATCGGGTGCTGCGCCTTGCGATCGGCCGCGACTCGCTCGACGATAGTGGCGACGTCGATCGGCTGGAGCGGTTCGCCGCGGACGGGCCCATGCTGCGAAAGGCGGGCAAGCAGCGCGTTCATGCGATCGGACGAGTCCTTGAGAGTAGCGACCATGTCGACACGAAAATCGGGATTGTCCGCGTGCCGCTCGGCGTTGCGCGCAACCAAGGTCAATTGGCTTACAAGATTCTTTATATCGTGGAGAATGAACGCGAACCGGCGGTTGAACTCGTCGAACCGCGCCGCATCCGCCAGCGCCGCATGCGCGCGGTCCTCGGCAAGGTAACTCGCCGCCTGCCGCCCCGCGACCCGAAGCAGGTCGAAATCCTCCCAGTCGAGCGCACGGTCGACCGGCGGGCGCGCCAGCACGATCGCACCAACCAGCGTGCCGCCGTGCACCAGAGGCACGATCGCCCAAGCCTCGGGGCACTCGCGGAGCCAGTCGGGAACGCTCGTCACGTCGTCGCCTGGCGCGGTACCGGCGCGGACGCGGTCCAGTTCGACGATCCGCGCGTCCTGCGCGAGATAGCGCGCCAACGTCTCGTCACGCGGACCATCGGCCGCTCCCGCCCAGTTCCACGTCGCGCCCGGCCCCAACGACGCCCCATCGGGCACCAGCAACAGCCCCCCGGGCGAGTCGGTCAGGTCGGCGATCGACTTCACCACGCGACAATCGAGCGACTCCGCACCGGCATCGGGTCGGCCCAGCGTATCGGTGAAGCGCTGCCACTCGGCACGGTAGTCATAGCGGTGGCGAAACAAATGCTTGGCCACCTTCACCTTGGCCCATGCCCGCAGCCAGGGCGTCGACAGCAGCGCCACCACCATCGCCGTCGCGCCGAACACGATCGCCGTCTGCGCCACCCGCGCATAGGGTCCGGCGAGGCTGGCGACGATGGCGGTCGCCAGCGTAGTGATGCCCGCGTAGAGGACCAGCGCGATCGCCGACAAGGCTCGCACCGCGATCGGTCGCGACAAGGCGAGCGTCCACTCGCCGCTGCGGTGCACGCCGACGACGAGCAGAGCCGCGACACCGATCATCACGACGCCCCGCGCGACGAACGCGATCGGGGCTGCCACCATCAAGGCATAGGCCAAGGCCGCCACCAGCAGATCGACGCCCCACATCGCGGCAAGCGCCAGCATCACCAGCCGGACGCCGCCCCGCGATGCCGGCGCGGCCTGATACAGGTGATGCGTGAGGACGAGCGCGCTCACCGCCTCCATCATGCCGAGCATTCCGCGCGCGGACGCGACCGCAGCGAACGCCTCGTCGTGTAGGACGGCAACTTCCACGAAGGCGAGCAGCGCCGCGCCACCGGCGAGCGTCATCACCACCAGATACACCGCGTCCAGCGCCCGGTTGCCCGTATGATCGCGCCGCACCATTGCCAGCATGAACCCGAGCCAGGCGACATCGCGAACGCTCGCCGCGACGCGAGTCGCGATGTCCTGCGCCCCGATCCCCGCGACCGCGAGCGCCCACAGGCTCGTCGCGACCAACGCCGCCAGCAATGCCCGATGCGGCCAATGCCCGCTCGGCCGCCGCATCTGCCCGAGCGCCACCGCGCCGAACAGCAACGCAGCGAGCGCATGGCTCCACAGGACCAGGGCGGCGATCATGCGAGGCCCGGTGCGACGATCACCGCGCGCCCGCCGGCCACAACACCACGCGGAGAGTCTGCAACAGGATCAGCATGTCGAGGAACGGCGAATAATTCTTCGCGTAATACAGGTCGTATTCGAGCTTGTGGCGCGCATCCTCGATCGACGCGCCATAGGGATAGTTGATCTGTGCCCAGCCGGTGATCCCGGGCTTCACCATATGCCGCTCGGCGTAGAACGGTAGCTGCTCCTCGAGCTGCTGGACGAACTGCGGGCGTTCGGGGCGCGGGCCGACGAAGCTCATCTCGCCCTTCAGCACGGTCCAGGTCTGCGGCAGTTCGTCGATCCGTACCTTGCGGATGAAGCGACCGATCCGCGTGATCCGTGGATCATCCTCCGCCGCCCAGACCGCCTTGCCCGCGACCTCGGCGTCCTGCCGCATCGAGCGCAGCTTCAAGATGTCGAACCCCTCGTTGTAGAGCCCGACACGGCGCTGGCGATAAAAGGCCGGCCCCTTCGACTCGAGCTTGATCGCGATCGCGGTGAGCAGGATGATCGGCAGCGTGACGACCAGCAGCAGTCCGCTGGCGACGATGTCGAACGCGCGCTTGAACACGCTCGACAGCATCCGGCTGGAGGCGAACCCGTCCGAGAAGATCAGCCAGGACGGGTTGACGCTTTTCAGGTCGATGCGCCCCGTCTCGCGTTCGAGGAAGCTCGATATCTCGCTGACCTGCACGCCGGTGGTGCGGACGCGGAGCAGATCCTTCATCGGCAGGGCGTTGCGGCGTTCGTCGAGCGCCAGCACGACCTCGCTCGCATTCTGGTCGACGATATGCGCGGCAAGATTGGGAATGTCGGCGCGCGGCATCGCGCCCTGGACCACCGGGTCCGCCTCGCCCATCAGGACGAAGCCCGCGACGACGAAGTTGACGCCGGGTTGCGCAGCGAGCGTCTCGATCCGCGCCGCGCGAGTGCCGGCGCCGAGCACGACGATCCGCCGCTTGAACGTCTCGCCGCCGAGCGTCTTGCCGAGCACCGCGCGGACCGTGACGAGCAGGACGGTCGCGATCACCGTCGCGTACAGCAGGTTCGATCGCCACAGCGCGAGCGGGGGCACGAGGAAGAAGATCAGCGACAGGAACATCACGCCCAGCGAGAGCGCCACCGCCAGCCGCGCGGCAGCAAAGCGCAGCGACAGGAACGACGCGACGCCGTACGCGCCGACCGCGACCAGCGAGACCTGCAATGCGAGCGCGAACGTCAGCAACTGCGCGATCCGGGTATGGATCGGCCCGACCTCCATGCCGATCTGATGCGCGCGGACGATCCAGCCGATCTCCGCCGACGCGATCAACAACACCGCATCGACGAGGCCGAGCAGGAGGACCGCATAGGGTACGTAATGCTTGAAGAGCCGTATCATCGTTCGCTATCCCGACGCACCAGTGTAAACGCTTCCGACACCTGAACGCCACGTTTCGCAGTAAAACACCAAAAAAGCCTGAAGACTGCATGCCAATCCGATCATTCGGCGATTGGCGCGCGAAATTGCCACGTTATAGCTCGGCGCCAGCAGGAGGCTTCATGACCGCACGTAAGATCGTTCCCGTTATTCTTTCAGGCGGTTCGGGCACGCGCCTCTGGCCGATGTCGCGCCCCGAAATGCCCAAGCAGATGCTGGCGCTGACGGCGGACGAGACGATGCTGCAACTGACCGCGGGCCGCGCGTTCGGCGAGCGCTTCGCCGCACCCATCGTGGTCGCGAACGCGCGTCACGCGGACCTCGTCGAGCAGCAGCTTGCCGAGGCCGGCGCAACCCTGCAGGCGCTGATCCTCGAGCCGATCGGTCGCAACACCGCGCCCGCCATCGCGCTCGCCGCGATCGCCGCGGGTGGCGGCGGCGACGCGTTGCTAGTGATGCCGTCGGATCACGTCATCGGCGACATTCCGGCCTTCCATGCCGCGATCGAGGCGGCGATGCTGCTCGTCACGCAAGGTTGGCTCGTCACGTTCGGGATCGCACCCGATGCGCCCGAAACCGGCTATGGCTGGATCCAGATCGGCGACGAGCTTCAGCCCGGCGTCAACCGCGTCGCGCGGTTCGTCGAGAAGCCCCCGCTCGACAAGGCGCAGTCGATGCTCGCCAGTGGCGATCACGCCTGGAACGGTGGGATCTTCCTGTTCCTCGCCGACGCCTACCTCGAGGCGCTCGCACAGTTCGATCCGGGCATCCTGACAGCCACACAGGAGGCGATGGACAAGGCGCGTACCGAGGGCTCGCGGATCTACCCCGACGCGGTCGCCTTCGCCGCCTCGCCCGATGACTCGATCGATTACGCGGTCATGGAAAAGGCCGACCGGGTCGCGGTCGTGCCGGTCGCGATGGGCTGGAACGACGTCGGCAGCTGGGACGCGCTCCACGCGATCAGCGACACCGACGGCGACGGCAACGCGCACCGCAGCCACGGCGACGGTGCCGTGCTGGCGATCGACACGAAGAACTGCTTCGTCCGTAGTGACGGCGTCCGCATCTCGCTGGTCGGCGTCGAGGACCTGATCGTGGTCGCGAGCGGCAACGACGTGCTGATCATGCCACGCGGCCGCAGCCAGGAAGTGAAGAAGCTCATCGAGGCCATGAAAACCGCTGCGAAGAACGCCGCGCCGACCAACTGAGGTCAGGACATAGAATCGGTCCGGCCGCGCGCCGGACCGATCGAATTACGGTTTCCTGCGGGTCTTCGGCACCTGCGACAGGCGCGTGAGCAGCGTCGGAATGTCCTCGGTGATCATCGTGTCCGTGGGAGTCTGCCAGGACGAGCGCAATCTTTCGCCGACATCGTGCAATCGTGCGCCGGCTTCACGCCTGCCGGCTTCACGCCTGGATGTCTCGTCTCGCACGTCTACCTCACCTACGCATACACCCGACGGCATCCTTCGGGGGGGTAAGGACACCGCCGGGCTCTCGGGTCAAACCGACGATATCCGCGCTTGTTCCGGCGGTTTCCCGCGGTTTTGCCATATGCGCATGTTTCGCGCCGGTTCCGGCCGCAGACGCGTTGAAATTCCCGTTTCCGAAGCGCTGGCGGTCCGCACCGAGATCGGCTTAGATGCGCCAAAGTTCACGGGAGAATTCGTCATGGATCGTCGCCAGTTTCTCGCATCGGGGGGCGTCGCCGCGCTCGCCACAACGCTGCTGCCGTCGTCGGCCTTCGCGCAGTCGAGCGGCGACACCGCGCTCAACGCCGATTTCGAGCGAATCTTCCAGGCGAGCGTCGCGCGGTCGCCCGAACTCGCGACGTCGCTTGGTCTCGACAAGGGGCCGCTAGCATCGCTGAAGGGGCAATTGTCGCCACGCACTCCCGACAAGCGTGCGCGCGACGTCGCCGAGACCAAGGCTGCGCTCGCCAGTCTCGCTCGCTACGACGGCTCAGGCCTGTCACCCGCGGCCAAGCTCAACCTAGAAGTCGTCCGCTACTCGCTCGCCACGCAGATCGCCGCACCCGAGAAGTTCGCCATGGACAGCCCGATCCGCCCCTACCGGATCTTCCAGCAGGGCGGCGCCTATTTCCAGGTGCCCGACTTCCTCAACACCGCGCACACGATCAACGCCACCCCCGATGCCGAAGCGTATTTGTCGCGGCTCGACCAGTTCGGCACGGTGCTCGATCAGGAAAGCGCGATGCAGCAGGCCGAGGCGGCCCGCGGCCTGCTCGCACCCGGCTGGTCGCTCGACTTGACGCTCGGCCAGATGCGAAAACTTCGCAGCCAGCCGGCGGCCACGTCGAGCATTGTCCAGTCGCTGGTGAAGCGCGCGGCGGCGAAGGGCCTGACCGGCGACTGGCAGGCGCGCACCGCCAAGATCGTCGACGCGAAGGTCTATCCCGCGCTCGATCGCCAGATCGCGCTGATGGAACGGCTGAAGCCGACCACGAAGCCCGGTGACGGAATCTGGCGCGTGCCCAATGGCGACGCGATCTACGCGATGGCACTGAACCAGGCGACCACCACGACGATGAGCCCCGACGAGGTCCACCGCATCGGCCTCGCACAGGTCGCGGAAATCACCGCGCAGCTCGACACGATCCTGAAGTCGCAGGGCTTCACGACCGGCACGGTGGGCGAGCGCTTGGCCAAGCTGAACGTGACGCCGGACCAGCTCTACGCGAACACGCCGGAGGGCCGCACCGAGCTGATCGCCGGCCTGAACGACGGCATCAAGGCGATGTACGCCAAGCTGCCCCAGGCGTTCTCCGAGGTGCCGACCCAGCCGCTCGAAATCCGCGCCGTTCCCCTCGAGATCCAGGACGGCGCATCGAACGGCTATTACAACCGCGCCTCGCTCGATGGCAGCCGCCCGGCGATCTACTTCGTCAATCTGAAGGACGTCGGCGACTGGCCGAAATACACCCTGCCGTCGCTCACCTATCACGAAGGCGTACCCGGGCATCACCTCCAGATCAGCCTCGCGCAGGAATCGAAGGACATCCCGACGCTCCGGAAGATCGGCTTCTTCTCGGCCTATTCGGAAGGCTGGGCGCTGTACGCGGAGCAACTGGCGGACGAACTCGGTGCCTATGCGTCGCCGTTGGAGCGCGCCGGCTATCTCCAGTCGTTCCTGTTCCGCGCGACGCGTCTGGTGGTCGATACCGGCATCCACGCGAAACGCTGGAGCCGCGAGAAGGCGACCGACTACATGGTCGCGACGACCGGCTTCGCCCGGCCCCGCACGCAGCGCGAGGTCGAGCGCTATTGCACGCAGGCAGGCCAGGCGTGCAGCTACAAGGTCGGCCACATGGCATGGACGCGCGCACGGATGAAGGCGAAGGCGGCGCTAGGCGACAAGTTCGACCTGAAGCAGTTCCACGATATCCTGAAGGAAGGCGCGATGCCGCTCACGATCCTGGAACGCCGCGTCGACGAGCGGATCGCGGCGATGAAGGCGAGGGGATAACCGAAGCGCGCTGATCCTCCCCCGCCAGGGGGAGGTGGCACCGAAGGTGACGGAGGGGGAGGACACGGAACGTCACTTCCGCCAACCCCCCCTCCGTCTAGCAACGCCAGCACCTCGCCCTCGACGGGGGATCAGGTGGCAGAACCTATTTCCCTCACCTCCACACGCGAAAAGCGCCGGGAGGGCCCTTCCCTTTCCATTATGGAGAGGGACTTCTCACCCTGTTCGCATCTAGTCAGGCACACCGCTCACCCACACCCGTTCGTGCCGAGTAGAGACCGAGTAGCCCCCTTGGGCGTATCGGGGGCTCGTATCGAGGTACAGGTTCCGCGCGACACCCCGTCCCTCGATACGCCGTCTCGATACGCTTCTACGAAGCTACTCGCCGCCTACTCGGGACGAACGGACGAGCTCTCACTTCCCCCCACGATCCAGCGTCTGCGCCGCAACCCGCACCGTCACCGTCTGCACGACATCAGCCGCCGACGTCGCCAGCATCACCTTGTAGTCGCCGCCAGCGATCTTCCATCCGCCGCTCGCGACATCGAACGTCGCCAACAACCGCGGGTCCACCGTCACCGAAACAGCCTGCTCCGAACCCGGCGCGAGATCGACCTTGCGGAAAGCCCCGAGCCGCTTGGGCGCCTCCCAGCCCGCACCCGACACATAGACCTGCGCGACCGCCTTGCCCTGCACTGCGCCCGTGTTCTTCACCGAGAACCCGGCCTTGATCCCCTTGCCCTGAGGCGCGGCGGTCAAACCGCCCATCGCAAAAGTCGTGTAGGAAAGCCCGTAACCAAACGGGAACAGCGGCTTCGCGCCGGTCTTGTCGAACCACTTATAACCGACTGCGGCGCCCTCGATGTCGTAATTGCCCATCGGATGCGAATCGCGGTCGAGCTTGGGATCACCTTCGATTTTCAGGCGCGGCAGCTGCGCGAGCCACGCCGGGAAGGTCGCGGGCAGATGCCCCGACGGATTGACCTCGCCGGTCAGCACGCGCGCGATCGCCTCGCCGCCAGCCGTGCCCGGATACCACGCCTCCAGCACCGCCCCGACCTTGCCGAGCCACGGCATCACCACCGGGCCACCGGTTTCGAGCACGACCACCGTCTTCGCGTTCGCCCCCGTGACCGCGTCGATCAGCGCGTTCTGGTCAGCCGGCAGGTTCAAGTCGGGCACGTCGAACGACTCGCCCGTCCACTGCTCGCCGAACACGACGACGACGTCCGCCCGACGCGCCGCAGCAGCAGCCGCCTTGACGTCCTTGCCGTCGAGATACGTCACGGTCGCGCCGGTCCGCGCCTGCAATGCCTTCATCGGCGACGACGCGTGATAGGTCTTGGGGCCGGGGAAACCGCTCGGGAATTCGTCCGCCACGATCAGGCCATTGGCCGGCGCGTTATGCGAATAGACCTGGCTCGAACCGCCACCCGACAGCACACCGACATCGGCATGCGCGCCGATCAACAGGATCGACTTGGCCGTCTTGGCGATCGGCAACAGCCCCGCGGTGTTCTTGAGCAGGACGATGCCCTCTTCCGCGTCCGCGCGCGTCACTGCAGCATGGGCAGCGTAATCGATCGTCGTCGCACGATCGCCCGCCACGACCTTGTCGAACGCTCCTACGGAAAACATCCCCCACAGTACGCGCCGCGCCATGTCGGTCGCGCGCGCCTCAGCCACATGCCCATTGTTGACCGCCTCGCGCAGCGCATCCGCAAAATAGGCCGAGCGATCGAACGCCCAGCCGGACTGCTGATCGAGCCCGGCATTGGCCGCCTCGCTGGTCGAATGCGTCGCGCCCCAGTCGGACATGACATAGCCCTTGAAGCCCCAATCGCGCTTCAGCACCGTGTTGAGCAGCCAGTCGTTCTCGCACGCATAATGGCCGTTCACGCGGTTGTACGAGCACATCACCGAGCCGGGCTGGCCGACCTCGTTGGCGATCTCGAACGCGAGCAGGTCGGACTGGCGTGCCGCCTGTTCGCCGATCTTGTGATCGATGTTGTTGCGGTTCGTCTCCTGACCGTTGAAGGCGTAATGCTTCATCGTCGATACGACGTGCTGCGACTGGATTCCCTTGATCTCGTGCCCGGTGATGACGCCCGCCAGCAACGGATCCTCACCGCCATATTCGAAATTGCGGCCATTCCGCGGTTCGCGCGTCAGGTTCATCCCGCCCGCGAGTTGTACGTTGAAGCCCGACAGGAATGCCTCGTTGCCGATCATCGCGCCGCCGGCCTGCGCCAGTTCGGGATTCCAGGTCGCCGCGGTAGCGATCCCGGAGGGCAGCGAGGTGCGCAGGCGCGGCGTCGGCCCGCGCTGGCTGGCGACACCGACGCCGGCATCGGTCTGCCACTGGTTCGGGATGCCAAGCCGCGGAATGCCGGGCACGATCCCGGCGGAAGCGGCCAGCCCGTCCTTCGGATAGACCCAGTTCTTGACCGGCGTCTTCAGCCAGTCGGCATTGGTTGCAAAGTACCCGAAGGTGAGCTGCAGCTTCTCGTCGAGCGTCATCTCCTTGAGGAGCAGGTCGACGCGCGCATCGGCGCCCAGCGCGGTGTTCATCCACGGCCGCGCCTTGGGAGCCTCGGTCCGCGCCGCCGCCGCACCGGGTGCGTTGTTGGTCGTCTGCGCCACGGCGGGCGCGGCGATCGCCAGCACCGATCCCGCGAGCAGACGGACGAACAGGGCGCGGGAACGGGATGCGGTCATGGGCTTCACTTTCAGGCTGATCGAATGCCGTGTGTGCCGCGTTCGTCGCGTTACCGCAACCAGCCGTCGCACGGCACGTGTGCGATCACGCCTGGCCGAAGCCACCCCCGCCGGGCGTCTCGATCACGAACACGTCGCCGGCGTGCATGTCGACCTTGGCGGTCGAGCCAAGCCGTTCGACGCCGCCATCCGCGCGCTCGACCGTCGCCGAGCCGAGTCCGCCACCTTCGCCGCCAGCCATGCCAAACGGCGGGACGCGGCGATGGTTGGCGAGGATGCAAGCAGTCATGTCCTCGAGAAACCGGACCCGTCGCGTCGCGCCGTCGCCGCCGTGGTGCGCGCCGGCCCCGCCCGAGCCGCGACGCATCGAGAATTCCTCGAGCAATACCGGGAAGCGCGTTTCGAAGACTTCCGGGTCGGTCAGCCGGCTGTTGGTCATGTGCGTCTGGATCACCGACGCGCCGTCGAAGCCGGGGCCCGCACCTGCTCCCCCCGCGATCGTCTCGTAATATTGATGCGTGTCGTTGCCGAAAGTGAAGTTGTTCATCGTCCCCTGGCTCGCCGCCATCGCGCCGAGCGCGCCGAACAGCGCGTCGGTGACGACCTGGCTGGTCTCGACGTTGCCAGCGACGACCGCGGCCGGGTAGCGCGGGTTGAGCATCGAGCCTTCGGGCACGCGGATCGTCACGCCGCGCAGGCAGCCGTCGTTGAGCGGGACGGCCTCGTCGATTAGTGCACGGACGACGTAGAGCACGGCGGCACGGACGATCGAGACGGGGGCGTTGAAGTTGGTCGGACGCTGCTCGCTGGTGCCGGCGAAGTCGACCTCCATCGTCGCCTCCTCGCGATCGACGCGGACTGCCACGCGGACGACGGCGCCGTCGTCCATCTCATAGGCGAACACGCCATCGTCGAGCGTCGCAATCAGGCGGCGGACGGCGGCGTCGGCATTGGCCTGGACGTGCTCCATGTACGCAGCGACGACGTCCGTGCCGTACTCGTTCGCGAGTCGTATGAGACCAGTCGCGCCGCGTGTGCAGGCTGCTAGTTGCGCGGCGAGATCGGCGATGTTCTGGTCGATGTTGCGCGCCGGATAGGGCCCGCCAGCGAACACAGCGCGCAGTTCGGTTTCGAGGAACCGCCCTTCGTCGACCACCAGCACGTCATCCAGCAGCACGCCCTCTTCTTCGACCGAGCGGCTTTCAGGCGGCATCGATCCAGGGGTGATCCCGCCGACATCTGCGTGATGGCCGCGCGCGGCGACGAAGAACGCGGGTGTGTCGCCGTCCTCCGCGAACACCGGCATGATGACGGTGATATCGGGCAAATGCGTGCCGCCACGATACGGCGCATTGAGCGCGTAGGCGTCACCGCGGCGGATACCGCGGCCGTCTGCGCCGCCGCCCCGCGCGTCGATGATCGTGCGGATGCTCTCGCCCATCGAGCCGAGGTGGACCGGGATGTGCGGGGCGTTGGCGACGAGGTTGCCGTGCGCGTCGAACAGCGCGCAACTGAAGTCGAGGCGTTCGCGGATGTTGACCGATGCCGCCGAGCGCTGGAGCGCGGCGCCCATTTCCTCGGCGATGCTCATGAACAGACCGGCGAAGATCGCCAGCCGGACGGGATCGGATTCGGTGCCGATGCTAGCGCCGATCCGGGGTGCGATCCGGTCGAGGATCAGATTGCCGATCGGATCGACGCGCGCGCGCCAGCCGGGCTCGACGATCGTGGTGGAGACGCTATCGAGGATCAGCGCGGGACCGTCGATGGCGTGGCCGGCGGGCAGGCCTTCGCGGGCAAGGACGGGCGTGTCGTGCCATGCGCCGGCCATGTAAACCGGGGGGACGGACAGCGGCGAGGCTGGCTCGTCGGGGAAGGCGACCAGCGCGGCGTCGATCGGCGGACTCTCGGCGATCGCCTCGGCTACGATCCGGTCGGCGACTAGCGGTGCTTCGCTGGCGAACCCGAACTGCGCGATATGCGCGGCGTCAAAAGCGGCGATCATCGCTGCCGAGTCGTCGAGATCGAGCTCGATGGTGTGGTCGGTCTGGCCTCGGCGCAGATGCACGCGGCGTTCGATCCTAACCTTGTCAGCCGCGACACCCTGCGCGACCAGTGCTTCACGGGCATCCTCCGCCAGACCGTCCAGCGCCTGCGTGATCGCGGCATAGTCCGCGAACGCAGCACCCGAGGTCGCCTCGCGGAGCACGCGGCGATCGGCGAGCCCCATGCCACACGCCGACAGGACGCCGGCCAGCGGATGGATCATCACCCGGTCCATCGCCAGCGCATCGGCGACGAGGCACGCATGCTGCCCTCCGGCTCCACCGAAGCAGGCGAGCGTGTAGCGCGTGACGTCGTGCCCGCGCGCGACGGAGATCGTCCGGATCGCATTCGCCATATTCGCCACCGCGACCGCGACGAACCCTTCTGCCGCGACCTGCGGATCGAGCGGCAATTCCGCGAACCGGGCGGTCACCGCCTCGGCATCGAGCGGCTGGTCGCCTGCCGGCCCAAACAGCGCCGGGAAGAATTCGGGGCGCACTTTGCCGAGCATCACGTTGCAGTCGGTCACCGTCAGCGGCCCGCCGCGGCGATAACACGCCGGCCCCGGCACCGCGCCCGCGCTCTCGGGGCCGACGATCAGCCGCTCGCCATCGAACCGGCAGATCGAGCCGCCGCCTGCCGCAACCGTGTGGATCCGCAGCATCGGCGCCCGGATGCGGGCGCCTGCAATCAGCGTCTCGGTGTCGCGCTCGTACGTCCCGGCGTAGTGCGAGACATCGGTCGAGGTGCCGCCCATGTCGAAGCCAATGACGTGCTCGAACCCGGCCTCGCGAGCAGTCGCGGCCATGCCGACGATGCCGCCCGCCGGCCCCGACAGGATCGCGTCCTTGCCGCGAAAGCCCGCGCCGTCGACCAGTCCGCCCGACGACTGCATGAACAGCGCCCCCTGCCCCAGCGCGTCGCTCAGGCCCGCGACATAGCGATCGACGACCGGCGATAGATACGCATCGACAACGGTCGTATCGCCGCGCCCAATCAGCTTGATCAACGGCGCAACGCGGTGACTGACCGAGATCTGGGTGAAACCAATCTCGGCCGCGATTGCCGCCAGCGCTTCCTCGTGCGTCGTGAAGCGATAGCCGTGCACGAGAACAATCGCGACGGCGCGCAGTCCGCTATCGAACGCGGCCTGCAATCCTGCACCGGCCGCGTCGACGTCGAGCGGACGGAGCACATCGCCCTCCGCCCCGACCCGCTCATCGATCTCCACAACCTGCGCGAACAGCGGCGGCGGACGGTTCACATCGCGCACGAAAATGTCGGACCGCTCCTGGTGACCGATCAGCAGCGCATCGGCGAACCCGCGGGTGATCGCGAGACACGTCGGCTCGCCCTTGCGCTCGAGCAGCGCGTTGGTCGCGACCGTCGTCCCGATCCGCACTTCGAGCGGCACGTCCGCCCCATCAGTCAGCCGCCGGATCGCCTCGACCGCCGCATCATCATAGCGTTCGGGATCTTCCGACAGCAGCTTGGCGGTGACGATCCGCCCGTCCGGTTGCCGCGCGACGACGTCGGTGAACGTGCCGCCGCGGTCGATCCAGAACTGCCATGTGGTCATCGGTTACTCAGCCCAGAAGTTGCGTCATCCGCGCCGCGGGATCCGTCCACGCGACCTCGCGATCGTCGAGCCATGAATCGTCGTAATAGGTGCAGCCATAGCGGTCGCCGCCATCGCACAACAGCGTGACGATGCTGCCCGTCTCGCCCGCCGCCGCCATCTCCTCGACGATCTGCGCGCACGCCCAGAGGTTGGTCCCGGTCGAGCCGCCGACGCGCCGGCCGAGCCGATCGGACAGCGCACGCATTGCGCCGATGCTGTCGGCATCCTCGACCGCGATCATCCGGTCGATGACGCTCGGCACGAAGCTCGGCTCGACCCGCGGCCGCCCGATCCCCTCGATCCGCGACGCGCACCCTTCCGGCAACGCGACCACCGAGCGATCCTCAAAATGACGATGGAAGACCGAGTGGACCGGGTCCGCGACGCACAGTTTCGTATCGTGGCGGCAATAGCGGATGAAGCGCCCGATCGTCGCCGACGTGCCCCCCGTCCCCGCGCCGCAGACGATCCAGGACGGGCACGGATGCTCCTCCTCGGCCATCTGCGCGAAGATGCTCTCGGCGATGTTGTTGTTCCCGCGCCAGTCGGTCGCCCGCTCGGCATAGGTGAACTGGTCGAGATAATGCCCGCCGGTTTCGGCCGCGAGCCGGTGCGACACCGCGTAGACCGTGCGCGGATCGTCGACCACGTGGATCTCGCCGCCGTGAAAGCGGATCGCGTCGAGCTTCGGCTTGGCGGTGGTCGCCGGCACCACCGCGATGAACCGCAGCCCCAGCATTTTCGCGAAATACGCCTCCGACACCGCAGTCGACCCCGACGAGGATTCGATCACCGTCGTCTCCGGCCCGATCCATTCGTTGCACAGCGCGTACAGGAACAGCGACCGCGCGAGCCGATGCTTGAGGCTGCCGGTCGGGTGCGAACTCTCGTCCTTCAGGTACAGCACGATGCCGGGATACCGCGGCAAATCCACCCGGATCAGATGCGTGTCGGCGGACCGGTTATAGTCCGCCTCGATCCGCCGCACCGCCTCCGACAACCAGCGCCGGTCGACGGGCTTTGTCACCCTTGCAGCCCGTGACGGACCAGCATCGCGGTCGGCTCGGGGTCACGCCCGCGGAACGCGCGGAAGCTCTCCGCCGCCGGCCGCGTCGCCCCGCGCGCGAGCACTTCCTCACGGAACCGGTCGCCGGTCTTGCGATCGACCAGGCCCGCTTCGGCAAACGCCTCGAAGCCATCCGCCGCCAGCAATTCGGCATAGAGATAACTGTAATAGCCCGACGCATAGCCGCCCGCGAAAATGTGGCTGAACGCGTGCGGGAAGCGGTGCCATGCAGGCGGGCGGATCACCGCCACCTCGTCGCGCACCGCCTCGATCACCTCGATCGGATCGCTGCCCATCGTGCCGAGATGCAGCAGCAGGTCGAACAGCGCGAACTCGACCTGGCGCAGGATGAACATCCCCGCCTGGAAATGCCGCGCCTTCACCATCCGCTCGAACAGGTCGGCGGGGAGCTTCGCGCCGGTCTTGTAGTGCCCCGACATGCCGGTCAGCACGTCCTTGTCCCAGGCGAAATCCTCCATCAGCTGGCTCGGCAGCTCGATCGCGTCCCATTCGAAACCATTGGTGCCGGCGATGCTCGGCCGGTTCACCTTGGTGAAGAGCAGGTGGATGCAGTGGCCGGTCTCGTGCAGCAGCGTCGTCACGTCGTTGTGGCTCAGCAGCGACGGCGTCTCGCCCCCATCCGGCGCGAAATTGCAGACCAGATACGCGACCGGCACCGTCACCGTATTGCCGTCGTGCAACCGCGGCCGCGCCTGCGCCATCCACGCGCCGCCACGCTTGCCGGTGCGTGCGTGCAGGTCGAGATACAGCCCCGCGAACACCGTCCCGCTCTCGTCCACCACGTCGAAGAACCGCGCGTCCTCGTGATACAGCGAGACGTCGTCGCGCTCGACGAGCGTGATGCCGAACAGCCGCTGCATCAGCGTCTGCCAGCCCTCCATGACGCGCTCGACCGGGAAATACGCCTTCACCACCTGCGCATCGACCGCATAGCGATCCTGCCGCAACCGGTTCGACACGAAGCCCGCATCCCAGGGCTCGAAATCGGCGATCCCCAGATGTTCGGCGGCAAACGACTTGAGCTCGGCAAGGTCGCGCTCCGCCGCCGGCTTCGCGCGCCGCGCCAGATCGCGCAGGAACGCGATCACTTCGGCGCCATTGGGGGCCATCTTGGTCTCGAGCGACCATGCGACCGGATCGGTGAAGCCGAGCAGCTTGGCGCCCTCGTGCCGCAGTTCGAGGATACGCGCGATCCGCGCACTGTTGTCGAACTCGCCCGCATTCGGCCCCTGGTCCGAAGCCCGCGTCGCGAATGCACGATACATGCGCGCGCGCAGGTCGCGGTTCTCGGCAAAGGTCAGCACGGCGTTGACGCTCGGCTGTTGCAGCGTGACCAACCAGCCCGCCTGCCCCTTCGCCTTGGCGGCATCCGCGAACATCGCCTTGTCCGCGTCCGAAATCCCGGCGAGATCAGCCTCGTCCGTCACCAGCTCAGACCAGGCATCGGTCGCGTCCAGCACCGCGCTGCCGAACTCGTTCGACAGGCCCGACAGCTCGACCGAAATCTCGCTGAACCGATCGCGCGCCTCTGGCTCCAGCGCCACGCCCGACAGCGTGAAGTCGCGGATCGCATGCTCGACCGCGACACGGTCCGCATCCGGCAGGGTCGCGAACTCGGGCGACACGCTCAACGCCACGAAAACCTCGTAAAGGTCGCGGTTCTGCCCGACCTTCATGTCGTTCTCGACGAGCCGCTTCTGCCCCTCCGAATACGCCGCACGCAGTTCGGGCGTGTCCGCGACACCATGCAGATGCGACACCGCCGACCAGATCGCGCCGATCTCGGTATTCGCGCGCTCGTACGGCAGCCACGCGCCCGCGAAATCGGTCGGCCGCGTGGTCGTCAGCGCCTCGACCATCGCCTCGTGCCGCGCGATCGCCTCGTCGAGCGCAGGCGCGATCTGGTCGGGCGACAGCTCGGCGAAACGGGGCAGCGACAGCGTATCGAGAAGCGGGTTCGTCGGGGCAGTCATGGGAAATCCTTCAGCATTCGACGACGTTGACGGCCAGGCCACCAAGCGACGTCTCCTTATATTGCGAGCGCATGTCCTCACCGGTCTGGCGCATCGTCTCGATCACCGCATCGAGGCTGACGATATGGCGACCGTCCCCCCGCAGCGCCAGATACGCGGCGTTGATCGCCTTGATCGCACCCATCGTGTTGCGCTCGATGCACGGGATCTGGACCAGCCCACCGATCGGATCGCAGGTGAGGCCGAGGTTATGTTCCATGCCGATCTCGGCGGCATTCTCGATCTGTTCGTTGGTCCCGCCGAGCGCCGCGACCAGCGCTCCCGCCGCCATCGAGCACGCGACGCCGACCTCGCCCTGGCACCCCATCTCGGCTGCCGAGATCGAGGCGCGCTTCTTGTAGAGAAACCCGATCGCCGCCGCGGTGAGCAGGAAGTCGTGCGCACCCTTCGCCGTCGGGTCCTTCGTAAACGTCTCGTAGAAGCGCAGCACCGCGGGCAGCACACCCGCCGCGCCATTGGTGGGCGCGGTGACGACGCGGCCCCCCGCGGCATTTTCCTCGTTCACCGCCAGTGCGTACAGGCTCACCCATTCGAACACCGCTGACGGATCGGCCGCGGTATCGCGCGCCTGCAACCCCTCGAACAATGCCTTCGCCCGACGCGGCACCTTCAGCCCGCCCGGCAATATGCCCCCCTGTCGACACCCGCGATCGATCGACGCGAACATCGCGCCACGGACGGCATCGAGGAACGCATCCGTCTCACTCTCAGGCCGCCACGCGATCTCGTTCTCGCGGACGATGTCGGCGATCGTCATCCCCGTCGCATCGCCGGTCGCGAGCAGCTCCGCCCCCGACGAGAACGGCCGCGGCAACAGGATGTTCGCCTTCACCGGCCCCGACCCCGCCTCGACGATCGCCCCGCCGCCGATCGAGAAATAGGTCCGCTCGACGCTGCGCCCATCACCGAACGAGGCGGTGAACGTCACCGCATTGGGATGCCCCGGCAGGAAGGTCTGCGCATGGAACAGCAGATGCTGGCTCTCCTCGAACCCGATCTCCACTCGCTCGGCCAGCATCAGCCGCCCACTCGACCGGATCGCCGCCAGCCGCACCGGGATCAGGTCGGGATCGATCGTCTCGGGCTGCGCGCCACTCAGGCCGAGCATCACCGCGCTGTCGGTCGCATGCCCGCGCCCGGTCAGCGCCAGCGAACCATACAAGTCGACGCGCACCGCCGCCGGCCTCTCGTCCGCGACCAGATCGGCGAACAGCCACGCCGCGCGCATCGGCCCGACGGTATGCGAACTCGACGGCCCGATCCCGATGGTGAACAGGTCGAGGATGCTGATCGCCTGGTGGCAATCGGGGCGAGCGCGAGTCTGCTCGTCCGGGCGATCAAAGGTCAGCGGAGTCATGCATCGCCGTTACGAGACTATACCCCACGCCGTCCATCCGAAGCTGACGCAGCGCCTATTCCCCCGCCCATTCCTTCAGCAGCGTATACGCAATCGCATAGGGCGGCGGCGCGACGAACGGCCCATCCTCCCCACGCAACACCGCACGCACCATCTCGCGCGGCACCCACATCGCATCCTCGAGCTCGTTCACGTCCAGCGTGATCGCGTCATCCTCCGCCTCCGCGACGCACGCCATCATCAGCGACGACGGAAACGGCCAAGGCTGGCTCGCGACATAGCGCACCTTGCCGACCCGAACGCCCGACTCCTCGAGGATCTCGCGCGCGACGGCTTCCTCGATCGACTCAGCCGGTTCCACGAAACCAGCCAAAGCGGAATACCGCCCCGGCGGCCACCCCTTGCCGCGCCCGAGCAGCGCACGCCCGTCATGCTCGGCGATCATGATCACCACCGGATCAACGCGCGGGAAATGCTCGGTCCCGCAGTTCGGACACTTCCGCGCCCACCCGGCGCGGAACGGCTCGGTCGGCGATCCGCATTTCGCGCAGAAGCCGTGCCGGACATGCCAGTCGATCACACTCCGCGCACCAGCGTACGTCGCCGCCTCACCGGGCGCGAGCGCGGCCAGTACCGCCATCAGCGCGGGCGAGCGCATCGCCGGCGCGTTGTCGACCCGCATGCCCGCCAGCAGCGCCGCGAAATGCGGCCGCCCGCTCTCGTCGAGCCCAAGCAGGATCGGCTCGGCATCGTCCGGCATATCCGCCATCGACGTCCAGGCGAGATGCCCGTCATCGGTTGTGCCCGGCAGCAACCCATCGAGCACCAGTAGCCGCGCACGCCAGTCGCGCTGCGCCGCCGCCAGCCCTTCCGGGTCATGACGCAATGCATCGGACCGGTCGAGCGTCCCACCGGTAAACCCTGGTGCGTCCATCACGCTCATCGGCGCAACCTCGCCGCATCCTGGAGCAGCGCCTCGACCACCTGCTGGCGGAGCGGTATCCGGTCCGCCGGGAAGTAATTGACCATCACATTGCCGCGCGAATGCTTCGCCGGATCGACCCACGCGATCGTGCCCGCGGCACCACCCCAGGCATAGGTGCCCTTGCCCGGCCCGTTCGGCGTATCCGCGAGCACCACGGAGCCGCCCGCGCCGAAGCCCATGTTGCTCCCCTGCGTACCCCCGGTGCCGCCGCCGACTCCGCCGAACACGACGCCCGCCGGCAACAGGTTCGACGTCGCCAGCGCGATCGTCTCGGGCTTCATCACGCGCACGCCATCGAGCGTGCCGCCGTCCTGGATCATGTGCAGGAACCGGTCGTAGTCGCGGGCCGACATCACAAGGCCGGCACCGCCATACGGGAAGCTCGGCTTCTGCAGGAACACCGAGTTCGCCGCCGGATCGAGCGGCGTTCGCGTATCGCCGACGAACGCATAGTTGGTCGCCAGCCGCCCGACCTCGCTCTGCGGCACCTGCCAGAAGCTCGACCGCATCTTGAGCGGATCGAACAGCCGCGTCTGGACGAACCGCTCGAAGCTCATGCCGCTCGCGACCTCGATCACGCGTCCCATCACGTCGAGCCCGATCGAATAGCTCCACTTCGTCCCCGGCTCGGCGATCAGCGGCAGCGTCGCGACACGGTTCGCGAACTCCTCGAGCGACTTCGGCCGAACGGGCCGCATCTTCTCTTCCATCGCCGCGCTGACCGACAGCGGCAGGATCCCGAGCCGCTCATATTCCTTGAGCAGCGGTCCCTTCGTGACGATCGTGTAGCCGAGCCCGGCGGTATGCGTCAGCAAATTGCGGATCGTGATCGGCCGCGTCGCCGGGCGCGTGGCGAGCGACGTGTCGGAGCTGGTCGCGACCTTCATGTCCTTGAACGCCGGGATATATTTGCTGACCGGATCGTCGAGGTTGAGCTTGCCGTCCTCGACCAGCATCATCGCCGACATGCCGGTGATGGGCTTGGACATCGAATAGACGCGCCACAGCGAATCAGGGCCCGCCGCCGGAGCATTCGGATCGTCACTGATCTTGCCCGCCGAAGGAAACAGCGTCGGACCGTCACCGGCGCCGAACGCACCGACGATCCCCGGCATCTTGTCCCGCGCGACATAGCTGTCGAACAGCGCGGACGTCGCGGGCAGCAGCGCGTTGACCGGGATCGTCATCCGCGGCGTCGGTCGAGCCTGCGGGCTCATTTGCGGACGCGGTTGCGCCTGCTGGGCATAGGCCGTGGCGGCGGCCAGCGCGGCGAGTCCGCCCGTCGAAATCCAGTGCACCAGTTTCATGCAGCTCTCCGTATGGCCCCGTTCCGTATGGCTTTGCCGGCCTTGGCGAAAACGGTCGGGAGCCCGGCGGTATCCAGCTCGTCGATCGGCCACCATTCGCTTGCCGTTGGAACGCGCGGTTGATGCGCCTCGACCGTCGCCACCGCAAGCGTCAGTTGCAGATCGAAATGCGTAAATCCATGCGCGACCGTAACGTCCAGCATCCGCCAGTCAGCCTGCGCCGGTGCATCCTCGAAACCGGGCGCAACATCACCCCAAGGCCCGGTCGGAAACGCGCGCATCCCGCCGAGCAGACCCTTGTCCGGCCGCCGCACCAGCAACACCTGCCCGTCGCGCTCCAGCCAGAAGATCGTCCCGTACCGCTGGGGCTTGGCCGCCTTCTTCGCCTTCACCGGCAACCGCTCGGGCGCGCCCTGCTTGAAGCCTTCGCAAAACGCGCGGATCGGACACAGCAGGCACTTCGGCGCGCGCGACGTGCAGATCCCCGACCCCAGGTCCATCATCGCCTGCGCGAAATCGCCCGCCCGAGCGTCCGGCGTGATCGAGTCCGCCGCGACCCGAATCGCAGGACGCGCCGCCGGCAACGGTGTCTCAATCGCAAACAGCCGCGCGACCACCCGCTCAACATTCGCATCGACCACCACCGCGCGCTCGCCAAACGCGATCGCCGCCACCGCCGCCGCCGTATAAGCGCCGAGCCCTGGCAGCGCGCGCAGCTCCACCTCGGTCCGCGGAAAGTCTCCGCCATGCTCGGCCACCACGGCCTTCGCCGCCTTCACCAGATTGCGCGCCCGAGCATAATACCCAAGCCCAGCCCAAGCCGCCATCACATCGGCGTCATCCGCCGCCGCCAGACTCGCGAAATCCGGCCACCGCGCGGTCCACGCGAGAAACCGCGGCGTGACGGCGGCGACGGTCGTCTGCTGCAACATCACCTCGGACAGCCACACCCGGTACGGATCGACCGCCTCGCCCGGCTTCGCACGCCACGGCAGGTCGCGGCGATGCGCGTCATACCAGTCGAGCAGGGCCCCGGAGACCGAAGAGCGCTTGGCGTTCACGCGTCGCCTATGGCATGGGTTCGCAGATGAGCAAGCCGCCCGTTTCTGTGCCTAAATCTGCGACGCCCAAGCCGGCGACGAAGCGCATTAAAGGCAGGACCGATCCCGACGCCCCGCGCGAGAACCGCTCGCGCGCGGTCGCCGAGCTGTTGCCTGCGATCGGCGGCGCGGCATTCCGGCGATTCGGCTTCGTCCAGTCGTCGATCGTCAGCCGCTGGCCCGAGATCGTCGGCGCCAAACTGGCGGGCGCGAGCATCCCCGAATCGATCCGCTTCCCGGTCGGCAAGAAACAGGACGGCGTCCTCACCCTTACCGTCCGCGGCGCGCACGCACCGATGATGCAGCACATCGCGCCCGAGATCATCGAGCGCGTGAACCGCTTCTTCGGCTATGCCGCGATCGTGAAGGTCGCGATCCGCCAGGGCGAGGTCGCCGCCCCCGCGCCCCGCAAGGCGCCCCCTTCATTGCGCCCAGTCCCCGTCGATCTCGGTGCGAGCTTGAAGGGCATCGCCGATCCGGAACTGCGCGCCGTCCTCGAATCCCTCGCCGCCGGCGTCGCCTCGACGCACGGCCTTCCCAGGATCAACTGATGCGCGTCTTGCTTGCCGTCTTCGCCCTCTTCCTACTGACCGGTGCCGCGCCCAAGCGCGACTGGTCGCAGACCGCGCGCATCCTTCCCTCGGGCGCCTACCTGATCGGCAACCCCGCCGCCCGCGTGAAGCTCGTCGAGTATGCGAGCTACACCTGCTCGCACTGCGCCGACTTCTCGGTGAAGTCCGAACCCGTGCTCAAGCGCCAGATGATCGCGTCGGGCTCGACCAGCCTCGAAGTCCGCAGCTTCATCCGCGACCGGCTTGACCTCGCAGCGGCGATCCTCGCCCGTTGCACCGGTCCGAAAGGCTTCTCCGCCACCTCGTCCGCGATCTTCGCCGCACAGCCGCAATGGCTCGAGCGCGGGATCGAATATCAGCAGGGCAACGCCGCCCGCCTCGCGATGTACCCCGCTTCGGCCCAGATTCGCGCCAACGCCGACGGCTCCGGCCTGACCGCGTTCGTCAAGGCACGCGGTCTGTCCGATGCGGCGATCGATGCATGCTTCGCCAACCAGCCCGAGATCGACCGCATCGTCAAACTGACCGCCGACGCGCCCAAGGAGATCGACTCCACGCCGACCTTCTACCTCAACGGCAGACTCGTCCCGCACGTCGGCTGGGAACAGCTCGAACCCGCGCTCCGCAAGGCCGGCGCCCGTTAATTCACGTGATCCACTGGAGTAACCCGATGAAGTTCCTGACCACGCTCGCCGTCCTGCCGCTCGCGCTCGCCGCCTGCTCGAAGAACGATTCGACCGGTAACGTCGACCAGCCCGCCGCCGCGCCGGTTGCGGCCGCCGCAGCCCCCGCCGGCCAGAACTGGACCGAGACCGTCGTGAAGACCCCAGAGGGTTACCTGATGGGCAACCCGAACGCGCCGATCAAGCTCGTCGAATACGGCGCACGCTCGTGCCCGACCTGCGGCGCGTTCGGCCGCGAGGCGTACAAGCCGCTGACCGAAAAGTACGTCTCGACCGGGAAAGTCAGCTTCGAATTCCGCGACTTCCTCGTCCACGGCGCACCCGACGTGGCGCTGACGTTGCTCGGCCAGTGCGGCGGCGTAGCACCGTTCTTCCCGATCCTCGAGCAGATGTACGGCAACCAGATCGCCTTCCTCGACAAGCTCCAGGCGATGACCCCCGACCAGCAAAAGGCGCTCGCCAACCAGCCGCCGACGGTCGTCGCGACCAAGCTCGCCGAACAGATGGGTGCGATCGATTTCGTCAAGCAGCGCGGGATCCCGGAAGCGAAGGCGCGCGCCTGCCTCGCGGATCAGAAGCAGCTCGAAGTGATGGCCAAGCCGACCGAGAACGCGATGCAGGCCGGCACGGTCACGGGCACGCCGACGTTCCTGATCAACGACAAGAAGCTCGATCAGGTCGTGAGCTGGGATCAGATGGAGAAGGCGCTGAAGGCCGCTGGGGCGTAAGCCGCACGCCATTGAAGCGCCCACTAAGTCCATTCGGGACGAACGCTCCACTCCACCCCCGTTCGTCCCGAGTAGCCGTCGAGTAGCTCCAACGGAGCGTATCGAGACGGCGTATCGAAGGACAGGTTGGCGGGCGGAACCGTGCTTCGATACGAGCCCTCGATACGCTTCTAAGCAAAGCTACTCGGTCTCTACTCAGCACGAACGGGTGGGGAGAAGCGCCAAGTGCGGTAAGCGTGCCCGCGGGCAACCCGCCCCCCCTTGTTCTCCCGCGAAGGCGGGAGCCCAGTCTGGGTCCCCGCCTTCGCGGGGACGCAAGGTTCGGGGTTCGGTTCGCGATAGGATCCAACTTTAGTCGTCGGGGGGCGCAAGAAATGCAGATCAAGCGCCTCCGCATCACCGGCTTCAAGAGCTTCGTAGACCCCGCCGATCTCCGCATCGAACCCGGCCTCACCGGCGTCGTCGGCCCCAATGGCTGCGGGAAGTCCAACCTCCTCGAAGCGCTCCGCTGGACGATGGGCGAGGCCAGCGCCAAGTCGCTGCGCGGCGCCGGCATGGAAGACGTGATCTTCGCCGGCACCGCCACCCGCCCGCCGCGCGACTTCGCCGAAGTTTCGATCCTCGCCGAAATAGCCGGTGACGAGCGCGAGATCGTCCGCCGGATCGAACGCGGCGCCGGCTCCGCCTACCGGATCGACGGCCGCGACGTCCGCGCAAAGGACGTCGGCCTGCTCTTCGCCGACGCCGCCACCGGCGCCCACTCCCCCGCGCTCGTCAGCCAGGGCAAGATCGGCGCCGTCATCGCCGCCAAACCCGCCGACCGCCGCGCGATGCTGGAGGAAGCCGCCGGGATCGCCGGCCTCCACGTCCGCCGCAAAGACGCCGAGGGGAAGCTCCGCGCCACCGAAGCCAATCTCGCCAAGCTCGACGAGATCATTGCCGACCAGGACGCGCGCGCCGCCACTCTGAAACGCCAGGCCCGCGCCGCCGAACGCTACCGCCTCCTCTCCGCGCAGATCCGCGTCGCCGAAGCGCGCACAGTGTTCGCCCGATGGCGCGAAGCCGCCACCGCAGCCGACGCCGCCAAAGCCGAAGCCGCAGCCGCCGAAACCCGCGTCCACACCACCACCGAAGCCGAACGCGCAGCCGCCGCAGACCAGCATCGCGCGATCGAAGCCGTCTCCGCCGCCCGCACCGCAGCACTCGCCGCGCGCGACCTAGTCGGCGATCTCGCCCACCGCCTCGCCGCGCTCAAAACCGAGAAGGCCAGCGTCGAGCGCAGGATTGCCGACCTCACCGACGCCCGCGCCCGCATCGCCGACGACCGCGCCCGCGAAGGGTCGCTCGCCAGCGACGCCGCCGCCGCGCTCGCGCGCCTTGCCGACGAGGCCAAGACGCTCGACACAGCGATCGCCGACGCCACCGCCGCGATCCCCGACCTCGACGCCGCACTCGCCGAAACCGAACGTCGCGCCCGCGACGCCGAAGTCGCGCTCGCCCAGGCCCTCGCCACGCAAGCCCGCGACGCCGCCGAAGTCCGCGTCGCCAGCGCAGCCCTCGCCGCCGCCCGCATCCGCGCCGACCGCGCCGATCGCGACGCCGCGCAGATCGCCGCCGCCCTCCGCGCGCTCGGCAATCCCGCGCCGCTAGCCGCAGAGCGCGAAACCGCCGCCGAAACCCGACGCACCGCATCGGCCGCCGCAGAGTCTGCTCGCCAGGCCATCACCCAGGCAGACACCGACGAAACCGCCGCGACCAGCGCGCGAGACGCCGCCGAAACCACCCGCGCCACCGCCCGCGCAGACCTCGCCGCGATCGACAGCGAGGCGACGGCGCTCACCAAGGCAACGCAGCGCAGCGGCCGCGACCGGCTGCTCGACCACGTCTCGGCCAGCACCGGCTACGAACGCGCGCTCGCTGCAGCGCTCGGCGACGATCTCGACACCGGCCTCGACGCATGGGCAGGCGCCAAGCCCCGCAAAGACGACCCCGCACCGCCGACCGACGCCGAACCGCTGGCAGAGCATGTCGACGCGCCCCCCGCCCTCGCCCGCCGACTCGCGCAGGTCTTCGTCGTCGACACCGACGGCCAGCAGCACCTCGCCGTCGGCCAGCGCATCGTCACCCGAGACGGCCGACTCCGCCGCTGGGACGGCTTCACAGCAACCGGCACCGGCGCGGTCGCCGCCGAACGCCTCGTCCGCCGCAACCGCCTCGCCGCGCTCCAGGCCGCCCGCCCCGCCGCAGCCAAAGCGCTGGACGACGCCGAACGAACCCGCGCCGCGATCGACGAGCGGATCGCGCAGGCTAGAGGCCAGTCGCAAACCGCCCGCGCCGCCCTGCAACGCGCCGAAACCGCCGCGCGCGACGCCATCCGCCAGGAGGATCGCGCCGCCGCCGCGCTCGAACGCCTCGCCACCCAGCGCGCAGACCTCGACGTCCGCGCGCACCGCATCGCCGACGACGTCGCCGACGCGCACGCCGACCGCACCCGCGCCGAAGCCGCGATGGCCGCCGTCCCCGACGGCACCGCCAAAGCCCGCCAGGTCGCCACGCTCCAGTACGACGCCGAAAATGCCCGAGCCGCCGTCGCGCAGGCCCGCGCCGATCGCACGACGCTCGACCGCAGCATTGCCACCCACCGCGAACGCCTGTCCGCCGCCCAAGCCGACACCCGAAGCTGGCGCGCGCGCGCCGGTGAAGCCGCCAAGCGCATAGCCGCCATGGACTCGCGCGAAACCACGCTCGCCACCGACCTCGCGGCGATCGCCGCTCGCCCCGTCGCCCTCGACGCTGAAATCGAGACGCTCGACGCCGAACACCAAGCCGCGCGCACCACCGCCGACGCGCTCCTCGCCACCGAACGCACCGCGGAAACCGCCGCCCGCACCGCCGACGACGCCCACCGCGCCGCCACCGAAGCTCTCGCCGTCGCCCGCGAAGCCCGCGCTGGCGCAATCGCCCGCGTCGAAAACCACGAAGCGCGCCGCCTCGATCTCGGCCGCCTCTCCGGCGAGCGCTTCCAATGCCCCGCCCCCGTCCTCCCCGAACGTCTCGGCTTCGCGGTCGCCGACGTCCGCGCGCCAACCGAAGAGTCCGCCGCGCACGACCGCCTCACCACCGACCGCGAGCGGATCGGCCCGGTCAACCTCGTCGCCGAGACCGAACTCGCCGAACTCGAAGAGTCCGCGCGGGGCAACGCGGTCGAACGCGACGAACTCGGGCAAGCCGTCAACCGATTGCGTGGCTCGATCGGCACGCTCAACCGCGAAGGCCGTCAACGCCTGCTCGCAGCATTCGAAGCGGTAAACGGCCATTTCCAGCGCCTCTTCACCACCCTCTTCGACGGCGGCGCCGCGCACCTCGAGCTGATAGACTCCGACGACCCGCTCGAAGCCGGCCTCGAGATCATGGCGCAACCGCCCGGCAAACGCCTCCAGTCGCTCACGCTGCTATCCGGCGGTGAGCAGGCGCTGACTGCGGTCGCACTGATCTTCGGCCTATTCCTGACCAATCCCGCGCCGATCTGCGTACTCGACGAGGTCGACGCGCCGCTCGACGACGCCAATATCGAGCGCTTCTGCGACCTGCTCGACCGCATGTCGCGCGACACCGACACGCGCTACCTCGTCGTCACGCACAACGCCGTCACGATGAGCCGCATGCACCGCCTGTTCGGCGTGACCATGATCGAACGCGGTGTCAGCCGCCTCGTCTCGGTCGACCTACAAGCCGCAACCGGACTCATTGCAACGGCGTAGGGAGACAATCCCCGTTCGCGACGTTGAACGTCGATGTTCCTCGACGAATCCAGCATCTGGCCGCGCAAGGAGGACCTGCCTCCGCGCAAGCCCGTGTATCGGCACGAGAAAGCGCTGACCCGCCTGATCTTCGTCTATCTCTTCCTGTTGCTGCTCCTGCCCGTGAGCCTCGGCGGCATGGTCGACCTGATCCGCTATCTGTTCGGCTGACTTTCGGGTGTCCTACACAACCCGATCCTGCCACCGTCGTGAATCCGCAATCGTCCACGTCTGGACCTAAGTGCAGACATCGGAAAAATGCTCCCAGCGTCTGCACTTTGTGCACTTCCGGCATCGGGGCCGACCCGAAAGGCGGCCAGTACAACGACATAGTGACAAGTTGATCTCCATCACTCGACACCCCTTTTCGTGGAACGTAAGACGAACGAATGGCCCAACTCGACACCCGTGAAAAGCTCGAGATCCTCGCCGATGCGGCCAAATACGATGCGTCATGCGCATCGTCGGGCACGACCAAGCGCAATTCGAAGGACGGCAAGGGGCTCGGTTCGACCGAAGGCATGGGCATCTGCCACGCCTATGCGCCCGACGGTCGCTGCATCTCGCTGCTGAAGATCCTGCTGACCAACAGCTGCATCTTCGACTGCCATTACTGTATCAATCGCAAGAGCTCGAACGTCCGCCGCGCCCGCTTCACGGCGAAGGAAGTCGTCGATCTCACCATCGCCTTCTACAAGCGTAATTACATCGAAGGCCTGTTCCTCTCGTCCGGCATCATCGCGTCGTCGAACTATACGATGGAGCAAATGGTCGAGGTCGCGCGGAGTTTGCGCGAGGACCACCATTTCCGCGGCTACATCCACCTCAAGACGATCCCCGACGCCGATCCCGAACTCGTCCACCAGGCCGGGCTGTACGCGGACCGCGTCTCGATCAACGTCGAACTCCCGACCGCCAACGGCCTGAAGCGCCTCGCCCCGGAGAAGGACGGGGTTCGCATCGAAACCGCGATGGCCGAGGTTAAGGCGTCGATCATCGACGGCAAGGACGCCAAGGCCAAGTACAAGTCCGCGCCCAAGTTTGCCCCCGCCGGCCAGTCGACCCAGATGATCGTCGGCGCCGACGCAGCGACCGACGGCGACATCGTCCGGAAGGCGTCGACGCTGTACGACCGCTTCGGCCTGCGCCGCGTCTATTATTCCGCGTTCAGCCCCATCCCCGACGCGAGCGCCGTCCTCCCGCTGCAACGCCCGCCCCTGATGCGCGAGCACCGCCTGTACCAGTCGGACTGGCTGATGCGGTTCTACGAATTCCAGCCGCACGAGGTGGTCGCAGCAGCCGACGACGCCACCGGCATGCTCCCGCTCGACATCGACCCCAAGCTCGCCTGGGCGCTCAAATTCCGCGGATCTTTCCCAGTAGACGTCAACCGCGCCCCCCGCGAAATGCTCCTCCGCGTTCCCGGACTCGGCGTGAAAGCAGTCAACGGCATCCTCACCAGCCGCCGCTGGCGCCGCCTGCATCTGGCGGATATCGCCCGGCTGACCGTGTCAGTCGCCAAGCTCCGCCCCTTCATCATCACCGAGGATTGGCGCCCGGTGGTTCTGGCAGACAGAGCCGAACTCCGCCCGATCGTCGCCCCAAAACCCAAGCAAATGGAGATGTTCGCGTGAGCCCCGCGCGCCCCCTGCCCCCCTCCCTAAAAGGGAGGGGTTGGGGGTGGGTCGGCCCGAGGCTCACGCAGCATTCCCTCGAAAGCAACCAGCCCCCTCCCTTCCAGGGAAGGAGGTAAAGATGCGCGTCGTAACCCTATCCGAACCAGACGACTTCGACGGCTGGCGCGACGCCGCGCGTGGCCTGATCGCCGAGGACGTCCCCCCCGACAACGTCGTCTGGCAAGTCGGCGACGAACCTGTCGACCTGTTCGCAACCGTAGCCGATCCGGCCCCCGCCCCACCCCCAGGCGCGTTCTCCGTCCCCCGTGTCTTCATCGACCTAGCCCGCAGCGCCATCCTCGGCAGCGACCCAGAACGGTTCGCACTGCTCTACACGCTACTTTTCCGCCTCCGTCGCGAGCAGAAACTGATCGAGGACCGCGCCGATCCGCTCGTCCGCAGGCTCGACCGGATCGCCAAGGACGTCCGCCGCGACATCCACAAGATGCGCGCCTTCCTCCGCTTCCGCGAGGTCGAGGAAGACGGCGGAACCCGCTTCGTCGCGTGGTTCGAACCGGACCACCACATCGTCCGTGCCAACGTCGCGTTCTTCGTCAACCGCTTCGCCAGCATGCGCTGGTCGATCCTGACACCAAAAGTCTCGATCCACTGGGACGGCAAGGCGCTCAGCGAAGGCCCCGGTGCGAGCAAGGCGGATGCCCCCGACGGCGATCCGACCGAGGAAGTCTGGAAGACCTATTACGCCAGCATCTTCAACCCGGCGCGCGTCAAGATCGGCGCGATGCTGAAGGAGATGCCGAAAAAATACTGGAAGAACATGCCCGAAACCGCGCTGGTGCCGGGCCTGCTGGCAGCGGCACAGGCAAGGGAGAGCGGGATGATCGCGAAGGCGCGCGACACGGTAGGTGGTAACAGCCCGATCGCGTGGGAAGCACTGCGCGACGAGGCCGCCGGCTGCACCCGCTGCCCGCTCTACAAGCCGGCGACGCAAACCGTGTTCGGCGAAGGCCCGGTCGATGCCCCACTGATGTTCGTCGGCGAACAACCCGGCGACCAAGAGGATATCGCCGGCCGCCCGTTCGTCGGCCCCGCCGGCCAGATGTTCGACAAGGCGATGGCAGAGGCGGGGGTCGACCGCTCCCGCGCGTACGTCACCAACGCGGTAAAGCACTTCAAGTTCGAGCAACGCGGTAAACGCCGCATCCACGCCAAGCCCGGCGCCGGCGAAATCGACGCGTGCCGGTGGTGGATCGAGCAGGAGCAGATGTTGATCAAGCCAAAGGTGACCGTAGCGCTCGGCGCAACGGCAGCGCGGTCCTTATTCGGCAAAGTGATGACGATCGGCCGCGAGCGTGGCCGGGCATTGCAGTTGCCAGATGGCGGCGAGGCCTGGATCACGGTGCATCCGAGCTATCTACTGCGATTACCGGACCCCGCTCAGGCGGCAGAAGAATATGCGCGATTTGTCGAGGACCTACGGGTGGTCGGCGGGCGGATCGAATGATGGCTGGAGCCGCCGTTTCCCTCCCCCCGTCATCCTGACGAAAGTCAGGGCCCAGAGCTGCAACCGCTATCCCTCGTAACACTGGTCCTGACTTTCGTCAGGATGACGGGGAGGCGCGGCGCGATAGCTGTGTTCACCAATCACATCGCGTTCGGTTCTGGTCCCAGTCGGCCAGCACGATCCCCGAGCGCTTCGATCTCGGCCATGTCTTCGTCGTCCAGCGTCAGGTCGAGCGCCGCAAAATTGTCTGCGAGATGCTCTGCGTCAGACGCCTTCGGGATGACCGAAAAGCCGTTCGCCAGATGCCACGCCAAAATAACCTGTGCCGCACTCCGCCCGTGCTTTTCGGCGATGCGCACGATTACCTCGTCCTGCAGCAGCGTCTTGCCCTGCCCCAACGGGCTCCAGCTCTGCGTCACGATGCCGTGTGCCTCGTGATACGCACGCTGTTCGCGTTGCTGGAAGTTCGGGTGGAGTTCGATCTGGTTGACCGCCGGCGGCACGCCGGTTTCCGCTACGATCGCGTCAATGTGCTCCGACAGGAAGTTGGAGACGCCGATCGACTTGGCCTTCCCGGCATCACGCAGCGCGATCATCGCCTTCCAGGCGTCGACATACTTGTCCTGCTTCGGCACCGGCCAGTGCATCAGGTACAGGTCGACCGACTCGACACCGAGCAGCGCCAGACTCTCGTCCATCGCCGCCTCGGCATCGCCCTGCCGGTCGTTCCAGAGCTTGGTCGTCAGGAACGCGTCAGAGCCCTTGTAGCCATCACCGACGCCGCGTTCGTTCTGGTAGATCGCGGCGGTGTCGACCAGCCGGAAGCCGATATCGAGCCCGGAGCGGACGATCGCCGCGGCCTGGCTGTCGGGGATCTGCCACGTGCCCATGCCGAGCTGGGGCATCGTGCGGCCGTCATTGAGAGTAAGATCTGTCATGCCGCAAACAGCGCACGACACGGCCGGCGGTTCCGATTGGCTCTTCCCTTCCGCGCCCGGTTCGCGCAATCGACCGAGCCATGTTCGAAAAGATCCTGGCCGTGCTGGCCACCTTCACGATCGGCGTCATCTCGTCGGGTGGCTATGTCGGCATCGCCTTGCTCATGGCGATCGAGAGCGCATGCGTCCCGCTGCCGTCCGAGATCATCATGCCGTTCGCCGGCTACCTCGTCTCGACCGGGCGGTTCGACCTGTATCTCGCCGCGACTGCGGGCGCGATCGGGTGCAACCTCGGGTCGATCGTCGCGTACGAGATCGGCAAGCGCGGCGGCCGGCCGATGGCCGAGCGCTGGGGCCGCTATCTGCTGATCGGCCCGGGCGAGCTCGACGCGGCCGACCGGTTCTTCGCACGCTGGGGCTCGATGGCGGTGCTGATCGGCCGCCTGCTTCCCGTCATCCGCTCGTTCATCGCCTTCCCCGCCGGCGTCGCGCGGATGAAGCTGGTACCGTTCCACGTCTACACGTTCATCGGATCATGGCCGTGGTGCTTCGGGCTGGCGTGGGTCGGCATGAAGCTCGGCGACAAATGGGACAGCGATCCGCGCGTAAAGGCCGCGTTCCATAGCGCCGACCTGCTGATCGGCGTGGTCCTGATCGCGCTGGTCGGCTTCTACATCTGGCACCGGGTGCGCGGGCTGAAGCGTCACTCGTAACCACGGAGCTTTGCTAACGCGCGCAGATCGTTGTCGCGCGTGGGAACGATCGACTGCATGCGGCGCTGATACGCCGCGACGATCTCGGGACCGGCCTTGGCGGGTGAGCCGCTGTCGAATGGCGGCGCGGGGTCATATTCCAGACCGAGTTGCACCGCTCGAGCATGTGCCTCGCCACGGATCATCGCGGTCAGCGTCAGTGCGAAGTCGATCCCTGCGGTGACACCGCCGCCGGTCACGCGGTTGCGATCGACCACGGTCCGCGCGTCGACTGGGATGGCGTTGAACAGTGGCAGCATATGGCGTTGCGCCCAGTGGCACCCGGCACGATAGCCATCAATCAACCCTGCCGCACCGAGGATCAGCGATCCGGTGCACACGCTCGTCACCCACGTCGCCTCGGCGCCGACCGTCTGGACCCACGCCATCGCCTTTTCGTCGGCGATCACGTCGTTAGTTCCGAAACCGCCGGGTACGCACAGGATGTCAGCGCGCGGCACGTCCGCAAAGGTCCCGGTCGGCACGATCGAGAAACCGGCGTCGGTCGGGACCGGCTCCAGCGTCTTCCAGACAAGATCGAGCCGAGCGTTGCCGAGCCGCGACAGAACCTGCGCGGGGCCGGTCAGGTCAAGCTGCGTCACGTTCGGGAACAGCAGGAAGGCGATGCCCAGCGGCTCGGTCATGTGATGACTCCTTACGATAGGTTCTTACGATCAAGAATCGCGAAATCGCTCCAAATGGCCCTAACTCGCTGAAAAACAGCGCGAGTCCGGCAACGTGCAATGACCGCGCTCGCCTGAAGTGCAGAAAGTGCAGACGCTGGCGCAGCATTTTCCCCTGTGCCCGACGCACCGTAGGAAGCGGTTTGAGCGAACGCGCTTCGGATGGCTGCCGACCTCATTCGCGCATCATGCCACTCCATCCGCCTGTAGGACAGTTACGTCTAAAACAGCACGCTCGGGTGTCGGGCGAACAGACACGTCCCGAGCATCAGCGCGGTCATGACGGCGGCAAGAAGAATTGCAGAGTAGGCGAGAAGTCTTTTTCGTAACCATCGACGCGGATCGGGCGCGGACGGTTTTCAATTTCCGGATGTTAGCCCATCCGTTTGCCCCCTTTTTGTGCGCCAGGGGACGGTAAGCGGTGCAAAAAGCCGACCCACCCCTGCCCCTCCCTTTTAGGGAGGGGGGAAGTAGAGGCGCTGCCGCTTACGACCGCTTTATGGGAGGACGGGGACTTCTGCCGCGCGCGTCTTGTTCTCCAGGCGCGATTCCTTGACGCGCTGGTTGAAGCAGCCGGAGGCGCCGCCGGGGCCGACCGCGGAGCAGCTGCCGATCGTGTTGACGCCGACGCCTGCGTCGAGCGTTCCCTGTGCCTTAGTCGCCCAGCTGGCATTTTCGGGAGTCACGACGAACTCGCGGAGTTCCTTGGGGACTCGGTACTGCTCCTGCGCGCTGCGGCGGACGCAGACGACGATCTCTTCGCCGTTCTGGTTGGTCGGGCAGCGTTCGTTGCCGAATAGCGTCAAGACGCCGTTGACAGGCGCACTGCGCGAGACTTCGCCGGGGGCCGATATCGGCTTCGACTTGCCGGTAGCGCCGGGCAGGGCCGGGGCTAGCGTGGGTCCCTTGGCGGGTATCTGCGCCAGCGTTGGCGGCGCTACGGGGCGAGCGGGTTGAGCCGTCTGCGCCGCAGCCGGTCCGGCGACGAGCAACGCCGTCGCAAAAAGCATTTTCATACGCATCACTCCCACAATCCGTACTTCATTCACTGGCCGTATCTCATTGTATCGGCCGCATCTCAGATCCGCTTGGCGGTCGCGATCGCAACCTTGCAGCCGAGCCGGATCGCAGCGCTCAATACCGGATAGCCCGGCGTCTCTTCCGCCCCCGCAGCAATCGCGGTAGCCTTGTGTTCGAGTTCCTCGGCTTGGAAATCCAGGATCGCTGCCGATAGCTCGGGATCGCTGGCGCCAAGCTGAACGAGCTGCTCCTCGTAATGCTTGTCGATCTCGGTCTCGACCGCCGCCGTGCACGCCATGGCCGCTCGTGGGCTAATCGCCGCGGTCAGCGCGCCGAGCGCGAAGCCAGCGACTTTCCAAATCGGCTGCAGCACGGTCGGCCGCACGCGGCGATCGACGATCATCTTGTCGAAGAAAGCGCGGTGGCGTTCCTCTTGCTGCGCCATGTGATGGATCGAGCGCGACGCCGGGTGGCGGTCGCCAAGCACAGCCAACTGACCCGCATAAATGCGGATCGCGCCGTACTCGCCGGCCTGATCGACCCGGATCATTGAGTCCGTCGCCCGCTTGGCGTCTCCTGGCTTCCAGCCGCTCATCTCGTCTTCCTCATGAGTGCGAATATGGTGAACGCACCGACGAGGGAAAAGATGGCGTTGAAGCCGGCGAGCGAGATTCCGAGCAGTTTCCACTGTGGCGAATCGCAGCGCACCATCGGCGCATTCATGATCGCGGCGAGTCGCTCGGCGGCGGTCGTGCCGGCCAACGAGACGGTCGTGGTGCAGGCGGTGAAGCCGTTCCACCAGTGATATTCGATGCCGGCATGCGCGACGCCGATCAGACCGCTGAGGCCGATCAACAGCCCGGCGATGATCACCAGCGATGCGCGCAGCGAGCGGCCGGGAACGAAGAACGTCGCCCCCGCGATCAGCACGGCGGAATAATGCGGCCAGCGCTGCCAGTGGCACATTTCGCACGGATACAGCCCGCCGAGATATTGCGAGCCGAGCGCGCCGAGCAGGAGGAACGCCGGCAGCAACAACGCGATGGCGCGCGCGATCTCTTCGTTCTTGGTCATGCCCAACCCGCGACGCACACTCACTTGGCGGGCGCCTTGGTGGTATCCGTGGGATCGGGCTTGATCGGGCGCGGCTTGGTCGCGGCGGCGACCTGCGTTGCCCCGCCGAGGCGCGCGACCGTCTTCAGCGCATAGTAGAGCTGGAAGTCGTCGATGCCCTGCTTCTTCAGCTGATCAGGCGTCTGCGAGAAACGGGGGTCCGTCTTGGTATCCTCCTCGAGCACCGCGTTGTCGGCCTTCACCTCGTTGATCAGATGCTTGCGCAGATCGGCCTCGCGGAACACCGGGCGCGACTTGTAGTCGGGATCGGTGAGCTGCGGCACCTTGATGTCGGGTTCGATCCCGCCCTCCTGCACCGAGCGGCCGGACGGCGTGAAGTAGCGCGCGGTGGTCAGCCGCAGTGCCGTCTCGGGGCCGAGCTGGAGCACGGTCTGGACCGAGCCCTTGCCGAAGCTGCGCTCGCCCATGATCAGCGCGCGGTGGTGATCCTGGAGCGCACCGGCGACGATCTCGGAGGCGGAGGCGGTGCCGGGATCGGTGAGGACGACGACCGGCAGGCCGTGCGCGTCGTCGCCGGGCTTGGCGTAATAACGCTCGATATCGGTCTTCTCGCGGCCACGCTGCGAGACGATCTCGCCGTGGTCGAGGAATGCGTCGCTTACCTCGATCGCCTGGGTGAGCAAGCCGCCGCCATTCTCGCGGAGATCGACGACATAGCCGAGCGGACGATGCCCGAGCGACTTGTCGATCGCCATGATCGCTGCGCGGGTATCGGCGCCGGTGTTCTCGCTGAAGGTGTTGATGTTGATATAGCCGACGTCGCCGCGGACTTCCCACTTCACCGGCTTCTGGACGATGATCTCGCGCATCATCGTGACGTCGAGCGGCTTGTCGCGGCCGGGACGGACGAGGCCGAGCGTGATCTTGCTGCCGGGCTTGCCGCGCATCTTGCCGACCGCCTCGTCGAGCGAATCGCCGTAGATCAGCTTGCCGTCGATATGCGTGATGTAGTCGCCGGACTTTACACCCGCGCGGGCGGCGGGCGAGTCTTCCTGCGGGGCGACGACCTTGATCGCGCCGTCTTCCATCTGGACGGTCAGGCCGAGGCCACCGTAATTGCCTTCGGTCATGATCCGGAGGTTCTCATAGTCGAGCGCGTCGACATACGAGCTGTGGGGATCGAGGCTGGCGAGCATGCCCTGGATCGCACCCTTGATCAGCGTCTTGTCATCGACCTTGTCGACATATTCCGCCTTCACGCGGTTGAACACGTCGAGGAACTGGTCGAACTCGCGGTAGGTGTCGGTGTCGACTGCCGCCATCGCGGAGGTGGCCAATGGGATCAGCGTCAGCGCGCCGACGATGGCGGTCGCGGCAAGCAACGGGGTACGCAGTATAGGACGAGGCATCGATGGTCCTGCAACCTGAGAAAAGACGTGTCGTACGGTCGTGATGGCGTAGCGTAGCGGAACGCTGGCGGCAACGCGCGGAGCAAAGCGGGGCCGGGGTTAATGGCGGCTGACTGGGGGGCTTGGTCGTTAACGATCGCGTATTGGATCGATCCTCCCCCGCAAGGGGGAGGTGGCGCCGAAGGTGACGGAGGGGGAGGACACGGAACAGCGGTTGCCTCTTCCTCCCCCTCCGTCCGGCAAGCGCCGGCCACCTCCCCCTGGCGGGGGAGGATTGAAACCAGGCGCCTGTCGGGTTGGCCGATCAGCGCGATCCTATCAACGCGGCGACGTCGACCGGCCGCCCGCGGCGGCGAAGTTCGACGGTGATGCGGGGGTCTTCGCTGGGAGCGGTGCCGATCGTTGTGCCCATCGTGACGCGGTTGCCGGGTTTTGCGATCGTTGAGGCAAGGCCGGTGACCAGGGTGGTCCAACCGTCGGCGTGGTCGATAATAACGATCGTGCCGTAGTCACGGAAACGACGGGCGTAGCGGACCGTGCCGGCGGCGGGTGCTACGACGCGCGCGAGAGGGGCGGTGGCGAAGGTGAGACCGCGCGATCGGACGCCCGAGTCCGAGACCTCGTCGAAGCCGGTGACGAGCTTGCCCGCTACCGGTGTGCGGTACACGCCGCTAGGGGGCGGCGGCGGCGTGGTGCCCAGCGTGATCGGGCGAGGAATCGGACCGGCAAGCCCAATCAAACTGGCCGCGGTCGCCTTGGCGTTCGTCGTGGCAGCCATGCCGTCGACGAGATCGCGCGCCCGTTCGCCGAGTGCCAACGCGCGGTCTGACTCGCTGAGCGCACCGCGGCCAAGCGATTGGCTGCGCTGGCGATGGCGCGCTTCGAGGGTGGCCAGCGCGATGCGGTCGCTCTCCAGGCGTGCGCGGCCGTCGGAAAGCGCCTTGGCGGCGAGCGTGGCGCTGGCTTGCAGGCGACGTGTTTCGGCGAGTTCGATGCGGACGGCTTCGGTACGGTGGCGGACGACGGGAAGCGCGCTGCCTAGGACTGCGCGGACGTGGACGAGGTCGTCGACCGATCCCGGCTGCGCGACGGCGACGATCGTCGGGCGACGGGCGAGGGATTCCAACGCTGCAAGGAGCCGGGCGACGGGGGCTTGCGCGCGGCCAAGCTTGGCGCGTTGATCGGACAGCAGGCGCTCGACCAGCGTTACGCGGGCACTAGCAGTGGCGAGGTTCGCTTCGGCGGCCGTTACGCGAGCAGCTAAAGCCTGTTCTTCACGCCGCGCCTTGTCGGCGGCGTTGCGCTCCTGGTTAGCCGCTGCGGTCAGTTTAGCGGCACTGCGCGCGGCGATTGCGGCATCGCGCTTTGCCGCGACCAGACGCACCTGCTCGCTCGCGACCTCAGCGGTGTCGTTGGTCTGCGCAGTCACGCCGCCCGCCACCGCGAGCAACGCCGCGACGACGAGGCCCCTCCCCATCCTCATGCATCACCCTTCGCGGTGATAGGGGTGGTTGGCAAGGATGCTGGTGGCACGGAAAAGCTGTTCGGCGAGCATCGCGCGAGCGAGCAGATGCGGCCAGGTCGCGCGGCCGAACGAGAACAGCAGGTCGGCCTCGTCGCGCGCCGCGTCGTCGAAGCCGTCGGCGGCGCCGATCATGAACCGCGCCTCCCGCACGCCGTCGTCGCGCCATCGCTCGAGCTTTTGCGCGAACTGCGTCGAGGACAGCGTCTCACCCTTCTCATCGAGGAGAATGCGCTTGGTCTGCTCGCCGACGAGCGGGATCTTGCCGCCGGTGTCGGGGAGCTCGCTGACCTTGGTCGGCCAGACGATCCGCTTGAGATAGCGGTCGACGAGCTCGGCCTCGGGCGAGCGCCCGATCCGACCGCGGGCGACGATGTGGAGCAGCACCGCCGCCTCTAGGTCGGTTTAGTCTTCGTCGGTGAAGGTCGGCACGGGCGGTGGCGCCGGTGCGTCGCCGAATGCCCACATCCGCTCCAGATTGTAGAAGCTGCGGACTTCGGGGCGGAACAGGTGGACGATGACGTCGGTCGCGTCGATCAGCACCCAGTCGGCGGTCGGCAGGCCTTCGATCTTCACCGGACGCTTGAACTCGGCCTTGATCCGCTCGGCCAGCTTCTGCGCCATCGAGGCGACCTGGCGGGTCGAACGACCGCTGGCGATCACCATGTAATCGGCGATGCTGGTCTTGCCCGCGAGCGGGATCGAGATGGTCTCGACCGCCTGGTCGTCGTCGAGCGACGCGAGGATCAGGCGATGCAGCGCCTCAACCTCTTCGGGGTCGGTCGCGCGAGGGGCAGTAGGGGAAGTGGCCAAGTCAGCTCCTGGGTAAGGGTATCAATCCGGCAACGTGCCGGAACGGTCGGGCGGCCCAGCAACGTGCCGGAACCAGTCTGGATTCACGGCGCGCAGGCCGGTTGCGGAGGTCGGGTCGGGTCGGAAGCGCAACAGCACGAGGGCCGGCAATCTCCACGTCGTCCAGCTCTTCGCATGGTCTGTGCGCCGTTGGAAGCGCCGCAGCCAACCCATCGCGGGGGCCGCGAGGGCGCGCCCGTCATATCCCGGACGCGCGATTACCGCAATCGGAACCTCGCGGGTGATCTGGCGCCAGTTCTTCCAGCGGTGGAAGTCGGCGAGATTGTCCGCGCCCATCAGCCAGATGAAACGGATTTTCGGGTAGCGCCGCTTGAGCTTGCGGATCGTGTCGAGCGTGTAGCGGGTGTGGAGCCGGGCCTCGATATCGGTCGCGCGGATGGGTGCGCGGCGCGCCATCACGCGCGCGGATGCGAGGCGTGCGGGGAGCGGCGCCATGTCGTTGGCGGCGTCCTTGAGCGGGTTGCCGGGGGATACCAGCCACCACGCCTCGTCGAGCGCGAGCGCGTCGATCGCCGCAAGCGTGATACCGCGGTGGCCACGGTGGGCGGGATTGAACGACCCGCCGAGGATTCCGACGTGGGTCAAGGCTCGATGAACCAATTCTCACGTTCATGATGAACCCGAACGACCTGCACTACATTGCCGACTATGCGATGTCGAATGATATAGGGCGTATTGAACACTCGCAGGATACGGTAGCCGTCGCGATGTAGGCGTCCCCCTCGCGGAAAATTCTCGAGAAACCTGGACCTGAACCGGATGGCGACCAATATCCGCAGCGCCCACTCGGGATCGGCTTCGGCAGTCAGCCAGTCATCGATACCCCGCAAATCGTCTAGCGCAGGCGTCGTCCAGTCTATCCGCATCGTGATTTGTGGCGCTCGATCATCTGATCGAGTTCCGCCATTACCACCTCGTGCGGCACGACATCGCCCCGATCCGCGGCATCGATGCCGACCTGAATGAAAGCGTGGTAGTCCGCTTCGCCTTCGGCGACCCGCCTGATCGCCTCGGCCGCGAACTCCGCACCCGTGATACCCTTCGACGCAGCCAAGCTGTCGACGATCGCCATCGTGTCGGTATCGAGTTCCGCCGTAATTCGCAGGGAAGCGCTCATGACGAAACGCTACTCCTTCGACGCAACCACATCAACCGCGCACCTGCCCGGTGCCGCGGCCGATCCATTTGTAGGTGGTGAGGCCTTCGAGCGCGACCGGGCCGCGAGCGTGAAGGCGGCCGGTGGCGATGCCGATCTCAGCGCCGAGGCCGAACTCGCCACCGTCGGCGAACTGGGTGGAGGCGTTCCAGAGGACGATTGCGCTGTCGACCGCGGCGAGGAAGCGCTCGGCGACGGTCGCATCCTCCGCGACGATCGCATCGGTGTGATGCGAGCCGTGGCGGGCGATATGCGCAACCGCCGCGTCAATGCCGTCGACGATCGCGACCGAAGCGATCGCGTCGAGATATTCGGTGTCCCAGTCGGCGGCATTGGCGGCTGCGATCTCGGGAACGAGGGCGCGCGCGCTTGCGTCGCCGCGGACCTCGCAGCCCATCGCTGCAAGACGTCGAATCAAGGCGGGTGCGTTGGCATAATCCCGGTCGATCAGGAGCGTCTCCATCGAACCGCAGACACCGGTGCGGCGCATCTTCGCGTCGACGACGACGGCCTCGGCCATCGTGGGATCGGCTGAGGCGTGCAAGAAGACGTGATTGATGCCATCGAGATGCGCGAGCACCGGCACACGCGCCTCGGCCTGGACGCGCGCGACGAGGCTCTTGCCGCCACGGGGGATGATCAGGTCGATCACCCCGTCCGCCTTCAGCATCGCGCCGACTGCTGCGCGATCGGTGGTCGGCACGAGTTGGACCGCGCCAACGGGCACCCCGCCCGCCTTCAGCCCCGCGACCAGTGCCGCGTGGATCGCGCGATTGCTCTTCACAGCTTCAGATCCGCCGCGCAGGATCGCTGTGTTGCCGGCCATCACGCAGAGCGCGGCGGCGTCGGCAGTGACGTTGGGACGACTCTCGTAGATGATGCCGATCACGCCGATCGGCACGCGGACCCTGGAGAGTTTGAGGCCGTTCGGACGCTCGCTAGAGTCGATTACCTGCCCGACCGGATCGGCCAGCGCTGCCACGGCCGCGACGCCGTCAGCCATCGCCGCGACACGCGCTTCATCAAGCCGCAACCGATCGAGCAGCGCACCCGACAGACCTGCCTCGCTCGCGCGCGTCATGTCCTCAACGTTCGCCGCAACGATCTCATCAGATGCCGCCCGGATCGACTCCGCCGCCAATGCAAGCGCCGCAGCTTTAAGCGCCGACGGCATCGCTGCTAGAACCAGCGCGGCAGAGCGCGCGCGCGCGCCCATTTCGGCGATCATTTCGGTCGGATTTTCTGCGTCGGCCATGGTCAACGCGGTACCATGCGAAGCCCCTCGCGCCAACGTCGCGAACTCGTTACGCTGGCGATATTGCAGGGGGACGCATGACTGGGGATATCGGGGCAGCGGCGGATGTCGCCGCGGGTACAATCGTCGGGCGCGCGTTCGAACCGAGCGCGGGCGAAGCCCATGGCACGCATACGGGCCATGGGCCGGCCGGTGCGCTGTGCCTGAATTGTGGGACGCGGTTACTAGGCGAGCACTGCCACGCGTGTGGTCAATCGGCGCATGTCCATCGCTCGCTCGGCGGAATCGGGCATGATATCGCGCACGGGGTTTTCCATTTCGAAGGCAAGATATGGCGGACCTTGCCGCTGCTGGTGCTGCATCCGGGTGCGCTCACGCGGCGGTACGTCAATGGCGAGCGGGCGCGGTTCGTGTCGCCGCTCGCTTTGTTCCTGTTCACCGTCTTCCTGATGTTCGCGACGATCGGCGCGGTCGGGGGCGAAATGACGAAGGACTTTATCCGGGACGAGCGGACCGGCAAGACATCCGACTATGCACACGAGGCCGCCAGGGCTCGCCTCGCGCTGAACAAAGTCGAGGCGCAGCAGGAGGTTGCGAAGCGTGCGCCCGCTAAATATTCGGGGGAACAGCTTGCCACGCTCGATCGTCAGGCGAGCGCGCTGCGTACCACTGTTCGTGCGCTCGGGGTCGCGGCTGATATGCAAAATGGCGGCGCCAACGGTACGCTGGTTGACCTGGGCGATTTCAAGACCGGCTGGGAGCGGCTCGACCACGGGATCGCCAAGGCGAACGGCAATCCGGGCCTGATGTTCTACAAGCTGCAGACCAGCGCGTATAAATACAGCTGGGGCCTGATTCCGTTATCCGTGCCGTTCATGGCGCTTCTTTTCCTCTGGCGGCGCCAACATCACCTCTACGACCACGCGATCTTCGTGACCTATTCGCTCGCGTTCATGATGCTGCTGACGATCGTGTTGATCATCGCGGGCGTGATCGGCGTCGCGGAGGGCTGGATCGTGATGGCCGCGATGTGCGTGCCGCCAGTCCATATGTTCACGCAGCTTCGGGGCGCTTATCAGTTGCGGAAGTGGTCGGCGGCTTGGCGAACGGTGGCGCTGTTGACGTTCGCATTCACGGTATTGCTGGCGTTTATCGTGCTGCTGTTACTGCATGGGCTGACGGACTGAACGTTATCAGGCGGGTTTTGCCAACCCCCGTTCGTGCTGAGCGACGTCGAAGCACCTGCGTGCGGGGCATGCCCTTCGACTTCGCTCAGGGCGAACGGATGAAAGAAGACCTCCTCAACCTCCCCCAGACACCTCAGCGGCAGGGGTAGAGGTTCGCCAGGACGCGGGCGTAGCCGTCCTTGAGGGGGCGCTTCTGGTAGCTGGCGGGGAGTTCGTTGAGGCCGTCGAGCATGTCCATGATGCCGACGGACTCGCCTTCCGGAACGCAGGCGATCGGTGGCTTGCCGGCGGCGGCGCGGGCGGCGCGTTCTGCCTTCAACTGATTGGTCGCCGCCTTGGCTTCGGCCTTCAGCGCGGGAAGGTCGGGTGACATGAGCGCCATCGGGCCCTGGTCACGCAACGCGTTGGCGCGGGCCAGGAAGGTGCCGACGGTCATCGCCGCGCTTGCCGGCATTGCTGCGCCGACCATGAGCAATGCTGCGACGACAGCCTTGGAACGCGAATACGACATGGGCGGCCTTTCCGAGAAAAGACCGCCCATAGAGCTACTTAGGTGACTGTCCGGTGAACCGGATCACGCCCCCAAAGGTGTTGGCGTACCGAACGGACCAGACGGACGCCGTGTCTTCGGGATTGACGTTCCCGCACGCGGGACGGTCGACGCCTTTGCACCCGGATCCGGACGATCGAGGTTCTCGCCGGCGATCAGCTTCTTGATTTCGTCACCGGTCAGCGTCTCGAATTCGAGCAGCGCGCCGGCCACGGTGTGAAGCTGGTCGACGTGATCGCTCAGCACCTGCTTGGCGCGGTCGAGACCACCTTCGACGATCCGCTTGATCTCGTCGTCGATCAACTGTGCAGTCTGGTTCGACATGCGCGATGGACGGCTCGACGAGTAACCCAGGAACGACTCGCCCTCTGGCTCGCCGTATTCGAGCGGGCCGACCTTGTCCGACATGCCCCAGCGCGTGACCATGTCGCGTGCCAGACCCGTGGCGTACTGGATGTCGCCCGAGGCGCCGCTCGAAACCTTGTCGTAGCCGAAGATGACTTCCTCGGCGACGCGGCCGCCCATCGAGACCGCGAGGTTCGCGTACATCTTGTCGCGATGATAGCTGTACGAGTCGCGCTCCGGCAGGCGCATCACCATGCCCAGCGCACGACCGCGCGGGATGATCGTCGCCTTATGGATCGGATCCGACGCAGCCTCGTGCATCGCGACGACGGCATGGCCGGCCTCGTGATACGCGGTCATCCGCTTCTCGTCGTCGGTCATGACCATGCTGCGACGCTCTGCGCCCATCATGACCTTGTCCTTAGCCTCTTCGAACTCGGCCATCGCCACCAGGCGCTTGCCCTTGCGCGCCGCGTGAAGCGCCGCCTCGTTGACGAGGTTGGCGAGATCGGCACCCGAGAACCCAGGCGTGCCACGGGCGATGACTCGCGCGTCGACGTCGGGCGCGAGCGGCACCTTCTTCATGTGCACTTCGAGGATCTTGATGCGACCCTCGATATCCGGCCGCGGCACGGTGACCTGGCGATCGAACCGGCCCGGACGCAACAGCGCAGGATCGAGCACGTCGGGACGGTTGGTCGCGGCGATGATGATGATGCCTTCGTTCGCCTCGAAGCCGTCCATTTCGACCAGCAGCTGGTTCAGCGTCTGCTCGCGCTCGTCATTGCCGTTGCCGAGACCGGCGCCACGATGACGACCGACCGCATCGATTTCGTCGATGAAGACGATGCACGGTGCGGACTTCTTCGCCTGCTCGAACATGTCGCGGACACGGCTCGCGCCGACGCCGACGAACATTTCGACGAAATCCGAACCCGAGATGGTGAAGAACGGCACGCCGGCCTCACCTGCGATGGCGCGGGCGAGCAACGTCTTGCCGGTACCGGGCGAGCCGACCAGCAAGGCGCCCTTGGGGATCTTGCCGCCGAGGCGCGCGAACTTGGTCGGGTCCTTGAGGAACTCGACGATCTCTTCCAGCTCTTCGCGAGCCTCGTCGATGCCGGCGACATCCTGGAAGGTGACCTTGCCTTCCTTCTGCGTCAGCATCTTGGCGCGCGACTTGCCGAAGCCCATCGCGCCGGAACCCGAGTTCTTCTGCATCTGCTTCAACACGAAGAACGCGATGCCGAGGAACAGCAGGAACGGCAGCGACTGGTACAGCAGCAGCGCCAGCATCGACGGGCCCTCTTCGGGCTTCGCGCTAATCGAGACGCCCTTCTCGCGCAGCTTCGGCACGAGCGTCGAGTCTGGGATGGGATACGACTTGAACTTCTCGCCCGAGGACAATGTCCCCGAGATGATATCGCGCGAGATGTTGACGTCCTTGACGGTGCCCTCATCGACCTTGTCGAGGAACGCCGAATACGCGATCGTATTGCCACCCGACGCCGCGGTGCGGCCGTCGAACATGGTCACGAACAGCGCCAGCGCGAGCAGGATGCCGACCCAGATCAACAGGCTCCTCATCCAAGGATTGCCGCCGCCGTTCTCGGGGCCGCCGTTTCCGGGGCCCTGGGGCTTCTGACCGCGGTTGTCGTTGTCGCTCATGGGTGCACGATACCTTTCATCGCACAAGATAAGCGTGCGCAGGTTAATGGCAATGGAACAACGCGCGACTTGCGTTGATCAGTGTGAACGGACGGGCGCGCTAAGCGGTTCTGCGCGGTGGTGCCTCGCGGAAGCGCCAGACGTCGCCGCGAACGCTGGCGATGATCCCGGCTTGAGTGGTGCGCTTGCCGGTCATCAGCGAGTCGAGCAGGCTTTCGATGTTGGCCGCCTCGGTCCATTCGGGTGCGACGATGCCGGCGTCTTTGCGGACCGTGCCGATCGCCCGGCGCGCGAGGCGGCGGAGGATTTCGCGGGGCAGCTTCTCGACCGCGAGCTTTACCTCGCCGCCGCTGACCTTGGCGCGTTCGGTCCAGATCCAGTCGACCATCGCGCGAACGTCGGTGTCCGTCTCGGCAAGCGCGGCGGCGGCGCGCGCGAGGTTGGGCGTACCGAGCCATTCGTTCTGGTCGAGCAACCGACGGAAGCGAGTGCGATCGTGGCGGTCGTCGTGGTTCGAGGGATCGTCGAAGAACGGTACTTCGGCACGGCGGACGATCGCGCGGAGTTCGGCGCGGCGCCAGTCGAGCAAGGGGCGGATAACCGTGACGCCGTGGACTTCGGTGCGGGCGCGGACACCGGCGAGGCCGGCTAACCCCGACCCGCGGGCGGCGCGCATGAGGAAGGTCTCGGCCTGGTCGTCGGCGTGGTGGCCGGTGACGAGCGCACCTGCCCCGATCGCGCGGGCGTGGTCGGTGAGGAGGGCGTAGCGCGTGGTGCGGGCCTGCGCCTGGATGCTGGCACCGGTGATCGGTTCGCTGGGGGCGAGCGTGGCGTGGGGAATGCCGAGCGTTGCGCAATGCGCGGCGACCATGGCGGACTCTTCCTCTGCTTCGGGGCGGAGGCGGTGGTCGATGCTGGCGACCGTGAAGCCGGGGCGGAGAGCTTCGTGCGCGAGGGTGAGCATCGCCATGCTGTCGGGGCCGCCGGAGACGGCGAACAGCGGGTTGGTGATGTCGCTTGCGAGGCGCGCGAAGTCGGCGGCGAAGCGGCGTCCTTCTTCGGTCATGCGGTGGCAGTCCCGACGGTCGAGCGGTCACCCCCCCGGCGGAGGCCGGGGCCCAATTGGGGGACAGTGATGACTAAGCGTAGCCCTTCGTTACGACGACCTTGCCAATTGGGCCCCGGCCTCCGCCGGGGGGGCGGTAAAGTGCGACGTGAGGTCACGAACAGGCAGGTACGCGTGCACACTGGACGATGCCTTACTTGCACTTCGCCGCGCTGCGCCCGGCGGCAACCTGCCCCTTCATCGCCGCCGCCATCTTGGCGCCGTAGACGTCGTTCAACTCGTCATACACCTTGCACGCGTCCGCCGGCTTGTTGAGCTTGGTCAGAGCCTGCCCCAGATACAGCAGGCTGTCCGGCGCGCGCTCGCCTTCGGGCATCTTCTTGTAATTGTCGTAGAACGCCATCGACGCGAGGCTCGGCTTACCCTCGTCGAGATACGACCGGCCGAGCAGGTTCTGCGCGTAGCTGGCGCGCTTGCTCTTTGGGTATTCGGCGACGACCTTCTTCAGTTGCGCCTCGGCCTGCGGGTATTGCTTGGCCGCCCACAGGCGGTAGCCGTACATATACTCGTCCTCCGCCGGATCGCCGGTCGAGGGCTTCTCGACCGAGACCTTGGTCGGTGTCGCCGCGCCGGGCTTGCTCGCGGCTTCGGGGCGCGTGGTTGGGCGTGATGGACCACTCGACTGATCATCGGATTCGATCGGGCCACCAGTCCCCGCCCCCGTCGCTATCGGTGCAGGGCCGGTCTCGAGCGTCTTCATCCGCGCGTCGTTCGAGCGGCGGTAATTGTCGAACGCGTCCTGCAACTGGCGGGTGCGGTTCTGGTTCTGCTCGATCTGCTCGGTGAGCGAGGTCATCTGCTGTTCGAGCGACGTGACGCGCTGGTTCACGTCGGCGAGCGCGCTGGTCGCGGGCGAGCCTGGACCCGGGCCCTGCTCGCTCTGCGGCGCACGCACTTCGGGCTGGAGCATCTGGCCCGCACCGCCCGGGAAGACCTTCCGCTGCACCGCGCGCATTTCGCTTTCGAGCTTGCCGACGCGGCCCTCGACATTTTGTGCCCGTACGGCAGCGGGCAACAACGCCGCGAGGCAGACGCCGACCAGAATTGACTTACGCATGGGCCACACCCCCCGGTGGATTGGTTAATCGTCCGGGTATAGCTGCACTACCCATCCTGTCGCCAGCCTTAAGACCCTGGTGCCTTAGACCTTGGCGGTCCGCCGCCATCACGGATTGGGCGTTGCCGTAGCGGCGGGTGGAGGATTGGCGGCCGCATCCAGATTGGCGCGCTGCGTTTCGCTCAACGGACGACGGGGCGTGCGGGGACGGCTGGCGGTGCGTGGTCGCTCGGACGACCGCGTCGATGTCGCTTCAGTCGCGGTCGGCGTGGCCTGAGGCTCGGGCGTGCCGGCGATCCGCGCGGCGATGGCCGGCGCCCCCACAGACACGTCCTTGATCGCGCGTTCACCCGTGCCGAGCGCAGGGGCTGCGGCGCCGTTGAGCGTCACCGCCAGCTTGTCGGCGCGACCGATGTTGATCTTCGGATCCTTGGCATCCTTCGGCACGTCGAACTTCTCGCCGGGCTTCATCGTACCGAGATACAGCGTCTTGTTGTCGGCATCGTAGACGCGCATCCACACCTCGTCCGAGGCGGTCAGCGTGACCTGTCCGTTGGCCGGCGTGGCCGGCGCAGGGACCGGTTGCGCGGTCTGCGCGGCGGGGTTCGGCGCGGTCTCGGCGATCGGCGTCGTGGTCGAACCATTGCTCGATCCGCGGAACATGTCGGTGCCGTACCACAGCCCGACCAGCACCAGCACCGCGATCGCGATGCCCAGCGCGACGATCGCCAGCCCGCGCGAAGGCACACGCGACGGATCGGTCATCTCGTAGGGTTCGTATTCGGGCTTCTTGCTGCCGAGCTTCGCGACGTCGCTACGGACGATGTTGGCGATCTGCACCTCGTCGATGCCCATCGCGCGCGCATAGGCGCGGCTGAAACCGACTGCGTAGGTCGAGGACGGCAGCGTCGAATAATCGGACGCCTCGATCGCTTCGAGGTGGCGCAGCGGCACGCGGGTACGCGTCGCGATATCCGCGACGGTCAGACCCTGCGCCTGGCGCGCCTTGCGGAGAATGTCGCCAGCACGCTCTGGTTGAGCGGGTGCTGCGTTCTGGCCGGTTTCGACCTCGTCCATTCTTGTCTCCGAACACGGGTGCGTAGCGTTTCCCGCCATGTCACCCGTCTTTCAGAGGGCCCCAGCCGTGTCAACGCACCGCGCGTCTTAACCGCAGCTTTCCGCCGATCAGACGATTTCGACGCCGTTCTCGGTCGCCCAATTGGTCAGCGCACCGCGCATGTCGCGCGGCGGGTTGGCCAGCAGCCCTGTCATGTATGCGGTCAGCGCGGCGCGATCGAGCGAGCGCGTCATCGCCTTGATCGGGCCGACGGCGGCGGGGGTGATCGACAACCTCTCAATGCCGAGCCCGATCAGCGCCATCGCCTCCAGCGGGCGCCCCCCCATCTCGCCACAGACCGCCAGGTCGACCGAGGCGTCGCGGACCGGTGCGACCAGCCGCGCGATGAAGCGGAGGATCGACGGGCTGAGCCAGTCGTAGCGCTCGGCGAGCTTGGGGTTGGCGCGATCGGCGGCGAACAGGAACTGCGTGAGGTCGTTGGTGCCGATCGACAGGAACTCGATCTTCGGCAGCAGGATGTCGAGCATCTCGGCGAGCGCCGGCACTTCGAGCATCGCACCGTAGCGGATCGCCAGCGGCATCTTCCGCCCGCGCCCTTCGAGCCAGGTCCGCTGTGCCTCGAACAGCGCGCGCGCCTCGTCGAATTCCCATGGCTCGCTGACCATCGGGAACATCACGTTGAGCGTGCGACCCGCGGCGGCTTCGAGAAGAGCCCGCGCCTGCACCTTCATCAATCCGTCGCGCTCGAGGCCGAGGCGCAGCGCGCGCCAGCCCATCGCCGGGTTCTCCTCGTCGGAATCTTCCTTGTTAAGATACGGCAGCGCCTTGTCGCCACCGATGTCGACGGTGCGGAAGATCACCGGGCGATCGCCCGCCGCGTCGAGCACCTCGCGGTAGAGCCGCTGCTGGCGTTCGCGCTGCGGCAAGGTCGCGGAGACGAGGAACTGGAACTCGGTGCGGAACAAGCCGATGCCGTCGGCGCCAGTGACGTCGAGCGCGGCGACGTCGTCGCGCAGCCCTGCGTTCACCATCAGGGTCAGCCGATGGCCATCCTTGGTGATCGGCGGCACGTCGCGCAGCGCCGCGAACGCCGCCTTGCGCTTCTGGCGCATCGCGAGGCGGGCCTCGAACGCCTCCTCCATCGCCGCGGAGGGCCGCGCGAAGACGTTGCTCTCGGCGCTATCGAGCAACAGCATGTCGCCCTCTGCTACCAACCGGCGGATGTCGCGGACGCGGCCGAGCACCGGTACGCCCATCGCGCGGGCGACGATCGTGACGTGCGCGGTGAGCGAGCCTTCTTCAAGGATCACGCCCTTCAGCCGACGCTTGTCGTATTCGAGCAGTTCGGCGGGGCCGAGGTTGCGCGCGATCAGGATCGTGTCCTGGCGAAGACCCATCTGCGCGGCAGTACCCATCTGGCCCGAGACGATCCGCAGTAGCCGGTTCGACAGATCCTCCAGATCGTGCATCCGGTCGGCGAGCAGCGGATCGTCGATCTGGCGCATGCGCTGGCGGGTGCGTTGCTGGACGCGTTCGATCGCAGCTTCGGCGGTGAGGCCGGAGTCGATCGCTTCATTGATGCGCCGCGCCCAGCCCTCGTCATAGGCGAACATCTTGTAGGTCTGGAGCACCTCGACATGCTCGCCGCCGACGCCGAACTCGGCTTCGCGCGTCATCCGGTCGATGCCTTCGCGCATCTTGTCGAACGCCGCGTAGACGCGGTGGCGCTCGGCGTCGGTGTCTTCGGCGACGGTGTGCTCGATATGGATACGCGGCTGGTGATAGACCGCGAAGCCCGCGCCCATGCCGTCGACCAGCTTCTGGCCGGGGATGCGCATCGCCGCGGTCGACTGCGGCCGATCCGCGCCGCCACCGGTGGTGTCGATGAGGCCGGCGTTGGCGATCAGTTCGGAGAGCACCATCGCGACGGTTTGCAACGCCTCGATCTCGACGTCGGCATATCGGCGACGGTCGGTGTGCTGGACGGCCAGGACGCCCACGGAGCGTTCGCGGCGGATGATCGGCACGCCGGCGAAACTGTGGAAGCGATCCTCGCCGGTCTCGGGCTTGTAGGCGAAATCGGGGTGGCTGGCGGCTTCGTCGAGGTTGAGCACTTCGACATCCTCGGCAATGGTGCCGACGAGGCCTTCGCCGAGCGCGAGCTTGGTGACGTGAACGGCGGCCTGGTCGAGGCCGCGGGTCGCGAACAGTTCGAGCACGCCTTCGCGCAACAGGTAGATCGAGCAGACTTCGCTGTCGATCGCGGTGGCGATGATGCCGACGACGGCGTTCAGCTTGGCTTGCGCGGAGGTGCGCGACGCCATCACGTCGTGAAGGCTGGTGAGGATTTCGCGGGCGGAGGCGGCGGCCGAAAGGGGCATTCGCGTTGGCTATCAGATGAAACGCTTGGGTGCCACGCAACAAAAGCAGTGTTGGGGTGAAGTTCGATCGATCTGGCGGTGGGGATTCTTACAAGTGTTTGTTGATTATGGCTTYTCCCCTCCTTGGAAGGGAGGGGTTCTCGTTTGAGCCACCACGGTCTCGGTATGCGGAAGCCGACCCACCCCCTGCCCCTCCCTTCCAGGGAGTGGTGAGAAGTCAGGCGTCGAACAGGCCGTCCTGGCTTCCGGCTGGTGGGTTCAGGCCTAAATGCTTCCAGCCGCCTGCATTCAAGAACCGACCGCGAGCGGTGCGCGCGATCAGGCCGAGCTGGATCAGGTACGGCTCGATCACTTCCTCGATCGTGTCGCGCGGTTCGCTGAGGCCTGCCGCCAGCGTCTCCACGCCGACGGGGCCGCCGCGGTAGATGTCCGCGATCATCATCAGATACCGCCGATCCATCGCGTCGAGTCCTAGCGAATCAACTTCCAGCCGGTTGAGCGCCGCGTCCGCCGCCCGCGCGTCGACCGTCTCGTGCCCCGCGACATTGGCAAAATCGCGCACTCTTCGCAGCAATCGCCCGGCGATGCGCGGCGTACCCCGGGCCCGGCGCGCGATTTCCATTGCGCCGTCCTTGGCGATGCCAAGCCCGAGCAACCCCGCCGCTCGCGTGACGACGCGCTCCAGTTCCTCGACCGTGTAGAATTGCAGCCGCACCGGGATGCCGAAGCGATCGCGTAGCGGCGTCGTCAGCAACCCCTGCCGCGTGGTCGCGCCGATCAGCGTAAACCGCGGCAGGTCGATGCGGACGCTGCGCGCGCTAGGCCCCTCGCCGATCATCAGGTCGAGCGCACGGTCCTCCATCGCCGGGTAGAGCACCTCCTCGACCGCGGGCTGCAAGCGGTGGATCTCGTCGATGAACAGCACGTCGCCGTCCTCGAGATTGGTCAACAGAGCGGCGAGATCACCCGACTTGGCGATTACCGGCCCCGAGGTGGCGCGGAAGCCCACCCCCATCTCGCGTGCGACGATCTGCGCGAGCGTAGTCTTGCCGAGCCCCGGCGGCCCGAAGAACAGCACGTGATCGAGCGCATCGCCACGCGATTTCGCCGCCTGGATGAAAATGCGCAGGTTCTCGCGCGCGGCCTTCTGCCCGACGAATTCGTCGAGCGTCTTCGGGCGTAGCGCGGCGTCGACGTCTTCGGGACGCTTGGCGGCGGTCAGGATGCGGTCTGTATCGGTCACACGCCGCGATAGCGCGCTCGCGGTGAAGGGGGCAAGGCGGCTATGGGTGTGGGATGACCAACGACACCTCGCACCCCGATTTGTATCTGCTGGGCGGAGTCTCGCCCGCGCTGGAGGCGATGCTCGCCGAGCGCTTTACGCTGCACCGCAAGGATCCACCGGCGACGACGCGCGCGATCGTCGGTGGCGGGAGCAGCGTGGTCGATGCGGCGCTGCTCGATGGCCTTCCCGCGCTGGAGATCATCGCGATCCACGGCGTCGGCTATGATGGGATCGACCTTGCCGCGACCAAAGCGCGCGGCATCGCGGTGACGACGACGCCCGACGTGCTGACCGACGACGTCGCGGACCTCGCGATCGGGCTAATGCTGGCGGTGCAGCGGCGGATCGTCGCGAACGACCGTGCGGTGCGGGACGGCGGGTGGCAGGTCGATCTCGCGCGCCGGGCGAGCGGGCGACGGATCGGGATCTTCGGGCTGGGACGGATCGGCAAGGCGATCGCCGAGCGCGCTGCGCCGTTTGCGAGTGAACTTCACTATACCGCGCGATCCACCAAACCGGATTTCGCGGGGGTGTTTCATGGTGACATGGCCGCGCTCGCGGCGGCGTGCGACGTGCTGATCATCGCCGCGCCTGGTGGCGAGGCGACGTCGCACATCGTGGATGCGGGGGTTCTCGCGGCGCTTGGCGAGGACGGTATTTTCGTCAACATAGCTCGGGGGAGTCTGGTGGACGAACCGGCGCTGGTGGCGGCGCTCCAGGACGGGACGATCGCCGGGGCGGGGCTAGATGTGTTCGCCGACGAACCGGCGGTTCCCGACGCGCTAAAGGCGATGGATCGGGTGGTACTGTCACCGCATCAGGGTAGCGCGACCGTCGACGGGCGGGCGGCGATGGGGGCGTTGGTGGTTGCGAACCTCGATGCGCATTTTGCCGGACGACCGCTGCCGACCGCACTCTGAGACAGGGACCTTGGGAAACCAAGCCCCCTTCCCGTTCGCCCTGAGCGAAGTCGAAGGGTGTGCCCCAAGAGAAGGTGCTTCGACTTCGCTCAGCACGAACGGAAGGTGGGAGCGAGCGGAGGGTTAAGAGCGGACTGAACGAGTCTGAAACTAAGACTTCGACGCCTTGCGCAGCGCCAGCCGGACGAGCGCATCGAGCGAAGCGCCCGCTCCGAGTTCCTCGTCCGCCGCCGCCACCGCGACGCTCGCCTCGTTCGGGCGGAACCCAAGATTGAGCAGCGCCGACACAGCATCCGCAGACGCGCCCGGCGCGGCGTTGACCACCGCCGGCCCGAGCCCAAGCGCAATGCCGCCGACCTTGTCCTTCAATTCCATCACGATGCGCTGGGCGAGCTTCGGCCCGACGCCGTTCGCGCGTGCGACCATCGCCTTGTCGCCGCTGGCGATCGCCCGTGAGAGATCGACCGGCTCCAGCGCCGACAGGATCGCGAGCGCAACGCGGGCGCCGACCCCCTGCACGCCCGTCAGCAACCGGAACCAGTCGCGCTCGTCCGCGCTGGAGAAGCCGACCAGCCGCTGGAAATCCTCGCCGACAAGCAACTCGGTGAACACCGTGCAGGCCTCGCCGATCGGCCCGAGCGCCGACAGCGTGCGCGCCGATGCGCCGACCAGATAGCCGATGCCGCCGACGTCGATCACGGCATGGTCGATGCCGGTCGAGTCCAGCCGTCCTTTGAGATGCACGATCATTGGATCAGGCGGTAGAACATCGACGGCGCGGCGTCATCCCGTCAAAATACGGGCGTTCCGGCTCGATCATCCCGCACGCCGGTCAGGCGTTCGGTTGCGGACGATCCTGCTCGCCCGTCGGACGGTTCTGGACGGGCGCAACGGCCTTCGCAGCTTCGTGCAGCGCCTGGGTCGGCGCGCCGATCACCATCGCGCGGGCACGCAGGCTGGCGCGCAGGAATACGGTGTCGGACGCGATGAAGCGGCGCGGGGTCGTGCCGAGGAACGTGCCGGCATCGCGGAGGAAATGCGAGGCGTCGAAATAGCTGCTGTCGATCTTCGAATAGTCCGCCATACCGTCGGTCCGGATCAGGCTGATGAACGATCGCAGGAACCGCGCGCGCCTCAGCAACAGCTTTGGCGGCATGCCGAAATGGCGCGTCGCCATGCGACGCAGTTCATGCGTCGGGATGTCGAGGCGGTCGGCGACGTCCTTCATCTCGATCACGCCGTCGGTGACGGTCAACGCGGTGAACGCGCGGATCAGGTCTTCGCGCGGATGCGGGCGAGTGAAAAACGCAGCGAACACCGCATCGAGCAACGGCTTGATCATCGTGTCGTCGTCGAGCGCGTCGAGCCCTTCGACCAGCCGCGCGGAGAGATCCGATCCCAGCGCCGAACTGAGCGGCACGACACGATTGTGGAATTCGCCCGCCGACCGCGCGGTGAGCCGCGACCAGCCGAGCGCGCTGAGGCCGATGCCGACCGCGATCCCGCCACGCGTCTCGGTCCGGAAGGCGCGACTGGTCGGGCCATAGAAGCTTGCACGATCGAGCGGGCCGAAGCGGTGGTTGCCGACCGACACGGTCAGCGGCCCGGCATCGACCAGCACGGAGATCATCGCCGGTGCCGGCAGATACCAGTTGAGCATCGGCGCGCGGTCGTTCGAGGCGTAGATCGCATACCCCGTCAAATACTCGGACAGCGCGGGATCGGGCAGGTCGTACCGCATCGTCATGCCCGCAGGCATCGCGAACGCCGAGGCCGGAACGTTGTTGCTGTTCGTTCCACCTCGTACGTGTTCGACAAGCATCGCGCCGCCTTTAATCTAAATTAAAAAATCACGGGCGGCGCTGCCACAGCAATGCAGGCTTGGCTATCAAAACTTGATTGAGGTGTAATTATAGCGCTCAGGCGCAGATCCCATTCAAAATGAACCAAGTTTTGTCCGAGCGGATATTGGCTAGGGTTGAGATTTGTGACGCGGCTAGCCGTGGCGCGCGTCTTCGGATGCTACGCCGGGGACGGCGTCTCCTCTCGTTGGTCGGATCGCCGGAGAGGTCAGGCGCCTACGCCGCTGCGTCGCGCCAGGGCGGCGGCACTTGCGACGTGATGCGCGTGCGTGATCGCGACGGCCAGCGCATCGGCAGCGTCGGGTCCGGCGAGTTTCGCGCCCGGCAGCAGCACGGCCATCATCGCCTGGATCTGTTTCTTGTCCGCGCCGCCGGTGCCGACGACGCCTTTCTTGACGGTCGACGGGTGGTATTCGCCGATATGCAGCCCTGCGCCCGCCGCGGCGAGCAGGACGACGCCGCGCGCTTGCCCGAGCTTCAGCGTCGACTGCGCGTTGGTGTTGCCGAGCACTTCCTCCACCGCGGCGCCGTCGGGGCGTTCGGTGCGGATGACGTCGATCAGCGCGTTGTAGAGCGCGGTGAGGCGACGCGGGAGCGCCATCGACGGATCGGTCTTGATCTGGCCGTTGGCGATATGGCTCAGGCGGTTGCCGTCGGCGCGGATAACTCCCCAGCCTGTGGTGCCGAGGCCGGGGTCTAGTCCCAGGATGATCATGCGGAGGTAGAAGGAGAAGGTTGGTTCGCGCGGAGGCGCGGAGACGCGGAGAGGGTGCGTTCCTGGCGATCGTCTCGCGTTAGCGGGACTTTCAGTTCTCCGGGCTGCCCGGCATAAATGAGGCCGCTGACGCGGAGTACGTAGCCACTAAGCACAGCTCTCCGCGTCTCCGCGTCTCCGCGTGAACCAACCTTCTTCATCTCAACCGAGCGACTCCATGATCTCGTCGGAGATTTCGTAATTGCCCCAGACGGTCTGCACGTCGTCGTCCTCGTCGAGCGCATCGATCAGCTTGAACAGCGTCGCTGCATCGTCCGCGTCGACCGCGACCATGACCTGCGGACGCCAGGCGAGCTTGGCGCCTTCGGCCTCGCCAAGCTTGGCTTCCAACGCCTTGGCCACCTCGTGCAGGTCGCCCTGCGCGGTCCAGACCTCATGGCCGTCTTCGCTCGACGTGACGTCCTCGGCGCCCGCCTCGAGCGCCGCTTCGAACACCGTGTCGGCATCGCCAGCACTCGCCGGATACGAGATCAGCCCGACGCGGTCGAACGCGTGACTGACCGAACCGCCTGCGCCGAGGTTGCCGCCGTTCTTGCCGACCGCGACGCGCACGTTGGTCGCGGTGCGGTTGCGGTTGTAGGTCAGCGCCTCGATGATCAGCGAGACGCCGCCTGGGCCGAAGCCCTCATAGCGGATTTCCTCATAATTCTCGGCATCGCCGCGGCTCGCCTTGTCGATCGAGCGCTGGATGTTCTCCTTGGGCAGCGATGCCGCCTTGGCCGCGTTGACCGCCGCGCGAAGGCGCGGGTTCATGTCGACGTCGGGCAGGCCCATCTTGGCCGCGACCGTGATTTCCCGGCTGAGCTTGCTGAACGCCGACGAGCGCTTCTTGTCCTGCGCGCCCTTGCGGTACATGATATTCTTGTATTTGGAATGGCCTGCCATCGGTGCCTCTTTAGCTGATGGCCCCGCTCTTAGGCGTCAGGCGCGGATTTCGCCAGACCGTCGGTTCCCAAGCCCGCAAGGGCGTTTATCTTCGCCTCGATCGCGTCGAGCCGGGCCAGCACCAGATGATCGATCTTGTGATGCACCCGCAGGATGTCGAGTTCGGCGCGGAGATTGGTCTCGTAGTCGAGGCTGGCCGCGAGGCGATCCTTCGCCGATTGCCGGTTCTGGCTCATCATGATCACCGGCGCCTGGATCGCCGCGACGGTCGACAGCAGCAGGTTGAGGAAGATGTAGGGATACGGATCGAACGCGCGCCCGAAATGCGCGAGGATGTCCGAGTTCAGCAGCATCCAGCCGATCAGCACCGCGGTGAAGGCGATGATGAACCCCCATGACCCGCCAATCGCCGCGACCCGGTCCGACAGTCGCTCGCCGAACGTGGATCGCTCGTCCGAGACGTCGGCAGCGTCGCGGCTGACCGTGGTCCCCGCCTCGATCCCGGCAAGGACGCGGCGTTCCTCGTCGTCGAGGTCGCCCGGCGCCTTGCCGAGCAACCGCTGAGAGAGATCGGCGAGCAAGGATTGTTTCGTGGCCATGGTTTGCGCCCTAGCCCGGATTGCGGATTATGCCAGCGCGCAAAGCCGGGCTTGCGACGGAAGCGACAAAGACTCCTTGCTCCCACACGCCCGCACCTGCCAAACGCGCGGCATGACGGTTAGCGTGAATATGGGCACCGACGGCAATGGTACTGCCGTCGGCGTCGACCTGGAGGAACTACTCGCGACCCGCCTGTTGGTGCAGGGCAATTCGGGATCGGGAAAATCGCATCTGCTGCGCCGCCTGCTCGAGCGATCGGCGGGGCACGTCCAGCAGATCGTGATCGATCCGGAGGGCGATTTCGTGACGCTCGCGGGGCCCCATGGTCACGTCGTGATCGAGGCCGGCGACTATAGCGAGCGCGAAATCTCGCGCATCGCCACCCGCCTGCGCGAACACCGCACATCCGCCGTGCTGAGCCTCGAAGGACTTGAGGTCGAGGGGCAGATGCGCTGTGCCGCGTCGTTCCTGTCCGCGCTGTTCGATGCGCCGCGCGAGCATTGGTATCCAGTGCTGGTGGTGGTCGACGAGGCACAGATGTTCGCGCCGGTGACCGGCGGCGAAGTGTCGGAGGAAGTTCGCCGCGCCTCGCTGGCGGCGATGACCAACCTGATGTGCCGTGGCCGTAAGCGCGGCCTCGCCGGGGTGATCGCGACGCAGCGTCTGGCGAAGCTTGCGAAGAACGTCGCCGCGGAAGCGTCGAACTTCCTGATGGGGCGCACCTTCCTCGACATCGACATGGCGCGCGCGGCCGACCTGCTCGGCATGGAGCGACGCCAGGCCGAAGCGATTCGCGATCTCCAGCGCGGCACGTTCATGGCGCTCGGGCCGGCAGTGTCGCGGCGGCCGATCACCGTGAAGATCGGCGACGTCGCGACCTCCGCGCGCAGCGGCAGCCCCAAGCTCACCCCCCTCCCCAGCGCCGCGCCGATGGACCTGCAGGACCTGTTGTCCGAGCCGGTGGTCGACGCGCCCGAACTCGGCCTGATGTTCGATTCGCGCCCGCGTCGCGTGCCGGCGGAGGAACTGCTCGACGGCATTGCCCGCCCGCCCGAGCCGCGCACCGCCGCACCGCCGCCGCCCGAAAAGACCGACGACGAGGTCGAGGCGGTTTACGCCGACGTCTTCCGCGCGATCGTGGAGGATCCGGAGTCGACGCTACGGCCGCCATCGGTGCTGTTCCAGGATTTCCAGGTGCGCTGCCGGATGGGCGGCCTCGCCAAGCCGCCGCTCGAGCTGCCCGGCTTCGTGCGTCGATTGAGTTGCGCCCGCGCCGGCATCTTCGACATGACCGACGAGGCTTGGACGGCGGCACTAGACGTGGCGAGCGGTCTTCCCGACGACATGCTCGGCGCGTTCCTTTTGGTGGCGCGCGCGGCACGTGAAGGCGAGCCCTGCCCGTCTGACGCGCGCATCGCAGCGACGTATGGCACGAGTTCGATCGGCCGTGTGAAGCGCCTGATTGGCTACATCGAAAGCCGCGAACTGATCGTGTGCCGGACCGATCTGGCCGGCAAACGCTCGATCACAATCCCAGGGCTGGGCTGGACGACGCTGCCGGCGGAGGCGGCGTAGGTCGTCATCCGCGGATCGGGGTGAACTGCAACGACACGAACTGCCAGTCGCCCTTGATCCGTCGCGCGACAAAGCCGGCCCGCAGCGCGCGCGTCTGCATCTGACCGTCCTTGCCGGGCATGGTGTAGGCGATCCGCATCGTGACGACGCCGATCGTGCCGGCGAGCCGCGCGACGGTTTCGGTGATCGTCATCGGCGGTGCCGCCGATTTCTTGTCGGCTGCGTAGAACCCGATCACGCGTTCGCGGGAATCGACCTCGCCGACGGGCGACACTTCCTGGTATTCTGGCGCCATCATCGCGATCATCGCCGCCTGATCGAACTGGTTGCGGACCCGGACGAACGCCTCGGCACGCTGACCGAGTTTTTGGATGTCGACCTCAACCGATTGCGCCGCGACGGGAGCACTAACCAACAACGCTGCCGCAATCCCCAGAAATACCCGCATGCTTGCCCCCCGATGCAATGTTGCATAACGGCAATACACCTAAGCTTCAGGTGCAGCAATGACGCTGCCAGTTGCCGAACCTAAAATGCGAACGCGATGGCGAGACCTGCGGCGACGCCGACTTGTACCATCGCGATGAACTGGAGCCGACAGACGAACGGTTGCTTCCGTGTCTTGTGCCGGTAGCGATTGCGCGCCCAGAACGCGCCCGGGCTGCCGCCAAGTGCGGCGAGCCAGAGCAAGCGTGATTCAGGAATGCGCCACGCGCCAGTCGATGATCGTCGCTTGTCGAGCGCGAACGCGGCGACCGTGATGACGTTGACCAGCACCAGCAAGAAGACGGCCGTGACGACAGCAAGCGCACTATTCGGCGCGGTCAACGGTCCTCGCAACGGATCCGCATTTTAACCATGCGGACCTCTGCACGCTCGCCCGCATTCGCGCGCATCTTGACCATGTGGTCCTTCACGCCAATCTGGAATTCCGCCGGCCCGGTGACCGTGCATACCATCCCGTTGGCGACGCTGGCACACGCATCGACATATTGGCGTGCGTTAGTGATGACCGAGTCTTCAGCCGGACCGAGCCCCATCGAAACATAGGTCGATCCACCGAACAACGCGTTACCCAGGCCGCCAAGCGTCTTCAGCTCCCATGCGGCGTGGCCGTCAGACGGTTTCGCCGTCTTCATACCGAGCTCGGTCGCGATCCGCTGGCAGAAGCTGGCGTTGGCCGCCCCCTCATCCGACTGGGCGGGAGCGGCCATAGTGGCCAGCGCGAGGGCGGCGAGAAAACGGATGTTCATAGCCGGACACTAATCCGCAACCGATGACAGTTTTGTTAAACACGTCACAACCGACGCGTTTGGCCGTCTCACCGCCTTGGCGATCCTCAGATCATCCCCAACGCCTGGAGATACACTTCGAGGATCGCTTCCTCCTCCTGATACTCTTCCTTCTTCTTCTTCCGGATCGACAGGATCTTGCGGATCGCCTTTGGGTCGTAACCGCGGCCCTTGGCTTCGGCCATCACGTCCTTGATGTCGTCCGAGATACCCTTCTTCTCTTCTTCGAGACGCTCGGCGCGCTCGATCAGCAGGCGCAGTTCGTCCGCTGCGACCGCGCCGCCGCCCATGCCGTGTTGCCGTTCGTCAGACATCGAAAATTCCCCACTCGTCAGCGCCCACGCGCCGGTCAAAAGCCAATCAAGATACAAGCCCGCACCGGTGATCGCCGTCCGGAGACGTCCTGAATCATGCCGAATTGGGTGCGGGCCAGCGTCTAGGCGTTTACCGTGTTCGGCTCAAGCGACCCTGCGGGGGATCGTCGCGAATCAATTGCACCCGTTCTCAGACCACCGCGTTCTTCGCGACGCTCGCCTTCATCCGTTCGAGCTGCTCGGGCGTCGCGTCGCCCTGGTGGTGCGCCTTCCACTCCGCATACGGCATCCCGTACACAGTCTCGCGTGCGACATCCTTCGTCATGCCGCTTGCTTCCTCGACCCAGTCCGACAGGCAGTTGCGGCAGAAACCGGCGAGCCCCATCAGGTCGACGTTCTGCGCGTCCTCGCGGTGGCGGAGATGACGGATCAGGCGGCGAAAGGCCTGTGCCGCTACGGCATCGTCCAAAGTATCGAGGCGATCGGGGTTCATTACTATGCTCCGTGGTTGATCCCGCGGAGATAGGGTTTAAGGCCCGTCGCGGCAAAGACCTCCCCCAGGAAACGCCGAGGAAGACGCACCGCATGACCAAGGCCATCGCACCCCGTTCGCGCAAAGTCCGCATTCTCGCGACGCTCGGCCCTGCCAGCAGCACCCCCGAGATGATCGCTACCCTCTTCCGTACCGGCGCGGACGCATTCCGCATTAACATGAGTCACGGCGACCAGCAGTCGAAGATCGCCGTGATCCAGGCGATTCGCGCGCTGGAAAAGGAATATGGTCGTCCGTCGACCATCCTCGCCGATCTCCAGGGGCCGAAGCTGCGCGTCGGCAAGTTCGACGGCGGACGCACGGTGCTCGAAACCGGCTCCACCTTCGTGCTCGACCGCGACCCGACGCCGGGCGATGCGACGCGCGTCGAACTGCCGCACGACGAGATCTTCGCAGCGATCGAGCCGGGCGCGCGCCTGCTGCTCGACGACGGCAAGCTCGTCCTGCGCGTCGTGTCGCACAGCCCGCGCGAGATCACGACGCGGGTCGAGGTTGGCGGTGCGCTGTCGAACAGCAAGGGTCTGAACGTCCCCGACGTCGTGCTACCGATGGCGGCGCTGACCGAGAAGGATCGCAGCGATCTCGACTTCGCGGTCGACCAGGGTGTCGACTGGATCGCGCTGTCGTTCGTCCAGCGCCCCGAGGATCTGTGGGAAGCGCGGAAACTGATCGGCGGTAAGGCGGCGCTGATGGCGAAGATCGAAAAGCCGGCGGCGATCGAGCGGCTCGAGGAGATCGTCGAGGCCTGCGACGGCGTGATGGTCGCGCGCGGCGATCTCGGCGTCGAGCTGCCGCCGCAGCAGGTCCCGCCCTTGCAGAAGCGCATCGTCGAGGTCTCGCGCCGGATGGGCCGCCCGGTGGTGGTCGCGACGCAGATGCTCGAATCGATGATCACGTCGCCGTCACCGACGCGCGCGGAAGTGTCCGACGTTGCGACCGCGGTGTATGACGGCGCGGATGCGATCATGCTGTCGGCGGAAAGCGCGGCGGGCGCGTGGCCGGTCGAGTCCGTCGCGATGATGGATGCGATCGGCGTGTCGGTCGAGGCCGATCCCGAGCATGGCGACCGGATGCACTTCACCGTGATGAAGCCCGATCCGACGACCGCGGATGCGCTGGCCGAGGCGGCAAAGACCATCGCCGCGACGGTGTCGGCGGTGGCGATCATCTGCTTCACCACCTCGGGCTCGACCGCCCGCCGGATCGCACGCGAGCGACCGTCGGTGCCGTTGCTGGTGCTGACGCCGAGCCAGGAGACCGCGCGCCGGCTCGGACTTCTGTGGGGGACGCATGCGGTCCATACGCGCGACGTGGAGTCGTTCGAGGACATGGTGGCGAAGTCGAAGCGGATGGCGTTACGGCATGGGATGGCGAAGGCCGGCGACCGGGTGATCGTGCTGGCGGGCGTGCCGTTCCGGACGCCTGGGTCGACCAACGTGCTGCATGTGGTGCGGATCGTCGGGGATGAACTGAAGGGGCATCATTCGCAGGTTTGAGCTTGCGGGTTGAAGCTTGCAACGCGCGCGGCTTGCCGGTCGCGGCCATGCAGATTCAGCCCTGTGATGGGGGAAGTGGGCTCCGCGCCAACTGTTCCCCCGCGAAGGCGGGGGTCCAGGGTATCAAGCGTTGCGGTATTCAGCTGGGCACCCGCGTCCGCGGGGGAACTGCCTTGGTGCCGCGTCCGCCTCGCGCCGGCACTGCATTCAGGCTGAAGCACCAACGAACGCTACCCCTGCCCCGTCATGCCGGGCCCGTTCCGCATGCTCGCGGCCCCTTGGAGTATGGAACGGTGGGCCCCGGCGTCGGCCGGGGTGACGGAAGAGAGGTGTATGTCGGGCTTTAAGTGAGGTGCCTCATGATCTCGCGGCACTCTGATATAGCTCGCTGTTCCGACGAGTTTGCCAGAACCGTACCACTCATCACCAACCACCGGCTCCACCCCGGCGAAGGCCGGGGCCCAGTTGGGGGACGGTAATAACGACGCTCCCCGCTCCGTTACTACGACCTTTCCAACTGGGCCCCGGCCTACGCCGGGGTGGAGCTATGAGGTGCGTGTCGGCCAATCTAGGCTAGCGCTCGCCTGCCGAATACGCGATGCCGCGCAGACGGACCGCACGGGAGGGCGAACGCTATGACATTACGCGAGAAGATCGGTTGGGGCGCACTTGCCTTGCTCGCAGCCAGCGCGCTCGCGGTCGTCGCGTTCGAGCGCGGCGAGCATGTCAACGCGCTATGGATCGTCACTGCCGCCGCCTCCGTCCAGCTGATCGCGTATCGGTTCTACGCACGATATATCGCGCGGCATGTGATGCAGCTCGATCCGTCACGGCAAACCCCGGCGTTGCGTCGCGCCGACGGGCTCGATTACGTCGCGACCGACCGCAACGTCCTGTTCGGGCATCACTTTGCCGCCATCGCCGGTGCCGGTCCGCTCGTCGGGCCGGTGCTTGCCGCGCAGATGGGCTATCTTCCCGGCACGCTCTGGATCCTTGCCGGCGTCGTGCTGGCGGGCGCGGTGCAGGACTTCATGATCCTGTTCATCTCGATGCGCCGCGACGGGCGGTCGCTCGGCGAACTGATCCGCATGGAGATGGGCGCGATCCCCGGCGTGATCGCGCTGATCGGCGCGTTCGCGATCATGGTCATCATCCTCGCCGTGCTCGCGCTGATCGTGGTGCGTGCGCTCGCCGGCAGCCCGTGGGGGCTGTTCACGGTAGCCGCGACCATCCCTCTAGCGTTCCTGATGGGCATCTACACCCGCTGGATCCGGCCCGGGAAGGTCGGCGAAGTCTCCGTTCTCGGCGTCATCGGGCTGCTCGCAGCAATCGTCTATGGCGGTACCGTCGCCGCCTCGCCGACGCTCGCGCCGCTGTTCACGCTGACCCCGGTGCAGCTCTGCGTGCTGATGGTGGGATACGGCGCGGTCGCCTCCGTCCTCCCGGTGTGGCTGCTGCTCGCGCCGCGCGACTACCTCTCGACCTTCCTCAAGATCGGCGCGATCGTCGCGTTGGCGGTCGGCATCGCGGTCGTGGCCCCACCACTGCGGATGCCCGCGCTGACCCCGTTCATCGACGGCTCCGGCCCGGTCTGGTCGGGCGGGCTCTTCCCGTTCCTGTTCATCACGATCGCGTGCGGCGCGGTGTCGGGCTTCCACGCACTGATCGCCAGCGGCACCACGCCGAAGCTGATCGCCAGCGAAGGCGACGCGCAGTTCATCGGTTACGGCGCGATGCTGATGGAGAGCTTCGTCGCGATCATGGCGCTGGTCGGCGCGTCGATCCTCGATCCCGGCGTGTATTTCGCGATGAACAGCCCGGCGGCGGTGGTCGGGACCGACTTCGCCTCGGCGGCGACCGCGGTGACGGCGATGGGCTTCCCGATCACGCCGGAGCTTCTTGCGCAGACCGCGAAGGACGTCGGCGAGACCACGATCGTATCGCGCACGGGCGGCGCGCCGACGCTGGCGGTGGCGATGTCGGAGATCTTCAGCCACCTCGTCGGCGGGCAGGCGATGAAGGCGTTCTGGTATCACTTCGCGATCCTGTTCGAGGCGCTTTTCATCCTGACGGCGGTCGATGCCGGCACGCGCGCCGGGCGGTTCATGTTGCAGGACCTGATCGGGCTGGCGGTGCCGTCGTTCCGCAATGCGTCGGCGATCGTACCGGGGCTGATCGCGACCGCGTTGTGCGTGATCGCGTGGGGCTTCTTCCTGTACCAGGGGGTCACCGATCCGCTTGGCGGCGTGAACACGCTGTGGCCGCTGTTCGGTATCTCGAACCAGATGCTCGCGGCAGTCGCACTGGTACTGGCGACGGTCGTGCTGTTCCGGATGAAGCGCCAACGCTACGCGTGGGTGACGATCCTGCCCGCTGCGTGGTTGTGCCTGTGCACGATCACCGCCGGGCTGATGAAGCTGTTCGCGAGCGATCCCAAGGTCGGCTTCCTCGCGCATGCGTCGAAGTTCTCGGATGCGTCGGTGCGGGGCGAGCTGCTCGCGCCCGCCAAGACGATGGCGGAGATGCAGCGGATCGTTCTCAACGACCGGATCGACGCCGGGCTGTGCGCGCTGTTCCTGGCGGTGGTGCTGTCGATCGTCTTCTTCGGCATCCGCACCTGTCTCGCGGCGTTGAAGATCGACCGGCCGACGGTGACCGAAGTCCCGCCGCAGCTGGTAGCCGCAGAATGATCCGCGCGCTCTACGCCAAGGCACGCGAGACCGCGCTGCTGATGGTCGGCGTACCGTCCTACGCTGCGTATCGCCAGCACATGGCCGAGCGGCATCCGGACCACACGCCGATGGACGAACGCGCGTTCTTCCGCGATCGGCAGGAGGCGCGGTACGGCAGCAAGGGCGGGGGACGCTGCTGTTGACCGAGACGGTATCGACCGTCGCGCGCCTTCGTGCGGCGACGGCAAGCGATCACGACGCGGTCGATGCGGGGTTCGGGCGCTACGACCTGACCGATGCGGACGATTACCGCGCGTTCCTGATCGCACACGCCAAGGCGTTGCCGGCGGTCGAGGCTTGGCTGGCCGCGATTCCGGGGCTGGCGGCGGTTCGATCGCGGGGGGCGGCGCTCGCCGAGGATCTTGCCGCGCTAGGTGAGGACATGCCCGCGCCGATGACGTTCGACGTGCCAGCGAGCACGGCCGCCGGGTGGGGCGCGGTGTATGTCGTCGAGGGGTCGCGGCTCGGCGGCATCATGCTGTCGCGGTCAGTGCCCGAAGGGATGCCCTCGGCCTATCTCGGGGCAAAGCATCTGCCGGGCGAGTGGCGCGCCTTGCTCGCCGCGATCGATAACGAGCCTGTCGACGAAGCCTGGGTCGAGCAGGCTATCGTCGGTGCCAAGGCGGCGTTCGACCTGTATCGACGCGCGTCCGCCTGATTTCCCGGGCCTCACCTCAGCGCAGGAGCTTCGGCGCTTCCTTGCGGATCATGTCCTGCACCTTGCTCGCAAACAGGCCGAGGATGCCGGGCAGGTCGACGACAGCGTGGACGTTGGTCTCGAACACCGTGACCGCGCTGGCGATCGTCTGGCCCATCGCCTGGACGGTGAAGTGCAGCGTATCGCCATCCCAGCGCTGCTCGGTCACCGACCCGCCGGGGATCTTGTCGCTGATCTTGCCGATCCCCCCGTCGAGCCGCGCGCGAACCGCAGCCTTGCCGAGTTGATGGGGGACGTCGACGGTGATGGGAGTGCCCATGTCTATTCCTTAAGTCGCGAAAATCATGTCGTCGTTGGCGAACGCCTTGAACTCGAGTGCGTTGCCGCTGGGATCGAGAAAGAACATCGTCGCCTGTTCGCCGGGCTCGCCCTTGAAGCGGATGTACGGCGCGATCCCGAACTGGATGCCGGCGGCGGTGACGCGTTCGGACAGCGCGGTCCAGTCGTCCATCGTCAGGACGACGCCGAAATGCGGGACCGGGACGGCGTGGCCGTCGACCGCGTTCTCGACCGCGACGGGTTTGGCTGAGGGGTCGAGGTGCGCGACGATCTGGTGGCCGAACAGATCGAAATCGATCCAGTGGTCGCTGGAGCGGCCTTCGCGGCAGCCGAGGGTGGCGCCGTAGAAGTTGCGGGCTGCGGCGAGGTCGTGGACCGGGAAGGCTAGGTGGAAGGGGCGTAGGATCATGGGGGGAAGATAGGTCGTGGTTGAGAATTCGTCGACCCGGCGGATTGCGTGAGTGCTTTTAGCAACCCGCAATGCCGTCAGCCCGCCCTACTTTGTTCTCCCGCGAAGGCGGGAGCCCAGTCTGGGTCCCCGCCTTCGCGGGGAAACAATGTGGGAAGGGCACACCTCACCCAACCATACCGCACCACCCCGGCGAAGGCCGGGGCCCAATTGGGGGACATAGCTAATGCAGGGGAGCGCTCCGTTACGACCACCTTTCCAATTGGGCCCCGGCCTTCGCCGGGGTGGTCGAAGGAGTAGCGAACCCGCTCTTCATGCAGCCCCCCCATCAGACCGAAAACATTGCCCGGCCCCCTCCGCCACGCCATAGCGCGAGCGTGAACCGTTACCCTGCCCTCGCCTGCCTCGTCCTCGGTGCGCTTGCCGCGACCGGGTTCGCTCCGCTCGATCTCTGGCCGCTGACGCTCGTTGCGTTCGCGCTGTGGATGAAGATCGTCCACGACGCACCGACCCTGCGCGGGGCGCTGTGGCGCGGGTGGGTGTTCGGGGTCGGGCATTTCACCGTGAACAACAACTGGTTCCAGCACGCGTTCGACTTCCAGGACGCGATGCCGCCGGTGCTCGGGTACTTCGCGGCGGTCGGTCTCGCGCTGTATCTGGCGGTGTTCCCGATGCTTGCAGGCGGCCTGGCGTGGCGGATCGCACGACGGCCCGGCACCCCCGACGCGACGTTCGTGTTCGTCTTCGCCGCGGCCTGGATCGCGACCGAGTGGCTGCGCGCGACGCTGTTCACCGGCTATGCCTGGGATCCGCTGAGCGTCGTCTGGCTCCCCGCGATCGGCGTTGCGCGGCTGTCCGCGTGGATTGGCACCTACGCCCTGTCGGGTTTGACGATCCTCGCTGCGGGCGCACTGTTGATGCTTGCGGTACGCCGTTGGACACTGCCAGCCGTCGCCCTTCCAGCGTTCGGCCTCGCAGCACTGTCCGCGCTCTGGACGAATGCACCGCCGCCCGCTCCCGGCACGCCTCTGGTCCGCGTGGTCCAACCCGACATTGGCCAGGAAGACCGCAGCGAGACCGATGGCAAGCGCGTCCTTACCGCGCTCGAAAAGCTGTCTGGCCAAGGCGGCACCACCCCACGCCTCGTCGTCTGGCCGGAGGGCGTCGTCCGTGACTACGTCGAGGATGGCTACCCGTTCTACGCCTATGGCTGGTCGAGCCCGCTCTACCTTCGTCGCCGCATGGCGCGGTTGCTGGGCCCCCAAGACATCCTGTTGATCGGCGGCACTGCGCTTGAGTTCAACGCCAGGGATCAGATCTCCGGCGCGGCGAACTCGGTATTCGCGCTCGATGCGCAGGCGCGGCTGCGCGGCCGCTACGACAAGGCGCACCTCGTGCCATACGGCGAGTATCTCCCGATGCCGTGGCTGCTAAAGCCGCTCGGCCTCGCGCGGCTCGTCCCCGGCGACATCGACTTCACGTCGGGCAAGGGTCCTGCGAACCTGACGCTGCCGGGGTTCGGTTCGATCGGGATGCAAATCTGCTACGAGATCATCTTCTCGGGTGAGGTCGTGGATCGCGCGCACCGCCCCCGCATCCTGTTCAATCCCTCGAACGACGCGTGGTTCGGCAAATGGGGGCCGCCGCAGCATCTCGCCCAGGCGCGGATGCGCGCGATCGAGGAGGGGTTGCCGATCCTTCGCGCCACGCCGACCGGTATTTCCGCGATCATCGCTGCCGATGGTCGCCTCGTCGCGACCGTCCCGCACGAGACCGCCGGTGCCATTGAACAACCGATGCCCTCCGCCCTGCCCCCCACGCTGTTCTCGCGCGTCGGCAACGCGATGGCGGCGATCGTCGCCGCGCTGATGCTCGCAAGCGCGGTTGCCCTGCGCCGTCGCCAGCGCTAGGGTCATATAAAGCTTTCCTTATATGACGCTCGCTTCAGAGCATGGCAAAGAGGCCCGCATGCGCAAGTCTTTCCTCTTCACTTCCGAATCGGTCTCCGAAGGCCATCCCGACAAGGTCGCCGACCAGATCAGCGACACGATCGTCGACCTGTTTCTCGCCAAGGACCCGCAGGCACGGATCGCCTGCGAGACGCTGACCACCACGCAGCTCGTTGTCCTCGCCGGCGAAATCCGCGGCAAGGGCATTTACGAGAACGACCAGTGGGCCGACGGCGTGCTGGAAGAGATCGAGGCGGCTGTTCGCAACACCGTCAAGGAAATCGGCTACGCGCAGTCGGGTTTCCACTGGGAGACGTTCCGCTTCGAGAACAACCTCCACGGCCAGTCCGCGCACATCGCGATGGGCGTCGACGAGAGCGGCAACAAGGACGAGGGCGCCGGCGACCAGGGCATCATGTTCGGTTACGCGACCGACGAGACCCCAGGCCTGATGCCCGCGACGCTGTATTACAGCCACAAGATCCTCGCCAAGATGGCCGAAGATCGCCACTCGGGCGCCGCGCCGTTCCTCGAGCCCGACGCGAAGAGCCAGGTCACGCTGTCGTACGAGAACGAAGTGCCGGTCGGCGCGACCGCATTGGTCGTCTCGACGCAGCATGCGCCGGGCTATTGCGAGAAGGGCGACAACGCCGATCCCGCCAAGTACGCGGTGCTGCGCGACTACGTCATGGGCGTGTTCAAGGACGTGCTGCCCGACGGTTTCATCACCGACGAGACCGCGATCTACATCAACCCGACCGGCCAGTTCGAAATTGGTGGCCCCGACGGCGACGCCGGCGTGACCGGGCGCAAGATTATCGTCGATACGTACGGCGGTGCGGCCCCGCATGGCGGCGGCGCGTTCTCGGGTAAGGATCCGACGAAGGTCGATCGCTCGGCGGCGTATGTGGCGCGGTATCTGGCAAAGAACGTCGTTGCTGCGGGTCTGGCGCGTCGCTGCACGATCCAGCTGAGCTATGCGATCGGCATCGCCGAGCCGCTGTCGGTGTATGTCGACACGCATGGCACCGGCACCGTCGAGGAGGCCAAGCTCGAGGCGGTCCTGCCGAAGCTCGTTCGCCTGACGCCGAAGGGCATCCGCGAGCATCTGAAGCTCAACGCGCCGATCTACAAGAAGACGGCAGCGTATGGGCATTTCGGTCGCGAGCCCGAGGGTGATATGTTCACTTGGGAGAAGACCGATCTGGTCGATGCGCTGAAGGCTGCCGTCGCCTGATCGCGACACGTTTGGGGTTACGAAAAAGCCTCCCGCGGACCAGTCCGTGGGAGGCTTTTTTAGCTGATCTTCCAGTCCCTCGCCCCGTCGGGGAGAGGGAGGGAGGAGCCGCTTGGCGACGGAAGGGTGAGGGGTTTGGGGGAGAGGGTCCGAGTCTCACTCCCCCTCACCCTCCCACCCGGCTTCGCCGTGCGGGCCCCTCCCTCTCCCCGAGGGGAGAGGGTTATCGAGGACAAGGCGCGTTCCACTCGCCAACTGTCCTTCGTAAGCTGCTTCGACAGGCTCAGCAGCTACTCGGGACGAACGGGGGAAACTTGAGCATGCCGCTGCTCGGTCAGGATCTGCCATGCCGTCAGGAACAGCGCCGCAACCAGTGGTCCGACGACGATGCCACTTAGCCCGACTACCTCGATCCCGCCCAGCGTCGTCACCAGCACGATATAATCAGGAATGCCGGTGTCACGCCCGACCAGGATCGGTCGCAGGATGTTGTCGGCCAGACCGATCACCACGACGCCCGAGACGATCACGACCACGCCCTGCCAGATCGCGCCCGTCGCCAGCAGGTACACTGCAACCGGCACCCACACGATCGCGGGCCCGAGCGCCGGCAGCAGCGACGTCAGCGCCATCAGCAAGCCCCAGAGCAAGGCAGCCGGCACACCGACGATCCAGAAGGTCAGGCCACCGAGCGCACCCTGGACGAGACCGACGATCACCGAACCCTTGATCGTCGCACGCACCACCGCGACGAACTTGTCGACCAGCTTCGCCGCCACCGAATGCTCGAACGGCAGTGCGCGGCGGATTGCTGGGCCGACCTTGTCGCCATCACGGAGCAGGAAGAACGTCACGTACAGCCCGACGCCGAACGACAGCAGGAACGCGGCCGCGTTGCGGCCGATCGATAGCGCCTGACCGGCGATCGAGCGGACGCTGTTGCCGAGATTGGTCGACACCCTCGATTGCGCCTGTTCGAAGCTGTTGAGCCCCGCCCTGTCGAGCGCACCCTGGATCCGGTTCGGCATCGCGTCGTGAATCTGCTGGAAATACGCGCCAAAGTTGATCTGGCCGCTCTGCAGCTTGGCGTAGACCGAGGCGGACTGGTCGATCATCAGGCTGCCGATGAACAAGGCCGGCACGATCACCGCGACGAAGATGATCAGCAGCGTCAGTGCCGCCGCCAGGTTGCGGCGGTTGGGCCAGCGCTTGAGCAGCCATTGGTACAGCGACTGGAACAGGATCGCCGCCAGCGCGCTCCACAACAGCGCCGCCGCGAATGACGACACGACCACGCACAACGCGATCGTGATCGCCACCAGGAAGGTGATGAAGCCCCCCGTTTCCAGTCGACGCCTGTCGATCATTGCCGTGTCCCCTGTCGTCATAGCAGCCGGTCGAACCCGGCCCTTTCAAAACGTCAAAGCCGCCCCCCGGTGTGTACCGGAAGGCGGCCAAGACGCCGGCGCTGGTGTGCGCCTAGAAGATCAGCGGAGCTTTTCGCTGCCGTTGACCAGTGCATCCTTCTGCGCCTGCGGCATCGCCTGCGCGTTCACGTCGGCGTCGTCGATCGCGTCCGACTGGCGGTCGCCGTCCTTGCGGACGGCCTTGGCCTGCTCTTCGAGATTGTCGGCGGTCGCTTCGAGTGCATCGGCGCGGTTGTCCGCGGCCTTCTCGACCTGGCTGCCGAGCTTGTCATCGCCCTTGCCGCCGCAGGCTGCGAGCGAGACGGCCATGGCGGCGAGCGTGACGGCGATGGAAAGCTTCTTCATGGGGATAGTCCGTTCTGGTTACGATGCGGTGGCAACCGTCACGCGGGCGTAACGGTTCCGCTATCCCCTTGCCGATCCTTACAAATATCGATTTCGCCGCAATCTGTGGTCAACGGGTAACACTCGGCTGCGTCGAACCATTCAGGCCTTGGCGTGCTCGATCAACAGAGGCGCCTTGTTTGCCACGGCCGTCTCGACCACGGGCGCGACCCGGTCGAAGACCGCGCTGACGAGCGCTTCGGCGATCCACCCGACCGCGGCACCGACGACGAGATCGGAGAGGTAGTGCTTCCCGTTCACCGGTTGCGCCGCCGCGACCGCGCCGGAGATCAACGCAGCCGGACCACCGGCGCCCGTGATGTCGCGCGACGCAGCACGTGCAACCGCGACCGCGCCGGCAGTGTGGCCAGACGGGAACGACGTCTGGTCGTGATCGTCGCTCTTGCCGGGCTCGAACCGCGCCTTGCCGTCCTCGATCGCCTTTTCGGGGCGGGTGCGGTCGACCGATGCCTTGATCGCCGACTTGACGAAGGTCGCCGCCGCATGCGCCGCCAGCATCCGCACGCCGCCACGGATCACGTCCGGCCTGCGCGCGATCAGGCCGATCACGACCGTGCCGATCGACGTCGCCACGAGCTGCGGCTGGTCGCCGATCTCGGCGAGGAACCCGGTCGCCTTGACCAGCGGTTGGTCACGGTGCTCGGCGGCCTTGTGCGTCGCCTTGCGGTCCGCCTTCTCGACGGCCTTCGCGGCGTCCTTGGTCTTGCCCATCAGTTTTCGCCCTGTCCGTCCATTTCACCGCGCACCTGTGCATGCGCGAGCAAGGCGAACAACCCCGCACCGCCCAGCAAGTTGCCGAGGATCGCCGGCACCATCAGCCCGCCGAGCGCCTGAGCGACCCCGACCTTACCCGAAAACAGCAGCAGCCACGCCTCCACCGATCCGACGATCGAATGGCTGAACGCAGCAATCGCGACGACATAGGTGATCGCGACGATCACGAGAAACGACTGTTCGCGCGCATTCGGCAGCGACCAGGCGAGGATCGCGATCATGAATCCGGCCGGGATCGCGTTGACGAACGTCGCACCCGGCGAGAGTTCGGTGATCGCCATCGACACCTCGATGATCGCGGTACGAAGCTCGCTGCCGCCGAGCAGGCCCGCCGCGATCATCCCGCCGGCCAGCGCCGTCCCGATGAGGTTGGCGCCCAGCACCACACTCCAGAGCCGCAAGGTGCGCCGCAATGCCCAGCCCGACGGCTTGGTCACCAGCGGCAACATCGCGGTGATCGTGCTCTCGGTAAACAACTGCATCCGCCCGAGGATGACGACCAGGAACCCGATCGGATAGCAAAGCGAGACGATGATCGTCCGCCACGGCGTATCGGGCAGCGCGTGGTGCAGCGCGCCTTCCGCGATCAGCGAACTGGCGATCGCCATCCCCGCGGCGAGCCCGGAGAAGAACAGCGACGATACCGGACGATCGAGTTCTTCCTCGCCCTCCTCGCGGACCGCCTTGTGCAGGTCCTGCGCATCGGCGGCCTTGAGATCCTCGACGTCTTCGCCGGGCGGATTGGAAGCGTTATCGACCATTACGAGAGTGCAACGGCCCGCGTCGCGCTTTGCTCCGGCGCAATCGCCCGCTAGAGCGCGCGGCGATGAACGATCCTTCTGTTATCCGCCGCCTCTATGGCCGTCGCCAGGGCCACAAGCTGCGCCTCGGCCAAGCCGCGCTCGTCGAGGAAACGCTCGCCGACCTGTCGGTGCCCGAGGACGGGCCGATCGATGCGATGACGTTGTTCGGCGACAACCGCCCCCTCCATGTCGAGATCGGCTTCGGCGCAGGCGAGCATCTGGCGGGACAGGCCGCGATGAACCCGGACGTCGGCTTCATCGGCTGCGAACCGTTCCTCAACGGTGTCGTCGGTGCACTTGCGCACATCCGCGACGGCGAGCTGACCAACGTCCGGCTGCACATGGGCGATGCGCTGGAGGTGATCGAACGCCTACCCGACGCGAGCCTCGACCGGCTGTACCTGCTGCATCCCGATCCCTGGCGGAAGGCGCGCCATGCCAAGCGCCGCATGGTCAACCACGGCCCGCTCGACACGATCGCCGCCAAGCTCAAGCCCGGCGCGGAGTTCCGGCTCGGTACCGACGATCCGACCTATTGCCGCTGGTCGATGATGATCATGAGCGCACGTCGAGACTTCGAATGGCAGGCGAAGACGCCGCACGACTTCCTGACCCGCCCCGACGACTGGCCCGAGACACGGTACGAGCGCAAGGCGCGGCGGCAGGGTCACGAGGTCTGGTATTACCGCTACCTGCGGGTCTGACCCGGCGGCGGCGGTTCGATAGTCAGGTCGCGATACCGCCGCCGATAGCGCGGACGGTGTCGACCGCGATCTGTAGTCGCGTACTCTGTACTTCCAGCAAAAGGCGTTGCGCGTCGAGCGCCGCGGTCTGTGCCGTCACCACGTCGAGATAGTCGGACGCGCCGTCGCGGTAGCGGATGAGCGCCAAGTCGCGCGTGCGTTCGGCGGCGCGGGTCGCGGCCAGCTGGTCGCGTTCTTGATCCACCAGTGCACGTGAGCGGGCGAGGTCATCCTCGACTTCGCGGAAGGCGGTGAGGACGGTCGAGCGGTAGGATGCCGCCGCCTCGTCATATTGCGCGCGGCTGATGCGGACGCGGGCACGCCGTGCACCGCCGTCGAAGATCGCGAGCGCGGCGGATAGCGGCCCGAGTGCCCAGAAGCTGTTCGAGGCACGCAGGATATTGCCGTTGCCCGCCTCGAACCCGCCCGAGCCGCCGAGCGTGAGCGACGGGTATTGGGCCGCGCGGGCCACGCCGATCTGGGCGTTGGCGGCGGCGATCCGGCGCTCGGCCGCGACGATGTCGGGGCGGCGTTGCAGCAGTGTCGAGGGTATGCCGACGGGAATCGCGGGCGGACGTTGCAACGTATCCGCGACAGGGATCGCGAAGGTCGAGGGGGTCTCGCCGACCAGCGCGGCAATCGCGTGCTCGAACGCCGCACGTGCGCCAGCGACCGCCGACAGTTCCGCGCGCGCGCTCGACAGCAACGCGGCCGAGCGGCTGACGTCGATTCCCGAGGCTATGCCGCCGGTATGACGCGTGTCGGTCAGGTCGTAGGCGCGCTGGAACGCCGCGACGGTCTGGCGCAGCAACACCGTACGCGCATCGAGACCGCGCATCTGGAAATAGGAATCAGCGAGCGACGCCTGGAGCCCGAGACGGACCGCGACCACATCCTGCGCGCTGGCCTGCGCCGAGGCGGCATCCGCGCGGACCGAATTGCGGACGCGGCCGAACAGGTCGATCTCGTACGCCAGCGATGCACCGACCGAGAGATTGTTGTAGGTCGCGGCGTTGCCCGGCGAGAGCGGCCGGCCGGCGGATACGCGCGAACGGCCGCCGTCGGCCCCGACCGATATCGACGGCAGTAGCGCGGCACGGGACTCGCCCAGCAGACCGCGCGCCTGATCGTAGCGCGCGACGGCAGCGGCGAGATCGGGATTGCCCGCCTCGATCCGCGCTTCGAGTGCGGTCAGCGTCGGATCGTCGAACGCGGTCCACCACGCGGCGGGGAGCGACGTGTCGGTAGCGGCTGGCTGCCAGGGCCCCTGCCCTTGCGGTCCTAGTTCCTTGTACGCCGCAGCCGCCGGGCTAGGCGGGATGCTGTATGTCGGCGCAAGCGAACACCCCGCTAGGCTCGCAGCGGCGACCGCTACTGCGCTTAGCCTAGCGCTTAGCACGGGCGGGTCCTGTCGAAGGCGCGATACGGACCGGGTCGCCGGTCTGGAGCGAATCCGGCGGGCTGTCGATCACCCGGTCGTCGGCGCTGAGCCCCGCGCTGATCGCGACGCTGTCGCCATCGTCGCGGCCGATCGTGATCGTCTTGAGATGCGCCTTGCCGTCGCTGCCGACGACCGCGACCTGCGTGCCCTTCGCGCCGATCACCAGCGCGCTCGACGGCAGCCGTACGCCGGTGCCGCCCGCACCGACCGGGAACTTGACCTGAGCATAGGCGCCCGGCTTCAGCGCACGATCGGTGTTCGCCGCCTGCAACTCAACCAGAACGGTGCCCGACTGCGGATCGACCGCGTCGGCGCTGCGGGTCAGCGTCACGTCGAAGGCGCGTCCCGGATATTCGGGCACGGTCAGCGTCGCGTGCATCCCCTGCCGGGTCTGCCCCGAATAGGCCTGCGGCACGCGGACATAGATCCGCATCCGGTTGACGTCGGCGATCGTGAACAGCGGGGTGGAGGCGGCCGTCCCTGCGGTCACCAGCGCACCGACCTGCGTCGAGCGGCTCGTGACGACGCCCGAGAACGGCGCGGTCAGGCGGGTGAAGCCCTGCAACGCGCCGAGCCGGCGGACGTTGGCGGACGCCGCGTTGGCGATCGCGGACTTGGCGGCGAGGTCGCCAATCTTCTCGTCGGTCTCCTGCTTCGAAACAGCATCCTTCGCGAGCAGATCGCGCCAGCGCGTCGCGGTAGAGGCGGCGAGCGAGCGGTTGGCGCGGGCGGTCTGAAGATCGGCCTGTGCGGCGGCGACCTGCTGGTCGACCTCGGGCGCGTCGAGGATCGCGAGCGTCTGACCGGCGCGGACCGGATCGCCGATGTCGACGAACCATTTGCGGATATAGCCCGTGGTCCGCGCGTAGATCGCGGCGCTGTTATATGCCTGGACGTTACCCGGCAGCGTCAGCGCATCGCTCGCGCCCTCGGCGGTCGGGCGGATCACGGTGACGATCGGCGTCGACTGTGCGGTCGTCCAGGTCGCCAACTGCGAGTCCGAGCGGTGCCGCGTGAAGATGCCGAACGCCACCAGCGCCAGCGCGATTACCGCCGCGACGATGCCGACTTTCTTCAGCGACCCGCGCTGCGGTTCGGTGGCGACGGGATCCGGATGAACGATCTCAGACATGCGCTTCCTCTAAAATCTCGTCGCGGCGGGCTTTGGCGGCGGCGCGCTCTGCGTCCTTGCGGTGCACGAGGCTGAAGATGACGGGCACGAACATCAGCGTCGCGAACGTCGCGACGATCAGCCCGCCGATCACTGCACGGCCGAGCGGTGCGTTCTGCTCGCCGCCCTCGCCGAAGCCCAACGCCATCGGCAACATGCCGATGATCATCGCGAGCGCGGTCATCAGCACCGGGCGGAAGCGAGTCATCCCCGCCTCCATCGCCGCCTTGTGCGAGTCCCCGAGCTCGGCGAGTCGCTCGCGCGCGAAACTCACCACCAGGATCGCGTTGGCCGTCGCGACGCCCATGCACATGATGGCACCAGTCAGGGCTGGCACGGACAGCGGCGTCCCCGTCAGGAACAATATCCAGACGATGCCGGCGATCGCACCGGGCAACGCGGTGATGATGACGAACGGATCGAGCCAGCTCTGGAAGTTCACGACGATCAGCAGGTAGATCAGCACGATCGCGCCGATCAGCCCGAAGAAGAGGCCTGAGAACGCGCTGTTCATCGTCGCGTACTGGCCGCGCAGCGCTACCGTCGTACCCTTCGGCGCGGACGCCTTCGCATCGGCCAGCACACGCTTGATGTCGCCCGCCACCGCGCCGAGATCGCGGCCATTGGGGGTCGCGTAGATGTCGATCGCTTGGGCGATGTTGTAGTGCGAGACGACCGCGGGCGAGGTGCCGCGGACGACCGTGGACAGCCCGCCGAGGACCTGCGACGTACCGCCCGCATTGGTGCCGGTGACGGGGATGTTCGACAGGTCGCTCATCGATCCGACGCGGTATTCGGGGGTCTGCGCGACGACGCTGTACGACACGCCGTTCTCGGGGTTGAGGTAGTAGACCGGCGCGGTCTGGATCGTGCCGGCGAGCGACGACCCGACGCTGGCGGTGACGTCGCGCTCGGTCAGCCCGAGTTGGCCGATCCGGCTGCGATCGATGTTGACGCGCAGTTCCGGGTAGCGCGCCGATTGCTGGATGCGCGCATCGGCGACACCGGGGATCGCCGCGATTTTCCGCAGCAAAGTCCGTGCGTAGGCGTAGTTGCCGGCCGCATCCTTGCCGGTGATCTGCACGTCGATCGGCGCGGGCGCACCGAAGTTCAGGATCTGGCTGGTGATGTCGGCGGGCAGGAACGAGAAGGTCGCGCCGGGGAACGCACCGGGCAGCGTCTCGCGCAGCTTGCGCACGTAGTCGGCAGTCGGTGCGTGCTCGTGCGCGAGCTGGATCAGGATGTCGCCGTCCTGCGGACCGATCGTGCCCGAGTTGTTGTAGGTCGCGTTGATCGAGCTGACCGGCAGGCCGATGTTGTCGACCACCGAGACCAGTTCGTTGGCGGGGATGATCTGGCGCACCCTCCGCGCGATCCGATCGAACTGCGCCGACGTACTCTCGATCCGGCTGCCGATCGGCGCGCGGACGTGCATCGTGATCTGGCCGGCGTCGACCGCGGGGAAGAAGTTCTGGCCAAGGAACGGGATCAGCAGCATCGACAGCGCGACCACCGCCAGGAAGCCGAGCAGGAACGGCTTGCCGGTCGCCAAGGCGCGCTCGAGGAGGCGGCCATAGCCGGCGCGGAACCGCTCGAACCGCGCCTCGAACCCGCGCTGGAACCGGACGAGCGGGTTGCGCGACGTTGGCGTTCCTGCGGCGTGGACGTCGCCCGCATGCGGCTTGAGCAGGTACATCGCCATCGTCGGCACCAGCGTCCGCGAGAGGATGAACGACGCGATCATCGCGAAGACGACCGACAGCGCGAGCGGCACGAACAGGAAGCCCGCGACGCCCGGCAGGAAGAACATCGGCACGAACACGATGCAGATGCACAGCAGCGAGACGAACGCCGGCGTGACGATCTGCGCGGCGCCGTCGAGGATCGCCTGGCGGACGCTCTTGCCCTGTTCGAGATGCCAGTTGATGTTCTCGATCGTCACGGTCGCATCGTCGACCAGGATGCCGACCGCGAGGCTGAGGCCACCGAGCGTCATGACGTTCAGCGTCTGGCCGGTCGCCGACAGCGCGATGATCGCGGCGAGGATCGCCAACGGGATCGAGATCGCGATGATGACCGTCGAGCGCCACGACCCGAGGAACAGCAGGATCATCAGGCTGGTCAGTGCGGCGGCGATCGCGCCTTCCTTGACGACGCCCTCGACCGCCGCCTTCACGAACAGCGACTGGTCGCCGATCGGCACGATCTTGAGGCTGTCGGGCAAGGTCGCCTGGATCGCCGGCAACGCATCCTTGATCCCCTGGACGATCGCCAGCGTCGAGGTCGATCCGTTCTTGAGGATCGTCATCACCACCGACCGCGACCCGTCGACATGCACCACGTTGGTCTGCGGTGCGCTGCCATCGCGGACATGCGCCACGTCGCGCATGTAGATCGTCGCGCCGTTGACCACCTTCACCGGCAGGTTGTTGAGCTCGTCGATCGAGCCCGGCGCGTTGTTGAGGCGGACATTATACTGGAACCCGCCGATCTTCGCGAAGCCGGCCGGGTTGATCTGGTTCTGCGCGGCGATCGCGAGGCCGACGTCCAGCGCCGACAGGCCCTTCGATTGCAGCGCCTGCGGATCGAGATCGATCTGCACCTGACGCTGGCGCCCGCCCGACGGATACGGGATCGCCGCGCCCGGCACGGTGACGAGGCCGGGGCGGATCTGGTTGACCGCGGTGTCGAACAATTTGCCCTCGGACAGCCCGACGCCCGACAGCGCGAGCTGCAGGATCGGCACGGTCGACGCGCTGTAGTTGAGGATCAGCGGCGGGGTGACGCCCGGCGGCAACTGGCGCAGCACGGTCTGCGACACCGACGTGACCTGCGCGGTGGCGGTGCGGATATCGGCACCCGGCTGGAAATAGATCTTCACGACGCCGATGCCGGGCATCGACTGGCTCTCGATATGGTCGATGTCGTTGACCGTGGTCGACAGCACGCGCTCGTACGGGGTGATGATGCGCCCCGCCATGTCGTCGGGTGATAGGCCCTGGTACGTCCAGGCCGCGGCGATCACCGGCACCTTGATGTCGGGGAAGATGTCGACTGGCGTCCGCACTGCCGCGAGCACGCCGACGACCGCGACCAGAATGGCCATGACGATGAAGGTGAGCGGGCGCGATAGGGCGACCCTGACGATACCGATCACGGAGAGACTCCAATCCGAACGCGGCACGACTGGTGGCGACTCCCGGAGCCGCCAGACCTGCCCGACAGTCCCTCTTTGCGGCAGCGCAGCAGGGAAATGCAAGGGTCAATGTTGCTTACGTTTCTACCGTGATGTCCGCGAACGCACGCGTGATACTCACAGCTGGTGCGGTTCGACGATTTCGGTCGGGGGTTGGAGCGGGTAACGGGAATCGAACCCGTGTATTCAGCTTGGAAGGCTGCTGTACTACCATTGTACTATACCCGCATGCTATTGAAACCATTGGGTTTCCAAGCAGGCTCCCGGTAGTGTTCCAACACGAGAGCGGTGCGGCGATAGCGCGCGCGGATGATCGGTGCAAGCCGCTAGCCGTCGCGGCGCACCACATACCGGTCGACGACGGGCGCGCGTCCTGTGCTAGATCGTCGGCTCAATCCTGAGCCGGAGCGCTGCCATCGTCGGGCCAAGTGTCATCGTTGCGATCCTGACCTATGGCGCGTTGCTGTTCGGGATCGCCTGGATCGTCGACCGGCACGGGCTGTCGGTGCGGCTCCAGCGGATCGCCTATCCACTGTCGCTGGCGGTGTATTGCAGCAGCTGGACGTTCTTTGGGGGCGTCGGCACGGCGGCGACGCGGGGGTGGGACTACCTCGCCATCTATCTCGGCCCGGCACTGGTGTTCCTGCTCGCGCCGAAGTTTCTCGCGCGGCTTGTAAGGTTGGCGCGCGAGGAAGGGTCGAGTTCGATCTCCGACTTTATTTCTGCGCGTTACGGGCGAAGTCGGGGGACCGCGGCGATCGTCGCGGGGACCGCTTTGCTCGCGTCGGTGCCGTATATCGCGCTTCAGTTGCGGTCGGTGACGCTGAGTTTCGGCGCAATCGCGGGCGTAGGGAGTTCGGCGGAAGTCGGCACGTTCGTCGCGCTGTTGCTCGCCGTGTTCGCGATCGTCTTCGGTGCGCGGCGGTACGAGGTCGCCGGGCGCAACCCCGGCGTCGTTGCGGCGATCGCGGCGGAGTCGCTGATCAAACTGCTATGTTTCGTCGTGCTCGGGGTGGTGACGGTAGCACTGCTCGCCGACGTGCCTGCCGAGACGCTGGCACCGCCGGTGGCGCGGCTTCGGTCCGGCTTTACCTGGGGCGCGCTGACGTCCGATTTCTGGGTGCGGACCTTGTTGTCGGCGCTCGCGATCCTGTGCCTGCCGCGGCAATTCTATGTCGGCGTGATCGAGGCGCAGGGTCCGGAGCCCGTCGCCAAAGCGCGCGGGCCGTTCATCGCGTACATGGTCGTGATCTCGCTGCTCGTTCTGCCGCTGGCGCTCGCCGGGATGACGCTGTTGCCGGGCGATGCCGAACCCGACCTGTACGTGCTGGCGGTGCCGTTGCAGCAGGGGCATCACCTCGTCGCACTGCTCGCGTTTCTCGGTGGGTTCTCGGCGGCGACGGCGATGGTGGTGGTCGAGACGATCGCGCTGTCGACGATGGCGGCCAACGACCTGCTCGCGCCGCTGCTGCTCCGGCGGCATGGCGAGGCGGGTGAGGGCGAGCTCGGGCGGCGGATGCTACGCGTGCGGCGGGTCATCATCGCCGCGATCGTCGCGGTCGCGCTGGTGTATGGGCGGAGCCTCGGCGCGGACCTGCCGCTTGCGTCGATCGGGCTGATCGCGTTCGCCGGCGTCGCGCAGTTCGCGCCTGCGCTGATCGCGAGCGTGGGGTGGAACTTCGCCAACCACACCGCCGCGCGCGCGGGACTGGTCGGGGGCGTGATCGTCTGGATCTACTGCCTGTTGCTGCCGTCGATCGGCGAGGGTGTCGGGCCGGCACTGGCGCAATTTACGCGGGGGTGGCTCAATCCGGATGCGCTGCTTGGGTGGCGTATCGGCTCGCCGTTGGTCAATGGCACCGTGTGGAGCCTTGGCGTAAACGTCGCGCTGATGGCCGGGCTGCATTTGCGCGAGCGGCATCGGGGGAACGCTGCGCTCGATCACGTCACGACGTTGGGCGAATTGCGGATGCTGGTCGCGCGGTTCGTCGGCGATGGCGAGGCGGAGGCGATCGGGGTGGCGTCGCCGGACCTGCGTGCGCCGATCGATGGCCCTGCCGCGCGCACTGCCGAGCGGCTGATCGCGGGCGTGATCGGCGCTCCGTCGGCGCGGAAGATCGTCGCTTCCAGCATCGCCGGCTCGGCGATCGACGTCAGCGACGTGGTCCGGCTGCTCGACCAGCGCGGGCGATCGCTGCGGTTCTCGCGCACGCTGCTGTCGGCGACGCTGGAGACGATCGATCCGGGGGTCAGCGTGATCGATGCGGACCTGCGGCTGGTCGCGTGGAATCCGCGTTATGTCGAGATGTTCGACTATCCCGAGGGCTATGTCGTCGTCGGGCGCTCGATCGCCGACCTGATCCGCTACAATGCCGAGCGCGAGGGCATCGCGGGCGATATCGCGGCGCATGTCGGTCGGCGGGTGGCGCACCTTGCGCGGGGCACGCCACATAGTTTCGAGCGCCAACGGCCATCGGGGCGCTGGATCAAGATGGTCGGGCGACCGATGCCGGGCGGCGGGTACGTCCAGAGTTTCACCGACATCACCGCGGAAAAGGAGGCGCAGGCCGATCTCGAGGCGCGGGTGGCGGCGCGGACGCAGGACCTCGCGCGGTCGAACCACATGCTCGGCGAGGCCCGCGCGATCGCGGAGACCGCGACCCGCGACAAGACGCGGTTCCTGGCGGCGGCGAGCCATGATCTGTTGCAGCCGTTGCATGCGGCGCGCCTGTTCTGCGCGGCGTTGGCCGAGGACAGGGCGCCGCATCAGGCGGAACTGGTGCGCGCGATCGATGGCGCGATCGGGTCGGCGGACACGTTGCTACGTGCGCTGCTCGACGTGTCGCGGCTCGATGCAGGGGGCGTCGTGCCGAAGGTCGAGCGGTTTGCGCTGGGGGCGTTGATCGAGGAGCTGGCGGTGCAGTTCCGGCCGTTGGCGGGCGAGCGCGGGCTGGTGCTGGCGGCGCATCCTGGCGCGTTCAACGTGGCGACGGATCGGTCGCTGCTGCGCTCGATCCTGCAGAATTTCCTGTCGAACGCGGTGCGCTATTCGGCGGATGGGCGGATCTGGATCGGGGCGCGGCGGAGGGGCGACGACGTGCTGATCGAGGTGCGCGACAACGGGCCGGGGATCGCGGCTGGGGATCGCGAGCGGATCTTCGATGAGTTCGAGCGGCTGGAGAGCAAGGGGAGCGCGGGTGGCGGCGTCGGGCTTGGGCTGGCGATCGTCCGGCGGATCGCGCGGCTGCTCGGGTCGGCGGTCGAGTTGCGGTCGGACTTGGGGCGGGGGACGACGTTTGCGGTGAGGGTGCCGCTTGCGCCGGCCGGGCTGGATGTGGCGTTGCCAACGCCTCTGGCCGGCCGTGCGCTGGTGCCGGGGTTGCGGGTGCTGTGTCTCGACAATGATGCGACGATCCTCGCGGCGCTCGATGCGGCGTTGCGGGCGCGGCGGTGTGTGCCGTTGCTGGCTGCGACGATCGCCGAGGCGATGGAACTGGCGGCGGACGAGGAGCCGGATGTGGCGCTGGTCGACTTCCATCTGGACGAGGCGGAGGATGGGCTGGATGTGGTTGCGCGGTTGCGGGCGATGGTGCCGGCGCCGGCGATCGCGCTGGTGACGGCGGACCGTGCGGTTGCGGACGATCCGCGGTGTGTTGGGCTGGTGGTGTTGACGAAGCCGGTCGTGCCGGCGGATTTGTGGCGGTTTATCGAGGATGCGTCTGCGGCCGCGGCGCAGGGAAGTTGAGGCTCCTAGAATCCTTCCCCGCCAGGGGGAGGTGGCGCCGAAGGCGACGGAGGGGGAGGAACCCGCAACGCACGTTTCCCTTTCCTCCCCCTCCGTCAGGCATGCGCCTGCCACCTCCCCCTGGCGGGGGAGGATCGCAAGAGGGGGCGGCTAATCGGCGAAGTGGATGTCCATTGCCCGAGCCGCGAGGACGGCTTGCGTGCGGTTCTGGACGCCTAGTTTCCGCAGGATTGCGGTCATGTGACCCTTCACGGTGCCTTCCGAAATGCCAAGGTCGAAGGCGACTTGCTTGTTCAGGCGGCCGGCGAGGACGCCAAGCAATACCTTCAGTTCGGTCGGGGTGAGGCTCGCAACACGCGTCGCCATGTCATCTACGGAGGCGCCTTCGATCGGCGCGGCGCGTTCGCCGGCTAGGGCTCGGGCTACGGCCTTTTCCAACGTGGCGAGGTCGGCGGTTTTCGAGACGAAGCCGATTGCACCATACGCCCTCGCACGCGGTGCCGCTTCGGCTTCGTCGGCGGAAGAGATCACCATGATCGGCGTGTCGGGGCGTTCGGCGTGGAGCAGCGCGACGCCCGCGAAACCTTCCGAACCCGGCATGCGCAGGTCGAGCAGGATCAGGTCGAGCCGCTCCGTCGCACGCACCGCATCGACCGCCTCGCAGAGCTGCCCCGCCTCGATCACCACCGCATCGGGCGCGGCGCGGCCGACCGCCAGTTTGAGCGCCTGGCGGAACAGCGGGTGGTCGTCGGCGATGAGGATCGTGCGCGTCATGCCGGTACGGGAGCGGCCTCCTCGCGGCCCGCGATCAGCGCATCGACCACCGCGGGATCGGCGAGCGTCGAGGTGTCGCCGAGCTGGTCGAGCTGGTTCTCCGCAATCTTGCGCAGGATGCGGCGCATGATCTTCCCCGAGCGCGTCTTCGGCAGCGCGGGCGCGAACTGGAGGATGTCGGGCGTCGCGATCGGCCCGATCTCGCGGCGGACCCATTGGACGAGTTCCTTGCGCAGCTCCTCGCTCGGCTCGGCGTTCGCGTTCAAGGTAACGTAGGCGTAGATGCCCTGGCCCTTCACGTCGTGCGGCATGCCGACGACCGCGGCTTCGGCGACCTTCGAATGCGCGACGAGCGCGCTCTCGACTTCGGCGGTGCCCATGCGGTGGCCGCTGACGTTGATGACGTCGTCGACGCGGCCGGTGATCCAGTAATAGCCGTCCTCGTCGCGGCGGCAGCCGTCGCCGGTGAAATACTTGCCAGGGTAGGTCGAGAAATACGTCTGGAAGAAGCGTTCGTGATCGTTCCACACGGTGCGCATCTGGCCCGGCCAGCTATCGGCGATGACGAGGTTGCCCTCGACCGCGCCCTCAAGGACTTTCCCATCCGCATCGACGAGCTCGGGGACCACGCCAAAGAGCGGTTTCGTCGCGCTGCCGGGCTTGAGTGCGGTGGCGCCCGGCAGTGGCGAGATCATGTGGCCGCCCGTCTCGGTCTGCCACCAGGTGTCGACGATCGGGCAGCGACCGTCGCCGACGACATTGTGGTACCAGTTCCACGCCTCGGGATTGATCGGTTCGCCGACCGAGCCGAGCAGGCGCAGCGACTTGCGGCTGGTGCGCGTCACCCAGTCGTCGCCCTCGCGCATCAGCGACCGGAGCGCGGTCGGCGCGGTGTAGAGGATGTTGACCTGGTACTTATCGATGATCTGCCAGAAGCGGCTGTGATCGGGATAGTTCGGCACGCCCTCGAACATCACGGTGGTCGCGCCGTTCGCGAGCGCGCCGTACAGCGAATAGGTGTGGCCGGTGACCCAGCCGACATCCGCGGCGCACCAGAAGATCTCGCCGGGACGGTAGTTGAAGACGTATTCGTGCGTCATCGACGCCCACACCAGATAGCCGCCGGTCGAGTGGAGTACGCCCTTGGGCTGGCCGGTCGAGCCGCTGGTGTAGAGGATGAACAGCGGGTCCTCGGCGTTCATCGGCTCGGGTGCGCAGTCGGTCGACTGGCCCTCGACGCACTCCGCATACCAGCAGTCGCGGCCTTCGGTCATCGTGACCTTGCCGCCGGTGCGACGGACGACGATGACGGTCTCGACCGCGAGATCGCCGTGGTCGAGCGCGGCGTCGACATTGGCCTTCAACGGCACGGTCTTGCCACCGCGGAGCCCTTCGTCGGCGGTGATGACGATGCGGCTGTCGCAGTCGTGGATGCGGTTGCACAGGCTCTCGGGCGAGAAGCCGCCGAACACCACCGAATGGATCGCGCCGATCCGCGCGCAGGCGAGCATCGCGAACGCCGCCTCGGGTATCATCGGCAGGTAGATGGTGACACGGTCGCCCTTCCTGACGCCCTTGGCCTTCAGCGCGTTGCCGAGCTTCGACACCTCGTCGCGCAGTTCGGCGTAGCTGATCTTGCGGTCGTCGGCGGGGTCGTCGCCTTCCCACAGGATCGCGGTAGCGTCGGGGCGCGTCTCGGCGTGGCGATCGACGCAGTTGGCGGCGACGTTGAGCCGTCCGTCCTCGAACCAGCGGATGTGGAAATCGCTCTCGTCGAACGAGGTGTCCTTGATCTTCGTCGGGGTGACGATCCAGTCGAGGCGCTTGGCCTCCTTCGCCCAGAACGCGTCGGGATCGGTCGCGGCCTCGGCATACATCCGGTCATAGGCGGCGGCGTCGATCAGAGCGTCCTTCGCCCATGCCGCGGGGACGGGATAGCTTGCCTCGGTCATCTGGCTCTCCTTTTGCCGCGCTGTACGCGGTCGCGTTCGGGCGATCATCCCTAACCAAAGTAAGGGATGGACGCAGGTTCGCAATGCGCCATGATGACGGCGCTGCTATCCACGCGTCAGATCAGTGGAAGAGAGCAGAGACGGGGATGACACGTATGGCGTTTACGAAACGGCTGGCCTTGACGGCCTTGTTGGCTGGTACCGCGCTGGTGCCGGGCATGGCGCAGGCGCAGACCGCGCGTGAGGTCGAACTCGAGACGCGGTTGAAGGCGCTGGAGGCGGCTGTGCAGGATTTGCGCGGCGAGCTGAACGCGGCGCGGGCAACGGCGGCGACCGCGCCCCAGCCTGCTGCTCCCGCGACATCGCCCTCCGCACCGACCGCGGTCGCGTCCGCGCCGAACGATCTCCATCCGACCGCGCCGATGGGCCCGACCGCGCCGACCGCGCTCGCCGAAGCGAAGGCACCGGGCGCGGCGCCATCGACCGACGGGTTCAAGGTCGCCGGGACGACGGTCAAGCTCAACGGCTTCATCAAGACCTGGGCGTCGGTCAGCCGGTACAGCGGCGGCAACATCGCGCCGGAATCGGTCGGTCGCGACTTCTATTTCCCGAGCATGACTCCAGTCGGCGGCCGCAACGAAGGCAACAGCGTCGAGGCGCATGCCAAGCAGACGCGGATCGTGCTGGGCACCGAGACGCCGATCGCCGGGCATACGCTGAAGGGCCTGCTCGAAGTCGATTTCCAGGTCGTGCCGGGGACTCAAGGCAACCAGCGCGTCGTCAACGGTTACAACCCGGGCTTGCGCCGCGCGTTCTTCACGTTCGACAATTGGCTGTTCGGGCAGGAGTGGACCAACTTCCAGTATATCGGTGCGCTGCCCGAGACGACCGACTTCATCGGTCCGTCGGAAGGCACCGTGTTCGTCCGCCAGGCGCAGATCCGCTACACGCGCAAGCTCAACGACACGCTGTCGCTGTCGGTCGCGGCGGAGAACCCGGAGACGGCATCGACCAGTCTAGCTTCGGCGACGATCGTCGAGAATGCCGACGATCGCCTGCCCGACGTCACCGCGCGCCTCAACTACAAGACCGCGTTCGGCGAGTTCTCGCTGGCCGGCCTCGCGCGCCAGCTGACGATCGATACGGGTGCGCTCAAGGACAGCGCGACCGGCTGGGGCGTGTCGTTCGCGGGCAAGGTGCCGCTCGATGCCAAGGGCCGCTCGGACATCCGCTTCATGGTCACGCACGGCGACGGGATCGGGCGCTATGTCGGTCTCGATCTCGCCCCCGACGCGGTGTTCGCGCCGGTGGTCGGCGCGCGGCTGTATACGCCGAGCCTGACCGCAGGGTTCGCGGCGTTGAAGCTCGGCTGGACCGACAAGCTGCGCTCGACTTTCATCGGCAGCGTCCAGTCGATCGATTACCCGACCGGCGGCGAGCCCGTCGGTGCGAGCGACTCGGCGTGGAGCGCGTCCGCCAACCTGTTCTACTCGCCGATCAAGAACATCGATCTCGGCGTCGAATTCCGTCACGCCGAGCGCGAACTGGTCGACGGGCAGGTCGGCAAGATGGACCGCGGCGAGCTTGCGGCGCGGTACTCGTTCTAGCGCATGATTTCACGATCCTCCCCCGCCAGGGGAGGTGTCGCCGAAGGTGACGGAGGGGGAGGATGCGGAACAATGGTCATCGCGTTCCTCCCCCTCCGTCAGGCAAGTGCCTGCCACCTCCCCCTGGCGGGGGAGGATCAGCAAGCCGCTCGGCCGGCATTTCTAGTTTTTCATAAGTCGGCGGAGATCGGCTGTTCCACCCAATTTTCCTTCTGAGAGGATACTGCCATGGCGACTACAACAGGGGATGCTTCGCCCCTCGGGCACGTGAAGCAGAGCCAGCCGCTCATCATCATCGCGTCGTCGCTCGGCGCGGTGTTCGAATGGTATGATTTCTACCTCTACGGCCTGCTCGCGACGATCATCACCGCGCAGTTCTTCTCGGGCGTCAACGAGACCACCGGGTTCATCTTCGCGCTCGCGGCGTTCGCGGCCGGGTTCGCGGTGCGGCCGTTCGGCGCGCTGGTGTTCGGGCGGATCGGCGATGTCGTCGGCCGCAAGAACACGTTCCTCGTGACGATGGCGATCATGGGCCTGTCGACCTTCCTGGTCGGCCTGCTGCCAAGCTACGCGTCGGTCGGCGTCGCCGCGCCGATCGCGCTGGTCGTGTTGCGCCTGTTGCAGGGCCTCGCGCTCGGCGGCGAATATGGTGGTGCTGCGACCTATGTCGCCGAGCACGCGCCCGACAAGAAGCGTGGGCTGTTCACCAGCTTCATCCAGACCACCGCCTCGCTCGGCCTGTTCGCGGCGCTGTTGATCGTCATCGGCGTGCGGACTCTGGTCGGCGAAGAGGCGTTCGCGGCATGGGGCTGGCGGATCCCGTTCATCGTCTCGATCGCGTTGCTCGCAGTGTCGCTGTGGATTCGCATGCAGCTCGAAGAGAGCCCGGTGTTCCAGAAGATGAAGGACGAGGGCAAGACCTCGAAGGCGCCGCTGACCGAGGCGTTCGGGCAATGGAGCAATTTGAAGGTCGTGCTGATCGCATTGTTCGGTGCGGTCGTCGGCCAGGGCGTCATCTTCTATACCAGCCAGTTCTACGCTTTGTTTTTCCTTGAGAAGAACCTGCGCGTTGACGGACCCACCACCAACATCCTGATCGCGATCGCGCTGTTGATCGCCACGCCGGCGTTCATCTTCTTCGGCTGGCTGTCGGACAGGATCGGGCGGAAATACATCATCCTAACGGGCTGCGCGCTCGCTGCGCTGACGTACATGCCGCTGTTCCACGCCCTGTCCAAGGCTGCCAACCCGGCGCTCTATGCGGCACAGGCCAATTCGCCGGTGAGCGTCGTCGCCAATCCCGACGAATGCTCGGTGCAGTTCGATCCGGTCGGCAAGAACAAGTTCGACAGCAGCTCGTGCGACATCGCCAAGGCGTATCTTGCGAAGGCCGGCATCTCCTATGCCAACGTGATCGCACCCGCGGGCACCGTCGCGCAGATCCACATCGGTGGCACGACCATCCCGGTCGTCAACCCCGCGGTCGTGTCGGGTCCTGACAAGGCGGCGGCGATCAAGGCGTTCGGTGCCGAGGTGAAGACCGCACTGACCGCAGTAGGATACCCCGAAAAGGCGGACCCGGCACAGATCAACAAGCCGATGGTCATCGCGATCCTCGTCCTGCTCGTGCTGTACGTGACGATGGTCTACGGGCCGATCGCCGCGCTGCTGGTCGAGCTGTTCCCGACGCGGATCCGCTACACGTCGATGTCGCTGCCCTATCATATCGGCAATGGCTGGTTCGGCGGGTTCCTGCCGACCGCGGCGTTCGCGATGGTCGCGGCGACGGGGGATATTTACTACGGCCTTTGGTATCCGATCGTCGCCTGCGCGGTGACGGTGCTGGTCGGGCTGGTGTTCCTGCCCGAGACGTTCCGTCGGTCGCTGCACGGCTAAAGTCTTCGGCCTGTAGTTGAACGACGAAGGGGTCGGTTTGGTTGAACCCAAACCGACCCCTTCGCTATTCCGACGCTGTCACACCCGCCGCCCGATACGCTGGCGGCAAGGATCGTGACGGCGTCGTTCAGTAGGTCGACGCGTTTGTCGACGATACCGAACCATAGCGGCCACGCTCGGCAACGACTTCGTCGCGCGTGTATGCGGGCGCTGCCTCGTCGAAGCGCGTCCAGCCGTCCTGGCGATACGCTGCACCGCGGGTCGTCGCGTCGACCGAGCGATGACGATCGAGAACCGCTTCGGCCTCGGTGGCGAGGCTGTCGTCGACGCGTGCGCTGAGCAACGTGCCGCCGCGACGGACGCCTTCCGAATAGACATGCGCTTCGTCATCGGTGTGACCCGCGTCCTTCAGTGCACCTACGATCGTGCCGGTTGCTGCACCGCCCGCTGCGCCGATACCGGCACCGACGACGGTCGACGCGAGCCAGCCGGCCGCGACGATCGGCCCCAGGCCCGGGATGGCGAGCAAGCCAAGACCGGCGAGCAGGCCGCCGACGCCGCCGACGGCCGCACCGGTCGAGACACCGCGGCTGACATCGCCACGATCGTTGACGTCGTCCAGCGACGTGTCGTGATCGCCATGCGCGCCATCGGCGTTGTTCGCGACGATGCTGATCGAGTCATGCGGCACGCCGAGACGCTCGAGATCGTTCAACGCCGACTTCGCATCCGAATAGTCGTCGAACAGGCGGGTAAGGGTCTTGGTCATTGTTTCTCTCCTGAAAAAATGGATCAGCGTGCGGTCACGTTGCCCTTGTAGTCGAGCCCGACATTGACCTTCTTGCCGGCCTTGGTCGCACTGCCACGCCAGACGCCGTCCTTGTCCTTCGCCAGACGCGAGACCGACTGGTAGCCGGCCTTGGTCAGTCGACCGCGAGCCTGATCCTCGGAGAAGGAATTGGCGCCCTTGGCCGGGGCCGCGACATGGGCTGCATCGTTGTTCTTGACGGCGGGGTTGTGCGCGCCGGCATGGGTCGCGGTCTGCGCGACGGCGCTGGAGGCCAGCAGCATTGCGCCGCATGCCATGAATGCTCGAACGGTCATGATACTCTCCTGGGTTTCTGGTTTTGAAAACGGGGACGTTCGCCCAGTGGGAGGCGGCGTGTCGACCACGCCGCCTCCCGGTCGGATCAGCGAACCGTGCCGCGACGAAACATGTTGACGATCGCGAGCAGGATCACCGCGCCGACCAGCGAGATCAGGATCGACTGGATGTTGAGCGCGCCGTCCATGATCGATGCGCCACCGATCAGCGGCGTGATCAGGAAGCCGGCCAGCAACGCGCCGACTATGCCGACGACGATGTTGAGGAAGATGCCCTGCTGCGCATCGGTGCGCATAATCATGCTGGCGACCCAACCGATGAGCCCGCCGACGACGAGAAGAATGATGAGGTTCATGATGAGGCTCCTGGACGATAATGATACTGGGTGATGGTACAGAAGGCTCAACAGTCGGGATCGCCGATCCGTTCAGTTTCGGTGTCGCGCCAGGATTTTGCGATTGGTGCTCACATACCGGCCGCATTGGTAGAAATGTAGCGCCGGGCACGGAACCCGAGCCCCCTTTTGGTCGCTGGACAGGCATGACCAAGACCAACGGCAAGCCGCTTCATGCCCCGACGCTGCATCACCTCGAACAGCTCATGACCGGGTTGCTCGAAGGGGTGATACTGATGGATCCGACCGGCATGATCCTCAGCGCGAACCCGGCGGCGTTGAAGATGCACGGCGTCAAGGCGTTGGCCGACCTGGGCGAGACCGCGGACGATTACGCGGCGCGCTTTCGGCTGCGGTACCGTGACGGTGGCAAGCTGCCGCGCCGCGAATATCCGTTGATGCGGCTGCTCGCCGGCGAAAGCTTCCCCGACCTGATTGTCGAGGTCTCGTCACCCGACGCGGACGAGCCGCGCTGGGTGCATCAGGTCCGCGACATCGTCATGGACGAGGATGGCGGCGATCCCGACTGCCTGGGGATGGTCATCAACGACGTCTCCGAACGGTTCGACGCGGAGGACCGGTTCCAGGCGATGTTCCATGCGAACCCCGCCCCTGCCCTCATCATGCGGGTCGCCGACCAGCGCTATGTCCTGGTCAACCAGGGATTCCTCGATCTGTCCGGCTACGACCGAGACCAGATCGTCGGCAAGACGCTGTTCGATCTCGACTTCCTCGCCGAGGTCGAGCGCAAGCCGTTCGTCAAGGAACGCGTGGCGGCCGGCAAGACCGTGCCGCAACTGGAGGCGGAACTGCCGCTCGCGGGGGGCGACAAGACGCTGGTCATCCTCGCCGGCCAGCCGATCGAGCTCGCCAACGAAGACTGCCTGCTGTTCACATTCGCCGACCTCGAACCCCGGCGCCGCGCGCAACTGGCGTTGCAGGCCAGCGAACGTCACTTCGCCTCGGTGTTCGAGATGGCCCCCGTCGCGATGGTTATCACCAAGGGCGACGATAACCGCATCGTGCAGGTCAACGCCGCGTTCAAGAGCCTCACCGGCTACACCGATCACGCGGTCGTCGACCGGATCGCCGATGATCTCCAGCTCTGGAACGACGCCGCGCAGCGGGTGGAACTGGAAACCGAGATCCGCGAGCGGAACGGGATCCGTGGCCACGACGTCCGCCTTCTGCACAAGAACGGCGAAACGCTGGACTGCCTCGTCTCCGCCGAACGGATCAGCGTCGACGGCACGCCCTGCGTCCTGTGGCTGTACCAGGACATCACGGCGCGCCGCCGGGGGGAACTCGAACTCGTCGAGGCGATCGACGCGGTGATGAAGGACGCCAACTGGCTCAGCCGGTCGATCATGGACAAGCTGGCGACCCTGCGAAATCCACGCGCCGGATCAGGCACCACGCCCCCGACCACCGAACTCAGCAAGCGCGAGCGCGAGGTGCTCGAACTGATCTGCCAGGACCTCGACGACGCGGAGATCGCCACCCGGCTCGACCTGTCGCGCAACACGGTGCGCAACCATGTCGCGCGGCTTTACGCGAAGATCGGCGTCAACCGGCGCAGCGCCGCGATCGTGTGGGCGCACGAACGCGGCGTCGGGGCGTAACGCGGATCAGGCCTTGTGATGCGCGTGGAACAGCTTGCCGCCTTCGACCACATACACCACCGCCAGTACGCCCAGCCCGATCGCGAGATAGCCGATCGCCAGCGGATAGGTCGTGCCGTTGTACGACTGGCCGATCAGCGACCCGACGATCACCGCGCCGACGCTGGTGATGAACCCCTGGATCGACGATGCGGTGCCGGCGATGTGCCCGACCGGCTCCATCGCCATTGCCCCGAAATTCGAGCCGCACAGGCCGATGCACGTCATGCTCAGCGCCTGGAACAGCATGTAGGTCCACAGCGATTCCGACCCTGCCGCGATCACGCCGATGTGGACCACCGACAGCGCGATCAACCCCAGTACCGCGGCCTGCGATATGAGGCGCGTGCCGAGACGCTCGACCAGCCGGCTGTTGGCGAACGACGCGCACCCCATCGAAAACGCGCAGACCGCGAACAGGATCGTGAACCGCTCGCCGGCATGGAACTCGTCGACGAAGATCTGCTGCGCGGACGAGACGAAAGCGATGATCCCGCCGAACGTCATCGACGCGGCGACCGCATAGCCCGCCGAATACCGGTTGGTCAGCGTCAGCGTGTACGCCTGGCGGAGCGACGCGAACGACAGTGGCGACCGGCGCTCGACCGGCAGCGATTCCCGCAGCCGCATTACCGACCAGGCGAGGACGAACGCCGCAAAGCCTGCCAGCGCGTAGAAGATGAACCGCCACGGACCGAACTGGAGCAACACCTGCCCCAGGCTGGGCGCCATGATCGGCACCAGGAAGAAGATCATCTGCGCGACTGACAACGTCCGCGCCATCTGGCGACCCGAATACCGATCCCGCACGATCGCGACCGCGAGCACGCGCGTAGATGCGGACATCAGCCCCTGTAGAACGCGTGCACCGAGCAACGCCGCGAACGTCTGCGATCCGGCCGCGAAGATGCTGGCCGCGACGAATCCCGTCAGCGTGACGAGCAGGATGATCCGGCGGCCGTAGCGATCCGCGAGCGGCCCGTAGACGAGCTGCCCGGCGCCGAAGCCGAGCATGTACGCGGTGATGATCCACTGGCGATGATTCGCGGTGGCGATGCCGAGCTGGTGGCCGATATCGGCGAGCGCGGGCAGCATCAGGTCGACGCCGAGCGCGTTGACCGCCATCAACGCGGCGATGAAGGCGACGAACTCGCCTGGACGCATCGATGGGGCAGCAATTTTGTCGTTCATCGAAGTCGCTTAGGACTGTCCCGGCTCGAACACCATGCCCGAACACGGGACTCGGACGCGATGACGCAAAGGCGATGGCGACTGATCGAACGACGAGGATGCCGTCGACCAGTCGCCGATGCGCTTAGGGCTTCTTGAACTTGTAGACGAACTGGTCGGTCGTGCCGCGGATCGCGGGGTCGAACACCGGCTTGGTGTGGTCGTCGGCCGGGTTGCGCAGTGCGATGGACTCGCCAACGAACTTGAACCCTGCCGCCTGGACCTGCGCCTTTACCGCCGCCGGGTCGATCCGGTGCCGCGTCTCGGTCCCGCCCAGGCCGCTGCCGGGGGCATCCGCATGATCGATCACGACGTAGATGCCGCCGCGCTTGAGCATGTTGAACACCGCCTTGTCGAACGCCTTCAACGCGCCCTCGCCGCCGCCGTTGTTGGCGATGTCGTGGTAGTTCTGCACGGTCCAGAACAGGTCGACCGGCTTGGGCGAGGTCGGCAGGTTGGTGGTCTGGACGACGGCGGTGACGTTGGCGAGGTTGCGCGCCTGAAGTGCGGGCAGCGTCTTCTCGGCGTATTTCGCGCCGGCTGCCGGCCACACTGCGTAGACATGCCCCTTGGGTCCGACGACGCCGGTGAAGATCCGGGTCCAATAGCCGGCACCTGGCAGGTAATCGACGACGACGTTACCCGGCCTCACGCCGGAAAAGGCGAGTACGTCGGCGGGCTTGCGGCGGGCATCGTCACCTTGCTGGTCGGCGCGCGCCGGATCGGCGAGCGCGCTGGTGACCGCGGGGCTGACCTTCTGCGCATACGCTGTCGTTGTGCTCGCCGCGATGGTCATCGCCACTGCAACGCTCGTCCAGATCGTTTTCATCATCCGTCTCCCACCGTCCGGACGACAATGCCGGCTCGGTGAGGAGGATCGGCCGGAAGCCGGCGCTAGTCCAGATCGTTTTCGCTGATGACGACGATCTCCTGGTCGGGATCGCGCGCCAGTGCGACGACGCCGAGTTCGGCGATCTCTTCGGCATGCTGCTTGAAGATCGTCACGGCGTCGCCTTCGGGCGATACCGTGCTGAGCGCTTCGAGCACGTCGTACTGGACCGCGAACTGATAGCGCTCCTCGCTCACTTCGGCCTCGAACTCGACCTGCCGCAGGTCGCTATTGTCCTCGAGGGTCTTGGTGTCGATGTTCAAACGGTCTTCGGCCATATCTTTGCTCCTGCTATGCGCCGACAACAGTCCAGGGGCGGAATAGAGCCATTCCGCCCCCGAAAAGTGCGGCTGCCTACAGCCCGATCTGGAGGTTGGCGCGCAGCGACAGCGCGACGCGGCCCTGTTGCTGCTCGGCGTTGAACTCGCCGCCCATCCGGAAGATGCCATTGCCGCCGACGCCGCGCAGCTTGCCGACCCAGCCGCTGGTGCGCTTGTCGGGGGTCAGCGTGAACGACTGGCCGCCTTCGAACGATGCGGTGGTCGCGCCCAGGCCGCCGCCGACGATCTGGCGACGGCCGCCTTCGGCTTCGACGCGGAACCAGCCATTCTCGAACTTGGGTCCGCCGAAGTTCAGCCCGAGTGCGCCGCTGCCGGTGACCGCCAGCTCGTCACTGGTCCGCGACCGCACGACGAGGTCGATAGCCTTGCCGCCGCCGGTCTCGCTGTAGCCGTCCTCCTTGAGCTTGTAGTAATCGATCGCAAGGACCGGGCGGAAGGTGAGCATGCCGGTGCCCGCCTCCCACGACAGGCCGCCGGATGCCGCGTACAGCGTGCCGTCCCAGTTGCCTTTGGCGGTCCGGGCAACGGCCTCGGCGCCGATCGCGCCGGCGAACTGACGGACACCGTCGAACTTCACCTTCGCCCCCGACGCGCGGGCATTAGCCTGCAGGCCGCCCCAATGCCCGCGCCAGTATCCGGCCAGTTCATACTGGTCCGAATTCACCTCGTTGTCCGTGCCGTCGTCGGCATCCTGGCCGTGCAGATAGGCGAGCGAGGTCCCGAAATTGCCCACGCCCGTCTTGTATTCCGCACCCGCCGAGACGCCCCAGCCGCTGATGTCGTAGCCCGCCGTATCGGCGATGCTTTTCGACGTGCCCCAGGCGACCTGCGTCACCCAATAGCCCCATTTGCCCTCGTCCTTGAACGGGCCGTGCGGGTCGGCGAGCAGGCGGGCGGTGGCGCGCGAGCCCATCGTCACGGTCTCGAACGTGCCGCCGGCATGGTCGGGCAGCATCTGGCGGACCGAGCCGCGGAACGCGTCGGCTTCGGTGATGTTGAGGAACGCGCCGCCGACCTTCGCGTCGTTGCCGAGCGCCTTGTAGATCGCGTCATACGCCGACGCCTGCGAGCGGTTGAGCCCGAGTTCGGTCGACGATTTGCGCGCGACGTCCACCGCGAGGTCGTTGCCCGTCCCGGTCGCGATGCTGCCCTTGTAGAGGAACGGGAGCAACGTCGTGGTCGCGGTAAGGTTTGCAGCGCCCGTCAGCGTGCCGGCGCGCAGGACTGTGTAGCGGCCTTCCGCATCGACGACGCTGGTAAGCTTCAGGGCTAGCTTCGAGTCCTTGTCGAACGATGCCGTGCCTGCGACCTGGATCATCGTGCTGGTGCCGCCCGCCTTGTCGAGCGTCACGGCGAGGATACCGCCGCCGCCGACCGATAGCGACGCGATCGACGCAGCCTTGGTGATGTCGAGCGTGCCGCCGTTGACCGCGACCGCGAGGCCGCCCGAATTGGCGAGCGTGCCTGAGAAGCGCGACGTGCCGCCAAGCGTCAGCGTGTCGGTACCGCCACCGAAGTCCGCCGCGCCGCTGAACACCGACGTCCCGGCGAGCGTGAGCGCATCGTTGCCAGCGCCGAACACTGCGCCGCCGGAGAAATTGGCATCGCCGGACAGCGCGAGGCGGTTGTTGCCGCTGCCGAAGCGCGCGGTGCCGGCGACCGTGCCGTCCGCGACGTCGAACAGATCGTTGCCGCTGCCGAAGCGGATGTCGCCGACGATCGCTGGCGCCGCGATGCCGGTCGCGACTGCGGTCTGGCGAACGATCGTGCCGGTCGTGTTCGCCGAAAGGTCGATCGCGACGTTGCGCTCGGACGTTGCCAGTGCTCCCGACGCGCCGATCCCGCCGCTGTTCTCGACCAGCGTGACGGTGCCCGACCGATCGAGGATAGCGATCGCGGTGCCGTCGGCGGCCTGCGCGGTCGCCTTGATCGTGCCGCTGTTGCGGATCGTGGCGACGGATGCGCCGGTGTCGACCAGGACCGCCGTCGAACGCGATGCGGCTGTGCCGCCGCCTGACGCGGCGATCGTGCCGGCATTGCGGATCTCCGGCGTGGACGCACCCGTGCCAAGCTTCAACGCGGTGGCGCTCGCGCCGTTCGCGGCTGCGGCCACGGTGCCGTTGATGCCGATCCCGCCTGCGATCGTCACCGCGCCGCCAAGGCCACCGATCGCCAGGCCGTTGCCCTCGACGCCGCCATAGACACCGCTGCCCGCGATGCCGCCGTCAACGATCAGGCCGAACCCGGTTCCGGTCCCCGCGACAGCACCGATCGCGACGGCGCGCGTGGCCGATCCGATCTGGACAGCCGGTGCCGCGCCGAAGGAGGTGATCGCTGCCGAGCCTTCGGTGGCGTCGGGGAGACCGTCCTTGTCCTCGTCGGTATCGGTCGTGCTCGCGTCCTTCGGCGGGATCGCGAAGATGATCCCGCCCGAGACGTTGCCCGCGACGACCAGCGCGGAGCCACCCTGCAACAGGTCGTCGGCGTCGAGCTTCGACACGTCGGCAGGCGCCGTTGCATAGCGATAGCCGGTCGAGCCGAGCGCGCCCTGCACCACCAGCGCGCCCGCGATATCGCCATCGACGCGCGCGGCGACCGCGTCCTGCCCGATCGCCGCGATCGTGCCCGCGAGCCGGACGTTGCCGGTGACGTCGGCGATCCGCACGCCGGTCGATCCGTTGCCGGTGACCGAGGTCTGGCCGTCATGCGTGAAGGCGCCGGTCAGCGGTCCGCCTAGCCAGATGCCGGCGGAGTTGTTGCCCTTCACGGTAATCGCGCCGCTGTTGACGATCGCGCCCGTGTACGCGCCCGCGGTGCGGATGCCGGTGCGTCCGGTGCCGGCCGCGAACGGGCCATCGAGGTCGCCGTCCTTGTCGGTGTCGGTCGCGACATAGCTTTCGTCGATGATGATCTTGCCGGTCGCGGCGTTGGTGATCCCGCCGCCGGTGCCGGCGTTGGCGAGGATGCCGGTCGATCCGTCGGCGTTGGTCACCTGGATCGTGCCTTCGTTCGTGACCGCGTTGACGCTGTCGACGGTTACCGCCGTGCCGGTGGTCGGCGTCACCGAACCGGCGGCGGCGATGCGGATATTGTCGGGCGCGCCGGCCTTGATCGTCGAGGTCCGCACCGTGTCGGTCCGCTTGGTATCGATCACGGTCTGCGCCTGGGCGCCCGTGGTTACCGCGAACAGGCAGGTGGTGGTCAGCAAGAGACGACGCATACGGAACCCTTTTCGATGTGTTTTCGAGAAGAGGACGGAGACGTGGCTCGCGAACCTTGAAGCGCGCTCCATTATCGTGCGGCACAATGGCCGAGGCGGCGCGTTGTGCGGCGGACATCTTCAGGGAAATGCCAGCATGATCACCACCATCGCCGAACTCGACCGCATCCGCGACGACAGCAAGCGCCTCGTCACGACGCGCTCGGTGATGTCGGCGGGCGCGGCGGTCGTGCCGATCCCCGGCGCGGATATCGTCGCGGATATCGGCCTGCTCACCAAGCTGCTGCCCGAGATCAGCAAGCGCTTCGGGCTCGATCACGAACAGGTGCAGAAGCTCGAGCCGCAGCTTGCGCAGCAGGCGCTGGTGATGGCGTCGAGTCTCGGCAACACGATGATCGGCCGGATGGTGACCAAGCGCATCGTCGTCGCCCTGCTCCGCCGCGTCGGCGCGCGTATCGCGGTAGGGTCGATGGCGAAGTTCGTGCCGTTTGCGGGCTCGGCGGTGGCGGCGACGATCAGCTTCGGGGCGATGAAGCTCGTCGGTAATTCGCACGTGGAGGATTGCTACAAGACGGCGCTGGCGCTGCTGCCGGCCGATCAGCGCGCGCTGGTCAACGCGAAGGGGTGAGTTGTAGCTAACTCGCTCCCCTCCCTGGAAGGGAGGGGCTGGGGGTGGGTCGGCCCGCCTGAGCCACCATTGTTCGAACACGCGGAAGCCGACCCACCCCGACCCCTCCCTTCCAGGGAGGGGGGAAATTAGAAGGCTGCGTCCAAGCCGATGCGGATTGTCCGCGGACGCTGCGGCGTGATCTGGCCACTCCCGAGCTGGAACGGCGTCCCCAACGCGAACCGGTTGCCTACGCTGTCGGTCAGGTTCGTTACCCCGAGCGTCACGCCCAACGACGGCCGGCCGACCCGCGCGGTGAGCGCGGTATCGAGATAATCGCCCTGCTCCTCGCCCAACACGGGCCCCACACCCAACCGGGACCGCCCGACATAGCGCGCCCAGCCATACACCCGCAGCTCCAGATCCCGCCCGACATCACGCCGGTAATCCGCCCCGAGCCGCCCGGCATAGCGCGCGATGTTCGGCACCTGGCTCATCCGCGCGAGTGCCACGAACAGCGCTGCGCTCGGTTCGGTCACGCGACTGTCGTTGTAGGTGAAGCCAGCGTCGAGCGTCAGCCCGGCAACCGGCTTCCACCCGCCCGCCGCGCTGAACGTCCAGATCCGGCCGTCGCCGATGTTGGCGGTGCTCGGCAGGCCGGTCGCGTCGATGAAGTCCGCCTGGATATCCTGCCAGATCGTGTGCGACACGCTCGCCGTCAGGTACGCGCGATCGACCCCCGCGAGCCCGAAGCGTATGCCGGTCTCCAGCGTCCGCACGCGATCATTCTCGAACCGCCGGACGAAATCGCTCTCGATCGCCAGCCCGCCGGGTCGAAACCCTTGCTGGTATCGCCCGTACAGCGACACTTTCGGCAGCACCGCCGCGATCAGCGAGGCGGACGGCAGCACGCTCGTCTCGATCCGGTCCGCCGTCACGCGCGCACGGGCGAGCGCGACCGTTTCCAGCCGCGCCGGCGCGATGTCCTCGCCGGTCCCCGCGAGCGACGCCCGCGTGACCCGCGCGCCGGCGGTGGCGGTCAACCCGCGCACCAGTTGCACGCTGCCCTCGCCGTACAGCGTCGCCTCATCGATGCTGTTGGTCACGCCCGTCACCGGCGCGGGCGCATCGACCGGGCCCAGCGAACGCGACAATCTTGTACGATTATGCGTGAAACTGCCGCCGACCACCCAGCCGAACCCGTTCCGCATCGGCCGCCACACCCGCGTCTCGTTCGCGATCATGTCGGTCGCGTTGCGCTGCGCGAACACGCGCGGACTGCCCGCGGCTGTCGTCAGGGGGCTGCCGAATGCCGGCCAGTTGGTGATCGGTAGCGTCGGATCGACGGCCGGCAGGGTCGCGTCGTAGCGTTCGGTCAGCGTCTGGCTAACGATCCCGGTCGAGGATTTGACCTTCAGCCCGCCGATAGTGCCCGACACGACGACCTGCCCCATCGTGTAGCCCGCCGAGAAGCCCTGCACGATCGCGCTCGACCGCGTCAGCGGCGGCGCGTCGCGGTCCGCGTACTGGCTGTCGTCGCCCTTGGTCCATTGCCCGATCCCGCCGAGATCGACCGTCCAGCCATTCCCCGCATCGAGCCGCAGCGCCGCCCGACCGCCACCGATCCGCGTGCGGTTCACATCGCGGCGGTCGAGCACCGGGTTGTCGATATACCCACCCTCGCTCACGCCGTAGCCGACGACGCGTAGCCCGACCCGCTCGCCGAGCGGTACGTTCAGCGTCGCGCCGAGATCCGCGCCCGGATCACCGTGCCACGTCGCGGAGAGGCCGCCTGCGATAGACGCCGACACCGCGCCCAGTTCCGGCGCGTTCGGCACGGTGCGGATGATCCCGCCGAGCGAGCCTGCGCCGTACAGCGTCCCCTGTGGTCCTTCGAGCACCTCGACAGAGGCGATATCGTAGAGCCGCAGGTCGGGATCGGGCGCGTTGTAGCTCAGCCGCAGGTCACCGAAATACTGGCCGACGGTGGTCTGGGTCGGTCCGGTGAAGCTGGAATCGGCGATGCCGCGGATAAACAGCTTGTTGCGGCCGGCGCCGAGATGCGTCGACGATACGCTGGCCAGCCGCGCGAGGATCGCCTCGGTCCCGCCCGCGCCGCCGAGCGCGAGATCAACGCCGTCGAGCAGCGCCACCTGCCCTGCGAAATCGCGCAGCCGCACATCGCGCTTGCTGCCGGTGACGACGATGTCCGCGCCCTGGACCGCGGGTGGTGCGGCGATCGGCACGACCTTCGGCCGCTTCACCCGAACGACGCGCGGTGTGCGAGCGGTCAGCCGCCACCCGACCGCGCCCGCTGCGACGACATCCGCATTCGCTGCAGTCGCCAGCCGGTCGAGTGCTTCGCGTGCGCTCATCCGTCCGCGCACTGCCGGCACGCGCCGCGCCCAAAGCCCTGGATCGCCGACGACGATACTCGTCCCCGACTGACGCCCGAGCGCCAGCACCGCATCCCCAAGACGCCCCGCCGGCAAGTCGACCGACCCCTGCCCCGCCTGCGCGGGAGCGGCGACGGCGAGTGCCGTGACGACCAGACATCCGCGCATCCTCACGAGCGCGAGGACATCACCCAGTGACCGCCACGCTTGCGGATCGCGACACCCAGCAACGGCGCGGCAAGCCGGGGATCGCCCGACAGCTTGGCCGTCGCGATGCTGCCGCTGAACGCGCGATTCGCAACGCCCGGATCGGCGCGCAGGTCGACGCCGAGCGCGCGCGACAGGTCGTCCGCGACCTCCGCCAGCGTTGCGCCCTCATACGCCAGCACGCTGTCGCGCCACGATCCAACGCTGGCCACATCGACCGCAGTCACGGTTGCCTTGCCGTCGCGCACCACCAGCCCCTGCCCCTTCACGAGCCGGATGCCGCCCTGTCCCGGATTATAGTCGACCGCGCCTTCCGACACGGCGACCCGCGTCTCGCCGCGCGCGCGCTTCACGTCGAACGCGGTGCCGACATCGACCAGCCGCGCGCCGCCGACGCTGACCTCGAACGGATCGCTGTCGTCGTGCCGGACGACGAACATCGCCTCGCCGCGCTCGAGCGTCGCGACCCGCGGGTCGTTGCGATCGAGCATCAGCCGGGTAGCGCCGCCCATCGCGATACTGCTGCCATCGGCAAGCCGAACCGTCCGCATCATCCCCGCCGCGGTTTCGACTGCATAGGGCTGCGCGCGCGTTTCGATCGCCTCATAGCCGACGAGCACCGCGAGCGACGCGGCGATCGCTCCACCGGCCCAGACCGGCCAGCGTCTCCGTGGAGACTGCATGACGATCGGCGCGACCGGCACAGACGGCAGTTTCGCCGCCATCTCCTCGATATCCATCGCCATCGCATGATACGCCGCCGCGTGACGCGGGTCCGCCTCCATCCAGGCGTGGAACGCCGGCCAGTCGTCGAACGCATCGCTGCCGGTCCGGACCACCCAGTTCAGCGCGGCCTCGTTCAGCGTGCGTTCTTCGATGTCGTCAAGCTCCGCCATCATGGCCTCCTATAGCCGAAGACGGAGACGTTGTGATCAAGCCTCATCGTAACGTCGCTTTGCAACGATCATCGCGCGATACGCCTTGCGCAGGTCGCCCTCGACCGTGCTAAGGCTCACCCCGAACTCCGCCGCGACCACACGCTGCTCGACCCCGTCGATCCGGTGACGTCGGAAAATCCGCGCCGCCCGATCGCCGACCGACTGCAACGCCGACTCCGCCAGCGCTGCCTGCTCGCGCGCGATCACGACGCGTTCGGCGGAGGGCTCCTCGGAGCGGTCGAGCGACGGTCCCCCCGTCGCCTCGGTCCATTCGCGATCGCGCTTCTCCGCCTGCTGCACCGCGCGGTGGCGATCGAGCATCAGGTTGTTCGCCATCCGGTAGAGATACGACAGCGGCGACGCGATCGGTCCGGTCGGGGCGGTCTGGATCCGCACCCACAGTTCTTGCAGCAGATCCTCCGCATCGCCCGCGCCGAGCGAGCGGATGAACCGCAGCAGCGTATCGCGATTTGCTAGGAAAACGGCCTCAAGGCCCGAGGAGTCCATGTCATGCCCGTGTCGATAGGCCGCCGATCGGCGCTCGGCGGCACCGTGTTCCCGGCGGGACGTACAGCGCTTGGCGGGGAGACACAATCAGCGCGCCCAGCACCGTGTTACTGATGCAACAGCGTCCAGCCCTGCGGCAGATAGTCCGTCGACATGTAGTAGTAGAACAGGCACGTCCCGTCGCGACGATAGGTGCCGCCCTTGACGAGGCCCAGCGCTGTGCTGCCCTCGAACACCGGCGCGCCGCTGTCGCCGGCCTTGCACGTCGGCCCCTCGACCGCGACCCAGGTCGGCAGGCACGCGCCGCCGCACAGATCGCCCGCCGGCGCGAAATCGACCATCGCGATCACCGCACAGCTATAGCCGGTACGCTCGCCGCGATGGCACACGAAGTCGCCAGCACGCGTGCTGGTGCGATACCGCCATGTGGCGACGGGCCGGGCGAGCGTCTTGGCGGTATCCGCATAGAACAGCGGCGCGTAGCCGACGTCAGGTGCGGTCGCGACGTTGACCTGTACGTCCTGATACCCCCAGCCCCATTGCCCGACGAACGCCAGCGGCCATTCCTCGCGGCTGCCGTCCGAGGGGCGCTTGCCGACATAAGACAGCGTGTCCGGGCAATGCGCCGCGGTGACCACGCCGTTGCGCACGCCGTCGGACACGACGAAGCCGGTCGTGCAGGCATAGCGCTTGCCATCGACCGTCCCGACCACGCGCCCGCCGCCCTCGATCGCGCCGCCGTCGACCGGGGCGGGTATGAGCGTGGGGACCGGAGCGACCTGATCCTGCGCCATGTCCGCGGGCGGCTTATCAACGGCTTCGATCCGCACCGGAACGCCGGTCATCGTCGCAATTCGGGTGCGCAGCGCGCCATCGCGGTCGAGATCGGCATCGCCCGACGCGATCATCACGACCAGTTCGCCGGTCCGCTGGTCCACACCAAGCCCGGGCGGGTGTGGGAGGGACTCGCGGATCTTGGCCTGATACGCCGTGATCGCGGCCAGCACCGCCTCGCGCGTCGCAGGTGCGCCGATGCGGAAGACGATCGGCACGACCATCCCACCCGCCGTCACCGATTGCTCCGCGACCGGATCGGTGCCGGTCAGCAGCACGACGATGCGGTAATTTGGCTGATGCTCGATTGCGATGCCGGCCCAGCGATCCTTGTAGGTTTCACGCAGCGCGTCGGTCGTCGGCACGCTGGCGCCCTGCGCACGCATCCGCCGCAGCGCCTCGTCGAACGGCACGCCGAACCGAGTCGCATACTCACTCGCGTCCTGCATCAGCGCGTCGATCGGCAGTTGCACCTGCGCCGCCGATACCGGCCCCGCCCCGAGTGCAAGCAGCGCCGCCGCCAGAAACCACCGAACAGATATAGTGAACATGAACGACGAAATCCTGGGCGCGCGGGTCTTGTGAGGCGTCATACCGCCATGATCTGAACCGGTGCTTTCACGCAAGCGATCGAGGTGATTGCGCGCGATCTCGCAAGCGTCCTATCAAGCACGCCATGAAGATCATGCTCTCCGCCAGCCTCGCCGTGCTCGCCTTTGCGAGTGCCCCTGCCGCCGCCCGGCAACTCACCATCGACGACGTGACGATGCTCAGCCGCGTCGGTGCGCCGACCGCGTCGCAGGACGGGCATTGGCTCGTCTGGGCGCAACGCGAGACCGATCTCGCGGCGGACAAGGGGCGGTATGATCTGTGGCGGCTCGACCTGACCACGCCGGGTGCGACGCCTGTGAAGCTGCTCGCCGATCCGCAGGTCAACGAGAATGACCCGCAGATCGTCGGCAACACGGTGTATTTCACCTCGGACAAAGGCGGCGAAGATGCGGTCTGGTCGGTGCCCGTGACGGGCGGCACGTCGCGGCGCGTCACCAGCTTCAAGGGCGGGTTCAGCGGCTTCAAGGTCGCGCCGACGGGCGACAAGCTGCTCGTTTGGGCGGATCGCAAGCCGGGTGCGCCGAGCCTCGAGCCGGCAATGGTGAAAAAGGATCCTAACGCGGGCGCCGGGCGGACGTACGACCAGCTGTTCGTGCGGCATTGGGATACGTGGGCCGATAGCACGCGCTCGCAGCTGTTCGTGTTGCCGCTGACCGCCGCGGGTGCGACCGGGAACGGCGTTCCACTGGTCGGTGCGTTGGTTGGCGATACGCCCTCGAAGCCCAACGGCGGCGGTGAGGAAATCTCGTGGAGCCCAGACGGCCGCACCGTCTATTTCGCGTTGCGCGAGGCCGGCCGGATCGAAGCGCTGTCGACCAATCTCGACATCTTCTCGGTGCCCGCGGACGGCTCGGCGGCACCCGTCAATCTGACTCCGGCGAACAAGGCTACCGACAACCTCCCGACGGTATCGCCCGATGGCCGCACGCTCGCCTATTTCGCGATGCGTCGGCCGGGGTTCGAGGCGGATCGCCAGGTACTGACATTGCGTGACATCGCCAGCGGGAAGACGGTGTCGCTGACCGAGCGCTGGGACCGCTCGGTTGGCTCGATCGCGTGGGCGCCGGACTCGAAGTCGCTCTACGTGACCGCGGACGACACGCAGGAGACGCCGCTATTCCGGGTCAATGTGACGAGCGGTGCGGTCACGCGGCTGACGCAGGAGGGGCACGTCAGCGCGGTCGCGATCACGCCGCGAGGGCCTGTGGTGGCGATCGACAGCCTCACCGCACCGGCCGACTTCTTCCGTGTGGGCACGGGCGCACCGCAGCGTCTGACTCAGGTCAACGCAACGAAGCTCGCCGGGATCGACATGCCGACGGTCACGCGGTTCAACTTCAAGGGCGCGAATGCCGACACCGTCTGGGGCTATGCGGTCAAGCCGTACGGTTCCACGGGGAAGGTCCCGGTTGCCTACATGGTCCACGGCGGGCCGCAGGGATCGAGCAACAACAGCTGGTCGTATCGCTGGAACCCGGCGGTGTTCGCCGGCGCGGGCTATGGTCTGGTCGCGGTCGATTTCCATGGGTCGACCGGGTACGGACAGGGCTTCACCGACGCGATCAGCAACAACTGGGGCGGCTGGCCGCTCGAGGATCTGAAGAAGGGGCTGGCTGCCGCGACTGACAAGTTCGCATGGCTCGATTCGGACAACGCGTGCGCGCTCGGTGCGTCGTACGGCGGCTACATGATGAACTGGATCGAGGGGCAGTGGCCCGATCGCTTCAAGTGCATCGTCCAGCATGACGGCGTGTTCGATGCGCGCGCGATGGCGTACGAGACCGAGGAGCTCTGGTTCGACGAATGGGAGCATGGCGGGAAGGCCTATTACGAGGACCCGCAGGCGTTCGAGAAATGGAACCCGGTCAACTACGTGGCGAAGTGGAAGACGCCGATGCTAGTGATCACCGGCGAGAAGGACTTCCGCATTCCCTACACGCAGGGGCTGGCAACGTTCACCGCGTTGCAGCGGCGCGGGATCCCGTCGCGGTTGCTGGTCAATCCGGGCGAGAACCACTGGGTGCTGAAGCCGAAGAACTCGCGGCAATGGTATGGGGAAGTGCTGGGGTGGATGGATAAGTGGACGGCTAAGTAGGGGTTGCCTCTTTCCCTCCCGATGCCACCACCCCGGCTAAATGTGTACCACCCCGGCGAAGGCCGGGGCCCAGTTGGAAAGGTCGGAGTAACGGAGCGCACCCTCAGTTAGCCACGTTCCCCAACTGGGCCCCGGCCTCCGCCGGGGTGGTGCTTGGTGGTGGTAGCGCCCCATGACCGACCGCGACATGTTTCCCCGCGAAGGCGGGGACCCAGACTGGGCTCCCGCCTTCGCGGGAGAACAAGGAAGGGCCGGCAACGCTCTCCCAGTCAGTGTGCCGTCGGCTTCTTCACCGCATGGAGCCCCAGCGCGATCGCACCACCCAGGATCAAGCCGACGATCCCCGAGAAGAACGCGTTCATCACCCAGTTCACCGCGCCCTTGGCGAACGGCACCGCATGCGAAGCCGCTTCCGCCGTATCGTGGATCCAATGCGGCAGCGTCGTGAGCCCGAACTCCTCGATCCCGTGGACGATGATCTGGCCGCCGACCCACACCATTGCCGCGGTGCCGATCACCGACAGTGCCGACATCACGATCGGCATGCCCTTCACCAGCCCACGCCCGATCGCCTGCACGACCGCGGTGCTGCGCTGTGCCAGATGCAGCCCGATATCGTCCATCTTCACGATCAGCGCGACCACGCCGTAGACGCCGATCGTGATGACGATCCCGACCAGCGCCAGCACGATCGCCTGCTCCCAGATCGGCTTGGTCGCCACGTCCGACAATGCGATCACCATGATCTCTGCGGACAGGATGAAGTCGGTGCGGATCGCGCCCGAGACCTTCTGTGCTTCGAGCGTAGCTGCATCGACCGGTTCGGCGACGACCTCTTCGGCATGACCACCGCCGAACGCTTCGAGGATCTTCTCCGCGCCCTCGAAGCACAGATAGGTGCCGCCGATCATCAGCAGCGGCGTCAGCAGCCACGGTGCGAACGCGCTCAACGCCAGCGCGGCGGGCAGGATGAAGACCAGCTTGTTGCGGAACGATCCCAGCGCGATCTTGCCGATCATCGGCAGTTCGCGCTTCGGCTCGAACCCGACCATGTAGCGTGGCGTCACCGCGGCATCGTCGACCACCACGCCGATCGCCTTGCTGCCCGCCTTCCCGGTGGTCGCGGCGATATCGTCGAGGCTGGCGGCGGCGAGCTTGGTGATCCCGGCAATGTCGTCGAGCAGTGCGACCAATCCTGTCGGCATCGATGGTGTCCTTCGCGTAAGTATCGGCGCTCGGTAACGTGACAGGATTGTCATGCAACGGCTTTCGCACTTGCGGTAGTGCGTGGCGGGCGGAATGGTTGCAGCCACCGCGACCCAAGCGACAGGACGGACCATGACCCCCTCCCCGAACGACGACTTCATCACGAACCTGCCAAAGGCCGAGCTCCACCTCCACATCGAAGGTAGTCTCGAGCCCGAGCTCATGTTCGCGCTGGCCGAACGCAACAAGGTCGCGATCCCGTTCAAGAGCGTCGAGGACGTCCGCGCGGCGTACAGCTTCACCAACCTCCAGACCTTCCTCGACATCTATTATGCGGGCGCCGCGGTGCTCCAGACCGAGGAGGATTTCCGCGATCTGGCGGTCGCCTATTTCGACCGGGTCGCGCAGGACGGCGTGGTGCATGCCGAGATCTTCTTCGACCCGCAGACGCACACGCACCGCGGCATACCCTTCGATGTGGTCGCACGCGGGCTGTTCGCGGGGATCGACGAGGCGCAGGCCAAGCACGGCATGTCGGTCGGGCTGATCATGAGCTTCCTGCGCCATCTCGACGAGGAGGACGCGTTCAAGACGTTCGCGCAGGCGGAGCCGTGGCTCGACCAGTTCATCGGCGTCGGGCTCGATTCGTCCGAAGTCGGCCATCCCCCGTCGAAGTTCGCGCGCGTGTTCGCGGCGTCGGCGGATGCCGGGCTGATGCTCTGCGCACATGCCGGCGAGGAGGGACCGCCCGCCTACATCCACGAGGCGCTCGACATCCTCCAGGTAGACCGGATCGATCACGGCAATCGCGCGCTGGAGGATCCGGCCTTGGTCGCGCGCCTTGCCCGCGATGCGATGACGCTGACCGTGTGCCCGCTGTCGAACGTCGCGTTGCGCAACGTCGACAAGCTGGAGAATCATCCGATCGACCGGATGCTCGATCTCGGCCTGCGCGCGACGATCCATTCGGACGATCCGGCCTATTTCGGCGGCTATATCGGCGAGAACTTCCGCCAGACGGCACGTGCTAAGAACTTGTCGCGCGAGCAGGTCGTGACGCTGGCACGCAACAGCTTCCTTGGCAGTTTCCTGGATGACGACGCGCTCAGCGGCCATCTCGCGACGCTCGACGCCTATGTGAAGGCGTATCCATGATCGGGCGGTTCCTGGCGGTCTTCGAGCCGTTCATTCTGATGTTGCTCGGCACCGTCGTGCTGGCCAGCCTGCTGCCGGCACGCGGCGAGATGGCGACGATCGTCGGCTACGCCGCCGATATCGGCATCGTCCTGCTGTTCTTCCTGCACGGCGCGAAGCTGTCGCGCGATGCGATCTGGGCGGGCCTGCGCAACTGGAAGCTGCATCTGGCGGTGCTGGCCATCACCTTCGTCGCGTTCCCGCTGTTCGGGCTCGGGCTGACCGCATTGCCGTTCGTGACCGGGCCGCTCGCCGCCGGGTTGCTGTTCCTGACCTTGCTCCCTTCGACCGTGCAGTCGTCGATCGCCTTCACCGCGATCGCGCGCGGCAATGTCGCGGCGGCGGTGTGCAGCGCGTCGTTCTCGAATCTGCTCGGTATCCTCGTGACGCCCGCGCTGGTCGCGCTGCTGATGAACACTTCGGGCAGCGGCGGGATCTCGATCGAGAGTATCGAGGCGATCGTCCTGCAACTGCTGGTGCCGTTCGTCGCAGGCCATCTGTTGCGGCCGTGGATCGGTGCGTGGGTGACGCGCAACAAGAGCCTGCTGACCGTGGTCGATCGCGGCTCGATTCTGCTGGTCGTCTACAGCGCGTTCGGCGCCGCGGTGGTCGAGGGGCTTTGGACCAAATTGTCGATTGGCGACCTGATCCTGATCGGGCTGTTGTGCGCCGCGCTGCTCGCCTTCGTGCTCGGGCTGACGTTTGCCGTTGCGCGGCTGATGAAGCTCCCCCGCGAGGATGCGATCGTGCTGCAATTTTGCGGTTCGAAGAAGAGCCTCGCGTCGGGCGTGCCGATGGCAGGCGTGTTGTTCCCGCCCGCGCAGGTCGGCGTGATCCTGCTGCCCGTCATGCTGTTCCACCAGTTGCAGCTGATCGCCTGCGCCGTGATCGCGCGCCGCTATGCCGAGTCCGCACCGCACGATATTGCTTCAGATTAATATCGTAACCCGCTGCGGGTATTTGCTTTGTTCCGCCGGGGGCTGCATGATCAAGGCTCGATAGGAGAGTTTCGGGTAGATGAACGCGTCGAGCGATATTGCCGGTTCCACCGATGGCGTGGGGCTGGACCTCAATGCGTGCGACCGCGAGCCGATCCACATTCCCGGTGCGATCCAGCCGCATGGCCTGCTGCTCGTCGCCGATGCAGCCAGTCTGACCGTCGTCGCGGGCGCGGGCGACCTCGAGACCCGCCTGACCCCCGACTGGCTTGGCCGCGACCTGTCGGCGCTGTTGGCGCAGGACATCGATGCGACACTCACGGCCAATGGCACGGTCGCCGGCGCCGCGCTTGCCGGACTGCCGGTAGCGGGCCTGACCGAACGGTTCGACGTCACCCTTCACCGCACCGCCGAGCACGTGCTGGTCGAACTCGAACCCGTCGAAGCGGAACCGGTCACTGCGGCCGGCATGCTCGGCCGGCTCAACGCGATGGCGATGACGTTCGAGCGCGCGAGCAATCTCCAGGCGTTGTGCGAGCGCGCCGCGACCGCGTTCCGGCAGTTGACGGGATTCGACCGCGTCATGGTCTATCGCTTCCTCGACGACGAGGCGGGCCGGGTGATGGCGGAGGACAAGGCGACTGGGCTCGGCACCTTCCTCAATCACCATTTCCCCGCGTCGGACATCCCCAAACAGGCGCGGGCGCTGTACGTGCGCAACCGGACGCGGACGATCCCGACGATCGCCTACGCGCCCGCGGTGCTGCGCCCGTCCGGGTTCGAGACGCTCGATCTGAGCGACGTCGCGCTGCGCAGCGTGTCGCCGATTCATCTGCGCTATCTCGCCAACATGGGCGTGGCGGCGTCGGCGTCGATCTCGATCGTCAAGGACGGGCTGCTCTGGGGCCTGATCGCGTGCCATCACGGCTCGCCGAAGGGCCTCACCCCCGACATCCGTGCGGCGTCGGCGACCCTGGCCAGCGGGCTCGCGCGCCAGATCCGCGCAAAGGAAGAGGCGGAGACGTACCGCGAACGGCTACGGCTGCGCGCGGCGGAGGATGCGGTCATCCCCAAGCTCGCGACCGAGCCGGCCCCACGCAGCATCGTCGCGACCTTGCGCGACGATCTCCGGCGGATGCTCGACGGCGACGGCTTCGCCTATGTCGAGGGCACGATCGTCGATACCGATGGGCCGTGTCCCGGCAAGGACGACATTCTCGATCTCGCCGCATGGGCTCGCACGAGGGGCGTGATCGAGCCGTTCACGACGCACGAACTGTCGGCACTATTGCCCCGCGCCGAAGCTTACCGTGCCCAGGCGAGCGGCTTGCTCGCGCTGCCTTTGGTCGACGAGGGGGCGGTGCTGTTGTGGTTCCGGGCCGAGCAGATCGAAGAGGTCGAATGGGCGGGCAATCCGCACAAGGCGGTGTCGGTCGATCCCAACGCGGTGTTGACCCCGCGCACGTCGTTCGAATCCTGGACACAGGCGGTCAGCGGTCGATCGCGGCGCTGGACGCGGGAGGAGATCGAGGCCGCGCACCGCCTGCGCCGCGCGTTCCACGACGCGCATATCAACCAGCGATTGCGCCTGCTCAACGCCGACCTGCAACGGACGCTCGCCGACAAGGATGCGTTGATCGCGCAGAAGGACGTCCTGATGAAGGAGGTCAATCACCGCGTGCAGAACAGCCTGCAACTGGTCGCGGCGTTCCTGTCGTTGCAGGCGAAATCGTCCGACGACGCGAAGGTGAAGGAGCATCTCGCCGAGGCGCAGGCAAGGCTCGCCGCGGTCGCGCTGGTGCATCGCCGGCTGTACCGCGACGACCAGGTCGAGTCGGTCGACCTGTCGCGCTATATCGAGGAACTCGCGGGCGACATGCAGACCTCGCTCGGCGAGGACTGGGCGGCGCAGATGACGCTCGATCTCGCCCCCGTGCTCGTCGCCACCGATCGCGCGGTGAACATCGGGCTGGTGCTGACCGAACTCGTCATCAACGCGAGCAAATACGCCTATCGCGGCGATGCCGGCCCGATCCACATCATCCTCGAACAGCATCGCAACCGACTGCGCCTGATCGTCGCGGACCAGGGCGTCGGCAAGTCGGGGACGCGGATCGGCTTTGGCAGCCGGATGATGAACGCCATCGTCGCCGGGCTGTCGGGCACGATCGAGCAGGACGACAACATGCCCGGCCTGCGCGTGATCCTGACGGCGCCGGTCGACGACGTCCGCTGATCACCAGTTGAAGCGGAGCGATCCGACGACGGTGCGCGAGGCGCCGAAGTAACAGCTGTTGACGAAGAAGCAGCTCGCGATGTGGCGCTTGTCGAACAGGTTGGCGACGTTCGCGGTCAGGCTCATGCCCTTGAGCGACTCGTCGAACTTGCCCAGATCGTAACCGAGCACCGCGTCGACCAGCACATAGCCCGGTGACTGGAACCGGGTGGTGAGCGTCTGGTTTGCCTCCACGCGAGTCGCGGTGCCGTCGGACTTGCCGACATATCGCACGCCGCCGCCGATATTGAAGCCGGACAGCGCGCCGCCGCCGGTACGTGACAGGTCGTAGTTGACGAAGCTCGACGCGCTCCACTTGGATATGCCGAGCGGCTTGGTGCCGGTGACGCCGCTCAGCTGGTCGCCGGTGCCGACGACCGGCGTGCCTCGCGTGACTTCGGGGACGGTATAGGTGCCGGCGACCGTGACGGTCAGGCCCGGCGTGATCTCGCCCCGTCCGTCGAGTTCGATGCCGCGCACCGCGACCTCGCCGATCTGGATAGAGAAGTTCGGGTCGTCGGGATCGGTCGTCGGCACGTTCTGGCGGCGCAGGTCGAAGGCGGAGAGCGTGAACAGCGCATTGGTGCCGCGTGGCTGGTATTTCAGCCCCGCCTCGTACTGGCGGCCGGTGACGGGCACGAACGATGCTCCGTCGAAGCCGGTGCCGGTCTGCGGCTCGAAGCTTTCCGAATAGCTGACGAACGGCGCGAGGCCGACCTTCGTCTCGTACAACGCGCCGAGGCGGCCGGTGAACGCGGTCTGGTGGAGCCGCGTCACGCCGCTCGCCGCCCCTGCCGCGGCGTTGCGGTTCACCGTCGTCTGGTCGTACCAGTCGTAGCGGCCGCTCGCGATCAGTTGCAGCGCGCCGATCGCGATCTGGTCCTGCACATAGGCGCCGACCTGGTCGATCTTGCGGAAACTGCGCGTCTGGGTGAGCGGGAAGTTCGGCTGCACGCCGCCATAGACGGGCGCGAACAGGTTCAGGTTCGGGATGCTGGTCGCCGGATTACCCGTGACGCCGGTGTTGAACTGCTGGTCGTTGTTACCCTGGTTGTTCTGCCAGTCGACGCCCGCGAGCAGCGTGTGCTGCAACGGCCCGGTCACGAACTTGGCGGTCGCGTGGTTGTCGATCGTGATCGTCCGGAACGACTCGTCCGACCCACCGCCGCCACGTACGATCGTCGAGAAATCGGTATTGCGATTGGCGCCCGTGCCGGTCGTGGCGAACGCGGAGAGGTAGATCTGCCGATAATGGAGATCGACGTCGAGATAGCGCGCGCTGGTCGCCCAGCTCAGCCGGTCGTTGAAATCGTGGCGGAACAGCAGCGTCGCCGATTTCTGCTTGCGATCGAACGCCTCGTACGCCGGCTCGCTCACGTTGAAGTCGGTCGCGAACTGGCCAAACGGATTGGCGAGCGCGGAGCCGTAGACCGGCACGCCGCTGTACGACGCAGACTCCGGATCGCGCTGGTAGTTGAGGATCAGCGTCACGCTCGTCGCCCCGTCGGGCGCAAAGGTCAGCATCGGCCGCGCATAATAGCGCCGGTTGCCGGTCATCGCGACGAACCCGTCGGACCGTTCCGCGCCGGCGATGACGCGGAACAGCCATTTGTGATCCTTGTCGAGCGGCTGGTTCACGTCGATCACCGATCGCAACAGGTCGAAATTGCCGCCCGCCAGCTCGATCCGCCCGCCGGACTCCGCGTAGGGGACCTTGCTGGTGAGATTCACCAACCCGCCCGGGGTCGAGTTGCCATAGAGGACCGAGGCCGGGCCCTTGATCACGTCAACGCGCTCGACGAGGTGGAAGTCGATCTGCGGCGTGGAATAGACGCCGCCGAGCAGCCGCATTCCGTCCATATACTGGCCGGGCGCGAAGCCGCGGACGTAGAGCTGGTCGTAGCGCGTGGCGACGTTGCCGCGCTGGTTGGGCGAGACGCCCGCGACATAGCCGAGCGCCTGGTTGATCGACAGCGCGTTGCGGAGCGTCAGTTCCTTCTCGTCGATACTGGTGATAACCTGCGGCGTGCGGATCAGCGGCGTCTCGGTCTTGGTACCCGTGCTGCCGGTCTTGCGGATCCGCTCGCCGTTGACGACGATCTCGTCCTTGCGGGTCTGGATGGCATCGTCCGTCGGCGGGGGGTCGTCCGAGGCAACGACTGCCGGGGCAGGCACATGCTCTGCCGCGAATGCCGGCACTGCGATGCTGCCCAACGCCGTCCCCAACAGCATCCCGACCATGAAACGTCCCCGCATAAGCGCTACCCACTTTGATATTGATAATGACTCGCAAAGCCCGCTAAAGGCGGTTTGGAAGCACGGCAAGGAAAAATGACAAAATGTTCATGCACGGCCGGATCCTGAAAGCCGGCCCTTTTCCCTCGGGCCGAAGAGTGCGCCCGCTCGTCTGGAGCATGGCGTTCCGAAGCCTTACGGCACTGGTCGGTGGCTATGCCGCGGCGGCGGTGCTGGCGACGTTGATTGCCCGTCTGCTGCCCATCGCGCGCGTCGAAGCGACGAGCTGGGGCATGATCCTGTCGTTCCCGATCTATGCCGGCATCGCCTTGTGGTGCTTTCACGAACACCGGCTTTTGCGAGTAGCGGCCGCAGTGTGGGGGATCGCGACCTTTGGCGGCGGATTGCTCTGGTTGCTCGGCGTTCGTCCATGACGTCGGCGGTCGGAACTACGCTGCGCCAGAGCATGGCGTGGATCCACGGCTGGCTGGGGCTGCTGGCGGGATGGATCCTGTTTGCGATGTTCCTGACCGGAACGGCGAGCTATTTCCGGCCCGAGATCACGCAGTGGATGCAGCCCGAGTTCCGCGCGACGCCTGTGTCGACCGCGCACGCCGCGCAGACTGCGGTGACGCACCTGCAGCGCGTCGGCGCGGACGATATCCAGTGGTACATCTACCTTCCCGATGCGCGGACTGCGGTCACGCGGATCTTCGAACAGCGCAAGCCGGACCCCAAGGCCGTCAAGCGTCGCGCGCCGGAGATCGTGCTCGATCCCGCGACCGGTGACGACGTGCACGCTCGCGAGACGCGCGGCGGGGAGCATTTTTATCGCTTCCATTTCCAGCTGCAATTGCCGCATCCCTGGGGACGCTGGCTGGCCGGGCTGTGCGCGATGTTCATGCTCGGCGCGATCGTATCGGGCGTCATCACGCACAAGCGCATCTTTGCGGACTTCTTCACGCTGCGCTGGAACAAGGGGCAGCGTAGCTGGCTCGACGCGCACAATGTGTCCGCGGTGCTGGCGCTGCCATATCACGCGATGATCACCTATACCGGGCTGATCACGCTGGTTGCGATGTACATGCCGTGGCCGGTCGTCGCGAACTACGCAAAGCCTGCCGATTTCGCGCAAGCCGCGTTCGGCACGCCGACCGAGCGCGAGGCGGCGGGTACGCTGGCTCGGCTGGTGCCGATCGGCCCGCTGGTCGCCGATGCTGAGCGACGCTTCGGTGCGTCCGTGGCGACGGTCGTGGTGCGCAATCCTAACGATGCCGCGAGCACCGTCACGCTGTACCGTCATTCGAGCGCGTCGCTCAACGGACGCGGGCCGTCGGTCACCTATGCGGGCAGCGACGGACGGTTCCTGGAGGGCGCCGCCGATGTCGGGCCCGCGCTCGCCACTGCGGGCGTGATGCTCGGGCTGCACGTCGCGCAATTCGCGGGCCCGGCGTTGCGCTGGGCGTATTTCGTGCTCGGGCTGACCGGCGCGGCGATGGTCGGAACCGGGCTGCTGCTGTGGACCGCCAAGCGTCGCAAGCCGGGTGCGGCGCCGTTCTTCGGACTGAAGCTGGTCGAGCGGCTGAACATCGGCGTTATCGCCGGCCTGCCGATCGGAATGGCCGCCTATCTGCTCGCCAACCGCCTGATCCCGGCCGACGCCGCGAACCGCGCCGATGCCGAAGTCGCGACGATGTTCTGGGTATGGGGCGGCGTTGCGCTCCTGCAATTGCTGCGACCGGCGCGCCGCGCGTGGACCGAGGGGTTCGCGATCGGCGCGCTCGCGTTCGCGGCGATCCCGGTGGCCGATACGCTCACCACATCGCGCGGGCTGCCCGGATCGATGCTGTCCGGCGACACGCTGTTCGCGGCGTTCGACTTCGCCATGCTCGCGGTCGCCGCGCTGCTGGCGCTCGGTGCATGGCGCTCGGCCCGAAGCAAACCCGTCGCAAAGATCCGCAAAACACTCTCGGAGACCGTTCATGCTTGAAGCTACGATATTGTGCTTCTTCGGCTGGCTGCTGCTGGCGGCGACCGCGTTCAAGTACCGGCGGGACCTCGGGATCGTTGCGCCGTCCGCGATCCGCGTGCTGCGAATTGTCGCCGCGCTCGTGCTCGCGGTGGCGCTGTTCCACTGTGGCGCGCCACTGACCGGCGAGCGGTTCGTGCGGTTCCTCGGCGCGGCGTCGATCGCTGGCGTCGCGCTGGTGATGCTGCTGTCGTTCAAGCCAGTCGAGACGATGCAGCCGGTCCGGATTGCGCTGAAGGTCGCGCGCGTTCGGCGTTGACGGACACGGATCGGAACGGGCGTCATCCGCTGACGTTTCAGGGATATAGCGTCCCATCGGCGCATCCTCCCGAGAAGGACATCATCGTGCGCCGAACCAAAATCTCCGCTCGCCTCTGCACGATCGCTCTCGCGGCATCGGCCCTCACCGCCGGATCCGCTACCGCGCAGACGATCGCGCTGACCGGTGTCCGGTTGATCGACGGGCGCGGCGGCGCACCAGTGGACGATGCGACCATCGTGATCGCAAACGGACGGATCGTTGCGGCGGGCAAGGTCGCGGTGCCGGCGGGCGCGGAACGACGCGACTATCGGGGACGGACCGTTATGCCCGGCCTCGTCTCGGACCACAGCCATGTCGGACAGGTGAGCGGCACCGAGACGGGCGCGAAGAACTACACGCGCGCCAACATCGTCGCACAGCTCGCCCAGTATCGCCGCTACGGCGTGACGACGGTTACGGCGCTCGGCAACAACGGTCCGGCGTTCGTCGGGATACGCGCCGACGCGCATGCCGGACGGATCGACGGCGCGGACCTGTTCGGCGTGATGCAGGGGATCGGCGTTCCCAATGGCGCGCCACCGCAGGCGATGCTGAAGGTCGGGCCGGACCAGCTGTTCCGGCCCTCGACCCCCGAGGAAGCCCGCAAGGCGGTCGCGATGATGGCAGCTGAGAAGACCGATCTCGTGAAGCTGTGGCTCGACGATTTCGGCGGCAGCGTACCGGTCAAGATGAGCCCTGCCGTCTACCGAGCGGTGATCGCCGAGGCGCACGCGCGCGGGCTGCGCGTGGCGGCGCATATCCACGATCTCGCGGATGCGGAGGCGATCGTCGCGGCGGGCGCGGACATCATCGCGCACGGTATCCGCGACACGCCGGTGCCCCCTGCGTTCGTCGCGACGCTGAAGGCGAAGGGCATCTGGTACATCCCGACGCTACAACTCGACGAGGCGACGTTCGCCTGGGCCGATCGCGCACCGTGGACGCAGACGCCGTTCGCCCGCGCCGCGTTGTCGCCGGCGCTCGCGCAACAGGTCGACGATCCGGCGTGGCGTGCGAAGATCCTGGCCGATCCGAAGACGGCCGATGCGCGGAAATCGCTGGCGATGAACCTGCGCAACCTGAAGACGCTGTACGACGCCGGCGTGAAGATCGGGTTCGGCACGGACAGTGGTGCGAGCGCGGTGCGCGTGCCGGGCATCGCCGAACACCGCGAACTCGCGCTGATGGTCGAGGCGGGACTAACTCCGGCGCAGGCCGTGCGGGTTGCCACGGCTGCGGGCGCGGACCTGCTCGGATTGCGCGATCGCGGCATGATTGTGGCCGGAACGCGCGCCGATTTGCTGGTAGTCGATGGCGACCCATCCCGCTCGATCGCCGACGTCGATAGAGTCGTCGAGACTTGGGTAGAAGGACGCGCTGCGCCGTTCTGATACGTCGAAGAGTCGCTTCGGCGGCCAAAAGAACGTGTGAATATCGCTGGTTACGCCGCCCTGCGGGAACGGAAACCCGATCACGCGGTTCTAAGCGGCGAGTGGGGGCACTCGAAACAGGATACCATACCGCATGACCAACCGATCATCGCGCACGCTGATGGCGCTCGCTACCGCGACCTTGATCACGACATCGGGTATCGCCCTGACGAGCGGCGCGATTGCGCAGTCCGCACGGTCGGTCGATGCGCCACCACCGCCGCCACCCGCACCGACCGCGACCCAGCCGGCAAAGGCAGCACCCGACATGCAGGCCGTGCTCGACCAGCTCGCCGCGCTCGGTGGCAAGCCGATCGAGACACTCACGCCAGCCGTCGCGCGGATGCAGCCGTCGGCAGCCGATGGCGCCAAGCAGGTCATGATCAAGCACGGCCTGTCGGCGACGCCCGACGCGACGGTGACGACGCGCGACGTGCCCTATGGCAGCGACGCGAACCAGTTCGCCCGGATCTACAAGCCGGCATCGCTCGCCAACGCCAAGAACCTGCCGGTCGTCGTCTATTATCACGGCGGCGGCTGGGTGATCGCGACGGTCGACACCTACGACGCTGCACCACGTTTGCTCGCCAAACAGCTGGGCGCGATCGTCGTGTCGGTCGAGTATCGCCATGCACCGGAGTTCAAGTTCCCGGCACAGCATGACGACGCAGCCGCGGCCTATCGTTGGACGCTGCAGAATGCGGCAAGCTGGGGTGGCGATCCGCGCAAGATCGCGGTCGCAGGCGAGAGCGCCGGCGGCAATCTAGCGGTCGCGACGGCAATCTATGCGCGCGACAACCGGCTTACCACGCCGCTGCACATCGTATCGGTCTACCCGATCGCGAACAGCAGCATGACGCTGCCGTCGCGGATGGATTCGGCGAATGCGAAGCCGCTGAACGGCGCTATGCTGAAGTGGTTCGGTTATTATTACCAGACCAATCCTGCCGATGCGCAGGACCCGCGGCTGAACCTCGTGAAGGCAAACCTGCGCGGCCTGCCGCCGACGACGATCATCAACGCGCAGATCGATCCGCTGCGCTCCGACGGCGAGACACTCGCAGCGGCGATGCGCGCGGCGGGCGACAAGGTCGAGCAGCGCACCTTTCCGGGCGTGACTCACGAGTTCTTCGGCATGGGCATGGTCGTGCGTGGTGCGCAGGATGCAAACACGCTGGCGATCGCGCGGCTCAAGGCAGCATTCGCCGCCAAGCCTAAGCACTAATTGAGATGCGCCGGGGTGGTGCGAACCACCTCGGCCCTTCTGTTGCTGCTCCGATCAAGCCGGTTGGCCAGTTGCGAACTCCGCAAGTTAGCCCCACGACTATTGATAAGTACCCGTTATCAACGCCTTTCGGCTCAACAAGCCCGTTGATGTAGGATAGTTTTATCTACATAACGCGGTTAGTTGATATTTCTCAGCTATCGCTATTCCGACAATATTAGGGCAGCCTACTCAGAGAGTTACGTCTTAACTTGAGCATGACGCACAATTTAATTACAAATCAGTCTGATATTTGATACTCAGTCTATTGGAAGCGGGGCCGATAGATGAACGTTCAAGTCATGGTTGCGGGCGTTATACTCGTTGCCGCCATTGCAGGCGTGGTGCGGTGGCAACAAAAGCTTGCGCGTACCAGACGTTACGGCGCGCGGCGCCATCGGCATCGCAAGCCGATCAAACGCGACAACTGGGTAATGAAATTTCTGCGGGAAAATCCCGCGAGGCGCCTGATGGAGCGGCGCCATTATCGGTCGCCGGGCAAGACGGACCAGACATTGTAATCTTGCAACCGCGGCCGACAAGGGTCGAAGACTTTTAGCAGCCTTAGAAGACCTTGCCGGCCGATCCGGTATCCTACCGCTCGCGTGTCGCGGCGAAGCGGATCTTAGCGTAGCGCTCGGCGATGTAGTTCACTTCCCATGCGCTTTTGGCGAGGAAGACGGGGTTGCCGTCGCGGTCCTTGGCCATGGCGCCGCGATTGATCTCGGCGAAGGTCTTGAGTTCGAGCGGGTCTTCCGCCGAGATCCAGCGTGCAGTCTCGTACGGCGCAGGCTCCAGCCCCGCCGCGACCTTGTATTCCGCATCGAGGCGCGACAGCAGCACCTCGAGCTGGAGTTGGCCGACCACGCCTATGATCCAGTTCGAGCCGATGTCGGGGTAGAACACCTGCGTCACCCCCTCCTCGGCCATGTCGTCGAGGGCTTTGCGCAACTGCTTGGTCTTGGTGAAGTCCTTGAGCACGACGCGGCGCAGGATTTCCGGCGCGAAGTTCGGCAGGCCGGTGAAGCGGATCGCGGCCTTTTCGCTAAGCGTGTCGCCGACTCGGAGCGTGCCGTGGTTGGGGATGCCGATGATGTCGCCGGGGAATGCCTCGTCCGCCAGTTCGCGGTTCTGCGCGAAGAACAGGATGGGGGAATGCACTGCGATCGGCTTGCCGTGGCCGGTGGGCGTAAGCTTCATGCCGCGCTTGAACACGCCCGAGCATAGCCGCATGAACGCGATCCGGTCGCGGTGGTTGGGGTCCATGTTCGCCTGCACCTTGAACACGAAGCCGGTGACTTCGGGCTCGTCCGGCGAAACGGGGGCGGGCTCGGCGGGCTGCGCGCGTGGCGGCGGGGCGTAGTCGGCGAGCGCGGCGATCAGTTCGGCGACACCGAAGTCCTTCAGCGCCGAGCCGAAATAGACCGGGGTCAGGTTGCCCGCGCGATAGGCCTCGGGGTCGAAGCTCGAATAGCCGCCCTGCGCGAGTTCGGCTTCGTCGTTCAGGCGGATCATCGCTTCCGGGCTGAGGATCTTGGCGAGTTCGGGATCGTCGATGCCGGTAAACGGGATCGCCTTGCCCATGAACTCGCGGCTGTCGCCTTCGGGGCGGCTCAGCGTGTTGGCGTAGAGATCGTAGACGCCCTCGAACTCGCCGCCCATCCCGACCGGCCAGCTCATTGGACACACGTCGAGCTGGAGCATCTCGGCCACCTCGTCGAGCAGCGAGAACGGATCGCGGCCCTCGCGGTCGACCTTGTTGACGAAGGTGATGATCGGCACGTTGCGCAGGCGACACACCTCGAACAGTTTTCGCGTCTGCGGCTCGATGCCCTTGGCGGCGTCGATCACCATCACCGCCGAGTCGACTGCGGTCAGCGTGCGATACGTGTCTTCGGAGAAATCCTCGTGGCCCGGCGTGTCGAGCAGGTTGAAGGTGATGCCCTGCCGCTCGAACGTCATCACCGACGAGGTGACCGAGATCCCGCGCTGCTGCTCGATCTTCATCCAGTCGGAGCGCGCGCGGCGGGTCTGGCCGCGCGCCTTTACCTCGCCGGCGAGATGGATTGCGCCGCCGAAATACAGGAGCTTCTCGGTCAGCGTGGTCTTGCCGGCATCGGGATGCGAGATGATCGCGAAGGTGCGGCGAGGAAATTGGGTCATGGCGTGGGTCCGGTGAGCCGAGTCGTCGGACTTGGCTGGGAAAAGAAGGTTAGGCCGGGTTAGGCCTAGCTGCAGTCCGCGCGCGGTGCGGCGGGATGCAGTTGGAGAACGCGGCGGGCTTAGCGCCGCTCTTGGCAGATGTGGGGCGTGTAGGACAGAGGGGTGTGAGCGAGGCTGGTGTTGCCGTGCGGCGCGAGCGCCCCTCGGTGTCCTAAAGGAAACGCTACGTTTGCCCGAACCGGAACGCTCTCCCCTCCCTGGAAGGGAGGGGTTGGGGGTGGGTCGGTCAGCTTTGGCCGCAACCGTGCCGCGATACGGAAACCCACCCACCCCCTGCCCCTCCCTTTCAGGGAAGGGGAGTTCGTCAGTGCTCCTGGACCAGCGTCACGCTCATTTCGATGCGCTTCGTACCGCCGGCGGGGATCTCGAACACGCCGGGTTTGTCGCGATAATCGCCGGTATAGCCTTCGGGGTCGGCGATCCCGTGCCAGGGCTCGACGCAGACATAGGCCGCGCCGGGCTTGGTCCAGATGCCGAGCTTGCGCGTGTCGGGGAAGGCGATCCGCAACTGCGGGCCGGTCTCTGCGCCATAGGTGACCGCGTCGGAATGGATCGGGTCCCAGACCAGCGCATCCTTGGCGAAGAGCTCGTCGCGCAGGGCGATGACGCGGTCCTCGACCGGCGAGGGGCGCTCGTCGACGGCGATCTGGCCGTCGGGGCTAATCGCCTTCAGCTTGCCGGGCTCGTCGGCGTCGAACGTGATGCGGTGGTCGGCGCGGGCTTCGCCGTAGGGGAGCGGCCAGGCGAAGGCGGGGTGGAAGCCGAAGCTAGCCGGCATCGGCGCGTCGGTGCGGTTGTGGATGTGCGCCTCGAGCGTCAGCGTCGCGCCGTCTAACGTGAAGACGAGGTCGAGGGCGAACGCGAAGGGGTAGGCCTTCCGGGTTTCGTCGCTGTCGGTAAGGCGGAAGGTGGCGGAGGTTTCCGACTGCGCGACAACGTCGAACGTCGAATGGCGCGCGAAACCGTGCTTCTGCATCGGGTAGGCGGTGCCATTGAGGCGGATGACGCCTTCGTTGACGACGCCAACGACGGGGAAGAGGATCGGGGCGTGACCGGTCCAGAAGGCCGGGTCGGCGTTGGTCATCAGTTCGCGGCCGTCGGCGTCGTGGAGGTGGGTGAGCTCTGCACCGTGCGGGTTGATCTGCGCGGTGAGGTGGTCGTTGGCGATCGTGATCAGGTCGGTCATGGGGTTCCTTCCGTGAGCCTCAAACGCGCGAGGCTCTAAAACGCTCACCCCACTCCACCTCACCTCACTCCACCCCGGCGAAGGCCGGGGCCCAATTGGGAAACGTCGCCAACTGCGCGCATCGCTCCGTTACACCGGCCTTGCCATTTGGGCCCCGGCCTTCGCCGGGGTTGTGTTTGGGGGAGCGTTATCCTCTCAGGCTCGCGCCCTGTTTTGCCGCCGCTGCGACCACCTTATCGGCGATCGCCTTGATCTCGTCGTCGGTGAAGCTTTTGGCGGTCGGTTGCAGGACGACCTCGACCGCGACCGACTTATGGCCCTCTTCGACGCCCTGCCCGGTGAACACGTCGAACACGCGGGCCGAGACGATCGCGACCTTGTCCGCCCCCTTGACCGCGCGGACCAGCGTGTCGGTGGCGAGCGCCGCCGGCACGAGGAACGCGAAGTCTCGGCGGACGGCTTGCAGCGCGGGCGGCGTGTAGGCCGGACGCGCGAAGCCAGACGCACGCTTGGGCGGGATCGCGTCGAGGTAGACTTCTACCGCAGCGACCGCGCCGTCGAGGTCGAATGCCTTCAGCACCGACGGATGGAGCATGCCGAAGCTTGCCAGAACCGTCTTCGGCCCGAGGCGTAGCGTGCCGGACTGGCCGGGGTGCCATGCATCGCCGGCCTCACCCCCTTCGGCTGCGCTCAGGACAGGCATGACTTGCAGGTTATCGACCGGCGCGCCCGACGCGGCGAGAAGCGCCAGCGCTTCGGCCTTCGCGTCATACGCGTCGAAGGTCGCTGCTTTCCCATCGCGCCAGCCGCGGGGGCGGCGGTCGCCGGCGAGGACTACGCCTAGCGTCGCGCGCTCGGCTTCGGCCAGGTAGCGGCGGCCGATCTCGAACAGGCGGACGCTCTGCTGGCCGCGCTTGAGGTTGCGGCCGGTCGCTGCAAGCAGGCCGGGGAGCAGCGACGGGCGCATGACTTTCAGGTCTTCGCTGATCGGGTTGGCGAGCGTCCATGCGCCCCCACCGAACGGCGCAGCTTCGGCCTCCGAAAGGAAGCTCCACGTTACCGCCTCGTCGAGGCCGCGGGCAGCGGCCGCCCTGCGTGCGCGACGTTCGAGCTTCTGCTCGGGCGTGGCGGTCGGCTTGGCGACGCCGGGCATCCGCGGGAGCGGCGTCGAGGGGATATTGTCGATGCCCTCGATGCGGACGACCTCTTCGACGAGGTCGGCGGGACCGTCGACGTCGCGGCGCCAGGTCGGGATCGTGACCGGCCATTTGCCCTCGATCGTCGAGAACAGCGCGTCGCTGAACGCGTCGGCGCTCTTGATCGCGCCGATCGTGAAGCCGAGCGACAACAAGGTCCGCGCCTGGCGTTCGGGGGCGACGTGGAGGCCACCGAGGTCCGCGCTCAAGCGCGGATCGTAGTGGATCACGCGGGGTTCGAGCGGGGGTTCGCCCGAGCGGGTGACGTCGCTGGCCGTGCCGCCGCAGATGTGGAGGACGAGCGCGGTGGCGATCGCCAGGCCGTCTTCGAGGAACGCCGGATCGACGCCGCGTTCGAAACGGCTGCGCGCGTCGGAGGTGAGCGTCAGCTTCTGGCCGGTGCGGGCGATGTGGTCGGGATCGAAATACGCGCATTCGATCAGCACGTCGGTGGTGTCCGCCGAGACGCCCGAATGCTCGCCGCCCATGACGCCGCCGATGTCGTGCACGGCCGCGTCGTCGGCGATGACGGTCATGGTCGCGTCGAGCGTGTAGGTCTTGCCGTCGAGCGCGACGACCTGCTCGCCGTCCTTTGCCTTGCGCGCGACGAGGCCGCCGGAGAGTTTGGCGCGGTCGTAGACGTGCAACGGGCGGCCGAGGTCGATCATCAGATAGTTGGTAATGTCGACGAGCGCGGAGATGGGCTTCTGGCCGATCGCGATGAGGCTGCGACGCATCCACTCGGGGGATTCGCCGTTGGTCACGCCGGTGACGGTCTGCGCGAAGAAGGCGGGGCAGCCTTCTGGGTCTAGCGTCGCGACATCGGGTCCGGATCCGGTCCTTGCTCCGTCATTGCCGCGACGGCTGGGATCGAGTTCGCCGTCTGCCACTGCCGCGCCTTGGGTCCCGGCGTCCGCCGGGATGACGGAGGGGGTGGGAATGGTCAGGGGTGTGAGCGTGCCGAGGCCGGCGGCGGCAAGGTCTCGGGCGATGCCGCGGACGCCCATGCAGTCCTGGCGGTTGGGCGTGATCGCGACGTCGATGACCGGGTCGGTGAGGCCGGCATAGTCCGGGTACGCGGTGCCGATCGGGGCGTCTTCGGGCAGTTCGATGATGCCGTCGTGATCCTCGCCGAGTTCCAGCTCACGCGTCGAGCACATCATGCCGTTCGATTCGACGCCGCGGATGCTGGCGAGCTTGAGCGTCACGTCGAGGCCGGGGACGTACGTGCCGGGCGCGCCGAACACGCCGACCAGGCCGGCGCGTGCGTTGGGGGCACCGCAGACGACTTGGAGCGGACCGTTACCGGCGTCGACCGACAGGATCTGCAGCTTGTCGGCCTGCGGGTGGCGTTCGGCGCTGAGGACCTTGGCAATCTTGAACGCGGCGAGCTTCTCGCCGGGGTTCTCGACGCCTTCGACTTCGAGGCCGATGCGGGTCAGCGCCTCGACGATCTGGTCGAGGGTGGCGGTGGTTTCGAGGTGCTGCTTGAGCCAGCTGAGGGTGAACTTCATGCGCCGACTCCGCCGGACAAGGTGGGGACGTCGAGGCTCGAAAAGCCGTAATGCTTGAGCCAGCGGATATCGCCGTCGAAGAACGGGCGGAGGTCGTCCATGCCGTATTTGAGCATCGCGAGCCGGTCGATCCCGCAGCCGAACGCGAAGCCCTGCCATTCGTCGGGGTCGAGCCCGCAGGCTTCGATCACCTTGCGGTGGACCATGCCCGAGCCGAGAATCTCGAGCCAGCCATCGGGTTCGGCGCCGCCGACGACGCGCTTGCCCTTCACCAGCGTGTAGCCGACGTCGATCTCGACCGACGGCTCGGTGAAGGGGAAGTAGCTCGGGCGCAGGCGGAGGACGATGTCGTCGCGCTCGAAGAACGCCTTCACGAACGTCTCGAGCGTCCACTTCAGGTGGCCAAGCGTGATGCCCTTGTCGATCACGAGGCCCTCGACCTGGTGGAACATCGGCGTATGCGTCGCGTCCGAGTCCGAGCGGTAGGTGCGGCCCGGCGCGATGATGCGGATCGGGGGTTTCTGGTTCAACATCGTGCGGATCTGTACCGGCGAGGTATGCGTGCGGAGGAGCATCCGCCTCGCGGGCTCACCGTCGCCCGCATCAGCGTCGTCTAACTTACCATCTGACGACGCCATATAGAACGTATCGTGCATCGCACGCGCCGGGTGGGACTCAGGAATATTTAGCGCAGTGAAGTTGTGCCAGTCGTCCTCGATCTCGGGACCGGTCGCGACCGCGAAGCCGAGGTCGGCGAAGATCTCGGCGAGTTCGTCCATGACCTGGCTGACCGGGTGGATCGTGCCGGCGGGCGTCGCGTCGGCGGGGAGCGTCATGTCGAGCGTTTCGCTGGCGAGGCGCGCGTCGAGCGCGGCGCGTTCGAGCGTGGCTTTGCGCTCGGCGATGCCGTTGGCGACGGCTTCGCGGAGCCCCTGGATCAGCGGGCCCTGCACGAGGCGTTCGTCCGACGTCATCTTGCCGAGCGTCTTTAGCAGCGCGGTGATCGTGCCCTGCTTGCCGAGCGCCTCGACCCGGCACGCATCGAGCGCGTCGAGGCCGGATGCGGCGGCGATCGCCGTCAACATGTGGTCGCGCATCTGGTTCAGGTCTTGCGTCACGTCATACTCCCAGGGCGGGTTCGGTCAGGCGGGGCAGCCCGAGGCCGATACCCAGATCGTCCCAATTTTCGTTGTGCGCTTCGATCAGCTCGATCTTCCACGCTCTTCGCCATTCCTTCAGCCGCTTCTCGCGAACGATCGCGGCCTCCATCGTGTCGAACATCTCGTAATAGGCGAGACGCTTGATGCCGTACCGGCGAGTGAAGCCGGGGATCAACCCCTCTCGGTGCTGAACGAGGCGTGCGAGGAGATTTGAGGTGACGCCGATGTAGAGCGTGCCATGGCGGCGGGAGTGGAGGATGTAGACGCACGGCTGAAAGGTTTCGCGCATTTTCGTGCTCCCCTGATCACCGCGTCCCGGATCTTTTAAATCCGTGATTATAACCCCGTCATCCCGGCGGACGCCGGGACCCACGGTAGCGGGCCGGGTGGTGGTAGCACGTTATCGCCGGGTCCGCGTTAACCGTGGGTCCCGGCGTTCGCCGGGATGACGGATGGGGGTTTAGGCGGAACGGAGGCTAGGGATCGAGGATTGAGTTTGCGGTTGCGGTTTGCATGGTGAAACATCGCCTTCCACCAGCGCTCAAACACCCCGCCAGAACGCAGAAAGGGCGCCGGTGGTCTCCCACCGACGCCCTCCCAAACCTAACCTTAGTCGCGAAATTACGCGGCCTGGGGGAGAGCCGCCTTCACCTGGGCGACGATCGCGCTGAACGCAGCGCCCTCGTGCATGGCGATGTCGGCCAGGACCTTCCGGTCGAGTTCGATCCCTGCGAGCTTCACGCCGTGCATGAACTGCGAATACGTCAGACCTTCGGCGCGGACGCCAGCGTTGATGCGCTGGATCCAGAGGCCACGGAACGTGCGCTTCTTAACCTTGCGGTCGCGGTAAGCGTACTGTCCGGCCTTCTCGACGGCCTGACGGGCGATGCGGATGGTGTTCTTGCGACGGCCGTAATAGCCCTTCGCCTGAACCAAAATACGCTTGTGCTTGGCGCGGGTGGTAACACCCCGTTTTACGCGTGCCATTGTCTAATTCCTTCTCAGCTCAACGCAGGCCGTAAGGCGCCCAGGCCTTCACTGCTGCGGTATCGGCCTTCGACAGCAGCTTGGTGCCGCGGTTCTGACGGATGTACTTGCCGTTGTGATGCGCCAGACGGTGACGCTTGCCGGCGACGCCGTGCTTGAGCAGGCCGGTGGCGGTGAGCTTGAAGCGTTTCTTGACGCCGCTCTTGGTCTTCAGCTTGGGCATTTTTATCCTTTCGGTTACGAAGGAGGACGCTGAAATCGCCGCGGCAGCCCACACTGGCCGGGCGATTCGTAGAACGCGTTCCCTTCGAGGAAGCGGGCCGCATAGACGCAATGATCCGCCATATCAACCGTTGTGGAACTGACGCGGCTGTCGTGCGATAGGCCAAGCATGGACGACAACCCGACGCAGCCGATCGAGACCCCTTCCACGGCCCCGGAAGCAGCCTCCGCGCAAAAACGTCGCAAGCGGCGGATACTGCGCAACATCCTGCTCGGGATCATCGCGGTCGTCGTCGCGATCTGGCTGGTGCTGTACATCACCAAGGGGCGCTTCCTGAAGCATCCGTTCGAGCGCGTCGTCGGGTCGCTGACGCACCGGACGCTGACCGTGCGCGGCGATTTCCAGCTCTATTTCGCGCCGTTCCGCATCAAGCTGTACGCGGAGAATTTCACGCTCTCGAATCCCGACTGGGCGAGCAAGCCCAATTTGTTCCAGGCGGACAAGCTCGACACGCGGATCGCGCCGCTGTCGCTGCTCTTCGGCAAGCGGCGGCTCTACTGGCTCGATCTCGTCAACGGCGCGGTCGACCTGGAGTGGAACGCGGCGCATTCGGCGAACACCTGGACGTTCTCGAACAAGAAGGGTGGCAAGCCACTCGAATTCCCGCGGATCGACGTGGCGACGGTGACCGGCACGACGGTCCGCTATCTCGATCCGCGGATGCGCGTGCTGGCGGACCTGAAGGTCGCCGACATCCGCTCGGTCGATGCAACGATCGGCCGCGCGGTCGGACTGACGGGCAAGGGGCGGTTGCGCGAGACGCCGTTCACCGTGACGGCGCAACTCCTGTCGCCGGATGCGACCGCCAATCGCGGGCAGAACAAGCTGGTCGCGCGGGCGCGGGCGGCGGGGAACATCATCGACGTCGCGGGCACGCTGCCGAGCATCGCCGATGTCGAGAACGTGCCGCTCGCCGTCACCGCACGTGGCGCAAACCTGTCGACGCTGCTGGGCGTGATCGACGTCGCGATCCCGAACACGCGGACCTACAAACTGCGCGCGCAACTCATCAAGCAGGGCGACGAATACGCCTTCACGCACCTGCGTGGCTTTGCGGGCCGGACCGATCTTGCGGGCAAGCTGACGATTACCAACGGCGCGCGCATCCATCTCGATTCGGTGCTCACGACCAAAAGCCTCGACATCATCGATGCGGCCCCGTTCATCGGCTTCAATCCCGACATCGTCGAGTCGCGCGGCGCAGTGGCTGCCGCTGCCGCGACGGGCGCCGCGCCACAGCGCCTGTTGCCCGACGGGAATCTGCCAGTCGCGACGATGCAGATCTTCGATGCCGACCTGAAATGGACGATCGGCGTGGTGAGATCGCGCAACCTGCCGATCTCGAACATCGACTTGACGCTCGACCTGGAGCGGGGGCGGTTGGCGCTGTCGCCGCTGACCTTCTCGATGGCGCGCGGGAACGTGGCCTCGGACGTCATCTTCGATACGCGCGCCCGGCCGAGCGCGGTCTCGTACGATATCCGCCTTGCGCCGACGCCGCTGGGGCGGTTGCTCAAGGGCTATGGGCTGACCGAGGCCGGGACGACGGGTACGGTCAAGGGTCGCATCAAACTTGATGGCCGGGGCGACTCGATCCACGATTCGCTGGCGTCGTCGCGCGGGCGGATCGCGTTCGTGTTGCCGTCAGGGGCGCTTTCGGTGCGCAACGTTCAGTTGGCTGAACTCGACATCGGCACGTTCGCGCAGCGGATGTTCCAGGGGAAGCTCGACGAGCCGGTACACATCAATTGCGGACTGATCGGCTTTACCGTGCGCGGCGGTGTCGCGGCGGCGGACCCGATCCTGATCGACACGCGCAAGAACGTGATCGTTGGCCGTGGCGGTTTCAGCTTCCGCAACGAGGCGGTGGATCTGGCGTTTCGGGCGGATTCGAAGAAGTTCAGCCTGTTCGCGGGGCAGTCGCCGGTCGGGGTCGGCGGTTTGTTTGCGGCGCCTAAGCTCAGCGTGATCTCGAAGGATCTGCTTGCGCGGGTCGGGAGCGGACTGGGGCTGGCGTTGGTGGCGACGCCGGTCGCGGGGATCCTGGCGTTCGTCGATGTCGGCGATGCGAAGTCTACCGCGTGCGGGCCGGTGCTCTCCGGGGCTACGGCGGCGGCGCAGCGGACTACCAAGGGCCAGCCGCGTGACGACGTGGGGCATGGGACGACCGCCAAGGCCGAGGACGGGAAGACGTCTGACGCGGAGCGGAAGGGGCAGCGGAAGAAGTTTCTGGGGATCTTCTGAGGGGATGGGGAGGATGGTACGCCCCCCCCTTCCCTAGCTCACTTATCCTGGCGTCAGGCGGGCGTCGGTTCTGATGGTTGGGCTTGCGCAGGCGGTTAGCGTTGCGTGTCCATGGGTCCCGGCGTCCGCCGGGATGACGGATGAGTGTGTGAGAGCGGGGCTTGGTGGTGAACATACGGGCCGGTTGCTGCCGGTGTCCGGTGTCCGGTGTCCGGTGTCCGGTGTCCCACGTAGATATGAAGTACATGCGCTGTTCAAGCCGGATCGCGGCGTTCGAGCTGGATAGCGGCTTGGCTACGACGCTGCCGTCGCTAAGCACTTACTCCTCACCACACCAACCCCGTCACCCCGGCGGACGCCGGGGCCCATGGTTGGGTCCGCCCAGACGGATAGCGCTCCGTGTCCATGGGTCCCGGCGTCCGCCGGGATGACGGCGAGGGGTGATGATGTGGGGGCGTTGCGGTTTGCGGTGACGTCTTTTGCCCCTCCCGCTTGCGGAAGTGGGGAGGGCTGATCGCGTGCCGGACGCCAGTACGTACGTCGTGCCCTCCCCTGACCCCTCCCGCGGGCGGGAGGGGAAGCTTTAGCCGTGGTCGTGGCCGTCATGGGCATCGTGATCGTGCCCGTCATCCTGCAACCGGTGCATCGCCTCGAGCACGTCGTCCATTCGCGCGGGGTCGCCGATCGCGAGCACATGACCTTCGCTGTCTGCGGTCAGCGGGTCGCCGTTCCAGTCGCACATGCGGCCGCCGGCGCCTTCAACTACCGGCACAAGGGCGGCGAAGTCGTAGAGCTTCAGGCCTGACTCGCAAACCACGTCGAGATGGCCGCTAGCGAGCAGGCCGTAATTGTAGCAGTCGCCGCCATATACGGGACCTTGCCGCGGGTTGCCGCCCGAGATCGCCGCGACCAGCGCCAAGTAATGCGGCACGTCGACCTCGTCGAACAGATGCGGGCTGGTGGTGGCGATCGTCGATCCTGCCAGTTCGCGGCAGGTGCGGGTACGGACCGGTACGCCGTTCAAAGTGGTCGGACGCCCCGCGACACCGACCCAACGCTCGCGCTGGATCGGCTGGTCGATGATCCCGAGTACCGGCCAGCCATCCTCGACAAGCGCGATCAACGTCCCGAAGATCGCGCGCCCGACGGTGAAGCTGCGCGTGCCGTCGATCGGGTCGAGCACCCATTTGCGGTTGGTGACGCCCGTCTTCTCGCCAAACTCCTCGCCGATGATGCCGTCGCCCGAGCGCTCGGCGTCGAGCAACCGGCGCATCACCGATTCGGCCTCGCGGTCGGCGCGGGTGACGGGAGATTGGTCGTCCTTGATCTCGACGCCGTGCTCATGGCGGAAATAGGGTCGGATGACGTGGCCCGCAGCATCCGCGAGGCGGTGCGCGAGATCGATATCGGCTTGGGTTACTGGCATATTTCCAGCCTATCGAGCGCAAGCGCCACGGGCAATGGACGGATCGTTCGTGCCAGCGTAGGTCATTGCAATCCAACCGGAGTATCATCCATGCGCCTCGTCTCGACACTTGCCACTGCCGCTGCCCTCCTCGTCGCGGCGCCTGCGCTGGCGGCACTCGCACCCGGCGCCAAGGCTCCGGATTTCACCACGCGCGGCGCGATCGCCGGCAAGGTTTTTACCGTCCACCTCGCCGAACAGCTGAAGAAGGGCCCGGTCGTGCTCTACTTCTTCCCGGCGGCCTACACCGGCGGCTGCAACGCCGAGGCGCATGCTTTTGCGGAAGCGATCCCGGCGTTCACCAAGGCAGGCGCGACCGTGATCGGCATGTCGGCCGACAATGTCGAGACGCTCAGCAAGTTCTCCGCTGAGAAGTGCGCGGGCAAGTTCGCGGTCGCCAGCGCCGGGCCGAACGTGGTCAAGGGCTACGACGTCGCGCTCGGCAAGCAGATGGCCGGGCGCGACATCACCAAGCGCACCAGCTACGTCATCGCCAAGGACGGCCGCATCGCGTTCGTGCATGACGAGATGAACCCCGAGGCGCATGTCTCGACGACGCTGGCTGCGGTCCAGAAGCTGACGGGCAAGTAATGATCGATACCGGACCGGCAAATACCTGCCGGTCCGGTGACATTATGATAACGCTTTCGGGTCTATCGCTTTGGCGGGGACGCGGGGGATGACATGCGCGACGTACGAGTGGCCGGATCGATACGGGGCGCAAGACCTGACACGACGCTGTTCGAGCGGATCGGCGCGTTTCTCGACGAGCAGAAGCTGAGCCCCGATCCCGCGCATTACGCGTTTGCCTATGCCGTGATGTCGGCACCCGGGAGCGATTTGGCCGCGCAAGTTGCTGCGCTGACGCAGGACGGCGTTCGTCTCACCCGATCGGATATCGAGCGACTCGGGGGAACGGTCATCGACGAGCCCCCGTCGGGCCGATCGCGGCGGACCAACGGCGCTGCAGACACCAACCCCGATCAGACACCCGATACCGCGATCGCGCTCGTGATCGAGACGCAGCAGCAGGTCGATGGCTTCGTGCAGATCGTGCGGACGATGCAGGCCGAGACGCATGGCTTTGGCCGCGAATTGGCCAGGAGCGCGGCATCGATCGCGCAATTGGCGGAGATCGACGAGATCGCCGAAATCACCAGTGCGATGATCGCCCGTATTCACGACAGCGAAGTGCGGCTGGCGGCGGCGACCGCAGAGACGGATTCGCTGCGGTCGAAGCTGATCGAAGCGCGCGATACGGCACGTCGCGACGTACTGACCGGCCTGCCCAATCGACGCGCGTTCGAGGAAGCATTCGCGACGCGCGACCGGAACGCGGGGCCCTATTGCCTGGCCTTGTGCGACATCGACCGGTTCAAGCGGATCAACGACCTGCACGGCCACGGGGTCGGCGACCGCGTGCTCACCGCGATCGGCCAGGCGATGACGGCCGAATGCGCCCCGCACCTCGTCGTCCGCCATGGAGGCGAGGAGTTCGCGGTTTTGATCGGCGGGATCGCCTTGGCCGAAGCTGCCGACATGCTCAATGCCGTACGCTCGACGGTCGCTGGCAAACGCTTCCGCAACCGCGAGACAGACACCGCGCTCGGCGTCATCACCGTATCGGCGGGCGTGACCGCGATCCATGCCGACGAAGCCGCCGAAACCGCGTTCCAGCGTGCCGACCAGCTGCTCTACACGGCAAAGAAGAATGGCCGAGATCGGGTCTGCGCGGGTTAATCCCGGGAGTTGGCGCAATGTGCGACCAGCAAGTGGTAATTTTCACCAACCCGGCTCTCGCAAAAACAAGAAATCTTGGTAAATCAACGAGGTAAGAAACTGGCACGCGCCATGCAAATCATTCGATATCGGCAGCCGGATGGTCCGGCGCCCGACCATCGAAGGAAAATCTCATGCCGATCCGTTTCGAAACCGCTCAGCGCATCGCCTTCTCGCTCGTCGGCGCACTGTTCTTCGCAGCCATTGCAGTCGGCACTGCTGTCCCGATCATCCCCATCGCCTGAGCAGGACACCCATCATCATGAATCGCAGCATCCTCATCGGGCTCATCGCCTTTTCCACCACCATCCTGCTGATCGCGACACAGACCGGCGGCGCGCTCGCCTGAACGACGAGGCGCCTGCCGAGCGTCACAGTCAGGCGGGCGAGGCCAATCCCACCGGCCCTACGGGGGCCTCTTCTTCACGCGAATAGGTTCCGATCAACAGCCCTGCCGCCAGCACATGCCCGTTGATGGCCTCGACTACCGCCGAGCGCCCGGGTGTCGCGCCGACATCCCCTGCGCCTGCGCCAATCGCGAAGACCTGGAACGCATAGCGATGCTCGCCGTGACCGCTGGGCGGATCGGGCGGCAACCAGCCCTCGCGCATATAGGAATTGCGACCGACGTCGCGACCTTTCGCGTCGCCCTCACCGTCTGCAGCAATCGCGCCTTCGGCTAGTTGTCCCGCATCCGCCTCGAGTCCCCAGATGATTGCGTGCACCAGGGGTTGCGGCGCCGGAGCATCGGCATCCTCGACGATCAATACCATGCGCTCGGTCCCTGCCGGCGGTTCGCTCCACACAAGCGGTGGCGACACGCCTTCCCCGTCCGCGGTGAAGCGCGGCGGCATCCGTGCTTCGTGCGCGAACGCCGGGCTAGTCAGGGTCAACGTCTCGAAGTTCTCGCCGAGCTGGACGATCGCAAGCTTGTCGATACCGGCACGCAAGCCGCTCATCGCGTGGCCAAGCCAGGCGGGGATGTGTTCGAGCATGGCTTATCCTTCCGACGGGCAGGTTTCGGCACGACGGGCGGGGGCCGCGCCATCATACCAGTCGCTCTGCGGGCCCATCTTGGCTGCGTCGTGGTAGCAGACCTGGGTCTTGCCGCGCTTCGGGTCGACGATCACCGTCCAGTTGTGGTCGCCGCAATTATGCTCCTCGCAGCCCCAGGAGGCGACGCGGTCGCCCATCTTGAACACGGGCGTTGCCGGCCCCGATCGACCGCGGATCATCTCGCGCAGCTTCGCATCGCCGACCGCATTGACGAGGCCGGTCGCAACGTCGGTGCGATCGTAGAAATCGACGCCGTCGACCGCATCATGCGGGTATTTGCCGACATAGGCGGTGATCGGCGTGGTCTGCGCTTGGCCTGCGATCGGCGCGGGCGCGCGGGTCTCGGGCGGGGTGAAGCCGCTGGGCGCTGCAGTCTTGGTGGGATCGTCGTTGCGTCCGCATCCACCGACGAGAAGCGGCGCCGCGAGCAGCGCGACTGCAATTGCCGTCCTCATGATCGCACCGTCGTCATCACCTGATCTCCTGAACCCTCCCTGCAACGCATCGACCGGCATCGTGGTTGCGGAGGGGGGCTAATGCGACCATCTCGGGTGCATGGAGCATGATCTCGATCGTTTCGTCACGGCACAGGACGGCGTCTATCCGCAGGCGCTGGCGGAGTTGCAGCGCGGGGCCAAGCGCAGCCACTGGATGTGGTTCATCTTCCCGCAGATCGCCGGACTGGGGCAGAGCGCGATGGCGCGAACCTACGCAATTGCCGGGGCGGACGAGGCTAGGGCGTATCTCGCGCATCCGGTACTCGGACCGCGACTGATCGAGGTCACGCAGACGGTAGCGGCTGCGTCTGGATCCGCCGAAGCGATCCTGGGCGGGATCGACGCGGTGAAGTTGCGGTCATCGATGACGCTGTTCGCCGTGGTTGCCGACGATCCTTCGCCGTTCCGCGCGGCGCTCGACCGGTTCTTCGGTGACGAAGACGACCAGGCAACATTGGACCTGCTTGCGTCGGGTCCGCGATAAGACGGGTGTATCGCCTGCGAAAGGTGTAGCATCCCAGCGGGGCCTTCCGCCCCATGAGGTGCCGTGATGGCGAAGAGCCAGAAGAAATCGAGCAAGGAAGTCCGCAAGCCCAAGGCCGAAAAGGCACCCAAGGCGAACGCGTCCAACCCGACCACCAAGGGCAAGCCCGTCGAGATGACGACGCTGAACTGAGGCGCGCCGGGGCGGGTACCGCCCCGGCAAGATCTTCGACCGGGCGATGACGGGGCGCCCTCCGTTGTTCCGGTCGATCGGGCGCAGTGCAGTGTGCCCGAGACAATTACGCGTCAGGCAACTCAACCCCGCTGCCTGACCACCCGATCCAGATCAGCCCGCTGCGGCGATCTGCCGTAGTGCCTGTTCGAAGACTTCGACCGGTTGGCCGCCCGAGATCAGATGCCGGTCGTTGATCACGATCGCCGGCACCGCATTGATCCCGCGAGCGCGCCACAGTTCCTCCGCCGCGCGAACTTCGTCCGCATAGCGTCACGACCGAAGCACCTCTTCGGCGGCAACGGGATCAAGTCCGGCCTTTGCGGCGGCATCGACCAGGACGCGGTGATCGCCTGGATCGACATTATCAGTCAAATTCGCGGTGAAGAGCGCGTGCTTCAGCGCCGCTTGGCCCCCTTCGATCTGCGCCCAGTGCAACAGCCGGTGCGCGTCGAACGTGTTGTAGATCCGGCTCGTCTCGGTCATCGCCATCGTGAAACCGAGGTCGCGCGCGCGATCGACGATCATTGCGCGGTTCGCCGCCGACTGTTCGGGCGTGGACCCGTATTTCTCCGCGATATGCTCGCCGATATTCTGACCGCCAGCGGGCATCGCCGGATTGAGTTCGAACGGCTGGAAGACGATCTCCGCGTCGAGCGCATCCGCCGCGCGGGCCAACGCCTCTTCCAGCGCGCGCAGGCCGATGATGCACCACGGACAGGCAATGTCCGATACGAAGTCGATCTTGAGATGGGCGGTCATGTCAGTCTCCGGCAAGCGCGCTCCGCGGTAGATGGCGGCGGTCGGATGAGCAACCGCGGGGCTTTCGGCTGGCGATGGCCACCCACATCCCTACATCCGCTCGATGGCAAATCCGACCGCAGACCTTTTCGGCACGCCCGTCCTGCCTGGGCTCGAGTATCGCGACGCGCTGCTCAGCCGTGACGAGGAGGTGGCACTGATCGCCCGGATCGACGAACAGGACCTGGCGCCGTTCCAGTTCCAGGGTTGGCTAGGCAAGCGGCGGACCAAGTCGTTCGGCTGGCATTATGATTTCGACACGAGCCAGTTCGGTGCGACCGATCCGTTGCCCGACTGGCTGCTGCCGATCCGCCAGCGCGCCGCCGCGTTCGCGGAACTGCCGGAGGAGGCGCTCGTCCAGGCGTTGTTGATCCGGTACGATCCGGGGGCGGGGATCGGCTGGCACCGCGACCGGCCGGTGTTCGAGCATGTCGTCGGAATTTCGCTCGGTGTGCCAGCGACGATGCGGTTCCGGCGGCGCAAGGCCGGCGGCTTGGACCGCGCCGCCGTACCGCTAGCGCCGCGGTCGGTGTATCATCTCAGCGGCGAGGCGCGCTACGACTGGGAGCACAGCATCGCCGAGATGGAGGTGACGCGCTGGTCGATCACCTTCCGCAGCTTTACCGACCCCGCACGGCAAGACCGGCGCTGACGTTTCTGCGGTTCGGCGCGGTGAAGTTCACGGCGTACGAGGCTGGCGGCATCGCTCCGTTTTATCGAACACCGTCCGATCGGGGTATCGCTTGCCCTATATGCTTCGCGCACATATGGATCTCGCGATGGATAGTCCTCGAGATCGCAATGTCTTCGGCGCATTCGCGCTCATGATCAGCGACGACATCATGCGTGCGACGTCATCGCAAGCGCCGGAAGCTGGCCCTGCGGCATCGGCGCTCGCGTTGCTCGCGCACCAGCCCGGGCTCTCGATCCGCATGCTGGCAATCGGAGTCGGCCTTTCACATGCAGGGGCCGTTCGCCTGGTCGATCGGCTGGCGAGCGAAGCTTTGATCGAGCGTCGGGAGCATTCGACGGACGGCCGTACGCGTTCGCTCTACCTTACGCCCGCTGGCAAGATCTCCAGCGACAAGGTCTTGGCCTCCCGCGATCAGGTCATTGCCGAAGGGCTGACGATCCTCACGCCGGACGATCTGAAGAACCTGTCCGACATCGCCGAACGCGTCCTGCGCGACCGCCTCGAAAACCTCAATCACTCCTACCGCATCTGTCGCCTGTGTTGCCACGAAGGGTGCACGAACTGCCCTATCGATGCCGAATTGCTCGAGCGAGGCGTAGACCGCGAGGCGTAGGACGAAGCGCAGGAAGTTCGCGGTCGTACCCGCTTGATGCCAGCTATCGAAAAACAGCGAGGAACCAGCGCATGTCGCTGCGCCAAATGAATATATGCGCCATGCATATAGCAATGACAGTGAACCGTAACTATATGCCTCAAGCATACTTATACCGGCTTCTTACCGACGGCGCGCTCCGAGGACGAAGAAGCAGTCAGCTGAGGGGTCGAGGCAATGGAACTCAATCAGGTCCGCTACTTCATCAACCTGGCCGAGACGCTCAATTTCACGGCGGCAGCACGGCTGAGCAGCGTGTCACAACCCAGTCTGACCCGCGCGATCCATCGCCTGGAGGAGGAACTCGGTGGGAAACTGATCCACCGCGACGGGAAGAACAGCCGCCTTACCGGCCTCGGTCAGGACGTCGAGGCGGAATTCAGGCGCATGGCGGCGGCGGTCAGGAGCGTCCGCGATCATTCCGAGAACTGGGCGATGGGACGGCACCGCGTATTGGACGTCGGCGTCGCGCCAACCGTCGGACCAAAGGAGTTCTCGGCGTTTTTCGAGAGCGCGCTGGCGGAAGTTCCGTCGGTCGAGATCAAGCTGCATTCGCTGCAGTCGAACGAGGACGCATCGGAGGTGCTGTCGGGAAAATACCACGCCTGCATCCTGCCGCGTGAAACGCGGCCCGACCTCAAGTTGAGCGTGCACCCGTTATTTCGCGAACGCTTCGTCCTCGGCTGTTCCGCGACCCATCCCCTGGCAGCCGGCGATATCGTGCGCGGCGAAGACCTGGTCAGGTTTCCGTTCGTCGACCGCCTCAAATGCGAGTTTCGCGACGAGATCCGCGATCACTTCGCGCGACGGGACGTGCTCGTGCAGCCCCGCTTTCGATCCGACCGCGAAGACTGGGTGCAGCGGGTCGTCGCCGACAGCGACGCGATATGCATTCTTCCGGAGCGATCGGCCACGGCGCACGGCCTCGTCACGCGCCCGATCGACGGGTTCGTCCTGGAGCGTGAAGTCGTGATCGCGACGGTCTCCGGTTCCACCGCACCAGTCGAAATACGCAAGATCGCTCAAATGGCAGCCCGGTACGCGTGGAATTGAGTCACGGCACGAACAGTATCGGTGGTATGGAAACTATACGTCCGGCGTATTGGATAATTCCAGGAGGTACTGCGATACACTGCATGATGACGAATACTATTTTCTGAACGTAGATCCTTCGTTCCTCTTGAAAAGTATTGAGTGATATCATGAAGTTTGAAAGATCGCAGGACGCAGTCGATCGACTGACCCCGGAGCAACGCCGGGTTACGCAGCACTCGGGTACCGAACGGCCGTTCACCGGAGAGTATGACGGCAACAAGGAGCCCGGAATTTACGTCGACGTCGTATCGGGCGAGCCGTTGTTCGCCTCGACCGACAAATACGAGTCGGGCTCCGGCTGGCCCAGCTTCACCAAGCCGATCGTGCCCGCAAACGTGAACGAGGTCCGTGACACCACGCACGGGACGGTCCGGACCGAAGTCAGGTCGGTGCACGCCGACAGCCATCTCGGCCACGTGTTCCCGGACGGTCCCGCCGACCGCGGTGGCCTGCGCTACTGCATCAACTCGGCGTCGCTTCGCTTCATCCCGCGCGATGAGATGGAGAGCGGAGGCTACGGCGAATATCTCGATCAGGCAGAGGAGGCTTAACATGCACGAGCGCGCCATTCTCGCGGGCGGGTGCTTCTGGGGCATGCAGGATCTGATTCGCAAGCGGCCCGGCATCGTCTCGACTCGCGTCGGTTACACCGGCGGCGACATTCCGAACGCCACCTATCGCAACCACGGCACGCACGCCGAGGGGATCGAGATCGTCTTCGATCCGGCGATAACGAGCTACCGGGCCATCCTCGAATTCTTCTTCCAGATCCACGATCCGACCACCAAGAACCGCCAGGGCAACGACATGGGGCTCTCCTACCGGTCGGGCATCTATTACGTCGACGACGCGCAGAAGCGCGTTGCCGAGGACACGATCGCCGATGTGGATGCCTCCGGGCTGTGGAACGGCAAGGTGGTCACCGAGGTCGTGCCGGTCGGAGAGTTTTGGGAAGCCGAGCCGGATCACCAGGATTATCTGGAGACGCGGCCGAACGGCTACACCTGCCACTTCGTGCGTCCGGGCTGGGTGCTTCCGAAGCGCCAGTCGGCTGCCGATGCGCAGCCTGTGGCTGGGATCGCAGCGGAATAGACGCAACGACCGCGCAGCGCGGTCTGGTCCGCAATCCTCCATGACCGCAGCACCAGGATCGCAGATTATGACCGACCTTTCGTCCTTCCCGATCACGCAACGCTGGCCGGCATCGCATCCCGATCGCATCCAGCTCTACGCCACGCCCACCCCCAACGGCGTCAAGGTCTCGATCATGCTGGAGGAAACCGGCCTGGCGTACGAGCCGCATTTCATCGACATCTCGAACAACGAGTCGAAGGACCCGGCGTTCGTGGCGCTCAATCCGAACGGCCGCATCCCGGCGATCATCGATCCGGCGGGGCCCGACGGGAAGCCCCTGGCGCTATGGGAATCCGGGGCGATCCTTCTCTACCTCGCCGAGAAGACGGGCCAGTTCATGCCCGTCGACCCTGCCCGACGGTACGAGACGCTTGCCTGGGTGTTCTTCCAGATGTCGGCGATCGGCCCGATGTTCGGTCAGCTCGGCTTCTTCCTGCGATTTGGCGGTAAGGATATCGAGGACAAGCGGCCTCGGCAGCGCTTCGTCGACGAGACCAAGCGTCTGCTCGAGGTCCTGGATCGCCAGTTGGAAGGTCGCGACTGGATCGTCGACGACTATTCGATCGCGGATATCGCGACGATCGGCTGGGTGAATGCGCTGGACGCGTTCTACGCTGCTGGCGACATACTTGGTCTCGACGACTATGCGAACGTCCAGGCGTGGCTTGCACGCGCGCTCGCGCGACCCGCGGTGCAGCGCGGCCTGCAGATCCCCGCGAAGCCGGCATGAGCGTAATCGCCGCCTATTATTACCACGAAGGCAAGCGGGTCCGGGCGATCGCGCTCGATGAAAGCATCGAACTGGGCGAGGATCGCACGGGCTTCTGCTGGATCGCGCTCGGCGAGCCTACCGACGACGAACTCAGCAAGCTCCAGGCAACGTACAATCTTCATCCGTTGGCGATCGACAACGCGATGCACCCACTGTGCCCGCCCAAGCTCGAAGTCTATAATGATGAGCTCTACATCGTCGCGCAGACCGCGGCGCTGGTGGGCGACCGGATCATCTACGGCAAGATGGCGATCTTCACCGGTCACAATCATCTCATCACCGTACGGCACGGAACCGCGGGCGCGCTGGGCAATCTTCGCGCGCAACTCGAGGGATCGACGACCTTGTCCCGAAAGGGTGTCGACTACGTCCTGCACGCCATCCTGCACCGCATCGTCGACCAGTATCTGCCGATCTTCGAGATGATCGAGGACGACGTCCTGGCGATGGAGAGACGGTCGCTCGACGACTTCCTCGAGCGAGAGGATGTCGTCCGAATCTTCGAACTGAGATCCGAACTCACGCGGTTCCAGCGTACGCTCGGCGCCATGGGGGAGTTGGTGGGAAAGCTGGTTCGCGGCCATTTCCCCTGCATCAGTGCCGACGTGACACCCTATTTCAGCGACGTCGCGGACCATCTCCACCGCGTCCAGTCGATGGTCGACGGCCTCCTCCATGTCCTGTCCACGGTTTTCGAGGCGAGCAGCCTGCTGGAGGCGCAACGCATGGGCGTGATCACCCGCCAGCTGGCAGCGTGGGCGGCGATACTGGCGGTCCCGACGGCGATCGCCGGCATATACGGCATGAACTTCAAGAACATGCCGGAGCTGGACGCGACCTACGGATACTTCATCGTGCTCGGCGTGATCGCAGTGTTCTGCCTGCTGCTGTTCGTGCGCTTCAAGAAGGCCAAGTGGCTATGACATCCCAACTGACCGACGTCCTCGAAGCGGTGCAGGCGTTCGTCGCCAAGGGCTATGACCACGAGTACCGCGTCAAGGACAGCAACCTCGTCGATCTCGAACTCGGATCGACCATCGAAGCCTGCACCATTCGCGTCGACGCGGCATTGCGCCTCGAAAGCGGCGATGATGGCGAGGATGCCTCCAACATCTACGCGATCACCGACCCGGCGACCGGGCACCGCGGCCTGTTGATCGACGCGTTCGACGTGTTCCACGAAATCTGTCCCCGCGACCTGTCCGAGCGGCTCGTTGCGGATCGGGAAACCGTGGCGGCAAGCGACCGCGATGCACCGACCAAGCACGGACTGCGCAAGGTGTTCAAGGACGAGTTCCACCGCGATCCCGAGCGCTACGTTCTGCGGGAAGGCTTTCCCGACTTTCCGTCATGCCCGTTCGGCGGAGGTTTCAGCATCCTCGGTTTCGACACCGCCGAGCAGGACTATGTCTGGCTCGTCACGAGCATCATCCGGGATCCCCGGCTGATCCGCGTCCCCTACCAGGGCGAAGACGTCAACAGCGACGAATAGCGACGTCGCAGGAGTACGAGTCCGCCGAACTATCGAAGCACCGTAACGCAAGGACGTCATCATGGACTGGAACAAGGCGCACATCCGAGAGACGATGCTCTCGCTGGAAACCGCAGCGCTGCAGAGCGCTCGGGAAAATTACCTCGACTATGTCTTCACCGCCAAGGTCGATCAAAGCGAACCGGTCGAGAACGACGAACTGGCCCAGGCCGAGATCGCCAGCGACCTCGCCGAAGCGCTCGACGATACGCTGCACGATTACGCCGACAAGATCGACAAGCTCAGGATGATCGATTTCGGCCCCAAGTCGACCGTCGAGGAAGGTGCCGTCGTCAAGCTGTCCGGCCGCTACTTCGCGATCGCCGTGTCGACCAGCCGGTTCACCTGTCAGGGGCGTGAGGTGATGGGCATTTCGACGATGGCGCCGATCTTCGAAGCGATCGAAGGTGCCCGAGCAGGCGAGACCGTGCAGTTCAACGGCCGCGACCTCATCGTGGAAGACGTGGGATAGGGGCCAGCCACCGACCGACGCGCCAGTCCCGAACATTGTTTATCTCATCGAAGGCAAGCTCATGACGACACCGTCGTTCTTCATAACCCCCGGTTACGGGACGCGCCTGCACGACGCGCTGCATTACTCCCAGGCGATGCGCATCGGCGACCGCGTGGAGATTTCTGGACAAGGCGGCTGGAACGACGATCTCGTCATTCCGGAGTCGATCGAGGACGAGATCGCGCAGGCGTTCGAGAACGTCGAACGGACGCTCGCGACGGCCGGGGCGAACTGGCGCCACGTCGTCCACGTCAATTCCTATCACGTCGGCGGCTTCCCTCCCATCATCAACGAGACGATGGCCAGGCTATACCGCCACTACATGCCCGACCGTGCGCCAATCTGGACGCAATTGGGGGTAGAGGCGCTGGGACTTCCCACCATGCGTATCGAAATTCGCGTGACGGCGATCATAGCGTGATCCGCCTTTGATCTGTGGCGCGACGCGTATCTCGAAAAATTTCACAATTTTCATCGAAGCACACAGTCTACGGGAGCACTTCATGTTCGAAGCCGAAGCACGCATCGCCACAATCGATGGCAGCCGCTATCTGACCGAGATCGCCAAGGCCTGGGTGCACACCTATCCGGTTCGCTACGATGCGCTGACCGCGGAGATCGAGCTTCCCGGCGGCCAGCTTATCATGACAGCCGATGGCGATAGCTTGTCGCTCCGGCTTGTGGGTACGGACCATGGACGCTTCGACGCCGCAAAGGAGGCCGTGGCCAAGCATGTGGATCGCGTGGCTGAACACGATACCGGCGTGCGCTGCGTCTGGCATGAGATTTCCTGATCGCATGCGGGACGATTGAACCGCCCAAATCTAGCAGTCAGGATGAGCCCTCGCTGCATAAGCTATGCCTGCCCCAGGTCCGCGATGAGCGTGTCCGCATCGAGATGGAATCCGAGAAGATGATGCGGCCGTTTGCATCGATGACGGTGAACCAGGGTGTTCCTCGCGTGCGGTAGTCTTCCATGAACGTCGGAAGCGTCTGCCCGGTCGGTGGCTCATCGTGACCGAAAGCGAGGGGAAGGTCATATTTGCGCTGGTTCACGCGCAACGTCTGGAATGTGTTCTCGTCCGCGCCTTCGAAGACGGTCTGGATCACCGCGAACCCCACGCCCTTGGGGCTCAATGCGCGATGTAATTTTTGTAGCGTCGGAAACCCGTGAAGATGGCAGCCGGGGCACCAATGCTGGAAGGCGAACAGGACCTTCGGGCCGGGCCCGAGGTCCGACAGCGTAAGCGGCGCGATCGCTCCTCCGTCGTGGTCGATCCATTTCTGCACCCGCAGCTCGGGGGCTTGGCGTTGGTCGATGCTCATTTGCTGCTCCAATTACGATGCGGATCGTCGGCTTGGCGGTCGTCAGGCCGGTAGCTCGAATCCGATTTTCTCGAGTGCCGCGACGCAGGCATCCTGATCCTGCTGATAATTACCCCCGGAGATGCCGATCCCGCCGATCAACTTGCCGTCCTCCAGGATCGGATAGCCGCCGCCGACCGCAACCATCCGCGGTCGATAGGCCAGCGGTGCCACCTTTGGATCGTTGGTCACATACTCGTTCCAGACATGCGTCGGGAACCCGAACGAGGCGGAGCTCCAGGCCTTGTCGATGGCAACGTCGACCGTGAGAAACGGAGCGTCGTCGGTCCGCTCGAACGCGCGTAGATAGCCGGTGGCGTCGACGACGGCGACGGCAGCCGGGATGCCGATTGCACGGGCCGCAGCGATCGCCGCGTCGATGAGGGCGACCGCGGTTTCGCGGTTGATCGAAGCGGTGGCGATGGATTTGGTCATGGGATTTCCTTCGCCGAGGCGCGATCCGTCGGCATTTGTGAGGTTGGAAATGAGTTTCTCGGCAACGATCGTTAGTCTACGACTATGGCTGCGTGGCCAGCGCAATTCAAATAGCTGCTGCGTATAGTTTCCATAGGGAACGACTTGGCACGTACCAGATCAACTTCGATGCGTATCGGCCGAATAATTCAGAACCGACCGATCGATCGTAAGACCCGCCCCTAGCCACGCATATTACAGAACTACCGAAACGTATGAAAACTATAGTGACAGGGTATTGGATAGTCAGACTGGGTAGGCGCTAAACCCATTTGCAATCATCGGGAGTCATAGAAGGTCAAGATCATGGCCATTCCATCAGGCCGCCCTGCTTATTATCGAGTCAAACAACTCGTTCGACAGTTGCAGCCACAAGGATGTAGCATCAGCTTCAGAACTCGAGCCCGATCCGTTCCATCAGCCAACCCAAGGGATTCATCATGGTCACCAGAGGATTCTCCGGCCGCGGTTCAAGCGGCGATGACTCCGGTCGAGTTCCGCCAGGTCAGCATCTCGTGGAAGATTTTCCCGTCCTTTCCGCTGGACCTACGCCGCACGTCGAGCCTTCCGATTGGAAATTCACGGTCAAGATCGGTCCAAAGCCCGTCAAAGTCTGGAACTGGAGCGAGTTCAACGCCCTGCCGAAGACGAAGGTGACCAAGGACATTCACTGCGTCACCTCCTGGTCCAAGTTGGATACCGCCTGGGAGGGGGTACTCGTCGAAGACATACTTGCCGATGCCGGGCTCGACCCGCCCACCGATTTCGTCCTTGCACATTGCTACGATAAATATTCGACGAACGTGCCGTTGGCGGACCTTCTGTCGGGCAAGGCGATGGTCGCCCTCACCTATGCGGGCAAGCCGCTTCCGCGCGATCACGGCGGGCCCGCGCGCCTCCTGGTCCCGCACCTCTACTTCTGGAAGTCCGCCAAATGGGTGAACGCACTGCAGTTCACGACGCGCGACGAACCCGGATTCTGGGAAGGTCACGGCTACCATATCTACGGCGATCCCTGGCGCGAACAGCGATACACCAATGACTGAGGGTGGCGCGAAAGCCGTGCCGTGGCAGTCATGCGTGATTGAGGACATCGTCCAGCAGACACCGAGCATCAAGAGCTTCTTCCTGCGATTGAGCAAACCGTTCGCGCACATTGCAGGGCAGCATGTCGATGTCCGGCTGACCGCGCCTGATGGCTACAGCGCGATGCGCAGCTACTCGATCGCATCGGCGGCAATTTCGTCCCCGGTTATCGAACTCGCGATCGAGCACCTGCCGGATGGCGAAGTCTCGTCGTACTTTCACGAAGTCGCGGCGGTTGGCGACGATATCGAGCTTCGTGGTCCGCTCGGGGGTCATTTCCTGTGGCCGGATCCCGCCGTGGATGCGGTGTTGTTGATCGGAGCGGGCTCCGGCCTCGTGCCGTTGATGGCGATGATCCGGCACCGACGAACGCTGTCTCCGGCCGTGCCGACGGCGCTCCTGTTGTCCGCACGCACCGAGGCGGACGTTCTCTTCTCGGAAGAGCTGCATGCGACCGAAATGGGCGATGCGGCATTCGTCCTGGCGCTGGCGATCACCCGAGAAGCCCCGGTCCGCCCATCGGACTTCGGACGACGGATCGACGGCGCGATGGTCCAGGAGGTCGTGGCGCGACTTCACCGAAAGCCCAGCCAAGTCTTCGTCTGCGGATCCAACGGTTTCGTCAACATCGCGACCGGGGGCGCGCTGCTGGCCGGCCTGTCCCCCTCCATTATCAAGACCGAGCGCTACGGCGGCTAGTGATTGCGGACGTGCAGCCCAGACTTGGTTTGTCGGCCGCTGAATCCGCTTTGCTCGTAGTCATCAGAACTATAGCCTGTGGTCATTGGACATCGTCCGGCGATCAACTCATCCTCCTTCAGCGCCACTCGTGGGAAACCGATGCCGGCTACCGCGCGAGTCACGATTGAGGAAACCGACCGATGACGAACGCCGATGTTGCCGCCAGTCCGACACAGTCCGATCTCGACGAATGTGCGACCATGACTGTCGCCGACGCCCTGAAGATCATATTGGCTGACAGCTATGCAATTTACCTGAAGACGAAGAACTTCCACTGGCACGTCTCCGGACCTTATTTCAGAGACTATCACCTGCTTCTCGATGAGCAGGCCTCACAGATTCTCGCTGTCACCGACGCGATTGCCGAGCGCGCCCGAAAGACCGGCAACACGACCATCCGGTCGATCGGCGATATCGCGCGGCATCAGACCATAATGGACAATGATGCCGAGTTCGTGACGCCGCAGGACATGCTGAGCGAACTCCGTGCCGACAATCTTCTTCTGGTCGAGTCGCTTCGCCGTGCCAAGGACGTCGCGGACGTCGCCAGAGACAATGCGACGTCCGGCCTGATCGATACTTGGACCGACGAGGCGGAACGCCGTGCATGGTTCCTCTTCGAAGTCAGTCGCTAGGTCCGCGCTCTATGCTCCGCCCCATGCTCCTTTGTCGCCTGCGGCACGAGGACCGAGAGCGCGAGACGCGACATGCTCAAGGTCGGCGAGGAGATTTCCGGCCAGCTCCGCCGCAATCTCCGCCCCATGCTCGCGACCGGCATCCTCACCCGCGTCGCATCGTCACTATGGTCGTGGATGATGAGGCTCGAGCTGGGTCTGGGGTATCGCCGGAGCACTGATCGCGGTGCCGCTGGCCACGGCAATCGTGATGATCTGCGGCCAGTTCGATCGTAGCCGCTGGATTGCCAAGCCGTTGTCGTCATAATGATCGTGGATAACGACCGTTTGAGGGACGCAGCATGAGGCAATGGTCGTGGATCCTGAAGCGGATCATCCGGCAAATCTGGTTCCGCGCGGCGATCATCAGCCTGCTCAGCGTCGCGCTGGCGATCGTCGCCGGGCTCGTCACGCCGTATCTGCCCTACACGTTCGACGCGGATATCGGGCAGCGATCGGTCGGTACGATCCTCCAGATCATGGCCTCCAGCATGCTGGCGGTCACGACCTTTTCCCTGACCGCGATGGTCAGCGCCTATTCCTCGGCGACGCAACTCGCGACACCGCGCGCAACCCAGCTGATGGTGAGCGATCCGACTTCGCAGAACGCGCTATCGACGTTCCTTGGCGCCTTCGTCTTCTCGATGGTGGGTATCGTCGGGCTGAACACCAGCGCCTACGGCCATGACGGCCGGATCATCCTGTTCGCGGCGACGGTGGTGATCATCCTGCTGGTGGTCGGCACGTTGTTGCGCTGGATCGGGCATATCACGGCCTTCGGACGGATGGCCGACGTGATCGACCGCGTCGAGGAGGCTGCGACCGAGGCCATGCTGGATTTCGCCGCGCATCCTTATCTCGGTGGGCGGGCTCCTGTCGCCATCCCCGCCGACGCCGTGGCGCTGAGTGCGTCGCAGACCGGCTACATCACGCATATCGACGTCGCCGCGCTCGGCACCATCGCCGACCGCCACGATCTGACAGTGTATGTCGACGTCCTGCCCGGCACGATGATGCACCCTGCGCGTACGCTCCTGCAGGTCAAGGGGGAGGCGAACGACGCTGTTCGTACCGCGCTGGTGAAGACCTTCACGATCGAGCGACATCGCTCGTTCGATCAGGACCCGCGGTTGGGGTTGATCGCGTTGTCGGAGATCGCGAGCCGTGCGCTGGCCCCGGCGACCAACGATCCGGGTACGGGTATCGAGGTCCTCAACGCCTTGCTTCGTGTATTCCTGACTCTCCGGCCGGGCGCAGCGAATGTCGAGGACACGGTCAAAACCCATCCGGTTCACATCGGCAAACCGACGATGGACGATATGATGACCGACGCGTTCGGGCCGATCCTGCGCGAAGGTGTTCAAGAGGTCGAGGTATCGCTGCGGCTGACAGCGACGCTAGCGGCGCTGCACGCGAACCTGCCCGACTCACATGCCACGATCGAAAGCTGGGCGCACCGCCACGCAAAGCGGGTGGCGACGACGATGGCGGATCCTGATGACCTGACGGCATTCGACACGGCCTATAGAAAGCTCTGGCGTGCTTGAGGCTGGGGCATAATCCCCGATTGCCGGGCAACCTGTTCGAAATACGGCGTCACAAGCAGATGCGGCATTGCCAGTGCCGCGATACCGGCAAATACCGAGCGAACGCCTGAGGGGTCCCACCGCAGCAGCAGTCCGCCCACGATCCCCACCATCATCACGGCCGCGACGAGGACTGGCGCGGTGGCACGGAGGTACGCGTGGTAGTGACGCACTGCAGGCGATCACGACGCTCTTTTGTCTGTGGCACCGCGTGCAGCATCAGGAACCCGACTGAAAACCCCACGAGCGGGGGCAGGATAAGAAGTCCTGTCGTGCCGATCAGGAGACGTCGATCATGACGCGCCGTGCCGATGGAACGCCCAGACCGATGCCGGATCGGTGATCAACTTCAGACCTTCCGGCCCGACCGAGAAAATAAGGTTCTTGCCATAAACCGTGCCCAACGCCGCACCGCGGCTGAGAGCCTGTGACTGCAATGGACTCCAGAGCAGATACAGGACGCCCAGAAACTCGACGCAGGACCATCCGTACCAGATCCACTTCGCCATCGGCTGGGCGGCAAGCGACAATATCAGGCCGGTGACGATCATCAGGACATCGAGGACGATGACCGATGTCAGATACCCGCCAACTTCACCCGCCTTCCCGTGCTCATGAAATACCAGCAGCACCAACCCCGCCAACAATATCGGCGTCGTCACCGACCAATCGACATAGCGTGCCAGTGACAGAGCATTTGCCGGAAATCAACGCCAGCGTGAGATAGCAGCGATGCCATTCGCTAGTTTGTGCGTTGCATCGCCATGAGCAACTCGAACCATGACCGCTATGACTACCGCCCCATCACCGAGCGACCGGACTACCACTGGCCGGACGGACGTCGCCTCGCAATCTATCTCGGCGTAAATTATGAGGTCTTCGACTTCGGTGGCGGTTTGGGGCCAAAGTTAGCGCCGTCCCAGACCGAACCTGACGTGATGAACTATGCATGGCGCGACTATGGCAATCGCGTTGGGGCATGGCGGCTTTTTGATCTCTTTGATCGATTGCAGCTGCGGACCACTGCACTCCTGAATGCTGACGTGCTCGAGCGTTGCCCCGGCCTGGCAGAAGCATGCCGTGATCGTGGTGACGAGATTGCGGCTCACGGCAGCAGCAATGCGAAGGCGCAGGGGAACATGGTCGGCCTGCGCGAGGATAGCTTGATCGCAGACGTTACCGAGAGACTGGCGACACTCGGCATACGACCGTCCGGCTGGTTGGGGCCTTGGATTTCGGAAAGCCAAAACACGCCGGATTTGCTGGCCAAGAACGGCTATCGCTACGTGCTCGATTGGGCGCACGATGATCAGCCCACCCGACTGTCGACCAAATATGGCGGGCTTCTCTCCGTTCCTTACTCCCAGGAGATCAACGACCTCCCCGCGATCATCGAGCGCCACCAGGAGGCAGAAACGTTCGCGGCCATGATACGCGCAGGCGTGGAACAGCTGTTGTCCGAATGCGACCGACGGCCGCTCGTCCTTGGTATCGCGCTTCACCCCTTCATCATGGGGCAGGCACACCGCGTTCCAGCACTCGCCCGCGTCCTGACGGAGCTTCGGGAAGCGGACGACCCACGTATCTGGTGGACGACCGCCGGCGATATCGCCGCCCATGTCGAAGCGAATGACATGGCGGTCTGACCGGCTCGTATCGAACTAGCTCACGACACGCGCGTCGAGTGCTCGGACCTCGTCAGCGACATCCGGCGGTGGACTAGGACTGCGAGCACACGATTCGAACTGAAAAACGATGGACCTTTATTGCAACGCATCCTGCGAAAACTGCAGGATACGTTGTAATGAAGTGCGGCTCAGACGTCGAGGTTGGCGACGTTGAGCGCGTTGTCCTGGATGAACTCGCGGCGGGGTTCGACGACTTCGCCCATCAGCTGCGTGAAGATCTCGTTCGCGCTCTCGGCGTTGACCGCGGTGACGCGGAGCATCGAGCGGACCGAGGGGTCGAGCGTGGTTTCCCAGAGCTGTTCGGCGTTCATCTCACCAAGCCCCTTGTAGCGCTGGATCGCGAGCCCCTTGCGCCCAGCGGTCAGGATCGCATCGAGCAGGTGGCTCGGACGCGAGACCTGCGTCGAACCGCGTGCGGCGACGGCGGTGACCGAGCCGATCACACCGGCGCCAGGTTCCGCACCCTCTTCAGCCTCGGGCTCTTCGGTCGCCGCTGCCTTGCTGGCGGGAACGAGGTTCGAGGTGTGGGCATAGCTTTCGGCATGCTCGCCCGACAGCGCGTGCAGTTTGCGCGCTTCGGCCGACACCAGGAAGCTGGCCTCGATGATGTGGTGGTCGGTCACGCCGCGCCATGCGCGCTGGAAATGAATGCCGCCGTCTTCGGTCAGCACCGCAGTCCAGCGGGCATCGCCATCGTCGAGTTCGAGACGCCGCGTGACGATCTCCAGACGCGACGTCCGGTCCTCCACCGACGCCTCGGGATCGAACACGCCACCGAGCGCGAGAGCTTCGATCATCCCGGCATCGTAGCGCTTGGGGACGTAGCGCATCAGCGTCCGCATCCGGCGCGCGTGATCGACCAGATCCTTCAGGTCGCGACCCGAACGACCGCCGCCTGGACCGTCGAGCACCATTGTATTGACGCCTGCATCGACCAGATATTCGTCGAGCGCCGCATCGTCCTTGAGGTAGACCTCGGACCGGCCCTTGGTCGCTTTGTAGAGCGGCGGCTGGGCGATGTAGAGATAGCCGCCCTCGATGATCTTGGGCATGTGGCGATAGAACAGCGTCAACAACAGCGTGCGGATGTGCGCGCCGTCGACGTCTGCGTCGGTCATGATGACGATCTTGTGGTAGCGCAGCTTGTCCGCGTTGAAGTCGTCGCGGATGCCGGTGCCCATCGCGGTGATGAGCGTACCGATCTCGCGGCTCGACAGCATTCGGTCCTCGCGCGCGCGCTCGGTGTTGAGGATCTTGCCGCGCAACGGCAGGATCGCCTGGAAATGACGGTCCCGGCCCTGCTTTGCCGAGCCGCCTGCCGAGTCACCCTCGACCAGGAACAGTTCGGACTTGGCGGGATCGCGCTCCTGGCAGTCGGCTAGCTTGCCGGGCAGCGAGGCGATGTCCATCACGCCCTTGCGCCGCGTGAGTTCGCGGGCACGCTTGGCAGCTTCGCGGGCGGCGGCGGCGTCGATGATTTTGGCGACGATCGCCTTGCCGTGCGCGGGATTCTCTTCGAGCCATTCGGCCATCTTGTCGGCCATCAGGCTTTCCAAGGGCTGGCGGACTTCGGACGAGACGAGCTTGTCCTTGGTCTGGCTGCTGAACTTGGGATCGGGCAGCTTGACCGAGACGATCGCGGTCAGGCCTTCACGCATGTCCTCGCCGGTGAGCTGGACCTTTTCCTTCTTCAACATGCCGCTCTTCTCGGCGTAGTTGTTGAGCGTGCGGGTCAGCGCGGCGCGGAATGCGGCCATGTGCGTGCCGCCGTCGCGCTGCGGAATGTTGTTCGTGAAGGCGAGGACGTTCTCGTAATAGGAGTCGTTCCACTGCAGCGCGACGTCCATCGTGACGTCATCACGCGTACCGCTGATCGCGACCGGCTCGGGCATTAACGGGACCTTGGCGCGATCGTGATACTTCACGAACGCGGCGATGCCGCCCTCGTAATAGAGCTCGACGGTCTTCATTTCCTCGTGCCGCGCGTCGCTGAGGAACAGGCGGACGCCCGAGTTGAGGAACGCGAGCTCACGGTAACGATGTTCGAGCTTGTCGAAGTCGAAATCGGTGATCTTGAAGGTGGCGGGCGACGGGAAGAACGTCACGCGAGTACCTTTTTGACCCTCCGTAGCGGGTCCGACGACCTTCAATGGCGCGACCGCATCGCCGAACGCGAAGCGCATGTAATGCTCCTCGCCGTTGCGCCAGATTGTCAGGTCGAGCCATTCGCTGAGCGCGTTGACGACCGAGACGCCGACGCCGTGCAGGCCACCCGAGACCTTGTACGCGTTCTCGTCGTTGGTGTTCTCGAACTTACCGCCGGCGTGGAGCTGGGTCATGATGACCTCGGCTGCGGACACGCCTTCCTCGGTGTGGATGCCGGTCGGGATGCCGCGGCCGTTGTCGGTGACGGAGACCGATCCGTCGGCATTGAGGACGATGTCGATGCGGTCGCAATGCCCGGCGAGCGCCTCGTCGATCGCGTTGTCGCTGACCTCGAACACCATGTGGTGGAGGCCGGACCCGTCGTCGGTGTCGCCGATGTACATGCCGGGGCGTTTGCGGACCGCGTCGAGGCCCTTCAGGACCTTGATCGAGTCCGCGCCATAGTCGCCCATGTTCGGGAGGTTAGGATTGTTGGTTTCGGGGTTGGATGCCATGCCGAGTATATAGGCATTCGAGGGCCGAAACGGAAGCGAAATGGCCTGTAGGGGCGAGGCGTGCCGCGCCGGAAGTGCACGAAGTGCAAACGCTGGGAGCGTTTTGCGGCGCGTGTGCACTTCGAGGGTCGGGCGGGCTGGTTTCGAGGAGGTTGGGATCGCCATGCGGGGATGGTGACAGGGGTGGGCTGTGTAGGACAGCGGTTCGGGCGAGCCACCTGCGGCATAGCCGCCACCCCGGCGGAGGCCGGGGCCCAGTTGGAAAGGTTCAGATAACGACGTGCCGCGCTTCGTTAGCACCGTCCCCCAGCTGGGCCCCGGCCTTCGCCGGGGTGGTGCTCATCAAGGACGCGTCAGACATGTCCCTCTCCCCTTGGGGAGAGGGATGGAGGAGCCGGAGGCGACGGGAGGGTGAGGGGGAGTTGGGGTGCGCGCCCGAGCCCCACTCCCCTCTCCCTTCCCACGGCAAGCGCGGCGGGCCCCTTCCCTCTCCCCAGAGGGGCGAGGGAGACCGGCTTCAGAAGCGGTCGGCGCGCTGGCCTAGTAGGGTCACTTCGACGCGGCGGTTGAGGCGCATGCCAGCCGGCGTTGCGTTGGTCGCGACGGGCTGGTTCTCGCCGTGGCCGACGACGCTGAAGCGGGCGCGGACGACGTCCATGTCGTCGAACGCCTGGCGAACGCTTGCCGCGCGCCGCTCGGACAAGTCCTGGTTATGCGCATCGGTGCCGCGTGAGTCCGTGAAGCCGTCGATCGCCACGCGGACACCGGGGTTCCCGCGCAAATAGCGGGCAAGCGGCCGCAGCTTCTCGATCGCGTCGGGGCGCAGCACGGCGCTATCGGTGCGGAACAGCACATCCTCCTGCAGCGTCAGCGTGGCGCCGCGCGGGGTCTGGCGGAAGCCGTAGTTGCGCATCGCGCCGCGGTCCCACGTCGTGGTGGTTTCGACCACGGTGGTGCCGCCGCGATCGCCGCGATAGCCGCGCGGGTCACGGCCATAGGCATCCCAGTCGAACCGGTCGCGGCGGGGGCCTGCAATGCGCGCGAATTCACGATTGGCGTCGTCGGCCTCCCGGGGGCTGATCCGGCCATCGCCGTTCGCATCGAAGTTCGGCATCACGAACGCAATGCCGCGCCGCGTATTGCGCAGTTCGGGGAATAGCACCGGTACGCCTGCGCCTTGAAGGCGATAGCCGGGGCGCAACCATGGCGCGCGGCTCATGTCGTAGCGCCCCTCCGGGCGTCCGCCGTCACGGACTTGCGCGAAAACGGGGGCGGTGGTTGCTGCAACCATCAGGACGCCAAGGGCTGCGCGCGTGAAATTCCGGGTCATCATGATCTCTCCGTGTCTTCGATGGACGGAGCTTTGCCCGCGCCCGCTTGAACGCGCGGTGAGCCTACTCGACAGCGCGCGTTCAGCCTAACGCCCGACCGCGATGCGCGTTGCCTGCGTGCCGATCGCGTCGAACAGCGCGTCTTCGGTGCCGGTCATCCACACCTGGCCACGACCTGCGAGCCGCGCGAACAGCGCCGCGCGGCGGGATGGGTCGAGGTGTGCGGCGACCTCGTCGAGGAGCAGGACGGGGGGCTGGCCGGTTCGCTCGGCGACGAGATCAGCATGCGCGAGGACGATGCCGAGCAGGAGCGCCTTCTGCTCGCCGGTCGAGGCGAGCGAGGCGGCTCGCGCCTTGTCGAGATGGGTGACGATCAGGTCGACGCGGTGGGGCCCGCTGAGCGTGCGCCCGGCGGCGGCGTCGCGCGCGCGGCCTTGGGCGAGGTCGGCTTGCAGGCGGGAGGTGTCGCCGCCCCAGCCTTCGAGTGTCAGGCCGGCGCGGGGGAACGGGCCGTCGTCCTGATGCGCGAGCCTCGTGCCGAGCAGGGTGACCGTCTCGCGCCGGGCGGCATCGACGGCGGCGCCGTGCTCGGCCATCTGCGCTTCGAGCGCGGAGAGCCAGTCGCCGTCGGGGCGGCCTTCGTTGGCAAGCAGGCGGTTTCGCGCGCGCATCGCGGCGTCGTAGCGGGCGGCGTGGTGCGCATGGCTCGGGGCGAGCGCGAGTGTGAGGCGGTCGAGGAAGCCGCGGCGTTCGCCTGCGGGGGCGACGAAGAGGCGGTCCATTGCGGGGGTGAGCCACAGGATCGTGAGCCACTCGGCGAGTGCGTTGGCGGTGGTGGTGGCGCCCTGGATGCGGACGATGCGGCGTTCGGGGGCGGAGGCGAGCGTACCGGTTGCGACGTCGACTTCGCCAGCTGCGGGTGCGTCCTGTTCCGCTTCTAACTCCCCTCCCGCTTGCGGGAGGGGTCGGGGGAGGGGCGCGTTTTCCTCGACGCCGGACGCCAGTACGTACGTCGCGCCCTCCCCTAACCCCTCCCGCAAGCCGCCGAATCCGCCTGCCCCGCCTTGTCTTGCCATCTCGCCGAGTGCCGCGCGTCGCAGCCCGCGGCCGGGGGCGAGCAGCGACACCGCCTCCAGGATATTCGTCTTGCCCGCTCCATTCTCGCCGGTCAGCACGACGAAGCCTGGTCCCGGCATCAGCGTCAGGTCGGCGTGATTGCGAAAATCGGTAAGGACGAGGCGCGACAGCATTGCCTTGGCCTTAGAGGACTTTCAGAGCCAATTGCATCGCCCTTTTCCGTTCGCCGCGGGCGAAGTCGAAGGCGCGGTTCAAGCACCGGTGCTTCGACTTCGCTCAGCACGAACGGAGTAAGGGACCGATCTGACCAATCTGCGCCAGCAATACGCCCGGTCCACTATCGAGCAGCGCGTCAGGCGGCGATCCGCTCCGGCGCGATCGCGGGTGCGGCTGCCGCCGCCGCGGTCGCGGCCTTCTGCGTGCTGAGATACGATGCGAGCGCCGGTCCGAGTTCGCGCTGCGCTCGCAGATACGCGACGGGCGTGACGATCCCGAGCCGTTCGCGCGCGGCCTCCAGCGGTTCGTGGAGCAGTTCGAGATAATCCTCGCCCGACACCCACTTTGCTTTGCGGCCGTTGCGATAGCCTTCCCAGACCGCCTTGGCGAACAGCTTGCTGCCAGTGACGCGCATGCTCTTCAGCGCCGCCGCCGAGCCAATCAGCGCCCAGCCGAGCCCGCCGACCTGCGCATAGCTGAACGCGACGAGCGCCGCCTCGCCCATGCTTTCGTCCGCCTTGTAGCCGGTCAGCACGTGCCAGATGTCGTGCGTGTCGCGCACCCGCCGGCCGAACCACGCATAGGGATGCGCCAGATCGTCCTCGGACGGCACGAGCCGCGAGACCTCGACCAGTCCGTCCGCGGAATAGCCCGTCGTCTCAAGGAAAGTGCGATACGCCGCCCCGACCGTGCCGGGCGCGAAGCTCGCGACGAACGCGGGGTCGGAGAAACGCTGCGCCAGTTCGACGCGGTCATAGGCGATCCGCCCGCCCTGCTCGGAAGCGATCAGTCGCGCGTAGTTCATCGGCGCATTGCCGACGTTGAGCGCGCGCATGATCCGGAACACCTGTGTCGTGTCGTCGCCATTCGCGAGCAATTTCTTGATCGCATCGAACGCCGTACGCCAATCGCGACGACCGGTCGTACCGGGAAACGGAGGAAGCTTCGCCATCGAGTCGACTCCTTACTGACATTGCTGTTAGTATTGAGCACCGGGCGAGGAGTCAATCGAGGACGGTATCTACGTCGACGCGCATTTGCGTGGCCGCTTGCGCAAGGTCGTGATCGAGCGTCGCTAAGGACCAACCGCGCGCGACGACGATCGCGAGATGAAGGGCGTCTCCGGAGCGCAGCTTCAGATCACCGCGATCGAGCAACGTTGCCGCCAACGCAAAATCGGTTTCGGTGACTGACTCCACGTGAAGTTCCCCGGCGCAAAACCGTTGCCACGCCTTCATCACACCGCTCCAACCAACGGTGTCGATGACGCCCAACCGCCGTTTCATCGCAAGCGCACCGGAGAACTCGGTGACGACCCAATGGCTCGCCGCCAGAGTATCAGTCCGTCGCGATAGCCACGCGCGTACACCCTCGCTTTGCGCCTCGGCGGTGAAGGCCGACACCATCACCGCCGTGTCGCAATAGAGGGTCAATACCGCGAGTCGTCACGCATCTGCCGGACAAGGTCACGTGCAGATGTCGGATCGTAAGGCAGCGACTTCGCCAACGCCTCCAAGGCGTCAACGTCGATGGGCTTGCGGCGCGGGAGCGGCGGTGCCTCGGGCGTTACGCGGGCAAAGGGTTGGCCGTTGCGCGTGATCTGCACGGCCTCGCCAGCTTCGAGCCGGTCGATGAGCGTGCCTAGCTCGTCTTTCAAATCCGCGATGTTGATCGAGTCCATGATCCGGCTCCTGCCTGTCGCGCCGCTATACCATGGCGCGACAGGCAGACCGAATCACACCCGCATCGGCATCAGCACGTACAGCGCGGGCGACTTGTCGTTCTCGCGGATTAGCGTCGGGGCGGCGGCATCCGCCAGGTGCACCTCGACCATGTCGCCGTCGATCTGTGCGAGGATGTCCATCAGATAGCGGCTGTTGAAGCCGATCTCGAACGGGAGCGCGACGTAATCGCCGGGGACTTCCTCCGCGGCGGTGCCGTTTTCGGGCGAGGTCACCGACAGCGTGATCTTGTCGCGGTCGAGCGCCATCTTCACCGCGCGCGTCTTCTCGGTCGCGATCGTGGAGACGCGGTCGACGCCTTCCATGAAGCTCTTCGGGTCGATCTTGAGGATCTTGTCGTTGCCGGTCGGGATCACGCGGCTGTAATCGGGGAAGGTGCCGTCGATCAGCTTCGAGGTCAGGATCGCCTGGCCGAGGTCGAAGCGAATCTTGGTCGGCGACAGCGAGACGCCGACCGAACCATCGACCTCGTCGAGCAGTTTCCGCAGTTCGCCGATGCATTTGCGCGGCACGATCACGTCGGGCATTGATTCGGCACCTTCGGGACGCGGCAGCGTGACGCGGGCGAGACGGTGGCCGTCGGTCGCGGCGGCCTTCAGCACCGGGTTCGAGCTGTCGCCGTCCGCGACGTGCAGGAAGATGCCGTTGAGGTAATAGCGCGTCTCTTCGGTCGAGATCGCGAAGCGCGTCTTATCGATGATCTGCTTGAGCGTCTCGGCGGGCAGCTCGAACTGGGTCGGCAGTTCGCCTTCCGCGATCACCGGGAAATCATCGCGCGGCAGCGTGCCGAGCGAGAAGCGCGCGCGGCCTGCGACGATGCTCATCCGGCCTTCCGACGCGGCGAGCTGGACCTGTGAGCCCTCGGGGAGCTTGCGGGCGATATCGAACAGCGTGTGCGCGGACACGGTGGTCGCGCCGGGCTGGTCGACGGCGGCTGCGATCGATTCGTTGATCTGGAGATCAAGATCGGTCGCCATCAGCTTGAGCGTGCCCTCGGCAGTCGCCTCGATCAGCACGTTCGACAGGATGGGGATGGTGTTGCGCCGCTCCACCACGGACTGGACATGGCTCAGCCCCTTGAGGAGCGTTGCGCGTTCGATCGTCGCCTTCATCGTAATTCCCCCCGCCACCGCAGCCGGACTCGGGGCTGGGGGCAATCCGCAGATGGCTTACCCAACAACAAAGGGTCGGAGCAAGCGCCCCGACCCTTCTTTGATCACGGTAAACGTCGCGTTAAAGCGATCAGAAGCGGAAGCCGTAGCTCGCCACGACCTGATGGCGGTCGGTATCGACGTCGAAGCGGCTGCTGGTGCCGCCGGTCGCATAGTCGATGTTGCCGCGCTCATAGTTCGAATAGCGATATTCGATCTTGGCATAGCTGTTCGGTCCCATCGCGTGCTCGGCGCCAGCACCGACGCGCCAGCCGCCGAGCTTGAAGTTCGTATCGGTGGTCTGGCTGGTATCGCCCGCGAGCACCTTGAGCTTCGAGTTGGTGTAGCCACCCTTGACGTACAGCATCGTCGTCGGTGCGACGACATAGCCCGCGCGGGCGCCGACATAGATGTCGCGGCCCTGCTTAACGCGGCCATAGCCGAAGTCGCTGGTGTAGTCGTTGCGGTCGCTCTTCGCGGTAGAGCCGGTCAGTTCGGCTTCGGCGCCGAGCACGATGTTGTCCGACGTCGCGATGTCGTAGCCGATGCCGCCGCCGTACAGCAGGCCGTCGATCTTCTGGTCGTCGCGCCCGTTGTCGTTGGACACGCTGCTGCCGGCGCCGGTGTGATCGTAGCCGAGCGTGGCCTCGACGCGGGGGCCGGTGAAGGTCGGGTTGGTTTGCGCGAGGGCGGGTGCGGCCACTGCGGTGGTGGCGAGCAGCGAAACGGCGATAAGCGTACGCATTGGGGTTACTCCTTTACTGATCTGGCGCCCCAGTACGCGGGGCGGACCGCTCCAATGGACCAGTCCGCGCCGCGTTGCATGAACCCCAGATAAACGCGGAAATCCGTTGCTTTTGCGCCACAGGGGGTTGAAACGCAGGCTATGATTCCAAGCCAACGGCAGGGTGAAACAGACGCCCGATCAAGCGATAGTCCGCCCTCTCGGAAGGGTCGCGATTTCGTCGCGCGGCACGGCGAAACCGTGTTCAACGCGGCGCACCGGTTGCAGGGGGATGCGGCGCATACGCCGTTGACGCGGGCGGGCTTCGCGCAGGCGGACGAGCTTGGACGGGCGTTGCGGGAGTTGCTGGGGGTGAAACCTGCGCTGGCGTTGTGGGCGTCGCCGACCGGGCGGGCCTTGCAGACGCTCGCAGTGATCTGCGAGCACCTGGAAGTGGACTGGCATGACGCGCGGACCGATCCGCGGCTGGTGGAGATCGACATGGGGTCGTGGGGCGGCCGCTATTATGCGGACGTTATCGACGAGGTCGGGCCGGTGATGCTGCCGGGTGGGACGTTGAAGCCTTCGCCCGATGGCGAGACCTATGCGGAGATCGCGGCACGAGTCGGTGGGTGGCTGGCGGATACGGCGGAGGATCCGGGCGATCGGCTGGTGATCATGCACGGGATCTCGAGTCGGGTGATGCTCGGCGTGATGACCGGTGCGGCGGTCGATCCTGTGCTCGGCGCGCCGGTTGCGAAGGGGTTGCCGCAAGGGTCGGTTACGCTGGTCGAGAACGGATGCGCTACGGTGCCGCATTTGGGTACGGGATTCGCTCCGGCGTGAGTTGGAGCCGGGGGGAAGGACTCCGATGGGGGTTGCGGACTTCTGCGCCCCTCCCTGGAAGGGAGGGGTTGGGGGTGGGTCGGCTTCCGCGTGTTCGAACCGATGAAGCTCGAGCCGACCTACCCACCCCCTGCCCCTCCCTTCCAGGGCGTTGGCGGTGGGGTTGCTTGCGGGCGCGGCTCCCGCGGCGGCGCGTGACACGATTGGCGTCTACCAAGGGTGGGGTGCGTTCCGGGACGCTACGCCAGCGCGGTGTTACGCGATTGCGCGGCCGGTGATGGCGGGGGGGCGTGCTTCGGGGTTTGCCAGCGTTGCGACGTGGCCTAAGCGCGGTTTGCGCGCGTCCTTGCATGTGCGGCTCAGTCGCGAGCGGGATCGGTCGGCGGGGGTGACGCTGACGGTCGGAGAGCGGCGATTCGCGTTGGTGGCGAACGGGTTGGATGCGTGGGCTGGTGATGCGCCTAGCGATCGGGCGATCGTGGCGGCGATGCGGTCGGGGCGAAGCATGAGCGTGGAGGCGGTTGGTGTTGGTGGGCGGCCGTTCGTCGATGTGTATGCGTTGTCGGGGGCGGCGACGGCTATCGATGCGGCCGTGCTGGCGTGTAGTGGGGGGTGAAATATCGCGCGAGCCCCGCCCACCGGTACCACCCCGGCGAAGGCCGGGGCCCAATTGGGGGACGGGTGTGACGACACTCAGTTCTCCGTTACAACGACCTTTCCAATTGGGCCCCGGCCTTCGCCGGGGTGGTGGTTGTTTTGAGTTATCTTCCGCCGGACTGCGCTGACTCCACGCCCTCTCTCGCAGCCAGTAGAAAAATCACGAAAATTCCGCTACGGGCTCGCGCATGCAGACCGCCGCGAACCTCATGCCCATTCCGGGGCACATCGATCCCGTGCCCGTTCCCCGCAGCTTCGTGCCGCGCAGCGATGGGCGGATCGACCTGCTCGGGCTGTCGCTCGCCGATCTGCGGATGGCGCTGGAGACGTCGCAGCTCGAGGAGAAGCAGGCCAAGCTGCGCGCCAAGCAGCTGTGGCACTGGATCTATAATCGCGGCGCGACCGAGTTCTCGGCGATGACCGATATCTCGAAGACGATGCACCCTTGGCTGGAGCAGCGCTTCGTGATCAGCCGGCCGAACGTGGTCGAGGCGCAGGTATCGACCGACGGGACGCGGAAATGGCTGCTGCGGTCGGACGACGCGCAGGATTACGAGATGGTGTTCATCCCCGACGCGGATCGCGGCACGTTGTGCGTGTCGAGCCAGGTCGGCTGCACGCTGAATTGCACCTTCTGCCACACCGGCACGATGCGGCTGGTGCGCAACCTGACCCCGGCCGAGATCGTCGGCCAGGTGATGCTCGCACGCGATTCGCTGGGCGAATGGCCGAGCCAGCCCGAGGGGCGGATGCTCACCAACATCGTGATGATGGGGATGGGCGAGCCGCTCTATAATTTCGAGAATGTCCGCGATGCGCTGAAGCTGGTGATGGACGGCGCGGGGCTCGCGCTCAGCCGCCGCCGGATCACCTTGTCGACGTCGGGCGTGGTGCCGATGATGGCGCGCGCGGGGGCCGAGATCGGCGTGAACCTGGCGGTATCGCTACACGCGGTGACCAAGGAAGTGCGCGACGAGATCGTGCCGCTCAATCGGAAGTACGGCATCGAGGAGCTGTTGCAGGCGTGCGCGGACTATCCGGGCACCAACAACGCGCGGCGTATCACGTTCGAATATGTGATGCTCAAGGACAAGAACGACTCCGACGACGACGCGCGCGAGCTGGTGCGGCTGCTGCGGAAGTACGAGCTGCCGGCGAAGGTGAACCTCATTCCGTTCAATCCGTGGCCGGGTGCGCAATACGAGTGCTCGACGCCCGAGCGGATCAAGTCGTTCTCGAGCATCGTGTTCGGTGCGGGGATCTCGGCGCCGGTGCGGACGCCGCGCGGGCGCGACATCGATGCGGCGTGCGGTCAGCTGAAGACCGCGTCGGAGAAGAAGAGCCGCGCGCAGATCGATCGCGAGGCCGCCGCCGAGTCCGACGCTTTTGCTTGAGTGGACTGCGGTCGCGCTGGCGGCAGGGGCTGGGGTTCTCGGCGGCGCGATGAACGCGCTCGCGGGCGGCGGCAGCTTCGCGACGATGCCGACGCTGATCGGGCTCGGCGTGCCGTCGACCTTCGCCAACGCGACCAGCAACGTCTCGCTCCAGCCGGGCGCGATGGCGAGCGCGTGGGCGTACCGGCATGGGCTACAGCCGATCTCGGGCGTCGGCATGAAGACGATGGCGGGAGTCACCTTCGTCGGCGGGCTGGTCGGCAGCCTGTTGCTGGTCGCTACGTCGGCACGCGCTTTCGACCTGATCGTGCCGTGGCTACTGCTGTTCGCAACGCTGGCGATCGCGTTCGGCACGCGCGCGTCGCTGTGGCTGCGGTCGCGAGTCGAGATTGGACCGAAGTCGTTGGTCGCGGTGCAGGCGTTGCTGGGAATTTATGGCGGGTATTTCGGCGGCGGCGTCGGATTGATGCTGACCGCCGCGTGGGGGCTGTTATCGGGCGCGACACCCGCCACGCTCGCGCCGCCGCGGACGCTGATGCTGGCGGTCGCGAACCTCGCCGCGACGATCATCTTCATCGCGACCGGGATGGTGGTGTGGGCGCTATGCGTACCGATGCTGATCGGCGGGATCGTCGGCGGGCATTTCGGCGCGAAACTCGGGTTGTTGCTGTCGCCCCAGGTGATCCGCGTGTGGACGCTGCTGGTGACGATCGCGACGACGATCGTGTTCTTCTACCGCGCCTATTCCTGAAGCCCGGTCTTCGCGGCGAGCCATTTCGCCGCGGCCTCGGGCGTTTCCTTGTCAGTATCGCGGTCGACCCGGTAGTTCGCGGCGCGCATCGCCTCGACCGGGATGCGGCCGACCATCGGCTTCAGCGCGGCGAGGAACTTGGCGTCCCCTGCCCGCTTCGGCGCGACCATCAGGATTGCGTCGTAGCCCGGGATCGCACGCCGCGGGTCGGTGAGCACGGTGAGCCCATCCGCGGCGATCCGGCCATCGGACGAGAAGGCGGAGATGACGTCGACATTGCCGCTCTCCAGCGCGCGGTACATGAAGGTCGGGCTGTACGGCGTCGTCTTGGCGAAGCGGAGCGGATAGGCGCGCTTCACCGCGGCCCATTCGGGGCGTTCGAGGAATTCGAGATCGCTGCCGAGCGTCATACCGGGGGCGGCCTTCACCAGATCGTCGAGGCTGACGATGCGCTTGGACTTGGCCGCGTCGCCCTTCATCGCGAAGGCGTAGGCGTTCTCGAAGCCGAGCGAACCGACCAAGCCGACACGATGCTCGCGCCTCGCCCATTCGGTGATCGCGGCGACCATCGCCGGGCGTTCGGGGACGTCGTTGCGCTTCATCTCGTTCGCCCAGATCGTCCCGGCATAATCGACATAGACGTCGATATCGCCGCCGGAGAGCGCCCCGAAGACGACCGCCGATCCGAGGCCGTCGCGATATTCGACGGTGTAGCCCGCATGTTCGAGCCGGTCGCCGATCAGCCGCGCGAGGATGTATTGCTCGGCGAAGTTCTTTGCGCCGACCACGACGGTGCGGTCCGCGCCGCCCTTGGGCCAGAGCGGGGCGGTCGCCGCCGCGGTGCCCAACACCAGCACCACCGCGCTTGCGATCCAGAGCCAGCGGCGGCGCGCGCGGATGCCGTATTCGATCGCTCCGATCAGCGCGTCGACCGCCAGCGCAAGCGCGGCCGCCGACACGCAGCCGGCGAGCACCAGCGCCCAGTTCTGCGTCTGGAGTCCGGCAAAGATCATGTCGCCGAGGCTCGGCTGGCCGACCGTCGTCGACAGCGTCGCGGCGCCGATCGTCCAGACTGCCGCGGTGCGGATGCCGGCGATCAGCACGGGCGCGACCAGCGGAGCCTCGACCAGCCGTAGTTTCTGCGCGGGCGTCATGCCGACCGCGTTTGCCGCCTGGATCACGGCGGGATCGATGCCGTGCAGCCCCGCGACCGCATTCCGCAGGATCGGTAGCAGCGCGTACAGCGTCAGCGCGATCAGCGACGGGAGGAAGCCGAGCGCGGGGATGCCGCCGCCGACCAGCGCGGAGAGGCTGAGCAGCAGCGGGTAGAATAAAGCGAGCAGCGCAAGGCTAGGGATCGTCTGCACCAGGCTCGCAAAGCCGAGCGACACGCGCGCCACGGTCGCGTTGCGCGCGGACCAGATGCCGAGCGGCAGGCTGATCGCGATGCCGAGCAGCAGCGCCGCCGCGGAAAGCAGGACGTGGTTGGCGAGCAGCGGCGGCACGCGGCCGAGCGCATCGAGGAACGCGCTCATGCAACCCCCCTCATGCGACTAGCGCCTGCAAGCGTTCGGCCTGCGCGCGCGGCACCTGCACCAGTGCCTGCGCGTCGTCGCCACCCTTGCCGGCGACGAGGTCCGCGGGCGTGGCGTCGGCGACGATCCGCCCCGCCTTCATCACCAGCACGCGGTCGGCGAGCAGCAGCGCCTCCGCCATATCGTGCGTGACCAAGATGGTGGTCAGCCCGAGTCGGTCGTGCAGTTCGCGGATCCGCGTGCCGAGCGCATCGCGCGTGACCGGGTCGAGCGCGCCGAACGCCTCGTCGAGCAGCAGCAGTTTCGCGCCGGGTGCGAGCGCGCGGGCGATGCCGACGCGCTGGCGCTGGCCGCCCGAGAGCGCGTCGGGCATGCGGCCGGCGATGTCGCGGGGCAGGTCGACGAGGTCGAGCAGTTCGCCGACCTTCGCCTCGTCCGTGCGGCCTGCGATGCGCAGGCCGATCGCGATGTTCTCGGCGATCGTCATGTGCGGGAACAGGCCGATATTCTGGAAGACGTAGCCGATCCGGCGGCGCAGTTCGGGCGCGGGCTCGGCGGCGACGTCGGCACCGTCGATCGTCACGCGGCCTTCGCTCGGCTCGACCAGGCGGTTGAGCGTTTTCAGCAGCGTCGACTTGCCCGAACCGGACGTGCCGACGAGCGCGACGAAACTGCCGCGCGCGATCTCCAGCGAAACGCCGTCGACGGCGATCGTCGTGCCCCCAGCGCCTGGGTATCTTTTGGTGACGCGTTCGAAAGCGAGCGCTGGGGAATTGTCTGGCATCTGCGCGCAGGATGCGGGAAACATACCGGAAAATCAAATGGAGAGGGTATGAGCCAGCAGGGCATTTTCATCACCGGCGGCGGATCGGGGATCGGCCGCGCCACCGCGATACTGTTCGCGCGGAAAGGCTGGCGGGTCGGGCTCGCCGACGTCAACGTCGCAGGACTTGCCGAGACCGCCGCACTGCTGCCCGCGGGGATGGTCAGCACCTATCAGATGGACGTGCGCGACCGCGATGCGTGGGTGGCGTCGCTCGATGCGTTCGTCGCGACCACCGGCGGACGGCTCGACGTGCTGTTCAACAATGCCGGGATCGGATCGGGCGGACCACTCGCGGAGACCGATTTCGCCGAGATCGACCGGGTGATCGCGATCAACCTGGTCGGCGCGCTGAACGGCGCGCGGATCGGCCATGCGTATCTGAAGCGGACGCCGGGATCGTGCCTGCTCAACACCGCGTCGGCGTCGGCGATCTACGGCTCGGCGGGGCTCGCGCCCTATTCCGCGACCAAGTTCGGGGTGCGCGCGATCACTGAGGCGCTCGACGGCGAATGGGCGGCGGACGGCATCAAGGTGCGCTCGATCGTGCCGAGCTTCATCGACACGCCGCTGCTCGATTCGGCGGCGGGGAACACGAACCATTCGATCCGCGAGACGGTGACGGGTGCCGGGCTAGAACTGACCGGCGTGGACAAGGTCGCGGAGGCGGCCTGGGCCGCGGTACACGGCGACAAGGTGCATACTTTCGTGGGGAAGACCGCGCACCGCATGGCGTTCGCGGCGCGGTGGATGCCGGGTGCGCTGCGCAAGCGGATGCGGCGGGATATGCGGAAGGGCTAAAAATTCCCCCTCCCTGGAAGGGAGGGGTCAGGGGGTGGGTCGGCTTCCGCATACCCGAACCTTTAGTGGCTCAAGCCGGCCCACCCACCCCCAACCCCTCCCTTTCAGGGAGGGGCAAGACAGAAGCTCAGGCGTCGCCGACGATCGCGTCGATCGCTTCGGCCATCTCGATATCGCGCGGGGACAGGCCACCCGCATCGTGCGTCGTCAGCAAAATTTCGACGCGGTTCCAGACGTTCTTCCATTCCGGATGGTGGTTCGCGCGCTCGGCGATCAGCGCGACCTGAGTCATGAAGCCGAACGCCTCGACGAAATCGGCGAACACGATCGTCCGCGTGATCGCGTCGCGCGCATCGTCGTAATCCCACTCGTCGAGCCCATCGAGCGCCTCGGCCCGCTCGGTATCGTTCAGCGCTTCGATCATCGGGCTCTCCCTTGCCGCAACAGTTCGCCGACGCGTATGGCTGGCGGCATGAGCGGGCAAGCGACAATATCCGGGGAAGCCCCCGACGCCGACACGATAGAGGCGATCGCGCGGGCGACGATCGCCAAGCTACCGGTGCAGTTCGCCGGACATCTCGGCGACATCGTCTTCGCGGTCGAGGAGTTTGCCGACGACGAGACGCTGGCGGCGCTGGGCCTCGAACACCCGCTCGACCTGTCGGGACTGTATCACGGCCGTCCGCTTGGCGAGAAATCGTCGATGGACGTCGCGCCGATGCCCGATCGCATCGTGCTGTACCGCCGCGCGATCCTGGAGGAATGGATCGAGACCGGGGTGCGCCTCGACGATCTCGTCGCGCATGTGACGATCCACGAGATCGGCCATCATTTCGGCCTGAGCGACGACGACATGCACGCGCTGGAGGATAGCGCGACGTGAGTCTCGCGTTTCGCGACGTGGCGTGCGTACGAGGCGGAAGATTGCTATTCTCGGGCGTCTCGTTCGACCTCGGGCGGGGCGATGCGGCGATCGTCACCGGCCCCAATGGCGTCGGAAAATCGAGCCTGATCCGCATCGCCGCCGGCCTGCTCGCGCCATTCGAAGGCGCCGTGACCTGTGACGCGGCCAAGGCGCTGCTAACCGAGGCGAGCGCGCTCGACTCGGACCGCACGCTGATCGCGGCGCTCCGTTTCTGGGCTGCGTTGGACACCGCGCTCGCCCCCGATACCCGGATCGCCGAAGCTATATCCGCACTCGATCTGGATGCGCTCGCGGGCATTCCGGTCCGCCTGCTGTCGACCGGGCAACGCCGCCGCGCGGCGATCGCGCGCGTTGCCGCCAGCGGAGCGCCTGTGTGGCTGCTCGACGAACCCGCCAACGGGCTCGACACGGTTTCGATCGCTCGACTGGAAACGCTGATCGCCGAACACCGCGCCATCGGCGGGATCGCGCTGGTCGCGACGCACCTGTCGCTGGCGATTCCCCACGCGCAGGAGATCGCGTTGTGATCGCGCTGATCCGCCGCGATCTACGCCGCAGCGTGTCGAGTGGCGGCGCGACATTGGTGGTCGCGTTCTTCCTGCTGGTCGCGACGTTGTTCCCATTCGCGATCGGGCCCGACGCGGCGTTGCTCGCGCGGATCGGCGGCGGGGTGATCTGGACCGCAGCCTTGCTTGCGGCCTTGTTGCCGGTCGAGCGCCTCGTCGGTCCCGATCTGGAAGCCGGCATATTCGACCAGTTCGTCGTCCGCGGGATGTCGCTCGCGCTGGTCGCCTTAGCGAAGACGATCGCGCACTGGTTGAGCTTTGGCCCGCCGCTGATGCTCGCTGCGGTGATCGCCGCGGGGTTGCTCAACCTGACGGCCGACACGCTGCTGCGCGTCGAAATCGGCCTGCTGATCGGCACGCCCGGCCTCGCCGCGCTCGCGGTCGCGACCAGTGCGCTAGTTGCGGGCGTTCGCGGCGGCGGGGCAGTGACGGGCCTCGTCATGCTGCCGCTCGCGGTCCCGTTGCTGATCTTCGGCGCGGGGTCGCTTGATCCGGCCGCCGGTGCGGGCGCGGTGAAACTGCTCGCTGCGGTCAGCCTCGTGCTCGTCGCGGGCGCACCGTTTCTGGCGGCGGCGGCGATCCGCGCGGGCATGGACTGAGGGGTGAGCATGACAGAGGAGCAAGCCGGCCCCGTGCGCGTCGGGCTGATCGGCTACGGGTTCTCCGGCAAGACCTTCCATGCCCCGTTGATAGCGTCAGTCGCGGGGCTCGCGCTTTGCGCGGTGTCGTCCAGCGATGCCGGGAAAGTGCAGGCGGACTTTCCGGGGATGGCAGTCTACGCCGATCCGCACGCACTGATCGCGGCTGAGAACATAGACCTCGTCGTGATCGCGACGCCGAACGAGACGCACGCACCGCTCGCGAGGGCAGCGATCGCGGCGGGGAAGCATGTCGTGATCGACAAGCCGTTCACGCTCGACCTCGGCGAGGCACGCGGGCTTGTCGCGCTGGCGGACGATCGGGGGGTACTGCTGTCCGTCTTCCACAACCGGCGCTGGGACAGTGATTTCCTCACCGTGCGTGCCGCGATCGACGCCGGTATCGTCGGCAACGTCACGCATTTCGAATCGCATTTCGACCGGTTCCGGCCGGACGTCCGCGACCGCTGGCGCGAGCGATCGGGGCCGGGCAGCGGCGTCTGGTACGATCTCGGTCCGCATCTCGTCGATCAGGCATTGCTCCTGTTCGGCCTGCCGGACACGGTCCAGGCGTCGATCGCGACACAGCGGCCGGGTGCGATGACCGACGATTGGGCACACGTCGTCCTGTCCTATGGCGAGCGCCGCGTGATCCTCCAGGCGAGTATGCTGGTGGCAGGCGGCGTCGACCGGTTCACCGTGCACGGCACCGCCGGCAGCATGACGAAGCACTGCGCCGACCGCCAGGAGGCGCAGCTTCTAAGCGGAATGCGGCCGGGCGACGCGAACTGGGGTGAGGATCCCGACCCGCTCGTGATCCACGCCGCCGACGGGCAACGCGAACAGCGCGCGCTACCCGGCGACCAGCGCCATTATTATCGGGGCATCGCGGCGGCGGTTCGGGGCGCAGCGAAAAACCCGGTCGCGCCGATCGAAGCGCTGGCGGTCATGGCCGTCCTCGAGGCGGCGTTCCTGTCCGCAAAGACCGGCGCGACGACGGCATTGGCGCTGACCGATCGCGAGCGGGACGCCGCAGCCTGCGCCTTATCATCCGCGACTGTACAAATCTGAACGATCCGTCCCGGCGTCGCGCGGGTATCGAATGCGTCGCTTGCGAAGCACCTCCGGTCGGTTGCCGATCCGGATCTTCTCTGACAGGATTGCGGCGTGCCCGACCCTCTTCACCATGGCCTCAACCAATCGCGGTGGCCCAAGCGGATCGGTCGGCTCATCGATGCGATCTGCCTGGTGGCGCTGATCGTGGTGATCGTCACAGTCATCTATGGCTTCTGGCTGCGCGCGATCTGGGCACATGGCTATTACCTGGCGGTCGCGGTCGCGGTGCTGGGCGCGTTCGTCATCCTGATCGGCCTTGCGCAACAGGCGATCGCCGCGCGCGACGTGGCGACCTGGCGCGACATGCCGAATGGCAGATCCGCGCGGCTCGGGCGGCGGCTGGACAGGCCGGCGCGACGCAGGCGGATGCCGACGACGAGATCGAGGCGAATGCCGCCGCCTATTACGAGATCCTGATCGGGACGCTGGTCGCGCATGCGGAACAGGACGAACGGAGCATCGTCGATGAGCGGTGATCCGCATCTCGAACTCGGCGAAAGCCTGCCGCGGTTCCTGTCACACTGGCTGGTGGCGATCCTGGCACGTCACCCGGTCATTCGCCGGCGGTAAGCACCGGGCGATGCTTGCGCTTGCGACGGCGGAGTTCGCGCATCACGTCGTCGCCCGCCTGCTTGACCGGCGCCGTCCGCTTGTCGTCCATCGTGCAATAATGCGCGAGCGCGATCACGAAGAAGAAGATCGTGCGGACGATGCCGTCGCGCTCGAACAGGCCGCTCTCGATGATGTTGTGGCCGATGCAGAACATCAGCATCGCCGAGATCAGCGCGCCCCGCCCCTTCGCGACGTCGGCGCTCGCGAGCAGCCTTCCCAACGGCCACACCGCCATCGCGAAGACCATCAGCAGTACGCCTGGAATACCGACCGTCACGAGCTGGTCGATATACCCCGAATGGCCGACGGTGATCTTGGTGACATAGCCATGGCCGCATTCGAACACCGGGCGGCTGCTCTCGATGTCCAGAACGACCCGAAGCCTGCGCCGAGCAAGGGATGGTCGCCGGCATAGTTCAGCAGCGCCCCCCAGATCTGGCCACAGCCAGTAAATGCCTTTGGCTGGAGGAAGTTGGACTGGACCATGTCGGCATAGGCGCGGGTCAGGAACCAGAAAACCGATCTAACGATCATCAGGATCGGGATGATGTAGCGACGCAGGCGGATCCTGACCGTCTCGAAGACGATGCCGCCGACCGAGGCGAGCACCACCATGCCGCCCGACGTCTTCGACTGCAACCGGAACAGGAAATATCCCGCCACCAGGATCCCGAAAATGCGGATCATCGGTCGGATCCGCTTCGCATCGAACAGGAACATGATGATGCACAACGCACACACCGCGCCAGCGAAGTTCTTGTGGCCGAGGAAGCCGCGCCAGTTGCCGATCAGTGCCATCGCCTGTTCTTCGCCCTCAAGATGAATGCCTACCATCGGATCCATCACGACCACGAGATACGAGATCAGGATCGCGGCGAGCAGCGAATAGCGAAGCAGATCGACGTCCAGTTGATCCCCGCCGTGCCGGACAAGACTGAACACCATCCACGCGACCAGCGTCGTCAGGAATATACGGTGGAATGCGTTAACCGGGTCGAGAGCCCAGGATACGCTGATCCAGCACTATGCGAGCGCGAGCAACATCGGCCAGGTGAACGCGACCAGCGACTTCGGACTCGCCGAGGGACGGATCGCGAAGATCGTTCCGGCCAGGATCGCGAGATAGCCGATCTGTCGTACGGCGCTCCCGTCGCCGCCATTGCCGCCCTCGACATTGGTCATGATCGGACTGGAGCATCATCAGGGAATCAGCGCGATGATCGCGATCCGCAGCGGCATCAGGCGATCGCCGACGCTTCTCAGCATCGGCGCGTCGTCGTCCGCACTGCCCTTGCCGAGCCTGGCAAGCCAGTCGCTGCCCGAATAGGCTTCGGCCTTCGACAGCGCCTTCGCGGTCCCGCCCATGCCGGAGGATCGGGTCGCGCGTTCGGATCGGTTCGTGCCGTCGGGACCTGAAAGCATGCAGAAACTCTCTCGATAGGATGCATCGCAGCTACGACGCGTGCCGAACAGGTTGCGCGATAGCTATCGACGCGGCCGACGATACGCACGCGACCGTCACCCGAGGTCTGACCGCCGCGACGACAGGAATCCAGCCGTCAGCGCCCGATGACATCTTCACTGTGCTTGCTTTGTTCATGCTCGGAAACTTGAATTGCGAGGAGTCAAAATGAACCGATATTCACCCGTTCGCGCTTCCAATGTCGATTTTTACAATTTTAATGTGCTGAAAACGTATCTAGATGGTTGAACCCAATGTCGCACGCCGTTACGGCGTCCGCGGACAATGGAGTATACTATGGCCGAAGATACCACCGACCTGAATGCCGTCGAGCTGGCAACAGAACTGACGATCGCATGGCTCGGCAACCCGAATACCCGGAGTTCGGCTGATGACGTTCCCGCGTTTCTCGGCAAGATGCATGAGACCGTCGCGACGTTGCTCGGTACCACGATCGAAGCTGCTCCGGTCGAAGCTGCCGCGGAATACACGCCTGCCGTAACGGCACGCAAATCGCTCGCGTCGAAGGATCACATCATCTCGATGATCGACGGCAAGTCGTACAAGACCTTGCGCCGTCACCTCGCGACGCACGGCATGACGCCGGCCGAATACCGCGAACGCTACGGACTGAAGCCCGATTACCCGATGGTCGCCGAGAACTACTCGGAGAGCCGTCGTGCGATGGCGAAGAAGATCGGCCTCGGACGCAAGCCCGGCCCGCGCAAGACCGATTCGGCGCCTGCCCAGCAGACGACGACCCGCAAGCGCAAGACGGACGCTGCCGCCGCCGCTGAATAAGCGACGCAGCGAGTGACGACAAAAAGGACTGGCGCCTTGCGGCACCGGTCCTTTTTTGTTGCGCGTACCGTGGGAACGCGGCGGCGTTACTTGGCGAAGATCCCACGCCTGTAAAGCAACGTGATCGCGACGCGGCGATTGCGCGGGTCGGCAGGATCTTTCACGATCAGCGGTTCGCGGTCGGCGACGCCCTCGATCCGCTCGAACCGTTGCTCGGGCGTACCACCCGACAACAGCCGCCGCCGCGTCGCCTCGGCGCGCCCCGAAGACAGCATCCAGTTGTTCATCGCACGCGGGTCGCCATACGGCACGCTGTCGGTATGGCCGCGGATCATGATCGGGTTCTGCATGCCCTGCACCGACCCCGCGATCATCCCGATCAAGGCCGACGCTTCCGGATCGAGCGCGGTCGTGCCGAGGGCGAACATCGAATAATCCGCGTCGTCGACCAGATCGATTCGCATGCCGTCCTGCGTCGGCACGAAGCGGACATGATTCTGCAGCCGCGACAGCCTAGCGTTCCCGGAGATCTGGCCCAGCACGCGCTTGCGCAACGCCGCGAAGTTCTTCTGGTCTTCCTTGGTCAGCGCATCGCGGCTCTTCAGCGAACCCTTGGGCCCCGTCCCCGCCGACGGCCCGCCGAGCCCTGCATCCGGGATCGCAAGCTGAGCCATGCTGGTCTGTCCTGGCTTCGGCCCGATGCGATTCTTGTCGAGGATCGATTCGCCGCCGAACAGCCCGCCGCCGCCGATGCCCAGCGAGCGCGTGTTGAGGATGGTCGGCGCGAAGTAATCGGCGATGCCCTTGCGCTGCTTCTCGGTGGTCGCGCCGACGATCCACAGCAACAGGAAGAACGCCATCATCGCGGTCACGAAATCGGCGTACGCGACTTTCCACGCGCCGCCGTGATGGCCGCCATGCGCCTCGATATAGATCTTCTTGACGATGACCTTGGGGGGCTGGTTCGTACCGTGGGGCGCGCGCGCGGCCATGACGTTACTTGCCTCCCATCTTACTTGCCACGAAGCCCGTCGAAGACTTCGGCGAAGCCCGGCTGGTTCTTGTGCGCGATGCCCGAGCGCGCGGCCTCGATCACCAGCGGCTGCGGATGACCGTGTAGCGAGGCGATGATGATCTGCTTCACCACGTCGTAGATCGAGGCGTCGGCATCGAGCACCTGCTTCAGCCGGTTCGCGAGCGGCGCGACCATGCCGTAGGCGAGCAGCACGCCCATGAACGTCCCGACCAGCGCCGAGCCGATCATCGCGCCTAGAATTGACGGAGGCTTGTCGATCGAGCCCATCGTCTTCACCACGCCGAGCACCGCGGCGACGATGCCCAGCGCGGGCAGCGCGTCGGCGAGACTGGCGAGCGTGCCGTGCGCAGCCTCTTCCTCGTGATGATGGTTCTTGATCGAGTGATCCATCACCTCTTCGACCGCATGCACGTCGAGCGTACCAGACGACACCACGACCAGGCGCAGCGTATCGGCGATGAGGTTAATGAGCGCCTTGTCCTTCAGGAGCTTCGGATATTCGGCGAACACGGCGGAAGACTGCGGATCCTCGACATGCGGCTCGAGAACGATCGGCCCGTCCATCCGCAGCATCTTCATCAACCTGCTGACGAGGAAGATGACGTCGAGAAAATCCTGCTTCTTGTATTTCGGACCCTTAAAGACCTTGCCCAGGCCGGCGCCGAGACCTTTCAGCTCCTTGCCCGAATTGCCGATGATCAGCGCGCCGGCGGCGGCGCCACCGATGATCAGCATCTCGTGCGGGATAGCCTCCATGACGGGGCCGAGCGCGCCGCCGGTGAAGGCGAATCCGCCGAACACCATGACGAGCAGGACGACGATGCCGATGACCGGAAACATGGTGTTCGAAATTCCCCCAGGGCCGACAGCGGCACTTACGTCGCCAGAGAATTAACCGGATTTGGTAGCCAACCGGTTACCAGATGCGCGCCTGCGCAATTAAATACGGTCAGCGAAGATAATCGAAGAGCGACAGCGCCGAGAGCTTCGAGAAGCTGGCCTGCGTCGCCGACAGTATCGTCATCGTCTTCTGCAACTCGACCACCGCCGTCGGGATGTCGGTGTCCTCGAGCGCGGAGCGAGTCTCTTCGCGGTCCACGCCGGTATCCTTCAACCGCGCCGCCTCCAGATCGACTCGCGCCGCCCGAGCGCCAAGAGACGACTGGACCATCGACACCTGATCGGATGCCGCACTGATGTCTTCCAGCGAGGTACCGAGCGCGCCCGGCGTGTAATCGTCGGATTGCAGCGCGGTCGCGATGGCGGCGAGCATTTCCAGGGTGTTGATACCGCCATCAATGCCGCCTTCGGCGTTGGCTTTGCCGCCGACGGTGAAGATGCGCGCGGCGGTTTCGTTCGCCTGGATGCTTTGGCCGTCACCGATCGGGATACCCGATACCGGCTTTCCGGCGAGCGCGTAGGTGCCATCCGCGGCGACCGCAGGCGCTCCATCGGCGCCTCCGAACAACGCCTGACCGCGGGCGTCCTTGGCATTGGCGAGATTGGCGAGCGTCGCGACGATACCGGCGAGCTGGACCCCGATCGCCTTGCGGTTCGCCGGGTTGAGCGTGCCGTTCAGCGCCTGCGTCGTGAGCTCCGCCGCGCTCTGCAACTGATCGGTGATCGCGGTCAGGCTGGTATCGGCCTGCGTCAGCACCGATGCGGCGGTATCGAGGTTCGCGGCATACGCCTTGTCGTTCGCGGTATCGCGCGCGAGCCCGGCGAGCCGCTGATACGCGACGCTGTCCTGCGACGGCGCGGAGAACCGCTTGGTGCTCGCGATCTGCGTCTGGAGCGCATCCGCCTTGCCGGTAAGCGACGCCATCGTGCTCGCGGCACGATCGTAGAAAAGGCTGGTGGCGATCTGCATGAGCGTTACCGTAGATCGAGGATGGTCTGGAACGTGTCGCGCGCGGTCTGGATCACGCGGCTCGACGCCTGATAGGCCTGCTGGAAGCGCAGCAGGTCGACCGCCTCGCTATCCAGGTCGACACCCGACGAAGAGGCCAGCGACGCGACCGCGCCGTCGCGGATCGCGCCTTGCGCATCGGCAACCGTCTTGCGCTGTTCGAGCGCGGCGGCGTTGCCGGCGATCAGCGTGGTGGTCCGCGTTTCGAACCCGCCGCTGGTCCGAAGCGCCTGCAAGGCGGCGAGGTTGGACGCGTCGCGCACGGCGCCGGTCGCGCCCGCCGCGGCGATCCCGCGCGGATCGGTCAGCGAGACGGAAATGTCGGCGGGACGGGTGCCGGTCTCGAAGAGAGCGGCGCCTGGGTTCCCGCTGAGATCGCGGCCTTGCGCCTGGACCGCGTTGACCTGGGTGGTGAAGTCGCTGGCGATGCCATTGAGCGACCCGCGCACCGCGGCTATACGCTGCGCGCCCTCGGCCATTCCGGCCAGTGCGCCACCCGTTGGTGACAAATCGGTCGTGACACCATCGCGGATGACCGCGAACTGCACCGCGCCTTCGTCGTTGCGCGCGAACGACGCCTGTCCGCTCTGGTTGCCGACGACGAACACCGTGCCGGTCGTGCCACCGAGCCGAACCGTCGCGCGCCCGAGGTCATCGAACGCGGTGCTGACGTCGGTCAGCGTGCTCATCTGGTCGAGCAATTGATCGCGCTGGTCGGCGAGCTGCGCCGCGCTGGACGATCCCGGCGGCGTCCGCGCGAGCCCATCATTGACCTTGGCAAGCGCGGTACCGAGCGAGTTGAGCGACTGGACCGCCTGCGACGCGGACGAATCGAGTTCGGTCGCGGCGGTATCGAGTGCCTTGCCCGTCGCGGCAAAGGCCTGGGCGGCAGTCTTCGCCGCTTCGAGCATGACCGCGCGCGCCGGTACGGAGGTCGGGTCGGCCGACAGGGTCTGCGCCGAACTGAAGAAACTGGTGAGGCGATCGCCGAGCTTGTTGTCGCCGAGCGACGATTCGATCCGGCTCATCCAGGCGACGCTGGTCTCGGTCTTGCCGAGATCGGTGCCCGCCGAGCGAACCGCTTGCGATCGATACGCGTTGGCGCTGCGACCCACGCCGACGACGATCACGCCGCTGCCGGTCGCCGAGTTGCGCGCGTTGATCCCGCCATTGACCGAGGAGACCTCAGCCAGCGTCGTCGTGCGCCGCGTATAGCCGACCGTTCCGGTGTTCGCGATGTTCTCCGACACCGTCGACAACGCGGTCTGGTAGGCGCGAACGCCCGAGGCGCCGATCGAGAGGAGATCGCTCATGGCGGCGAGTCTGCAGCAGTCTGGTTAAGATCGGATTGCGATTTGCTCAGAAAATCGGTCATCGCCTTGCCGATGCCGAGCGGCGTGTGCTCGGCCATCGATTTGGCGACCAACCCGTCCTGCATGTCGGTGAAGGTATCGATCGCCTTCGAATCGAACAGCGGGTCGGCAAGTTTCGCCTGCCGCATGCTCTTCAGCATCATGCCGGTGAAAACCGCCTCGAACTGCTTGCCGGCCTTTTCGAGATTGTCCTTCGACTTGAGGCGGCTGGTGTCGGACGAGATGCCCGTCGTCGAAGCGGCCGTCGGCGAGAGGGGGGCGTTGAGCGGGCTCACAGGACGATCAACTCGGCCTTGAGCGCGCCGGCTTCCTTCAGCGCCTCGAGGATAGCGACCAGATCGGCCGGCGAAGCGCCGATCGCGTTGACCGCCTTGACGATGTCGGCGAGCTTGGGGCCGGGGTTCAGCAGGAACATCGGGCGACGCTCCTCCTCGACCGCGACGCGGCTGTTCGGGGTGATCGCGGTCTGCCCCTGGCTCAACGGGGCTGGCTGGCTGACCTGTGGCTTCTCGTCGATCCGCACCGTCATTTTGCCGTGGGTGATCGCCGCCGGCCCCACGCGGACCGCCGAGTTGATGACCACGGTGCCGGTGCGCGCGTTGACAATCACCTTGGCGGACGGCTCGGCAGAGACGACGTCGAGATTCTCGATCGTCGACATTAGCGTCGCGCGGATATCGGCGCCGATCGGCGCGCGAACTGCGACCGAGACCGCGTCGATCGCCTGCGCGCTGCCGAAGCCCAATTTCGAATTGATCGCGCCGGCGACATTCTGCGCGGTGGTGAAATCGGCACGCGCGAGGTTGAACGTGAGCGTCGGCGCGCTGTCGAACCCGGTCGCGACCGCGCGTTCGACAGTCGCACCCTCGGGGATGCGGCCGGTCGACGGTACGTTGACGACGATCTTCGACCCGTCCGCGCCCTCTGCACCAAGCCCGCCGACCGCGAGATTGCCCTGCGCCATCGCATAGATCTGGTTATCGGCCCCGAGCAGCGGGGTCATGATCAGGCTGCCGCCGCGGAGCGACTTGGCCTTGCCCATCGAGGCGACGGTGATGTCGAGACGCTGGCCGGGTTTCGCGAACGGCGGCAGTTCGGCGGTGATCATCACCACCGCCGCGTTCTTCATGCCCGGATTCGCGGACGGCGGCAGCTGCAGACCGAAGCGCGATGCAACCGCCTTCAACGACTGCACGGTGTATTCGAGATTGTCGTCGCCCGTGCCTGGCAGGCCGACGACGATGCCGTAGCCGGTCAGCTGGTTCGAACGGATACCCTGGAACCCGCCGAGATCCTTGATCCGGTCGGCCGAGGCCGGCGCGGCGATCAGGAGCGATGCGAGGAGGGCGGTGAGGAGACCTGCAAATAGACGAGACACGATCGTTAGTCCTTTACCGTTCGTGCTGAGTAGCGACCGAGTAGGCGCGCAGCGGCGTATCGAGGGTACGTATCGAAGCACCCGCAGCGCGCCCCAACCTGTCCTTCGATACGAGCCCTCGATACGCGCCTCCGGCACTACTCGGTCTCTATTCAGAACGGACGGCTGGGTGTTGCGCATCAAAACGGGCTGACGACGGAGAAGAAGCGGCCGAGCCACCCCTGCCGGCCGGCGCGGGCGACGTCGCCCTTGCCGGTGTACGAGATCTGCGCGTCGGCGACCCGCGTCGACAGCACGCGGTTGTTCGCGTCGACGTCGGCGGTACGGACGAGGCCCTTGATCTTCAGGAACTCATCGCCGCGGTTGAGCGTGACGCGCTTCTGGCCCTGCACCAGCATCGTGCCGTTGGGATAGACCTGCGCGACGGTGACGCTGACTTCACCCGACAGCGAGTTCGCCTGGTCGGCGGCGCCGGTGCCGTTGAAATTGCGCCCACCACTGATCGTCGCATCGCTCTTGCCGAACAGGTTGAGCGCGCCGGTGGTCGGCGGCGTGATGCTCGCCCCGCCGTTGCTGTCGAGCTTCGAACCCGACGATTTCGACGCGGCGGTGCGCTCGACCAGCACGATCGTCAGCGGATCGCCGACCTTCCGCGCCCGCCAGCCTTCATAGAGGGCCGCGTAGCCATCCTGCGCCTGGAAGATCGAGCCGGTCGCGACGACCGGCACCGTCACGACCGGCAGGGGGCGCGCGACCGAGAAATCCTCGGGCGGTGCCTTCTTGCCGAACAGGCTGGCGTCCACCGGGGACGCGCCGAGCCCGGCGATGAGGAGCGTGCCGGCGAGCGCGGCGATGGGAGCGTTGCGCATCACGATCAGATGTTCTGGTTGACGTATTTGAGCATGTCGTCGGTCGCCGAGATCATCTTCGAATTGACCTCGTACGCGCGCTGCGTCTCGATCATGTCGACGAGTTCCTCGACGACGTTGACGTTCGACGCCTCGAGCATGCCCTGCTTGATGTTGCCGCGACCGTCCTGCCCCGCGACGCCGACATTGGCGGCACCGCTGGCGGCGGTCTCGACGAGGTAGTTGTCGCCGGTCGCCTGGAGCCCTGCGCCGTTCGGGAAGTTCGCAACCTGGATCTGGCCGATCTGCGTCGCCTCGGTCTGGCCGGGAACGGTCGCGGACACGGTGCCGTCGGAGCCGACCGTGATCGCGGTCGTACCCTCGGGGACCGTGATGCCGGGCTGCACCTGATAGCCTTCGCTGGTAACCAGCAGGCCTTCCGCCGAGCGCGAGAAGTTACCGGCTCGGGTATAGCCGAGCGTGCCGCCGGGCATCTGCACCTGGAAATAACCGTCACCATCGAGCGCGAGATCGAGGCTGTTGCCCGTGGTCTGCATTGCGCCCTGCGTGTCGATCCGGGCGGTGCCCTGGAGCCGGACGCCGGTGCCGAGGTTGAGCCCGGTGGCGTATTTCGTTTCCGCGGTGCTCTGCGCGCCGGGCGTCGTCACGACCTGATAGGCGAGCGCCTCGAACGCCGCCCGGTCCTTCTTGAAGCCCGTGGTGTTCACGTTGGCGAGATTGTTCGAGATGACGCGCATGCGGGTATCCTGGGCGTCGAGCCCGGTACGCGCGATATGCATGGCTGCGGATGACATTCGTCGGTTCCTTCTAGCTCGGCAGGCGCATCAGCGATGCACCGCTTTCATCCATGTCCTTGGCGGACTTCAACATGTTGGCCTGGACTTCGTAACTGCGCTGGTTTTCGATCATGTCGACCAGCGCCTGCGTCATGTTGACGTTCGATCCCTCGATCGCACCGCCCTGCACCTTGGCATTGAGATCCTCGGGCAACGTCCCCCCGCCCTTGACCCGCAGTAGGTTGTCGAGGCCCTTGACCGTATCGGACCCCTTGGTGTCGGCGAGCTTGAGCTTGTCGATGACCTGCGGGTTCTTCGCGTCGCCACCCTGCGGGATGATCGAGATCGCCCCGTCGGCCGAGATCGACAGCGACTGGTAGGGCGGCAGGGTGATCGGCCCCCCCGAGCCGATCACCGGATGCCCGTCGCCGGTCTGCAGCACGCCCGACGGCGCAACCTCAAGATCACCGCGCCGCGTGTACGCTTCCGACCCGTCCGATGCCTGCACCGCCAGCCATGCGGTGGTGCCGGTAATCGCGACGTCGAGCGGACGACCGGTCAACTGGATCGCACCGGGTGCGCGGTCCGCGTCGGTGACTTCTTCCGACGTCGGCGCGCGCGCCTCCAGCGTGGTGCCGTCGCCCTTCAGATCGAGCCGGTCGAACACTACGCGGTCGGCGCGGAACCCCGTCGTTGATGCGTTCGCCATGTTGTTGGCAATTGCCGCCTGCGCCGCCATGTGCGCGCGCAGGCCCGTCGCCGAGGTGTAGACCAGCTTGTCCATTCAGGGTCCCCCGTCCGCTGTCGATCAGCTGCGGATGTTGAAGATGGTCTGCGAAATCTGACTGGCGGTATCCAGGGCCTTCGAATTCGCCTGGAAATTGCGCTGTGCCGCGATCAGGCTGACCAGTTCCTCGGTGATGTCGACGTTCGACCGCTCGATCGTCCCCGACATCAGGTTGCCGAAGCCGCTCGAGCCCGCCTCGCCCAGCTTTGCCGTGCCCGACACGCCGGTCGACGACCAATAGCTGTTGCCGAGCTGGCGCAGTCCCTCGGGGTTCGAGAAATTGGCGAGCATCACCTGGCCGAGTGCCTGCGTGTCGCCGTTCGAGAAGCTCGCCTTGACGATGCCCTTCTCGTCGATCGTCACGCCCTGGATCTGGCCGACCGCCTTGCCGTCCTGATTCCGCGAGTTCACTGCGAACGCATTTGCCTTCTGCGTGGTGGCGTCGCCGCCGAAGCTGAAGGCGATCTGCTGGGGGGTCGCCGAACCGGCGGTGATGAATTCGTCATAGGCGATCGGCGCGGTCGGCGCGGTCAGCTTGCCCGTCCCGTCGAACGTCATCGTCGAGCCGGCAACGCCGCCCGACGTCAGTTCCTTGTCGCCGACGAAGCTGTGGACTTCCCACGTGCTCGGCGTGTTGGCATCAGTCGATACCGAGGTGCGCTTGAAATAATTGGTCAGCGTCATCGCGTTGCCCGACGCGTCGTAGACGGTGGTCTGCGCCGACTGGTTGTAGCTCGACGGATCGAAGCGATCGAAGGTCGCGGTGGTCGGGAGCTTCGAGCTCGCGTTGAGGTTGACGCCCAGCGTGACCGTCTTGGTGGGGGCCGCAGTGCCGCTCGTCTCGGGCAGCTGCAGGCTGATCGCGGACTGGAGCCCGGTGGCGACAACGCTGCCCGATCCGTCGACCGGATAGACCTGGAGGTGGCTGCCGTTCGAATCAACCACGAAGCGATCGGCATCGACCAGGAAGCCGCCGTTACGCGTGAAGTTGACCTGCGATGAGGCGGTCTCGGGCTTTACCACGAAGAAACCGTCGCCCGACACCGCGAGATCGAGCGCGTTCGCCGACTGGATCAGATTGCCTTGCGCGAACTGCTGGCGGTTGCCCTTGACCATGACGCCCGAGCCGATCTGCTGCGACGGCGCGACCGACACGCTGGATGCGATCACGTCGGCGAAATCGGTGCGGCTCTTCTTGAAGCCGTTGGTCGAGACGTTCGCCAGATTGTGCGAGATCGTCGACATCTCGGTCTGCGATGCCTGGAGACCGGAAAGCGAAGTGTAGAAGGACATGCGTTTAACTCCTTGAAATCGAGGGTGCGATCAGCCGATCTGGCGGACTGCGCTGACCGGCACTTCGCCGATCCCGGGAAGGGTGAGGATGGTGGATCCGGTGGTGGTCGAGACCGACTGGACAGGTGCCCAGACCAGCCCGGTCGCGGCGACCGTGGTGCCGTTGTTCTGCGCGTTGATGCTGACGGTGAACGGGCCGCTGCCGGCATCCGCGCCGGCCGCGTCCTTGCCGTCCCAATCGTAGCCGACGGTACCCTTGGCCTGCGGCCCGAGCGCCATCGTCCGGAGCGCGGCGCCGTTCGCATCGCTGATCGTGACGTTGACGCCGCTCGCCGCGCCCGCCAGCTCGACCGAGCCCGCGATCCCGCCGCCGGTACGACCGTACGCGGTGCTGCCCTCGGTCAGGACGGTCTTGCCGACATAGCCCATCGCATCGCTCGCGCTGGTCGCGCCGAGCTTGTCGGAGATCGCCTTCATCGTCGTGTTCATCTCGGAGATGCCGGCGAGCGAAGAGAACTGCGCCATCTGCGCGACCATCTGGGTGTTGTCGACCGGGTTGAACGGGTCCTGGTTCTGCATCTGCGCGGTCATCAGCTTCAGGAAGTCATTCTGATTAAGCGACCCCGCCGCCGCCGCCGTCGTCGTCTTGGTGGCCGTGGCAGCCGACGAACGGTTGATGCCAATGCTGGAGAGCGTGGTGTCGAAGGAGGTTGCCATGATCAGCGGCCTAGCTTGAGGGTATCGATGATGAGCGACTTGGCCGTGTTCATCACTTCGATGTTGTTCTGGTAGCTGCGGGCGGTCTCCATCATGTCGACCATCTCGCGGGTTTCATCGACCGCCGCCTCGAAGATGTTGCCATCCTTGTCGGCCATCGGATTGTCGGGGTCGTAGCGCTTGGTCGGCGCCTCACCGGCGGTGACGACGCGCTCGACGTCGACCGTCGACATGCCGCTCGCCGCATCGAAGCTGGTGCGGAACACCGGCTTCATCGTCTTGTAGGCGGCCTCGGCGGACCCCGCGGTGCCGCCGGCATTGGCGAGGTTCGACGCGGTGGTGTTCATCCGGACGAGCTGCGCGGACATCGCGCGGCCGGCGACCTGGAAGATCGTCATGGGCTGGTTGGACATGGCTTAATCTCCCTTCAGCGCGCGGGTGATCTGGCCGATCCGCCCGTTCAGGAACGACAGCGTCGTCTGATACTGGACGGCGTTCTCGGCGAACGCGGTCTGCTCCTGGCTCAGCTCGACGGTGTTGCCGTCCATCGAGGTCTGCGTCGGGATGCGGAACTTGGTTGCGGCATTGGTGCCGCCGTCATTCTCGACCGACGCGAGCGCGGCCTGGAAATCGATGTCGCGCGCCTTGAAGCCGGGCGTCGAGGCGTTGGCGATGTTCGACGCCAGCACGCCCATGCGCTGCGAGCGCACCTCGAGTGCCGCCCCGTGAACCCCGAAAAGCGTGTCGCCTGACACAAGCCCGTCTCCTGGCGCAACCATTGCGCAACCGGACATAAGCAATGGCCGTGCCAGTTTTGGCGATCAGGGTGGGGAATGGCGGTTTGCCGGACGGCGGCAAGGCGAACGGCAAGAGGTTGCCGGTGTTGCAGGGGTGAGCGGCAAAGGGGTTGCCGGTTGGTTACGAGACCAAAGACAGGATTCTGACGCTGCCTATGTTTGCCCGCGAAGGCGGGGACCCAGTCTGGGCTCCCGCCTTCGCGGGAGAACAAAGAAGCGGGCGCTGTCCCTCACCCACTGCCACCACCCCGGCGAAGGAAGGGGCCCAATTGGAGAGGTTGCAGTAACGAAGCGCATCCGCAGTTAGCAGCGTCCCCCAATTGGGCCCCGGCCTTCGCCGGGGTGGTGCTTTCGGCGGAGAGCTGCGGCTCCCTGCCCACCCCATCACCCCGGACCTGATCCGAGGTCCACCGCTCGGCGTAACTGAAGCCATCGACGACGTGGATCGCTATCGCCAGAACGAGGCTCTCCTGAGTGTAGCCGAAGCGCCCGCCATGATGCCCGCTAATCTGGCCCGTCCCTTGCATCGCCCCACGCACATGATCACGCTCGCACAACTGCTCGACCCCGCAGCGCTCGCCATCGTCGGTGGCGGCACCGCTGTCGCCGTCGTTCTTCGCACGCCCTTCCGCGACCTCGTCCGCGCGCTGGCCGCGGTCACGACGCTTGGCCGCGGCCGGTTCGATGCCGATCCGTTGCTGCTCCAGATCACCGCGCTTTCGCGGATCGCCAAGCGTCACGGGGTGATGGCACTCGATCGCTCGGTCATCACCGACGGTGACGTCGCCGCCGCCATCGCCGCAATCGTCGACGGCAGCTCTGCGACCGACGTCGCGACGCTGGTCCAGCATCGCCGTCGCGCCCGTATAGAACGCCACGTCGCCGCCGCCGACGTCTGGGCCGGTGCTGCCGAGGTCGCACCCGCAATGGGCATGGTCGGTACGCTGATCGGCCTCGCGCAGATGTTCGCGACGATGAGCGATCCCGGCGCGATCGGTGGCGCGATGGCGGTGGCGCTGCTCGCTACGCTGTACGGCGCGCTGTTCGCAAACCTGCTGTTCATGCCGATCGCCAACCGCCTCCGCACGCAGGGGCGCAACGAGGCGTTCGAGCGCGCGCGTATCGAAGCGCCGCTCGTCGCGCTGGCCGAACGCGAGACGCCGCGCGGCTACGTCGCACCTGTTCTGGCCACCGTCGCGTGAACGCGAGCGAGTATCCCGATACGCCGACCGGCAAGCCGCTCTGGCTGATCACGCTCGCCGACCTCGCGCTGTTGCTCGTCGGCTTCCTCGTGCTGCTCCAGGCGACCCAACATATCGGCGGCGCCGGTATGACGAAGGGCGACCTGGCCAAGGGTATCCGCGAAGGCTTCGGCGCCAACGATACCGAGCCAACGCCGATGCCCGTCGCCGCCGCCGGGATCCTCGATTTTGCGCCCGGTTCGGCGATCCTGCCGACCACGCCGGGCGCGCTCGTCGCCTGGGCGCGGGAAGCGGCGCGCGACCCTCGCGTCATGCTCACCGTCACCGGCTCCACCGACGGCACGTCCGCCGATATTGACCGCGTGACGGGTAGCACTGCGATCCTTGCCGCCGACCGCGCGCGCATTGTTGCCGCTGCGCTCGCCGCGGTCGCGCCGTCCCGCGTCGCGATCGTCACCGCTACCAAGCCCGGCCGCCGCGCCGCCATCGTCTCCGTCGCCTTCGTCGGCGAACCCCCACGGGGTGACGTTCAAAGGACCGCTCAATGATCATCCCGTTCCTGCTCATGGCCGCGAGCTTCCAGGATACCGCCGCACTCGATCGCTCGGTTGCCGCGTTCACCGGCCGACCGACGGGCGCCGAGGGTGGCGCCCGCACGCCGATCGACGCGCGGTTGCGGCTCGCGACCTGCCCTACGGTGTCGCTGTCGTGGCGCTCCGAACAGCATGACGCGGTGGTCGTATCGTGCGCGGGGCCGGCATGGCGGATCTTCGTGCAGGTGGTCCGCCCGGCCAACGCGCCCGCTGCGGTCGCCGCCTCGTTCGCGCCAGCCGTGAAGGTCGCGCCAGTCATAAAGCGCGGCGATCCGATCGTGATCGAGGCGGGGACCGAAGGGTTCTCGATCAGCCGCGAAGGTGTCGCGATGGGCGACGCCGCCCCCGGCGGCCGCTTCATGGTCAAGGTCGACGACACGCGTACGCCGGTCCAGGCGATCGCCGTGGACGCGGGTCGCGCCACCCTTCCCGGGTGGTCAAACTAAAATTCAGGCAACAGATTAATTTTACTAAAGGTTTTTCCCGTGCGGCCGTTCCTCCTGATGTCATCGCAAACCAGAGGATGCGGACATGGTGGACTCGATCGGTGCAAAGCCGTCAGTAGCAGGAGATCGCTCCGTCGCGCGCATTGCTGCCACGACGCCGGCGACCCCCGTTCAGACAAATGCGGTTCAGACGCCGGTACAGCAGCCTGCGCAACAGGCTACCGTCCTGTCGGAATCGATCGCGCTCGCCAAGACGATGGCATCGTCGCCACCGATCAACGCGACGCGCGTCGCCGAGATCAAGAAGGCGATCGCCAGCGGCACCTTCCCCATCCTTCCCGCAACCATCGCCGACCGGCTGATGGCGCTCAGTCTCGCCTGGAATTCCAATGAAACGGCGTGATGCCCTGATCCGCGTGATCGACGCGCTGCACGCCGAGATCGCCGCGCTGAAGTCGAACGACGTCGCCAGCCTCGAGCGCGCAACCGCCGATAAGCTTGCCGGGATCGAACAGGTCGCGTTACTGGGCACCGGGCCTGCGGGCACCGAGATCCGCGAGCTGGCCGACGAGGCCAACCGGCTCAACGAGACCTGCCGGATCTACACCAACTTGATGGCGGCAAATGTTCGCCGCCGCCTGCAAACCCTGACCGGCGACGGTGCCGTTGCCGGGTATCGGCCTGGGTTGCGGGCAGCGTACGCGTAAGTAGCGCACTTACCCTTCCCCACTCCGTCATCCTGACGAAAGTCAGGACCCAGAGCCACGACGGGCAGCCCTCCGCCATCCTGGTCCTGACTTTCGTCAGGATGACGGCGTTACGGGAACCAAGGACCAAAACTGGCACGCCCCTTGCTGAGCACCCCCTGAACCAAGGGCACAGCACACGGGCATGACCGTCAATCCTATCACTACCGGCCGGATCCAGTCCGCGATCGCGCTTGCGAGCAGCAAGACGGGCGTGGATTTCGACTATCTGCTGGGCCAGGCAAAGCTCGAGAGCGGGCTCAACGCCAATGCCAAGGCCGGCACGTCGAGCGCCTCCGGCCTCTATCAGTTCATCGAACAGAGCTGGCTCTCCGTCGTCAAGAAGCACGGCGCCGAGCACGGCATGGCGTGGGCCGCGAACAGCATCGGCCAGTCGTCGAGCGGCCGCCTCTCGGTCGGCGATACCGGCACCAAGGCAGCGATCCTCGCGCTGCGCAACGATCCCAATGCGTCGTCGATGATGGCGGCCGAATACGCGTCGGACAACAAGGCCTCGCTCGAAGGCACGCTGAACCGCCCAGCCTCGGGCACCGATCTCTACATGGCGCACTTTATGGGTCTCGGCGGCGCGACCAAGTTCCTCAAGACGATGCAGGCCAACCCGCGGGCGAGCGGCGCGGCGCTCTTCCCCGCCGCGGCACGCGCGAACCACAACGTCTTCTACGATTCGAACAATCAGCCACGCACGCTGTCGGCGATCTACGACCGGTTCGCCGACAAGCTCGGCGGTGCCGCCGCCGGGGCAAGCGCGACCGCGACGCCCGCCAACTACGCCGCGCAGGCGCTCGACATGAATGGCTCCACGGTCATCACTGGAGGCAACGAAAGCGTCGACGACGCGCTGGCCTGGGCAACAACTGCAATGGGCAGGTTCACCGGCAAGGCGACGCAGGCCGCGGTGAACGTCCTGCGCCCGACACCCGACACCGCGCGCCTAGCATACATGATGCTCGCACGGTTGGGCGGCTAAGCCATGAACCGCATTCTCTCCAACGCCCGCGCGTCGGTCCTGCCGCTCGCGATCCTGCTGCTCGTGCTCGTCATGGTCGTGCCGATCCCGGCGTTCATGCTCGACATCTTCTTCGTGGCGAACATCGCGATCAGCCTCGCGGTGCTGATGGTCGCGCTCAACGCGCAGAAGCCGCTCGATTTCTCCGCCTTCCCGACCGTTCTCCTGTTCGCCACCCTCTTCCGCCTAGGCCTCAACGTCGCCTCGACCCGCATCGTGCTGGTCCATGGCCACGAGGGCGAAAGCGCGGCGGGGCATGTCATCGAGGCGTTCGGCACGTTCCTGATCGGCGGCGATTACGTCGTCGGCATCTTCGTCTTCGCGATTTTGATGATCATCAACATGATCGTCGTCACCAAGGGCGCCGGCCGCGTCTCCGAAGTCAGCGCGCGCTTCACGCTCGACGCGCTCCCCGGCAAGCAGATGGCGATCGACGCCGACCTCAACGCCGGCCTCATCACGCCAGACGAAGCCAAGGCGCGCCGCGTCGAAGTCTCGACCGAAGCCGATTTCTACGGCTCGATGGACGGCTCGTCGAAGTTCGTGAAGGGCGATGCGGTCGCGGCGATGCTGATCCTCGCCGCCAACATCATCGGCGGCCTGATCCTCGGACCCGTCAGCCACGGCATGACGATCGCGGATGCCGCGCACAATTACATCCTGCTCGCGATCGGCGACGCGCTCGTCGCGCAGCTGCCGAGCCTGATGCTGTCGATCGCCGCCGCCTCGATCGTCACGCGCGTCACCTCCGACAAGGATCTCGCCGGCCAGATCGGCGGCCAGTTCGGTAGCCCACGCACCTGGACGCCGGTCGCGGTCATCCTCGCGCTGCTCGGCATCCTGCCCGGTATGCCGCATATGGTCATCCTGCCCGCCGCGGCGATCGCCGGGTTCGCCGCGTGGAAGCTGCGCCAGATCGAGCGCCGTCCTGCCCCCGTCGTAGTCGTACCCGTCGAGACGATCGACCAGTCGAAGATCGGCTGGGAGGAAGTTACGGATGGCATGCAGGTCAACCTCGACATCGGTTACGGCTTGGTGCCGCTCGCCGACGAGCGTCGCGGGTCGCCGCTGATCGGCCGGATCACCGGCGTGCGTCGGCAGCTGTCGAAGGAACTCGGCTTCGTCGTGCCGCAGGTCCGCGTTCGCGACGACATCAATTTGGCACCCTACGTCTACCGCATCCTGGTCAACGGCGTCGTCGTCGGCGAGGACACCGTGTCGCCCGACGAGATGCTCGCGCTCGACACCGGCCAGGCGTTCGGCGACCTGTTCGGCAAGAAGGTCAAGGATCCGACCTTCGGGCTAGACGCGACCTGGGTCGATGCGGGCGACGCCGATGCCGCGACCGGCGCGGGCTATCTCGTGGTCGATCCCGGCACCGTGATGGCGACGCATCTGAACCACCTGCTCGGCCAGAACGCGTCCGAGCTGCTCGGCCAGGACGAAGTGCAGGCGCTGCTCGACGGTCTCAAGGAACGCGCCGCACAGCTGGTGGCTGCGCTCGCACCGCTGCCGATCACGACGCTGACGCAGGTCCTGAAAGGTCTGCTCGCGGAGAACGTCCCGCTCAGGGAATTCCGGCGCATCGCCGGCGCCATCGCGGTCGCGGCGCAGCGCACGCAGGATGCCGAGGAGATCATCGAGACGATCCGTCCCGAACTCGGCGCACTCATCATCCAGAAACTGTGCGGCGTGCGCGAACCGCTGCGCGTCATGACGTTGGAGGGTCAATTGGAAGGTCTGCTCGGCCAGGCGATGCGCGCCGATCAATCGCGCCGCCACGTCATCGAACCCGATCTCGGCCGCCGCATCGTCGAGGCGCTGCAACGCGCCGCCGAACCGCTGATCGCCGAGGCGAAACCGTTCGCGCTGGTGGTCCAACCGACCATCCGCATCGCGATCCGCAAGCTGGTGCGGACGTGCCTGCCCGATACGCCGGTCATGTCGTTCTTCGAAGTGCCCGAGGAGAAGGCGGTCGAGGTCGTCGCGGTCATCGGCGCTTCCCAACAGGCGCTCGCAGCATGAGCGCGCTCCCAATGCGCGGCGCTTTTGCAGACGCCCAGCCTTTGACCTACCGCCCGCATCAACGCCCCGGCGGCGACGCGGACCAGCTCGTCAAACAGCATCTCCCGCTGGTCCGCCGGATCGCCTGGCACGTCCACGGCAGCATGAGCAGCAGCGTCGAGGTCGAGGATTTGATCCAGGTCGGCCTGGTCGCGCTCGTCGAGGCCGCCGCGAATTTCGACGAGCGCGGGATGCCGTTCAAGACCTACTTGATCACCCGCCTGCGCGGCAGCATGATCGACGAACTCCGCCGCCAGGCGACATCGACACGCGGCACGATGCGTCGCCGTCGCCAATATGCCGAGGCGATCTCGACGCTCACCGCCCGCACGGGCAAGGCTCCCGGAGAAGACATGATCGCAGAGCATATCGGCGTGACGATCGAGAAACTCCGCACCGACTACGTCACCGCCGACTCGATCCGCTTCGACTCGATCGACGAGATGTATGCGGACGACCTCCCCTGGTTCGCCGACGACACGCCGGACGCGTTCGAACAGTTGGCGGATAGCGACATGCGCGAAGCGCTCATCGCCGCGATCACCGCCTTGCCGGAACGCGAGGCGCAGGTGATCCAACTATACTATGTCGAGGAACTCAACCTCGAAGAGATCGGCGAAGTCTTCGGCGTCGGCTCGGCAAGGGTGTGCCAGATTAAGGCGTCGGCGCATGCGAAGTTGAAAAAGGCCCTCGCGCGACAAATCTGAGTCAATGGCCACTTGCTCTCGCTAGACGATGACTCCGTTTCGGAGATATCCTGGATAGACGTTTCCTTACCCCTAGATCATCTTTGATCGACGGGGATATGGACATGAAATCGATATATGCGGTCTGCGCGATGGCCAGTACTTTGGCGACACCGCACCTTGCCGAGGCTCAGAGATCATCTGACACGCTCGCGCAGGAATGGCGTGATGCCAAGCGACGCGAACTGCTCGATCAGCGCGCGGGGGTGGATAAGCAACTCGCGTCGCTCGACGGCGCCACACCCAATTTGATCGCGATCCCCGTAACCGCCACGGTCGCTGCGGTCGTGCCCGCGCTGGCCGTCTATCGACCGATCCAGTCTCCCGCCACGTTGGCGGTCGTAGTTCCGGCTGTGCCTCCAATTCCTGCGCCCGCCGGTGGCGTTGGTCCGAGCCCGCCCCCGGCCCTCCCCGCGGTCGGCGCGGTCGGCGTGGCCGGTGCGGTCGTGCCGCCGGCGCCCGCCGTTCCGGCTCTCCTGGCAATCATTCCACCTTCCGCGCCGCGAGGTACGTTCGGCGGAATCGATTTCGGCATCGGCATCTCGTTCACGCTCGACGTCGGGACGAGCGACCGGATCAGCGATGCATCGCTCGTCAACGGCATCGTCCGGGTCAATGACGAGGACAACGGCCGCGCGCGCATCATGCTTGAATCGCATTACCTGTTCACACCCCCAAGCAACGTCGATTTTCTCGGCCTGGACAATAGCGGCACCGAGAAGGAATGGGGGTTCGGTCCCTTCATCGCCCTGCAACCCGGCACCGAGGACGTCATCGAAGCGATCGGGATGGGCCTCATGTTCGGGTTCCGCCGCGGCAAGGGCGACGAAAGCTTCAATCTCGGCTTCGGGGTCGTCATCGATCCAAATACCCGCATACTCGGGGAGGGCGTGGCGGCGAACCAGCCTCTGACGAACGGCGAAACCGAAGTACGATACAGGGAAGAACTCCAGACCGGCCTCCTGATCCTGTCGTCCTTTTCGTTCTAGCGCCGACCAGCAAGCCTGGGCACGAGACTGGAGACGTTATCCTCCAATAAGGGGGGGCAGGCGAGGTCTGACGGAGGCAAGGGTCGTCGCGACGACTGGTTCGTGTGTTCTCTCTCGTCGCTGCCGCCAAGAGCGTCGTGCAAGGGAGCCCGCAAATCGAATACCGGCATGCCCTCGGTACACGGTTGCACACGCCGCGCACGACGCGAAAGCCAGATACGCAAAAACCCCGGCGGCTTTCGCCACCGGGGTTTTCTCCGCCCCCCGCTTCTGGGAAGCAAGGCGGGTCCGATCGGCACCGACACCCTTGGGGGGGGCGGTGCCGGTGCCGGTCCGGATTACTGAAGCAGCTTCAGGACGCTCTGCTGGCTCTGGTTCGCCTGGCTGAGCATCGCGGTCGATGCCTGGCTCAGGATCTGCGCCTTGGCGAGTGCCGTCGTTTCCGCCGAGAAATCGGTGTCTTCGATACGGCTCTTGGCGTCCGACAAGTTGGTCGACGTGGTGGTCAGGTTGTTCACCGTCACTTGGAGACGGTTCTGCACCGCACCCAGATTACCGCGAGTCGCCGATACCTTGTCCAGCGCCGCATCGATCTTCGCCATTGCGCTCGATGCCGCCGACTGGGTCGAGATATCGAGCTTGGTTGCCATGCCGGTCACGCCGCCCTGCGCCTGCAGGCCGAGGGTTGCCAGATCGCTGCCGCCTCCAATGCGGACCGCGCTGCCGTCCGTCGAATACAGGTTGATCTTGCCAGTAGCGTCGACCTGCGCCTTCACGCCAGTTTTGTCCGACTGCGCCGAAATCGCATCGGCGATCGCTGTCTGATTGCCAGCGGCTGTAGCCACAGCCGTGGTGGCGAGGATTTTAACGCCGTTGATTTCCAGATTGCCCGCGAGAGCAGTCGTAGTGCCCGGGATCACAGAACCGGTGACGCTGACACCATCGGATACGTTGAGTCCTGCATCGGCCAGATTGGAGCCGTCGACCTTAAAGTTGGAACCGTCAGCACTCGCGAGCGTGACAAAGCCCTTCATTGCTGCGGCTTGGCCGGTACCCACGACAGCGGCCGTGCTACCCGTCAAGTCAATGTCGTTACCGGTCGAATTGGACAGCGTGATCGACTTGTCGTCGTTCAGCGTCGCCGAAACACCGAAGTCGTTGTTGTTGATCTGCGTGACCAGATCCTCGACGGAGGATGCTGCGCCAACCGACTTGCCGCCGATCTTGACGGCGCCGGCTGCGACGCTGCCGGGAATGACTGCGCTCGTCACACTGTTCGACGCAGTGGCAGTCACGCCAGTCCGGGCGCTGTTGGTGTTGATCGCAGCGGCGAGATCGGCGGCGCTGCCGATATTTTTTGCTGCCGTTCCTTCGAAGGCGTTGACGCCGTTGAGCGTAATACCACCAACCGCAAACGCGGTATCAGCCGTGATACGACCCGATACGCTGCCGCTCGCGTTGGACAGGCCGAGCTTGTCTGCGGATATCGCGTCGATGGTGACGCCGACGCTGTCGCCCGAATTAGTGCCGGTCTGAAGCTTCAAGTCCTTCACCGAACCGTCGAGCAGGTTCTGCCCGTTGAAGTTCGTCGTCTTCGAGATGTCGTTGATCTGCGACGTCAGCTGATCGGTTTCGGCCTGAAGCGCCTTGCGCTCCGACGAACCGAGCGTGCCGGTAGCCGACTGCGTGGCCAGTTCCTTCATGCGCTGCAGCATGCTGGTGACTTCGCCGAGCGCGCCTTCTGCAGTCTGCGTCATCGAGATGCCGTCGTTCGCGTTGCGGACCGCGACGGCCATCGACTTGATCTGGCTGGTCATGCGGCTGGCGATCGCCAGGCCGGCGGCGTCGTCCTTCGCCGAGTTGATGCGCTTGCCGGTCGACAGGCGCTCCATCGACGTGGCGAGTGCGCTGCTGGCGCTGGTCGAGGCGTTGGCAGCCTTCAGCGCAGAGATGTTGCTTCCGATAACAGTCATGGCGAAAACTCCGTAAAGTGTCAGACGATCCGCGCCGCCCCCATGGCGAAGTCCCGTGCCGTCGAGATGAGTAACGGCCGCCTTCCGCGGAGATTTAGGGAAAAAATTCGACCTCGCGCGCGGGCTAGCACACGCAGGTGAGCGCTTCCGCGCGCGCGAACGCACCCGGTATATGTCCGCGTGTGTCCGCGTGGACGCGCCCGGAAAAAATCTGCCGGTGCCGGCAGCGTTTAACCACGAATTTACCAATGATGGCGCATTCCCCGATTCGTTCAGGGGGACCCTTTCATGCGTTCGATTTTTCCATCAGCGGCAGTCACTTCGCGTAAATACGCGCTCGTCTCGTCGCTGCGCGCGCAGGGGTTCGGGGTCGGCTCTTTCGAGACCGCGCAGCCTGGGCCGAACGACCTGTTCCTGGTCGCGGATGGCGAGGGCATCACCGCCCCCGCCCGCACCGTGGTGATCGGTTGCCAGGGGCGCGAAGTGACCCCGTCGCGTGACGGTTCGCCGGCACGGATCAGCTTTGCCGCAGAGGACACCGCGGTCGGCAACGGCTTCGCGCGCGCGCTGATCGGCGGGCCGGAAATGCCGACCGCCGCGGACCCCGAATCACTCGCGCTGCTCGCGCTTGCCGAGCGCGTCGCCGCCGCCGACATCACCGTGCTGATCAACGGCCCGACCGGCACCGGCAAGGAAGTGCTCGCCCGCGCCATCCACAACGGCTCCGCGCGGAAAGACAAGCCGTTCATCGCGATCAATTGCGCCGCGCTCCCCGAATCGATGCTCGAAGCGCTGCTGTTCGGCCACCAGAAGGGCGCGTTCACCGGCGCGTCGGCGGGCGGCGACGGGTTTTTCCGTGCAGCCAATGGCGGCACGATCTTGTTGGACGAAATCGCCGAGATGCCGCTGCAACTGCAGGCGAAACTGCTCCGCGTGTTGCAGGAGCGCGAGGTCGTGCCGCTCGGTGCCTCGGTGCCGCAGCCGATCGACGTGCGCGTGATCGCCTGCGCCAACCGCGACCTCCACGCCGAAGTCGCCGCCGGCCGGTTCCGCGCCGATCTCTATTACCGCCTTGCCGTGTTCCCGCTCGCGACCAAGTCGCTGGCCGAGCGCCCGCAGGATATCCCCGCGCTCGCCGCGACGCTGATCCTGCGTCACGCCGGCAACCGCAACGTCATTCCCTGGCCGAGCCACGCCGCGATCGAGCAGCTGATGCTGCACGACTGGCCGGGCAACGTCCGCGAGCTGGAGAACGTGATTCAACGCGCGCTGCTGTTCTGCGGTGGCGATACGATCGAGGCGAACCACATCGTGTTCGACCGCCCGGTGACGATGACGTTCCAGCGCACCGCTTCGGTGACACCGATCGCACCAGTCGCAACGCCGGCCGAACCCGAGACCTTGGGCAACATCGTCCAGATGAGCGAGTTCGCGGCGATCCGCGAGACGCTCAAGGCGTGCAACGGCAGCCGTATCGAGACCGCCAAGCGCCTCGGCATTTCCGAACGGACGCTACGCTACCGCCTCGCCAAGGCGCGCGAACAGGGTGACGACATCGGCAGCGCGCAGAACTGGGCAGCCTCGGCATGAGCGGCGTCTCAGGCATTGGCGGCGGCGCGATGAGCGTCGACCGCGTCATGGCGCTGCGCTCGCAGATCCTCGAACGCAACCAGGCGCTGTCGCGTGCTGGGGCGGCGGGGAACGTCGCGCCGACCGAGACGGTCAAGCCGATCAGCTTTGCCGACACGATGGAAACCGCGCTGAAAAGCGTCAACGACGGCCAGACCCAGGCCGCCAAGCTCAGCGAAAGCTATGAGCGCGGCGAGACGGTCGACATCGCGAAAGTGATGCTGGCCCGCCAGCAGGCGTCGGTCGGGTTCGAGGCGACGTTGCAGGTCCGCAACAAGCTGCTGTCCGCCTACAAGGATATCATGAGCATGCCGGTCTGATATGAGCACCGCACTCATCCCCACCTCCGGTGCGACCGAACGGTTCGCCAACCCCCTCCAGCAGATCAAGGGCGCGTTTGCGCAGCCCGCGGTCCGTCGTTCGCTGCCGATGGCACTGATGGTCGGCTTGATCGCCGCCGCAGCGCTCGCTTGGATGAGCCTGTCGACGCCGACGCAGAAGACGCTGTTCAGCGGCCTGCCCGATTCGGACAAGGCCGCCGTTACCTCCGCGCTGACCACCGCGAACATCAAGAGCCACATCGACGAAGGCACCGGCGCGCTGACCGTCGGCGAGGACGATTACAGCCGCGCCAAGATGCTGCTCGCGGGTCAGGGCCTGCCGAAAGCGGCGCCCGGCGGCTATGCGATCCTCGACCAGTTGCCGATGGGCGTGTCGCGCGCGGTCGAAGGCGAACGTCTCCGCCAGGCGCGTGAGTCCGAGATGGCGAAGTCGATCGAGGAGATCGACGCGGTCGCCGAAGCGCGCGTGCATCTGGCCATGCCCGAAGCGTCGGTGTTCGTCCGCGACAACGCCGCGCCCTCCGCCTCGGTGATCCTGAAGTTGCAGGGTGGCCGTTCGCTGAGCGATGCGCAGGTCAGCTCGATCATCAATCTCGTCGCCTCGTCGGTGCCGGGGATGAAGCCCGAGGCCGTCACGATCGTCGACCAGATGGGCGCGCTGCTCACCAAGGCCGGCGGCAACGACGGCGCAGGGGCGGCGAGCGACGCGCGGATCGATATCCAGCGCCGCGTCGAGGACAAGTATCGCACCCAGCTGATCGCACTGCTTACGCCGCTCGTGGGCGCAGGCAATTTCACCGCGGAAGTCCAGGCCGACGTCAATCTCGACGAGAGCCAGGCGACGCGCGAAAGCTATGAGAAGCAGGGCGTGCTGCGCGCCGAGACGGGCAACTGGACCGGCAACCAGAAGGACGGCACGGGCGCTGCTCCGGGCGGCATTCCGGGTGCGCTGAGCAACACGCCACCTGCCGCAAGCACGCTCTCCGCCCCGCAGCCTGCGACCGGCAACCCCGGTACGCCTGCGGCGCAGCCGGTCGCCGGCGGCCCTGCCCCCGACGCGATGAAGCAGTCCGACCAGTATCAGCGCGCCTACGACCTCGGTCGCGAAGTGTCGGTCACGCGCGCGACGCCGGGCGGGGTCAAGCGTCTCTCGGTCGCCGTGCTGCTGCGCGATCCCGACAAGGGCCGTCGCACCGCGATGGAGATCAACCAGATCAGCGACCTCGTGAAGAGCGCGGTCGGCTTCGACCAGGCGCGCAACGACAACGTCACGGTGATCAGCCGCAAGTTCGCGAGTACCGCCGATACCGCCGCCGGCCCCGCCTGGTACGACAATGCCTGGCTGCCGGTGCTCGCCCGCAACGGCACCGCGATCGTCATCGCGCTGCTCGTGCTGCTGCTCGGCGTCCGCCCGATCGCCAAGGCGCTGATGAAGAAGCGCGAGGATGCCACGACGCGTCCCGCCTTCGGCCAGCCGATCGGCGAAGTCGATGGCGAGGGCGCGCCCGCCGGGATCGGCGTCGCGCCGCCCGTCAGCCTCGACCAGCTCGAGAACACGCGTGGCTATGACGACCGGATCGGCGCGGTCCGCGGCTTCACCCGCGACAATCCGACGCGCGCCGCGCTGGCCGTGCGCGACATGATCAAGGCGGACGCGAAGTGAGCGAAGTCGCCATCCGAACCTACACCGGCGTCGAACGCGCCGCGGTGCTGATGATGCTCGTCGGCGAGGAGGAGGCCGCGGCCATCCTCCAGAAGCTGGAGCCCGAAGAGGTGCGCCAGCTCGGCGCAGCGATGTTCAAGGTCGCCGACGTGTCCGAGCAGGAAGTCGAGGACGTGCTCGACGATTTCGTCGACCGCGCGCGGGAGCGGACCGCGATCGGGTTCGACCCCCGCCCTAAGATCGAGGCGGTGATGAACCGCGCGCTTGGTCGCGAAAAGGCCGAGAGCGTGCTCGCGCGGATCACGCCGGCCGAGGCCGCGTGCGAACTCGAGCTGCTCGACTGGCTCGACGCGCCCGAGATCGCGGCGATGATCGAGAAGGAGCATCCGCAGATCGCCGCAGTGCTGATCGCCAACCTCGACGCATCGGTCGGCGGCCAGGTGCTCGAACTGCTGCCCGACGCGGTCCAGCCCGATATCCTCCACCGCATCGCGCGGCTTGGGCCGATCACGCCCGAGGCGGTCGATACGCTGCGCACCTTGCTCGCCAACCGCACCAGCACCGGCTCGACCGGCGCCGGCGTGACGCTGGGCGGCACGCGCGAGGCGGCGAAGATCCTGTCCGGCGCGCGCAAGGCGACTGAACAGCGCGTGATGCCCAAGCTGTTCAAGATTGACCGCGACGTCGCCAAGGCGATCGAGGAGGCGATGTTCGTCTTCGACAATTTGCTCGAACTCGACGACAAGAATTTGGGCACGCTGATCCGCAACGTCGACAGCGAGATCCTGACCAAGTCGCTGAAGGGCGTCGACGAGACTATCCGCAACCGCTTCCTCGGCTGCATGTCGGCGCGCGCCGCCGACGGCATCCGCGACGAGATGGAAGCGCGCGGACCGATGAAGCTTGCCGAAGTGCTCGAGGCACAGAAGGCGATGATCGCGATCGCACGCGGGCTCGCGAAGGACGGCACGATCCAGATGGGCGGGGGGGAAGACGATTATGTCTAACGGCTTCACCGCAGGTTTCGCGTCGCGCCACACGACGACCGCGCACATTCTGGCGAGCGCATTCGCGCCGCCCTCCGGGTTCGCCGCAGCGGATATCCGCGAGCGTGTGGCAGCGCGGCCGACCCATGTCGCGTCCCCGAACTTTACTTCGGAGCCGAGTGCCCCGAAGCATTTCAGCCCCGCGGACAGGGACGTGAACCCGACCGCGGGCTGGGATCCGCTCGACCCGGTGAGCGAATCGTCGTTCATCGATCCGCTCGCCGACGCGCATGCCGCGGGGTACGCGGAGGGTCTCGCCGCTGCGGCCGCCGCCGCGCAGGAGACGGCGATGCGCGACGGCGCGTTGCTCGGCGACCTCGCCACCGCGCTCGGCGGAGACCGGATCGACCGCGAGCATGTCGCCGCCCAGCTCCGCCAAACCGTTTTGTTCCTAGTCTCGAAACTTGTCGGTGAAGTCGGTATCGCCCCCGACGTCCTCGCCGGCCGCATCGAGACAGCCGCCGAACTCCTGTCCGACGCTGCCGAATCCGCGCTGCTCCGCGTCCACCCCGACGACGTTGCGCTGCTGGAAGGCCGCCTGCCAAAGACGATCTTCGCAGCCGGCGACCCTGGCGTCGCGCGCGGCAGCTTCGTGCTCGAAAGCGCGTCGACGATCGTCGAGGACGGTCCCGAATTGTGGCTCGACCAGTTGGCGCAAGCGATCGACCGCGTGCCGGTGCCCAAATGCTGAACCGCTTTACCGCCGACTATCTTGAAACCCTCTCCAACGCCGATTTCGTCGCCAAGCCAAAGGTCTCCGGCCGCCTCGCCTCGTTTGACGGGCTACTCATGGAAGCGGTCGGCCTCACGCTGCCCGTCGGCACCGTCTGCCAGGTCGGCGAAGGCGCGGCGAGCGTCGAGGCGGAAGTCATCGGCTTCCGCAACGGCCGCACGTTGATGATGAACCTCGGCGGCGCCGCGGCCCTCCTTCCGCGCGCACCGGTCAAGCCGATCGGCGCGCCGGGGGAAGCCGAAGTCGGGGCTGCCATGCTCGGTCGCGTCGTCGATGGCGCCGGCAAGCCGATCGACGGCCTCGGCCCGATCCGCGGCGCCGGGCGCTGGCCGCTCGCAGGCAAGCTCCAGTCGCCGCTCGATCGTGGCCGCGTGCTCGAACCGCTCGACGTCGGCGTGCGCGCGATCAACGGCCTGCTGACGATCGGCCAAGGCCAGCGCGTCGGCATCATGGCCGGCTCGGGCGTCGGCAAGTCGGTGCTGCTCGGCATGATCGTCCGCGCCGCGCAGGCCGACGTCATCGTGATCGGCCTGATCGGCGAGCGCAGCCGCGAAGTCGCCGACTTCCTCGAGACCAAGGTCGCCGGCGAAGCGCGCAAGCGCTCGGTCGTCGTCGCCGTCCCTGCCAACCATTCGCCCGTGCTCCGCATCCGCGGCGCGCTGCGGGCGCACGCGATCGCCGAATCCTTCCGCGACGAGGGCAAGAAGGTCCTCCTCATCATGGATTCGCTGACCCGCGTCGCGCATGCCGGTCGCGAGATCGGCCTCGCGCTCGGTGAGCCAGCGTCGGCCAGAGGCTACCCGCCTAGCGCAATAGCGATGCTGCCGAATCTGATCGAGCGCGCCGGCGTCGACGTCCACACCGGCGGCTCGATCACCGCGATCTATACGGTGCTGGCGGACGGCGACGACGGCAATGATCCGGTGGTCGATTCCGCGCGTTCGATCCTCGATGGCCACATCGTCCTCAACCGCCACCTTGCCGAGCGCGGTGTCTATCCCGCGATCGACATCGGCCCGTCGGTCAGCCGCGTGATGACCGACATCGTCGATGCGCCCCATGCGAAGGCCGCGCGGACGCTCCGCCGCCACCTCGCGACCTATGAGGAAAACCGCGATCTCGTGCTGATGGGCGCCTATCGCCACGGCGCCGATCCGGCGATCGACGCTGCCATCGCGTGTCATCCCGCGGTGATGGAATATATCCGCCAGGACGCCGACGAGAACGTCTCCTTGAACGACGCGGTCGCCGAGCTGACCGGCGTGTTCGGCGGCTGAGGTGGCGGATGCCCGCGGCAAGACGCTGGCGCGCATCCACCGCGTCCGCACGCTCCAGCTCGGGCTGACCCGCGCCGACGAAGCGCGCGCGCACGACAAGTTCGCCAACGAACAGACGCTGTCGGGCCGTATCGCGCTGCTCGCCGAGGCGGTCGCGCCGGTCCACGAGACGCTCGCCGCGGTGTCGCTGGGGGCGTCGGCGCATTACCGCGAGCGCCTGCATCAATCCGCCACCGCCGCGGTCGAACGCGTCCGCGCTGCCGAGCGCCATGTCGAACGCGCGACCGAAGCGACTCGCGCCGCCAAGCGCGATCAGAGCGCGGTGGAAAAGCTGCTCGCCCGCGCAGACGCCGATGCGGTGCTGAAGGCGATCCGCGAAATGGAAGATGCGCCGGCGTTCCGGAAGGTTCGGCACGATCCTTGCTGAGTGACGGGCACACGCCCGAACCCGAGTGCCCGAATGATCCAGACCGCGACCCTTTCTCCGACGTCCCCAACCCTGCGAGCGACCACGACGCCACAGGCGGGCAGTGTCGCAGGCGGTGGGGCGGTCAGTTTCGCGGAGTCCTTTGCGCAGGCCAGCGACGATGCGCCCCCCTCTGCGACGACCGGGGACGTGCCGCCCGATCTCCAATCGCCGTCCTCTACCCGGCAGGACTGGGTCGCGACCGGCAACGGATTGCCGATCGCGGCTCTTGCCGGCGTCGGCGCGGTCTCGTGGCAGGCCGCGATGACGCCCCAACCCGTGGCGACCAAGCCGGAAGCGTCACCGGTAATACCGGACGCCGCGCTTCTAACCGCGACGGTCGCGGTGCCGGTTCCCGTACGTCCGGCCCTCACCGTCGGGCGGCAGACGCTCGGCGCACGTCCTCCCCGCTCCTCCCGCAGCGACCAAGGCGTGGAAACGGACGATCTGGTACCTACCGAACATTCCGAGCCGGCCAAGGCGTCTGCTATTGAAGTACCGCGACACGAGGAAGTTACGCAGCCCTTGCTCGTCGCCCCCGCGGTTACCGACATCGCGAGCCCCGAGGTCGTCGCGTCAGCCACGCCATCTCCTACCCGCTCGAGCCCTGGTGGCGTCGTTGCGGCATCCCCAGAAGCCGCGTTCAAGCCGGCGGCGAACAGGCAAGCGGCTCGCGGGGCAAAGGATAGTCCCGACCTTCCGAACGGGAATGCCTCGCCGGACGAACCGACTGGGGCCGCGGCCCGCGCCGCACCGAAGCGTTCGGCGAACCTACCGTCGAGCGGGAGCGCGGCAATGGCTGAGCCGGTGCCTGCCGTCGCGCCCCGCCCAGCCTTGGCCGACCCGGCCCTGCGTGGCGGGACCCCTCACGATCAGGCGCTACCGGATTCGGCGTACCTTCTTGCAAAAATGCACGGCGGCAGTGCAGTCGCGCCGCCGGTCGCGAGCCTGCCGCTGCCCGCGCATGTGGGCGAGGTTGCCCAGAACACGACGCCCCTTACCCCGCAGGTCCCGGAGTTCGTGAAAGCCGGAAGCACGGCGAAGCCTATGGCGAGGACTTCGGGCCAAGGCGGCCAGATCACCCAACCGCTCATGGGGGTACTCGCCTCGCCTTCGCCGCCGATCGCTGAGGCGCCCCTCGGTGCGGCCATGACGGAGGTGCAGAGGGTGTCGCCAGTCCAGATGGGCTCCTCGGTGCCGTTCGCGATGCCGGCGAGTGCTGGATATGGCACGGTGGCAGGTCGCAGTCCGGTGCCGACCGACGCCTCGGCAGACGCCGTGCCGATAATGACGGCGGCACCCCCCGTGGTCGGCACGCCGCGCTGGACCGCGACCGAGGCGACGGCGCCGGTCGCGCTTGCGGTGGCGCAGCCCGGTGCGGTTCAGCCGCAACCCGGCACGGTCGCGTCGGCGGCTCAGGTGTTCGGCGCGGCGATCCAGGTGGCCTCCAAGGCGCGGGACGATACCGAAGCTAAAACGGGATCGCTCGAGTCCGTGCTCGGCTCGGCTGCCCCTGCACCGCTCGTGCAGAGCGCACCCGCGACGGCGCAGCATGCCGCGCTGGACATGCGGCAGGAGCGCTGGCCGCACGCGATGATCGAACGCATCGACATGCTCCGCGACGGCGCCAACGCGACCGACACGCGGATCCGCCTGATCCCCGATGCGCTCGGCGCGATCGACGTGTCGATGAGGAAGGATGGCGACACCGTCCACGTCCACTTCAACGCCGAACAGGCTGCGACGCGGACCTTGCTCGCCGATGCGCAGCCGCGGCTGGCCGAGCTGGCCGAAGCGCGAGGGCTGAAGCTCGGGCAAGCCATGCTCGGCGATGGCAACACGGGCAGCAACGCCGGTTCCAGCCAGCAGCGCGCACCGGCAACCACGAACGCCCCGAATCGCGCGACCGCGGCATCCGCCGTGATCGCAGACCCCACCGAAGACACCCGAATCGCTTGACCCGAAGGAAGCTAACATGAGCGACAAGAAAGATACTGCGGACGCGGCCCCGAAGAAAAAGGGCAAGATGAAGACGATGCTGATCGGCGGCGTCGCGCTGCTGGTGCTCGTTGGCGGCGGCATCGGTGCGGGCGTCTATGCCAGCAGCGCCGGACTGTTCGGTGGCGGCCACGCCGAGGTCGACGACGGCAGGCCCAAACTCCTCCCCAAGAGCGAGCAGAAGCATGCTCCCGAGGGCGGCGAAGGCGGCGGTCATGGTGGCGGGGACGCTGCGCCCGAAAACCACGGCATGAAGACCCCGGAAGGGCAGGGGGGCGACAAATACGCCTCGACCTACTACTCGATGGAGAAGGATTTCATGTCCAATCTCCAGAATTCGGTGCACTTCGTCCAGGTCGGGATCGCGGTGTCGACGCCGTATGACGACACCGTCATCACCAACCTGAAAACCAACGATATCGCGGTCCGTTCGGCCATCCTGATGACGCTCGGCGACACCACCGAGGAGCAGGTGATGAGCAGCGACGGCAAGCGCCAATTGCAGGTCCGCCTCGCCAAATCGATCAACGATACGCTCAAGCAGAAGGAAGGATTCGGCGGCATCGGTAACGTTTACTTTACCAGTTTCGTTGTTCAGTGAGGCATGGTTAACGAGGCCTCAGCAAAGACACGCGAGCGACGCGATCGGGATCGCTCCGGCGCGCCCAAGGACGGCGTGCTGCATCAGGGCGTGCTTGGCGGGGCCAAGCTCAATCCGTTCGGCGACCTGCATTCGTTGCAGCATCTCTCGGCACGGTTCGCACGCGGTTTGCGCGGCGTGTTCGAGCCGTTGCTACGCCAGGAGGTCCGCTGCTGGGCCGAGCCGTTGGTGGTCCAGCGCTTCACCGATTACCGCGCCGAGCGCAGCGATGCGCTGACCGCGTGGCTGCCGCTGATCATGACTCCGGGGATGGCGCAGGCGCTGTGCATCATGGACGGCAAGTTCGTGCTCGAGATGCTCGACATGTTCTTCGGCGGCACCGGCGCCGCGCCGCACACGTTGCCGACCGAATTCTCGCCCGCCGCCGAGGCGATGGTCGCGCGGATCGGCCAGATGATCGCCGCGCCGCTGAAGACCGCGTGGGAGCCAATGGCGCGGTTCGATTTCCTGCCGACGCGCGTCGAGGTGAACCCAGCGATGATCGCCGATCTCGACGGCGAGGACGCGATGATCGTCACGCGCTTCGGCGTCGCCGCGGGCGCCGCCAAGCCCGTGTTCCTGGACCTCGTCTATCCCGTCTCCGCGCTGAAGCCGCATGCGCCATCGCTGACCGCGAAGGTCGTCGGCAAGTCGGCCGAGCCCGATCCGGCCTGGCGCACCGAACTAACTCGCGCGGCGATGAATGTGCGCTTCCCGATCCGCTCGGTGCTCGCCGAGCCGGTCGTCAAGCTGACGATGCTGATGGACCTGAAGCCCGGCGACGTGATCCCGATCACCATCTCGGGCGACGTGCCGGTGATGGTCGGCAACAACCGCCTCGGCTGCGGCACGGTCGGCACATCGAACGGCTTCGCCGCCATCCAGCTCACCTCGATTACCAGTTTCGACGAAGGATTTGCAGCATGAACGACATGACCGGAGGCTTCCCCGTAGATGCTGCCGTTGCCGCCAATTTCCGGCTGCTCCAGGATGTTGATGTCAAGTTGACCGTCGAGATCGGTTCGACCAGCCTGACCTTGCGCGAACTGCTCGCGCTCGGCGAAGCCAGCGTGATCGAACTCGATCGCCAAGCGAACGAGCTGCTTGATGTATTCGTCAACGGCACGCTGATCGGGCGCGGCGAAGTCGTGACGGTCGGCGAGCGCTTCGGCGTGCGGATGACCGAGCTCGTGTCTCCAGACAAGCGCGGCTGAACCACGATGCTCTGGACCTATATCCTCAAGCTCGTCATCCTGCTCCCGCTGGTGTGCGGGCTGATGTTCGGGTGCCTGTATCTGTGGCGAAAGTTCGAGAGCCGGATCCCGGGCAAGCCGTCGACGCGGTTGATCGGCGTCAAGGAAACGATGATGATCTCGCCGGGCCTGCGCCTCGCGGTGATCGATTTCGAGGGCCGCCGGCTGCTCGTCTCGGTCGGTCGCGGCGGCGTGCACCTGATCGACAAGGTCGACGCATGAGCGCGGTCGCTCGTCCGACGGTTACGCGGAAAGGCTCGGGCCCCGCCCTGTTCGCCGCATCGACCGCCAAACCGTTTTCCCGCGTACCCGGGAATCCAGGAGCCACGACCGGTGCGCTGCATAATTTTGCGCCGCGCCCGCGCGCAAACGCATGGCTGTGGATAGGCCTCGCCGTCCTGCTCGCCCTCTTCCTCGCGATGCCCGCCTTTGCGCAAGGCGTCCCCGCCCCGACCAACCCCGCCGTCGGCGACGCGGTCGATCGCGCGCTTGGCCAGCTTGGCGGCCAGGCTGCGGGCAATACCGGCCAGAGCGGCTCGCTGTCGCTGTCGCTGCAAGTCCTCATCATCATGGGGCTGCTCACGGTCCTGCCGGGGATCCTGCTGATGATGACCAGCTTCACGCGGATCATCATCGTGCTCGCGATCCTGCGCCAGGCGCTCGGGCTTCAGCAGACACCGCCGAACCAGGTGCTGCTCGGGCTGTCTCTGTTCCTCAGTTTCTTCATCATGGCGCCGACGATCAGCCAGATCAACACGACCGCGATCCAGCCCTATGCCGCCGGGCAGCTGGCAGGCACGCAGATGATCACGACGGCGGGCGTCCCGCTGCACGCGTTCATGGTCAAGCAGACGCGGATCAAGGACGTCACTATGTTTGCGCAGATCGCGAAATCCGGCCCTTACGCGACGCCGACCGACATTCCCTTCTCGGTGCTACTCCCCGCGTTCGTCACGTCCGAGCTGAAGACCGCGTTCCAGATCGGCTTCCTAATCTTCCTGCCCTTCATCGTCATCGATCTCGTCGTCGCGACCGTGCTGATGTCGCTCGGCATGGCGATGCTGAGCCCGACGATCATCTCGATGCCGTTCAAGCTCCTCCTGTTCGTGCTGGTCGACGGCTGGGCGCTGACGATGGGCAGCCTCGCCAACTCGTTCGCGACCTGAGAGCATGGACGCGCAATATTTCCTGACCGTCGCGAACCAGACGATGTGGGTGCTGGCGCTCGCCAGCGCGCCGATCCTGATCCCGGCGCTGCTGGCGGGGCTGATCCTGGGGATGATCCAGGCGGCGACGTCGATCAACGAGCAGACATTGTCGTTCGTGCCCAAGCTGGTCGTGGTTGCGGTGTCGATCCTGATCTTCGGGAGCCTGATCCTGGGGCTGCTGAGCGATTTCACGATCGGGATCTTCGAGCGTATTCCGGATCTGGTTAAGTGAGCCACAATTTCCGTTCGTCCCGAGTAGACTTCGAGCTCGTCGAGAAGGCGTATCGAGGGACAGGTACCTCGATACGGGCCCTCGACTTCGCTCGGTCCCAACTCGGCACGAACGGCAACTGAGATGCTAGGCTTCGGCCTCTTGATCGAGCCCCAGCTTTGGGCGCTCGTGTTCGTAATGATCCGCATCGGTGCGACGTTCATCGCCGCGCCGGTGTTCGGGTCCGTGTCGGTCCCCCTGACCGTACGAGTCACGCTGTCGGGCGCGATTGGGTTCCTCGTGCTTGCCGCCCACCCGATCGTCCCGCCGCAGAACATCTTTGCGGTCTCCACGATCCTCTCCGCCGCCGCCGAAGCGCTCGTCGGGCTCGCACTCGGCTTCGTGCTCCAGATCGCGTTCGCCGCGCCCGTCATCGCCGCCGAGATCATCGGCGGCGCGATGGGGCTCGGTTTCGCGTCCTCGATCGATCCGCAAAACGGCAAGTCATCCCCTGCCCTCGGCCAGTTCTTCTCGATCATGCTGACGCTGCTGTTCCTGTCGGTCGACGGCCACCTGATCCTGATCGACCTGCTCGTAAAAAGCTATGACGTGCTCCCCCCCGGCGCCGCGTGGATCGGCGTCGAGCGGTTGAAGGCGATCGCGTTCTTCGGTGGCTATGCGTTCCTCGCCGGCCTGCTGCTTGCGCTCCCGGTCGGCTTCCTGCTGCTCTGCCTCAACATCGTCGTCGGCATGCTGAGCCGCGCCGCGCCCTCCCTCAACCTGTTCGCGGTCGGGCTCCCCGCCAGCCTCGCGGTGGGCGTCGTCACGCTGGCGATCGCGTTCCCGACGATGGGCGACTACATGCTCGTCATCGTCCGCGAAGGCATCGCCGCGACCGAAAACCTGGTGCTCGGCTGATGTCGGAGGATTCGGGCGAAAAGACTGAAGCACCAACCGCAAAGCGCAAGAAGGATGCGGTCGAAAAGGGCGACATCCTCAAATCGCGCGATTTCGCGACCGCGCTGAGCATGCTCGCCGGCGTCGCGTGGCTGATCTACGCGGGGCCGACGCTGATCTCGGCGTGCAAGGCGATCATGAGTTCCAGCTTCCAGTTCACCCACGCTGACGTCGAGGATTTCTCCCCCTGGCGCCCGCTGATGGAAGCCGGCGGCAAGCTCGCGCCATCGCTCATCACGCTATTCATCGTCAGCATCGGCGCCGCGATCCTGAGCCAGGCGGGGCTCGGCTCGCTCGGCTTCAACGGCGGCCTGCTCGCCCCCAAATACAGCCGCGTCGATCCGGCGGCGGGGCTCAAGCGCATCTTCGGTGCGAACGGCTGGATCGAACTTGGCAAGTCGTTGCTGAAGGTGATCCTGCTCGGCACGATCGGCGGCTGGATGCTGTGGAACGCCGCGCATTCCACGATAGGGCTCGCCTCGTCCGCGGATCTCAACCAAGCGCTATTGACGCTCGGCGGGATCTTCAAGGGCATCCTGATCGCGATGGCGTTCGGGCTGTGTGCGATCGCCGGCATCGACCTGCCGATCCAGATCATCCGCCGCCTGGGCAAGATGCGGATGTCCAAGCAGGAGGTGAAGGACGAGCACAAGTCGACCGAAGGCAATGGTGAGGCGAAGGGCCAGATGCGCGCCAAGATGCGCGCGATGGCGAGCGGCGGCCTGCGGAAATCGGTCGCGGAGGCGCATGTCGTGCTGACCAACCCGACGCACTTCGCGGTGGCGCTGCGCTACGATCGCGGCAAGGACCAGGTGCCGGTGGTGGTCGCCAAGGGACGCGGCGCGACCGCGCTGGCGATCCGCGAACTGGCCGGCGAAGGCCGCGTGCCGATCCTCGAATATCCGACGCTCGCCCGCGCGGTCTATTATACGAGCAATGAAGGCCAGGAGGTCCGCGATGACCTCTACACCGCGATCGCGACCGTGCTCGCTTTCGTCTTCGGGCTGAACGCGGCGGCGGGCGGTACGGCTGGCGGGGTTCAACCCTTCGTCACCGTACCGAAGGATGCGAGGTTCGACGAAAACGGCATGAAGCAGGCCTAAACATTCGCGCCGCGCAGCCGTTCTTACAGATGAGCGCGCACGTGCAGGGACTCTACCATGGTAACATCGACCACCAGCACGACGGCCACGCCAACTCCCACACCCGCAGCGACTCCCGCCAATGCGCAAAGCGTCGTGAACGCAGCAACGCAATCGCTGCTGGCGTCGTTGAATGCCGGTTCGGGCATCGATACCGGCACGCTCGTTCCCGCACTGGTCACCGCGCAGTTCGCGACCAAGACCGCCGCTTTGACGGCGAAATCGACTGCGTTGACGTCGCAGATCTCTGGGATCAGTTCGCTGAAAAGCGCGATCACCACCTTCTCCAGTGCGCTCGATAGCCTGGTGAAGGGCGGCACGCTGCAGACGCAGCCGACCAGTTCGGACATCAGCTCGATTTCCGCCACGGCGATCAGCGGCGCGAAGGTTTCGACACTGTCGTCGACGATCTCGGTAACCCGCCTCGCTACCGCTCAGGTTGCCGGGACGAAGGTCGCGATCGATCGCACCAAGCCGCTGGGATCCGGCAATCTGACGCTTACGGTCGGCACTGCAATCTACACCGATGCAAAAGGCAACAGCGTCAAGGCGGGAGCGGATGGGGCGATTTGGGCAGGCCTGGATCCAGACGTCAGCAAGCGCACCGCCTTCACGATCACCGTCGGCGCCAACGACACCATGGACATGGTCGCCGCGTCCATCAACGCGACGAAGAGCGGCGTCACCGCCTCGGTCGTGTCGGATGGCAAGGGCGGCGCGTTCCTTTCGGTCAAGGGTGCGACGGGCGATGCGCAGGCTTTCACGCTGAAGGGTGCCAATTCGAACGCGATCGATGTCGGACCTCCCGGTTCGGGTGCGAGCAACACGCAGCTCAGCAGCAGTGCGCTGAACGCGCAGCTGACGGTCGATGGCATCCCTGTCGAGCGATCGAGCAACACGATCAGCGATCTGGTCGACGGCGTGAAGCTCCAGTTGAGCACAATATCCAAGGCGCCCGTCACGCTGTCGAGCACGCCGCCGACCGATGGCCTGACACAGGCGGTCAACGACGTGGTCGAGACTTACAACCAGATCCTCGCGATCATCAACGAACAGACCGACCCGGTGACCGGCGTGCTGCGCGCCGATCCCGCCGCGGCATCGCTGTTGCGCTCGCTCAAGGCGTTGACGCTCAAGCCGCTGGCGACCGGGGCGGCACCAGGCGTGCCGACTACGCTTGCCGAGATCGGCGTTGCGACCAACCGCGACGGCACGCTCCGCGTGGATACCGCGCAGCTTGCGAAGCAGATCGGCACCAACCCCGCCGGGATCGAAGCGATGTTTGCACCCTCGACGAGCAACCCGGCCGGGCTGTCCGTTGTCCTAGGCGCGCTGGCAAAGAATGCGACGAGCACGACCGCCGGCCTTGGCGCATCGACCGCACGCTACACCGCTGCGCAGAGCGATGTCGCCAAAGAACAGGACAAGATCACCGCGCAAGCCGATCAGATGACGACGCGGCTGACCCAGCAATATGCGAGCATGAACTCCCGCGTGTCGGCGTATAAATCGACGCAGACCTTCCTCACCAACCAGATCGCAGCGTGGAACAAGAGCGACTGATGGCCTACGCTTCCACTCTCGCGCGCGACCCGTTCGCCACTTATCGCCAGATCGATGCCGTCGGTCGTACCGCGACCGCGGACGGCCCGGCGCTGGTGCAGCTGCTCTACAAGGAACTCGTCGCGGCCCTGCGCGCGGCGGGTTGGGCCTGCGAAAACCGCAAGTTCTCGATAAAGAGCGAGCGCGTCACGCGGGCGACCGCGATCCTGTTCGCGCTGGAGGCCGGACTCGATTTTGAGAATGGCGGCCAAGTGTCGGAGACACTGTCGCGACTATATGCCGGTGCGCGGAAGACCATCGTCAACGCCTCGATCGGCCACGATCCGCGACCGTTCCGCGACTCTGCCGACATGCTTGATGAGATCGCACAAGCCTGGCGGACTGCAAGCGCCACGTAGCGCTAGCGCTTGAACCAGTGTCGCATCGAGAAATACGCCACGACACCCACCGCGATCAGTACGCAGGCTCCGGCAATCGCATCGAACGCCCAAGGCTCCTCGGCATAGGGAAGGCCCTTCACGTTCATGCCGTACAGGCCGGTCAGGAACGTTAGCGGCAGGAACACCATCGCCGCGATCGAGATGATTAGCGAGCGGTTGTCGATCTGTTCGGCACGCAGGTCGGTCAGCGTCTCGTGGACCAGCGCCGAGCGCTCGCGGATCGCTTCCAGCTCCTCCGCCATCCGCGCGGCGCGGTCCGCCGCCGCCGCCAGATGCAACCGGTCGTCGTCCGCCAGCCAGTCGCCGGGTAGCGCCGCCAGCTTCTCTAGCGCCGCGCGTTGCGGGCTGAGGAAGCGTTTGTAGCCGATAGCCGCGACGCGCACCTTGCTGACCGCGCGGCGCAGTTCGAACACGCGGTTGGCGTCGAGCTGTTCCTCGCAATCGTCGAGTTCGTCGCCGAGCGTGGCCACGTCGGGATCGAGATCGGTGGTGATCGCGGTGGCGAACGCGGCGATCAGGTCGCCCGGATCGCGCACCTCGTGGCGCTCGACCATCTTCTCAACCTCCGCGACCGCGATCAGCGGCTTCCGCGTGACCGAAAAGACGCGGCCCTTCACCGCCCAGATTCGCACCGACGCGAGCAGGTCGGAGGTGTCGAGCTCCTCCTTCGATCGCCCGCGCAAATTGAGGAACGCGCCATCGCCAACCGCCTCGCAGCGCGGTCGGGTCTCGGTCGCGGTGAGCGCGTCGATGACATAGTCGAGCAGCTTCGCCTCGTCGCGGAGCCACGCCTGCGCATGCTCGGCGGTGGTCGACAAATGCACCCAGACGAGGTCGGCGGTGCAGGTGAGCGCTTCCTTGACGTCGACGCGCGTCGCTTTCCCATCGACGATCCGGAACGCGAAACCGCTCATCGTGCCATCTCGACTTCGACCGACAGGCCGGTGCCGGGATTGGCGGGCATCGCCGCGCACAGCCGCGCGGCATCGGCACGGGCGCGGTCGAGGATCGCCGCGGGGACATCAGCGCCGTGATAGACCCGGTCGGCGCTGGCGAGCGCGCGCGCCTGGCGGAGCGTCAGGTCCTCGGGATCGTCGGACAGCAGAACGAGCGTTATAGCCACGTCGCGCTTTGCAGCGGGCTCGGCTGTCGGGGCCAGCCATGCCTCCACATCGTGTGTCGGCGACAGCGGATCGAGCAGACCGCCCGCCCCCATCGCCGTGGCGAGTGCCCGGCGACGCTCCCCCATATCGGGCCAGCGCTTCCGCAAGGCCCCCCGCGCAGCCTGCAACGCCAGCGCGAGCTTGCCGAGATCGGCGGGGATCAATGCCTCCAGCCGCTGCCGCAACGCCGCCGCCAACCCGGCCGACACACCGCTCGTGCCGATCGCGATCAACACCGGCGCGCGGTCGACGATCGCGGGCAGCGTGAAATCGCACAGCGCCGAACGATCGACCGCGTTGACCAGGATGCCGCGCGCCTTCAATCGCGCTACGGCCGCGAGCGCTTCGTCCTCATCGTCGATCGCAACGATCGCGAGCGAAGCGCTAGCATCCTCGCCGACGACGTCCGCGCCGGCACGATCGAGCAACCGCCGCTTCGCATCCGCCGCCTCGCCCTCGCCGAGCAGAATGACCGGGCGCCCTGCCAGCCTCACGAACAGCGGCAGGCTCTGGAGTATCACCGCTTGAGCCATTCCGGCACGCGCTCAGCGGCCAGGATCGTCTCGGGGTGGATGCGGTCGGCGACCACCGCGAACCGGTCGCCGTCGACCAGCACCTCGGGGACCAAAGCGCGGCTATTGTATGTCGAGGCCATCGTCGCGCCGTACGCGCCCGCAGTGCGGAAAATGCCGAGATCGCCCGACTTCACCGCGTCTATATCGCGGCCCATCGCGAAGGTGTCGCCGGTCTCGCACACCGGTCCTGCGATGTTGGCGGTCATCCGATCGCCGGTCGGCTCGACTGCGACGAAGTCGTGATACGCGTCGTACATCGCGACGCGCGCGAGGTCGTTCATCGCCGCATCGACAATCACATACGGGTTCACGACACCGGGCTTCACCCAGATCACCTCGGTCAGCAGCACGCCGGCATTGCCCGCAATCACGCGGCCTGGCTCGAACATGAGTTCGACGTCCCAGTCGGCGGTCGCACGCGCGACCATCGCGCCATAGTCGGCCGGGCTCGGCAGTACGTCGTCGGGCTTGTACGGCACGCCGAGCCCTCCGCCGAGATCGACCCGGCTGATCGCGTGCCCCGCCGCGCGCAGTTCCGCGACCAACTCGCCGATCCGCGCATAGGCGGCCTCGAGCGGCGCGAGATCCGCCAGCTGGCTGCCGATGTGGATCGCGACACCGCGCAGGTCGAGGCCGTCATGCTTCGACAGGCGGTCGAACATCGCCACTGCCTGGTCAATCGCGACGCCGAACTTGTTTTCCTTGCGCCCGGTCGAGATCTTTGCGTGCGTGCCGGCATCGACGTCGGGGTTCACCCGCAGCACCGCCGGCGCGCGTTCGCGGCGCGCATGGGCGAGCGCGGCAAGGACTTCGCCCTCCTCCTCCAGCTCCAGATTGAACTGGCCGATCCCCGCATCGAGCGCCTGCGCCAGTTCGCGCCGCGTCTTGCCGACGCCCGAGAACACGATGTCCGACGCCGGGATCCCCGCCGCCAGCGCGCGCTGCATCTCGCCGGCCGAGACGACGTCGGCGCCGTATCCCTCGTCGGCGAGAACGCGCAGCACCGCGACGTTGGGGTTCGCCTTGATCGCATAGGCCAGATGGACGCGCCCGGCGCCCTTCAGCGCGTCGCGAAACACCTGTGCGTGGCGGCGGAAGGTGGCGGTCGAATAGACGTAGACGGGCGTGCCGACGGCCTCGGCGATCGCCGGCAGGGCGACGTCCTCGGCGTGCATGACACCGTCACGATAGGCGAAGTGATCCATGGTTCAGGTCTTCAATTCGGCGGCGGCAGGTCGAACTCGTCGCTGCGGCGCGGCTGGGACGTGGTGAGCAGCTCGTCGCTGCGCTGCGGGCGTTGCTGCGTCGTGGGGGTCAGCAACTGCTCGGGAGTCGGCGGCGTTTTCGCACCGTAAGGCGCGATCGGGAGCGTCTTGCCCTCCGCCGGCACGAGTCCGTCCGCTGCGCCGCAACCCGACAGGGCCAGTGCCAATCCCACGATGCCGAAAAGCCGTTTCATGCTACCTCCCCCCGCGCCGTACGGATCGCAGCGCGCACATTGTCCGGCGCAGTGCCGCCGAAGCTGGTCCGGCTGGCGACCGACGCATCGACCGAAAGCACGCCGTACACGCGTTCGTCGATCCGCGCATCGATTGCCTTCAGGTCCTCGATCGGCAGCGCATCGAGCGCGACTTTCCGGTCCTCGGCCAGCTTCACCGCGCGCCCGGTAACATGATGCGCCTCGCGGAACGGGAGCCCCGCCTCGCGCACCAGCCAGTCGGCCAGATCGGTCGCGGTCGCAAAGCCGCTCTCCGCCAGCCCGCGCATCCGATCGGTGCGGAACGTCGCGCTCTCGACCATGCCGGTCATCGCCGCGATCGACAGCGCGAGCAGGTCGTGCGCCTCGAACACCGGCGGCTTGTCGTCCTGCATGTCCTTCGAATAGGCGAGCGGCAGGCCCTTCATCGTCACCATCAGCGCAGTCATGCAGCCGAGGATCCGCCCGGCATGCCCGCGCACCAGCTCGGCGGCATCGGGATTGCGCTTCTGCGGCATGATCGAGCTGCCGGTCGACCATTGATCGCTCAGCGCCACGAACCCGAACGGCTGCGACGCCCACAGCACGAACTCCTCGGCGAGCCGCGACAGATGCAGCGAGGTCTGCGTCGCGGCGGTGAGATACTCGATCGCGAAATCCCGGTCGCTGACGCCGTCGAGCGAATTGGTCATCGGCCCGTCGAAGCCGAGCGCCTCGGCAGTCATCGCGCGGTCGATCGGGAAACCCGTGCCCGCCAACGCAGCCGAGCCCAGCGGCGATCGGTTCATCCTTGCGCGGGCATCCGCGAACCGCCCGACGTCACGCGAAATCATCGCGTGATACGCCATGAGATGATGGCCGAGCGTCACCGGCTGCGCGGACTGCAAATGCGTGAAGCCCGGCATGACACTCGCCGCATGCTCTTCAGCCCGCGCGAGAAGTGCCGTCTTGAACCCCGCCAGCGCCGCCAGCGCCTGGTCGATCGCATCGCGCACCCACAGCCGGAAATCGGTCGCGACCTGATCGTTGCGCGAGCGCGCGGTATGCAGCCGCCCGGCGACGGGCCCGATCGAATCGGCGAGCCGCGCCTCGGTCTGCATGTGGATATCCTCGAGGACCAGATCCTCCTCGACGCCGTGCTCGGCATAATGCGCCGCCACCGTGTCGAGCCCCGCCGAGATCGTTGCGGCGTCCTCCGCCGAAACGATGCCCTGCCTGCCGAGCATCGCGACATGCGCCTTCGAGCCGGCAATATCCTGCTGCCAGAGCCGCTTGTCGAAGGGAATGGAGGCGTTTATCTCGCGCATGACCGCTGCCGGCCCCTCGGCGAACCGCCCGCCCCACATCGAATTGGAACCGTCCATGTTCTCGCGTCCTGTGTTCAATTCGCGCCCAATCATCTGTTTCGTCGGGATGGGCCTGCTGGTCGCCGGCTGCGATAGGAAATCGCCCGCGCCGGAGCAAGCAAACGTCGTCGCCGCGAACACCGTGTCCGCCGACGAGGTCGCGTCCGGCCCCACGCCCGACGAAGCCACCGGCCCTGCCGCCAGCACCGAAAAGCTCGACCGCAGCCACAAGGGCGAGACCGGCCCGACGGTCGCCTTCACCGCGCCAGACGGCAAGTCCGTCACGCTCGCCTCGTTCAAGGGCAAGCCGCTGCTGCTCAACATGTGGGCGACCTGGTGCGCGCCGTGCGTAGCGGAAATGCCCACGCTCGATGCCGCCGCCAAGTCGCTGGAGGGCAAGGTCCAGGTGATCGCGGTCAGCCAGGATATGCAGGGCGCGGAGAAGGTGACGCCGTTCTTCACCGAGAAGAAGTTCACGACGCTCAAGCCGTATCTCGACCCGAAGCTCGGCCTCAGCCTCGCCTACCAAGCGAACCTGCCGACCACGATCCTGTACGATTCGGCGGGCAAGGAAGTCTGGCGGATGACCGGCGGCTATGAATGGAACACCCCCGCCGCCGCAAAGCTGATCGCCGAGGCATCGTAACGCGTTGATCCGACCCACTGATCTTGAACAGGGTGTGCCGACCCGCCTTGGTGACGAGCCAAAGGTTGATGGCGAGCCGGCACACCCCTCTAACGCGTCCGGCTATGCCAAAGGCGTAAACAACATCGAAATGCGATGAACCGAGTACGCCCATATTGGCGGGCAAGCGCATACGGGTCGTCGCGCGGCGACTACCAGTAGCGGCTACCCGGCACGCCCTTGAACGGTCCGGCGAGATCGGCGGTGATCCAGCCGCCGTAAAACTCGCCGGGTTGTGGGATGACGCGTTCGCCGTCGACGAAGCAGCCGTCGAACGGGCCCGCATAGAACGCTATGTGGTCGCGCAAAGCTGCAAACGCGGGCGTCGGCGATGGATAGCTCCAGGCGACATCGCGCAGGACATCGCCCGCGATCTCGACGTCGTAATACACCGCGTTGCCCTTCCATTCGCAGAAGGATTGCCGCGTGGAGCGGCGGAGCGCCGACATCAGGATATCCGAAGGCGGGATATAATAGCTGGGCGGATGGCTCGTCTCGATCGTGCGGACGCTGTGCCGCGTGTCGGCGAGCGTCACCCCGCGGTGCTCGATCAAGACATGACGAACGCTGCGCTGCGCGATCGCCGGACGTGGATAATCCCAGACGCTTTCCTGGCCCGGTCGCGCGGTATCGGGAACGACCGGCCTCATGCGGTGCGATCCACTTTCCGGGCGAAGGACTGCAAGCGCGGCCGGACGTGGAGAAACGCCCGATACACCCGTTCGAGACCAGCCAGGACGACCGGGTTGCGCGCTGCCAGCCCCAGCGGTCGCAGCAGCGGGATGGCGCGCCACATCGCTGCGAAGGCCGCGGCGCCGGACAGCATCCGGTCCCCTTCGCGCGCGTGGAACCGCGCCAGCATCGCGCTTCGGTCGATCGGGCAGCTCGTCTCGCCGTCGCTGGCATCGACGAAGTCAATCGCGCCACGTCGATCGAGACGGCGCATCAGCGCGATCTCGCGTCGGCACAGCGGACATCCGCCATCATGCCAGACCGTCAGGCGAGTCATGCCTTGTCCGGGCCGTCGGACCGGTTCCGCTCCCAGATGCGCTCGGCAAGCACGGTCGCGAATCCGAGCCAGGCTACGAACGGGACCGCAGTGGCCGCCGCAGTGCGATCGACCTTGGCCGCGGCCGCGACATAGCCGGCACCGCTCGCGATCATGGCGCCCGATGCGACCGCGCTTGGACCAAGCGCCTTGCGTCGGAAGAACAGTTCGGTCCAGCCGCCGACCATGCCGGTATTCAGCAACCAAAGTCCGACCGCCAAGTTGCGCGGCGCATCGGCGGGGCGGCGCAACAACCGATAGCCGCCGACCGCGAGGCCAGTTTCGAGCACCGGCCATACCGCGCCGAACGCGGCATCGGGCGGCGTATAGGCAGGTTTGTCGAGCCGTTTGTACCAGCGACGAATACCGGGATGCGACGGATCTGGCGCGTTACGGCGCCCGAGCACCGCGCTGGCACCGAGCACCCCCATGACGACCGCGAGCGCAGCCGGACGGGACAGGCCGCCGCCACGTTCGTCCGTGATCGCATCGCTCGGTTTCTGGGTCATGCTCGCCGTCCTCATCCCCGGGCACGCCGCCCGCTGACATCACAGCGAAGCAGCGGCCACGACGTTCCGTGGCCAGCGCGGCGATCGTTACCGTCGCAGCGTCACGGTGCCGCAACTTGCCCTCTTCCCGTTCGGACTGAACGCGATCTACGCTGCGAACTCTTCGGGCAGAAAGCGGTCGGCGACGATCTCGAAATGGTCGCCGTCGACCAAGACCTGTGGGCTGAGCGGGCGGCAATTGTAGCTCGACGCCATCGCGGCCCCGTACGCCCCGGTCGCATGAAAGACCGCGAGGTCACCGCGGCGAACCCGGTCGATGTCGCGGGCGAGCGCGAACACGTCGCCGCTTTCGCAGATCGGTCCGGCAATGTTCGCGACCATGCGTTCGCCGTCCGGCGCGACGGCTTCGAAGCGGTGGAAGGCATCGTACAGCGCTGGTCGAGCCAGGTCGTTCATCGCGGCATCGACGATGACGAAGGGGCGGTCCGCCCCGGGCTTTACCCAGATCACTTGCGTCATCAGGACGCCGGCAAGTCCTGCGACGACCCGCCCCGGCTCGAAGATAAGGTCGACGTCCCAGTCGCGCGTCACCCTAGCGACTATGGCGGCATAGGCGTCGAGCGTCGGGACCACGTTGTCGACACGGTAGGGGATGCCGAGGCCGCCGCCGAGATCGACGCGGGTTATGCCGTGCCCCCGCGCGCGCAGGTCGATCACCAGCGAACCGATGCGCTCGTACGCGGCCTCCAGCGGAGCAAGATCGTGGAGCTGGCTGCCGATGTGGAGCGCGACCCCGACCAGATCGAGGCCATCGAGTCGTGACAGGCGATCGTACATTGCGGGCGCATCGGCGATCGCCACGCCGAACTTGTTCTCGCGCCGGCCGGTAGAGATCTTGGCATGGGTGCCGCCATCGACGTCGGGATTGACGCGCAATACCGCGACCGCCCGCTTGCCACGCGCCTGGGCAAGCGCGGCGAGCACCCGCCCCTCCTCCTCGAGCTCGAGGTTGAACTGCCCTATGCCGGCGTCGAGTGCGTCGGCGAGCTCCCGGTCGGTCTTGCCGACGCCGGAGAAGACGATGTCCGATGCGGCGATACCGGCTCCGAGCGCGCGGCGCATCTCTCCGCCCGAGACGATGTCGGCACCGAAGCCGCAGCCGGCCAGCAGATGCAGCACCGCGCTGTTCGGGTTTGCCTTGACCGCGAACGCCGTCCGCGTCCGCGGCAGGATCGACAGCGCCGCTGTGAAACGCCGGGCCGCGTCGCGCAGCGCAGCTGCCGAATAGACGTGGACGGGCGTACCGACGGCTTCGGCTATGGCCGGCAACGGCACGCCTTCGGCACACAGGACACCGTCCCGCCGATCGAAATACATCATGATGATCCTTGAGGCTCGAGGTCAGGGATGCGGTTGGTCGAGGCGGCGGCGATAGCGACGGACGCGGACGGCGTGGATCACTTCGGCGGTTCGTGCATGACCGTGGCGTTCGGCGCGAAGTGCGATGATGACCCGCTTGCCGTTGATTGCCAGTGTCAGACCCAGCAGTGCGAAGGGGAATACGAACATCGCGCGTGCCGAGCCGTCCATTGCAACCGCGACGCTGCACGCGCCCACGCACAATGCCAGGCCGATCCCCCGCCATAGGATGTCACGCTTCGTCATGCTTCGGTACCGACAGCATGCCACGTCACGTCGTCGCCGATGACTATCCGCGCTGCATTCCCCAACGCCGACGCCACCTCCGGCCGCCGGTCTTTCGCCATGCCGTGACAGATCACGAGATCGGCTGGCAGGTCGTGCTCCTCCCGCAAGGCGGTGACCATGTCCGCCACCTCGAACGTCGTGCCGATCGCGAGGTTGGTGCAACGGCTCGCCGCCGCGCGGGCGCGACCGATCAGCGTAGGCGATCCGTCGACCCCGCGCCCTTCAATCGCCGTGAAACCGAGCGATCGGGCATGATGCACCGCTTGCAGGAGGAACGAGCCCGCGCCGCAATCGGCATCGACGATGCGGACCGCGTGACGCCCGTCATCACGCAACGCTGCAAGGGCGGCAGTGACGACCGGCCAACGCGGATCATGAATCGCGGCTTTCGACCCTGGCATCGCGGTTTTGGTCGCGATCTTCGGGCTTGGGGCGGGGTGAAGACGGTTCGGGCGAGTTTGCGTGTTCATTGTCATGCCGCCCGCGGCAGTGCGCGCTCGTCGCGCCCGACGGGGGCGAACGAAATGACTGGGACCAGCGGCGCGTTGGCGATCTCGACGCTCGCATGATAGATGTCGCGCTCGGCCTGGGCGTAGCTCATCGCCGCGCCGTAGGAGATGAAACGCCCTTCGAGATTGCGCCTGCTGTCCTGGACGAGCCAATGCCCTGCGCGATCCTGGCCGACATAGATGACGAGCCCAGTATAGAGCCCGGTAGGATCGGGTTCCGATATGGTTTCAGACGACATGTCGCCTTATTGCCTTTCGTATCGCGAGCGTCGTGCCCGCGCTCATGATCTACGAGCCGCGACATAGCGCTGCGAGATCGATCCCCGCGGATCGCATAGCGCGGGCATAGTGTTGCCCTCGCTTCACCGCGTTTCGGATGTATCGAGGTACTTGAGCCTGATAGCTGGGCAGTGGCCTGCTGGTCCCGATGACGGGTTGCGTCAATTCGGCGCGCGTCGGTTAGCGATCGACGCGAAAGAGCCTGCCGACAGCGCACTCCCGAGCTACGTTTTCCGGCAGGCAATGCCGAAAAGCCAACTTCCAGCGACCTCGTTAAAGCGCGTTGCCCCGTCGATAGCGAACGCTCATACCGTACGTGAATTGTCGTCCACGTCGGATTTCAGTGAGCGCGCGATTGCCGTAGCCGGGTAGCGAAATCAGCAGTTCAACCAGATCCTGCTCCAGTCGCCCGGCGTCGTGCAGGACGGTTTCGGCAAGTTCCACGTCCGCCACGACCATAACGTCCCGCAATACCGCATCAACGGCAAGGACGATCGCCGGTCCCAGCCCCGACTGGATCCTAGTCGGCCCACCTGTCCAGTTCAGTCGTGATTGGATTTGCGACGTCATGGTTTCTCACGACGGAGTCCACTCAAGATCTTCTCGCCACGAAACACCTGCTCAGCCGTCGGGCTTCGCAGCGTCACTTGGCTACATACAAACAGGACCGTTCGGACACGTTACCCGCTCGAGCCGGCGCCTATATGCCGCGCCATGCGAGCGGGTGTGGCAGAACGTCAGCGGAATAGTCGACCTGGAGCACGCGGCGTCGTCGCGGCTGGTCGGCAGGGAGCGATGCGTGGACGATAGGCGTAGCGTAGAGCCAGGGCGTGTCGATCGGAAGCGCGGCCAAAGCAGTCTCGAGGCGAACAAGCGCTGGTTCGTCCAGCGCCTGCGGAAAGAATTCGGCGCCGTCTTGGTCGAGATTGAGATCGAAGGGTTGATCGAGCCTTTCAAACATGTCGATGCGGGTAGCCGAGGCCGCCGCCGCAGTCGACCTGACACCGCTTCTCGACAGCTGCCGCCCGAAAGTTCGCGTTTACGACACGTCCAGACGGTGCACTCTTGAGCGTACCCGAACAGATGATTTTGGAAAACGGGTTGATGGAGGGCGACATAGACATGCCAAGATCTAGCCAAATGACATCTATCGCTCGGTAAAGCCCAGTAGCAGGGTGCTTGCGACGGCGCGCGCGTCGGGGCCGAGCGCCTCGTCAGGCAGTTCGCCGGCGCTCCAGAACGACAGGGCGCCGCGAAACCCTAGGGCGAGTTGCCTCGGCAGGCAGTCCAACGCGTAGGTCCGGCGATTCTCCGGGATGCCCTCGCCCGCTCCCAGCGCGAGCGTCCACAATGCGGTAGAGCGCGCCCAGGCCTGACCCGCCGAACCACCGGTCGTGCCGATCCAGCTCATCACGGCGCGGTTCACACCGGGTTCCTCCAGCATCACCGCTACCGCCGTGTCGACAGCGAGCAGCACGCGGGATGCAGCGTCAGTCGGAAGCCGCGCCTCGGCGAAGCGCATTGCCATCGTGTCCGTCCGACGTTCGGATAAGGCGTGCATGATCGCCCCCTTGCTTCCGAAATGATTGAACGGCGTGGCGAAGCTGACGCCGGCTTCGGCGGCGAGGTCGCGCATGGAGAAGTCGGCCTTGCCACTCCGCAGCAGTCGTTCCGCAGCGTCGATCACCCGTTGGCGCACGGGCTCACCCCGGATCGCAATGTTCTCCCGTGTCTTGTCCCGTGCCATATCGCTATCTATATCATGATATACAAACCCAGTATAATGGAGTTAGCCCGTGGCAACCATCACCGCCAAGACCTTCCTCATCACCGGCGTGAGTTCCGGCCTCGGCCGCGCGTTTGCCGAGGGTGCGTTGGGCGCCGGCCACCGCGTGATCGGCACCGTGCGGAACGAGGGCGACGCCAACACGTTCGCTGCGCTCGCAGCGGGCCGTGCATATCCCCTGATCCTCGACGTGACCGACTTCGCGGCGATTCCAGCCGCCGTGGCCGAAGCGGAGCGGCACGCCGGTGCGGTCGAAGTGTTGGTGAACAATGCCGGATACGGTCACGAAGGCGTGTTGGAGGAATCTTCGATGGACGATCTTCAGCGTCAATTTGCGGCCAACGTGTATGGGCCGGTGGCGATGATGAAGGCCGTGCTTCCCGGCATGCGCAAGCGTCGTAGCGGCCACATCGTCAACGTGACCTCGATGGGTGGCTTTATCACGATGCCGGGGATCAGCTTCTACTGCGGTAGCAAGTTCGCGTTGGAAGGCATCTCCGAGGCGCTCGGTAAGGAGGTGGCGGATTTCGGCATTCGGGTGACGGCCTTGGCACCCGGCCAGTTCCGGACGGATTGGGCAGGACGCTCGATGGATCGCACCCCGCGCAGTATTTCCGACTACGACGCCGTGATGGATCCGATCCGCGCAGCCCGCCAGGCCAAGAGCGGCAATCAACCCGGCGATCCGGCCAAGGCCGCACAGGCTTTGCTCGCGATAGTCGATGCCGAGACCCCACCGGTACGCCTGTTCCTGGGCGAGGACGCGCTGGGCGTGGTCCATCAGAAGCTCGATGCGATGAAGGCCGAGATCGCCGCATGGGATGCGCTCTCCCGTTCGACCAGCTTCGCATCGTGACCGCCTGAGCGCCGGTGGGTTAGTCGGAGGCGCTGCTTGAGGATGGAACTTCGGCAGAGCCCCCCACCTCAGCTGTCCGGCACCATTTTCCGGCAAATCCCGATCACGGTCTCTCGCAGCCACCGGTGAGCGGGATCGGCGTCCATCCGTGGATGCCAGATCGCCGACACGGCAATCTCGGGGGTAGCAACGGGAAGCGGGAACGTGCAGATTCCTTCCACACCCGGTGCTTTGCGACGAAAACCCAAACCGGGCACGAGCGCGATCAGGTCCGACTGCTCGGCGATCCGCAAGGCGTCGGCGAAGCCCGGCACGACCACCATCGTATCGCGGCTCAGCCCCAGCTCGGCCAGCGCGGCATCGACCGGGCCGATGAACGCGCCACGGCGGGACGCGGCGACATGCCGGCAGGCTGCGTAGCGCTCTGGCGTGATCGCGCCCGAGAGCAGCGGATGCCCCGTTCTCGCCGCCCCGACAAACCGGTCGCGGAAGATGAGCCGCGTGCGCATTTCGGGCGCGGAAACGCCGATTACGCCGACTTCTAGGTCGATCTGCCCCGCGCGTAGCGGCTCTGCGTTCTTATCGGGCTTCGGCGCGAAGCGCAGGCGGACACGGGGCGCCGCCGATGCGATGCCGGCCACCAACGGACCGCAGAACATCTCGACGAAACCCTCGCTCGCGCGGATGGTGAAGACGCGGTCGAGTTCCGCCATGTCGATCTCGCCAGTTGACGGCTTGAGGACCGTTCGAACGTCGCGCACGAGTGCGTGAACGACATCGCGCAGCTCGATCGCCCGCGGCGTTGGCACCAGGCCACGTCCTGCTCTGACGAGGAGCGGATCGCCAGTAGCGTTGCGAAGCCGCGTCAAGGTCCGGCTCATCGCCGACGCGCTCAGTCCCAGCTTTCGCGCGGCCCCGGTCACGCTCCCCTCGGACAGAAGTGCGTCGAGTGCATCAAGCAGGTTCAGATCGAGGTCGGTCATAGCCGCGACCATGCTCGATCCAGCTGCAACACGATAGGCTTCTGGTGCAATGATACTGTGCATCCACTGCGTCTGGCGCATTGATCGCGGCCGAGTAGATATTGCCCCGACATACTTCGGAGCATCCCATGACCCAAGACACCTCCAATCCCGGCACAATCCTGCTGATCGGCGCATCGCGCGGCCTGGGCCTCGGTTTGGCCGGTGAGTTCGCGAAGCGCGGATGGCATGTCGTCGCCACCGTGCGCGCGGGCGCCCGAACCGAACTGCACGATCTGGCCGAGGCGCATCCCGATCGTATCGAGATCGAGACCGTCGATATCGCGCAACCGCAACAGATCGCCATGCTGCGCGACCGTCTCGCCAGCAGGGTGTTCGACCTGCTGTTCGTCAACGCCGGCACTGCGAACATGGAGGACGAAATCGCCGGCGAGATCGCGACCGAGGAATATACGCGCGTGCCCGTGACGAATGCGCTCGGTCCCATGCGCGTGATCGAGGCCTGCCGGAATCTGGTCGCAGCCGATGGGCTGATCGGCGTCATGTCCTCGGGCCAGGGCAGCATCACCAACAACACCAACGGCCTTCACGAGGTCTATCGCAGCAGCAAGGCGGCGCTCAATCAACTCGTACGGAGCTACGCGGCGCGCCATGCAGAGGATCGCCGCGCGCTGGTGCTGATGGCACCCGGCTGGATACGAACCCAGCTCGGCGGGCCAAAGGCGCCGTTCGGTGTAGACGATAGCGTGCCCTTGATCATGGACGTGCTGCTCGGCCGTCAGGGCAAGCCGGGTCTCGCCTTCCTCGATCGCGACGGGAAAACGGTCCCATGGTGACCGAGCCAGCAACGACGCTGATCGGCATCGAGGAACACTTCCTGACACCGGCGATCGACCACGCATGGCAGGCGATCGGGCTGGAAGCGGCCGATCCGAGCGTCAGCTACCATCAAGGCGCGTTCGGACGGCGCCTCGTCGACCTCGCAGACGAAAGGCTCGCGCTGATGGACGAAACCGGCCTCGACGTTCAGGTGCTGTCGCTGACCACCCCCGCGCTGCACGATCTCGGCTCGGAAAGCGTGGAGTTGGCACGGCGCACCAACAACGCCTTGGCGGAGGCGGTCGCACGGCACCCGACCAGGTTCCAGGCGATGGCGACCCTGCCGGTGTCCATGCCTGACGAAGCAGCGATCGAGCTCGAGCGCTGCGTTTCGACGCTAGGCTTCAAGGGCACGATGCTCTGTGGCCGGGTTGGCGTGCGCCACCTCGACGACCCGGCATTCGCGCCCGTTCTCGATCGTGCAGCAGCACTGGGTGTGCCCGTGCTGCTGCACCCCCGCACGCCACCAGCGCCGGTACGCGAGGCCTATTACGCCGGCTTCTCGCCGATCGTGGACGCCGCCTTCGCGACCGTGGGACTGGGCTGGCACTATGACGCCGGCATCCAGTTCCTACGCCTCGTTCTGGCAGGCATGTTCGATCGCTTGCCGAACCTCCAGGTGATCCTCGGCCATTGGGGCGAACTAGTTCTCTTCTACGCGGAACGCCTGGCGGTCATGGACCGCGTCGCGAACCTGTCCAACCCGATCGCGCACTACCTGCGACACAACCTGTACGTGACCGCCAGTGGCATGTTCCTGCCCCACTATCTGCAGCGAGCGATGGCGGTCGTCGGCCCGGACCGGCTGCTGTTCTCGACGGACTATCCCTACCAATACCGCGAAGGCGGCGACGCACGTCGCTTCCTTGCAGGCTGCGGTCTGAACGATGCTGACAAGGCGGCGTTCGCGCATGGCAACTGGCTACGGCTGACGAGCGATGCAGCCGCATAGCCGTTCGATGCCACCCATCGCGCAGACCAAGGATCACGACCCTGTGGCCGATTTCGCAGGTGCCTTGAGCAGGGTGTTCGCCCGCATGATCGCCCATCGCGCAACGATCGTCTCGACAGAGAAGCTTGCAGATGATCTCTTATCGATAACGGTCGAGGCAACCGGATTTAGGCGTGACGTGGATACCCGGCGAGAAAGTATCAATCGCGACGCACTCGATATTCGAAACGCACGCGCACACACCATTCGAAAGAGATGGGGACCTGGACCGGCTCCGAACCTTAGGCTTCCTGCGTAGTTCCAAGCCAGGATGTGCCTAACCTCGCTCAGTAAGTGTCGGTGACACCTGTGACGTTCTTGGTGTCTTCCAGTGGCTCTGATTGCTTGCCAGGGTATCGAGGTCTGGGCGCTAGCCGACCGACAACGGTCTGGTTACGAATACCCAGAAGCGGACGCTCGCAAGCTATCTAGTGAACTTGTCCGGCAGTCCTTGTTCTTGCGCTCTGACCGTCTGCGATCATCGTTTAGATATCCGCTCAAACGAACAGAAGCTGTCGAGGAGGCGCTTCATTACCCTTGTGCCGTAGCAGGTATTCGACCCCTCTCGTGAGGCTACATCATAGCTTCATTATAGTGGCGTCACGCGTCCGAAACAAAGGTGACGCTCAGCCGTCATCGAGGATGCTCATAACGCCCCGGACAAATCGGTTACAATCCGATTCACTACAGGGGTTCATGTTTATGCGTACCATCACCATGCTGCGGGCGACCGCGGCATCGCTGGTCATTCTGACCCCTGCATCCGTCGCTCATGCCCAGTCGACCCCCCTGGCGGAATCGACGCTCAGAGAAACCGACGACGCCACGAACGCAGGCGATGAGATCTTGGTCACCGGACGCCTGGGCACGGTCGCACAGAAGAAGGTCGATGCGAGCTATTCGATCACCACGATCAGCGAGAAGGACCTCCGCGAGCGTGCGATCGGCAATCTGGCGGAGGCGATGCAGCAGATCCCGGGCGTCTGGGCGGATTCCTCGGGCGGCGTCGGCGCGAACAACACCCGGGTCCGCGGCATCCCGCGCGGTGGCTACGAGTCGCTCGCGGTGTACGAGGACGGCCTGCCGATCCAGCACGATCCCGGCATCAACTGGATCAACGTCGACCAGTTCCTGCGCATCGACGAGACCTATTCGGGGATCGAGGCGGTTCGCGGTGGCCCCTCCTCGATCTTCGCTGCCAACGCGCCCGGCGGCCTCGTCAATTTCATCCCGCGCAAGGGCACGCCGCAACTGAGCGGCCTGCTCAAGCTGACGACATCCGACTATGGCCAGATCCGCGGCGACGCATGGCTCGGCGGACCGATCGCGGACGGCTGGCGCTTTTCGGTCGGCGGCTATTACAACAAGGACCAGGGCATCCGCGATCCAGGCCCGGCGGCGAACAACGGTGGCCAGGGTCGCGTACTGATCTCCAAGGACTTCGCGCGAGGGAGCATCTCGTTCGGCGTTAAGTACATGGAGGACAACAACTTCTTCTTCGACGCGATCCCGCTGGTGCGAAACGGCGACGACCTGAAGCCGCTCGCGCCGTTCAACGGCCATGACGACACGCTGACCGGACCGCAGGACGGCCGCGTCCAGATCAAGACGCCCGACGGTATCCGCAAGGCGCAGTTCAACCTGTTCAACCAGACCAGCGACCTGCAGTTCACGCTGAAGGGCAATACCGAGTTCGACGATGGCACGACGGTCAGCGGCGGGTTCCGCTATCGCGATTCCACCACCGATCGCAATGCGCGCGGACTGAACAGCCTCAACACGAAGGCCGCGCAATTATCCTCGGTCCGCGCCAATGCGGTCAAGGCGTTCGCAGGCCGCGGCGCGACCGACGTGCGGCTGGTCTATAACGATGACGGCAGCGCGTACGGCGCCAATGCGAACGGCAACGGCCTGGTCGGGGTCAACACCTTCCAGTCGATCCAGAACCCGATCAAGGAGACGATGGGCCTGATCGAACTCGGTCACGTGTACGAGACCGGGATCGGTCGCCACGACGTGAAGCTCGGGCTGTACGGCACAACCGCCGACTGGGCGCACGATCGGAACGACGGCGTCGGCCTGACCGAGGTCGCGCCGAATGCGCGCCTGCTCGATAACGTCGCAGTCAACGCGGGCGGTCAGGTCGTCGGGCGCGTCACCGACACGGGCATCCAGCGGTACGAGGCCCGGTTCGCGCATTCCTATGGCGGGTATGAGGACGTCGCGTTCTACATCTCCGACGAATGGCAGATCACGCCGAAACTGCGCGTCGATGGCGGCTTTCGCTACGAGACGATCTGGATCCACGGCTATTCGGAAGGCGTGAAGAGCTTCAATCTCGGCAATCCCGATACGCTGGCCGACGACAACGTCCTCTACGGCTCAGACGTGTTCAACCGCTTCGACCCGAAGTTCAGCGACCACAGCTACACGATCGGTGCCAACTGGCAATTCATGCCCGAAGCCGGCATCTTCGGCCGCTACACCAGCACCTACCGCCTGCCGCAGATCGGCCAGTACCGCGACAACGTGCTGCCGACCGGCATCCGCAGCCAGTCGATCGAACAGGCCGAGGCGGGCGTGAAATTCCAGAAGCCCTGGGGCAGTCTGTACGCCACGCTGTTCTACAATTCGTTCAAGGACGTGCAGTTCACCAACACGTATATCGACCCGGCATCGCTGCGGATCGTCCAGGAGATCAACTATGGCGACGTCAGCACGACCGGCGTCGAGCTTGAGGCGAACCTGAAGCCGGTGCGCTGGTTCGACGTCTCGGCGACCGCGACGTACCAGGAGCCGAAGTTCAAGAACTATACCTACAACACGATCGTCGCCGGGGCGCCCGTCACGACGTCGTTCGACGGCAACCGCCCGTCGAGCATGCCGAAGGTAATGGCGAGCATCCGGCCGCGCGTATCGTTGATCGGCGGACGTCTGCGCGTGCTGGGCGAATGGCGGTATGAGGGCGACAAGTTCAACGACGATTCCAACCTCGTGAAGCTGCCGGCGTTCTCGGTTTTCAATGCCTCCGCGGAGCTGGACGTGACGCAGAACGTCACAGTGCAGGTGAAGGGCACCAATTTGTCGAACGCGCTCGGCCTCGGCCAGGGCGGCGGGCAGCAGCTCGTACCCGGCGCGGCGGACGGTGCGGTGATCCTGGCGCGACCGATCCTCGGCCGCGCGGTGCAGGGTTCGGTGTTGTTCAAATTCTGATCGGGAGAGTATCTGTGAAGCGATCGATCGTGGCGGGGCTGAGCCTTGGCCTTCTTTGTCAGCCGGTAATAGCACGCGACACGGCGTCGCCGCTGCGGATCAACGACGTGGCGGTGATCGGCACGCACAACAGCTACAAGCAGCCGATGCCAGCCGCGACGATGGCGAAGGTGCGTGCGGCCGATCCGGCGATGGCCGATGCGCTCGATTATTCGCATCGCAGCTTGACCGAGCAGCTCGACGCCGGTGCGCGGCAACTCGAGATCGACGTAAACTACGATCCACAGGGCGGGCATTACGCGCGAGGCTCGGACGATCCGAAGCTCCAACGGCCGGGCTTCAAGGTGCTGCACATCCCCGGCATCGACAACGCATCGAGCTGCGTCCTGCTGACCGAATGCCTGACGATCATCCGCGACTGGTCGGCGAAGCATCCGCGGCATGTGCCGATCCTGCTGATGTTCAACGCGAAGGACGAGCAGAACGCAGCGCGGGGCGGGATCGATGCGCTACCGTTCGACGCGGCAGCGTATGATGCGCTCGATGCGGAGATCCGGTCCGTGATGGCGCCCGGCAAGCTGATCGTGCCCGACGACGTGCAGGGACGCTATCCCACGCTGCGGGAGGCGGTGCTTGCGGACAACTGGCCGTTGCTGGAGGCATCGCGCGGGAAATTCCTGTTCGCGCTGGACGAGCCCCCCGCCAAGGTCGCGGTGTATCGCGGCAAGCGGCGCTCGCTCGAAGGGCGCGTGTTCTTCATCAACACCGACGAAGCCTCGCCCGCCGCCGCCTATCTGACGCTCAACGATCCGGTCCGCGATGCCGATCGCATCCGCCGCGACGTCGCCGCGGGGTTCATCGTTCGCACGCGTGCCGACGCGAACACGCGCGAGGCCCGTGCCAACGACATCGTCCCTCGCGACACCGCGCTGGCGGGCGGGGCGCAGTTTGTATCGACCGATTATCTCTGGCCCGATCCGCGCCTGGCCGGAGGGTATCACGTCGCCCTGCCCGGTGGTCTGGTCGCGCGCTGCAATCCCGTACGCAGACCCAAGGGCTGCGGCGATCTCGACACGGGTCCCAAGTGATGCGGTCGCTTGCACTCATTGCCGTGCTGGCGCTGGCCACCGGTGCGACCGCATCGACGGATTATCTGCGGAACCGGTCGATGCCGGACCTGATGCAGGTCCTTCCCGCCCCGCCCAAACCCGGATCGCCGCAGGACCTCGACGACCGCGCGACGTTCCGCCAGACCCGCGCGATGCTCGGCACGCCACGCGGCGACATGGCGACGCGCGATGTGACCGACGATCGCTTCACCGTCTTCGCGTGTGCGATCGGCCGCAAGCTCGATGCGAGGTCATCCCCTGCCCTCACCCGCATCTTCGCGTGGATGGGCGACCAAAGAATGGTCGGCCGCGCCAAGGATGGCTTTGCCGTCAAGCGTCCGTATCTGAAGGACGATCTGCCGATCTGCGAACCGAAGACCGAGCATCTCGCAAGCAATGGCGATTACCCCTCAGGCCACACGACTTCGGGCTGGTCCGCCGCGCTGATCCTCGCCGAACTGATGCCCGACCGCGCTACGCAGATCCTGCGGCGCGGACGCCAATATGGCGAAAGCCGCTACATCTGCGGATCGCATAGCCGAAGCGCGGTCGAGGCGGGCTACATGGCGGGCTCGGTGCTGGTCGCGATGCTGCATGGCTCTGCCGAGTTCCGACGCGACATGGATGCGGCACGGACGGAACTTCGGCATGGGGCCAGCTCCGCACCCAGCGCGGCGCAATGCACCGCCGAAGCTCAAGCCGCATAGCACACCGTCCGTTGTCCTAGATATGGCAGCACGCCGTCCGCGCCGTTGCCGGCGCGGACGTGGAGTTCAGAAACTGGTCGTCACACCGAAGGTGAAGATGCGGCCGCTCCGGGTGTAGACGAGCGTCCGGTCGGTCGAGAGGTCGGTAAACTGCTCGATCGGCCGGTCGGTGACGTTGATCCCCTCGACGACGAAGCGCAGGTTCTTGACCGGGCTGTAGCGGACCTGAAAATCGACGTTGTTGGTCGGGCGGATGCCGTCACCGACATTGGCGTTGCCGCCTGCCCCCGTCAGATACCGGCTGCGATACGCGGTCGAGACGCGGGCACCGAAGCGTTCGGTCTCGTAATAGAGCGTGGCGTTGGCCGCCCATTTCGACAAATTGTAGAGCGGGATGCTCTTGACGACGCCATTGTAGACCGCGGTCTGGTCACCATCGATCCAGGTGCCGTTCGCAACGATGCCGAACCCGTCGAACGGCGCGGGCAGGAAGGTGAAATCGTGCTGGAACGCCGCTTCGATACCCTTGATGCTGGCGCCGTCCCCATTGATCGGGCGCGTGTAGTTGTACGGCGTCGTACCGTCCTGGCCCGGCAGCAGCAGCGAGACCGGGAAGCCCGTCGCGCTATAGGGAACCTGCGACGTCTCCGACGTGATGAAGCTGTTCAGGTCCTTCCAGAAGAAGCCGACCGACGCGAAGCCGTTGCGATCCATGTAATATTCAAGACCGGCCTCCGCCGAAGTCGACCGGAACGGCTGGAGATTGGGGTTGCCGACGGAGACGGATCCACCGAACGGCGCCACGGTCAGCGTTCCCGCCGCGGCAAGCTGGGGGAGGCCGGGACGGTTGACGTTGCGGCTGGCGGATGCACGCGCGATCAGCTTCGGCGTGATGTCGAGCGCGACGTTGAGCGCGGGCAACCAATCGTCGTTGCTGGTCCCGACAGTAACCGGCTGGAGCGTGGTCACGCCATTGGTCGCGGTGGCCAGCGACCCGCTCGAGACCAGGTCGGTGTGATAGTAGCGGACGCCGGCATTACCGCGCAGCCGCATCGACCCGATATCGGTATCGAGATCGAGATCGAGCTGCGTGAAGCCCGCCCAGGTCTTCTCCCGAATACGAAAGTCGCTGCCCGCGGTCAGGTTGGCGGCGGTCAGGTCCCGGTTGTTGCCGAGCAGCGCGTAGATTCCGGCAATGTCGCCGCCGATATACGGGAGCAGGCTGTCGCGGTTGATGACGTATTTCAGCGCATCGGGTATCGCGCGGTCGCTGGTCGCCGCGGTGCCGTAGAAGATGTTGGTGAGATACTGATACCCGCTGTTGGTGAAGCGCTTGTACTCGCCACCGACCTCGAGCTTCAGGATCGGCGTGAGGTCGTAGACCGCCTGGAGCTGACCGTTGAGATAGTCGCTCTTGATCATGTTCTCCTGCGTGACCAGCCGCTGGACGTTCCAGTTCGCCGGATTGGTCAGGTCGAAGCCGTAGGTGTTCACGGGGATCGTCGGCTGCATGTCGAAACTGAACGCGGTGTTGCGCGCCTGCAGGAAGATCTTGTCGAACGTCGGCTGGACGAAATTCGATTTCTGGTACCCGCCCAGCGCGGTCAGCTTCAGCCGATCGCCGACGTCCCAGCTCACATTCGCCACCGCCTGGTAGAAATCGGTCTGGTTCTCGACGCGGTGATGCTCGGTACGTTGATCGATTCCGGTATAGCTGGCGGCCACGAGCGAATTGCCCTGGATCGTCGCGGACCGGATGACCTGCGTACCGCTGACATTGCCGGTCAGCGCATTGTAACCGCCCGCCGCGATCGCCCAGTCGTCGCGCTTGTCGGCGAGGTGTCCGTACAGCAGGTCGACGTCGATCTTGAAATTGTCGCCGGGATGATATTGCAGCGCGCTGGTGACGCCGATCCGCTCGCGATCGGTGTACCAAGTCGACGGCGATTGCGCCTGAGGGGCGAAGATCGTGCCGCCGCGCAGCAGCGCCCGCGTCGGCGCGTCGATCTCTGGGCCGATGTTATTGGCGCCGTAGGTGACCTTGCCCCAGTTCCAGTTGCGATAGCCATATTCGTTGTTGCGAACCTTCGAATAGGCGACCGAGACGAGCGCACCGAAATCGCCCTGACGCTGCGAGAACAGGCCGACGAGCCGCGGGGTGACGCCGCTGGTCTGGTCGTTGGTTTGCCCCTTCACGGACAGCACGATCTTCTGGCCGTCATAGTCGAACGGCTTCGCGGTGAAGAGTTGCACCGTGCCGGCGATGCCGCCCTCGTCCTGATTGGCGGCATAGCTCTTCTGGACGCTCACGCGGTTGAACAGCTCGGAGGCGAACAGGCTGAAATCGAAGCCGCGGCTGCGACTGACGTTGCCGCGATTGTCCATGCCGGATGCGGTGTTGCCGAGCACTTCCATGCCGTTGAGCTGCGTGCGGGTGAAATCGGGGCCGAGACCGCGCAAGGCGATTTGGCGGCCCTCGCCGGTGTCGCGGGTGATCGCGACGCCGGGAACACGTTGCAGCGCCTCGGCGAGGTTCATGTCGGGAAATGCCGCGATGTCGGACGCGACGATGTTGTCCTCGGTCCCGACCGCGCGACGCTTCAGGTCTTGGGCAGCCAGCAGGCTGCTCCGATAGCCGTTGACGACGATGTCTGGGGTGGCCTCCGGCGTTTCCCGCGTGAGCGTGGTAGCTTGCGTCGCAGCGGCTGCAACGACTGGAGCGCGCGTACCGACGGGGCTCGGCGTTGGCACTGCCTGGTCCCGGCGGAGGATCGTCACGCCGTTGCTTTCGACCGGACGCAGCCCTGTCCCGCGTAGCAGCATGACGAGCGCTGCCGAGGTGGTAAGCCTTCCGCTGACGCCCTTGGTCCGTTGGCCGCGAATGAGCGCGGGGGCGGCGATAACCTGCATGCCGGTGACGCTCGAATAGACCGACAATGCCTGAGCGAGATCGCCTGCGGGAATGGTGAACATCCGTGCGCCCGTCGATTGCGCATCCGCCATCGTCGGTGCAACTAGAGCGAATGCTACCAAGGCCAGTGCCGACGTTCCGTGAAACCGCGTCATCATTTTCCCCCGTCTTGGCGCCGTCAGACGCCACCCGGAGGGAAGACGGTAAAGGCCGCCAAATCCGGACAGTGTTTTTCGTCAGTCCGCAGTTTTAAGCGTCAACGCCCCCTGCCCCTCGACGACCGTGAAGCCGAACCCGCTGCCGATGGCGTTCAGAAGCTGGCGCGGATGATCCGTGCGGAACCGACCGAACACCGTCGTCGACGCCAGCGGTTCCGCCGGGCGTGCGATCCTGATACCCCCCTGGCGATCAAGAATTTCGATGAGATCGTCGAGGCGCATGCCCGCCGTGTCGATCCAACCGCTGCGCCAGTCGGGTAACACCGGATCGAACTTCGTCGGCGCTGCCGCCACGCCGCCGCGTACGGCGCTGCGGTACCCCGCCCGGACCAAGACGCCGCGCGGCGCCCCTACCGGATCGAAGCCGACCGCGCCGCGATAGACGGCCAGCGCAACCTGTGTCCGGGTCAGGTCGAGGTCGAACGCGGTGCCGAGGACGCGTGTCTCGGTGGCGCCGACGCGCACGACGAAGGGGCGCGCCACGTCGTGCCGCACGTCGAAGAACGCCTGGCCCGCGAGTAGCTCGGCACGGCGCTGCCCATCGGCATAGACAATTCGAAGCCTAGTCGCGCCGTTGAGCGAGACGGTCGAGCCGTCCGCCAGCGTCACTGTAGTGCGTTCCCCCGCTCGAGTCGCAAACATACGCGTTGCAACCCGCGGCGCGGTCGGTGTCCCGACGAACCCGTCACTGGCCATGAACAGCAGGGCGATGGCGACCGGGGCGGTCGCGACGGCCGCGGTGGCCGATCGCCGCCGACGCCTGAGGGACCGAACCTGCTCGTCCGACAACCGGCCGCACCGTGTCGCCACTTTTTGCAGTACACCGGCAAGCGCGGCTTCGCTCACCGGTGTTGCACCGCCGGCTACGGTCACGCGCCCGCCTCCATCGTGAAGCCGCGCTTGGCAAGCGCGCCGCGGAGGTCCTGAAAGGCGCGGACGACGTGCTTCTCGACGGCCGCCTTGCTCATGTCCAAACTCGTGGCGATCGTGTCTGTCCTAAGTCCGTCGAGCCGCTTGCGCAGGAAAATCTCGCGGCGCAGCGGCGGCATACGCTCGAGTGCATCCGCCATGATCACCACGGCACGACGGAAGGCCAGCACCCTGTCGGCCGTCGGCTGCTGGCAAACGATCGCGTCATCCAGTTCGACATGCGCTGAGCGCCGCGCGGTGCGGTGATAGTCGAGCAGCAGGTTGCGCGCGATCGCAAAACACAGCGCCTTCATGTCGTTGACCCGCGCAGTCGCCTGGTACGCGAACAGCCGTAAATAGGTCTCCTTCACCACGTCGTCGCCATCGGCATGGTGATCCAACCGGCTTTGCACGAACCGACGCAACGCCCCCGCCAGCGCCGCGTCCGGATATTCCAGCGTCAGGACATGCGCAGGCGACGGCCATTCGCCGAGAGATCCTCTGCTGTTCACCAAGCCCCCATCTGCCGTTCTGGAGCGTCTTATGAGGCGATCGTGAAGGCAGCATGACAGCACCGGGATGCATGATCGGACTTGGCGTCCAGATCGTCAGGCTGGTTGCGGACCAGGCTGCTTGGGATCCACGACGAATTTGGCGATCGTTGCAATCGTGCCACCCGGCCGATCGACCTGATCCATCGCCTTCACTTCGGCCAGCCACCGATCCGGCGTCACGGTGAAGAGCTGATAGCCGCGCTGGTTGTTGAGCAGGCTGACGTTCGGATTATTGTCCAGCGCGCGACTTTCTCCCGCATAATGCGCACCGCCCGTGCCGCCCGACGAAATCGACGTCGCGAGAAATTCCGTCGCGATCGCCGGACCGCCGACGTCTTCCATTTTTCGCGGCACCGATCCGACGACATGCTGGTGCAGATCGCCGCTGCCGATCACAACGTTGGTCAGGCCCCGGTGGGCGATGCCGTCGACGAGCCGTTGGCGCGACAGCGGATAGCCGTTCCAATTGTCCTTGCCGATGACGGGCGTGGAGGCGCCGTCCTTGCGGGCGTCGTACGGCATGAACAGCACTTGTTGCGCGATGAAGTTCCAGCGCGCGTCGTTGGCAAGTCCGCGATTCAGCCAGCTCTCCTGTGGTGCCCCCATCATCGTGCGCTCTGGCCGATCGACGGGAATACAGGCGTCGAGTTCCGCGCGACCTATACCGGGATGCTCGCAGAGCTGATCGCTGCGGAACGAGCGCGTGTCGAGCACGTGCATGCGAACGAGATTGCCGTAGTCGAGCCGGCGATAGGCAACCCCCGCCCCGGGGCGTTGCGCGCGGCGCACGGGGACGTGTTCGTACCAGGCCTGCATCGCGGCCGCCTTGCGCAACGCGAACACATCGGGCCGGTTGCCGTCCTTGTCGAATTCGCCTGCCCAATTGTCGTCAATCTCGTGATCGTCGAACGACATGATGAACGCGACCGCGGCGTGCGCCGCCTGGAGGTTGGGATCCGCTTTGTATTGGGCGTAACGGCGGCGATACTGATCCAGCGTATAGGTCTCGGCGCCGAGGTGCTTACGCGGGCTGGGTTCGGTGCGCGGGGCCATCTCGTAGATATAGTCGCCATAATGGAACACCGCGTCGAGATCGGGCTCGCGCGCGACATGCGCATAGGCGGTGAAGAACCCCGTCTCGAAATCCTGGCAGCCCAGCATCGCCAGCCGCAGCCGGTCGAGCGATGCGCCCGCCGCAGGGGCGGTGCGCGCGGTGCCGACCGGGCTTGATCTGGCACCCGTGACGAGGAAGCGATACCAATAGGGGCGATGCGGCCGCAGCCCGTCGATCTCGACATGGACCGAGTGTGCCAGCGCGGCTTCGGCCATCGCCGGGCCTGCACGAACGATTTTTTGAAAACCGGGATCTTCGGCGACTTCCCAGCGGACCGCGACATCGTGCGGCGGCATGCCGCCATCGGGCGTTTGCGGCTCGGGCGCCAGCCGCGTCCAGATCACGAACCCGTCGGGCAAGGGGTCCCCCGAGGCGACGCCGAGCGTGAACGGATCACGCGTGAACGTTGCACGCGCGAGCAGGCGGGGGGCACTTCCCAGCAACGGGAGCGAGAAGCCAGCCTTGACCAGATTGCGGCGATCGAACTGAGGCACAAGGACACTCCCTCACGGCAGGCGCGGGTCGCGACCACGTATGCCGGGAAGACGGAGCAGCCGGGCGAAACCCGACAGGCTAAATGACGGGACTATCGGTCCGCGTTGCCTGCGGGACGGATGGCGATCGTTTTCGGACCATAAGCGACGTCGACGTGATAGGCAGTCTCCACCGCCTTCAGCACGCGGTCGGTATCCGAAACATGGAAGCGTCCGCTGATCGGGAGCGCCTGTAGGGCGGCATCCTGCAACAGGATCGGCCGCGCCGAATACCGTTGCACCTTGCCGATCAACACCCCGAGCGGAATATCGGACGCCTCGAACCATCCGGACTTCCAGTCGGGCGCGCTGACCGCGATACGCGGTTGCGCCGTGACATGGCCGTCCACGACGCGCGCGCCGTCGCCCTTGCGCAGCACGAGGTCGGCCTGATCGGCCACGCCGACCTCCACCGCGCCGCGATACACTGCGACGGCGGTCCGCGTCGGACCCTGGCGATCGACGTTGAACGCCGTGCCCAGGACGCGCACCGTGGTGGAGCCGCTCTCGACCCGGAACGCTCGGGCACTTTCATGGCGAACGTCGAAATACACCTCGCCTCGCACGAGCTCGGCGTTGCGTTTCCACGGCAAGATCTGCACGCGAAGCTCGGTATCGCCGCTCATGTCGACGCGAGATCCGTCCGCCAGGACAACGGATCTGCTCTTGCCGGCAAGGGTACGATAGGTCGTCGTCGACAACGCTGGCAAGATCAGTACGATCGCGAGCAACAGCGCGCAGGCCGCGGCCGCGAACTGCGGGAGGGTGCGCCACGTTCGCCGGGGTCGCGCGCCCGATGCCAGTGGCGCGAGCCCGGCGGCGGGTGCGCTTTCAGCGTGGTTTAGCGCCTCGACTAGCGCTTCGGACTGCCACAACGCCTGCAGATCGGCAAAGACCTCCCGATGACGTGCCGACGCTGCCATCCAGGCATCGAAGGCTGGCCCCGCAGCGGCGTCGAATACCGGCTGGTTGATACGGTCGATCCAGGCGGCTGCTTCCTCCGCGATCTGGCTCTCACGGTTCATCGCACATTTCCAGAAGCGCACACTTCTCCCGGCATCGCCTTGTGGAGGTCTGCCAGGCCACGCGTTATGTGCTTCTCTACCGCCTTCGGGCTCAACCCCAGTTCCCTCGCTATCGCGGCACAACTCTGCCCCTGCAATCGCCGACGGACAAGCACGTCGCGGCGCAGCGGTGGCATCGCCGCCAGTGCTTGCCGCAAGATCGCGACCTCCTGCCGACCGACCAGTACCCGATCGGGCAGCGGCGCATGGCTGACGGGCTCTTCCTCGCGTTCAGAGACATAGCGGCTGTCGCGGCGATGATGGTCGATCAGCAAGTTCGCAGCGATCCGGAAGCCCAACGCATAAACGCTCACCAAGGTCTGCACGCGACTCTGGTGCACCAGCCGCGACAGTGTCTCCTGCACGACGTCCTCGACCACGTCGGTGCGGTTGGTGCGCGCCCTCACGTATCGGCTCAACGTCGCAGCGATTGCGCGCCAATCCTCAGAAGGAACTCCCTTACAGCTCTTAATCTGGTGCAGTATGGCGGGCATGGAGTATCCGGGTTGCTGGTCCCGCCGACCTAGACCGCGTTTGTGACAATCTCGGTGAGATCGGCAAAAGTGGGACAAGTAAACCGACGCGTTTGCAGACCCGTGAGTAAGCAACCGGATTGCAACATCCGTGTAACATAAATGAAACTAAATAGATTGTCGGGTTTATCGCCCGAGGCTCGTCTTTCCCGCAAACCATCTGGGGGAAGACATGTTCCACAAAATTCGATGCTCGCATCTTTTGTTTAGTTCCGTCGCGCTGTCCGTCTTCGTCAGCGCGCCTGCTGTCGCGCAGGCGGCGTCGACGCCGCGCCAGTTCACGTTCGATGTGCCGGCGCAGGACCTCGGCAATGCGCTGTTGGCCTTTTCGCGCCGGACTGGTCTGCAGCTCGCCTCGTCGCCGTCGCTGTTGAAGGGCGTCCGTGGCCAGCGCCTGCGCGGGCGGATGACCGCCGAAGAAGCCCTCGCGCAGCTCACAGCGGGTAGCGACCTGGACGGCCGGATCGTCGACGGTACGGTAACGGTGGTCCGTCACATGCGCTTCGCCACGGCGGGGGCGTCCGTCCCTGCCGTGGCACTTGGCGGCGTGGCCCCACAGGTAACGAGCGCGTCCGACGTGCAACTCGAGAACGGCACCGATATCGTCGTCACGGGCTATCGCGAGAGCATCGCCAAGGCGCAGCAGATCAAGAAAGCGGCGACCGGATCGCAGGACGTCATCCTGGCGCAGGACATCTCCGCCTTTCCCGACCAGAATCTTGCGGAAGCGCTGCAGCGCATTCCCGGCGTCGCGATCACGCGAGACAGCGGCGAAGGCCGGCAAATCTCGCTGCGCGGGCTCGGCGCGGATTTCACGCGTACCCAGCTCAACGGCATGGAGGTGCTCACCAACACCTCGTCGGGGCTCGACAGCCGATCGTCGGTCAGCCGTTCGCGTTCTTTCGATTACAGCATATTCGCCTCCGAGCTCTTCAACAAAGTCGTGGTCGAGAAATCCTATGCGGCCGAGCAGGATGAGGGCGGCATCGGCGGTACCGTCGGGCTGCACACCGCCAAGCCGTTCGACTATGCCGGGCTCACAGTCGTCGCGTCCGCAAAGGGGCAGACGAACCAGTATACCAAGGATATCACGCCGCGGTTGGTAGGGCTGATATCGGACCGCTGGGGAGATTTCGGCTTCCTGGCATCGGTCGCGTACAGCACGGCTGACACGGTCGAATTCGGCTATCGCAACTGGAACTGGTCGCAGATCAATTTCGGTGCCCGCAATGTCGGGCCGACCGTCTCGGCGGCGGACCGCGCGCTGCTGGTGGGTGCGACCGGCGCCAACAGGATCTGGAACAGCCGTGCGCAGACCTATGCGACCTTCTTCAACAAGCGCGAGCGACTGGGCCTGACCACCGCCTTGCAATATCATCCCGACGACCGCACCGACGTGTCGCTCGACGTGCTGTACGGCAAGCTGAATAACGATCGCACTTCGGGCGTGATCGGCGCCGCAGGAACGAACGGCATCGCCGCCAACAACGTCACCGGCACGCAGGTGCTGACCGGTGTGACCTTCGACGATTACAACGACATCGTCGGCGCATCGTTCGATCATGTCGACATGCGGACCGAATCGAAGGTCACACATGACCAGACGACTTTCTGGCAGGCGGCGCTGAACGGCCACACCGATCTCAGCAGCAACCTGACGGTCAATTTCCTCGGCGGCTGGTCGAAATCGACGTTCGGTTCAGACTATGCCCAGGTGTTGCTGGAGTCCGTCGACAAGAGCTACTCCTTCTCAGGCCTGAACACGGGGTCGCCACGCACCAGCTACGGCTTCGACACGACCGACGCTTCGCAATGGGACCTGCAGGGCCTCGAAACCCGCGCCGATCGCATCACGAGCGAATTCTACAACAGCAAGGCGGAACTCGCCTGGACCGTCGGCTCGGGTTCGACGATCAAGGCGGGAGCCGGGTTCAAGCGCTTCACGAACAGCGGCTGGCAGCGCAAGGTCAACCCGAACTACGAGGACAAGCCGGGCAACCCCGACGTACCGACCAGCGTCCTGTCGAACAGCACCCTCGCCCCATACATTATCGGCGACGTGGCGGAGACCTACGCGCTACTCGGCCAGAGCACGACCGTGGATGCGAGCCGCACCGTCACCGGCACCGCCTACGACCTGCTCGAGAAAACCTATGGCGCGTATCTGCAATACGACCTCAACACCCAGCTCGGCAGCGTTGGGCTGCGCGCCAATTTCGGTGTGCGCTATTACCATACGGACCTTGGTTCGTCGGGAACGGCGCTGGTCGGCGGCGTGCTCGTGCCCGTAGACGTGACCAACAGCTATGACGGCTTCCTGCCCGCGGCGAACCTAGCGTTCGATATCAGCCGGTCGCTGGTCTTCCGCCTGAGCGGCAACCGCAATTTGAGCCGCCCCGCGTTGAACGACATGCGCGAGGCGGGCACGCTCAACCTCGCCACGTTCGGCGGCACGGTCGCTGCCGGCAACCCCAACCTTGCGCCCTTCAAGGCGGACTCCGTCGAGACCTCGCTGGAATATTATGACGGGCAGCGCGGCTCGCTGGCGATAGGCGCCTTCTACAAGAAGATGGACTCGTACATTACCTCGGAGACGCGGCTCGTCGCCTACGACACCACGGGATACCCCGCCGCGCTGCTGCCCCCCGGCGTCAGCCCATCCGTACTGGTGAACTATACCCGTCCGATCAACGGGCCAGGCGCGTCGATCAAGGGCATCGAGATCGCGGCGAAGCGCGACTTCGACTTCCTGCCCGCGCCGTTCGACAAGCTCGGCGTGCTCGGCAACGTGACCCTCGCCAGGGGATCGAGCGACGTGTTTTACTCGGGGGTAGCGGTCCGCCTGCCCTTGCCGACGCTGTCGAAATTCTCGTCCAACGCGACGCTCTATTACGATACCGATCACTGGGGGGTGCGCGGCTCCCTGGCGACGCGGTCGCGCTATCGCTGGGGCGATGGCGGCAACGGCAACATCGGCGAATACATCAAGGGCACGACGAACCTGGACGCGTCCGCCTATGTCAATCTGACGCGGCAGTTCAAGCTGTCGCTGGACGTGATCAACATCACCGACGAGCCCATCGTCCAATATGCCGACGGCACCGCCAAACGCGTGATGACCAACACGGTGAGCGGCCGCACGTTCGCATTCGGCGGGACCATGCGGTTCTAGCGGAATACAGGAGGGGGCAAGCGCCGCCATGCGCCGGCTTGCCCCCTCCAGCTGGCATTTCGTCCGTCACTCCTTGGGACGCTATCGCCTGGTGAGCCTTTCCGCTGCAGACGTCCCGTTCCTTCTCGTCAAAGGTTTTGCATCGTTTTGATGGGCAGCAATCGTTCGGGGCGAGTTCGACGAAGAAAATGCGATCCTACGCCTGCAAATCACTAAGAGTTTCATGACCCGGTCAGCAGCCCTTACAACATTCGATGAAGAACATCGGTGTCGCGCTCACGATCGAAAAAGCGATGTTTGACGACGCCCAATATATGCAGCGTGATGAGCGCGAGCATCGTGTAAGCCAGGGTCTTGTGTACCCACTCAAATATTGCAAAGGCATCGTCGTTCTTAGCTAAAATCTCCGGCAAATTGATGCCGAAAAACGGGACGCCGTCACTCTGAGTGAACGAACTGGACATTGCGTAACCCATCAGCGGAACGACCACCGCCAGCGTCAACATTGCATATTGGACAATGGTCGACAGCATATTCTCCCAGCCGCTCAATTCGGCGGGATGCGGGGGCAGCGTCGAACGCGTTCGCACTACCAGCGCTGTGAGGCCAATGATGAACGCGAGGACCCCAAATTCCTTGTGAACGGGATACATCCACTCGAATTTGACGGCGGTGCTGTCGGGTAGCGAGGTCATCAGCCATCCGAGCGCGATCAGCCCGATGATCAAGCCAGCGCGGGTCCAGTGCAGGGCCCGCATCGGCAGGGTGTAACGATCGCGACCGGTCATTGCTCAATCCTTGCAGCGCAGGGCCGATCGTCGTGCTGGACGAAGAGTGTCCTCTCTCACGCTGTTTTTTCCATCAGCGAGGCGGCACGTTCGACATCGATCGGTAATTCGTTTTGCCGCGCGCCTAACACGCACGATCCGTAATCCTATACCCGCAATCTGGAGCCAGGATATATGATGATATAAACGGAGCGCTCGATCATCAGATCGTTTTGGATCTAAGCCGCGGATGATCTGCTTGCCTATCTTCACAAGCCATCCGCACGATGTTTTCTGTCACTAGCTCTTTCTGACAGGATCGCAGCGAACGCCGAGGCGTAAAAGAGATCTTACGGCGACGACTAGCCGGTAGCGCACCGTAACCAGCCCCGACACGGCACGCGTGCCGGTCCAGCGACGGCCGAGGCTATGGTCGGGCATTGTGTAGTCCGTGGTTTGGACGCCGACCACGCCATCCTCATCGGATACCGGCACTCCCTCAACGGTTTCCGCTAAGGGGACCAAGCCAACGAACCGGATTGGCGCGACGAACGATAAAGTCTGTCGAGGTTTGCCGAGCATAATCCGCTGCTCGACTTCAACCCCGGTAACCTCATGATCGGTGCCCCTCTCTGGCCACAGTATTACCGTTAGCGAAGACAGGGATCCAGACCCGTTCTTGCTATTGTCGCGAGCGATCAAAACCGGTGCCGGTAAAGCTGTCAGCAATCGCCAACCGCGGCAATGGAATCAGTCCCAGTTTCGCGCGGCAGATCGTCCTATTGAACGTTTCGGTGCGGTTGCCGCGCTCCAGCCTTTCGTTTCCGGGACAACCAAGGCAAAGCGGCCGCATGGAGACGATCGGCAAACCGGTTCGCGAATGGCACGGCGTCACGCGGCAGATTTTCGAGACTGAGGTCGTACCGATGGGTGAACCAGCGGTACTCCGCGGTCTCGTGGCGGATTGGCCGGCAACCATCGCTGGCAGCCGTACGGGCCGTGAACTGGTCACATATTTGGCGTCCCATGACTCGGGCGCGCCGCTGTCGACCTATGTCGGCGCACCCGCCATCGCCGGCAGGTTCTTTTACCGGGAGGACATGAACGGCTTCAACTTCGACCGCGGGACAGCGCCGTTTCGCGCCGTAGCCGATATGTTGCTCGGCGATCTTGCGAGGGGTGCGGGTCCGGCGATCTACAGTGGCGCTGCATCCGCGGTGGAACACTTCCCGACATTCGCCGCCGACAACCCCATGCCATTGCTCGAGCCGACGGCGACACCCCGGTTGTGGATCGGGAATGCGGTGACGGTATCGACGCATTACGACACTGCCGACAATATCGCCTGCGTGGCTGTAGGCCATCGCCACTTTACCCTGTTCCCCCCCGCACAGGTCGCCAACCTGTATGTCGGGCCTTTGGAAAACACGATTTCCGGTCAACCCGTCAGCATGGTCGACCCGTTGGCGCCCGACCTGGAGCGCTTTCCTCGCTATGCTCTGGCGGCGGAGACTGCGCGATCGGCGGTGCTGGCGCCCGGCGACGCGATCTATGTGCCGACGATGTGGTGGCATCACGTTCGCTCGACCGAACGCCTCAACCTGCTCGTCAATTACTGGTGGAGCCCGCCGAACGATGCGTCCGCGTTCGAAGCGCTGATCTATGCGATGTTGGCCGTTCGCAACCGGCCGGCAGTGGAACGCCAGAACTGGCGGGCGTTTTTCGATCACTATGTGTTCGATGCTGACGCTGCCGACGCGGAACATCTGCCCGAACATGCACGCGGTATCCTTGGCCCCAGCAGTCCGGAGAGAACGGCGCTCATGCGCGAGTTTCTCCAGCGTGGACTGGGACGAAGGTCTTGAACGACCGGCGACACGCGAGGCTGACGGTCAGTCTGTCAGGCACGAACCTCGAACGGGCAGCGGACTATAACCAGCGCGTGGTATTGCAGGCGATCCGCTTGCGAGAGGTGACCACACGGCAGGAGCTCGTCGCGGTGACGGGTCTGACGCCGCCGACCATCGCGACGATCACCCGCCGCCTGATCGCCGCGGGCCTGGTCCGGATCGTCGGACGGCTACAACAGGGACGCGGGCAGCCTGCCGTGCAATTGGGGATAGATCCCGACGGTGCGTTCGGCATCGGGGTCAATATCGACCGCGACCATTTGACCTTTGTCATTCTCGATCTGGCCGGAAATGTTCGCGCGCGCGTTTCCCAGGACATTGCCTATGCCCTTCCTGATCAGGTGCGAACATTCGTCGCCGGGGCGGTAAAGACCTGCTGCGAAAACCCTCGCGTCATGGTCGACCGGATCGTCGGCGCGGGCATCGCGGTTCCCGAACCGTTCAGCAAGGCCGGCTTTCACGATCAACCGGCCGGCTATTCGGTATGTAATGATCTCGACGTCGCAGGCTTGCTGTCGGACCTGATGCCCTGGCCGCTGCATGTCGACAACGATGCCGCAACGGCCGCGCTGGGCGAGCTGGAGTTTGGATCGGGCCGCAATTGCCACAATTTCTTCTACCTGTTGATCGGTGCGGGTCTTGGCGGCGGCCTAGTGATCGATGGAAGCTATTATAGAGGCGCGTCCGCAAGAAGTGGTGAAGTCGGGTACATTTTGAGCCGGGTTCCTGCTTCGAGCGGAAAGTCCATCGAAAGCCGCGTTTCGCTTTCCGCTCTGTACGATCGCCTGTCGGACGCTGGGTGCCTGAGCGGGACACTCGCCGCGCTCGGCCTGGACGACGCTCGTACCAAAAGCGTCATCGACTCGTGGATCGCCGAAGCTGCCGAGATGCTGGTCGATCCGATGATCGCGATCAATTGCCTCATCAATCCGCAGGCTGTGCTGGTGGGAGGCCGGTTGCCCGAACCGCTGATCGATGCCCTGGTCGTGGCCTTGACGCATGCGCTCGCCGAGCACGCCGCGGATATGCCGTCGATTGCGCCGATCAGGCGTGCTGCCATGGCCGCCGACGCGCCGGCGGTTGGCGCCGCGCTGTTACCATTCAGCGATCTCATGCTGCCCTCGGACGCTATCCTGATGAACGTCGGACGCGACTGAGCGCATTTTGTGAAAATCAAAATCAATATTGATTGACGAGACCTCCCGAGTGGTTTGAAACGCTGCCAATCCCGCAAGGCGGGAACCGGGGAGAGAATGATGAAGACGAAGCTTTCGGTTGCCAGCGTCCTGGCGTTGCTCGGTGGCGCCACCGCGATGGCGCAGACCACGCCGGCCTCGCTTTCCCCCGTCGCGCATCCCGAGACATGGCCGAAGGTGGCTGCGAAGCCGGCGCTCGATCCAACGCTCGAAGCTAAAATCGGCAAGATCCTTGCTGCCATGTCGATCGAGGACAAGGTCGGGCAAATCATCCAGGCCGATATCGCGACCGTGAAGCCCGAGGACCTCAAGACATACAAGCTCGGCTCGGTGCTGAACGGCGGCAATTCGGCGCCTAACAACGATGAACTGGCACCGCCGGCGGAATGGCTGAAGCTGGCCGACGCGTTCTACGACGCCTCGATGCAACGCAACGATGGTCGGCCGAAGATCCCGACGATCTGGGGCACCGACGCGGTTCACGGCAACAACAACATCGTCGGGGCGACCTTGTTTCCGCACAATATCGGGTTGGGTGCGGCACGAGACCCCGCGCTGATGGAGAAGATCGGCCGCATCACGGCACGCGAGACGGCCGCCGCCGGTCTCGACTGGAGCTTCGCACCGACGCTGGCGGTCGTGCAGGACGATCGGTGGGGGCGCACGTACGAAAGCTATTCCGAAGAGCCCTCCGTGGTGGCCAGTTATGCGGGCCCGGTCGTCACCGGCATTCAGGGCAAGGTCGGTTCGCCAGATTTCATGACGCCGGGGCACGTCATCGCGACCACCAAGCATTTCGTCGGGGACGGCGGCACGGGTGGACGAGATCAGGGCGATACCAAAGTGTCGGAGGCCGTGCTGCGCGACGTTCATGCGGCTGGATACCCGCCCGCGATCGAAGCGGGCACCTTGACCGTGATGGCCAGCTTTTCGAGCTGGAACGGCGAGAAGATGCACGGCAACAAGACGTTGCTGACGGACGTGCTGAAGGGCCGGATGGGCTTCAACGGCTTCGTGGTCGGCGACTGGAACGCACACGGCCAGATTGCCGGATGCACCAACGAAAGCTGCGCTGCGGCGATCAACGCCGGTCTCGACATGTTCATGATGTCGGGCGATTGGAAGGCGCTGTATCGCAACACGCTGGCGCAGGCCAAGTCGGGCGAAATCGTGCCTGCGCGTCTCGACGACGCGGTTCGTCGTATCCTGCGCGTGAAGATGCTGGCCGGTACCTTCACCGCGGGTAAGCCCTCGACGCGACGCTATGCCGGACAGTTCGGCCTGATCGGATCGCCGGAAGGCCATGCCATCGGACGTCAGGCGGTCCAGGAATCGCTCGTGCTGCTCAAGAATAACGGGGGTGTTCTGCCGCTCAAGCCCAAGGCGAATATCCTCGTCGCGGGTGTCGCTGCCGACGATGTGACGCAGCAGGCCGGCGGCTGGTCGATTACCTGGCAGGGGACGGACGTGCCGAAGCGCGGTTTCCCCAATGCGACGTCGATCTGGAGCGGCATCGACCAGGCCGTGCGCGCTGGCGGCGGTACTGCCACCTACTCCCCGACGGGCGCGTATTCCGCGAAACCCGACGTAGCGATCGTCGTGTTCGGCGAGACCCCTTATGCCGAATTCATGGGCGACCGACCGACCCTGGAATACGCGCCGGGCGACAAGAACGATGTCGCGCTGCTCCGCAAACTGAAAGCGGCGGGAATCCCCGTCGTCGCCGTTTTCCTGTCGGGCCGCCCGATGTGGGTGAATGCCGAACTCAACGCTTCGGATGCCTTCGTCGCGGCGTTTCTGCCGGGAAGCGAAGGCGCGGGCGTCGCCGACGTGCTGTTTGCCGGCAAGGACGGCAAACCCGTTCATGACTTCCGGGGCAAGCTATCCTTCTCTTGGCCGAAGCGTCCCGACCAGTATGTCTTGAATGCGCGCGATCCGAATTACGACCCGCTGTTCAAGTTCGGTTACGGCCTGACCTATGCGGATCGCGCCGTGGTCGGCACGCTGGACGAGACCCGTCCCGCGGGGATGGCGGTAGACGCAGGCGGCGTCTTCTTCACGAAGGGGCGCGTACCCGAGGCGTGGAGCCTGTCGCTCGGCGAAGGCGACCGGGGATCGACCCGCATCGTCGGCAACACTGGCCGGAGCCCGGCTGGCGCGCTGACGATCACCGGTATCGATCGCAATGCCCAGGAAGACGCCCGACGCTTTACCTGGACCGGCACGCGCGAGGCGGACGTCAGAATCGAGGCCAACGCACCGCTCGACATTGCCCGTGAGGCCAATGGCGAGCTGAGCATGATCGTCCAGTTCCGGATGGACGCGAAGCCCGTGTCCGCCGTCGCTCTCTCAATGGCCAGCCCCGGCAAAACCGCTGCGGTGCCGATCACCGGCATTTTGCAGGCGGCACCGATCGGCGAGTGGAAGTCGATGGCGATTCCGCTCAAATGCTTCGTCGCCGCCGGGGTCGATCCACACAAGGTCACCGAGCCGCTCATCATCTCGACTGCAGGGAAACTGACGCTCTCGATTTCCGACGTTCGTCTGGCGCATGCCGATGGACCGGTCGCCGCGTGCCCGACCAGCTGAGGTGACGATCGCCACGATCCTTCTTGTCCTGCCGATGCAGACTTTGGCGGCGACCAATTATCAAGTCGCCGCCCCCATGCCTGCGCCGTCGACCAGGCCGAGTTGGGCGGACGAGTTCACAACGAAAGCCATCGACCAGACGAAGTGGCGGTTCGATACGGCCAATAACAAGACCGGCTGGTTCAATCACGAACGGCAATATTATGCTGCCGATCGCCCTGAAAATGCTCGTATCGAAGACGGCGCGCTCGTGATCGAAGCACGGCGTGAAAGCCTGCCGGACAAGCCCGACTGGGGCGGTCAGACCTACACATCCGCCAAGCTCGTGAGCCGCGTATCGCATGCCTATGGCTTCTACGAAATTCGCGCGATGCTACCGTGCGCGCGGGGTACCTGGCCTGCGCTATGGCTGTTGCCGCGGACCGGGAAATGGCCGGACGCGGGCGAGATCGACGTCATGGAGATGGTGGGCTGGCAACCGAACATCGTCCACGCCACGCTCCACACCGCGGCATTCAATCACGCCAAGGGAACCCAGCGCGGCGGCCAGATCGATGTATCGACGGCCTGTACCGCCTATCACCGCTATCAACTCGACTGGCGCCGAGACTCGATCACCATCGGCGTCGACGACAAGGCGTATATGCGCGTCGCGAACGATCGGCCGGGTGGGACCGAAGCCTGGCCCTTCACCCGCCCCTATGACCTGATCCTCAACCTCGCCATCGGCGGCGACTGGGGCGGCGTGAAAGGTATCGACGACCCGGCCCTGCCCCAGCGGATGCGGATCGACTATGTCCGCTACTGGGCACCGCGCATCAGATAGCGGCGCAGTGTGCGCGGATATAGTCCGATTGCGACGGCATCTGCGCGATCGTCTGGCGGATACCCAGCCGCATTCGCTCCACCGCCTCCACGAGTTTTCGTTCGTCGAGCCCGTCGACGATCGGGTCGTAGCCTTCGGGCGTAACCCCCTGCCCCAACATCACCGCGACCCAACTCGCGAGCGAGAACAGTTCGTCGTCATAGCGGAAGAAGCGGCCCTTCGCCTGAAACAGTTCGGTCTTCCGGCGCAGGCTGTCCGGCACGGTCATCGTCCGCACATGGTTCCAGAACGGTGAATCGTCCCTCGTCGTCGCATGATAATGCAGGATGATGAAGTCGCGCACGCCGTCATATGCGCTGCCCATTAGGCGGTCATACTCGCCCGCCTCGACCTGCAGAAACCGTCGATCCGGAAACAGCGCGAGAAGCTTGGCGATTCCGGTCTGGATCAGGTGGATCGAGGTGGATTCGAGCGGTTCCAGAAAGCCGCCGGAAAGGCCAAGCGCGACCACGTTGCGATTCCAGAACCGCTTTCGCCGCCCCGTTACGAATGACAGGCGGCGAGGATCGGCGATCGGCGATCCTTCGACGGTAGAGAGCAGCGTCGCCTGCGCGTCTTCGTCGGAGATATGCGCGCTCGAATAGACATAGCCGTTGCCGGTGCGGTGCTGGAGCGGGATGCGCCACTGCCAGCCGGCGCTTCGGGCGGTCGCGCGGGTGAACGGCACGGGGTCGCCGACGTTCGCCGTGGGCACCGCGACGGCGCGGTCGCACGGCAGCCAGTGGCGCCAATCCTCATACCCGGTCTTCAGCGCGCCTTCGATCAGTAAACCGCGGAATCCCGAGCAATCGACGAACAACTCGCCTTCGATGCGACGTCCGTCCTCGAGCGTGAGCGCCTCAACGAACCCGTCTTCGCCGCGCAATGCGACATCGACGATCCGCCCCTCGATACGCTCGACCCCGCGTGCTTCGGCATAGGAGCGCAAATATCTCGCGTAGAGCCCGGCGTCGAAATGGAACGCGTACGGCAACGTGCCGAACGGTGACCGCGGATCAGGCGATTGCCGCGCGAACCGCCCCGCCGCCGCCGCCACCGCGCACGGCGCATAATGCCAGATGTCGGCGCACTTGCCCTGCTTGGCGAGCTTGAGGAAGAACTGATGGAAGTTCAGCCCTTCGATATCGTGTCCGAACTGGCCGAAGGGGTGAAAATAGCGTTCGCCGATTTTGCGCCAGTCGACGAACTCGATGCCGAGCTTGAACGTGCCTTGCGTCTTCGCGACGAAATCATCCTCGTCGATGCCCAGCATCTGATTGAACGTCGCGATCGTCGGGATCGTCGCCTCGCCGACGCCGACGGTCCCGATTTCCTCGCTCTCGATCAGGCGGATACGCGGCTGCCCCTGCCCCTGCCCGCCGCCGAGGAACTTGGAGAGCGCCGCCGCTGCCATCCAGCCGGCGGTGCCGCCGCCGACGATGACGACCTCGCGGATGGTGTGTTCGCTCATGCGTTGGTCCTCAGACTTGCCAAATACGCGCGGTGTGTCGGCGCGGCGGCGACCGCCTTCGACAACCGCGCTCGAAAATCGACCATCGTGGCGCGCGCACGTTTCGGATCGACAGCAGCGGCCAAAACGTCCCCGCGTCGGGGCAGGATACCTTGTCCAAGCAGCACCGCGTGCCAGCTATCGCGATCGAAGCTTTCGCCATCGCGGATCGGCAAACGCCCGCGCTCGCGAAACAGGGTGAGCGCCTCGGCCAGCTCCGGCGGCAACGTGGCGTCTCGCGCCGCCTGCCAAAACGGCTCGGGTCGATCGGACGTCGTGTAGTGCAGGATCAGGAAATCGCGGAGGCGATCCGCCTCCTGTCCCGTCTCACGGTTATAATAAGCCAGCTCGACCTCGTCGAAATCGCGGTCGGGCAGCGACGCGACCAGTCGGTCGATCTGCGTATGCAAGACGTGGAGCGGTGCGGCTTCGAGCGGTTCGACGACGCAATCAGCCTCGCCGATCGCCACGACATTGCCGATCCAGGCGCGCGATCGCCTTCCGCTCCGGAACCGTGAAACGTCGCCCGGTTCATGGCGAGCGCCGCTTGCATAGACGATGGCCGTATCGGTTCTGCCGGGCAGGCACGATGTCAGGCGCCATCCGCCATCGATCGCTTCGACCTGCTCAAGCGGTGACAGGAACCGATCACCAGGCTCGGCATCCGATGTCCCGCGCCTCTGAACGAAACTGTCGCACGGCAACCACGGCGACCAATCCTGCCAATCGTCGCCGAACTGGGTGATAAGGTGCGCATCGGCGTTGGTCGCGTCGATGTAGAGGTCCGCCTCCAGACGCCCTCCATCGTCCAGGTGAAGTGCCGTTACGCGATCGCCGTTTGTCTCGGCGTGTCGCATTCCGCCGGCCGTGACCACGACGCCCAAATGTCGGGCATAGGCTTCGATGAACCGGCGATAGACCGGCGGATCGAGCTGTAGCCCGTTGGCATAGCCGCCAAGTATGTCTGCGCGCGGCGGTACGAACCGACCCGCTGCCGCCAACGCGGCCGCCGGTGCAAAGCTATCGAAGGCCTCGGTGCCGCCCAGGCCTGCCCAGAGCGTGGCAAAGGGTACGCCATCGACGGGCATGCCGGCGGAGCCATAGGCATGGATATAGTCGGCCCCGCCCCACCCTGAGAACCGGGTGCCGAGCCGGATGGCCGCGCCGGTCCGCGTCAGGACATCGCGCTCGTCCAACCCGATGTCCGTGTGGAACTCCCCGATCGACGGCGATGCGCCGCCGAACAGATCGACGAAGCCGGGACGCAGTTCCGCGACCGGTATCAAAGCGACCGAGATACCGGGGACACGCGCCTTCAACGCAGCCGCGGCGCTCCAGCCAGCAACGCCGTCACCGACCACCGCGATCGTCCTGATGCGCTTGTCGCTCATGCAGCCGCCGCCCCCGATTGCGCGATATAGGCGGCGTGATCGGGCATGGTCATGACAGCGTCCCGCGTTTCGGTGCGCAACCGTGCCAGCGCCTGGACCAGCGCGGCATCGGACGGCCGGTCCGCACGCTGGTCATATCCCTTCGGCACCACGCCCTGCCCGAGATACACCGCAATCCAGCTCGGCTCTAGGAAGACGCCTTCACGGTAGGTCATCACCCGCCCCCGCTGGCGGAACAGCGTCATCTTCTCCGCGAGCGTGTCGGGTACGTCCATCGTTCGTACATGATCCCAGAACAGTGAATCGTCGCGCGTCGTCGCATGGTAATGCAGGATCAGGAAGTCGCGGATACGGTCATATTCCAGATCAACCACCCGGTTGAACGCATCGCGGTCGATCGGCGAGATCGGCGTCGCGGGGAACAGCTCGAGCAACTGGGTGATCGCCAACTGGATGAGATAGATGCTCGTCGATTCCAGTGGCTCCAGGAAGCCGCCGGCCAGCCCGACACCGATGACGTTCCCGACCCAGCTGCGCGCTCTCCGGCCCGCCTTGAAACGCAGCATGCGCGGGTCCGCCAGCGGCGTGCTTTCGATCGACCGCAACAAGGCGTCCTGCGCGGCGCCGTCGTCGATATGCGCGGAGGAGTAGACATAGCCGTTGCCGACCCGGTGCTGGAGCGGAATACGCCATCGCCAGCCGGCAGGCATCGCGGTTGCCGTGGTGTAGGGCTTCAGCGTTCCCGCGTCGGCGCAGGGCACCGCGACTGCACGGTCGCACGGCAGCCAATGCGACCAGTCTTCGAACGGCTCGCCCATCGCCTGTCCGAGCAGCAGCGAGCGGAACCCCGAGCAGTCGATGAACAGGTCGCCCGTAATTCGTTGGCCGTCGTCGAGCATGACCGCCACGACATCACCCGTGGCGCTCCGTTCGACATCGACCACGCGTCCTTCGGTTCGCGTCACCCCCTGCCGCTCGGCCCGAGCGCGGAGAAACGGAGCGTAGCGCGTCGCGTCGAACTGATAGGCGTAGCCAAACGTCGACAACAGGGACCGCGGATCGTGCAGGGGCGGCGCGAACTTCGCGTGGCGGGCGGCGACGACCGGCAGCGAATAATCCGGAAGCGTGGCAATCTGTCCGGCTCGGCTGAGATAATGGTGGAATCCTACCCCGTCGACATCGTGTCCGAAGGCGCCGAACGGATGGGTATAGCTGTCGCCGATCCGCGCCCAGTCGCAGAACTCGATGCCCAGCTTGAACGTCGCGCCGGTCGCTCGCATGAACTCCGCCTCGTCGATACCCAAGCGCGTGTTAAAGGCGCGGATATGCGGCAGCGTAGCCTCGCCGACACCGACGATGCCGATCTCTTCGGACTCGACGAGGTGGACCTCCGCGACCGATCGGCCGGCAACGGCCGCAAGCGCAGCGGCAGTCATCCAGCCTGCGGTACCGCCGCCCACGACGACTACCTTGATAGGAGGGCGCGAAGCCGAATTGATAGCGATATCCTCTCCAGTTTGGCCGGTACGGTTATGCCGATCTCAGCGACTGTGACCTGTAGGCAACATATGAATGAAAATCAAAACAGTTATACCTCAAGACCACACGTCAACCATTGTCCCGCCGCCGGAACGCGAGCTACCGAGCACCATCACTCGCGTCTTTGCGAGAAAGAGAGTCGGCGCACATTCGCAGCTCGACCTCGGGGGAGAAACTGAATGCACGTCATTGCCTCGCGTAGCGCGCACCTATCTTTCGTCCGCTCGCTGGGTATCGGTGTGTCCGCGTTGGCACTCACGTCCGGTGTGCAAGGCTTCGCGCAGACGGTGACGCAGCCGACCGCGCCCACGACCAATTCCCAGGACGGCGGCATATCGCGGTCGACCGATCCCGTAGTATCCGGCGCCGCCGCACCCGACGCGCAGACGGGGACGCCGGCTACGGGGCAGGATCCCGTTGCAGCCCAGACCGACGCAGCAACCGGTGACGAAATCGTCGTTACCGGCATCCGCGCCAGCCTGGCGAACTCGCAGGGTATCAAGCGCGATGCCGACACCGTCGTCGACGCGATCACTGCCGAAGACATTGGCGCCCTGCCGGACCGCTCGGTAACGGAGGCGCTCCAGCGCGTTCCCGGCGTCTCGATCAGCCGCTTCGCAGCCGGCAACGACTCCGATCACTTCTCGGTCGAAGGTTCCGGGATCGTCATTCGCGGACTGAACTACGTCCGCTCCGAATTCAACGGTCGCGACAGTTTCTCGGTGAATGGCGGCCGCGCGCTCAACTTCCAGGACGTCTCGCCCGAATTGCTTGGCTCGGTCGAAGTCTACAAGAACATGACCGCCGACCAGATCGAGGGCGGGATCGCCGGAACGGTCGTCCTCAACACGCGCAAGCCTTTCGATAGCAAGGAACCGGTCGTCTACGTGTCCGCGGACATGAACTACGGCGATTTTTCCAAGAAGGGCTCACCCTCCATCTCAGGCCTTGCGTCGAAGAACTTCGACACGAGCATTGGTCGTTTTGGCGTGCTCGTCGGCGGGTCGTATTCGCAGCTCTTCAGCCGCGCAGACGGCCTGCAGGTCACGAACTACCAGGCCCGCTTCAACGGTTCGCAGGACATCAACGGCGACGGGGTTAACGAAACCGACACCCTGGCAGGGCTTGCCCCGGGCCAGGTGGCGTACGCGCCAGTGGGCGCCGGCGTACGGACGCAGGAGTTCAACCGCGAGCGCATCGGTGCGGCAGGCGCGCTGCAGTTCGAATCGAACGACAAGTCGCTGCTCGCTACGCTGCAGTTCGTGCGCAGCGACGCACGCCAGACCTGGGGCGAGCGCACCGTGGAAACCGTGTCCGACGGCATCGACCGCGCCACCGCGCCGCGGCCGGGGACCAACTATACCTTTGGCGACGACGGCCTTTTCGAAACTGGTACGATTTCGCTCGACCGCGGTTACGTACCGGCCGGTGGACAGCAACGCGGCATGGTTACGCAGCTTTCGAATCGCGGCGTGAAGACACGTGCGGTGACCAATGATTTTGGCGGCAACGTGAAGTGGCAGGCAACCGAAAAGCTGTCCTTCAACTTCGATGGCCAGTATGTAAAATCGACCACGAAGCAAACGGATCTTTCGGTCTATGGATCGACGTTCTCGGACGTCGCGCTCGACCTCACCGGCAACACGCCTGACATCAGCTTCCTCGCCCCTAACGGCGCCAACAGCCAGGCGTATTTCGCGGATCCGGCGAACAGCTATTATCGTGCTGCGATGGACCATTTCGAGGACAACAAGGGCCATGAATGGGCGTTCAAGGCGGACGCGACGTATGATTTCGGCGACGACAGCTTCCTGAAGAAGGCCAAGGTCGGTGCACGCTATGCCGACCGCGACCAGACGGTGCGGTATTCGCTGTATAACTGGGGCGTGCTGAGCGAAGTCTGGGATGGGTCGGGTCCCGTCACCTTTGCGGACACCAACTCGAACGGCTACGGCCTGTTCAGCTTCGATAATGTGTTCCGCGGCGACGGTCCGTCCGGGCTCGGCGCAAATTACATCAACGGAAATCCGGCATCCAGCTACGATGCCATCACCGCACAGGCACAGGCGGTCAATGCGATCTGGCGCAACCAGAAGGGCGCGAATTCGGGCGGATGGACGCCTGCCGGCCAGCGCGCCGGCGTGGTCGCCGGCACCAGCTTCCTGCCGAGCGAGGTTTACACCAATTCCGAAGAGACCAAAGCTGCATACGCCCGGCTCGACTTCGGTACGCAGGGCAACGACCTGTTCGGAGGCCTGAAGGTCTCGGGTAACGTCGGCCTCCGCTACATCCAGACGACGGACAAGGCGAACGGCTTCTTCACGTTCCCGACGCGCAACCAGATCATCGGCAGCGCTGCCAGCGTCGCGACCTTCTGTGGCCAGCCCGCACAGACGAGCCCGTTCTGCGGCCTTACATCGGCGCAGCAGCAGGACGTTCTGACGTTTTCCAATGGAACCGCGATCAACCAGACGACGCGCAACCGCTTCGATCACTTCCTGCCGAGCTTCAACCTCAAGGTTGGCATTACGCCGAACCTGATCTCGCGCTTCGCCTATTCGAAGGCGATCTCGCGGCCGGGCTTCGAGCAGTTGCAGAGCACGACCCTGATCGCACCGACCAGCGGGCTTTCGGTGTTCCAGCTCGAAGGCGGCAGCCGGAACTCCAATCCGTTCCTGAAACCCGTCGAGGCGAACCAGTTCGATCTCACCGCGGAATGGTATTTCGCAAAGGTCGGGTCGTTGACCGCGGCAGCGTTTTACAAAGATCTGTCGAACGTCATCGTCGCGAACGTGGCGCAAACCCGCTCGATCACGAACAACGGCATCACCCAGAACGTGTTGTTCGTGGCGCCACAGAACGCGGACAGCCACAGCAACGTGAAGGGTTTCGAACTCGCCTATCAGCAGACCTATGATTTCCTTCCGGGGCTGCTGTCTGGGCTCGGCGTGCAGGCCAACTATACCTTTGTCGACCCGTCCAACATCCCGCAGGGCCGCGGCGCACAGGCCACTTCGCCGACCACGACGATCGACGTCTCTCGCCTGCCGCTCGAAGGGCTTTCGCGCCATACGATCAACGGCACGCTATTCTATGAAAAGGGACCATTGTCGTTGCGCGCCGCGTACAACTGGCGATCGAGGTATCTGCTGACGATCCGTGACGAGATCGCGCCATTCCTGCCGATCTATGCCAGTGCGTTCGGACAGCTCGACGGGACGATCCTGTACTCGGTCAACGACAACTTCAAGATCGGCTTCCAGGGGGTAAATCTCCTCGACAGCACGACGAAGACGGAATCGGTCATCAATGCCGAGGGGCTGCGCGCGCCGCGCAGTTACTTCAAGAACGATCGTCGATTCTCGCTGACCACACGGCTGAAGTTCTAACCCAGGCGCAGGCCTGACACCGTCGTCAATGCTGCAGCTTCCTGTCATTGCCTTCGCAAGAGGGCGCTGCAGTTTGCGATACGTTATCGAAAGGAAGACATCCGTGCTCTTCAGATATGTGTTGGGTGCGGCTGTAGCCCTCGCCGCTCCGACGGTCGCTTACTCGCACGACGGCGTCGCAAAAGCGTCGATACGGACTTCCGACAGTCCGGCGACGGCGACCAGGCCGGCATGGCGCACCGCGTCGCGCCTGCACCGCGGCGTCAACATCATCGGATACGATCCGCTGTGGGACGATCCCCAGAAGGCACGGTTCAAGCCGCGTCATTTCCGGATCATCAAGCAGGGCGGGTTCGATTTCGTCCGGGTCGTGCTCCAGTCCTTCAAGCACATGGATGCCGGAAACCGCCTCGATCCGAAGTGGCTCGCAACGCTCGATGGTGTCGTCAAGGACGCGACCGCCGCCGGTTTGAGTGTCATTCTCGACGAGCACGACTTCAACCTGTGCTCGGAAGCGCCGGACGCGTGCGAACCCAGGCTGATCGCGTTCTGGCAGCAGATCGGGGCACGCTATCGCGACGCGCCGGACAGCGTTCTGTTCGAATTGCTGAACGAGCCGCACGCGCCTCTGGATGGTCCCCGGTGGAACGCGATGCTGAGCAGGCTCATCCCTGCTGTACGCGCGACCAATCCGGGTCGGACGTTGGTAGTGGGGCCGACCCGCTGGAACAATCTGGAAGAACTGCCCGGACTCGAACTGCCCAAATCCGACCGGAACATTCTCGTCACCTTCCACTCGTACGAGCCTTTCCGATTCACCCACCAAGGGGCACCTTGGTCGTCGGAAACCGCCGGACTGAAGGACGTGCCCTTCACAGCCGCCGACGAGGCGAGGATCAAGGCCGATTACGACAAGGTCGGTGCATGGTCGCGCGCGAACGACCGTCCCGTACTGATGGGGGAGTTCGGCGCGTATGAGAAAAGCGGCACGCCAATCGAGGCACGTGCCCGTTACACGGCGACCGTCCGCCGCGAGGCCGAGGCGCATGGCTTCCCATGGGCGTATTGGCAGTTCGACAGCGACTTCATCCTGTACGACATCGACAAGGGTCGTTGGGTAGAGCCGATACGCAAGGCGCTTATACCCGAGCAACGGTAAAGCATCCGTCCGGAGCGGTATCAAGCCGACATGGGTCTGGCAGGGAGCATGATCGTCCCGTTGCAGGCGCATGACGTAAGAATTATCGCGACGCACGGTTCTGGCAGGCGTGGGCGGCGGCCCGCATCTGCACGGTCCGCCTTTGCATGGCCCGCCTCTGCACGGCCCGCCTCTGCACGACAGCGCAGGGCTAGCATCTTTCTGCTTAGCGACTTCATCGACTAGGATGAGGACCGCGATGGGTTAAAACTCGCGCGGAGCGATGACGGCTATGTATTTACGCCTTTTGGGATCGGGCGGGGCTTCCCAAAATCCGAAGTCGGGCAGGACAAGCCGATGCGCGATCCGCAACGGTTGCAGGGCACGGACAGAGATTGGGGCAAAGATGTCGCGGTGCCAGGAAAAATGCATCGCACCTGATCGTGTCTATTGCCGCGCGTTGCAGTGATGTTACCGGTTGGTGACGGATCCGGGTCACACGGATCGACGCAGGAGGATGTTCGAAGCCCAAGGGGGGACCATCCATGATTCGCTTGCCCGTTCGTACCGCTGCCATCGCCCGTTTGCTGGCCACCAGCGCGCCGTTAGTCGCCTTTGCCACACCCGCCGTCGCGCAGGAGCAGGTACCGGCTGGTCAAGCGGCCGGCGATACGGTGACCGGCGAAGGCGTCGGCGAGATCGTCGTCACCGCGACCCGCCGCCGGGAATCGTCGAAGGACGTGCCGCTCGCGGTCACCGCGATAAGCGGCGACAAGCTCGATGTGCTCAATTCGAGCGGCCTCGACATCCGCTTCCTCGCCGGACGGACGCCAAGCCTCCAGGTCGAATCGTCGTTCGGCCGCACCTTCCCACGTTTCTACATCCGCGGTCTCGGCAACACCGATTTCGATCCCAACGCGGCACAGCCGGTGTCGGTGGTGTATGACGACGTCGCGCTCGAAAACCCGATGCTGAAGTCGTTCCCGGTCTTCGATCTGCAGAGCGTCGAAGTGCTGCGCGGGCCGCAGGGCACGTTGTTCGGGCGCAACACGCCCGCGGGCGTCGTGAAAATCGATTCCGCCAAACCGAACCCGGACAAGGTCTCGGGCTATGCGACCGGATCCTGGGCGACCTACAACACGATCAACGGCGAGGCAGCGCTCAACCTGCCGATCGGCAACGGCTTCGCGTTCCGCGCCTCAGGCATCGTCCAGTCGCGCGACGACTGGGTCAAGAACGATTCCACGACGGGCAATGCCGACCGCAAGCTCGAAGGCTATCGCGACGTCGCCGGCCGCTTCCAACTCGGCTATACCAGCAGCGACTTCAACGCCTTGCTGAACGTCCATGTCCGCGACCTGACGGGCTCACCGCGCATCTTCCGCGCCGGGCTGTTCAAGCCGGGCACCAACGACTTCAACACCGGCTTCGACCCCAAGCACGTCACGCTCGACGGCTATACCAGCCAGAGCCTGACGCAATGGGGCACCAACCTGCGGCTGGACTATCATCTCGACGGCATCGGCACCTTCTACTCGGTCACCGGCTATGAGCAGGCCAAGGTCGAGAGCACCGGCGATGTCGACGGCGGCAACAACTACACGTTCCTCGGCGGAACGATCGGCGCGATCGGCGTCGGGCTGTTCCCGTCGAACACCGGTGGCCTGACCAAGCCCAAGGAGTTCAGCCAGGAGCTGCGCTACGCCAGCGAGGACATGAATGGCATCCGCCTGCAGGGCGGGCTGTATTATTTCCACCAGACGCTACGGTATCACCAGTACGACTATGCGTTCGGCGGTACCGGTTCGCGCGCGACCGACCTCGACCAAGATATCTACCACGACAACCGCAACGAGAATTACGGTGCGTTCGCCTCGATCGAGGCCAAGCCCGTCGACCTGCTGACGTTGCGCGCGGGCGTTCGTTATTCGCACGACTATCGCAACGACCTCGTCACCGCGCCGATTCCCGGCACCGGGATCAGCGACACGCTGCCGGCCCGCGCGATCGTCCGTGGCTCGAACGTCACCTGGGACGCGAGCGCGACCTACGAACTGACGCCGGCGATCAACGTCTATTCGCGGCTCGCGACCGGCTATCAGGGCCCCGCGATCCAGGACCGCGTGACCTTCGGCAGCGTCCAGAGCACCGCACCCAAGCAGACCACGTTCTCGGGCGAGAGCGGCTTCAAGGGCACGTTGCTCGACCGGAAGGTGAACTTCTCGCTCGACGCCTATTGGTACAGCACCAAGGACCTGCAGATCACCGCGGTCGGGGGCAGCAGCAATTCGGCACGCCTGATCAGCGCGAACAAGGCGATCGGCTACGGCGTCGAGGGCGAGTTCGAGGCGCGGCCGCTCCCCGAACTGACGCTGACCGCGGCCGGCAGCTACAACTTCACCGAGATCCGCGACCGGGGCATCGGTGTAGGCGTGTGCGCGACCTGCACCGTGCTGGATCAGATCGTCGGCGGGTTCGCGGTGATCGACGGCAACGACCTTCCCCAGGCGCCGCGATGGATCGCCAACTGGACCGCGCGCTACGGCATCCCGCTCGGCAATGGCGGCGAGGTTTATGCCTACACCGACTGGGTCTACCGCAGCCGCATCAACTTCTTCCTATATGAAGCGGTCGAGTTCACCGGCAAGTCGTCGCTCGAAGGCGGGCTCAAGGTTGGCTACAAGTCGCCGCAAGGGTATGAGGTCGGCGCGTTCGTCCGCAACATCACCAACCAGTATCGCAGCATCAGCGCGATCGACTTCAACAACCTGACGGGCATGATCAACGAGCCGCGGATCATCGGCGGTCAGTTCAAGGTCGCATTTTGAGATAAGACGCCGGGCTGAGCGCTTTACGGTCGATCTTGGGTCGCAAGCGAGCCAAAGGCGCTGTCGTCTGACGTAATGGTGTGGTGGGCCGGTGCTTGGGCACTGGCCCCAACCTTGGATCCACTGTCGACAAGGGCGTCCCTAGAAAAAACTTCTAGTCGGACTTGATCACGGACATCTTAAAGATTTCCGGCGTTCTGACTTCTGCCATTCGTTCATTGGGTGAATCGCGCTTCGCAGCCCCCGCCCAGCACTGGCTCCAACTCACCAAAATGCGGCAAAAATGCAACATTGTTGCATATGCGTGACGACGTACGAAGTTTTCGATTGCTAGAACACGTCCGTTGTGGCCGTTTGGTGCACGATGACGATGCAGTGAAATGACACCGTCACGACATTCGCAGGGCTGGTCAAAAAGCGTTTCGATACGCCGAACACAATCGACGATCGAGAACGGGAACATCTGGAGAAGACTTTTGAAGAGCTAGGTTTTCCAAGGGGGCTTTAGATGATCAGATACACGACTTCGACCGTCGCACTGGCGGTTGCACTACTATCGTGCCCCGCCGCCTTCGCAGCCGAACGAGATACCATACAGGACGCGGCTACAGGCTCCCCTCAGGACACCACTCCCCAAGGGGTTGCGCCCGTGGAGGCCGAACCAACGAGCGAGATCCTCGTACTCGGTACGCGACGTACCGACCGTACGCTGGCCAACTCGCCCTCGCCCGTCGACATCATCAGTGCGGATGACCTGACCACGCAGCCTGCCGCCAACATGATCGATGCGCTCAAGAACATCGTACCGTCCTTCTATGCCGGCCAGAACTCGATCTCGGATGCATCGACCTTCGTTCGCTCGCCATCGCTTCGTGGCCTGTCGGGTGACCAGGTCCTCGTGATGCTGAACGGCAAACGCTACAACCGGTCGGCACTGGTGCAGGTCTACGGCGGCAGCGATACCGGGCTCGGCCGCGGTGCGCAGGGCCCCGACATCTCGGCAATTCCGTCGCTGGCGATCGGCAACCTCCAGGTGCTGCGCGAAGGCGCCACCGCGCAATATGGCTCGGACGCGATCGCCGGCGTTCTGAACTACGGCCTGCGCCAGGATCAGGGCATTGAACTGGTCGGTCGCACCGGGCAATATTATGCGGGAGACGGCGAAAGTTACCAGATCGCGGGCAATGCGGGCCTGAAGGGCGACTGGGGCTTCATCAACGCGACCGGCGAATATGTCGACGAGGGGCAGACCAGCCGTGGTCGAACCCGCCCATCCGCGGCGAACTTCGCGCAGAACTTCCCGGCGCTCGCGACGCAGCTACCCAATTTCCCCGGCCCCGTGCAGATCTGGGGAAATTCGCCCTCGCACGGCTTCAAGTCGGTGCTCAACACGGCGATCAACGTCACCCCCGACAGCAAACTCTATTTCTTCGGCAACTTCGCGCAGAACAAAGGCAACCAGAGCTTCAACTACCGTGCGCCGGTGAGCAGCACCGCCGTCGATTCAGCCGGGGTGGTCCGCAATCAGGGTGCGAACGGCGCGTTCAACAACACGTTCTTCCTGACCCCCTGCCCGACCGGCAACGCGACCTGCCCGACCGGGGGCTTCGTACGGGACGGCAACACCTTCAAGTTCAACCAGCTCTATCCGGCCGGCTTCACGCCGCGCTTCGTCGGCAAGAGCCAGGAACTCTACGGCGTGCTCGGCTACAAGGGCACCAGCGGCGATTTCAGCTATGACCTGTCGGGCACGCTGGCCCGCAACAAGCTGTCGCTGTCGATGTATAACTCGGCCAATTTTTCCTACGGGCCGGCTACCCAGACGAGCTTCGATTTCGGCGACCTGATCCAGAAGGAAGTGAACTTCAACGCCGACTTCACCTACGCGGCGGACCTCGGGCTCGCGGCGCCGCTGACGATCTCGGCCGGTGGTGAATTCCGCAAGGAAACCTACGAGCAGACCGCGGGCGATACGCAGTCCTATGCGGCCGGTCCCTATGCCGTCGCGCAACGGCTCTACACGCTGACCGCGCCGGGCGTGTATACCGCCTCCGGTACGACCGCGGCGCAAGGCGTCGGCGCGAGCGGCTATGCCGGTACCAGCCCGGCCACCGCGGGCAAGTTCGACCAGAAAGCCTATGCCGCCTATGTCGGTCTCGAAACCGATCTCACCGACGCGCTAACGGTCGGCGCGGCAGGGCGGTACGAGCATTACAACACGTTCGGCGATGCCTGGGTCGGCAAGGTCAACGCACTCTACAAGTTCGTCGAAGGGTTCTCGGTTCGCGGCAGCTTCGGCACCGGCTTCCATGCGCCTTCCCCGGGCCAATCGAACGTCTCGATCGTCACGACCTCGTTCAACGGCGGCAATGCGTTCCAGGCGGGCACCTATCCGGTCAACAGCGCGCCCGCACAATATTACGGCGCCGAACCTCTGACGCCCGAAAAGTCGACCAACTATGGCTTGGGGGTCATCCTGGAGCCTGTCCGGGGCATGACGATCACGGTCGACGGCTACCAGATCGACCTCCGCAACCGCATCGGCCTTACCTCGCCCTTTATCGTCACCGCAGCGGCGGTCGCGGCGCAACCGGCACTGCAAGCCGTTGGCGTCGATGGTCAGGTCCAGTATTTTACCAATGGCTTCAAGACGCAGACCCGCGGCATCGACGTCGTCGCCACCTACCGCACGAAGCTCAGTGATGCGCAGTTGAACTTCTCGCTGGCGTACAACTACAACAAGACCAAGGTTACCGACTACGATTCTCGTGTGATCAATTTCCCCATCCTGATCGATGCGGAAAACCTGGCGCCGAAGCACCGTATCGTCTTTAATGCCAATTGGTCGCTGGATAATCTGAGCTTCAATGTCCGCGAAAATTACTATAGCTCGTTCACCGCGGCGCAGGATTACGGCGTCACCAACATCCTGACCAACGGCATCGTGACCGGGGCGACGCCCAACCAGGTTTTCGGCGGCAAGTTCGTCACCGATCTCGAAGTAAGCTATGTCTTCGCCGAGCATTTCACTCTGTCGATCGGCGCACAGAACTTTACCGACGAACACCCCGATCGCCTCGCGGCGAACGGAACGGTGCAGATCTATCCCCTGACCGGCGGCACGTCCGACGGCCAGGTCTACCCGCGCGGTGGTGGCCCGTTCGGCTTTAACGGCGGCTTCTACTACACGCGCCTTCGTGTAAAATATTGAAATGGACGTGGGGGCGCGAGTGCGTCCCCACCTTTGCGTTCCACGACGTAACGAACAGACAAGACTTTGACTTTAAGTCATTACATCCATTCCATATGAAGCCTTCGGCACTCATGCCTGCGAACTGCTGTTTCAAGACGAGAAGCCGCGAACATCCCTTTATAGACACCAGCTTTCATCGCGACTGATCCTCACGAGACGAAATCTGCGACCGCGATGTCTTTGCCGACGACACGACGTGACGGTGGAAAAACCTCCGTCCTACCTTCGCGCTTGACGCCGACATGGCGGGCACTGAAAGTTGGAGCAATGGCAGCCACCCCGAACCATCGTTGGCCGAGCGACCTGATGCAGGCCGCGCTCGCGCTCCACGACAACCAGCTTCACGTCGCCGAACCGCTGCTGAAGGCGTATCTCAAGCGCGATCCGTTCGATGCGCGGGCGATCCGGATGCTGGCCGAACTGGCCGGGCGGATCGGGCGGTACGGCGATGCGGAGGCATTGCTGCGCCGCGCGGTCGAACTGGCGCCGGGCTTTACCGCGGCGCGCGCGAACCTTGCGCTTGTGCTTTACCGCCAGAACCGCGCGCCCGAAGCGCTGACCTTGCTCGACGCGGTGATCGCCGACGAGCCGGACAATCCCGGGCATGCGAACCTGAAGGCGGCCGCCCTTGGGCGGCTCGGCGGGTTCGAGGACGCGATCGCGCTGTATGAAAAAGTGCTGCACGATGCGCCGGGCCAGCCGCGCGTGTGGCTGAGCTACGGTCACATGCTCAAGACGGTCGGGCGTCGCGACGACGGTATTGCCGCCTATCGCCGCGCGCTGGCGCTGTTACCGACCCTCGGCGACGCGTGGTGGAGCCTCGCCAACCTCAAGACGGTACGGTTCGACGATGCCGATATCGCATCGATGGAGGCTGGCCTCGCTCGGGACGATCTGGATGACGAGGATCGCTTCCATCTCGATTTCGCGCTCGGCAAGGCATTCGAGGATCGCCGAGAACCTGTGCAGTCGTTCGCGCATTACGCGGCGGGTAACGCACTGCGCCGGACCCGGATCGTGTACGACGCCGACGAAACGCGCATATTCGTCGACCGCAGCATCGCGCTGCTGACGCCCGATTTCCTGGACGCGCGCCGCGGCCAGGGATGCGAGGCACCCGACCCGATCTTCGTCCTTGGCATGCCGCGTGCGGGTTCGACATTGATCGAGCAGATCCTCGCCAGCCATAGCCTCGTCGAGGGCACCACCGAACTACCCGACATGCCCGCGCTCGCCCGCCGCATCGCCGACTATCCGCAGGGCATCGCCACCCTCTCTGCGGATGCGCTTCGCGAGATCGGCGAGGAGTATCTGCGTCGTGCCGCGATCCAGCGGCGCACCGATCGCCCGTTCTTCATCGACAAGCTGCCCAACAACTGGGCGCATACCGCGTTGATCCACCTCGCACTGCCCAATGCGCGGATCATCGACGCGCGTCGCGACCCGCTCGACTGCTGCTTCTCGAACTTCAAGCAGCATTACGCGCGGGGGCAGACGTTCAGCTATTCGCTCGACGATCTCGGCCGCTATTACCGCGACTATGTCCGGCTGATGACGCATGTCGACGCGGTGCTGCCGGGCCGCGTCCACCGCGTCGATCACGAAGCCCTGCTCGAGAATACCGAGGTCGAAGTCCGCGCCTTGCTTACGGCCTGTGGACTTGAGTTCGAGCCCGCCTGCCTTGCCTTCCACGAGACCGAGCGCGCGGTCCGCACCGCCAGTTCCGAACAGGTGCGTCGGCCGATCAATCGTGACGGCGTCGATGCTTGGAGACCCTACGAATTGTGGCTCGACCCACTGAAAACCGCACTTGGCGACCTGATACGCACATGATCCGTGGTAAAAACGTCACGCTCACGTAATAAAGCTGCAAAATAGGCCAGCTTCGTTTGACGTTCGCTGCACTGCACCACAGTCTCTGCGCATAATCGCTTGGGGGCTCGCGCATGCACATATTCGATCGTCGGTTGTTGATCGGCTCGCTTTTGGCCTCTTCGGCGATAGTGTCTTCCGCTCACGCTCAGACCGGCCCTGCCGCGGCACCAGCACCTGCCGAGCAAACCGCCCCTGCCGCGCAGACCGCTGGCGAGTATGAAGGCGACATCGTCGTCACCGCGCAGAAGCGCGATCAGAACATCCAGAACGTCCCGATCAGCATCCAGGCGATCGGCACCAAGCGGCTCGACGATCTCAACATCTCGAACTTTAACCAATATACGCAGCTACTGCCGTCGGTATCGTTCCAGACGGCGCAGCCAGGATCGACCGTCGTCTACATGCGCGGCGTCGCATCGGGTGGCGATGGCAACCATTCGGGCCCCCTGCCCTCGGTCGGCACCTACCTGGATGAGCAGCCGGTGACGACGATCGGCGGCACGCTCGACGTCCACATCTACGACGTCGCCCGGATTGAGAGCCTCGCCGGGCCACAGGGCACGCTGTACGGCGCGTCGTCCGAAGCAGGCACGATCCGGATCATCACCAACAAGCCCGATACGAGCGACTTTTACGGCCGCGTAGATGGCGAGGTGAACAGCGTCAGATCCGGCGGCATCGGCAGCAAGGTCGAAGGCATGCTCAACATGCCGCTGTCGCAGTCCGCAGCGCTACGCGTGGTCGGCTTCTATCAACGCGATGCTGGCTACATCGACAACGTCGCCGGGTGCCGCAGCTACCTTCCAGAACCGACCCCGACCTCGTGCACGTCGGCGAATGGCGGGGTCGTCGTCGACAATGCGGCGTTCGTGAAGAAGAACTACAACGATACCGAGACCTATGGCGGCCGCGCGGCGCTGAAGGTCGATCTCGACAGCAACTGGACCGTGACGCCGACCGTTCTGTACCAGGAACAGCGCAACCACGGCACCTATGGCTACGACCCCAAGGTCGGCGATCTCGAGGTCCAGCATTTCTTCCCCGAATTCCGCCGCGACCGGTTCATCCAGGGCGCGCTGACGATCGAGGGCAAGGTCGGCAACTGGGACGTCACCTATGCCGGCGCGTATCTCGACCGGAAGACGTACACGTCGAGCGACTATACCGATTACGCCGAAGCCTATGACTCGGCTTATTCGTCGGTCGGCGGGCTCGCCGGGTATTTCTATTATCAGGACAATGCCGGCCGGACCATCGATCCGCGCCAGAAGATCATCGGCACCGATCATTTCAAGAAGACCAGCCAGGAACTGCGCGTCGCGTCGCCGGTCGAGGACCGGTTCCGGATCGTCGCCGGCGCCTTCTATCAGCGCCAGACCAACGCGATCTTCCAGGATTACCAGATCGCCAATCTAGGTACCGCGGTGTCGGTCAACGGCTCGCCGGGCACTCTGTGGCTTACCAAGCAGGAGCGCGTCGACAAGGATTATGCGATGTTCGGCGAGGCAAGCTTCGACATCCTGCCGAACCTGACCGCGACCGCAGGTGGCCGCGCCTATATCTACGACAATTCGCTGATCGGCTTCTACGGGTTCGGGCGTAATCCTGCGGTCGATCCGGACGATGGCCGGTCGTTTTCCGCATCGCCGTTCAACGCCGCGGCCAGCAGCCAGACCGGTGTCGCAGGCTGCTATCTGGCGAACGGCCAGACCCTGCAACAGGCGTATCTGGGTGGCGGCGACACCTCGACCTTGCTGCCGGCGGCGGTGTCGGGCTCGCCCTGTACCAACCTCGCGACGTACACGACCACCGGGCTGATCCCGAAGCGGACGCAGGGACAGGGCGCGACCTATCGGTTCAACCTGACGTTCAAGCCGAGCGACAAGGTCTTGGCTTATGCCACGTTCTCGCGTGGTTTCCGGCCGGGCGGGATCAACCGCCGCGGCGACGTCGCGCCCTATGCAGCGGATTTCCTGACCAATTACGAGCTCGGGCTGAAGACGACGCTGTTCGATCGGCTGCGCTTCAATGCCGCGATCTATCAGCAGGCCTGGGACAAGTTCCAGTTCTCGTTCCTCGGGCTGAACAGCTTCACGATCATTCAGAACGGGCCGAACGCGCGGATCAGGGGCGCGGAGGCCGACGCGAACTTCTCCACCGGCGGCCTCTCGCTGACGGCTGCGGCCTCCTACACCGATGCGAAGACACGCAACGATCTGTGCGCGAAACAGCCCTGCGGTGGCGAGCAAAACCCCGTGCTGGCCGCGAGGGGAACGCGCCTGCCGATCACGCCGCGGTTTAAGGCGAGTGGAACGGCGCGCTACAGCGTCCCGGTCGGCACCGCGAAGGCGTATATCCAGGGGCTGGTCGCGCATCAGAGTTCGGCATCGGCGGACATCCGCACGTTCCAGGCGGGTACGCTGGGACGACTCAAGGCCTATACGACGGCGAACGCGTCGATCGGCGCGGACCTGTCCGGCTACACACTCGAGCTGTTCGTCCAGAATTTGTGGGACGAACGCGCGCAATTGTCGCGGTTCCAGCAATGCGGAACGTGTTCGCAGCGGACCTACATCGTCAGCAGCACGCCGCGGACGATCGGCTTGCGCGCGGGAGCGAAGTTCTAGGGATTGGTTCGTCGCGATCCCCCCCGCAATGGGAGGGATAAGAATTCTCCGAGGAAAGATGATGATGACGTCCAAGCTCAAGCTTCTACTAGCCTGCACCGCCGCAATGGTCGGCATCCCGGCCTCCTCGCAGACTCCAGCCGCCACCAACGGTCTCGACATCGCGAAGAAGATGATCGCCTTCCGCAGCGTGCGCGGCCCCGGCAACCAGACCCCGCAGCTCGCCGCCTATCTAAAGCAGACACTGGTCGCGGGCGGCTTTGCGGCTGCAGACGTGACGATCACGCCGGTCGACGATACCGCCTATCTGATCGCGACATGGCGCGGCAGCGATCCGTCGCTGAAGCCGATCGTCGTCTCCGGACATATCGACGTCGTCGAGGCCAAGCCCGCCGACTGGCAGCGCGATCCATTCACCGCGGTGGTCGAGAACGGCTATCTCTATGGACGCGGCGCCACCGACATGAAGCTGGACGCGGCGCTCGCGATCGCGACGCTGCTCGACATGAAGAAGGCGGGCTACACGCCAAAGCGCGGCATCGTCCTCGCGCTGTCCGGCGACGAGGAAACGGTGATGAAGACCTCGTCGCTGATCGCCGAAAAGCTCAAGGCCAGCGAGATGGCGCTCAACATCGACGGCGGCGGCGGACTGTACGACGAGGCCGGCAAACCCGAGTATTTCACGATCGGTGCGGCCGAAAAGACCTATGCCGACTTCCAGCTCGAGGTGACGAACCCCGGCGGTCATTCGTCCGCGCCACGCAAGGTCAACGCGATCAACGAGCTGTCCGCCGCACTGGTCAAGATCGGCGCCTATCGCTTCACGCCGCAGCTGTCGCCAATCACCAAGGGCTATTTCGAAGGCGTCGCCCCGCGTCAGCCCCCCGAGCTCGGCGCCGCGATGCGCGCGTTCGTCGCCAATCCCGCCGACCAGAAGGCGATCGAAACGCTCGCCGCCAACACCGGCTATGTCGGCCAGATCGGCACGACCTGCGTCACGACTATGGTCAGTGGTGGCCACGCCCTGAACGCGCTGCCGCAGCGTGCGACCGCCAACATCAACTGCCGCATCTTTCCCGGCGTGAAACCCGCGTCTGTGATGGCCGAACTCGCCAGGGTCGCCGCCGATCCGGGTGTGAAGTTCAGCGACGTCACCGAAGGATCGAACCCGACCGACGCCTCGCCGCTGCGCGCGGACCTGACCGGCGCAGTCAAGACGGCAATGGGCAAGATCCGTCCAGGCGTGCCGATCTTCCCGAGCATGTCGGCCGGTGCGAGCGATTCGATGTGGTATCGCTCGGTCGGCGTGCCGAGCTACGGCGTCAGCCCGATCTTCATCAAGCAATCAGATGACTTCAGCCACGGCCTTAACGAACGCACCCCGATCGATAACATCCCGCTGGCGATCACCTATTATCGCTCGCTCTTCACAGATCTGACGAAATGGCGCTTAGGGCATTGGGGTTGGCCGTTGCGCTGCACGACCGATCCCATTTGTTAGCTTCGCAAGTTTATCATGAATCTATTTGAGAAGATCCGCCTGATCTTACGGGTTTCGACTTCCCAATCCGATCCTAATGGCATCGCTCGGCTGCTAATTTCGGCTGATTTTTATATTTTCGGTTCTGGTCCTTGCAGGACACTGCCGCTGTTCCGTCTTAATTTATTGGTCGGCTTCTGCTGAGGGCTGTGTTCAAATCTCCATGAGTGCGGAGTTTCTAGTTGGCGCCCCGGACACGCGGTAAGGTTGCTTCGAGCGTCACCCAGCTGTTTGCAGCGCCGCCAAGTGTGAAACTAGCAGCCGGGAAAATGTGGTGGCGGGACACAATGGGCTCGCGCAACCTGGAATCTTAAGCGCGACGAGCGAAGCGGATTGCCCAAGCCCACGGAGGGTCTCGGGCGACTGAGTGCGGTACGACACCCGCATGAACCGGACACCGGTGCTTGCGTCACGCAGGCGTTCGATCAGCAGCGCCCCGCCCGGCGGAACGTCGTTAGTGGCATAGCCCGGCGCTTTCAAATCGACTCGAAGCGCGGCGGCGAGCGCCGTGACGTTGGTGTCATGTCCCATGAATACCGTCAGCCGCGGTCCCGTCGAGGACAAGGACGCCAGCACCTCGCGGCCGAGCACGGCGGCTTGATGCGCGGCCATATAGGGCGGGTGCGTGTACACGGCGAACAGGGCGGCATGCAACGCGCCGAGTTGCTCGATAGTCGCAGGATTCGCGCGGCCCCAGCCAACGCTCTCGCGTGGCAGACCCTCGACTTCCTGCAGCAGCAGTACCTGCGCAATACCGGAGGCAGCGCGGATCGGCCCCGCCAGTACGAGATCGTGGCCATCGGCGCTTGCGCTGACCGCAGGTGCGCCCGCAGGGACGCATCCCCGCTCCACCGACGTACAGCCAAGCACCTGATCGAGTCGGGCGAGCGCAGCGCCGTGACGTCGGGCCAGTGCCGCCATGCCACCCGTCTCACGGTTGATGGATTCAATCGCTGCGCGCGCGTCGAAAGCCGTCGCCCGCGCACGCAACGGCTCGAAGATCGAGTCCGCGGCACCGAGCGGTTTGTGTTCGATGGCGAGATCGCAGCCGGGCGCGAGGCCCTCCGCATAGGCCTGCCCGCTCGCGATCGTCCGATCGGAACTGTTCGATCTGATCCGGACGACACCTACCGGACACCCATTTGGCGTCATCAACCCGCGCGCCGCGAGCAACCGTCGGTCGTACGCCGCCACCTGTTCGAGGGCCCGCACGCCATGCGGGGTGATCCGGCTCTCAGCCACAGGCCAGGCCGGCCAAGGTGCGCCGGTGCGGGTGTCCAACGGCACCTCTCCGTCGAGCGGCGCGCGGATGCCGTGGCGCATGACTAGCACTGCCCGCTCGGCCACCAGGACGCGCTTCGGCGCGGCGCTAGCGATCGAGCCGATCAGCAGCGCGGCGACGGCACACAGGGTCCCGAAACCACGCGACGTCAAGTTGCACCTCATGGTTGCAAACTGCAGCCGCCGGGCACACGCACCGGACTGCAACGCGCCATCGCCTTGCCCGGCAACGTTACCGCGAAGCCGACGTGCAGCGGGTCGGGCGCGCCGGGGTAATAATCGGTGCTGACCGCCTGCGCGCCACTCGCCAGGGCGGCGTTCGCCTTGGCATAGTCGCGGCTGCGGGCTTCCACCGTGCCGGCGTCGGTGCGGGTGCGAACGATCACGCCCTCGCCGACCCAGCGCCGGATCCGCTCGCCATCGATCAGCGGGTCCTGGACGATCTGGATGGCGGACTCGGGCTGGTCGTCCGGGTACCAGCCGAACATCGCCCGGCCGGCGAGCGAAGGATGGCCGGCGCGGTAGACGTCCGAGACTGCCTTGCGCACGTCGAGCAGAACGTAGATCCGTCCCCTCGCCGCCGCCAATGTCGGCCATCCCTGCGTATGTACCGCTTTGCGCAGGCTCGCTGCCGTACCGCGCACCTCGTCCGGCGTGATCAGACGCCTACCCGGCAGCACGGATCGGATCTCGCCGTCGAGCGCATCGAGCAGCGTCTTGTTATCGAGCGGTATCGGGCTGCTGATCTCCGGCCGTCCCGATGGCGTGTCGGCGGCGTTGATGGTGATCATGATCGGCAGATGCCGCGGGTGCGCGCGCGACCAGCGGTTCACTTCGCCGAGACACCGGACCAGCGTCACGCAGGTGCTGATGTAATCCACGTCAGGGATGTGGAAGACCTTGTACCCGGGCTTGAGCATCGCCGCACGATCGAAGCTCGTCGTTTCGCCTGCCGCCTTTGCCCACGCTTCGCCCTTGGGCGACGCATAGCGCCCGCCCTGTGGGTCGGCGAAGACGTCGATCTCGATCTGGCGCACCCCACGATCGAGTTGCTCTGCGAGCGGCAGGTGGTAGTAATCCAGTCCCTCCGCCATCCGCGGCTCGGCGGTACGGATCCTCGCCATCACGGCGGTCGGAATCCGGGCCTTGAAGCTGTTGTGCGAGCCGATCACCTGGATGTCGTTCATCGCCCGCTGTGCCGTCGCGCCGGTCGAAACCAGCGCGACGGCGGCAAGTAGCATCGACCTGAGCATCAGAACTGCGCCCGCACGCCGAACAGGATGGTGCGGCCGTAATTGTTGATCTCGCCGAACTGAATTTCCTTGTCGTTGTAGCTGTAGCTGTTGGCGTTGGCGATGTTGATCGCCTCGACGCTGAAGGTCAGCGCGCTGGTGGCGCGCACCGATATGTTGCCGTCCAGCGTACCGAATGCCGCGACGAAGGTCGGCACCTGCGTGGTGCTGCCGACGCCCGACAGATATTTGTCGCGCCAGGTATAGGAGATGCGCGCTGCCAGCGGCCCCTTGTCGTAGAAGCCGACCACGTTGAAGCTGTTCTTCGACAAGCCGATCAGCTGGTCCTTGATCGGGCGCGCGCCCGCCGTGTAGTTCGCCTGCACCGACGTGTGGGTGTAGGACGCCTGGACGCCAAGCCCGTCGAACGGCGCCGGCAGGAAAGTGAACACCTGGTTGTACGCCGCTTCGGCACCGTAGACCTTGGCACTGCCGCCGTTGACCTGCGTGCTGAGCAGCACCGTGCCGCGGCCGGGGATCTCGACATTGATGTTCTGCGCGGTGATGTAGTCGTCCATCGCCTTGTAGAACAGCGCACCGGTGAGCGATCCCGAGCGGTTGAAATACCATTCGAGCGACCCGTCATACTGGGTGGCAAGGAAGGGCTGCAGCGCAGGATTGCCGCCGCTAGCAGTCGCCTGATCGGTAGAGACGGTGATCTGCGGTGCGCTCTGCGTCACGTTCGGCCGCGTGAGCACGCGACTGGCGGCGAGGCGCCCGACCAGATCGCGGGTCAGTTCGGCGCGTAGATTGAAGCTCGGCAACCAGTTGCTGAACGTCTGCGGGAAGCGTGCCGGGGTGACGACGTTACCCGCAGTGAGATTACCGCTCGCCACCTGATCGGTGTGCACGTAGCGCACGCCGATATTGCCGGTGACCGCCACGCTACCGACCGGAAACGCATAGTCCGCACGGACATAACCGCCTGCCGTCTTCTCCGTCACGACGTAGGAGGCGCGCAGGTCGCCCGCCGACAGCGGGCTGTTGGCGATCGCGTCGGTGAACAGCTTGTCGTAGAACACGCTGGTGATCGGCACGAGCCAGGTCCGCGGGATATTGCCGCCGACGCCCGACAGGAAATCGTCGAACGGGAGCTGCTCGAAGCCATTGGGTGCGAAACCGGTCAGCGACGTGTTGGCCGCCGGGTTCACCGTGAAGTCGCGACGGCTATAGTCTCGCTTGCGCCAGTGATATTCACCGCCAGCCGCGAGTTTGGTGATGAGGCCATCCATGTCGTGATCGACATCGAGCCGCCCGTAGGTGTCCCAATCCTTGCTGTTCTTCGGCGCGATGTTGAACGGGTAGAGCGTGTAGTTGGCAGGATCCAGGACGTTGACCGGCGTGGAGATCGTCGGAGCCACCTTGTAGCCGCCCGACGAGTCATAGGTCAGCGGCGCGAAGAACTGGATACGGCTGCGCACCGTGCCCTCGGCGTAGCTGGGGTGATAGCTGTGCGCGAACGACCAGTTGGCGTTGGCGACGACGTTCCAGCCCTCGGGTGTCCAAGCCTGCTTCAGCCCCACCGTGATCAGATCGTGCCGGTTGAGGCTGTATTCGCGCGTGCCCATGAATCGCACGTCGTTGATCGTCGCCGCGACCACGCTATTGCCGTCGAGCTTGACCGAACCGGGCACCAGCACCGGCTTGTGACCGGCGACGCTGGCATCGTCGGGATAGATATCGAGGCCGTATTCGTCATAGGCGATGTCGAGCCGCGTCGCGAGCACGTCGAGCGTCGTCTCCAGCTCCGGGCTGGGCTTCCACTGCGCCGAGATCATGCCCGACAGGCGCTTGCGATCCTCGGTCTCCACGGTCGGCCGAGTTCGGCCCGGCGTGTAGAACCCCTTCCCCAGCGCCGACGCGAACTTATCGAGATACCAGCCGGTGTTGTAGGAGCGGTCGTTACGGACCTCCTTCCCCCAATATTGCGCGCCGGCGAGAATGCCGAAGGTGCCGTCGTCGGTCTTGGCGCTGATCAACGCGGTGGCGTTGGGCTTCACCTTGTCGGTCAGCGTCGTGTAGGTGCCGCGCAGGTTCAGCGTGGTCTTGTTGCCGACGTCGAGCGGGCGGAAGGTCTTCACGTCGATATTGCCGCCCAGCGCGCCCTCGGTCATGTCCGACGTCGGCGTCTTGACCACGTCGATCTGCGACACGAACTCGGCCGGTAGCATCTCAAAACGGAACTGGCGACCGTTGGCGCCGCCATTCTCGATCAGATCGTTGATCGCCACCGGGCGCCCGTTGAGCAGCGTGCTCTGGAACTGCGGCCCGAGACCACGGACGCTGACGTACAGCCCCTCGCCGCGGGGGCGCGTGATGGTGACGCCTGGAATGAGCTGGAGTGCTTCCGCCACGTTCTGCGCCGGAAATTTGCCTATGTCAGTCGCGTTGATCGCGTCCACGCCGTAGCCTGCCTGCCGCTTGGTCTCGGTCGCCGCGGCGAGGCTTCGCGCGTAGGAACCGGTAACGACGATATCCCCTGTGGCGTCGGCTTCGGGATTTCCCGCGGTATCAGCGGCGCGGGTTTGCTCCGTGTCGGACGCGCTAGCGCTGGTCTGCGCGCTAGCCGATTGCGTTGCGCCCAGAGCCGCAAGCGTAAGCGGTAGCGTCGCCCAAAGCAGGCGCGAATGATGCAACATGTCGAGTATTCTCCCCCCGGACCGACCGGTCCGACCCAGCGGAGCACTAGAACGCGCATGTTGCGGGCTGGCGGCATTAAAGTTTCACTGCCGTTACGGTTCTATTTCGGGCATATTGCATGCCAATTTTGAAGGCACCTGAGGACACCGAGGCCGCCCACCCGACGACGTGGTCACAAGGGTTCAATTAGAACGCTTCTTTCGAATAGTGCGTTACGGCGTTGCGTTCTGCTGCGTTGTCTCAAGCACTTTGCCGGCGAGTACCAGACCAGATGCGCTGTGCGTGATCTGAACCATTAGCAGCGATCCAGAACGGCCTGCCCACCTCCCGACTTCCGCCATTCGTTCATGCGGTTCTGAACAGATCCACGACGCTGGTCGGCGCGTCCGATCCGAAGAAGCGGGACAGGTTTCTCGCGCTGAGTTGTGCCATCGGTTGGCCCCGTGCGAACAGGTCATGCTCGTAGATGGCTAGGGCCCGTTCGTTATCGCCGTGATGGTCGATCAACGCACGCGCGAGTTCCGCTCCATCGCGCATTGCCAGATTGGCGCCTTCCCCCGCGAATGGTGACATGAGATGCGCGGCGTCGCCCAGCAGCGTCGCGCCTTTTACGCGCGGCCAGGCCAGCAAAGGCGGCAGCGCGTAGATGGGGCGCACAACCGGGACCTTCTCGCCGTCGGTGATCAGGCCACGCAGCGATCGCGCCCAGCCGTCGAACAAGACCTCGATTTGGGCGGCCGTGATCGGCAGGGCTGTTGCCAGCCACTCCTCGGGCCGATTGACAGCCACATAGGTATGGATGCTGCCGTCGGCGTTACGGTGCGCGAGGATGCCCTGGCCAGGCGCCACCGCCATCAACGTGCCCGAGCCGATCACCGCCGCGGCGGGGGCCGCGCGCGGATCGTCCGCGTCGACGTGAAGCTCGACAAAGCAGGTGCCGGTATAGGCAGGCTGGGCGTCGGTCACGAGTGGGCGTACGCGCGACCAGGCACCATCGGCCCCGACGAGCAGCGTCGTTTCGACCACGGAGCCGTCGGTGAATGCGACCGCGTGGCGACCACGTCCCGCACCTTGCACCGACGCGACCTTGCGGCCCCACTGCACAATCTCTGGCGGCAAGGCATCCAGCAGCAACCGGCGCAGGTCACCACGGTCCACCTCGGGGCTAGCGGTGGCGGCATTGCCCGGTCGATCGAGCAACACCGTGCCATGCCGGTCGACGACCCGCTTGGCATCCTCGCCCGGCCGGACCAGCTTCAGGAATGCATGGTACAGTCCGAGCGAATGCAGTGCCTGCTGACCGCTGTGTTCATGCAGGTCGAGCAAGCCGCCCTGGGCCCGCGCGTCCGGCGACGGCTCGCCTTCATAGACAACGACCCCGATGCCGCTGCGATGCAGGGCGCCGGCGAGCACCAAGCCGCCGAGGCCCGCGCCAATGATGGTAACGTCTTCTCGCATTTGTCCGCGCTCCTAGCCGGCGCAGGTCAAGCCTGCGTTGCCATTGATGGAGCCGCTAACCAGCTATCGGCCGGCGTGCGCGCGATGGTGGTGTTGACCACGCCATCGTTTTTCGCAGCACGCGTCGTCTATGATAAGATCGTTTGTCACGCAACATCGAGGCCACGTGACGCCCCGCCCACTTCCCGACATTCGGCTGCCCTAACCCGACTTTCTAAGTCGGACGCTTTTTCACTTCCTAATACGATCGCTTTGCCTCGGTATGTCGGAGATCTGACGCGAACACCCCGGTTGAAGTGTGGGCCTTATGAATGAGGCCATCATAATATTCACATTTACCTCGGCGCTGTCACATGAATCGTACACTGTATGCCTACGCGTTGGTTGTCGGCCTTGTCACGAGCGCATCGCGATAGCTTTGGGGTAGCAGAATGGCGATTGGTCGAAGAGCCTTCCTAATCGGTGCATCAGGCGCCGCTGCTACGCCACCAGGGGCAGCCAGCGCTTTACGGCGTTCGGTTGCGCGTGGCTCGATCATGGACGTCGAGCACGTCGTGATCCTGATGCAGGAAAACCGGTCGTTCGATCATTATTTCGGTACGTTGCGCGGCGTACGCGGCTTTGCCGATCCACGGCCTGTGACGTTGCCCGGCGGTAGGTCGGTCTGGGCGCAACGCGGCGCCGACCGTGATGGCGGGCGGATCACCTGGCCGTTCCGGCTCGACTACAACAGCAGCAACGCGCGCTGTTTCACGGGGCTCGACCATAGCTGGAAGGACAGCCAGGCGCGGTGGCGCAACTGGGACGTGTGGGCGGAGCAGAAGGGCCCGCTGACCATGGCGCACCTGACCCGCGCCGACATCCCGTATTACCATGCGCTGGCGGACCAGTTCACGATCTGCGACGGCTATCATTGCTCGCTGCAAGGCCCGACCGGCCCCAATCGGCTCTATCATTTCAGCGGCACGAACGGCCTGAGCGTCGGGCAGGAAGGCGCTTATTGCGTCACCAACGGCGGCACCGATGGCAATCCCGGCGCCGACATGGCCAAGGACGACGCGACGCAGGGCTTGCCATGGCGCACCTATGCCGGTCGGCTCGAGGAGGCGGGCGTTCCGTGGCGCGTGTACCAGGAGCTCGCCAATTATTCCGACAATCCGCTCGGCTATTTCAGCGAGTTCCGAAAGCTGGACCGATCGTCGCCGCATTACCGACGCGGGCGCGCGTACGTCGACTGGATCGACGGCGTCGCACCCGAGGATCCCGAGAAGACGCAGGCCAGGCACCTGATCGCCGCGTTCACCGCCGACGTCGCCGCCGACCGGCTGCCGGCGGTGTCGTGGATCGTGCCGATGATGCAGATGAGCGAGCATCCCGACGCGCCCGTGCCGTTCGGCGAGGTCCTGATCAGCAGCGTGGTCGCGGCGCTTGCGTCCAATCCAAAGGTCTGGGCGAAGACCGCGCTGAGCCTCAACTACGACGAGAATGACGGCTTCTTCGATCACGTTCCCGCCCCCGTCCCCGGAATCGCACCGCGCTATGGTGCGAGCAACGTCGACGTCCGCAGCGAGACCTATCAGGGCGAGCCGGTCGGCCTCGGACCCCGCGTGCCGATGACGGTAATCTCCCCGTGGACGCGAGGCGGATGGGTCAATTCGCAGCTGTTCGACCATACCTCGGTGCTGCGGTTCCTGGAGAAGCGCTTCGGCGTTGCCGAGCCGAACATCTCGCCGTGGCGGCGAGCGGTGTGCGGCGACCTCACCTCGATCTTCGACTTCGACGTGCCGCACAGCGCACGCCTCGACACGCGCTGGGCGGCGGCGCTTCCGTCGGTCGCCGGCTATGTCGAGGAAACCGAGCGACTGTGCGCGACCGCGCCCGCCCCGATCATCGCCAAGGGGGAAGGCGTGCCCGTGCAGGAACCCGGAACCCGGCTTGCGCGGGCACTGCCGTACCGCTTCGCCGTCGAGCCGGTCTGGTCGAACGCGGTGCTTACGCTGAATTTCGTCAACCAGGGTCCCGTCGGAGTCGTGTTCGGCGTGCAGGACGAAGTGAATTTTCCGGGTTGGCGCTACTTCACCGTGGCGGCGAACTCCCGTCTGAGCGAGACTTGGCCGATCCAAGCGGACCAACCGCACGCGCTGGTCGTTCGGGGACCGAACGGGTTCCAGCGCGACTATCGCGGCAAGGCGGGGAGCGCAGGGGTCGAAGCAGTGACGCTATGGCGTGAAGACGGCACGGCCGGCATTTTGCAGCTCCGCAACCGCGGCAATACGCCGGTGACGATGGCTCTGTACTGCGTGCACAGCGGCGAGCGACGCGAAATCGCGGTCGCTGCCGACGCCACGGTAAAGGTTCCGATCACGTTAGCCGATCATCGCTGGTACGACCTGTTGCTGACTTCAGCGAATGGCGTTCGGCTGCGCCTGGCGGGGCATGTCGAGACAGGGCAGCCCAGCGTCAGCGAACCCGCTGCGGCGTTTCCGCACCCCTCCTGAGCCGCTCCTACTGTCATGGCCGTGTCGCGAAGCCTGCCTAGTTGCGGCGCTTGGCAGGGGCGGACGCAATGCAAAGAGACGGCGCGGTAGAAGGCGAGCGTTTGCTGAGTGCCGGCTTTCTGTCGCTCGCAACGATGGAGTTTCTAGAACGCTTCGCCGTCTCGGGCGTGAAGTCGCTCCTGGTGCTGATCTTCCTGGACCGGGTGCTCGTCGGCGACGTGTCGCGCGTCGTCGGCGCGACCGCCTTCAGCGAGACCAGCGCAGCGATGTTCGGGCCCTTGTCCGCCACCGGGCTTGCCTCGCAGCTTTACGGCTATGCCAATGCGCTGATCTATCTGGCAATACCGATTGGCGGGCTGATCGGTGATGTGGTCGGAAACCGGCGCGCGATGGTCGCGGCAGGCGGTGTCGGGATGCTGCTCGGCCTGACACTGATGCTTGGCGATCCGACATTCCTGGTCGGGCTCGTCCCCTTCACGATCGGCGCGGGGGTGCTGAAGGGCAATCTGTCGGCACAGCTCGGCGCGCTGTTCCAGCACGAGGCTCAGCGCCGGCGCAGCTACGCGGTCTATCTCGGCTTTCTCAACGCCGGAGTGATCTGTGGGCCGCTGGTCTGCGGAGCGCTCGCCGCGTTTGCCGGTCAGGACTATGCGATCGGCGCGGCCGCGATCGCCGTCGCCTTGGGGCTGGCGATCTACGCGGTGACCGGCCGCACGGCGCCAGCGATCCGGACCCTTGCCGCTTCGACGGTCTCGTCGGAAGGCCCGGCCCGATCGACCGCGCTGCTCGTGGTCGCCCTGGCCGCGGTGTACCTCTGCTATTCGGCTTATGATCAGCTCGGCAACATCTTCCTGGTGTGGGCGCGGACGCGGGCCGACCGGCATGTCTTCGGCTTGACCATGCCGGTGGCGTGGTTCCTGTCGCTAGACGGAGTCTTCACGCTGGCGTTGATCGCAGTGTCGCAGGTCGCGTCGCGGGCGCTGCAACGGCGCGGCATTCGGATCGGCGCTGTGACCCAAATCTTCCTAGGCGGAATGCTATGTTCGGCGGGCTACCTCGTCCTCGCGCTGGGCGACGCGACCAGCGGCGGCGCACCGCTCGCGCTCCCCTGGACGCTCGCCTATCTGATCCTCATCGACGGTGCGATCGTGCTGATCTGGCCGTCCGCGCTAAGCCTGATCGCGGGCACCGCACCGCGCCATCTCGTCGGCTTCTGGATGGGGCTATTCTACCTTCACGGCGTTTTCGCGAGCCTGTGGGCCGGGTTCAGCGGCGTCTTCTACGAGCGGACCGCGAGCCCGCAATTCTGGTTGCTCCACGCCGCCGTGGCAGGAGCCGGTGCGCTCCTGATCCTCGTCGCCGCGCCACCGCTGATCCGCGCGGCGCGGCGACGTCAGGCGATCACCACCTCCGCGTGAGCGAAGGCGCGGGCATAGTCCTCTTCGAGCGGCTTGTCGGTCACCAATATGCCGACGTCGCTCAGCGCGGCCGTCTGGATCAAGGCGTACCGTCCGAACTTCGACGCGTCCGCCGCGAGCAGCACCTGCTTCGACGTTGCATAGGCGATCCGGCTCATTGCCGCTTCGCCGGGGTGGAAGTCCATCAGCCCGCGCTCCAGGCTGATGCCGCCGACCGACAGGATCGCCAGATGCGGGGTGAAGCCGCGGACATAATCCTGCGCGACGTGATCGGAAAATGCGCGGTAGTCGTAGTCCATCTGCCCCCCCGCGAGGAACAGGCGGTTGTTGTTGATCCCGCCCAAATCGCTCGCGACGCGCAGCGAGTTGGTGATGACGGTGAGCGAACGCCGGTCGGCAAGATGCCTTGCGATGAAGCAGCTCGTCGTGCCGGAATCGATGAACACGATCGCGCCGTCCTGCACGAACTCGGCCGCCGCGCGTGCGACACGGATCTTCGCGTCGGCATTCTCCTCCATGCGCTGGTGGAGCGGCCCCTCGTGCACGGGCGTCGTCATCCGCGCGCCGCCATGCTCGCGAATGATGACGCCGTGATCCTCAAGTGCGCGCAGTTCGCGGCGGATCGTCTCGTCCGAGACCGCAAGATCGGCGGCCAACGCGGTCACCGACAGGGTCCGGCCGCCGCGTAGCCGCGCCATGATCTCGCTCTGCCGCTGTGATCGTTTCTCTATCGTTCCCTCCATCAGGTCTTCGTCGGCAAACCCGCGTGGGCGAGACATGCTCCATGCCTCGCTCCACGCGCAAGCTATGGTTAGAAGCCGACCACCGCCGTCAACCGCACCGAGCGCGGCGTCTGGTAATTCACTGGTGCGCGGTAATCGAAATTGGCCGATCCGTCGCTTAACTCGCCGAAATTGTTGAACGACGTGACTGCCGAACTGGCGAAGAGGTTGAACACATCGAGCCGGAGCGAAGCCTTGAGATGCGGGATCGGCAAGTGGACGACCGCGCTGACATCGACCTGCGCCAGCCAGTCGCCGGTGAACGCCGTACCGCGCGGGATCAGCTCGCCCTGGCAGTAATAGCCGTAGCCGTGATAGGTGTTGGCATAGGCGTCCACCGCAAGCGGAACGGCGCCGATGCAGCTGTAATGCGGGGCCGATTGCACGAGCATGTTGGCGCCGAGATCCAGCGCCTCGAACAGGCGATAGCTGCCATACGCCTTGAAACTGTGGCGACGATCATTGGGCAGATACCCGTAGGCGCCGTTGACGAACCCCGGTGAATCGAAGTCCGCGGTGCGGTTGATCGCGAGCTGTCCGTTCTCCGATCGCACGCCGCCTTCGTAATTCCCCTTGTCGAACGCGAGCGTGTAGGAGGCGGACAGGCTCCACTTCTCGTCGAAGCTGCGATCGAAGGTCAGCGTCAGCGCGTTGTAGTTGCGGCTCGGTGCGGGATAGCCGAGGTCATCCTTCTTCAGCGTCACGGTCGGGGTCGAGCCGTCGGGCAGCTTGTTGATCTGCGTCGTGATGTCCTTGCCCGGGTTACCGATGACGAACTGGCTGCCGCCTGGATACGCCGACAGACACGCCGCCGCGGTGAAGCCCTTGCCGACGCAATAGGCGCGCGCGCCGGCGTCGATCGAGACGTCCTCGATCACGTTGGTCAGTTCGCGGTGGGTGAAATAGGCGCCGATCCGGATGCGGTCGCTGAACTGGTGCTCGGCACCGATGATGAACTCCCGATCCGACTGGGGCTTGATGTTGCTCGCGATCGCGCCGGCCGGATTGAACGCCGAGCCGTCCGCCGAGACTTCGCAATTCTTGATGCCGGTGTCGGGGCAGTTCGTGGTGTTCACGACCGACAGAAGCGGCGTGCCGGCGACGGGGACGCTGCCCGCGCCGCTGACGCCGTTGAACAGATTGTAGCGCGTGTACGTCACCAGGCTGCCGGCGACGTTCAGGTTGATATCCCCCGCCATCGGCAGGAAATATTTGGAATAGGATCCGAAGATCTTGGTGCGCCCGTCGCCGACCGGATCGAACGCGGCGCCGAGGCGCGGCGCCCATTGGTTGCCCGATTTGAAGAAGGATTTCCCGTTCACGCCCTGGTTGCTGAAGCGATCGTTGCGCACGCCCAGATCGAGGCGGAGGCGGTTGTCGAGCAGCGACCATTGATCCTGGACGTAAAAGGCCTCGTTGCGGACGTGCGCGACGCTGCTCTGCTCGTAGACGCGCGTCGTGTAATATTGCGTGCCGACCGGCGCACCGATCCGCGCGGCGGACTGCGCCGTGACGTTGAAGATCTTGTAGGCGCCGCCGCCGATCGTCTCGAACGTCTGCGACTGGGTGTTCTTCTCGTGATCGTACCCGAAGCGGACATGGTGTGCGCCGAGCAACTGGAACTGAAGATCGGCGTCGACGCGGTAGAATTCGCGCTGGTTGTCGGTGCTGCTGAACGCATCCGTCACCTTGTTCGCGCCGATCTGGATACCGGCCGGGTCGGTACGGTAATCGATCACCTGCGGGTTGGTGACGTCAAGCGGGACGTTGCCCGAGCGGAGCTTGTTCACGCCGTACGCACCCGACAGCGTCAGCCACGGGGTGAAGGTGCCGGTATAGCGCCCGACATAATTGATACCGCCCGCCCGCGCGTTGGTGCCGCCGGTCTTGTCGCCAAGGCGATGGTCGGTGCGATCCCAGTCGTAGCTGCGGTTGCGCGTCTCGTTGGTGGTGTCGAAATAGGTGAATTCGAAATGGTGATCGCATTGATGTAGCCGTCGACCTTCCCGCCCCAGAACGGGCTGGTATTCGCCACGCCCGTCGCGTTGTTCTGGTTGGCCTGCGGCGTGAGCGTGCGGATTTCGCGCATGTTGTAGAGGCCGTAGACGAACAGATGGTCCCTGATGATCGGGCCGCTTGCCTGGAACACCAGTTCCTTGCGGCTTGCGGTCGCGTTGCGATAGTCGACGGTGCGGGTCGACGGCGCGCTGCCGCGGAGATCGTCGGGCTCCCAGATGCCGGTGACGCTCGCATGATAGTCGTTGGTGCCGGACTTGGTGGTGGCGACGACATAGCCGCCGGTCGCGCGACCGAATTCCGCGGGGGCGCCGCCGGTCTTCACTTCGACCGTCTGGTAGAAGTCGAACGGTACTTCGGCCGGCTGTCCACCCGACACGAAATCGGTCACGTTCAGGCCGTTGATGTAGAATGCGTTCTCGGTGAACGCTGCGCCGCCAATCGATACCTGGTTGGAAAAACCGCCATTCGAAGGCGACGAGCCCTGGACCGCGCCGGGAGTCAGCAACATCACGTCGCGCAAGGTGCGCCCGATCGGTACGCGCGTCGTCAGCGAGCCGAGATTGATCGTGCTGCCGACCGTGGTGTCCTTTAAGTCGGCCGTGCGCTGACGCGTGCCGACGACGACGATGTCGCCGCTCTGCTCCGCTGGAACCAGGCGGAAGCTGTTGGCACCGCCGGATTCGCGGGTCAGCGGAATTCCGCGTTCGTCATAGGTTGCGAAGCCCGGCGCGGTGATGGCGACGTCGTAATTGCCGGGCGGAAGCTGCGGGATGGTGTAGCTGCCCGTCGAGTCCGTCGCGGCAACGCGGCTGACGCCTCGGTCCGATGAGGTGATCTTGACCTGCGCACCAATGATCGCGGTCCCGTCCTGCCCTGTCACGCGACCGGACGCGGCGATGTTCGTATAGTCCTGGGCTTCGACCGATGTCACACCGATCATCAAGGCCGGGGCGGTGGAGCCGAGCATCAACAGCGCGCGCAGAACTGCGCGCGACGAAAGTCGCATGGAACGAAGCATCGAAACCCCTTTTAAGAGCGCGGCCTGCACAGCCGCGTCGCTAAAAGACGTCCTATCTCCATCATGTGGATGTTCTGTGACACATCCACAGAATACGGACTTTTATCGACGCCGACTTTGAGTGCGAAGCCGCAGGTCGCGTCTGCTATCTGGTCAGCCTTGAGACACATTCCCGGTCGCCCGGGGGCCCTTCCCCGCTTCTCAACTTCAGACACTCATGCACAATCCGTTTCGACAGTCATCGCTAACGCTCGAATTGCCCTCCGACGTGTACCATTAAACAGGCAGCCACGCATGAGGTGACCCGCGCCACCTTAACGCCACCCAAGCGCTGGCGCGACGTGGGTCAGGATGGATTCGAGCACATGCGCGTTGTAGTCGACGCCGAGTTGGTTCGGCACCGTGAGTAACACCGTATCGGCTTCGGCAATGCCCTCGTCGGTGCGGAGCTGCTCGATCAGCTGGTCCGGCTCGGCCGTATAGGACCGGCCGAACACGGCACGCATGTTGTCGATCACGCCGATCTGGTCGCTGCTTTCGCCGCGCCCGAAATAGGCACGGTCGCGATCGTTCATCAGCGCGAAGATCGAGCGCGAGACCGACACGCGCGGCTCCCAATCATGGCCTGCGTCCTTCCAAGCCTGCCGATAGAGCCGGATCTGCTTCGCCTGCTGGACATGGAGCGGTTCACCGCTTTCGTCCGCCTTCAGCGTCGAGCTTTGCAGGTTCATGCCGTTTTGCGCCGCCCAGACCGCAGTGGCGTTCGACGATGAGCCCCACCAGATGCGCCGCCGCAGGCCTGGCGCATGCGGTTCGAGGCGCAACAACCCTGGTGGATTGGGGAACATCGGGTTCGGGCTGGGCTGCGCGAACCCCTCGCCCTTGAGCAGATCGAGCAGCACCTCGGCATGCCGGCGGCCCATGTCGGCGTCGGTCTCACCTTCGGCGGGCGCGTAGCCGAAGTGACGCCACCCTTCGACCACCTGCTCGGGGGAGCCGCGGCTGATCCCGAGCTGCAAGCGGCCACCGCTGATCAGGTCGGCCGAACCCGCATCCTCCGCCATGTAGAACGGGTTCTCGTAGCGCATGTCGATTACGCCGGTGCCTATCTCGATCTGGCTGGTCCTGGCGCCAACCGCGGCCAGCAACGGGAATGGCGATGCGAGTTGCTGGGCGAAGTGGTGAACGCGAAAATACGCGCCGTCGGCGCCCAATTCCTCGGCAGCGACGGCCAGGTCGATCGACTGCAGCAACACGTCCGAGGCCGACCGCGTTGCGGATTGGGCCGATGATGACCAATGACCGAACGAAAGGAACCCGATCTTCTTCATGGCACAATCCTGATGTTCATCCCCGTCAAGGCTGGTCGCGGCGAGCTGACTTCGTATCGTCTAGATAGGGTGTCGATGACGCCGCGTCGCGGCAACCGCGAGAAACGATTCTATTCTGGTTTGGCGGCGACGAGCGACCATGCCGCAAGACCATCCCCGCTCATTTGCCATACGCAGGGTCCATCACGGCAGACACGCGCGCGCCGCCATCGGCACGTTACCGCGAGCCGTGCAAGGCCAGACCTGCCGCCCGCATCGAACAGAGACGATCGGGCGAGGACACCGACAAGCTGTTCCAGGCGAACGCGGAACGGAATGCCGCGCCATCGGACCAGATGTGCTGCGCGACGATCATCATCTCCTCATGCGTGGGCGCCCTCCCCTCGCCCATGCAATCGATCACGGCATTCACGAACAAGGGGCTGGTCGATCGCGACATGCTGAGGCACCTCAATGAGACTGGTATCCGATGTAGGCCTCACGGACTTCACCGACATGGCCAGACGTCCGATACGCGGCAGACGGAACAGTGCGCGAGCCAGACAGCGCGACCGCTGTATCTCCCCAAGCCGCATCGGCGTATGCTGCGACGTCGCCATCACCCTTGCCGCGAGCACGGTGACGATAGAGAGCTGGAACCAGCTTCCGCCCGCAGTGCCGAGTGCCTGCCATGCCAAACGTTCAAGATTACGACCTCGCCTATAGCAAGAAGCGCGAACAAGCCGAGCGGCAGGCGTCGGCCTTGGCGAACGACAGGTGCGCCAAAGCCGTCCATCGGTCCTTGGCAATACTCTATGGCGATCGCGTTATCTCTGCCCGGCGCGCGATCAATGCGAGCGCTTTGAAGCCATAGCGCAAGCATTGGTCACGCGCGCACGCTCGACGCTGAGATCGATATTACGAGCCTTGCGCTTCATTTGCAGGCAATGTTGCACGGAGGCTTCGTCGAAATAGAGGCTGCCGGCTACCCGCAAGCTGCCCGCGATAGCGGGCAGCACTGAAGCGATATACGATACTATGTGCAAAGGAGACGAGCGATGAGCACTAGCCGCGAACTCAGCGTCGAGCGACACATTGCCGCCCCCGTGGAGGCGGTCTGGCGGACTATGACGAACCGCTTCGAGGAGTGGTTCTGTCCGCGACCTTGGCGCGCAGAAGCACGCGATATCGAGTGGCGCCCAGGCGGTCGCAGTCTGGTGGTTATGCATGGACCCAATGGCGAGGAAATGCCTAACGAAGGCGTGGTCCTAGAATATGAGCCGAACCGCCGCTTCGTGTTCACCGACGCCTTCACGGCCGGCTGGAAGCCCAGCGGACCGTTCATGGTCGGCCTGTTCGAGATCGCGCCGGACGGCGACGGCACCCTCTTCACCGCCACGGCGCGCCACTGGACCGACGAGGCGCTGGAGCGGCATCGCTCGATGGGCTTTGAAGGCGGCTGGGGCGCAATGGCCGATCAACTCAAGACGCTCGCCGAGGGAGGCACATTGTAACCGACGCCTCTATGGAGTTGCTTGCTCCGGCCTGAGGACCGTCGGGCATCAATCGCCCGATACTGACATTCCCGCCAGGAGCGGCGCGTAGGCGGCAAGCCTGCGGGAGACGTGGTCCGTGAACAGCCGGACGCGCTTCGTCTTGCGGGTCTCCCCCTGCGTCAGGACCCAAAGCGTTCCGTACGGGTGCAGGTCGGTGCCCGGCACTCTTTCGAGCAGCGGGTCCGCATCTCCGACAAAGCATGGCAACGTCGTCAACCCGAGCCCCTGCCGGACGGCGGCGATCTCCGCTGCTGCGTCTGTAACCCTGAAGGGAACTGCGGTGGTGCGGACATCGCCCTCACTCGCCCAATCAGGAATACCGTGCGTGCTGATGACGATCCAGCGGAGGGGGGCGGACGCGCCCGCGCGCCATGCGTCGAGCCGATCGCGGCGATGTAGACGCCACCGAACAGCTCAGGTCCCTTCAATCCGTGTAGATTGAGCGGCAGGGTCTTGCGGTCGTAGACGACGCGGATCGCGACGTCGGCCTCCCGGTTGGTAAGGTTTGCGAGGTCGCCGGAGGACTGGATTTCCATTTCGATGTCCGGATGCCGGCGCGCGAAATCGGCGAAATCCGGCAGCAGAAGGTGCGTTGCGAGGATCGGGGTCAGCGTCACCCGCAGGAGCCCGCGCACGCTCTGATCGCGTCCGAAGACCCTCGTCTCCAACTGGTGCGACGAGGATTCCATTTGCAGCGCGAATTCGAGAACCTCCTCGCCCGCCGTCGTCAGGCGGTAGCCCGAGGGCAGCTTTTCGAACATCTGCGCGCCGAGCCGCTGTTCCAGCTGCGCGATACGTCGCAGCACGGTCGCATGGTTCACCGCGAGACGCTTGGCGGCAGCGCGCACCGACCCCTCGCGCGCGGCGGCCAGAAAGTAGCGAACGTCGTCCCAGTCGATCATGGTGCATTCCCGCGCCGCAAGCTGCACGCCCACCATAGCACGCACGCTCGAGATAGACGCATGCCGCGTTCGGTGGATCCTTTCCGCACCACCGATGTGCGGAATTCCACAATCCCTGCCTGACTTTGCCGAGCCCATGTTGAGGCTCGCGGGGGAACATCCCCGGACGGCCCGACACCCGGTCGGCGAACAAGGATGCACGACATGACCAGATTAGACGGAAAGACCGCCGTGATCACCGGCGGCGCGACCGGTATCGGCCTCGCCTCGGCAAAGCGGTTCATCGCGGAAGGCGCCTTCGTCTTCGTCTATGGGCGGCGACAGGATGCGCTCGATGCCGCGGTGGTAGAACTCGGGTCGAATGCCCGCGCGGTGAAGGGCTCGGTGTCCGACGAGTCCGACCTCGACCGGCTCTACGCCGCGGTGAAGGCCGAGCGCGGAATGCTCGACATCGTCTTTGCCAATGCAGGCGCGGGAAGTCCGCTCCCACTCGGCCAGATCACCGCCGAACACATCGACGAGACCTTCGACACCAACGTGAAGGGGACGATCTTCACCGTCCAGAAGGCGTTGCCGCTGATGCGCGAGGGCGGTTCGATCATCCTGACCGGATCGAGCGCAGGCACCACGGGCGCCCCCGGGTTCACCGCCTACAGCGCCAGCAAGGCGGCCGTGCGCAACCTCGCGCGGAGCTGGGCGGAGGACCTCAAGGGTACCGGCATACGCGTGAACGTCCTGTCCCCCGGCGCGACGGCGACCGAACTCGCCAAGGCCGCGCTCGGCGAGGAGGGCCAGAAGGCCTACGGCGCGATGACCCCGCTGCTGCGCATGGCCGACCCGGCCGAGATCGCGGCGGCGGCCGCCTTTCTCGCATCGTCGGACAGCAGCTTCATGACCGCCAGCGAACTCGCCGTCGACGGTGGCCTCGCGCAGCTTTGACGCGTCCCACCCGCCCATCGCTCGCGTGATCGGCACCTGCACCCAAGCACGAAGGAAAATCCTGTGGACCATCCTCTCAAGGGAAAGACCGCTCTCGTTACCGGGGCATCGCGTGGCATCGGCCGCGCGATCGCCGAACGTCTCGCACGCGACGGCGCGACGGTCGCGCTGACCTACAACGCCAGCAAATCCGGCGCGGACGAAGCAGTCGCGGCCATCGAAAACGCGGGAGGTACTGCGTTCGCGATACATGCGGACCTGGTGGATCCGGCTACCGTGCCGGTCCTGTTCGACACGCTCGACCACGAGTTCACCAAGCGGAACGGCAGCAAAACACTCGACATTCTGGTCAACAACGCGGGCAATGCCGGCTGGATCGGCTTCAAGGACTCGACGCCCGCCAGCTGGGACACGCTGATGGCGGTCTACCTGCGCGCACCGTTCTTCATCGTCCAGGCTGCGATGGATCGCCTCGCCGATGACGGACGGATCATCAACATCTCGTCCGCCGCCGCGACGAAGCCGGTAACGACGGCGCCGATCTACTCGATGGCCAAGGCGGCGATCAACACGCTGACGCATGCGCTCGCCGCCGAACTGGGGCCGCGCGGGATCACTGCGAACGCCGTCGCGCCAGGCTTCACGCGGACCGACGCGAACGCGGCCTTCCGGGAGGATCCGGCGCTCGTGAAGGCGGTCGAGGCCGACATCGCGCTCGGACGCTTTGGCGAGCCATCGGAAATCGCCGCCGTCGTGGCGTTCCTGGCATCCGACGACGGCCACTGGGTGACCGGCCAGACGATCGAAGCAAGCGGCGGCTACAAGCTGTGACCGCCCGAAACCCCAAGGAGACTAACATGACCTACGCAATCATCGGTTTCGGCGAAATCGGCCAGACCCTCGCCAAGACGTTCGCCCGCAAGGGGATCGCGGTATGCATCGCGACGACGCGCGATCCGGAGAGCTTTGCAGCGACCGCGGTAGCGATCGGTCCCGGCATCACGCCCACGACGCTCGCCGGGGCGGTCGAGGCGGACGTCATCTTCCTGGCCGTCCGTTTCCAATCGCACCCGGATGTCGCGAAGGCGCTGCCGGACTGGCAGGGCAAGATCATCGTCGACGTGACCAATGCGTACGGCGTGTCCGCAGAGGAACTGGACGGACGGCCCTCGGCCCAGGTCGTCGCGGACGCGTTCGCCGGCGGCAGGGTGGTCAAGGGCTTCAACCATCTGGTCGCCGCCGTGCTCGACCAGGATCCGGCCGTACAGGGTGGCAAGCGCGTCGTGTTCCTGTCGAGTGACGACGACGATGCGGCAGCGCAGGTCGGCGCGCTGGCGGAAGATCTCGGCTTCGCGCCGATCCAGCTTGGCGGACTTTCGGAAGGTGGGCTGCTCGTTCAGGCGCACGACACGAGCTGGGGCCGGCTGATCTTCAAGGATCTGGTCAGGTTCGGCTGACGGACGCTGCAACCGTGAAGGACTTCTTCGCCGCGATCGGTCGCGGCGACAAGAAGAGCCTGCTGACACTGGTCGCCGAGGAAATCGAGTGGATCATCCCGGGAAAGGACTGACCGCTGGCCGGCACCTACCGGGGACATCCGGGATTGGCATATCTGCTCGAGACGGCAGCAAGGTCGATCGAAACGTCCACGGAACTGCGGGAGTTCATCGCGCAGGGCGACCGGGGCCTGGCCGTCGACTTTGCGACGGGAAGGATCAAGGCCACGAACAAGACGTTCGAGGAAGACTCGGTTTTCGCAATTACTGTCCGGTGCGACAAACTGACCAGTATCCGGCAGTATGCAAGTTCCGCCTTGCCGATTTCGGCCCTGCGTATCGGCACAATGTTACGCAATATGTTACAAACCTGCTTTAGTTTTTGAAAATCCGCGCCCCGATCAAGTCACTGTTGCTAAGGTCCGCTATCGATAAAGCTGGACTAAGACTGGAGCAATAACGTCAGTCACTTACGATCCACAGCCGACGAAACCCAGGCAAGACCCATCGCCGGACATCCGGAACTGGGTCGCTACTTCCCAAGTTCGGCCATCTTGCTCAGCAACCGCCGGACGCTGAATAATTATTCGTTCAATTCCGACAGATATTATACAGAATAGATGATTAACTGCACTTACTAAAAGCTCCAGATTTCGCTTATTTCTGAATTCGAGCGCCCTAGATTGATTGCAGCCTAAGCGATCGCCTTCATACAGGTGTTAATTTAAAAAAAAAGATCGAACCACGATGGATCATGTTTTTCTCGGAATTATTCCGGAAATGATATCATTCACCTCAAGTCGTGAAAGAGTTCTACTGGGGGGAAAGATCATGGGCAGCGCCAAAATATATCTCCAAAATAATACTGACTCTTACGCCGTTCCTTCGCTCTATCACTATAGTACGAGCCATGGCTCGACGGGAATCACACAGGGTGCCGTGCCGCCCGGGGGCAAGATTGGACCAGTCACGGTCGACTGGACTACCGCGACGCCGGCCGATTTTTGGTATGCGTCGATCGCACCTTCAGGCGGCAGCCGTCCCGGTGTCTATGTCAGCAACGTTCCCGATGATGTGTTGCTGCCCTATTGGAAGGAATGCATGCTGATCGGCGAATGGGGGCTCAAGGACGACAGATCATCACCAACCTTCACCGTCGATTGGGACAATTTCGCGATCAACCTCAAATCGGGGTATTGCGGCGCGAGCATGATCCACACCGGCGATTACTCGGCCATACAACATGTATTCGTGCTGATGTTAGAGAATCACTCCTATGACAACATGTTCGCCGCGCTCGGTGGGGCACCGGCGGCGAACAGCAATAGCTACAACGGGCAGACCTACACCGTCAGTGACACCTCGACCCCGACCGGCATGCCGACCGATCCCGGCCACGAGTTCGCTGACGTCCTTGAACAGCTTGGCGGTGAGGGGGCGACCTACACCGCGCCCAATTATCCGAAACCACAGATGTCGGGATTTGCGGCGAATTACGCTTACAGCACTTCGGAGAAGACAGGCACGCCGACCGCCGACGAGATCGGCGACATCATGAAGTGCCTTGCCCCGGCACAGGTTCCCGTCATCACGCAGCTAGCCAATCACTATGCGCTGTGCACCAATTGGTTCTCGTCGTTGCCCGGTCCGACTTGGCCCAACCGCTTCTACGTCCACGGCGCCTCCTCGGCCTATCAGGACGGCGGCGGCTATACGAGCCTAGACAGTAGCCCATCGAATTTGCAGATTGCCCAATGGGAGACGGTGAGCGGCTTTACCTATCGCAACGGATCGATCTTCGACGCACTCGACGCCAACGGCATCCCCTGGCGAATCTATCACGACGATACCCTCGATGTCGGGGGTTCGATTCCCCAAGTCACCGCGCTCAAGGGCATCTCGCTCGCGCAGCCCTTGGCGGTGAAGAGCATTACCGCGTTCGCCAGCGACGTAGCCAGCGGCTATCCCTACCGGTATACCTTCATCGAGCCGAATTACGGCGACATCGCCGGCAACACCTACAAAGGCGGCTCCTCACAACATCCTGAGGACGACGTGTCGGGCGGCGAGAACCTGATCGCTAGGACCTTCAACGCGATCGCGTCGTCGCCGCTCTGGCCCTATAGCATGTTGGTTATCACTTATGATGAGCATGGCGGCTTCTATGATTCCGTCGCTCCCGGCCGAACGGTCGAACCCAACACGCAGGACAGCTCAGGAGACAACGGCTTCGTCTTCAACCAGTTGGGCGTGCGCGTGCCGGCGGTTATCGTGTCCCCGATGGTGAAGTTCGGGGTCGACCCGACGCCATACGACCATAGTTCGGTTCCCGCGACGCTCGAGCGGTTGCTGGGATTCGGCGCGTTAACCGCGCGCGACGCGGCGGCGAACGATTTCATGCATCTATTCGACGGCGGCGACGCCGAGACGCGCCCGGCGCCCACGCTTGCAACCGGACGCACTCCCCTACCAGTGTCGCCATCCGCCGTCGCAAAGCGCGCCGCGCTGATGAAGACACCGATCCAGGAAAAGGGCAATCTACCCGGCTTCCTGCACTGCGCGCGCAAGACCGACATAGAATTGTCCGCCGCGGCTTCGATCACGACGATAGCCCCCGAGGAACTCATCACCCCCCTCCCCGCGCCTTCCGTGAGTGCGCCAATGCCTTCCTACGGAGAGGTGGACAGCTATTTCCGCAACGTCATGGGCCGGGTTCAGCAGCGCCGCGCCGGGCATGAGGCGGCTCTTCGCATGCGGCTAGCGACGCCGGGCGCGAAGAGTCGCGACGCCGAGGTCTGAATGTTTGGTCTCGACATCTAGTGGATCGATTTGCCGCCCCGGCTAGCGTCCAGATCCGGGCGGAAAGGGATGGCGGGGATTGGGCACGAATGTACTCCGCCCCCGCTTCCGGTGCGATCCGCAACCAGACACTGGCGGTCGGCTTGTCGCCCCCCCCCAACTTCGACCGTTTGTGATGTAGGTAAATCGTCGCTTACGGCGCCGCATGGAGGTCGAGAAGTGGGACGAAGCCACCTTCCAGAGAGACGGCCGTGACTGTCCGACTTCTGATGAACAAACGTTCGCGAAACTAGGATATCGGCTCAGCAAGCTCACACGAAAGCAGTTTCGCTGGTTTAAAACCAAGAACATGCCCAATATTAAGCCATCAACATGGCTGAGGGGGCTCAGTGGCTGCGTCAGTCCTTTACATGGTCGACCATCGCCCGCAGCTTGGTGGGAGGTGACGCCGGTTTGGGTAGCGCAGGAAAGTCCGGGGAGTGACGGACAGAACGGGTCGAATGCCGTTCGCAACCGACTATTCTCCAACCGCGGCGCGAACGTCTCTTCCATACCGACCATCAGGCATGCGCCAGCAAGGGGCCATCCCGACCATCAAATCTATGCCGTCGGTGGTAACTTCCCGGTCGACAGCGACGGCGAGTTCACGCACTTCCTTCGCGAATTCCCAGCGGGAAGGCGCAACATCGGCGGAGGATCGCCAGCCGATACACCGATGCTGCGTCAAATCGCGTGGGTGAAGCGATGTTTCCGCTGCCGCCATATAGCCCCGCGCGGCGACGACGATCTGGCGTTGATCGAAGCCGACCTCAACCGCGATTATGTCCGTGCTCGACCACTTCGCCCGGGCGGGCGCCCCCGTCTCAGGCGCCTGCGACGATATCGAAGTCTTCATCGGTCACGAGAATGTCAAGCCGGAGACACGGGTGTGCTGTACGGAACGATGCAAGCAGTTCGCCTGACAGAAAATCTTCAGCGATGGGAGACACTGCAAGGCGCAGCACACCAGTCGGCCGGCACTGACTGTGCGACGCCGCTTCTGTTGTCGCGCGTATCTCGGCAAGCGCAAGTCGAGCCGCTCCAGGAACGCGTCGCCTCCCTCGTTCTTGGCTTCGTACATCAGCCGGTCGGAAGGTTGACATGGTCCTTGTGGATTGCATTGTTCGACCGTCTCCGGTTTCGCGGCATCCTCCTGGCGACGCGCAAGGAGGGCATAGTCACGCCGCTGCACATCGGCATGATCGGTACGATCAACGCCGAGCAGTTGAGCGCCAACAGTGACAAGATGCGCGATGCGCTGGTGGGTCATCACGCGATGGGAAAGAACCCCGGCGGCTCTGCGTACGGCTATGAAAAGCGCATCGAGTCCCTGGCGCTCGGCATCGTGCCTCTAGAGCTGTGGGACCGGGTCAAATTCCGCCAGGCTACGCTCGCCCACACCGCGAAACCGCGTACCGAGATGATCAGCCTGCCGTTCTTTGCACAACAACGCCCGCGGTATCTCCTGACCGGCAAGATGACCTTCGGCAGATGCTGCGTGACGATGTCGTTGCAGCGTTCCTTCTGGAATATGAGGGAGAGACGCGTCGCCTGACGGCTGAAACGGTCAGCGCCGGCCCTGAGCGGGAAGCCGAACTGGCCAATCTCGATCACAAGCTCTCGCGCGCGAAGGCGGCTATCCTCAAAGGCGTGGATGCGATGGTGTTCGTCGATGAAATGAAGATCTGGACCGAGCGGCGCAAGGCCCTGCTCGCCGAACTGGACCTTGCCGAACAGGAAACCACAGATACGGTTTCCCCGGAGCCCGGGCTGCTTACCCCGGATCTCGGCCGTGTGTACCGTTAGAAGGTCGAACAGCTCACCGCAGCGTTCGAGGACGAAGCGCTGAAAGCGCAGGCGTCCGAACGGTTGCGCGCGCTTATCGAGCGCTGTGGTGCTGATGCCGGAAGGCGGAGTTCTCACCATCGACCTGCGCGGTGAGTTGGCTGCGATGCTGTCGCTATGTGCTGGAACGGAAACGCAAAAAACCTCCGCGGGTGAACCCTCGGAGGTGTTGCAAATGAAGTTGGTTGCGGGGACAGGATTTGAACCTGTGACCTTCAGGTTATGAGCCTGACGAGCTACCGGGCTGCTCCACCCCGCGCCGAGATCCCATCAAAGTATATGGTTGCGGGGACAGGATTTGAACCTGTGACCTTCAGGTTATGAGCCTGACGAGCTACCGGGCTGCTCCACCCCGCGCCGAGATCCCATCAAAGTATTACTTTGAGGGGGCCCGAGTGTCCGCGTTGTGCGGAACTGAGTGTATGAGAAATTGTGACTGGGTTTTTGATATGGTGTGTTTTGCATGTTGCACGGGCTTCAATGCCTGGCGACGACCTACTCTTCCATCGCTTGAGCGATAGTACCATTGGCGCAGTCGGGTTTCACGGCCGAGTTCGGAATGGGATCGGGTGGGACACCGACGCTATAGCCACCAGGCAATGGAGCCGGTGCGACATGCGAGCGCGTCATATCTGGGATACCCCACCGCAGCTTTCGCATTGGTGGGGTTTTAAAATCGATACCGTGCAAGGTTAGTGGTATATTTGTGACCAATCCCTCGACGGCGAGGGGATTGGCAATCTGGCGTCGTCTTAATCATCCGCACGCATCGTTGGCTAGCTGGTTGCCCAGTGTTGTCATTGATGGTGTGAGACTCTCAAGCGCGAATAGAGCAATTAGTATCGGTTAGCTCCATGCGTTACCGCACTTCTACATCCGATCTATCAACGTCGTGGTCTCCGACGGCTCTATGAAATCTTATCTCGAGGGAGGCTTCCCGCTTAGATGCTTTCAGCGGTTATCCCGTCCATACATAGCTACCCAGCTGCGCTCCTGGCGGAACGACTGGTACACCAGAGGTATGTTCAACCCGGTCCTCTCGTACTAGGGTCAACTCCTCTCAAATTTCGACGCCCACGGCAGATAGGGACCAAACTGTCTCGCGACGTTCTGAACCCAGCTCACGTACCACTTTAATTGGCGAACAGCCAAACCCTTGGGACCTGCTCCAGCCCCAGGATGTGATGAGCCGACATCGAGGTGCCAAACAACCCCGTCGATATGAGCTCTTGGGGGTTATCAGCCTGTTATCCCCGGCGTACCTTTTATCCGTTGAGCGATGGCCCTTCCACGAGGGACCACCGGATCACTATGACCGACTTTCGTCTCTGCTCGACTTGTCAGTCTCGCAGTCAGGCGGGCTTATGCCATTGCACTCTAACAGACGGTTTCCGACCGTCCTGAGCCCACCATTGCGCGCCTCCGTTACTCTTTAGGAGGCGACCGCCCCAGTCAAACTACCCGCCACAGAGGGTCCCTGTTCCGGCTTACGGAACGAGGTTAGACATCAGAAACAAACAGGGTGGTATTTCACCTATGGCTCCACATCAGCTGGCGCCGATGCTTCAAAGCCTCCCACCTATGCTACACAGTTTCTTCCTAATGCCACTCTGAAGCTGCAGTAAAGGTGCACGGGGTCTTTCCGTCTAACCGCGGGTACTCCGCATCTTCACGGAGAATTCAATTTCGCTGAGCATGTCCTGGAGACAGTGGGGAAGTCGTTACGCCATTCGTGCAGGTCGGAACTTACCCGACAAGGAATTTCGCTACCTTAGGACCGTTATAGTTACGGCCGCCGTTTACCTGGGCTTCATTTCAGAGCTTGCACCCCTCCACTTAACCTTCAGGCACCGGGCAGGCGTCAGGCCCTATACGTCGTCTTGAAGCCGACTTAGCAGAGCCCTGTGTTTTTGCTAAACAGTCGCTACCCCCTGGCCTGTGCCCCCTCAAAGTGCTTGCGCATAGTGAGGGCCTCCTTCTTCCGAAGGTACGGAGGCAATTTGCCGAGTTCCTTCAGGACACTTCTCTCAAGCGCCTTGGTATACTCTACCTGACCACCTGTGTCGGTTTCGGGTACGGTCTATACGGTGGGGCTATTTCCTGGAACCATTTCGAAGCCATCCCAATCCGATAAGGGATGACAACACACATGATCCGTCACACACCACCAGGCCCACGAATATTAACGTGGTTCCCATCGACTACCCCCTTCGGGCTCGTCTTAGGGGCCGGCTCACCCTGCGCGGATTAGCCTTGCGCAGGAACCCTTGGTCTTTCGGCGAGAGGGCATCTCACCCTCTTTATCGCTACTCATGTCTGCATTCGCACTTCCGATACCTCCACGACCCATTACCAGATCGCTTCACAGGCTTACGGAACGCTCCGCTACCGCGTACCACATAAGTGGCACACCCTAAGCTTCGGCACGTATCTTGAGCCCCGTTACATCTTCGCCGCAGGACCTCTTGTTTAGACCAGTGAGCTGTTACGCTTTCTTTAAAGGATGGCTGCTTCTAAGCCAACCTC
>NZ_LMKH01000013.1 GCF_001421415.1 Sphingomonas sp. Leaf208
GCCATGAACTTCACTGGCAGTGCGCGCAGCGTAGCCAGATCCTTTGAACTTGGCGCCGCTGCGTCGTCAGGCAAGTCAATGATGTAGAGCAGGGTATGGAGTGCATACTCGACTGCCGTACTGATATGGCTCACGTGAAACTCCGACCCAGCGAGTGGTAGTTAAACCAATCGCTCGCTCACGGCAAACGCTGAGTTTCGCACGCTACCGAGCACCTGAGCGTTCACCTCCGCCCACGCTTTGACGCAAGCGGCAAAGGGTCTCACCGCGGTCGATTGCCAACAGCATCGAACCCCAGCATCTTTGTGCGTTTTCGATCGTCTTTTAGTTGTGCTAGATGGGGGGTAACAACCGGCAGCAGTCACGTGCCAAGCATACGAAGTAAGCCGATCTCGCAAACCTTGAGAAAATTAACTTAAATTATTCGAAAGGCGCTGAATGCCCGTCGCTCATTGTCGCAAACCTTGAGAAAATTAACTTAAATTATTCGAAAGGCGCTGAATGCCCGTCGCTCATTGTGTATCCAGCATGGCAGGGATCATTCTAGATTTTGATGACGGGTTCTGTCGACTGGTTCAGCGCAGGCCTGATCGGTTAATTGGTATATCATACAAAGCTATTACCGCTCCTGCTGATCTCTCCAGAAGCAGTAAAATGCTTACGGGGCTGATAGATAAGGCCGCTCCCACCCATCTGCGCAAAGCATATGTACGTCCCGATGGCAGCCTTATAAAAGCGGATCTGTTGGTATCCAAGTTCGGAAACGAAGGACGTTTGATAACRACATTGTCTTGGATTGACGGGAGGCAGGAACCGTCACCGTCACGGCTTTGGAAAGCAGCCCTTCGGGTCAAGCATGTTTATGACGCGCGGCTCATCGAGTTAGGAAAAGATCTTTTTAGCGATCATGTGGGCCTGATTCTACTTCACATGTATCTGGCAGAGGCGGAAGGTCGTGTGGTGACRGCTTCACAAGTCGCAAAATTAATTAATATTCCAGAACAATCTATGGATCGATGGTTAAAAGCTCTGGTTCATCGTGGCCTCGTAGAAATYCCGGTCAGTAATTTGGGATACATTCAGCTCAGCCAGGATGGAATTATAAGGCTTGAACGCCTGTTYTTCGCGACGTTAGCGCCTGAGCCGCTGGCAGTTGCCTAGGCGGACCTTCCTTTTTCGCGTTTTCGCCGCAAGTAACAKTTAGATGGCTCTCTCACCCGACTATTATTCTGTTTTAGGTGTGCGCTCGACGGCAAGTCGCGAAACTATTCACGCCGCGTGGAAAGCGCTTCTYCGTCAATATCACCCCGATGCCAATCATGGTGCGGATGTCTCTGCTCGTGCGAAAGAGATCAACGAGGCGTATTCCGTTTTGGGGAAGAAGGAAGCACGCGCCGCCTATGATCGGTCGCAGATCAGGCCGTCTGCCCACCGAGCGACCGCGGAYCGCCCGTTTCACCCTAGGAAAGCCGGCAGGCGCCCKWTGCGACCTAGCCCGTCGATGCAGCCCAGCGGTGGCTTCTCGCAGCCGCTACAGCCCAACGAATGGCTGATGGGCCTTTTCCTGCTGATCCTCACCGCCGCACCGATCGCTACAATCCTGGTTCTNAGGAAAGCCGGCAGGCGCCCTATGCGACCTAGCCCGTCGATGCAGCCCAGCGGTGGCTTCTCGCAGCCGCTACAGCCCAACGAATGGCTGATGGGCCTTTTCCTGCTGATCCTCACCGCCGCACCGATCGCTACAATCCTGGTTCTRTGGAACGAGGAATCCGGATTGGCACCTACGGTTCGACGTAGCGTCGCCGCTCATCCCGTGCGTGAGCCTCTCGCAAAAGCCGTCGGTAGCTCATCGCGCACAAAACTTCGACCTGGACAGCCTGCTCCTTAAACTATTGCCCTGTCACGACATTCGAGTTCGCAGGGTCAGGCTCCCAAAGCGGTCGTAACCCCGGGATGAACGAGCGGCCGAAGCTGGGAAGGGGGCGGGGACGTCTGCTTGTGGGTCAACGTGGCCTGGTCAGTTTTTGTTCGTGCTGGCGCGGCGTCATGCCGCGTTGCACGGTTCGGTCATGCATCCCAGAAACCGCTTTTTCGTGGGTGACGCCGTTTCAGGTCTTCTACATAATTAGCGTGGGTTGAATGCCCCGCAAAATTGTCGATGCGCCGGGCAAGATGCTCGCAAGTCTGGAGATGGCGGGCGGCGTGGCCGTAGCGCTTGTACTTGGCGGCATCTAGCGACAGATCGATCATCGCCCTGAGCACAAGCGTAGCAGCGAGCGGATGTCGCTGCTCAAGCGCGTCGGCTGCCGGGGTTAGCAGACCATAATCGTTGCCATCAAGTTCGTCGATCCGCGTCATGATGAGGCTGGCGGCACGGTCGAGAGCGGGCCAGTCGATCAGGAAGGCGAGTGCTTGGTGAACGGATGGATGGCGTGAGACGACGCCGAGCGCCCGCTCCTCTGCTTCTATGTCGTCGAAGTCCGGCAGCCGTTTGAGGTGCGCCCGGAGGTATCCCGCATCGAGACCGCGCTCGAACGCCTGCCAGCGTTCTTCCTGGGCGTCGCTGGAGCGCCCTAGTGCGTCGAGCACCTCGATCCGCACACGCTGCCAGTTGGGCCAGTAGCCGCCCTGTCGGAAGGCACTGTCCGCTTCGTCAAGCGTCACTAGTGCCTCCTGGCTGCGATCGGCGGCCAGCAGCCGCTCCGCAATCGCTGCCGCAATCGCGGGGTTGGCCCGCTCTGCTTCCGAATAGCGGCGCACGAAAGCGAACCGCAAAACTACTGACTTCGTGCGTCCGCGGCGATGACTTGGTCGCGCGTATCGGCGGTGACGAATTTGCTGTCATTCAGGTAGCGCGATCACAACCAGCGTCCACGGAAGCACTGATCTCGCGCATCTTCAAGATGGCGTCTGCGCCGTCTGACGAAGGTGTAGCGATCAAAATGAGTATCGGAGTAGCCATTTCCGAACCGGGTCAGACGGGAGACGAATTGCACGAGCTTGCGGATCTTGCATTGTATCGTGCTAAGGCAGACGGCAGGAACACGGCCCGCATCTACAACGTGGATCTAAAGGAAGAGGAGAGCCGGCGCGTGCGGCTCTCGAGAGACCTTGAGCATGCGATCTCTTCGAACGAGTTCCGTCTGGTTTTCCAGCCGATCGCCGACGCGGTCTCGCTCGAGATCGTCGCGTATGAGGCGCTACTTCGCTGGCACCACCCAAGCCTAGGCGAGATACCGCCGGACGTTTTCATACCCATCGCCGAGTCCAGCGGACTTATCGGCACTATTGGCTCATGGATAATCGATCACGCGCTTCGTACTGCATCGACCTGGGATCCGAAGGTGTCACTAGCAGTGAACCTGTCGGCAATTCAGTTTCGTTCCGTCGGCCTTGCGGCTGAAATCTACGATGCGGCACGGAGTTGGCAGGTCGCGTTCGACCGACTGGTACTAGAAGTTACCGAGAGCGCAACGCTCCTTGGTTTCCAACGGGACAACGTCCTTGCGACCCTCCGAGACCTGCGAAAATCCGGCGCAAAGGTCGTCATGGACGACTTTGGAACAGGGCACTCCTCACTCAGCAACCTTAGGGAATTCACTTTCGACAAGATCAAGATCGATCGGAGCTTTGTGGCTACCATGCACAACAACCCGTCGTCGGCATCAATCGTCAAGGCGACGATCGGGCTAGGAAAAAGCTTGGGGCCCGTCATTGTAGCCAAAGGGGTGGAAACCGAAGATCAGCTGTCTATACTGCGGCAATGGGGGTGCGATCAGGTTCAGGGGTTTCTGATAGGGAAGCCATCGGACCTTCGCAATTTGGTCGCTTTCGAAGCCGCGAATTAAACCCCCAACGCCTTAATCAGCTTACCTGCACGTCCTGACGCGGGGGTCGCTACGGCGCGCGCTCGCTGTCCACAGGCTCGCTGGCGTTGATGATCGCTGGCGCTATGCCGTCCGCCATTGCCTGAACAGCTTCGGGAGGAACGCGGGTCGTCGACGGGCATGCTCCGCGACGACCCGCTGTCGCTAGATCGTCAGTTCAGGCGCGAGCGTCGAGTTCCGGAACACCACTCTGACCATCGGCATAAGCGGCCAGGAAGGTCGGCCGGGTTTGCCAGCGCCGCCAGAACGCGTCGAGAAACTCGAAGCGTTCATCTAGCGGGGTGGCGTTGATCGGGAACTTCGAGAAGGCAATCGCCGTCGCCAACGTGATGTCCGAGAACGTCGGCTCGTCTCCGCTCAGCAGCCAGGGGCGCCCGTCCGAGAGGTGTCGGTCGACCAGCGCCGCATGCGCCAGCGCCACCTTGCGCGAATGCTCGCCCCAGGCGGGGTTGTGCGTCAGCTCCAACTTGGGACCGAGACCCTGGTGAAGCACATGGAATGCGGTGACGATCGGGTAGAGGATGTGCACCCAGACCCGGTTGTCCCACATCTGGTCGAGCCCACGCTCGTGGGCCGTTTCGCCCATGACCTTGCGGCCCTCGAAGCTGTCGTCGAGGTAGCGTGCGATGGCGGAGGTTTCGCTCAGAAACGTGCCGTCGGCCAGCGCCAGCGTCGGCGTCTCGCCCCAGGGATTCATCTTTAGGTGCGGCCACCCGCGTTGCTCGCCTACGGGCGACATGTCGTACACCGTTTCGGCGAAGCGGTCGGCGATGCCCTTCTCATGCATGAAGATGCGTAGCCGCTGTGGATTGGGGAAGGCTGAGGGAGAGGTGAAGAGCGTCAGCTTGTCGGCCATCAGATGTCTCGCTTATATCGTATCAGTCACCTGCCTGCCAGATGACAGGCAGGTGACTGCCGTCACGGACTTGCGATGTCAACCCCTGCCTGCCATATGGCAGGTGGAGGTTCGATAATGGCGACGATCAAGGAAAATGCTCGGGAAGCGATCCTGCTGGCGGCGCGTGAGGCGGCGATGGCTCGCGGTTATGGCGGTATCAATTTTCGCGATCTGGCGACGACGGTTGGCATCAAAGCGGCCAGCATCAACTATTACTTCGCCAACAAGGCGCTGCTCGGCGAAGCGGTCGCACGACGCTATTGGGAGGACATCGCCCGCGATCTCGAGGCGATCTCAGAGAAGGCCAAGTCGCCTGCGGAAGCGTTGCGGCAATATCCTGGCATCTTCCGGGCATCGCTGGAGCGCGGCAACCGGATGTGCCTAAGCAGCTTCATGGCGGCGGAGCATGACGAGCTTCCCGCGCCGGTGCTAAAGGAGGTCCAGGCCTTCGCCGACGTCAATGTCGCATGGCTGAGCCGTCAGCTGGCCGCCGCAGGATTGGGGGATGCCGACAGCGCGGATGCCAGAGCCCACGCGATCTACGGTGCGGTTGCTGGCGCGCAGATCCTGGCACGAAGCAGGTCTGACGTGTCCGTTTTTGATGCCCTGATCGAAAGCTACCGTCAGGCCGGGCCGCTTCCGAGCTAGAGGATTTTGAGGCTCGACGGGCAGAGGGAATAGTGGTCCAATTTCAATCAGATCTCCGGACTGCGAGGCGATCTTTCGGCTTTAGAGGATGTGCTGTGGGTATTTGTGATTGGCTCCAAGCAATCTGAACAAATGTGAATTTGGTTTCTGGGAAACGCGCTCCAAGTTGCTGAATGGCGGTCAGAAAGGCACAGCGATTTCCTATTAGGAACGGTTCAAGCCGCGCACATGCTCCCATACGTTTGAGATAACGACTGATCCTTCTCCGACCGAAGACGCCACGCGTTTCACCGACCCAGCGCGAACGTCGCCGACGGCATAAATGCCTGCACACGACGTGGCGAAAGGAGACGTAGCCCCGGCCGCTTCACCTGTTAGCACGAAGCCCTTGCCGTCGAGAGCGACCAGTTCGGAGAGCCAGCCCGTATTGGGTGCCGCGCCGACCATCACAAAGACAGCGCAACTCGCCACGGTGCGGTCGCCGTCTGCATTGCGGATCGTCACTGCCTCCAGACTGTCCCTGCCATGAAGCTCAACGGCATGGGCGCCGTATTCGATAGTGATTGCGGGGTCTGCCTCAAGCCTGCTGGACAGGTAATTAGACATGGACGAGGCCAGGGTATCGCCACGTACCAGCAGGCGAACGTGCCGCGCTGTTCGGCTGAGGAACATCGCCGCCTGTCCAGCCGAATTACCGCCGCCAATGACCAACACCTCCGTATCTCGACAAAAACGCGCCTCATTCTCCGTCGCGGCATAATAAATGCCCGCCCCCTCGAACTCGGCGAGGCGTGCGATGGGCAGGCGTCTGTACTGAACCCCGGTGGCGACCACCACGCATGCAGCACGGACGCGTTGACCATTGGCGAAGGTTGCACAGAACGCGCCGTCGTCGAGCTGATCCAATGTCTCGATCCGCCGGGGCATGACAAAGCGCGTGCCGAATTTCATCGCCTGCACCTCGCCGCGCCATACGAGATCGGCGCCAGAAATGCCGGTGGGAAAGCCCATGTAATTCTCTATACGGCTCGAGGTGCCTGCCTGGCCCCCGATGGCGGTCTCGTCGACTACCAGCGCACGCAACCCTTCAGCTCCCGCATAGACGCCGGCTGACACGCCGGCGGGCCCGGCTCCAACGATCAGCACATCAAATGCCTCGTCTTCGGGAACGTCCTGATCGAGTCCGAGTAGCCGTGCCACTTTCTCCGGCGTCGGATCGCTCACCACCAGGTCGCGGCCGAACACCACGACGGGTTCGCGCGGCGCGGTTCCGCAACTGCTGGCGACATGGGCGGCCTCAGCACTGCCAAGCGCGTAGGAACGATAGGGTAGACGATTGCGGGCGGCGAACTCGGCCACCTTCCTGACCGCTTTGTCCTCCGCCTCGCCAACCAACACCAGCATGCCGTCGCCAGCTTCCAGCTGCCGCCGACGGCGTGCCGCCAAGACCGTGATGACGATGTCAGACAGCTCCGGTATTTCCGCCATCAGCCGAAGCATCTCGGATCGCGGTACTTCGACAACGTCCGTGTCGCTTGCTGCTCGCATTGGTAGCGACCACGTGCCTCCCGACAGGAGCGATATCTCGCTCATAAACTGGGTGGGGCCCAGCGTTGAGGGCACCAGCCGATCGCCCGTGAACGGGTTGACGACCTCGATCTCCCCATCTTCCACATATACGAAGCGGTCGGCCGGAGCGCCGATTTCAGCCAGCATCGTCCCCTTGCGATAATGGGTGCGTGTCCCCGCCGCCCGGATCGCGGCAATATGGGCAGGCTGCAGCGGAACCCTCTGCATCTCCCGCAGGTCACGGCCGATCGTTTCCATTAGCGCTGTCCCCTTTGAGCACTAACATTAGCCTGGCCACCGTAGCGACGACAATCGCCGGGTAACGGCCTCGGCCAAAGCAGCCGCGCCCGGTTACGCTTTCCGGTGGCATTGACGATGTTCGGGACAGATTGCAGGACGACCGGACGAGCAGGAAAGAAGGGCGGCTTTGTGCATCCAGCGGCGAACTTCGAGCTGATCATCGGCATGTTCCTAATAGTGCTGGGACTTCACTATCTGGCCCGGCGCCTGTCGCTACCGCCGGCAGCTGCGCTGATCGTCGGCGGGTGTGCGGTCGCCTTCGTGCCCGGTGTGCACGGGATCGCGATCGATCCGGAACTGGTCCTTGTCCTGTTTCTCCCGCCCCTCCTGATGGACGGGGCATGGTTCACCGCCGTTGCTCCGTTCCGGCGTCACATGGCCGGCATTCTTTCGCTGGCAGTTGGCGCTGTCTTCTTTACGACTGCGATTGTGGCGATCGTAACTCGGTTGCTGATGCTGCAGCTACCCTGGGCCGCCTGCGTCGCGCTTGGTGCGATCCTATCTCCGCCTGATGCCGTATCCGCTCGTGCCGTGTTGCAGCGGGTCAAATTGCCACGCCGGCTGACGACGTTACTCGAGGGCGAAAGTCTGTTGAACGACGCTGCGGGGCTGGTCCTGTTCCGGTTCGCGGTGGCGGCGGTGCTGACCGGCAGCTTCCATATGGGTGCGGCGGCGGGAACCTTCCTTGTACTGGTAGTGGGTGGCATCGCGGTAGGCGCGGCGATCGGCGGGCTTTGGGTAGTTCTGCTTCGCCGGCTTGGCGACGATACGCTGATGGTTGCAGCGACCGTGCTGGTGTGTTGGAGCGCCTATATCGGTGGCGAACTGCTGCACGTCTCCGGCGTCATTGCCGTCGTTACCGCGGGCCTGACCTGTGGCTGGTATCAACACGTCGTCTTCGACGCGCGCGTCCGTATCCGAGCGCTGGCGTTTTGGCAGGTGCTCGTGTTTCTTCTCGAAGCCGCTGTCTTTCTGCTCATCGGTCTGTCGTTGCGAGGGTTGCTGGACCGGGTCGGCGGGCTCGGCGTGGTCGTGGATACGATGGCGCAGCCCGTGCTGCTCATCGTCCTGGCAGTTGTCGTCGCGCGGTTCCTATGGATTTTCGGCGTCGACGCCGGCGTCTCGGCCGTTTGGCGCATCGGTTGGACGCGACAGCAACCGCTCGGCGCGCGTGCGGCGGTGGTGATGAGTTGGGCAGGGATGCGCGGTGTGGTGACGCTGGCGGTCGCACTCTCTTTGCCCGAGGCGATGCCAGGGCGGGATCTAATGCTTGTCACTGCCTTTGCGGTGATCCTAGTCACCGTCTTGGTGCAGGGCACGTCGCTGGGCTGGGTCATCCGGACCGTGAAGCCCCACGATGACGCCAGCGCGCGACCGCCGCTCGATTTGCACGCGGCCGAGATGATGCTGTTCCAGGCGCAGTTGGCCCTCGTTGAGCGCGAGGCCGTGGCGGCCGATGGTAAGGTCATCCATCCACAGCTCCTGCGTCGCTATCGGACCCGTGCCACAGCAGCGGATGCCTTCGACGGTACGGCGGAGGAGCGCAACGCAGCGATCGCTAGCCATTTCGATGTCATCATCGCCGCAGTCACAGCCGGCCGCGCCGAATTGGTCCGCCTGCACCGTGCCGGTCGTATCGATGACGAAACGCTTCACGATCTCGAACATGATCTCGACCTCGAGGAGCTTGCCGCAGCGGCAGCGAAGGGATGAACGGACGAGTGGCACCGAGCGCGATCCGGCGTTCGGTGCTAATAAGAGGACGCCAGTCCGTCGTCCGCCTCAATAGGGCGGTGCGAGCCGCTCTCGCTGGGCGCAGCCAGCTTGCGTCCACCACGCAAGATCGTCCGCAAAGCGGGGGAAAGCACGAGTGAGAGCAAGGCCTCCATCACCTGTCAGCGCACCGGTTGCATCAAGGGCATGGCCGATCTCGCCCACCGCGATCGTGCTGGAGACCACCACCATGCCCATCTCGGACAGGATGCCAACATTGCAGGAATGATATCACCGCGACAGGCGCTCGCCCGGTTAGCCGACCAGTGCGGATCAGGATCGGCGGAACCGTACCCTATACTGACCGCATTCGAGGTTCCCTAGCGCTCTAGGAAATGCCACTTACCACCACTCATACCTTGGCGGGTGGAAGTGGGTCAGAATATTAGGATGAACGGACGTCCGAAGTTGGGAGGCGGGAATGGCAAGCTAAGCGTCCAGTTGTGGGTCGGCGCGGATGTCGACTGATTCGGTAATCAGACGATCCACCTATCGAGATGCGCGCAGCCCTGCGATACCGCCAAAAACGGCGATCACGGTTCATCCCCGTTCAGCGCTCGTAATGAGATGTTGAGGACGGACGGCTATCGATTGGCTATGGCGTGTCGTTCATCAAAACCCCAACCGTCTAGGCTGGCGTAGGACGAGCGAACGGACGTTCGCATTGCCGTTGATTGAGCTATGACAATCACCGCGGGCAAGTTTGGCAACAAAACTGGTCGGGTCAAAACTGCACGAGTTTGGGGTGCGGAATTGAAACGCGCCTTGGGGTGACCATCGGCACATTCGTACACATTGCAATCCCATATTTTGCCGACGTTTCCGGCTGGGTCGCCTGGAGCAGTCTGGAAGCAATTGATATCGATTTTTGCAATCCGATACCGACTCGTGTTCTCGAATATATCGTTGATCAGAACATCGCAAATTTCGCGTAACAGTAACACGGCTCAGACTGCGTCATTCGATATCTGCACTGGCGTCATCCATACGCTACTAGCAAAACAGGAGCGCCGCTTACGTACGCCCCTGTTTTGTAACAGTCCGGACTTTAGAACGCGAAAGTAGCACCTGCACGGAAGGTGCGACCTACCACGCCTGCGTAGTGCCAGCTTGGCAGATAGTTGACGCCCGAGTAAGACGCAGGTGCAAGTGGGGCTTTCTCGTTGGTGAAGTTGCCGACGTTGACGTAGAACGAGAAGTCTTCATTTACTTTCACCGTAGCATTAAGATCGGCATAGATGAACCGCTTTACGTTGCAGTACTTCGCCTGCGACTCAGCTGTCGGATATGCATAAAGGCTTCCAGCCGCCGTAGCGCACGAAAGATCAATGTTGCCGTTGGCATCCGCCGCCTCTTCGTCCGCTGCGACCTGGCGGATCTTTGAGACGTAATAGGCCGTTGCGGTGAGCGAAAGCGGCCCCAGCTCCAACGTGTTCTGCCAGTTGCCACGCCACTTCGGAGTACCTGCACCCGACGACAGCTCGTACGGTCCAAGCGTCCCGACGTACTTGCGGACGACGCCATCGCCAAAGTCGACGTTAAACTTCAGCACCTGGGTCACGTCCAGGCGACTGGTGAACTTGACGTCGTCGTTGATGGGTATAGCCGCGGTCGCGGAGTAGTCGATTCCCTGCGTCTTGAAGTAGCCTGCGTTGACGTATGGACCGTTGATCACGAGCACGCGGGGCAGCGCGTTCGGGAACAATGGATCTATCGCATCGACGGCACCCACCGAGTAGCCCGGAATGGCGGCGACGGCCGCGGTCGCAGCAGCAAGGTTGGTCTGGGAGTAGTACGCGGCACGTGCGTCACCGGCGTTCGGGCCCGCCACGATCACATCCGACTTTTTGACGTTGTAGTAGTCAACCGTGAGGCTGAACACGCGGTTCGGTGCGAACACTAGCCCGCCGGTAAAGCTGCGCGACTTTTCAGGCTTCAGGTCTGGGTTGCCCGAGAAGCCACCACCCACGCTGTAGGACTGAGCATAGGGATTGGAGCTGCCGCCATGCGCGAGCACGAATGAAGCTGGCGGTGCGAAGGTTACGAAACCCGGATAGCTCGAACGCGGGTTGCTTTCGGCGAAGGTGGGCGCGCGGAAACCGTTGGAGTAGGTACCACGGACGGAAAGCTGTTCGATCGGCGTGAACTTTGCACCAATCTTCGGCGAGAAGTGGCTGAAGCCTTCAGAATAATGATCGTAACGTCCGGACGCGTTGACTTCGAACTGCTTCACGATCGGCGCGTTCAGCTCGAAATATCCGGCTGAGACGGTATGCTTGCCGAACGCGGCAGCGGTGTTGCTGTAATTCAACAGGTCCGGGTTGGTGCCGGGGTTGTCCAGCGTCTCGCGACGCACCTGTCCGCCGACTGCAAGCTGCAACGGACCGCCTGGCAACTGGAACAGTTCCTTGCTGACCGATGCGTCGAGCGACGCAAGCGAGGTGGACGAACGCGCCAGGATGTTTGGCGCAACCAGCTGCCGGACTGCCTCGGTGTTCAGTTCCGGATTCACGAAATTGTACGCACCCGTGTTCACGGCCTGCTGCAGGCCGGCAATGCTTGGCGTGCCAAACTGCTCGATCTTCAGGTTGTCGCGTGCGCCGACGGCCTCGACACGCCAGTCCCAGCCGCCGTCGAAGGTGCCGTTGAAGCCGATCGCGCCACGGATGACCTCGTTGCCGCGGTTGGATCCGGTCAGCAGGTCACCGAACAGGTAGTAGATGCGTGCCGCACTGCCCTCGGCGGCGAACGGGTTGTTGGGGTTCAGCGTACGGGTCGCCGACGTCGCGCAGTTAATGCCCGATGCGCAGATGTACTGCGGCAGGACGATGCCGGGATTGTTCGATGCGGTCAGCGGCGATGCGCCGTAGGGCTGGCGCTGGCGGATCGCGCTCGGCGAGCTGGTCGGGTAGATGATGTTGACCTGGCTATGGGAATAGCTTCCCAATACGTAGGCTTCGACGTTGTCGCTGATCTTCAGGCTGAGACGGCTGGTGAAGGAGAACTTCTCCTGCAGCGGCTGAACCTGGCTGTAGTCGCTTGTGATGTTGCGCGAGCAGCCGGTACCACGATTGGTGCCGGTGGTCAGGGTGTAGGTGCCGTTCGGGCAGTTCGCGTTCAGCAGTTGGAAGTTGTAGAACGGGTTACCGTTAGCCTGCAGGCCACTCGGGGTGTTCGCGATCGAGCCTGCGAGCGGATTGTTCAGGTCGGTCTGCCCTGCGCGTACCACCACCGCGTTGGTTGTTGCGGTAGTCAGCGAACTGTCGGCCGCGTTGTTATCGGCCAAGCCGAGCGAGGACAGGTCGTTGGTATTGTACGGGAAGCCCACGTCACGACCGGAGATGCGTCCGTCGCGCTGATACTCGCCGTTGACGTAGAAGTTAAAGTTCTGCGTATCGTAATCACCGACGCCGGCGGTCATGTTCGCGCGGTAGCGCGAGCCATAGCCGTGCTCGGCGATGCCGCCTTCAACAGTACCGGTGACGCCCGTGAACCGCTTCTTCAGGATGACGTTGACCACGCCGCCGATCGCGTCCGCGCCATAGGTCGACGAGGCACCGTCCTTGAGCACTTCGACGCGCTCCACCGCGCTAAAGGGAATGGAATTCAGATCGGTGTACGAATTGTGCCCATCGTCGTTGATAGGGAACGCGGACGAGCGGAGGCCGTCGATCAGGATCAACGTCGAGGACACGCCGAGACCGCGGAGCGAAACGGCCGACCCGCCAGCCGAAAACCCGCCCTGGAAACCTGTTGGGATCGAGCCGGCGCTGTCGGCGGAGACCGAGCGGAGAGCATCGGCGATCGTCGTTACACCTGCACGTTGCAGCGTCTGGCTTGTCAGGACCGTGACCGGCGAAGGGGTCTCGGTGTCGGTGCGGCGGAACAGCGAACCAGTGACAACGATCTCGTCGCCGGCCGTCTGCGCGGCCGCGGGATCAGTCTGGTCGGTAGTGGCGTTCACCGCGTTTTGAACGGGAGTAGCGGCCGGCGATTCTTGCGCCGGCGCGGACGCCGTCGCGTCCTGCGCAAACGCTGCCGTCCCTGCGAATGCAAACGGCGTAGCCGCAGCAAGCAGAAGTGCTTTGGTCGTGAGCGAAATGCTTTTCATCGTTATCCCCTACCTGAACCAGTTGACCGCACTGCGATCCCCGGATGCACCGCCCATTTTCATCACGCCTAAGCGCGACCCCTGAAGGACGCATCGAAAGGTAGGTGAGACTGTCGCAATTTGTAAAGATCGTAAAAATGCAGGCTGACTTTGGCAGCGGGCTGTTACTCAAATGACACGCCGAAAGTTGGGGACGTATATTTGCGGCAAAGCCTATGGCGTTAACCGGACGCAGACGGCTGGAGTTTGGCGCCTAAAACGCCTCACACATTCAAATGCAGATGCGGGTTGCACTAATGGGGCAGTTAACTTAACCTAATCTCTGCATGTCGTTAGTCCCTTTTCGACAGCGTACCCTCGGGCGGCTTCGGTCGCCCTTTTTGTACCGGCTGGTGTCACGTGAGTTCCGTGGTCCCTCCTACTGAGACCCTCGCGCACCGAGGAACTCCAGCGCTGAAGCGGAAGTCGGCGCTGAAGTAGCCTGTTCTGCCGTTGCCGTAATGATCACCACGCCGCAGTTGGAAGCTGGCGGGGCAGCGGGCAGTGCCAAGGCTCTGAACCTTCTCCGCGGGAAAACTGAACGGATGGCAAAAGTTGGGGAGCCAGAAAGAGGCCGCGAATGACTGCAAGTGGGTCATGGCTGAGCATCGCTGCCGATCTTCATTACGAAGCAGGGCTGAGTGTCGCCAGTTCGTTCAGCTATACACTGATCAGGGGACTCAGTGCGGCAATTGGCTCGACTATCGGGGCGATGCCGCCGATGCATCGAGGCGCAAGTCGACGATCATTGGCGCGGAGCTGGCGGTGGTGATGGGGCTGATCTAATTCAAACGTGTCGGACCGGCGCTGCTACTCCCGGTCGACTTCCTCCTCACCGTTCCGATCTGCGTGCTCCTCGTACTGCTGTTCGCGATCTACATCCTTAAACTTCTTGAACTGAAAGTCCGCGTTCGCGCATCATAGATCTGTCATTCGGGGGGCGGCGCAACGATCAAGACGCCGTTCTTAGTATCTGACTGTTACCGACTACGGCATCGCTGGTGTGATGGCGATAATGTTGGGCTGCTGATCCTCCAGATCGTCGTCGTCGCGCTATTTGATATCGAACAGCAACCGCTGTCTCGAAGATCTGGATGCGGCACCGATCAGAAACGCTGCTGGTTGATCCGGATGAGGTCGTCAAGAAATTCGACGACGGCACGGATGCGTGGCAGACGTTGCTGGTCGGCGTGCATGAGCAGCCAATAGCTGCGCGTCACCTCAACTTCGGGCAAGACACGGCGCAACCGAGGGTCCTGTTCGGCGGCAAAGACATGTAGAACACCAAGGCCCAAGCCGTTGGCAACAGCGGCCTGCTGGGCGGCGATCGAACTCGACCGGAACACCGTGGGCGCGTCGTGGACGATCTGGTCAAAATAGCGGAGCTCCGGAATATCGATCAGCTCATCGATATACCACACCAGCGGATGCGCCTTAACTGCGTCGAGCCCCTCGATCGTTGGATGACGATCGAGGTAATCGGCTGCCGCGTAGAGCCCCAAACGATAGTTGATTAACCGCCGCGCGATCACCCTGCCTCGCGGCGGGCGGGTCAGACCGATCGCAATATCGGCCTCACGCCGCGACAGGCTGACCGACCGACTTTCTGGCGCAAGTTCCAGCTCGATCGTTGGGTGCCGCGCGTGCAGCCGATGGACGTTGGGCGCTACCAGATAGGTCCCGAACGCCTCGGGAGTAGCAAGCCGAACCGATCCTGCAACCGTGCCCACGTCGTCGCCAACCTCGGCGCTGGCGCTGATCATTTCGAACTCTATCCGCTCAGCGTGTTCACGCAGCAGTTCGCCGGCATGGGTTAGTAGGACGCCACGCGGTGAACGGTCGATCAGTCGCGCGCCCATCGCCGCTTCAAGTCCGGTCATGCGCCGCGCAACGGTACTATGGTCCAGTCCGAGCGTACGGCCTGCGGCCTGCAGCCGACCGTCGCGTGCGACCGCCAAAAAGACACGGATATCGTCCCAGTCGAGACTCTGCATTTTTGCACAACCGATGCGGTTCTACGGTGGTTCCGGTGGTGGAATGCAAAGCGTACACCGTAGAAGGCACTTTGGAAGGAACAATAATGCGCAACGTAACGCATTTAATTGGCGGACAGTCGGCGTCGTGGTCCGGCGAACGAACCGGCGACATCTTCGCCCCTACAATTGGGCACGTACAGGCGCAGGTCGATCTCGGCACGGTCGGCACAGTCGCTGAGGCAGTTGCCAATGCGCGCGCCGCGCAGCCCGCCTGGGCAGCAACCAACCCGCAACGCCGCGCGCGCGTAATGTTCCAGTTCAAGGCGCTAATCGAAGAAAACATGGAGCAGCTTGCCGCACTGCTCGCCTCCGAGCACGGCAAAGTCATTTCTGACGCGAGGGGTGACATTCAGCGCGGCCTCGACGTCGTCGAATTCGCATGTGGCATTCCGCATTTGCTAAAGGGCGACTACACCGAAGGCGCCGGCCCTGGCATCGACGTCTATTCGATGCGCCAAGCGCTCGGCGTCGTTGCCGGCATCACGCCGTTCAACTTCCCCGCGATGATTCCGTTGTGGATGCTCGCGCCTGCCATCGCGTGCGGCAACGCCTTCATTCTGAAGCCTTCCGAGCGTGACCCTTCGGTTCCGATGCGGCTTGCCGAACTGGCGCTGGAGGCAGGGCTACCCGCTGGTATCTTCAACGTTGTCCACGGCGACAAGCTCGTCGTCGATGCGATCCTAGACCATCCCGACGTCAAGGCGGTCAGCTTCGTCGGCTCGTCTGACATCGCACAATATGTGTATGGCCGTGGTGCTGCGGCGGGCAAGCGGATGCAGTGCATGGGCGGCGCCAAGAACCACGGCATCGTCATGCCCGACGCCGATATCGACCAAGCCGTCGCCGACATCCTGGGTGCCGCCTATGGCTCGGCAGGCGAGCGCTGCATGGCGCTGCCCGTCGTTGTCCCTGTCGGCGAAAGGACGGCCGAGGTGCTGCGCGAGAAGCTCGTCGATGAGATTGGCAAGCTTCGCGTCGGTGTCTCGACTGATGTCGATGCACATTATGGGCCTGTCGTGAGCGCGCAGCACAAAGCGAGAATTGAAAGCTATATCCAGATGGCGGTCGATGAAGGTGCCGAACTGGTGCTCGACGGCCGCGGCTTCGCGCTGCAGGGGTATGAGGACGGCTATTTCCTTGCGCCTACGCTGCTCGACCATGTTCGGCCGAACATGCAGAGCTATACCGACGAGATTTTCGGGCCGGTTCTGCAGATCCTACGCGCCACCACCTTTGAGGAGGCTGTGAGTTACCCCTCACAGCATCAATATGGCAACGGAGTAGCGATCTTTACCCGGAACGGTGATTTTGCGCGCAATTTCGCGAGTTCGGTCGAAGTCGGGATGGTCGGTATCAACGTACCCATCCCCGTACCAGTCTCCTACCATAGCTTTGGTGGCTGGAAACGGTCCGGCTTCGGTGACCTGAACCAGTACGGCACCGATGGTATCCGCTTTTACACGCGTGTGAAGACCGTGACGCAGCGCTGGCCGAGTGGCGGTTCGGTCATCGATCAAAGCTTCGTTATTCCGACCATGTAATCTTGGTGTCCGTCGGCGGGGTGGTATCGCCATCTCCGCTGGCATTGCCATAGTCATTTAAGGAGAACGACCATGATAACTGACACCCCAAAGCCCGACGTGGAACAGCCACCTGTTACGCAGCCGCTCAGGCCAGCCGCGCCAAATACCGGCAGCCCGATGGACGATGAGCCCGAGCCCGGCACCGACCCGATGCATGAAGGTCCTTAAGCAGCCGAGAACAAGAGCTCCCGCTTGCCTAGCAGGGGGTAACGCTCTGACGGATACGTCCAATTTACGCGTGATTAGCGATTGTGGTCCTCAAGCGTTTAAGTGCGCGGCACAGCAGTTGGCTATGATGGCCGGCGGGAGCTTCGACGGGAGCGCTTATGCAGCGGAATGGGCGCCCTTTACCTGCCACGATGGTCGACGTCTTGCCTGCTGCGGCAAGGCGCGGACGTCGCGGTAAGTTTGCAACTGGCAACCTCGATACCGCTGCGTAACTACTCACTGGGGATGCTGGGAGCGGTTGCCGAGGCGGAATACCTTTGAAAACGTGGCGCATCGGAATGCTAACCTATCAGACCAGTCCAGTCGCATAGTACACACCGATCGTGAAAAACGCAGTCAGTGTTTTGAGCAAGGTGAGTCCGAATATCTGCTTGTACGATTGACGATGTGTCATCCCACAGACGGCGAGCAGTGTGACGATAGCACCGTTGTGTGGGAGCGTATCCATGCCGCCCGAGGCAAGTGATGCGATGCGGTGCATCACTTCGAGGGGGATGTTGTGATCAGCGGCAAGTTGAATGAAACGGTCCGAAAAGGCGCCGAGCGTCAGGCTCAGGCCACCGGAGGCTGATCCCGTCATGCCCGACAATATATTGGTGGTTAGTGCAAGATTGAGGAGCGGGTTGCCGATCTTGCCGAGTGCATCGGCGATGATGTGAAACCCCGGCAGGGCTGCAATGATCGCACCGAAGCCGTACTCCGATGCGGTATTCATGCCTGCGAGCAATGACCCCGAAACCGCGACCTGCGTTAGCGCGGCCAACCGGGGCTTCAAGGTACTCCAGGCGATAATCAAGGTCGCCACGATCCCCAGCAGCAATGCGACTTCGACAGCCCAAAGTGCTGCATTGGCCTTCACCTCTTGCGTCAACGGTGCGACGGCCATCCGCGAACTGAGGATCGCCGTTGCCGTCTCACCGTAGAAACTTTCGATGACGCTCAAGGCCACGCGGTTGCCTACGCCCACCATGATGAGCGGAAGCAAGGCGAACGCGAGCGGCATCGGCTTGGCATCCTCCGATATCTCGGGTTCGTTTATATGGCCGCTGCCATAGCCTTCACCCGCAGCGGCCGCTTTTCGACGCTGCCATTCCAGATACGCGTAACACAGCGCGAACGAGAAGATCGAGGCGATGATGCCGAGCGCCGGCGCGGCGTAGGCGGTGGTCCTGAAAAACGTAGTCGGGATGATGTTCTGGATCTGCGGCGTGCCGGGCAGGGCATCCATCGTCACGGTCAGGGCGGAGAAGGCGATCGTCGCGGGGATGAGCCGTTTGGGTATGTCCGCCGTGCGGAACATCTCGGCGGCAAAGGGATAGACGGCGAAGACCACCACGTAAATCGAGACGCCGCCATAGGTCAGGATCATGCCAACCAGAGTAATGGCCAGGATAGCGTGCCTGGGCCCGAATGCGCGCGTGATTACGACGACGATCGCACGCGCCGCGCCGGAAACTTCGATTAGCTTCCCAAACACCGAGCCCAGCAAAAATACTGGAAAGTAGTTCTTGATGAAGCTGGCGGCCTTTTCCATGAACAAGCCGCTAAAGGCGGGCGCGACCCCTGATGGCTGAGTCAACAGGACCGCCGCCATTGCCACGAGCGGCGCGATCAGAATGACGCTGTAGCCTCGATAGGCCAAAAATATCAGCGTGCCGAGCGCTCCAAGACATATAAACAGGTCCATCAATATCCCTTTGCAGGTCGAGCTTTATAGGTTTTACCTATCAGAATAGGAAGGAAGGGCTCCGCTTTACGAAAGCGACCATGCTGGTTCGCGTCAGGCGAAAATCTGTTGATAGATAATAGCGATATCTTCGGCGGTCGGCACGCGGGGATTGTTTGCAGGTGATCCCGACGCGATCGCCTGCCGTGTCATGACCGGAACCAGCGCGTCCCAGCGTTCGGCGGAAATACCCCAGGCCGCCGGGGTCGGCACCTGTAGATCCCGGTTTATCGACGTCAGTTCTTTGAGGAGGCGCGCTACACTGGCCTGATCGCCCTCGTCGTCGGTTGCGACACCCATGGCGCGCGCACAGCGCGCATAACGCGGGATGGCGCCTTGACTCGACCAGGTCGTGACCGCTGGCAGCAGCATGGCATTCGACAGCCCGTGAGGCACATGGAAGTGCGCACCGATCGGCCGACTCATTCCGTGGACGAGCGCGACCGATGCATTGGAAAAGGCCATGCCTGCCAGCGTGGCCCCGAGCATCATCGCCTCGCGTGCTTCACGGTCGTTCCCGTCGTCAAAAACGCGCCGCAGATTGGGGGCGATCAGTTCCATCGCCGCGAGTGCGATGCGGTCGGACAAAGGGTTCGCCCGCTGAGAGACATAGGCTTCGATCGCATGGGTCAGCGAGTCTATGCCGGTGTCCGCCGTCAATCGTCGGGGTTTGGTCAGCGTCAATTCGTAATCGATCACCGCCGCGATCGGCAGATAGGCGATGCCGGCGCAAAGCATCTTCTCGTCTGTGCTACCGTCAGTGATAACGGTGAAGCGGGTTGCCTCTGACCCCGAACCGGCGGTCGTAGGCACGGCGATGATGGGCAGTCCCGGAACGTCCTGCACATGCGGAACCTTGTAGTCCGCGGGTACGCCGCCGTGCCGCCCTATCACGGCAATCGCCTTGGCCGTGTCGATCGGGCTCCCCCCGCCAATTCCAACAACACAGTCATACTCGCCGTTGGAAAGGCTGCGCACACCGGCCATGACCGAATCCACGGTCGGATCCGGCACTGTGTCGGCGAATATGCCGGCGTTGATGCCCGACAAGGCAAGCATCTCGACCGCTTGTGCGATCCGACCGGTACCGTTGAGGTACGCGTCCGTCACGATCAAGGGCTTCGACAGGCCGAGTTCGCGCAACAGCAAAGGTAGTTGCTCGAAGGCACGTTCACCAACGCGCATCAAACGGGGCAGGGCAATGGTGGCAACCATCGAGCACTCCATAGGTCTGGGAGAAGACAGGGGCGGCAAGTCTAGAATTTAAACCGGGCACCCACGGTGACGTACCGGCCAATGACGTCGTACAGCGCCGCGTAGGTATATTGCTGGAGCGTGGTCTGGATCGGGACTAGCGGTGGTGCCTTGTTGAACAAGTTGGTCGCCTGCGCGAACAGCGACAAATTGCCGGCCTCGCCGATCTTCTGCTCTAGCGTTACGTCAGTATATGCGCGCGATGGCGTGCTGTTGTCGTTGATGTCGACGCCTTCGATATAGGTCGCATCATATTTCCCGGTGCTGATGAAGCGTTCGGAAACGGTCGCCGAAAAGCCGTCCTGACTGTAGGTGCCGAGGAAATTGACGCGCCATGGCACGCGACCGGCGGTAGCAGACAGCCCATCGACAATGGGGGAATTGGGGAACTGGCTGCGATAGCGATCGGTGTAGTTGGCGAGCGCGCGTAGCGTTAGTCGGCCGTTGCCCAGGTTGGTGCCATATTGCGCTTCGATATCGATGCCGCGCGTTTCGATGTTCGACAGGTTGAGATACGGGTTCGCAAGAACAATGCCGCCGCCAGCAGGCTGGGTGGTGATGAGACCACAGGCGCTCTGCACGCCGAGCGCGCACTGGTTCACGATGCCGCCGGTGCCGAGCAGGTCGATGGCGCTATCGATCTTGATCCGGTACGCATCGACCGACAGGTTGAAGCCGCGGAAGAAGGTCGGGCTGAGCACGAAACCGGCGGTCAGCGTATCGGCCTTTTCCGGCTTCAGCGACTGATTGCCTTGCGTAAAGGTGGTCTGCGGAACGGAAACGCCCTGATAGACGATCGTCCCGGACGTTATCGCCGACGGATTGAACAGTTCGAGCAAATTGGGTGCCCGCGTGTCGCGCGACCGGGTAATGCGCAGCAAGATATCGCGGATCGGACGATAGGTGGCACCGGCCTTCCAGCTCCAGACCGTGCCCGACAGGCTGTAGTCCGCGACGCGTCCCGATGCGTTCAGGTCGAGCGACTGTGCGAAAGGCAGATCCTTGAAGACCGGCACGCCGACTTCGAGGAATCCTTCCTTGACGGAGAAGGAACCGTCGAAGGGCTGGGGGTCGAAAGTCAGGTAGCCACCCTGTCGGCCGATCAGGCTTGCGGGGCAACCGCGCACGCCGGTGCAGTCGACGCGCGACTGTGAAACCGCGTCCGAGGTCTGCGATCCCGATTCTTTGCGGTACGTGCCGCCAAGCGCAAAGGCGATCGGGCCGCCCTGTAGGGCCAGACCGTCCGGCAACTGACCACGCAGCGACGCGTCGACGACATCCTGTTTCAGTACGAGCCGCTTGATCGATGCGCCATAGATGAAGTCCTGCGCTTCCTGTGTGATCGGTCCTGACGCGAGGCCGATCCCGCCGCCGAACAGGTTGGTAGGCACACACCCGACATCGAGCCCGGTCCCGCCGGGGACAAAAGCGCCCGCCGCATTATAGTATTGCGAGCGGCAGACGATCTGCCCGGTCTGCGGGTTGCGAACGGCATCAGCTGCAGCATAAGCGTTCCGCAAGTTTGGCATGTTGTAGACGTTTTCATATTGTTCGGAACGCGAGTGAATTCCGTGAACTTCGTAATGGAAGTTGTTACCAAAATCGCCCTTGGCCGAAAGATGATAACGCTGGAGTTCCTGCCGCGACTTCTCGGTCTCAAAGTCGGTGTTCGACATGTTTTTGCCCAGCGTGAATGACGAGAGGCGGTTGTTCGTCATTGTGGACTGGATGGCTGTCGGAATATACGGATTACCGCTGAATATAGTATACGCGTATTGTCCAAACATGTAGTTTGGATATTGTACGATCTTGTTGCGCGATACGCCGTATAAGCCTTCAGCCGCAACCGTCATGTTCGGGGAAACGTCGTACTCGACATGACCGTAGAAGTTGTAGCGGTCCTGCTTAGGATTAATCGGCTGGCGCGGATAATCACCATTGCCTCCGCTTTGGAAGCTGCCGTTCGAAATCGTGCCATAGTCGTGCTGAAACGGCGTACCGTCCGCGGCGAACTGCGTACCGCGCAGAATGGTGTTGGTGATGAGGCCACCATTCGCGCCGTTCGCGATCTGCACGTTGGGGGCGATGAAGCGGAGCGGGCGGGCGCCGGCAACGGGATTGCCCACGAGACCGCCGGGTACCTGCTCCCACGGGCGTCCGCCACGCGTGACCCAGTTGACTGCGTCTTGGTGGAAGATTTCCGCATTCAGGACGACGTGCAACTTGTTATCAGCAAATGCGCCGCCCCAGGTCGCGCTGGCGAGCGTGGAAGGGGTGTCGCCATACGTCGAGATGCCCTGCTGTACTTGCGCCTTTACGCCGGTGAAACGCGTGTCGAGGATGAAGTTGACGACGCCCGAGACGGCATCTGATCCGTAAGCAGCAGACGCACCGCCCGTCACGACTTCCACGCTACGTACCAGCGACTGCGGCAAGCGATTGATGTCGACGCCGCCCGCTGCGTTTGATGCGATTACCCGCTGACCATCGAGCAGGATGAGGTTGCGCTGCGTGCCGAGGCTACGAAGATTCAGGATGCTTTGGCCTGCGGTACCAGCCGGCGAGCCGCCCGTGGTACGGTTGGCATTGGCCGAGTTTGCAAAGGCAGGGAGGTTGCTGATCGCTTCGGCAATGTTGTTCGGTGCGGTGGCGGAGAGTTGCGCGGCGCTGACGGCCGTAACGGGAGTCGGGGTGGTGAAGCCGCGCGTCAGACGAGATCCGGTGACGACGATGTCGCTCGTGGATGCCGGCTGGTCGGTACTGGCGGGATCGGCATCGACGTTTTGCACGGCGCCACTGGCATCCTGCGACGGACCATCCGCGCGACTGTTTGCGGCGGCATCGGTGGTCGTTGCCGCGATACCGTCCGCTGGCGTCGGCTGTACACCGGCAGGTGTGGTCTGCGCGAAGGCACTGGCCGACCCCAGAACTGTCGCGATGGCAAGCGCACTTACCCCAAGCAGGGAAACCCTGTTCATAAAACCTCTCCTGTTTTTTTTGACTCTTCTTGATTAATTAGGCGTCGTGGTTTCACCCCGGCGCATTGTTCAGGTCTCGAACGCAGCAACTTCGTATTCGACAACGCGCGGCACGATGAAACGCAGGTCTCGACCCGTCTGCGTGAAGGTGAGCGCGGTGCCGGCACGTAACAACTTCGCCTGCCGGATCGGCTTGCCATCGGGCAAGGTCACGTGGACTTCCTGCGGCCCGATCGCGTATTCCTTCCGGAACGTATTCGCGTACGCGTTGGGATTGGTGTAGTTCAGCAGGTGGACTGCATATCCCGGTTCTGTTTGCCACGTGAACGTCTCGATCAGGCCGTCGCCTTCCACCGATGGCCCGACATCACCGTTTGCGACCCATCGAACGGTGTTGGCCACGAGCCGTGCGAGATCGTCGCCACCGGTCCGCCAATATGTCCCCTCGTTGTCGCCCGTCAGGTGTGCGAGACGCGACCCACCCTTTTCCCGCAGCACCAGAGCGGGCTTCTTCGTCGCGGGCGCGCGGCTGTAGGTCTGTTCGGTCGGATAGATCGGATAGGGATCGATCAGCGTCAGCGCGGGCTCGCCTTGCGCCGTGACGGGGATCGACCAGTTCGGGCCTAGGATCCAGTTGGTATCCTTGAACTCTTCCGTGATCGGATGCGGCCGCTCGATGCGCTGCAGATGGGCGAATGTTGCCGGATAGGGCGTTTCGTTGCCGGGCAGGGGACGATGACTGTCGTCTCGCGTCCCCGTGCGCCGCATCCCGAACAGCCCGCCGAGTGCGAAGTCGGCGCGCATCTTGCCCTGTACGTCGTAAAGCCCCGTCTCGAAACTGGTCATCAGCGATCCACCGTCAGCGACGAAGCTGCTGATCAATCCTAATTGCGCATCCGTCAGGATTGCTACGTTGGGTAGCAGCACCGTGGAATATTGCTTGAGCTTTGCGCGGGTCAGGTTCTCCGCGGTCAACAGGTCGAACGGGATGCGCGCCTCGAGCAGGATCGCGTACATGCCCTGGATGCTGTCGGAAGCGTCACTCCCCGCCGGCTTCGGGTAAAGGCGGTTGGTAAGCGGCGAAGTGACGAGCGCAATCCGGTGCAGCGAACGGACCGTGTGGAAATGCGGATCGTTCGCCGCCTGCCATGCCAGATAGTCGCGACCGATCGCTTGCCAGCGGCGGTCTTCGTTAAACCCCTGTTGCGCGCCAAGCCAGTGATAGTGGATCGCCCCGCCCGTCGCGAGCGTCTGCGCCATGCGCGTACGGGTTTCGGCGGCGTTGGCGGTGCCGTTGCGCCACCAACTGGTATTGCCGCGGGCCCAGGCGCTGGTCAGGTTGAAGACCGGGCGATCGCCCATGATGTCGCGCGCGATGCGGCCCTGCTGCGCGTCGTCCCATACGGGCAGGCCGGCGCCACGGTTCTGGTTGTCGGCCAGGAATACCTCGGCGGTGGTCGTCATTGCGGTGAGGTCGAGTTCGCCGCCGCGAAGGCCGCCACCCAGATTGCCGGTATAGAAGCGGTCCGCTCGGCCCTTCTTGGCGATACCGGTGTAGAGGTTCCACAACTCGATGGCGCGCTTCTGGTACGCGGGCACATAGGCTGGGCTGTCTGCGTCGACGATGCTGCGGCAGGCCTGGCACCAGCATTTGCGGATATGGGTGTTTGGCCAGCCATTGGTGTAGAGCCCATCGACATCATACCGCGCAATGAGTTCCCGCATGATCGCCGGGATCTGCTTGTCGTAATATGCGGTGAACTGGCAGGTTTCACCGTAGGTCGGGGGCAGGACGCCACCGCCGGCGCCTTCACGGGCGATAGCGCCGGCCTTGTCGCGACGGAACCAGTCGGGGTGGCGTTCGGCGGCACGTAACTGGACGATGTCTGGGCTGAATCGCCCGACCACGCGGATGTCCCGCTTGCGAAGTGCGGTCACGCATTCGCCGAACAGATCGCGGCCATTCAGTCCGGCGGCCGGATAGAAGTCGGGTACGGCAGAGGGATAGAAGGACACCGAACCGGTCACGCTAAGGAAGGTCACCTGCGCTTTTGCAGCGGCCAGAAGATCCGCATACGCCGTGACGTCCATCGCAACGGGATCGAGTTCGTTGAAGTTAATATGGAATACGCGCTTGACGCGGCGATGCCAGGGTCCTGCAGCGTCAGCCGCCATGCCAGGAACGGCTGAAGCGGCTGCGATCCCGGCGGCAACAGCCGACAGCCCCGCAAATTCGCGGCGATCCAATTCCATGTTTACCCTCTTCCAGCGGTTTCGCTTGTTATCGATACCATAGGGGGTCTATTCCGACACGGAAGCCAAAAGTTTTGCAGCTATATGGTGCGCAAACACCGAAGGGGCGCCGATGCAGCGATTTAATTGGGATGATCTACGCTTCTTGCTGGCGATCTCGCGAGGTGGCAGCGTATCGGCGGCGGCGCGGTCGCTGTCGGTCGATCATGCTACCGTTATCCGTCGCCTCGAAGGCTTGGAGCGGGCGCTGAACGCAAAGCTGTTTCAACGCAACTTGCGGGGGTACAGCTTGACGGTAACAGGCGAGCGGCTTCTGATATCGGCCAAGACAATGGAAGAGGAAGCAACCCGCGCCAGCGCGGAGATGGGTCAGGGCCGCACGACCATATCCGGCGGGTTACGGATCAGCGCGCTGGAGGGCATCGGGAACTTCTTCTTGGCGGAGCGGCTGGCAGCATTTGGTACCGCGCATCCCGACCTATCGATCGACCTCATCACGCTACAGCAATTAGTTGCCTTGTCACGGCGAGAAGCAGACATCGCAATTACGCTTCAGCCTCCAGTAACTGGGCGATTCCACATATCGCGGCTGACGGACTATGATCTCTATGTCTATGGATCGAGTGAGTATCTTTCGCGCTGCGCACCGATCGTAACGCAAGCGGATTACGGAGATCACCCGTTTGCTGGCTACATTGATGATTTGGTTTTTGTTCGAGATTTGAATTACCTCGATAAAATTGGTGCGCGGGTGCGACCAAAATTGCAAAGCAGCAGTATTCACGCGCAGCTTGAATTCGTACGGCAGGGCTATGGTTTATGTATTCTACCAAGCTTTGTTGCAGCTTCGGCGCCCGAATTGAACCGAATTCGTCCTGATTTGTTCTCATTGCGACGGTCTTACTGGATCGTTGCGAATCTAGAAATTATGCAAACCGCTCGTGGAAACTTACTGGTAAAATTTCTTGAAAGCGAGGTCAATGCTGCTCAGGAAGACTTCATTGGTCAGGGCATATATACTCAGGATATTGCGACAGGCATGCCACGATAACAGTTACTTTGTACGTATACCTCTGATCATATATTAGCCTACCATTGGTCGGGACGTCTTCCTGATCGAGCTCGTACATCAGCGGTGCTTACCTATACAGGGAAGATCAGCGCCGCTAGCCAAAACCTGAACGAACGGCTGGTTTTGGGAGACCCACAAGTAGCTCTGAGCGTCTACTTGTGGGTCGTTGCTGCTAGCCCGAGCCTCAGAGGGGCTTATCGATCTCTATTAGCTCTAAAGGGTGCTCTAAGGTTGCGGTGATAACAATCAAATGCTCAACGCCGAAGTTAGCGGCCCAAGCTAGACCCGCTGCTTCAGCCTTCTTAGCACTATCGAATCTTGGTCCGCCAACGATTGACACTGACTCTCCGTCATCTGCGCCAACGCACAGCGCGGACCCAGTTAAGTTAAATATCTTATCAGCGGATTGTTCGATCCGGATACAGTCGGCATCGACCGGTGATTGTTTGCCCACGGGCAACCTTACGACTTTCATCACAGATCCTTTTCAACTTTGATAGTCAACGCGGAGGTTAAGCGTCGGGTTCATGCCGATCCACGGTATCGTGAACGACAGGGGGACGCGACTGCTGCCGGTTGCGCCATCAGCTCGATGTGGCCACCGCCCGTCAGTGGCGGACGCGGCTTTTTTCGTAGGCTACCTTGCCGGCATGTCGGCGGATCGCAATCGCTGCGACGGCACGCTTCGCAGTGAGCTCGTCAATGTCGTGCACGTCGAAGGTGCCACCGTGCCATTGGCGTAGCTGTCGATGTTCCTCGTGAGCCGGATCACTCATGGCCGCGAGAAAGAGCTCGAAGCCAGGGTGGCCGCCGACATCCTCGGGCGGGCAGCGTTGTTCGCCGGCAACGAAGCGCGGATATTTGGTCTCATGCTCACCTAGTCCGACCTCCTCGACAACGACGGTGTGCCGCCAGTAGTCGCCCATGTCGTAGGTATAAGTAAGCTGGCGTACCTCGCGATCGATCAGCGCGCCAAGCTTTACGTTCCGGGCTGCGGCGATGTTGTGGTCCGGCCATTTTGGGTCCGGCATGCCGTAGCGGCGGTCACCCGCCTCGAAGTGCCAGAGATGATAATCCTGCCACCCCATGGCGGCCTGTATCACGTCGTGGAGCATCTTGAGGCTTCCAGTGACCGGCATCTCGACTACGCGCCAGATCGCGGGCTCGATGTCGTTGAGGCTGATGCGCAGTCGCGCGATGGTCTCTTGCGTCATGTCGCAGTTTTGGATGTCAGAGCGCTCGTTGCCAAGAGGCCGTCTGTTATTGGTGAAGCGGCTGAACGGGAATCGCGTCGCGTAGCGTCTGAATGAGAGGTACGAGTTGGGTAGCGCCGAACGGCATCGGAACGGCGGGTAATGGGTCGTCTGGCGGGTAGTAGCAATGCAAAGACTTGGCCCTTGCAGTTTCAGGCGGGCTACTGGCTGCCTCTCGCCTCGTCGAACGCCAACCGGTTGCTCTCGATTTCCGCAATGTTCGTGCCGGCCCAGTATCCGAGTTCGCGGATCGGATCGGCTAATGATCGGCCAAGGGCGGTGAGGGCGTACTCCACCTGAGGCGGCACGGTTGGGTGGACGGTGCGGGCCACCATGCCATCGCGTTCGAGCGCACGCAGCGTGCGGGCGAGCATCTGTTGGCTAATGCCGCCAATGGTGCGCTTAATGTCGTTAAAACGGCGCGGCCGTTCAGTGAGCGTAAGCACGATCATTACGGTCCACTTGTCGCCAATCAGGCTGAGAACACTGCTGAACCGTTTGCATTCGACGTGAATTGGTTCGGGGGTGGTCAGCTCCATGTGACTAGGTCCTGCGAAAATGCCTTCTTGGCGGGGCGCTTGAGGTCACATAGCTGGTCCAGGTCACTTTTCCAGACCGGAGCTACCCTATGAATATCCTGCACATTGATTCAAGCGCGAGCGACAGCGCTGTTTCGCATACACGCCGCCTTTCCAGTGAACTCGTCGAGCGGCTCAAAACCGCCAATCCCGGCGCAACAATCGTGTACCGCGATCTCGTCGCCAACCAGCTTCCCCACGTGGACATGACGATCCGGCATGCCTGGACGGCCGAGAACACCGGCGACACCAAGCTGGCCGAAACGATGAGCCGATCAAAGGGGCTGGTTGACGAGCTCAAGGCGGCGGACGTCGTGGTGGTCGGCTCGCCGATGTACAACTTTACGGTGCCCTCGACGTTAAAGGCGTGGGTCGACCATGTAGCGATCGCGGGGCAAACTTTCAGCTACACGACCGAGGGGCCACGCGGCTTGCTGAGCGGCAAGGTCTATCTCGTCCTCTCATCGGGCGGAATTTATTCTGAAGGACCGTTCGCCGCGTACGATCATCTGTCGACTTACCTCGAGGCTATCTTTAACTTTCTTGGCATCCTGGACGTCGAGGTGATCCGAGCGGAAGGCATCGCGTACGGACCGGAGCAGGATCAAGCGGCGATGGCGAACGCCGCTCACAGAATTGAAGCGATCGCCGCCTGAACAGGTCGGTAGGGAGGTCAGCCGGAGATCAAGCCGCGGCTGGCCACCTAATTAGAACTTGGAGTAGACTTGACAGAACGGTCGAGTTTGGAACGCGGTGGGTTCAGTCCGAACGATCGGTATTGGGTCACTCGATGTTTGCCAGTGCGTGAACGCCCTCTAAAGTCGACCTTGCTTTGATATTTCAGCAATGCGCTCACGGACCGTCTGAAGGCATTCGTCTGCTCTAATACCGATAATAGGCTCATTGCATCGATCAGCAATATCCATAGCTTGCTGAGCGGCTTGCTCTATCAAAACAAGCTGTTGCAAACGTACTTTTACTTCTGGCATTCTTGTATCTCCGGCACTTTAGCGGATTTCAAAATGTCTTGCGGCATATGCGATCTTTGCCTTCGCGTTTGAGCCTGGTTTTCTAACCACATTCGGGTCTCTGCTCGAAACTCGCTAGGAACTCGTTTGGCGGCCTGATCAGCCATGTCACGAAGTGTTCTCGCTTTCAGAACATCCTTCATTCGCGCGTCGGCTTCCATCATCACGGCGTGAATCCCGCATACGCCTGAGGTCGCCCAAGCAGGGGGCGTTTGACCGTACAGGGGACAGGCATGTCTGACGTTGCGGCAGTCGAAAAGTGCCTTTTGACCATCGACTGCGACCACCACGTCGTAAAACGATATGTCTTCCGCCGGGCGGGCAAGGCGAATGCCGCCACGCATGCCTTCGGTTGCAACGATAATCCCCGCTTTGTTTAGCTTGGTCATAACGCCTGCCATGAACTTCACCGGCAGCGCGCGCAGGATAGCCAGATCCCTCGAGCTTGGCGCCGCTGCCTCTTCCGGCAAGTCTATGATGAAAAGGAGGGTATGAAGCGCATACTCAACCGCCGTACTTATATGGCTCAATTGAAACTCCGACTACGTCGGTGGCAGTTATAGCCGCTTGCTAGCTCACGACAACCGTTCAATTTGCCGCGCCTCGAAAAGTCGTCTGGTGCTTCGCGCACGCCTCAGCGCGAAGCGCTAGGGTGATGGACGCGCCCGATCGTCACCGCTCCAAATCACAGAATTGCTGTGCATTATGGATGATTTTTAAAATGTGCTAGAAGGAGTCTGTGTCCGCGGCTAACAGAGATATACGAACTGATCGAGCCAAGTCGAGCTTGCGTAAGGGCGGCAGAACCACAGCATATTCATTTGGAAGGCGCTAAATGCCCGTCGCTCATTGTGTATCTAGTATGACAGGTATCATTTTGGACTTTGACGAGGGATTTTGTCAGCTAGTTCGACGGCGACCAGATCAGCTCGTTGGATTGTCGTACAAAGTCATTACTGCACCTGACGATCTGTTAAAGAGTAGTGAGATGCTTGTAGGTTTAATTAATAAGGCCTCGCCAACGCACATACGCAAGGGATATGTACGTCCGGATGGGAGCGTGATCAAAGCGGATCTGCTGGTGTCAAAGTTCGGTAATGAGGGGCGCTTGATAGCGACACTGTCTTGGATCGAGGGACAGCAAGAATCGTCGCCGTCAAAGCTTTGGAAAGCCGCGTTGCGGGTCAAGCATATTTATGATGCACGCATAATAGAGCTTGGAAAGGACCTGTTTAGTGATCATGTCGGACTGATCCTATTGCATATGTATTTGGCAGAAGCAGAAGGTCGAGTGGTCACGGCATCCCAGGTTGCCAAACTCATAAGCCTTCCCGCCCAGTCCATGGACCGTTGGGTAAAGGCACTGACGCAGCGTGGATTGCTGGAGGTCATTGACGATGCTTCGGGGTATATTCAGCTTAGCCAGGATGGTATTTTGAGGCTGGAACGCTTGTTCGCGGCGACATTAGCACCTGAAGCGCTTGCGGTCGGAGAGGCGTAACGACCAAGGAATATTCGTGGGCAACTAAACTACCGTATTCTCTTCTTCAACTGCGAGCTCACGAAGAACCGAATGCAACCTGTCGCCGCTGAGCCGAGACGGATCGAAGTCGCTTGCTGTTGCGACATTTGCGAAACGAGCGGCATTCGCGTCGGATAGGCCTACGAACCCCATCGCCCAATTGTAAGCGCGGTCTGAGGGCCGCCTTGTAGGCGGAGCGTTCAACGGGTTGATGGCAGCTCTTTGAACGGGGCCGTGATGTCGGACGAGACTATCGAACCAGCTGCAGATGTAGCGAGTAGTCATACGACCGGTCGTATGAGTGGTCGTATCGAGATTGTCGGGCGGGTGTCGGGTCG
>NZ_LMKH01000014.1 GCF_001421415.1 Sphingomonas sp. Leaf208
GCCGCGCGTCATAAACATGGCCGCGCGTCATAAACATGCTTGACCCGAAGGGCTGCTTTCCAAAGCCGTGACGGTGACGGTTCCTGCCTCCCGTCAATCCAAGACAATGTCGTTATCAAACGTCCTTCGTCGCCGAACTTGGATACCAACAGATCCGCTTTTATAAGGCTGCCATCGGGACGTACATATGCTTTGCGCAGATGGGTTGGAGCGGCCTTATCTATCAGCCCCGTAAGCATTTTACTGCTTCTGGAGAGATCAGCAGGAGCGGTAATAGCTTTGTACGATATACCAATTAACCGATCAGGCCTGCGCTGAACCAGTCGACAGAACCCGTGATCAAAATCTAGAATGATCCCTGCCATGCTGGATACACAATGAGCGACGGGCATTCAGCGCCTTTCGAATAATTTAAGTTAATTTTCTCAAGGTTTGCGACACAATGAGCGACGGGCATTCAGCGCCTTTCGAATAATTTAAGTTAATTTTCTCAAGGTTTGCGAGATCGGCTTACTTCGTATGCTTGGCACGTGACTGCTACCGGTTGTTACCCCCCCTATCTAGCACAACTAAAAGACGATCGAAAACGCACAAAGATGCTGGGGTTTGATGCTGTTGGCAATCGACCGCGGTGAGACCCTTTGCCGCTCGCGTCAAAGCGTGGGCGGAGGTGAACGCTCAGGTGCTCGGTAGCGTGAGAAACTCGGCGTTTGCCGTGAGCGAGCGATTGGTTTAACTACTACCCGCCGGGTCGGAGTTTCACGTGAGCCATATCAGTACGGCAGTCGAGTATGCACTTCATACCCTGCTCTACATCATTGACTTGCCTGACGACGCAGCGGCGCCAAGTTCAAAGGATCTGGCTACGCTGCGCGCACTGCCAGTGAAGTTCATGGCAGGCGTGACGACYAAGCTTAACAAGGCGGGGATAGTCGTCGCGACCGAGGGTATGCGGGGCGGCATTCGCCTCGCCCGATCGGCTGAAGATGCGGCTTTTCATCTGCCAGTAAGGTTTAAAGTTCGACTACGTAGGTATTGTAAGAATGTGCTTAGCAATTCAGTATCAAGTCGAGTATGCACTCCATAGTCGAGTATGCACTYCATACCCTGCTCTACATCATTGACTTGCCTGACGACGCAGCGGCGCCAAGTTCAAAGGATCTGGCTACGCTGCGCGCACTGCCAGTGAAGTTCATGGCAGGCGTGACGACYAAGCTTAACAAGGCGGGGATAGTCGTCGCGACCGAGGGTATGCGGGGCGGCATTCGCCTCGCCCGATCGGCTGAAGAAATATCGTTTTATGACGTCGTGRTCGCAGTCGACGGCCAAAAAGCGCTCTTCGACTGCCGCAATGTTAGGCATGCATGCCCCTTGTACGGTCAAACGCCCCCTGCCTGGGCGACGTCCGGCGTATGCGGGATCCACGCCGTGATGCTGGAAGCCGACGCGCGGATGAAGGATGTTCTGAAAGCGAGAACACTTCGCGACATGGCTGATCATGCCGCCACGCGGGTTCCCGCKGAGTTTCGGGAAGARACCCGAATATGGCTGGAAAACMGATCTCAAACGAGGCGGCGAACATCGAGTTCGCYAGARGGCATCGCGAAATCTGCTGAGATGACGGAGGTAAAAATATGCCAGAAGTGAAAGCCCGTTTGCAGCAGCTGGCCTTGATCGAGCAAGCCGCCCAGAACGCCGTTTATATTGCTGATCAATGCAATGAGCTTTTGATTGGTATTCGAGCGGATGAATGCCTTCCGCAGCAGCTGGCCTTGATCGAGCAAGCCGCCCAGAACGCCGTTTATATTGCTGATCAATGCAATGAGCTTTTGATTGGTATTCGAGCGGATGAATGCCTTCRGACTGTTCGTGATCGCATCGCTGAAATTTCCGAGCAAGGCCGACTGTAGGTAGGCGTTCTGATGCTACCTTGGCTTGAAGACCCACAAGCAGACGTTCGGGCCTGCTTTGCCATCTCCCAGCTTCGGCCGTTCGTTAATCTCCGCGATCGGACCGCTTCAAGCCTCGATTCCTGCTCATGATGTCGCCTTCCGGAGGCGAGAGGCTTCGTTTCTCATCGGACCCATACAGATTAGCTGCTACGCATCAGCGCCTAGCTTCTAGGACCGATTATGGCCGTCAACATTCCTACCGACGTCGTGCGCAGCTTCGTCGCGATCGTCGATGCCGGCTCCATGCTCCGTGCCGCGGACCGCGTGTTCGTCAGCCAGTCCGCGCTCAGCCTGCAGATGAAACGCCTTGAGGAACTGCTCCAGGTCGCGCTGTTCCGGCGGGAGGGACGCAGGCTCGTCCTGTCGGTGCAGGGCGAACGGTTCCTGCCGCACGCGCGCGAGCTGCTTGCGGTCAACGACCGTGCGCTGGCAGCACTCGGCGACGGCAGCCTGGCCGGCCCCGCGCGGATCGGCTTCGTCCAGGATTTCGCGGAGACGTTGTTGTCCGGCGTCTTATCCGTATTCGCGTCCAGTAACCCCGACGCCTCGCTCGACGTTCGCGTCGCGGGATCGGCCGAACTGCTCGATCTGCTTGCCGCCGACCGTCTCGATATCGTCCTGTGCATCGGCGAGGACATCGACAAGGCCGCCGTCGCCACCGCCGACATGCACTGGCTCGGTAATCCACGCCTGACCTCCGCCGCGATCCTGCCCTTGGCGGTGCTCCAGAAGCCATGCCGATTCCGCGATGCCGCGATCGCCGCGCTGGAGGCGGCGGGCAGGCCCTACCGGATCGTCCTGGAGACGCCGAGCCTGTCCGCCCTACGCGCGGCAGTAACCGGCGGCATCGGTATAACCTGTCGGACCGATGCCTTGATGGGGCTCGATCCGGAGATCCACGACGGGCTCCCCGCCCTGCCCCGCGTCGGCTATGTCCTGCACATCAACGACACACGACATCCAGTACTCGACCGGCTCCACAACGTCGTCCTTCGCTCGATCGTCGCATCCGACAGCGGAGATTGACGCTCTTCACTTCCGCAAAGTCTTTCTTTCCCGGTTAGCTAACCTGCTGAGATTGATGCGGTTTTTCGCTCGTATTTGCATCACTCATAAGGCTCGCAAGCTATTCTCTATTGAACCGATAGGAATTGAAGACGCATTGAAGGCGCTCTGGAAAACGAGCGTCCGAAAGGCTGTCCATGGCGAAGACGTCCCAACGATCCACCAGCCGATCATGGCAGAGCAGGCTCCAGCGTAGCCGCTGGGTATCGCCGATAGCGCTCATGCTGGCCTGGGAGGCGGCGTCCCGGAGCGGCCTGATCCCAACCCGCACGCTGGCGGCGCCTTCGCAGGTGCTCGGGACGCTGTGGGGCATGGTCGTTTCGGGTGAATTGCCCGCCAACCTCGCCGTATCGCTCGGTCGCGCAGCGGCGGGCCTCGTGATCGGCGTGAGCCTCGGCATCGTCCTCGCCCTGGTCGCCGGCCTCACCCGCGAGGGCGAGGCGGCGGTCGACTCTCCCGTGCAAATGCTGCGGACATTGCCCGCGCTCGCGCTGTCGCCACTTTTCATCGTCTGGTTCGGGATCGGCGAGATGCCCAAAATCGCGCTGATCGCGTTCGCGACGCTGTTTCCGGTCTATCTCAATCTCTACAATGGCATCCGCGGCGTCGACGTCCGGCTGATCGACGCGGGGCGCAGCTTCGGCCTGTCGCACGCGCAGATCGTCACCGACATCGTCCTGCCCGCCGCGCTGCCGCAACTGCTCGTTGGCCTACGCTACGCCTTTTCGGTCGCGGTGCTGATCCTGGTCGTCGCCGAACAGATCAACGCGTCGGCGGGTCTCGGCTTCCTGATCAACAACGCGCGCGATTTTATGCGGACCGACATCATCGTCGTCTGCCTCCTTGTCTATGCCGGGCTCGGCCTGCTCGCCGACCAGTCCGTGCGCCTGATCGAAGACCGTGCGCTCGCGTGGCGCCCCAAGCTCGTGGAGGCCTGACCCATGATTATCTCGCACATCATCCCAATGCCGCAGCCCGTCCGCCCCGTCGTCAAGCTTACGCGGTTCTCGCGCAGCTTCGGTACCAACACCGTCCTCGACAATCTCCATCTTGATATAGCCCAAGGCGAGTTCGTCGCGCTGCTCGGCCGTTCGGGATCGGGCAAGACCACGCTCCTACGGACGCTCGCGGGACTCGATGCCGCCGATGCGCAGGACGTGACAATCCCGACCTCTCGCGCCGTCGTGTTCCAGGATGCGCGGTTGCTGCCGTGGAAGCGCGTGTGGCGCAACGTCGGGCTCGGACTAAAGGGACCGGACGTGCGCGACCGGGCGGAAGCGGCGTTGCGCGAGGTCGGTCTCGGTCATCGTCTCGACGTCTGGCCGCTGACGCTGTCGGGCGGCGAAGCGCAGCGTGTGGCGCTCGCCCGCGCGCTGGTCCGCGAACCGAAACTGCTGCTGCTCGACGAGCCGTTCGCAGCACTCGACGCGCTGACCCGCGTCAAGATGCACGGCCTCGTGATGGCGCTGTGGCGCGCGCACAAGCCCGCCGTGTTGCTGGTGACGCACGACGTCGACGAGGCGATCGCGCTGGCCGACCGGGTACTGGTGCTCGATGCCGGGCGGATAGTCGTCGAGGAACGCATCTCGGTCCCGCGCGGTCAGCGTACCGGAATCGCGACGGCATTGCGCGAGCGGTTGCTGGGATCGCTAGGCGTCGAACGCGACGAGCCCCTGCCCTTCGTGAAGGCCGAATGATGGCGAGCCTCGTACAAAACCGCCTACGCCTCGACCGCTTGCGCGACTTCGTCACCGGCATCGGCACGCTGCTCGACCGCACCCGCGACGAACGCTCGCTGCTGAAGGAAGGCAGCACGGCGCTGGGTAGTCTGGTCGCTCACGACGACTGGCTGCCGGACGCGTACGCAGCGCCAAAGCCGGATCGTTACTCGCAATACCTCCTCCATTGCGACAGCCGCGAACGCTTCTCGGTCGTCAGCTTCGTCTGGGGACCGGGACAGGCCACGCCGATCCACGACCACCGCGTCTGGGGTCTGGTCGGCGTGCTGCGCGGCGCCGAACTGTCCGAACGGTTCGCGCGCTACCCGGATGGTGGCTTGCACGCGGTCGGCGCAATCGAGCGGCTCGAAGCCGGCGAAGTCGAGGCCGTCTCGCCGTCGGTCGGCGATATCCACCGCGTATCGAACGCGTTCGACGACCGGGTGTCGATCAGCATCCACCTCTACGGCAGCAACATCGGCGCGGTCGAACGCGCCACCTATGACGCGGCGGGCACGCCAAAGCGGTTCGTGTCGGGCTATGCCAACGCCGTGCTGCCGAACCTCTGGGACCGTTCGGGAGCCACCGCATGACCACCCCAACCGAGATCCGCACCGCGCTGCTGCTCGGGCACGAAATCGCGCTGCTCGACGTCCGTCACGAGGCCGCGTTCGCGACCGGGCACCCGCTGTTCGCCGCCAATCTCGCCTTCAATCGGATCGATCTGGAAGCGATGATCCGCCTCCCGCGCAAGGACGTACCGATCGTGCTGTACGATGACGGCGAAGGCTATGTGCCGACCGCCGCCGCAGCGCTGGCCGCTCTTGGCTATACAAACATCGAGACGCTCGAAGGCGGACTCAAAGGCTGGCGCTCGGCGGGCTTCGAAGTGTTCGAGGACGTGAACTCCTACTCGAAGGCATTCGGCGAACTGGTCGAGGCGCGCCGCCACACGCCGTGGCTCGCTGCCGAGGACGTCGCCGCGCTGATCGAGGAAAAGGCCGACATCGCAATCCTCGATGCGCGCCGGTTCGAGGAATATGCGACGATGAACATTCCCGGCTCGACCAGTGTGCCGGGCGCCGAACTCGTGTTGCGCGTGGCCGAGGCGGTGCCCGATCCCGACACGACGATCATCGTCAACTGCGCCGGCCGAACGCGTAGCATCATCGGCACGCAGTCGCTGATCAACGCCGGAATCCCCAACCGTGTCGTCGCGCTGCGCAACGGCACGATCGGCTGGACGCTCGCCGGCCAGTCGCTCGCGCATGGTAGCGACCGTCCTGCGCCAGAAATACGAAAGAGCGACGAAACCGCCGCCACCGCCCGCGCCGTCGCATACCGCGCCGGGGTAAAACGCCTGACGCCTGCCGAGCTAGCTGTGCTCGAACGCGATACCAGACGCACGCTCTACCGCTTCGATGTACGCCGTCCGGACGAATACGCCGCTGGCCACATCGCAGGCTTCCGCTCCTATCCCGGCGGCCAACTCGTGCAGGAAACCGACATCGCCGCGCCCGTCCGCGGCGCGCGCATCGTCCTCGCCGACGACATCGGGCCGCGAGCCGACATGACCGCGTCGTGGCTCGCGCAAATGGGGTGGGACGTGTTCGTCCTCGACGGCGGTTTCGACACCCCCCTCGAAACCGGCCCCGGCCCGACGATCCCACCGGGCGACCCCACGCACCGCTACAAGCGCCCCTACGAAGGCACCGACAACGCCGCCGCCGCAATGCAAGCCTATCTAGACTGGGAATACGGCTTGGTCGACCAGCTCGCGCGCGACGGCACGCACGGCTTCTACGTCATCTAACACTGGAGACACGTCATGCCCGTCAAGTTCATCGGCTATATCGGTTTCAACGACGCGTCCGAAATCCACGGCGTCGGCAAGGCGCGCGGGCTCGACAAGGCTTATGTCGAGGCCGCCGCGATCGCGCAGGAAAAGGGTGGCTTCGACCGCGTGCTGATCCCGTTCGGCTCCGACAGCCCGGAAAGCCAGATCGTCGCCGCGCACGCCGCCGCGATCACGACCAAGCTCGGTTTCCTGATCGCGCACCGCCCCGGCTTTACACAGCCGACGCTCGCCGCACGCCAGTTGGCGACGCTCGACCAGCTCTCGGGCGGACGGGTCGCGGTCCACATCATCACCGGTGGCGCGGACAGCGAGATGGCGCGCGACGGCGATCATTCGGTCAAAGACGATCGTTACGCACGCACCGCCGAATATCTAGAAATCCTGAAGCAGGAATGGTCGTCGGCCACGCCGTTCGATCACGACGGCCGTTTCTACAACGTCCGCCAGGCGTTCAGCCAGATCAAGCCGACCAATCTACCCGTGTTCTTCGGCGGATCGTCACCCGCTGCGATCGACGTCGCCGGGCGCCATGCCGATGTCTACGCACTGTGGGGCGAGACACAGGCGCAGGTGCGCGAGGCGGTCGGCACTATCCGCCATGCCGCAGCGCGCTATGGCCGCAACCCCGGTTTCTCGCTGTCGCTGCGCCCGATAATTGCGGACACGGAAGAAGCTGCGTGGAAGAAAGCCGACGAGATCGTCGAGAAGGTCCGCGACCTCCGCGTCTCGGCCGGTGCGGCAACCAGCGGCCACGCACCACCGAACGCCGGCTCGCAGCGGCTCCTCGACACCGCCAACCAAGGCTACCGCGTCGACAAGCGGCTGTGGACGGGTGTTGCGGCACTCGGCGGCGCGCAGGGCAATTCGACCGGACTGGTCGGCACGCCCGAACAGGTCGCCGACGCGATGCTCGATTACTATGACCTCGGCATCGACCATTTCCTGATCCGCGGGTTCGAGCCGTTGCAGGACGCGATCGATTACGGACGTGACCTGCTGCCGGTTGTCCACGAGTTGATCGCCGCGCGCGATGCAGAACGCGATCTCGAACCGAAGCGGGCGGTGGGCTGATGCCGGACTGGACGGATGACGAGGGGGCGGCAGCGACGCCGCCCCCTCCAGCGGAAGGCCTGAAGCGCTGGTGGCCGTTGCTGCTGGCCGTCGTGCTCGCGGCAGGCCTGTATGCGTGGCTGGGACGCGGCGGGGCGAGCGGCGACGTGCTGCACGTCGGCAGCCAGCGCGGCGGCACAAAGGCGCTGATGCTCGCGTCGGGCGCGCTCGACGGTGCGCCCTACCGCGTCGAATGGTCCGAATTCCCCGCCGCGCAAACGTTGCTGGAAGCGATCGGCGCGGGTGCGGTCGATGTCGGGATGGTCGGCGACGCTCCGTTCCAGTTCGCCTACCAGAGCGGCAGCCCGATCAAGGCGGTGGCGGTGCAGTCCGCAACGTCGCGACCGCGCGAAAGCCTCGCGATCCTCGTGCCAGCGCGGTCGCGGATCGACGATGCGGGTGGTCTTCGCGGCAAGCGGATCGCAACGACGCGCGGCTCGGTCGGCCACTACCTCCTGCTGCGTGCGCTCGATGCGAAGGGTCTCAAGCCCGCCGACGTCCGCCTGATCTTCCTCGCGCCGGGCGATGCCAAGGCGGCGTTCGATACCGGCTCGATCGATGCCTGGTCGATCTGGTCGCCGTATAGCGGGACCGCGCTCGCCGAAGGGGCGCGCGTCGTCGCCGACGGCGCGGACTATCTCAGCGGTTATGGTTTCGACGCGGCGAACGCGAGCGCGGCAACTGCGAAGAAGGCGATCCTGACCGATTACCTGCAACGTGAGTCCCACGCACTCGATTGGGCCCGTGCGCATCCAGAAGACTATGCCGAGGTGCTCGCCAAGGAGACCGGTCTGCCGCTCAAGATCGCACTGTTCCATGCCAGGCATCTGCCAATGGCGCGGGTACCGCTCGACGACACGGTGAAGGCCGAGGAACGCGATGTCGTCGCTCAGTTCCGCAAGGCAGGCGCGCTGACGGGCGATAGACCGCTCGACGACGCGTATCTCCCGCTCGACCAAGGGGCACCCCTTGCACGCTAAGCTTCGAATGCGGGCCTGACCCGCCCGCGGCCCGGGGCCGCCCAATCTTCGTCTTTTTACTTCGCGCGCCCCCGCTTCGGCAGGATCGGAGACGCGCGCCTAGCCCACGGACATCAACATGACATCGACCTCCCGCTTGCTCGCCGGTGTCGCCCTCGCGACCTTCGCCTCGCCCGCCTTCGCGCAAGACGCGCCGCCATCTCTCGGAACGACTTTGACCGAACCGGCTACGGGCGGTGGCACCGACGACACCATCATCGTCACCGGCGTTCGTGGCGGACAGGCGCGGACCGTCGCCGACAGCCCGGTGCCGATCGACGTCATCAGCCGTCGCGAGTTGCAGGCGACCGGGCGCACCGGGTTGAAGGAAATCCTTGGCAACATCGTGCCTTCGCTGACGATGCCTGCGCTCGGTGGCGGCGGGACCTCCGCGAGCGTCAAGCCGATCGCGATCCGCGGTCTCTCAGGCGATTACCTGCTTGTGCTGGTCAACGGCAAACGTCGTCACACCACATCGCTGATCAACAACCTCTCGCGCATTTCGGGCGGTTCGACCCCGGTCGATATCGACCTGATCCCGACCAACGCCGTGGGCCGCATCGAGGTGCTCCGCGACGGCGCGGCCGCGTAATACGGCTCGGATGCGGTGTCGGGAGTCATCAACATTATCCTCGACGATGCCCCCAAAGGCGGACGCTTCTCGATCACCGGCGGCCAGCAATATTCGAAGGGCGCTCCGCTCCTTCAGACCGATCTCAGCTACGGCACGCAACTCGGTGAGGGCGGGTTCTTCCGCGCCGCGGTCGAAGCCAAATACCATGATCGTGCGGACTCCTCGGCCGATGCCGTCCCGCGGATCCTGCCGCTGGTGAACGGCCAGCCGGACCCGCGCGAGGCGACGCTCGACCATGTCTATGCCGGCGGATACGGTCGCTCGAACCGCGACAAGATGATCAACGGCTCGTACAACGCCGAGCTACCGGTCGGTGATACACTGCGGCTCTACAGCTTCTCGACGCTCAGCTACCGCGACATTCGCGACGCGCGCGGCGCGTATATCCCTTCCTCCACCGGCTATGGCGGGCAAGCGAACACAAACGGCGTGTCGGTCTTGCCACAGCTCTACCCGACCGGTTTCCAGGCGTATCGGCGGATTAAGGAAACCGATTTCCAAGTCACCGGCGGCCTCAAGGGTGATCTGGCAGGCTGGGCATGGGACCTGAGTTCCAGCTTCGGCCAGGATCACGTGTGGCTGGGTGCCGAGAACACGTTGAACCCTTCGATCGGGCCGACCAGCCCGACGAACTTCTACATGGGCACCCAGATTCAGGATCTGTGGGTCAACAATCTCGACCTCAGCCGCGACGTCGAGGTCGGCCTCGCCAAGCCGCTGTCGATCTCGGTCGGCGCGGAACATCGCTGGGAACGCTTCCAGTCGCGTGCGGGAGAACCCGACAGCTATCGCAACGGTGGCTACGAGATCCCGGTCGACGACACGCCGTTCGGGCAACTCTATGGCGGTCGCTATCCGTCGCCGGGGCTCGTCTCGTTCACCGGCACCTCGCCCGCCGACGCCGCCTCTCTCAGCCGCAACAATTTGGCCGGCTATGTCGACCTGGCAACCAACGTCACCGATGCGTGGTTCATCGGCGTCGCCGGCCGGTTCGAGCATTACGACGACAGCGCTGGCAACACGGTCAGCGGCAAGGTCTCGACGCGGTACGAGCTTGCGCCCGGCCTTGCCATCCGCGGCGGCGTCAACACCGGCTTCCGCGCGCCGTCGCTCGCGCAGACCGGATTTTCGACCACGCAGAACACCACGACGGTGATCGGCAACACGCCTGTCTCGACGATCGCCAAGTTCCTGCCGGTGAACAGCGCCGCGGCGATGGCGCTGGGTGCTCAACCGCTGAAGCCGGAAAAGTCGCTCAACTACACCGCGGGCATAACCTACGAAGCCGGTGCCCTCCACCTCACGCTCGACGCGTATCAGATCCGTGTCGACGACCGCATCGTCAAGACCGAGTTCCTCGGCACGGCGTCGAACGGCGGCACCGCGATCCGCGACATCCTGATCGCCAATGGTGTGACCGGCGTCGACAGCGCGCAGTTCTTTACCAACGCGATCGACACGCGCACGCGTGGCATCGACGCGGTCGCGGAATACACCTTGCGCACGAGCGGCCTCGGCGCGTTCCGGCTGAGCGCTGCCTATAGCTACAACAAGACCAAGATCCTCAGCATCGCCGACAATCCGGCAGCACTCAGTTCGCTGAACGTCGTGCTGTTCGGCCGTCAGGCGCAACGCGATCTGGTCGCCGCGCTGCCGCGTACCAAGCTGGTACTGACTAACGACTGGTCGCTCGGCCGCGTCCATGCGCTGGCCCGCGCGACGCGATACGGCCGCTACACCGAGTCGAGCAACGTCGCGACCGGCGACAGGACGTTCGGCGGCAAATGGGTCGCTGATCTCGACATCGGCTATGACCTGACCGACAGGGTCACGCTGGCGGTCGGTGCCAACAACCTGTTCGACACCTATCCCGATCGTAACGGCCTGATCGCGGTCGATGGCAGCGGCGCCTATGGCGGGTTCGCCCCGTTCGGGCTCAGCGGCGGATCCTATTACGCGCGCGTCGGCGTGTCACTGTGAGCCGCCAGATGCACCTAGCGCTGTTCGTGACCGCGGATGGCATTCACCACGGCGGCTGGCGTCATCCGCAGGCGAGCGGCGCGGATCAGAGCTTCGGTTTCTACCGCCGCCTCGCCGCACAGGCCGAAGCCGCCAAGCTCGACATGCTGTTCGTCGCCGACAAGCTGGCAGTGGACGATCTCTACGGCAGCCACTTCGCAACGACGGTCCGCTACCGCGCGTCGCGCGGGACGGAGCCGCTTACGCTGCTATCGGCGCTTGCGGTCACGACCGAGCGGATCGGTCTCGGCGGGACGATCTCGACCAGCTATACCGAGCCATACCACGTCGCCCGGATGTTCGCGTCGATCGACCATCTCAGCAGTGGCCGCGCGGCGTGGAACGCGGTCACCTCGGTCAGCGACGCCGAGGCGCATAATTTCGGCCGCGCCGAGCATTACGACCACGCAACCCGCTACGCGCGCGCCAGCGAATATCTCGACGTCGTCCGCCGCCTTTGGGATACGTGGGAAGAGGATGCGATCGCCCCCGACAAGGGTGCCGGCATCTATGGCGATCCGGCGAAGGTCCATTATGCCGATCATGCGGGCAAGTGGTTCGACGTGAAGGGCCCCCTGTCGCTGCCGCGTCCGCCGCAGGGTCACCCGGTGCTGATCCAAGCCGGCGCATCCGGCGCATTTCAGGATCTCGCGACGCGCAACGCCGAGGTGGTTTTCGCGGTCTATCCCGACATCGATCGTGCCAAGGCCGGCTATCGCCGCTTCAAGGACGATGTCGCCGCCGCCGGACGGTCGCCGGACGCGGTGAAGATCCTGCCTGGCATGGTGCCGATCATCGCCGACAGCGACGATGCCGCCGCCGACCTGCTCGGCGAACTCGACGCGCTGGTCGAACCGCTGGCGGGGCTCAGCTTCATGTCCGGCAGCATGAACTACGACCTCGCCGGTCACGCGATCGACGATCCCGTCCCCGACATCCGCGACTTTATCCGGGGCAGCAAGGGCCGCTTCCACTACGTCATCGGCAAGGCGATTGAGGAAGGCTGGACGTTTGCGGACCTCGGTCGCTGGTACGGCTCCAGCCTGTCCTTCGCCAAGATGATCGGCAGCCCGCGCACCGTCGCCGACCAGATGGAACACTGGTTGATCGAGGAGGCCTGCGACGGGTTCGTCGTCATGCCTGCGTTCATGCCGGCCGGCGTCGACCGGATGCTGCGCCACGTCGTGCCGCTGCTGCAGGCGCAAGGGGTTTTCCGCCGGGATTACGCCTCGTCCACGCTGCGCGGCCATCTCGGGCTCGCGCATCCAGCCAACAGCTTTCATCGACAAGGAGACCGATCATGACCGAATCCGTCCGCGCCGCCTTGGCCGCGCTACAAGCCGAGCGCGACCGCAGCTGGACACCGGCACAGCTCGCGCTCAACACGGGCCAGCGTTTCGATCTCGTGGAAAGCTTCGACCCAAGCAGTGCAGTAAGAGCGGGCGACACGATGCCCGATTTTGCGCTCGACGGGATCGACGGCACGATCGTACGCCGCGATGCGGTGATTGCCGACGGACCGGCCGTGCTCATCTTCTTCCGGTTCGCCGGGTGCCCCGCCTGCAATACCGCGCTGCCGGTCTATCAGCGCGCGCTCTGGCCGAGCCTGCGCGATCTGGGCGTACCGCTCGTTGCGGTAAGCCCGCAGATCCCGTCGCTGCTGTCGGAGATCCAGCGGCGTCACGCGTTCGATTTCACGATCGCCAGCGACCGCGACAATGCACTCGCGCACCGGTTGGGGATCGTCTTCGAGGCGAATGCGGCAACGCGCCAGGCCGCCGCGACGCCGCTAGGGACGGTCACCGGAACGGGCACGTGGGAACTGCCGTTTCCAACCGTTCTACTGATCGGCAGGACCGGCATCGTCGAATGGGCGGATGTCGCACCGGACTGGATGCAAAGGACCGAGCCGAGTTCGATCCTCGACGCCGTGCGATCGATCATGTTACCGATCTAACGGCGGAGGGCGGAATACCGCGAAGAAGCGATCTTTCGCATCTTCCTGAGATAAAGCTCGTCCCGTCCTGTGAGCCCCTTGCCGCCTTTCGACTGCATTGAGTTGCTAGCCGGCTTGGACTCGCGGATCTGACCCAGTTGTGGACATTCGCGGGTAACTCTCCGCCGTCCGGTTTCGGACATTCGTTAATCAGATCTCTGCGGAACGGCATGTTACGCTCTAAGAGCGGGATATGGGTTCTCCAGCCAAATTCTTTCGCCCGATCATAGACAGACTGCGGAATGTAATCGACCACCGAGGTCGGTCCATCTCGACAATACTGTGTTCCCATTCGTGGCGAGCAGCTCCGCTTAATTGGTAAGCGGCGCGGGGATCGAGCGGGGCAGTAGCCCGCTCGAAGCCACCTTTACACCGGCGTCTGAAGCGCATCGTCGCAGACTCGCCGAGCGATATGCCGATGACATCCTCATATACCGGTCGATCACGGTGCCAGCCGATGCCTGCGCCAGGATCATACCGGATCAGCAGTGCCTGAACGAGAAGGGTCGGGTCCAGCTGGGCAAAACGTGCCGCGCGGTCCCTGATCGGAAGCAGCCAATCGGGAAGCGGTTCGGCAGCCACCGGACGTCCCACCTCGAAATCGTAACTCCAGCCGAATGACGTGGTGAGGCGCTTGCCGGTCCAGCCCTGGAACTTGAACGGGGTCGGATCGGTCGCGTCGATCCGCACGATCAGTGCCTGTTCCTCGTCCCGATCGAGGAAGTCGGGACATGCACGAAGCCCAGGTAGTACCGGCATATCGAAAAGATCGAGCATTATGCCGCTGCGGGCGCTGCGAAGATCGGCAATTGCTCCAACTCTGCCGCCGTCGCCTCCGCAAAGTTCGACACCGTTACGCCGACCAGCCTGATGCCCTTGGCCAAGGGAAAGACCGAACGCACGAGATCGATCGCCGCCTGACGCAACTGGTCGTGGACGGTCACGACCGTCGGTTGGCTGCGGCTTCGCGTGATCTGCTGAAAATCGGCATATTTGATTTTCACGGTGACCGTCCGACCGAACGCTCGGCGCCGTTCGCACCAGTTCCAGACATCGTCCGCCATCCGCAGCACCCCGGTTTCAATCTCGCTCTCGTCCGTCAGATCGCGGTCGAACGTCGTTTCCGAACCGGACGACTTGCGGACCCGGTTCGGATTGACGGAACGCGTGTCCCGCGCACGAGCGATGCCGTAATACCATTCGGCAGAACTGCCGAAATGCCGCCGCAGGAAGTCTAGCGACTGTGCGCGAAGATCGGCTCCCGTCTCGATACCCAGCCGCTTCATCTTAGCCGCGGTGACAGGACCGACGCCGTGAAACCGGGCGACCGGCAACGTTTCGACCCAGGCCGGCCCCATGTCCGGAGTGACCGCAAACTGACCGTTCGGCTTTCGGTGATCGGACGCGATCTTGGCGAGGAACTTGTTGTACGAAATTCCCGCGGACGCCGTCAGTCCGGTCTCGCGGAATATGTCCGCACGGATGGCTTTCGCGGTGAGCCACGCCGTCGGCAAGCCCACCTTGTTGTCGGTGACATCGAGATAAGCCTCGTCCAGCGATAACGGCTGGATCACCGTCGTGTAGCGCGAGAATACCGCGTGAATTTGTCGAGACACCTGCTGGTAAACCTCGAAGCGTGGCGGCACGAATATCAGGTTCGGACAACGACGTTGTGCCGTCACCGAAGGCAAGGCCGACTTCACCCCGTATTCGCGCGCCTCGTAGCTGGCGGCCGCGACGACGCCACGAGCCCCCGCGTGACCGACCGCAACCGGCTGGCCTCGGAGCGCCGGATTGTCCCGCTGCTCCACGGAGGCAAAGAAGGCGTCCATATCGACGTGAATGATCTTGCGGCTGGGCTCGACGACCATGGTCGAGCGGAATATCGCAAAACGAACGAATGGAGAACACTGTTTCTGGCGTGTGTATCCCACGCCGCGTCGTCAGCTCGAACGAGGCCTCGATCGGACAGGTTTGTGCAACATGGATTATCTTCGCCAGCTCCAATTCCATATCCCATTGGCACCTAGGATTTGAGTCCATTCTCCCGGAGCGTGAGCCTGAAGAGGACACGCTGAAACGACAAATGGGGGCAGAATGCTAGTATCCGTGCGATCCGGCTTTTTAATTCTAACGACCGTAGCTCTGCCCTGCCCCTTGCTGGCACAAACCGTGCCCGTGGACGTGCCATCAGCCCCCGCGCCTGCCGAAAGTGCGGATGCTTCCGGCGACATCGTCGTCACGGCGCTCCGTCGCCAATCGACGGTACAGACAACGCCAATCGCCATCTCGGCGCTGGGGGAAGGCCAGTTGGCCAAGCTTGGCGCGACGACCATCGCCGACATCATTCGGCAAGTCCCGGGACTGCAGCTGACGGAGAGCGATTCAGGACGCACGCGCGTTTCGATCCGCGGCGTTCAGGCGGCCGGCGAAAGCACCGTCGGACTGTATTACGGCGAGACGCCGCTGACCGGTCCTTCCGGGACGAATTCGGACCCCGCGGGAAACACGCCGAACCTCAATCTCTTCGATGTCGAGCGGGTCGAGGTCCTGCGCGGTCCGCAAGGTACGCTCTACGGATCCGGATCGATGGGCGGCACTCTGCGCGTGTTGTTCAACCAGCCCGATGCGAGCAAATACGAAGGTACCGCGGAACTGCAGGCGACCACCACGCGGAACGGCGGCATCGGCTATTTCGTGAAGGGTGCGCTCAACGTCCCGATCATCGCGGACAAGCTCGCGCTGCGCGTCGTCGGCTACCGCGAGCGGCAGGGCGGCTATGTCGACTACACACTGCTCGACCGGAAGAACACCAACCGCGCTACGCTCGAAGGCGGTCGCGTCATGCTGGGCTTCACGCCGAATGACGACGTTTCAATCACCGCGACCGCGCTGCTGCAGACCCAGAACATTGACGGCACCGCGCAGTATAATTCGGTCCTCGGACCGTTCCGCGCGGACTTCCAGATATTCCAGCCGTGGCATGACAAGCTGCAACTCTACAACGGCGTCGGGCGGTTCAATCTCGGCTTCGCGACCCTGACGACCAGCGCGTCCTGGTATCGCTGGAACGTGGAGAGCACCAACGACAACAATGCCGCGTTCGCCAGCGTAGTTTCGGGCGCACGGTGGTGCCCGCTCTATACCCGCGTCGCCCTGGGCATTCCGACGACGACCTGTACCCCTGCACAACGTACCGCGTATCAGGCCTATGCCCGGTCGAAGGCGCCGTTCGGTGCCTATCAGCCGCGCTATGTCCGGAATTTCATCCAGGAAGCACGGCTCGGCTCGAACGGGAATGGCCCACTCAGCTATACCGTCGGCGTGTTCCACGAGGATCGCTTCGACCGCGTAGACACCCTGCCCTTTGCCGGCGACCCGGTCAGCGGCGGGCAGCGCGATCCGGTCGACAATCTGGGCGGTCGCAACATCCTGACCAGCGTCAAGCAGACCGCGTTCTTCGGCGAGGTCGGCTACCGGTTGCTGTCGCCGCTGACCCTGACGGTCGGCCTGCGCCACTTCGATTATACCAAGACCGTCGGCGGCGAGTATCTCGGCTACAATTTCACCAACGGCCAAGAACCGCGCCCCTATGAGGAAACCAAGGCCAACGCCAAGGGCTGGGTGAAAAAGTTCAACGCTGAACTCCGTATCACGCGTGATTCGCTGATCTATGCCAACGCCGCACAGGGGTTTCGTCCCGGCGGCGCCAACAACATTCCCAATCTGCCGGCGCAATATCTCGTCTACCGTCCGGACTCGCTGTGGAATTACGAGCTCGGCGCGAAGACGTCGTGGTTCGATCGGAAGGCAACGCTCAACGTCGCGATCTATCGGACCGACTAGGACGAGGTACAGACCTCGGTATCGACGCTCCAGCAGGGCGGTGGCAATTTCAACTTCATCTACAATCTCGCCGGCGTCCGGGTCGAGGGTGTCGAAGTCGAAGCAAGCGTTCGCCCGGTCCGCCACCTCAGCATCAATGGCAGCGTCAACTACAACGATGCCAAGCTGACCTCGGACCAGATCGATTCCACCGGGTTCATCAATGCTCCCGGCCGCAGCGGCGATACGCTGGCCTATATCCCGAAGACGACGGCGTCGGCTGGTGTCGAGTACTCCCCGCCCCTGACGGATAGGCTGACGGGGCTGATACGGTTCGACTGGACCTATACCGGGCGGATGAACACCGAATTGCGAGAGACCAATGCGTTCTATCGCGAGATCGGCAACTTCAGCATCTTCAACGCGCGGATCGGCGTCGATGCGCAGAACGGACTTGCCGTTTCGCTGTTCGCGAACAACGTCTTCAACAAATACGGCCTGAACCGGGTTGCCTCGGCGACCGGCGTACCGGACTATTATGTCAGTTCCCGACCCCGGACGATCGGTATCAACGCCCGCAAGAGTTTCTGACGATCCCCTGCCGGGTCGACCACGTCATCGTTCTCGGCCCTTGTTAAACCTCATCGACCAGGAAGACATAGCATGAAGCATATTGCGCCTGCCCTGATGGCGACCGTCGCCCTGATCCTTCCGCTCGCTGCGACCGCTCAAGACGCCGCAAACCGGCCCGATCGAACTGCCTTCCGCAGCCTTTACAAGGAACTGGTCGAGACCAACACGACCTCGTCGGTCGGCGACTGCACCAAGGCCGCGCAGCAGGTTGCGGCCCGGCTGCGCACGGCTGGCTTCGCCGACCGCGATCTCACGCTCTACGTGCCGGAAGGGCGCCCACGCGACGGCGGCCTCGTGGCGACCTACGCAGGATCGAGCGCCAAGGAGCCGGCGCTGCTGTTGCTTGCGCATATCGACGTCGTCGAAGCCAAGCGCGAGGACTGGGTCCGCGATCCCTTCACGCTGATCGAGGAGGATGGCTATTTCTACGCCCGCGGAAGCAGCGACGACAAGGCACAGGCTGCGATCTTCTCGGACACGCTGATCCGCTGGAAGAAGTCCGGGTTCAAGCCACGCCGTACCGTGAAGCTCGCGCTGACCTGCGGCGAAGAAGGATCGAACGAACGCGTGCTCAACGGTGCCGGCTGGCTGGTCGACAACCGGCCGGAACTGGTCAAGGCCGGCTTTGCGTTCAACGAAGGCGGCGGTGGGCGGACGGCACCCGGCGGCGGTCCAGAAACGCTCGGCGTCCAGGTGTCGCAGAAATCACCGCGCAACTTCATCCTGGAGGTCACCAACCGCGGCGGACACAGCTCGCAGCCGCAACCCGACAACGCGATCTATCGCCTGGCTGCGGCTCTCACCAAGGTCAGCACACTGCAATTCCCGGTGAACCTCAACCCCGTCTCGACGGCGTATCTGGCGCAGGCCGGTGCCCTACGGAAGGATGCCATCGGGGCTGCGATGGTCCAGCTTTCGAAGCAACCTGACGACGCTAAGGCTGCGGCGCTGGTGTCGTCGGACGTGAGCCTGAATCCTCTGCTTCGCACGACCTGCGTGGCGACCCTGATCGAAGGCGGGCATGCCGCCAACGCCCTGCCCCAGCGCGTCACTGCCTCGATCAACTGCCGGATCGCGCCGGGCGAAACCGCGGACCAGACCAAGGCCGCCATCGAGCAAGTCATCGCCGACCCTCAGGTCAAGGTGCTCCGTAGCAAGATCCAGGAACGCCCGGTCGCAGTGACACCGCCACTGGATCCCGCGATCCTGAAGCCAATCGCGGCGATCGGCGCCAAGCATTTTCCGGGCATCCCGGTCATCCCGACCCAGTCGGCCGGGGCAACGGATGCAACATACCTGAGCAAGCTCAACATCCCGACCTATGGCATTCCAGGGCTGTGGAACGATCCTGCGACGGCCGGCACGCATGGACTGAACGAGCGCATCTCGTCTGATGCCCTGTATCGTGGCCGCGACTACATTTATGATCTTGCGACCTACTTCGCATCGCACTGAGAGACAGAGGATCCAATGTGAACGGGGCAGCGCAACGTGCTCGCGTTCAATGTTTGGTCTTGAATGAAATGGAAGCTTTTTTGCTCCCTTATTTGATGAGAAGGAAGATGCGCCGCTTAAGTGACTTGGCGACTGGGACGGTATTTCGCGTGAAATCGGATCGCTCTGATTTCCACCGAAGCCCGAGATAGAACGGTCTGGCGCGTATCTGAGGAGCTGCGTTGCGTCGTCGACCGGAAGAAGGCAGCTTACGCATTCACGGAGAGGGAGACCGGATTGTGTCTGTTGCTGTCCTAGATAGCCATCGGCTGACGCTCATCGCGCTCGTTCCCGAAAAGGCCGACCCTATATTCGGGCGTTTTCAGGAGTTTCCCCGGTTTGGCGATCCGCAGCATATCGCTGTTCGCAGCCGTACCGCTTCTGAGCGAACGGCGCTGGCGGCGCGGATCGATGCCGCCGTATCGGCGTCTGATCGTGCCGTCATGCTCCTGGCGCAGGGCAGCGCCTGCGCGGCCGCCGCATGGTGGGCGCGACTGTCACCGAAAGCCTATACCGCGAACGTTGCCGGCGCCTTGTTGGTCGCCCCTGAAGGCACGAGCTTGGACCACCGTAACTTCGCGGCGCCAAAAATCGGCTTGCCCTTCCCATCGATCGTCGTCGGCGCCGATGACGAAGCGCAGCGCCTGGGTGTGGAATGGGGCAGTCGCCTAATCGATGGCCCGCTCCTGAATGCTGCGACGGCGCCGACCAATCGCCTGCGCGCCATCATCGAACGCTTCACCTCGGCTGTCGTCGAGCGTGACGTTATTGCCGCCTATCGCATTATCCAAGCGATCGGGGACGCCTAGCTGGACGCCGGCCGGTAAGCGAGATCGGCCGAACGTCGGACAATGTGAGCGCCCTGCGGAGATCATACTTCGTGTTTGGGGTCGGCGCGCTCGCGTATCTTCGTGACGAAGCAAACCTATCTCAGCTGCGCACCTTTGCTTGCTGTCAATTCCCATCGGTCTCGGGGATGTTGGCATCAGCCAAGGAGTTGGATATGCGTAATCTCTTCGCGAGGATGCCCGTCATCGAGTGGCCCACGCTCACGGTCGCGGTGCTGATCTACGCCGGCTGGATCGCGCTTACCGCGGTTCATACGCAAGTTCCGCTGCCCGTACTGATCGTCCTTGGCGGATGGCTGGTCGCCTGGCAGGGATCGCTGCAGCACGAGACGATCCATGGCCATCCGACCGGGATTGGCCGGATCGACAGCGCGATCGGATTTGCCCCCTTGTCGCTCTGGCTGCCGTATCGCCTGTATCGCCGAAGCCATATTGCGCATCACGGTGCCGAGGTGATCACCGATCCCCGACACGATCCTGAATCGCGCTACCACCTATCCCGACACGACGCCCTGATCGCCTCGCTACAATCGACCTTGGTTGGCCAGATGATCTTCGGCCCGGCATTGTCGATCGGACGTTTCCTATTCAGCGAGGCGCGCCGCGCCGTTCGCAACCCCGTTGCTGTCGCGCGGGACTGGGTGCCGCATCTGTTCGGCGTAGCTGCGATCTTGTGGTGGCTGGATCATGTCGGACTGAGCCTCGCCAAGTATGTGCTGGCATTCGTCTATCCGGGCACCGCGCTGACGATGCTGCGCTCCTATGCCGAGCATCGCGCCGACCTCACGAGTCCCGGACGCGCCGCCATCGTCGAGCGCGGCGGCCTGTTCGCGCTTCTGTACCTCAACAACAATCTCCATGCCGCGCATCACGAACGTCCGGGGCTCCCCTGGTATCGCCTCCCGTCCTATCACAGCAGCCACCGTGACCGGTTCGTGGCGCAAGGCGCGCCGGTATATCGCGGCTATGGCGAGATCGTCCGGCGTTTCGCGTTTCGATCGCACGACGACATGCTCCATCCTGGTGCCCGGCAACATACCGCATGAACCGCTTGGTCGCATCGCTCGGAATGTACGATCATCCGGCGCAGCAGCCCGCCAACGACCGGATCTGGTCCGCGATCGTCCGCATCCTGCGCAAACGGGGGGTCGACGGCGTGCCCGACGTCCTCGACCGGGCGCGCCACGTCCATGATCTCTGGCGGGACCCGAACCTGCTGTTCGGGCAGGCGTGCGGCTATCCGCTGATCGCCGACGATAGCCTTGCCCTGCAAGTGATCGCCTTACCGATCTACGATATGCCGGGGTTCACGAGTAGCGACGCGACACATGCCAGCGTACTGGTGGCGCGCGCGAACGATGGACGGAGGTCGCTGGTCGACTACCGCGACACCCGCGCCGCAATCAACGATCCGCAGTCGAACACAGGAATGAACCTGTTCCGCGCGACGTTAGCGCCGATAGCCGAGACCAGTGCCTTCTTCGCTCGCGTTGTGCAGACCGGATCGCATCGCGGCAGCGTTGCGGCGATCGTCGCAGGGAACGCGGATATCGCGGCGATCGACACCGTCACCTATGCGACGCTGGTGCGTCACGAACCAGATTTGACCGCCCCCCTCAAGATCGTCGCCCGTAGCCCGGCCTCTCCGACGCTGCCGTTCGTGACGTCCGCTGCGACGGGCGTCGAGACGATCGCAGCGCTGCGACTTGCCTTGCAACAGGTCATGACGGACCCACGCCTTGCGGAGGCTCGTGCCAGCCTCGGGCTGGCGGGGATCATCACCGCGAACCTCGACGCGCTGGCCCCGATCCACGCGCTGCAACAAACGGCGATCCGCTTCGGCTACCCGAACCTGCGATGACCACCCCGCCCCATCATCAGACGGCTAATCTCGGTTGCGTCATTGTGAGCCTGTGCGGCGCCCGCCCTGCTTTGCAGCACATCGATGGTGGAAGCGAAGAAGCGTTTAGACCGGAATGTCACCGCGTATCGTTACGCGTTCCATCTTGCGGCGCGCAGGCCAATAGTCTGCGACGGGATAATGCTGCGTCGCTCGATTGTCCCAGATGACGACCGCGTTCGGCGACCATCTGAAGCGAACCTGATATTCGGGCACCTTGAACCGATCGAGCAGATACCCGAGCAATTCTGCGCTCTCGGCCTCATCTATCCCGTCGATCCGACTGGTGAAGCTCGCGTTGACGAACAGGACCTGCTCCCCCGTCTCGGGGTGCACGCGGACGATCGGATGGTGCTGTGGCGGAAACTCTTGAGCGAACGCCGCCCGCCGCTCGGGCGCGATCCGGTCGCCGAAATCGAACAGCAGGTCATGCGTCGCGGTCCGCCCTGCGATCCGGGATTTCACGTCGTCGGGAAGCCCAGCGTAGACAGCGGCGGCATCGGCCCACAACGTATCTCCACCAATCTCCGGGATTTCACGGGCGCGCAACACGGCCCCCATCGAGGGTGCGGCGCGGAAGGTTACGTCCGCATGCCACTTGTCGAGCGTCTGGAAGCGTTGGTTGCCGGCGTTGTCCTCGACGCGTCCCTCCGAACCGCGAATGTCGAGGATCTCGGGATATCCCGGTACATGCTTGATGACCGGATGCCCTTCGAGGTCACCCCACACCCTGGCCAGCGTCAGATGCTGCTCGTGGGTGAGATCGAGATCCCGAAAGAACAGGACCTTGTGGCGCAGCAGCAGATCGCGAAGAGCTGCGGTCACTGGCGCATCGATTGATCCATCGATACGCAGGCCGGAGATTTCCGCGCCTAGTACCGGGCCGGATGGCGCGACTGATAGACCCGCGGTGTCGACTACACCCGCTGAAACCAGCGGCTCCCGTTCGATATCAGCCAAAGCAATCCTCCAACGACGATCAGAACACCCAGCCGCGCAAGCTCGGCCGATGCCACAACGAGCAGCACCCCACACACCAGGATCACGCAGGTGGCGACTGCCGCTCCAAGCGGCAAGTGAAAGCGCGCGTCCGGAGCGCCCCGTTGGCGACGAAGACGCAGCAGCGCTGCGGCGCACCCCATGAAGATCAGCAACCGCGATGCGCTTGACGCTGCGATGCCCGTGACGAAATCGCCTCCGAGCGCCAGCACAATGGCGACGATGCCCGTCGTCACGATGGCCACGTCCGGCGTCCCCCTGCCTGACGCGATGCGGCCAAATATCACCGGCAATTGGCGGCTTTCTGACAGCGCGAGCATAAGACGCGGAGCCGTGATCCATTGGCTGACGAGCGTACCGAGCACGATCACCGCGGCCGCGAGCTCGGCGCCACGCGCAACCTCGTTCCCGAACAAGCGGGCGAGCAGATCTCCGACGGGACGCTCGCTCAGCGCGAGGCTCGGCACGCCGCGCCAGCATGCGGCGATCACGCCTGCATACAGCGCAGTGACCACCGCCATACCGGCAAGCAGGGCGAACGGAACTGCGCGGCGCGCGTCTACCACCTCACCTGCGACCGCGGTTGGTCGTTCGAACCCGACGAATGCGAAGAACATCAGGATCAGCGCCGTTACGGGCTGTGCAGCTGTAGAGGGTAAGGTAGCGGGAGCCGCTGATGCGGTAAGGCCAGCGATGGCCACCCCCGCCAGCAAACCGAGCTTGAGGACGGTCAACGCACCGCTCGCGTTTGCCGAGCGCCCCATGCCTGCACAGGTCAGGACGGTCAGTCCCAGTCCCGTACCGACCACTATCATGGTGTGTGCGTCAGGTGCCACCATGGTAGCGAAGAGGTTGAGCAGAGACGCTGCAGCCAAAACGGTCGCCGCCCACAAGAGCCAGCCTGCCGCGAACCCCGCGACCGGACCGAAGGCCGCCGTGCAATATTCGACAGGGCCCCCGCTTCCGTCCATGCGGCTGCCAAGCTCCGCAAGGCATAGCGCGGCCGCTAACGCGAGGATGGCTGCACCGGCTACGACCCAGCCGGTCGAGGCGCCTGCAAGCGCATAGACCTTGCCTGGCAGTCCGAGTATTCCGGCGCCGACGACGCAATTAATCGTAAGCGCCGTCAGCCCCCACCGTCCGAGCGAGCGAACGAGACCGACCCGGTCTCGACTGACTACCTCATTGGCGTCTTTCGAACCCGATCTCATCACCGATCCGTTTCGAGCGCGGCCAGGCCGCTGTTGGGGAACAACGCGTCGGTGAACCCGAATTTTGTCATGTCGGCGATCCGCTGCGGATACAGCACGCCGTTCAGGTGATCGAACTCGTGCTGGACGACCCGTGCGTGAAAGCCTCGGGCCTCGCGGACGAGGTCGCGACCGTCCTCGCCAATGCCACGGTAGCGGATGTGCGTCGGGCGGGACACCGATCCTCGCAGGCCCGGGATCGAAAGGCATCCCTCCCACCCCTCTTCGGTCTCGTCGGTCAGGATGTCGACCTGCGGGTTGATCAACGTGGTCTTCGGCACCGGTCGTTCGTTCGGATAGCGCGGGTTGTCGTCAAAACCGAAGACCATGACGCGCAGCTCGACCCCGATCTGCGGCGCTGCCAGGCCGACGCCGTTCGCCGCGGCCATCGTCTCGTACATATCCGCGAACAGCGATCTCAGAGCCGGATCGTCCAAATCGTCCACCGGCTGCGCCATGCGAAGCAGAAGCGGATCACCCATCTTCAGGATTGGCCTGATCACAGCAACACCACCAGCTTGGTGACCATCTCTCAGCCCTCACCCACTCGATTGCCTGCAACCTGATCTGCAGGATGAAAATCATGCCATGCCAGGCACCGAAAGCCGAGCGATGCAGCGCAAAACAAAAGCTCTGTCCACAATCCCCACCTTCAGCATAGGGATATCGCCATACAGGGCAAGCAGCGGCAAACGCTGACATAAAGGGGTATCATGGCAGCACATCCGTCATCGACGACGCGCGCGCTCTCGGCGCTCGCACTCATCGCAGGCATGGCCGCTTCGCCAGTTTCTGCGCAGTCGATCGCGCAGTCGCCCAACGCGGCTGAAGCCGCCCCTACGGACGACGTCGGCGAGATCACGGTCACCGCTCGCCGCCGGGAAGAGAGTCTGCTGACCACGCCGGTTTCCGCGACGGTCCTGTCGGGCAGGAACCTTGTCCAGCAGAACATCCGCAACTTCCAGGATCTGCGCGGCGCCGTGTCCAATCTCGAACTGGTACCCCTGCTGTCCGGCGGCACGAGCTTCACCATTCGCGGGATCGGACAGACGTTCAATCAGGTCAATTCGGACACAAAGGCCGGCTTCTACGTCGACGAGATGTACGTCAGCCGGCAGGAAGGCAACGACCTCTACTTCTACGACGTCGCGTCGCTGCAGGTCCTAAAAGGCCCGCAGGGAACGCTGTTTGGCAAGAACACGACGGCAGGCGCGGTGTTGCTCACGACGCAGCGTCCGACCGATCGGTTTGAAGGCTATGCGCAGGTCCGCGCTGGCAGCTTCAGGCGGATCGATACCGAGGGTGCGCTCAACGTGCCGCTGACCGATGGCATCTATGCCCGGGCAAGCTTTCGCACGCAAAGCGTACGCGGCTATATCAAGCACGTTCTGGACAACGACCGCAGCGGGAACGTCAACAATCAGTCGGGCCGCGTTCAGCTGCGTGTCGACAAGGGCGGGCCCCTCACGATCGATCTGCTCGGCGAGTATAATCGGTCGAAGACCGATGGCGGCGCGACCATACCCGTCGGCTGTCTTTCCACGGCGGGATACATTCAAAACTACGATGCCCTGCACGCCGTCCCCTATTGCACGGCCTATCCCGTGTTCGGGAAGGACTACACGGTCTATGGCGGCGCCACTCTCCTTGCGCCTACGAGCGCGGCCGTGACAGACATCGCGCGCAGTGGCGATGCGGGCGGTATCTCTCGTTATGCGGGCCGTGGCCCCTTCAACAACACCGACGCAACGACACTAAACGGCCGGCTCGGCTATGATCTGGGCGGCGGCATCGCCCTGCATTCGATCACCGCGTATCGCCGCTCGCACGCCCAGTTCTACACGCCAGTGAACAACGCCCCGAACGACATCTACGCGGAATATGATGACACTCGCAGCACGCAGTTCACGCAGGAGCTTACGATCGGTGGTACCATCCTGGACGACCGCCTGACGTTTCTCGCGGGCGCCTTCTATTTCCAGCAGAAGACGGACTTCCTCCAGGATACCGGACCCGACTGGATCGATCCGCTTGGCTACGTCTACGACGCCTCGCTCAAGTATCGCAGCTACGCAGCCTTCGCGCAGGCGTCGTACAAGATCACGCCGAAACTGGAGGCGACTCTCGGCGGGCGTTACACCTATGATCGCAAGACGGGCTCGAGCTACGTCTTCTTCGCCGGCCGGGAGAACACGTTCCTCTACAACGGCGTGCCAACGCAGTGCGGCTATTTCAACGGCGACTTTCTCGGAGGGATCGCCAACTGCGGTGGTGCCCCATTCACAGCGCGCGATACCGATCACTGGGACGGCTTCGATCCGAAGCTTCAGCTTTCCTATCGCTGGTCCGACACGGTCTTCACCTATCTAACTGCCGCACACGGCTACAATTCCGGCGGCTTCAACCAGCAATTGGGCGGCCCTTCAGTCGATGGACGCTTCCCGTCTTCCTACGACCCCGAAAAGCTGTGGTCGTACGAAGCCGGCGTGAAGCTCGACCTACTCGACCGGCGGGCGGTGATCAACCTCTCCGGCTTTTATCAGAAATACACCGACATCCAGGCGAGCGTGAACGTCCTGGTCGGCAACGTCTCTACGCGCCAGGTTCAGAGCGCGGCGTCTGCTCACGAGGCAGGGTTCGAAGGCGAATTCGTGCTGCGGCCGGTGCGGGATCTGACGGTACGGGGCAACGTCTCGTATCTGACGCAGGGCTATGACAGCATTCGCCCGAACGCCGTAACGCTAACGCTCGATACGCCGGTCAATTCCGCACCGAAATACACCTACAGCGCGGCTGTAGCCTATGATCTGCATGTTGGAGGTGGGCTTGTGACACCCAGTGTCGACGTCCGCGGTGTCGGCAAGAAGCCCGCGTGCCAGTCAGGGGCCGACTATGTTTGCCGCTTGCCGGCTTATGCCTTGGTTGGATTCCGGCTCGACTATTCGCCTGACGCTGACGGGCGCTGGCGGATCGGCGTTTACGGGACCAACGTCTTGGACAAGGTAACGCAGCAGGCCCGTACGGGGTATTTCGGCGGCTTTGGCATCGACCGCTACACACCCGGTCGGCCGCAGGAGTTCGGTGTTGAAAGTTCGTTGCGGTTTTAAGGGGGGATGTCGACGAGCCCGGACCGAGCTCGCCAAGTAACCGCAATGTTCCATGACCCACAAGCGGTCGTTTAGAGCACCCTGCTCGCTTCCCAACTCCAGACATTCGTTCATGTCGAACTTCGCGGCTTGCGAAGCCCTAGGTCCGCACATGGATTGGCGAGGAATGTTTGGTTGAAGCCTCAATTTACATTATACCGAAGCGGCATTATCGAGTTTGGGAGCTGCGATTGCAGTGAAAAACAAGGACTACGATTGCCGTAGCGCCTTCGGCAGCGGCGACCGCTCTTATGTGCAGTTCGTACATGGGATCCTGATGATCTTAATTTCCCCTGAAGCTTCCTTAGCCATCACTTCTGAAAGCGGTACGGCCCGATTGGGGAAGATCTGATGAATGCCTCGATGACATGGCTTGCACAAAGCATGTCGATACGGTTCATCTGTATAATGCTCATCGTCACGTTCGACATCGTGATGAGTGTCCGCGCATCCATCCTTCAAAGTTGTGTCGCACCTCGCACATTTATAGTTAGTTTCACGCGTTTTCTTGCGTCGCTTACGCTCCGATCTGCTAACGTTCGTCATTGCTTAGTCCCCTCGTAATTTGATGGTCCCGAATTATCGCCCTCTGGCATTTTTGCCTTAAAGAAATTTTACCGATTTCAATAAATCCTTGATCCGGACGCTGATACCGCTCTTCACGCTGACCCAAAAGCGGACGTTTAGGGGGCCTCGCCCCTTTTCCAACTTCGGACACTCATTCATCTTTAAAGTGATAGTGTATATTGCCAAAGTCTGATCGTTAGCATCCTAGTACGATGGCAATACACAAAGCTTTGACGATATCATTTCAGCGCAACCAGGCCAGTCGGAAAGTATATAAGGTCAGCAACTAGAACAACGTAATCAGGCTAAGGTAGGCGTTCAGCGCCGGCCCGAATCTTGGGCTGAAGATCGGATGCACCGTTACTCCCAAGCCCGGCTGGATATAGATCCCCGCCGCAGCGCGATAGGCGTAGCTGGCCGTGGCAGCCCAGGTACCTTTGTAGAATGATTGGTTTGTCCGGACACGAGCGCGCAGTCCCTCCGGACTATACACGTTATACGTTGTTACCAACGACGCCAGATCGAAAGGACGGCTTTTGATGAGACCGACGCCATAGACGCGGCCTTCGTAATATTGCGTGAAGAAGTTCTGTTCCGGTGGCGCGTAGTTGAATGTCGCTCCGGCATAGATTCCGCGAAAGGGTTTCGCCGGATCGGTCTGCGTCAGCTGTCGATCGGCAGCGACGAAAACGGCCCAATTATCTTTTTGTGCACCGTCGGAAAAGCGAGTGTAGTGAGTCGAGTTATGAATGCCGCCAAACCGTACCCAGGCAGATTTTGTTCCGGGCGCCGATGCCCGATTGAAACCGATTTCGTCGATCAATAAGACGCCAGTACCTGGCGGAGAAAAACGAAAACCTCCCGGGTTTACGGCGTTTTCCGCTGTCGCGCCCCCTGGTGGCAAGCTGCGCTGAATACCGAATTTGTTGTAGAAGCCGGCCTTGGATCGTACCCGGACGTTGATACCGGGCGCGGCAAACCCGCCATAACTCAAACCGAGTTGGAACGGGATCGTCGCCTGCGGTCCAAGGTTTCCGGTTGCCATATCGTACCCGGACGTTGATACCGGGCGCGGCAAACCCGCCATAACTCAAACCGAGTTGGAACGGGATCGTCGCCTGCGGTCCAAGGTTTCCGGTTGCCAGATTGCCACCGACGTTGATCCCAAGGAACTCCTGCGTGTTGTCGATGTAGCCCGCTTTGAAGTCCAACACCCCGGCGATCACATCCTGATAATAGTGGAGACGACCGATCCGGATTTTCTTCGGACCGTTCACTGCTGGAAAGCTGTTGTCGACGATGCTCAATGTCGTCGCGATCTGTCCACCCTTGAGCCCAATACGGCCGAGGTCATAGGTCGCGGTGAGGCTGGCCGTGGTATTGGTCCGCGTTACACGCTGACCGTTATAAAGCTGTGGTCCACGATAGCCGCGATCGTTCTGCAAGAAATCATATTGGAAATTGGCCGTATTGATCGGCGAAATGCCTATCCCGATATCGGCGAGCGCATCACGAACGCCCAGATGATCGGCGAGGATCGTATCGGCAACCTTGGGATACGAGATTGCCCAACCCTTCAGACTAAGATCGTCGAACCGCTTGAAGCGATCGGGCGCGGGCAAGACGCTGTCGTCTGGCAGTGCGCTGGTTGTAGCAGGCTGTGCCGTCTGTTCGGGGGGAACCGGTCGCGGGGGCACCTGAGCAAGAGCCACGGAGGGCGCTGACACCGCCCATAGCGCTGCAACGCAGCAGAATGCGGTAGGATCGGACATACGCAACTCTCCAAATATCAGCGACGCGTCGCGCGCTCCGCCTGCGCCCAGGCCAGCGCAGAAGCGCTGCAACGCAGCAGAATGCGGTAGGATCGGACATACGCAACTCTCCAAATATCAGCGACGCGTCGCGCGCTCCGCCTGCGCCCAGGCCAGCGCCATCAACTCGGGCAGCACCGCGACGCGCTGGCGTGCCTCGGCAGACGCCGCCGTACCGTTCAGCACGCGGCCTTTTATTCCGTGGAAGATCGCGGCGAGGCGAAAGAAGTTGAACGCAATGTAGAAGTCGTATCCGGGCATCGAAGCCAAGCCACGCCGAGCACAATAGGCCTGCAGATACGTCTCTTCGGACGGGATCCGCAGCGAAGCTGGATCCACACCACCAAGCCCGGCGACGATATGTGCCGGCATCCGGTACATCATGGCATGATAGGCGAAATCCGCTCCCGGATGCCCGAGTGTCGACAATTCCCAATCGAGCACCGCCAATATCCTGGGTTCGCTGGGATGAAAGATCAGATTGTCGCAGCGAAAGTCGCCATGCACGATGGACGATGCATCGTCGTCGAGGGGAATGTTCGCCGGCAGCCATTCGACGAGCCGGTCCATATATGGGTCCCGCCCTGCGGCATCGTCGGACAGATACTGGCTCGACCAACGCGTGATCTGACGTTCGAAATAATTGCCGGGCCTGCCATAGTCGGCGAGTCCGATCGCGTCTGGATCGATCCCGTGGAGCTGCGCCATCGTCGCATTCATTGCATCGAAATACGCAGCCCGCTCTTCGGCAGGTACGTCAGGGAAGGTCGCGTCCCAGACGACGCGTCCTTCGACCATGTCCATGACGTAGAACATCGTGCCGATCACCGTGTCGTCCACCGACAATCCGTGCACGTGCGCTACCGGAAAGCCGGAACGATCGAGTGCGATCAGCACCCGGGCTTCGCGGTCGACGGCGTGAGCGCCCTTCAGCAGCGGCCCGGGCGGCTTGCGACGCAGGACGTAACGTCGCTTCGGCGTGGCCAGATGGTAAGTCGGATTGGATTGCCCACCGCGAAACTGCGTGACGATCAGCGGCCCCTGATAGTCCGCAACATTCGCGCGCATCCACGTGTCCAACGCGGCTTCGTCAAGCTCGAAACCCGGGCGTACTGGCGTGGTCCCCAGATTGGCATCGGAGACCCTCGTCATGACGTGCTCGACCCGCAACTTGCCGAGCCGCGGTAGCGGTTCGCCGGGAAGACCAGCGTCAGTTCGGCGGCGCAACATGCGATCTGGCACCGACCAACCCTGGTATGCCAAACCTTCAAAGCGTCTGTCCGTCGTCGATCGTCATCACCGAACCGGTCAGGTTCCGGCTCGAATCGGACGAGAAATACAGGATCATCGCGTCAAGCGCGTCGCTGTCCATAACGCGCTTTCGCGGAAAGGACGCGAGCAGCCCCTGCCCCGCCGGCTGATCCCAAAGCGTTTCGTTCATTTCGGTGGAAATATAGCCGGGGCAAAGCACGTTGACGTTGATGCCCTTGCGTGTCCAATCCTTCGCCAGCGATCGCCCCATCTGGGCGACGGCAGCCTTTGTCGCGCTGTACGGGGCAATGCCCGCCCCCGGTTGATGCGCAGTGATTGACGATATTATCGTGATGCGACCATGTTCGCGGTCCTGCGATCCGGCTGCCACCATGCGCCGCGCACCTTCGCGTGCCGTCAGGAACACGCCGCGCAGATTGACCGCGACGATCCGGTCGAAGGCGTCGGCCTCCAGCCCGAGAGAACTGCCTGCGACGTTCAATCCAGCGTTAGCAATGACCGTATCGACCGGGCCGAAGCGTGCTGCGGCTTCGTCATAGGCCGCGATGATCGAGGCCTCGTCGGTGACATCCATCGCCAGCGGCAGCGCTTCGCCGCCATTGTCCGCTATCTCCTGCGCAAGCGTGTCGAGCAGTTCGGCACGCCGCGCACCGATCACCACTTTCGCACCGCTCGCCGCCAATATGGTCGCAAACCGACGCCCCAGTCCCGATGAGGCCCCGGTGACCAGCGCGACCCGCCCGGTCAGGTCGAACGAAAATCCAATCATGCCGACACCAGTGCCGCAACCGCACGCGCGGCCATGGCCTTCTTGTCGAGCTTTCCGGTCGCGCCGATCGCCATCTCATCGACCAGGACCAGATGTTCCGGCCATTTCTTACGCGACATTCCTTCGCGTTGGAGATGCGCGATCATCTCGTCGAAACTGATCGGCGACGCCCCATCGCGTATCCGACAGACTGCGCAAGCCTGCTCGCCAAGCTTGCGTTCGGGAACGCCGACCACTGCCACCTCGGCGAGCGCCGGGTGGCGCAGCAGTGCGGCTTCGATCTCGGCGGGGTCGATGTTCAGACCGCCGCGAATGATCTGGTCCTTGATCCGACCCACCACCCGGACATAGCCCTCATCGTCGCGCACGATCTCGTCGCCGGTCAGGTAATAGCCGTCGGGCGTCATCCGCTCCTGTCCGGCTCCCAGATCCTCGGCATAGCCCAGGAACAGCGACGGTCCGCGCACGCCCGCCTGTCCACGCTCACCGCGTGGCAGCGAGCGACCGTCCAGATCGAAGGCTTCCTCGAGCGTTCCCGGGAAGGGTCGCCCATCGGTCGATTGACGCCGCACGAGCGTGTCTGCCGGCACTGTCGAACAATGTCCCATGCATTCCGACATGCCGAACATACGCAGTGCTTTCAGGCCCAGCAGAGTATCGGCATCGGCGATCAATTCAGGCGTCATCGCACTACCGCCAACGGCCACCGCGCGTAGCGGCAATCGCCCCGACCACGCGCCCGTCTTCGCCGCTTCCACCATCGTATACAGGTGCGTCGGCACCATGATCGCCCAGCCGCAGCCATGAACGGTCGCACGTCGCATCGCTGTCACGGGATCCCATGGATCGATCAGCACGAGGTGGTGGCCAAGCGACAGGGCGAAATGCGCGGTGAACGTGAAGCCCGGCGCGCTGTCGAGCGGTACGATCCCCAGGATCGAGTCTCCTGGCTTCAGGCCGGCATTGGCAGCGCAGGCACGTGTCGCGTAGTTCAACGCCGTCGACCCGTGCATCACGCCCTTGGGCACGCCTGTCGTACCGGACGTGAACCCGATCAGCGCGGCGTCGCGGTTGCGAAAATCATTGGAGCGGACTGTCGAAGGAGCGGGATCGATGCGGATCGCGTCGTCGGTATCCACGACGATATGCGCGGCGTGGCCAAGCCGGCTCTCTAGCGTCGTGCGGTCGGCTTCGGACAATTTTGGCGAATAGGGGCAGAAGATCGCCTCGCACGCCGATACGGCGAGCGCCACGACCAAGGTGCTCGCGCGCTTGTGCCCGGCGACCAGCACGCGCGATCCTGCGCCGACACCCGCTGCACGCAGACGGACCTGCAGGGCTTCCGCCTCGGCACGAAGCTCACCCCGGGTCCATCGTCGATCATGGCACTCGACCAGAGCCGTCGCGGCTGGATCTTCGTCGGCCCTCGCCACGAACTGCGGCCACAGCCGGTCGTCCGACCAGACAAGTCCATCCGCGCTCAGGTCAGCCAAGGGATTGCCCTCCGTCCACGAGGAAAGTCTGGCCGGTAATGAAACTGCCGGCCTGGGAGGCAAGCAGGGCCAGCGTACCTGAGACTTCGTCGGGGCGTCCGAAGCGCCCCATCAGGATGCGTGCCCGGGTCTTGTCCTGAATCGCGGGATCAAGCGTCTCTGTCATTCCGGTCTCGATCGATCCGGGCGCGATCGCATTCACGCGTATGCCGTGTTCAGCCCATTGCGCAGCCAGATCACTCGTCAGGTGGACGATAGCCGCCTTGCTCGTCGTGTACGGCACGACCTGGCCATCCGCTGGGCGGTAGGAGATGAAGGCGCCGACCGAGGCGATGTTGACGATCGCACCACCGCCATGCGCGATCATGTGCCGTGCCGCATGCCGACAAGCGAGGAACGTGCCGGTGACGTTCACCTCCATGACCTTGCGCCAGCCCTTGAGCGGGATGTCCTGTGGGAGCCCCCACCACGAGGCACCGGCATTGTTGACGAGGATATCGAGACCGCCAAGTCGAGCGATCGTCTCGGTCACGGCGGCCTCGACGGACTCCTCATCCGAGATATCGCAGGACAGTCCGATCGCCTGCGTGCCAAAGCGCTCGGTGATCGTGTTGGCTAACGCAACACATTCGTCGCCGTTGCGGGAGGCGAGTGCTACGGCGCAGCCCAGATCCGCCAAGGTCGCGGCCATCGCCTCTGCCAGTGCGCCGCGTCCGCCCGTGATGAGCGCACGCTGGCCGTCCAGTCGAAAGCCTTGAGCCAAAAAGCCAGGAGAGAGTTCACTCATCTCCATACTCCTTCGACTGAACCTGCGCTTCCAGCAGATCGACCTCCTCGGTGATCAGGATGATCCGCCGACCGCCCATCCCCCGGGTCTGGGCAGTCGCCGCCTTCCATTCGGGCGAGGCGAAGGCGACGTCGAGCGCCGCCTGATCAGCGAAGGTCAGCACGGCGTGCCCGTCCCATCCCGGCGTTTCGGGACTGTCATAGTCCTTCGTCACGACGCCGTGGCGATACGCGACGAGACCAGGCAGTACCCGGGCGGCACCGGCATGGGGCCCGCGCCACCACTCGGTGAAACGCGCCTGCGTCCAGTCGTCGGGACGGCTTGCGAGCACGACCATGCTGACCTTCGTCACCTTAGTTGCCCGTCCAGACCGGCTTGCGCTTCTCTAGGAACGCGGCGACGCCTTCCTTCGCATCGGCGGAATGGTGGACGACGTTGCAGGTCATCGTCTCAAGCGTGATGAGCGTGTTCGTGTCCGCGTCCATGCCGCGGTTCAGCGCCATCTTGGTCATCCACATGCAGAACGGGCTCTTGTCGATCAGCGGTGCGCAGAAGTCGGCGATCAGAGCATCGAACTTGTCGGCGGGTGCAGACGCGTTGCACAGGTTCCACTCGACCGTCTCGTCGCCGGTCAGCAGTTTGCCGGTCAGCATCAGTTCCTTGGACTTGCGCATGCCGATGTAGCGCGGCAGGCGATAAATCGGTCCGGCACCGCCGAACAGCGCGCGGCGGATATGGAAATCGCCGATCTTCGCTTCCGATGCAGCCAGTGCGAAATCGCACGAGATCATCAATTCGAAGCCACCCGCGACGGCATAGCCTTCGACTGCAGCGATGGTCGGCTTCGACATGTTGTAGATCTTGTCGTAGGTCCGCGCCGAATCGATCGCGAGCTGCAGCGAGACCGTGCTCTCGTGCAGCACCGGACCAACCAGCTGGTCCAGATCGGCACCAGAGCAGAACGTGTTGCCGCGTCCGCGAAACACCACGGCCAATGCCTTCTTGTCGGCAGCAGCGCGATCGACCGCGACCTCGAGTTCGCGCAGCAGCTGGGGGCTGACGCAGTTCCGCTTGTGAGGCCGGTTCAGCCAAATCGTGCAGATACCATTATCCGCCAGTTCATACTGGATGACGTCTTTTTCGAGTTCCATGTCGCTCTCCGTTTTTAGTGATGGAAATACTTGTAGAAAGTTCAGTCCGCTGCCGGTTCCAGCAGCGCGCCAACGGCCATCCAGGCGGCAACCCCTGCTGCGGGGATCGCGCAGAGCACCGCTTCGGCGATTTCCTCGTCGCTGGCGCCCGCCCGGCGGGCACCGCGAACATGCGTTGCCGCCATCGGGCTATACCCGGCCGCGAGGATCGCCAGCAGCAGCAGTTCGCCATGCTTGGGCGACAGCGGGTTCGCGTCGATGCTGCCGCGACGCATGAGATAATATGCGTCCGCGGCCCGCGGCACGAGCCGCAGCAACTGGGCCAGCGGCGGCGGAATCGTCCCGAAATACGCCTCGAAATTGGCGACTGCTTCGCCAGGTGCGGCGTCGGGTAACGGTTGTGGTTTCGGTAACTCGCCCAACGCCATCGTCCTGGTCACTAGTTCGGCGAATTCCAGCGCCGCACCTTCACCGCGCAGGCTGCTCAAGACGATGATTCCGGCAGTCGCCTCCGTCACGGTGAGACCCAGACCCACGCCACGAACGAGTTCGCGGCGAGCAAGATCGGGATAGCGCCGATCGATCGCCGTGACCGCGACGAACAACGCCTTCAACCGCGCTGGAACGGCTCCGTCCCGATCGATGACGTCGCGAAAGGCCGCATACCCAGCCAGCGTGTAAGGGGCGTGAGACCGCAGCAATACCGCGTCTTCCAGCCCGTTCGACGAACTCATCAGCACTATCCTCTCTCGCCGCCAATTGTGTCGACCGTCCGGTCGGGCGTCAATCTTTTTTCTTGGTTGGCGGTCCGGTGGTCGCGATTACCATCCTGCCGAACCGATACTCCAACGTCAGTATCTAAGCACCGTCCGACCGGACGGTCGCCTGTCTAATTGGTCAATGGATTTCGCGAATCGATATCTGCCGAACCCGGCGATTTGGCGCGTCCATGTTCCGCCCCAGGCGCCACAAGACCGGTTGACAGCCGACCGGTCGGTCGAATAGCTTTATCAGTACACGACCGACCGGTCGATTGAGTGATGATTTAGTTGTTAGGCAGGGGTAGCCGCATGAATTTCGAGCATTCGGATCGATCGCAGGCCTGGATGGGCCGTGTCCGCGCATTCATGGACGAGCATATCATTCCTGCCGTTCCTGTTTATCACGAGCAGGCCGCGAAAATCGATCGCTGGAACGATATTCCGCCAATATTCGAAGAGCTTAAAGCCAAAGCCCGCGACGAAGGATTGTGGAATTTCTTTATGCCCCCTTCGGAGCATGACGACGAATTCTTCACCAGTCCCGGGCTGACGAACCTCGATTATGCCCCGATCGCGGAGCTGATGGGTCGCGTGTCATTCGCGAGCGAAGTCTTCAATTGCATGGCGCCCGACACCGGCAATTTCGAGGTGCTTCACCGGTATGGTACGCCTGCACAAAAGGCACGTTTCATGGTGCCGCTGCGTGACGGGATCACGCGGTCTGCGTTCCTGATGACCGAACCCGCCGTCGCCTCGTCCGACGCGCGCAACATACAGACCGCGATCCGCCGCGATGGCGATGAGTATGTCATCAACGGCCGTAAATGGTGGTCGTCCGGTGCGGGCCATCCCAAGTGCGACTTTTTCATTCTCATGGGCAAGACCGACCCCGACGCGGCGGCCTATAAACAGCAATCGATGATCCTGGTGCCGCGCGACACGCCGGGCGTGACCTTGCTGCGCCACCTGCCCGTATTCGGTTACGATCACGCGCCGCACGGCCATTTCGAGGTATTGCTCGAGGACGTTCGCGTGCCCGTCGACAACATGCTGCTCGGCGAGGGACGCGGCTTCGAGATCGCGCAGGGCCGCCTCGGGCCCGGCCGAATCCATCATACCATGCGCAACATTGCGACGATGGAGGTGGCGCTCGAAAAGATGTGCCGGCGACTCCTGACCCGCCATACGTTCGGCAAGGCTATCGCCGAACATTCGGTGTGGGAAGAGCGGATCGCGCGCGCGCGTTGCGAGATCGAGATGACGCGCCTCCTATGCCTGAAGGCGGCCGACATGATGGACACCGTGGGCAACAAGGCCGCCCGCGCGGAAATCGCGATGATCAAGATCGCCGCGCCCCGCATGGCGCAGCAAATCGTCGACGATGCCATTCAGGCGCATGGCGGTGGAGGCGTCAGTGACGATTTTGGATTGGCCGAGTTGTGGGCGAACACCCGCATCGTCCGTCTGACCGACGGCCCCGACGAAGTGCACGAACGTCAGCTCGCACGCATGGAATTCGACAAGTACCGCGGGGAGTTGGCGGCATGAGTGCTCCCGCTGCAACGATCGGCCAAACCGAAGCAGTCGTGCCTGGTACCCAGTTCGACGAGGCGACGCTGGAGCGTTACCTCGTTGGGGCAGTACCTGGGTTTTCTGGTCCCATGGCCGTCGATCAGTTTCAGGGCGGCCAGTCCAATCCGACATTCCTGCTGACGACTCCGGATGCCAAATATGTATTGCGCCGGAAGCCGGCTGGCGTCCTGCTCGCGTCGGCGCATGCGGTGGATCGCGAATATCGCATTACGCGCGCGCTGTTCGAAGCGGGGCTGCCCGTTCCCGAACCGCTGGTGCTGTGCGAGGACCTCGATGTCATCGGCACAATGTTCTACGTCATGCGACATGTACCCGGCCGCGGCTTCTGGGACCCCCGCATGCCGCAATTGTCCCCGGCCGAGCGCGCGGCGGTGTATGATTCCGCAAACGACACGCTCGCCCGACTTCATCGCGTTGATTATGCGGCGCTCGGTCTTGCCGACTATGGTCGCCCGGGAAATTATTTCGTCCGTCAAATCTCACGCTGGACGCGCCAATACGAGGCGTCACGGACGGTCGATATACCGGAAATGGACTGGCTGGCCGAGTGGCTGCCAGGGGCCATTCCGCCAAGCGACGAACGCACGACGATCATCCACGGCGACTATTCGTTCCACAATTTGCTGATCCACCCGACCGAACCCCGCGTCGCGGCGGTGATCGACTGGGAACTGTCGACGTTGGGGGATCCGCTCGGGGACCTGACCTATCACATGATGGAGTGGTTTCGCCCCGAGGGGGTTGATGTCCGCGGAACGTTGCGCGGCGCCGACCTGACGGCCCTCGGTATCCCGACGCCCGAGGCTTATGCCCGGACGTATTGCGAACGCACAGGGTTCGACGTCGACCCCACGCATCCCTTCTACACCGCGTTCAACCTGTTCCGGGTTGCGGCCATCTTGCAGGGCATCGCCGGGCGCGCGCGAGACGGTGTGCAGACCGCCGCCAATGCAGGCGAAATCATCCAGCGGATCCGTCCCCTCGCCTTGGCCGCATGGCACTCAGCGCGCGAGGCCGGCGCAGGCTGACCTTCCTTTCGCGGCCCGAAACCTACCGTCGGGTCACAGCGACCATCTGACTACGGAGCGAAACAAGCGACCATCAGATCCGACAACAGATCGGACGATATAAAGGAGAGGATTATATGACGCGATCGATGATTCCGTTGGCGCTAGGTGTTTCGACGCTGGCCCTGCTTACTCCGATGACGGCTTATTCCCAAGCCGCCGGCACCACGACGCCCGGGGAACAGGAACCCGTTATTCCGACTACGCCAGCCCCCCCGGCCGGCAGCGTGACGGACGCGGTACCGACGCCGCAGGCAACAGCGGCAACTGGCATCGCCGGCGACATCATCGTCACCGCGACGCGGCGGTCCGAACGTCTCCAGAATGTACCGATCGCCGTCAGCGCGCTGGGGGAAGAGCAAATTCAGGCTCGCAAGGTCGACAATTTCGCCGAGATCGTGAAGATCGCACCTGGCCCCACCTTCGTACCGGTCAAAGGTACATCGGTCGTTACGGTACAAATCCGAGGTCAGGGTACCATCAACGATTCACCCGGTCTGGAAAGTCCGGTCGGGGTGTATATCGACGACATATTCTACGGGACGCTCGCGTCGTTCGACGCCAATCTCTATGACGTCTCCCAGGTGTCGATACTTCGCGGACCGCAAGGAACGACCTTCGGTCGCAATGCCGTGGGCGGCGCACTCGTCGTCACCAACAACATGGCCGAGATTGGCGTCAGCAGCGGCCGCGCGACGTTGACTGGAGTGACCTATAAAGGCGGACGCGGCGGGTTGGAGGCTGACGGATTCATCAACGTACCGATATCGGAAACTCTCGCCGGACGTTTCGCTTACAGCGTGAAGTCGGTTGGCGGATATCAGCACAATTTGATCACCGACAACTACCTCGCGAATAACAAGGTATCTTCCTATCGGGCGTCTGTTCGCTGGCGGCCCAACGAGAAATGGAACATCGTCGCGAGCGGCTCCTACCTACGCCGCGTTGGGTCCGGCGATGGCCCTACCATCGTCGGCGACGGCGCCCTGGCGGCATCGGTACAAGAACGAACGAACGGCAATCTTCACAAAGTGCTTCTCGATGACGATGGGTTCACGCGGCGTACGATCGGCACCGCGTTGCTCAATGCGAGTTACGAGACCGCCATCGGACAGATCAGTTCGATCACGGGATACCGATACCTGAAGTCGAGACTTGCCGAAGACGCCGATGGAGGCCCGAACCCCGTCAACTTTCCTTCACTCAACACGAACGACGAGTGGCAGGTAAGTCAGGAATTCCGGTTCACATCAGACCTTGGCGGCCCCTTCGATTTCGTCGCGGGCGCATATTTCGGCTATGAGGACTTGAACCACAAGATCACGTTCGGTTTCGACGGTCGCGATCCGAACCTCTTCTTCTCGGTCCTCAATGCGGGTCGATATACGCCAGGTCAGACGTTCGAGGGACAGATCGAGAATCGCAGCTTCGGACCGTATGCCGAGGGAAAATACAAGTTCACGGACAAATTGTCGCTGACCGCCGGCCTTCGTTACAGCTACGAGCGCAAAACGGGCTACACGCAGCATATCGGATCGTCTCCGTTCCAGGGCGGTCCTTACTTCCAGCAACTGCCGGCCAATGACGATGCGGTCGACAGCTGGAAAGGTTGGACCCCGCGCGTCATCGCGGAGTATCACCCATTCCGTGGCAGCCTGTTTTACGCATCGGCGTCGCGGGGCTTTCAGGGTGGCGGCTGGTCGTTCAACGTCCGAACGCCGCTGGCTGCTGCTACTCCGCTGCGCGCCCAAACGACGTGGAGCTACGAGGTCGGCACAAAGACCGATCTCTTCAATCGTGCGCTCACCATCAATATCGCTGCCTTCCACGCCGACACGGCCAATCTCCAAGTGCGGTCACAGGTGGACGGCGTGTTTCAAGACTCGAATGCAGGGAAGCTTCGGTCTCGCGGCGTCGAAGTCGAGGCAGTGGTACGTCCGACGTCCAACCTGTCGATTGGCGCCAATTATGCTTACACCGACGCTTTTTATGCAAGTTTCGTCGGATGCACTGCAGCAGGTTTGAATTGTACCGGGAACCAGGCTCCATTCACGCCGAAGCATGATTTCACTGCCCTTCTCGATTATACTGCCGATCTTGCGAGCGGCGCTTCGGTGATCTTTCACTTTGATACGAAGTTCGCCAGCCCGTTTCAGGTTACCTCAACCGGACTTGGCCAGCCCGCAGTACCACTGACCGAGCGCAAGAATGTTGCCAATACTTCTTTAACTTTCAAACCGGCCGCCGCCGACTGGGATATCCGTGTCTGGGCGCGCAATCTGTTTGACAAGCAATATGCCACCAACGGTCTCCAGTATAACTTCTATCATGTGTCGCGCGCCGAAGTTGCCGCTGCAGGTGGCTTGGGCAACCTTGACGTTGAACGGATCACCGTCGGCGCACCGCGAACGATCGGTGCGACCCTGACGATACGATATGGGAAATGATATGACGGGACAGGCCGCAGATACCCCGACGACGGCATCACGACGGATCGCATTGTTGGTGCTGATCGTGGTGTCGGTGTTCAACTATCTCGATCGGACGGTGATCTCGATCTTGCAGGTGCCGATCAAGCGCGACCTGTCCCTCAGCGATGCTCAGCTCGGCGCGTTGACCGGGTTGACGTTCGCCCTGTTTTATTCCACGCTCGGCGTGCCGATCGCGCGGCTGGCCGATCGGTACAGTCGCAGGATCGTGATTGCGGGATCGTTGTTGCTGTGGAGCGCGATGACTGCGGTAAGCGGGTTCGCTGGCAGCTTTGCCATGCTAGTTTTCTTTCGCATTGGCGTGGCGCTGGGAGAGGCAGGCAGCATTCCCGCAAGCCATTCGATGATTGCCGACTATTATCCGCCGGAGCGCCGGGCGACGGCGCTCGGTATCTGGGGGCTCGCACTCCCGATTGGGGTCATGCTGGGGTATCTGTCGGGCGGCTGGCTCGCCCAGGCGATCGACTGGCGGGCCGCTTTGTGGATTATCGGAGGGATCGGCGTCGTGCTGGCACCGATCGTCCTGATGATGCTCCGGGAACCGGTTCGCGGGCGCTACGATGCCGGGCCCGCCCCCGACGCCATGCCGTGGCGCGACGGGCTGGCTCTGATGGCGCGACGGCCGAGCCTTTTGCTGCTGTTCGCCGGTGGCGCGCTGAACAACGTCGTGCTCAGTGTTGCGCTCAATTGGAACGCGCCATTCTATACGCGGCTGCACGGCATGGCGCTTGGTGACGTCGCAACTGCGCTGTCGCTGATGACAGGTCTTGGCGGCGCAATCGGTATTTTCCTGGGAGGGTGGCTGACCGATCGTATCGGGGCCGACAAACCTCATCTCCGGCCGGTATTGACCGGGATTGCTCTGATCGCGGTCACGCCTGCCGCACTCGTCCAGCTGTTGTCGCCATCGACCACGGTATCGCTGATCGCGTGCGCGATGACGGTCATGCTGCTGTTCTTCTACTACGCGCCGATCATCGCGATGACCCAGACGCTGGTGCCGGCATCGATGCGGGCATTCACGTCGTCGATCCTGTTGCTGTCGGTCAATCTCATCGGGCTCGGTCTTGGACCATGGCTGACGGGCGTCCTGAGCGACGTCATCGGCATGGGCGACCAGTCGTTGCGCTATGCGATGGCGGCAATGTCCTTCGTCGGAATCTTCGCAGGGTCATGCTTCCTGCTCGCCGCCCGCTATTACAAAAAGGATTTGGCAAAATGAGCGATTGGTCGAACGGCTGTGCTGTCATTACGGGTGGCGGCAGCGGGATCGGCGCTGCACTTGCGCGCCATGCAGCGACATTGGGCATGAACGTCGTGCTCGCGGATATCGCGGTCGAAGAGGCGCAGGCGGTCGCCGACGAGATCGGAGTCGATCGTGCGATCGCGCTGCGTTGCGACGTGTCGTCCGAAGCCGACGTCACCGCGCTCGCCGATGCTGCGGAGGCCCGGTTCGGCCGTGTCGGCGTGCTCTGCAACAACGCCGGGATCGTGCCTGGTGGGCGTCATCGACGTGTGTGGGAATATACCGAAAACGACTGGCAATGGTCGCTCGGCGTTAATTTGGGGGGCGTATTGAACGGCATGCGCGTGTTCGTGCCCCGTCTATTGGCGGCGGAAGCGCCTGCGCATATCATGAACACGGCGTCGGTCGCCGGGCTGGTCAGCGGGTCGGGATCGGCCTGTTATGGCGCGGCGAAGCACGCCGTGGTCCGCGCGACCGAGGCCCTGTATGCGGGCTTGCAAGAAATGGAGGCTGCGATCGGTGTCACGCTGCTTCTGCCCGGCCTGGTAGCGACGCGGATCTACGATGCCGAGCGGTCTCGTCCGCAAGCGTTGGCGGGGCCAGATGGTCCGCCCAGCGAGTCCGCCGCTCTGGAAGCGATGCGCGACGATCTCTATCGCGGCGCACTTACTGCCGAACAGACCGCCACCATCGCCTTCGACGCGATCCGACAAAACCGCTTCTACGCGACGACGACCGACGCGTTCGATCCCGCAATCCGCGCGCGTGCCGATGCGATCCTGTCCCGGACGAACCCCCATTTCGAGAGCATCGTCGACATGAGCCGCAAGGATGCCGGATTGGCGGTCACGTCGGCGGGATGAGCTTCGTCGGCCGCTCTGTACTGATATCCGGTGCGGCAATGGGTATCGGCCTCACTACCGCGGGTCGCTTCCTCGAGCACGCGGCCGATGTATGGCTCGCCGACCGAGACGAACGCGCGCTCGCGTCTGCGTGCGGTGATCTCCCCCTTGCCCGCCGCGATCGTGCCATCGTGCTCGACGTCACGAACGAAGATGACTGGGCGGACGCCGCCAGTCGCATCGCCACGGCCGGCGGGTTGGACGTCCTGATCAACAACGCCGGGCGGGGTCATTTCCGTATGCTCGCCGATACCAGCCTTGCCGAGTGGCGCGAGATCCGCGCGGTCAATGTCGACGCACTGTTCCTCGGCACGCGCGCGATGCTGCCGATGCTTGCCGCGTCGGGATCTGGTGCGATCGTCAACGTCGCGTCGATCCGGGGCATGATCTCGGGGCCGGGATCGGGTTCCTATTGTGCAGCAAAAGGCGCGGCGCGCATGTTCGCCAAGGCGGCGGCGTTGGAGTTCGCGGCGCTCAGCAACCGCGTGCGCGTCAACACGGTCAATCCCGGCCTGATCGACACCCCGCTATCGCGTGCGGTGTTCAACGATCCCGCTGCGTCTGCCAGGCGATTAGCGGACATCCCGCTCGGTCGCGCGGGGACTGCGGAGGAAGTCGCCGACGCTATCGTCTTTCTCGCAAGCGACGCCGCCGCCTATATTACGGGTGCGGAGGTGTCGATCGATGGCGGCCAGACCGCGGGCTGACGCGTCACGCCGTGACCAGCAGCGTGCCGTCATTACCTCCGTCAAACAGTGCGACGAACGCTTCGGGCAGACGCTCGAACCCGGCGCGCTGGTCGACGCGGACGGTGAGCCGGCCTTCGTCAGCCCAATTCCGCAACTTCGCGCGCGCGACAGCAGCGCGACCGACGAAATCACCGACCACGAACCCTTCCATGCGGATGCGGCCATAGACCAGCTTCATCATGTCTCGCGGCCCTGGAGCGCCGCCCGCCCGGTCGTATGATGATATTTGCCCGCACAAGACGATACGGCCATGATCGGCCATCGCGTTCGCCGCAGCCTCGAGTTGCTCGCCACCGACATTGTCGAAGAACACGTCGATGCCACCGGGGCACAGTTCAGCCAAGCGGGCCGGAACGTCATCGTTGCGATAATCGATCGCTGCCGTCGCACCGAGTTCTTCGACCAGCTTGCGACATTTGTCGGGGCCTCCTGCGATACCGATCACGCGACCGCCTACTATCCCCGCGATCTGGCACACCAGCGAGCCAACCGACCCTGCCGCGCCTGACACGACGACGGTTTCGCCCGCCAGAGGCCGTCCGATGTCCAGCAACCCGAAATAGGCCGTCAGACTGTTGGGCGAATACAGGCCAAGCGCCTCGATGAGTGTCACGTCGGCAGGTATCGGAAATGGCGGGACGGGTGCTGCATCCGGACGAAGCACGCTCCAGTCCTCCCACCGCGCCATTGCAACCACCCGGGTGCCAACGAGATGATCCGGATGGTTCGACTGCACGACTTCACATGCTGTCATGCCGGCGATGGTACCGCCGATTGGGATCGAGCCGCGATAGCTTGCGGGTCCGGCGTTCAGCCAGTTGCGGATCGTCGGGGCCAAGGCGAAGATATGGTTGCGGACCAACACCTCGCCTCCGCCCAGCGCGGGAGGCGTAAAGGGCTCAGTCAGCATTGCAAAATCGCTCGTCGCGACACGCCCGTCGGGCCGCTTGGCCAAAGTCCACTTGCGGTTGAACGTCACGCCGCGAGCGCCACGCGCGCCTCACTGGCGCTACCAAATACACGTGCCAACAGAATGACCCGGCGCAGGCCGCGTCCGACTGGAAGTTCGTCGGTCACGCCCATTCCGCCGTGAAGGTGCACCGCCTCCTCGGCAAGCCGCTGTGCGGCGTCCGCAACATAGGCCTTGGCGCCCAACACGCCACGCACGAACCCGGCATCATCGCGGTCGACGATCGCCGCTTTCAGCATCAGCGATCGCGCCTGTTCAAGCGCGACGAACATTCGCGCCAACTTGTGCTGAACGACCTGAAAGGTGCCGATCGCGACGCCGAACTGTTGGCGCTGGCGCACATACTCCACGGTCTGCTCGTACAGCGTGGACATTGCCCCCACCAATTCGGCGACGTGGCAAAGGCGAATCATTGCCAGGGTCGTATCGCGGTCGCCTTGCGTCAGGGCCAGAGCAGGCGTGCCGTCAAACCGCACCATGCCGGCGGCCGATCCGTCGATCAGCCGCACCGGGTCGATCGAAAGCCCCTCGGCGGCGCGTTCGACAAGCCAGGTCGCGCCGTCGCCTATCACGACCAGTGCGGCTGCATCGACTGCGGACAATACAAAATCCGCGCGTCCCGTCAGCCGCGCGCCATCATTCGAGACATCGGCCACCGCGACGGCGAGCACGTGATCGCCCGTCATCGCCGCTGCTACCCATGTCTCGATTGCTGCGGCGTCACCCCCACGGGCGATCGCATCCGCGGCGCCGACGATCCCCTCGGCCAATGGCGTGATCGCAAGCGCGCGACCAAATTCTTCCGCCACGATCATCACGTCCTGCGGACCACCGCCCAAGCCGCCCGCTGCTTCGGGCAACAGGAAGCCGAACAGTCCCAGTTCACCCAGCGCACGCCAGTCGTCCTGTGAGATTGGCTCCTCGCCTGCCGTTGCGGGGTCCGTCCGATCCGCCAGAAAACGGCTGACGGTATCGCGCAACAGGACCTGTTCCTCGCTGGGGGTGATGTTCATGTCACGCCCGCTCCACGATCGTGACGTTGGCGATGCCCCCGCCCTCGCACATCGTCTGCAAGCCGTACCGCCCGCCGCGCTCATGCAGCGCGTGAACGAGAGTCGCCATCAGCTTCGTGCCCGTCGCACCCAACGGGTGGCCAAGGGCGATTGCACCGCCATTCACGTTAAGCCGCGCTGGATCGGCACCGAGCGCGGACAGCCACGCCATCGGGATTGATGCGAATGCCTCGTTCACCTCGAACAGGTCGATCTGATCCAGCGTCATGCCCGCACGCTGCAGCGCGCGACGGGTCGCGGAGATAGGCTCCTCCAGCATGATGACAGGATCGCCCGCCGTCACGGTAAGGTTGTGGATGCGCGCGAGCGGCGTCAGGCCATGCGTCCGAACCGCTTCGGCGGAGGCAACGAGGACACCGCTGGCGCCGTCGCAGATCTGGCTGGCGGTCGCCGCTGACAACGTGCCCTTCTCGCTCAACAGCTTGACCGAACCGATCGACTCGAGCGATGCGTCGGCACGTACGCCCTCGTCATGATCATGCACGACCGAATTGCCATCCGCATCGATCGTCGTGACCGGAACGATCTCGGCAGCGAAGGCGCCGGACGCGCGAGCGGCTACCGCCTTACGGTGGCTTTCCAGCGCATAGGCGTCCATCGCCGCCCGGTCGAAACCGTATTTGTCAGCGATCATCTGTGCACCGGTGAACTGGCTGAAGCCCTCGACTCCGTAGCGTTCCAGGATCTTTGCCGAGAACGGACTGCCACCCATCCCGGCCTTGGCGGCCAGCGTCACGGGCGATCCCATATGGACGCGGGACATGCTCTCGACGCCGCCGGCGATCACCAGATCCTGCGTGCCAGACATCACCGCTTGAGCGGCGAAGTGCAGCGCCTGTTGCGAGCTGCCGCATTGGCGATCGATCGTGACGGCAGGCACACTGTCGGGCAGCGACGACGCAAGGACGACGTTACGGCCAAGTGCGAAGGTCTGCTCGCCGATCTGGCTGACGCAGCCGATGATGACGTCGTCGATCGCCGCTGGATCGACACCGGTCTCGGCGATGATGGCGTCGAGTATCGTCGCACCCAGGTCCGCCGGGTGAATCCCCGCAAGCCTGCCATTGCGACGGCCACCGGGAGTACGTTTCGCTGATACGATGAAAGCTTCTAGCATGAAAATGGTCCTTCGATGGTCAGAGGCCGACGGCGGCCTTGGCAATGATGGTGAGCTGGATTTCGCTGGTGCCGCCAAAGATCGACCACGCCCGCGCGTTGAGATAGCGTGCGGCGGCCAAGCCTGCCTCGGGCGGGCCGACCAGTGCGGGCGCGTCGTCGGCGTGGAACGGGCGTTCGGCGGGGAGCTGCAAGCTCGCCATGCCGAACGCGTCGATCGCAAGACCCTCGATCCCCTGGCGCACCTCGGAGGCGATGAGTTTCACCGCGAGGCTACGCGCATGCGGTGGATTGCCCTGCTCGATCTCCAGCAACGTGCGCAACTCGGTCATCTCGAGCGCTTCCGCCTCCAGCCGCAGCCGGACGGCGCGATCCGCAAGTTCGCCCGTCAACGTCGTGGCGCGCGTCAAATGATCGAGATCGGCCAGCAATTGCGGCGCATAGCCGGTACCACCGCGCTCGTTCTCGAGCAGGAACTTGGCGATCGTCCACCCCTGCCCTTCTTCGCCGACCAGGTTCGCGACGGGAACACGGACGTCTTCGAGAAAGACCTCGTTCAGTTCATGGTCTCCCGACGCGCTCAGGATCGGTCTCACGGTAACACCGGGCGATGCCATGTCGATCAGCAGGAACGAGATGCCGCGCTGCGCCTTGACGGTGGCGTCGGTGCGTACAAGCGCGAACATCCAGTTCGCGAATTGCGCCTGCGTGGTCCAAATCTTCTGACCCGAAACGATATACTCGTCGCCTTCGCGCACCGCGCGGGTGCGGAGCGAGGCAAGGTCGGAGCCTGACCCCGGTTCGGAGAAACCCTGTGCCCAGATGTGCTCGCCGCTGCGCAATGCGGGCAGAAACCGCTTCTGCTGTTCATCGCTGCCGTAGGTATACAGGACCGGCCCGACCAGCTTCAGCCCCATACCGGGTAGGATTGGTGCACCCGCGGTCGTACATTCGGTCTCGAATATCCAGCGGCGCACGGCATCCCATCCCGGTCCACCGGCCGCTTGAGGCCAGAAATAGACGAGCCAGCCCTTGGCGTTCAACGCCGCCTGCCATGCAAGATACACGTCGGGTTCGGCGAACACGCCCGATGTCAGAGTTGCGCCCCGCCGCATCGCCGGCGTCAGAGCGTCCTGCAGGAAGGACCGCACCTCCGTACGGAAAGCCTGCTGTTCTGGAGATAGCGAAAGATCCATCACGCGCGCTCCACGATCGCGACGCCCGAGACGCCGGGGGCGCCGTAGACGTGACTATATCCCAACCGGGGGCTGCCCGGCACCTGCCGCGCGCCAGCCTGGCCGGTCAGTTGGCGATAATTCTCGTACACCTGCCGCAGCCCCGAGGCGCCGACCGGCTCCCCGCACGCTAGGCAACCACCATCGGTGTTCACCGGCAGCGCACCGCCGATCCGCGTTCGTCCCTCCGCCAGCCACCGTTCCTGCTCGCCATCGGCGCAGAAACCGTTCTCGGCCATGTGCATGATCTCTGCCCCGCTTTCGGTATCCTGCAATTGCGCGACGCTGATATCGGCAGGACTAACCCCTGCCATCTCATATGCGGCGCGCGAGGCGATCTCGGTGGGTGATGGCCCACGATCGATTTCCAGCGCCGGCGAAAAGACCTCGAACGACCCCGGCGGGCGGCTACGGACCGCGGCCGCACGAAGCCGCACCATCGGCAATCCCAGTTCGCGTGCGCGCTTGCCACTCGCGAAGATCAGAGCAACCGCGCCTTCGCCAGGCGAGCAGAACATGAACTTGGTCAGCGGGTCGCTTACCATCGTCGATTGCAGGATCATGTCCGCATCGACCGGTTCGCGCCGCCATGCATGCTCGGTCAGCGCACCATTTGCGAACGCCTTCTCCGCGACGGCTGCGAGGGTCGGTGGCGTAATGCCGTAAGCTGCCATGTACCGTTGGATCTTCATCGCGAAGAACTGCGTGGTCAGCATCAGGCCAGTCTCGCCATACCATTCGGGCAGGCCCCATTCGGCAGGCTTGGGATCGAAGGCACCACGCGGATGCTTGTCGAAGCCGACGGCGATACCCAAGTCGAATTCGCCCGACTTGATCGTCGTATAGGCGCCGAACATCGCCGAGCCGCCGGTCGCGCAACCGTTCGACACGTTGATGAACTGCAAGCCCGTCAGTCCCAGATCGGAGACCATGGTGTCCGCTTTGCCCGCGGCGTCCGATCCGCCGTAGGCGAACTGCACATCAGGCCACGACAGCCCTGCATCGGCGAGCGCCGCACGAACGGCGAATGCCCCTTGCTGCAAGCCACTACGGCCCGGCGTACGGCCGAACGGGTGAATGCCAGCACCGACGATGAAAACGTCGCTCATGCCGCCAACGCCGTTGGCGCGAAAGCGAAGGTCGTACGAACCTCTCCATCCATTCGCGTAAAGGCCTGCGCCACCAGCGTCATCGGCATGTCGATCGCGAATTGGTCGATGGGTGCGCCGGTCAGCCGACCCTCGACGATCAGTGCTTCACCCAAAGCCACATAGCCGACCGCATAAGGTTCGAACGCTTCTGGCCCCGCATAGGGCGGCGACTTGGGACGGAAACGCTGCACCGTCCACGACCACAAACGGCCTTCGCGAGGCAACGTTATCGTTTCAAAACGGTCCTCGTCATCGGGTAGCGGAAAGGCGATCGCGCCCGTCATGCGATTGCGGCCCGCCAACAAGACGACGTCGCCCTGTCCATCGCGGACAAGCAAGCGATCGTCGATCAGGGTCGCATCTTCCTGCGGTGCATCCAGCATATCTCTCTCCTTGGTTTGAGAGACTAGCGGCATCGCCAATGATACGCCGCTGACCTTTGTGTCAGCGCACCTTGCCGAGAAAACCGAGCTGCGCCGCCTTGAACAGCGCCTGGTCGCGATTGACGGCATCGAGCTTCTGCGCGGCGGAGCGGATATGAAACCGGATGGTGGTGCGCTTCAGGCCAAGGATGATCGCGATATCGTCGTTGGTCTTGCCCGCCCCCGCCCACCGCAGGCACTCGACCTCCCGCTTCGTCAGCGCCACTCCCGCCAGCTGCTCGCGTGGCTGTTCTGTTGCCTTGACGTAGCTGGTGATGAAGATTCGCGCGAGCAGCGCCAGTGCCTCGTCATGCGCGCCGAAGATCGCGCTCAGGTCCTCCACGTCATGATCATGATGGACGAAACTCGCAGCGCCGATCTGTCCGAACGGGAGATGCACCGGCGCCACGATCGCCGCGCGCGTGAACGCCCGCGCCTCAAAATCGGAGAGGTCGAGCGCTTCCAGCGCACGATTGCGCGACCGCGAATAAATGCCGCTTCTGTTGCACCAGAACGGTTCCCCCTCCAGCCGACACGCCTTGGGCAAAGGCGACGTCAGTCCGAGCAGGGGTACTTCCCACCATAACGCCCCAGCCTCGCCCGGCGTGAAGACATCGCCGGCGAGTACGCGGCCGTCCACATCCTTCATCGGCGTCGAGGTGGCGATATTGTGCGTGATGTTGACGAGTAGCCCGGTGCGCTCGCTCACCGCATCGCGCAGCGCCTCGGCAGCCGGACGTATGTCTGCGGACGTCTGTATCCGTACCGCGTCGAGGATATTGTCGTCGATCAGCATGGCAGCGTGGAGGGACTCACCGTCCAAGCATAAACAAGGTGAGGATCAGGTCGCGATCGGTCGTACATGGACGGGGTCTAACAGGATCGCCGCCGGCGCGTTACCCCTGCGATGGGTTGGTCTTGAGCCCGTCGAAGAAGGGTTGGCATAGCGCATCCGCGACTTGCTCCGGCGTCTGCGTCGGGGCCAGCGGCGGGTACCATTTATACGCCCAGTTGCACATGCCCAGGAAGCCGTAGGTCGTAATGGTCGAATCGACGCTGCGGAATTCGCCGCTCGCTATGCCGGCCTCGATCAAGCCCTTCACGCGGGCGAAATAATCGCGTCTTGCCTGGCGGATAGCATCGCGCATTTCCCCTTCCAGATCACCGTAATTGTCCATGAAGGCACGAACATAGCCCGGGTGGTTGGCGATCTGAGTCAGGATGCCGACGCACGCCGCGCGTAGCGACGGTACCGGATCGGAGCCCTCCTCCACCGTAAGCCCGGCAAGCAAGGCCTGGATATGCGTATCGTGGATCGCGTACAAAATGGAAATCTTGCTCGGGAAGTAATGGTACAGGGTCGGCTTTCCCATGCCGACCTCGTCCGCGAGCATCTGCATCGACGTATTGTGATACCCGACTTTGTCGAACAGGCCGGCGCAATGCTCGATGATCGCAATACGCTTCTCATCATGCGCTTCCGTGCGAACCTTGGTCGTCTTTGCCGGCATGCGGTGTCGTATCCTGTTGTCTAGCAGTTGTCGTTCGTATGCCGTTCGAGCGCGTGCGTCCATGCATCCGAGCAGCCTTGGCCTGTTAACCGCCCTTTGGCGCTTCCATCGCGGTTGCGCCGATCACCCATGCCGACAACCCGGCGACCGGGACCGCGCAGAGGATGGCTTCGGCGATCTGGGCCTCGGTCGCGCCCGCCTTTCGTGCGCCATCGATGTGAACGGACGCCCAGTTACTATAGTCCGCGGCGAGCACGGTCACGAGCAGGAGTTCCGCATGAGCCGGCTCCAATGCGGTCCCCGACAGCGTCCCCTCACGCATGAGATAATAGGCGTCGGCGCCGGTAGGCACGAGATCAAGCAACAGCCGAAGCGATGGCGGCACCGTACCGAAATACTTGATGAAATTGCCTTCCGCGTCTCCCTCCTCGACCTCAACCGGCTGCTCATCGGCCTCGATCACGGCATCGTCGGGATAGGTCACGCTCAGCACTTCGGCGAAACGGAGCGTCGCCCCCTCGCCTCGCGAACTCGACAAAATCGTCATCGCCGCGGCGGCATGCTCGCTCGTCAGCCCAGCGGTCGCGGCCTGCGCCAATTCCCGTCGAGCCATCGCCTCATAGCCTTTCGTACAAGCGGCCGCGGCGACAAACAGACGCTTGAGCGAAGCCGGCAGCGCACCGTCCTCCTCGACCACCTTACGAAACCGCGCATAACCCGCGACGGTCTTCGGCGCGTTGGAGCGCAGTCGCCCGCTTGTAAGCAGCGGATTGGCTTCGGGGGCGTCGCGAGTCACGTCTTTCTCCTTCAAGCAGAAGCCGATGATCCTTGGTGCGGCCTGTGTACCGCCCTTCTTAACGACCATCCGGACGCTGACAACAGTTGACGACCGACCGTACGGTCGATTATTCGTGGCGGCGATAATCGAGAAAGATGTCAGGCTATGACGAACGACCGGCAATCGACGTGATGAGAGAATTGGAAAACCGCGTTGCCCTGGTCACCGGCGCAGCGTCGGGCATCGGGCGCGCTACCGCCCGTCGCATGGCCGAACACGGTGCGACCGTTATTCTCGTCGATCGAACAGCAGACGCCTTGCCTAGCGCGCTGGAAGACCTGCCGGCAGGTGCGCACCGCACCGTCACGCTCGACGTCACCGACGAAGCCGGATGGATCGACGTGGCGCGGACCATTGACGATGAGATCGGGCATCTCGACATCCTGGTGAACAACGCCGGCTTCGGGACCTTCCGTTCCATCGCCGATACGACGCTCGATCACTGGCGGATGGTCATGGCCGTCAACCTCGACAGTATCTTTCTCAGCACCAAATATCTTCTGCCCCTGCTCGCGAAGTCGCCGACGGGCGGTGCGATCGTCAATATGTCGTCGATCCGCGGCATCGCGGGCGCCGCCAACACCGGCGCTTACTGTGCGGCAAAGGGCGGCGTTCGCATGTTCACCAAGGCCACTGCACTCGAATGCGCGGCCTTGGGCAACGGGGTACGCGCCAACTCCATTCACCCCGGACACGTCGCCACGCCCCTGACAGCGGGAGCGCACGCGTCGGAGGAAGGACAGCGCGCGCTGCTGGCGGACACGCCGCTTGGGCGCAAGGCCTCGCCGGACGAGATAGCCGACGCCATTGTCTTCTTGGCCGGAGACGGATCGCGTTCCGAACCTGGAGTCGACCGCACCGTTAACGTCCTTGTAATGCCGCGCCGCCCCGATACCGCCACGTTAAGCGCAAACGCCGTT
>NZ_LMKH01000015.1 GCF_001421415.1 Sphingomonas sp. Leaf208
GCAGCAGCTGGCCTTGATCGAGCAAGCCGCCCAGAACGCCGTTTATATTGCTGATCAATGCAATGAGCTTTTGATTGGTATTCGAGCGGATGAATGCCTTCAGACTGTTCGTGATCGCATCGCTGAAATTTCCGAGCAAGGCCGACTGTAGATAGGCGTTCTGATGCTACCTTGGCTTGAAGACCCAAAAACGGCCCCTCAGGGCCCCATAGCCTCGCCCCAACTCCGGCCGTCCGTTCATTTGGCGATACGCCATTTTTTTCGGCGCCTCGTACGAGAGCTTCGGTCAGAAGGAACGTAGAGAGGTGGTCTTGACGACGCGATCGTGATTAGCCGTTACTCGAACTCAAGGTCTTTGATACGCACGGCATATGGTGGACAGTAAAGTCCATGTGTTTCGGTAGATTTCGCAACCACCGAACCGGCGTTGATGACGCACCCCTCTCGCACGATAACGCCTGGGTAGATGGTAACGTTGGCGCCTACCCAGCAACCGCGCTCAATCAGGACAGGTCTGAGGCGATCGCCGTCCACGCCCCGCCGCCAGACCGAGCGAGTGATGTGATGGGTCAGCGAGATGATCGTGCACCGGTAGCTGATCCGCACCGCCTCGCCGATCTCGACGCCACCGCCGGCATCGATCAGTCCTTCCGGGCCGACGAACGCACCCTTGCGCAGCGTCAGGCGATGCGGATCGATAACCGTGCAGCTCGGATCGATAAAGGCCCCTTCCTCTATCGTGATGAGGTGCAGCATGTCTTGTGTCAGCACGGGCGTCTTTTCTCAGTTCTGCAATCCGCCGTCCGTCGTCGAGGCGTCCCTCGCGGTCAACTCCCTACCGTCTCAGTACCTGACCTTCGCCCCCGCGTAAAAATACCGACCGACAGGCGAGATCGGCACGTTGGTCTCGAAGCCGATGTCTGGCTTCTGGTCGGCGAGGTTGTTGACCCCGCCATAGAATGAGAACCGCGCGTCGACCGCAACCTCCGCCTGCACGTCGTGCTGCCACAGTTCTTTGTACCGGAAATAGCGCGGGTCGACGAGGCTGGGGTTCGCGTCGGTATCGACCTTGGCGAAACGCCGGACACCGTCCTGCCAGCGCAGATTGTAGCTTAGCGTCAGCGCCCCCGCGGTCCAGCTCGGCGAGAAGGTGAAGGTATATTTCGGGCGGAACGGCTGATCGACATTGTCCTCGGTAACCGCGCCCGGCGTTGCGACCTGTTCGAGCTTGTCGAGATAGCCGCCGACCAACCGGATATCGAACGCCCCCATACGCGCCGTCCGGAAGCGATAGGCGATATTGAGTTCGGCGCCGGCGGTACGGAACGCCGCGACGTTCTGCGGCTGGACGACATAGCCGTTGATGAACCCGGTGCCGCGCTCGCGACTGATCGCGTTGCAATAGGCGTTGTCGAGCGTCGGCTGGTCGACGCACAGCGAGGCGATCGTGTTCGCATCGGGCGTGTTGATCGCGTCGCGCAACCGGATGTCGTACCAGTCGAGCCCGATCGACAGCCCCGAGATCGGTCGCACGACGACGCCCGCCGTCCAGGTGCGGGCGACTTCGGCGCGCAGATCCGGATTGCCCTGCTGCGTGCCGGGAATGAAGATCGTCGCGTTCGGATTGTTCTGTGCGGTGAAGGTTGCGGGATTGCCCCCTGCCCCGGTGATCAGCGTCTGGCAGTTCGCGGTGCGGAACTGCGTGCCGAGCGTGCGGTTGCCGAGATAACACGGATCGGAGAAGAAGTTGCTGCTGCCGGTCTGCGGGCGGAAGATCTCGCCGATGTTCGGCGCGCGGACCGAGCGGCCGTAGGAGCCGCGGAAGCTGATCTCGCGGATCGGCGCGTAGATGCCGTTGAACTGATAGGCTCTGGTCGAGCCGACCGTCGAATAGTCCGAATAGCGTCCGGCGGCACCGACCGAGAGCAGGCTGGCGAACGGCACGTCCTTCAGGAGCGGCGCGTTCAGCTCGCCGAATGCTTCCCAGACATCGAAATGGCCGCTCGACGGGGTCGGCAGAATGTATTCGTCATATTGGTAGAACAGATTGTCGGTGATCGCCTGCGCCGGACGGAAGCTGCTCGACTCGCGACGATATTCGCCACCGACCGCGAATGCGATCGGGCCGCCGGGAAGCGCGAAGAACTGCCCGAAATCGCCGTTCAGCGAGGCGTAGGCGACGTGTTGCGTCAGACGCGCATTGCTCGCCGGGTTGCTCAGGAAATAGCCGAACGAGGCCGGGGCCACGGTATTGCCGCCGAACGTGTTGACCGGGACGCAGCCAGCCGCGCGGGCTTCCGCCGAACGGCAGACGATCGTTCCCCCCGGCCCGCGTACCGCATCGAGCGCGTTCAGGAAGCGGTCGTTCAGGCGGTCGTTGAGCTTGGTCGCGCGGACGTCGGTCTGGCCGTAGGTATAGGACACATCGTAGCTGGCATGCTCCGAGATGCGGCCGGTGACGTCGACGACGCCGCGATACGTGCGTCGGCGATCTTCTTCGCCACGCCGCGGGATGTCGAAATTGTTGCGGTTGACGTCGACCGAGCCAAGTCCGGCGGCGGTCGCCGCGGCGAGGATGCTGGTCGGGATGTAGGGATTGTCGAGCGCGATGGTCGCCGGATAATTGCCGCCATAACCGCCGAAGCTTGTCACGGTCGACTGGACGAACTTGCCCTCCAGGCTGATCTTGAACGCGTCCGACGCGTCGTAATGCGTCAGAGCGTTGACCGCATGGCGGCGGGTGCGCGGGAAGATATCGCCGATATAGCCCGCGACCGGCGTGTCGTCGCCACCGACCGAATAGCCGTCGTTCTGCAGGAAGCGGCCGGGCGTATAGAGCGCGCCGTCGCCGCGGAATGTCTGGTCGCCGATATACACGATGCCCTGGTTCGAGCTGTACGGATAGCGCAGGTCGCCGACCGGTCCGATCTTGTAGCTGCCGGCGCGCGTCGGGTCGTAATTGTCGAGGTTGATGAAATACTGGCGGTCGCCCTGCGCGAGATACCGGCGGTCGTCGTTCGCGAGCGGCTGGTCGGCATTATACTCGTAGGCTAGCGTCAGGTTGCCGCGACCGTCGGCGAAGTTGCGGCCTGCGATCAGCGAGGCGAAGCGGTTGGCAGCGTCGCCGCGCTCGGAGATGCCGAACTGGCTGCGCGCCGCGACGCCGTCGAAATCGCGCTTCAGCACGAAGTTGACGACCCCCGAGACGCCGTCCGCACCATACACGGCCGACGCCGCGCCGGTGAGCACGTCGACGCGCTCGATCAAGTCGGTCGGGATCGCGTTGATGTCGACCGCCGCGGTGTCGGGCTGGCCGGCGACGTGGCGGCGGCCGTTGACGAGCACCAGCGTCCGATTGGGCCCAAGCCCGCGCAGGTCGAGCAGGTTGAGCCCGACCTGCCCGAAGCTGCCGTCCGCCTGCGCGTTGCCCGCGGTCCGCGTGCTGTCGCGAGAGTTGGTGAGCGCCGGCACGCGCTGCAGAAAGGTCGTGACGTTGGTGTTGCCCGACTTCTGGAGGTCGGCGGCACTGAACGAGACGATCGGGTTGGGTGCTTCGTAATCCGGGCGTGCGATGCGCGAGCCGGTGACGACGATCTCGCTTTCGGGGTCCGCGGCTGGGTCTGCGGCAGGCGTTGGCGCAGGCGTATCGGCCGCTGGCGGAGCGATCTGCGCTTGGACCGAATTCGCGGCGAGCAGCGCCACGCCGGACAGCAGATGACGGCGGCGAAGGATACGCATGACTTCTCTCCCTGTTCGCCGGCATTGGCCCCCGCCGGCGTTCATTATGCTTGGCTTAGGCGCATCGCCGGTTGCGGAGCAAGCATTTCGCCTGTGCAAACCCCGACAAGGCATTAACATAGCGCAATATTTCGCCGGTAATCGCCTTGCGCAGGGGGTGGCGCGGAACGCCGCGATACGCCACGATCCGGCGATGGGGGAACAGGCGCAGGACTGGACGCGGAGAGCCGCATTGGGGCTCCTGCCGACATTGGGTCTTGCTGCCTGTACCGGCACGCGCGGTCCCGAACCGCTGAAGTTCTGGGCGATGAGCTACGAGGGCGATTATTCGCCGATGCTGATGCCCGCCTTCACCGCCGCGACGGGGATCGCGGTCGATGTGCAATCGCTCCCGGCGACCGCAGCGCACGAGAAGCTGCTGACTGCGCAGGCAGGCGGCGCGATGCCCGACGTCCTGATGCTCTATACCGGCTGGGTCCAGGAGTTCGCGACGATCGGCGCGATCGCCCCGATCCCGTCGCCCGCGCTGGTCGCGGACATGTTTCCCGGCGTGCTCGATGCGACGCGTGTTCAGGGGCGCGACTTCGCCGTGCCGTGGTCGGTCGCGCCGCAGGTCCAGTTCTACCGCCGGGATATTCTCGCCAAAGCGGGCTATGCCGCGCCTGCCGAAGACTGGGACGGCTGGCTCCGCATGGGCCACGCTCTCAAGCGACGGCGACCCGACGACTTCGTGTTCATGCTGCTGCTCAACTGGCCGGACACGCTCATCACGATGCTCGGCCAGACCGGCGCGAAGATGCTGCGCGACCACGATACGCGCGGCGATTTCCAGACGCCGGAAGCACGGGCAGCGTTCGCCTATTACGCGCGAATCTTCGCCGAAGGGCTCGCACCGAAAGCGCTTTCAACCGAAATCCAGGATCCGGTCGCGGCCTTTGCACAGGGCTATTTCGCGATCTGGCCGACCGGGCCGACCACGTTGCTCGACCTGCATCGGCGTGCCGCGGAGATACCCGCCCAGCGTTGGGATACGGCGCGGCTCGCCGGTCCACACGGGGTCGGCGCGGTGTCAGGACTGAGTACCAGCCTATGCGTGTCCGCCTCGACGTCGCGCCCAGCCGAGGCGTGGGCGCTGGTCCGCCACCTCAGTTCCCCGGCGAGTGAACTCCGCTACCAGCGCCTGATCGGCAATCTCCCGGCCCGCCTGAGCGCCTGGTCGTCGCCGCAACTCCGCGCACCGATACTCGCGCCGTTCAAGGAGCAGATGCGCTTCCCCACCGCCGCGCCGAAGGTGATCGAGTGGGAGCGGATCAAGCTCGAGATACAGTTCGCCGCCGAGCGCGTCGTGCGGGGCGTACAGTCGATCCCGAAGGCGCTGACAGGGCTCGACGCGCGTGTCGACCAGTTGCTCGCCAAGCGCCGAGCGCTGGTCGAGGCGGGGAGGCTCGCATGACCCGCCAGGAACGCGCCGCCTGGCTATTCTCCGCTCCCGTCCTCGCGATCATCGCGCTGGTGTTCGTCCTGCCGACCGCGCTGGCGATGGCGTTGTCGGTCACTGATTACTCGATCTACGCGCTCGCCGACTGGGCGAACCTGCGCTTCGTCGGGCTTGGCAATTTCGTCGACCTGTTCTCGACGCCGCTGTTCTGGCGCGCGATCGGCAATACTGCGCTGTTCGCGGTGCTCGGCGTGCCGATGGCGATCGGTGCGTCGCTCGCCGTCGCGCTGCTGCTCAACGACGCGACCGTGCGGTGGAAGCCGCTCTGGCGCGTGCTGCTGTTCGCGCCTTACGTCACCAGCATCGTCGCGACCGCGGTGGTGTGGCGGTTCCTGTTCAACGAACGCTCGGGGCTCCTCAACCGCGCGCTGGCGACGATCGGCATCGCGCCGGTCGACTGGCTGGGCAACCCGCACACGTCGATCCCGGCGATCCTGATCTTCGTCACGTGGAAGATCTTCGGCTACAACATGATCGTCTTCACCGCCGCGCTATCGGCAGTGCCGCAGGACCTGATGGAGGCGGCACGGCTCGACGGCGCCGGCCGCTGGGGCCGCTTCCGCCACGTCACCCTTCCCGCGATCGGGCCGACGCTGCTGCTTGCAGCGGTGATGAGCGTCGCAGGCTTCCTCCAGATCTTCGCCGAACCCTACGTCATGACGCTGGGCGGCCCTGCGCAGAGCACCACGACGATCCTGTATTTCATGTTCGACGAAGGCTTCAAATGGTGGAATCTCGGCCAGGCCAGCGCAGTCGCGTTCGTCCTGTTCCTGATGATCCTCGTGCTGACGATGGTGCAGACGCGGATCGGGAGGCGCTACGAATGGCTCTGATGAAACCCCGTGCGATCCTCGCCAATGCGGCGGTGGTGCTGCTGACCACGCTGACGATCGCGCCGCTGCTTTACATGGTGATCGTATCGTTCATGCCGCGCGGCGAGTCGAGCAACCTCCCGACACCGCTCTGGCCATCGCGCTGGTCGCTGGAAAATTACCACGAGCTGCTCGTCCGGCGGCTGATCGATGGCGCGTGGTTCGACTACCGGATCGTCCCCGCACTTTTCAACAGCGTCGCCATCGCCATGATCTCGACGCTCCTCGGCCTGCTGCTCACGGTGCCGGCCGGCTACGCGTTCGCCAAGCTCCGCTTCCGCGGACGCGAGCGGCTGCTGAAGATCCTGATCGCGTCGCTGGTCGTGCCCGGCCAGGTCGCGATGCTGCCGCTCTTCCTGATCTTCAAGCAGCTCGGGCTCGTCAACAGCTATGCGGGCGTCATCCTGCCATCGCTCGCTGGCATCTTCGCGATCCTGTTCGTACGGCAGGCGACACTGGCGATCCCCGACGAGATGATCGACGCCGCGCGGATCGACGGGGCGAGCGAGACCCGGATCTTCGTGACGATCGTCCTTCCCCTCCTCACGCCGATCGTCGTCACGCTGTCACTGTTCATGTTCCTCGGCTCATGGAACGACTTCCTCTGGCCGCTGATCGTGCTGGCCGACCAGCATCTCTACACGCTGCCGGTCGCGGTCGCGGCGATCGCGCGCGAGCATTCGGCGGATGGCGAGCTGATGATGGCCGCCGCGGTCGTCACGACGATGCCCGTGCTGCTGCTCTTCCTGGCGATGCAGCGTTATTACCTGACCGGGCTGCTCGGCGGCAGCGTGAAGGGATAGGCGCGGCCATCGGCGCCGAACACATGCGCGGCGTCGGGCGCAACGCCGACCCGCAGGGCTTCGCCAAGCGTGATCGAGCGGTCCCCCGGCAATTGCGCGACGATCGTATCCGCCGCGCCGCGCGCGCCGAGATGCGCGAACGACAACGGCCCGAGCCGCTCGAATAGCTCGACCGCGCCAACCAACGGCCCCGCGTCGTCGACATGCAGATGTTCGGGGCGAACGCCGAGCGTGACCGGCGAACCTACCGCATCCGCCGGGACGATCGCGCCGGTCCTTACCGTCTCGCCGCCTGCCAGCCTTACCGTCGTCCCGTCAGCATCGACCGACGCGATCGTCGCCGCCAGCAGGTTCATCCCGGGCGAGCCGATCGCCGCGGCAACTGCCAGGCTCGCCGGTCGCCGGTACACTTCGATGGGCGGCCCGACCTGCTCGACACGCCCCTCGCTCATTACGACGATGCGGTTGGCGAGCGTCATCGCCTCGAGTTGATCGTGCGTCACGTAGATCATCGTAGCGCCAAGCTGTTGATGCAGCCGCGCAAATTCGTGCCGCATCCGCGCGCGCAGGTTGGCATCGAGGTTCGACAACGGCTCGTCGAGCAACAATACTTTCGGTCGACGCACGACTGCGCGCGCGATCGATACCCGCTGACGCTGCCCACCCGACAAGGCTCGCGGCCGCCGGTCGAGCAGATCCGACAGATCGAGCATCGCCGCGACCTCCGCGACGCGCTCGGTAATCTCGCGCTTGGCGACTTTGGCGACCTTCAACGGAAACGCGATGTTCTCCGCGACTGTGAGATGCGGGTACAGCGCGTAGGACTGGAACACCATCGCCAGCCCGCGATCCGACGGCGCCGCATCGGTCACATCGCGTCCGCCGATCGCCACCCTTCCGGTGCTTGGCACCTCAAGCCCGGCGATCATCCGCAACAATGTCGACTTGCCGCAACCCGACGGCCCGACGAGGACGACGAACTCGCCGTCGGCAATCGTCAGGTCGGTCGGCAGGAGCACTGTGGTGTCGCCGAAGCTCTTGGAAAGTCCGCTGATTTTGACGCTCGCCACCGCATGTCCTTTACTTATCACACGTTGGGTAGCGGCTGACACGACAGCGGGCAAAGCCATCGTACCTTGCAACCAACCGCTACGCGCTGACGAGGGCCCACTTCCGGCCGCACAGAGACTGCGCGGCGCCGCCCGAAACCGACAACTCGTTCAGCATCATCGACGGCTGATCAACCACATTTCTAAACCGACAGTTTACTGCGCATGCGTATACTCGATCGACCGATCTGGGCCGATGGAGATGATCGATGGGTCACTCGTCAATGGACCCCGCCTTTCACGAACTTCGGCCTTGGAACGAAGGCCGGCTGATTGGTGCGAAGCGGGCGCTGAAACAGCAACAGGTCTGGGCCATTCGCTTCTGGCTCGACCAGCAGAGGCGACTGCGCGACCGAGCGCTGTTCGACTTCGCCATCGACAGCAAGCTCCGCGGCTGTGACGTGGTCAGGGTGCGGATCGGCGATGTAGTTTCCGGCGGGCGCGTCCGCGACCGCGCCGTCGTGGTTCAGCAGAAAACCAAACGACCGGTCCAGTTCGAGATAATGGATACGGCGCGAAAGACGATGCGAGCATGGTTGGAACGACGTGGGGGGACACTGAACGACTTCGTTTTCCCGAGCCGCAACGACTACATGGACCACATGAGCACGCGGCAATATGCCCGCCTCGTGCGCGAGTGGGTGGTCGGCATCGGCCTACCGGCGCAGGATTATGGGACGCACTCGCTACGGCGCACGAAAGCGTCGATCATCTACAAGGCGACTGGCAACCTCCGCGCCGTTCAGATCCTTCTTGGCCATGCCAAGATCGACAGCACGGTGCGCTACTTGGGCGTTGACGTGGAGGACGCTTTGGAATTGGCCGAACGCACCGAGGTCTGAGCGGACCCACAATGCGACATTCAGGCGTCGTTGCGCACTCCCCAACTTCAGACATCCGTTCATGTCAGGTCGACATCTCGACGAGCCGCCGTGGATTGGCGAAATCTGAGACGAAGCAGTCGTTCGCGCGAGCGGCAGTGAACGACGGCTCCTGCCAGGAGCGGGCATGGAAAGTGTCAGATCTCCGGCTCTCGAGCGGGCAACCTCGCCAATGCAGCGCTCATTCTTGGTCAAGTTACGCGTCAAGCCGGTCGCGCTGGGCGATGAGATCGCGCACGAACGCGCGCAGCGCGCCGGAATAGGCAAAATAACCGTCCCGTACCGGCTCGGGATTTATCGCAAACAAATTTGCAGTCAGGGTTGATGCGTCGACTAACGCTTTCGCGATTTGTATTTTAGGCCGGTCAGCGTGAAGCCCGGCGTTCATCTCACTGACTACCCGATCTACCTCTCGTCCCAGGCTCAGCAACGTCGTTTCGTCGCCCACGGTCCGATCCTCCACGAACGCCCATAACCGATTGCGATAAGCCGCTTTATCAAGAACGCGCTTTCCCCGCTTGGCCTCAGTCGCCGGAAATAGTGTGTCAGCTAGTTGCTCTAGATACCGTCGGCCGGAAAGAGCTACTTGCGCGATCTCTTCTTCCGTCTCAGCATCATTCAGCCGCTCGGCCGCTGCGCCCAGCGCGTTAAACAATCGCGGATTGACGTCCTCGAGCAACATGACGAGCTGATGGGCACCGTCTTCGCCGCCCGGAAGCCCTTCAGTGAGCAAGCGCTGGAACGCGGCAACCCGCTCGAAATGACGGGGCGTGTCATAGTCATCAAGGATAGTCCTGCTGGCGCCTGTGTCCTCCCAGCCAATGTCGCGATATCCGTAAAGCCGCATCTGCTTCAGATCGCCATCGTCGCAGCCGTCGAGATTGCCCATCGAATAGAAGCCGCGCAGCCTCGTACCCTCGATCCGGTATTCTGGGGGTAGGCGATTTCTGTAGAGCGCGAGATGCGGGCCGTAATCGAGATGAACCGAAACGGCGCCGACATACCCTTTGTGGGTGCGCAATGCTTCGTGAAGTTCTGCGCCGAGTTCGCGTGGCATGTTCTCAAAAACCATGCCAAAAATCGTCGGGAACCCTTTTTGGAGACGATCTTCGTAAAAAAAGCTAAATTCGCTGCTGTTAAAAAGCGCGTCGAAGAGTTTTTCCGGGTCTTGCCCCCGTTCAATGCCAACCAGAACATCGCCGACCGACAGTTTCATGTGACGGCCGGATCGCTGCACGATGCCCGGCGCAAACACCGCGCGCCGGATGGCGTGCCAGTAATTGCCGCTTTCAGGATAGCGGGTCCAATCGAACAACAAAGCAATCATCATAGCTGGACTTCCCTACCGTCTGACCGATCGAGACCCTTCTGTGCGACCAAGCAGGCAACCGGTTTGGCCATGAGGGGAAAGTGTTTAGACCGCGAACGCTGACCGCGCCGTGACCGTAGTTTGGCTGCTGGGTGGGTTTGCCATCGGTAGACCATGGCCTATTACGTAGGCGATCGCACGCTTGAAGAGGAGACCAGCGCGCGAAACGTCCACCACTAAATCGGACTAATACGTTTGAAATGGCGCCAGAAAGTGAACCAGAACCGGTCACTCAAGGTCCCCTGCGCGCATCTTAACTCCGGCCGCTCGTTCAAGAAGCTTTATCGGCGCAGAGTCGGCTTGGTTCGGCACGTAGGAACAAAACTGGCAAGCCGCTCATAGCCTTCGCGCGTCCTCCATGAAGTGATCAGCCGTACATCCATCGCGTAAAACGCGGTCGTAGATCGCGTGGGCTGCCTCCTCAAAGCCCTCCGCGCGGAGGTTCATTCATGCTTATCGTCAAATCGGCTCATGTGAGTAGGACGGGGCAGCCCCACGCCATGATGCTAGACAGCTGGTCGGCGTCGCGCTCGATGCGGAAAGCGCCGCTGAACTCCCGCCCAAGTTTCTCCTCGATGGCCGGCACGATGGATCGGGGATCGCGCAAGGCTCGGATGGCCTCGCCGAAGGCACCAACCACGTCTCTATGCCCTAGTCCGGAAGCGAAGAGCCCGCCGAAGGCGAGAGCGACGGCGTGGCTTGCCGGCCAGAGATGACCGGCGACCATCTGGGCCGGCCCGACGAGACTCTGCGCCAGCCCGATCTGTGCCATGCCGGCCATCCCCTGAGTGGTTGCGCCACTGCACGTGTTCAGGACAAGCAGCCGCCTACCATCCCCGGGGACGTCGAAGTCGGCGATGTTCTCCATCGACAGAATCTCGGTCTCGTGTGCGTCGTCCGTCCGACTACCTCGCGCCACTTCGACCACGATGCCGGAGTGGCCTAGCTGATGCGGCACGAAATCGCTGTGGCCGCAGACCCAGAGGACATCCGGCTCGCTCTGCTCGTAGAAGGTGCGAAAGTCGTCGGCGTCTCCGTCCTCGCTGCCTTCGAACACCGTCACCGCCCATCCGTAGGCCTCGCCGAACGCCAGCAGCATCTCGACCTCGAGATGCGTGTAAAGAGTAAATCCCGCCCATATGGAAATGGAGCGCACCGGCCTCATAGTCCGGGCTTCCGCGAGGCTCACCTCAAGCGGAAGCAGGATGCCGAGCTCACGCTCCAGCAGCGCCTGCAGCGGGTCGGAGACGGACGGGAACACCACCAGCGATCGCGGATCTCCAATCCTGCTGAAGACGCGGGCGATCTCCTTAGGTCGATAGTATCGCATCATCGCCTGCTCGAGCGAGGCTCCACGCTGGTAGTCGGGAGTCCCTTCGAGCCCTTCGTCGATCTCCTCGTCGGCGTTTCGCGAGATCTTCAGGGCGTCCTGCAGCGCCTCGACGACGGTCTGATGTCCGCCGGCTACGGTGCCCAGGCTCGTCTTGGCTCGACCGGGCCAGAGGACGGCCGCACCCCCGCTCAGCGCCGGATGAACCAGCAGCACGTTGTCGTCGCACGAAGCATGCCCTCGTCGTCCGTACCATGCCCGCAGCAGCTCCATCGCACCAGCCAGGTCCTGTTCGAGCACGAGAAGGCGGATGAGCGGACGGATGACGTCGACGCGGGCGTCGCGAGCGAGAAGCGGGTTCGAGCCGACGGAGGTCGCGTCGGCCGCGCGTACATTCGCAAGCTGGATCTCCCGGACGATCTCCGCTCGTCGCAGGCGCCACTCCTCGTAGGTATCCACAGTGGCCACGAGGAACTGCAGCCGCTCGTGTTCGCGAAGAACGTCGCTGAACTCGCTGAGGATCAGTGTCGCCCATTCGCGGGCGGAACGGCCCGTGAGCGGAGCCGAACGCGTGATGAACGTGGTCGCGACCACGCTGGCGACCTCTCTCGGTATGACGCCCCTGTTCCAAACGCCAGCGAGCATCAGCACCCACTCGTCCCGCCTTCGTCCGTCCTCGCTGATCGCCCAGCTGGTCATGGACGCAAGCGCGGACCACACCTCCGCCGTGAGTGCACTACTCTTATTAGCGTTAAGGTCGAGAATCTCGACGAGGATGTCCCAGCAGGCTGCGAGTTCCTCGACGAAGACAGCGCCGATCGACATGTCGCGCGCCAGCAGGAAGAAGGTGATGCACCAGCGCGGAAGCAGGCGCGTTCCGGCGATCGCTACGACCGGATCGAGTGCCTGCCGGAGCGGAAGGAAGGTGAAGCCGGAGTTGCGCCTGCGCGCCGAATCATGACCGGTTGCCAGTCCTAGAAAGGCCCAGTCGTACGCGGCGCCGCGACGTCCGAGCCGATAGGACACCTCCATTGGAAGGACCGAGAAAATGAAGCGGAGGAAAATAAGCGATCTGTACTCCAAGCCGTCTCTTGAGACGTTTCTTCCCTCTGCGCTAGCTAGGAGGCGATTCAGATCGCGGATTACGGCATCGGCCATCGTGTCGAGCGATCCGACGCTGCCTTCCGCCATCAACTGGATGCCCGTGATTACCGCAGCGAATTGTAGGACAGTTTGCTCGTCCTCCCAGTCAAGGATGGTCGACCACTCGAAGGAGAAACCATAGGCGAGGTTTAGCCGGAGGTCGTACGTTTCGGGAAACGCTTGCTGGTACGTGAGCATCATGCATTTGCGGTATCGCCGGTACTTCACGGCGCCCAGCGAAATCTGCTTCTACACGGGTCGATAATCCGGCGGCCTGACAGGCATAGCGCCAACCTTTCCTTCGAGACCTTGCCGATCCAGCGCCGCGTTAGCAGGTTGTGAGAGGAGCGATAACGTCGTGCATGGCGCCGATGCGGTTCGCGAAGAAGGTCACGCTGTAATGGCCGGTATCATCCTCGGCAGAGATGCGCCGGTGATCACGCGAGGCCAACCAAGCCACGCCCGCAGCATACGCTACCAAGATCGCTGAACTGAAGAAAAGTGCGAGATTGAGCGCCATTGGGGGCGTTACGGCACCTGGAAATGCTGTGTCGAGAACCGGAATGAGCAGCTTGATCAGCGAAACGACCATACAAATAGGTCACCCGCGCTGCAGACATATCGCCAACCCCATCTAAGCACTTTCACTTTTACCCCCGTCTAGTTGGGTCCGCTAGTGGGCGCTTGTGGTCCCGCGCCTCAAAGCGGGAGACCCAGTTGCGGACGTTCGCGGCCGCTTTCGACCTTCCGAACTTCGGACATTCATTCATGTCCATCCGAAGTCCGGCGTATTTGAGTGATCTGCCACTATCTCAGCAGGCGAGCAGGATTTCCCGCCACGGTCGCACCAGCGCGAACATCGCGCGTCACTACACTGCCTGCGCCGACGATCGCATTGTCGCCGACGGTGATGCCGGGCAGGATCAGCGCACCACCGCCTATCCAAACATTGCGGCCGATGATGACCGGCCGACCGAACTCAAGCATCCGGTCACGTTGGACCGGATCGCGCGGATGATCGGCCGTTAGAATTTGCACGCCCGGACCGACTTGCGTGCCCGCACCGATCCGAACTGATACGACATCGAGTACTGTGCATCCGAAATTGAGGAACGCGCCCTCGCCCAGATCGATGTTGAAGCCATAGTCGCAGTGGAAGGGCGGCCGGATCGTCGCACCGCGTCCGGCGTGCCCGAGACCTTCTACCAAAAGTGCATGGCGCTCCTGCGCGGTGGCGGTCGCGGCGCGGTTGTAGCGATCGCACCACGCAGCGGCGCGCGCCGCATCCTCGACGAGTTCCGGGTCGTCGGCTATGTAGAGCTCGCCCGCCAGCATCCGTTCCTTCTGGGTCATCATGATCAACTCAAGTCGTGAAGGTCCTTGCCGAGCGGCGCGGTGATGCTGAGGTCGGAGAACATTACTTCCAGTCCGGCGCGTTCGGGCGTGCATGCCATCGGCCCGACCTGATAGGAGGACGCGATCGGGAAGGGCGCGAGCCTGACCAACGGCCAGGTCTTGCCGTCCGCCGAGACCTGCAAACGCAGGACGCCCTTGGAGACGGTCGCGCGCATCCAGAAATCCTGCGCGTCATGCTCATAGGGGCCGGTTGCCCAGTCGGACTTTCCGTCGGTCAGCACACTGCTCAGCATGGTGCGCCCGTCGGACAATTCGATCCCCGCCTTGACCCAGCGTCGTTCGTCGACCCGCACCATGATGCCGGCCTGATCGTAGAGTTTTTGATACTGGCCGCGAATGCGCAGTTGGGCGGTAAACGCTGCAGGCGCGGTGAAGCCGAGGAAATGACCGCTGTCCCGGGTGAAGCCGTAATGCGTCTCGCGCCAGAAATCGCTGCCCGTGTCGGTGACGAGCGTCAGGTCTCCGCCGGGTGCGACTTTCCAAGACTTAGGCGCATTCAGCCAGCGACCATCATTCCGCCCAAGCGCCGAGATTGCCGAACCCTGCGCAGTTGCGACGCCGGCACTGCCCGCAATCGTCAGCGCCGCAGCACCACCGATTACCGCCCGCCTGCTCACCCGATCGTCCGTCATAGCCGCTGCCTTCCAATTACCCTCAATGTTGTGTACATATGTACACATGCCAAGATCGAGGTAAAGAGGCGATGACCCAACAGTCCCGGCGTAACGATCCGGCACGGCGGCAACGCATCATCGATGCGACTCTCGCGGTCATTGCCGATCTTGGAACCGCGGCAACGACTCATCGCCGCATCGCCGAGGCGGCGCAGGTGCCGCTCGGCTCGGTCACCTATTATTTTGCGACCCTGGACGACCTGCTTACGGCCGCCTTCCTGCAACTGGCGGCGGACTCGTCCGCTGCCTTCCGCGCGCGCCTCGAAGCCGCGACGGACCGCGCAGAGGCGTGTACGGCAGTCATCGACATCATTGCGAACCAGATTTGGGCGGAACCACGCACGTTGTTGTTGAGCTACGAACTCTACGCCTTCGCAGCCCGGCACCCTCCGGTCAGCGCGGTGATGCAAAACTGGATGGACAGCAGCCGAGGCGCCCTAGGCCGCTTTTTCGATCCGCTCACGGCGCGCGCGCTCGACGCGCTGATCGAGGGTATCGGCATCCACAATTCGATCGATTGCGCGCCCCTAGAGCGCGATGCGATCAAGACCATCGTCGAGCGGATTGCCGGGTGTTAGCCGGTCCGATCCTCAGGATACCCCAGCGCAAACGGCGCCACCGTCAGGGTCAAGCCGATGCATGAGGTATCACTGCCGCGTGACCGCAATCGATGTCCCTTTCATGCGCGCGCCGCTGCGGGCTAATGCGCGGTGCGTAGGAGATTATTCATGAAAACAGCGCCGGTCGCACTTCTCTACCAAGCGCTTCCACCACCGCTGATCGACGGACTGCGAAAGGACGCAAAACCGGGCGGATATTCAGATGGCGGCGCCGACATCGCGTTCGCCTTGCGGACGGCCGGGGTGAATGTGGTCACGCCCACCTCCTCGCCAGACCCTGCCAAGGCACTCGACTGGGTCTTTCCGGACACGGCCGAGGGCATCCGTAGCGCAGGCGAAGCTGGCGCAGCGGTCCTGTGGGCGAACACGGTCCTGTTCGAAGGACATCCGCTCGAGGCCGCCATGGCCGATTTCGACATCGTCGGGCAGCTTCCCGCGGCAATGCAGGCGTTCGACGACAAGTTCGAGACCAACCAAATCCTGGCCGAGGCTGGCCTGCCGGTAGCGCGGTCGTTTCTGCTGTCCGGCACGGCGAAGGAGAACGTCTGCGCACTGGCCGATGTCGAGCACGCTTGCGCGTCCCGCGGCATGTCCTTTCCGATGATCGTCAAGCCGGTGCGCGGACGTGGCAGCCAAGGCGTCACCCTGGTGGAAAGGCTCGGCGACCTGCGCGATGCCGCGACTACGTTGATCGCAGCCGCAACCTTCGGCGACATGCTGATGGTGGAGGAGTTTCTCGGCGGTGACGAGATGACCGTCACCGTCATGCCGCCCGCGTCCCCGCGCCCGGACGGTTCGCGGGCACCGACGCACTGGGCCTTGCCGCCCGTGTACCGCTTCGATCAGCGCGCCGGCGTAGCTCCGTATAACGGCGACGTTCCCGTCACCGCCAACAGCGTCGCAATCGCTCCCGAACGGCTGCTCGATCCGGCCATCGTGGCGATGATCGACAGCTGCATCTCGGCAGCCGCGCTGGTCGACGCTCGCACCGCGATCCGGATCGATTGCCGGGCCGATCGCCATGGTAAGTTCAAATTGTTCGACTTTAACATGAAACCCAACATGACGGGGCCAGGCCGCCCGGGACGCGAAGATCAGGATTGCCTCTCAGCGATCGCCGCCCGCGCCGAGGGCTGGAACTACGTCGATCTTTTGTTGGCGATGCTTGCTGCCAGATGGAGGCTCGAGCCGCTGGAGGGAGCTTAGCTAAGAACGTCAGCTACGGGGCGGGAGTACCTGCCCATGCTTCCGGTCAGACCCACATCCGGAGATCCGCAGCGCGATTGCCGCCACCGGAAAGCGGACATTGGTTCATGTGCTATGTGCTCGCTTTTCTGGGGGCCAGTGCGATCGCTATGGAGGGCGAGGCTTGGGACAAAGCAGTCATGCGCGTGCGATGTCCCTAACGACAGCTTCTGATGGATGCCGCCTCTCCGCTGAATACCATCATAGTTAGTCGAGATGGACGAATGCATAAGGCGTAAAGCCTGATCGACCGACCGCATTACCATGTTCCATCTTGGCGAACGGCACGAACGCCGTCACGCGACAAACCTGATTGTCGATGGTCGCCAAACCGCGACCTTGTTGAGTTGGTCGATCACTCGCCTGGCCTCACATATATAGCCGCAATTTAGCTCGCCTTACTCAAAAACCGATCATCCTGTCGGGCCAGGACAAATCCCGGCCCAACAAAACAATCAATACGGCAACGGTTTATCGACAAGGGCTGGATCAGCCTTTGCCTTGCGCTCCTTTTCTGCCTCTTCGACCGCCTTCTTTTGCGCCGGGGTCATTGGCGGTGTCACGCCAAGCAAATTCACCGCCCACGGAATTGTGACCGAGTAGGTTTCCGGCTTCGACATTGGAATAATTGGGTCGGTTGGCTTGGGCTTTTTGCCGGGTTTCGGAGGCTCTTTCGCATTGATGATATACATTACGGTCGGAGCCGGCGGCTCAGGCTCCTTGGTCTTTGCGATATCGAAAGGCGCGATTAGCGGTTGCCAGTTCGACGCCAACTTGTAGTCGATGCGGTACGAAGCGGTTTTCGTCATAGATGCGTCGAAGGTTACGAAGTAGGCTTTGACCCCTGCCGAACCGCCACCCGCATCAACAAGGAGGATGCTGCCCTCGCGCGTGAACCCGCGAATTTGAACGTGTGGAGTTCCCTTTTCCAAATCATTCAACTGCTTTCGGCGTGTCGCCAGATTAAGCAGCGGGCCATCCAACACTTTCGGCGTTCCGTCCGTTAACGTCGTGGCTTCGCATTTGGTAAGCGGGGTTTCCTCAGCGCCTTTCAACGCAGGATTATTGTAAACGACGAACGCCTCCTCCTCCTTACTTCCGTATGTTACCCCGTTGCTTTTCTGCGCCGCGAGAGCAATCGCGATTGAAGGCGCGACTGGGACGGTCGCACCGATTTTGTCGACTATTTGCTTGTCATTTTGTGTAGTCGCTGTGAGGACGACGCCGATGCTAAAAGACTTGTCTTGTGCCACCTCAAGATATCTTTTTACATCGCAGCGGATATTCTGAACGATCTCCGCGAACGGAACTGCCTTTTTTGAACGCAGCAGCGACATATCGAGCGTCTTAGGCTTCAACAAACCCCCGGCACAACCAGCCAGGCACAATGTCGCCGTTAAAAGAAATACGTGTTTCACTCGTTTTTCCCCAAGTTGCGAGCAGGAAGCTACGCTTACTCGCCGAAAAACGACTCGACGCCATCTGATGACTTATTTCGCGCAGAAATAAAACCGGCATTGTGTGATTGCACATGCCCAGACCATCTCTTTTCAATAACCTTGTGTATGTGAGATGTCTATGATGCGGCCGACCCGATGGCCGCATGAGAAATCCGGTTCATTCAATTGATGATGGAATCGCTCCACTGACGAGGCTGCGGGACCACTACCATACCGCTCCGCGCGTCCCGAATGTTAGCTTTCGGCGTGAGCTGACATAGCGAACATAGTATTGGAACGGCGTATGTTGGTCGACTTCTGCCGTGGCCGATGCGGCGGCGAGGACCCACAACCGGCCATTCGCGACCACGTTCAGCTCCTCATCTCCGGACATTATGGGATGGCTCGCCCCTTATCCAGCATCGGATATGATGCGGATCTTTGAAAAGGAAGGAGCGAGTCGATGTCTATCGCGTCTACTGCAATCCTTGGAATTGATCTGGGCAAAACCTCTTGCAGCATGGTCGGTGTCGATGAGCGGGGCACAGTTGTCCTGCGCCGGTCGCTGCGACGCCAGACACTGATCGACTACGTGGCAAAGCTTCCGACCTGCGTGATCGGGATGGAGGCCTGCTGCGGAGCGCATCATCTTGGCCGACTGTTTGCTGCAAGCGGTCACGAGGTACGGCTGATGTCGCCGGAGTATGTCCGTCCGTACGTGAAGGCGCAGAAGAACGATGATCGGGACGCGGAAGGGATTGCTGAAGCGGCCTCTCGACCGACGATACGCTTCGTCGAGCTGAAGACGCAGGATCAGTTGGACATCCAGACCCTACACCGCGCGCGATCGCGCCTGGTGGCTGAACGGACCAACTTGATAAATCAACTTCGCGCGGTTCTGTTTGAACGTGGGGTGAGCTTCCCGGTCGGGCGGCGCAAGCTTGAGCAGGGCATCGACGATTTGCTCACTGAGGGTGACAACACCCTATCGTCGCGTATGAGCCGGTTGATCGCGGAAATGCGTGCGGAATGGAAGCAACTCGATACGAAGATCGAGATGTTAAACGGGGAGTTCGTCGAGATGGCGGGCAGCGACGCTGCGATGCGTCGACTGACGACCATTCCAGGCATTGGCGTACTCAATGCAACCGCGCTGGTAGCCGCGGTCGGCGATGGTAGCAGCTTCAGCAAAGCCCGAGATCTCGGCGCTTGGCTCGGCCTAGTCCCTCGCCAACACACAACGGGCGGCAAGCCGCGCCTCCTGGGTATCTCAAAACGCGGCAACACGTATTTGCGCACGCTGCTTATCCATGGCGCCCGAGCTGCATTGCCGTCCCTGTCCAAAGGCGACACGCCGCTTGGACGATGGCTACAGGGGATGATCGAACTAGGTGTGCATCGCAATGCCATCGTGGTGGCGCTTGCCAACAAATTCGCTCGCATCGCGTGGGCTGCCCTGAGAAGGGACATGCCATTTCAGCGTAACTACCCCGTTGCAATATAAACAGTTCGGCAGCGTGAGGTATCACGCGTAGCCCACGAGGTTTGCAGGAAGGATTGGAGATGGCCTGATAGTCGATCGGCGTTTGGAAGGCCCGATGAATGAATTGGCACTCGATGCCGTGGACATTATGAGGCTCCAGACGCGCGGATTTCCATCTTGGCCGTGGGCTTGCCTACGAGACCGCATACGTTGGCGCAGACTAATCAGATCATCAAAAATCTCACTTGCAAACGGGGCGAGCCATACGTTCATTCACATACTGGCATCACCCGTGCGCTATTCCTTTACTGAAGCGCGGCAAACGACGAAATGTGGCGTGCCAACGCGCGGCCGCTATTAAGGCGGGAGTTCGTGGCCCTTCTTGCGTTGCGCCTCGGCACCGTTTGAGTGAGACCAGGCGTCCAACAGTTCGGCCGTTCCCCCATACTTGCATCACAGGATCTGGAGCAGATTTAGAGCGGCGATCGGAATGATGGCCTGATCTTCGGTGTCCCTGACATCCTGCATGTAGGGAGCGCCGTTGGCGCAGATGCCGATCACCTCGCGCCCCTCGCTGACTGCGGGACCGCCACTCATACCAGCCACGATACCGGCGTTCGTTAGCAGCCGGCGCACGCCGCCCCGTGACATTCTGGTGGCAACGATGGTCCCCGGAGAAACGCTGCAGGACGATCCGAAGCGGAAGTTCGGGAAGCCGCACACGGCGACGTGCGCCATTGGTGGCACGTCATCCTGGTTCGACCGCTTGAGCTGTCCACGCGGCGGGGCGGCCGACGAGATCACGGCTAGATCTAGGACGTCGCTCGCACAGACGATCGTCGCGGGGAACCGAACTGAGGGATCGTCGACGTGGAACATCTCGAGGTCCGGGTGAAGTTTACCGTCGCTCGCGTGCACGACATGGTGGCAAGTGATAAAGCCCACCCCCTCGAGCGCGAAGGCCGTCCCCTGACTGAGACCCTCTTCGCTCTCTACCACCCAGCACGCGGCCGAGATCACGCCAATGTCCCACTCAGGCGGCGTCGGGATCGCAGCCTGAACCCGTAACATGTTGTTCGCCTCAGCCTTTCGGGCAGGCTCGTCGTTCAGCCAGTCGATTACCTGATCCGCCCAGACCTGCCCGTCCATCCGGCTGTCGACGATGTCCAGGATCAGGAGCAGCGAGCGCGTGCCGAACAAGGCTCCAAGCCCACCGACCTCTTTGAACTCGGCATAAGTCCTGCGCCGCTCAGCGGCAGCAAGGATTTCAAGGGCCTCGTTCTCAGACATAGCGCTCGTCGTCGACACGAAAGACGGACCGGTTTCCTGCCAACGGACGACGAGCGCGTCAGCGGTCCGCCCAATCGACACTCTCCACGGCTGCCTTCCGGGCAGGTCATTGGCAAAGGCGGGCGCGTAATCGTCTACCGCATCCCTGATAATTCGGCTTGTGTGACCGCCATACGTGAAATCGTCGGCTGGAACGTCGAACCAAGTGTCAGTCATTGCAAAGCGTCTCCAAGCAGCAGCTAGCATTACAGTTGCATTCTCGACTTGAGGTGAGCGCGGCGGGCGGCCGCTTGGTGCGCTCGTCGCCATAACGACCATGCGATGATGTGGGCGGGCGCGATACGGCGCTGGGCGAACCGAACGGCGATGCGTCGAACTTCTTGTATGGACCAGCGGATCAGCGCCGGGGTGTCGTGCGCATTCTTTTTGGGGGCGTCACCTCGTTTGCGTGGTGGCGGATCACCGCCATCATGGCGAACGCGAGCATGACCAGCGACACGTGGCGATGCCATCCATGCCAGGAGCGGGTTTCGTTATGGTCGAGGCGGAGTTCGTTCTTGGTCGTCTCAAAGCTGTCCTCGATCGCCCAGCGGTGGCCTTCAACCTGCACGAGCGCGTCGATCCCGGTCCCGGCCGGGCACCAGGTTGTGAAGAACGCCAGTTCGCCGTCCGCGAATGTCGTCGGATCAGCAAGCCGCGTGTCCACACCCCAGTGCGTCCTTCACCGTAATCGGTAGCCTCGATGTCTGCGAGTTCGAGATAGGCCCAGTCGTGCAGTCTCGCTCCCTTCGTCCCATTGCCTGCCGACAGGCGATGCCAGGCGGCGGGATCGAGATCCTGGGCGATTTCACCTGCAGTGCCGAAAACGGCGGGCTTCCCCACCCAAGAGCCAAAGTGATGGTTGGAGCCAACGCCGAGGACATAGCCTTTCCCTGCTCGGCGTAGCGCCTGCTCGACGTCGCCGACGCCGTACACACTGTCAGCGGCGACCCAGGCGAACGGGACGTCGGCTGCAATCGCACGTGCGATCATTTGCACCGCCAGGGCTGGCTTGGTCGCGAACCGCGTCTCCGTCGGGACATGGGCCGAAACCATGCGCGCGCTGTTGCTGGTCCAGTTCTTCGGCAGATACAGCGCCCGGTCGATAAAGGCATGACCGCGGTGCGAGACATAGGCGGCAAAGACGCCGATCTGGCAGTTGGTGATTTTGCCCGCAGACCCGGTGTATTGGCGCGAGACACCACACGACGCCTTGCCCTGCTTGAGGAAACCCGTCTCATCGATCACGAGCACCGCATCCTCGGCAGCCAGCGTCTCGACGACATAGTCGCGTACGATATCGCGCAGCGTGTCAGCGTCCCACCGACCGCGGCCAAGGATCGCCTGCTGCCGCCACGGTCCCGGATCGCCTGCCGCTTCCGCACGCATCCAGCCCGTCTTGCGCCGCTCGTCGCCTAGCAGCCCTTCCAGGAAGAACCCCGCGGATGCCGCGACACGGTCCTGCGTGAACAAACCCCGCATCCGCGCCTTCACGTCACGCAGCGAAGTCGCCCAAAGCTCCAGCGTCGTCTCAATCGATGCACCCGTCATCCACGGTCTCCTGCCATGGAGACCCATTGATTCAGACTTCGCTTAAATTCGCAACTGTAATGTTAGGGTCAGGACCCATTGATCTGAGCGGCTTGATCTGATTCAGGCTCCGTGAGGAGACCGAGGATGAGCGACCTGTACTGACTGACCGACGAGCAGATGGCGCGGCTCGAACCGTATTTTCCCAAGAGCCACGGCAAGCCACGGGTTGATGACCGGCGAGTGTTGAGCGGCATCGTTTTCGTCAACCGCAACGGGCTACGATGGTGCGATGCCCCTCGGGAGTATGGCCCACACAAGACGCTCTACAACCGGTGGAAGCGATGGGGCGAAAGGGGTGTCTTCCTCCGCATAATGGAAGGACTGGCGGCCGCGAGCGCCACGCCGAAGACGATCATGATCGACGCGACCTATCTGAAGGCGCACCGCACGGCGTCCAGCCTGCGGGTAAAAACGTATGGCTCGCCCCGTCGGCAAGCGGTTTGTGTCTGATATTCTGAGCAGTCTGCGAAAACGTATCCGGCCTTTCGACGCGCGGTCGTTGGCCAAGATGGAGATCCGCGCGTCCTGGTCCTCATAAAGGGGCCGGCATCGAGTGCCATTTTAAGCCATAGGGTTCCAGGTCACCGGTCGACTGTCAGGCCATCTTTCACTTACCTCCCGCAGACATCATCCAGCCGGTGCAAGGTGCATCGGCTGATCTCGTTCACGCCGCCTGTGCGGCTGGATCGTAAGTACGCTCATGACGCAGCAGCGCCCAGACGATGCGTGCCATCTTGGCCGCTAGCGCCACCACGACGGTGTTGTGATGGGAACGCGACAGAAGGCCGCGCAGCCAGGCGCCAAGTCGTGTGTCGCTCTTGCTCATCGTCGGCAGCGATGCTCGGGCACCCTGGATCAGGTTTTTGCGCAGATAGCGGCTTCCGCGCTTGGTGATGCCGAGCAACCGCGGTTTACCCCCGGTCGTCGCTTGACGCGGCACGAGCCCAAGCCAGGCGGCAAGATCCCTGTTCGCTCATCCGAGCGGGCAGCCTCGGTAAACTCGGCATTGAGATCTGCGATCCGGTCATCAAGGGCAATCCAGCGCAGGCGCATATCGCTGACGAGCCGGTGGACACGAGACCCTAGCACTGGCTCGTCACCATCAAGCATCTCACCCAGCCGGACGGCAAGCTTTGCACGTCCTTGCGGGACTATGTAGCCGCGCTCCAGAAGAAGACTCCTGATCTGGTTCATCAACGAGGTGCGATCACCGACAAGCTGGTCACGGATGCGATGCAGCGTTTGCATGTCGAGTTGTTCCTCGGTTTTCAACTCGACGAACCGCATGGTCGGCCGTGTTGCCGCTTCCGCGATCGCCTCAGCATCGCGGTCGTCGTTCTTCTGCGCCTTTACGTATGGACGGACATATTCCGGCGACATCAGCCGAACGGCATGGCCTTGTCGTGCCAGCGCCCGTCCCATGTGATGAGCTCCGCAGCAGGCCTCCATCGCCACGACGCAAGCCGGCAGACCTGCGGCGTATGTGATGACCGTGTCGCGGCGCATCCGTCGGCGGACGACGACCTTGCCGGTCGCATCCAGCCCAACCACGCTGCAGCTGTTCTTGCCTAGATCAATTCCCAGAACCGATACGTCCATGACCTTCGCTCCTTCCTCAAACGACCTGCTGTCGTAGGAACCACGCTGCAGCTGTTCTTGCCTAGATCAATTCCCAGAACCGATACGTCCATGACCTTCGCTCCTTCCTCAAACGACCTGCTGTCGTAGGATGACAACGATTCGGATAAGGGGCGAGCCATCCATAAAGGGGGCCTTGGGCGCCTCATCGGTCGCACCAAAGGCGGTATGAATACGAAGCTGCACGCTGTCACCGATGCAGAAGGCAGACCGCTCAGCTTCTTCATGACCGCGGGCCAGGTCAGCGACTACACCGGCGCTGCCGCGCTGCTTGATGATCTACCCAAGGCGCAGTGGATGCTGGGCGACCGCGGCTATGACGCAGACTGGTACAGGGACGCCCTTCAGGCAAAGGGCATAACGCCCTGCATTCCGGGGCGAAAATCCCGGATCATCCCCGTCAAATATGACAAGCGCCGCTACCGAAGCCGGAGCCGTATCGAGATTATGTTCGGTCGTCTGAAGGACTGGCGCCGCGTCGCCACCCGCTACGATCGATGCCCGACCGTCTTCTTTTCCGCTATCGCGCTCGCCGCCACCGTCATCTTCTGGCTCTGATCAATGAGTCGTGACCCTAGGCAATAGCGCCCCCTTCACTCGTCAGTGAGACGCCAATGCTTCGGTAATGGAAAAGACTTGGAGAAGTCGATATCGCATTAGTCCATCAGTCAAGAAAACCTTACGAAGCAAAAGTCGCGTGGCGAGCGTGCGAAATCTCGGGTAACCCAAATCCAGCCATTCGGAACAGCCGTTAGCCTTCTGCCATTTGTTCACTGTGACGTGATGCCGTTTTCGCCAGGCAAGCCAGCCTTGCGCATTATGGCGATCTACGGTCCTTCGACTAGGACCGCCTATTAGTAAGGTACCCTGTCAACTGATACCATCAGGCTGCAAAGAAAAAGGCCGCCTTTCGGCGGCCGGTTGAAGATGCAGTGCTCGTATCCCTGATACCTATGGGCTTCAGTCGTCCTTGTCCGGATAGCGCATCGCTTCTCTCCTCTGGTGCACAGCGTACATGGGCGGTTCCTACCGTGAAGTAAACTGCGGACGCTTTAAATTTCTGCCGTACTCACCCCATCTGTTAAAACCTTGGGCCTACCCGCTATACGGCTTTACCGAGATTAGGAACGTTGATCGTACGTTCTGCGGCCCTAATGGCATCGCGTACGACCGAGGTCCTCGGTGCTCCGGCCTCTCGACCGAGCCTGAGCACAGCGCGGGCGGCTTCGACCTCTCGCCCGTGATCTCCTACGTGTGCGTACGCCCGGCGGGCCGTATCTGCGGCAGGAAGCTGAGCGATCCGCGCTGGTTCCTCGGCGCCAATTTCTTGCAGCAGCGCTCGGATGTCAGCCTCCTCCATACCGAGCTTGGGCTCGCCACCTGCATCAAGATACTCCAGTAGGAAGTACAGCAGGTTATTGGCGGCCCTGACGCGCTCCGATGGCCCCTTGTTCATTGGCTCGTCGAAGACGTCTTGATCATAAGCGCGGGAGGTGAGCTGGAAAGCCTCTCTAAGCAATTCCAGCGCCCGGGCATCCGCCGGCGCGTCTGAACTTGCCCGCTCGAGCCTAGCCCTCGCCTCTTCCCAGAGCATAACGCCGAGGCTTCGCGGAGCCGTCGAACGGATCCAGTGGTTTTGCGGCGTCGGCTCGGCGCGGAGCTTCAATCGCTCCACCACCTCCCGCATTTTCGCGATAGCCTCGTCACGCGCACCGAGCGCATCCAACGTGCGGGCAAGCCTGAACTGAACAACGACCCTTTTGGGAAAAGCCTCTTCAACCTCGGAATAGATGTTCAGGGCGCGACGCAGCTCGACCTCACCTTCTTCGACTAGATTACCAAGCTGAAAGTGTATCAGCGCGAGCTGCATGGCGATTAGATATCTGGCCTCCTTGAGCGGCTTAGGCTTTAGGTCGGGCGTAGACACTACTCTCGCTTCGGCCCTTTCCAAGCGCGACAGCGTCAAGCGGAGAACGCGGACTCGAGACGATGTAGGTTCCGTGCTGTTCGAAAGGGCTGGGCGAGCCTGAGCGATCGCGTCGGCGATTTCTGCTCTGAGCTGAGTCGGCAGGTCGTGGATTTTGGCCAACCGGGCGCTAGGCTCCTCGGCGTGCCGGGACGCAGTGTATCGCAATTCAGGTTCAAGCTCATCGATCTGCAGCTTGATCTGATCCCCATACTGGGCAATCCCGTCTATCATTGTCTTGAGCGCGCCCAGATGGTTCAGCGTGGTCGCGAGCCGCGCGTTCTCAGGACTGTTCTCGGAAACCAGCTGCTTGCGCTTGTACTTTAGACTGTGCTCGATTTGCCCCCAAACGTCCTCAAGTGCAGTTCTAACCTGGATCTCGATGGGAAGCTCGCGGTAGCCGTCGCGGTACTTGCCCCTGCCGCGTACAAGGATGTGGATCGAGCTATAATTGGAAGGCTTTTCGGCGATTCTGCAAACTGGGCTTCCTAGCCCGTAGTCCTCGAACAGGCGCATAACTCGGTTCGGCAGGTCCTGCACGTCTCCGGTCGAGTTGGTGCTGTAGATGACTACTTCAGAAATGCTGCCCGCAACAAACGCAGCGGCGGAGGAGGGATCCTGATCGATAGCGCGGAGAAGTGCTTCGATAATGTCGATAACGTCGAGCCGATAAAGTGTAACGATTCTCAGGCCGACCAAGTCTGTCACGTCGGAGACGCCGTAATCGGGATTCGGCTCCCCCTTGCCGCCAGATCGACGATCCTTGATCTTATCGATGACCTTATGATCCTCCTTAACCCTTGCCTTTACGGCATAGGCGAGGTCCGCCACAGCGGGGGTGCCCGTTTGTAGCGCCATAAGAAGACGGTCCCGGAGGTTGTCAGCCCCGCGTAGCGCCTCGACAACTTCTAGGAGAAGTCGCTCGTCACCCGTAATTTGGGAGATTGACGAGGTGTCATTGCCGTTCCCATTTGCCTCTTCCGCGCTATATTTGTCGCTTGTCATCAGGGGTAGCTAGAACGAAGTGGCTGTATCGTCCATCCATAGCCGATCGCAATCCGATCGCGAACGCGCATGAGCTCTGGGTGACCCATAAGCCGCCATTCCCGGCGCCCTACAGCCCTCCCAACTTCCGACCTTCATTCATCGGTGCGATCAACCTGCAGCGCCACCGGAATGGCGAATTCTGGGACTTTCGTGCCGTTCGCGCGGGCTAGTGTGAACGACAACTGTTGGCGAAAGCAAACGCAAACGCAATCGCCTCGCTAAGCCGAGCCCGCACGTAGGCGAAAGTCGAAGCCGGTAGCCGACTGGACGCTTCTAAGTTCCTGGGTACGAAGCGGAAGTTCATTTAAGTGGCCATGGACGGCATCCGGCATGCGACAGACTGCTCGACTATCGCTAAAGAATGTAAAAGTGATGTGCGGGGGAGATGATGGACGTTGACGCTTTCGAGGCGCCGCTCGCGGCGCTGGTAAAGGACATCGGCGGCAGGCTCGACGAAGTTGAGACGGAGGCCGACGCACGCTTTCAGATAATCGACCGGCTGCTTATCGAAGCGCTGGGTTGGACGCACGATGACTTCCGGATGGAGCGGCATAATACGTCGGGCTATACGGACTATCTCGTGCAGTATCGCGGCACACCGGCGCTGGTTATCGAGGCGAAGCGCATCGGAAAGCTGCCAATTGATACGGCCAGACGGCACGATCGATCAGCTTATCGAACTCGTCAGCTAATCGAACGAAAAGCGAATGCAAAGGCTGACTAGCCTGAGGTAAAACGTCCAAAGCTTCGGCATCTCCGGCTTTCAGCTCCGTTGGAAAAAACGGCTAGATTAATTGGATGGAGTTTGAACCGGCCAAGCGGTTTTCCGCCCTCGGTGCGAGTTTGCGCCCTGCCCGGCCGCATGAACGAAAGGCCGGTTGCGACGAACGCGACCCGAAAGCGGCCTGTCTGCTTTCCACCAATCGCAGTGTCACGTTAGAAGATCTAGTTCTTAGAATCTTATCGTTGTCCAAACGCCGGTAAAAAGAGCGTTAGAGTAGCCGGCGCGGGTCAGCACCTTGTCTGCGCGCAGATACTCGGCTCGGATCGTAAACGACAAATGAGTGTTAGCTGTCCAAGTCGTCATCATCCGCGCAAGCTGCGCTACAGCATGTCCAGATACATTTTGCGTACCAAGATAGGCTCCCCCGACGCCACTATAGACTGCATCCCGCTCGTCGTTTCGCCATACAAATGCCACTTCAGCCAACGCTCTGACACTTTTGAGGGGGGTGAAGCTGAAGGACGGTGCGACATCCAGAAAATTGCTCGGTCCCAGGAATGTGCCATAGCTGAAATACGGAGCGGTTCCGAACAGGACGTTGGCACTGCGCAGCTTGCCGGTGCCGAACGCACCGCCCCCGGAGCCGAAGTCCGCACGCCAGCCTACCCGGGGCGCGGTCGGCGTCACGGCTCCTAAGGCGAAGGTCTGCGCGGCGAAGGCCTGATAGGCCGAGATGGCGCGATTGTCGTACGAGCCCGTCTGGCGGTTGACGCTGACGTCGAGGTTCATCGGCCCGATATCGCCCCACAGGCGGGCACCCCAGAACCGACGCTCCTCGCGTGCGGTTTGCGCTCCCCAATGCTGGTTGCGGTTGCGAAGATAATAGAAGAACGGATCGAGATAGAGCTTCGACCCGCCGAATACGGAGGGTGGAACGACGACGCTGCCGGTCGCGCCGGCGAAGCGACGGGTGCGGTCGGTCGGGTCGTCGAACGCGTCGATTCCCAGCCTAGTGTAGCGCAGGTCGAAAAGGCCGACGCGCGCCTTCCGGCCATTGGCATAGAGCCGGACGCCGTCGAACGTGATGTGCATGTTCGGGTTTTCCTGGATGCTCACAAGTTGCAGCGGGCCGTCCTGGTAATCCTGGCGGCCAATCCGCGCACCCGCTTCAATCCCGTCGCCGACGATGCCCTTGACCTCGGCGAACAGTTCCTGGACGAACAGGTCGTTGCGCTGGACCGGGGTGACGGCACCGAAATACCCCCCCCCCTGCACGCCGCTGGCAAGTTCGCCATAGGCGCGAAAATGCTCGCCGACGTGCAGATCGGCGCTCACCACGTTGCGGAACAAGATCGTGTTGGTGTCACGCCCAGCGTGAAGCCCCGGACTGGTCGTCGTATCGTGGCGCAACCGCTGCTCCGAACTGAGCGTCAGAAAGACGTCGCCATCGCCAGCAAGCGGTATGAACTTCAACGCGTCGAGCTTACCAGTCCGTTTCGACGCATCGCGCAGAAACGACCAGTCTTCAGCCCATCGGGCAAGATAGAAGCGTCCGCCGGCCTTCGCCCCATAACCAGACGCGGCCTCTGGGTACCCAGTGGCGGGAGGCGACGCGGGCACCGGGACCGTGGCGATACGACCGTCGGAAACCGGTTGCGTGGTCGCTTCGGTCGGCGCGGTCGTCGGCTTCGGGGCGGGGGCTGTTTGGGCAGCGGCAGCAAGCGGCGTCGCCACCGCGCATAGCGCAGCACCGGTCAGGAAGCGCCTCATCCTCATCTCCTAATAGCCCGCTGGCGGCCTGTCGGTGTGCCCAAGCTCCACGGATCGATAGCCTAAGCTAGGGACAGACTCTGATCACGCCAAATAACCTTATTCGATACGTCTGATCACATTATCTGATACCGTCGAACATTATGGCCATCATAATATCTGATACCATAATTCATTTATCTTTATTTGCTTTGATAGGTCCCGTTCGTGATTACCGCGGCATTCGGGCTGCGCATGATGCGTTGAAGACGGCAAAAGTCGCCCCGGCTGAGAGGATCGACGATGGACGCGACGACACCTGATCTCCAGGACGCGAAGGCTGCCGGCTCGCAGACCGGCGTACTCGCCGTGGTCGCCTCGTGCTTCGGCTGGGGGCTCGACCTATTCGATCTGTTCATCCTGCTCTACGTCGCCCCGGCCGTCGGCCAGCACTTCTTTCCGTCGCATGAGCCGATGCTCTCGCTCGCTGGCGCCTATGCCGCGTTTGCGGTCACGCTGCTGATGCGTCCGCTTGGCTCGGCCGTATTTGGGTCATATGCCGATCGTCATGGCCGCAAGGGTGCGATGATCGTCGCAGTCGCAGGCGTCGGCGTCGCGACCGCAGCGTTCGGCCTGCTACCGACGGTCGAAATGATCGGCGTGTGGGCGACAGTGCTGTTCCTCCTGCTCCGCTTGGTACAGGGGGTCTTTGTAGGCGGCGTGGTCGCATCCACCCACGTAATCGGTACAGAGTCGGTGCCGGAACGCTGGCGCGGCATGATGAGCGGTACGATTGGCGGGGGTGGTGCGGCGATCGGCACGCTGCTCGCGTCGTTCGCGTTCATGGGCGTGTCTTATTTCTTCCCTGGCGACAGTTTTAATCAGACCGGCTGGCGCTTCATGTTTTTCTGCGGCCTGATCACCTCGGCGATCGGTCTCGTGCTTTTTCGCGGACTCGTCGAGTCCCCGCATTTCCAAGAGGCGCAAAAGGCGAAGGACGCCAAGCGTTCGGTCTCGAAGGCGGTCGCGGGCGTGTCGCCGGTGAAGATCCTGCTAGCCAATCCGGACTATCGCAAACGCTTCCTGGTCAATCTGCTGCTGAGCACCGGCGCCGGGGCGAGCTACTATCTAACGGCCGGTTACCTTCCCACCTATCTGAAGCTGGTGAACGGGCTGTCGGGACCGGCAGCATCAACAATCATGCTGCTCGGCAGCATCGCGGGTGCGGTTTCGTCGGTCGGCCTTGGCGAACTCAGCCAGCATATCGGACGGAAGAAGGCGTTCCTGCTGATCGGCGCCGCGTGCTTCCTGCTGCTACCCTATCTGATCTCTCACCTCGGTGACGTGCGCGGTGGGACGATCGTAGCCTATGCGTTGGCGATCAGCTTCCTCGGCTCGGCGAGCATGGCGCCGCTGATGATCTTCCTCAACGAACGCTTCCCGACCGACATCCGTTCGACCGGCACCGGGCTGTCGTGGAACGTCGGCTTCGCGATCGGCGGCATCATGCCGACCTTCGTATCGCTCGCTTCCGCGACGCCCGCCGCCATCCCGCGGACGCTGGCGATCTTCCTCGGCGCCACCAGTGCGCTGTACCTGATCGGCGGGGTCGTCGCGCCGGAGACCAAGGGGAGGCTCGCATCGTGAGCGTAATCGATCATGCCAAGCCGAACACCTGGGTCGGCCGCTCGCTTCCGCGGGTCGAGGACGCCGCGCTGCTGACCGGGCGCGGCCGGTATATCGACGATCTCGGCGTTAAGCCCGGCACCGCGCATGCCGCGATCTTACGCTCGCCGCACGGCCATGCACGCATCGTAGCGGTCGATGCCGCTCGGGCCCGCGCCCTCCCCGGCGTATTCGCGGTCGTGACCGGCGAGGAGGTCCAGCGCTACGGATCCAGCCTCGTCGTCGGGCTAAAGATCCCGGTCGAATGCTGGCCGATCGCAATCGACAAGGTCCGCTATTACGGCGAGCCTGTCGCGGTCGTCGTCGCGCTCGACCGGTATGTCGCGGAGGACGCGCTCGACTTGATCGCCGTGACCTACGAAACGCTGCCCGCGGTCGTCGACCCCGAAGATGCGCTGGCCGACGATGCACCGGTGCTGCACGAAGGACTCGGCGGAAATCTCGCGAACGAGCGCCGCTTCACCTATGGCGACCCGGACGCCGCGTTCGCGGCCGCGCCGCGCCGGGTAGGGATCACGATCCACTATCCCCGCAGCGCCTGCACCCCGATCGAAACCTATGGCGTGGTCGCGGAGTATGATCCGGGCACCGACGCGTACGACGTACTCGCCAATTTCCAGGGTCCGTTCAGCATCCACGCAGTCATGGCGCGCGGCCTGAACGTGCCGGGCAACCGCTTGCGCCTGCGCACGCCCGGCGACAGCGGCGGCAGCTTCGGCGTGAAGCAGGCGATCTTCCCCTATGTCGTGCTGATAGCGATCGCCGCGCGCGTCGCGGGACGTCCGGTCAAGTGGATCGAGGATCGGCTAGAGCATCTGATGGCGTCCGCCGTCGCGACCAATCGCGTGACGACGCTTGAGGCTGCGGTCGAGGACGACGGCCGAATCACCGCGCTGTCCTGGGACCAGCTCGAGGATACCGGCGCACATCTGCGCGCACCCGAGCCGGCGACGCTGTACCGCATGCACGGCAACATGACCGGCGCCTATGCGATCCGCAACGTCGCGATCCGCAATCGCGTGGTGCTGACCAACAAGATGCCGACCGGGCTCAACCGCGGCTTCGGTGGCCCGCAGGTCTATTTCGCGCTCGAACGCCTGATGCAGCGCATTGCCGCGGAGCTCGAACTCGATCCGGTCGACGTCATCCGCCGCAACTTCATCGGTGCCGACGCCTTTCCCTATCGGACCGCATCCGGCGCGCTGTACGATAGCGGCAACTATCAGGCGGCGCTGGCGACAGCGATCGGCCAAGGCGGCCTACAGGAACTCAGGATGCGCCGCGATGCCGCGCGCGCCGAGGGACGGCTGTACGGTATCGGCTTCGCGGCGGTCGTAGAACCCAGCGTGTCGAACATGGGCTACATTACCGCGGTGCTGACGCCCGACCAGCGCGCGAAGGCGGGGGCGAAGAACGGCGCGCAGGCGACCGCGACGATCAGCCTCGATGCGGTCGGATCGGTCACGGTACACGTCGCCTCCGTTCCGCAGGGGCAGGGTCACAGGACCGTGCTGTCGCAGGTCGTCGCGGATGCGTTCGGCTTGAAACCGGGCGACATCGCGGTCGCGACCGAGCTCGATACGGCAAAGGATGCCTGGTCGATCGCGTCGGGCAATTATTCCAGCCGCTTCGCTGCCGCCGTCGCGGGCGCTGCACAAATCGCGGCCATGCGGCTGCGCGCCAAGCTGGCGGCGATCGCGGCGAAACAGCTGGGCGCCGAGCTCGAGGACATCGTCTTCGCTGACGGCCGCGTCCATGCGGGCGACCCGGCTGCGTCGCTCGCTTTCGGGCGGGTCGCATCCACCAGCCACTGGGCGCCCGCCGAACTGCCGCAGGGTATCGACCACGCGATCCGGGAGACCGCCTATTGGTCGCCCCCCGAGCTGACAGCGCCGACCGGGGACGATCTCGTCAACTCGTCGCTGTGCCACGGCTTTATCTTCGACATCTGCGCGGTCGAGATCGACCGAATTACGTGCGAAGTGAAGATCGACCGCTATGTGACGATGCACGACTGCGGCCGCATCCTCCATCCCGGCATGGTCGAGGGCCAGGTGACGGGCGGGTTCGCACATGCGCTCGGTGCCGCGTTATACGAGGAGAGCAGCTATGCCCCCGATGGCGGCCTGCTGTCGGGGACGCTCGCCGACTATTTAATCCCGACGATCATGGAGACGCCCACGCTGCGGATCCTGCACCATGAAAGCCCCTCCCCGTTCACGCCGCTTGGCGCGAAGGGAGTCGGCGAGGGTAATTGCATGTCGACCCCGGTGTGCATCGCCAACGCGGTCGCCGATGCGCTCGGGATCGCCGACATCACGCTACCGATCCTCCCGGCCAAGCTCGCCGAGCATGTCCACGGCAAGGAGCCCGAACCGCGCAACCCGCCCGCACCCAAGGTCAAGTCGGTCTCGGGCAAGCCCGGCGAACGGATGCTGACTGGTCAGGGCAAGGCGGTGGTCGAGGCGCCGCGCCAGAAGATCTGGGACATGCTGCTCGACCCGCAGGCGCTAATGTCGATCATCCCCGGCGCGCACGGCGTCGAGAAGGTTTCCCACACCGAGTTCAGGGCGGACGTCACGCTCGGCATCGGTCCGGTCAAGGGACGCTATTCGGCGGCGATCAGCCTGTCGGAACTCAACGAACCGGCATCGGTCACTTTGTCCGGCGGTACCGAAGGCGCGCTGGGATCAGGACATGGCAGCGGCCGGGTCACGCTGACCGAAGACGGCGGCAAGACCACGATCGCCTACAGCTACGAGGCGGCGGTAGGCGGCAAGGTCGCCTCAATCGGCGGACGCCTGCTCGACGGTGCCGCCCGCGTCGTGATTGGGCAGTTTTTCGACGCGCTCGCCCACAAAGCGAGCGGCAAGACCGGCGGTCGGATCGGTCTGCCTGCGGCGTTCAAACGCCTGCTCGCGATGATAGGAGTCGGTGCATGAAGCCCGCAGCATTCGATTACCTGCGGGCGCACGACGCCGCCGAAGCGCTCGAGGCGCTGCACCAGGAAGGCGGCGACGCGCGTATCCTGGCAGGCGGGCAGTCGCTGTTCCCGATGCTCAACATGCGATTGGCGCGGCCGAAGCTGCTGGTCGACGTGATGCACGTCGCGGAGTTCGGGCGCATCGACGACGATGGCGCGACGCTGCGGATCGGCGCCGGCGTCCGCCAGGCGGTGCTCGAACGGCATGTCGACCTGAACGTCCGCCAGCCAATGCTGGCCGCCGCACTCGCCTGGGTCGGCCACGCCCAGACACGGGCGCGCGGCACGGTCTGCGGCTCGATCGCGCACGCCGATCCGTCCGGCGAATTGCCGCTTGCCTTGCTGACCTTGGGCGGCAACGTTCATCTCCGCACCCGCAGGAAACGCCGCGTGCTCGAGGCCGACGCCTTCGCGACAGGCATGATGGCGACGCGGAAGGGCGACGACGAACTGATCGAAGCGGTTTCGTTCCCCGTCGCGCGGCCCGGAACCGGCTATGCGTTTCGCGAACTCGGTCGCCGCCACGGCGATTACGCGATCGTCGCGTGCGCCGCGATTGTCGATGCGAGCAAGACGGTGCTCGGGATCGGCGGGGTCGCGGACATGCCGGTCAAGCGCGACCTGCCGCTGCCGACCTCCCCCGACTTCGCTGACGCGCTGAACCAGTTCGCCTGGGATCTGGACGCACGCGACGATCTCCATGCCACCGGTCGCTACCGCCGCGACCTCATCCGCCAGCTCGGACGCCAAACAATCGAGGAGGCCGCAGCATGCCGCGCCTGACAGCCCATACCCGCCATCCGGTGTCCTTCACACTCAATGGCAGCACCGTCTCGGGACACGCCGAGCCTCGCATGCTGCTGAGCGACTTCCTTCGCCACGAGATCGGCGCGACCGGCACGCATCTCGGTTGCGAGCACGGCGTGTGCGGCGCGTGTACCGTCCAGATCGACGGCGGCCTCGCCCGCGCATGCCTCGCCCTAGCGGTGCAGACCGAGGGCGCCGAGGTGCGGACGGTCGAGGGGCTGTCACCCGATGGCGGCGCCACGCTGTCGATCCTGCAGGAAGCGTTCCGCGAGCATCACGGCCTGCAATGCGGCTTCTGCACGCCGGGCTTCCTCGTCACGCTCGATGCCGTCTTCCGCGACGATCCGCACGCCAGCGAGAATCATATCCGCGAGATGCTGTCCGGCCATCTGTGTCGCTGCACCGGCTACGCCCCGATCATCAAGGCGGCGCTAGTGGCGCAGGCGAAGCTGCTCGCCCGCGGTGCACAGCCTCATCCCGACGACACCATGCCCCAAGAGGATGCCAATGCTTGATCTCGGCACCACCTTCCTCGCTGCGCTGGAACGCGATCCCCGGTCGCTGGCGATCATCGATGGCGACGTTCGGCTGACCTATGCGGAGTGGTATGCGCGGATATCGTCGCTTGTCACCGCACTCGACGATATCGGGCTCAAGTCCGGTGATCACCTCGTCAGCGTGCTGCGAAACCGCTGGCAGGCGGCGTCGCTGCACTGGGCTTGCCAGTTTTCCGGGATCATCCTGACGCCGATCAACTGGCGCGCGAAGTCGGACGAGGTCAGCTACGCGGTCCACGACTCCGAGGCGCGCGCGATCGTGTACGAGGATTTCCCAGCCAAGGCGGTGGCCGCTGCGGGGCTCGACGACAGCGTCATACGCATCAGCCTCGACGAAGGACGCCCTGGCGAGCGCCGGTTCGCCGACCTGCTGGAAGCCCGCGGCGGTTCGGCTAAGCCGATGGTCAACGCCGAAGCTTGGTCGCTGATGCTGTACACATCCGGCACCACATCCAAACCCAAGGGCGTGCCTCGCCGCCAGCGCGCCGAGCGTGCCGCCGCGATCGCGCATGTCGCGCAGAATCTGTATGGATACGGGGAGCGCACGCTGGGCGTCATGCCGCTGTATCATACGATGGGAGTGCGCTCGCTGCTCGCCTGCGCCATCACCAACGGAACGTTCGTATGCATGCCCAAGTTCGATGCCGGCGAGGCGATCGGACTGATCGAACGCGAGCGGATCGAGAACCTCTACCTCGTTCCCACGCTGTACCATGACATCGTCAACCATGCCGATTTCACGCCCGACCGCGTCGCCTCGGCACGGAAACTCGGCTTTGCTGGGGCGCCGATGACCGACGGTCTGCTGAAGATGCTGGATGCCGCGTTCCAGCCCGAACTGCTGGTAAATCATTATGGGTCGTCGGAAATCTACACTTGCACGATCGACCCGGATGCCCGTCGCAAGCCGGGCAGCGCGGGCAAGTCCGGTATTAACCAGATGATCCGCGTGGTGGCGCTCGAGTCCGACGATCCCGAAGACATCGTGGCCCCCGGCATCGAGGGCCAGATCATCGCGACGCTCTCCGGCGACGAGGCGTTCGAAGGCTACTGGCGCAGACCTGAAGCCGACGAGCGAGCGTTAAAGCATGGCTGGTTTTTCAGTTCCGACACCGGCTACTATGACGCCGACGGCGACTTGTTCGTCACCGGACGGCTCGACGACATGATCATCTCGGGCGGCGAGAACGTCTCGCCTGTTGAGGTGGAAAGCCTGTTGTCGCTTCACCCCGGTGTCTCGGAAGTTGCGGTCGTCGGTTTGCCAGACGAGCGTTGGGGCAAGGCGATCACCGCGTTCGTCGCCACGTCCGCGCCGGTGACCGCTGAAGAACTCGATGCGTATTGCGCCAATTCGACCCTGGCCAATTTTAAACGGCCGCGCGCGTTCGTCTTCGTCCGCGAGATCCCGAAATCGCCCGTAGGCAAGCCGCTGCGGCGGCTGCTGGTCACAGGCGACTACATTCCCGCCACCCCTGCAGATAAGGAAACCGCTGCATGACCGATCCCTACAGCAATCTCGATGGCTTCACCGTCGTCATCGACGCCGAGCAAAAGCGCGGCGACATCGTACTCGACCGCGACGACTACAACACCATTAGCATGCCGCAGCGCGACCAGCTGAAGGCGGCATTCGAGGCACTCGACGCCGACGACCGGGTGCGCGTGATCGTCGTCCGCGCGAACGGCAGGCATTTCTCATCGGGTGGCTACATCATGGGCTTTCTGGAGGCGACGCCCGAGCATGTCTCGAAGCTCGCCTGGAACATCGCCGCGCCCGCGCGCTGCGAAAAGCCGGTGATCGCGGCCAATCGCGGCTATTGCTTCGGCGTCGGGTTCGAGCTGTCACTTGCCTGTGACTTCCGCCTCGTAACGGAAACGACGCAATATGCCCTTCCCGAACAGAAGCTGGGCCAGATCCCGGGCTCGGGCGGCTCGGCACGCTTGCAGAAGATCGTTGGGATCACGCGTACCAAGGACATTGTCATGCGCTCCCGGCGCATCAAGGGCCAACAGGCCTATGACTGGGGTATTGCGACTGAGATCGTCGCCGATGGTGAGCTCGAAGTCGCAACTGATGCACTTGTGAAGGAACTCGTGGCCTTCTCCCCCCTTGCACAGCGCACTGCCAAAAAACTTCTCAACGACACCGAAGATGCGTCCTTGGCCACCGCAATCGAACTTGAAGGGCATTGCTACAGCCGACTGCGCGCTTCCGAGGACTTCGCGGAAGGCGTAAAGGCGTTTCACGAGAAACGCGAACCAGCCTTCAAAGGTCTGTGACAGTGAAACGGGCTGGCAAGGTCCAGCCCGTTTCCTCTTCCGAAGGATTGTTGATGCCCGACAACCGTTACCTCGAAGACATCGTGGCCGGCGAAAAATCGATGGGCAAACCTATCGTGATCACAGAAGACGCGATCTTGGCCTTCGCTCGGGAATTTGATCCCCAACCGATGCACGTCGACCAGGCTGCATCAGCGGCGGGACGCTTTGGTGGAATCATCGCAAGTGGGTGGCATGTCGCATCGCTGGTTATGCGTGACTTTGTTATTGCCGCGCCGTTCGGTGGCACCCCGTTGCTTGGGGTCCGGACCGACGGGCTGTGCTGGCTGTTACCAGTGCGCCCCGGCGACACGCTGACCGCCTACCGTACGGTAATTGACGTGGTCGGATCTCGCAAACATCCCTCTTACGGCCGCATATTGGTCGCGACCAAGGTCATCAATCAGGACGATGCCGTGGCGGTGACTCTTGAGACGTTAATCCAAATACCCACGCGGCCAACGAGCACCTCACAGGCCGATAACCGATTGCCTATATCGCGGCCGTAATAAGACCGTCGCCGGTCATCGCCAGTAATTCCTCGCGAAGGTGATCGATAAACGCCAACGAGGCAGGACCGAGTGGTTGGCGTGGATGGTGGATGACGGCTAGGCGCCAAACCATTGCCGGCTCAATCGCCCGGACTCGAATCCGTCCGGCTGCGAGATGACGACGTACGACGATGCTCGGCAGTATTGACGCCCAGTCGCTGTCGGCCACGAGTTCGACGATCCCGTCAAGCACGTCGAGCTCCAGCCGCGGATCAAGGGCAAAATTGCGGTTCGATGCCAGCCGGTCTAATTCCACGCGCACGCCATGTCGCTGCGTTGGGAGCACCAGCTTGTGTTCGGTCAGCTTTTTCAGCGCAATGGGCGTATCGTCGTCATCGCTACCGCTGGCGGTTACGAGCACCATCTGCCCCTCGACCAGCGGATCCATAATCAGCCCAAGCTGGTCCGTTGGTCGGTTAATGACCGCAAAGTGAATCTGTCCATCGTTGACGAGTTCGATTAGTGCAGAGCTATAGCCGTCCACGACTACGACCTCGATATCCGGATAGGCCTGAGTAAACCGTATTAGCATTCCCGGTAACAGGCTCGTAGCGAGCGAGGTGGGAATGCCCATGGTCACGCTCCCCGATACCACACCTGACAGCCGCGCCATCTGCTCATGCGCAACGGACAGGTTGCGTACGACTGGCAGAACGAGACGATGCAGCGTTCGCCCCGCCGCGGTCGGGACCATCGAACGTGGCGTCCGCTCGAACAGTTTCTGACCTAACTCCCGTTCTAGGCGTGATATCTGCATCGATACCGCAGGTTGCACGACATGCAGTCGATGCGCTGCTTTCGTTACACTCCCCTCCTCGAAGAGTGCGATAAAGTAGTTGATTTGACGAAGGTCCAAGCACTTTCTCCACGGCTAACCGGTGCGACGAGAGGCGGCGCTCACAGCTTAGATAAGCCTTTTTGAATACCCTACCCGTCCATAATCCGACGGTTGGAGCTATCAGCAGTTTGAGCTGTCAGCTTATGTTTATGACTGGTTAAACTAGCAGCCCTACTCGGTTTTCGTTAGCGTTCTGCGGTTGCCTAGATGTCGAAAGGCACGATCGCGACAGGTCAGAATTATGACCTGCATCCGCGTTGCGGCGTCGGTTAGGATCTCGGTCATCAGATCTAAGCGGGTATCGTCCGAATAGACGAGCGGGTCGTCCAGGATCAGCGACACCGGCACACCTTGCTCGAGTAGCATGTCAGCGAAAGCTAGCCGAGTGAGCACCGAAAGCTGCTCCTGCGTTCCTCGCGAGAGATCGCCGCAAATCTCGCCCAGACCACCACGCATGATCGACGTCAGGCCTAAATCATCCCCAAAGCTCGGATCGCAACCAGGCAGTAGCCGTTCGATGTGCCGACGCGCGCGCCGCGCAACCGGCCCGACGAACGTCCGTGAAGTCTCTGCACGTGTACCTTCCAACGTGTCGCGTAGCAGCTTCAGCGTTTCCGCCTCCTGCGTCACGCGCGCCAGGTTGGCGGCGGAAGCATACGCTTCTTCTCGCGCAGCCGCGGCGCGGTCTGCCAGTCCCTTGCCGCCTTCCGCCTCGATCCGCGCCTCAATCCCCGCGATCACCTTCTCCAGATCGATGCGCTGCGTCCGGGCGACCTCGACACGTTTGTCCAACACCCCGATCTGGCGCTCGATCGCCGCCACATCATGTGCCGTCGCAGCACGTTCGGCGTCCTGCAGACTAATCAGCGCTGCCGCTTCCCGCTGACGCGCCTCCAGCAGAGCCTCATTCAGGCGGTCTATCTCAGGCTTGCCTTCCAGAGCAGCGAGCTGGGCTACGGCATTGGCGGCATCACGCTCGGCGCCAGCCGCCTGAACCATCAGCGGCGCATTGCGCGCTTCCAGCTCGCGCAGTTGCGCAGACGCCGCCTCATCGACACCCTCCGCCCTTGCGAGCGCTGAATCCGCCTCCGCCGCGATCACGCTCAACGCGTCGACGTCCGGTCCTTCCTCACTGCCCTCCCCTTCAGTGCCTTCCGGCAATCCTGCCATGAAGGCCTTCAGGGCTGGAGCACCGGCGTCGAGACCGAGCAACGCCACGGCCGGCGTGATTCCAGATATCCGCGCTTCAAGCGTCCGCACGTTGGCAACAGCATCACGTGCGACCTCATTACGTGACCGCGCGTCGGCGACACTCGTCACTCCGTGGTCGGCCAACGCGGCGCCCAGATCATCGCGGGCGTTGACGAGCGCCGTTTCGGCGCTTTGCAGCCCCGCTGGCGGTCGGATGATCAGCTCAGCGCCATCAAACTGGATGCGCGTCTCACGCGATAGCGTCCGGTCACCCGGCTCAGCCGGCATTCCGTCGATCCGAACACCGCTGACATCGCCCGCGAACTCGATCCGGGTCGCGCCCGCCTCGACTGCCGCGCGCGCCTTGTCGACGCCACGTTCGCGCTCCTCCAGCGTCTTGATGACGCTGGGTAGGATCACGGTCGCACCAAGTTCGCGGGCTGCCTCCAGTTCGGCTTCGAGGGGAAGCAGCTCGACGTGCCGATGGCGTACCCGGGCGATCTCGACGTGACGTGCTCGTGCGGCAACCAACTTGGTGGCCCCCTCGAGCCCCGCGTGCGCCTTGCGCCGGTTGTCGCGGGCGGTCGCCAGCCGATCACGCGCCGTACCCGCTCGCTCACGCGTGCTGGTCAATTCCTCTTCCAGGCCGGATCGTTTCTCACGAGCCTTGCTTAGCGCTGCGGCCTTGTCAGTGACGGCCTTCCGAGCATCGGTGAGACGCGCAGTAAGATCCTCCAGTCCCTTGACCTGATCAGCAAGGCGGCCTTGCTCGGCCAGTCGGGTATCGCGCAACTGCGCCGCGGACCGCGCCACGTCGATCTGACCAACCAGAACCTTTCGCCGATCTGCGTCGGTCGTATCGGCAAGATCACGGTCCAACACCTTCAGCCTGGCGCGAGCTGCTTCGAGATCAGAGAAGCCCTGTTCAAGGGCGGCGAGCCGGGTGGCGGCTTCGGTCGCAGCGTTCTCGGCAGCGTCATGCTCGGTACGTGCTGTCGTCTGGCGACCGCTAGGCCGGCCCGTGGTGGTCCAATAGTCTGCGAACTGGCTGTCGATGCGGGGCCTCACACGCTGGTACGCTGCACCGCCCATGATCGTGCCGACCTCTGCTTCCAGAGTTGCGCGCACGCTGTCGCGCACGATCTCACCGGGGGGCGTAACCTCAAGCGCCTGCGCCTGCCCTACCCAAAGCAGTCCCAGCGCACCGTGAGCGGCCGCGTCGCCGGCTTGGCTCGTGTCACGGCGCGCACCAAGCAATGCCTGCAGCTGAGCTTCAGCATGTTCGCCTTGTGCACGGCCGTTTGGTCCACGGACCTCGACCGACGCACCTTTGAGGAAGCGCTTGTTGACCTGCCACTCTTCGCCTTTCGCCTCGAAGCCGATCTCGATTTGCGGCGCTACGGCTTCACCGTGTGGCGCATAGCTGCGCGCCAGCCGGTTGGCTGTATTGTGCCGAATGAAGAAGGCTGCACGCATGGCTTCGAGCAGCGTCGACTTGCCGGTCTCGTTAGGCTCGATGATGACATTCAGGCCGTCGGTGAGCCCATCGAGGACGAACGGATCGCGAAACTTGCGAAAGTTGGTCAGCGCGATGCGCCGGATCTTGAGGCTCATGCTGCGTCCTGTCCGCGCTGATATTCCACAAAGAGGCGCTCGAGCGCCCGCTTTGCCGTGACGCCGTCGGTACCGCCGGTCTCGATCATGCTCATGAGCTTTGCGGCAGCCGTTCCGATCATCCCCTCTACCTGCAGATCGGCCAGATCCTGCTCGCTTGGCCGACCGACCAGGTCATCTGCCGCAACCGCCAGATGCCGGAGGCGATGGCGCAGGTCATTGTCGAGCTTGCCAAGGATCGTGATCCGGTCGGACAGGCTGACGATGCCGGCAAGCGACAGCTGCACGAGCGTTGCCGACGGTTCGATCGGGCCAAGCAGCCGATCGCACTCGGCTACAAAGCCGTCCGCGTCAGGGATCGTCCAATCCCGCATCAGCCATTGGAACCTGCCCGTGCGGATCGGTGACACGACCGGCTCCACGCCTGGCTCAAGCGTCACGAGCAGCGCATATCCCGGTTCGTCGCGCTGGAAGCGATCTGTTTCCGGTGTGCCGGAATACCAGGTTCGCGCATCGACCCGTAGCGCTCCATGCCAGTCGCCGAGTGCAAGATAGTCCAGGCTGGAACGTTGGGCGCGGTCGGGGGCGATCTGGTTTTGCGCTTCGCCACGCGACGAAAAATCACGGATCGAACCATGGGCCAAGCCAATGCGCAGTATCGCGCCCGGCGTCTCCATCGTGTCGAACAAGGCCGTGGGGTCATCCAGATTGTGCCGGTGCGTGAGCGGTGCCGGCAGGAGCCAGTGTCCGGGTTCCAGCTCGCACGGCTCGGGCTCGGTGATGATGCGGATGTTCGCCGCCCGTTTGGCGCGAACACGGTCCCACAGACCACTGTTACGAGCGAAGTCGTGATTGCCGGGGAGCAGCCACCACGTGCAGGCATATCGCTGCATCCGCGACACTGCCTGCACAATGACGCGATCTTCGGGACCCTCGGTATCGAACACGTCTCCAGCGACCAGAACATGCGCGGCACCATGCTCGACCGCTGCCTTGCCGATCGCATCGATCGCGTCAAAGCGCGCTTCACTGAGCGCTGCGCGGACATCGCTGTCGAAGCGACCGTACGGCTTACCTAGCTGCCAGTCTGCGGTGTGGATTAAGCGTAGCATAGGGCCCTCTTGGTAACTTCTCGCCCACGTGTCGAATGCCGCCGCCACTTTGCCGTTCTGCTGGCAAACATCATCGTCATTGCGCTCTTGTTCAGGACGCTACGCCCGCTGAACGAGCTGCTCGATGGTGTCTGGTTCGGCTTTGATCAGCGACAGCAGGACTCGCGCCGGAGCATCTGGTTGGCTGCGGCTCTGCTCCCAGTCCCGCACCGTCCCCAGCGGGAGATGGTAGGCGCGGGCAAACTGATCCTGTGTCTTACCAGTACGTTTGCGGATCGCGGCCACATCGATGGGCGCTGCTACCCTTGCGTGACCCGTTTCCCCATTGGCATGAGCGATAGCATCACTGAGGCCAGCTGCGATCTTGTCGAAGGCACTCTTCATTTTTTCCTCCTAAGGCTGTCGGTCAGCGTCTTGGTGAAAGCGGCAAGGGCATTTCGCTCACCCTTGGTGAGATTGGCCTTTTCGTTTTTTCCAAACACGGTCAGCAGGAACGTCGGCATGTCGATACCCGCATAATAGGTGATGACCCGATACCCGCCAGATTTACCGCCGCCCGGCCGCGCCACCCGTAACTTACGGGCCCCGCCACACCCCGGCATGATCTCACCGGCTTCCGGATTGGCAGCGATCAGATCGACCACCATCTGCTGCTCCTCGGCACTCATGCCCACGTCCTTTGCCGCCGCAAGGTAGGCATTGGTTTCGATGACCGACTGCATGCCGGCACATGTACGGGTTACCCGTAGTTAGTCAAGCGCGTCGTGTCGCCAGTGGGACCTCGCCTGTTCGGAGCCATACGACCATCAAGCAATCCATCACTCGCAGCCTCTCAGCCTAGCTCTGCTACGTGAACGAACCGCTGCTTACCGCCGACTGCCGCCCGGTAACGGACGGGCCGCTATCACCAGAGAAACGGCCGATTAGCCACCTTGCCCATCGAATGAACGAACGTCTGTTTACCGCCCTCGCTGCCCGAAAACGGCCGGGCCGCTTTCCACCAGTTTTACTGTAAATGCCGACGGTCTGCATGCACCAGGAACTCGCCGTTTTCACCGGACAAGCTGCACGTTCCTGCCCTTCGACATCTGCCGGAGCGCGGTGCTGTCCCTTCGGAGAACCTTCGATCGCGTACTCTTTGGCAAACGTCTTTTCCGGATTTCTCAGCCGACCGGCCGCGAATGCCCCTGCCGCCCCCGCGACCAATGTGGTAGAAGTGCGCATGCTCAAGACAAGAATGAAGCGGCTCGCCGATCGCGGTGATCGCGTGGTGCAGCGCCTTGCCGAAATCGAAGCCTCGATCACGAACCTTTCTAACGAGGATCTGCTCGACCTAGCTGACATCTTCAAAGCCGAGCCCCGCCCGCCAATTGGGGAGATGGCGTTCTTAGAAATGGCACGGCGTGAAATCAGTCTCTGAGGATGGCGTGAGCACACGTCGGCAGAATTATGTGCTCACGCTGATCCACATTGGTTACACCCAAGAACAGCCTGCAACTATACACAATCATGATGGAGCGACGACGCAGCGATGGTAGCGATTGGCACCCGGATCGATGAGATAGGCACGCTGATCCGCGATGGCGGGGCCTTCTATCTTCGCCGCGATGTCGGCGGGCGCTACGAGCTAGAACTGCATCGCACCCCCGTAGATCTGGTAGAAAGACGCGTCCGGCTTATCGGCACATTGGTTGGCCCAGATCTGGTGAACGCTGACGGCGTTGCGTCAGCTTAGCCGGTCGGGAATGCCTTCGCCTCAGTCGTCAGTCACTGGCCGCAATTCTGATTCAACCTGACTCATTGCCGTTGCGCACAAACCACGAACAGCCATCATCCTAGCCATGGAACAGCGGATCATTCACGCCTGCGGTCATGAGCAGGTTCATTATCTTACCGGGTTTGACAGCCAGCAGGAACGCAAGGTCAAATGGCTGAAGACGACGAGCTGTCGAGACTGCTTCGTTGCGGAAAAGCGAGCAGAGGAAGCCGCTGCAGCAGCGTTGAGCAACGCTGCTATCTCCCATCTTGATCTTCCACCGCTGACCGGCACCGACCGGCAAGTTAGTTGGGCGTCTACGATCAGGACCAAGCGGCTCGCAGTCCTAATCAACGTAAGCGTGGCCGGCAGACCGCAGATTATGCGGCTTGCGCCACTGGCTCTACGGTTTGTGCAGCCCAGTTCCAGGGCATGAGTTCGTCCCATCGCGCG
>NZ_LMKH01000016.1 GCF_001421415.1 Sphingomonas sp. Leaf208
GGCGAGCCGTTCGCTGGCGTTCCGACCCCAGATCACGCGTTCGGCAGCGAAGATCGCATCCATGCGGGTGACGATGTCGACGGCAAGCGGCGTCCGGCTCAGGCGAGCTTCCTTGAAGAACGGGCGACGGGCGGGTGCCCAGCACACTGCTTCCAAGATGGGTCCTGGCTTGCGACCCGCGGCGTAGAATGCGTCATAGCCGCTATAGGCGTCAGCCTGCAGGATGCCGGCATACCGAGCAAGCTGCCGCTGCGGATGGGCGCCTGTGCGGTCGCGGGTGTAGTAATAGCAGACGGCGGGCGGGTCAGTCCCGCCAAAGGGGCGGTCGTCGCGAACGGATGCCCAGATCCTGCCCGTGATGGTCTTGCCGGCTGCCATGACCGGCACAGTCGTATCGTCATGGTGGATGCGCTCGCCGGCGGGGATGTGCGCCTCGATGAGATCGACCATGCCGCGCAGCAGGACGGTGCCGTGGCCGACATAGTCGGCAAGCGTCGACACGCTGATGCTCATGCCTTCAGCGGCACGGTGCAAACCACGGTGCTTGCACTGTGGCTAACATCTCAGCTCAGACTAGCACCCGCCAGATGCCCCTCACCGGATGCAGACCTTTCATGACGCGGTAGACGCGTTTCGGATTGGGCGCTTCGCGCCCGGTCTTTTCGGCTTCCGGCGCAGCAGAGGATGAACGCGGCGATAGCCGTACGTTGGCAGATCAGCGACGCGCGCCCGGATGCCAGCAACCAACTCAGCATCCGGCAGCGGTGGGCGTCCGCGTGTTCGGAGCGACGGGCGATGGTGCATTGTAGGCAGGTATGGGCGAGTTGACAGCAGCTATACTGGTTACCGTTGCTTCTCCAACTAACGAGATGTCTGCCAATTTCGTTCGATGGGAATACACCGCCCGCTCACAGCAGCGATTTTCCTTTTGAGTTTCGGTCCCCGGCCAGAGGTTTACGAAGCGCCTTTGGTACGGAATCGTCCTGACGTAGTGGCAACCCGTAGCCCATCGGGATCGCGACATTTCGCTATCAGTTTGAAAAAGCTGTAAAGTTCCGGACATTTCCTCAACTCAGCCCGGGTTTCTAACGCCTCACGCGGGAAGGCCTGTTGTTTATCTGAGACATGGTTAACGACGAGCATCGGGCACATCACTTGCGTCATCCTGTTTTAGGGATGTCGAAGGCGCGATGTGGGTGGGTTGGACATAAATTGATCATGGCGTGCACTGATGTGTACGTGGTGTGGACCAATATGCGACAGATGTCGTGGGTCAATATCACGATCATCGATGCTGTGCATATATGGGAGCGGGACACGCATGGCACTTACGGATATCAAGTTCGGGGACGAGGTTTTCCTCCAAGGCAAATATCTAACACTCGGCATCAATGGCAGTGGATCGCTGGGAACTAAGAAGATTGCGCCGGAAGGCATTTTTACTGATATTGCAAACGGTTTTAACCGTGTCGGCATGTATGCGGATTTCGATGGCTTTGGTGTTGGCAAGTCGTCGACAGTAACCGAAGCGATGCTGGACGGCACGCCAACCGAAGGTTTCACGATCGGCTACAAGATCGGGGGTGCCACTTTCATCGCGGCAAACCAAGAGCGCACGTCGCGGATCAATATCGCTGGCATCAGCAGTGATCGTTCGACGGCCGATGTTGCCAAGGCCGGTTGGGTCGGCGCAACGACCGAAAAGCTGACGGTCGATCAGACCATATCGCTGACCGATGATGGCAAATTCGTTCGGGTCGATGTCATCCTGACCAACAAGTCTTCATCGGCAATGGACGATTTGCGTTACATGCGATCGATCGATCCCGATCAGGGCAGTAGTTTCTCGACCGAAAACAAGATTCTCAGTCAGTCAGGCAGCGCCGGCGCGTTGGTTGCGGCCTACGCCGGTGGTGTCACGCCGGTATTTTATTACGCTGAGGATGCGCGAGCCGTCGTGTCCACCACAGCCGGCTATCGCAGCGTTGATCCCTATACTGCAGCAGTGAGCACTGCTCCGCAGCCGACGGGCTATACGCTGAAGGGTGACAACGTCATCAACATCGCGTTCAACGTTGGTTCGCTAAATGCCGGGGGCAAGACCACCCTAACCTATTACATGGGTGTTACCGACAATCTCGACACCACGATTGCCGCCATAAAGGGGGGGCCAGCGAAGCCGATCAACGTAGCTCCGGTAGCAGTCAACGATGGTTTTGTAGTCATCGCCGGGACTACGATCAACGGCAACGTGCTTTCTAACGATCATGACGCGAATGGCGACACGCTTTCGGCGACGCTCTCTTCAGGTCCAAAGAACGGCACTCTGCTCCTTAATAAGGACGGGACGTTCACCTACGAGGCGGCGTCCGGTTTCGTCGGAACCGATACCTTCACTTATGCCGCGAGCGACGGCAAGGCGTCGGACACCGCGACGGTAACGGTGAAAGTATCGGCTCCAGCGCCGACGAATATTGCGCCGACAGCGGTTGACGATGCATACAACTTGGTTGAGGGGGGCTCAGTCAAAGGCTTCGTGTTGGCCAACGACAAGGATGCGAACGGTGACGCACTGGTCGCGGCGTTGAAGACCGGTCCAGCTAACGGCACCGTTTCAATCGCTAACGACGGTAGCTTCGTTTACACTGCCAAAGCCGGCTTTTCTGGGACCGACAGCTTCGTCTACACGGCCAGCGACGGCAAGCTTGCAAGTGCGGCGACCGTAACGCTTACAGTGACCGCGCCACCAACGACTCCGCCAGTCAGCCCGTCCATTGATCCGCTGCTCACCCGTGCCGGTACCGTCGACGTGTCGGCGACCGGTGATCAGACGGTAGCAGGCGCTGCCTACCACAACAGTTTTTTCGTCAACACGACGAGCGCGTCGGGAAGCGATCGGATCACTAACTTTGCTCATAATGACGTCCTCGTAACTGATGAAGCGCTGTTCGACGGCAACGGTGACGGGGTGATCGGGATTACCGGCGGAACCGCAAAGCTGGATTCGCTGGGTAGCGATACGCTGCAATTTGATGGATTGACGGGTTTGCGTAGCATGGGCACCAGTGCGACCGGACTGCACGTTTATGCCGATGCGAGCGTGCGGCCGGCGGATGCGATCGAAAGCATGCTCGGCAATGAGGTGTTGCGTGGTGATGCCGGCGATGCAAGGGCGCAAACATTCTTCTTTGACACCGCGCTAGGCCTCGATCTCGGTAGCGACCAAATTACCAACTTCGGTCCGAAGGACATTCTGGTGACCACTACGTCCTTACTGGACGGTAACCGCGACGCTATCATCGCATTCGGCAGCGGCGGTCGGGTCAAGCTTTTGGGTGACAGCGGCGCACCGGGGGACAAGGCCGTTCTTGGCGAAGCTGGCAGCATCGCTCTATCCAATATCGATGACGGCGCTGTCAACAAGATGGAGTTCGACGGGGCAGTCGTCCATGACGGGACGACCTATTACGTCTATAGCCTGATTGGGTCTGCGGGAGGCGTCGACACTCTGCATTTCTGAAGCATGTTCCCAGGTCATCGCTCTAAGCGTGGCCTGGGAAACCTTTGCCATACATTGTCAGCCCATTGCCAGCCGACGACCATCAAAGTGCGCTTCCATTGCACTTCCAGAACGTAATCGTAACGCTGAATCTGTTGCATTACGGAGAAATGCTGGAACTGTTGCGTGCACGGCGTCGTGCCGCGACCCTCCTAAGAAGAGGTTTTATCATACGCCAGGCGGCAGGACGGCGGGCCGAGATATTAGCAATCAACATCATGACCTGCGTGAAAATCGAATGGGACTGTGCACCGTTAGACGCGATGACGGCCCGGCCTTGGTCCTCGCTGCCTTCGGCCAATTCCATCAAGCCGATCAAATTCAATCGCTTGCCAAGCGCACGGGAGCCATGACGCATCAAGATAGCTGAATTGCCGTAGCGATCAATATGATCCCCCAAGCCCGGCCGCCATGAGTCTGCACATTGCTGAGCAAAGTCAGCGAAGTAGCCTTGAAACATCATCTTGATAGGGTCTGCACTGACCGCATTGTCGAACCGGCGCCGGACATAGAGGACTTCTGGTACTATCGAAAATTTAGTAATGCGATCCATGCGCAACCACAGGTCATGATCCTGCGCAAAGGCAAAGAAGGAACGGTATCCACCGATCTGATCGAAGGCGGATTTACGGAACATGGCCTCCCCATGGCTGATCGGATAGGTATTCAGGAGTTGATGGTAGCTCATCTGCGCTTCAAGCGATCTCTGGCTACGGAGGCCAACAGGGCGACCATTTTCATTTTCTATAAAGCAACCCACGACCCCTACGGCAGGGTTGTCGAACAAAACCTGAGCCTGCCGCTCTATCCGGTGTGGTAAGGACACGTCACCCGAGCCATGAATGGCCACGATATCGCCGCGTGCACTTTTTACCGCAGCGGCAATCGTATTGGTGAACCCTTGATTACGCTGTATCCGAATGTCTAAACGCGGATCCTGCAATGCCCGCAATCGATCAGCAGTATCGTCCTTCGAACCGTCATCGACAATAATGATTTCGAGCGGCGAATAGGTTTGAGCGAGAAGGCTAGATACAGAGCGCTCCACTTCTTGGGCGCGATTGTAAAAAACGCTGACAATCGTAATTAGGGGATTTGTCATCCAATACTCCAGAGAATGGCAACGCATGTTCAGCAGACGGAGTGTCTACCGTGACCGTTTAATCGACGAAAAGCGTCGTATCACGATTGGATCGCGCTATTTCAACACTGATTGGCTCGAGTTACGCTGTCGTGGGAATCTCGTCCACCATGGCGCTGGTAACGGAGTACTCGCGCCGGAATTCAGGTTTCAATCGCTGACAGCGGATCAGTACGGATTGAAGGTTGGCGGTGAAGCGCTGATGGTAGTAACCCCACCCTCGATGGCAACAGAGCCGGCACGATACCTTATATTGTTATAAATCGAAGGCTTAAAATCCGCTTCTGCTCAGCTATGGAAGTGGCGTGAGCCGCGACCGGACCCTGTTAGTGCTCTAGCGTATCGAACGGAGAATCTGGTGGATAAAGAAGAAGCGAAGCGACGGCACAAAAAGGCGCCGTTAATGCTCCTGTTGCGACGTTTTTTCGTTGTAGGTGTTGGGCTTCTCTCGACCATTACCATCGCGCGGCTTGTCGGTCCCAAAGCCTACGGCTTGGCCAGTATGGCTGGAATGGTGCTAATATTGGCGCAGATGTTTAGAGATTTCGGGGTGACCTCCGCCTTACTGCGCAAACGTACCGTGTCGGTTGAAGAAAGAAGCTTTTTATTCTGGTTCAATACGACGACAACAACCACAATAGCTTTGGCCCTTGTTGTATCAGCGCCATTCATAGCGAGTTTTTATAACGAACCCGTGGTCGCATCAACCATGATCGTATCTGCTATTGGTTTCTGGTTGGGGGGGCTGTCGCTTCAGCATCGTTCAATCCTCTTAAGAGACATGCGATTCAGTGAAATTGCCTGGATCGATACCGCCGCGGTCGCGGCAAACTTTATTATTTCTCTGTCGGTGGCCATTATTCGACACGACGTATGGGCAATAGTTTTGGGAAATCTCGCTCAACAGGTGATAGGCGGAAGTTTATACATTTTAAGATCCCGATTTGTACCCAACCGACCGAAGATGATCGACGGATTTGGAGAAATTATCAAGTTTGGCGCTAACATGTCAGTATTTACTATATCTACGTTTTTATCCGCTAACCTTGGTGCGATCCTAATTGGCCATTCCATGGGGGCGGCATCTCTCGGACAGTATAACAGGGCGCAAAATCTCTTTTCCTTGCCAAACCAAAATCTCGTACAGCCTATTGCCCAAGCGACTTTGCCGCTTTTGACGCACCTTAGGGCGGATGCCGTCGCATATCGCGAGGCGTATCTCAAACTTGTGCGGACATTGAGTACATTCCTAATACCGTCAGCCGTATTTTTAACATTTGCTGGTCATTCGCTTACGATCGTGATACTAGGGCCAAGATGGGATGATGCAGGTATAGTACTCTCATTCTTGGCACCAGTGCTAGCTCTGATGGGACTTGTCTATAGTCTTGATGATCTGTTTATGACGCAAGACAGGTCGGCGGAGCTGCGAACTGTCGGTCTTATAGAAATGGTATTTCGCATTGCATCGGTGTCGGTGGGTGTCTTATTTGGCCTTGTCGGTATCGCAATAGCGTATTCGTTATCCAGCGCTATTGTATGCTTAGTCAGAATACATATTGCCGGCCGTAGAGGACCTGTAACGGCAAGGGACCAGATATCGCAGATATTCCCCGCTCTTCCGATTGGGCTGGCATGTGCGGCATCTTGCCTCACCGCGAAGATACTATTTTGGCAATTCCCACAGTCCGCGGCTGTCGAGCTTGCCGTGCTGATCGCGGGAACGTTGTTTGGAGGCCTGTTAAGTTTAGCATTCAAGTCACCTCGCCGTGCGATAGTCGAGCTTTTCCAGACGTTCGGCCTTCCTGCGGGCATTCGCGCTAAAATTAAACGTCGCTCGGGATCAACCCGGCCGACAATTTGATATCCTTAGCGAATACCTGCAATGGCACGGTACCGGACCATTTCGTGAAAGAGACGCCGGCGGATCACGCCGTCGTTTGCTCATTGAAACGAGAAGATAGGTGAGATTATATGCTTAAGTTCCTAGTTCCGGTACGTCACCAAGCTGGCGTCAATGACTGGTCCGAAATAGCGCGCAATCTTAAGACGACTTTGGCTTCGATCGCGGGGCAGGCCCATCCGGATTGGCGTTGTGTCGTTGTAGCTAACGAGGGCGCGGACTTGCCGACCATGCCACCCGGCTGCGAGGTTCTGCGCATCAATACTCCGTATAAGCCCCTGCCCCCGCGCACGCCTGAGCGTGAAGCTTATGAAGCTGCGATCAGAGCTGACAAAGGGATGCGGCTTTGGGCGGGGTTGAACCACATGGAGCCGGGTGGTTTCGTCATGGTGGCCGACTATGATGACTTCGTGCACCGCGATCTTGCGCGTCTTGTAGCGGAAAATCCCGACAATCCGAGCGGTTGGTATGTCGAGGAGGGGTACCTCTTTACCGAGGGTAGCAGCGTCATGAGAAGGCGCAGCGAATTTCATATGGTTTGCGGTACATCGAACATCGTGCGTGACGAGCTCCTGCGACAGGCGCCCGCGGGCGAAAGCCTCGATTTTCATATTCAGCGTCGACTTGGCAGCCACGTCAGCATCGTTGCAGATGCTACCAAGTGGGGAATTGAAATGCAGCCGGTACCATTCCCGGCTGCCATCTACCGCGCAGGATATGGCCAGCAGGTGAGCGGCTACAGGGGAGTGTGGAAGAGCATCTTGGCTAACCTCAATCCGCTACATCCCCGAAAGATGTTCAGGACGATAGCCTCAGTCACACCCATCACTTCAACGATACGGCGTAATTTTTGGGGGACGGCTGCACATTGAATGAGGCATCCGTCTTGCTCCGCCAAACACGGCAACCATTAGGAAACAATGATGGAAATTATCTACTTTAGGGATCCTGAAGGTAATTTCGGCGACGATTTGAATGCCGATCTCTGGCCGGCGTTGCTACCGCAGCACGTCCTCGACAGTGACCGGGTGCGCCTTCTTGGCATAGGCAGCATCCTCAACGCCACCAGCCTTGCACGGGCGGGGCAGTCACGTCTTCCGACGTTCGTGCTAGGCTCTGGAACCTCTTACGGGCGGCCACCGCATGATCTAGACGGATTGACCGTCAACGCTGTGAGAGGGCCTTTCACGGCGCGCGCCCTTGGGCATCCGGAGGCGGCCGTAACAGACGGTGCTATCCTTATGGCTGCAACGCCTGGCTTCCTTCCGGCTACCCGCGCGGCATCCGGCATCGTTTACGTTCCTCATCACAAGTCATTGTGGCGAGGGCATTGGAAGCGTGTCGCCGAAACAGCCGGCATGACGTTCATTGATCCGCGCTGGCCTGTAGGCAAAGTTTTGCAAGTGATGGCCGGTGCTAAGCTAGTCATTGCCGAAGCGATGCATGGGGCAATATTCGCCGATACATTAAGGATACCTTGGATTCCCATCGTGGGATCGCCAAGAATCGATGCGTTCAAGTGGCGCGATTGGACGCTATCTATTGAGCAAGCGTACAATCCGATTATGATCCCATCGAGCACGTGGGTAGAAGCTCAGGAAGTTCGCCAACTGCAGCAAACAGAGCAGATGCGCATAGAGGCCTTTAAGCTTGGAGATCATGCCACACAAGCCGAACTGGTTGCGTATCTAACCTCACGTCATCCGGAAAGCGCGGGCGTTCATAAGGCGCCACTGACCGCATCGATGCGCCGGATCGTGTTGGCCGGATCCCGTCTGGCAGCCAACGTGACACATGTGGGCCATGCAGCCGAAGCGCTGTCGAAGGCTTCAAATGGACCGCAGTATCTTAGTCGTGATGCGGTATTTGATTCGCGGCTTTCGCGAATGATGGATGGGGTTCAAGTCCTAACCAAGATGGCCTGATACTAATCGTATCGATGCGTCGCTCGCTTCCGATAAGAATGTGGGCGCGCGTTGGTCGATATTTAAGGACGTCGGTTCGTGTGAGCGTCCGAATACGAGTATGCTGAAATCTCGTTTAACCTAGCTGCTTCATACTCTTGCAAATACCTCGAGGTATTAGCGTCTTGCGAGCCTCAACGGGGGGATCGTCCGGCGTTGCGCTCTGCGTGACCGGTGACCAGAAGTCGTGCGAAGCGATGTTCGATCCTTGAAGGGCGATCGCTTTCCGACATTCGGAGATGGCGCATGATTGAGGAAGTTCTCGGAAACGAAGTATTTCTGCAAGGCAAGTATATCAGCCTTGGTATCAATAGCAGTGGCACACTGGGGACGAAGCAGACGGCACCAGATAGCGTATATACCGACAGTATCAACGGCTTTATCCGTTTGGGTATGGTCGCTGACGTCGATGGCTTTGGCACTGGTAAGGCCGCCACACGCGAAACGATGCTGACCGGCACCCCTCAGGAAGGTTTCTCACTCGGCTACGATATCGGTAGCAGTCATTATGTGCGCACTAACGCCGAACGTACCTCGATGCGACAGATCGCCGATGGTGCTACCAGTGCTCAATCGACCGACAACACAATGACTGCGACCTGGAACGGCACGACGGCTGAGAAGGTCAAGATCGATCAGGTCATGTCTCTCGCGGACGATGCGAAGTTTGTACGGGTTGATATTACCCTTACTAATCAAACGGGATCCGCTATGGAAAACGTGCGCTACATGCGCACGATCGATCCGGACCATGGCCCGAGTTTCACGACGATCAACACTATCGTCGAACAAGGTGGCGATGGTGCTGACGGTGCGTTAATCGCCGCCTATGCTGGCAAGGGGACGACGCCGTTCTTCTACTATTCGGCCGATGATCGCGCAAAGGTGTCAACTTACGGCTTAAAGAATTACGATCCCTATGCTGCGGCTGCTTATACGACGGCCCAGTCTGAGGGCTTCAGCAAGGAGGCCGACGAGTCGATTAATATCAATTTCGACGTCGGCACTTTGGCTGCAGGGGCTAAGACCACCATCACTTTCTACTTTGGCATTACTGACAATCTCAATACGACCATATCTGCAATTAAGAGCCACGATGCATCGACTTCCACCCCGCCCCCGGTGCTTGTGCCGATCAATCACGCGCCTACCGTCGCTAACGACAGCGCGTCAACGACGGGGACTGCGCCTGCGACGGGGAATGTGCTGACTAACGACAAGGACGGGGACGGCGATGCGCTGACCGCGACCCTCGTTAAGGGACCGACGCATGGTACGCTGACGTTAGCAACTGACGGTAACTACCGTTAATAGCACGCCAACGGTGGCCAACGATGCGACTTCGACGACCGGGACGGCACCGGCGACGGGGAATGTGCTGGCTAACGACAAGGATGCGGACGGCGATGCGCTGACCGCGAGCCTAGTCAAGGGACCGACGCACGGTACTCTGACGTTCGCAGCTGACGGTAGCTTTAGCTATGTTGCCGACAAAGGTTACGTCGGCGCCGATAGCTTCATCTATGCCGCCTCGGACGGTAAGGCGTCGGCCAATGCAGCAGTCTCGATCAATGTCGCTCCGGTACCAAATAGCACGCCGACGGTGGCGGACGATGTGGCTTCAACGACAGGGACCTCGGCTGCGACGGGGAATGTGCTGGCTAACGACAAGGATGCGGACGGCGACGCGCTGACCGCGAGCTTGGTAAAGGGACCGACGCACGGTATACTGACCTTCGCAGCAGACGGTAGCTATAGCTATGTTGCCGACAAGGGTTACGTCGGTGCCGATAGCTTCACTTATGCCGCCTCGGACGGCAAGGCGTCAGCGAATGCAGCAGTCGTGATCAATGTCGCTCCGGTACCAAATAGCACGCCAACGGTGGCCAACGATGCGACTTCGACGACCGGGACGGCACCGGCGACGGACCAAATAGCACGCCAACGGTGGCCAACGATGCGACTTCGACGACCGGGACGGCACCGGCGACGGGGAATGTGCTGGCTAACGACAAGGATGCGGACGGCGACGCGCTGAGCGCGAGCTTGGTCAAGGGACCGACGCATGGTACACTGACGTTCGCAGCTGACGGTAGCTATAGCTATGTTGCCGACAAGGGTTACGTCGGTGCCGATAGCTTCGCTTATGCCGCCTCGGACGGCAAGGCGTCGGCCACTGCAGCAGTCGCGATCGAAGTGAATGCCGAATTGATTGTCAAGGTGCCGCCAACCGTGACTCTATTTCAAAACGGATCGGATTCAGCTAATCAGCTGCTTACCGCCACCGTCGGGCATGATGTTTTCTATTTTGACAACAGCAAGACCACAGGGATTGATACGATTCAGCGGTTTGATCGCGGCGATGTCATTGGGCTAAAAAAAGCGCTGTACGATGGCAACGGGGATGGGATCATTACCAGCTCTAAGGGGGGATTTGCGCTCCAGAATCCGGCAGGTACGAATGTCGTGAAGATGGCAGATGTGTCGAGCCTCCGCCTGATGGGCACCGACGACGATGGTACCTACATTTATGCGTCTGGCTCGGCGCGCCCACGGGGGGCGCTGGAAAGCAAGATGACTGACGATCGTCTGGCCGGTGACGTCAAAGACAAGAAGATGCAGACCTTCTTCTTTGACACGGCACTCGATCTAAACCTTGGTCACGATACGATCGCCAACTTCGGTAAGAAAGACATCTTGGTGACGACCGATGCGTTGGCTTTGGACACGACCGGGCATGTCGCGCGGACGACAGATGGGGGAATCGTGCTAACCGGTAACGGCGGTGCTCACGCAATTGGGGAGATCGATGTCTTTACGATCGGCGGAAGCCACGCGCCCTCGTTGGAATTTGATGGCTCGATTACGCGGGATGGCGCCACCTATTATGTCTACAGCCTTGATGGATCCGCAGCCGGGCTTGGTAGTCTTATAGTCTGACGACTGAAAAGTGCATATAAAAAGGGGCAGTCTTTCGACTGCCCCCTCTTATATTATTAATCCAGCGAATGAATTAGATGGTGGGGGTGACACCATAATAGTAGTAATTCACTCCACCAACAGTCTTCGTATCAAGCAGGCTCAGGTGATCAATGCCCGGGTTGACGAACTCGATCTGGCCACCATGCGACGGGCCAACGTCGCCCTTAATGCCATCGGTGTCGCCAGGCAGGTCGAGGACCTTGTTCTTACCGAACGTGATTATAGCACCCATGTCCGGACCGTTATGAACCTTGGTGGTCGTAACAATACGGTCATCAGCACCAAAGTTCGAAATTGTGTCGCCGCCTAAGTTTAGGCCGAGCGCCGTGTCGAACAGGTAGGTCTTAGCACCCGTTCCTGCATCGAGGGCGTCGTTACCGACAGTACCTTCCGTCATTCCGGCCAGACGCGTGCTCGCATCCGCATAGGCATAACCGGTGCCATTGCCCTTGGTGCCAAGATAACGCAAAGCGTCGATATTCTGACCGCTATTGTTGCTGATCGTGATCTGTGCTTCGCCGGCGTTCTTGCCGCCCGAACCGGTACGATCGATGTCAAGCTGACCGTTCGGTCCGAACGAGATGATGCCATCGTTGTTACCGTCGAAGATCTTCTGGAAGTTAATGATAGAATCATTCTTCTCAAAGTTCTGAATCGTGTCATCACCGGTAATGCCGTTACCAAACACGAAAGCTACGGCCTGCTTTCCAGTCGCATCATACTCTAGCGTATCATACGTATCATTGGTGGTGTTGAAGGTAACATTGAAGCTATCCGCCGTCGTGATCAGCGAGTCGTTAGTACCAAGAGCCATGATATCGTTCCCTGTTGTTTTGCGCCGCACCAATTAACTTCCACGCCAGGAAGCCGTAGCCAGCACCCGACGTCGTATGGCTGCGGGTGCCTGTAAATTAACACTTCGTCAACCATTTCCTTATTAGACTAGGCCCATTTTGAGACACTTGTGCCCGCCTTTGAAAAACGGGGAGGTAAATACGCTCAAGTGTTAAAAAAGACGCATCGGCCGTTAACCAAAATAGGTTTCTTGCGTGTTTGGGTCTCCGTACCCCCGCGTGGTGACCCATGGTCCACCACATCACCAAACGACAGGTTGTGGTTTGGCAAAGCAGACTGCGCACGAGACGAAGCAAGATTGCCTCGACACGCTGAAGCATCTCAAGGAATGTTTGAACCGCCAGATTGATCTCGATCTCGAGCAGCTCATTCTATGGAGAGCTTTAGCCTCAACGAACAGGACACGTCGGTCTGGCAGAGCGTTACACGGTCACCGACTGCGGGCTGGCGTGCCACACTGACATTCGTAAATCACTGCCTTCGTTGCTTGTCCGGGCCACTCAGGCATGATCGCGCCTTGCATCCTCAAGGTGCCAATGACGATGGACGCCGATCTCTTCAGGACCTACGTGACCCGTGCCTTTACGTCCCAACTCTCAGCCGGCAATGTCGTCGCCATGGACAACTGTCCAGCCACGAGGCGCGGACCGTGCACAGTGCGATGAAGCCGTCGTGACGTGACCCCAGTTGTTTCATCCAGTTGGACCTAGAGTCCGACCCCGGAAAGGGATGGACGAATAAAGCGGAAGCAGTTTTCGGAAGAGCAGGTCATAGGCATTCTGAAGGAAGCCAAGGCAGGTGCGGTGGTGAAGGATCTGTGTCGTCAGCACGGGATGTTTAGCGTGACCTATTACGCCTGGAAGGCCAAGTTCGGTGGTCTGGAGGTGTCCGATGCGAAGCGGCTGCGAGCGCTTGAGGAGGAGCACGCCCGGCTCAAGCGGCTACGGGCGGATATGATGCTCGACAACCGAGGTCTGAAGGACCTGCTCTCAAAAAAATGGTGACGCCTGCCGTGAACCGAGAAGCGGTCGCGCATCTCCAGACGGCGCTGGGGATAAGCGAGCGGCGGGCGTGTGCTGTCATCGGGGCGGATCGCAAGAGCATGCGGTATCGCTCGAGCCGGGCAGATGATGGCGACCTTCGGTCGCGTCTGCGCGAGCTGGCGTAGCAGCGCCGACGGTTCGGCTATCGGCGGTTGCACATCCTGCTTCGGAGTGCATCACGATTAACCGCAAGAAGACACAGCGGCTTTTACCGCGAGGAAGGTCTGACAGTCCGTTGCCGGAAGGGACGAAAGCGCGCCGTCGGCGAGCGGAAACCTGAGCCGGTGCCGGCGCTACCCAACCAGCGCTGAAGCCTGGACTTCGTTCATGATCAGATGGCCACGGGGCGGCGGCTCCGTATCCTCAACATCGTCGACGACGTGACACGCGAGCGTTTGCGGGCGGTGCTCGACACGTTGATATTGGGCAAACGGGTGGTGCGCGAGCTGGGCGACCTGATCGCCGAGCGTGACGCGCCCAAGATGATTGTCAGCGACAATGGCACCGAGCTGACCTCAAACGCGGTGCTGGTGTGGTCGGGCGACGCCGGCGTTGAGTGGCACTATATCGCTCCGGGCAAACCAACGCAGAACGGGTTCGTCGAGAGCTTCAACAGTCGCATGCGCGACGGGCTTCTCAAAGAGACGCTGTTTCTCACGGTCCGCCAGGCGCGCACGATCCTAGCGCGCTGGGTCGAGGACTACAACACTGAGCGGCCACACTCATCGCTTGGCTACGCCACACAGCCGCCTTTGCGGCCGAACTCGAAAAGCGACGGCTGGGTTTAAACCCGACCGTTGCTTCACCCGCGCTCCTGCGCGACAATAACGGTCAGTCTCTGGTTGCAGCTGGATGAAAGGCGCTGGCCGACGATCTGCACGCGTGCCGGCTATAATTGCGGCAAACGCTAGGGGGCTCAAAGATCCACCTAGCGGTCAACACGCTGGGCCACCTGTTGGCGCTTAATGCTACGCCGGTCAGCGTGGAGGGCCGCAGCGAGGTGGAACGGTTCGCGCGTACCGTGCAGGCTGTCACCAACGACTCCATCGAACATGCTTGGGTCGATCAGGGCTATACCGGCGAACGTTCGGCCGACGCTACAGCCAAGCACGGCATCACACTCGAGGTCGTCAAATTGCCCGAGGTCAAACGCAGCTTCGTCCTTTTGCCGCGACGCCGCGTCGTTGAGCGGTCATTTGCATGGGCAAATCGCTTTCGGCCCCTGTCGAAGATTACGAGCGCTATGCCGAAACACTCGCAAGGCTTCACGTAGTCGCCCTCGCCTGCCTCATGACGAAACAGGCTGCGGCTTTCGCGGCAGGTTCATAACAGTCTCTCGTCCCATGGTCAGATATGGAAACGGCGCCACCACCGGTAGAGCGGCGCCGTTTAAGGTCTAAATTAGAACCGTACTTAGTTCAGGCACCGATGACGGGCATCGCAGTCGTGCTACCTACCAAGCTGTAAACGTAATAATGCGTTCCCCCGGAAGTCTGTTCGCCGTCGAACTCTAGCGTTGTGACGGCTCGGCTGCTCAAGTCGCTTACAGTTACGGCACCGAGGTCAAGTCCGTCATGGAAGCTGAAGGACCCATCATGACTTTCAATGGTCAGTAAGTTCTTACCATCGAGCTTGCTACTTGATATTATAAAGTCCTTGATTCCAAAGTTGATGATTTTATCTTTTCCGAGGTCTAGATTAAGACCAGTGTCGAAGAAGAAGGTGTTAGTAGTTTTGTCCTTCGCGTCGCCAGTTAACGTGTCTGCAGTGGTAAGCTTGCCCTCCACTGACTTGTTGGGGCGAACTGCGGCATTGCCATAAACAAAACCATCATCGTTTTGGCCAAGAAGACGCAAACCTTTGGGCATGTCAAGTTTGAGCGCTCCACCTCCCGCGCCCAGATCAAGTAGGCCATTGCGACCAAAGGTTATGATCCCGTCGCCATTCCCGTCAGCCAGCGCCGTTTTCATGACTAAGACATCGTCATTGTCAAACCCGACGATCTTGTCTGCACCGCGATTAACGGTTTGGTCAAAGAGGAACTGATCCTGGCCTATCGTACCTTTAAAAACGTCGGCTGCGACGGTACCGGCAAATTTAACGACCGGGGGTGTCGTAGTTGCGGGGGCATCGGTATGCTCTAACGGCAGCGATGCGGGACTGGTGCCCGGTCCCGAGGCAGTCGATTGTGGTACAGGCAATGTGACGGCGGGAATCGTTGTCACCGGGGTGGAGCTTACGGGAACGGTCACGGCCGGGGTTGTGGTAAAGGGATCGGCGGGCAAAACCAGACCTACCGAATTTTTGCCGACCGCATCGACCAGCGTCACCATTGCGTCGGTCAGCCCACCGATCGTACCGGTCTTCAGCGCGCCGGTTGCAGCCCTTACCACCTGGACGTCGTTAACAGTCACATTGCCGCCTTCGTTCAGGAACACGCGCGTCCCCGAACCTGCGTCGGCGAAATAGCCCCCCTCGATTGTCAGCGATGCACCTTTGACGATATGTACCTGATTTTGCCCGTTAAGCGTCCCACCACGCTTGTCGGGGTTAAGGCCGACGGCGTCGATCATTGCCGTCTCACCCCAAATGCGATAGTTGCGGCTGTTATCCTCGGCAAGCGTTCTAACCAGTGTCGTAGATTTAGACTTGAGATCGTAGCCGGCATCAGTGTTACCGCGTGCAATGGTATCTTCAAATAAGACGTTGTACACACCCTTTTCGGTCGCGAAACCGTCGCCGTTCCAATATTTGCCGCCAGTTGTGTCTGTCGCGTTCTCCATCACTACGCGGCGCAGAACGATATCGTGCGCAGTACCGGTGATATGGACGCCCATGGCAAATTCATCGCCATCCTGTCGCTCGCTATCTCCACGTACGTCTTCGATTAGCACGTTGCTGCTGTTATAGCCGATCTCAATCAAGCCCTTGGAAAAGCCTTCGACATCAACATCGCGCAGCGTTAGATTGGTAACGTTTGCGCTCTTGTTGCCGGAACCCACATAGGTTTGGAAAAAGTGCGCAACATTGTCGGCATCAACATGCTCGATCACAATGTTCGCGACGTCGCCAGCAGCCCGAAAGACGGTCGCAGTGTTGTTGACCTGAAGATTTTCGAACGTCAGGTTGCCGGCGCCCTTTTGAAACTTGAACAGCTCGTTGCCGCTAGCATTGCCGATCGCGTAGGTCGCGGGACGAGTCCCCTCAATCACGGCCTCCTGATCTGCACCGGTCTTGCTGTTGACGCCCTTGATCGTGACAGCGTCAGCAAAGCCTGCACCGCTCCAGATGTTAACGCTGCCGGTCATTTTGTAGCTACCGAGATCGGCTGCTAAAAGAACGGTTCCGCCCGATCCGGCTTTGCGAATGGCACCGTCCATGCTGGTCAAGGCGGCTGCGTTCGCCCAATCAGACCCACTCTTATTTCCCGACCCGGTTGGGCTGATGTAAAAGTTCGGCATGTTGCAAAGTCCGTGAGAAGAGTGCTGCTCTCGGACGTGCTCCGGAGCTCCGCGCCAGTTAACCGCAGGACATCCTACAATCGGTTCGCAGAACCGGTAAAAGGAGGGTTAACCCTTCATTCTTAAATGCGGAAAAAACAGTGCGAGAGTTGACGGCAGCCCTGCCGCGCGGGATGCGTCGCACGATCATTGAGGACTGGTATAATGCCGCAGTTGCCGATCGTGTTTCCATTTTCTAGTTCCGACATTGGCGGCAGTCACGTCGCGACCTATGAGCTTGCCGTTGCCTTGCAGAAGGATTTCGGGCGCCGCTGCATATTCCTGTGCGCTGATGGTACGCCCATTGCCGACGAGGCACGGCGACTGGGCATCAAGGTCGTCGATACCGGGGAAATCGCGTGGGCGCACGCTTCACTCAGGAAGCGTCGCAGCCCTGTTCGCACGTTACGCCGTTTCCCAGCACGACTGGCAATCATGCGGCAGATCGGCCGGTGTATTGTTCACGCCAATGAGATCGTCGCCATTCAGTCGTTCGGGATCATTGCCAAGCTGCTTGGCGGGAAAATTGTCTATCATCATCATGCGCTGAACCGGATGGCACTGCCCAACCGGTTACTGATTAGCCGTGCGGATGCGGTCATTGCAGTGTCGGAAACCTGCCGTGCACCATTATCGTTCGTGCCGAACGAGCGGCTACAAGTCGTACTCAATCCAATTGAAGTGCCGCAAAATTTCGATCGGTGTGCAGCACGCGCCCGCGTGTGCGCGAAACTCGAGATCAGCGACGACGATACGCTGGTCGGGTTCGTCGGCAATTTATGGGATAGAAAGCGACCCGAGTTCTTCCTACGTGCCTCAGCCGTTATGGCGGCTTCTGACAACCGCATGCGCTTTATCATTTTTGGTCGAAAAGGGGATGTCGACGTACCAGCGATGCAAGCACTTGCTGGCATGCTGGGCATCGCCGACCGAGTCGTTTTCGCTGGCTTTATGATGCCAGCCGAAGACAATATCGCAGCGCTCGACCTGCTGATGGCACCTGCGATTCGTGAGCCGTTCGGGCGTACGCCGATCGAGGCTGCACTGCTAGGCACGCCCTGGGTCGCGACCGATGATGCGGGGCATGGGGAGATCGGCCGGCAGTGGGCAGGTGGACGGTTGGTCCCAATCGATGCCGATGAGGTGGCGTTCGCCCGGGTTGCGGTCGCCATCCTTGCCAATCCGACGTCGGTAACTGCGACGGCCGACCAGCGCACGACGATCGCGGCCAACTTTTCCCCTCATCGCGAAGCAATCGAGGTCGAGGCTATCTATCGGCAGCTGGAAAGTTAGTGCCTTTAGCGATTCAACCTGCGGCTGAACCGGGTTCGAAGTCGCTTGGCAGCCGGCAAGGTCCAGCCGTAACCGAGCACGGCCAGCGGGTGGCTTGCTGCAAGCAGCAAAGCCTGCCCCTTGCTGCCAGCGCGCCAAAGGTCGTGAACCCGATGCCCTTGCCCTAGCGTCGTCATACTGCGCCGATAGCGATGTAGCGCGGCCCGGGTCTCGGACGATGACGTTTCACCATGTTGGGCAAGGAGAGTGTCCGCTATCCACATCCGGTCGGCATGTTTGGGGATAGTGCGTGTGCCGCCAGACACCGTCTTCGAGGTCATACTCTGGGGCAGCGTGTAAACGTAAAGGGGTTCGTGAACGAGTACGCCTCGGCCACCAGCCAGTAATATCGTCATGAAGAAATGAAAATCCTCGGCGTACCGGATTTCGGTTGAGTAACGGATCGCGTGCGTGTTCAGAAACGCGCGGGACGCCATCGGTTTCAGAAGCCCGAAGCGTACGGTAACGAAGGGGCGTTCGCTATCTAAGAAACGTGCCGGCGTGAGTACAGACATACCGTCATCAACCGGCAGCACTGCACCGAGATCCTGCTGCGTGCCCTCATCGTAGCGGATGTAGTTGTCCGCAACGATCGCCGCGTTCGCGGTTCGAGCCGCTTCTAGCATGCGTTCGAGCCGCTGGGGACGCCAGCGGTCGTCCGCATCGAGCACCGCCACCCAATCACCGCGAGCGTTATCAATGGCACGATTGCGCGCCGCGCTAGGCCCGCCGTTGCGCTCGGCGCGCAGCAGACGGATGCGCGGATCTGCAACTGCCCGGCGTTCGACGACCGCACAGGTATCATCGCTAGAGCCGTCGTCGGCGACTAAAATTTCCCAATTGTCGATCGTCTGCGCAACAACGCTGTCGAGCGCCTGTTCGATATATGCGGCGGCGTTGTAGGCCGCGATCAAGACGGATACCCGCGGCATGTTACACTCGCATCGTAGTAGGAATAAAGTGTGGCAAGCCCCCTCTGAGGGGCGGTCGATATCGATTACGGATCATGAATACGGTGTAGCCACAAAGCAGGGCGTAATAGATCAGCCCTTCGATATTCCACATTGGCATCGTGGCCATGTTTAAAATGATAAAGGAAATGTGGGCTGCAAGGCAGATCCAACGTGCGGGTGTTGGCACGAGAAAACTGATCCCCAAGAACCATATCCATATGATGATGTAGCAGACAACGCCAATCAAACCTACTTCGAATAGCGCAGAGACTAAGGTGTTGTGAGCATAGACCTTCATTTTGCCAATCCAGGTCTCCGGGCCGAGACCGATCAGATGCTGGCGTGGGCTGCTTTCTTCCCAGGCATAATAATATTGGCTCCAGATGAGCGGGCGCCCGCTCATGATGTGGCGTTCCTCGATTGAAAACGTGCCTGGTGGCTTGATGAGGCTGGTATTGCGACTGATCAGCACTCCAAGATCACTGAACCGATCCGCTTGGCTAACTCCGATCGCCAAACCGCCGGCAGTGATCAGCAGGACAAACATCGCGCCTACGATCGCACGCTGCCTTGGAATGAACTGGCGTGTGCCGCCAATCAGTAAAGTTATCGCCAACAGCGGGATAATTGAAATTAGCGTCGTGCGATAATTAGCTATCAGTATGCCGATAGAGCACCATGCGATTAGCGCAAGCTTAACCCGAAAGTTGACATGACGTGCCAGGCAAACGGCAAGCAACGTACCGCACAACATGACCGAAAATGCGGCCTCATGAACGAAGCCGCCGATATACGCTGCCGAGCCGTCGGACTCGCTTTGTTTAACTACACCCAACGCCGTTCCGACCAGCTGAAAAATTAGCGGTGATAGCAGGGCCAGGATGACCGTCGGCATCACCTTGTCCTCGCCATGGATTTCTAGAGCCTCGATCGTGAGCAACGCCACGACGATGAGATAGCCCAGCTTGGTGACGTAGGTAGCAAGATCGGGCAGCGCGTGGTTGAGCGTACCGCTCAATATCCCCACGGCAAGCAAGGGCAATATCGGCAAGACTATCATCGGTGATATGCTACGGCGCCGAAGCACCATTAATCCGATCGCCAGAAAGACGATCGATGACAGGGCGTTCCACGAAAGCCCGATCGGAGAGGATTTGAAGGTGAAGACCCATGCTGCCGACAGCAGGGGGCGCATACCGATCGTTATCACTAGCATGCGTCCCGCCGACGACGGCAGCTTTCGGCTGAGGCGAAATATCGCCACAACGCCGAGCAAGACCATCGGCAGCAGCACGAATATGGGCATTCCCCGCCCGAGATATTGCGCTGATTCCATTGTTTGGCCTTTAGCCCAGTAAAATTGATCAATCTATAAAGGTGTCGAACGATAACCGTCGTTTCGCCGGACTGCAGACGTGGCCGATGCTAACAGAGCGTTGACAGTGCCGGCGACCGGTCTAAGTCGCGTACTCCGCCAGGGGGAAACAATGGCCGATAGCGATACCTTGTCCGAAACCAGCATGGCGCACAGCCGTGGCTGCATCCGGCGTTTCCGTGCCTTACGCGCCGTATTGGCGGCGGACCTGTATCGCTATGATGGCAGGGTCGATGCACGAACCTTCCTGAAGCATTATATTTTTACACCCGGCTACAAATATACGGTGCGGATGCGAGTCTGCGGCTGGTTGCGCACCAAGCCCGCCATGGCGTTCGGCCTATATCCGCTGTCCAAGCTGCTACTGCTACGTAGCCGGTACAAATTTGGGTTTGCGATCCCGGAATATATGCTGATCGGACCTGGCCTGTTCATCAACAGGTTCGGTGGCATTTACATGAATGGCGATGCGGTGATCGGTTGCAACGTTAACGTCACCCACGGCACGATGTTGGGCCAGGCCAATCGGGGTCCGCGTAAAGGGAGCCCGATCGTCGGCAATCGCGTGTTCCTAGGTGCTGGCGCAAAGGTAGTCGGTCATATCCAAATCGGTAACGGTAGCTCGATCGGCTCGAATGCGGTGGTGACCAAGGATGTCCCGATGGACGGTGTGGTCGGTGGAGTACCGGCCAAATTGCTATCGATCGCGGGATCAGAAGGCTACATCAACCGCCAAGTCCCTGCGGCTATGATGCGGCACTGCATTGACGCGTTTGTAGGCCCGGTACCCGAAGGTTTTTGGAACTGAACTGCTTGCAGAAATCGTACCAGCATAACAAGGTTACCCCTGCATTAAACAAATTTGTTGGCAATAGGCGAACACGTAATAGTTATGGGACAGCGAGACATCGCCAAGGTTTGATCGTTTATGAAAGCTGCTTTTGCGCATCGCCGGTTTAATGACGGACAGGTCGTGCCTCAACCTGCCATGGCCGCTAACATCGATATGAGGGCACTGCCGCCACAAGGGGCATCGCCTGCCGGCGATCTTCAGCGGCAAGTCTGCGCCGCGGCCCTACGGGGCTTTTTTGCCGAGTCTCCCAGAGCATGGCATTACGGCACCGCACGGCGCATCGCGATCACCACGATAGCGGGAGCCACCGGTTGGGGGGCGGTGTTCGGCCTTGGTTCCCTGCTCTTACGATAGTACCGGTCACAGGAACGGTTGTCCGATGTGCAGCGAGCGGGTAATTGCGGGCGCAAGATCGCCTGTCATTGCGCGGCGCTGGAATATCGGGGAACTCACCGCGTGAAAATCGGAATCGCAGGCCTGCGAGGCATTCCTGGCGTGATGGGCGGGGTCGAAGCCCATGTCGAGGAACTCTACCCCCGCGTGAAGGCGTTGCGGCAGGTGCTGGATATCGAGGTAGCGATGCGCTCGCGCTATGTCGATCCCGCACCGCGCGACTGGCACCAACTCGCGTTGTTGCCGATCTGGGCGCCGCGCAGTAAATATTTGGAAACGATTGTCCATACCGTCTGGGCGACCTGCTACCTCCGGTTCGTCCGACGCTGTTCGGCGATCCACCTGCATGCGATTGGGCCGGGACTAGCAGTGCCGCTTGCCCGGTTGCTGGGCATGCGCGTCCTGCTGACTCATCATGGCCGGGACTATGATCGCGCTAAGTGGAACCGCTTCGCCAAAGGGGTTCTGCAACTTGCCGAACGGATGGCAGTTAAGCACGCGCACGAGGTTATCGTTGTGTCGGAAAACGTTACCGAGATGTTGCGCCTGCGCTTTCCCGCAAATGCCGACCGCATTCATTTCGTTCCTAACGGCGCCAGCCTAACCTTTGCTAAGGCATCGCGGACCCCCGATCCGGCAGTCTTGGCCGCATTGGGGCTCAAGGCTGGCTGCTATATTCTTGGGGTCGGTCGTCTGGTACCGGAAAAGGGGTTCGACGACCTGATAGAGGCGCATGCCGTTTCCGGCGATCAGCGCACGCTGGTGATCGCGGGTCGGGCGGATCACGATGACGGCTATGCCCGTCGCCTCACCGCGCGCGCGGGCACGCACGTCGTCTTTGCCGGGTTCCAGCCGCACGAAGCATTGCGCTCTCTTTATGCTGGCGCGTCGCTGTTCGTGCTACCTTCTCATCACGAAGGCCTGCCCATCGCCGCGCTGGAGGCGCTGGCGATGGACACGCCGACGCTGCTCAGCGACATTCCAGCCAATACCGAGATCGGGCTAGGGCCATACCACCATTTCCCAGTCGGCGACATTACGGCGTTGGCTTCCAAGCTGCGCCTGTCGGGTGACAGCTTCGCGGTTGATGGGGCGATGATGCGGGAACGTTACGACTGGGACAAGATCGCCGCGAGCACCGCCGGGATCATCGACCGGTTGCTGGCGCCGGTACGAGCGGCGGAAGGCGGACGATGAACGTTCGCGTCCGTTTCCTTATCAATTCGCTGGCGGGCGGCGGAGCAGAGCGAGTCATGGTGACCCTGCTCGCCGCATCGCAGGCGAGGATGGCCGCATCGCCGTTCGCCCTCGCCCTTCTTGACGACGACCCGGACGCCTATCCTCCGCCAGCATGGCTGCCGGTTGCGCGGTTGTCGACGGGCGGATCGCTTGTGCGCGGCGTGTCGGCGATGCTGTCACTCGTCCAGCGTGAGCGGCCGACCCTAATTCTTGCATTTCTGACTCGGTCCAACATCATTGCCGTGATCGTCGCCAAGCTGACCAGGCGACGCGTAATCATTAGCGAGCGCGTAAACACGACGGCACATCTCGCCGGCAGCCGCGTTGCTCGCTTGCTCGTCCGTGCCACCTATCCGCGCGCAGATCGCATAATTGCCGTGTCTGAAGGGGTAGCCGACGATCTAGTCAAGAATTTTGGCGTGGCCCGGGATCGCATCGTCGCTATTGCCAATCCAGTCGATATTGACACGATTATCGCGCGCGGCCGAGAGTTCGTTGCACCACCGGTCGAGAATGGTTTCATCGTCGGGATGGGGCGGCTCACCGAGACCAAGAACATGATGCTGCTGGTCGAGGCCTATGCCGCGGCAGCCATTTCGTTGCCGTTAGTGATCTTGGGCGAAGGACCGGAACGTGCGGTGATCGCGGCGCGGATCGCCGCGCTGGGGATCGCGGATCGCGTCCACTTGCTCGGCTTCCAACCCAATCCCTTCGCCATCTTGGCGCAGGCCAGCCTCTATGTCAGCGCATCCAATGGCGAAGGCTTCCCCAACGCACTGGTCGAGGCAATGGCACTGGGCGTACCGGTGATTGCCACCAATTGCGCGTCGGGCCCATCAGAAATCCTCGGCGATCTGCCTCGGCACGCGGTGCAAGATACAATGGTCACCTCGTGGGGCACATTGGTGCCGGTCAATGACGTGCAAAAGCTGGGAATTGCCATACACGAGGCGCTGGAAGCGCCGGAGCGCATCACTGCTCAAGGGATCGCGGGACAGATGCGCGCGCAGGAATATAGTGTTGATCGTGCTGTCGAGCATTATTGGAATATTATTGATCAAATAAGATAATGCACGACACATAAGTGGAAATGCAGTTGAAAAGTAAGGGGCGCATTGCGGCGATTGGATTTAGGGGGGTGCCGCACGTTATTGGCGGTATCGAGACGCATTGCGAACACCTTTATCCAGCTTTGGCGGAAGCGGCGCCGGATTTGGATATCATCATGATCGCACGTAGTCGTTACGTTACAGCGTCTAACAATCGATTAGGCAAGGTGCGGCTCGTCGCGCTGCCTGCCCCGAAACATGGCGCCATCGAAACGCTGGTGCATACGCCGCTGGCGATCGTCTATGCACGATGGTGGTTGCAAGCAGCGATCGTGCATTTGCATGGTATTGGCCCTGGGTTCTTTGCGCCCCTTGCGCGCATCCTCGGGATGCAGGTCATCGTAACGCATCATGCCGCCGATTTTGAACGGCCCAAATGGGGTCGGTTGGCTCGCAGCTTCCTGCGTGTGGGCGAACGTTTAATGGCCCGCTTTGCAGATCGCGTGATCTGCGTCAGTGATACTGTCCAGCGCGAATTTCTGTCTCGGCATAATGAGGCCGTTGGACGAACTATGACCATTCAGCATGGTCTGGATCTACAAGCTTCAGTCGATGGCCTTGATTTCCTTGCGGATCAGCACCTTGTTTCAGGTGGTTACCTGCTCGCCGTCGGCAGGCTCGAACCGACCAAGCGGTTCGAGGATCTGCTCGCAGCGCACGCGTTACACCCCGCGGCGCTGCCACTGATCATCGTAGGTAGTTCGATCAATAACGCCGATTACGAGGCCGAGCTTCGTGACCTTGCAGAGAACGGCGTAGGGGGTAGTGTGCGTTTCCTGGGATTTCGGACCGGTGATGAGCTGTCAGCACTTTATACCCACGCTGCGGTGTTGCTGCATCCATCTGAAATGGAGGGGTTCGGTCTAGTGATACTGGAGGCTTTGGCGTTTGGAGCGCCGACGATCGTCTCCGATATTCCGGTGCATCGCGAGTTCGGCTTGCCTGCCGATCATTATTTTCCGGTAGGCGATCAGGTTGCGATCGGGGCCATCATGGCGAAAACACAGGTGCGTACCGCACCATGGCCGCAGGCGGCAGCGATCGTCGCGCGCTATTCCAGCGCGCCAGCGGTCGAGGCACATGCCGTGGTCTTCCGTCAGCTCATGAACTCATCGAACACCGCCCAGTAATCGGCGGCGATCCGTTCGAGGCGGAAATCTTCCATGCGCAGCCGCCCGGCTGCTCCCAATCTTGCGCGCAAATTGGCATCGTCCATCTCCCGGATTGCAGTTGAAAGACCCGCGCAGTCGCCATCTCCGACTATTAGACCGTAAGGCGCTTCAGTCACGCCGCCTGCGCCCCCTGCCCCTGCCCCCAACAGGTCTGCTGGTCCCGAGAGGCAATCGGTAGCTATGACGGGAAGGCCGAGAGCCATGGCCTCGGCCAGTGCATTGGGAAAGCCTTCGTTGTGAGACGCTGATACCAGAAATGTCGCACGCGCCATGACGGCGAAGGGGTTGGCGAGGAAGCCTGGAAAACGAATGCGTTTACTCAGCCCGGCAGCAGCGACCTGAGCCTCGAAGCGGATACGATCCGGCCCTTCGCCGAGGATTAGGAGCGGCAATGCCGGATCGGCGTCGGCATAAGCATCGATCAGCAGTGCAAAGCCTTTAGCGGTGACCAGCCGCCCGACAGCGACCATAAACGCGGGCGGCAGCGCTATCTCCGGCGCCTGAGATCCTTCGGCGGCGATCCGCTCTAGATCGTAGGGATTGTTGATTGTCGTCACCCGGTCCGGCGCAAGGCCTGCTGTGTCGATTAGGTCGCGTCGCACCCCTTCGGATACGGCCAGCACTCGGTTCGCGCGCGGATAGAGGTATCGTACCAGCGCGCGCAGACCGGCCAGCGCTATGCCTTGATATCGCCCCGCAAGATGCGAAGACAGATGCATGCGTTCGCACAGGATAGTTCTTGCGCCAAGGCCAGGTGCTACAGCGGCGGTTGCCAAATTGGAGCGTATAAGCAGGCTAACCACCAGCGTCGGCTGCAAGCGTGTCAGCAAAGCACGTAACCTAATGGCGCTTCGCCACAGGCTACCCCGCGCATCCAGGCAATGGCGACCGGCTAGTGCTGGCAGCGTTCGCATTTCCGGTTCACGATCGAGCAGGAGAAGATGCATCTCATAGCGCTCGTGCCTGTTGCCCGCAGCGCTTAGGATACGACCCAGCGCACGTTCCGCTCCGCCACTACCGATCGAGTTGATGATGAAAACGATGCGCGGTAAAGGGATGGAACGATCAGTCACGTGAGTTCTCTGCCATGCCGTGGCGTCTACGTCATCCGGCGAAACCTTCCTTCGTCAGATCCAGCATGTCATGCGTTGGATAAAAATAGATACAGCGTTGAGAACGCGTACCGAATTATAGCCAGTGAGCCGTCGGGCGCATCAACATTGCAATAGTCCATCTCCGACAGACCGCTGGAAAAGCACCAATCGAAACCAGCGCGATATCGCTGTACGTCTTGTAGGGGCATCTACGCTTTGCTGGTAGATGCCGATCAATGCGGTGGAATTGATCGTACGAGCAGGCGAGCGAAAGTTTGAGACTGTGTGAGAGCCACCGCCAGTTCGGAGGCGGGAAGACGTTGCGGTCGATTACCGACGCCACGGAGCCCGGCCTATCGGACTTGAACATGCTGGTCAAATGGCCGAGTACGGCGCAAGCGGTGGCGCATACCACAGGTTCGACTCTGCGCGACGTCTAGAAACCCGGCAACACCCGCCGGATCGGCGGTCAGGCTCGAAAGGCGGTCGCGATTGCATCCAGTAGCCGTTCCAACGGAACGCGAAGCAGGAAGAAAATTACCACGACCGCGATTGGCCAACGTATCAGGTCGAAAATGCCGATGGTAAACTGCTTCCAGCCAATGTCCCTTCCTGTCGGCGTGCCGACACCCTGCCCGTCGTCGCGTGTCATGATAATCCTCCTGTAATCGCCATAATAAACATATCAGTAAAGCCAACGACTCCATTCGGCGTCGATCCGCCAATTCCGATCGGTCTTTTGCAAAGCGTATAGCGTGCCCCAATGTTCGGCACGAACCGTAACGAACGCCGTGTCTCGATCACGCACGGGGTCGCTGATCTCGAACAAAGGCCAGCAATCGCTCCGGATGCGATTAACCGGCCACCACCGCGCCGCTACACCGATAGGGACCCAGGCTTGCCGAATATCCACGGCATTCTCAGCCCGGCCAATCTGATCACCAAGCCGCGCCGCGGCACCATCTAAACGTAGCTGATCAAGGCCCGGCAGCACATCCTTGCGCGCGCCAGGTTCCTGGATCGTCAGTGGCTGGTCCTCAAACTCCGCATCACGCAGCGCCCGCGTGGTGACGCGGATATCTGGCCTAAGAGGCAAAGGGCGATGCCAGTTCAATTCGAGACGGGCGGGCCGGGGGGCCGCCTGCATCTCGTGAAATACAGCCAATGCCTGGCCTTGCGTGCTGTCATCGACACATACAGACCGCTCTTCCTGCGCCAGTAGGGTCAACACCGCCGCAACGATCCGCTCGTCATCAGTCAACGCCCGCTTGTCCGGGGCACATCCCGTAATCGCTATCAAAAGCATGGCGGCGAGCAGAACGCCCGCCACGCGGGGAGGGGCCGACACGGTATTTAGAGGTTCTACATAAGGGAAGTTGCAACGGGCGATAGACCCTGCCTTATGCCGATTGCAGACGTGCATCACGCGGAGATGGTTCCGTTCGTTTGCGGGACACGTTGTCTGCGTCACAACGAATTGACGTGCAACAGGCAATATGGCCAAAACCTGGTAGCTGAGGGGCTATCTTTACGACCGTAGGCAAACCATATTGCAAAATAGGGGAGCGTGAAATGGTGAGTGATACCGTTGATCTAAAATCGGAAGAGCGTCGGCGCCAGATAACGCTAATGCTGCTGGGCGGCTTGCTGTTCGTCACGACGGTTCCGGTAGTAAATCAGCGCGCCTTATTCAGCCCGCTTGGTGACGTGCCGATCCTGGGAGATCTGTCGCCGGTAGCCTATGCAGCGACGTTCGGTACGCCGTTTGGACCCAGCAGTCCGGGCGGGCCCGGCAGTCCTCCGGTTGCGGGGGGTCGCGAAGTACCTCCGGGCGCTTATGGTGTGCGGACGCCCGGCGAACCAGGTTTTGGTGGTCCTCCGGTCAGCGGAACGTCTTCGCCCCCCCCTTTGGGTATCGTCGGTAATCCACCAACATTTTCGTCTCCCCCGGGAATTCCGTCCGGCGGCAACGGGGTGCCTGGCGGAGGTGGCGGTCTTCCTGGTGGGGGCGGTGGTACGTCTGGTGGCGGTATACCCGGCGGAGGTGGTGGCCTTCCCGGAGGGGGCGGTGGTACGCCCGGTGGTGGCGGCACTACGCCGGGCGTAGTTGGCGCTGTGCCGGAACCGGCCACCTGGCTAACAATGATTTTAGGGTTCGCCATCGTTGGCGGCATCATGCGCCGGGCTCGACGCCAAGAAGCGACCCGACGGCATGCAGGTCCGGTCGATGTCAGCCGGATCGGTGCAGGTTAACGGCTGTCAGCGAAGGCTGATGCGATCTGCCGTAAGAGTAACGGAATCGAGCTTGGCCAGCATGTTTTGACCAAGCAATGAAACACCAAGACCGTTGCGAACGACTGCTGCCCTCAAACCGCGGACCTCGTGTCCAGCAAGATTAACCTTATCCAGTGTTGCCCAGGCCATCGGTGCTGCGCCACCGACCGTATCAACGCTACGATCGAAGTTGGTTTCGTGCACCCTGATACCGGCCTGCCGCGCATCGGCCGCCGTCAGCACGACGACACTGGCGCCTGTGTCGATCAGAAACCGAATCGGGCGATCGTTGATCAGTACATTGACGTAGAACAGACCGTCTGTTCCACGCTGTATGTGATGCGCAGATCTTACGATGGCCGGCGCGCCCAATGGCAAAGCCGTGCCCTCGGCCATTTGTGTGGCGTCGGTGCCGGTAACCGCGGCATTGGCCACTGGGTTGATGGTATCAAGGATCATGTCCCGACCTAGACGGGCGCTACCGACAAGCAGAAGCGCTACGACCGCTATTAGCATTGACGGGATTTGCAGGCCAAACATGAGCAGGATATGCGCCAAAAGTTATCAAGGCCGCGTGAATGCATATCCATAACCAGGGCTTAACCTCTATTGGATGTGGGATCATCGGGGGCGCAGACAGGCAGAGTACAAGATGAATACCGTCTACGATTGGGTCACGGTTGCTCTGTTCGCGGGTCTGGTCGTGCTGTTCCTTCATCGATCGGATCAGGAACCGGGACCGCGTGATGCCATGTGGCACTACCTGGTCGCTGCGGTAGGCTGCGGATTGGTCAACTGGATTGGCAACGCCGGTTATCATGTTGCCGCCACGCTCTCGCTAATCGGCGTGGCGGCATTCATCGTTCTGGTATTAAGGCCTAGGCCCCTGTAGCGTTGATTCTGTATCCTCGACCTTGCCTATGCCGCGTCGCCTGCGTCCCGTTCTTTTTCCGGGGGCGGGGCTGTATCGGTTCTAGCAATATCACGAACATGCCGGTGCTGGACCAAGGCGGCGAGGGCCGTGATCAGCGCCGCGATCAGCAGCTGGACGGCTGCGACGTAATAGGGCCAGCGGAGCGTCTTATCCGAGACGTACAAGATGTAGACTGGCGGCTCGACGTCATAACCCGCATAGCGATAGAGGCGCAGGATCGATCCCGGCAGATGGTTGCGAAGCAGGACGCCAGTACGGTTGTCTAAGCGCGCAACATTTGGATTGCCAAATTCGCGGGGGAGTAGTTCGACAAAATAGCGGAGCTGCTGATTCTGGGGGTCCGGCGCGACAATCGGGGCGAACCGTACGCCGCGAGTGGTGATGAGGAGGTTCTGTGCAAATACCGCGGTACGGGTGAATATAATCCGACCTCGTAACGTTACAGGACCAAGCGGCGGAGCCTTTGCCTGCACGCTACCGATCGACACCACGGCGCGCGGCGGGGCGATACGGGGAAGCGTCAATGTCCACAACAAAGTCACGATCGCGGCACCAGTAAGCCCCCCGGCAAAGGCAAACAGGGCGCGGCGAAAATTCATACTCGTGGATACCGCTGCATCGAGCCCATAGCGGTCGGGCAGATCCACCCGGTCGGCACGCCGACGCGCCTTCAGCAACCACGCGGCGGGCGAGCCGAAGCCGATGACAAGCATCGCAAAGGTCAGGATTGGAAAATAGTGACTCAGCTGTTCGAACTGCCATTCCGCCAAAAACGCGTACAGGCCGGTATAATGATCGGCTTCCCACAGGAAATAGAGGCTCACGGCGAGAACCCACAGCATCAGCAGCCGGGTAGCGATCGTCCGCCGGCCGACCGGACGACGCCTTGCATGGCGGCGTTGCCGAAGGGATTTCGCGTATCCTCCGACGCGTGCGCCCATCGTGCTGTGCCCTCTCGTTTCGATCCGCTGTCTGCGCGTGCAAACAGAACGATCCAAGGTTATATCGTGAAATCACCTATCGGCTGATTTTGTCCGGTCCTAATGGTCAAGTGATGCCAAGTGAAGCACTTAAGATGATTCGAAGCCGATACGTGCATACCGGCTCGACGATTGCGTGGCTTGATGCGGTACGCGATTACTGGCTCGTTCTGGGCGCGGTCGCTCTGTTCGCCCTCCCCTCCCTCATCTGGCTGATGGCGGGCGAATGGTCGCTAGAACAGGGAGCCGCAGGACCCATCATCCTAGCCACCGGCGGCTGGTTGCTGATGCGTGAGGCACGGACGATCCGCAACATGCCGGGGCGTATTACATGGGCGATGGCCGGGATGGTACCCGCCGCTCTAGGATATGTGTTCGCATATGTCGTCGGCATGCTCTGGCTGAGCTGGCTGTCGACCTATATCGCCCTAATAATCGTGCTTTACAGCTACATAGGTGGGCGAGCGCTGATGCGCTTATGGTTTCCACTGACCTATCTGCTGTTTTTAGTGCCCCCGCCCTTTATGCTAATCGCGCCGATCACCCAGTCGCGGAAGCTGTGGCTGTCCGTCACCTCAGTCGACTTGCTGTCTACCCTCGGCTTTGAGGCGGCATACAATGGGACGACCCTGTATATCGATCAATATGAGCTGCTGATCGCTGATGCCTGCGCAGGTATGAACTCCCTGATTAGCCTGCTCGCGATCGGCCTGTTCTATGTCTATGTCCTATATCGCGCTGACTGGCGTTATGCGATATTGCTTGCGATGATGACACTACCTGTCGCGATGATTGCTAACCTCGCCCGCATCCTGCTATTGCTGCTAGCAACCCATTATTTAGGGATCGCACGGGTCGAGGGCGTTCTACACGAGACCGCAGGCCTTTTTATGTTCTTAGTGGCGCTTGGCTGCCTGATCGGGCTGGATACCGCGCTTGGCCCGCTGCGACGTCGACTGGCGCGATCGTGAGTACGCCGCTCCGATCGGTGGCCTCATCCTTTCGCCTGCCCGACCGGCGCCAGGTGCTGCTGGGTGGCGCGCTGACAGCAGCAGCCGGGTCCGCTGCGTGGTTGCGACCGCGACGTACCACCGCGCTTCTGCCGGATGGGGCTTTGGAAAAAAGCGTGCCGCTGCAGTTGGGCGATTATCACTATGCCAGTTCGACCGGCTTGATTCTGCCGGACAGCGACCAGACCACCGGCATCTACGATCAGGTACTGACCCGCGTCTATGTCGCACCCGATGCCGCACCGATGATGCTGCTGATCGCTTATGGTAGCGCGCAGGACGCAGGGCTGGCCGTGCACCGACCCGAGGCATGCTATCCATCGGCAGGATATACGATCAGTGCCCGGTCGACGGTAGAACTGCGCGGCGTGAGCGGACGTGAGGCGACGGTGCTGTCCGCATCGCGGGGAGACAGAATTGAACAGATCTATTTTTGGATGCGGATCGGCGAACGCTTTCCTACCTCACCAATCGACGAAAAATCAGCAGTGTTCGCCGCCAATCTGCGCGGTGTTATGCCGGATGGGGTGCTGGTTCGGTTGTCGGTTCGCTCGACCAATGCCCGAGGCGCACTGGACCAGATGATGGCGTTCAATGCTATGCTGCTTGGAACTGGCGATCGCATGGGGCGAGCGATGTTGCTGGGTAAGGACAGCGCGTCGTGATTCTCCTTCGCATCACGATGGTTTTGCTACTCGCCTCGTCCGCCTGCACTCAATCTGCACCGACGGGACAGGTTGTGGCGCGTATTGATGGGATTGAGGTGACCCGACGCGATGTCCTGATCGAGCTGATGGCGAGTGGGGCACCCGCCGATGTCGATACCCAGACGGTCCGGCCTGCACTGCTTGACCGGATTGTCGTCCGCAAACTGCTGGCCGAAGAAGCGCGGCGCCAATCGATCGATCGATCCCCTGAGTTCTTGGGCCAGGAGAGGCGAAGCAGGGAAATAATCTTGGGTGAGCAGCTGACCCAACGCGTTGTCGGGAGGCTGCCCCCCCCCTCGCCCATAACCGTCGCGGCTTTCGTCGCGGCCAATCTCGCGCGGTTCGATCGTCACGAAATCTTTCGCATCGATCGGATTACGACTGCGGCTCAGCCTGAGGGGACGACACTACGACTGCCATCGAACGACGCGATCGCTGATCGGCTGCGCGACCGGAATGCAGCTTTCAAACGCGAGCTTGTTAATGTTGACAGCCTAGCGCTGACGACGGCGCAACGCGCTGCCCTAAACGCTGCGGGCGGCCGTCCGTTCATAGCGGGCGCAGGCGGCCCCCTCTCGATCGATCAAGTGGTGGCGACCATTCTCCGACCGGTGCCTACTATTCAGCGCAACGAACTGGCGACCGCCGTCCTGCACGATATGGATGCGCAACAAGCAATGATAACGCTGACCGCGAAGCTTAGAGCAGGTGCGCAGATTGAATACGCCACTAATCGGGCGGCATCGCGCTAATACTATACGCGAAGGGCAAACTTGGGCTTTTCCTGTCAGTTTCTAGAAAAACGTTTGGCCCTGTCGTCGGTGAGCAACATACGGTGTGTATGCCTCCATCATGGATCGCTCGGTTACCGCCGGGCAGCCCCGCATACCGTATAGTCTGCGTGTCTATGCGGTAGGTGACGTTTGACCTGCTCCCCAGAATTCATGCCATTGGTAAGTTAGCTCGTCAGATGGAGACGAGTGATGCGGCGAGGCCGATTTACCGAGGATCAGATCATTGGCGTGCTGCGCGAGCATGAGGCCGG
>NZ_LMKH01000017.1 GCF_001421415.1 Sphingomonas sp. Leaf208
GCCGTGGGAATGGAAAGCTCGACAACAGCGCCCCGAAGCCATCGCGCAAGCCGCGTAGCATCAGTCGCGCCAAACTAGAGGGCGCTCACCGAATGCATACGGAAAGCCAAACCCGCAGGCGTCCGTCAGCGCGATTGAGGCGGCGAGGTTCCGACCCGCGTTCCTTTTGAGAAGGCGTTGACCTTTCCGCGAATCTTATTTTTGCAAGAGGAGCGGCCGATGCCATCGGCTCATTGCATAGCTAAAAATGCCGTATTATCAGAGCAATACGGTCGGTTCAAAATTGAAGCCGCCGACATTGAGGATGCTGAATGTCAGGACGACTTTCCCCCGATTTTATGGTCATGCGCGCTTCTATTATAATGAGCTTGATCCTGTGTGCCCATGCCGCGAACGCTGCGCCACAGGCTTCGCAGCCGACATTTATGGAGCGCCTGACATCGGCGGAGCAGCCGCTGCAAGTGACAGGGACCGCGCTGAGTGGTCCCGGTGAAGCGGTGTTGAGCAGTGCCGTCAACAAGGCTCGGTACGTTCTTATCGGCGAGGACCATCTGTCGAGGGAGATACCGCGGTTTACGACCGCACTCTGCCAGATGATGGCACCGCAAGGCTTGCAAGCACTTGCTGTCGAGATCGGTCCCGAGGCGGCGCGGATCGTCAACGATAATCTTCGCCGCCCCGATCGGATTGATCGCCTATCGCGCTATATGGCTGCGCATCCCGATGCGATAGCGTTCCAGAACGGCCGTGATGAAAGCGACATGGCCGCTGCATGCGCTAGGTCAGCCGGTCCGGCGTTTTCGGTTTGGGGGCTCGACCAAGAGTTTTTCGGAGCGGCAGGTAGTCTGTTCGAGGCAATGATTGCGGCCAAGCCGGGGCCGATTGCGAAGGCCGCAATCGAGGGGTTGATGGCTCAAGATCGCGTCGACACCGCCGCGGCGCTGGTATCGGGCTCACCCAATCAGCTTTTGATTTACAGTATGACGGACGCGCAAGTCGCACAAACGCGCGCCGCGATCGTGCAGGACGGTGGTCCTCGCGTCCGGCAGTTGTTCGATGGACTAGCCGAAACCCGCGCTATATTTCTTGCGTCGGCAACTGGCGAGGGAGACCCGAACGGACAGCGTGCGCGTCTGATGAAACGGACGCTTGCCGGATATTTTGCTGCCAAACCGACGAACACCGGCCGCATCCTTTTCAAGTTCGGCGACAATCACATGGGCAAGGGCTTTAGCGCTCTTGGGCAACGGGATCTGGGCAACTTCGTAGCGGAAAGAGCGGAAGGCGAAGGGACCGCATCGCTTCACATGGTGGTTTTGGGCGGCAGAGGTGTCCACGCCTTTTACAACGGTGTCGGCCGACAAGCGCGACAAGAGCCCTTCGTCATGAGCGATGACAAGGACTATGCGTGGGCAGGTGATGTGCTGGCGTCACGTCCAAAATCAGCCTCAGCGGAAGATTGGCTGGTCGTGGATTTGCGTAAGCTGCGCGATGGCCCGTCAGGCGACATGACTGTGCAGTGGCGTGAGCTCATCCGACGGTACGATATCGTTGTTATGGCTCCGGGACTGACGCCATCCGTGCTGGTCGGCACCCGCTGACCAACATGCGATCAATGAATCAACTAATTCTCAGGAGGCCAACCCTTTCGGGATAGGCCGCAGCATCAGGAGACGTCCGCTAACGCCGTCACCCGCCCCACTAACGGACGGGCCGCTTTCCTTCCCAACCCGGACATTCCCGAAATTCGATCCTTTTCGAGAAATTCGGCGTGCCGTCAGGCAGGGGGGAGTGCGTGCCGTTTGAGCCCCGCCCCGACATGAACGAAGGGCCGAAGTTGGGGAGCAGAGATTACCCCGTGAACGTCCACAACTGGGTCAGACCGCCCCCGGTCGCCAAGCGGAGATCATCGGTATAAAGCAAGCCGCGACCACGGCAAAAGGACACTATCGTCATTATCGAGCGCCTTACACCCGACGCTTATGGCCTCCTTATTCTAGCACCTGAGATTGCACTTGGCAGTGGCTGGCTCGGCGGCGACAGGGTCGTAGGTCGCGCAGCCATCCGTGATCTGTTGAAGAAGGCCGCTCGTTTCAACGAAGACGAACGGCAGAGACTAACTATCCATTTGCCCAGCAATGCGCTCACGTTCCGGTTGAATGAGGTCGAACGATACTACGGAGCGTTACACTACTCGTGATGGCAGCTGAATGAATGCCCGCTGTCTAATAGCATTTTTAGGGAGCTGAGTGGCCGGCATCGGGTTCTCCGCTCGTTGTTCACCGCCAAGAAAACTCCTTAGTTTCGAGCGTATCGTAAGTCGTCTCTTCGCGACACTTGTTAGCTGAGTTGTTGGTCGAGCACCGAGGTAACATTAGCAAGGAAGTCGGCAGAGCCCCTAGCCAGGTAGCTCCAGGAGAATGCTAGCCCTAAGCCAATAAGGTTTATGGCCGAGTCTCGTTGGTGAAATCGTCAAAGTCCGCGTAACCGACAGTCGGGGCAACAAACGCCGGTGTGCCCGAGGTTGCACGCGCAAACACCCCAACTTGCGCCCCAACCCAGCCTCCTTGACGGACCTCAAAGGCCTCTCCAATCTGTTTGAAGCGTTCCCCGTCTACGCTGAAACTAGCGATGACCTTCGCCCTGAGATCACTGCGCATACTCGGCCAGCCTTGATTTGATTGAGGCTCGACGGGGGCTTCTCGGGGGATAACCGAAAGGCGCAGCCATACCGGCCCTGGGCGTGCGGGGATTGCCGCAATCTCGCGTTCGACGCCACCGGTCATGATTCGATTGTTCGCGACCTGCACTATGCGTAAACCGGCTTCAATGTTCTTGACGCCGACCCAACCGTAATCTTGTCCCAGTAGAACGAGACCGGCGGCTTCACCAATGTTCTTCGGCGAGAACACCAGCTTTGTCGTCGTGATGAAGGACATTGCAGGCAGCTTCTGACTAAGGACGTTGCCGGTTTCATACAGATTGCTGGTGCTCGACACCGACTTCAACCTTAACGAGCCGGGGTTATCAATCAGGCTGGCCCAATCGACCCGTGGGTTAGCGTTCCACTGCCAGGCCAACGACAAGCCGTGATCGAAGTCATCGCGGCTGTTCAATGGGGTTGCCGGTTGTGAGGGAAGTGCCGGTTTGCGATATTGAACCACGGGCTCGCCGCGCCCGTCGCCGTCGGGATCAATACCGATCACCGGCCAGCCATTCTTCAGCCACTTCATCGGTTGCAGCAACACCTGTCGCCCGAATGCGTCCCGATCCTGAAAGTGAATGAACCAGTCCTCGCCTTGCGCTGTGTTTACCCATGCGCCTTGATGCGGCCCATTAATCGGCGTTCTGCCCTGATCGAGGACGTTCCGTCCTTCGTAGGGCCCAGTGATCGAGCGCGCTCGGAACACGCCCTGCCAACCCTGTTTGACGCCGCCTGCTGGCACGAAGATGTAGTACCAACCATTCCTTTTGTAGAGCTTCGGCCCCTCGATCACCGACCATGCACGCGGACCGATGCTCGTAGCGACGGGAGGCAGGCTGGCACCATCGATAAGGATCTTGCCCCGACCCGAAGGTTCTGCAACGGCTCCATCGCGATTGAGTCTCTTCAGCGTGACGAGATTGTTGATCCCTGCGCGGCTCTTCGCCCACCCGACGACGAGCCAGCCCGTACCGTCCTCATCCCAGAACGGCGCCGGGTCGATCATGCCCTGCCCCTTCCAAGCCAGGACCGGATCGCTCCATGGCCCATGTGGGTCGGTCGCGGTCACCAGAAAAATTCCCTGGTCTGGATCGGGATAGTAGATCACGAACTTGCCGTCATGGTGGCGAATGGAGGGAGCGAATACACCTCCAGTCCGACGAGGCGTTGCAAAGTGAGCCGTTGGCGTGATGGCTTTCAACGCGTGGCCGATCAACGACCAGTTTACCAAGTCGCGCGAGTGAAGAACTGGCAATCCTGGCACATTCGAGAACGAGGATGACGTCATATAGTAGTCGTCACCTACGCGCGTGACGTCTGGATCGGAGTAATCTCCATGCAGGACCGGGTTCGTATAATTCCTTTCCAGTACGGCGACGCCCACATGCTTTTGAGCTGATGCGATGGCGCCTGAGACGCTGATTGCTGCCGCCGCGATCTTCAACGCCGTCTTGAAGGTGCACATGCGCGTTTGACCCCATGAAAGAACAGTAGAGGCCAGCCTTGGCCGCTTAGGAAGATGATCTTTTGGCAATCGCCGGCAACGGGTTACCGTGCCCGACGGCCTCACCTCTCCCTTAATGGAGAGGCGAGGTGTCACCGCAGCCGGGAATGGAGCAGCTACGATCTAGAAGTTGGCTCTTATGCCAACGAGCGCTGATCGGCCCGGGTAGAAGACGGTATAAGCCGCATTGTCGTAGCCGAACGTCGTCCGGATCGGCTCGTTCGTAATGTTAAGCACGTCTAGCGTCAGTCTGAGACGACGGTCGAACAGCGGTAACTGATACCCGGCGGAAAGGTCGAGCTGGCCGCGCCCATCGGCCCGTAGCGGAACGGCGATGTTGTTCTGTGGGCCATTGGCGGCGATCACCTCTCCCTGCCACACATAGTTGAGGCTGAAAGACACATCGGAGTTCTCGTAGAATCCCTGAAGGTTGTACTGCCATTTCGGCACGCCGGGCGCGACGAGACCCGAAGAAGATGATTGGGTGATGTGCGTGCCGTTGGCGTTGAAGCCGAGTCCCTTTACCACGAAGTCGAGCGGTTGCGACCAGGTCGCCTCCACGCCTTTGATAATCAGACTCTGCAGATTCACTGGGCGGTTCACCGTTATGGGAACATCGTTGATGCTGACACCAGCCAAGCGGGCGCGGTCGTTCAATGCCTGCTGCTGGGTGGATACGAGTGACGTAGCCGGAATGTTCAGGCTCCCGAAGGAAACCTGCTCCTGCTGGGTGACCGTAAACCCGCTGATACCCTTTCTGAACAGGGAGACGCCGACATATCCGCTTCCCCCGGTGTAGAACTCGCCTCCGACATCGATGTTGTCCGACGTGTATGGCTCCAGCCCCGGGTTCCCCGCACTAGCGACCTGGGCCGAAGGATCCGAGAATGTGAGACCCGGAAGAACACTGCCCACGTCAGGCCTCGTGATCGTCTTGGACGCAGCGAACCTCAGCTTCAGATTATGAAGGAGATCATAGCTGAAATTCACCGACGGCAGGAACTGTTCGTATGACGACTTGCCGGTAACGTCGACGATGGTCGTGCCGACCTGGCTCGGGCCGACGACGAGCTGGTCCGTCCAGACGTAGCGCACGCCCGCGTTGGCTCGTAGTTCGCGGCCGAACAGTTGTGATGTCCCGTTTATCTCGAAATACCCGCCATATACCTTCTCGTTGAGGTCGCCCGTCGCGCCGCCCGTGACCGAGCCGCGCGTTTCGGGCGCGTTGTCCCGATATTGTGCGTAGTTCGTGGCCTGAGCCAACTTGTCGAGATCCGGTATGATGAAGCTCGTGATCCCGAAGCGCCTACGCGACAGATGACCGAAGTTGTCGATGCCCAACCTGTTCAGGTACTGCGGTATCGACGCAGTAGGTACGCTCCCGGCATTTCCGGTGCACGGGTCGCCACAAACCGATGCCTGGTACGCGTTCGTATTATCGAAGGCTCGAATGCTGCGGTTGGCTTCATCGTAGGCTGCACCGACTTTGAGCGTCAGTGCGTCATCGCCAAAGGCGAAATCCAGATGCGCGCCCTTGGTCTCGGTCGACCGTCGAACGTTCTGGACGTTCGTGCGGTACCATTGCCAACCAAGGTTAGGGTCGCCAAGATCCACGTTTGACGAGACGATGGGCTGGGCCCCCTTCGCCGAATTGTCGTAGTCGACGACGATGCCCGAGTTAGGCGTGGTCTGGAAACCGAATGTCGGCTGCTCGCGGACGAAGTTGCTCTTGCTGTAGTTTCCGCTGAGGTCGATTTTGATCTTGTCCGTCGGCCGCCATGTGGCACTCGGATTGACGTTCCAGAAGTCGACGTCCTGATTGAAATAGCTGTTGGCGGAGAAGAACGACGAGTTGGCAAACACACCCGAGGTTACGATGTTGTTCTCGTCGACCTTGAGGTCGAACGGCACCATACCCCCGGTGGATTGTGGTGACGTGCCCGGTCCGGAATTGCGGACCTGCCAGAACATGTTCGTGCGGAAGTAGTTGCGCTTGGACTTGGCGTACATGACGTCCGCCGCAAAATGAAGCCGGTCGGTCGGCCGCCATTCGACGGATCCAAGCACGGAAATGCGCTTTCGCGTTCCGTCGGTGAGAACCGGGCTGCTAAGCCGCGGCAGAAGCGCCTTCGAGAGAGCCGAAAGGCTCAGCCCCGAAGTTGCAGCCAGATCGAGAGGCTGTCCGGCTACCAGCCCATGTCCGACGTTCGCAGGAGCGACGCTGGCATAGGAGAAGTTGTTGCTCTCAGGCGGCGACAGGTTGCAGCCCGGACCGCACGGCAGGTTCGCATCCGTGAAGCCGGTCGTGTCGTAGCTGTCGACCCGAACCCGCTGACTGACGCCTGCGACGCCGACCAGGATGCCCAGGGTGTCGCCGAAGGTGTGACTTGCGACTAGCGCGCCTCGCGGGCCGATCCGCCCATTCGACTCGGTCCAGTTCGCCTGGCCGACAACCGTGACATGTGTGCCGGGCTTGTCGAACGGGCGTGCATTGCGAAGATTGACGGTGCCCGCGATGCCACCCTCGAGGGTGGAGGCGGTCGCCGACTTCGCGACGTCGAGTCGGGTGAACAGTTCCGAGGGGAAGAAGTCGAGGTCGACGGCACGGTTGCCGCCACCGTTGCCGTTCGTACCGCCATCGGATGCCACTTCGAACTGTGCTCCGTTCAAGAGGACCTTCGAAAAGCTCGGGCCAAGGCCACGGATAGCGATCTGGGTTCCTTCGCCGGTAATGTCCCGGGTCAGGCGAACTCCCGGAATACGGTTCAACGTCTCTGCAAGATTCGTGGCAGGTAGCTTCCCGATGTCTTCGGCAAAGATGGAGTCGCCGAATGCGACTGAGTTCCGCTTCGCATTCGTCGCGCTGGCAAGCGACCTGCGGATGCCCGTAACGACGATTTCCTCGGCAGGCTGCTCCGGCTCGGTGGCGGGACCGGCGATCGGTTCATTCTGCACGGGCGCAGTCTGCTGCTGAACAGCGACCGCCGCAGTTCGCATGTAGCCGCCGATCACGAAACCGCCGCCTGCGCCGTTGCGCGCGGCAAGACCGGAGCCGCGGAGCAGCTGCCGGAGCGCCTGCTCGCTCGTCATGCTCCCCCGCACCGGATTGGCTCGCCGCCCTGCCACGATCTGCGGCGTGAAGACGACCTGTTCGCTTGCCTGACGTCCCAGCCGGGTCAGTGCCTGTCCGAGATCCTGTGCGGGTACGTCGAAGTTGGTCACCCTTTGCGCCTGACCGGCCGCCGGCAGCGCGTTGCAGACAATCATGGCCGTACCGCCCAAGGCGACGCCCCGCAGCGTGCGATGAATGTTCATGTCCTATCCCCTCCACGGCGATCTCTGACGATCGCTTCGATGTTCAAGGACGCAGCGGTTTCAAAAACCCATACATTAATCCGACATTTTATTTTCGACGCTCGATGATCAGATCGTCGCGCACGTTTCGACCGGTGACCGGCAGAACCTGGGCGATCGACGTCACGAAGCTCTCTGGCGAGCCTGTCCGGTATATACCGCTCAACCGCAGTCTACCAATGGAGGGATCGCCCAAGCGAAGTGACCGTGCGGATGTCCGGTTAAGCTGTTCCACCGCCTTGGCGAGAGTGGTGTCATTGAATTCGATCAAGCCCCTGCGCCACAGTAACGCCGCGTCCGCATCGGTGATGGTCACACGGACGTCTCCGTTATTGCTCGCGACGAGTTCCTGCCCCGGTGTCAGAATTACCGCCGGTGATCTGACCCCGACCTTGGCGTGGACGGCCACGCTGCCTTCGACGAGAACCACCCTGACAGCAGCAGGAGAAACGTTCACGTCGAAGACCGTCCCAAGCGCCGTGACCGAGCTGGTGCCCGAGCGAACGACGAACGGTCTGCTCTTGTCCTTCGCCACTTCGAACAGCGCCTGGCCTCGGCTGAGCTTCACATTCCGGCCTGTCCGCCCGAACGTGACGATCATCGCGGTATCGCTATCGAGGCTAACGAGGGTTCCGTCCGTGAGGGTCGCCGTGGCCCGTTCTCCGCGCTGCGTCTCGTACCGGCTCGCCAAACCGGGTCGTTCAGTCTCTCTTTCTGACGAGCTGCCGAACCGCGCCACGCCAACGAGTCCCGCCGAGACGGCGAAAAGAGCGATCGCCGCCGCCATCGGTCGAAACCAGAGACGGGGCTCACGCTCGGCACCACGCGCCGTCGCTCGCATCGCTTCCAGGTGGGGATCCTCGACCTCGTCGAACAGGTCCCAGAGCTCGTTCGTGGCCTGCCACGCGGCCCGATGCGCGGGCGTTTCGGCGAGCCATCGTTCGAACGCTGCGTTCTCTTGCGCGGTCATGTCACTGCGGTCATGCCTCACGCGCCAGTACGCGGCCGCTTCGTCGTCCGCGATCGGCGCTTCCTGAGACCCCGCGTCCTTCTTCCTCATAAGCCACCCAGCCGCTGAGTAAGGAAGGCGACGGCGCGCTGCATGTGCTTCTCGACTGCACTCACCGATATGCCGAACTGAGACGCTATGTCGTTGTAGCGCATGCCTTCTAATCGCCTGAGTACGAATATGTGCCGGGTTCGCTCCGGCAGCTCCAAGAGCGCAGCGCCAACCCGACTCAAACGTTCCTTACCGTCAAAGACGCGGTCCGGTGCGAAATCCTCACCCGCGTAACGTTCGTTGTCGAATATATCGTGCGCGTCGGCGGCTCGAACATGCCGTCTTCGCGCACGATCCTGGAGCACGCTCGCGGCCGTCTCGAATATGTATCCGCTCAGGTTCGTCACGTCTCCAAGCCCGCCTCGACGCGTCAGTCGTACAAACACATCCTGCACAAGGTCCTCGGCCTCGGCACGATCTCGGACGCGTCGAATGAAATACCGCTGGAGCGAAGTTCGAAAGCGCTCGACATCGGCAAGTTCTAAAGCGCCTTGAGACGGCGCCGCGTCTGACAGCGGTTTGGTCATACTCGCCAGTTTCTGGAGGGAAGAGGCACGTTTAAAGCGCGATCAATTATTGTGGGTGCCGGAGCAATCAAATTATCATGCCAAACCGATGGCCATGACAATTAAATTTGTATGGACGTCCGTCGTGTCGTTCTACCGGACGCCGCACCTCTCGGTGCTGGTTGCTTCATGGGTCGGCGTTCTCGTGACCAGCCAAAACGTTCTCGAGTTCAGCAATGAACGGGCCACGTCAAAGTGCTGCGCTCCAATAACCAATCGTGGCCCATTACCTTTAGGTTCGGCATGGCTCCACCTCCTCAAAAGTTGGAGCCTCCGGCAAACCCGGGGCGGTTCAGCGACTGGCCCTGCGGGTGCGGCGACACCTCCCGTCATCTGACAGCGTGGCTGAATTAAATCACTCAAACCAAAGTTGGAGCGATATGAACGGATGGCCGAAGTTAGGAAACGGGCAGGGCAGTCTGAATGTCTGCAAGTGGGTCCAGCCGGACATGGATTAAAGGCGCCAAACCGAATTCGCTGCAAGCGCGAGTTCAAAACGCGCTAATTCATAGGCGTTATTGAAACACCCGATACCTTCAATCTAGCGTTGCTTACGCTCAGGTTAAGCAGCTTGGCCTCAAGAGGCGCCGTTATGAGTTCAGAAATTGTTGCTTTTCCGCTGCCGAGAAAAAGCTCAACCGATCCTGAATCAATGAATAGGCTTAAGTTTATCGAGCCCGTCGTGAAATCGCACGCGACACTACGTTGCTGCCGCCAAGCGTCAACATTCGGTACGTTGGGGCCGCTCTTTTCTCGGTGAAGGGAGACCGTATTGGTATGCGCAGTGAATAGAACTCGGGTTTCAAAATCATCATCCTTGCGAACCAATAAGATGATGTCGTCGGGCCAAATGGCCCCAATCCGGCTGAACGTCAGATCAATACGGCAGGCGGCCGCTTCTGCACCTGCCGGCCATACGTAATCCCTCCCTTTTGTAATCGTTTGATCCTGTCCGGCAATGGCGGGAGCAAAGACCTCATTCTGGGCAGCGAGCGGTGTGCTGAGCAGGCGTGGTACGTTCGCTACACGCTGAAGTCTTAGCTGGCGAACAAGGCTGAGTTGTCCGCGGTAATCTTGGGTGACAGGAATTTTGTTCACATAATCCCAGTTGCTCATCCAGGCTATCGAGTACGCCGACGCAAGCGGATCGGCCGCGGCTGGGTCGGTCCAGACTACAGCGGCGTAGAAGTCCGCCCCTCCATCGATCCACTGCCCCTCCAAGGCGTCGGACGTGAACGTCATCCCATCAAAGTCGCCGACCCAATAATAGCCGCCTACGGTGAAGCCGAGCTTGGTACCATTGCCGCCAACCAGCAATACCCATCTATCTGCCGACGTCGCGCCGTTAGCCTCGTACATATGCAGCTTGAAGAGGTGTGAGCATTCCATAACGCGGCCGACGATCGTCGAGGCGAAGCCACTGGCATATGTCCACTGCTTGAGATTGGTGGACGTGTAGATCCCGATCTTACCCTCCTCGGAGAGGGTCATAACCCAACGGTTCGTGGGCGCATGCCAGAACACGGTAGGATCGCGAAAATCCTTGCGACCTCCCGGATTAGCCAGAACGATGTCATGGAACGCAAAGTTCGCTCCGTCGTCATGTGAGTACCACAATGCACAGGATTGGCCGGTGCCCGGCACCGGCATCGTTACGAGAGTTACGAGCGCTCCTGCGCCGAAACCGGCGGTATTTGCTGTATCAACAACGGTACTGCCGCTCCATACGTCTCCAAAGCGGTTGGTGTTTCGCGGGATCGCAATGCCACGGTCTTCCCATGTTACAAGATCCTTCGACGTCCAACGTCGCCAATTTGTGCCACCGGTAGGGTAGGTGGGATTGTACAACGCCCAAAGCGTCCAGGTATCGCCGATCTTCAGCGGGCGTTGCGGATCGTTGATCCAGCCGCCTGCCGGGGCAGTGATGTGATAGCGAGGCCGGCCGTTTTCTGCCTGAGGCACGGTGACTGAAGGTGACGGAGGAATGGAGACCGAGCCGTCCGTCAAGGTCGTTGCTCCGGCCAGTGTTCGGCCACACCCAGCCATCATCGGAAAGCCGACGATGAGCCCAAGCGTCGTGCGCCGGGTGTAGACGGTTTCACGTGGCATTGCCTTGGCTCCTATCAGGATATCTGTGGCAGACGGGTCCCGGCCTCCCGCACCCGAGCGGAATGGCATTTCGTTACACGGGACTCAGGGATCCTACGCTGCGCAGGTAGGTCAGAGTTCGAAGGCGTTGACCCGCGGTCAACTTGGTCCAAGTCCCTGCGCAGTGCCGTGTTGCCACACTGCGCAGGTCAGAGCGTTACATCTTGAATCGCAGGCCTAGGCTCATGTATCGACCTTCGATCCGGAGATCGCGACCAAAATACTGCGTCTCATTGTAGTAACGGTAGTTCTTGAACGGCTGCGCCAGGATGTTGCTAACGTTGGCGACAAGCGAGATGTTCTTGTAAGGTTCGAAGCTCGCGGAGAAGTCCAGTCGTGATACCGGACGTACGAGTTCGCCCGCATATTGCGTTTCATTGATGGTGCGGTTGTAGCTCGTGGTATACCCCGACCGCCAGTTGTACGATAGCCGGGCGGAAACCTTGCCCTTCTCGTAGAAGCCGGTGAGATTATAGGCCCATTTGGACAGACCAGTAATTCGCACTTGGCGATCACTTTCGCCGAGCGCCTGCGGCAGTTGGTTGGTGCCGTCGAGATAGGTGCCGTTCGCCTGCACGCCGAAGCCAGAGAGCAGGCCGGGAAGGAAGTCGAAGAACGTCTGCGCCGAAGCCTCAATACCCTTGATGCGTCCGTTACCGGCATTTTCAGGACGGTTCAGCTGAACGCGCCCGTAGATCGGGTCGTTCACGACCTGTGTATAGTTGCCGATGAACCCATTGAGATCGCGGTAGAACGCGGCGACAGATGCCGACCCGTTCTTGGAGAAGTACCACTCCAGAGTGGAATCATAGTTCTTTGACGTCAGCGGGCGCAGGTTCGGATTGCCGCCAGAGCCGGTTGCATCAAACTGCGGCGGCGAGCCATCCGGACCTGGGCTGTTGGCCGTGATGTTGAGCGAAGGGTTCAGCTGACCGAACCCCGGCCGGGTCCGCGTCTGCGTGTAGCCTAGACGAACCTGCCATTTCTGAGAGAAGCGAATGCGCGCGATGGCAGATGGCAAGACGTCGACGTAGTTCTGCTTGGTCGTCGTCGGGACGATACCAACGGTGCCATCGCTGCCCTGTACACGACTAAAACCGCGATACTCACCATCTGTGTTGACGATGCGAGCACCAGCAGTGCCGTCAACCTCGATACCGCCGAGGTCGAACGCGAACTTGCCCTGACCATAGAAGGCATAGCTAGCCTCGCTAGCGGTGAAGCCGCCCAGCGGATCGACAGGGATCTCGGCAGTTGCGTACTTTGCGACAGCGTCACGAATGCCGCCGTCGTTCGGGAACAGCACGGTCGCCTGCTGGACCGACTGATAGGCAAGCTGGCGCAGTGCCTCGCTGTTGGCGATGATCGCGTCACGATTTGGCGCAAGCCAGTTCTGAAAGCGCTGTGGATCGTTACGGAAGCCATCCGTAATCACTTCAAGCGCGCCGGTTGGAAGGCTCGCAAGCGGGATGTTGAGGCCGGCAGTGTAGGCGTAGCGAGTATTGTTCTGCGACGAGGCATTGCGATCACTGGCACGAACGCCGAACTGCAGATGCGGCAGGAAGCCCCAGTCGGTTTCGAGATCCAGATCAAGACGGCCTTGAAGCCCGTTGCCCTTGGCGACGAACTCGCGCTGATTGAAGCCGCGCCAGCGGGCGGTGTCGGGGTTGGTGATGTCGTAGCTGCCTAGATCGAAAACTGCCGATCCGCGTGCGTCCCAATCCACGTTGATAGTCGGTGCAGTCGCAAGCTGGGAGTCGACGGCAAGCTCCAGGGCTTTGTAGCGGCTGTTGGTGTAGGCGAAGTCGCCCGACAGCGTTGCGCGGCCGGTCGTCCATTTAAAGCCCAATGCGCCCTGATATGTATCAGTCCGATCATCCTGCGCTACCCGTGAAAACTCGGGAACGTAGCCGCCCGTCTTGGTGAAGCTTGCGGCCTTGTTCGGCTCGCCCGGTACCAGGACGACGTTGCTGAGCGTGGGCGCGACGCCGTTGGCATCACGCCGTTCAAAGTTCACGTTAAACGAGTCCCGCAACACATTACCGCGATACGCCTGCCACAAACCTTCTGCGTAGACCTCAAGATTGGCCGATGGGCGCCATTGGATCGTACCGTTGATGGCCGGCCGGTGACGAACGCCCTTCTCGTAGAAGTTGCCGGCGTTTGCCGGAAAGTTGAAATTGCCAACGCCAGGGGTCGTGACCGTCAGATCATCGGCCGGATCATCGACGCCAAAACCGCGCGGGGTGATAACCGCGGAGTCAGCATAGCGATCGGCGTTGCGATAGGTGGTGCGCGTGTAGCTCATATTCACCAAGGCGCCGATCTCGCCGATCGGTGTGTCCCAGCGCTTCGTCAGCAGGAGGTTACCTGACGGATCGAATGCTTTGGACTGATCATTGTACGATCCGCGGATTTCGCCGGCGATCTCGGTGTCTTTTACGTCGAATGGGCGACGCGAGCGCAGATTGACCAGCCCTGCCAGACCGGGTTCGATAAGATCCGGCGTCCCCGACTTGTAAACCTCAATGCCCGCGGCGACACCAGCCGGGAAATCCTGGAGATGCAAGACGCGGTCTTCGGCCGAGAAGAACTCGCGGCCGTTGAAGGTCGTTGCAACGTCCGGCAGGCCACGCACCAGAATGACGCCTGCTTCGTCGTTGTAACGCAGAACCGTAACGCCGACGATCCGCGAGATGGCTTCGGCAGCGTTGTTGTCCGGCAGTTTGCCGATGTCGTCAGATACGACCGCGTCGACGATTGACGACGAATTGCGCTTGAGTTCCTGCGCAGAACCAAGCGCTGCACGGTAACCAGTTACAACGATTTCGTTGTCTCCGCCCGCCTGCGCGTTCTCCGGCGCCGCGTCCGACTGCGCCTGCGCCGTACTGGTTGGCCCAGTGTTCGGCAGTGGATCGCCGGATGTTGGTGTTTGGGCCGCTCCGGTCTGGTTCGTAGCCGGCGACACATCAGCTTGCGCCCAAGCAGAAGAAGCAACAATCAATGGTAGAAGCGCAGTAGTCGTCAACAGGACGTGGAAAGACCTCGTCATAAAAGAATCCCCTCTTTATTACGTTATTCGTTTCAGGTTGTTGGTAGTCCGGGCCGCGAGGCCCGCTAGCTAGCTCGGGCCGGACATGCTTGCCGACCTTCGAACGGGACCCGTCGTCACTTCGCTGCGACCTTCACTGGGCCTGCGTTCATCGGCCATGCGGTGAGCTTCAGTTGCGCACTGCCGCCGCGCGAGGACGCGCTCCACCGCAGCGGGCCACTGCCACGGAAGAATCGATCGGTGATCGTCCGCTCGCCATCGTTGATGAAGACTTCGAGGATCGACTCGTCTGCCAGAATGCGCAGTTTCACGCGATGCGTCTTCAGATCGACGGGGGCGACGTGGCGGCTGGCAAAGCCGTCATGGAAATGCGGTCCAGAGCGCGTCCGATCCACGAAGACCTCGTTCACGGTCGGATTAACGCCGACGACGGTCTGATAGCCCTCGCCATCCGTGAGCGTGATCGCCACCTGCTCGGACGAAGCAGCGTCGATCGCGAACTCTAGATCCGCCGAGCCCCCCTGGATGGGAAGCGCGGTCGGGCTGTCGTTCAACGTCGAGGCGAATTCCTGTCGGGCGCCGTGCAGGGTTGCGACCTCGCGCACCGGCGTCTGCATGATCCGATACCCGTCGGGCGATTTGCGCAGCGTAACCTGGCGTGGGACGGTCATCAGCCCACGCGATGGCCAGGTCGGGATCGCCTCGGCATAGCGCCAGTCGTTCGCCCAGCCGATCCAGATGCGGCGTGGATCGTCCTTGGGCAGATCGTTCCACGACACAGCAGCGTAGAAGTCTGCACCATAGTCCATCCACTGCGCATCGCCGGGCCAGCCCCGAATTGGCGTGAATCGCGTCCCGTCGAAGTCGCCGACGAAATACTGACCACCCGAACCCCCACCAACGGCGTTGTCGCCGAGGTTGATGCCGAGCACCCAGCGCTTCTCGCCGGAAGCCCCGCCGTCGACCGGCAGCTCGAACAGATCCGGGCACTCCCAGTTCTTACCGCGACCGCCGGCGGGGCCGAAGCTGCTGGCGAACGTCCACTGCTTGAGGTTCGGCGAGGTGAAGATTACCGCGCGGTTCTCCAGCGCCATCACTGCAACCATCACCCAGCGCTTGGTGGCGGCATGCCAGAAGACCTTCGGATCGCGGAATTCGGGTGATCCGACGCTCAGCACCTCGCCGTGGACCGTCCATGTCCGACCGCGATCGTTGCTATAGGCGACGTACTGCGACTGGAGCTTCGCCTTGGGGTTGTGCCCGGTGTAGATCGCGATCATCGGCGGTTTGCCGTTGCGTCCGAAGCCGCTGGTATTGTTCCAGTCGATCACGGCGCTGCCGGAAAAGGCCATGACGTCGGCGGTCTCGGGAATCGCGATGGGCAGTTCCTGCCAATGCACGAGATCGCGGCTGACTGCGTGTCCCCAGTTCATATGGCCCCAGCGATCGCCGTGCGGGTTGTACTGGAAGAACAGATGATACTCGCCGTCATAGTAGACGAGCCCGTTGGGGTCGTTCATCCAGTTCTTGGCCGGGGCGAAATGATAGCTAGGCCGGGGATCGGGCCGCTGCGCCGACGCCGAGGTTGCCAGAGCGGCAGCTGCCGCCAGCAGCAGTGCAATCGTCTTCATGCTGCAGCTCCCCGCAAATCCATATCTTCCAAGGCGACACCGTTCGTCTCGGGCATCACTTTCCATGCCCAGACGAACTGGAGCAGCATCATCGCGCCGAAGAATGCGAACACCCAGCCCCCGACGGCGCTGGCGACCACCGGGAACAGCCAGGTGATGATTGCTGCCATGACCCAGTGCGTGGTCGAACCCAGCGCCTGACCTTTGCCGCGAACGGAGCTTGGGAAGACCTCGGAGATGAACACCCAGATCACCGCGCCCTGACTCACCGCGAACGCTGCGATGAAGGCAAGGAGCCCGACGAGGATCAGGGTGCCGTTCGGCGCGACGCGCTCGAGTTGCCAGCCGACTAGAAGCAAGGCGGCAGCACAGATGATCGACCCGACGAACAGTAGCGGCTTGCGACCAAAGCGGTCGATCAGGAACAGTGCCATCGCCGTAAACAGCAGGTTGGTACCGCCCACAGCAACCGACTGCAGCAATGCGCTGTCAGCACCGGCACCGGCCAATTCGAAGATGCGCGGTGCGTAGTAGAGCAGGGCGTTGATACCGGAGAGCTGGTTGAACATCGCAATCGCGATCGCGCAGGTGACCGGGAGAGTGTGCGACACCTGGAAAAGACGTGGAGCCCCCTTGGCAGCTTCGCGGGTGTCCGCGGCTTCGATGCGGAGCAGTTCGGCACCGGGGTCGCTGAATCCAAGGCGCGTCATCGCAGCAACGGCGCGTTCGCGGTGACCACGCACCGCCAGCCACCTTGGGCTTTCTGGAAGAAAGAACGTGACGATGAGGAATATGACGGACGGCACCCCGACGATGCCGAACATCCAGCGCCAAGCCGTCTCGGGCGGCAGGACCTGCGCTATGATGTAGTTGGAGAGGAACGCGATGAGGATGCCGAGTACGATGTTCAGTTGGTTCATCGCCACCAAACGACCGCGGAACCGCGCTGGCGACACCTCGGCAATGTAGATCGGTGTAACGACGGACGCGGCACCGATCGCCACACCGCCAAGGAAGCGGAATGCGATCAGCACGTACCAGTCGTGCGCCAGCGCAGTGCCGAGCGACGACACTACGTAGGCGATCGCCACCGAAAGCATGATAGCTTTGCGGCCATAACGATCAGCCGGCGCGCCTGCGACGAGCGAGCCCAAGACGGTACCAATCAAGGCTGAGGCGACGGTGAAGCCTAGCGATGCCTCGGTAAGCGCGAACTGGCTCTGCAGCGCATTGGTCGCACCCGAAATCACAGCGGTGTCGAAACCGAACAAGAGACCACCAAGCGCAGCGCCTGCCGCGCTCATGACGATTGCCGGAGTTGCCCGGGCGTCATCGGCAACACCCGTGGTGTCTGAACTAACAACACTATGCATTGACGGCTTCCGCTTCGATAAAGGTTGTGTCAGAGACAGCCCAGTGCATCGGCCACTGCCGGGTCGCTTTTCGATAAGCGAGCGCAAGAGCGCCTGTCAGACCTGCCGACGAACCTGCAGTTGGCGCAGCCACATAGTCGTCCATGTCGATTGCGCGCATGCTGGCATCGTAACCGGCCAGCTTCGCGGTCAGCGCCCTGCGCACACGATCATACATAGGCGGTTGCATGACGCCTCCTCCGATGATGATGCGGTCGGGCCGCACGGTATAGGTAAGTGTCGCACAAAGACCGGCGAGGTAGTCTGCCTCGATGTCCCATGCTGGATGACTGCTGGGCAACGTCTCTGCCGGAACGCCCCAACGGGCATGCATCGCAGGCCCTGAGGCCAGACCTTCAAGACAGTCGCCGTGGTAAGGACAGATTCCGGCAAACTGATCATCGCTAGGCGCGCGTGGCAGTTTGATATGACCTGCCTCGGGATGATTAGCGCCACCATGCGGAGCACCGTTAATCAGAACGCCAACTCCGATGCCTGTTCCAACCGTCACATAACAGAACGTATCGAGCCCTTGGCCGCTGCCAAACAGCCGCTCGCCAACTGCAGCACAATTCACGTCGGTATCGAGTGCTGTGGGCGCGGAGATAGTTTCGCGAAAATGCGCAAGAAGGTCGACGTTCTGCCAACCCGTTTTCGGCGTTGACGTGATGCATCCGTAATCGATTGCAATCGGATTCAAAGAAAGTGGCCCAAAACTGCCGATAGAGAACGCCGCAAGAGTGCCGTACTGCTCGCTCGCTTGAGCGAAGAAATCGCTGGCCGCGCCTAGCGTCTCTTTCGGCGTCGTGGTCGGGATGCGAGTCTGCATCAGCGTCGTGCCGTCACGATCGGAGATTGCGCAAAGAAATTTGGTGCCGCCAGCTTCGATTGCGCCGAGAATTAATGGCTCAACCATGAGCGCGATTCCGAAAATGGTCGCGGCACGACAATAACTTAGGGCGAACGAACACGAAATCTCTCTCCTGACACATGCCACGCCTTCGTGGTCAGGTACTAAATCTACTAGTGTGAGTTAGTCTGTCAAGCACAGTTAGAAATCCAGTTGGCATAGACTGTGATTTTTATTGTGGCCGTTTCGGGCTGATCAGCTTTTCTTGAACAGGCTAGCCAAATCTGGGGTGAAGCTCGCGTGGAGTGGCAGCAGAGCTGCACCCACGGCCGCAGCTACCTTGCCAAGGCCTCCTCGGCGGATCTCAGGTACAAAGAAATCCGGCGGTGAATTGGTTGAAAAGTGATCCTGCAATCCGGTGGCAATGGCATCGAGACACGTGGAAGAAAGGGCACCGTCAATGATGACGGCTTCGAGATCGAGAAGGCTGTTTGCGCTAGTCACTGCGAAGGCGAGTGCCTCAACACACCGACGCGTCCACTCGGAACGTTCCTCGGCAATGGCCTCCTGGTTAAGAGCGTAAAGCGATGCGTGGTGGATCAGATAGTCGCTCTTGCCGGCTGCGCAGACAGGCATTGAGGCGAGTGCTCCGGCATTGCCATGTCTGCCTTGATGTACCCGACCGCCCAAAACTAAACCTCCGCCGACGAAGGTGCCGATATTGACTGCCAGGAAGTCCTGAAGATCGATGCCTGCGCCGCATAGCAGTTGGGCCAGTGCAGCGGCATTACCGTCGTTTTCGAAGAGTGCAGGCCAGGCAAGTCCTGCTTGAAGGCGATCCGCCACATCAGCACGTCGCCACTCGTCCGCTTGGTCGATCGATATACCAAGCTCGTCACGCCATTCTCCGAGGAACCACGGCATTGCAATCCCAATGCCCATAAAGGCTTCGTTACTGAGCAGGTTCGTAGCTGCGAGATGTTCGTCAATGAACGCGTTGACGTGCCGAAGCACGGTATCGATAGATGGAAAGCTGTCGGCATGGCGACAGACGGCTTTGCGCTCTCCGTCGAAATCCAGAAGGGCGATCGTGGTATCCCCACGGCCAACCTCGACGCCAACTGTATATCCACGCTTGCCGTTGATACGATAGATGGTCGCAGGCTGGCCCATGCCGCCGGTGCGCTTACCTGCCTGGAACAGTAGACCTTCACCATCCAGCTCATCAACTATGCGTACGACTGCCTGTGGGGACAGGGTAGTCACGCGAGCGAGTTCAGCTTTCGACGCGCCGTTCATACGTCGCACGGCGGACAGGATCAGGCGCTCATTATACCGTCGCATCCCGCCCGCATTCGTGCCTCGCCGTATCGTATCCACGCCGTATCCTTTTCAAACGCGGCGTTTTGCAGAGGTACTTGCCACCGTCGGTTGCTCGTTAACCCGATCAGGCGTTTCGGCCTATGCCAAAGAGCGGCCGGTTAACAAGGTTAACCGAAGCCTGTCGTGATTACCGAGACAGGTCAGGAAAAGATCGTTTTCGGTGCGTCCTGCAAACCTGCTCGATCTTACGCGGTGTCGAGTATGGTCTCTTTCAGCTGGGCATGCGTGTGGCGCCCCGGCAAGGATATGAGTGAGTGTCTGAGGTTAGGAAACTCGGAAGGACGCTCGAACGCCGACTATGGGTCTGCGCCGGGGGCGTCTTGGTGTCGTCAAAACCACGAAGTTGCGGGTGGGAATGGTGGCAATCTGACTGTTGCGCCTAAGCCACCCTTTGGATTACCGAGAAAGCTAGGTTAATATCACGCCTCAGGCGGACTTTTCTTTTTCGCGTTTTAGCCGCAAGTAACAACTAGATGGCTCTCTCACGCGACTATTATTCTGTTCTAGGCGTGCCCTCGACGGCAAGTCGAGAAACTATCCACGCCGCGTGGAAAGCGCTGCTCCGTCAATATCACCCCGATGCCAATCATGGTGCGGATGTTTCTGCTCGTGCGAAAGAGATCAACGAGGCGTATTCCGTTTTGGGAAAGAAGGACGCACGCGCCGCCTATGATCGGTCGCAGATCAGGCCGTCTGCCCACCGAGCGACCGCGGACCGCCCGTTTCACCCTAGGAAAGCCGGCAGGCGCCCGATGCGACCTAGCCCGTCGATGCCGCCCAGCGGTAGCTTCTCGCAGCCGCTAGAGACCAACGAATGGCTGATGGGCCTTTTCCTGCTGATCCTCACCGCCGCACCGATCGCTACAATCCTGGTTCTGTGGAATGAGGAATCCGGATTGGCACCTGCGGTTCGACGTAGCGTCGCCGCTAATCCCGTGCCTGAGCCTCCTGTAAAAACCGTCCGCAGCTCATCGGGGACAAAACTCGGACTCGGACAGCCTGCTTCCTAAACTATCGCCCAGTCGGGACATTCGAGTTGGCAGGGTCAGGCGCCAAAAGCGGCCGTAACGCGGAGATGAACGAGCGGCCGAAGTTGGGAAGCTGGGAAAGGGGCGGGGACGTCTGATTATGGGTCGACATGGCTAATTTACGTTGTAGCCGACCGTTAGCGTTCTCGCCAACTATCAGCGGCGTTTCCAATGAAATCAGGCCGACGGGTTCGCGATCCAGTATTTTCGAAAATACTCGGTTGACGTCCCGAGGAGGCTCTCTTAGATACGTCGAACCGCAGCGAACTGCCTTAACGGCTACCGAGGCGGTCGCAAGAAAACCAGATGCTCCAAGCTTCTCGAAAGGGAGGTTATGCGAGTGTCGGTATTTTTGTCGGCTCTTTGACATTGTAGGTTAAGATGA
>NZ_LMKH01000018.1 GCF_001421415.1 Sphingomonas sp. Leaf208
AGCGGTGGCTTCTCGCAGCCGCTACAGCCCAACGAATGGCTGATGGGCCTTTTCCTGCTGATCCTCACCGCCGCACCGATCGCTACAATCCTGGTTCTATGGAACGAGGAATCCGGATTGGCGCCTACGGTTCGACGTAGCGTCGCCGCTCATCCCGTGCGTGAGCCTCTCGCAAAAGCCGTCGGAAGCTCATCGCGCACAAAACTTCAACCTGGACAGCCTGCTCCTTAAACTATTGCCCTGGCGCGACATTCGAGTTCGCAGGGTCAGGTTCCCAAAGCGGTCGTAAACCGGAGATGAACAAGCGGCCGAAGCTGGGAAGCTGGGAAGGGGGCGGGGACGTCTGCTTGTGTGAAGGAAATCGGGCACCGGAAGGTGTACGATTTCCTCCAAAGCAGGAAGCCGCGGGCCTCGGATGCTGACCTATGGGTTTTTCGGTTTTCGGCTGCTGGGCCGCCGGGCGGGACAGCCCGCGGCAGACGTCCTGGTCGGGGCGGTGCTGACCATCGGATGCGCCCTCAGAGGCTGATATCGAGCCTTGCCGTGCGGCGGACGTGACACTGCGCTCGGTGCCGGTGTCGATCGCATGAGCGTCATCATCGCCGGAAGCGCACAGGTCGCGCGGCGGAATGAGGACGAGCCATGCCGGGTCATAGCGCGGTGGTTCCGGTCGGGTTGGTGGCATGCGGCGGTGCGCGAGGCTGACGCCAGCGTTCGAAGGTTTCGATGACGAGGATGCGTCCGCCGCAGCATGGGCATGGCGGGCGGGCATCTTCGGGCTCGACGGGTGCGGCGGCGGCCACGGGCGGGGCGACCCCGAGCAGTTGGCGGGCGTGTTCGAGGTGAGCCTTGCGGGTGGCGCCAGCGAGCAGGCCGTAATGGCGGATGCGGTGGAAGCCTTTCGGCAGGACGTGGAGCAGGAAGCGTCGGATGAACTCGTCAGCGGCCAGCGTCATCAGCTGCTGCCGGTCGGCGACATCGTTGCGGCAATTCTTGTAGCGTAACGTCACCCCGGTCTCGTCGAAGCGGACGAGCCGGCTGTTCGAGATCGCCACGCGGTGCGTGTAGCGCGACAGATAGGCGAGGACGGCCTGCGGTCCCGCAAACGGCGGTTTGGCATAGACGACCCAGTTCTTCTTCCGGACTGGGGACAGGTGTCGCAGGAAGGTGCGGCGGTCGGCGAGTGCCGCGAGACTGCCATAGAAACGCGAGCCGTCCCGCCTCGTACAGCGCCATCAGTCGGGTCAGGAACAGGCGGCGGAACAGCTTGCCGAGCACGTGCACCGGCAGCAGGAACGCAGGGCGTGACGACACCCAGCGGCTGCCGTCCGGCGACAGTCCACCGCCCGGTACGATCATGTGGATGTGGGGGTGGTGGGTCATCGCCGACCCCCATGTGTGAAGCACCGCGGTGATGCCGATCCTCGCGCCGAGATGTTTTGGGTCAGTGGCGATGGTCGTCATCGTCTCGGACGCCGCCTGGAGCAGCAGGCCGTAGAGCGCAGCTTTGTTCTGGTACGCGATGTCGGCGACCTCGACCGGCAGGGTGAAGACGACGTGGAAATAGCCGACCGGCAGCAGGTCGGCCTCGCGCTCGGCAAGCCATGCGCGCGCGGCCGCGCCCTGGCACCGGGGACAATGCCGGTTGCGGCAGGAGTTATAGGCAACCCGCCAGTGCCCGCAGTCGGTGCATGCCTCGGTGTGGCCGCCGAGCGCAGCGGTGCGGCAATGTTCGACAGCCGACATGACCTTGAGCTGGTCGAGGCTCAGATGCCCGGCGTGGGCGGTCCGGTACGCAGGACCGGCAGCACGGAAGATGTCGGCGACCTCGAGCGAGGTGCGCATCGCGCGCTCACCCGGCGGGTGGCTTGCCCTCCATCAGCGCCATCAACCGGTCGAGTGGCCCCGTCACCGCATGGATCGTGCGCGTGGCGACCTTGGTATAGAGCGCGGTCGTCTCGAGCTTGCTGTGCCCGAGCAGGACCTGGATGACGCGGATGTCAACGTCCTGCTCGAGCAGGTGGGTGGCGAAACTGTGCCGCAGCGTGTGCGGGCTGACGCGCTTGCGGATCCCGGCCGCCTCGGCAGCCTCATGAACGGCGCGGTGGAGTTGTCTGGTCGAGATCGGATCGGTGTAGCTGCGCCCCGGGAACAGCCAGCCGTGTGGCAACAGGACACTGCGCCGCTTGCCCTCACGCCACCAGAGCCGGAGCAGTTCAAGCAGTTGCGGCGACAGCATCGCGTTACGGTCCTTGCGGCCCTTGCCCTCCTCGATGCGGATCAGCATGCGCTTGCTATCGATGTCGTCGGCCTTGAGGTGCGCGACCTCCGACACCCGCAATCCGGCGCCGTACGCAACCCCCAGCGCCGCTCGGTACTTGATGCCAGGGGCCGCCTCGAGCAGCCGCGCGACCTCCTCGACGCTCAGCACGTCGGGCAGCTTGCGGGGACGAGGCGCCAGGACCAGCTTGCGCGACAGGTCGGGCCGGTCGAGCGTCACGCCGAACAGAAAGCGCAGCGCCGATACTGTGGCGCCGATGACGGACTCCCCGACACCGTGCTCGCGCTGGTGAAGCTGGAAGCGCCGTACGTCCTCGGCGGTCGCGGTCTCAGGCGAGCGTCGCAGGAAAGCAGCAAAGGCACGGACGTGGCGGACATAGTCATGTTGCGTCCGCGCCCGCATCGCACGCATCGCCATGTCGTCGAGCATGCGCTGGCGCAGCGGCGTAACGGACTGTTCGGTGGGTATAGTCGCCATGGGGAGTTCCTCTCGTTGAAGGAACTCCATCGTCTGCCGCCGCTGCCGCAGGACCAAACCTCAGCGCGGCTGCGCTACCTCACCGCCACCACCACTGCCGCGCAGCGGCTTCGTGCTCTGGGTCTCCGCGGCCGCTGGTCGCCTGATCGCTGCATGACCAAGCTCGTCTGCTCCCAAGGTCTTTCGCATCCCGGAACCCGCTGCTTTAAGAGGCTCGAAGCCTTTTCGTTTCTCCGTGTCCAACAGCCCATATTGGGAAAGTGTGTGCGGGGAAGGGTTTAGGGAAGGCGGTTTACGATGGTGAACGGTCGCGTGGTAAGCACGGGCGGCATACCAGTGAGAGGGCAGTAATGACGGACGCCGCAAACGTAATTGCCGTGGACCACACTGGCTTCGCTGTGTCGTCTCTGGACGAAGCCGTTCGGTTCTGGACGGGAGCGCTCGGTTTCACACTTGAGCGGCAATCGGAAATGGGGGGCGACTTCCTGCATCGGGTGACAGGTGTCGATGATCCGAAAGTGAGAACGGCGATCGTCAAGGCACAAGACGGCTACGTGGTCGAACTGTTGGAATATTCAAACGGGCTCCAGAACGGGACGGTGCCCAGCGGCGCGGGATCGATCGGAGCGGCCCACCTGGCTCTGACCGTGAAGGATATTCATGTCGCCATTGCCCGCGTCGAGGCAGCAGGATGGAAGGCGAAAGGTAATCCGTTGCCGATCCCGGGTGGTCCACGGAAGGGAACGTTGGTGGCCTACGTTTCAGGCCCCGATCATATCACGATAGAGCTTATGCAGCAGACAGCCCGTTAATGGGCCGGCAAAAGCTTTGCCGCCTCATCATCCCATTGAAAGCTGGCGAGGCAGCGGGCAGGGCCGAGGTTCAGCACCTTCTCTGCTGCAATACTGAAAGGATGGCAGAAGATGGGGAGCCAGAAAGCGGCCGCGAATGACCGCAGGTGAGTCGTAGAGGTTGAAGGGCAGAGGATCCGCGTCCGCCCACCTAGCGCCATTCACTTAATGAGCTGGCGTAGTCATAAGCGGACTATCGTTAACGGTTGGGTCCCGTAGGTATGTCTCTCATCAATCGGTTCGAACTCTCGGTGCCCTTGATCCAGGCGCCGATGGCGGGGGTCGCCACACCTTCGTTGGCGGCAGCCGTATCCGAGGCAGGAGCCTTGGGGTCGATCGGCGTGGGCGCGACCGACGCCGCCGGCGCACGGGCGATGATCGAGGAGGTGCGCAGCCGCACGACCCGCGCGTTCAACGTGAACGTCTTCGTCCACGCTGGCGCGACGGCCGATCTCGCACGGGAAGCGCAATGGTTGGATTGGCTTGCCCCGCTGTTCGCCGAGTTCGGCGCAGAACCCCCGACGGCACTCAGGACCATCTACAAGAGCTTCGCGGATGATCCCGACATGGTGGCGGTACTGCTCGACCTCGCGCCGCCAGTGGTCAGCTTCCACTTCGGGTTGCCGTCCATCGACGTGCTCTCGGCGTTGCGAGCGCGCGGTATCTACCTCATGGCGACCGCAACCAGCCTCGACGAAGCCCACGCGAGCGAAGCGGCGGGGATCGACGCGGTGGTCGCGCAGGGGATCGAGGCTGGCGGGCATCGGGGTGTCTTCGACCCCACCGCGCCCGACGACGCGCTCGGCATGTTCGCGCTGACCCGACTCCTCGTGCGCAAGACCAACCTACCGGTTATCGCAGCTGGCGGGATAATGGACGGCGCCGGCATTGCCGCGGCGCTCGACCTGGGCGCATCCGCAGCGCAACTGGGAACTGCCTTTGTCGCGTGCCCGGAATCGGCCGCAGACGATGCATACCGGGCGGCCCTTACCGGTGAGGGCGCTTACCACACCGTCCTTACGTCGCTTATTTCTGGTCGACCCGCGCGTGCGCTGGCCAACCGGTTCACGGCTCTGAGTCAGTTGGTCGATGAACGCCGACCGCCTGATTATCCTATCGCCTATGATGCAGGAAAGGCCTTGCACGCGGCTGCCAAGACGCAAGGCGAGCACGGTTTCGGGGCGCAATGGGCAGGGCAAGGTGCGCCACTCTCTCGTGCCATGCCGGCAGCAGCCTTGGTCAGGGTGCTGCGAGAGGAATTTGAATTGCGACGGATGAGAGGCTCGGTTGAGCGTTGCAACGTTCCTTGATCGGAATAGCCGTTTCTCTACTCGAAGCCTTCTAAGTAGGTCGTCCAGCGTACGGAATAAGGCCGTACGGTCGAGATGAACCAATGGCCGAAGTTGGAACACAATAATGGGTCGCGGATGGCCAGGAATGGGTCTCGCTCCCTCCGTTAGGCAATGATCTTGGCACCGAGATATTGCACTCGTCGCCAGAGTCATCGGAACGCATTCGTCATGGGGCACTAACACTGTACCGTAAGAGCATGGCTTCCCATGCGCACTTCATCAAGCCGGACCGTAGGGCGACAATGTCGCTCTCTCATCAAGTGTGCGACAACATCCGAACGGCGATCGACGACGGGCGGCTGGAGGTTGGCGCGCGCCTGCCATCAGTCCGCGATCTGGCAAGCCAGCTGGGTGTAGCTCGAGGAACCGTGCAGGCTGCTTACGATGCGCTGGTGTCTGAATTGCTGCTGAGCACCGCCGGTTCGGCCGGCACCCGCGTGATCGCCAAGCCTCCCCGCCATGCTTCCACGACGAGCGAGCTGATCGTCCGGCCGCTCTCGACGATGCTGCGCGGCTTCTCGCTAACGGCGTTGCCCTTTCAGACCGGCGTGCCGGCGCAGGATGCGTTTCCGACAAAGCTCTGGGCCAGCCTGCTCGGACGCGCGGTCCGCGATGATGCGATGACGCCAACGACCTATCCCGATCCGCGCGGGCACCCCGCACTGCGCGCGCAGATTGCCGCCTACTTGGCGATCGCGCGAGGTCTCCATTGCGTGCCCGACCAAGTCATCGTCACTGTATGCTATCGTGGTGGGCTCGCGCTAGCGTTGCAGGTGCTGGGCGCATCGGGGCAGCGCGCCTGGATGGAGGAGCCGGGCTACCCCATAACCCGCATGGGACTGGAGATGGCGCGCGTCGGCCCGGTCGCCGTGCCCGTTGACGCGGAGGGGATCGACGTTGCTGCAGGAATAGCGCTCGCGCCCGACGCCAGAGTCGCGATCGTCACGCCAGGGCAGCATTCCCCGCTGGGCGCGACCATGAGCCATGCCCGGCGACGGACGTTGCTGGACTGGGCCGAGGCGGCCGACGGTTGGATCATCGAGGATGACTATCTGGGGGAGCTCCAACTTGGCGCGCGCGCCGCGCCGGCGCTGGCAAGCGGCGATACCGCGGGGCGCGTAATCCATGTGGGCAGCTTCAGCAAGACGTTGAAGCCCGGGGTCGGAATCGGCTTCGTCGTTGCGCCGATGGCACTCGCCACGCGCTTCGGGCAAGCGGCGGCAACCTTGGGGCCGAGCTTCTTCGCGCCGTCGCAGCTTGCGATCGCTCAGCTGCTCGCCGAGGGTCATTACCTGCGTCACCTGCGCAATATGAAGCGGCTCTATGCCGAACGGCTTTCCGCGCTGCACCGTGCGCTCGAGGCGGATTATCCGCTCGAGACCGTCGCCGGCCCGATCGCACTCCTCAGATTGCCACAGGGGATCGACGATATGGCGCTGGCGCGGCGCGCGCCCGAACTCGGGATCGCGCCGTCGCCGCTGTCGCCTTGGTATCAGGATCCCGAGCGCCGTGTGCCGGGGTTGTTACTGAGCGCAACAAACCTTCGCCCGAACAGGGTCGACGAGGCGGTCGCCGCCTTACGACGACTGCTGGCCGACCGGGTATGATGATCTTGGCCTAGTCGCTTTCGCGGTTCTTGGCTCTACGAGCCTGGGCCAAGGCCCTGCTACCTCCCGTCCTACAGTGAGCCCATGCCGATCCGGCGGGCCGCTTTGCAAAAGGTATTGGGACATGAAGATCGTCGTTATCGGGGGCTCTGGCCTCATCGGTTCGAAGCTCGTTTCGCGTTTGGAGACAGCGGGACACGAGGCCGTCGCCGCGTCGCCGAACAGCGGCGTGGACACGCTGACGGGGGAGGGCCTCGCCGAGGCGCTGGCCGGGGCGGAAGTGGTCGTCGATGTCGCGAACTCGCCATCGTTCGAGGATGCCGCGGTGCTCGCCTTCTTCGAAACCTCGAGCCGCAACGTCCTTGCTGCCGAAGCGGGCGCGGGCGTCCGGCACCATGTCGCGCTGTCGGTCGTCGGGACTGAGCGCCTTACCGACAGCGGCTATATGCGCGCGAAGGTCGCGCAAGAGACGCTGATCCGCGCGTCGGGCGTACCCTATACGATCCTGCATTCGACGCAGTTCTTCGAATTCCTCGGCGGCATCGCGCATTCGGCCGCAGCGGGCGAAGCGATCCACCTGTCGACCGCCTTGTTTCAGCCGATTGCGGCCAATGACGTCGCGGACGCGCTCGCCGCGATCGTCGTCGCGCCGCCTGCGAACGGGACGATCGAGGTGGCGGGCCCGACGGCGTTCCGGATGGATGCTCTAGTGCGTCGCTATCTCGAGGCGACCGGTGACGCGCGCGGCGTAGTGGGGGAGGCCGACGCGCTCTATTTTGGAGCGAAGATCGACGACATCTCGCTCATGCCCGCGGCCGGAGCGCATATCGGCGCGACTGACTACGACACATGGTTCGCAGGCCGGTGAACCGCGTCGTCCTGGGCATCGCGATCCTGCTGGGAGTGGGCGCGGTCGCAAACGGCGTCTTCATGCTCGCCTCGCCCGTGAGCTGGTATTTCGCGGTTCCCGGCGTCACCACGACCGGACCATTCAACCAGCATTTCGTACGCGACATCGGGTTGATCTTCCTCGGCGTCGGCACGGCGTTCCTGTTGGGTGCAGCACGTCCGATCCATCGTTCGGTTTCCTGGGGGGCGGCCGCGATCTGGCTGTCGGGGCATGCGCTCTTCCACGTCTGGGAAGTGGCAGTCGGGATCTGTGGTCCGTCCGCGCTGCTTCGCGATTTTCCTGCCGTGACGCTGCCTGCTGTGTTGGCAATCGCGATCACCGTCCATGCCGTGTCTCACAAGGAGTCTATTCGATGAAGCTCTATTACAGCCCGCTCGCTTGCAGCCTGGCCGACCACATCGCGCTTCGAGAGGCGGGAATGGCGTTTGAAGCCGAACGCGTCGATTTGCGCACGTTCCGCACGGCTGGCGGCGAAGACTTCGCACGGATCAATCCGAAGAAATACGTGCCGGCGCTCATTCTCGACGACGGCACGATGATCACCGAGAATCTAGCGGTTCTCGACTGGATCGCTGGCGAGACGCCTGCGTTGCAGATCGGCGGCGCGATGGGGCGGACGCGGGTCATCGAGGCGCTGACATATATCACGACCGAGATCCACCGGGCGTACAAGCCGATGTGGCACGCCGGTAGCGCTGCCGACAAAGCGAGGGCAGGCGATACGGTGCTCCGCCTGATGCAACCTCTTTCCGATGGCTTGCAGGGCGACTATCTGTTCGGGGCCACGCCGAGCGTCGCCGACTTCTACCTGTTCGTCATGCTGCTCTGGGCGGATCGGTTTGCGCTAGATCTGCCATTGCCGCTACTCGGCTTGCGGGAGCGCATGAAGGCGCGGCCCGCCGTCCAGGCGGCCATGGCCGCGGAGGGGATAGGTTGATCCGACCGTCATCACTTAGCGATAGCTGAGGTCTCAGCAGCTCACCATTCCTCGACCTCTCGTATCGCCCGTACGTGAAAAAATGTCCGATTGCGGGAAGCGAGTTGAGGGGCGTGAATGTCCGGAACAGGGTCTCGTCGCCCGCAATCGGACCGGCAGTTCACGCGCACACGTGGATGCTCAGACTGGCGATCAATCCAACCGGCGCGTTCGAATGCCCTTCATCGGCGGTGTGCCGAACATTCGCCAGTATTCCCGGCTGAATCGAGACACGCTCTGATAACAGACCGAGAAGGCGGCCGAGCTCGCGCTTGTCGGTTCGGTCAGGATCAACCGTCCTGCTACGTAGGGTCGAAGGGTTTTTTGATATTGTAGTGGAGCCATGCCCGTTGGCGCCGACGAGACCGCTCGCCGGCGCAAACGTCTTACATCTTGTCCTTCAGCCCCTTGGCGGCTGTGAACGCAACCTTCTTGGAAGCTGCGATCGTGATCGCCTCACCGGTGCCGGGGTTGCGGCCTTCGCGCTCCGGGCGGTCCTTGACGGTGAACTTGCCGAACCCTGGAATCGAAACCTCCTCACCCTTCACGGCTGCGGCCGCGATCTGGTCGAATACGGCGGTGATCGCCTTCTTCGCATCGGCTTCGTTCGAACCGGTCGCTTCGGCGACGCCCTTGGCCAGGTCACTTACGTTCATGCTATTCGTTTTCCATTCGAAACACCGGCGGGACCTTAGCCAAGGCGAACGACGAGACAAAGACCGTACTGGACGACGCCAGCGTCGCGGCTGTTCGGCTGATGCTAGAAAAGTTTGCTGATCATGATGTAGCCGCAGTCTACGAGGCCACCTCAGGGCAGAGGCCGATCGCCGACCTCGTAGCCGAAGCGAAGCGCGCTCGAAACATTGATCTCTAGCGACTGGCGATACGTTCGCGCGTAACGTGAGGATCGGCGACGCCGATTTGCTGGTGTACGCTAATGCGCCGGCAACCAATCTTCGCAGCGTAAACCCTGTACACGATCAAATTCTCCGAGATTGCCAGTGACGACAACCAGTCCGCGACTGCGCGCATGGCCGGCAATCTGCAGATCATAGCTTCCGATCATGCGCCCTTCTCGCTTCAGTGCGGCCCGGATGTCACCGGCATGCGCCGCGGCGTCGGCATCAAACGGCAATACATCAACACGGGCGGCGAAGCGCTCAACCTCGCGACGGGCCTCGATCGGGCGGTCCGAATTCGCAGCGCCGTAGAACAACTCGTACAGAACGACGGTGGAGATGCAGAGGCCGCCCGCTTCGGCATTGAAGCGTTCCCGAATGCTTTGCGGCCGATCACGTAACACACGAATGCACAGGTTCGTATCGAGCATATAACGCAGCATCAGAGTGCATCCCGCTCCTGCGCAGCTGGCTGTTCGCGATCGTCGAGATTAACGCCAGGAGTTGCGAAGAAATCGTCCCAGATGCGGTCGACGGGAACGATCACACGCCTGTCACCATCGCGAAGGATAGTGACTTCTCGCACGTCGAGGGGAAAGGCAACGTCCTTGGACAAACGTACCGCTTGGGACCGATTCGACTGGAAAAGGGTGGTACGCGTCATCTAACAGTCCATCATTGATCATGCATGACTTGGGATATACATCTGGGATATACGCTTGGTCAATGGCAGATAACAATGTCACGCTGCGCGATCAGGAACAGGAGTCGGATACCACGCCAAAACAGCGCAATGCGGAGATGTGACGTTCGTTAGGATACGCGGCGGGTGGTCCATTAATCGATGCGGATGGGATCGCTGCGACGCTTAAAGATCTGTTTTTAAATGCGGAACGCCCCAGTATCAGGCGAGCCAATTTTCCATGCTAAGACCCCGAACACGCGCGAACTCACCGACATTGGCGGTGACCGGCGTGGCACCCCGCGCATGGGCATGGGCTGCGATCAGGAGGTCATTGGGACCAATTGGTCTGCCCACGGCCTCAAGCTCTGCACGGATGCCGCCATATTCGACGTCAGCCGGGACGTCGAGCGGAAGGATTCGAGGCCGCCTTGAAGGCCTCGACTTGCTTAAGAGGCGTGGGAAGCTTTTGCGAGCACCACCGTAGCGAAGCCCAGCCGCGGTGAGATGCTGATGGACAGGTTGTCTCTTCTCAACGATCTTTCGACCACAGCGGCTTGCAAATTACGAACAAATCGGAGAATATATTGGTGTCGAGCATGTACCGCGCGCCAGTTATAAGTCGACTGCCTTCAGTGGAAGCAGCGTCTCATCAAAATCGTCTGGGAATTGATCGTCGGAGGCGAGAATAGCTAGCCCTTTCAGAATGTCGAGAAGTCGCGGCTTAGCTTCGCGCACGTCAAAATTGGAAGATGATCGTGCCATATCGAGCCTCCTTGTATATGCGGTATATACTGCACCGGCCGGCAGTTCATCAATCGCGGTAAAACGGTCGCGCAGACCAACCTATTGCGTGTCATGATCTGCAAGGCAGAGAGTATGAGGGTCAGAAACAAACGTTGCTACCAGCATGTCTGATGACCACCGGAGTCGGATTGTTCATGGTATCGGCTATCATCTCGATCTGCTGAGTTTGTCTATGCAAGATTAATGCCTACCATACGCTTACGTTCAACTTAACATAACGATTAGTATCGATCCGAATGATTGTAAGCGCCAAATAGAAATGTCACCCTTCCACTAGATAGAAATGTCACGGTTCCATACCGGGCGGATCTTCGCTGTCATGCCGCCCACGTTCACGAGGGTGTGCGCAGATGACGGTGGTTTCGATGAGCCAAGGCGAACTCTCGCGGTACGACACGTTGCAAAGGGTCGAGCGCGGCGATTTGCGGATTGATGATGCTGCTATGGTTCTCGGACTGGGCCGACGCCAGGTATTCAGGCTGCTTGACCGCATGCGCGCCGTTGGTGCCGAGGGCCTGAGGCTCGATGGCGGTGGCGCCAAGTTGGATAATCGTCATGCACAAGGCGCTTCATCCCTCGCCCCTTACCCATGATGGGTTTGCAATGGTCCCTGCGTCGAGCGATGGCGACCGAACGACCGTTAAGGTTCGCAGCATTTCGAAATCGAGCTGTTGCCATACGTGAGGAACTGACAGTCGTGGGGTTTATAGCCGCTATCAGCGTGGTATCGCCGATCTGCCACTGGCTGGGAGATAGGTGCGCCTGGCTTACAACCCAGCCGCAAATCACGGTCGTCGCCCGGGACCGCGGTGGGGCGTAAGTAGTGTTGCTTGGGTCACCTTCACAGGCTTACGATCGTGCCGCCGAGCAGCCGGAACCGAGTTCTACAGCGGTCAAATCCTGTCCCCGCAACCATTCTTATTGAACAACCATTGCCGCCCTTACGAGCCGCGCTGTCGTTTGTACCAAGCTATACGTTCGAGTTGCTTCGCGTCCGAGATGGCGGTGATTCAATAATCTCTGCTGAAAAATCTACATTTTTTTTGCCGCATGGATTTGCAGAGTATCACGAATAACTTCGCTTGCACTATTGTAATGTCCCAACGCCACCTGACTACGCACGTAGTCCCATATTGTATGCGTTAAAGACACATGCAGAAAAAGAATTGCACCCATATCGTAGATTTAGCTGCTTGGGCGAGGGGTGCCACCCGAAATCGGGCAGTAGGCTGAGCCGTTCTCCCGGCAATTGCGGCCAGACCTTCAGTCCATGATGCGTCGCCAGATGAGCCTGCGCCACGGATCTTCGCGTCCAGTGGGAAACAACTCTAACCGAACCACCGCCGCAAATATGAATGAATGGCCGGAGTTGAAGAGCCGGGAAGAGTTCGCGAGTGTCCACTTGTGGGTTTAATGATTGGGTCAGACCTCCGTCCGCTCTGCCAGTTCCAATGCGTCTTCGACATCAACGCCAAGGTAGCGGACCGTGCTCTCAATCTTCGCATGACCGAGCAGGATTCGCACCGCGCGTAGTTTTCCCGTCGCCTAGTAGATGATCGATGCCTCGGTGCGTCGCAGCGAGTGAGTGCCGTAACACTCAGCTTGGAGGCCAATGCCGGTGATTTACTCGTGAACGAGGCGGGCATACTGCCTCGTGCTCATGTGCTCCATATAATCGTTGCGGCTGGGAAAGACGAAGTCGTTCAAAGTGCCGCCGCGACGCTCAAGCCACGCTCGCAACGTCTTGCAGGCCGGTTCGACGATTTCGAACTGCACGCGGCGTTTGACTTTTTGCTGCACTACAACCGTGCGATCCCGGATCCGGCCGCCGACGACTATGTCGCCGCTGCGCACCTTGACGGCGTCGCAGCCGCGCAGCTTGCTATCGATCGCAAAGTCGAAAAGAGCTCGGTCCCTGAGATGCCGGTGCTGGTCTAGCCAAAATCGGATGGCTCAAACTTGCTGAGGTTTGAGGGCGCGCTTTGCGCCTCGTACTCCACCCTCATTCCAGGGGCGGCGTTCATGAAGGCTAGATCTTACGATGAGTGCCCCATCGCATATTTCCCCGGTGTCGAGTTACCACTGATTAGTACACTCAGGAAGGTAAATTACTCGTTTTCATTTATGGTTAGCGCTGATCCCGGTGAACAAACGGCAGAGTTGCGCCAGTCGTCGTGCTGTGGAGGTACCCTTTAGTTCGACTGATATTTCGGCTCGTCTCGCTCGCCGCCGCAAATTGGCCGCTGGAGGCTCAGGGGAAGGCCGCGGCAAGGCACTGCAATGCGGCCGCGTAATAGTCGGTGGCGAGCGTATTGGGAGCGCGCGTGCCGAGTGCGCGGCTCACCACCGCGCGACCGCCGACGGACAAGGGGTACTCGGCGACCTGTCCCGACACCACGTCGATCCATGCCGGGATCTGCTCTGCCGGCATCGATTGCCACCAGGTCCGGATCGGCTCGACCAGCGCAGCCCGCGCGGACACGCTGGCGAACAGCGGCACGCGGATGGCATCAAAGCCGAACCGTGGCGGCTTGTCCGCGGCCGGCGAGATCGCACCTGTATTCGAGACGTCGATCCAGTCGGTCGGCAGGCGATGCGCGCCGAACCGGGCCGCGGCGATCAGAGCCTCGCCGTCGGTGATGACCCGTCGCCAGACCGCCGCGTTGCCGGTCTTCGCAAACAGGTCGAGCGCGGGCCAGACGTAATAGCAGGGGTTTATCGTCGTTCGTGCAGCGGTCGAGAACCCGTCCAGGCCGGGCAACAACAGCATCCGCCCGCCGACCGTCTTGACGAGGCGGGTGGCGATGGCGTCGACGATCGTCCGCGCCCGCGCGGCATAGCGTGGCTCACGCCACTTGTTCGCCGCCTTTGCCAGTGCGTAGGCAATGAGCAGGTCGCCATCGGTTGCATTATTGCGATCGGCGGTCGGATTGGCGGCGCGCGCATCGTAGCGCCAGACGTAGAGCGCGACGTCCGACCGGGCGAGTTTGGCTTCGGTCCAGGCTAGAATCTTGTCGAATGCCGCTCGATCGCCCGCCGCCTGCGACAGCAACAGACCATAGCTCTGGCCTTCACTGTGGCTGACGCCGCCATTGCCGTTATCGACGATCCGGCCGTCGTCGGTCATGAACCGCCGTTTGAAGCTTGCCCAGTTCACGCCGTTTGCCGCACCGGTTGCTGGCAGGGTCCGGGGTTCGATTGCCGCGCTGTTCTCCGTGGCGAGTGCCCTGTCGTCCGGTGCGCGTGCCTTGCTGCATCCGGCGATAGCCAGACCAGCCATTCCCGCCATGACGTGTCGACGATCAACGTCCATGCTTCAGTCGTGCCTCCGTATCGCTCCACCACAGGGTGCGTGTCGTCAGATCGGCACCGCTGCCCAGCGTATGCAACCACGCGTCATACGCCCCCTCCAGCAACGGTCGCAGCGTCTTTTCGGTTGCACCGCCGAGGATCGGCGCCAGTCGACGGGCAAAGCCGGTATGCGTGATCAGCAGGCCGTCCTCGGCCAGTTCGAACCGCACTTCGCCGCAGTCATGCTCGCGCCACAACCGGTTGATCGAAGTGGCGAGCGCGGCGATATCCTGCGCGTCGCCGACCGGATGCGCGCCTGCGATCCGTGCGCCGACCGCGCGAAAGAACGCGCGTCGCTGCGCCGTGGTGGCGCCGCCGCCTACTTCGGCGACAATGCTGCCCAGCAACAGGGAGGCGGCAGTAGTTTCGGTCGCGTTGTCGGTCGACCATTCACTCATCGCGTTCATTTGGCTCCCCCCAGGGACTGGCGCAATTCGAAAGTCGATCGGTAGTCGTCATAGGTCCCGAACGTGTTGGCACTAGCCGAGGCGCCGATCCGGGTATTCGGGTTCAGGCGATAGAACAACGATCCGTCCGCCGAAAAGGCGAAACCGGTGTTGCTCAGGCTGTCATAATAGGAGCGGACGTCGGTGTTCCGCGCCTTCAACGCATCGAGCTCGGCCTGCGCATTCGGATCGGTCGGATAGATCGGTGCACGATCCTGTTCGAAGCTTTGATAGCCCGGCGCGACGCCCAGGCGCCCCTCCCACCGTGTCGAGTTGTACGCGTAGCGGATCGGCAGGCTCATGCTGAGGAAGCTCTGCGGGCTGAAATAGCCGCCATGCCCGTAGGTGAAGTAGTTCTGGTTGTTGTCGAACGCCTGCCAGTTGAGGTTGAGGCCGCCGGTGAGCGTCGAATGCCCGTCCCGATAGAGCGGGAGGTAGCCACCGGCATTTGCCTGGTACCCGCGGTTTCGGCGGACGTTCTCGCCAGTGTAGCGATAGCCGGAGACATCGGCGTAGACGCCCGTCCCCTCGTCGTCCCACGACAGCGACGCGCCGCCGCCGGTCCGCATGACCTGGCCCCAGCGTTCACCCGAGACGGGATCGCGCGTGCCGGCGTAGGACACGACGCTGTCCGTGACCGGCTCGCGCTTGACCCAGCCCTGCGCCGACACCGTACGCGAGAGTTGGGGTTTGGCGGTGAAGCCCCACGTCACTTCGGTATTGTCGAACCCGATCGGCGTCGATCCGACCTCGATCCGGACGCCGGGGCTGTCGTATGATGCCGCGACCGCGACGCCGGACGCGTGTTGCGTATCCCCCTGCGTCAGTGCGGAGGGCAGCGCATTGACGATGCCTTGCGCCTCCGGGGTGGCGTTGCGGCCGAACCGAGCGAGCGCGGAGCCGGTCGGGCGTCCGGAGTCGATCACGACCGGTGTTGCCGAGACGGAGACGCGACCGCCGGCGACACCCGTGGAGAGCGTCGCGGTACCCGACAGTTCACGCATCTCGCTCAAACCGGTCTCGCCCGAACGCTCGCGGAAGCCGAGCTTCATTTCCGCACGGGGGCCGGTGTCGTCGCTCAGGCGAGCGATATCGTCGCGTAGGCGGATCAACGTGGCGTCGCCGCCTGCAACGCCGGCTTGAGGTACGGCGCCGTTCGAGGATGCGTAGCCGCCCGGTGCAAAGGCCGTTGGTGCCGGAACGCCGGGTGAGCCTGCGCCGTATCCGGGTGCCACGGTGAAGGCCATCGGCGTCGAAGAGCGGCCGGGCTTGGAAGTCGGGATCGGCCCGGCGCTCAATGCGAACGGGTTTGCGGCGACGACGGGCGCCTGTTCCGCCTGGCGGAAGGGATTGCCCGAGCCCATGCCTGCGGCGAACGGATTGGCACCGCTCAGCGTGGTGCCGGTGCCGGAACGCGCGGCATAGGCCGTTTCGGCGCGGCGCAGATAGCGTTTTGCCGCGCCTCGGTCGCCGCGGGCCTGCTCCATCTGGCCGGCAGCGGCGTAGATCTCGTAGTCGTCGGGATAGGCAGCGAGCGCGCGGTCGACGGTGGCGGTGGCGACGTCGTGGTTGCCGCCGGCGCCGGCACTGCCGATCAAGCCGATCAGCGCGCCCTTGTCCCGTGGATTTGCGGCGAGCACCATCTGATACGTCTGTGCAGCCTGCGACGGCATGTTGCCGGACTGGTACAGCCGACCGAGCGCACCCAGCACGTCGACATTGCCTGGCGACGCGGCCCATGCCTGTTGCAGGAGGTCGAAGGCCTGCGCGTTCTGGCCTGCCAGCCGCATCCGGTCCGCCTGCGACGACGCGGCAATCCCTTCGAGCCTTGCGATTGCTGGCGCTGCGGAGGCAGACCTCGCCGAAGCCGTTCGCGCGCGGTCGATGGCGCTGGCGACCGCGGCGTCCTGTCCGGTCCGTGCCAGCACGCGGACGATCGGCTCGTAATCCGCCGCCGTCGCTGGGCTTGCGGCCAGCGCGCGCTCGGCAAGCGGAACGGCCCCGGCCTGGTCGCCCAGATCGTTCAGACCGCCGGCGATCGACGCGAGCGACGCTGCGCTGAGCGTCGGGGTCATGCCGATCTGGCGCAAGGTTGCGATCGCCTCGCCGCCGCGACCCTGTGCCGCGATCGCCTTGGCGCGCGCGACGGCGGCATCGACGGCGATCTGTGCCTCGAACCGGCGAATAGCGGGCGTCTTCTGCGCTTCGGTCAACCGTGACAGCAACGACGTCGCCTGTGCCTGCCGGCCGCGCTCGTTGTGGAGCATCGCCGCCGCGTACAAGGCGTCGGCGGTACCGATCGTCTGGATCGACTGGATCAGCGCCTCGGCCTCGGGCGCGCGTCCCTGCCCGATCATGTACCGCGCATATTCGTAGCGGATCCACGGGTCCGCCGGATCGAGCATGAGTCCGCGCTGGAACAGCGCGTCGGCCTTTGCCGGATCGCCGTGTGTGGCCGCCTGCAACGCGTCGTTGCGCACCACGCGGCTTTCGAGTTGCGCCGCGCTGCCGCCGGCGGATCCCGCCTGACGTGCCAGATCGGCCGAGTCGGCGTAGCGACCCTGGCGTTCGTAGATGTCCGCCAGCAACGCCAGTGCGGGCCCGCGATCCTTGACGCCGGTGCGCGCGAGCGCTTCGGCTTGGGTCTGTGCGCCGACGACATCGCCGGCCGCGAGCCGCGCGCGCGCGTCGTCCAGCCCGGCGTAGAATTGCGCGGATGCCAAGGCTTCCGACCAGCGCGCCCGATTGCCGCGTGCCGAAGCGCGCGACAGGAGTTCGGCGGACTCGGCGAAGCGCGACTGCCGTAGCCGGACGACGCCGAGGCCACCTGCTGCGTCGGCATCGTTGCGGTTGTTGGCCAGCGCCGCCTCGAACTGGCGTTGCGCCTGGGCGAGATCGCCCTGTTCGAGCGAGCGGAAGCCTGCCGCGCGCGAATCGCCGCCGCGGTCGGATGGCGTCGGTACGGAACGACGTGCCGGGGCTGGTACCGAAACCGCACGCGCCGCGGTTGTGGGCGTCGGTGCAGGCCCAGTCATGCCCGCCGGAGCCTGCGCGGGCGCCCTGCTCGGTCGTGCGGCGGGTGCCGCAGCCGGGGCGCTCGACTCCGACAAGGCGCGGGCCTCGGCGTTCGAGGGATCGATCGCGAGCGCACGGCGATAGGCGGTCCGCGCGAGGTCGGCTCGGCCACGTGATTGCCAATACCGCCCTTGCTGGACGAGCGCGCCGACCCCGGCAACCTGTGCCACCGCGGGCTGGACGAGGAGCGGCGATGCGATCCCCGCGGTCAGCAGCGCGAGCGTGGTGAAGCGGATCATGCCGCGTCCTCCGACCCGAGCCGGCGACGTTGCTGGCGCACCAGCAGCAGGTACAACGGCCCTGCCAGCAGCAGCGCGATCAGCAGCCCGCTGAGCGCCATCAGCAACGGCCGCTCGCTGAACCACCAGCCGATCCGCATCCACACCGGCAGCGATCCCGACCAATAGGTCTGGCCGACCGCGAAGCTGCGCATGCCCTCGCCGTTGGTCACCGACAGATCACCCTGGACCTGCGCGTTGATCCGCTGTTCGGCGAGACCCTGGACCAGTTCGGGCAGGTCGGCGGTGTTGGTGCTCATCACCGCCACCACCGTCCGCGCCGCATCAAAGGGCGAGCGGAAGCTGACGAACCCGTCGAAACGTTCGGCCGTGGTCAGGAACGCGTTGGTCTCGCCGACGTCGCTCGCGCCATAGGGCGAGATCAGGCCGAAGACGCGCTCGATCGGATTGCGTTCGACCACGCGCAGTCTGCCATTCTCGATCCGCACCGGCGCACCGGCGAACAGCGCGGTCGCGCCGGCGGTCCGTGGGATACCGATGACCAGCACGTCATGGCCTTCCAGCCTGTCGCCGTCCGAGGCCTGCGTGACGGTCACGCCCGTGGTGGCGGCACCGGTGGAGTCGCCGAAGCGGCCCATCATCGCCAGGAACGCCTCGACGATACCCAGGTCGGGCGAGGCGGGGACGACGACGACGGTCTCGGCAAGGTCGGGACTGATCGTGAAGGGATAGCCTGCGTTCGCGAAGGTCGCGAGGCTCGGCATCCGCTGCGCATGATAGGCGTGCGTCAGGTCGATCGCGCTGTCCGGGTCGATCGCGACATGGACGTTCTCGGGCAGCGTGCCCTCGCACTTCTTCTTGGTGCCGAGGATCAGGTTGTAATCGAAGATCAGCTCGTTCTGGCCGAACAGATTGTAGTTCGGCAGTTCGACCTTGGCGCGAGCCTGGCTCGACGATGCGCCGTCTTGGCCGCCGATCAGCGCCTTCCACCACGCTGCGCCGGCGAGCGGGAGCGTCCGCAGATACTGGTTGTTGATCGAAATATCGAGCCGCGACGCGCGCCGGTCGAGCCATGTCGCCGACGGGTAGCGATAGCGCAGGTC
>NZ_LMKH01000019.1 GCF_001421415.1 Sphingomonas sp. Leaf208
CCTCGCCATCGTTGTAACGCCTGGTCGTACCGTCAGTCATATGCCTCACTCTTATCTAAGAGCGGGGCCCTGTCAGGTCATTTAGGGGGCCACCTCAGCTCTTCGATTGCCCCTCAAGGGCCGGTGCCTAGACAGGAATGAACACTGTACCGTCCATCAATATGCGAGCGGATCTGCTGAACGAGGTACGTCTGATCCGCCAGCCCCCTTCGTTTTCGGACTCGGCGCCAACCGGAACAGTTCCGGAGGCGTGGCCTATGCGCACCATGCTGCGAACGCCGGTGATCCTGCTCACAATGGTATTTGGAACCGCCGCCGCAGCTGCGATTGCCACCGTCCCTGTCCCCGTCATGGCGTGGTGAAGCTTGCCCATGGAGAATGTACGCGCCACCAAGTCGATCGAGGCCTCGTCCACGTGCGTTCCGCTGGCCGTGACATAATTCCGAGCGCGATTGACGTACGCGAGCTTGGGGCTCTGCCGATACCGCGCGGTAACCTCCTCAGGTGTCGCGGCAAAGCCCAGGCGAACCGCGGCATGGGCCCGCATTTGCTCGGCTTTAGCAAGCAGTTCTGGATTGGCGTTCACCTCCGCCGCGGTCTCCACGCCAGTCAGGCCCAGAGCGTCTGCGTGGACCAAGATCGTCGGGCTTCCGGCATCTATCAGCGTTGCTTCGAAGGGTACCCCGCCCGACCACTCGATGACACTGGTCGGAGACCCAGTTGGAAAGAGATCGGGGCCATCTGGTCCGCTTTCGAAGTCCAGTCGAATTTCGGCCGCAGGGAGTGCAACGCCGTCTAGAATGAAGTCGCCATACTCCTGTACCTGACCTCCGCAGAACGGAACGTGTGCCACGATCAGCCTTGCCGTATTGACCTGCCAGATCCGGATGGGAGCGATGCCGTCGCGGGGCACCTCCAACATGCCGCGATGAAACGCGAACGGAGCCACCGCCGCTGCGAGGTTACCGCAATTGCCGCTCCAGTCCACGAACGCGGCATCGATGGGTAGCGCAGCCGAGTAATAGTCCAGGTCGTACCCGGGGCGGGCACTCCTGCTGACGAGCGCAGCCTTGCTGGTACTCGAGCTTCCGCCGCCCATACCATCGATCTGCTGACCATAAGGATCGGGACTGCCGATAGCGCGAAGCAACAGCCTGTCTCGAGCCAGAGGGTCGGCGGGCAGATCCGCGGGATCGAAGAACAGCCCCTTGCTGGGTGCGCCGCGACTATGACCATGACACGATCATCGGTGCCTATGCGCAACTCTATCAAACCTTGCTCGTCCAATAGCAGGAACGACTTTTATGCTCGTTCAGAAAGGTTCGAGTCCCCACAGTATCGCTCGAGTCTACACGTCGGGGCAATCTAAACGCTTAGTCCCGGTATATGGTGGATCCATCGGCAATGAACCTATGCGGCTTTGACGTCAATTTTTAGCGTTAGTCGCCTACCGGCTGGCCACGGTCAACCTACCGCGCGTCTCAGAACATATCCGATGCCTGAAACTGTGCAGTCTGCGGCGACGACATCCCCGAAGGTCAGCGTCGTGCGTTTGCTGCACCATGAATCTGCGTGACGAGCCAGACCAGCCGCAGCCATCAATCGGCAGCGCCGCAAGGACTATCTCCTGCGGGGGCCACCTCCGCGTCAACGCTAGTTTCGGTCGACCAGACCCACATGAATGCAAAGTCAGTTGCCGTTCCCGCGCGCTCCGTCGCGCGCCAGTGCATTCGTCTTTTTCCAAGCATCGGTTCGAAGCGCGTCAAACCGCTCGTTGTCTTCTGCCGGGGCAACTCCACCGGATTGCAGAATCACATCGTTCACCGATCCCATTCCACCGTAGAGGCACAAAAGCCGGTCGACGCCGTGATAGTCGGATTGCGCGATACTCGATCTACACCGCTCGATCTGCTCGGCCCATCCGTTGTCACCGTGCAGCTTCAGCAATATCGTCATGGCTTCAAGTGTTTCAGCAAGCCGAGCGACATCAGGATGCAATGCCATTTCACTACCGTAGCGGATCAATTGGAATGATAGCAAGGGGGCGAACGCACCCTGCCCTACTGCTTCCGGGGTTCCTAGCCAGCGGAGTTTTAGGAGGGCCGCACGGCCCCACATAGCGACGTTCAGACTAAATAGATCAAGCCCGGCAAGGCACTGTTCTGATAACTGGAGCAAGCGCCAGAACGCGGCGGCACGCCGCCGGTTACCGCAAGCCGCGAACACGTCTACATTTGCGGGGAAGTGAGGCCGCTAACGTTGCCGTTCAGCGGCCGGCGCCGCCGGCTCGTCGCTCAAAGCCGGACGGACTATCGCCAGCCGTGCTTTTTTGCTCGGCTACTCCGGCGGCACGAACCGAACGTCTAGGTCGGGCATGCCTACACGATCGCCCAAGCTGACAGGCCTACATGACATTTCTGTCATTTTGGGTTTACGCCCCCCCGCCCTTCCGTCTAGGGGACGCGCTTCTAAAGGGTGGCAAGGTGATGATGCGGAAGGCTATTTTTCTTTCCGTGGGCGCGTGCCTGCCGCTGTTGGCGGCATGCAACCGCCACCAGTCGACGCTCGCGCCGTTCGGCGAGGAGGCGGACAAGGTCCTCTCGATCACCATCGTTCTGGTCATCGGCGCGATCATTCTCGCGGGCGGGCTCGCGTTGCTAATGCGCCACGCGATGCGCGCGCCGGAAGGTCGGCTGACGCACAAGGGCGGGATGAAGCTGGTGCTGTGGCTCGGCGGCATCGGTCCTTCTATCCTGCTGCTGGGCCTGCTGCTCTACGCCCTGCCCGCGATGCGTCCGCGCGAGGTGGCCAACAGCGACCTCCGTATCGGCGTCGAGGGTGAGCAATTCTGGTGGCGCGTCCGCTATGCGCCGCCGGGCGGATCGGTGGTCGAGACCGCGAACCAACTCCGGCTGCCCGTCGGCCGCACCGTCGAACTGTCGCTCCGCAGCCCCGACGTGATCCACAGCTTCTGGGTGCCGGGACTCGCCGGCAAGATGGACATGATCCCCGGCCGCACCAACCGCCTAGTCGTCCGCGCGACCAAGGCGGGGACGTACCGCGGCGTCTGCGCGGAGTTCTGCGGGCTCGGCCACGCGCTGATGGCGTTCGACGTGATCGCGATGGAGCCGGCCGCATTCGAGCGCTGGCTCGCCGAGCAGCGCAAGCCCGCTATCGTCACCGCGTCGCCCGGCGCACGCCTGTTCGCAAGTTACGGCTGTAGCGGGTGTCACAGCGTCCGCGGCGTCGGCCCGGTCGCCAAGATCGGCCCCGACCTGACTCACTTCGGCTCGCGCCCGACGCTCGCCGCGGGGGTGCTGCCGATGACGCACGCCAACATCGCCGGGTTCGTCCGAGATCCGGGCAAGACCAAGCCCGGCGTGCGGATGCCCGCCTTCCCGCAGATGTCGGCCGCCGAAGCCGACCAGATCGCAAGCTACCTTCAGGGGCTCAAATGACCACCGAGAGCACCCAATATATCGCGCCCGACCAGAACGATCCTGCGGTCCGCAAGGGCCAAGAGGATCGCCTGCGTGAAGTCTGGAAGCCGCCCACCGGCTGGTTCTTCCGCTGGACCGACGTCAACAACAACCGGATCGGCGTGTGGTACACGCTGACCGCGTTCGGCTTCATGCTGTTCGCGGGCGTGCTTGCGCTGATCATGCGCACGCAGCTCGCGGTACCGAACAACGATCTCGTCACGGCGAACACGTTCAACCAGCTGTTCACGCTGCACGGCTCGATGATGATGTTCCTGTTCGCGGTGCCTATGTTCGAGGCGGTGTCGATCATCCTGCTGCCGCAGCTGCTCGGCGCGCGCGACCTGCCGTTTCCGCGGCTGTCGGGGTTCGGATATTGGAGTTTCCTGATCGGCGGCGTGTTCGTATCGGGCTCGATCTTCTTCGATGCGGCGCCCGACGGTGGCTGGTTCATGTACCCGCCGCTGACGACCCGGACAGACCTCAGCGGGCTCGGCGCGGATATATGGATGCTGGGGCTGAGCTTCATCGAGGTGTCATCGGTGGCCGCCGCGGTCGAGCTGATCGTCGGCGTGCTGAAATGCCGTCCGCCGGGCATGCGGCTCAACCTGATGCCGCTCTACGCCTGGTACATCCTGGTCGTCGCGGTGATGATCCTGTTCGCGTTCCCGCCGCTGATCGCCGGCGACGTGCTGTTCGAGATGGAGCGGCTGCTCAACTGGCCGTTCTTCAACGCGGAGAAGGGCGGCGACCCGCTGTTGTGGCAGCACCTGTTCTGGATCTTCGGGCATCCGGAAGTCTACATCGTCTTCCTCCCCTCGATCGCGCTGTTCGCGATGCTGATCCCGACGTTCGCGCAGCGGCATCTGCTCGGCTACCCGTGGATCGTGTTGGCCGCGGTGGGGACGGCGTTCCTGAGCTTCGGGCTGTGGGTCCACCACATGTTCACCACCGGGCTGCCGAAGATCAGCCTCGCCTTCTTCGCGGCGGCGTCGGAAGCGGTAGCGATACCGACCGGCGTGCAGATCTTCGTCTTCATCGCGACGCTGTGGGCGGGCAACGTCAAGAAATCGACGCCGTTGCTCTACGCATCGGGCAGCCTCGCCGTATTCGTGATCGGCGGCCTGACTGGCGTGATGGTCGCGGTCGCCCCGTTCGACTGGCAGGCGCACGACACCTATTTCATCGTCGCGCATCTGCACTACGTGCTGATTGGCGGCACACTGCTGCCGCTGTTCGCCGGGCTGTATTATTACTGGCCGTTGGTGACGGGGAAGAAGCTGTCTGACAAGCTCGGCCGGATCGCGTTCTGGATCATGTTCGTGGGCATGAACCTGACCTTCTTCCCGATGCACCTGTCGGGCCTGCTAGGCATGCCGCGCCGCGTGTTTACGTACCCGGAGGAGCTCGGGATCGGCGGGCTCAACCTCGCCTCGACCGCGGGCTCGTATATGTTCGCGCTCGGCGTGCTGATCGTCTGCATCGACCTCGCGCTGTCGCCGCGCCGTCCGAAGGACCCGCGCAACCCGTGGAACGCCGGCACGCTCGAATGGCTCGCACTGCCCGACGACGAGGACTGGGGTATCCGATCGGTGCCGCTGATCGAGAGCCGCTATCCGATCTGGGACCAGAAAAACTTCGTCCAGAAAGTCGATGAAGGCCGCTTCTTCTTGCCCGACGCGGAGGAGATGCGGCGCGAGTCGATCATCACGACCGTGCTCGACGCGCGGCCGTTGCAGGTGATCCGCCTGGGTACGCCGAGCGTGAAGCCGATGATGACCGCGGTCGCGCTCGCGGGCGTATTCATCCTGACGACCTACCACCTCTATATCTGGTCGGCGGTCAGCGGCGTCGCGACGCTCGCCTGCGTGCTGTGGTGGCTGTGGACCGGGACCGCCGAGATCCCCGAAAAGCCGACCAAGCATATCGGCCACGGCATCGAGGTGCCGCTCTATACCTCGGGGCCATCGGCGCCGGGCTGGTGGGCGATGTTCATCACGATGATGGCCGACGCGACCGCGTTCTCGGGGCTCGTGTTCGGCTATTTTTTCTTCTGGACGATCCACAACGACTTCCCGCCGAGCGGGGTCGGATTGAACGGGCCAGGCGTGTTCTGGCCTATGGTGGCTCTGGCGCTCACCCTCACCGGCTGGGCCGCGACCGTCGGCGCGCGCGAAGTGCATCGCCGTGGCAACGTCGGTGCGGGTCGTGCACTTCTGGTGGTCGGGATCGTCACGACGCTTTCGAGCCTGTTCGCCGGGCTCGCCGGACCGTGGTATTCGGGGCTCGATCCCGAACTCCACGTCTATCCCGCGATCGTCTGGACGCTGGCGATCTGGACTGCGGTCCACGCAGCGATCGGGGTCATCATGCAGGCCTACACGCTCGCGCGCAGCCTCGCGGGGAAGATGACGCCGGTCTATGACGCGGACCTGCGCAACATCACCGTGTACCACCATTTCCTCGCGCTGACCGGCATCGTGACGTTCTGCACGATCGGCCTGTTCCCGGGTGTCGCATGACAGAGCCCAAGTCCGGTCGGCAACGCGAGTCCAACCGCAAGCATTGGGCGCGCGACCTCAAGGTCACGCTGTGGACGCTGATCGTCCCGCCGACGATCTGGGCCGTGCATTTCCTGTTCTGCTATCTGTGGGTCGCGGTGACCTGCGCGAAATCGCCGACCCCGGGAACGGCGTTGACCGGCTTCCCGCTGGCGACGCTGATCGCGACGATCGTCGCGCTGCTGGGGATCGTCGCGGCAGGCTATATCGCGCGCGTCCAGTCGGAAACGCCCGGCGATCCCGCCCCGCACGAACAGGGTACGGCGATCGATCGCCTCCGCTTCCTCGCACTGTCGACGCGGTTGCTGGCGGGCCTGAGCTTCGTCGCCGTGATCTTCACGGCGCTGCCCGTCATCATGTTCGGCGATTGCCGATGAGACGCGCGAGCCTCGGACTGGGCGCCGTGCTAGTCCCGCTCGGCTGGGCCTTCGCCGCAGCGCCGCTCGGGATGGTCGGCCACATGGCAGGGCATATGATCGCGGTTGCGGTTGCGGCGCCGTTCCTCGCCTACGGGATCGCCGGTTCGCGCTGGGATCCGGCCGAGCGTTGGCCCGCGATTGTAACGCCACTGGCGATGTCTCTCGTCGAACTCGTCGTCGTATGGCTCTGGCACCTCCCCGCGCTGAGGCTCCGCGTCGACATGCAGCCCCTCGCGCTGCTTATCGAGCAGGCCAGCTTCCTCATCGCCGGCGTCCTCCTCTGGAGCGCCGTCCTCGGCACACGCATCGGCGGTGCCACCGACCGTCGCGCATCGGGTGTGGCAGCCTTGCTGCTGACCTCGATGCACATGACGCTGCTGGGCGCGCTGATCGGCCTTGCCCCACGACCGCTCTACGCGATGATGGCGATGCACCCGGCAATCCACGGCCTCGACGCCCTCGAAGACCAGCAACTTGGCGGCGTCGTCATGCTGATGGTCGGTGCGGCAAGCTATTTCATCGGCGGGCTCGCGATGCTCGGCGGACTGTTGAAGACACGGAGCGCGACCGCATGACGATCCGGATCACCTGGGCGCGCGCCGCCGCCGCGATTCTCGCACTGGCGCTCGCCGGGCTGTTGTTCGCGTGGTCGGGCGTGTTCAACATCGCCGCGTCGTCGGGCCATTGGAAGATCACCGACTGGTTCCTCCACTGGACGATGCGAAACTCGGTCCGCACGCACGCGGCGTTCACGGTTCCCGACGATCCCAAGGCGAATGAGGGGCTCGTCAGTGCCGCCGGCCTGTTCAAGGCAAGCTGCGCCTCGTGCCACGGCGCGCCCGGCGTGCGTCCGCTGCCCGTCATGCAGGCCGCGACGCCCCCTGCCCCCAACCTCGCGGTCAACGCGCGCGAGTGGACCGACAAGCAGATCTTCTGGATCCTCAAGCACGGCGTCAAATACACCGGCATGCCCGGCTGGGCCGCCAAGGACCGCGACGACGAAGTCCGCCGCATGGTCGCCTTCGTCCGCCTGCTGCCCGAGATGTCGCCCGCGACCTATCGCTCGTTGACCGAGGTGCCGGCTGTCACGGATGCCAAGATCGCCACCTGCGCAGGCTGTCACGGTGCCGACGGACGTGGCCGCGGCCAGCCGGACATGCCCGTGCTCGGCGGGCAGAGCCCGGCGTATCTCCGCGCCGCACTGGAGGCCTATGCGACTGGAAAGCGGCAGAGCGCGGTGATGGCGAACGCCGCCGCGACGCTGACGCCTGAGGAAATGACTCGGTTGGCGGATCACTTCGCCGCGATGCCAAGCATCGGCCGCGCAACGCCATCGGGATCGACCGCGGCCGCCCGGATCGACCGCGAAGGGCTGCCGAAGGTGCAGCTCCCCGCGTGCTCGAGCTGCCATTCTCCCGGCAAGCCCTACCCCGTCCTCGCCGGCCAGCGCGCCAGCTACATCGCCCAACGCCTCCGCAACTGGCGCGGCGACGAGACGGTGGTCGACGCCCGCAAATCGCAATCGACGATGCCGGTCATCGCCCGCCGCATTCCCGAGGACATGATCGACCCGCTGGCACAGTATCTGGCGGGCCGCTGAATTACCGCGGAGGCAGTGCCGTCGGCTCTCGAACGAAAGGCTTATGCTTGGTGCCTAAGCGTGCCCGCGATCATAGTTTAGCGCTTGATCCCTAGCGGCGATCTTGATGCAGACCCACAATCGGACGCTCACGCCCCTCCCCTTGCTTCCCAACTTCGGACGCTGGTTCATCTTTGCGAATGACCGATTTCGGAGGGCGGCTATCCGCTCGCGAATGTCGTGATGGGAGAGGAAAGCGGCCATCCGCTTTTAGTGCTTCAATCGAATTAGCAGCCGTCTAAGCTACACTTACCCTTGTTCTCCCGATTTAGCCGACGTCTCGGCCTCACGTCGCATGAACGTCCAATCAATCAGGGCTTCAATAGACGGCCCGAGTGCCAGGCCGATCTCGCTCAGCGCGTATTCGACCCTGGGCGGAACTTGAGGATAGATCGTCCGGGTGACGATCCCGTCCTTCTCCAGTTCTTTTAGCTGTTGAATAAGCATCTTCTGATTCACGCCTTCGACACGTCGTTCCAGCTCGGAGAAGCGCAAAGGCGCGCGTGCGGCAAACAGTTGGAAGATGATCACCATCTTCCACTTTCCCTCCAGGACGCGGAGGGCCTCGCTGGTCGCCGCCGCCCAGACAAGCTGCTGCTGTGGGTCCTCGCATTGCCAGTCACGCTGCATAGGCCACTTACCTTTTGGTGGGTAACCCACCTTTCGGTAGGTTCTTGTCACTTCTGGTACCTGACCATAATTTCCGGTGCGAGGCAATGATCGCAGAGGAACGACACATGAAGATCGGCATTCTTGGAACAGGGCATATCGGCAAGACACTCGTCACCAGGTTCAGCGAGGCGGGCCATGAGGTAAAGGTGGCCAACTCTCGCGGGCCCGAGACGATCGATCCCGAGCTCCTGTCAACCGGCGCCCGCGCCGTGACGACGGAGGACGCGCTGACCGACGTTGAGGTCGTCATCCTCTCGATACCTCTCAACCGCATCGCCGGAATTGCACCGTTGGTGGCACGCCTGCCTGACGAGACGGTCGTGATCGACACCTCCAACTATTACCCGTTCCGGGACTCCAAGATCCAGGCGATCGAAGACGGACAGGTCGAAAGCCTGTGGGTGGCCGAGCAACTTGGCCGTTCGATCGCGAAGGCATGGAATGCGATCGGCTCCGCGTCGCTCGCGAAGAAGGGCAAGCCGGCAGGTACACCGGGCCGGATCGCCATTCCCGTTGCAGCGGACCGTGAGCGCGATCGGCGGATCACGATGGAACTGGTGAGCGATACCGGCCTGGATGCTTTCGATGCCGGCTCGCTCGCGGCCTCGTGGCGTCAGCAAGCCGGCGCGCCGGTCTATTGTACCGACCTGACCCTCGCCGAGATTCCTGCGGCTCTCGACGCTGCGGAGAAGGACAGGCTCCCCAAGCGCCGGGACCTGGCGGTCGCGGTGATGCAGGAGCGATTGGGTGACGGAACCACGAACCCCGACGAGGACTGGGGCGTTCGCCTCGTCCGCGCCATCAATATGTAGACGCCGCCCGAACCCCTCGATTCCAAAATATAGCCATCTATCTACCAGAGGATCACACCATGACCCGCGTTGTACGCTTTCACGAATACGGCCCCGCAGACGTACTGCGCATCGATGATATCGAGGTTCCTGCACCTGCCGCCGATGAAGTGCAGATCGCAGTTAGAGCGATCGGCTTGAACCGCGCAGAGGTGATGTTCCGCAACGGCGCTTACCTGCAAGAGGCGGAGTTCCCGTCGCGGCTCGGGTACGAGGCCGCAGGCTTGGTCAAGACCATCGGCAGCGACGTGTCAGGCTTTGCGGAGGGCGACGCCGTTAGCGTCATCCCGACGCTCGATATGTCGCGCTGGTCGACCTATGGCGAGATCATCAACATCCCGGCGCGCTACGTCGTCAAGCATCCCACCGCCCTCTCGTTCGAGAAGGCAGCCGCCTCCTGGATGCAGTATGTCACCGCCTGGGGTGCGCTTATCGATCAGGCGAAGGTCACCGCAGAGGACTTCGTCATCGTGTCAGCCGCATCGAGCAGCGTCGGCATCGCGGCGATCCAGGTCGCTCGCAGCGTCGGGGCGACAGTGATTGCGACCACTCGTACGAACGCCAAGGCGCAGGCGCTGACTGATGCCGGTGCTCATCATGTGATCGCCACCGCCGACGGCGACTTAGCAGCGCGTGTGAGGGAGATCACCGGCGGCAAGGGTGCCCGCGTGGTGTTCGATCCGATCGGCGGTCCTGCCATCGCCCAATTTGCCGAGGTCATGGCCGTAGGCGGCATTCTGCTCGAGTACGGTGCCCTCAGCCCGGACGAGGGATCGTTCCCGCAGTTCGCCGTGCTGGGCAAGAGCCTGACGATCAAGGGCTACCTCTACACCGAGATTGTCGGCGATGACGACGCGCTTGCGCGAGCTAAGGCCTTCATCACCGAGGGTTTGGAAAGTGGTAAGCTCGATCCTTTGGTGTCGCGGACCTTCCCGTTTGATCAGATTCAGGAAGCGACGCGTTTCCTCGAGTCCAACGAGCAGATCGGCAAGATCGTCGTGACTGTCTGATCCGCTATCGGGAGGGCCCTCTTAGGGTTCTCCCGATATGAAGTGCGCGTGGCAGTCTAGCGACTACGATTGCACCGCAGCGTCCGAGCTGAACGAACGGCAGCTTCCGGCTTTAGGTATTCGCTCAGCGAACGACAGTTTTAGGGCGAATGCACCCCGCCTTCTGGCTTCCGGCCATACCCATTGCCAGACACTCAAGAGCGCTCAACGGCTTCCGAACAAGCGGACGCTCGTTCCGCGCTCGATCGGGTGACCGGCCTGCTGGGCGGCTGGTCGAAGTACGTCGTGACGGACGTCACGGAGGCCGCATCGGGTAACGGCGAACGGATGGCGTTCGTATACGACCGCCGCGGGGTTGCGTTCGGTGGCCTCGCCGGGGAGATTGTCCTACCGCCCGAGAAGGTCGACACGGAGGTGCTCCAGTTCGCCCGCACGCCGTTTGTATGCGGCTTCAAGGCCGGTTTGGCGCCGATCGACCTCTGCACGGTCCACATCTACTACGGCGAGGGTGTCCCGCTCGATAGCCTCAAGCTGGAGGAGATCCGTTAGCCGGCCAAGTTCCTGGCCAAGCGCGCCTAAGACCGGCGCTCCCGACAACCTTATCCTGCTCGGCGACTTCAACTCTTCGCCGCAGGCGATGCAACGCTGAAGGCCATCACCGATCAAGGTTTTCGATCCCCAAGGTGCTGACCGACCGCAAGGACAACCACATCGCTAGCGGAGAAGAAGACGGTCGGGCGTCAATCGTAGCGAGTGGCGATGCGGCGCCAGTCCGTCAGACGGTCGAACATAATCTCGATACCGCTCCGGCTTCGGCAGCGACGCTAGTCGTATTTGACAGGCATGACCCGGAGATTTTGGCCCGGAATTGAGGGTGTTAAGTCCTCCGCCTGAAGGGCGTCCCCTACTGATCTGTATCATAGCTGCGGCTGCCCGGCATCCACTGCGCCTTGGGTAGATCGTCGAGTAGCACGGCAGCGCCGGTATGATTACTACCCTGACCAGCTGTCATGACGAAGCTGAGCGGTCTTCCTTCTGCATCGGTTGCGGCATGCAGCTTCGTATTCATACTGCCTTTGATGCGACCGATGAGGGGGCTGAGGTCCCCTTTTTTAACTTGTAGGCTCGACGCCGCACGGGGTGCTTTAGGTAAGCCGCATTGATCATCAAATCGTGGTTTGCCGTGGCTCACGGGAAAATATGGATCGAGGCGCGCTATATGCCCGTGGTCAGCCAGTACAGGTAGCTCACATGCGGTCTCGTTACGGAGCCTGAGTCAGATCGCGTCTCTCAGATCTACGAAACCCGAATCTAATCAAGCGATCCTTGAATCATTATTTAGATCCATGCCGATGCTCTGCGTTTGTTTACAAGAAACTTCCACCTTTTCGGCTAAATAAATAACGTTTTCAGCTTGATACGTAGATTCCGATCGCCGTCTATTTTCAGATCTGAATATCACCCATTCGCCGCATACCGATTCCACATTTTCGAAGCATGCGGCCTGACAATTATGCCCGCGTCAATTTATTTTGCGAATTCTATTACAAAGTAACGCACTGACAATAAGCGATAGTTTTAATGCAACCTTTAATAAACGGCGTCTATTGGAAGTAAATTACTACCAGTATTAACCAATTGATCTGCAATTTAGGCGAGGGGTCGGAAACAAGGAGTTCCCGATGCGACCCGATGCCAAGGCACTATTAGCGAGACTGGGACAGCGCGATTTCCAGTATCGCCAGTTCGCCGACCCAATTGCCGACGTCGAGCCATGGCCGTTATTTGCGGCATTGCTGGAGGATGAGCGCGTCGTCGGTCGCGCGGAACGTGCGACGGAGGAAAGGGCACCCGCCAAGAACTTCTTGAGCGATTACGATGACTTGTCGGTACGCGGCGAGCCCGGTCAGCGCCAGGGCGGCAGCTTGCGCGCGTTCCTGTCCGGGCTTTCCGACGACCATATGGAGCGCCGTTGATGCCATTGATCCTGTGCCATTCACCGGTCGGCGGCGTCGGAACCACGTTCCTGACCGCGCGTCTCGCGCTTGGCCTCGCCGCACGGGGGCACGACGTCTCCGCGATTGATTTCACGCACGCCGACGCATTGAAGCTGTTCTTCGGGATGCTGCCCGCGCAGGAAATTCCGGCGATGACCGATGCCACGACCGAAGGCATCGTCGTCGACGGGGTCGAATTGTTGTCGGGCCATGCCGCAGTCCGGAGCGGCGCGTTCGGACGGTTGATCGCGCGGTCGGGCGCGTCGCCGTTCGATAGCGAGCGGATCGTTCTGGCCGACGTGGCCTCTGCGGACCTCGCGCTGAAGACCAGCCTGTTGCCGCACGCCGCGCTGCACCTGTGCACGCTCGTGCCACAGCCGACGTCGCTCGCAGCCTTGGCGAAGGTCCAGCCGGGGACGCCGACGATCGACCTCGAACAGACCGTGTTCGTGCTCAACCAGGTCGACGACACGCGCAAATTGTCGCGCCATTCGCAGATCTTCCTGCGCGCGCTGTTCGGCGACAATCTGATCGCAACGGTGCGCCGCGACGAAGCGGTGAACGAGGCATTGGCGTCGTTCCAGCCGATCGCGCGCTACGCCAAGCAGAGCGTGGTGCTTCCCGATCTCGTCGCGATGACCATCGCGATCGAGGCGCGATGTGGGCTCGTCGCAGCCTCGGAGCTAGTTGAATGACCGGCGGTTCGATCCGCAAGGCATTTCGCGCCGATACGCTCGGTATCGTCGTCGCGGCGCTGTTGACGTTGGTCGTCGTCACCGTCCCGCTCGACCTGAAGTCGCAGTGGATCTTCGCGGGCGTATCGATCCTGGGCGCGATCGTGCTCGGCCGGTCGAAGTCGCGTCGCGGGACGCTGGTGCTGGCCTTGCTGTCGCTGGTCGTATCGACGCGCTATCTGTTCTGGCGGACCACCGCGACGCTCGAATTCGAAAGCGCGCTGGGCACGGTGCTCGGCATGGGACTGTACCTCGCCGAGCTGTACGCGTGGGTCATCCTCGCGCTCGGCGTGCTGCAGACCGCGTGGCCGCTCGATCGCCAGTCGGTCGAGCCGGAGGGCGAGCCGCACGAATGGCCGACCGTCGACGTCTATATCCCGACCTATAACGAAAGCCTGGAGATCGTCCGGACGACCGTGCTCGCGGCGCTCGACATGGATTATCCGCGCGATCGCTATCACGTCTACCTTCTCGACGACGGTCGCCGCCCTGAATTCCGGGCGTTCGCGCGGTCTGTCGGCTGCGGCTACATCACGCGCGCCGACAACAACCATGCGAAGGCGGGCAACCTCAACGCGGCGATGTCGAACACCGAGGGCTCGCTGATCGCGATCTTCGACTGCGATCACGTGCCGACGCGCGCCTTCCTGCAGATGACGGTCGGCTGGTTCCAGCGCGACAAGAAACTCGCACTCGTCCAGACGCCGCATCACTTCTATTCGCCCGATCCGGTCCAGCGAAATTTGGGCTCGGTCCGCGACCTACCGGGCGAGGGCGACCTGTTCTACGGCGCGGTCCAGCGCGGCAACGATCTGTGGGACGCCGCTTTCTTCTGCGGGTCGTGCGCGATCATCCGTCGCGAGGCTCTTGCCGACACCAACGGGTTCGCGTTCGAGACCGTCACGGAGGATGCGCATACCGCGCTGCGCCTGCAACGCATGGGCTGGTCGACCGCGTATCTCGGCATCCGCCTGTCGGCCGGTCTCGCGACCGAGCGACTGGTGCTGCACATCGGCCAGCGCATCCGCTGGGCACGCGGGATGACGCAGATCCTGCGTATCGACAATCCGCTGTTCGGGCGTGGTCTCAGCCTGCAGCAGCGGTTTTGCTACTTGAACGCGATGCTGCATTTCCAGTTTCCGCTGCCGCGCATCGCCTTCCTGACCAGCCCGCTGGCGTATCTGATCCTCGGCGAGAACATCATCCATGCCTCCGCCGGTATGATCTTCGCCTACGCCGCCGCGCATCTCTATTGCGCGCAGGTCTCGGGCGGGCGGTTGCAGGGCGGCGATCGCCGGCCGTTCTGGGGCGAAGTGTACGAAACGATCCTCGCGTTCCACCTGGTCCGGCCGACCGTCGTCACGCTGTTCCGGCCGCACGGCGGCAAGTTCAACGTCACCGACAAGGGCTCGCTGCTCGACAAGACGCATTTCGACACCGCGACCGCGCGCCCGCATCTGATCTGCATCGGGCTGGTATTGTTCGGCATCGCCTTCGGATGCGTCAAATACTTCTTCTTCGCGCATCTGTTCAACATCCAAGGCGATACGCTGGTGCTGAACACGGTGTGGGCGGTTTTCAGCCTCGTCATCCTGCTGGCCGCCGTCTCGGTCGCGCGCGAGACGCGGCAGGTCCGCGAATATATCCGCATCCCCGTCCAGTTGCCGGCGACGCTCTATTTCGCCGACGGCCACGTCGTCGATGCGGAGACGATCGACCTGTCGATGGGCGGGCTTGCGATCACCGCGCCACCCGGCGTGACGCTTGCCGACCGCGAGGTCACCCACGTCGCGCTGCCGATGGGTGACGAGATCCTCACGCTCCCCGTCCAGACGCAACGCGTCGACAAGAACATGGCCACCATGCGGTTTCTGGAACTCGACATGCTTCAATTACGTCAACTCGTCCGCGCCGTCATGGGCCGCAACGATGCCTGGGAACCGGAAGCGCCCCGCGCTCCGATCTCGACGCTGCGATCGCTCCGCGACATCCTGGTCGTCGATCTCGTCACGCTGAAACGCCTGCTCGGCTTCAACCGCGCCGAACGTCGCCGCGAGCGCACCCGGCTGAAGGCCGTGACCGCCGCGCTGGCCGCCGCCGCGCTGGTGATGAGCGTCGGCTTACCGCAGCCGGTCGCGGCTCAGGCGCCGGCCGTACCGGTGTCTGCACCCGAAGCACCGGGCGGTATCCGCCAGGAGCGTCTCACACTGCGCGACCTGCGGATCCGTAGCGCGATCCGCCTAGCCGGCACCCGCGGCGAGATCGCGATCCCGTTCGGCCTCCGCAGCAACGAGGTCGTGACCGCCGCGAATCTGACGCTCGCGCTCGCCTGGTCGCCGGCATTGCTGCCCGATCTCAGCCAGTTCGTGGTGATCCTGAACGGCGAAGTCGTCCGCACCGTCCGGCTCACGCCAGACGGTGCCGGCGGCCAGCAGCTCACGATGGCGGTCAATCCCGCGCTTTTCCTGCCGGGCGACAACCAGCTCAACCTGCGCCTGATTGGTCACTACACCCGCGATTGCGAGGATCCGTTCCACAGCTCGCTCTGGGCAAACGTCAGCAATACGCGTTCGGCGCTCGACCTGACGATCCAGCGTCTCCCGCTTGGGCCTGACCTTGCCCGGCTGCCGTCGCCATTCTTCGATCGCGCGGACAATCTGCCGCTCAA
>NZ_LMKH01000020.1 GCF_001421415.1 Sphingomonas sp. Leaf208
GCCACGTCTCTAGCCACGGTGCAAACCACAGTGCTTGCACCGTGGCTAACATCTCAACTCAGACCGTCACCCGCCAGATGCCTCTCACCGGATGCAGACGCTTAAAGTGGAGCATATCCGCTAGTCGGCTATCCTGCCCTGCCGTGCCCCCCGGCATTTATCCTCAAACTAAGCGCCGCAAATGTGTTTTGGGACTGGTTCGTTCTGCAACGGAGTTATGCGACGATCGAGCATCTGAAGACCGGCGGTTGCCTCGACTGTCGCAAAATCTAGGATTTCCGCAACAGTGGCGCGGAAGTCCGATGTAGTACGACTTCTAGTGCCAATCAGACGGCAATCGGGCCTTCGTCGCTACCATCCCAGTAGCGGATCGCTTTTGCATCCACACGGATCATGACGATGCTCTCATCCTAAAACCAAATTACAACTAACGTCGCGTAATTTGAGTATGAGCCTTGCAGGGAGGCGGCTTATATTGCTCGCTCCGGGCCTTTCCAGATGTCAAACGGGTTCACCCGGATCCAACGTGTTGCAACCCATTTGCTGCCCTTCAGAACTGGCAGTCCGGCGTGATCACTGTCCTTATTTATGCGGCCATCCGAATGTATGTTGGAAAACATTATGGCGTCGCCAGCCTTCGGTATGATACTGATATCAATATTAGGAAAAACAGTCTCACCGCCACTAAAATTGTCATTAAGGTAGATAATAACAGTCTTAGTTCTTTGATTTTTGGAATATGGTAAGCTGTCCGAATGCAACCTGAACTGTTGATTGAACTTATATTTCAAAATTGTTAGCGGCTCTCCCGCAAAAATGGAGCTTTCACTCAGGGAGGCAATCCGACGATTTATTGCTCTAATCGCTAGGTCCTCTCGCAGCGGTCCAATGCTTGCAGTATCGGATGTTCGTATAGGATTAAGGATCCTTTTGCCGCTTCGCGGATCAATTACCAATGCTGGAGCCAAAAGGTCTTCGGCACTATGCATCAGGTGGCGACATTCGGCCGGCGTTAGGAACGCCGAGACCCGCGATACCGCACCATCACGTGACAACGGTTCGGAAACGAACGCACGCGTAGGCGATCCGTCAGCGCCCAGCGTCATGTTACAAATTAGATCGAGAACCTGCCTGGCTTGATGATTGTCTTCAGGCGTCGCTTCCAACAGTCGCCTAGCCGTTTTCCAATCCGCGGCACCTCCGCTACCGTTTGCCGTGAGCGCCATCTCCATCATCTGCGCTTCATGGTGACCGAGAGATGCCGCTTGCCTCAGTGCCGCGCGCGCGGCGACGAGATCCCGCGGTACGACGTCTCCGACGATCTGCCAAAATCCGAGCTGAAATAGCGCGTCACGGTCCCGGCGGCCTGCCGCGGCAACGAGCGCAGAGACCGCTTCGGGGATGCGTTGACCAGCTACGAGCCGATCAACTGCTTGCAGAAATGCACTATCTGACATTGCTTTGGCATAACGCAAAATGGGGGCCGGTGGAAACCACCGACCCCCAGTTATGCAATAATTAGCAGATCAGAACTTGGCTACGGCACCGACATAAAGATACCGACCACGAACGTCATAGATACCGGACCCGTCTGTAACACCAGTCAGGCCGTAAGGCGGCTGCTTGTTACCGACGTTATCGATACCGATGTACGTATTAAATCGATCCGAGACGTCTGCCTCAAAGCGAATGTCGTGATACCCTACTGCAGGATACTGCTTAATAGGCGCATAGTCGGTGTTCTGTGGCGGGACGCCATTCAAACCGTTGTAGTCCTCGTATGTATTGAGATAAGCGGCGCCGATATACCGAAAACCGTAATTAAACCCAACCTTACCAACGTTTACACCGGCGTTTAAAGTCAAACGGTTTTTAGGGTTGCCCAGTTCACCAAGCAACCGATCCTTGAAAGATGGATCAGCTGGATTGGTGAAGTTGTCGTTCTGGATCGAGCGTACATACGCTGCTTGTACGAAGCCACTACCCCAAGAAAACTTATGATTATAGTTCACGTTCGCCTGAACGCCGCGGACCTTCAGCTTTGCAAAGTTTGCGGTAGATTGAAGCAAAGAGCCTTCCAGGACCTGAAACGGCTGTTCACCCCGAGGTCCGCCATTTGCTCCGGCCCGTTGGAAGAGACCGCAGAACGGGTTGTCTAATGACGTTGCGTCGTAGCAGAGGTTTAAGATGTCTTGCGCATCACCTGTAGACGTGATCACGTTGTTGACCGTGATATCGTAGTAGTCGGCCGATATTGATAGTCCCGGCGCGAAAGATGGCGTGAGCACGAACCCGCCCGTATAAGAGTCGGACTTTTCAGCTTTCAAGTTGGGGTTGCCGCCGCTGACAAATTCGAGCGACGCGCCATATACAAAGTCATACCCTGCAGGGCGACCTGCAGCATCGCAATTTGCGACGCGAGTTGCCGACCCCGTTGCCAGGTTGCGTGCCGAACACGGATCGTTCGGGGCCGGAGCAAAGTTCTGAGACTGCGCCGAGTAAAGTTCGCCTAGGTTCGGCGCACGAACAGAACGCGAATAACTCCCTCGGATCATAAGGTCGTTCACAGGACGGTATTGAATACCGCCAGAGTACGCATAGACCGTACCTGCAGCACCCTTGTAGTCGGATACGCGACCGGATCCGTTGACAGTGAGCTCACGAATTAATGGCAAATCCTTGAGAAGGGGTACGCGCAACTCACCGAAGGCTTCCTTTACTTCAAAAGCCGTTGGAGGGCTGAGTGAGGGTATAGCGTTATAGAAGGCATACCCAGCCTGGGTGAAATCATCGAGATCATACTTGTTGGTCTCGCGACGATACTCACCGCCAACGACAAACGCGATCGGGCCCCCTGGCAATGAAAACAGCTGACTGAAATCGCCGGAAACAAACCCTGTTGCGTCGAACTGCGTGATCTTACCTTGCGCTCGTGACGCGACCGTCAAATAGTCCCGAGCAGCTTGCGAGACTGAGCCATCGCCGAAAGGATTGATTGGTACGCAAGCCGCAATGTCTGCTGCCAACTGTGCGGGATTTCCGCCCCTATCTTCCCCAGCATAGCGAGGGTCAACCTGAGCTCGGCAGACCACCTGACCAGCGGCGTTCGTCGTTGAATCAAGAGAAAGCAGATATCGCTGCCTGTTGATGTTCCCCTGGATGAGGTTCCTTTCCTTGAACTCCCCGTAGTTAGCGGAGATTTCATAATTCCAGTCATCGTTGAAATCGCCACGTACGCCACCAACGATACGATACGTTTCACGACGGATCTGTTCGTCGCGGATACCGAGATCAAGCCAATTACGACGAAGACCGAAGCGATACGTACCGTCGGCAACCTGACCGAGCGATGCATTTTGCCGAGCTATGCCTGCGGCAGTTGTGCCAAACGAAGCACCTGTATTGGGATTTACCCCGGAGTTGATGCCAGCCGTGAGCTGCGTGGCCAGGGTCGCACGGGCTTGGCCTGCAAGATACGGGTTATCGAGCCGGACGCCCTCGCGGTTCACGTCGCCGGAGTTGAAATATGAAAAGTCTGAAACGCCCGTGACGGATGTCACGTCGCCCAACGTCGTCCCGGTCGAGAAGAAAGGACCGCTCTGCGAGCCACGCGCGTCGCTGCGCGAATATTTTGCTTCAACAAACGGCACGAACGCCCGCGAAATTTCATAGTGTCCGAGAAGGTTGAACGAATATCGCTTCAGATCGGGTGAAAGAACCAAAAGTTGGCCTTGGCGGCTGTTATACCCGTTCCCGTTTATGAAGCTGCCGTTCGGTCCTAAACCGACGCGAAGGCCATTCTGTTGAGCCAATGCTCCGCCGGGCTGAAATAGATAGGCGCAGGTGTAGGATGTGCCAACCGCGTCATTACCACAGGGTGCGCCTGCCAGGCCTGGCCGGTAGCGGATGCCGACCTGACCACCAGTCGAGATGGTAGCAGACCGGATGTCGTTGAAAAATGCACGGTCGAAAACGTTGTCCGCGCCGTTCACCGATCCAGATGGATCGGTATCCACGGTGACGAAACCGTTGACCTGCTTCAAGTTCGGACGCCCGCTCGCGTAGTAGTCTTCTTGGTGCGCATACTCTGCGCTTACCGTGATATTGCCGCGTCCACCGCCGAAGTTTTTACCGGCGATACCACTGATCAGCTGCGCACCCGCGTCGCCATACTTACTGATACCGGACTGCCCGCGCAGGCTCAGGCCGTCATAATCATCCTTGAGGACAAAGTTGACGACACCTGCAACGGCATCTGAGCCATAAGTAGCGGATGCGCCACCGGTCAGAACCTGAATGTCCTTGATGAGATCCGATGGTATCGTATTGATATCAACCGATACACCCGTGTTCAGGATATCGCCTGCAACATGGCGGCGACCGTTTACGAGCACCAGTGTGCGCTGCGTGCCGAGGCCGTACAAATCAACCAGGTTCAGACCACGAGTGCCCAAATATTGCGTCGAGTTTTGCTGGCTAAACGTATTACGCAGCTGCGGCAGTTCGTTCAGAGTGTCGCCGACGGATACCTTTCCTGTCTGAAAAAGCTGCTCGCCCGACACCGTCGTGATTGGGGAGGTCGACTGAATATTTGGTGAGCGGATGCGCGATCCGGTTACAACGATGTCATTACCAGCCGCAGCCGTCGCCTGGCCTGTAGCAACGGCGGTGTTCGAAGCGTTCTGCGCTGATGGCTCAGCAGACGCATCAACCGCCGCTGCATCAGACTGTGCCTGCATAGGCGAAGGCTGGGCTTGAGCCGAGACAATGCTCGGCACCATTAGGGCCGCGCCGGTAAGAGCCGTGGCACCGAGAAGGCGATAAAATCTCATGGTAGAACCCCTGACCTGTTTTTCTATTTCTGACCCAATTTAAGCCGTTTTAAAAAGGCTTGCGCAAGGGAACACAGCCGTAAAATGACAGTAAGATGAACTTCTGATCCCAATGTGACAAAAATGATACATCGTGCAGCGGTTTGTTTTATCGCTTAGGTCGGCACACCAGCCTGAGCGAGCTCGTTTCCGCTGCGCAAACGGCCGCTCATTACGCGACGTTACCGTGGTTTGAAAAATGTAAGATAGTGTTCCTTTATTATGATCCTGCGCTAAATGCGTCTGTGGGTTAACCCGAGAGCCATCTTATGCCTAACAACAAGCAGTCACCAATGATCGACGAGGCCGCGACTGCCGATCAATTTAGCAATCAAAAATTCAAATTGATCATTGCTGGTTCGCCCGGTGATAGCATAGGCATTATAAAACATATATCTATCGATCTTTACGATGTTCGTCAGGCAAAAACATCTTGCGATCTGCATAATTCGTTGTCGGAAGATGTCTGGGATCTCGTTATAATAGATGTAAAAGTCCCCGACATTGACAGCGTATCATTGATAAAGGTACTTTCGTCCAGTAACAAATCATTCAGGTTGCTAGTTCGATCTGAATCGGATGATGAAGTAGATAGAGTGCTCGCGCTGGAGTTAGGTGCTGATGATTGCGTCGCTTTGTCCTGCAGCCCTCGTGAGATACAGGCACGAGTTAGGGCGCTGTTACGCCGTTGCACGAATGACATTCAGAAGGAGCCGGGATTATCGGTTGAACAAAACCGAGACCTGGGCGCGGAATTATTCTATGAAGGCTGGGTCTTAAACAGGGATAGATGCGTCCTATACTCGCCATCTGGTGACGTTATTGCTTTGACTAATGCGGAGTACGGAATACTAGTGAATCTGTTTAGAGAGCCCGGATTAGTAAAAGATCGCTCAAGTTTGCTCAATGTAAATTCTGAATCGAGTGAGTATGACATAAGATCTCTCGACGTGTTCGTGAGTCGCCTTCGTAAGAAAATGAATCAGTATAATGGTCATGATCTAATAGAAACAGTTCGGGGTAGAGGTTATCGGTTGAACGTAAATATCTCTCGCGTCGGGTAATATAAAACGAGTGATGACGGCCGTTTTCGTATTGTGTTGTCTACGGACCTGGGGCTGTTGCGCACCAAGGTCGGCAGAATTGGCTCGTCGTGAGCTAACCATCTATGTTAAATAACACACAGGGGCATGTTAAGATGTGGCTGCTTACGGTCCGGCTATTCATGGCGTCTGCTTTGCATCGTATCGTCTCGAAAACAACCGCCCGCTGTTATCCTCACTGTTGCCATACAGCGCTCAAGATGTGAAAACCTCTTCAACCCAGAATCTCCTGAAATTCATTTCTCGTGAGAAAGCTGGATCGCTAAAGAACGTCCAGATTGCGGATGTTGCCAGCGTACGAAATGTCCTTGCACGGACGGGAGTTATCGATGTCGACCTGGACCACGCGGCTGAAAAATGGGATTCCTCCACGACTGCGAATGTTCTTCGAGAGGCTGTTTCTGCTGGTTGTCACATGGCTTGCCGTGACCGGCGCGATCGAGGTGATCCGGGGCAACGCTACCTTCAGTCCGTTAGTCCTGACTGGTTTGGTTTTGGGATGCGCGTTAGCCGCTACCTTCAAACCTGTTCCGCCCGAATATCGTCAGCGTGCGGAATAGACAGCTTTCAAGGTAACGCCCACTTCCGCTAAATCCATTCGATCCTGAAGCAAAAATCATAAGGTTTGCATCGTACAGCGGTTAAGCGTTCGATGGTGAGACGCCTTATGCTCACTGACGTGAAAAGGCACGGGTCTGTAAGCTATTGCTCGAAATTGGTCAGTCGGCTTGGGGATTTTTCGATGCTCATATTGTTTGTTTTAGCCTTAAAATCAGCGCAACTGCCCGCAGGGAAGGCAAGGCTCTCTCACTCGGTAATAACGGCTGATCTAGATGGAGATGGTCGAGAGGACAAAGCGTCAGTCTTTACCAATCAGGTTTCAGGGTTGAGCGTTGTTATGCTGGAACTGGCGACGGGCCGTTCTCTGCCTGTTTACGCAGTTCCGGCTAGAGTCGGCGCTAAGCTTTCGCACCGAAATCGCCAGATTATGGAATTGGGCATGGATATTCCAGCTGCGTTGCCCGTTAAACGGGATGTGGTCAGAGCTGACTCCAATGACAGGCGCACGTCCGGCGTTGTTCGAAAAGATTGTCTTGCGCGTGAGAACGCGTGAACTGCATTGGCTCTGTTCCGCATCATAAATGTGCAGAAAGACAGTAATGGGCTGGGGAGGTTTTCCGACCTCCCCCTTGGCTCGTCGCCGGACATTCCCAAAATAGCATTGATTCCGAGAACGCCCGCGTTGTCTTGGGCGTCGTTCCCTTTCACGACGAACGGCGTCCGTCCCGATGATAGATAGCGCGATTAGCTCACCGCCACATAGCGTGCGCGATTACAGGCATACCCGGATTGAATCCTGGCGAGCCTTTCCGCGTTTTCGGTCGGTAACGAAAAACCTTCGGACGTCAGTTTCCAAATAGTCGGACGAAGCGGCAAGCTTTATCGTATTTGCCACGCGTAGATCGGGTCCGCTCCGACTGCCCGGCCTGCCGCCCACCAGCAATCATGTGGTTTGGACGGACAGAGCCTGTATTGATCGATCGCGTCGATCAATACATTAATGCCGCCGAACTCTCCGAACATGAAAAAGACGAAGCGCGTCTTTTCCTTTTTGCGTCGAACATGGTGACCAAAACGGAGCCAGAGCGACGTTCTCCGGAGAGTACAGACCGCTCGGACCCGGGACATGTACCGCGGTCGAAGTTCCAACAATGACAGATTGTTAATCATAACCCGGTACCTCCTGAGTCATGAATTTGCCCCTGGAGTTTCCGATGCGCGCTGTAATTATTGCTCTTTCCCTACCGCTTGCTGCTTGTGGCGGAGCGGGCGGAAACATCAGTTCCATCGGATCTTCCGCATCAGGGGGGAGCGTTATCCCGTTGACGCCCAGTCCTACAGCTACACCGACGCCAAGTAGCACACAGAGCAATCTCTTCGACGTTTCGACTGCGACGAAGTTCGACGCGATCGGCGCAGTGCATTCCCTTGCGGTCAAGGCGGATGGCTCGTCGCTCTATCAAGGCAATGCAAGTACCGTTGAAGCCCCCTCGGGAACAATCAGTTATGACCCACGTGATGGGGTCTTTGTGATGACGATCGCCGACGGCAAAGCAAATGTTTCTCGGGATATCACATTCCAGGATCCGGGCCACCGAACGACCGCCGATGCCAATAATGTTGAACGACAAGTGCCACTTTTGGCCGGATTTAACTATCTCCACGTTCTTGACGGCACAGTTCCTCTTACCTTCTTCTACCAACGTCCAAATAGCAGCGGGTCATTTGTCTCACTAGCCGGGTTCGAGCGTAGCCAGACCAACGAGGATGGTTCATCGCTGGCTGAGCAGGGAGTGCTGGTATTCGGAACGCGTTCCACGACCATACAAACGCCAACAAAGGGTGCCGCACATTTTGACGGCCAGTTCCTCGCAACGATGATCGCTCAACAGGGCGGTTCTGCTCGTGTGCAGCAGTGGCTGGACGGGGTCAGCGCAGTGGACGTAGATTTCGCGAAACGCACTCTATCACTCAGCCTTTCTGGCAAAGTCGGCCCCGCGTTCGTTCAGAATCAGCCGGTAGCCGATGCTGCGCTAAGCGTGCCTTCAGGCTCAACCTTCACTGCGACCGGCTCAGCGGGTTGGACATCAGCCTCGACGGCTTTCAGCGGCAAGTTCGCGTCGGCTGCGTTCTCTGCCAATGGCACGTCTACTCCGATCGACTTCACGTCTGTCAGTGCCGGTACGGCCACCGCAGGTGCCAGCTCGATCGACGGTACGTTCTATGGTCCAAATACCAAGAACGTCGGTGGCAACTTCCGCATTGTTGGTGGAATACCAAATCAGCGCGTCGATATTCTTGGCGGCTTCGTCGGCGTGAAGAAGTAGTAGGCTTCGACGAGGAGTTCTCAATATGCGGTTTACGCTAATGGCCAGCTCGGCGATACTTGCCTTGGCGTCGCCGACGTCTGCTGCTCCTGAACGCAATTGTTCGAATGGCACCTGTCATATTGAGCTCACGCCGCCGCAACTGCTGGTAGCGGCGGAACGCCTGATTACCGAGAGGCATTATGCGGAAGCTTTACCGCTTGTAGAGGCATTGCGTCTTGCACCTGGGTTCAAGTTACAGACAGAGTTTTTGGGGGGGCTGATAGCTTCGCGGACCGGCGACTACGCTACTGCCGCGGATAAGTTCATGGCAATTTTGGCGAATGATCCCGCCCAGACCAGGGTCCGGCTTGAACTGGCGCAAGCGTTGATAGCGTTAAAGAAGACGGCAAGCGCCGATCGCCAGCTACGAATTGTTCAGCAAGATACAGAACTGCCTCAGCAGATTGCCAGGACGATACGTACGGTACGCGACACGATACGTAGCGGTCGGACATGGCGCCTCGACCTAAATGTCGGCGTCGCACCTGATACCAACATAAACAACGCAACGTCAGCTCAATCCATAACGGTCTTGCTCGGTGAAGACGCCTACCAAGCGGATCTGAACGAGGAAGCGAAGGCTCACTCGGGTGTCGGGTTGACTGCCCAACTTTCTGCCGGGTTGCGTCTTCCCATCTCGCAGCAAGTATCCGCGCTTGCGGAGATCGACGCGAACGGGTCGAACTACCGCGGCATTCAGTTCGATGATTACAACGTCCAGACATCGGCTGGCGCTGAATATCGGCTAACTCCAACCAGCAGCGTTTCATTTGAAGGCATCTATGCACGCCGTTGGTTCGGGGGGAAGGCGGCAACCGCTCAGGTTGGGGCGCGAACCGGGGGGCAGATGGTCCTCGGTAAGCGCGATCGCTTCGGCTACCAAGTCGATGTTCGTCATGTTCGGGCTTATTTCGACCGGGGCTACGATGGCTGGCAAGGCGGTTTATATGGTACGATCGAGCACGTCGTAGCGCGAACGCTGGTTGTTTCCGCTGGCCCGTTTTTGCGACGCGAATGGTTGCGAGAAGACGCCTTTTCCGACATCGAAGTTGGCGGCAACTTGGGTGTGGGCGGCGAACTGCGCAACGGCTTCAACTTAGGCGGCAGCTTGGGAATGTCCCGAGCAATTTTTGACGCACCGCTGCTGATATTTGATGCCAAGCCGCGGCGGGACACTCGTTTGGTAATACGGACAACGCTGGGTAACCGTAAGATACGAGTTCTAGGATTTTCTCCGCAAATGAACTGGACCTATAATCGCATTGGATCTTCTATCCCGTTATACGCGATAAAGCGTAGTCGCTTTGAACTAACAGCCGCGCGATATTTCTAGTAACTTAACCGCCAAGAGCCTGACCTAAAATCGAGCTCGGAAATTTCAGTTCCTCGTGGTTTACCGGGGTGCCTAGGGCAGGCGGTTCACATGGGCTAATCCAAAACTGCGTGACGCAAGCATGGCAGAGGCGAGCTGCATGAGCGCGTGTCGGCTATCGTGTGTTTTCCGACAGGCGCCTACAGCGCAGTGTGGTCGTGTAGAACAAATGGCTCGTAGCCAATACAAGGATTGGTTTCACGATTCTTATGGCGCTGATTATGGTAGCTTTGATGGTGATAACCGCCTGACAAGTTTCGTATCATAGTAACGGCTCTATTGAGAAAACCTGATCGGCTGAGATCGCGCAATTCGTGACATTGTGCGCTTCCATATCTTGAAGGCGGGAACAGGACATGCGGATAATGCTGTTGAACTTGGCGTGGACCTTATTGGCGGGTGCGAGTGTGTCACCGGCAGCATCAGAGCCATGGCAGTTCACGGACGAGCGCATGATCGTGGCTAGCGACACAATGGTCGTCACCTTTGTCGGCGAGTCCGTAAGGGTAAAGGGTGAGATGCGAACAGCGCAAGTCAACCTACACCTCCCGAAGCCAGACAAGTATGGCGCAAGCAGCTTCGCTATCAATACTGAGGTGGACTGCACGCGAAAGCTCTTGCGGGAGGTGGCATCAATTGCAGCGCGTTCCGATGGCGGCGTCGTGTATCTTCCCCGTGAGGCTGGAGACAACGACTTCAAGCCAGTCCGGAAAGACAGCTTTGCCGTCGTGATACAGGAGCACCTGTGCGGGATTAAGCGGGAGGACGACAGGAAAGGCGGCATTTATCTGTACACGTCGAGCGACATCGCGGCTCGGAGCGTCTTCGCGCTCCTGGCGCTCGGTATCGAGAATGAAGCAGCGGGGCAACTGGCCAGCAAGCGCTATTCTGAGCCGGACGAGATCACCGCGGCGCTGGACGAACAGAAGGTTCCCGCTGACAAGCGCGCGGCGGTCATCAAGGCGATCGATGCGCAGATCGAGCCGGAGGCCAAGCCGCCGCCACCGATCATTCCCTTGGCGTCGGCAGTCGCCAGCGGTCACGTCGGTAAATATACGCATTCCGAAATGGAGTTAGCTTCCGGTCTGTGGCTGAAGGCGGATGGTACTTTCCAGTATTTCCTGACGGTCGGATCGCTGGATGAGAAAGCCAACGGTCGCTGGACGGCGCAGGGTAGCCGCGTTGTACTGGAAAACGATCCCGTTCCGGTCCCGCCGACGATCACTACTGGATCAGGCGGTCGTGACCCGGCGAGCAAACTGCGGTTGAAGGTGACGATACCGTCCGGAAAAGGCGTTCCCGGTGTAGATCTCGTAGTCGGCTTCGACACCGGTAATCCGCTCGAAGGCTACGCGCAATCAGACGGCTGGACGCTCCCGGCAGACGAGAAGCGTGAGCCGCGCTGGGTCATGTTCTCGATGTCGTCCTATGGTTTGCGCTCCGCCCGGTTTCCGATCAACGCGCGCACCGCGAATGCTCTAACGTACATCCTGACGCCGAACGACATCGGCGTGGTCAACTTCGCTAAAGTTAATGTGATAGCTGACGGTAACGGCCTGACTGTGATCCGCGAGGGACAGTCGATGCGATACGAGAAGCAGGGAAAGTGACGCGCGCTGTGGCGCGTCACTAGCCACCAAACCCGCTGGACCAGCCGTGAAAACGATATCAAGCGTCCGCTGCTGCCCCCCGCCCCGCGAAGGGGCGTTCGATCGTCCGGCGCCGGGGCAGATCCTAGAATTGCTGTACTAATGCAGCTTTTCCAGCTGTTAGGGCCGAGGACTGCCAATCGTTTCTGACGCAAGGCTAGGCTTTACGAGTCCGACGCTATGCATCACGGCAGATTGGGTCAGCATGATCGCCAGCCACCAGGTCGCGTCGGCCAAGCTGATCAACCACGGATGACCGCGTAAGCTGAGCGCAATCGAAAGAGCAGGCAACACGAAGCCGATCCAGATGATGAAAGCACTGCCCAATGCAACCGTCCACGGACTCGCGTTTACCGGCGCCAGTATCAAAGCTCCAGCCAGGATAGCCGCTAGCCAGAACAGCGCCAGCGTAGCAGCAGCGAGTATTGCGCCGCGCAGGCGACTCCGGAAACCCGCAAAAAGAATGATCACTCCGGCAAAGGTCGCAGCCCCGATCGGAATGATGTTGCTGATAATATAATTCATGAGCTCCTAACCTCAATCGTACGATGTGTTGTTGCCACCTACCATCATGAGGTTCTTGAACCTTCCATGGGTACACCCGCATCCGGTTCACTGTTCAACGACTGGAAAGAGGTGATCGAATGATTCATTGTTATACGTCGCGAACGGAAAACCCAATGAGTGCGACCTCCGCTGACGGGGCTGTCTAGCTCTAAGGGACAAGCCATCAGTAACCAACAATGGGAGGCTGTCCCTCGAGGGGCGGCCTTTTATGTTTTGTGGCGATGCCCCCGCATAATGACGAAATCACCGCGGCGTCCATCAACCTAAAGGCTGAGGACGTCTCGGCTGCTCAGACAGTGCGAAAAAACCGTGGCCGCGATGCTTGGCGCTAAATTCGGCCCTCACCGTCAGGCCGATTTGTGGCCCTCAAAGATCTACCTTCTCGTCCTCGATACGGTAAGGCTTCCCCGTCACTTTAGCTTTCACAAAGGACAGAATGGACACCACTCCCGCGCCGGGAGTGTCCCAATATTCAGCTCCGTCGGCATGAACCTTCAGCAATACAATTTCCGGATCTTCCGGGCCATCAGGGAACCAGGCCTCGATACCCGCATTCCACAGTTGCTTAGCTTTCTGTACGTCGTGTACAACTTCGGCCTTTCCGGTCACCGACACCCATGAGCTTTTCGACGAGAAGGCGGCGTTGACGCGCGGTTCTAGGTCAATTTGTTCAACCTTGCGACCGCCGCGTTTGGTAAAGAACCAAAGATCACCATCGAACTCAACCTTCTGGACCGCCATGGGCCGGCTCATCAGGCGGCCTTCGGAATTGGTCGTGAACATACACACGTGAGCGTCCGCGATCAGCTCTGCTATCTTGGCAACTCCGTCGTTGCGTGGTTCCTTCGGGGTGTCAGTAGCGCTGCTCATGGTAATCTCCGCGTAGGCTGTCCAGACGTCAGAAGGTCTGACCTGTTCCTGGCGGATCAACGTCTCAGCAATAAGAACGGCGCAGAAGCTTGCGTAATATCCGGACGTACTAGGCGCCCCCATCCCTCCTTCCGAAAGTCTGTTCGCCTTTATTCCGGACGGCGTTCAGTGCCCTCCAGCAGCTGCCGATAAGTCTTAAAGCCCAGAAGATGATCGAGCGAACAGGCGTCGCGCGCCATTACCAGAGCAGGTGGTCGGTGATTACGCCCGCTCTCACTAGCAGGCCTAGAGCCGCTCCTACGCAAATAACAGCCGCATACACGGCGATGGCCCGCGTCCGACTGCGCCGATCCGTTTCGTAACTCATGTTCGATTACCCCGTATCTTCAGTAGTCGGCTTCGCATAATCACGCAGACTATCCCTGCATGGTCGAAGGAAGCACACATGATCGTGAACGCTCAAGGCGAAGATACGCTCTCCGAACGCGCTGAAATCCATTTCCTCGCGGCGCTCGTTGACGAACTTATGCGTAAGTTGCTGACGGCAGGCGTAGTTTCACAAGCCGATTTGAACGATATAGAGGCGAGCGTTGCGGCGCGAACCGGGACCACCCCTCGCGCGTGGTAGAATAGCCAACCTTTCTGTAATTGCTCGACCAGTATCGAGGAAGCTCCCTCTCCAGCATTGAGCGTTATTCTAAGCAAGCGGACAATTATGCATTATGCTAACAACGGCAGTATCCAAGTAAATCCTGATATCGCCGCCTGAAATGTGCCAGGTCAATAGCCTCAGATCAGCGGAATGAGGGGGTCCTTTTTCGATGCCAATCGCCCCGCTACCGAGTTCTTTTCTCTTTGCCTAATTGCTCACAGCTGGCCAATACCTTTACGGATCCTGATAAGTATTGTGACGTCATCTTAAATGGAGCATGATAGTGTAATGAGCTTGGTTCGACGCGCGGTACGATTATTTGGCAGCGGGACGGCAATAGCCGCGTGCAAGGAAAAGGGTGCAGTATGCAACTGAGCGGCTTGATCGCGCGACTGGGGCGGCATCTCGATCTCACCGACGCCGAACGCGAGGCGATCCTGCACGCCGAACGCGGCGAGCGGCGCTTGCGTGCGGGTGACGTGCTGGTCGCCGAAGGTGGCGAAAGCCACGCGCTGTATGTCGTGCGACAGGGGTGGTTGCACTCCTCGACCAAGCTGGTCACCGGCGGGCGCCAGATCCTGCGCTTCCACTATGCAGGTGACCTGATCGGCACGTCGAGCATGGCGTGGTCTCAGGCAGCGGCGACGCTGACCGCGATCTCGGACTGCATCGTGATCGATTTGCCAAAGACGGAACTCGGGCTGCTGTTCCGCGCTCAACCGCGGATCGCCGGGCTGCTCTATGCAATTGCCGCAGCCGAAAACGTTGCGATGAGCGACCGGCTGACGACGATCGGGCGGATGGGGGCCAGCGAACGGCTGTCGACGCTGTTGCTCGACATCATGGCGCGGCTGCGGGTGACGGCGGGGGGGATCGTCGATTCCTTCGACCTGCCTCTGACGCAGACCGATATCGGTGATGCCCTTGGGCTGACCAAGGTGCATGTGAACCGGACGATCCGGGCGCTGGAGAAGGCGGGCGTGATCGAGCGGAACGGACGCCGGGTCCGGATTGTCGACGAAGCGGCGCTGGTCGCGGCGACGGGGTTTACAGACCGCTACGGCGAGATCGAAACCGCGTGGTTGCCGCCCGCGGCTTGAAGACGGACCGACTTCGATCCGCTGCGTGGCCATACCGGTCTGACTGCATGACCCCTGAAACAAGGGGCTTTCATGGCAAAGCATGGCAGTCGTTCCCGGATCGGGCTTGTTGGCGTCGGCATCGCGACGATGTCGCTCGCGGCCTGCGTCAAGCCGTCAGAAAAAATCGCGACCTCGCTCGAGGGATAGGGTTTTCAGCCGGCGCAGTCGCAGTGCGTCGGCGACCGGCTCGAGGCAAACTTGTCGCTTGGCCAGCTGCAGCAACTCGGTCGCGCCGCCAAGGCGTCGCGCGAAGGNGGGATAGGGTTTTCAGCCGGCGCAGTCGCAGTGCGTCGGCGACCGGCTCGAGGCAAACTTGTCGCTTGGCCAGCTGCAGCAACTCGGTCGCGCCGCCAAGGCGTCGCGCGAAGGTGAAACGCCCCCAAACCGCCTGACGGCCAGCGACTTCGTTCGCGTGTCTGGGCAGGTCAAGGATCCCAAGGTGCCGCTTGAAGTCGGCAAGGCAGCCGCTGCCTTTAGCATCCTGACCGACCCCGCATCACCGCTCTAAGTCAGTACTATGGACATCGCTCCGGCGCGGGCGATGTCCCGATCCTTCGTGCTGCAAATGTGTGCAAATCGCCTATAAAGGGCAACTATTTGCCATGCAGATTTGCATTGCGGCGGTACCCGCTACTCATCGTCGGTGTAAAGTCCGGCAAACTTACCGTTCTCAAGGCCACCAATGAGCCAGGTCTGTGGCTTACCTTTTTCGAATGTTACCTTGTAGGTTTCCTCGCGGCCGTCTGCCATATCCGCTTTGAGGAAAGTCA
>NZ_LMKH01000021.1 GCF_001421415.1 Sphingomonas sp. Leaf208
ATGCGCATCGCCGATCGTTGCGTGCAGGTCATGGGCGGCACCGGCGTGACCGACGACACGATCGTCGCGCAAGTCTTTCGCGAGGTACGCGCCTTTCGAATCTACGACGGCCCCACCGAAGTCCACAAGTGGAGCCTCGCCAAGAAGATTAAGCGCGACTGGCGCGACGCCCAAAGTCCGGTTCAACCGTGACAGGCCTGTCGTTCGAGCGCGTTGGGCGCCCTCTTTTTGTCCTGCCGACACCGTATCGGACGACATGAATTCCGGAGATAGTATGACCCCGTCGACGAACACTGGCCCGATCCGCACCGAACGCCATGACGACGTGCTCGTCATCATCTCGAACAATCCTCCCGTCAACGCGCTCGGTGCTGCGGTCCGGCAGGGTCTCGAAGCGGCGATCAAGGACGGCGTGAACGACGACAGCATCACCGCGATGGTGATCCGCTGCGACGGACGCACGTTCTTCGCGGGCGCCGACATCACCGAGTTCGGCAAGGAGATGGTCGAGCCCGGCCTGCCCACCGTCGTCGACATGATCGAGGCTTCGTCGAAGCCCGTCGTCGCGGCGATTCATGGCACCGCGCTCGGCGGCGGCTGCGAGGTGACACTCGGCTGCCATTACCGCGTCGCCGTCCCCTCGGCGAAGATCGGCACGCCCGAAGTGAAGCTCGGCCTGCTCCCCGGCGCGGGCGGAACGCAGCGTATTCCGCGCATCGCCGGCGTGAAGCTCGCGCTGGAGATGACCGCGAAGGGCAATCCGATCTCGGCCAAGAAGGCACTCGACGCCGGTCTGATCGACAAGATCGTCGGTGAGGATTCGCTCGAGGCCGACGCCGTCGCGTTCGCGCGCGAGATCGCCACGAAGCGCCCCCTGCCCCGTGCGTCCGAGAAGACGGCGCAGGCCGATCCGGATGCCGTGGCTGCGTTCAAGAAGGAGAATGCGCGGCGTTTCCGTAACTTCGACGCGCCTGCCGCGAACATCGCCTGCGTCGAGAAGGCTGCGGACGGCTCCAGCTTCGAGGACGGCATCGCGTTCGAACGCCAGGAGTTCATGAAGCTCATGACGGGCGTGCAGTCGGCCGCACAGCGCCACATCTTCTTCGCCGAGCGTCAGGCGGCCAAGATCGACGACGTCCCCGCCGACACCAAGCTGCGCGAGATCAAGCGCGTCGGCGTGATCGGCGCGGGCACGATGGGCGGCGGCATCTCGATGAACTTCCTGTCCGCGGGCATCCCGGTCACGATCGTCGAGATGCAGCAGGACGCGCTCGACCGCGGCACCGGCGTCGTGCGCAAGAACTACGAGGCGACTGCCGCAAAGGGCCGGATTAAGCCCGAGCAGGTCGAGCAGGCGATGGGCGCGCTGAAGCCGACTCTGGACTTCGCCGATCTGGCGGAATGCGACCTGATCATCGAGGCGGTGTACGAGACGATGGAGGTGAAGAAGGAAATCTTCACCAAGCTCGACGCGATCGCCAAGCCGGGCGCGATCCTGGCGTCGAACACCTCGTATCTCGACATCGACGCGATCGCCGCCTGCACGAAGCGGCCCGAGGACGTGGTCGGCATGCACTTCTTCTCGCCGGCCAACGTGATGAAATTGCTCGAGGTGGTGCGCGGCGACAAGACCGCGGACGACGTGCTGGCGACCGTCATGGCGCTCGCGAAGAAGATCAAGAAGGTCGCTGTCGTTGCCGGCGTTACGTACGGGTTCATCGGCAACCGCATGCTGATGCCGCGGCAGGTCGAGGCGACCAAGCTGCTGCTGGAAGGCGCGAGCCCGGAGCAGATCGACAAAGTCCATGTCGCGTTCGGGATGCCGATGGGGCCGTTCCAGATGAGCGATCTGGCGGGTGTCGACATCGGCTGGCACCGCGATCCGAGCCGGATCAAGAACATCCGCGATGCGCTGGCGGCGGAGAATCGTTGGGGCCAGAAGACCAAGGCGGGCTTCTACGATTACGACGAGAAGCGGACGCCGTCGAACTCGCCGCGCGTTACCGAGATCATCGACGATTTCCGCAAGAAGTCGGGCGTGACGCCGCGCGAGATCAGCGACGAGGAGATCGTCGTGCGGACGCTCTACACCATGGTCAACGAGGGTGCGCTGATCCTCGAAGAGGGCAAGGCGCAGCGCGCGTCGGACGTCGATGTGGTGTGGATCTACGGCTATGGCTGGCCGGTGTACCGCGGCGGACCGATGTTCTGGGCGCAGTCCGAGGGGTTGGCGAAGGTCGTCGCGGGGCTGGAGAAATACGCGTTCACCGTTGCCAAATCGCTCAAGGCCGGTTCGCTATGACGGCGTTTCCGGTCTCCAAATCCAATCGAGTTTACGACCGCCCGAACGGTGTCAGGAATGAATCCGGGATGAATACTCTACTGATCTGCTAGATCTCTCAATACCGTTACCCAGTGATGGTGGATCCTCAACGAACGCGGCCAGCCCCCGATCGCATCGATAGGACATTCCGAATGGCAATTTTGCCGACGCGCTGCCGTCGGATCCGGACCAGTATCCGGAAACCGTGTCGTCTGGGCGATGCAGTTGCTCCAGTCGATCGCTGAGCCGATGAGCAGTGCAGTTACGTTCTTTCTTGCCGACCGGATGTCATGAACGGTGTTTGCCAATTAACCATAATAGCGCTCCGCGACTACTCTACCATTGTGAAGCAAAACTACGCTCGCAGATCGAAGTGTTCGTCGTGATCGAACGCCGCGAGGACCGTTTCGAGAGCGAGGCCGATACGCGGCGCAGAGGCAGCGGCGGACAATGCGACGGCGCTGGGCGCGATGACAGCAGTTTTGATTGATTACACAGGCCGGTTTCCTGAAGGGGTAAAGCCAGTACCTGCGACATGGCAGCGTTCGCGTCTTGTATCAGCTCGACATATCGTGATTTACCCCAATAGGCAGGAGTTATGTCGAGACGGGACCGGACTATTCAGGTCAGATGGAACTAATCGACAAAGCCTGCCGATTGCGCGATGCCGGCGAGCGACGCGACACCTTTTCGCAGCATCGCTACATCTCACTCAAATCGGTTCTAGATCTTTATGTCACTCGCCCTTGGGATGGGTCTGCTGTCGAGTAGCGCGTCAAAGAGTAGCGATGACTGCGAGATGATCGCCCAATCAGTGGCAGCTGTTACTGCGCGGCGGCATGAGCTGTTAGCCGAACCTTTCGCCATGCTGGCATTGCCAACCACGGTGGCAGAAACGTTCAACGGGAATGACCCCGTACAGGCGTACGCCCGCTCTGGAAGGTCAACCAAGACACCACCCGCTAGCTGCGCTACCTGCCGTCGATGCTCGCGACTCGTCGCCTCTTAGCGCAACGCTATTTTGCCGTGCTTTTCTGCGCGGCAGCGTTGTTACTGAAGCTGCTCGTACCGACCGGGTACATGATCGGCAGCGAGCATGGCCGGATTACGATCGAGCTATGTTCCGGCGTCGCCCCCAACGCCACGACGATGGCAATGCCCGGGACCCACGGCGAGATGCCCGATCACGGCAAAGCGAAGGACCACGACAAGGCTGAAATGCCGTGCGCGTTTGCGGGCCTGTCAGCCGCAACGCTCGGTGCGATCGATCCCGTTCAGCTCGTCGCCCTGATCGCCTTCGTCATGGCGATCGGGCTGTCACCAGCCGTCCAACCGGCGACGGTCCGCCGCGGCTACCTACGGCCTCCGCTTCGCGGTCCCCCGGCCGCCCTTTGACCGACTGATCGTCTGCTCCTTCAAGAGCAACCACGTCCACGGACCGCGCGCTATCGCGAGGGCCGGTCAAAGGCCTATCCATGATCCGACCTCACTTGCTGGCTGGGGCGTGCCTGCCCTGCCTTCTGCTCGCCGTACCAGCGTCCGCTCAGGATGACGCGGCGCACATTACGAAGCCCAACACTACAGCCACCAATGCGCCGGGCATTGGACCGGCTGAAACCGGCGACATCACCGTAACCGCGCTGAAACGCCCGCAGGCGCTTCAGGACGTGCCGGCAAGCGTCACCATCCTTTCCGCCGACCTGCTTCGCCGCCTCAACGCGCAGGACTTTTCTCGCGTCGCGGACTCCGTGCCGGGCTTGGCCTTCGCGACCACCGGGCCCGGCAACTCGCAGTACATCATACGCGGGATCGGCGGGGTGGGGTTCGTCCAGTCGCCGACGACGGGCGTCTACCTCGACGAGACCCCGCTTCAGACCCGCGCACTCCGCGGCTTTTCGCAGCCCGACCCGCAGCTGTTCGACGTCGCTCGGGTCGAAGTGCTGCGCGGACCGCAAGGCGTGTTGTTCGGGTCGTCGTCGATGGGCGGCCTGGTCCGCATCGTGACCAACCAGCCCGACCCGACCAAGATCGCCGCACTGAGTCAGGCGAGCGTTTCGACCGTCACCGATGGCGGCACGAGCTGGGACGCCAAGGCGATGCTCAATTTCCCGATCGTCGCCGATACACTCGCGCTGCGCATATCGGGCGGGTTTGTCCGGCAGGGCGGCTGGATCGACGATCTGCGGCCGACTACCGGCGACCTGACCGAGAATGCGGGAACGTCGGCGGTCCGCAAGGACGTCAACTGGATGCGAACCGGCACGGTACGTGCGGCGCTGCGCTGGAATGCAACACCGACCCTGACGATCACGCCGTCGTTGGTCTGGCAGGACGCCTATAGCAACGCGGACCGTCCCCATAGCGACGTGACCTTCGGCAAGCGCGCGCGGCTAAAGGCGCGGTATGCGGACACGTATGCCAAGGATCGGTTCGTCATCGGCTCGCTGCTAATCGAGAACCGGTTCGATGCGCTCGGTGGTTTCACGCTGTCGTCGAATTCGTCCTGGCTCGACCGGCGCAACCGGCTGTCGTTCGACGTCACCGCGTTCGACTCTCCAATCGTCGAAGACATCGTCGGACCGGGTCCCGGGGGCAGGCTGTTCCCAACGCCGCTCGTCGATTTTGGTCGTACGAAGCAATTCACGCAGGAGGTGCGCGCGGTGTCCAATGGCCCGGGGCGGATGCAATATGTGTTCGGCGCGCTCTACCGCGACCTTCATCAGGACTCCGGTCGCAGCATCACCGTCGCTAACCTGTTCGGCGTCACCGCGCCGCTGCCGCTTGGTGCCAGCAGCCCGGCCGTCATCCAAGACACGACAGTGCGCTTCCGTGAGAGCGAGATCGCGGCGTTCGGCGAGCTGACCTATGCCGTGGTGCCGAAGGTGAAAGTCGCCGCGGGCGCCCGGGTCTTTGCCTATCGCCAGCGCGAAGCGAGCCGACGTTACGGGATCGGTGGCGTCGCAGGCGGCGATCTCGCCTACGATTATGACGAGCGCAATCGCGAGAACGGCGTCACACCGCGCTTCACGCTAAGCTATGAGCCGAGCCGTGCCACGACGCTCTACGCCAGCTACTCGCAGGGATTCCGCACCGGGGGCGTCAATGCGCCAGTGACGGATGATATCTGCTCGGCTGCGGAACGTCGCGCGGCAGGCATTCCCGATGTACCGCCGCCCTACGACAGCGATCGTACCGACAATTACGAGATAGGCGCCAAGACCAGCCTGTGGGGCGGTCGCGTGCGGATCAACGGTGCTGCCTATGCGATCGACTGGAAGGACTATCAGCAGGCGTTCCAGACTGCGTGCGGGATCAACAACGCGACGACCATCTCCTTCACCGTCAACGCCGGCCGGGTTCGTAGCCGTGGCGGCGAGCTTGAAGTTTCCATGTCGCCGGTCCGGGGGCTCGATCTTCACGCGGGCGGATCGTTCACCGACGCGACCTACCGCAACGACGTGCTCAACTTGCTGCTGCCGGCAGGCTCGCGTGTGCTCGATGTGCCGCGCTGGCTGTGGAATGTGCGCGGCGAGTACGAGACCGCGCTCACAGAAGGGCTGACCGGCACGCTGTTCGCCGCGGCGCGCCACGTCGGCGGATCCAACAGCGGGTTCGGCGAAGGCGAGGTGCTGCCGCGTCCGGCCTACACGCTGGTCGACGCCTCCGCCGGGGTGACGATGAGTGGCGGCCTAGGGGTCGACCTGTTAGTCACCAACCTGTTCGACGCCGTGCCGGTCTTCGGTCAGGAGTTCACGACGTCGCCCGGCAACACCACTGCGATCAGCTACTTTTCCTATCTCGTCGGCCCGCCGCGGACTATCGGGATACGCCTGACCCAGGCATTATGATGGCGGGCATGGACGCTTCAGCGATGAACACGAACCCACCCGCCGGCCATCGGGCATCCGGCGCGCGGTGGTACAACGCGGTATGGCGTTGGCACTTCTATGCAGGCCTGTTCTGCATCCCATTCATTATCTGGTTGTCACTGACGGGCACGATCTATCTGTGGCGACCGCAGTTGGAAGCATTGTTGGACCGGCCCTACGATCATCTTCCCGTTGCCGGGCGGACCGTCTCACCCGACGCGCAGGTGGGGGCGGCACTGGCTGCGGCCCCAGGATCGTCGCTGCATAAATACGTACTCCCGGAACATCCGGGAAACGCCGTGCGTGTGATCGTCTCCGCTGATGGCGTTGATCACCGCGTCTATGTCGATCCGCACTCGCTTGCGGTGCTGAAGGTCATCGGCGAGGAAGACCGGCCGCTCAACGTTGTATCGCGCCTTCACGGCGAATTGCTCGCGGGGGTGTGGGGGAGCTACCTCGTCGAGATCGCCGCGTGCTGGGCGATCGTCATGCTCCTGACCGGGCTTTATCTATGGTGGCCGCGCAACAGGAAGGGCCTCGCGGGTGTCCTCTACCCTCGCCTGGGGGGCGGCCGACGCGTGTTCTGGCGTGATATCCACGCGACTGCCGGCATCTGGGTTTCGGTGTTCGCGCTCGGGCTGATCCTCACTGGCCTTCCATGGGCAAATGCCTGGGGCAGCTATCTGGGGGAGGTCCGCACGCTCACGGGCACGACGCAGGGTCCCGTCGACTGGACGATCGGCGGCAAGGCGCCGACGGCGAAAGCGGACGCGATGCTTGGGGCTCACGCCGGGCATGACGGCATGGTCATGGCTGCCCCGCCGATCCCGCCCGGTGAGCTTGGGCGCGTGATCGCTACGGTCCGGCCGTTGCGGATTGCACCGCCTGTGCTGCTGTCTCCCCCCGCGCATGAAGGCGGGCCGTGGGCGGTGTCATCGGACGCAGCCGATCGCCCACTGCGATCGGACGCGCAGGTCGATGGTGCGACAGGCCGCCTTGTCGGCCGTGTCGCGTTCGCCGACCGCCATTGGATCGACCGGGTCATCGGCTACGGCATCGCGGCGCACGAGGGCGCGCTGTTCGGCATCGCCAATCAGATCCTCGGCACGCTAACCGCGCTGCTGCTGACCGTCCTCGCCGTATCGGGCGGGATCATGTGGTGGCGGAGGCGACCGACGGGTTTGCTGGGCGCACCATTGCCGCAGAACCGGCCGCGCTTTCGGATCGGGTTGGTGGCAGCGATCGTCGGGCTTGGGGTCTACATGCCGCTGTTCGGCACGACACTCGTGATCGTCCTCGTAGTCGAACGGGTTGTCCTGCGCCGCATTGCCAAGACGCGACGCTGGCTGGGGCTGGGAAGAGCCGCTTCTTCCTGAAGGGGATGCGGGAACAGTAGGTGTGATCGCACGGCGCCGGTCACTATCCACCTGACGAGCCGTTAGCCCCTGTGCCTCGACCGTATCTGACAGTGTCATGCTCCAACGCAGGGCAGCCCATACATCACAGGCGTTTTAGCCTGACACGCCGACGGATATCGGCGCGATGGCGCCGAGACGTCGGAACCCTCCCCTATCTTCCCGCGCTTAAGCCATGAAGGAGAGACGGCATGGACGACCAGCGTGTGTGGGAATTCGAAGGAAGCCTATGGGATGCCAGCGACGAGCATTACCAGGAGCGGATCGACGAGGAGATCGTCATGGTCTTGCCCCGTCCGCCTTATGTCTTCCAGGGGCAGGAAGCGAAGGATGCGGTCAAGGCTACGCCCGATTGGGATACGGTCGAGCTATCGGATCGACGAGTGTCACGACCTCAAGAGGGCCTGATCGTCGTTGCGTACACCGCGCGCTGCGCAAGCGGCGACGAGAAGTACGAGGCACATTGCACCTCGACTTTGCGGATGCGGGGACACGACGATTGGCTGGTCGTCCAACATCAGCAGACGCCACCCTTGACCGCCAGCGTCGAAGCCTGACCGCTGGGTTGCCGTTGCGACTGATACATACCTGTAACAGGCGCAACGGTACTAAACCGGGAAGTCAGCGCCCCCATTGCTGGTGTGATCCCAACAGCCTCAACTGCGACCGGTTATCGCGACCAATGGATCGCCCAGGCGACCGTCTGCAAGTAGGGAAGCCGTGGCATCGCGGAACCCTGCTGTCTCCAGATAGAGGCGGACAAGCGATGCGTGGCCGTGCGTATCAAGAGCACGCCAGACCGCCACGGCCTTGGTCGGGAAGCAGCGGTTCGAGAAGCTTATGATGACGCGGCCTTCCGGCTTAAGCACACGACGAACCTCGCGCAGTACCGCCAGGGGGTGTTGCAGATATTGAACCCCGACACAGATCAGTACGGCATCGTAGCGCGCGTCCTCTTCGGACAACTCAGGCACATCGTTAAGGTCTTGGACGAACCAGCGATCGAGGCGCGGGTTGGCCGCGAGTTCCTCTGCGTTCATGCCGTGGCCGACGACCTCGCCATAGGCGACGCCGTCCGGCAGGTGGCTCACCCAACTCGACATGAGGTCGAGCACCCGCCCGCCAGCGGGGATCGCATCGCGGTACAGGCTGATCAGTGCGCCGACAGCTGCCTCGTCGATGTGCGTGACCAAACGCGGGGGCGCGTAGAAGCCAAGGTCGTCGCCATCATCCTGACGGTCGAAGGCCCGCGCCGGCAGTCCCAACTCGATCGCTTCGGTCACGCGATGAACCCCTGCCGATTAAATCGGCCAATATTTGCGACCACAGTGTCCGTTCGTAGGCGTATGCCCGAGCACACCGCGAAATAGCGGTCGTCCTCAATCACCGGCGACGGCCGAGCCAGACACCGACCCCCGCAAGGCCGAGAACCGCCATACCGCCCGCCGCGGCTGCCACCTTGCGCCCTCGGTGTGGATCGCGTCGGCCACCATCAGAACCGGCAAGGACGCCAGGTTCGAACAACACCCCATCACTATCGTTGCCGTCGGCCGCGCGGGCCGACCAAGTGTCGAGGAAACCGCTCATGATCGCCGCCAGCAGGTTTGGCGCCGCGAACTCGCCGAGTTTGAATGCGATTGCCGGCGCGCCGACGGCGGTAAGGTTACGAGGGTGCGTGGCAAGCCGCACGACTGCCTTCGCCACCGTCTCCGGTGCGAGCGAACCGGGGGGAAGCGAAAGCCGGGCGCCGGTATAGTTACCAGCATGGTCCACGCCGGGCGTATCGACGAAGGTCGGGCAGACGTCGCATATGTGGATATGCGGGCGCTTCGACACCTCACCGCGCAAAGCCGAACTGAACCCGCGCAACCCGAACTTACTCGCCGAATAAGCCGCAGCATACGGCGTGGCGACAAAACCGCCCGCCGAAATCATGTTTACCCAGGTGCCGTGATCCTGCGCTAGGAAGATCGGCAGTACTGCATGGACGTCGTTCATGTAAGCGACGAGGTTCACGTCGACGACGCGAGCATGATCCGCAATCGGGACGTCTTCGTACCGGCCAAGCACACCAACGCCTTCGCAGCTAAACCACAGATCAATGCCACCGAGCAAATCGTGCGCCTCGGCAGCGAACACGGCCACTGCGCCTGCGTCGGTGCAGTCGACTGTACGGACGAACGCGCTGCCACCAGCTTCGACGCAGCGCTGCGCGACATTGTCCAGCCCGTCCTTGCCACGAGACCCCAGGACAAGCCGCGCTCCCGCTTTGGCGAAAGCCACCGCCGTTGCCGCGCCGATACCGCTTGATGCACCGGTTATCACGACACGCCGCCCGGCCAGGTTACGATCAGCGCTCATCGGATGATCCTCAAGGCGGCGGCCTTTACACCTTCGGGAAGACAACGCGGCCGCGTTAGACAAACTGTCTTATCATCATGCATAGACACTCAACGTCCCGGAGGCGCCGAGGTGTCCACCCGAGATAGCACGATGTTCCTCGAGATCGCTGCAGCGATGATCAGTTCGGATTGGTATGCGGTTCCTTGGGGCCATCGTTCAACGATCTGACCTGCGCCTCGCGGGTTGGGTTTCCACTACCGCCGTGCGGAACCGGGACGTCGATAGGGCTGTTCGGCGTTGCACCACCGCTAAGCTTTCCCGATCCGCTCAAGCCATCCGCGGCATCGGCACCGCCTAGCCCCCCGCCGCCCGGCGTGCCGGTCATCTGCGCATCGTCTAATACGGTCGCAGCGCTATCCGCATCGTTCGGCTCCGGCTTCGTGTCGTCAGGTGCAATGTTCGGCTGTTCGGTCGCCATGTGGATCTCCTTTGCTCGTTCTAGAACCTTCCAAGCGAGGCCAGTTTCCCATCAACTCAACAATTTAAATCCTTGTTGTCAGGAGACAGGAACCCCGAGAACCCTGTCTCGGCTTACTCGGTCCAATGGCCAAGTCATCCAGCATCACCTGGGAGGACCGGAGGCAATTCCGCCGCTCCGCCCTCATGGATATGTTCCAAAATCTACGCGTTTGAACATCGACACAGGGAGAGCATGATGCCCGATACGTTCAAACCAACTGCGAAAATCGCCGCCAATGCGAAGAAGGGGCTAAAGTTGCGCGACGATTTCGGACGAGGCGGTACGGACGTCGGGGTTCGTCGTGCCGAGCAATTGGCAGCGCAGGACGATGTGACCGCCGAGGATGTGAAGTCGATGCACAGCTACTTCGCTCGTCACGAGGTCGATAAAAACGGTAAAACGCACGAGTGGGGATCGGACACTGATCCGTCCGCGGGCTACATCGCCTGGCTTCTCTGGGGAGGCGATGAAGGCAAGGAATGGGCCGATCGACACGTCGAGAAGCTCGACTAGAAGGCTGTCTGAACGGAAGAGCGCGATCACGATCGTTACTCGGTCAAGATCGACCACCACTTTTACCGCGGAGGGCCGGCACGATGCCGTTAGCGCTCCTCGTCACCTGTAATTGATCGGCGCCTATCAGATGTACGTTCTTATTTTTGCCGCGGCCGCAGCGCTAGTGCAATCGCCGATTGCTGCGTCCGTGGTGAAGCCAGGCACGATATCGATCGTGGCTGCTGATCGTCCGACCACGTCTCCCGCTATCACGAAAACGTTCACGGACGCCGTGCAGCGAACCCTCCTTCGAACAGCTTTCCTGCCCCTACCCGACGCAAACCACAGCCTTTACGTCGCCAAGGTCGAGGTATCCCAGACACAGCGCGGCGTCGTCCGGTCCGGCAATGACCGATCAGGTCGACCGGGCATGGCGGCCGGGCTCAGAGGCCTGTCGCTGACTTTGCCCTCGGGGAAGGATCAGTTGCATGGCCTGATCGTCACCCGTCTCGAGGTGACCGTGTCGCTGCGCCGCGACAATCACGTTGTCTGGACCGGACAGGCGACCACGGTGCGCGCTAGCGGCACACGAACAGGCGAACCCTCGGCTGTTGCCGCAGCTCTGTCCGATGCCCTCCTGAGATGGTTTCCCCGGCAGCTGCCCGGACCGCTGTCTGTGCCATAAGCTTCACCGGCAAAGCGGTCGTCAGACCCTGATCTTCGACAACACGCGCACCGTGACATTGCCGCGTCTGTCAAGCTTCCGCCCGTAGAGCAATGCCATCGATCAACGGGGTGGTTGAACAATCCCACGTCATTGTCACCGGCCGCAAACAAACCCGGAATAGCCCTACGTGCAACGAGTGACTCAAAAGTGCCCCTACCGCCTTATGACTTTGGTGATCAGTATCTTTGCCAGCCCCTGACCGAAAACTTTAGCACCACCCTACAATAGACCCCGTTGACGTCCTGTCGGCTGAGCGAAGCCGTCCCAGTGGCGTAGGCGGTGTGCGCGGGGTCGGGCTCTTCCCCCCCTGAACTTCTCTTGCCAATAGCGCGCGTGCCCTGCAATCGCGTCGTAAGGCATCGGAGGAAATGCTTCGCGCGGCCAACCTCTATCGCCCCAGTTACGGCGGACGACGGGTCCCTTGGTGATCGCGCTCGCTACCCGCGAAGCCCGACGCGGCGCAGTGTATAAGCCAACATTCAGTCCCGAAGCCCCTGCCCTTTCGCTAACGCGGGCGTGAGGACTCGCGCAGAACTGCGTTGAAGGTTTTTGCGCGGCTTTATACTAGCACCGGATCAGCTACTTTGGTCGCCTCGCGCTCGGCAACCACCTAGCAGCACGCGTAAAGGTAAATCGTCAGGATTTTGGGCCGCAATGAATTATCGTCATTCCTTCCATGCCGGCAACAGCGCCGATGTGGTGAAGCACAGCCTATTGATCGCTCTCGTCCGGGCCTTGCAACAAAAAGAGGGCGCGCTGACCCTAATCGACACTCATGCCGGCTGCGGTCTGTATGACCTAGGCGGCGAGGATGCCCAGCGCACCGGCGAGGCCATGCAGGGCGTGCTGCGGGCCTTTGCCGACCCGAACCCCTTGCTGAACGACTACCGCGCCGCCGTGCAGGCGGTGAATGTCGGGGCCGAGCCGCATCTGTACCCCGGCTCGCCGCGGATACTGGCGCAGCTTCTGCGGCCGCAGGACTTCCTGATCCTGAACGAAAAGCATCCCGAGGACGCCTATACCCTGCGCGGCGTGATGCGCGACACACCCGCTGCCGTGCATGAGCGCGACGCCTACGAGCTTTGGCTGGCAATGCTGCCGCCCCGAACCGCGCGCGGCGTGGTGGTGGTCGACCCGCCGTACGAGCAGACCGATGAACGCGCCCGTATCACGGCCACCCTTGCGGCTGCCTCTCGCAAATGGGCGCATGGCGTGACGGTGATCTGGTATCCGCTGAAAGACCGCGCCACGCATTGGCAGTGGAAGGAAGAGTTACGAAAGCTCGGCATCCCGAAATTGCTGGGGGTGGAGCATTGGTTGTACGATGGCGATCAGCCCGGCATCTATAACGGCGCAGGCCTCTATATCGTCAACCCGCCCTACGCTTTCGTGCAGGCGCTGCCGCCTTTGCTGGAAATTCTGCGCGCCGCGTTGGCGCCGGAGGGGCATGGGGGCCAGATCACAACCGAGTGGTTGCGCGATTAAGGGTAAACCCTGATCGATCCTTTCTTCCAAAGAGGGTATCACCACACTGCAGACTGCAAATTGATATTTTGCGAAATCCGCTCGATGTTGGCTGGCTATCGCGGCCTGCGCTCCCGCGTTTCCTAAGAGTGCTAGTAGGTCTGCCTTCTCTTGAAAAATAATAATTGGCGAAGACGCTACGAACAGTGACAAGTAGCTGTTCCTGTTCTCGATAGCCGCGGCCGCTTGTAGACGCGTAGTCTGACATGAACGGTCTTAGGTTAGTCGACGCGAAACCGCGGCTTGAACAGCCGCCGGGTCTGGCAAAGGCATTGGCTTTGTGGGTCACGCCGCCATATCCATGTTGTCTGCGACACTATAATATTGACGTTCGGCGTCGGTAGGCAGGGTGTTGCCAACCGTGCCGACCGACGGCTCGATCCCGGCCTTGGCGAACCGCTCAACGTACGTGATCGACGCGTATCGTGAGCCGCAGTCGCTGTGGTGAAAGATGCCGCCACGTGGGAGCGGCCCGCGGCCGTGAAGGGCTTGCCCGATCGCGTTTGGTACGAATGCGAAATGTTGTTCCGTTGGCACGCCACCTGACGCCCCGGCGGGCGTGGTTGTCGATGACGAAGCCGGTCCTGAACCCGTCGAAGGTCCGATGTAGACGAACCTGCCCCAGTCGCGACATAGGTGGAGTCCGACACCCGCTGCATGTTCGGCGCAGGGGCGTAGAACTGCCGGTTGACGTGATCGCGCGGGCACGGCGCCGCTTTATCGCTGATGGTCGGGCGCCGGCTTGCCGCTAATTACCGTGCCAAGCCGATCTCGCGCATCAGCGGTTCCATAGTGCAACGAGAGATACGCAGCCCTCCCGCATCATCTGCCCGCCGACCTTATGCGCACCTTAGGCCGCTTAGTTCTCTGCGAACATACGGGCTATCTCAGGCTTAAAGGCCACATCCTGTCGCGCCGGCGCCGGTAGGCGCGCCAAATTCTGTCGCTGCGCGACGCGGTCATGATATGTGAATGGGGCGATCAACAGGGTGCGGCAGATCGGCCCAACCCCGTGGACACTGGTTATTCTCAAAGATCATGATCATCGCCGGGACGGGTAGTCGAGTTCCACCTGAGCAAATACGCGGATGCCCCTCAGGCAGGCAGGCAGGATAGGCTTACGCGGGATTTCATTGGCCTGCCGTCGTTCGCGTACCTCGCGTTCTAGCACCTTCGTCTTGTCAGCGATCGCGGTCGAAACACCGACGCGCTTACCGCTGTCGACTGAGCTGCTGCCGGTTTCGTGGACACCGAGATAAGGTGTTTTCGGAACCGGAGGGTGTAAATGCAACGACGGAAGTTCAGCCGAGAGTTCAAACTCG
>NZ_LMKH01000022.1 GCF_001421415.1 Sphingomonas sp. Leaf208
AACGAGGTGCATCCGCACCGCGCTTTGCGCTATCGATCACCCCGCGAGTTCATCGCGCAAACCTGCGAGGCCCTGTCAGGCCTTTAGGGGGCAACAACACAAACCATCGTAATCCCTCGCATTATTGAGCGAGAGTGCGAATGCTCACAATCCGTGCGGAGTAAAACACCGATGATTTAACCGGCATTTAATCGCTATTTCTGGTGCGACGGTGACCCTGCCTTCCGCCCCTTGCCAAACCATCGAGAAGAGACGCCAGCTGCGTGCATTGCTGCTTTGAAGTTAGCGAGCGCGATTGGTTTATGCGTCAGCGCCTCGATCTCTCGTTGGAAATCGGGGATCGTGTCACGGCTCGGATCCATATCCGGCTCGTGGTTCCGAATAAGTTGAACTAATTCCTCGAACCGGTCAGCCAACGGCGGACGGAAGACCAGATCGAAGTATCTGACTCCCTCGAATTCGATCGTCGTAGCATCAATGGCAATGTTCAAAGAGAGCAGCAGCGTAGGATCAATCGGACCCCGCGACGCCTGCCCCGCCCGCCGAGCTTGCGCTATCCACCGCTCATTTACGATCTTCTTCACCGCACGTTTTAGCAGCTCTCGCTGAACGCTTTTCGAGTGAAGGTACAACCTCGCTGCGACAGGGTCTTCGTACGGTCGGTCGTGGTAAGGTACGGCCGGGGCTTCGGCGGCACATTCGCTAAAATCGTCTGGATATTGCTTACGCAACGCATCAGGCCCAAGTTTCTCCGCTGCAGCGTAAGCACTCCATTCAGTAATGGTCGCGACCTCCCGACAAACCTCTACTAGCGTTTTGCTTAGGTACACCGCCGCGCCCTCGGAATTTAATAATCACCCCGCCGGTATATCCGACGATTGGGCGCACGCCTACGGTTCCATCGCACCGCCGCTACCAGCGCGTCAAATAAGCAGCGATCAAAGCCGCTCGGGAGCACCGTTGCCGCTGACATGTTACCGTGCCGCGTCGTCCGTCCAGCTGGAGCGAACTCTAGCTGGGCAATACTGACCGGACGGCTGGACCGACTTGTGGACGTTCGGGGGCCCTTTGCTGCTTCCAAGCTTCGGACAACCGTTCACATAGCCGTAGACGCGCCAGACCGGAACAGAGAGCCGTGCCTTTAAGTGTCAACGAGACCGGTGACGCCGGTGACGTTCCTAGAGCCTCGGGAGGAAGTGCCAGAACAGTAGCGGCGGGACAAGCACGAGCGAAAGGTAGAGCCAGTACTCCAAGACGAGCAGCAAGGCAGTGTTGAGTATGATGAGCAGGAAATCCGGCCAGGCAATTTTGAGCTCGCGCGCGTTGGGAATGCGGAACAGGTTGCGGTCCAGATCCTTGTGATTAAGTTGAGCGTCGCTCAGCGTGCCTGAATAGTCACTTGCAAAGCGGTCGCGTCGCTGGTCCGCCTCCGTCGTCGTCAGGGCCTGGAATTCGTTGTACAGCCTCGAGATCGCGAGAGCGTTCTCGCGCATGCGCTCGGCTTCGGTTCCGTAGTTGCGAGCGCTCTCGATAAGGGTGATCATGATGAGGAACACCGACACGACGATATTGGTCACGGACAGCAGCTTGATGCCGATGGGAGAGATCGAACTCTCGAAGACGATCTGGTAGAGCGAGATCGCAACGAGATAGCACGACAGCAGTGACGTGGCCCCGATCGAGATCCGGTGACGCCTTTCCAGGCGGTGGTGCGCATTGAAGCGTGCACTTTTGGTCTGCCACATCTTGCGCAGGAGATCATCTGTCGCGCGGCTGGGATGGTTATCCATGTGGTTCCTTATTTGCGGCCGCGGCATTCAGCGCGTCCGCTACCTTGGTAGCTAAACCGGGGCCATGCAGGTGAAGCCCCAACTCACGCCGGGGATTGCCTTGGGAGGGATCGGCAGACAACCAGTTTTGGCTTGTGATCACGACATCGTCGGTGTCCCACCCAAGTAGCTTTGCATGGACTTCGGGGGTCCCCGGTGGGACCACCGTGATACCGGCCATGTTGAGCTCGCCTACGATCGTCGCCCAGTTGGGATCGCCAGCGTCCGGGACGGTCCCATACCGCACCTCCCCGGTAAGCGTAGGCTTCGCCTCGATCGCTGCGGCCAGAGGGATGAGCAGTGCCTGTCGCGCAGACGCTGACACTCGATGGGTTGCGATATATAAACGCTGCTCCGCTTTTGCCGTCGCCTGGAGCAGCAGCCCGCGATGTTCGGCCCCGAAGACGAGCGTCGCCGAAACGGGCCCGCCGCCGGTCGGCAGCCCACTTGTAACGGCTGCCGCATACGCCGCGAGTTGTGAGGTCAACTCGTTCCAGTGACCGTCGCGCCCGCGGCTCAACTCCGCAGCTTGGAACAGCAAGTCGCCCACGAGGCGAGCGTCGCGTATTCTCACACCGCCCTCGAGCAAAGTCATTCCAGAAGAAAGCCAGTTGCAAGATCCAAGCAGCGCGTGGGGTGATCCACCCATCCGGTCTGCGATCACAAACTTCGCGTGCGAGCGTGTCGTGAAGGGGTGGAGGTGGATGAGTTCGTCCTCCCCCGTCTTCGACAGTCTTTCGCGGATACGCACGACCGTCTGGCGCGTGCGTCCAACCGACTTCGCGTCGTCGCCCTCTCCCCAGAGAAGTTCCACGCGAGCGCCTCGCCGCGCGGCTTCCAGGAGGGCGGGCCTGAGCCGTTCGAAGGCTTTATCACTTACGAAGGTAGAGTGGACGATTAGTCGCTCGCGCGCGCCTGAGATCAGTTGGAGAAGAGCCTGCTCGTTCGCCCGTCCTCCGATCAGCAGGTCCTCCTCCTCGAGGGTAATCTGCCTGGCCTTCCGCTCGAATTCTCCGAACGCTTCCGGTGGCGGCGCCGAAACTGTGACCGGCTGGCCCGGACGACTTGCCGATCCGCGCTTTGCCGCATCGAGCACGGCCTGTACGAGACGTTCCGGCGCCCGCTCCGGCAGTCCATCGACCTTTCCGTTTCGCACTAGGACGAGCGAGTAGCGCTCCATGAGGCGATCACCTGCGCGGTCCATACCGATGAAATGCTCGTCTGGACGAAACAGGTGCTCGACCAAATCCTCGACCTGGTACTCGCTCTCCCCTACGGATGCCTCCAACCACACGATGGCTTCTCGCCGCTCGCGCTCGATCACGGTACTCCTATGCAGAAACGGGAGTTCTCTAGGCTTAAAAACGGTGCCAGTGATACGGTCCACGACAAAGTTCATCCACCTCGAATCGGGCGTCGGTGCAGCTGGCAGTTCCGCCTTGCTGGCAGCGACGATACCGGTGGGGGTCGCAGCGAAAACGAGTTCACTTGGAGATGACGCCAATTCGACCCACCCGGCCCGCATGAGGCGGATCAGGATCTCGATCACCACGCGCTGATGCATCTGCCCAGCCTTTGCGATCGCGGAGACCCCTTGTGACTTCTCCACTAACGCGGCCAGTACCAAGTGCTCAACGATGCTCCAGCGCCGCCCCCGCTCCAGATGAAATTTTCGCTTGCCACGATAAACTGGGATCGCAACGCGGACGGCGCTCACGCTTCGCCCTCCCGCAACTGAACGATGCTGATACGGCGAACGTCTGTCGGTGGTGCATCGTCAAGCGCCTGGAACAACGTGCCAATAAATTCGATCTCGGCACTGCGACCTTGGATGCGCGCGCCCTCAAGTATCTCCTTGAGGAAATCGAAAGAGCCGATAACTATGAGACGCCATTTCGCGCGGCTCAATAGGACATTCATTCGACGGAAGTCTGACAAGAAGCCTAGCGCGCTCCTGATATTGGTGTGCGAGTTGTTGCGCACGAGCGATATTATCGTGATGTCCGCCTCACTGCCCTGAAACGAGTCCACAGTGAAGCACCGCCTCTCGTCCACGCCGGGCGCGGCGAAGCCGAGCAATGCGGGGTCTAGGTCAGGCTCTGCCGCGAGCATATCCCTCATTCGCTTCACCTGCTCGGCATAGGGCGACAGGAGCGCCATGGTCGGCGCTCCCGGGAGTCCTGCCGGACGGAGCTGTGAAAGGAGAAGCCGGACCGCCTCGCGCTCCTCTCTGTTGTGCCAACGCGGCGACTCCTCGCCACGGACATTGCCTCCAGAAGCCTGCTTTGATGGGATGTCGATGAGCAGGATCGGAACCTCGGGGACCTTGCTCGGATCGAGCGACATGATTGGGCAGGGCTTGGTGGCGAACCTCTTCTCGCTCTCGGCATGTGTGGTAAGCCCGTTGCCCTCGTGATCCGAGTAGAACGTGATGCCGATGATGCGGGCGATCGCTGGATGCATCCGGTGCTGTTCGTTCAGGCGCATCGCGAACTTGCGGCCCGACCGCCCCAGCTTCCTGCGGAACTCGTGCTCTATAAGTGTCTGGAAAAGCGTGGTCGCCTCGATGGCACGGGCGCAAAGCGCCGCCGCTGTCTCGGGATTTTCCTCGACCTCGTCGAGGATGGCTTCAGTAGTCTCGTCTCTGAGGGAGCGGCCAATGAAGTCCGCGCCGGCTCCGAGGGCGCCCGCCACCTTCTCGGGCATGCTCAGGAACGCGATCATTCTATCGGCATTAAAAGGTGGAAGTTGCTTGTGGTCCCCGATCATCAGCCGGCGGTGCGAGAGCAGTTGTGGTGCGATAAGCTCTGTCCCGGTCGCCTTTCCAGCCTCCTCAATGATGCTCCAGTCGAACTGACTGTGCTCCTCGATCATTCGCTCGAGGTCGGCGGAATTGGTGGTCGCGAAAACGAGGTTTGCCGCTCTCATCACCACACCTTCGAAGTTCCGCAAGTCTGCCGAGTGCTTAGATTTCGTGCCGGCCTTCCGTGTATCGTTGGCCCGGGCTCCACGTTCGAGCTTCAGAAAGCGCTCCCGCAATGCCGGTCTCGCATTGGCGACCAGGTCGCTTGCGGCGATCTCGCCGAGGGTTCGCTGGCTCACGAGCGCCAGACGATGCTCGCTGGGAGCTTCGCCCTCACGATTGGCACCGGTTCGCACGATTAGAGGCGCGGGCTCTATGTGTTGCATTGCCGGGACGACCTCCCCCAGCAGGTGGTTGACCGCGGCGTTGCTCTGCGCACTGAGCAGGAACCTCATCGTTGGCTCTTCATTCAGCCGCCGCTTGACGAGTTCCCTCACCAGCCGAGTCTTTCCAACGCCCGGCGGCCCCTGTACGAGGAACAGAGGCAGGGATCCGATGATCTGTCGCAACGCCTCCCGCTTGGACTCGTCGAGATCTCCCAGCTCCGCGTCGGCTGGTTGCGGATCATGGCTAGCGGTCAATTCGGCAACCGGGCTGGTCAATGCGCGCTGCAACTCAAGATGATCACGCAGAGCTCCAAGTGCCTTCAATCTCCGTCTGAGCTGGGTATCCCGGCCCACGGAATCTTCTGGTACCAAGAACAGCGGTTCGCCGTCGGAAGGCCGTGTGGCGCCTCTGAATCGGTAAGCATTCTGCTTGCCCGCGCGACGCAAGATGCCATCAAACTTCCACTCGCCGTCACGCGCATTTTGCTGACCAAGATTCTCCTCGGTCGTGAGAATCCATCCCTCGCGCCGAAGACCATCGCCGGTCAGGGCGATGTCTAGCCGGTCCGACGGTGATGCTATGTCTAACGCGTCCGACAGGCCATCGCGTTCGGGATCGCTGCGAGGCACGGCATGGATGATGACCTCGTCGCCAGCGGTGTCAGCAGTGCGCGCCGGAAGAAGTTGCACAGGAAAAGTCTCAGCTACCGCGAATAGCAGTTCTATGACCAAGGTGAGCGTGAGTGCGCGGTGAAACTCGGCGGCTGCGTCGATCTCAACGTCTCCGACAGTCATCTGAGCGCGGGGCGTATCCCACCCACGCACCCGTCCGCGACTACGCGCGAAGCGCGCTGGAGCCTCGGCCGAAGCTATAAGTTCCAGCCCCGCCGGCGCCAGTTGCAGGGTGCCGGCGACGTTGATCGGGGCTGGACCCTGCCGCGCCATGGAAGCGCACTCGGCGTACTCCCATGACGAAGTGAGCGCACGGGGCGCACGGTAGGGACGCAGCCGGTACCAGAAGTCATGGCCTCGCAGCATCAGCTTGACGGGTTCATCGCCTTCGGCCACCGCGACAAGCAGAGGCCCCTCGGAGAGATCATTCTCGATTATAGCGGGCAGCTCGGCGGCGATGCTTGCCGTGTCCGTCTCGAAGCGTGCCGCGACCGTACGGGCGATGGCCGAGTTAGCACGCAAATCCAGAACAAGATGAAGCTTCGCTTCTTTGCCTGCGGCCTCCGCAGCAACCGTCGTAATGATCTGGTCGATACGCTTCAGCACCACGTCGCCGTCCAGAACGTCCAGCGACTCAAGCCCAGACATCACGCGCAGCAGGCGCACCTCAGCCGCGAAGAGGTGTTCGGCGACCTCGAAGGCGGGAATGCCTAAGTTGGCGACTCTCTCCCAATCAGCGTCGATCAGTCGGGCGGTGAGTTTCGCAAATGCCGACCAGTCGCCGCGAAATGAGATCGCACCCTCTGACTTGCGCACGGTGGCCTTGCCAGGCGCTGCACTTGTTGCCAATCGCATCGACCACTCAAACCCTGTGAGTTGGAAGTCCGGTTCCTCGCTGCCCGCGCTCAGCACCGACCAAGCGTCCAGGTCCCGATGTAGCATGCCCTCAGAATGCAGTGCCTCAAGCCCGAGGGCGATCCGCTTAAGATTGCGCCAAGTACGGACTCGGTTCGCCGGCTGCCGTGGTGCATTCATCCAGTCGGCAGCTCTCCCTTGATCCAAAGACGTAGCAATCGGTCGCCGCGCACCTGGTTCAATGACCAGATAGAAGCCAGACTGGTCGCTCCCCGCGTCCGCGAGCCGAGCTATGACCTCGTGCGCTACCGGATGGCCGGCCATACGGTGCAACTGCCGGATCTCGTTGCGCCAAATTGACTCGAGATCCGCGTCGTTCTGGCGTGCGGAGCGAGGCCAGGTCTTGACCAGAACGTGCTCTCCCCCAGGGCCGGTGCCCTCGATCAGGCCTACCCGGCCAGTCTTACGATCAGGCGCGCGGAGATAAGCATCGTCGAGACGGTATTTCCCAAGAAAGTTAGAATTCCGCCGTCCAGATTTTTTTGCCATGCGCCGCCCCCGCAGACGCATCCCCAAGGCCCGCTGCATCCATTCCTACGGTTCGGACCACTGATTGGCCACAGCAAAAAAATTGAACAGGCATTCGCTCTTTTGGACCGCGCAGACCGACGACTGAGCCGCTCGAGGCGCAGGTCTTCCAATGCGCTCCGCCGCGGGTTTCTCGTAATAGGACATAAGGCGCTGGTTAAAATTGTGCGTGGGTTGGCTAACTGCGCGCTGGATGACCTTTCCGACCACGTGGCTCATCGAACTCTGCCAGTTATTCGGTTTTAAGGAACCCGCGGCACCTTGGTTAGCGAACGTCTTGGCCAAGACTGTCGTACGTGTCCTCGCGAACGCCACGTACATCTACCAGCTGCGGTCGCGTGCGATTTCGTCGCCAAGTCTTAAACTCAGCAGCGGCGACGTTTCCAAGCTCGCGACAACCACCGGCGACCGACGGACGATAAGGATCAGGCGTCAAACGATATCTAGAGCTTGTTCCGCTGCGGTGCACTTTCGGCGCGCCGATTAGATCACATCGGATGCCGTTGCCGCCTCGTCGCGGCGCCCGTTACGCTTAGAGCGCTCCACCTTGAAAAGCTGCGCTATTGCGACCGGCCCGCCATTGGCAGCCATTCCCGTCGCGGAGGCGTTCAACACGATGATCAAAGTCGCGCTGTCAGGGGACGAGCCGTCCGGCAAGGTTCCCTTCGGTCGGCGACCAAGATCGACGAGCAGGTAAGTGCCGTGCCTGACCCTGTCGCACAAAGATAGCGGTCAACGAGCTGTGAGTGGAAGCTATCCAGTAACTCGCCGTGCTTCCATCTGTGGATGAGCTTGATCTCTACCACAACCACGGCCGCACTGGCGCTGCGCAACTCGATTCGTAAATCCGTCCGGGCGGCGGTAGCCGTCTCGGCCTCCTGCACAATCGAAAACCAGGGCCGTCGGAGACCGTCGACCGCATGGCCGAGCCAAGCCCGAGAGTCGGACTCCAGGGTGGTCGTAGGAAACAAGCTGCGGCGGTCGAACTCGGCAGTGGCCAGCTTGCGCTGTAGGTCGGCGATCATGCGGCCGACGCGTGCGTGCAGCTCAGCCCCCGTTGCGGGCCGCGCCCAACTTTTCGCCGAAGGCGAGGACAGTCTCATGCGACCACGGCCGCGGCCTCATCGACCTCTTCGCGTAGCGGTTGCGCCACCGGTCGGCCCAGCCGGGGGAGACCGGCACGACGTGGAAGGCTAGTAGCTGCTCCAGAGTTCGAAGAACTGCTGACCGCGGTGCCAGACCTGGAGCTCATTTTGCACGCCGATGACGTGGCACGAAGCCGCGATCGCGGCGTGCCTCATTCGGTCGGTTCAGCATCCGAATTGCGAGATCTGGCCTGAACAACCGGCAGCTGAGCATTTGCGGCTGTCTATAACTGCCTATTCGTTTTTCACCAAAAGACGCGACCAGGAGATAATTGCGGTCATCCGCTACGCCGATTCACGCTCTAGGTCGATACCCCGTTGATACCTGGCTTGCTTGACGCGGATTGTCGAAAAGACGAAAATCCCGCTAAGTCTTTAGACTTGCGGGTTTTTGTTGGTTGCGGGGACAGGATTTGAACCTGTGACCTTCAGGTTATGAGCCTGACGAGCTACCGGGCTGCTCCACCCCGCGCCGAGATCCCATCAAAGTAT